>NZ_WGLM01000004.1:2500-961474 GCF_016125575.1 Limimaricola sp.
TGATGCACAGCCCCGCCACCAAAAGCTTTAGCGACAGCAGCCCATAGGCCCGTTCAAGGATGTTGACGGGCTCGACGCCGATCGCCCCGGTTGCGGCCTGCCAGAATAGCCAAGCCGCCCAGCCGAAGCCTGCTATATATAGCGTCCAGGGCGGCACCCTCCGGGCGGCACGATTGATGTAGCCCGCCACATCCATCAGTAGTTCACCCTCAGATCCATACCGTCGTACAGCGAGGCGACCTCATCATAGCCGTTGAACATCTGCGTTGGCTGCCGTTTTGAGAACAGGCCGCCACCGATCAGACGTTCGGTCGCCTGGCTCCAGCGCGGATGATCTACGTTCGGATTCACGTTGCTGTAGAACCCGTATTCCTGCGGCGCGATCTTGTTCCATGTCGTTGGCGGCTGATCGGCAACAAGGCTGATCCGCACGATCGACTTGATCGACTTGAAGCCATACTTCCACGGCACCACCAGCCGGATCGGCGCGCCGTTCTGGTTGGGCATCGGTTTGCCGTAAAGGCCGGTGGCCAGAAGCGTCAGCGGATGCATCGCCTCGTCCAGTCGCAGGCCCTCGACATACGGGAACGGGATAACCCCCTGCCGCACACCGACCATCACGTCGGGCTGCACCACAGATTCCATGGCGACATATTTCGCGCCAGACTGCACGCCCAGCTTGTCCAGCACGCTGGCCAGTGGCACGCCGTTCCACGGGATCACCATCGCCCATGCTTCGACGCAGCGGAAACGGTAGATCCGCTGTTCCGGCGTAAAGCCCGCCAGCAACTCGTCGATCGTATAGGTGCCGGGCTTGTCCACCATCCCGTCAACCTTGATCGCCCAGGGCGAGGTCTTCAGCCCGCCGGCGTTGTTGGCCGGATCGGTCTTGCCGGTGCCGAATTCGTAGAAGTTGTTGTAGTGCGTGATCTCGTCCAGCGTGTTTGGCGTCAGCGTATCGGCCCGCGCGCCACCGGCTGCGGCCAGTGCGCCAAGGGTCACGCTACCCGCAATCAGCGCGCGGCGGTTCAGCCACGCGGCCTCGGGCGTCACGTCGGCTTCGGTCAGGTCAGATTTCCAGCGTCTGGTCATGGGGCCCTCTTTCATCGATATCCGTAATCAAGATACGTTATAGTGCAGAAAGAGGTTTCACGGCCTCACGATGCTGTCTGAAATTGTAATGATCCCCCGCCCCGATCACTCACAGCCGGTCACAACTCATCACGGCAAAGTCAGTGGACGGCGCAAAAAGGCGCGGCTTAGCGATCTACGTCTTTCGATCAAGGGCCGCTGGCATCAATTTGACCGCGATTTGAGCTGATCCGGCAAGGCTTCGCAGCAGTATTCCTCCTCGATGCCGATTGGAGCATCTTGTAGTTAACTGGGAGACTTAAAACATGCTGCGCAGAACCTTCCTGGCCGCGACCGCCGCCATCGTGACGACCTTCGGCGGAATGGCTCATGCCGCCGACATGGACATTGTTGATACCGCCGCTTCCAACCCGGACTTCTCGACCCTCGTCGCAGCCGTCAAGGCGGCCGGGCTGGTCGATACTCTGAAAGGTGCGGGGCCCTTCACCGTCTTCGCCCCCACCAACGAGGCTTTCGCGGCGCTGCCCGCGGGAACCGTCGATGATCTGCTCAAGCCCGAGAACAAGGACAAGCTGATCGCGATCCTCACCTACCACGTCGTCGCCGGCAAGGTGATGTCGACAGACCTCAAGGATGGCATGACCGCCACCACCGTCGAGGGCAAGGACATCACCATCAAGACCATGCCGTCTGTCATGGTGAACGATGCCAACGTGACCACAGCCGATATCGAAGCTTCGAACGGCGTGATCCACGTGATCGACAAGGTTCTGATGCCGCCGATGTAATCGGCCCATCTGCAAGAAGGGGCAGGGTCCGCGCGGCCCTGTCCCGCCATTTCCGAAATCCAGACAATGCGAAGGGAGGACGACATGAACCGTCGCACCACGCTAAAGCTTTTCGTGGCCGGGGCCGCTGTGGCCACCGTCACCGCCTGTGCGCCGATGATGCAACAACAGCAGGACATCGTCGACATCGCCGCCGGCAATCCCGATTTCTCGACCCTCGTGACCGCCGTGAAGGCGGCCGGCCTCGTCGACACGCTGAAGGGCCCCGGCCCGTTCACCGTCTTCGCCCCCACGAACGAGGCTTTTGCCGCCCTGCCGCCCGGCACGGTCGAAAACCTGCTCAAGCCCGAGAACAAGGACCAGTTGGTCAAGGTGCTGACCTACCACGTCGCCGCGGGCACCTACCCGGCCGCGGCGCTGGCGGGCAAGACCGGCACCATCAAGACCGTCGAGGGGCAGAACATGCACGTCAACGGGACCGATGGCGTCAAGGTCAACAACGCCACCGTGACGACCGCCGACATCATGGCGTCGAACGGTGTGATCCACGTCATCGACAAGGTGTTGCTGCCGCCGATGTAAGCGGCAAGGCGGGACGCGATCGAAGGGCGGGGGGGGTCCCCCGCCCTTTTTCGTTTCGCCCCGCTACAGCGCGGTTACCGAGGGCGCCGCATCCCTTCCGCCAACGACCGCCGGATCGCGGGCTCGACGCGGCGCCCTGGGGCCGGGCGCAAAAGGGCTTGATCGGAACCCCGAACGCCCGCAGCATGAGGCGCAATCTGCGTCTTGCGGCGGTCCAAGCAATCGGGGCGATAAGAGATGAAGACACCATGGCATCTGTGGCTGGTTGGCATCGTGTCGCTGTTGTGGAACGCGGTGGGCGCCTTCGACTACACGATGACGCAGGCTCGCTCCGCGTGGTATCTGGCGCAATTCACCCCCGAGCAATTGGCGTATTTCTTCAGCTACCCGGCCTGGGTAGTCGCCTTCTGGGCCCTGGGCGTCTGGGCCGCCGTGCTGGGGTCGGTGTTGTTGTTGTTGCGCAGCCGGTTCGCGGCGTCGGCCTTCCTGGCCGCGCTGCTCGGCATCGTGGTCACCTCGGTCTATACCTTCGGCCTTGCAGAAATCTCGATGTCCGAGGCCTCCGGCAGCGGCGCCATCGTGTTCTCGGCGGCGATCTTCGTCGTCACCCTGGCGCTGTGGCTGTACGCAAGGGCGATGGCCGCGCGCGGGCAGCTGCGCTAGGGGGCGGGTCCGATCCGCCGCACCGCGGCCCTCAGACCGGGATTCCCGCGCGCTTGTAAAGGAAACTCAGCAGCCAGGCCGGGCCGATCAGCAGGAACTGCAGGTCCTTCAGGAACGAAGGCTTGCGCCCCTCTACCTTGTGTCCCCAGAACTGCCCGATCCACGCCAGCACGAAGACCGCCGCCGCAACCTGCCACAATGGCAGGCCCGCGCCCTGCACAAGCGAGATTACCCACAGGCAGAGCCCCGCGAAGACCGCAATCCCCACCGCCAGCGTGGGCGATATCCAGATGTAATAGAACATCGCAAGGATCAGCAGCAGCGTGATCCACCGCACGCCCTGCCCCGCACCCGGACCGGGGATGCTGGCCACCAGCGCCAGCACGCTCCACACGATCAGCGGCACGCAGACCCAGTGCACTGCCTTGTTGGTGGGGTTCTGGTGGCTTTCGCCATATTCGGCCAGCAGCCGTTCGATCCGTCGCGTCATCGCCTTGTCCTTCGGTTTCACTCGGCAGAGTGGGGGCGAAGCCGGGGCGGGGTCAATGCGGTTGCGCCGGCGATTCCGGCGCAAAGACATGAACGTTCAGCATCTGGCGCGTCTCGAAGCCCAGCCGGGCATAAAAGGCCTCGACCTCGGGCTTGGTCGTCTCGACATGCAGGAACGGCGTTTCGCCGCGCGCTTGTATCCGCGCGACCAGGTGGCGGCACAGCCGCCGCGCAAGGCCCTTGCCGCACTGGTCGGGCCGCGTGCAGACGCCGCTGATCTCGGTATAGCCGGGCAACTTCATCCGCTCACCCGCCATCGCAATCAGTTCGCCATTCTCGAAAAGGCCCCAGTACTCGCCCAGTTCATGCGTGCGCAGGGCAAAGGGGCCAGGCTTGGTCATCGTGGCAAGCGCCAGCATGGCGGCGGCATTGTGCGCCCCCAGCCGCACCAGCCTGTCATCCGCCAGGCCAATGCCGGTCACCCGCAGGATCATCTGGTTCACGTCGAAGGCATGAATGTCGTGCGTCCCGTCCGGGCAGGGCACATGGCCGACTTGCGCCACGCCAACAGGGCCCGTCACCGCGACCATCTCAGCCAGCGCGGCCATACTGTCTCCATCGATCCGGGGAATGCCGGCCAGCATGCTGATCTCGGCCGGAAACCGCCTCGCCAGATGGTCCCCCTGTGCGATCGCGGCGTGCCGACTGGTCAGCGTGGCCCAGTTCGGCCGATCAAGTTCCGTCTCTTCCATCGTCATCGGCCACCCTCCCCGTCATCGCCCTTGCGCGCGCCAGAAATGGCCGCCGCGCGATCTCGTCCTCCAGATGGTCAAGTTGCATCAGCAGCGGGCCACGCTGCCCGTCCAGCATTTCGGCCACGCAGGCCTGGATCAGCGGCCAGACCTCGGCGCGGCCCTCGTCGACACGGGCCTGCCCGGCCGGGGTCAGTGCAACGATCTTCTGCCGCGCGTCGTCCTTGCCCGTCCGGCTGCGGACCATGCCCAGCTTGGCCAACTGCCCCACCAGTCGCGTCACGCCCGGCTGGCTGACGCCCAACACCTCGGCCAGCGCGCCTATGGTCATCGGGCCATGTTCGTCCAGCGCCGCGATGACGGGGTAATGGTTGCCCTGAAGCGGCACGCCATGATCGGCCATGACCGACCTGGTCTCGGCCTGCAATCTCTCTCCGATCCGCCGCAGCCGCGTACCCAGCGTCAAATACCCCTTCCTGCGCACGAAATCGTCGATCATAGCCATCTCCATCAGATATTATATAACACGTTATATAAATTGGAGTGAAAGGTCAACGCCAAGGAAAAAGGCCCCACCTCGCGGCGGGGCCTTCCAGTGTTTCAGCCACTTTGGCGGGCGTCAGTGCACACGGGCCTCATGCGGGCGGTCGCGGCGCGAGCCTGCAACCAGCCCACCCACGATCAGGCCGGCAGGCCCGGTCGTGACCTTCACCGTCTCGCCGTCGTGGACGGCGCCCGAGAGGATCAGCTCGGCCAGCTGGTCCTGCAGCGCGTGCTGGATCACCCGCTTCAGCGGCCGCGCCCCGAAGACCGGGTCATAGCCCTCTTCGGCCAGCCAGTGCAGCGCGTCGGCATCAAGGTCGATCGTGATATTCCGCCCGGCCAGCCGCTGTTCCAGCCGCCGCAACTGAATCTGCACTATCGCCGCCATGTCGGACCGCGCCAGCCGGTCGAAGATCACGATCTCGTCCAGCCGGTTGATGAACTCGGGCCGGAAATGCGCCCGCACCGCATCCATCACGTCGCGTTTGGCGTCTGCGGCATCGGCCCCGTCCGGCAACTGGCTCAACGCCTGCGCGCCAAGGTTCGAGGTCAGCACGATCAGCGTCTGCTTGAAGTCCACCGTGCGGCCCTGCCCGTCGGTCAGCACCCCGTCATCAAGCACCTGCAACAGCACGTTGAAGACATCCGGGTGCGCCTTTTCCACCTCGTCGAACAACACCACCTGGTAGGGCCGGCGCCGCACCGCCTCGGTCAGCACGCCGCCCTCGTCATAGCCGACATAGCCCGGAGGCGCGCCGATCAGCCGGGCGACCGAGTGCTTCTCCATGAACTCGCTCATGTCGATGCGCACCATCGCCTGATCGTCGTCGAACAGGTAGTTGGCCACGGCTTTGGTCAGCTCGGTCTTGCCGACACCGGTGGGGCCGAGGAACAGGAAACTGCCCAGCGGGCGGTTCTCGTCATTCAGCCCCGCACGCGCACGCCGCACAGCATTCGACACGGCCGTCACGGCTGCGCGCTGGCCGACCACGCGCTTACCCAGCTCGTCTTCCATCTTCAGCAGCTTGTCGCGCTCGCCCTCCAGCATCTTCGAGGTCGGGATGCCGGTCCAGCGTTCCACCACCTCGGCGATCTGTTCGGGCCGCACGGCCTCTTCGACCATCAGCGCGTCTTCCTGCGCCTCGGCTGCGGCCAGATCACGCTCCAACTGCGGAATGACGCCGTAGGACAGCTCGCCAGCCTTGGCGAGGTTGCCTTCGCGCTTGGCGATCTCCAGATCGGCCCGCGCGCGGTCCAGCTTTTCCTTGAGCGCGCGTGCGCCTTCCATCCGGTCCCGCTCGGCCTGCCACTTGGCCGTCATCACGTCGGCCTTTTCCTGCAGGTCGCCCAGTTCCTTCTCGATCTTGGCCAGCCGGTCCTTGGACGCGGAATCGTCTTCCTTCTTCAGCGCCTCGGCCTCGATCTGCATCTGCAGGATCTGCCGGTCCATCGCGTCCAGCTCTTCTGGCTTGCTGTCCACTTCCATCCGCAACCGGCTCGCGGCCTCATCGACAAGGTCAATCGCCTTGTCGGGCAGGAAACGGTCGGTGATGTAGCGGTGGCTCAGCGTCGCCGCGGCGACAAGCGCGCTGTCAGAGATCCGCACGCCGTGGTGCATCTCGTACTTGTCCTTGATGCCGCGCAGGATGCTGATGGTATCTTCAACCGTCGGCTCCTCCACCATGATCGGCTGGAACCGCCGGGCCAGCGCCGCGTCCTTCTCGACATACTTGCGGTATTCATCCAGCGTCGTGGCACCCACACAGTGCAATTCGCCCCGCGCCAAGGCAGGTTTGATCAGGTTGGCCGCATCCATCGCGCCGTCGGACTTGCCGGCACCCACCAGCGTGTGCATCTCGTCGATGAACAGGATGATCTCGCCCGCCGCGGCCTCGATCTCTTTCAGAACGGCCTTCAGCCGCTCCTCGAATTCGCCCCGGTATTTCGCGCCGGCAATCAGAGCACCCATATCCAGCGCCATCAGCCGCTTGTTGCGCAACGATTCCGGTACGTCACCTTCAACGATGCGGATCGCCAGCCCCTCGGCGATGGCGGTCTTGCCGACACCCGGCTCGCCGATCAGGACCGGGTTGTTCTTGGTCCGGCGGCTGAGAACCTGCATCGCGCGGCGGATTTCCTCGTCACGGCCGATAATCGGGTCGATCTTGCCCTGCTCGGCGGCCTCGGTCAGGTCACGCGCATACTTTTTCAGCGCGTCATAGCCTTCCTCGGCAGAGGCCGAGTCCGCCGTGCGCCCCTTGCGGATGTCATTGATCGCGGTGTTCAACGCCTGCGCGCTGACTTGTCCGGCATCCAGTGCATCCTTGGCCTTCGACTTGATCATCGTCAGCGCCATCAGGATGCGCTCGACCGGGACGAAACTGTCGCCCGCCTTGGTCGCAACCTTCTCGGCCTCGTCCAGCACCTTGCCCGTCAGGCTGTCGATATAGACCTGCCCGGCATCGCCGGTGACCTTGGGCAGCTTGGACAGGCTCAGATCGACGGCCTCGCGCACGGCGCGGGCATCGCCACCGGCGCGGCCGATCAGATTGGCGCACAGGCCCTGGTCATCGTCCATCAGGGCCTTGAGCAAATGTTCGGGAAGGATGCGCTGGTGGCTTTCGCGCATCGCGATCGTCTGGGCAGCCTGCAAAAAGCCGCGCGACCGCTCGGTGAACTTCTCCAAGTTCATGGTGTCTCTCCTTTTCAAAGCGCCCATACTCGGGATGCCCGGCCATGCGGCACATCCCCCTTCGGGCCTCGTCTTTCAGATGGTGTGCGCCTTGCGTCGCTGCAAGTCCCTGACCTGTGTCAAGCAGCCAGCGCCGCCCGCATCTTGCGAACCGTTTCTGCGTCGGTTTGCCGCCTGACGGGTCCGCAAAACCCCAATGCGACGGCATCCGGATCCTGTGGCAACGACACGGCGCAAGAGGCATGAACCTCAACCACCCCGGTCGCCGCAACCAGCGCGGCCACATTGTCCGGCGTGATCCCCGCGCCGGGAAGAATGCCGATGCGCCCGCGCGCCTGTGCCACCAAGGCGGCAATCTGCGCCGCACCGTCCACTGCCCGCGTGGCCCCGCCCGAGGTCAGCACACGCCCGATGCCAAGGCGGACCGCCACCTCCAGCGCCGCGCTCTGCTCAGGCACGAGATCAAAAACCCGGTGCAGCGTCACCGCCAGCGGCCCCGCCGCCGCGACCATCCGCGCCAGCACGCCTTCGTCCAGCGCGCCATCCGGCCGCGCCGCGCCGATCACCACGCCGGCCAGCCCCGCCGCGCGCATCGCGGCGATGTCGGCCAGCGCGGCCTCCACCTCGGCGGCATCAAAGACGAAATCGCCCGCGCGCGGCCGGATCATCGCAAAGACGGGCAGGCCACAATCGCGCGCCTGCGCGACCAGCCCCGGCGCGGGCGTCAGCCCGCCCAGCTCCAGCGCCGCGCAAAGTTCCACCCGGTCCGCGCCGCCCGCCACCGCCGCGGCCAGCCCCGCCGGACTGTCCACCGCCACTTCCAGCCCGATCCGCGCCATCCGCCCTCCTTGACAGGTCTGCCGCGCGGGACCATGACCGCCCGAACGCCTGAAAGGAAGCCCGATGCAAGATGACCGCCTGATCGTCGCCCTCGACGTCGCCAACGTGCTCGACGGCCTCGCGATGGCCGAGAAGATCGGCGACGCGGTGTCGTTCTACAAGATCGGGCTGGGCATGCTGACCGGCGGCGGCCTTGCGCTGGCCAACGAGCTGAAGGCCGAACACGGCAAGCGCATCTTCCTCGACATGAAACTGTTCGACATCGGCGCCACGGTCGAGGCCGCGGTGCGCGGGTTCGCCCGCTATGACATCGACTTTCTCACCGTCCACGGCGACCCCCATGTCGTGCGCGCCGCGCGGGCGGGCGCCGAAGGCTCCAACCTGAAGATCCTTGCCGTCACAATTCTCACCTCGCTCGACCGGGGCGACCTTGACGCAGGCTGCATGAAGGCCGGCAGCGTCGCCGACCTCGTGACCGAACGCGCCGGCCGCGCATTCGAGGCGGGCGCGCATGGCGTCATCGCCTCGGCGCAGGAGGCGGCGCTGATCCGCGCGCTGCCGCAGGCCGAGGGCCGGCTGATCGTCACCCCCGGCATCCGCCCGACCGGCGCCGAACATGACGACCAGAAACGCACCGCGACCCCCGCGCAGGCCATTGCCGACGGCGCCGATCACATCGTCATCGGCCGTCCGGTCTGGATGCACCCCGATCCGCGCGCCGCGGCGCTGGCCGTACGGGCCGAGATGGACAGCCCGCAGGCCCGCCACCCGAACGTCTGATCCCGCGCTAGGCAGCGGCGCCGCACGCGGCTATCCTTTCCGCAAAACGGCGGAGGGCAGCGCATGAACCCCGACGAAGCGGACGACCTTGCCCGCAAGGCGCAGCAATTCGACTATGTGCGCAAGGCGCTGGGATATCTCGGCCTTGCGCTTCCTGTCACGCTGCTCGGCTGGTCGGCGCTGACCGGGCATGCGTTCGCCGCTTCGATCAGCGACTATTACCACACCGCGATGGGCGACGTGCTGGTCGGCGTGCTCTGGGCCATCGGCGTGTTCCTGATCGCCTATCTCGGCTATCGGCCCACCGCGGTGGAACGCGCATCGCCCCGCTGGCGCGACCACATCTCGGATTTCTGGGTGGCCAAGCTGACCGGGCTGGGCGCAATCGGCGTGGCCCAGTTCCCGGTCCGGGGCGACCAGTGCCACGGGTTGCTGCCCTGCCCGATTTCGGGCTTCACCCACCATTCCGACATCGTGCATTACAGCTGCGCCGGGGTCTTCTTTCTTGGCACGGCTGTATTCTGCCTTGTCCTGTTTCCGCGTGGCGGGTCGACGCAGGCCAATATCGTGGCCACGCGCGGCGGCGTTTACCCGGCGACGGTCTGGGACCCGCGCAACACCTATTTCTTCCGCTGCGGCGTGGTAATCCTTGCCGCGATGGCGGGGCTGGGGCTGTACTGGCTCGCCGCACGGGCAGGGCTGACCGGGGTCACAGGCGCCCTCGACAAGGTGCGTTTCTTCTTGATCGCCGAGGTTGCCGCGGTGCTGGCCTTCGCCGCCGCCTGGCTGGAAAAAGGCCGCGCCCTTCTTTCGCCGCATCGGATCAGCGCCCGCATGCGCGGCGCGGCGCCCTGAGGGCCCGCCGGTTTACGCCAGCCGGCCCAGAGTATAGCATCCGCGAACATTCGGCCCCCAGCGGGCCGGATGCCGACCCAACGGGAGGTTGCGGTCATGACAGATATTCAGCACGACAACGGTCCTCGACAGGGGCCCCCTTGGATCGATCCAGAGATCCAGCAGAAAATCGCGTGGCGCGACGGCGATGTCGTCATTTCGGTGCCACCAAAAAGCGGCACGACATGGACGATGAACATCGTCCATCAGGTTCTCAACGGCGGAACCGCCGCGTTCGAGCGCATCTACGAAGAGGTGCCGTGGATCGAGTTTCTCAGCCATCCCGCGGACACCCATGACACAGTGCTGGACAGGCTCAATGCCATTCCGCCCTCACAACGCCGCGTGATGAAGACACATTCACCGCCGCCCGGCCTTCCGTTCCATGCCCCTGACGGCTGGCCCGGCGTGAAATACATCGTCGTCTTTCGGAATCCCGAGGAATCGCTCGTCTCTTTCTGGCCCTTCCTCAACAAGCACTCGGACGAGTGGTTCGACCTCTGGCAGGTGCCGCGCATGGCGATGTGCCGCCCCGATTTCCCCAGCTTTTACGCCGAGGTGATCGACCCCCAGGGGATGCAGGCAATGCATTTCGGGTTTCTCGCGGCATGGTGGCCACTGCGGGGCCAGCCCAACGTCCTGTTCCTCCACTACGCGGACATGAAGGACGACCACGAGGGCACGATCCGCAAGATTGCCGATTTTCTCGGCGTCAGCCCCGGCGACGATCGCTGGCCCGCGATCCTTGAATACACGTCCTTCCCGTGGATGAAGCAGCACGAGGACCGGTTCGAGACGATGCCCGACACGCCCGTGCCGGTGCTGAACCCGGGCGCGATGCTGCGCCGGGGCGAGGCCGGCAAGGCCCGCGACGATGGCATGACAGACGAGATCTCGCGCCACCTGCGGGCGGTGGGCAGCCAGATCTGCCCCGACGCCGACGCGCTAGACTGGCTTTACAACGGCGGCCCGCTGCCCTGACCGAACCCGCCTAGTTGTCGTTGATGTCGCGGTCCCAGATCTTGACCTGCCCGCGCTTGCGCCCGAAGGCCGCACGCAGCACCAGCCAGCCGGCCAGCGAGGCGACGGCCCAGACCAGCAGGTGATGCGGCAGCGAGCCCGCCATCCAGCCCGCCGGAGGCACGCCCGCCCAAAGTACCAGCCCGGTCAGCGCCGCGCCGATGGCGAAACCCAGAAAAACAAAGGCCGGGACCAGCAGTTCCAGAATGCCCAGAAGGCAGGCCGCGACCAGCCACATCCACCATTCCGTCCAAAGCATCAGACACGCCCCTTCAGCATCTTGAAGGCATCACCGAAGGCCTCCAGCGCCTGTGCGGGCACGATCACGGTCTGTTTGCCGCTGCCCTGCCCCACCGCCGTCAGCGCCTCGACCTGCTTCAGCGCCACCTGGTACTGCGCCGCCTCGATGCCGTTTTCCTTGATCGCCACGGCCACGACCTGCGTGGCATAAGCCTCGGCATCGGCCGAGATGCGCCGTGCCTCGGCCTTCTGCTTGGCGGCGTAAAGCTCGGCATCGGCCGACAGCTCCACCGCCCGCTTCTTGCCCTCGGCCTCGGTCACCTGCGCGCGCCGGGCCCGCTCGGCATTCAGCTGCTGCAACATTGCGGCGCGCGTCGCGTCGTCGAGGTTCACGTCAAGGATCTCGGCCCGCGTCACCTCGATGCCCCAGTCATCGACCATCGCGTGCACATGCTCGCGGATCTGGCTGATCAGCTGCGTGCGGTTCGACTGCACCTGGTCCAGCTCCAGCTTGCCGATCTCGGAGCGCACGATGCCTGCTACCGTGGTGGCAATGGCCGCGTCCACGTCGCGGATCCGGTAGACCGTCTTTTCCGGCTCGGTGATGCGGTAGAAAACACTCGTCTCCACTTTCACCAGCACGTTGTCGGCGGTGATCGCGTCCTGCGTCGCGGTGGGCAACTGGCGTTCCAGGATGGAAATCTTGTGCGCAACCCGGTCCACGAAGGGCACGACAAAGTTGATCCCCGGCCCCAGCACCGACCGCAAGCGCCCGAACCGCTCGACCACGTGCTTCTGGCTCTGCGGCACGATCCGCACGGCAAGGTAGACAGAAAGCAGGATCAGCGCCGCCAGCGCCCCCAGAAAACCGTTCATCTCATTCTCCAAATCCACAAGGGTCCAAGCCCGCCAGCACTATGCCCGCAGCCCGTGATCAAGGAAAGCCCATTGGCGGCCCTCTGGTTCGCGACACTCTCTGGCAAAGGACTGGGCGAAACGGCTATCCTATATGCATCATGCCCGCCCTGTGCCGCGATTGTCTGACCACCTTTGATGCGGGCACCCGCTGCCCCGCCTGCCGGTCGCCGCGTGTCACGTCGCACCCCGAGCTTTTCGATCTCTCGATCGCCCACATGGATTGCGATGCCTTCTATGCCAGCGTCGAGAAACGCGACAATCCGGCGCTGCGCGACAAACCCGTCATCATCGGCGGCGGGCGGCGGGGCGTGGTGTCCACCGCCTGCTATATCGCCCGGATCAAGGGCGTCCGCTCGGCCATGCCGATGTTCCAGGCCCTGAAACTTTGCCCCGAGGCGGTGGTGATCCGTCCCCGGATGGAGGCCTATGTCGAGGCCAGCCGCGCCGTGCGCGCGCTGATGGACGAGTTGACGCCGGTCGTCGAACCCCTGTCGCTGGATGAGGCGTTCCTTGACCTGACAGGCACCGCGCGGCTGCACCAAGCGCCCCCGGCGGTAATGCTGGCCCGGCTGGTCAAGCGGATGCAGGACGAGCTGGGGTTGAGCGGGTCGATCGGGCTGAGCCACAACAAGTTTCTTGCCAAGCTGGCCTCCGACCTCGACAAGCCGCGCGGCTTCTCGGTGATCGGCGCGGCCGAAACGGTGGCCTTCCTCGCCCCCCGCCCGGTGCGGCTGATCTGGGGCATCGGCCCCGCCGCGCAGGAGGCGCTGGAGGCGGCCGGGATCCGCACCTTCGCCGACCTCTCGCGCTGGGACAAGGACGCGCTGGCCCAGCGTTTCGGCCAGATGGGTGAGCGGCTGTGGCATCTCGCGCGCGGGCAGGATGCGCGCCGCGTCTCGGCGCACACCCCGGTCAAAGGCATCTCGAACGAGACGACCTTTCACGACGACACCGCCGACCCCGACATCCTCGACGGCCATATCTGGCGTCTGGCGGAACAAGTCAGCGGGCGTGCCAAGGCCACCGGCAAGGCGGGCCGGGTCGTCACGCTCAAGCTCAGGCGTGCCGATTTCCGCATCCTCACCCGCCGCCTCAGCCTGCACCAGCCGACGCAACTGGCCGAAACGATCTATCGCACCGCCCGTGCGCTTTACGACCAGTCCGGGCTGACCGGGCCGTTCCGCCTGCTGGGCGTGGGGCTGAGCGATCTGGTGCCCGCCACCGAGGCCGACCGCGAGGGCGACCTGCTGGACCCCGGCGCCACACGCCGCGCTGCGGCCGAACGCGCAACCGACGCGATCCGGCAGAAATTCGGCAAGGACGCCATCGTGAAAGGCCGCGCCCTGCGCTGATCGGTCTGGATTATTGACCGGAAAGACCGGTTCGCGCGGCCATATTCCGAGAATATCACCCTTCCGCGACAGAATCTTTCGCATCATTGGTAAAAATATTTGACTGATCTGGCCCCTTCCTTAAGGTCCGCCAAGCGCCTTGGCGCGAGCAATCGCGGCGTGTGTCGAAACCGGCCGAGGAGGGCCGGTGACCGCGCCCCTGAGGGAGAGTGAAATCCATGTCGAACACGACATCCGGTGGTGCCTTCGCATTTCTGCGCAAGGACCACATCATTGCCAAACCCGGCTACAACCGCTGGCTCGTTCCGCCAGCCTCTATCGCGATGCACCTCTGCATCGGCTCGGTCTATGCGTGGTCGGTCTTCAACCCGCCGTTGACCAAGCAGCTTGGCGTCGTCGCCTCTTCGGCCGACGACTGGTCGCTGTCCTCGGTCGTCTGGATCTTCTCGGTCGCGATTCTCGTTCTCGGACTTGCCGCGGCCTTTGCCGGCAAGTGGCTCGAGGATGTTGGCCCGCGCATGGTTGGTGTCGTGGCTGCGGTTTGCTGGGGCGGCGGCTTCCTCGTTGGCTCGATCGGCATCTCGACCCACCAGCTGTGGCTGCTCTACCTTGGCTACGGCGTCTTCGGCGGCATCGGCCTGGGCCTGGCCTACGTCTCGCCGGTGTCCACGCTGATCCGCTGGTTCCCGGACCGCCGCGGCATGGCGACCGGCATGGCGATCATGGGCTTTGGCGGCGGCGCGATGATTGCGGCACCGCTGAAGGGCTGGCTGCTGTCGCTTTATGCCAAGGCGCCCGAGTTTCTGGGCTCTACCGACACGGTCAAGCTTGTCACCGAGAACGGCCGCCAATTCGCCGAAACCGCGGCCGGCAAGATCGAGGTGGTCGTCGCCACCGCGAAACAGGCCGCAGCGCTGCCGGGCGGCGGTGATGCGGGGGCTTACATCGTTGGCACCGGCAATACCGGCGCCGCGGCCACGTTCGTGACGCTGGGCATTGGCTATTTCATCGTGATGATGATCGCGGCCTTCATGTATCGCGTGCCCGCCGCCGGATGGAAACCCGCAGGCTGGACGCCGAAACCGGTCGCCGGCGGAATGATCACGCAGAACAACGTTGACATCAACCAGTCGCTGAAAACGCCGCAGTTCTGGCAGATGTGGATCATGCTGTGCTTCAACGTCACCGCCGGCATCGGCGTGATCGGCGTGGCCAAGACGATGATGAGCGAGATTTTCGGCACCACGATGCCGCTGATCGTGACCGCCGCCTTCGCCTCGACCTACGTGTTGATGATCTCGGTCTTCAACATGTGCGGCCGGTTCTTCTGGGCGTCGACCTCGGACTATATCGGGCGCAAGAACACATTCCATGCCTTCTTCATCCTTGGTACGGCGCTCTACCTGTCGATCCCCTACTTCGCCAGCGCGGGCAGCGCGAACCCGTCGATGATCTACCTCGTCGGGTTCTACGTCGCGACGATGGTGATCTTCACGATGTATGGCGGCGGCTTTGCGACGATCCCGGCCTACCTGGCCGACGTCTTCGGCACCATGCATGTCGGCGGCATCCACGGCCGCATCCTGACGGCGTGGTCCACCGCCGGGGTCGCCGGTCCGCTGGTCATCACCTCGCTGCGGGAATTCTCGTTGAACGCGGCACTGCACAACCTTGCCGCCAAGATCGACCCGGCCGCCTTCGCGGCCAAGTTCGGCGCCCCCCTCGACCAGCTTGATGCGCTGATCAAGGCCAAGACCGTGACCGTCGCCAAGCTGATGGAGGTTGCGCCCGCAGGCACGGTGGACCCGACGCCCAGCCTCTACAACACGACGATGTACGTGATGGCAGGGCTGCTGGTGATTGCCTTCGTGGTGAACCTCTTCATGCGGCCGGTGGCCGCGCACCACCACCATGACGAGCCTGAACTGAGTGCTGTTCCGGTCGAGTAACCGACCAGACCAGACACCAAAGGGCGCCCCTCGGGGCGCCCTTTTTCGTCCAGTCGGCGCCGGGGCCTACTCTGCCGCGACGCGCAGGTCGGCGGGCCGCCCGATGTCGGCGATCTCGGCGATCACGCCTTCCAGCAGCAGGCAGAACGCGGCGAAGTCAGGACCGGGAACAACCCGTTCCTCATCGAGGTAAAGTGCGCGATCCAGTTCCACCTGAACGACATGCCGATGACGCGCGGGCTGGCCATAGGCCTGCGCCACGTAGGCCCCGGCGAAGGGCATGTTACGCGCCACGCGCAGGCCAGCTGCGGCAAACGCCGCCTCGATCCGGTCCACCACGTCCGAGGCGGCAGAGGCCCCGAACCGATCGCCCAGCACCACGTCTGGCCGCGGCGCACCCGAAGGACCGAGATGCTCCAGCGCCTCGTGCGGCATCGAATGGCAATCGATGAGGATCGCCTCGCCAAAGCTGGCCGTGGCAGTATCAAGAAGCCCGCGCAGCGCGTCATGGTAGGGATGCCAACACGTGGCGATCCGATGATGGGCCTCGGGCAGCGTCAGCTTGCCGTTATAGATCTGCCGGCCATTGGCGACCACACGGGGAATCACCCCCAGCCCCGAGGCGATGCGCGGGTTGTGGGAAACGCGGCGCACCCCTTCGATCACTGCAGGGTCAAGCTCGTCGGCGGCGCGGTTGAGATCAATGTAGGCGCGTGGCATCCGTGCCGTGATCAGCGGAGCACCATGCCGGGGCGCGGCGGCGAACAGGCTGTCAACAAAGGCATCTTCGGATGACCGTATCGCGTGGCGATCCAGCATTGCGCGTGACAGGAACGCCGCCGGATAGTCCCGGCCACTGTGCGGAGAGGCGAAAACCACGCTGGTGGTGGGCTGGGCCGGCAAGGCCACATCATAGCTGGTACGGGACAAGTGCGCCTCCTCCTTGGGGGCCAAGATAGCGCGGGAATCGCGTTTGCCAAAAGCCCTTGATCCCCCTCACGACTCCTTTTATAGACCGCTCACCCGGCGCGGTTCACCCCGCGTCCCATTTGTTTTTGGGGCAGGCGGCAGCGCGGCGGGTCATGGGCGGTTAGCTCAGCGGTAGAGCACTACGTTGACATCGTAGTGGCCACTGGTTCGATCCCAGTACCGCCCACCATGAATTCACCGGCCCCAAGGCGGGCCAAATGGCAACCTCGGCGCAATCCCCGCGCGCCGCGACAGAAGGAGACGGTCATGAAGGTCCGCAACTCGCTTCGCTCGCTCAAGCTGCGCCACCGCGATTGCCGCGTCGTGCGCCGCAAGGGCCGCGTTTACGTCATCAACAAGACCCAGCCGCGTTTCAAAGCCCGCCAAGGCTGAGACCACCGGTCAGAACGAACAAGAAGGGCCGCTTCCGCAAGGAGGCGGCCCTTTCGCTTTGTCCGAAACGATGTAGCCAGATCGGCCCCGCGGGCCTATCCTGTCGCCATTCGACCATGGAATTCGGGAGTGGCTTGCAATGCGTTTACTTATCAAGGGTCTGGGGCTGGCTGCAGCGGTGGCGCTGGCTAGTCCAGCGGCTGCCGCAGGGCTCTGCGGCGGAATCGGGGATCACGGCCAGTGGATCGGCGGCGCCGAGGCCGGGTCCGACATCACCACCGTCAGCGATTATCAGCAGCAGATGGCACTTGTGCTGGCCGACAGCACCTATGTTGCCCTGTTCAGCACCAGCGCACCCACCGATGTCCGGGTCGAGGCCGAGGGCCGCGGCGGCGGCAACCCCGCGATCACGCTTTACGATGCCTCCGGCGCGGTCATGCTGACCGATGACGATTCGGGCGGCAACGGCTCCGCGCGGGGCGAAATGACGCTGCAGCCGGGCACCTACTGCCTCGAGATGCACAGCGTCAGCAACCAGCCGATGACCGGTTTCGTCCGGGTCAGCCGTGGCGATCAGGAGGCGCTGACGACGGGTGCCAGCGACATGGGCAATACCGATCTTGGAAACAGCCAGCCCTCCGATCAAAGCAGCGACATGGGCACGGGAGACACCTCGTCCAGCGATGGGTCGAGCGACATGGCAGCGGGCGATGGCAGCTGCACCGATGCCACCAACGCCGCGGCACTGGGCAACGGCCCGATCGATGGCCAGCTTGGTGACGGCGTGACCGGCAGCGCCAGTGCCGACGCGACACCCTTCTGGCGATTCACGCTTGATCAGCCACAGGCAGTCACCATCACCGCCAAGAACGAAAATGCCGACCCTTCGATCACGCTTTACGATTCGACCGGTGGCTATCTTGCCGACAACGATGACTTTGACGGGTTGAACTCGCGCATCGACATGTCGTCGCCGCTGCCGGCAGGCAACTACTGCATCGCGGTGCAGGCACTGACCGACACGACGCTTCCGATCGACGTGAAGGTCGCGCGGTTCGATCCGGCCGAAGCGCTGCGCGCCAGCTATGACCGGGGCGAGGCTGCACCGCCGCTTGACGGCAGCTACCCCGTAACAGACCTGGGCCCGCTGGGAGCACGGATGCGGACCGACATCCGCAACACCGACAAGGCCGAGTGGTTCACCATCCGCATCTCGGAGCCGGGGATCATCACGATCGACGCGATCTCGACTGATGGCAACGGCGATCCCTCGCTGGGCCTGTTCGACGATCTGGGCCGGACCGTCGCCAAGAACGACGACAACGGCAACAGCCTGGACGCGCAGATCATCGCCAAGGTCAATCCCGGCCTCTACATGATCGCGGTGCAGGATCTCAATGGCAGCGGTCAGGGCTTTACCCGCCTCGCGATGGAGCGGTTCGTGCCGGCGCAGTAACCGCGCCAGCCATTCGTAACGACAGTCCGCCGCCCGGAAACACTCCGGGCGGCGGTTCGCGTCTCAGCGGCCCGAAATGGGCAGACTGTCGGCCAGCAAGCGCACCATCATCGCCTCGCTCAGATAGCCGGTAACCGGCAGGTCGCGGGCCCGCTGGTAGCGGCGGATCGCGCGGCGCGTTGCATTGTCGAACCGGCCATCGACCGGGCCGGGGTTCAATCCCAGCTGCGTCAGTCGCGCCTCGACCAGCCGGGTTACGAAAGGCGTGAGATTCAGCGCGCGCTCGTCCGCGGCGGCCTGTTCCTGCGTAGCGGCGCCTGCGCTTTGCTGATTCAGCGCATCAATGCGGGCCTGCGCATCGGCCTGAAATGTGCCCTGCGGATAAAGCTGCAGGTAGTTGCGATAGGCCTCGACAGTGTCCGCCTGCCGCGCCTGCGCCCAGGCCACCTGCTCGTCATGCTGGGCCGATTGCTGTTTCTGCGCGTCGATGCGCTCCAGCGCGGCAGTTGCCGTATCGGCGTAATTCCCGTCAGGATAGCGCGACAGATAGGCGCGATACCCCGCCTCGTCGCCCTTGGCACCGGTTTCTTCCCAGAAGGCACGGTCCTGCCGAGCCTCTTCCTGCCGCTTCTGCTCGGCTGCCGCCTCAAGTTCAGCCGCCTTGCGCGCCGCCTGCGCTTCGATCCGCGTCAGCTGGTCGGCAGTCAGATAGCTGGTCTGGCCAAAACCGTTATCCTGCTGCCAGTTGGCTATGGCGCGGCGGGTCCCCGGGCCAAAGATGCCGTCGATCCCGCGCGTGTTGAAATCAAGAAGGGTCAGTTGGCGCTGGATCGCCCTGCGCTGGTCAGCGGTCAGGCCCAACGCCTCTTCGGCCAGCCGGTCGGCACGGTTGGGTTCGGCCATGATGCGCGTAATCGCGGCTTCTGCTTCGGCGGCGTGGCGGCCCATCGGGTAGCGGCCAAGGTAGTTGCGATACGCATCGGCGGTATCAAGGCTTTTGGCCCCGTCCCACATCGTGTCGTCGGCGCGCGTATCTGTGGCGGGAGGCGTCGACGCAACGATGTCGGGCGGCATGAAGACGAACTGATGCGGCAGAAATCCACTGGCGCTCAGACGCCGGTTGCCTGCGACCAGTTGGGCAATGTCCGCGCCCGGCTGCAACATCGGTCCGGTGACGAAGTCCGCGACATCGCGCGGCTCGCCGCTGACAACGGTGACGCCCTGCGGAATGTCGAGCGTACCAATTCCGTCATGCAGGAAGGCCCCACGAGGCCCGTCGGCCCCCGAATCGGCGCCGAGCACCAGCAATGCCTCGCCCGGCGCTTCGGCCAGAACCCGCAGCACGCTTTCAACCGAGACTGCCGTTGCCCCCAGCGTCAGCAGGGCAGGGTCGGTGGCATCCGACGTCAGCAGCCATGTTCGCGTCCCGTCCGTGACGAAATGGCCCGACATCACCACCAGAAGTCGGCCAGACCCGTTGGCATCGCCAACAAAGGCCGTCAGCGCATCGGCGGTATTGCCGGCCCGGCCATTTTGCAGGGCGGAAACGGCAAATCCCAGCCGCGTCAGACGCGCTTGCGCCTGAACGATATCGGCGGCGCGCGCGACACGTCCCAGCCGTCCATAGCTTTCGTTGCCAAGCAGCAGCGCAGAATCGCCGGCCAGCGCGGGCAGGGTGCTTAGCAGGGTCAGGGCGGTCGTCAGCATCAGCCGGCGCATAGGCATTCTCCTTGTTTGGAACGCTGTCACGCTAGGGCCGCACGGCATTGATAATCAATAACGTGGGCCCGGGGATTGGCAGTGGCGGCCGCATCGACTAGGGCGAAAGGCAACGGAGGCTGGTCATGGGCATCATCACGCTGGTCCGGCACGGACAGGCAAATTCGGCGGCGCAGGACGAGGCGGGATACGATCGCCTCTCCGATCTTGGACGCCAGCAGGCCGCATGGCTGGGCGAGTGGCTGCGCGCGCAGGGCGAACGGTTCGATACGGTGCTGTCAGGCAGTCTGACGCGGCACCGCCAGACCGCCACGGCGATGGGTCATGAAGCAGCGAAGATCGACCCACGCCTGAACGAGATGGATTACTTCAACCTCGGCCGCGCGCTTGAGAACGTGCACGGCGTGCCGATGCCCGGCCCCGAGGATTTCGCCACCCATGCCCCGCAGGTGATGGAGGCCTGGCACCGTGCCGAGATCATGGGCAACGAAACCTTCGCCGCCTTCGAGGCGCGGGTGACCTCCGTGCTGCAAGAGGCCGCGACGCCCGGGCGCCACGTCCTGTGCATCACCTCGGGCGGGGTGATCGCGATGGTGGTGCGCCACCTGCTGGACCTCGATCCGCGGCGCATGGCGATGGTGACGTTGCCGATCCTGAACACCTCGGTTCACCGGATTCACGTGTTCGACCACGGCACCATTCTGGCCGGGTTCAACGCCACGCCGCATCTCGACCGCGAGGATCGTTCTCATGCCCGCACCCATTTCTGACAAACCCCACCTCTGGGTCCGCGCCGAACAGCGCACCCATGAAGAGCGGGTGGGGATCACACCCGATGGCGTGGCGCGCCTGCTGGCCGCGGGGTTCGCCGTGACGGTCGAGGAAAGCCGCCAGCGGGCGATTCCCATCGCGGCCTATCGCGCCACCGGCTGCGCCATCGCCCCCGAGGGGACCTGGCCCGAGGCGCCGCGGGACGCCATCATCTTCGGGCTGAAGGAACTGCCCGACAACGGCACGCCGCTGCCGCACCGGCACATCATGTTCGGCCACGCCTTCAAGGGCCAGCCGGCGGGGCAGCGCCTGCTGGCGCGGTTCCGCGCCGGGGGTGGTGCGCTTTACGATCTGGAATACCTGACCGACGAAGCCGGGCGGGTGGCCGCCTTCGGCTACTGGGCCGGGTACGCGGGTGCCGCCGTGTCGGCGCTGGCCTGGGCCGCGCAGGCGCAAGGGGACATCGCCGCCCCGGTCAGCACCTATCCCGACGCCGATGCGCTGGCCCGCGCGGTTTCCGCCGCGCTGGACGGCACGGGGCTGGCCCGGCCGGGGGCGCTGATCATCGGCGCATTGGGCCGGGTGGGCACGGGCGCGGCCGACCTTTGCACCGCGGTTGGCATCGCGCCCACCCGCTGGGACATGGCCGAGACGGCGCATGGCGGCCCCTTCCCCGAGGTGCTGGCGCACGGCATCTTCCTCAACTGCATCCTCGCCCGGCCCGGAACGCCCGTCTTCGTGCCGGCCGACGCGGTGACGGCACCGCGTGACCTGCGGGTGATCGGCGACATCGCCTGCGATCCCGACAGCGCCTTTTCGCCCGTGAAGGTCTATGACCGCGTCACGACATGGGATGCGCCGGTGCTGCGGGTGCATGACGCGCCGCCGCTCGACGTGATGGCGATCGACAACCTGCCCTCGCTTCTGCCGCGCGAAAGTTCGGAGGATTTTGCGGGCCAGCTTCTGCCGCACCTGCTGGCTCTGGACAGGATCGACGCCGGTGTCTGGGGCCGGGCGCGTGCGGTCTTCGACGACTACACGGGCCGGTAAAGGTCGTCTTCAACGTCAGTCGGATCAAATCCCAAGGCTTCCAGCCCGGCTTCAAGATGGTCGGCCAGATGCGGCGATTGCTTGAGGTAAGACGCCGTCGCGGTCGTGGCCTCGTTGCGGGCGGTGCGGACCGCTTCTGCCAGTTCGTCGGCCTCGAAGGTGCCGCGCCCGATCCAGAAGAGCGCGACAAGGCTTGCCTGCTCTTCCTCGTTCAGCGCCTCGATGAAGGCGTCAAACTCGCGTTCGCCGCGGTCCTCGCGGGCGAGGATGATGATCTCGCCAACCTTGTCCGCCGAGATGTCCAGCACGCCCTGCCCTCCCTGATCATTGTCGATGCTAGCACAGTCGCCGGGGACCGCGCATCAGGCATTGATCTGGCGCAAGCTCAGCGTCCGGCGAACAGGCGGTAATAGGCCCAGTCGGGCAGCAACTGGCTGCCCCGGAAGAGCAGCGAGAAGAGGGTGGGAAAGCTCTTCTTGAAACGCCCTGTGCGCATATGCGCAAGCATCTCGCGCGCGGCCGCCTCGGGTTCCATGATGAAGGGCATGGAAAAATCGTTCTTGTCGGTCAGCCGCGTGCGGATGAAGCCTGGGTTCACCAGCTGCACCCGGATGGCCGATCCCTTCAGATCCGCCTGCATCGATTCGGCCAGTGCCATCACCCCCGCCTTCGACGCGGCATAGCCGATGGCCCCCGGCAGCCCGCGAAAGCCCGAGAGCGAGCCGGTCAGCACGATATGCCCGTGCCCCTGCGCCAGCATCGGGCCAATGACGGCGCCCACCACGCGGCTTGCGCCGATGTAGTTGACCTCGGCCATCGCCTCGGCATGCGCGTTGTCCCAGTCCTGCGCCTTCATCGGCCAGTAGACCCCGGCGAGGTAGACCATCCCGTCGATCTGGCCCACCTCCTGCGCCGCGGCCTCGACGCTGGCGCGGTCGGTCACGTCCACGGTGACGGCGAGCCCCGGACCGGGCAATTCGGTCACCAGTTCGTCCAGCCGGTCCTGCGTGCGGGCCGAGACGATCACCTCGGCGCCCGCGCGGCTCATCTCCAGCGCCAGCGCGCGGCCCAGCCCCTCGCTTGCGCCGACAAGCCAGTAACGGCGGTCCTTGAGGCTGTGAAACGCGGCCATCTCAGGCGGCGTCGCGCGGGCGCATCGTGGCCACAAGCTCGGCCACCTTGATGCCGAACTTGCGGAACTGGCTGCGGTTCATGATCACACCGTTGGGCGTCAGATACATCCAGTCGGTGGTGTTCAGCACATGACCGCCCGCCTCCTCGGCCAACTTGATGCGGTAGTTCAGCAGCACGGCCGAGCCCTTCTGCCGGCCCCTGCCCACGCCCACCACATCGGGCGCCTCGGCCTGAATCTCGCCGTCGTCGTTGACGGTCAGCTTCCATTGCCGGTTCTGCACCGCGCCGCTGTCATAGGTGAACACCTCGGTCATGATGCCGACATTGCCCTGCCAGCTTGCCTCGAAATCGGCCACGAAGCGGGACGAGACGCGCCCCGTGGGGCCAAAGATCACACCTTCGCAGACGATGGGGCCGTTCAGCCTTTCGCGAATGTCGAAGGCCGGACCGCTGGCATAATCCTCGGGCTTTTGCGCCCAGAACGAGACATAGCGCGCCTGCACCAGCACTCCGGCCAGTGCCAGCACCGCGCCGATCAAGAGATACGGAAGGATCGCCATCATCACTCCTCCAACGGGGTGGCAACCAGAAGGCCGATCGCCACCAGTTTCAACAACGACGGCACCAGCGCGTAAAGCACCGTCAACATGGTCTCGGCCGCGGCTGGCACATGGTCTGCGCCGGGCACGAAACCGGACCGTTCCAGCACCGGCAACAACGCGACGGCGGCAAAGGCCAGCGTCAGCTTGTTAACCAGCGCCCAAAGGCCGAACCCCTGCCCCCCGATGGGCGAGATCGCGGCCATCCGCCGGGCGAACATCGCCGGCAGCAATGTCAGGTCGGCACCGATCGTGGCGCCGGACGCCAGGCAGATCAGCGCGAAAAGCCACACGTCGCCCCTGCCAAGAAAGAAGGTAAAGCCGAATGAGACGACGGCCAGCACCATCGCCCACAACAGCGTGGCCTTCGCCCCCCGCGCCCGCGCCAGCGCACCCCAGACCGGCGACGACACCGCGGCGGCAAGAAAGAACAGCACCAGCAGCGGCCCCTCCCACCCCGGCGCGCCCAGCCGGGCCTGCACGAAAAACAGAAACAGGGTCGAGGACACCGCCAGCGGCGTCGCGTTCACCAGCGCCAGGATCAACAGCCGCCGCGCCACAGGGTCGGACACGATGACGCGCATCGGTGTCGGCTCGACCGTGCCGCCGGGCCGCCATTCCGGCCACATTGCCAGCGTCGCCAACAGCACCGCGGCGGCAAAGCCCCATGCAAACGTGGAGAACGGCGCCCCGACATGGCCCATCAGCAGCGTCGGCGCCACCGCGGCGATGCAGACACCCAGAAGCGAGCCGGTTTCGCGCCATGTCGCCAGCCGGGTGTGCCCCGATGCGTGCGGCCCGGCCTTGGCAATGCCCTGCGCATAGAAATTGATGCTGAGAAAGCTGAAGCCCGTGAACAGGCCGGTCACCATCAGCGCAAACCACAAGGCGGGTGTGATCGGCGGCGCGACGGCGAACAGCCCCAGCATCGAGGCCGCCATCAGCAGCGCCCCAAGCGCCACCGCGGGCGCCTTGGACCGGCGCAGCCGTTCGGCGATCCAGCCCAGTGCAGGGTCTTGGCCCACGTCGATCAGCCGCAACGCGAACAGGATCGCGCCAAGGCTGGTCAGGCTGATGCCGTAGGTCTCGGCATAGTAGGTCGGCGCGTATATGTAGATCGGCAGCCCCGCCGCCGAGGTGACGGCCGCGAAAAGCGTATAGGCCGGAAGCCGTTCCGACCACGCTGTCACTGGCTGATCTCCTGCACCGGCGGTTCGGGGCGCGGGCGATAGCTGGCGCCCTTCCACCACAGCTTCAGCGCCTGCCAGTGGATCAGCGCCAGCACCCGGCGCGACCCCAGCGGACGGCGCAATGCGGCACGCAAGATGCCCGCGTTGGTCAGCGGCCGGCGCGGCCCGGTCAGCGTGGCGATCAGCCCGCCATTGCCGCGCGCATAGTCGATCCAGATACCGATGCTCTCGGGCGTGATGTCGAAGCGGAACGTGTAATCGCCCTCGACCGGCTGGAACGGCGAGACATGAAAGATCTTCGTGGCGCGGATCGTATCGGCCTTGGTGATCTCGCGCAGATCGTCATGGCGGCACAGGTAGGAATGCCGATCGCCGAAGGTATTGGTGACTTCGGCGATCACCGCGCGCAGAACGCCGTCCGCATCATGGCACAGCCAGAAACTGACCGGATTGAAGACGTGGCCCCAGATTCGGGGCTGCGCCAGCAAATCAATCCGCCCCGGCAGATCAACGCCATTTGCGGCAAGAACCTCGCGCACCCATTCGGCACTTCGGCCCTTGTGCGGCGCACCGCCATGATCGGAATCATGCAGCGAGAACAGGCGCCGGCCGTTGCGCGAAAAAAGCCACGGCGCGGGCTGCGCTGCCTCGGCATCAAGCAACACGTAGTCTATCGAGTAGCGGAAGGCGTTCTTCGTCGCCCCGCGCCGCCCGTGATAGGTCTGCGCAGCAATGTGCTCGACCGGTTTCATTCGGCGGCCATCTCCAAACGCTCAACGGCGTTCAGGGCGCCGACCACGTCGACCGCGCTCGACAGCCCGTCCTCATGAAATCCGTTTTTCATCCAGGCCCCGCAGAACCAGGTCCGGCTGGACCCGTTCATCGCCTGCGCCTCGGCCTGCGCGGCCAGCGCATCCATGTCATAGACCGGATGGTGCAGCGTCACCTCGTCCCAGATCAGGTCCTCGAGGATCGGGCGCTGCGTGTTGAGCGTGACGAAAAGCGGATCCTCCTTCAACCACGGCTGAAGGTTGTTCATCCAGTAGGTCAGGTCGATCTTGTCCGAGGTCTTTCCTTGCTCTTCGGTATAGACCCACGACGACCAGACCTTGCGCCGCTTGGGCATGACCGATGTGTCGGAATGCAGCACCACCTTGTTGGGCTGGTAGCGAAGCTTGCCCAGCACGGCGCGTTCATGGGCGGTGGCATCGGCCAACAGGCGCAGCGTGTCGTCCGAATGGGTGGCAAAAACCACCTCGTCGAACATCTCCCATTCACCGCCCCATGCCCGCACCTCGACGCCCAGCGGGCCGCGGCGCACCGCCTGCACCGGCGCGCCAAGCCGCAGGTCCACGCCGCGCGCCTCCATCGCGGTACCCAGCCGGCCCACATAGGTCTGCGAGCCGCCTTCGACGGTGTACCACTGGTGCTGGCCGGTAAAGTTCAGCAGCGCATGATTATTGAAGAAGTTGACCATGGCGTAAGCAGGAAACTCCATGATCTTGTCGGTCGGCGTCGACCAGATCGCGCCCGAGAGCGGCGCCAGATAGTAATCGCGGAAGTAGCGCCCCGTACCCAACCGTTCCAGCAAGCCACCGATGGTCAGGCCCGGCGTCGCTTCGGCCTCGGCCACTGCATTGCTGTTGAAATGCAGGATGTCTCGGATCATCCGGACAAAACGCGGATCGGCCAGACGCCATTTCTGCGCAAAGATCGCATCGACCGAGGCCAGCGCATATTCCAGCCGGCCACCGCCGATCGAGGCGCCGAAACTCATGTTGGACGGCACAACCGGCACATCAAGCTCGGCAAATAGCGCGGCAAGATGCGGATAGTTCGCGTAGTTGAAAACGATAAAGCCGGTATCGACCGGCTGGTCGCGCCGCACGCCTCCCATCCGCGTGCGCGCATGGCCGCCTAGCTGCGGCTCGGCCTCGAAGAGAACGACGCGATGGTCACGCGCCAGCATGTGCGCCGCCCCCATGCCCGATATTCCTGCGCCGATGACCGCGACCGTGCGGGGCGCGCAAGTAGCTGTTTCGAAAGGCATGGGTGGTGATGCTCCATAGGGGGTCGTCTCATATGATCTGTTACGCTGTGGCTGCCTGTTTGGATGATAGGAAACTTTGCGTTCTGGCGGGTGATCCGATTGCGCTCCGCCCCCGTAAACGTTCCATGTTGTACCTCGAACCGGACGCAACGAAAGCGGATGCACTTGCAGCATCGCCTCCTTATGATGGAGGCGGACGCAAAACACACCTTTTTTCAGGAGCCGGAAGAGTGACGACGACCGAAACGAGCACGCGGATGGCCTGGGTGGCTCAGCTGGAGGCGGTGCGCGATCAACGAGATCAGCGTGCCTTCGGCGAGATTTTCCAGTACTTCGCGCCGCGCGTGAAGTCGTTCCTGATGAAGTCCGGCGCGCCTGCGGACGTGGCCGAGGAGTGCGTGCAAGAGGTGATGGCGACCTTGTGGAACAAGGCGCAACTGTTCGACCCGGCCAAGGCCAGCGTGTCGACATGGATCTTCACCATTGCGCGGAACAAGCGGATCGACCTGATCCGCAAGCAAAGACGGCCCGAGCCCGAGGACCTGCCCTGGGGACCGGAGAGCGACCCCGAGCAGGAAGACGCGCTGGCGTTGCAACAGGAGACCGAACAACTGGGCCGGGCACTGCAAGCCTTGCCTGAAAAACAGAGGAAACTGATCGAGCGGGCCTATTTCGGCGAATTGAGCCATAGCGAAATTGCAGCCGAGACGGGCTTGCCGCTGGGAACGATCAAATCACGTATCAGGCTGGCGCTGGAACGGCTGCGCCATAACATGAAATGAAAAAGACCATGTCGAACATCAACCATCACCTCACCGACGCCCTGTTGATGGGCTACTCCGCGGGAACCCTCCCCGAGGCGTTCAGCCTTGTCGTGGCGACCCATGTCTCGCTTTGCGACGAATGCCGGGCGCGGCTGGCGGCGCTCGATGCTGTCGGGGGCGAGGTGATGCTGGATTGCGGGCAGGAGGCGGTTTCGGCCGATTGCCTCGCCGCGACGCTGGCGATGATCGCCGATGGCAAGGGCCGCGAAGATGCGCCAAAGGCGCGGCGCAAAGGGGCCCTTCCCGCCCCGCTGCAGGATTACGTCGGTGGTGATCTGGACGCGATCCGCTGGCGCAAGGTGGGCGGCGGCGTGCGGCAGATGGTGCTGCGCACCGCGGGCGATGCCTCGGTGCGGCTCTTGCACATTCCGGCGGGGCAGGCCGTGCCCGATCACGGCCATCGCGGCACCGAATTGACGCTTGTGCTGCAGGGCGCCTTCCGCGACGAGACAGACCGTTTCGGCGTTGGTGATGTCGAGGTTGCCGACGAAGACCTCAATCACAAGCCCATCGCCGAGGCGGGCGCCGATTGCATCTGCCTTGCGGCCACCGATGCGCCGTTGCGCTTCAACGCCTTCGTGCCGCGCATGGCGCAACGCTTCATCGGGATCTGAAACGGCTCAGGGCAGCGGGACTGCCAGCGCCACGGCAATCACCGTGCCTCCGGCCAGCGTGAGTGGTGCATCGCTTAGCAACAGGTGACGGGCGGCAAGCGTTTGCCCGTCAGCCGCAGCATCCTCCATCGCGAACACCGCCACGATGCCGCCGATCGGCGGATTGGCAACGTCGCCCCTCAGGACATTCACCTGCGGCTTTGGAAGGTGGCCGGCGGTCATCACGTTGAAATCCTCCGACGGCGCCGTCACAGCGACAGCCCGTACCGTGGCACCGCCGGCAAAGGCCACCGGCACCAGCGGATCGGCCCGAAGGGCGACATCACCTGCCAGATCAAACCCCGGACCGGAGATAACCGTCAGGCTCCGCGCGATCCCCGGCAGTGGTGAAAACGCGCAATCCTCGACAACCTGTGCCACGGACAAGCGCCATAAAAGCCCGTCCTGTCCCGCCACCCGCACAAGTTCCAGCGTTTGACCCCGCCCATTGGCCCAAGGCATCACGCGAAAATCTGCAGGGCCCAGTCGCCGCTTCACTTGGGCGCGGCCACCAACGGCGGCGCGGGATCGGCCGCGAGTTCCTCGAAATCGAAATTGTCCAGCCGCGCGGCCCTTTTGCCCGCCCGCTCTGCAGCAACGCCGATACCGTCAAGATCGGCACGGGCCTGCCCGAAATGGGTGTTCAGCTTGTCCACCCGCTCGACCACGATCTCCACATCGCGGTGCAATTGCCGCAGCGTGGTGCGGATCGCACCGGCCTGTTCGCGCATGCGCGCGTCTTTCAGGATGGCCCGCATCGTGTTCAGCGTCGCCATGCATGTGGTCGGCGATACGATCCAGACGCGCGCCGCGAAACCTTCGCGCACAACCTCGGGATAATTGGCATGCAGTTCGGCATAGACCGCCTCGGAGGGCAGGAACATCAGGGCGCCATCAGCCGTCTCGCCCTCGATGATGTATTTCTCGGAGATTGCCTTGATATGGGCCCGAACGGCAGTCCGAAACTCGCGCCCGGCCTGCGTCACCTCGTGGTCGGTCTTGGCGGCGCGCAACTTTTCATAGGCCTCCAGCGGGAACTTGCTGTCAATCACGATCGGCCCGGGCGGGTTGGGCAGGTGGATCAGGCAATCTGCGCGCTTGCCGTTGCTCAGGCTCGCCTGCAGCGCATAGGAATCGGACGGCAACGCCTTTGAGACGATATCGTGCAACTGGATCTCGCCGAAGGCACCGCGCGTCTGCTTGTTCGACAGGATGTCCTGCAGCGACAGAACATCGCCCGACAGCTTGGTGATGTTCTCTTGCGCCTTGTCGATCGTCTTGAGGCGCTGCTGCAATTCGCCAAGGCTCTGCGCGGTGTTGCGCGCCGAGGAGGACAAGTTCTGCGAAACCGTCTCTGTCACCCTTGCCAGCCGTTCCTCCATCAGGCGAAGGGTGCGTGCCTGCTGCTGGGCCTGCGCCTCCGTCACCGCCGTCAACCCGCCGAAAAGCTGCTGCTGGCCGTCCGACAGCAACTGAACGCGGCTGGTGACGCCGCCCATCTGGCTGGCCAGCATCTCGGCCAGTGCGGCAGATCTCCCGGCGCGCCGGATCGACACGATCAGCAGCACGATCAGCAACAGCGCCACTGCGCCTGCGGCCAGCAGGGCCAACGTCAGCGGATCATTCAGGTTCAGCGTGCTAACAGGGGTCATGTGCGCCCGAAAAGCCGTTCGATATCGGCCAGCTTGAGTTCGACATAGGTCGGCCGTCCGTGGTTGCACTGGCCCGACAATGGCGTCGCCTCCATTTCGCGCAGAAGTGCGTTCATCTCGTCGGCCTGCATCCGTCGTCCCGAACGGATCGACCCATGGCAGGCAACCCGGCTGAGGATCGCATCCATCCGTGTCTGCACGGTCGCGCTGTCACCCAGATCTGCCAGTTCGTCGAGGATATCGCGGATCAAGCCTTGCGCATCGACGACCCCAAGCAAGGCCGGGGTTTCACGAACCGCCACGGCATTGCCGCCGAAGGGTTCGATAAGCAACCCAAGTCGCGCCAGGTCCTCTGCCGCTTCAAGAAGCTGCGCCGCCTCGCCGGCCGACAACTCGACAATTTCGGGGATCAGCAGCGCCTGCGCGGCGATGCCGGTTTCGGCCATCTGACGTTTGAGCCTTTCATACACCAGCCGTTCATGCGCCGCGTGCTGATCGACGATGACGATGCCGCCGGGCGTCTGGGCGATGATGTAATTCTCGTGCACCTGCGCGCGCGCCGCACCCAGCGGGCCCGCCTCGGGCGTCTCTGGCGTGGGGTCTGGTTCAAACCGGGCAGAGGGCGTGGCCGTCTCGGCAAAGCCGGGGGCCTGCGAGGTGTTGGCCATCGCGCGCAAGGGCGCCGACGGTCGGTCCATCTGGTAGATTCGGGCGCCGGCGGTGGGCTCGGCCCGGAACGCACCCAGCGTCGCCGTGCCCACGGTGGACGAGGCGCGGTGCCCGGCCTCGGCCAGCGCATGGCGCAGCGCACTGACGATCAGGCCCCGCACGATGCCGGAGTCGCGAAAGCGCACTTCGGTCTTGGCCGGGTGAACGTTGACGTCCACCAGTTGCGGATCGCAATCGACGAACAGCGCCGCCGCCGGGTGCCGGTCACGGCTCAGCACGTCCGAATAGGCCCCGCGTAGTGCCCCGACCAGCAACTTGTCGCGCACCGGGCGGCCATTGACGAACAGGTGCTGCGCCACCGCAGCGCCTCGCGAATAGGTGGGTAGCGCGGCGTAACCGGTCAGGTGGAACCCCTCGCGCGTCGCCTCGATCCGCAAGGCGTTCTCGGCAAAGTCGCGGCCCATCACGCCGGCCAGACGTCCGTGCAACGCGTCGAAAAGGTCACCCGTTTCGGCATCGGCACGAAAGACCAGCCGGTCCTCGCCGCCACTGGCGTCACGCAGGGTGAAGCTGACGAAGGGTTCGGCCATCGCCAGCCGCCGGACCACCTCGGCCACCGCCTGCGCTTCGGCTCGGTCGGTGCGCAGGAACTTCAGCCGCGCGGGCGTCGCATGGAAAAGGTCGCGCAACTCCACCACCGTGCCGGCGGTCAGCCCGGCGGGCCGCACCGGCCCCATCCTGCCGCCATCGACGGTGATCTGCGCGGCATCCTCGCCCCGCACGCGGCTGGTGATCGTCAGCCGCCCCACCGCGCCAAGCGAGGGCAGCGCCTCGCCCCGGAAGCCGAAACTGCGGATGTTCAGAAGATCCGAGCCGTCGATTTTCGAGGTGGCATGGCGGGCCAGCGCCAGCGGCAGGTCGTCCGCAGCAATGCCACACCCGTCATCGACCACCCGGATCAGCGCCTTGCCGCCCTCCGCGATCGTGATGTCGATGCGCCCCGCCCCGGCATCCAGCGCATTCTCGACCAGTTCCTTGACCGCGGCCGCCGGACGTTCCACCACTTCGCCCGCCGCGATGCGATTGATCGCTGCTTCGTCCAGCTGCCGGATGACCGGGCGGGAATCGGACATGTTGCGGTCGTGACGGGTCATACCACAACCATTAGCATGGACAGCGCCGATTCTAACAGGGGGATTGCGGCCTATTGCGGCGGTGCGCTGGGCACATGCACGCCCATCGACTGGAAGCGGGACAGTTCGGCATAAGCGTCAAGCGCCATGCCGGCATAGATCCGGTAATAACGGTCACCAAAGCCCGAGAGGATGCCCAAACGCCCGCGCCGGGCACGGAAGGCCGCGTCCTCTTCTGCCAGCGTCGTGCGAATCGCCGGATCAACGCCGTAGCGATCGGCAGTAGCAACCAGCCCGGCATCTGCAGCAGGAACGCTGGCACCTGCACCTTCGCGGCCACCAAGAGCGGCGATCGCATCACCCACCGGATTTGGATCGGCCAGATTTGTGCCGCCCGGTGTCGGCGCCGGCAGCGCGGCAAAGGATTTGGGCATTTCCAGCGGTCGCGTCGGAAGAACCGAGAATTCGTCCGGCCCCGGCCCGGCATTGCCAAAGCTGTGCAAGTGCGAGGCACTGCCGCAGGCCGTCAGGCTCAGGGCCGCAAGGCCTGCCAGTATCGTCCCCCGCATGTCGCCTCCACTGCACACTTCGTGGCCTTGTTTAACCGATGCATCCGCCCGCGTCACGGGGTCTTGTTTCGGCCACCGCGCGTCGCTGGCTTCTTGTCGCCGGTAAACAGGATCAGGCCCAGCGCACCAAGGAAAACCGCGACATCGGCAAGGTTGAACGCATAAGGGTTGTCCAGCCCGCAGCAGGACATGTTCAGGAAGTCGGCGACCGCGCCATAGATCAGCCGGTCAAGCACATTGCCCGCCGCACCGCCCACTAGAAGGCCGGCCGAAATCGCGGCCCAGCGGCCGGGCGGGCTGCGCCAGACCCACGCAAGCACCAGCGCCGAAATCACCACTGCCACCGCGATCAGCCACGGCCGCGGATCGTGCCCGGCCAACAGGCCGAAGTTGACGCCCCGGTTCCACGCCATCCGAAAGGTCAGGAACGGTGGCAGCACATCAATGGCTTGCCGATCCATCAGACCAAGCCAGCGCACGACGACCAGCTTCGAGGCCTGATCGATCAGAAGGACGACAAGCCCCGTCCAGAGTGTCAGTCGCATTGCGCGCCCCCTAGTGCCGGAAATGCCGCATGCCGGTAAAGACCATCGCCAGCCCCGCCTCGTCGGCGGCAGCGATAACCTCGGCATCGCGCATCGACCCGCCCGGCTGAATCACCGCGACCGCACCCGCCTCGGCCGCGGTCAAAAGGCCGTCGGGAAAAGGAAAGAAGGCGTCGGAGGCCACCACAGAGCCCTTGGTCGGCACCTCGGGCAGGCCCAGCGCCTCGGCCATGTCTGCGGCCTTGCGCGCGGCGATGCGGGTGCTGTCCACGCGGCTCATCTGGCCCGCGCCGACGCCGACGGTGGCGCCATCCTTGACATAGACGATGGCGTTGGACTTGACGTGCTTGGCCACTTTCCAGGCAAAGAGAAGGTCGGCCATCTGCGCGGGCGTAGGCGCGCGTTTCGTCACCACCTTCAGGTCGTCCTGAGTCACCTCGCCCACGTCCTTGTCCTGCACCAGCAACCCGCCCGCGACCTGTCGGAAGGCCAGTTGCGGCGCGCGCGGATCGGGCAAACCGTCAGTCGTCAACAGGCGCAGGTTGGGCTTTTTCGCGAAGATCGCGCGCGCCTCGTCGCTGGCACCCGGCGCAATGACGACCTCGGTGAAGATCTGGCAGATCTCGGTGGCGGTTTGCGCATCCAGCGGCTGGTTCAGCGCAACGATCCCGCCGAAGGCGCTGGTGCGGTCACAATCATAGGCAGCCTTGTAGGCGGCCAGCAGCGTGGTGCCCCGCGCCACGCCGCAAGGGTTGGCGTGTTTCACGACGACACAAGCCGGTCCGTCGGCCGGGGCAAACTCGGCCACCAGTTCGAAAGCGGCGTCGGTATCGTTGATGTTGTTGTAGGACAGCTCCTTGCCCTGATGCTGCGTCGCCGTCGCGACACCGATGCGCCCTGTGCCGTCGGTATAAAAGGCCGCCGATTGATGCGGGTTCTCGCCGTAGCGCAAGGTCTGGGCCAGCGTCCCGGCGAAGGCACGGCGGCGGGGCGCGGCCTCGTCCAGCGCCTTTGCCATCCAGCCCGAAACGGCCGCGTCATAGGCCGCCGTGCGGCCATAGGCTGTCAGCGCAAGCCGCTGGCGGAAGGCCAGCGACGTTCCCCCTGCCTCGGCCAGTTCCGACAGCAGCGCGGGATAGTCCTCGGGGTCGGTCACGACGGCGACGAAGGCGTGGTTCTTGGCCGCGGCGCGGATCATCGCGGGGCCGCCGATATCGATGTTCTCGATGCAGTCGGCATAGGGGGCGCCCTTGGCCACCGTCGCCTCGAACGGATAAAGGTTGACGACCAGCAGGTCGATCGGCCCGATGCCGTGCGCCTCCATCGCGGCGCGGTGGGCGGGATCGTCGCGCAGCGCCAGCAGGCCGCCATGCACCGCCGGGTGCAGCGTCTTGACGCGGCCATCCATCATCTCGGGGAACCCGGTCAGGTCCGCGACATCGCGCACCGGCAGGCCGGCATCGCGCAGCGCCGCCGCCGTGCCTCCGGTCGAGACCAGTTCGACACCGCGATCATGCAGGGCGCGCGCAAGATCGACCAATCCGGTCTTGTCCGAGACCGACAGAAGCGCGCGGCGCAGTGGCAGGGAAGTGGGGCTCATCGGCTGTCTCCTTGGCTCAGGCGTCGTCCGCCAGCATATCGCTGTCGTTTTGGCCAAGGTCGCGCAGCCCGTCGGGCGTGTCCTGCGCCTTGGCCAGATACCAGCGTACGCGCGTCGCATAGGACATCGCGTGGCCGGAGAGAACCACCTGCTGCGCATTTCTGGGCCTCAGCCGCCCGTTTTCAAGGTAGACCGACGGCTCCAGCGTCATCGTGGCGCTGCCGTCCTGCCGGAAAATCCAGACCTCGCCGCTTTTCAGCGCCAGTGACACTGCCGCGCCGCCAAGATCGACCGAGGCATCGACCTCGGGGTGCAGGTGAAAGCGGATGGCGAAGGCGATCCCGTCCAGCCGCGCCGCGTCCATCGCCCTGTCAAACCGCGCCTTGTCCCCGTCCGACAACGTCGTCAGCAGGTCTTCGCCGGCCAGCGCCCGCCCATCGAACGACAGGTCCAGCGTGCGGGCATGGGTCAGCCCGTGGGTGCGTTGGTAACCGTTATGCGCAACCTCCAGCCGCCGCCCGTCAGGCAGGCGGGAAAAGATCGCCGGCACCCTGTCGGGCACTTCTACCAATTCCTCGGCCTTGCGCCCGTCATGACCGTCCAGCGCACCCAGCCGCGACGAGGACATGGCCGCCAGCCCCAGCGTGGAGTGGCTGGGCGTTGCCCGCCCGGCCCGCCGCCAGTCCGGCCCAAAGCTGCGGCCCGAGCCGCAATTGACGATCATCGGCCGTCGCCCCGATGTCAGCTCGAAGGCGTTGGTCGAGGCATGGGCATCGACCGAGGCAGGCCCCATCGGCGGCGGGGCGGCATCGACGATGACGCTGGTCCGCCCCGCCGCCATTCGCGCAAAACCCATTGCCAGATCATCGCGCCGTATCCCCGGTGTCGCGGCAGTCGCCAGCGCATGATCAAGCCATCCGTCAATCCCGCGTCCGCCTCCGTGAAACCGCGCCAGCCCTCCATCGGCATGGCGCAGTGTGCGCAAGGTCGGCGCAATCCGGGCGATCGCGGCAAGTTGCGGCGCGGGCGGTCCGCGCCCGGCCTCCGATTGCGCCTGCACGGCCCAGTTCAGCAGCGTGAGCACCTCCAGCAGTTCCTCGGGGTTGCGGGTGGGAATGCCGCCACCCTCGCTCACCTGCCGTTCGCAGTCGCGGGTCAGCTCGGCGATGGCGGGGTCGACATGTGCCTCCATCCCTTCCAGCGACAGGCCCGCATAAATCAGCCCGGTCAGCGCCTCGAACCGGGGCAGGCCGGGCCGCGCACTGCGCCAGCGGCGCGACAGGAACAGCGTCTGCCGCGCCAGACTGAGAAAGAACTTGTCCGCGGCCGCCTTTTCCTGCCCGCGCAGCAGGAAGAAGCCGTGATTGATCCAGCGGATCAGCCGCCGCCCTGTCAGGTCGGGCGTCCAGCCCGGCCCCCGCCCCTGCCCGAACCGGTCGATCCAGTCAAAGACCCAGGCCTGCGCCCGTTCCCGCGCCTTGGCGTCACCCACTGCGGCAAGATCATCCAGCCAGGTGCAGCCCTGCAATTCGGCCGCAATGTGCGGTGCCTCGGCGACAATATCCCAGATGGCACGGCCCGGCGCCTCGATCAGGTGACCGGAGAACAGGAAATTCCCCGCGACAAGCTGCCGTCCGCGGGCATAGCGCCCGATCGTGCGCGGCTCGGGCTGCGAGGCGAAACCGGTGGGCATCTTGGCGCGGGCGGCCATGCGCGCATGCACGCGGTCCATGACCTGCGCGCGGCGGTCTTGCCATGTCCGGTTTCTTGCCACGTCGCTGCTGCCCCTGCCTGCGGTTTCAAACCGTCTTCCACCCGCGATGATAGAAAGCCGGGCGGGTCAAGTCACGCGGGCTTTCTTAGCCGGATCATGTAGAAGCCGTCCATCCCGCCAAGCTCGGGCCAGTAATCGGGCCGGAGTCGCAGCCCACCTTCAGGCGTGATCCAGCCTGCGTCGATTCCCGCCAGACCCTCAGGCGGTTCGGCCACAAGGCCCGGATGCCGCGCCAAGGCTTCCTCGGCCTGCACCTCGCCCTCGTCCGGCAGAAGCGAGCAGGTGCAGAAAGCCAGCCGCCCGCCGGGGCGCAACAGCGTCAGCGCGTGGTCGATCAGGGCGGTCTGTTGGTCGATCAGCGCGGCAAACTCCGCCCCGTCCTTGGCCTGCGGCAGGTCGGGGTGGCGGCGGATGGTGCCGGTGGCCGAACAGGGCGCGTCCAGCAGGATCGCATCCCAGCCGCCCTGCGCATAATCCAGCGCGTCTGCCACGACGCAGGACGCCGCCAGCCCGGTGCGGGTCAGGTTGCGCCGGACCCGCTCCATCCGCGCCTCGGAAATGTCGAGCGCTGTCACCGCGGCCCCGCTGGCCGCCAGTTGCAGCGTCTTGCCGCCCGGTGCGGCGCACATGTCCAGCACCCGTTCGCCCGGCTGCGCGTCCAGCAACCGCGCGGGCAAAGCGGCGGCGGCATCCTGCACCCACCAGTCGCCATCGTCATACCCCGGCAACGCCGTCACCTGCCCCGCCTGCGCCAGCCGGACCGAGCCGGTGGGCAAGACCTGACCGCCCAGCGCCTGCGCGACGTTGGCCGCGTCACCCTTGGGTGTCAGGTCCAGCGGGGCACCGGCGAAATGCGCGGCCTCCATCCCTGCCACCGCCTTGCGCCCCCAGGCCGCGACAAGCGGCTGGCGCAGCCAACCCGGCAGCAGCGGGACTGGTCGCTGCGCCCAGCCCGCCGGACCCTCGGCAGCAATCTTGCGCAGGATCGCGTTGACCAGCCCCTTCAGCCCCGCCGCGCGCTTGTCCGCGCCGACGAGGCCGACCATCGCGTTGACGACACCATGCGCGGCCTCGCCATTGGCACAAAGTTCGACCGTACCCAACCGCAACGCGTTGCGCGCATAAAGCGGCGGTGCCTTCTTCAAGTACGGCGCCAGCATCCGGTCGGCGCGGTCCAACCCGCGCAGCGTGTCCAGCACCAGCCGTTGCGCCCGCGCGCGGTCTTCGGGTGCCAAGTCGGCAAGGCTGCCGCCTTCGACCAGTTCGGGAAACAGACGCCCCTCGCCGGTGATCTGCTGCAGCATCTTCAGCGCGGCGCGGCGCGGGGCAAGGCCCGCCTCGGGTCCGGGTTGCGTCATGGCGTCCTCTTGAGCCTGTGGCGTTCGCCCGTATATCAGAAGGGCCGACCGGACAAGGAACCGCCGCGATGAGCGATCAGACGCCCGCCCAACCTGAAAACCTGCCGCCCGCCGCAAGACGCGCACTGGCCGAGGCCGAGGCGCGGCGCAAGGCGGCAAAGCCGGTGGACCTGCCCCCGGAATTGGGCGGACGCAATGGGCCAGAGCCTGTGCGCTATGGCGACTGGGAAAAGAAGGGCCTTGCGATCGACTTCTAGCGCAGGCTGAGCGTGGCGGAATCGCCCGCGCCGCGATCGACGGTAAACCGTATCTCGCGGTCGTCCTTCACCTCGACCAGCTGGCAGTTCGCCGGAATCTCGGTATCGCCCCACGCCATCTCGCGGCAGAAATAGCCATCCTGCCAGGCCCAGCGGCCACTTACCGTGCGAGTGGCGGCTTGCCCCTCGATCGTGCCGTCCGGCCTGATCCGAAGGTTCACACCCCACAGCCAGATCCGCAATTCCTTGCCTTCAACAAGCGAAACGAATTGCTGCCGGTCGCGGACCGGCATGAAACCGTCCGCCTTGGCGGGCAGGGCGGACAGGATCAACGGAAGGGCAAGCAGGGCGGCGCGGGGCATGTCTGGGCTCTCGGTCGCAAGGGTTGCGGTTTCACGAAGACCAATACGCTGACCCGGCACGCCCGGTTCACTTTTTCTTGTCCGGCTACAGCCCCAGAACGTCTAGCATGTCGTATTCGCCGGGCGCACGGTCCTGCCCCCAAAGGGCGGCCTTCAGCGCGCCACGGGCAAAAACCGCACGGTCCGTGGCAACGTGGCGCAGGATGATACGCTCGCCCGGCGCCGCGAACATCACGTCATGCTCGCCCACGATGTCGCCACCGCGGATCGAGGAAAAGCCGATATGCCCGCGCTTGCGTTCGCCGGTGATGCCGTCACGGCCCCGATCCGCGACCTCGGCGAGGTTCACGCCCCGCCCCTCGGCCGCCGCCTGCCCCAGCATCAGCGCCGTGCCCGACGGCGCATCGACTTTGCGCCCGTGATGCGCCTCGATCACCTCGATGTCGAAATCTGCATCCAGCGCCGCGGCGACCTTGCGCGTCAGCTGCACCAGAAGGTTGACACCAAGGCTCATGTTGCCGGCCCGCACGATCACCGCGTGCCGGGCCGCGGCCGAGATCTTGCGCAGGTCCTCGTCGGACAGCCCGGTCGTGCCGATGACATGGACGGCCCGCGCCTGCGCAGCGAGCGCCGCAAACTCTACCGTGGCAGCGGGCGCGGTGAAGTCGATGATCGCCTGTGCGGTGGCAAAGGCGCTGAGCGGATCGTCCGTTACCGTCACACCGATTGGCGCGCCGCCCATGGCAACGCCCGCGTCACGGCCCACCCAAGGGTGACCCTCGCGCTCGATCAGCCCGGCCAGCCGCGCATCGGGCGACTCCATCACCGTGCGGATCAGCATTTGCCCCATCCGCCCCGAGGCGCCCGTCACCACGATGCCCGGCTTGTCCGCCGCCGCTTGTTCCGCCATGGTCCGTCCCCCCATCTCGCCTGATTGCTTCGGCAAGGGTTTACCGGGACGGCGCGGGCTTGGCAAAGCCTGCCTTGGCAAGCCCGTGCGAAGCGTTTAGGTGCAGGGCATGGCAAGACGTCACTCTTCCGAAGGCGCCGGAACGCATCGCGCACCCACCCAGCGACAGCTGCGCGTGGGCGAGGTGATCCGCCGCGCGCTGTCGGACGTTCTGGCCCGTGGCGACGTGCACGACCCCGATCTTGCGCGGATGTCGATCACGGTGGGCGAGGTGCGCACATCGCCCGACCTGCGCATCGCAACCGCTTTTGTCCTGCCCCTTGGCGGCAAGGACAAAGAGACGGCGCTGACCGCGCTGCGGCGCAATACTGCCGAGATCCGCCATCTTGTGACCCGCGGCATGACACTGAAATTCGCGCCCCAACTTCGGTTCGAGATCGACGAGACCTTCGACCGCATGGACGAGACACGGCGTCTTCTTTCAGAGGATCACGTCCGACAGGACCTCGACGAGTGACACGGGCGCTGGCGGTGCTGGCGCTTTGTATGGTCTGGGCGGGGGCAGCTGGGGCCGCCGTCTGTGGCAGGATGCAGTTCGAAGGCGCCAATTACACTGTCTGCGCAGCGCGACCCGCCCAAGACGATCTGCGGCTCTTTCTGGACGATGCAAACGGTCAGCCCTACGGCAGCTTCTCGGCGGTGCGCACCGCGCTCGAGGCCGAGGGCAAGCATTTGGTCTTTGCCATGAACGGTGGCATGTACCGGCCCGATCTCAGCCCGGTGGGCTACTATGTCGAGGACGGGGTCGAACGCACACCTCTGCTGACCGGGGCCAGCAAGGGTAATTTCGGGATGCTGCCCAACGGTGTTTTCTGCATCGGGTCCGATACTGCGCAGGTGATCGAGACACGGCTTTTCGCTCGTACCCGCCCCGCCTGCCGCTATGCCACGCAGTCCGGGCCGATGCTGGTGATCGGGGGCAAGCTGCACCCGCGGCTCATCGCCGGCAGCCCGTCACGCTTGGTGCGAAACGGCGTGGGCACCACGGCGGCGGGCGACCGCGCTGTCTTCGTCATCGCGGACAAGCCGGTCAACCTTTACGATTTCGCCCGCGCCTTTCGCGATGCGCTGGGGCTCAGTGATGCCCTCTACCTGGACGGGCGGGTCTCGCGGCTTTATGCGCCGGCGATCGGCCGCGACGACATCGGCTTGCCGATGGGCCCGATCGTAGGGCTGGTGGAGTGACTTGACCGGGGCGAGCCGCTTGGATAGGCGGGCCGCCTTGGAAGCAAGAGGGGCCAACGATGGGACGCACACGCAAGGGGCGCGACATTTCCGGCTGGCTGGTGGTCGACAAGCCCGCCGGCATGACCTCGACTGCCGTGGTCAACAAGGTGCGCTGGGCGTTTCAGGCAAAGAAGGCCGGCCATGCCGGCACCCTTGATCCGGCCGCAACCGGGCTGCTGGCCGTGGCGCTGGGAGAGGCGACAAAGACCATCCCCTACATCACGGACGCGCTGAAGTGCTATGCCTTCACCGTGCGCTTCGGGCAGTCCACCACTACCGATGATGCCGAGGGCGAGGTGATTGCAACCAGTGATGCCCGCCCGACCGATGCCGCGATCAAGCAGGCGTTGGGCCCCTTCGTGGGCAATATCATGCAAGTCCCGCCGCAGTTTTCCGCCGTAAAGGTCGACGGCGCGCGCGCCTATGACCTGGCCCGCGACGGCGAAGAGATGGACCTTGCCGCGCGGCCGCTCTGGGTCGAGGAACTGGTGATGACGGGGCGGCCCGACGTCGATCACGCGACGTTTGAAATGACCTGCGGCAAGGGCGGCTATGTCCGCTCTGTCGCGCGCGATCTGGGCCGCGCGCTTGGCTGTCTTGGTCATGTGACGGCGCTGCGCCGGTTGTGGTCTGGCCCCTTTGCGGTGGAAAACGGGGTGGACCTTGATACCGTCGAGCGCCTTGCGCATACGCCGGAGCTTGACGCGCATCTCCTGCCGCTCGAGGCGGGGCTGCACGAGTTGCCGGAACTGCGATGCCCGGCTGACAGCGTGCCGCGCCTGCGCAACGGCAACCCCGCGATGGTCTTTCCCGGCGAGGCCGAATACGGCGACACGGCCTGGGTCAGCCATGACGGCCGGGCCATCGCCGTGGGCCAGTATCGCGGCGGCGAACTGCATCCGGCGCGGGTCTTCGCCGCCAACGGCTAGGCCCGTATCCGGCCTTGGGACGCCTCCGGCGGGGGAGTATTTGGGGCAAGATGAAACCGCAGACGATCTTGCGACAGGCCGTCCGGCCGGACGGGACCGGCGCGGCCGTCTATTCCACCTGCGGACGTTACCGGCTGTCGCTGACGCGGGACTGGGGGCCCGGGCGCGCGGCGGTTTTCGTGATGCTCAACCCGTCGACGGCAAGCGAGGCGACGGACGACCCGACCATCGCACGTTGCACCGGCTTTGCCCGCGCGCTGGGGGCGGGCGGGATGGAGGTGGTCAACCTCTTTGCCTTTCGTGCCACCCACCCGCGCGATCTGCGCCGGGCCGAGGACCCCGTCGGCCCGGATAATGACGCAGCCATCCTGAGCGCCGCGGCCCGCGCGGGGTGGCTGATCTGCGCATGGGGCATTCACGGCACGCTGCACGGGCGCGGCACCGAGGTGGCCGCGCTGTTGCGCGCCGCCGGGCACCGGCCGCAGGTGCTGGGCCTGACCAAGGACGGGCACCCCCGCCACCCGCTTTACCTGCGACGCGATGTCCAGCCGGTGGACTGGATCGCAACCTGATCGCCGGGAAAGCAGGCGAACGGCTTGGCGGCCGAGTTACAGTCGCGCGCGGTTGCCAGCTGGGATAGGCTCTTCGCATGATCGAAGGATTCGTCCCCTCCCGCGTCGATTGCGGCGATGTCACGCTGTCGGTGCATCGCGCCGGGCAGGGCGCGCCGCTGATCCTGCTGCACGGCTACCCGCAGAACCATCATTGCTGGGCCGCGGTCGCCCCCGGCTTTGCCCATGATTTCGACGTGATCGTGCCCGACCTGCGCGGTTACGGCGACAGCGATGCGCCGCCCGACGACGACGCCCACACCACCTATTCCAAGCGGCGCATGGCCGCCGACATCATCGGCCTGATGGACGCGCTGGGGATCGAGCGCGCCGCGGTGCTGGGCCATGACCGGGGCGCGCGCGTGGCCTACCGGCTGGCGCTGGACCATCCCACGCGGATCTTCGCGTTGGGTATCGTGGAAATCGTGCCGACGGGCGATTTCTGGGCCGCGTGGAATGCCGAGCTTGCGCTCAGCGCCTATCACTGGACCTTCCTCGCCCAGCCTGCACCGCTGCCCGAAACGCTGATCGGCGCCGATCCGGTTGGTTACATCGACTGGACCCTGCGCAGCTGGACAGGTGGCAAGACACTAGATGTCTTTGCGCCGGACGCGCTGGAAAGCTACCGGGCGCAGGCCCGCGATCCCGCGCACCTGCATGCGACGTGCGCCGATTATCGCGCCGGTGCCACCACCGACCGCACCATCGACACAGCAGACCGCGCCGCGAAACACAAGATCGCCGCACCGGTCCGGTTCCTCTGGGGCGAAGGCGGATTTCCCGCCCAGACCGGCGATCCGCTGGGCCTGTGGCGGCCGTGGTGCCGGACGCTAAGCGGCGAAAGCTGCGCTTCGGGCCATTTCGCGATGGAAGAAAACCCCGCCGCGGTGCTGGCCGCCTTCGGTCCGTTCTTCCGCAAGGCCGCGCGCGGCCTCGGGACCAGCCGTTAACCAACCACAGCGAAAGTCGGCCGGGCCCGCGCCTTGACATGCTATGACCTTGCCCCGGGGGTGTCTGGTGGCCGTTCGGCCGCCTTTGGGTGAAGGTTTGATGGGATGCTTGCTATCCTGAGCTTGCTGGGTGTGGCGATCTTCGGCATGGCCCTCATCCCCCATCCCGACGATGCGGCGCCGGGAGATGATGGCGAGGGTGACGCTGCCGACAGCACTGAAAGCGTCCAAACCGTCTCCGTTGACACCTTCCTGCAGGGATCCGGCCCACAGGATGGACCGCCGGACGACACGCATATGCCATCGGGAGAGTCCACCGATCCCACGGCTGACCCTTCCGGCGACAGCGTGCAGACCATTTCGCTCGATCACCTCTTCATTGGCGGCCCGGGGCGCGACGTGTTCTTTACCGGCGACGGGGCGGATACCGTGCTGGGCAATGGCGGGGACGATCACCTGAACGGCGAAGGCGGCAACGACACGCTGGTAGGTGGCGACGGTAATGACGAGATCCACGGCGGCCTCGGCGATGACAGCCTGACGGGCGATGCGGGCAATGACACGCTTCTGGGCCATGTCGGCAACGACACGCTGGACGGCGGCGCGGGGGATGACCAGCTTAACGGCGGCGGCGGCAACGACACGCTGCTGGGCGGGGCCGGCAACGACTCGCTACTCGGATACGAGGGCGACGATACGCTCGTTGGCGGCGCCGGGGCCGACGTGCTGCATGGCGGGGCCGGCAACGATACGCTGGACGGGCGCGATGGCCCGGATCCCGCCACGCTGGACTATCTCAATGGCGGGCCGGGCGATGACACGCTGATTGCCGGAGCAGGCGACAATCTCAATGGCGGTGACGGGGCCGACATCTTTGCCCTCGACGCGCAGAGCGCCGCGCAGGGCAGCGTCCACGTGGACGACTACAACCCCACCGAAGACGCACTTGTCGTACTTTACGATGGCAGCCACGCCGCGCCAGAACTCAGCGTCAGCAGCGACGCAAGTGGCAGCACGCTGTTTGCTGATGGCACCGCGGTGGCCACACTGGCCGGGGTCAAGACATTGGACCTCTCGACGGTCCACCTCGTCGCGGCCTGAGATTCTGCTTTTCTTCGGGGCCGATTTGCCCTATGCGCACGCATCCCGAAGGCCTCGCGCCTGCGTGACACCTCCAAGGGCCCTGCTGGACGACATCCCGGCATGCGCCTTAACCCTTTGATGAAGGAGACCCCGATGTCGATCACTGCCGAAGAAAAGGCGCGCCTGATCAAGGAATACGCGACGAAGGAAGGCGACACCGGTTCGCCCGAGGTTCAGGTTGCGATCCTGTCCTCGCGCATCGCCACGCTGACCGAACACTTCAAGACCCACAAGAAGGACAACCACGGCCGTCGTGGCCTTCTGGTGATGGTTGCCACCCGCCGCAAGCTGCTGGACTACGTCAAGCGCAAGGACGTGGCCCGCTACCAGTCGCTGATCGAGCGTCTGGGCCTGCGCCGCTAAGGCCGGCACCTACCTGGATTTGGAAACGCCCGCGCCGCAAGGTGCGGGCGTTTTCCTTTGCCCCCGACCCGTGGCAAGATAAGGCAGCGGGAGGATGCGCGATGGGGTCCCATTCCGGGGGGTGTCTGTGCGGTGCGCTGCGGCTGGTCGCAGAAGGCGCACCTTTGCGGGTTGGCATCTGCCACTGCATGGACTGCCGCAAACACCACGGCGCCCCATTTCTGGCCATCGCAGTCTTTCCGGCATCGGCCGTCACCGTGACCGGCAGATCGGCCGCGTGGAAGGGCCGCCATTTCTGCCCTTGTTGCGGCTCTTCCGTGTTTGCAGTCAGCGGCGGCGAGGTGGAAGTGCACCTTGGCACCCTCGATGCGCCAAGTCAGTTCAGGCCAACTTACGAACTGTGGACAAGCCGGCGCGAAGCGTGGCTGCCCGCCTTCGAAGGAACCCGGCAATATGCCCGCGATCGCGATGACGATGTGCCGATCGGTCCAGCCGGGCAGGGCTGAGCCTGCCCCTTTCCAGCCTTGCCGTTTTCCTGTATGGCCCCCCAATCTGTGACGTAGCGCCCTGACCCCGGCGCTCGCGAAGGACAGGGGTGGGCGGCAATGGGGCCGCCACACAAACGGGAGACCCGGAACGCCGGGAGTGCTCCCTCATAGGAAACGATAGATGTTCAATGAAGTGAAGAAATCCATTCAGTGGGGCGAAGAAACGCTGACACTGGAAACGGGCAAGATTGCCCGCCAGGCCGACGGCACCGTCATCGCCACTCTGGGCGAAACCAGCGTGATGGCGAACGTGACCTTCGCCAAGGAACCGAAACCGGGGCAGGACTTTTTCCCGCTGACGGTCCACTACCAGGAAAAATACTATGCCGCGGGCAAAGTGCCCGGCGGCTTTTTCAAGCGCGAAGCCCGGCCGACCGAAAAGGAAACGCTGACTGCCCGCCTGATCGACCGTCCGATCCGCCCGCTGTTCGTCGAAGGCTTCAAGAACGAAGTGCTGATCATGTGCACCGTTCTCAGCCATGACCTCGTCAACGACCCCGACGTGGTGGCGATGATCGCCGCTTCGGCCGCGCTGACGCTGTCGGGCGCGCCCTTCATGGGCCCGATCGCCGGTTGCCGCGTGGGCTTTGTCGATGGCGAATACGTGCTGAACCCGACCGTCGACGACATGCACAAGCTGCGCGAGAACCCCGAGCAGCGGCTGGACCTGATCGTCGCCGGCACGAAAGACGCCGTGATGATGGTGGAATCGGAGGCCTACGAGCTGTCCGAGGCCGAGATGCTGGGCGCCGTCACCTTTGCGCACGAGCAGATCCAGCCGGTGATCGACCTGATCATCGATCTGGCTGAAACGGCCGCCAAAGAGCCCTTCGATTATGCCCCGCCCGACTACAGTGCGCTGCTGGCCGCGGTCAAAGCCGCCGGCGAAGAGCAGATGCGGGCCGCCTATGCGATCACCGACAAGCAGGCCCGCGTGGCCGCCGTGTCTGACGCGAAGGCTGCCATCAAGGCGACGCTGAGCGAAGAGCAGCTGGCAGACCCCAACCTCGGCACCGCGCTGAAGAAGCTGGAATCCTCGGTTCTGCGGGGCGATGTCGTCAAGCATGGCCGCCGCATCGACGGCCGTGGCCTCGACGTGGTCCGCCCGATCGTGTCGGAAACCGGCATCCTGCCGCGGACCCATGGCTCGGCCCTGTTCACCCGTGGCGAAACGCAGGCGCTGGTCGTGACCACGCTGGGCACCGGCGACGACGAACAGATGATCGACGCTCTCAACGGCACCTACAAGTCGAACTTCCTGCTGCACTACAACTTCCCGCCCTACTCGGTCGGCGAAGTGGGCCGCGTGGGCAGCCCCGGCCGCCGCGAGATCGGCCATGGCAAGCTGGCCTGGCGCGCGTTGCAGGCGGTTCTGCCGGCGGCGACCGATTTCCCTTACACCATCCGCGTCGTCTCGGAGATCACCGAGTCGAACGGCTCATCCTCGATGGCCTCCGTCTGCGGCGGTTCGCTTTCGATGATGGATGCTGGCGTCCCGCTCAAGGCCCCCGTGGCCGGCGTGGCGATGGGCCTGGTGCTGGAAGACGACGGCGAATTCGCGGTGCTGACCGACATCCTTGGCGACGAGGACCACCTCGGCGACATGGACTTCAAGGTCGCTGGCACCGAGAACGGCATCACCTCGCTGCAGATGGACATCAAGGTCGCAGGCATCACGCCGGCGATCATGGAAAAGGCACTGGCACAAGCCAAGGCCGGCCGTCTGCACATCCTTGGCGAGATGTCCAAGGCGCTGAGCAGCGCCAATGCCTTCAGCGTCCATGCCCCGCGCATCGAGACGATGACCATCCCCACCGACAAGATCCGTGAAGTGATCGGGTCGGGCGGCAAGGTCATCCGCGAGATCGTGGAAGTGTCGGGTGCCAAGGTCGACATCAACGACGACGGCGTGATCAAGATCGCCTCGTCGAACGGCGATGCCATCCAGAAGGCCTACGACATGATCTACTCGATCGTGGCCGAGCCGGAAGAGGGCAAGATCTACAAGGGCAAGGTCGTGAAGCTCGTCGATTTCGGCGCCTTCGTGAACTTCTTCGGCAAGCGCGATGGCCTCGTCCATGTCAGCCAGATCGAGAACCGCCGCCTGAACCATCCCAGCGACGTGCTGAAGGAAGGTCAGGAAGTTTGGGTCAAGCTGCTGGGCTTCGATGATCGCGGCAAGGTCCGCCTGTCGATGAAGATGGTCGATCAGGAAACCGGCAAGGAAATGACGGAAGAGGCAGCCGCCGAATAAGCGGCGCCCGATCGTATCAAGCCAAAGGCCCCGGCGGCGACGCCCGGGGCCTTTTTTCTTGGGCCGCGCTCTTCTTCTGGCCGGAAATACTCTCGGGGGGCGCGGGGGGCAGACGGCCCCCCGCCCTCTCAGATAATCTCGTCCTCGTCGAACAGCGGCTGTGCCTCGATCTGGTCGGCAAGTGCGCCCAGCGCCGCCTCGGCGCGGCCCGGGTCGGGCAAGGCCGCAATGTGAAAAAGGGCATCCCCCTCGTTGACTACCGGCAGGATGCTGCGGCCCACGATCATGCCGCCTTCGCTCGCCACCACCTCGATCTCGTTCTCGCCGAACGGGTCCGAGATGATGCCCAGTACGTCACCCGCCGCCACCACATCTCCCGCCTGTCGAAAACTGCGCATCAGCCCGCCCGCAGGCGCGCGCAGCCAGCTGGACCGGGCACTGCGGATCGGCCGGACGGTTGGCTTCTGCACACCCTTGGCACCGATCAAGCCCTGCGCGCGCATCACACGCAGGATGCCGTAAACCCCCGTCCGCGCGGCGTATTCGTCGAATCGCAGCCCTTCGCCCGCCTCGTAGAGCAGCACGTCGATCCCCCGCGCGGCCGCCGCCCGGCGCAGAGAGCCGTCACGTTCCTTCGCGGTCAGGATCACCGGCGCGCCAAAAACCTCGGCCATCTCGGCCAGGCTGGTGCTGCCGGGGCTGATGCGGACCTGCGGCAGGTTGGTGCGCTGCACGGCGGCTGAATGCAGATCAATCCCGAACGAACACCGCGCGACGACTTCGGTCAGAAACAGGTGCGCCAGCCGCGCCGCCAGCGAGCCCGAGGCAGAACCGGGAAACACCCGGTTCAGGTCGCGGCGGTCCGGCAGGTACCGCGACTGGTTGAGAAAGCCGAAGGTGTTGACGATCGGCACCGCCAGCAGTGTGCCGGAAACCCGGTCAAGCTGCGGCGCGCGCAACAGCCTGCGCACCACTTCGACCCCGATCACCTCGTCCCCGTGGATGGCGGCCGAGACGAACATCACCGGCCCCGGTTTCTTGCCATGCACAACGTGAACTGACAGCGTCACCGGCGTATGATCCGTCAGCGTGCTGACCGGCAATTCGACCGTGGCGCGCTGCCCCGGCGCCACGCGCCGCCCACCAATCTCGAAGGGCTTGCGCACCCCGCTCATCAGCCCTTGCCTTTGGTCCGGGTCTTGCCGACCTCTGCATTCTTTTCAATGAAGGCGATGATCTTGTCGGCGATGTCGATACCCGTCGCATTTTCGACGCCTTCAAGACCGGGAGAGGAGTTTACCTCCATCACCACCGGCCCGTGATTGGCGCGCAGCATGTCGACGCCACAGACGTTCAGCCCCATCGCCTTGGCGGCACGGATCGCTGTTGCGCGCTCTTCGGGCGACAGTTTTACAACCTGCGCCGACCCGCCCCGGTGCAGGTTCGACCGGAACTCGCCATCGGCGCCCGTCCGCTTCATCGCGGCCACCACGCGACCACCCACGACAAGCGCGCGAATGTCGGTGCCGCCGGCCTCCTTGATGAACTCCTGCACAAGGATGTTCACGTTGGCGCCGCGAAACGCCTCGATCACCGATTTCGCGCTGCGGTCGGTATCGGCCAGCACCACGCCAATGCCCTGCGTCCCCTCCAACAGCTTGATGACCACGGGCGCGCCGCCGGCCAACTTCAGTACCTCTTCGGTCTGCTTGGCGTCATGGGCAAAGGTGGTGACCGGCAGGCCGATACCGTCGCGTGCCAGCAGTTGCAGCGAACGCAACTTGTCCCGGCTGCGGCCAATGCCCACGCTTTCGTTCAGCGGGTAGACCCCCTGCATCTCGAACTGACGCAGCACGGCCAGCCCGTAAAAGGTGATGGACGCGCCGATGCGCGGGATCACCGCGTCGTAATGCGGCAGCTTTTCGCCATTGTAGTAGATCTCGGGCCGGCGGCTGGCGATGTTCATGTAACAGCGCAGCGTGTTGATGATGTCGAGCTGGTGGCCCCGCGCCTCGGCCGCCTCCTTCAGCCGGCGATGCGAGTAAAGCTCGGGGTTGCGCGCGAGCATGGCGATCTTCATGGGGTGTCCTCGGGCAGGGATTCCGGCGGTGTGACTGTTCCGCCAGATTCGCGCAAGGCCATGTCAACGCCGCGACGCGTGGTCAGAAAAGACCGCCCGACATCCACCAGCAGGCCGCGCCGCCGCAGCGCCGTGCGGCCAAGGATCAGCGGATGGGTCATGCCCGCGCGGTCCGCCAGCGATACCTCGATGGGCCAACGCCGGCCGGCGATCACCAGCGTTGTCACGATCACCGGGCGGGCCTCGGCGATGCCGCTGGTGTTGCGGATCGCCCGGCGATCGACCAGCGGCGCCTCGCAGATGACCGTCTCTAGCAGCCCGGCATGGGGCACGCGAAAGCGCAGCCAAGGCGCGCCATCGCGGCTGAACCGTTCCAGCCGCGTCGCATGCAGCGCGGATGTTCGCGCGCCGCTGTCGATCTTGGCAACGATGCCGGTCAGCCCCAGCGCGGGCAGGTCGACCCGCTCGCGCCAGCCGATGGTGGTGGCGGGCGGCCTTTGCGCGCGCGGGGGCAAGCTGGCCTCAGGCGGGTAGCTTGGTCTTGCGCAGGTAGGGCAGGACCGTGGTGAACTCGCCGAACTTCGCCTTCGCATCGGCATCGCTGACCGCGGTCGGGATGATCACGTCATCGCCCAAGTTCCAGTTGGCCGGCGTCGCCACGCCTTTGCCGTTGGCGGTCTGCAGCCCGTCCAGCGCACGCAGCACCTCGGCAAAGTTACGGCCCACGTTCATCGGGTAGACCATGCTGAGCTTCAGCTTTTTGTCCGGCCCGATGATGAAGACCGCGCGCACCGTCGCGGTGTCGTTGGGCGTGCGTCCGTCGGGCAGGTAGGCCTCGGCCGGCAGCATGTCGAAGGCCTTGGAAACCTGCAGGTCGGTATCGGCCACGATCGGGAAGCCCGGCTTGGCACCGCCGGCCACCTCGATGTCCTTCTTCCACTTCACGTGGTCCTCGACCCCGTCAACGGAAATGCCCATCACCTTGGTCCCACGCTTGGCCCATTCGTCGGCCAGTTGCGCCACGGCGCCGAATTCGGTCGTGCAGACGGGGGTGAAGTCCTTGGGATGGCTGAAAAGGATCGCCCAGCTGTCGCCGACCCAGTCGTGCAGCTTCAGCTCGCCCTGGTCGGTCACGACGGTCAGGTTGGGGATGGTATCGTTGATGCGCAAGGCCATGTCGATTCTCCTGTCATGTGATGTCGCAGCCGGTCTTTCGGTGCGCCGTTGAACCCCATATAAGGCCCCTCAGCGGCGGGCGCCACCGCCCGCCACCCCGACACGCTGCCCCGCAAGGCGACGCAGCAACAATCCTGGAGTTTCCGATGATCGAAAAGCGCGAATTCTACATCGACGGCAAATGGGTCGCCCCGGCCAAGTCCCGCGACTACCACGTCATCGACCCCTCCACCGAAGAGCCCTGCGCCATCATCAGCCTCGGCGACCAGGCCGATACCGATGCCGCCGTTGCTGCCGCGCTGCGCGCCTTCGACAGCTGGTCGGTCAGCGACCCGGCAGATCGCTACGCGCTGGTCGAGCGGATCCTCGCCCAGTACGAGTCCCGCGCCGAGGAAATGGCGCAGGCGATCAGCCTTGAAATGGGCGCGCCCATCGACATGAGCCGCGCCGACCAGGCCCCCTGTCTGCCCTGGCACCTCAAGAACTTCCTCGACGCCTACAAGCATATCGAGTGGATCAAGCCGCTGCGCGCCGACACACCCAACGACCGCATCGCGCTGGAACCCATCGGCGTCGTCGGGCTGATCACGCCGTGGAACTGGCCGATGAACCAGGTCACGCTGAAGGTGATCCCGGCGATCCTGGCCGGCTGCACCGTGGTGCTGAAGCCGTCAGAGGAATCGCCCCTGTCCTCGCTGCTTTTTGCCGAGTTCATGCATGACGCGGGCACCCCGCCGGGCGTCTTCAACCTCGTCAACGGCGATGGCCTTGGCGTGGGCACTCAGCTGTCGGCGCACCCGGATGTGCAGATGATTTCCTTCACCGGCTCCACCCGCGCCGGCAAGGCGATTTCGAAAACCGCCGCCGAAACGCTCAAGCGCGTGACGCTGGAGCTGGGTGGCAAGGGCGCCAACGTGATTTTCGCCGATGCCGACGAACGGGCCGTGCGCACCGGCACGAAAAAGTGCTTCTACAACTCCGGCCAGTCCTGCAACGCCCCCACCCGGATGCTTGTGGAACGCTCGATCTATGACCGCGCGGTCGAGATTGCCGCGGAAGTGGCCAACGAGACCCGTGTCGGCCCGGCCTCGGAGCCCGGCAACCACATCGGTCCGGTCGTCAACAAGGCGCAATACGAAAAGATCCAAGGCATGATCGAGGCCGGGATCAAGGAAGGCGCGCGGCTGGTTGCGGGCGGCCTCGGCCGGCCCGAGGGGCTGAACCGTGGGTATTTCGTTCGCCCGACGGTTTTCGCGGACGTGAACAACAAGATGCGCATCGCGCAGGAAGAGATCTTTGGCCCGGTTCTGTCGATCATCCCCTTCGAAACCGAGGAAGAGGCGGTCCAGATCGCTAATGACACGCCCTACGGCCTGACCAACTATGTCCAGAGCCAGGACGGTGCCAAGCGCAACCGCATGGCGCGCCGCCTGCGCTCGGGCATGGTCGAGATGAACTACAAATCCCGCTCTGCCGGATCGCCCTTCGGCGGCGTCAAGGCGTCGGGCCGCGCCCGCGAGGGCGGCACCTGGGGCATCGAGGAATTCCTCGAGGTCAAGGCAATCTCGGGCTGGGCGGCCGAATAAGGCGATCCGGGCGAAGGTAACGGGGGGCGCGGCACCGAAAGGGCCGCGCCCCTTTTGTTTGCCTGCGCACACAGCCCCTGCGGCCCCGGCGATGATCTGCGCGCCGATTCACGCTATGCTTTTCACTAACCGAAAGGACGCATCATGCTCGACCAGATCAAGGGGCTTCACCACGTTACCGCGCTGGCCTCGGCCCCGGCCGCGAACAATGCCTTTTGGACCCGCACGTTGGGCCTGCGCCGGGTCAAGACGACGGTGAACTTCGATTCACCCGACGTCTATCACCTCTATTTCGGCGATGCCGCGGGCACGCCCGGCACGGTCATGACCTATTTCCCCCGCCCCCACAGCAAACGCGGCACGCGGGGCACCGGCGAGGTCGCGCTTACCGCCTTCTCGATCCCGCCCGGCACCGCCGCCACCTGGGCGGGCCGGCTGGACGCCGCGGGCGTGCAGAACATCGTGCGCGATACCGCCTTCGGCGCAGCGCGCGTCCTTTTCGACGGCCCGGACGGCGAACGCCTGGCCCTGGTCGAGGCCGAGGACGACCGCGCGCCCTGGACCACGCCCGAGATCGACGCGGGGCTTGCCCTGCGCGGGCTGCACTCGGTGGTGCTGCATCTTGCCGAGGCGGACCAGACCGCGGCGCTCCTGCGCAAGATGGGCTATGCCGAATTGGCTCGCGAGGGCGATGTCACCCGCTACGCCCTCCCCGGCGGCGGGCCGGCGCGGGTCGTCGACATCTTGCCAGATCCCGGCGCGGACCGGGCGCACCAGGGCGCGGGATCGGTCCATCACATTGCCTTCGCTGTCGAGAACCGCGCGCGTCAGGCCGAGGTTCGCGAGACCCTGCTGGCCGCGGGCTGGAAGGTGACCGAGGTCAAGGACCGCGACTATTTCTGGGCAATCTACTTCCGTAGCCCCGGCGGCGTGCTGTTCGAGGTTGCCACAAACGAGCCCGGCTTTGCCGTCGACGAAGACCCGGCACATCTGGGCGAGGCCCTGCGCCTGCCCGCCCGGCACGAACACCTGCGCGAAAAACTGGAGACGACACTCGCCCCCCTCGACTGACGCGCGGCTTCATCTTGCCCGAAATACTCCCGCCGGAGGCATCGCCGCCCTGCGGCGATCAGAACGGGCTGGGCGATGAAATCCGCATCCCCGCCCCGCCATCGGGGTGGCGGAATTGCAGCGTTTCGGAATGCAGCATCAGGCGCGGAAAGTCCCGTGCAGGCCCCGTGGCATAGAACGGATCGCCCAGGATCGGGTGGCCCAGCGCCTGCATGTGGACGCGCAGCTGGTGCGACCGCCCGGTGCGCGGCATCAGCCGCACGCGGCTTTCCGCGTCGCTCGCCCGCATCACGCGCCAATCCGTCTGCGCCGGGCGGCCGTTCTCGTGATCGACATGCTGCAGGGGGCGGTTGGGCCAGTCCACCGCGATGGGCAGGTCCACCGTGCCGGTGCGCGGCTCCAGCCGGCCCCAGACGCGGGCGACATAGGTCTTCTTCGTCATCCGCTTCTCGAATTGCAGGCCAAGGTGGCGCTGCGCATGCGGTGTCAGCGCGAAGATCATGACGCCTGACGTATCCCGGTCCAGCCTGTGCACCAGCAGCGCCTGCGGAAACACCGCCTGCACCCGCGCCATCAGGCAATCTGCCAGATGTGCGCCCTTGCCCGGCACGGACAACAACCCCGACGGCTTGTCGACAAGCAGCACCTCATGATCCTCGTGCAGGATCACCAGCGGGCCATCGGGCGGATCATAGGCAGTGTCGAAGGCGGCATCAGACATGGCGCCCCTCTACCGCCCGGCGCGCAGCGGGGCAACAGCGCGCCCCCCTTGCGCCCGAAGCAGACCACGGCCACTCTTGCGAGGTCAGCGATGGAGAGCCCGATGCACCCGACGATTGCCGCCTTCGAGGCCGCTGCACAGACCGGGGACGAGGCCGCGCTGGCGCCGCTTCTATCGCCCGTGGTCCAATTCCTGCCACCGACCTACTGGGCCAGGTGGCAGGGCCCCGAGGCGGTGGCGGCCGTGCTGGGCCACGTCGGGCAGGTCTTTACGGATTTTCGCTATCGCCGCGTGATGGGACATGGGCCCGACTGGGCGCTGGAGTTCCAGTGCAAGGTCGGCGATCTGGACGCAGTTGGCGTGGACCTGATTACGCTGGACGCCGACGGGCTGATCGCGCAGCTGGAAGTGGTGATGCGCCCGCTGAAAACCGTCGCGGCGCTGCGCGAAGCGATGAATGCCCGGGTCGCGACCGATCCCCGGTTCTTGAAACTCCGCGATGCACTGACGGACGGCTGAGCGCGCGCCAAACCGGTCCCCCCCGGCTGGGATTTACCTGACAGGCAGGGGCAACCGGGGCCGCCGGATGATCGCGTAGGTGTAAAGGACCAGCGCCGCCCAGATCATCGGGAAAGCCACCGCGCGCGCTGTGCCAAAGGGTTCGCCAAAGACGAAGACCGCGGTGAGGAAGATCATCGTCGGCGCCACATATTGCAGGATCGCGATCGTCGACAGCGTCAGCCCCTTGGCGCCGTTGGCATAAAGCATCAGCGGCACGGCAGTGACCACGCCGGTGCCCATCAGCAGGGCCACGTCGGCGCGCGACCCATGCAGCAGGTGGCCGATACCAGCGCCTTCGGCCCAGCCGACATAGGCCAGTGCCGGGATCAGCAGGATCAGCACCTCAAGCAGGAAGCCCTGATTGGGGCCGACCGGCAGCCAGCGCTTGAAGAAGGCGTAGAACCCCCAGCTGACTGTCAGGCCCACCGCGACCCAAGGCAGGCTGCCTGCCTCGACCGTCAGCACCACCACGGCCAATACGGCCAGACCCACCGCCACCCATTGCAGCGGCAGCAGGCGTTCGCGCAGCAGGATCGCGCCCAGCGCCACACTGAAGACCGGGTTGATATAGTAGCCCAGCGCCGCATCCAGCGCATGGCCGCTGCCGATCGCCCAGACATAGATGCCCCAGTTGGCCGAGATCAGGGCGGCCGTCAGCGCGCCCATCGCCAGCGTTCGCGGAGAGGCAAGCGCGGCGCGGATATCGGCGGTACGACCGCGAAAGACCAGCACCGCGGCGGCAATCGGGACAGACCATATTACGCGATGCGCCACGACTTCGGCCGGGGCAACATGGGCCAGCGCCTTCATGTAAAGGGGCAGGAAACCCCAGATAACATAGGCGGCCATCGCATAGGCAAAACCTGCGGCGCTGTCGCCGGACTGCTTGGGTGTATCGGTCATGGCCGGATCACTGGGCCAAAGCCTTGCCCTGCGCAAGTCCTCGCGCGCAAGCCGATGGAAATTGCCGCGGCCCGCGACGGGCGGTAGGTTTGCCGAGACGACATCAGCGGAGCGGGCCCATGATCACCGAGATCGAGGATTACTTCACCAAGGGTTGCGGGCGATGTGCCCGGTTCGACACGCCCGCCTGTTCCTCTTTGAAATGGGCCGAGGGGCAGGCCGCCCTGCGCCGCATCTGCCGCGAGGCCGGGCTGGAAGAGACGCTGAAATGGGGCCATCCCTGCTACATGCATGCGGGCCGCAACATCGTCATCATGGGCGCCTTTCAGGACAACATGCGGCTGACCTTCTTCAACGCCGGGCTGATGAAGGACCCCGCCGGCGTGATGGAGAAACAGGGCGCGGCGACAGCGACGCAGGACATGATCCGTTTCACCGACAACGCGCAGGTCGCCGCGATGGAGGGCACGATCCGCGCCTATCTGGCCGAGGCGATGGGCTATGCCGAGGCGGGCGTGACAGCGCCCAAACCGCCCGCCGAGGTGGACCTGCCCGCCGAACTGATCGCCGCGCTGGACGACGACCCGGAACTGGCCGAAGCCTTTGCCGCGCTGACACCGGGGCGGCGCAAGAGCTATGCCATCGTCCTGAACGCGCTGAAAAAGCCCGAAACGCGGGTGGCCCGGATCGCAAAGGTCCGCGACCGGATCCTTGCCGGCAAAGGCGCGATGGACCGTTAGCCCTCAGGCCTTCGTGCGCGCGCCGGTCGGGTCATACATCGGCCTCAGCGACGCCTCGGCCCGCACCCGCGCGCCCATCACGTCAATCTCAAAGGTCGAGGCCAGCACATCCGCCGCCGTCTCGCCCGCGCAAGGCACGTAGGCCATGCCGATCGCCCCGCCGAGGTGGTGGCCATAGGCGCCCGAGGTGACGTGGCCCACGATCTGCCCGTCTCGCACCAGCGGTTCGTTGTGGTAAAGCAGCGGTTCGGGGTCGGTCAGGCGGAACTGCACAAGGCGGCGTTGTAGCCCGGCCTCCTTCCTGGCCAGCACCGCGTCGCGGCCGATGAAATCGGCCTTGCCCGTCGCCACGGCAAAGCCCAGCCCCGCCTCCAGCACATGATCCTCGCAGCTGATGTCATGGCCGAAATGGCGGAACGCCTTTTCGATCCGGGCGCAGTCCATCATGTGCATGCCGCAGAGTTTCAGGCCCATGCCCTGCCCGGCCTCCCACAGCGTCTCGAAGGCATGGGCGGCCATGTCGGCGCTGACGTAAACCTCCCACCCAAGCTCGCCCACGTAAGAGACGCGGTGAACGCGGGCGAGGCCAAGGCCAAGCTCGATCTCCTGCGCGGCGCCGAAGGGGTTGGTGGCGTTCGAGAAATCGTTGGGCGAGACGGCCTGCATCACCTCCCGCGCGCGCGGCCCCATCACCGCCAGCACGCCCTCGGCCGCCGTCACGTCGGTAATCACCACCGCCTCGTCGCGCAGGTGACGGCGCATCCATGTCTCGTCGGCCAGCCGGGTCGCCGCGGGGGTCACCACCAGATAGGCGGTCTCCGACAGGCGCGTCACCGTCACGTCCGCCTCGATCCCGCCGCGGGAATTGAGGAACTGGGTATAGACGATCTTGCCCACCGGCACCGCCACATCCGCCCCGCAGACGCGGTTCAGAAACGCCTCTGCATCGCGCCCCTCCACCCGCAGCTTGCCGAAGCTGGACATGTCGTACATGCCCACGCCGGTGCGGACGGCGGCCAATTCGTCCGCCACATTGGAAAAGAAGTTCTGCCGTTTCCAGGAATAGCGATAGTCCCGCTCCTGCCCGGGCCGAGCATACCAGTTGGCCCGCTCCCACCCGGCCAGCTCGCCAAAGACCGCGCCCTGCGCCTCCAGCTGCGCATGGAACGGCGTGCGCCGGACGCCCCGCGCGGTGGCCTTCTGTCGGTAGGGGAAATGGTCGGCGTAAAGCAGGCCCAGCGTTTCGGTGACCCGCTCTTTCAGGTAGCGCCGGTTGCCCTGGAAGGGTTGCGCGCGGGCGATGTCCACATCGCCCAGGTCGAACGGCTTTTCGCCGTCCTCCATCCACTGCGCCAGCGCCATGCCCGCGCCGCCCGCCGACTGGATCCCGATCGAGTTGAACCCGGCGGCGACCCAGACGTTGTCCATCCCCGGCGCAAGGCCAAGGTGATAGGCGTTGTCGGGCGTAAAGCTTTCCGGCCCGTTAAAGAAGGTGTGAATCCCAGCTTCGCCCAGGATCGGCATGCGCGCGACGGCGGCCTCGAGGATCGGCTCGAAATGGTCGAAATCCTCGGGCAGCTGGTCAAACTCGAACCCCTCGGGAATGCCCGCCATCCCCCAGGGTTTCGACTTTGGCTCGAACGCGCCCAGCATCAGTTTGCCCGCGTCCACCTTGTAATAGGCGCATTCGTCGGGCACCCGCAGCACCGGCAACTGCTCCAACCCGGCGATGGGTTCCGAGACGATGTAGAAATGCTCGCAGGCATGCAGCGGCACATTGACACCCGCCATCCGGCCCACCGCGTGCCCCCACATGCCGGCGCAGTTCACCACCATGTCGCAGGCGATGTGGCCCGCGCTGCCGTCTTCGCCCTGCCAGTCCACCCCGGTCACCCGCGTGCCGGTGCGCGCGATGCCCGTCACCTTCACCCGCTCCTGCACGACCGCCCCACGCATCCGTGCGCCCTTGGCCAGCGCCAGCGCGATGTTGCCGGGGTCGCCCTGCCCGTCCTTGGCAAGATAGACGCCCGCCGTCACGCCATCGGTATTGAGGTGTGGATAGCGCGCCTTCACCTCGGCCGGCCCGATCTCCTCGATCTCCACGCCAAAGGCCCGCGCCATCCCGGCCGAGCGGAAGATCTCTTCCTTGCGCTCCTCGCTCAGCGCCACGGTGATCGAGCCTACCCGGCGAAACCCGGTCGCCAAGCCCGTTTCGGCCTCCAGCCCGCCGTAAAGTTCCTGGCTGTATTTCGCCAGCCGCGTCATGTTCGCCGTCGCTCGCAGCTGCGCGATCAGCCCCGCCGCGTGCCAAGTCGTGCCGCTAGTCAGCGCCTTGCGCTCCAAGAGCACCACGTCTGTCCAGCCCAGTTTCGTCAGGTGATAGGCGACAGAGCAGCCGACGACGCCACCCCCGATGATGACGACGCGCGCGTGAGACGGCAGGTTCATGGATGATCCCTCAGACGATGGTATGACCCGCGGCGCGCAGCGCCCGGGTAAGTTCGGCGATATGGGCGGGCCCGGTTTCGCAACAGCCGCCGACGATGGTGGCGCCCTGCGCGACCCAGCCCATGACATGGACGGCATAGCGTTCGGGCGTCATGTCCTCGCGCGGGTGCAGGCTGTCGACGGTGGGTTTGTCGCGCAGGAAATCCTTGGTGATCTGGGTGAACCCGTTGGCATAGGCGCCAATCGGCAGGCCGGCCCCCTTCAGCGCCGCCAGCGCCGCCGGCATCGCTTCGGGGGCCGAGCAGTTGGCCAGCAGCGCCTCCGCCCCGCCCGCAACCGCGATGGCGCAGACATCCGCCGTGGCCTCGCCCGAGCGCAGCCGCGCCCCGTCCTCGTCATCCACCGTCACCGACAGCCACACCGGCCTGCCCGCCGCCTTGGCGCCCTCCAGCACCGCCCGCACATGCGCCAGCGAGGCGACCGTCTCGCAGATGATCAGGTCGACCTGCGGGCCGATCTCGCGCGCCACTTCGGCATAGCGCGCCACCGCCACGTCATGCGGCGGATGCCTGTCGGGCCGGTAGGACGCCTCCAGCGGCCCGATCGACCCGGCAATCCGCCGGCCCGGCACCACCGCGCCCCGCGCCTCGGCCAGCGCCGCCATATGCAGGTCGTGAAACCGCGCCGCTAGCGGTGTGCCCTCCAGCCGGTCGTGATGGACGCAGTAGGTATTGGTCGTGGCCACCGTGGCCCCTGCCGCGAAATAGTCCGCGTGCAATTGCCCCACCATCCCGGGATGATCGACCATCACCTGCGTCGACCATAGCGGCGTCGGCAGGTCTCCGGCGCGATGCACCAGTTCCTGTCCCAACCCGCCGTCCAGAAGCACGATCTCGGCCAAGGCCCTCTCCTTCATCTTGCCGGAAATACTCGCGGGGGAGCCCCGCAAGGGGCGGGGGCGGCAACCCCCTACGCGCGAATCCGCGCGTTCTGCGGATCCCATAGCGGGGCATCCTCCTGCACGGTCGCGGCGTGGCGCTGGCCATAGATCTCGATCTCCACCGGCGTGCCCGCGACGCACAGGTCGGGCCGCAGCATCCCCAGCGCGATTGACCGGTTCACCCGGTAGCCCCAGCCGCCGCTGGTGGTCTCGCCCACCACCGCGCCTTCGAACCAGATCGTCGACATGTAAGGCGCGTCCGCTGCTCCCGGCACATCCAGCACCAGCGTGACGAACTTCTTCTTCACGCCGCGCTGCTTTTCGGCCATCAGCGCCGCCTTGCCCACGAAATCGGGCTTGTCGAGCTTCACGAACCGCTCCAGCCCGCCTTCCAGCAGTGAATAATCGGTCGACAGGTCACCCTTCCACGCGCGGTATCCCTTCTCCAGCCGCAGGCTGTTGAGGGCCCACATGCCAAAGGGCTTCGCCCCCGCTTCGGTTACCGCCGCGTAAAGCGCGGGCATGTCGGCATTGGCCGCGTGAATCTCCCAGCCCAGCTCGCCTGCGAAGCTGACGCGGACCAGCTCACTAGGCCTGCCCGCCACCTGCGCCTCCTGGTGGCTCAGCCAGGGCAGGCTGAGATCGGCATCGGTGCCGATCTGCTGGAACAGCGTGCGCGCCTGCGGCCCGGTGACGATCAACGTCGATTTCTCGCGCGTGCGGTCGGTTAGCGTCAGCCCCGGCGGCAGGTCGCGCCACAGCACCTCCCAGTCGTGCCATTGCGCGCTGGCGGCGGTGATCAGCGTGAAACGGTCGTCGGCATGGCGCAGAATCGACATCTCGGTCAGGATCCGGCCACGGCTGTCGGGGAAATAGGCCAGCGACAGCTTGCCGATCTTCGGCAGGTTCCCCGCGATCCGGGTAAGCAGCCAGTCGGCCGCGCCCGGCCCGGCTAGGTCGAAGCGCGAGAAACCCGGCAGGTCCAGCACGCCCACCGCGTCGCGCACCGCCTCGCATTCCTCGCGGAGGCGCTGCTCCCACGGACCGGCACGGTCCCATGTCTCGGTCGCGGCCTCGCTGACGTCGTCGCCCGGTTTGGCAAACCAGTTGGCCCGCTCCCAGCCGTTATAGGCCCCGAACTGCCCGCCCTTGGCCGCCACCGCGTCATGCACCGGCGACAGCTTGCGCCCCGCGCCCGCGGGCCAGCGATGCCAGGGGAAATGCATCGCGTATTCATGGCCATAGGTCTCAATGGCCTTGTCGAGGCAATATTGCGGATCGGTATAGTCGGTGAACCGGCGCGGATCGCAGGACCACATGTCCCACTCCGTCTGCCCCTCGGTCACCCATTCGGCCAGCACCTTGCCCGCCCCGCCCGCCTGCGTGATCCCGAAGGTGAAGACGCAGGCCTCGTAGGCATTCCTGACCCCCGGCATCGGCCCCAGCAGCGGCAAGCCGTCGGGCGCATAGGGGATCGGCCCGTTGATCACCTTGCCGACGCCCGCCTTGCCCAGGATCGGCACCCGCGCCATCGCGTCCTCGATATACCATTCCAGCCGCTCCAGATCGTCAGGATAGAGCTGGAAGCTGAAGTCATCCGGCATCGGATCCGACGGGTCCACCCAATGCGCGCGACAGTTCCGCTCGTAGGGGCCAAGGTTCAGGCCGAACTTTTCCTGCCGCAGGTAGTAGGAGCTGTCGACGTCGCGCAGCAGCGGCAGCTTGCCATGTTCGGCGGTCCACTGTTCCAGCTCCGCGATCGGCTCGGTCAGGAAATACTGGTGGCTCATCACCGCCATCGGCACCGTGCGCCCGCCATAGGGCTTGAACCATTCGCCCACCCGCTGTCCGTAATATCCGGCGGCGTTCACCACCTTTTCGCACGCAATGTCGCCCTTTTCGGTATGCACGATCCAGCCGTCGGGCGTCTGCGTCACGCCCGTGGCGGGGGTGAAGCGCAGGATCTTCGCGCCCATCTGCCGCGCGCCTTTCGCCAGCGCCTGCGTCAGCTGCGCGGGGTCGATATCGCCATCGTCGGGGTCAAATAGCGCGCCCTCGATGTCGTGCAGTTCGATGAAGGGGTATTTCGCGCGCACCTCGTCGGGGCTGATGGTCGCCAAGTCCATCCCCTGGTAGCGCCCCATCCCCACCGCGCGGGCAAATTCCTGCATCCGCTGCTTCGAATGCGCCAGCCGGATCGAGCCGGTGACGTGGTAGTTCATCGGGTAATCCACCTCGGCCGCCAGCCCGCGGTAAAGCTGCAGCGAATAGCGCTGCATGTTCATCACCGCCCAGGAGGTGCTGAAAGACGGGCAATTGCCCGCGGCATGCCAGGTGGAGCCGGCGGTCAGCTCGTTCTTTTCCAGCAGGACGCAATCGGTCCAGCCCGCCTTGGCAAGGTGATAGAGCGCCGAGACACCCACCGCGCCCCCGCCGATGATCACCACCCGCGCCTGGGTCGGAAAACCGCCCGTTCCTGCCACGCTCATCCCGCTTCTCCCTCGTCGTTTCGCGGCCGCGTCGCGGCCCTGTCGTTCAGAAATCCGGTCCGCACCGCCCGCACCATCAATACACCGGCGGCGCGATCACCCAGATCACGCGCGCGGGCGTGTCATGGGGGTTTTCCCAGGCAAAGGTTTCGCCCCGGATACGGAAACTGTCGCCGGGGTTCAGCGCGAACCGCGCGCCGTCGATCCAGAGGGTCAGCCGCCCCTCCAGCACGTAGCCCACCTCCTGCGTGGGCCGCGCCACCGGGGCGGGCAGCCGCGCGCCCGGCTCGAAGGTGGAATGGACCACCTCGAAGGCATCGGTCAGGTCGGGTGACAGCAACTCTTCCACCAGCCCCGCCTCGCGCGAACCGATCGGACGGCGCGCGCCGGCGCGCACGATGTACCCGGCCTCGTCGGGCCGGGCGGTCGCGCGAAACAGGCTGGAGATGGACACGTCCAGCGCCCCGGCAATGGCCCGCAGGTCGGCAATGCCGGGCGCGGAAATGTCGCGCTCGACCTGGCTCAGCCAGCCCACCGAACGGCCCAGCCGTGCCGCCAGATCGGCCAGCGTCAGCCCCCGCGCACGCCGCAGCGCGCGCAGGTCGGCGCCCAGCGTGCGGTTCTCCGAAGGGGGGTCGTGCAGCACGACGGCGCAGCCTTGTGAAAAAATGACGTCCGGATTTCACTCTGCCGCGGCCGCTCGTGAAATTTCAAGTCAAACTTTCACGGCCCCTTCATCTTGCCCCAAATACTCCCCCGCCGGAGGCGTCCCGGCCGTCTTGCCAAAGACCGCCGCCAGGATATCGCCCAGCCCGGCGGCATCGGCCGCGTCGAAGGCGTCCGGCTGGTCGCTGTCGATGTCGAACACCCCGATCAGCCGCCCCTGCCCGTCGCGGACCGGCAGCACGATCTCGGACCGGGTGGAGGACGAACAGGCGATATGGTCGTCGAACGCCTCGACATCCGGCACGATCTGCACCTCGCCCGTGCGCGCCGCCGCGCCACAGACCCCGCGCGAGAACGGGATCACAAGGCAACCATGCCCACCCTGGTAAGGACCGATCTTCATCAGGCCCGGCGCGACGACGCGGTAGAACCCCGTCCAGTCGAAACGCTCATCGGCATGATGCACCTCGCAGGCGAGCGTGGCCATCAGCGCGACGGCATCGCTCTCGCCCTCGGTCAGCGCGGCGATGACCTTCGCCAGTTCCGTGTAATCCACCCGCATGTCAGACCCTTTCGATGGCAATGGCGGTGCCCTCGCCCCCGCCGATGCAGATTGCCGCAACCCCGCGCCGCAGCCCGCGCGCCTCGAGCGCGTGCAGCAGCGTCACGATGATCCGCGCGCCCGAGGCGCCGATCGGATGGCCCAGCGCGCAGGCCCCGCCGTTGACGTTCATCTTCTCGCGCGGCACGCCCATCTCGGCCATGAAGGCCATCGGCACCACGGCAAAGGCTTCGTTGACTTCCCACAGGTCCACGTCGCCCACCTCCCAGCCGATCCGTGCCAGCAGCTTGCGCGCGGCAGGCACCGGGGCGGTGGGGAAATCGGCCGGGGCCTGCGCGTGGCTGGCGTGGCCCAGCACCCGCGCCCGCACGGGCAGACCCGCATCGCCCGCCGCCAGGACCAGCGCCGCGGCCCCGTCCGAGATCGACGAGGAATTGGCCGCCGTCACCGTGCCGCCCTCGCGAAAGGCGGGTTTCAGCGTGGGGATCTTCTCGGGCCGCGCGCGGCCGGGTTGTTCGTCCTCGGCCACCTCGACTACGCCGCCACGGCCCGGCACCGCCACGCCCACGATCTCGGCCGCGAAATCGCCGCGCGCCTGCGCGGCCAGCGCGTTGTGCAGCGAGGCCAGCGCGTACTCATCCTGCGCGGCGCGGCTGAACTGGAATGCGACCGCGCAATCCTCAGCGAAGGTGCCCATCAGGCGGCCCTTGTCATAGGCATCCTCCAGCCCGTCGAGGAACATCGAATCAATTACCTGCGCATGGCCGATGCGCGCGCCCCCGCGCATCTTCGGCAGTAGATAGGGCGCGTTGGTCATGCTCTCCATCCCGCCCACGGCCACCACCCGGGCGCTGCCCGCACCGATCTGGTCGAAACCCAGCATCGCGGCCTTCATGCCCGATCCGCACATCTTGTTGAGCGTGGTCGCGGGCACCTCTTCACCCAGGCCGGCAAGAAAGGCCGCCTGCCGGGCCGGGGCCTGTCCCTGTCCCGCCGGCAGGACGCACCCCATCAGCACCTCGTCCACCGTCGAGATGCCGGCCCCGCCTAACGCCGCACGCAGCGCCGCACCGCCCAGCACAGGCGCATCGACACCGGCCAGCACACCCTGGAACCCGCCCATCGCCGTGCGGGCCGCACCCGCAATCACAACTTCAACCATTTCATCCCCATGCCGCTGCCTGCCACGTTCCATTCTTGCCGCGGAACTTCATAACTGACCATCCCCGTCCGCTGCACTGCGACCCGTTGCATCCGCCCCGGACTTGCCTAAGTTCGCGGCTAAGCGGGGGACCACAGCATGCGCGATTTCACCAAACCCGGCCGGTCGGCCGTCTTTGCCAATAACGGCATGTGCGCAACGTCGCACCCGCTGGCCGCAAAAGTGGCCGTCGGCATCCTCGAACAGGGCGGCAATGCCGCGGACGCGGCCATCGCGGGCGCAGTCCTGCTGGGCCTGTGCGAACCGCAGATGACCGGCATCGGCGGCGACATGTTCGTGCTGATGACGCCCCCCGGATCGGACGCGGTGCTGGCGCTGAACGCCTCGGGCCGCACGCCGCGCGGGCTGGACGCGGAGGCGCTGCGCGCGCAGGGGCTGACGCGGATGCGCGCGGGCGGGCCGGAATCGGTCTCGATCCCCGGCGCGGTCGACGGGTTCTGCCGGCTGTCGCAGGACTGGGGGCGCCTATCGCTGAAAGAGGTGCTGGCCCCCGCCATCCACTATGCCGAGGCCGGGGTGCCCGTCGCGCCGCGCGTGGCGCGCGACTGGGCCGTCTACGAAGGCAACCTGCAGGGCCGCGCGCGCGAGCTGTTCCTGCTTGATGGTGCCGCGCCGCGCGTCGGCCAAAGCTTCCGCGCGCCCGGCCAGGCCGAGGTGCTGCGCCGCATCGCCGGGCATGGCCGGGAAGCCTTCTACGAAGGCGAGGTTGCCGCCGACATGGTTGCCAGCCTTGCCGCGCTTGGCGGCACCCACACGGCCGAGGATTTCGCCGCCACCCGCGCCGACTGGGTCACGCCGATCAAGGGCAGCTATGGTGGCCTGGACCTTTACGAACACCCGCCCAACGGCCACGGCGCCACGGCGATCCTGCTGCTGAACATCCTCAAGCATTTCGACCTGAGGCAGATGGACCCGTTCGGCGCCGAGCGCGCCCATCTCGAGGCCGAGGCGACCAAGCTCGCCTATGACGCGCGTGATCGCTTCCTTGCCGACGCCGATCATACCACGCGGCTTGACCATATGCTGGCGTCCGAAACGGCCGCGCAACTGGCCGCGCTGATCGACCTTGACCGGGCGCTTCCCGTCGGGCGGCCCGAGGTCGACGCCGTGCACAAGGAAACCATCTACATCACCGTCGTCGACCGTGACCGCATGGCGGTGTCGCTGATCTATTCGATCTTCGACGATTTCGGCTCTGGCATCGCCAGCGACCGTTTCGGCATCCTGCTGCACAACCGTGCCAAGGGCATGTCGCTGACCCCCGGCCACCCCAACGAGGCGGGACCGGCCAAGCGGCCGATGCACACGATCATTCCCGGCATGTTGAAGCAGAACGGCAAGCTGATCATGCCCTTCGGCGTGATGGGCGGCCCCTACCAGCCAGCCGGGCATGCCCGCTTCGTCACCAACATCACCGATTTCGGGATGGCCCCGCAGGCCGCCATAGATGCGCCGCGCAGCTTTGCCTATGACGGCAAGCTGCGGATCGAGGGCACCTATGGCGACGCGGTGATCGCCCAGCTGGCGGCCAAGGGCCATTCCGTCTTCGGGTTCGACGATCCGATGGGCGGCGCGCAGGCGATCCGTATCCACGACAACGGCGTGCTGGAAGGGGCGAGCGATCCGCGCAAGGACGGCTGCGCGCTGGGCTACTAGTTCAGCGCGAACTGCAGCGGATAGGTGCCGTCTTCGAACGGGCCGAAGAGGTCGTCAAGGTCGGGATGTTCGACCGGGACGCCGGAATAGTCGGCAATCAAATTCTGCTCCGACACGTAGGCGACGTAATAGCTCTGCTCGTTCTCGGCCAAAAGATGATAGAACGGCTGGTTCTTCACCGGGCGGCTTTCCTCGGGGATGGCCTGATACCATTCCTCGGTGTTGGAAAAGGTAGGGTCGACGTCGAATACCACGCCGCGAAAGGGGTGCTTGCGGTGCCGCACCACTTGCCCGAGATGATATTTTGCGCGCGTCTTGAGCATAAAGATCTGCCCCCCAGCGCCCCTTCTAAGGCTTGCGGGACGGACTTGTCCATCGGCGGGCCCGCGAATCGGCGGAAACAGTCTGTGGCCTCCTTCCCTACGATGCAGTCGCGCAGACCTTCCCCCGCCGTCAGAACGCGACGAAAGTGATCGTATCGCGGGCCTTTGACGTTTTCAGACGTGCGCCAATCCGCTATCCTTCAGAAAAAGACAAAAAAGCGAGAGGCAGATGAGCAGACTCTTTCGCGCCCTGATCGTATTGCTTGCGCTGGGAAGCTGCGGCAGCCGGGACAACACGGCTCCGCGCAACCTGGACGACGCATGCAGTATCGTCACCGAGCGCCCGCAATACATGCGCGCCTTCCGGGCCGCCGAACGCACATGGGGCGTCAGCCCTGCGGTGCTGATGGCGATGATCTATCAAGAGAGCAAGTTCATCGCCAACAACCGCACGCCGCACCAGTTCGTATTGGGCGTCATCCCGGTCGGTCGGCAATCCTCGGCCTACGGTTATTCCCAGGCTCTGGACGGGACATGGGCCGATTACCAGCAGGACCGGGGCCGCTGGCGTGCCCGCCGCGACAACATCTGGGATGCCGCCGATTTCATGGGCTGGTACATGGCCCAGACCACGACCGAGACCGGCGTCAGGATCGACGACGTTCGCAATCAGTATCTGGCCTATCACGATGGGCGCACCGGCTATCTGCGTGGCACCCACAATTCCAAGGCATGGCTGCTGCGCATCGCCAATCAGACCCGGCAGCGCGCCAATGTCTATGCCGCGCAACTGGCCACCTGCCGGGCGGCGCGCTGAGCCTTCAAAATCCGCGTTTGGCGCTTTCAGCGATGATGTTGAAAGCGATATCGCCGATGGGCTGGTTGATCACCATGTCGCCGAGAATGACCGTTGTCTGCGATCCGGTATCGTCGGTCACCACCCATTGCCGCAGCTCGGTCGGGTTGGCGGTGAAGACCAGCTGGATCGTGCCGTATTCGGGATGATCGGGGTCTTGCGCGGTCACCGTGGTGCTGGTCGCGTCGGCCCCGTGATCCACCACCATGCGCGCGGTGGACAGGTCCACCTTGGGCGCAAGGATCAGGCTTAGCGGCGTGCGCGACAGCGGATAAATCGTCGGGCCCTCGTTCGAAGCGGGATCGAAGATGGCCAGCTGGCCACCCCCGGCCACCACCAGCGCACCGTCAGGCGGATCGTATTCGAAACGGATACGGCCCGGCCGTTTCAGCTTCAGCGTTCCGGTCGAGATGCTGCCGTCTGCATTCACTTGGGTGAACTTGGCCTCGACCGTCTGAAGCGAGGTGAGGTATCGGCTGAGATCATCAAGCGGTATCTCATCCGCGGCAGCGGGGCCCGCCAGCCCAAGCACCGCGGCGCCACTGATTGTCAGTCCAAGAAATCTGCGTCTGTCCATGAGTCCCATCTCGTGTCTCGGGTATGCCGATGCAATGCGTAAGCCCTGCGACAGGATCACATCTGTGCGTGTTACGCGATAACAGACGGCCTTAGTGCTGTTCCGGCACGAGAATTTCGCGTTTGCCGACATGGTTGGCAGAGCTCACGACGCCCTGTTCTTCCATCTGCTCGACCAGCCGCGCGGCCTTGTTGTAACCGATCGCCAGCTTGCGCTGGATGTAGGAGGTCGAGCATTTGCGGTCCTTGATGACGATGGCGACCGCGGTGTCGTAAAGCGCGTCCTCGGCATCCTGGTTGCCGCCAAGGCCCAGCACCGCGTCGATGCTGCTTTCGGTATCTTCATCCGGCCCTTCGACCACGCCCGAGAAATAGTCCGGCGGACCAAAGCCCTTGAGGAAGTTGACGATCTCCTCAACCTCTTCATCCGACACGAAAGGCCCGTGGATACGGGTGATCTTGGCGCCGCCCGCCATGTAGAGCATGTCGCCCATACCCAATAGCTGCTCGGCCCCCTGCTCGCCCAGGATGGTCCGCGAGTCGATCTTGGAGGTGACCTGGAAAGAGATGCGGGTCGGGAAGTTGGCCTTGATGGTGCCGGTGATGACGTCGACCGACGGCCGCTGCGTCGCCATGATCAGGTGGATGCCACTGGCCCGCGCCATCTGCGCAAGCCGTTGGATGCACGCCTCGATCTCCTTGCCCGCCACCATCATCAGGTCGGCCATCTCGTCGACGATGACGACGATGTAGGGCAGCGTCTCGGGCGCGAATTCCTCGGTCTCGAAGATCGGCTCGCCCGTGTCGTCGTCAAAGCCGGTCTGCACCGTCCGGCTGAACATCTCGCCTTTCGACAGCGCGTCGCGCACGCGGCCGTTGTAGCCCTCGATATTGCGCACGCCCATCTTGGACATCTTGCGATAACGCTCTTCCATCTCGCCCACGGTCCATTTCAGCGCGACGACCGCCTTCTTGGGGTCGGTGACCACGGGCGACAGCAGGTGCGGGATGCCGTCATAGACCGACAGTTCCAGCATTTTGGGGTCGATCATGATTAGCCTGCATTCCTCGGGCGTCAGCTTGTAAAGCAGGCTGAGGATCATCGTGTTGATCGCCACCGACTTGCCCGAACCGGTGGTCCCGGCGATCAGCAGGTGGGGCATCTTGGCGAGGTTGGTGATGATCGGCTGCCCGCCGATATCCTTGCCAAGCGCCAGCGGCAGGCGCATCTGGCTGTCGCCGAAATCGCGGGCCGAAAGGATCTCGCGCAGAACCACCTTTTCGCGGTTCGCATTGGGCAGTTCGATGCCGATCACGCTGCGCCCCGGCACTGTCGAGACGCGGGCCGAAAGGGCGGACATGCTGCGCGCGATATCGTCGGCAAGGCCGATCACACGGCTGGCCTTCAGGCCGGGCGCCGGTTCCAGTTCGTACATCGTGACCACCGGGCCGGGCCGGACCGACACGATCTCGCCCTTGACGCCGTAATCGTCGAGGACGGACTCAAGCATCCGCGCATTTGCCTCCAGTGCCTCGTCCGACAGGTGATGTCGGGTGATCGTCACCGGGTTGGTCAAAAGGCTCAGCGGCGGCGTTTCATAATCGGCATGGGTTTCCTCGAATTGCAGCCGCGGTTGCGCCTCGGCCTGCGCCTGCCGCGACGGCTGGGGCGTGCGTTGCGGGGCATGCTGCACCACGCGGCGGGACGATTCCGCGGGCGCGGTGACAGGGGGATAGGCGGGCATCTCGGGCGTCGGATCGACGTCGCGCTCAATCACGTAGGGATCGGCCTCATCCTCCGTTGCAAGCGTCTCGTCCAGCGGAGGCGGCGGCGTGAATGTCGACAGAACCAAGGGGCGCGGGCCCTTGCCCTGGGTCAGCGAAGGTTCAATGCGCAACCCATCCGGCGTCCTGCTGATTGGGGGCTGTGGCGTGGGCTGCACCGCGCTGCGGGCCCGGATCGCCGCGCTGATCTTGTCACGCACACGATCGCCGCTTGGCGCCGGCAGGGCCGCGTCGACGGGCACGGTTTCAACCAGTTCGGGTGTGGGCATCTGCGGGCTGACGGCACGTCGCAACAGCGAAGGCACCAGCCCGCGCAATCCGCCCGAGGGGGCCGCAGCGACGCGGCGCTGGGGTGCTGTCAGCGGCGAGGGGGCGGGCACGGCGGCAGAGGATGAAACCTCGCGGCGGTTGAACATCGGCGGTTCGGGCGGCAGCCCGGCATGATCGGCCGCCACCTCGCGTGCGCGGCCCGGCATCAGGCGCTGCGCGGCGCGGGTCTGCTCGGCCGCGGCCGGTGCAGGTGCCGGCCCCACCGGCCGGACCACGGCGGCAGCGGGACGGTGCAGCGCGGGTTCGGGCGGCATCGCACGGGCTGCGTAAACGTCGATGTCGTCCTCTCCGGCAGCTGCGGCCGCAGCGCGCATCTGGGCGCGGCGGTTCTGCAGGTTGCCATGCGCGGTCGAGGCCGCGCGCGCCGACAGCGCCGCACCGCGCCCGACCAGCCGCATCGCCATGTCATAGGCGAGGACCAACCCGATCATCAGCAGCCGCAGGCCCTGTTTGACCTCCGGCCAGGTAAAACCCAGCACGACGGCGAACATGCCCAGCATCGACAGGCCCGCAACCAGCGCTGCCAGTTTCAGCCCGAGGGCCGTGGGCAAAGGAAGTACGGTAAGCACGACGCTGAGAACGGTGTCGCCAAACAGCCCACCAAGGCCGAAACTATGGGTCCAACTGGCGGGCGGCAGCATCGTGGAGGCATAGACCGAGGTGATCGCCACGGCGATCGGCGCGAAGATCACACGCGCGACAGCACGCTCTTCCCCGACATGCGCGGCCAGCCGCAGGCCCCATGCCAGCAGGACCAGCGCCACGGCCCATGCACCCCAGCCGATCACCATCAGGACCGGCGCAGCGATGGCAGCGCCCGGGCGGCCCATCCAGTTCTGCACCGGCGCGTCGGTCGCCAGCATCCAGTTGGGATCGTTCGGGCTGTAGGACCACAGCATCATCGCCGCCATCAGGCCCAGCGCGATCAGCACCAGCCCGATAAGTTCCTTTGCGCGCCGTTCAACCACTGCCTGCGTGCTGCTGTCGAGAAGCGGATCGCGCTGCCGTGTCTGATAGGATGCCATGCGTCTTGTCCCTTACCCGTACAGGCAGTCGCGGAGCAGTGTCAGCCCGCGCTGCATTTCTTGCGTTGGGGCCACCATCGCGACCCGAATGTATCCCGTGCCGGGGTTGCCGGCGCTGGTATCGCGGCTGAGATAGGCGCCGGGCAGAACCCGCACCCCCGTCTCGCGCCACAGCCTGAGCGTGGCCGTCTCGCCATCCTCGACCGGCAGCCACAGAAAGAACCCCGCAGGCGGCGGGGCATAGCCCGGCACGCCGTCCAGCACCTGGTCGGCCACGGCGTATTTCTGCCGGTAAAGCCCGCGGTTTTCCTCGACATGGGCTTCGTCGGCCCAAACCTTTTCGGCCACGCGCTGCAGCGGCAGCGGCAGCGGCGCGCCCGCGTAGTTGCGCAACTGCCGCATCAGAAGGGTGGCATGCGGCCCGGCCGCCACGAAGCCCGAGCGCAGCCCCGGCAGGTTCGACCGTTTCGACAGCGAATGGAATGCCACGATCCGCTCGGGGTCCGCGCCCATCTTCGCGGCCACCTCCAGCACGCCAACGGGCGCGGCCTCGCGGTAAATCTCCGAATAGCATTCGTCGGCGAAGATGCGGAAATCGTGCTTCTCGGCCAGCCCGATCAGGGTGCGCCAGTACGCCTCGTCAGCCACAGCGCCCTGCGGGTTGGCAGGCGAGCAGATATAGGCGATCGCCGTGCGGTCCAGCACATCGGCGGGCAGTCCCGCGTAATCGGGCAAATGGCCGGTTTCGACGGTCGCCGGCACGTAGACCGGCTCGGCCCCGACCGACAGCGCGGCGACCGCGTAGACCTGGTAAAACGGATTGGGCGTCAGAACCACGGGCCGCGCGCCGTTCTTGCGCTCGGGGCACAGCGCCATCGCGGCGTTGTACAAGCCCTCGCGCGTGCCGTTCAGCACCATCAGCCGCTCGGCCCCGACATCGACGCCATAGCGCCGCGCCAGCCAGCCCGAAATTGCCGCCAGCAGCTCTGGCGTGCCCTCGTTCGGCGGGTATTTCCCGAAGCCGGCAAGGTTTTCGGCCAGCACCTCGCCCACCCAGTCGGGAAAGGCGTGCTGCGGCTCACCTATGGTCATGGCAATGGGCGCCCCGCCCGGGGCGTGCGCATCCAGCAGTTTCCGCAGACGCGGAAACGCATAGTCCGGAAGGTCCGAAAACCGCTCGGGATCAACCATCGCTGCCTCAAATGCGGGATCGTTGGCGCCCCGCTTTGGAGGCAGACTATCCGCCCTGCCCCCCTGCTGTCCAGAAAAACGGCGCGAATCAACGGGCTTGCAGCCCGCAATTGTGGCTTTTACGCCAAGACGGCAGCAACGGCCGCGCCAAGCCGCAACAGACCCGCCTCGCCCCCCGCGGGCGCGTTCAGCATGATCCCGCAGGACGGTGTGCCGCTTGGCAGGGTCAGCGCGCAGCCACCCATGAGGTTGCCGATGCGGGTATTGCGCAACGTCAACAGGTTGGCCGCCTTGTAATAGGGCTCGTCCGTGACGAGGCGATCTACCTTGGGTGGCATGATCGGCGCCGTCGGCATGATGACGGCGTCAAACCCCGCCACCTCTGCAGCCCAGTCAGCCCGCAGCGCACGCAGGGCCGACCAACCGGCAATGTAGTCGGCCGCCGACACAGTGGCGCCCGCGCGGATGCGCTCCAGAATGCGGTCATACATCTTGTCCGGCGCAGATTCGACCAGAGGCCGCCACAAGGCATAGGCATCCGTCGCAAAGAGGATCGCGGCAAGATCCATCGCGCGGGTCACCAATGGCAGCGCACGGCGCTCAATCGTGGCACCGGCCCGCTCCAGCCGCGCGACGGCGCTGTCGAAGGCGGCCGCGGGGGTCGACTCAAGCTCGTCCATCGCCACCGTTTCCAGCACCATCAGCCGCGATCCAGCCAGCGCCGTACCGTCGAGGTCTGGCGCGCGCGCGCCTTCCAGCGCGGACAACATAAGTGCTGCGTCTTCCACCGTGCGGGTCAAAGGGCCGACCGTATCAAAGGTCAGGCAAAGCGGCACCACGCCCTCCAGCGACAGGCGGCCATGCGTCGTCTTCAGACCAACAAGGTCATTCCATGCGGCCGGAATGCGCACCGAACCGCCGGTATCGCTGCCCACCGCCGCCGCCGCCAGCCCATGCGCGACCGACGCCGCCGCGCCCGAGGAACTGCCGCCGGGCACCGCCTCGGCATCGTTGATACAGGGCGGGGTCGCGGTGGTCGGGTTGTAGCCAAGGCCGGAAAACGCGATCTCGGACATGTGGGTCTTGCCAAGGCAGACAAGGCCCGCGGCGGTCGCGTTGGCCAGCACCTGCGCATCGCGATCGGGCCGACGCCCGGCCATCAGCGCGGTGCCAGCCTCGGTCGCGATCCCCGTAGTATCGAAATTGTCCTTCCACGACACCGGCACCCCGTCGAGCGGCCCGCGCCGCAGGCCCGAGGCGGCCCGCGCGGCGGCGGCGCGCGCTTCGGCCAAAGCCCGCTCGGCCGTGACACGCGCATAGATTCGCGGTGTCATCGGATGCGCGGCGATGGCATCGAGATAGGTCTGCGTCAGCGCCACCGGGTCGATCCGGCCCGCGCCGATCCCCCGGCCAAGCTCGGCCGCCGAGGCCCATAACCATTCCTGCATCAGACTGCCCTTTCGCACGCTTCGTCACGGACGGTAGCGGCCAAGCGGCGCATGGACAATCCCGCGCCAGCGGCCATATTGCCGGGCATGGTGCAAGAGCATGACATCACGATCGTGGGGGGCGGGTTGAACGGTCCGGCACTGGCGCTGGCAGCAGCCAAGGCAGGTTTTCGCGTCGCCGTGATTGACGCGGAGCCGCTGGAAACCCGGGCCGATCCCGGCTTTGACGGGCGCGCCTACGCTCTGGCGCTGGCCTCGTGCCGGCTCCTCGACGCGTTGGGCCTCTGGCCTGCGCTGGCCGAGCACGCCCAGCCGATGCTGGAAATCAAGGTCACCGACGGGCGCGCGGGCGAAGGGCCCAGCCCCTGGATGCTGCATTTCGACCATGCCGAAGTGGGCGAAGGCCCGATGGGCCACATGGTCGAAGACCGGTATCTGCGCCACGCCTTCCTGGATGCGATGGCCGCCGAAGAAAGGATCACCCACCTGTCGGGCGAGACGGTGGTGGCGCAGGATGTAACTGCGCAAGATGCCGGACCGCGCGCGATCACGCTGCATCTTGCCTCCGGCAAAGAGGTTCATGGTCGGCTGCTGGTGGGCTGCGACGGGCGCGGCAGCGGCACCGCCCGGCGCGCCGGAATTTCCCGTACCGCGTGGGGCTATGGCCAGACAGCCATCGTCTGCGCGGTGGAACACGAGTTGCCGCACCACGGCATCGCGCATCAGTTCTTCATGCCGCACGGGCCGCTGGCCATCCTGCCCCTGACCGGTAACCGCTGTTCCATCGTCTGGTCCGAACATGACGCCGACGCCGCCCGCATCATCGCGCTGGACGACGCGGGCTTTCTCGATGCGTTGCGCCCTGCCTTCGGCAGTTTCCTGGGTGAAATCGCGCTGGCGGGTGCACGGTTCAGCTATCCGCTGGGCCTGACGCTGGCCAACAGCTTTGTCGCACCGCGCGTGGCACTGGTGGGCGATGCCGCGCATGGCATGCACCCGATTGCCGGGCAGGGCCTGAATGCCGGCCTGCGCGACGTGGCCGCGCTGGCACAGGTGCTGACCGAGGCCCGCCAGCGGGGCGAGGATATCGGCAACGCCGCCGTGCTGGGCCGGTACCAGCAATGGCGCCGCTTCGACACGGCCACGCTGGCGCTGGCAACGGATACGTTCAATCGCCTGTTTTCAAACGACAATCCTGCGCTGCGAAAGCTGCGTGATATCGGGATGGGCGCCATCGGCGCCGTGCCGGCGTTGCGCCGCGGTTTCGTGCGAGAGGCCGCGGGCCTGACCGGTGACTTGCCTGCACTGATGCGCTAGGGCGCGTCTTCGTCCAGCCGCCGCGCCTCGTCGATCAGCATCACCGGGATGCCGCCGCGAATCGGAAAGGCCAGCCCCGCGGCTGTCGAGACAAGCTCTTGCCGCGTCGAATCATAGTGCAACGTCGTCTGGGTCCGCGGGCAGACCAATGCCTCAAGCATCTTGGGATCGAACGGCGCGTCTGTCATTGCAGCACCTCTTCGTCATTGCCGCCACGGCGCAGCGCGAATTCGATCAGGGTAATCAGGGTTTCGCGCCGAGTGGGCAGCGACGGCGCCTCCAGCAGCGCCTGCTTTTCTTCGGGATCGAAGGGGCACAGCATGGAGAGCGAGTTGATCAGCAGTTCGTCCTCGGCGTCCTTCAGGCTGTCCCAGTCGGTCGACAGGCCCTGCTCGGTGAAGTAGCGGCGCAGGGCGTCCAGCAAGGCCGGGCGATCCAGTGCGGGGTCGGTCTCGGTCGGGCCCTGGTCCCGCTCAAACCCCTGCCACGCCACCTTGCACCGACGATACGGCGTAAAGCCCTTGACCTCTTCGACAACGCGGAACCGGCTGACACCGGACAGCGAGATCATGTAGCGGCCGTCCTCGGTTTCGGAAAACGCGGTCAGCCGCCCGGCGCAGCCGATCCGATGCAATGACTCGCCCCTGCTTTCATAGGGCTGGACCATGCCGATCAGCCTTTCGGGTGTCTTCATGGCGTCTTCGATCATCGCAAGGTATCGCGGCTCGAAGATGTGCAGCGGCAGTCGCGCGCGCGGCAAAAGCAGCGCGCCGGGCAACGGAAACACCGCAATCGTCTCGGGAAGGTCCGCGATCTTCTTCATGTGAAGCGACCTAGCGTGGGGGCACCCTCAGGCAAATATCATCGACGACAGTTTCCTGCGGCCAGCGATCACGATTGGGTCGTTCGGCTTGAGCGCACCGAAGATCTGAAGCACCTGCTCCTTGGCAGCGCCGCCGTTCCACTCCCGGTCACGCCGGAACAGGTCCAAAAGCTGATGCACCGCCTCCTCGGTCTTGCCGGAGGCATAAAGCGCCGTGGCAAGATCGTAGCGCGCCTGGTGGTTATCGGGGTCGTCCTCGACCTTTTGTCGCAACTCGGCCACCGGGCCCGCCTTTGCTGCCTGCCGGGCCAACGCGATCTGGGCGCGCGCCGCCTCGATCGGGGCCGAGGTCGAGATTGCCACCGGTGCCCCGTTCAGCACCGCTTCGGCCTGATCAACTTCTTCCATCTCCAGATAGGCGCGGATCATGCCGGCATAGGCGCGGGCGTTTTCCGGCTCTTCCTGCAGGATTGCGGCAAAGGTTTCGGCAGCGTCGGCGGCGGCGCCCTCTTCCAGCATCGCCTCGGCGGCATCAAGGGCTTCGTCCAGACCCGCGTCGGCCGCGCCGCCATTGCCCATGGCAGCAATCTTGGTCACGAACTCGTTCACTTGGCTGGCCGGCAGCGCACCCTGAAATCCGTCGACCGGCTGACCCTGCCAGAAGGCGTAAACGGTGGGGATCGACTGCACGCGCAACTGCCCGGCATAGACCTGGTTCTGGTCGACATCGATCTTGACCAGCTTGACCGCGCCCTTGGCCGCGGTCACCGCAGCCTCGATCGCGGGGCCAAGGGTGCGGCAGGGGCCGCACCACGTGGCCCAAAAATCGACGATCACCGGCACTGTCTTGGAGGCCTCGATCACATCGGTCATGAAACCCGCATCGCTGCCTTCGATGATCAGGTCGTCAGCGGGCGCGGCGCTATCCTTGCTTCCCAGTTCGAGCATCACGGCTCTCCTCGTTGAATAATGCGTTGCCGCCTATATGCGCTCGCCGCCCCTGATCGCCAAGGGGCGGGGCCCGATTTCCGCGCCTTGCGCCCGGCAAAAACGGGCCCTAGCCTGCATGCCTGTCCACCCGTCCCTTCACCGAAAGAATGGCCATGACGCGCATCCTGATGACCTTTGGCGACAGCAACACCCACGGCACACCGCCCATCGTCACCCGCGGCGTCTATGACCGCTACGGCCCCGACATCCGCTGGCCGCGAATCGCCGTTGCCGCGCTGGGGGATGGCTGGGAGCTGGTCGAAGAGGGGCTGCCCGGCCGCACCGCGCAATTCCCCGACCCGCTGATGGGCGCGCACATGGACGCCCGCGACGGGCTGAAGATCGCGCTGCAAAGCCACGGTCCGCTCGACGTGCTGACGCTTATGCTGGGCACCAACGACACCAAGACAATGTTCGGCGCCACGCCCGAGGGCATCACGGCCGGAATCGCGGGCCTGCTCTCCATCGCGATGAGCGACGAGATGCAGACCCGCCACGGCGGCTTCAAGGTGCTGGTCATCTGCCCGCCGCCTGTGCTGGAACAAGGCCCGCTGCGCGAGGGTATCTTCGGCGGCCGGGCGAAGGGAATGGCACTGCCGCCGCTTTACGCCGCGATGGCCGAAAACTGGGGCGCGGGGTTCCTCGATGCCGGCCAGCACATCGCCGTCAGCCCCGTGGATGGCGTGCATTTCGAACCCGACGCGCACCGCACGCTGGGCCTTGCCGTCGCCAAGGCCATCGAAGGTCTCTGATCCCTTCATCTTGCCCCAAATACTCCGGGGTCCGGGGCAGCGCCCCGGGGCCGATGCAACAGGGCTAAAGATCGAACGTCGCGAAGACCGGCGCATGGTCGCTGGGCTGGTCCCAGCCGCGCGCCGCGCGCAGGATGCGGCTGGAATGGGCCGCGCCCGCGATGTCGCCCGTCGCCCAGACATGGTCGAGCCGGCGGCCCTTGTCGGCGGCGTCCCAGTCGGGCGCGCGGTAGGACCACCAGCTGTAAAGCTGGCCCTCGGGAATGTCGGCGCGGGTCACGTCCACCCAGCTGCCCGCCTCCTGCGCGGCGCCAAGGTGCTCCACCTCGATCGGCGTATGGCTGACGATCTTCAACAGCTGCTTGTGCGACCAGACGTCATCCTCGCGCGGGGCGATGTTCAGATCGCCGACCAGGATCGCGCGCGCGGGACGTTCGGCGTGGAAATGGTCGCGCATCTGGGTCAGATAATCGAGTTTCTGGCCGAACTTCTCGTTGACCTCGCGGTCGGGCACGTCGCCGCCCGCGGGGACGTAGAAATTGTGGATCACGACGCCGTTCTCCAGCTGCCCGGCCACGTGGCGGGCATGGCCGAGGTCGGCAAAGTCATGCGCCGCGACCTCGGTGATCGGCAGTTTCGACAGGATCGCGACGCCATTATAGCCCTTCTGCCCGCGCGCCACGACATGGCCATAGCCCAGCGCGGCGAAGTCCTGCAGCGGCATCTTGTCGACCGGGCTCTTGCATTCCTGCAGGCACAGGATGTCGGGCGCTTCTTCCGACAGCAGCCGCGCGACAAGGCCCGCACGCAGGCGGACCGAGTTGATGTTCCATGTGGCAAGGGTGAAGGGCATTGGCGGGGCTTTCCTGCAGGGGTCCGGCGGACCCTAGCCGCGCAGACCCCAAGCCTCAAGCCGCCGGTTCCGCGCGGAACCGGCGGCGATGCCTGACTAGTTTTGCAGGGTGTAGGACCCCATCTCGCACATGTTCACGGTATCCTCGAGGGTCGAGCCGTCCTTGAACACGAACTTCAGGTCGTAATCACAGACGGTTTCGCCATCGGCGATCGTGACCGTCGCGGTCGCGCCGGGCTCCAGCACGTCATTGGACAAGACGTCCGACTGCCAGTCGTTGGTGGTCGTGGGCGACGTGTAAAACTCGACCACGGCGGTATCGGTGTTGTTGATCAGGGTCCATTGCAGGTCCTCGGCCGCAAGTGGCCCAGCAAGGCCGAGCACGAGGCCGGTCACGGTCAGGAAAGCAGAAGTGCGAAACATTTCGGTCAAACCTCTTGGGGCAACGCCCCGCCAGCGCAAGATCACGCCGCTGTGATGATGCGCAGGCCGCCCCGTCGCGGAGAAGAGGGAAAATGAAAAAAGGCCGGGCACGAAGGCCCGGCCAAGTCCAACAGGGAGGTGATGGCTAACCCGCCATCGGGGGTTCGGTTCTTACGCGGGCCGGGACCGGCCGGATCAGGCGACCAGCCGGTAGCCGCCGCTTTCGGTGATCAGCAGGCGGGCATTGGCCGGATCGGGCTCGATCTTCTGGCGCAGGCGGTAGATGTGCGTTTCCAGCGTGTGCGTCGTGACGCCAGCGTTGTAGCCCCAGACCTCGTGCAGCAGCACGTCGCGCGGGACCACGCCATCGGTCGCGCGGTAGAGGAATTTCAGGATGTTGGTTTCCTTCTCGGTCAGACGCACCTTCTTTTCGTTGGCGGTGACCAGAAGTTTCTGCGAGGGCCTGAATGTATAGGGGCCCAGCTGGAACACGGCATCCTCGGATTGTTCATGCGTACGCAGCTGTGCACGGATGCGGGCCAGCAGGACAGGGAACTTGAACGGCTTGGTAATATAGTCGTTCGCGCCCGAATCGAGGCCCAGAATCGTGTCGCTGTCGGTATCGTGGCCGGTCAACATCAGCACCGGGCATTTGACGCCCTGCTTGCGCATGAGCTTGCACAATTCGCGCCCGTCAGTGTCGGGCAGGCCCACGTCCAGGATCACAAGGTCGTAAAGACCCGCCTTGACCTTGGCCATCGCGTCAGTGCCGCTGGCGGCCTCGAACACGTCGAAATCTTCAGTAAGGACCAACTGCTCTCCCAGCGCCTCGCGCAGGTCGTCATCGTCGTCCACCAGAAGGATCTTCTTGAGTTGCCCCATGACAGCCTCCATTTCCACTTCGACACACATGCGCCTGCATCACTGGATGGGCAAGAATTGCTGCAACCGCTTCACGCCGACGTGTCGGGATGGCGAGGAATGTTTCAATCGGCGGCGCGTGCCGCTATCTCTGGGCGGCCTGATCCGCGGAATGTCATGACTTTTGCACTCGATATTACAGAACGGCTGGCCCGCGCCCGGGCGGACCTGCGCATGGGTGTACCCGTGGTGATGCTGGGTTCAGACAGCGGCGCGCTGGTGCTTGCCGCCGAGACGACAGACGCCGCCCGGCTGGCCGAGCTGCGCCGGCTGGGTGGGCCCGTCTGTGTGGCGATCACCGGATGGCGGGCGCAAACGCTCAAGGCGCGGGCCTATGACGGCGACGTGGCTCGCGTAGCCTTGCCCGCCGATGCCTCGCTCGACTGGGTGCGCGCGCTGGCCGATCCGGCGGGTGATCTGACGACGCCGATGAAAGGCCCGCTGAAAACCCTGCGCGACGGCGACGCGACGCTGCACCGCGCGGCCATCGCCCTGGCCAAGGCCGCGCGGCTGCTGCCGGCCGTTGTCGTGGCACCGCTGGATGAACCGGCCAGCTTTGCCGCCAAGCATGATCTGACGGCCGTGCCCGCCCGCGCCGCGCTCAACGATGCGTTGTCGCCACTGTCGCCGGTCATCAGCGCGCGCGTGCCGCTGGAAGTGTCCGAGGCCGGCCGCCTGCACATCTTCCGCCCCGAAGACGGGGCAGAAGAACATTACGCGGTAGAAATCGGCCAGCCGCCGCGCGATGCACCGGTTCTGGCACGGCTGCATTCGGCCTGCTTCACCGGCGACCTACTGGGCAGCCTGAAATGCGATTGCGGCCCGCAACTGCGCGGCGCGCTGGCGCAGATGGGGGCCGAGGGGGCGGGCGTTCTGCTTTACCTCAATCAGGAGGGGCGGGGCATCGGGCTTGCCAACAAGATGCGGGCCTATTCGCTGCAGGACCAGGGCTTTGACACCGTCGAGGCCAACCACCGGCTGGGCTTCGAGGATGACGAACGCGACTTTCGCATCGGGGCCGAGATCCTGCGCAAGATGGGCTTTTCCGCCGTGCGCCTGCTGACCAACAACCCGGCCAAGGTGGCGCGGATGACCGAATCGGGCATCGCGGTGACGGAACGGGTGCCGCTCAAGGTCGGGCGCAACCGTCACAACACCGCCTACCTTGCCACCAAGGCGGCAAAGTCGGGCCACCTTCTCTGAGGCCGGTCAAAGGTCCGGGCTGCGGCGCGGCCCGACGCCGATCTCGGTCTCCATCAGTCGTTCGAATGCCGTGGGAGCCAGCGCGCCGGGCGGACTGAACGGGTTCGAGAAAGCATAGATCATCAGCATGATCAGCCCGCTGAACGCCCCGTAGATGCTGAGCAGCGCGACATGCAGCGGTGTCGGCGTGAAGGTGAAATAGGGCAGCGCGACAAAGACGAGACCGCCCAGCGCCGCGATCCAGAACAGGGCGCCCATGTGGTAGATGGCGGTGTTCTCGCGCTGCTGACGCAGGGTGGCGATAAGCTGCGAATTCTGCACCATGTGTGACCGCAGGTCGGTCTGGCGCGGGCTGTTGGGAGACAGGTTCAGGATCGACTGGTAGAACGTTTCGCGAAAGACCCATCCTTCGGCCGACAGCCTGCCCTGCTGGCCCAGCCTGTCCCATTCCACTGTCACGACCTGCCGGACATAATCGGACAGGGCCAGCTGCACCGCGGCAACCTCGTCACCGCCATAGCGGTTCATGTCGTTATAGATATCGGCGACCGCGGTTGCCTCGCGGACAAGGTCGGCGCGGATCTCGTTATAGTCGAGCAGTTCCTGCGCGAAGACGAGGCCGAGGATCAGCCCGTGCAGCGCCGCCACGCGAAAGATCACGGAACCGGCAAGATCCTTGGTGTCGGGGGCCACCCTGTCGCGCACGAAAAGGCGCATTCCGAAATAGATGACCCATGTCAGCAGCACCGTGCCCAGAACGAAACCGCCGCTGATCAGAATGTCCCGAACCATGTTGCCCGCATCACCGCCACCCGACTTCGGCAAGGCTATGCAGGTCCCCCGGCCGGGTCCACAGTCCAGACGGCGGGGTGACGCCGGGGCGGACTTGCGTTGCGCAGGGGACACGCGCAAAATCGCTGTCGTTCTAAGAGGCGGCGATGATCCCTACCCTGCGCATCCTGGCCAACATGGGCAGCCTGCACCGTCTGGCGCCATTCTGGGTGCTGGCGATGGCACTTGCGGTGTGGCTTGCCACGCCGCTGGTCGTTTTCGCGCTGGTCTGGGGCGTGGCGATGCAGTTCTTCGTGGAATACGCCATGCACCGCTTTTTGATGCACCGGGCACCGCCGGCGGATCAGGGCGTGTTCAACCAGCTTTACCGCAGCCATATCGGCCATCACGAGTTTCCCGGCGACCCGGAGTTCTTCACCGGCGACGATCATTGGTATCCGGTCCGCTTCGGGCTGATCTCGGCCGCGCTGCACATGCTGGTCCTCTGGCCCGTGCTGGGGCTGGCCGGCGCAGCGTCCTTCGCGGCAATCGCGATCTTTGGCGGCTCGGCCTCGGCCTTTGCCTTTTACGAATACTGCCACACCCTGGCGCACCTGCGGGTGCCCAAGGGCTGGTTCGGCCAGCGCGTGACGCAAAGCCACATGGCCCACCATTTCCGGGACCACCGGGCGACGTTTCATGTCAGCTTCGGCATGGGCTGGATCGACCGGCTGTTCGGCACCCCGCACGATGCCGTGACGGCGCGCGCCCGGTTCGACCGCCGCACGATGCTGAGCATGGGGATGGACCCCGACGACCTGCGCCTTGTCACCGCGCGCAAGGCTTTCGGGATTTCCCGCGCGCCCCGCGGCGGGGTCGCGGCACGGCCGGAATGACGCCACAAGACCTTGTCCTGACGCCGACGCACCTGCGCTTCATGGGCCGCCGGTTTGCCTGCACGATCGGGCACGGCGGCCTGACGGCGGACAAGCGCGAGGGCGACGGCGCCACGCCGCGCGGCACACACCGGATCGTGGGGATGCTCTACCGCCCCGACCGGATAGCGCGGCCCGCCGACTGGGCGGTGCCGATCAGGCCCGGCGACCTGTGGTCCGACGATCCGGGTGACGAAGACTACAACCTGATGGTCCGTGTCCCCTACCCCCACAGCGCCGAGTCGCTACGGCGGCCGGACCCGCTTTACGACCTGATTCTAATTACTGACTGGAACTGGCCACGCGCCCGGCGCGGCCATGGGTCGGCCATCTTTATCCACCAGTGGCGGCAGCCCGGCGCCCCCACGGCTGGCTGTATCGCCTTGTCGAGAAGTGCGTTGCGCTGGATTGCGCCAAGAATTCGGCACCGCACCCGGCTGATCATCCCTTAGACGGGCACCCGTTCACCAAAGATCGCGCTTCCCACGCGGACATGGGTCGCGCCATGCGCCACGGCCTCTTCGAAATCCCCGCTCATCCCCATCGACAAGCCCGCCAGACCATTGCGCGCCGCCATGTCGGCGAGCATCGCGAAATGGGGGCCGGGAGGCACATCAGCAGGCGGAATGCACATCAGGCCGACCACCGGAAGGTCCAGCGCCCGGCACTCGGCAATGAACGCATCCGTCGCGCCGGGCAACACGCCGGCCTTCTGCGGCTCGGCCCCGGTATTGACCTGGATGAAGATGTCGGGCGACTGACCGCGCTCCTGCGCCAACCGCGCCAGCACACCGGCCAGCTTCGGCCGGTCCACCGAATGGATGGCCGAAAACAGCTCGACCGCGGCGCGCGCCTTGTTGGTCTGAAGCGGTCCGATAAGGTGCACAACCACGTCGGCAAAGCGCGCGGCCAACGCCGGCCACTTGCCCTGCGCCTCCTGCACCTTGTTCTCGCCAAACAGCCGCTGCCCCTCGGCCAGCACGGATTCGATCCGCTCCAGCGGCTGCACTTTTGAAACGGCGATGAGCGAAACCGTGCCGACGGGCCGTCCGGCCGCTTTTTCCGCCGCAGTCAAACGGCCCCGAATCTCTGCCAACGACACTTGCAGCCTCCTGAAAACATTGTGCCTTTCAGACGTGGCGGGGACATAGCGCCGGCACTACCCACTGTCACCCCCCACAAGGCCTCTGCCCCGTGTGTGGCCATGATGCATCATTTTCGCGGCGCGGGGCAGCCGTTTGGCCAAATTGCTTGAGTGTCCGGGGCGTTGGGCGCAATTACACCGTCAATGCTGGTTCAACTGGCATTCTTGGGAATGCAAACACGAGGGAATAATCCATGAAACGCATCCTTCTTGCCTCGACGGCCTTGGTCGCGATGGCCGGCGCCGCGTCCGCCGATATTGCTTGGTCGGGCGATGCCACGCTGGGCTACAACGACACCAACCGTCCGACCGACTATTCGGGCAACCCGGCGTCCACTTCGGACAACCATTACGGGTTCTACTGGTCGGCCAACATCCACGTCGATCTGTCGAAGCAGCTGGACAACGGCATCACCGCCGGCGCCACCTTCGACCTCGGCGCTACCGGCAGCACCTTCTCGGTGACCTCGACTTCGGCCTACCTGCAGAACTTCACTGTCTACCTGAAGTCTGACATGGCCTCGCTGTACTTCGGCGACACCTCGACCGCTGCCCAGATGCACTGGAAATCGGCCGGCGACATGGAAGCCGACAGCTTCACCACCGACTGGACCGACTCGGCTGCCGAAGCGGTCATCCGTGGCGACGTGAAGTACGGCGGCGTGAATGCGTCGATTTCGTACCTCTACGACACCAACGATCGTCAACTGCACCAGCTGTCGATCGGCGCCGACGGCACCGTGGGTCAGTTCTCGTTCTCGGTCGCTTATCAGGCCGACGCGAACTCCTGGTACGGCTCGAGCGGCGACTACCACCCCGACGAGATCTTCGGGATTTCGGGCTCGACCACCTTCTCGGGCGCGACCGTCACCGTGGCTTATGCCAAGGACAACACCGATGGCCGTCAGTCGACCGGCATCAAGCTGGCCTACCCGGTTGGCCCCGTCACTGCGACCGTGTACTACGTCGCAGAAAGCGGTGGGATGAATACCGACCCGAACTACGGCGTCAATCTGGCCTACAAATCGGGCCCGGTGGCTGTGACCCTCGACTACCAGAACGATCAGGGCACCAACAAGACCGCCCTCGACGGTTCGTATGATATCGGCAACGGCCTGATGGTCTATGCCGGCTACTATGCCCAAGACAGCTGGGATGACAGCTACTACCTGGCTGGCACCTACGATCTCGGCGGCGGCGCCTCGCTGCTCGTGTCCTACGCCACCGGCGGTTCGGACGACGACGCCTACGGCCCGAACGACTACCAGCAGGGCACGACTGTGGAAGTCAACTTCAAGTTCTGATCCTTTCCGGATTGGAAACGTCAGAGCGGCCCCTCGGGGCCGCTCTTTCTTTTTGCGGCATTGCCTTTTGGCCAAGAGACTTGTGACCGCCGCGCCGCTTCGCTACACCTTTGCCAAAGCTCTGAGCCCAACGGGGGACCGGTTTTGACAGCACTTTCTCGCATAGGCCGTGGCGCCCTTGTTCCGGCCCTGCTTCTGGGCCTGTCTGCGTGCGGCAGCACCGGCTCGTTCGGCAGCCTGCCCTTCGGCAGCCTCGGCTTTCACCGTGCCACTGATGGTGCCACCCGCGCCGCCGCCCGCACCCGCGGGTCAGAGAACGTGGCGGTCAACCGCTATCTCTGGGCGGCCGCGATCGACGTGCTGGATTTCCTGCCAATCGAAAGCGTGGACCCGTTCACCGGCGTCATCGTCTTTGGCTACGGCACGCCTCCCGGCGGTGGCCGCGCCTACCGCGCAACGGTCTATATCTCCGACCCCGCGCTGGATGCCCGCTCGCTCAACGTCGCGATCCAGACGCGCGGCGGGCCGGTTGCAGCCGCGACTCAGCGCGCCGTCGAAGACGCGATCCTGAACCGCGCCCGGCAACTTCGCATCTCCGACCGCGGCCTTTAAGGCCAGCCGCCGCTGCCAGACCCGCGCCGGGCCACGCGCCCGCGCCCTTCCCACGTCCAAGGACCCGTTCCGCATGTCGCGTTATTCCGCCGCCGAGATCGAAGCCCGCTGGCAGGCCGCATGGGGCCAGGCCGACACCTTCAAGGCCCGTCACGACCCCAGCAAGCCGAAATACTACGTGCTGGAGATGTTCCCCTATCCCTCGGGGCGCATCCACATGGGCCATGTGCGTAACTACACGATGGGCGACGTGATCGCCCGCTACAAGCTGTCGACCGGCCATAACGTGCTGCACCCGATGGGCTGGGACGCCTTCGGGATGCCCGCCGAGAACGCCGCAATGGCCAGCGGCGGCCACCCGAAAACCTGGACCTACCAGAACATCGCCGACATGAAGGCGCAGATGCAGCCGCTGGGCCTGTCGATCGACTGGAGCCGCGAATTTGCCACCTGCGACCCCGAATATTACGGCCAGCAGCAGGCCCTGTTCATCGACATGCTCGACCGTGGCCTCGTCTACCGCAAGAACGCCGTGGTCAACTGGGACCCGGTCGACATGACGGTGCTGGCCAACGAACAGGTGATCGACGGCAAAGGCTGGCGCTCGGGTGCCGAGGTGGAACGGCGCGAACTGACGCAATGGTTCTTCAAGATCAGCGACTTCTCGGAAGAGCTGCTGGATGCCATCGACGGGCTGGATAACTGGCCCGCGAAGGTCAAGCTGATGCAGTCCAACTGGATCGGCAAAAGCCGTGGCCTGCAATTCGCCTTCGAGCTGACCCATGGCGGCCAGATCGAGGTTTATACCACCCGGCCCGACACGTTGCTGGGCGCGTCCTTCGTCGGCATCTCGCCCGATCATCCGCTGGCGCGCGAGCTGGAGGCCAAACACCCCGAGGTCGCGGCCTTCTGCGCCGAGGCGCGCAAGGGCGGCACCACGGAAGAGGCCATCGAAACCGCGCCGAAGCTGGGCTTTGACACCGGGCTGAAGGTGCGCCATCCGTTCGACCCGGCCTGGGAATTGCCCGTCTACATCGCCAACTTCATCCTGATGGATTACGGCACCGGCGCCATCTTCGGCTGCCCCGCGCATGACCAGCGCGACCTCGACTTCGCGCGCAAGTATGGCCTGCCGGTGATCGACACCTTCATGGCGCTGTCGGAACGGGTTGGCGACCCTGCCGATGCCACCGGCGCTGGCGGCAAGTTCGGCTGGGAGCCGGGCGATATCCGTACCGTGCCCGAGCGCGTGACCGATACGGCCTTCGTTCCGCCGAAAACCGAGAAGGTCCGCTGGCTGAAATCCTTCGGCTGGTCTGAAACCGCGACCGGGGCCGAGGCCATCGACGCCGCCATCGCCACCTGCGAGGCCAAGGGCATCGGCAAGGGCGTGACCAAGTTCCGCCTGCGCGACTGGGGCCTGTCGCGGCAACGCTACTGGGGCTGCCCGATTCCGGTCGTGCATTGCGCGACCTGCGGCGTGGTGCCCGAGCGCAAGGAAAACTTGCCCGTCCGCCTGCCCGACGACGTGACCTTCGACGTGCCCGGCAACCCGCTGGACCGCCACCCGACATGGCGCGATTGCGCCTGCCCGAAATGCGGCCAGCCCGCCCGGCGCGAAACCGACACGATGGATACCTTCGTCGACAGCAGCTGGTATTTCGCACGATTCACCGCGCCCCATTCGGCCACGCCCACCGACATGGCCGAGGCCAGCTACTGGATGAACGTCGACCAGTATATCGGCGGCATCGAACACGCGATTTTGCACCTGCTCTATTCACGCTTCTTCGCCCGCGCGATGCACCTGACCGGCCACCTGCCCGCCAAGGCGATCGAGCCGTTCGATGCCCTGTTCACGCAAGGCATGGTGACGCACGAGATCTACATGACCCGCGATGCCGCCGGCCGCCCCGTCTATCACCTGCCAGAGGAGGTTTACGTTTTCTCGGGCGAGGACGGAAAGAGACTTGCCGTGCTCAAAGGGAACGTGGGTGTCTGGGACGACAAGAAGGCTCTCACCACATTTGCCGCTAATCGCATTGCTAATGAGGTTGTCGACGTCATCCCCTCGGCCAAGATGTCGAAATCGAAGAAGAACGTGGTCGATCCCGTCGCCATCGTCTCGACCTACGGCGCCGATACCGCGCGCTGGTTCGTGCTGTCCGACAGCCCGCCCGAGCGTGACGTGGAATGGACCGCCGCCGGCGCCGAGGCCACGTTCAAGCACCTCAGCCGCGTCCACCGCATCGCCAGCGAAATCGCCGAGATGCCCGAGGGCGCGGGGCCGGGCGATGAAGATCTGCTGAAAGCCATGCACCGGACCATCCACGACGTGACGATGGGCGTGGAAAGCTTTGGCTTCAACGCCGCCATCGCAAAGCTCTACGCCTTCACCTCGACCCTGCAGAAATCCACCGCCGGCGGCACTGCGCGCAAAGAGGCCGCGCGCGTTCTTGCGCAGCTGATGGCGCCGATGACCCCGCATCTGGCCGAGGAGATTTGGGCCATGCTGGGGGGCGAGGGCCTTGTCGCCACCGCGCCTTGGCCCAAGGCTGATCCGGCGATGCTGGTCGAGGATACCATCACCCTGCCGATCCAGATCAACGGCAAGCGGCGGTCGGAAATCACCGTGCCTGCCGATCTGCCCGCGGCAGAGGTTGAAAAACGCGCGCTGGCCGACGATGCTGTGGTGCGCGCGCTGGACGGGGCCGCGCCGCGCAAGCTGATCGTCGTCCCCGGACGGATCGTCAACATTGTCGTCTGACACCGCCCTTCGCCTGCCACGCCGCGCTGCCCTGCTGGGGCTTTGCGCACTGGCGGGCTGCGGGTTCCGTCCGGTCTACGGCAACGGCGGCACGGCGACGGTACTGCGCGACGCCATCACGCTCAGCGCGCCCGAAACACCCGACGGATACGCCCTGCGCCAACGGATCGAAGACCGGCTGGGCCGCGCGACCGATGTGCGCTACTCCCTGGACGTGACAATCGACGTGGGCACCGTCGCCGTGGCCGTCTCGCCCGAGGATACCGCCACGCGCATCAACCTGCCCGGCACAGCCACCTGGGTGCTGAAGGACGCGGCGGGAACGGTGCTGGGCCAAGGCAAGGCCGACACCTTCGCCGCCTATTCCACCACCGCCAGCACGGTTGCCACGCTGACCGCCGAGGATGACGCGCATAGCCGGTTGATGGTGGCGCTGGCCGACCAGATCGTCACGCAACTCATCGCGCTGTCGCCGCGCCTGCCGGCATGAAGCTGAACGCACGCGAGGCGGCCGGCTATTTCCGCAAGCCAGACCCGCGGCGCGCCGGCCTGCTGATCCACGGCGCCGACCCGGCCGCAGTGGACGAGCGGCGGCGCGAGGTCGCGCTGGCCCTCGCTGGACCGGACGCCGAGGCCGACATGCGCGTCACCCGCATCGCTGCCGCCGACCTGCGCAAAGACCCCGCACTGCTGGACGACGCGATGCGCGCGCAGGGTTTCTTCGCCGGGATGCGGCTGGCCATCGTCGAGGGGGCAAGCGACGGGTTGGCCCCGGTCATCGCCGCGGCGCTGGACGACTGGCGCGAAGGCGACGCGGTGATGATCGTGACCGCCAACGCGCTGCCTGCCCGCTCGGCCCTGCGCAAGGCGTTCGAAGGACATCGCAACGCCGTGGCAGTCGGGCTTTACGCCGACCCGCCGGGGCGTGACGAGGTGGCCGCCGTGCTGGCCGCCGCCGGGGTCACACAGGTCGGCCCCGACGCAATGGACGCGCTGATGGACGTTTCGCGCAACCTCGATCCGGGCGACCTGCGGCAACTGGCCGAAAAGCTTAGCCTTTACGCCTATGATAGCGACGCACCAGTTTCGGCCGCAGACGTGGCCGCCTGCGCGCCACTGTCGATGGAGGCGGAACTGGACACGCTGGTGGGCATCGTCGCCGAGGGGCGCGCGCAGCAGATCGGCCCTGTTTTACGGCAGCTTTTCGCGCAAGGCACGATGCCGGTGGGCCTGTGCATCGCGGCCGGGCGGTATTTTCGTACCCTGCACAGCGTCGCCACAGCGCCCGGTGGCGCCTCGTCCGGGATCGACAGGTTGCGTCCCCCGGTCTACGGCCCGCGCCGCGATGCGCTGCAACGGCAAGCCGCCGCATGGCGCGTGGCCGATATAGAGGCCGCGCTGTCCGAGATCACGGCGACCGACCTGCAGCTGCGTTCCACCTCGCGCGCGCCGGAACATGCGCTGGTCGAGCGCGCGCTGATCCGAATCGCCATGCGGCGGGCAGCGCGCGGCTGACGCGCCCTTGCCTTTTGCCGCCCGCGCCTTTCCCTTAGGCGCAACAGCGGAGGACCATGATGTATACCGTGATCGGATCGAAGACGACGCGCGCGTTCCGCGTGCTTTGGGCGCTCGAAGAGATGGGTCTGCCCTATCGCCACGAGGCCGAAAAGCCGCGCTCGGCCACCGTCGTCGCGCTCAACCCGTCGGGCAAGGTGCCGGTCCTGCAGGATGGCAACGCGGTACTGACCGATTCGATGGCGATCCTGACCTATCTGGCCGACAAGCATGGCCAATTGACCCATCCCGCCGGCACGATTGCCCGCGCCCGGCAGGACGCGTTGACCTTCCTGCTGCTCGACGAGTTTGACGCGCTGCTTTGGGTCGCGGCCCGTCACAGCTTTATCCTGCCGCCCGAGTTGCGGGTGAAAGAGGTCAAGGACAGCCTGAAATGGGAATTCGCGGAAAGCGCCGCGCGGCTGGCGCCGCAGGTGAAGGGGCCGTTCCTGATGGGCGAGACGATGACGATCGCCGACATCCTTTGCGCCCATGTGCTGCAATGGGCGGCCTCGGCGCGGTTTCCCGATCCGGGCGAGGTGCTGAACGCCTATCGCGCCCGGATGGAGGCGCGACCAGCCTGGATCAGGTTGCAGGACTAAGGCCCAGCCGCCGCAACGCCGCCAGCCCGGCCCGGCGCCCGGTGGCCAGCGACGCGGTGATCAGGTAACCGCCCGTCGGCGCCTCCCAGTCGAGCATTTCGCCCGCGGCATAGGTGCCGGGGCGGTCGCGCAGCATCAACCCCTCGTCCAGCGCGTCAAAGCGCAGCCCGCCCGCGGTGGAGATTGCCTCGTCAATGGGGCGGGGGCCGGCATGGCGCAGCGGCAGCGCCTTCAGCAGCGGCGCGAGATCGGCAGGCAACGGACGTCCGAATTCGTTCAGCAGCGCCGCGCGGGTGCCGACGATCCGCAGGGTGCGGCGCAGGTGGGCCGCCAGCGTCGCCTTGCCCCGCGGCGTGGCCAGCCGGCGCGCGACCTCTGACACGCCAAGATGCGGCAGCAGGTCCAGAAACAGCGGCGCGCCCTCGCGCACCGCGCGCGACACGGCATAGATCCCGCCGCCCTCCAGCCCGCGCGCCGAAATCACGAATTCGCCGCGCGATGTGTCGTGCCCGGCGCGCAGGGCACAGCCCTTCACCGGGCTGCCGAAATGCGGCGCCATGTGCGCCGACCAGTTCACCCGCAGCCCCATGTTGGCCGGCTGGAACGGCGCGACATGGCCCGCCAGGTGCCGGGCCCAGCCGCCATCCGAGCCCAGGCGCGACCAGCTGGCTCCGCCCAGCGCCAGCACGGTGACGTCTGGCGTCAGCACCTCGCGCCCCGCCGGGCCGTCGAGCAGGACCGCCGCGCCGTCCCAGCCCGCCCAGCGGGTGCGGGGCGTCAGGCGCACGCCCTGCGCCATCAGCCGTGCAAGCCAGGCCCGCAGCAGCGGCGAGGCCTTCATCGCCACCGGAAAGACCCGCGCAGAGGTGCCGGTGAACACCTCCTGCCCCAGCCCGCGCGCCCAGTCGGCCACCTCCGGCGGACCGAATTCGGTCAGCGCCGCGCGCAACACGTCGGGCAATGGCGCGAAGGCCGTCAGGAAATCCTCCAGCGGCTGATCCATCGTCAGGTTCAGGCCCGACTTGCCCGCCATCAGGAACTTGCGCCCCGGCGTCGGCATGGCATCGGCCAGACGGACGGAGACGCCCGCCGCCGACAGCACGTCCGCGGCCATCAGGCCGGCCGGACCGGCGCCGATGACAAGAGCCTGCGGCATGTCAGGTCATCCGTTTGAGGCGGGCGACATGCTCGGAGCTCGCCCCCAGCGCCGGGGTGGCCAGCACGTGGGCTTCGGCCATCACGTCATCGGCGACGCGGTCGATCAGGCCGATGGCCAGCGCCTCGGCCGCGTCCAGCCGCGCGCCCGCCAGCAGGATCAGCCGCGCCCGCGCAGGCCCCAGCAGCGCGGCAAGGCGGCCCGGGTCCGAGGGTTGCGGCGCGTAGCCCAGCCGCATCACCGGGTAAAAGAACGAGGCCCCCGGCACAGCCACCCGCAGGTCGCAGGCCAGCGCCATGCCAAAGGCCCCGCCCGCCAGCGTGCCATTCAGCGCCGCGATGGTCAGACAGGGCAGCGCGGCCAGCGCACCCGACAGCCGCTCCCACACCGGATCGGTGGCCAGGCCGGCCTTGGCCGCGTCCAGATCGGCCCCGGCGCTGAAAACCTTGCCGACCCCGGTCAGGATCAGCACCCGTGCCTTGCCCGCCGCATCTTCGGCAATATCGGCCAGTTCGGCCAACATCGCGCCGGTCAGTGCATTGGCCTTGTCAGGACGGTTCAGCGTGACAGTCCAAAGCCCGTCATCGCGGTCGCAGGAAATCATGCAAGCCCCACCGCGTGGCGAATCGCGGGTTCACGCAGCGAGACGTCCTGCCCGAGGTAGCCGTCGGCCTCCGGCCCGCACATCCAGATCAGCGCCTTCGCGGGCCAGTCGGGCGGGATGTGGTCGGACCAGTCCAGCCGCGCGACCGGCCCCACGCCCGACGCCTTGATCGCGCGCTGCATGTCGGTGGCGACGGTGCCGGGTGACAGGCCCATCACCCGCAGGCCGCGAGCCCGGAACTCGGCATCGGCGGTGCGGGTCAGCATATAGGCCCCGGCCTTGGACGCGCAGTAGGCCGACCAGCCACCCAGCGCGTTATGCGCCGCGCCCGACGAGATGGTGATGAACGTGCCCCCGCCTTGCGCCAGCATCTGCGGCGCCGCGGCATGGAGACAATGAAAAACCCCCTTGAGGTTGATGTCGATCGTCGCGCTCCATGCGGAGATATCAGCCTCTTCCAGCGGCCCCATCGGCCCGATCACCCCGGCATTGGCCACAAAGACATCAAGACGGCCAAATCGGTCGACGATCTGGGTCACGGCGGCCGCTACCTGCCCCGCATCGGCCACGTCGCAGGTCACGGCCAAAGCCTCCGGCCCGATCTCGCCCGCGATTCGTTCGGCCGCTGCACCATCGCGCGCCAGAAGCGCCACACGGGCGCCCGCGGCGGCAAAAGCGCGCACCGCGGCCTCTCCGATGCCGCGATTGGCGCCGGTTACCGCAATGACCTGTCCCTGCAGACCCATTCCTGTCCCCTCTTCTGCTCTTGTGGCGTGAAATCGTGCGCTTCACGGATCGAAGGAGTTTTCCCCACCTTGACCGGCTGCGCAAGGCGGGCGAACCTTCCCTTTGGGTTTACAGTGAAAGGATCTTTGAGATGCGCCATTCGACTCTAATCAGATCGGGCGTCTGCGTTGCCGCGATCATCGCCGGCGGTGCGGCATGGGCCGACGTCACCCCGCAGGACGTTTGGAACAACTGGAAGTCCAACATGTCCATGGCCGGCCCCGACGTCGTGCAAAGCGCGTCCGAGTCGACCTCTGGCAACACGCTGACGGTCTCGGGCCTGTCGCTGAATTTCAAAAACAAACAGAATGATGGCACCGCCAAGATTGACGTGGGCGACGTGGTGTTCACCGGCAACGGCGATGGCACCGTGACCGTCACTGTGCCCGAGAAGATGCCCTTCAATATGGACATGACCGATTCCAGCGGCAGCCAGACGATCAGCGCGGACGTCATTGCCGCCGGGATGAAGATGGTCGTCAGCGGGACGCCGGACGCGATGAACTATGCCGTCAGCGCCAACCGTTACGGCTTTGCGCTGACCGGCGTGACGCAGGACGGCGACGCGGTGCCGACAGATGCCACGGTCAACCTCAACAACGTGTCGGCCAATTACCTGGCCAAGACCGGCGACATGGACGGTTTCACCTACTCGATGACCGCAGACACGCTGGACATGCTGGTCGAGTCGAAGGATCAGCAAGCCGGCCCGTTCACCCTGTCGGGACAGATCGGGCAGGTTGCCGCGACGGGTAATGTCACCATGCCCAAGGGCATGGATATGTCGAACCCGTCTGCGGCCTATGCGCAGGGCTTTGCCTTCCAGGGCGGTTATACCTTCGGATCGGCGAATTATCTCTTCAGCTCGGACGCCAGCGACGGCAAGACCGACGGGACGATCTCGCTTCAGGACGCGTCGCTTGACGCCGCGCTCAGCAAGGACGGGCTGACCTACGATACGACGGTCAACGGGCTGAAAGTTTCTGTCACCACCTCCAGCCTGCCGTTTCCGATCAACATCAGCATGTCGCAACTGGCCTATGGCCTGACCTTCCCGCTGTCCAAGTCCGACACGCCGGTGCCCTATGCGATGAACGTCAACCTCGCCGATGTCGCCGTCAATGAAGAGATCTGGTCGATGATCGACCCCACCGGGATGCTGCCCCACGACCCGGCAACGGCCAAGATCGACGTTTCAGGCACGGCAACGCTGGCCTATGACCTGATGGACCCGGCTCAGGCTGCCGCCGCCGCTGCCGACGCACCGGGCGAGGTCAATTCGGTCGACCTCAACGATCTGAACGTTGCCATTGCCGGCGCTTCTCTGACCGGCACAGGCCACGTGACCCTCGATAACACCGACATGACGACCATGCCCGGCATGCCACGCCCGGACGGCAGCATTACCTTGCAGTTGAACGGCGCGAACGGCCTGCTGGACACCTTGGTCAAGATGGGCCTTGTCCCCGATGATCAGGCCCAGATGGGCCGGATGATGATGGGCATGTTCGCCAAGGTCGTGGGCGACGATCAGTTGACCTCGACCATCGAGTTCACAAAGGACGGCCAGATCCTCGCCAACGGCCAACGGATCAAGTAGGCCAACGCGATACGGCAAGACAAAGGGCCGCCGGGTGATCCCCGCGCGGCCCTTTTTTCGTGGCGGCTATAGCGTCTCGCCGAAAAACGTGGCCAGCCGGAGCCAGTGCCTCTCGGCCGCGGCCGGATTGTGCACGGAATGGTCCGGCACCGCCCAGCCATGCTCGGCACCGACATAGTTCTCGATGATATGATCGACGCCGGCGTCGCGCAGTGCCTGTGCCAGCCGTGCCGACTGTTCGGGGGGAAACGACTTGTCGACACCGGCACAGCCGACATAGACTCGGCCCTTGATCTGGCCCGCGCGCAGGTGCGGGCTGTCAGGCGCGTCGCCGGCAAGGTGCCCACCATGGATCGAGGCGGCAGCGACGATGCGGTCGGGATAGGCTGCGGCGGCCGTCAGCGCACGTGCGCCCCCCATGCAATAGCCCACCGTTCCCACCGAACCGGATACGCCCGCGGCCGTCAGCGCATCAAGGAAAGCGCCGGTATCGGCCTCCGTCATGGCCTGTGTCGTCTTGCCGATCATGCCCATCAGCTGGGCGCGGACCTCGGGGTTGGCAAACGCCGTGGCGGCATCGAACGGGCCGTAGGGGCCAAATCGATAGAACAGGTCCGGCAGCAGCACCGCATGACCCATGGCCGCCAGTCGTCCGGCCATGGCTTCCAGCCCGGGGCGCGGACCGAAGGCATCCATGTAAAGGATAATGGCGCTTTGCGGCGTCGCACCCTCGGGCGTGAACAGCGTTGCCGGCGCGGTGCCGTCGGGTGTGGTAATCTGCAACGATCGCTGGGGCATGACTGTGTCCTTCCATGTCGGGATGGGCCTTACCTAACACGTCCCTGTGCGGCGGCCAGAGGTGGTACTGCAGCCTTGCGGGCCGGGAAGGCAAAGACTACCTCTGCCTCAACCCCAAGGAGCGCCGCCATGACTGTTTCGCTTGCCGATCTGACCGCACAATTGCTGGATGTCGCCCGCGCCGCGGGCGCCGAGGCCGCCGATGCAATCGCCGTCGACGGCACTTCGGTCTCGATCGCGGTGCGGCAGGGCGCGCTGGAGCAGGCAGAGCGCTCCGAAGGGATCGACATCGGCCTGCGCGTTCTGATCGGGCGCCGACAGGCCTGCGTTTCCTCGTCCGACACCCGCCCCGAAACCCTGCGCCAGATGGCCGAACGCGCCGTGGCAATGGCCCGCGAGGCGCCCGAGGATCCGACAGCCGGGCTGGCCGAGCCCGGCCAGATCACCAAGCGGACCGACACCGAGGCGCTGGACCTTTACGATCCAAGCGACGAGCCCGACCCCGCCGTCCTTGAGGATGACGCTCGCCGCTGCGAGGCCGCCGCGCTGGCGGTCAAGGGCGTCACCCGGATTGACGGCGCATCCGCCGGCTATGGGCGTCGGCGCGTTCACATTGCCGCGACCAACGGCTTCTCTGCAGGCTTTGGCCGCAGTGACCGGGCGCGCGGCTGCGTCGCCATCGCCGGCGAAGGCACCGGGATGGAGCGCGACTGGGATTTCGACAGCCGCGTTTTTCAGTCCGACCTGCGCGATGCCGACGAGATCGGCCGCATTGCCGGCGAGCGCGCGGTGGCCCGGCTGGGTGCACGGCGGCCGAAAACGGGCGCCTATCCGGTGATCTTTGACGAACGGGTCGCCTCTTCTCTGATCGGCCATCTGCTGCAGGCCGCCAACGGCATGATGATCGCGCGCGGCAGCAGCTGGCTCTTGGGCCGGATGGACAGCCAAGTCCTGCCCAAGGGCCTGTCGGTGATCGAGGATCCGCACCGCGCCCGCGTCCCGGGCTCGCGCCTGTTCGATGCCGAGGGGCTGCCCACCGCCCGGCGCGAGATCGTCGCGGACGGGATCCTGCGCAGTTGGACGCTTGACCTTGCCACGGGGCGCAAGCTGGGCCTGCCCAGCACCGGCAACGCCGCGCGCGGCACCGGCGGACCGCCCTCTCCGTCCACCAGCAACATCGCCCTGACCGAGGGCACGTCCAGCCGCGACGACCTGATCGCGCAGATGGGCACGGGCCTGCTGATCACGCAGATGATCGGCTCCACCATCAACCCCAACACCGGCGACTATTCGCGCGGGGCGTCGGGGTTCTGGGTGGAAAACGGCCAGATCGCCTACCCGGTCAACGAATGCACCGTGGCGGGCAACCTGCTGGAATTCTTGCCGCGGATCACGCCCGCCAACGACGCACGCCACCACCTTGGCACCGTCGTTCCCTCGCTTCTGGTCGAGGGGCTGACGCTTGCCGGCGACTGATCTGACCCTGTTGACCGACGCCGCACGAGAGGCGGGTGTCATTGCCAAACGCCATTTCGAGGACGGCCCGCGGGCCTGGGACAAGCCACATGGCGCTGGCCCAGTCACCGAGGCCGACCTTGAAGTGGACGCCATGTTGCGGCGCGAGCTGACCCGCGCGCGCCCGAATTATGGCTGGCTGTCGGAAGAGACAGAGGACAATCCGGCCCGTCTGCAGGCCACAAACACGTTCATCGTCGATCCCATCGACGGCACCCGCGCCTTCATCGAAGGGGCACAGGACTGGGCCCATTCGCTGGCCATTGCAGAACATGGCCGGGTGACCGCCGCCGTCGTCTACCTGCCGCTACGCGAGATGATGTTCTGCGCAGAGGCTGGCGGTGGTGCGACACTCAACGGCCAGCCGATCGTCGTCAGCAAACTGCGTGAGCTGAACAGTGCGACCGTGCTGGCTGCGCGCCCCAGCCTTGACCCGGTCCACTGGCGGGACGGTGCCACGCCACCCGTTCAGCGCAAGTTCCGCACCTCTCTGGCCTATCGGCTGTGCCTTGTCGCCGCGGGCCGGTTCGACGCCATGCTGACCCTGCGGCCAACATGGGAGTGGGATGTGGCGGCAGGCGCGCTTATCGTGGCCGAGGCGTCGGGCCACGCGACCGACCGCAGCGGCGCGCCGTTGCGTTTCAACAACCCGCATCCGCAGGTTGACGGGATCGTGGCGGCCGGCGAGGTGCATGGCGCGCTTGTGGCGCGTCTTGCGCCCCAAGCTGCGCCCGCTGCCCCGTTTGCTTGACCCCGCACCGCATTTCCTTAGGGTGCGCCAGAATTTGCGACCTAACCCGAGGACCAGATGACCCAGCGCCTGCACCTTGTTTTCGGCGGCGAACTGCTCGACCCAAGCCGCAACGTCTTTCGCGATGTGAAGGACATCCATATCGTCGGCATGTTCCCCGATTATGCCAGCGCCTATTCGGCCTGGAAGGCCGAGGCGCAGCGCACCGTCGACGACGCGCACATGCGCTATTTCATCGCCCATATTCACCGTTTGCGGGACGAGGCGGCGCCGGCCTCGGCGACCGAGGAAATGGGCGATTGAGATGAGCCCGCGGCCCCCGCTGGCCGGCTTGGTTCCGCGCAGCTGGCGCGAGCCCGCGGGAAACGCGGAGGCCGGGGCGGTGCGGCCACCGGGGCGCCTGTTGTGGGTGCGGGGGGCGAACGCGGCGCAAATCGGTGCCGTTGCCGCACTGGCCCAGCGCCTGCAGGACGAGGCCGGGCCGCTTTCAGTGCTTCTGACCCTGCCAGATGCCGTGCCCCAGACCTTGCCTGAAAGCCTGCCCGGGGCCGAGATGCTGGTGCAGCCACAACCGGCCCCGGGCCGAACGGCAGCGCGGGCCTTTCTCGAGACTTGGGCGCCGGACATGCTGCTGTGGCTGCGGGGTGATCTTGATCCCGCCCTGCTGGCCGAGGTGGCGGCGCGTGATCTGCCCGCAATCCTTGCCGAAGCCGGGCCAGAGGCGCTGCATCTTACCTCGGGCGGCTGGCGGCCCGGCGCGTTGCGCGCGGTGCTGCGACGGTTCAGCAGAATCCTTGTCAGTGACGGACCGGTGCTGGCACGTCTGCGGCGCGCCGGTGCCGATGACGTGCAGATGGAACTGTCGGGCAAGCTGGAAGACACCGTGGCCGTTCTGGGCTGCAACGACCGCGAGCGGCGCGACATCGCCGCCAGCCTTGGCGCGCGCCCGGTCTGGCTGGCCGCCGATACGCCGCTGGACGAGGCCGCGCTGTTGGCGCAGGCTCATGCAGTAGCAAACCGGCGCACGCACCGGCTGCTGCTGATCCTTGATACGCGCAACCGCTTGGACGGGCCGGAGATGGCGGCACGGCTGCAGGCAGCGGGGTTTCAGACCGCGCTGCGCAGCTCCGAGCAGGAGCCGGTTGAGACGATTCAGGTTTATGTCGCCGATGGCGATGGCGAATTGGGGCTGTGGTATCGGCTTGCGCCAATCACCTATATCGGCGGCACCCTGACAGGGCAGGGCCTGCGCCACCCGTTCGAGGCGGCAGCCCTTGGATCGGTCGTGGTACATGGCCGCGCCACCATGCCCTTTGCCGAAAGCTATCGTCGGCTAGCCGCGGCCGGGGCCAGCCGGCAGGTCAGCGGACCCGAAGATCTGGGCCGCATGGTGGAAGGCCTGCTGGAGCCCGACAAGGCGGCGACCATGGCCCATGCCGCGTGGGACGTCACCTCGAGCGGTGCCGACGTGACCAACCGGCTGATCATGCTGATCACCGAAATGGGCGATGCGCCCCGAAGAGGCGCCTGACATGCCCGCCCCTCGCTTCTGGTTCACCCCGCCCGACAAGCCCACGCTGGCCGCACGCGCGCTGGCGCCGCTTGGCGCGCTTTATGCCGCGGCAACAGCGCGGCGGCTGCGGCAGGGCACGCCGCTGAAGGCCGCCGTGCCGGTCATCTGCATCGGCAACATCAACGTCGGCGGCACCGGCAAGACGCCGACGGCCATCGCGCTGGCGATGCGGCTGTCGGGCTGGGGCTGGTCGCCGCATATCGTCAGCCGCGGCCACGGTGGCAGCCTAACCGGCCCGGTCCGCGTCGACGAACGCCGCCACGGGGCCGCCGAAACGGGGGACGAACCGCTGTTGCTGGCCGCCTTCGCGCCCACCTGGGTGGCCCGCGACCGCGCGGCCGGCGTGCAGGCGGCACAGGCGGCGGGCGCGGACGTGATCCTGCTGGATGACGGGTTCCAGAACCCGGCCGTGGCCAAGGACCTGTCGATCGTCGTCGTCGATGCCGCGCGCGGTTTCGGCAACGGCCGCGTCATGCCGGCGGGGCCGCTGCGCGAGCCGGTGACGGTCGGGCTGGCGCGCGCCGACCTCGTCCTGGTCATCGGCGCGCCCGAGGCACGCGCGGCCTTCCGCAAGGCACGGCCGCTGCCGGTGCCGCTGGCCGAGGGGCAGCTGCAACCTCTGCGGACCGGCATGGTCTGGCAGGGCCTGCCGGTTCTGGCCTTCGCGGGCATCGGCGATCCGGCGCGTTTCTTCGCCACGCTGCGCGGGCTGGGGGCCGAGGTGGTGCGCGGCGAGGCGCTGGAGGATCATCAACCGCTGACGGCGGCCCTGATGACCCGGCTGGAGGCCGAGGCGAAGATGCGGCGTGCCCAACTGGTGACCACCGAGAAGGATGCCGTGCGCCTGCCAGCAAGCTTTCGGCAGAAGGTGCTGACGCTGCCTGTGCGGCTGGAACTGGATGACTGGGCGCTGGTTGACGCCGCGCTGGCGCGGATCGGCGTCACCCCTCGTTAAGCAGACCGTCATCGGCCCCCAGCCGGGGCGAGGGACGCTCCAGCGCAAGCTCGGCGTCAGAAAACCTGATTGGTGTACGCACCGACGGCACGCCATCAAGAACGACCTGCATCTGGCGGTGCACGATTTGCGGATCGGCAAAGACTTCGGCCATGTCGTTGATCGGCCCGGCTGGCACACCCTGTTCTTCGCAGGCAGCCAGCAACGCCGCCTTGGTCCAGCCCAGCGTCGCCGCCGACAACCGCGCCACAAGATCCTCACGCCGGGCCAGCCGGTCGGCGTTGGTGGCATAGGCGGGATCGTCGGCCAATTCCGGCAGGTTCAGGATACGGCACAGCTTGCGATACTGGCTGTCATTGCCGCTGGCGATGATGATGAAGCCGTCGGCGCAATCGAAGACCTGGTAGGGCACGATATTGGGGTGCGCGTTGCCCAGCCGCGTCGGCGGCGTGCCGGTGGTGAGGTAATTCATCGCCTGGTTCGCCGTCATCGCCACGGCCACGTCGAAAAGCGCCATGTCGATCTGCTGGCCGCGCCCCGTCACCCCGCGCTGGTGCAGCGCGGCAAGGATGGCGGTTGTCGCGTAGACCCCGGTCATCAGGTCGGTGACGGCGACACCCACCTTCTGCGGCTGGCGGTCGGGCTCGCCCGTGATCGACATCAGCCCCGACATACCTTGCAGGATATAGTCGTAGCCCGCGCGCGCGGCATAGGGGCCGTCCTGCCCGAAGCCGGTGATCGAGCAGTAGATCAGCCGCGGGTTCAGCGCGGACAGGCTGGCGTAATCCAGCCCGTATTTTACCAGCCCGCCAACCTTGAAGTTCTCGATCAGCACGTCGGCCTCGGCCACGAGACGGCGCACCTGCGCCTGCCCCTCGGCCGTGCGCAGGTCCACCACGACCGAGCGCTTGCCGCGGTTGCAGCCGTGGAAATAAGCCGCCGCACGCTCGCCCTCGCGGGTGACGAAGGGCGGGCCCCAGGTGCGGGTATCGTCGCCTTCGGGGGATTCGATCTTGATCACCTCGGCGCCGAGATCGGCCAGCGTCTGCCCGGCCCAGGGACCGGCCAGGATCCGGGCAAGCTCGACGACCTTCAGGCCGGCGAGCGGTGTCATCCGGCCAGCTGCGCGTCCAGGATCTTGGCGAAATCCTCGTAGGACATGTTGGTGTATTTCACGCCGTTGATGAGGAAGGTCGGCGTGCCCTGAATGCCGTCACGGTCGGCATTGGTCTGGCTGACCGACAGGATCGACTGCGCCATCGTGGCGTCGCCAAGGCATTTTTCGAGCGTCGCGTCGTCGAAGCCTGCAACCTTGCCCATCTGCCGCAGACCGCTGGCGATCGAGGCCATGTCGCCGCCCGCGGCCCAGTCCTGCTGACGCTTGAACAGAAGGTCCGAAATGCCGAAGTAGCGCAGCCCGCCATCGCAACGCGCCAACATCGACGCCCAGATGTCGGGCCGGTTACGCACCAGTTCGCGGTAGATGAACTTGATCTTGCCGGTCTGAACGTAGTTTGCGTCGATCTTGGGCCACTGGTCGGCATGGAACTCGGCACAGTGCGGGCAGGTGAACGAGCCGTATTCAATCACCGTCACCTTGGCGTCAGGATTGCCCAGCGTCATGTCCGGAACCAGCGACGGGTCGGCGACAGGCGCGGTCGCGGCGGCCGAGCCATCGGCCATTGCGGGCCCCGGAAGCAGCCCTTCCGCCTGTCCCTGACGGGTCAGGTACCAGGCGCCACCCAGCGCTGCGACGGACACACTTGCGGTCAGAAAGGCACGACGGTTCATGAAATCCTCGGATCAGTTATAACGTTTGGACAAAACATTGGCGGCTAGCTGCTGAAGCGCAAGACGCAAAGTGTCATCTTCAACACCTTGTGCGGCCGCGCGCGCCTCGGCCAGAAGGGCCGGGTCGGGCGCAGGTGGGGGCTTTTTCGGGGCCGGGCCAAAGGCGATGCGGCCTTCGGCGAACCCGGTCGGCGCGGTCTGGGTCACCCGCACCCGCGCGATGGCGCGGTAGCCGTAGCAGGCATTCACCTTGTCGCGGATCTGGTCCTTCTGCATCTCGATCATCGGCGCATGTGCACCGGTCACCAGAACCACCAATGTGGCACCCATGCCGCCTTGCGAAAAGCTGACGCTGACCGGTTGCGCGACGGCGGCAATGTCTTCGCCCACGATCTCGGGCCAATGGGTCAGGACCCGCGTCTCGGTAAAGCCGCGCCCTTCGGTCCCGGCCCGGATCTGCGATTGCAGCAGCGTGGCGGCGCGAGAAAAACCGCGTGTCGATGTGTGGCGTGGCTGTTTCATGTCTGCGCGCTATTCTAGACCGATGTCTGCGCCATGACACCCCGAAAGAACGCAATGCCTGTCCCTGCCCTCAGCGCCACACTTCTGGACTGGTATGACCACCACGCGCGCGACTTGCCGTGGCGTGTGCCCCCGGCGGCGCGCAAGGCGGGCATCCGGCCGGACCCGTACCGCGTCTGGCTGTCCGAGGTGATGCTGCAACAGACCACCGTCGCCGCGGTCCGGTCCTATTTCCACCGTTTCACCACGCTGTGGCCCAGCGTGGCCGCCCTTGCCGCGGCCGACGATGCCGCGGTGATGGCCGAATGGGCCGGGCTGGGCTATTACGCCCGGGCGCGCAACCTGCTGAAATGCGCCCGCGCCGTGGTGGCGGATCATGACGGCCGTTTTCCCGACAAGGTGGCAGGGCTGCGGGGCCTGCCGGGCATCGGCCCTTACACCGCCGCCGCCATTGCCGCCATCGCCTTCGACCGGGCCGAAACGGTGGTGGACGGCAACGTGGAACGGGTGATGGCGCGGCTGCATGACGTTCACACCCCCCTGCCCGCCGCCAAGGCCGAGCTGACGGCCCTGGCCGCCGCCCTTACACCTGCCGCGCGCCCCGGCGACTATGCACAGGCGGTGATGGACCTGGGCGCGACGATCTGCACCCCCCGGTCTCCCGCCTGCGGCATCTGCCCCTGGCGTGCGTCCTGCGCCGCGCGCATGGCGGGCACCGCGCCGGACCTGCCGAAAAAGACGCCGAAAAAGGCACAGCCCGTGCGGCGCGGCTTTGCCTATGTCGCGCGGCGCGCTGATGGGGCCTGGCTGCTGGAAACGCGGCCCGACAGCGGCCTTCTGGGGGGCATGCTGGGCTGGCCCTGTTCGGACTGGTCCGACGTGCCCGACCCCGCCCCGCCCCTCGATGCCGACTGGTCGCGGCTGGGCGCCGAGGCGCGCCATACCTTCACGCATTTCCACCTACGGCTGGAAATCCTGACCGCGCGCCTGCCGCTCGATGCGGCCCCAGCCCGCGGCCAGTGGGTACCGGCAGCGGCATTTCGCCCCGCCTCGCTGCCCACGGTGATGCGCAAGGTGCATGACCTTGCGGCGGCCAGCCTGCGTCATGATTGAGCCAACATCGCATGGCAGCTAGGATAGGCCCACGCGATCAGGACCGAACCGGATGACCATCGCCCCCGACACCGCACGCCCCGTTGCCGCGCGCCTTGGCGCCGCGCTGCCGTTCTGGCTGTCGCTGGGGCTGCTGCCGCTGGTATGGATCGAGGCATCGGTGGGCGGCTGGTCGCTGATCCTGCTGCCGCTGTCGACATGGTATCTCTTCGCGCTGATCGACGCCGTGGTGGGGCTGAACACCGAGAACGCGGACCTTTCGACGCCCGATGATGCGCTGTTTTGGTATCGGCTGATCACGCTGCTCTGGCCGGGGCTGCAGGCACTGGTGATCTTCGGCACGCTCTGGGCCGCCACCCACGACAGTTCGATGGCGCTGTGGGAAAAGTGGGCGCTTTTCGCCGGGATCGGGGTGATCACCGGCACCATCGGCATCAACTACAGCCACGAGCTGATGCACCAGAAACCGCGGTGGGAACGCCTGCTGGGCGACCTGCTGCTGGCGATGGTGATGTATTCGCATTTCCGGTCAGAGCATCTGCGGGTCCATCACCGCTACGTCGGCACCCCGCGCGACCCGGTGACGGCCCGCTACAACGAGGGGTTCCACCGCTTCTTTCCGCGCGTGCTGTGGCAATGCCTGGTGTCGTCCTTCCGGGCCGAGGCGGCGATGCTGGCGCGCAAGGGGCGGCCGTGGTGGGATGCGGCGAACCCGTTCTGGCGCTACTGGGCGCTGGAGGCGGCCTTCGTCGCGCTGGCGGCGCTGATCGGTGGCTGGGTGGGGGTCTGGCTGTTCCTGACGCAGGCCTTCATCGCGATCTGGCAGCTGGAACTGGTCAACTACGTCGAACATTACGGGCTGACCCGCAAACACCTTGGCGGTGGCAAGTATGAACATGTCCTGCCGCGGCATTCGTGGAACGCGGCGCACCGGGTGTCGAACTGGCTGCTGATCAACCTGCAGCGCCATTCCGACCATCATTACAAGCCCGACCGCCGGTTTCCGCTGCTGCAGAACTATGCCGATGACGACGCGCCGAACCTTCCCTTCGGCTACCCGGTGATGACGATTGCCGCGATGATGCCGCCCCTCTGGCGGCGGATCATGAACCCGCGGGTGCGGGCCTGGCGGCGCAAGTTCTACCCCGAGATCACCGACTGGCAGCCCTACAAGACGGCGTCGAACCCGATGCCGCGGTAGCGCCCCCGTGGGGGCGCCTTCCCGGCGACTGGAGCCACCGCATCAGGGAGGCGGTGCGCCTCACGCAGCCCCGGCATCGGGGCCGACACGCACCAGCGCCTTGCCGAAATTGCCGCCTTCCAGCAGCGACAGGAAGGCCGCGGGCGCGTTTTCCAGCCCGTCGGTCACGGTCTCGCGCAGCTTCATGCGGCCCGACATCACAAGCGGGGCCACCTCGGCGGCGAAAGCGCCCGAGCGGTCGAAATGGTCCGAGACGATGAAACCCCGCACGTTCAGCCGCCGGGTAAGGATTGTGCTCCAGACGCGGGGAAGCGGCAGTGCTTCGTCGAAGTTCTGGCCACTATACCACGCGATCATGCCGCAAAGCGCGATGCGCCCGCCGGTGGCCATGTTGGGCATGACGGCGGCCAGCGTCTTGCCGCCGACATTCTCGAAATAAACGTCGATCCCGTCCGGCGCGGCCTCGCGCAGCGCGGCGCGCAGGGCCTTTTCATCCAGCGCGTGGTGATCGAGGCAGACATCATAGCCAAGCTCGGACGTGGCCCAGACGCATTTCTCGGGCCCGCCGGCAACGCCGATGACGCGCGCGCCGCGCGCCTTGGCCAGCTGCCCGGCCACGCTGCCCACCGCCCCGGTCGCGGCCGAGATCACCACCGTTTCGCCCGGCTTCATCGGCGCGATGTCGGTCAGGCCGACCCATGCGGTCATGCCCGGCATCCCCAGCACGCCCAGCGCGGTCTGCGGCGGCGCAAGGCGCGGATCGACCTTGCGCAGACCCGCGCCGTCGGAAATGGCGTGCGTCGTCCAGCCGAAGGCCCCCATCACCAGATCGCCCACGGCAAAGCCCGGGTGGCGCGAGGCCACGACCTCGGCCACCGCGCCGCCGGTCATCACCGCGCCAAGCGCCACGGGCGCGGCGTAGGACGGCCCGTCATCCATGCGGCCGCGCATGTAGGGATCGAGCGACAGCCAGATCACCCGGACAAGCAGCTCGCCCTCGGTGGGGTCGGGCAACGGGTGTTGCTCCAGCCGGAAGTTTTCCAGCGTGGCCGGCCCCTGCGGGCGGCTGGCAAGGACGATGGACGTGGCGGTAGTCATGGCGCGTCTCCCCGTGGTTGTGCCCCTTCTGGGCCGAACGGATGGCGATTGCCAGCAACATGCGCGTGACGTGTCGGCAGCGGGGAACGAAAGGCCAGAACGAAAAGACCCCGCCGACCTGTCAAGGACGGCGGGGCAGGTGGGTGCGGGCGCGGGGGCGTTGCCCCGTCAGGCCACAGGCACCGGCGGTATTTTGGATCAGTGGCGCGCCATCTCGGCGCGGATCTGCTGGCGCAGAAGGTCGATCGGGATCTGCTGACCGTCGCGCTTGAAGTGCCAGTAGGTCCAGCCGTTGCAGCTGGGCGCGCCTTCCAGGTGCGCGCCAACCTGGTGGATCGAGCCCTTCACGTCATCGGCGATCAACGTGCCGTCTGCGCGCACCTTGGCGGCCTGCCCGCGCCCGTTGACCAGCACCTCACCCGGCCGCAGCATCCCGCGTTCGACCAGCACGCCGAAGGCCACCCGCGGTTCGGCCCGCTTGGACGTGGAGACCTCCAGCGCAGAGCGGTCGAACTTGCGCACGGCAGCGATGCGTTTCTCGGCGGCGCGGCGATAGCTTTCCTCGCGCTCGATCCCGATGAAGTGACGGCCCAGCATCTTGGCGACAGCACCCGTGGTGCCGGTGCCGAAGAACGGGTCCAGCACAACGTCGCCGGGGTTGGTGGTGCCCACCAGCAGACGGTGCAGCAGCGCCTCGGGCTTTTGCGTGGGATGCGCCTTGTCGCCCGCCTCGTCCTTCAGGCGTTCATGGCCCGTGCAGAGCGGGATCACCCAGTCCGAGCGCATCTGCACGCCTTCGTTCAGCGCCTTCAGCGCCTCGTAGTTGAAGGTGTATTTCGCGCCTTCGGACTTGCTGGCCCAGATCAGCGTCTCATGGGCGTTGGTAAACCGCTTGCCGCGGAAATTGGGCATCGGGTTGGACTTGCGCCAGACCACGTCGTTGAGAATCCAGAAGCCCTGGTTCTGCAGCTCGGCGCCCATGCGAAAGACGTTGTGATAGCTGCCGATCACCCAGATCGCGCCATTGGGCTTCAGCAGCCTACGCGCCGCCGTCAGCCAATCATGCGTGAAGCGGTCATAGGCGGCAAAGCTGGCGAACTGGTCCCACGCGTCATCGACGGCGTCGACCTTGGAATTGTCGGGACGGTGCAGGTCGCCGCGCAGCTGCAGGTTATAGGGCGGATCGGCGAAGATCAGGTCGACCGACGCCTCCGGCAGCGCGTTCATCTGCGCGATGCAATCGCCGTCAAGAATGGTGTCAAGCGGCAGCGCGCTGGCGCGCCCGCTGGTGGTTTTCGTCGTCATCGGTCTGCCTCGTCCCCGGCGGTTGGTTCCGCTCGTTCCTTTGGACAAGATGAGTCAGGACCGATTCGCTGTCAAAAACTTTTTTGAATCAACGGGTTAAGAATTAATCTTGATACAAGATGTTGTGCACCGGCCGGAACGACCGCCTATGGTGTGGGGTGACCCCCAAATCTTGAAGTGCCTTGCGATGCGCGGCGCTGGGATAGCCTGCGTTCCGCTCCCATCCATAGCCGGGATGCTGTTGCGCCAAGTCCACCATGATGCGATCGCGCGTGACCTTGGCGATGATCGAGGCCGCCGCGATGGAAAGCGACAGCGCGTCGCCCTTGACGATGGCGGTGGCGGGCACGGCCAGACCGCGCGGCAACAGATTGCCATCGATCAACGCGTGGTCAGGCGGCGGCAACAGGTCCGCCAGCGCCCGCTCCATCGCCAGGTGCGACGCGCGCAGGATGTTGAGGCTGTCGATCTCGGCAACCGAGGCCAGCCCGACAGACACCTCTGCCGCGGCCATGATCGCGTCGAACAGCGCGGGCAGGCGCGCCTTGGCGATGGTCTTGGAATCGTTCAGCCCCGGCGGGATGCTGCCGGGGGTCAGGATCACCGCGGCGGCCACGACTGGCCCTGCCAGCGGGCCGCGCCCGGCCTCATCCACACCGGCGACGCGGGCAGCGCCGGTGGCGCGTTCATGGCTGAGGTCAGGAAGGCTGGACATGCGGCCACAAAGCAAGGCCGCGGCGCCCGATCAAGGGAAATCACCGCGGCCCGAAGGAGAACAGGGTTGTCTGGGACTAGTGGCGGCGGTCCTGGCCCCATTGGCCACCCCAACCCCCGCCCCAGCCGTTGCCGCCGTCGCGGCGGCCCCAGCGCTGCGCCTCGACCGAGTAGCCCGCCGCGGCGAGGCATTGCGGATCATAGCCGCGCTCGCGCCCGTAACGGCCACGCACGACCTCCATGCAGTTGTCGGGCAGGTGACGGGCGCCGGCATAATTGGCGCGCAGGCAGGAGGGATCGAACAGGCGCACGACGCCGTGGCGGGTATCGACCCGGTCGAGGCATTGCGCGGGCAGCGCGCGGCTGAACCGGTCGGGACGGGTTGGGGCCGGGCGGGCCGGAGCGGGCGCGGCATGGGACCGGCTGTCATTGATCGCGGCACCGATGATGGCAAGCGCGCCCAGACCGATGATGAGGTTGCGCGCCTGTGTGCCACTGTCGGCGAAGGCGGGGGTGGCGGACAGGCCCGAGAGGGCGAGCGAGGCGGCGGCGACACCGGCAAGAAGGGTCTTTTTCATGTGCTTGGTCCTTTTGGTTTGACGGCATCGGCAGACGGGCCCGATGCGATGAACCAACCTTGCGAGCGGTCCGGAAGGTCAGGCAATAACGCCACCGGGCCATCCGATAACCTTCGCAAACCGCGTCGGCGCTATTGAATATCACCACGGCCCGAGGGCAGAGTGACGACATGAAAATCCTTTCTCCCATCGTCCTTGTGCTGAGCCTTCTCGCGACCACTGCGCAGGCCAGTTGCTATGCCGATTACAAGGCCAAGCAGGACAATCCGCTGCGCCTTCAATATGGCGTGGCGCAGATCAATGGGACTTGCACAGTCGGGGCCGCCCGTGCGGAACTGGCACCGCGACTGGCTGCCGCTGGCTGGCAGCTGCTGAACGTCGTATCTGTCTTCGACGAGTCGGGGCTTGCAGAAAGGAAAGACAGTGCCGGAGAATACTACCTCCGCTATTGAGGCGCGCCAGACCGGCAGCCGTGTCGTCATCGCAGGTATCGTCTCCATCGTGTTGATTCTGGCGATGACGGCGGTGTTGCTGTTTGCCAACTTGCCGGATGCCAGCGCCTTCAACGCCCGTGTCGAGAAGCTGTTTGTCGACAACAACGACCTGACATCGCAGGCCGAGGTGAAGCTGCTTGAAATCCTCGGCAACTCGACCACCGCCTTCTCACAGACGCTCGATTCCTACCGTTTCGTGATCTTCGTGCTGCTGGTCTTTGCCACAGCATTGTTGATCGCGGCGGTGGCCTTCCTTGTGATGCTGGTGGCGCTGAACCGGCGGATGGGCCAGATCGAGCGCAAGGGGATCGAGGTGAACTCGCTGATCATCAGCCGTGACCAGAAATCGGTTTACCTGAACAATTTCGAGTTCAGGCTGACCGATGCCGCTATCGAGACATTAAGCGTACTTGCCGAGGCGCGAATGGATGACGAGGTGCTGACAGGCGCGCAGATCGAGGGCGTGATCTCGGGCCGCGACCCGGCCGATTGCGACGAGGCCGCCGGCGCGACCCGAATCAAGCGTTTGCGCGACACGTTGGGCAACCAGTTGGTCAGCGAACTGCTGGTCAAGAATATCGCGCGGCACGGCTACATGCTCGCTATCGACAAGGACGTGATCCAGATGGTCTGAAGTGGCCCCGTGTGGCCGGCTGGTGACCCCGGATGGATTCGAACCATCGACCTGCCGCTTAGGAGGCGGCCGCTCTATCCCCTGAGCTACGAGGCCAGCCGGAGCGTGAATGCCTGCAAATCCGGCACAGGTCAACGCAGCGTATGGTCCAAGCCGCTTGTGGCCCGCCCCTCGCGCGGCTTAACTAGTGACAAGAGTGTGACAGTCAGGACCCCGCCGTTGACCAAGCAGCCCCCCCGCCCACTGACGCTGCGCGACGTGTCCGAAGCCTCGGGTGTCAGCGAGATGACGGTCAGCCGCGTCCTGCGCAACAAGGGCGAGGTCAGCGAGGCGACCCGCCTGCGCGTTCAGAGTGCGGCCAAGCGGCTGGGATATGTGCCCAACAAGATCGCCGGCGCGCTGGCTTCCAGCCGGGTGAACCTTGTCGCGGTGATCATCCCGTCGCTGGGCAACATGGTGTTCCCCGAGGTGTTGGCCGGCATCAGCGAGGCGCTGGAGGGCACCGGCCTGCAACCGGTGGTGGGCGTCACCGACTATCTTCCCGAGAAGGAAGAAGAGGTGCTGTACGAGATGCTGTCGTGGCGGCCCTCGGGCGTGATCATCGCCGGGCTGGAACATTCCGACGCCTCGCGCGCGATGCTGGCGCAGGCGGGCATTCCGGTGGTCGAGATCATGGATGTCGACGGCGACCCGATCGACGCTTGCGTGGGCATTTCCCACCGCCGCGCCGGGCGCAAGATGGCGCAGGCGATCATCGGCGCGGGCTATCGCCGGATCGGGTTCCTGGGCACCAAGATGCCGCTGGACCACCGCGCGCGAAAGCGGTTCGAGGGGTTCACCCAGACGATGGCCAAGGCCGGGATCGAGATTGCCGATCAGGAGTTTTACTCGGGCGGCTCGGCCCTGGCCAAGGGGCGCGAGATGACGGCCGCCATCCTCGCGCGCACGCCAGACCTCGATTTTCTCTATTACTCCAACGACATGATCGGCGCCGGCGGGCTGTTGTGGCTGCTTGAGAAGGGCTATGACATTCCCGGCCGGATCGGGCTGGCGGGGTTCAACGGGGTGGAATTGCTGGACGGCCTGCCGCGCCAACTGGCCACGATGGATGCCTGCCGGCGCGAGATCGGCCAGACCGCCGCCCGCATCATCGCCGCCCGCTACGCCAACGCCGTCATGCCCGAGGCCGAGATCGTGGAACTTACCCCGACGCTCACGCTGGGCGACACGCTGATCCGGGGATAGGCGCGCTACCAGAACTCGGTGCCGGGGGCGCCCTTGATCCGGCCGCGCAGGTTGGGGGTGACCCAGCCGCCGTAGAAATTGCCCGGCTGCGGATCGACGCGGGTTTCGCCGACCCATGCGGCATCGACCGCCCAGGCATAGATCGCGACGTGCCCGGCGATGGGTAGGAAACCTGCAGTGGGCTCTGGGTAGGCCCAGGCGGCGTCGCGCACCACGCGGTCGCCCCGGTCGAGATCGAAATAAACCGCCCGCCCCTTCCATTCGCAAAACGACCTGCGGCGCGACGGCATCAGGACGCCCGGCAACACGTCACCGGGCGGAAAGTAGTAGGTGGGCGCATGATGCGTCTCGCAGACGCGCCAGCCCGCGCGCGTGCGCGCCAGAACCCGCTCCGCGGCCTCGACCCGCAGCTCCTGCGGCACCCGGTCCAGACGCGGCGGACGGGGATAGTCCTGAACGGTTTCGACGGGCAAGGCTTCCATGCGGGCAGACCTGTGCCGCCGCGTGGCCGCGTCAAGAGGCCTGCAGGGCGCTTTCGATCGTGCGGGCCACCGACAGCAGCCCGGCATCGTCGCCGAACGGGCCGACCAGTTGCAGGCCCGCGGGCAGTTGGCCCGCCATGCCGCAGGGCAGGCTGAGCGCGGGGTGGCCGCTGACATTGGCAAAGCCGCTGGCCAGCATCTCGCTGTCCTCGCCCTCGGCGATCTCGGGGTCTTCGATGGGCGCGACGAAGGGCACCGCGGGCGCGGCCAGCACGTCGCACGTCGCGAACATCCCCTCGACCGCGTCGCGGAACGCGCGCTGGAACCGCAGGGCGCGGACATGCTCGGTCGCCGGAATGTCGAAGCCGGCCACGATCTGCTGGCGGGTGCCGGGGGCGTAGCCATCGGGGTTCTGCGCGAACAGCTCGGCATGGATGACCGACGCCTCGGGCATCAGGATCGAGATCAGCCGCGCATTGGCCTCGGCCAGCATCGGATGATCCACCTCGACAAGGCGCGCGCCGGCGGCCTCGAGCCGGGCCATCGCCGCTTCGAACAGGCGCGTCACGTCGCGGCCAAGCGGCGTGGAGGAGACGTGGCGCCGCACGATGCCGATGCGCAGGCCGTCCAGCCCGGCATCCGCCAGCACGATGGGCCGGTCAGCCAGCACCGCCAGCAACGCCGCCGCATCCTCGACCGACCGGGCAAGCGGCCCGGCGTGATCAAGGCTCCACGACAGCGGAAACACCCCGTCGAGCGGCACAAGGCCAAAGGTGGGCTTCATGCCGACGATGCCGCAATAGGCCGCCGGGATGCGGATGGAGCCGCCGGTATCGGTGCCGACGGCCAGCGGGACAATGCCGTCGGCCACCGCCGCGGCCGACCCACCGCTGGACCCGCCCGCGGTGCGCGTGGGATCATGCGGGTTGTTGGTCTGCCCGATCGCCGGATGCGCCACGCCGTAGGCGTATTCCAGCAGGTTGGTCTTGCCCATGATGATCGCGCCCGCCGCCCGCAGCCGCGCCACAAGGGCCGCGTCCCGTGCGGCGACGCGAGGGGGCACGGCCATGGTTCCATAGCCGGTGGGCGCACCCGCCACCTCGATCAGATCCTTGACGGCGACGGGGATGCCGAAAAGCGGGCCCGCGGCCTGCCCGGCGGCCTGCGCGGCCGTCATCGCCTCGGCCTGCGCCATGGCCTGCGCCGCCATCGGGTCGGCAAAGGCGTTGAGGACAGGGTCGCGCGCGGCGATACGCGCCAGCGCCGCCTGGACAACGTCGACCGGCGTTGTCTGCCCCGCACGGTAGGCGCGGGACAGCGCGGCGATGCCCTCAGAGGCCGCCATCGGCCAGACGCCGCAACAGCGCGGCCCATGCCTGCTGCCCGGTGCGAAAGCTCGACAGGCGGAAGAACTCGTTGGGCGCGTGGTAATCCTCGTCCGAGGTGGCGAAGGAAAAGAAGATGGCCCCCACGCCCAGCTGCCGGGTGAAAACGTCGCCAATGGGCACGGTCGCACCCATAGCCACACGCAGCGGCGCCGCGCCCAGCGCCTCGCCCAGCACGGCCTCGGCCGTGGCCAGCGCGGGCAGGTCGGGATCGATCGCGAACGCCTCCGTCCCCGGCCCGTGGCGATGGACCACCAGCCGGTAGCCCGGCGGCAGCACCGCGCGCAGATGCGCCTCGATGGCGTCGGCCACGCGCGCTGGCTGTTGTCCGGCAATCAGGCGGCAGGTGATCTTGACCGAGGCCGAGGACGGGATGACCGTCTTAGTCCCCGCGCCCTGGTAGCCGCCGGAGATGCCATTGAATTCCAGCGTCGGGCGCAGCCATTGCCGCGTCAGCAGCGCCGCGCCACCCGGCAACGGATCGAGCAGATCGGCGCCGATGCCGCGAAAATATCCCGCGGCATCAAAGCCCACCTCGGCGATCGCGCGCGAAATGGCCGGATCGGGCCGGCGCGCGCCGTCCTCGAAGCCCGGCACGATGACGGCGCCGTCATCGTCGTGCAGCGTGGCCAGCATCCGCGCCAGCGCGCGGATCGGGTTGGGCGCGGTGCCGCCGTGACGGCCGGAATGCAGGTCCTTTTCCGCGCCGGTCACGGTGACCTCCAGCGCGGACATGCCGCGCGTGGCCACCGTCATCGAGGGCAGGTCGGCGCGCCACATCGCGCCATCGGCCGAGACCACGACATCGCAGGCCAGCCGGTCCTTCATTCTTGCCACTGTCGGCTCGAAATGCGGAGAGCCGGATTCCTCCTCGCCCTCGATCAGCACCTTGAGGTTGAGGGGCGGCGCGCCCTCGACCTTGCCGAAGGCCGCGGCGACGAGGATGGGGATCAGCATCGGCCCCTTATCATCGCTCGCCCCGCGCGCCCAGACGCGGTCTCGCGACACGACAGGGTCGAAGGGCGGCGTGCGCCATTTCTCGACCGGGTCGGGCGGTTGCACGTCGTAATGGCCGTAGATCAGCACCGTGGGCTTGGCCGGATCGACGATCCATTCGGCAAAGACGCAAGGATGCCCGCCGGTCGGCACCTCTTCGACATGGTCAAAACCCGCCGCGCGCAGGCGGTCCGCCACGAAGGCCGCCGCGCGCGCGACATCGCCGGCAAAGGCGGGGTCGGTGCTGACGGAGGGGATGCGGCAGAAGTCGAGCAGCGTCGCCACGGCCTCGGCCTCGTGTTCGGCCAGGTAGGTCTCGACCGTCATTTGCCGCCGTCCACGCCGATGCATTCGCCGGTGATCCATCCGGCCAGGTCGCTGGCAAAGAACATCACCATGTGGGCGATGTCGTCCGGCGTGCCCAGCCGGCGCATGGCGATCTGGCCAAGCAGGCGCGCCTGCCCGTCCTCGCCCATCTCCTCCCACTGCCTTTCGGTCGTGGGGTTGGACCGGACAAAGCCCGGCGCGACGCAATTGACGGTGATGCCGAAGGGCCCAAGCTCATGCGCCAGTTGCCGGGTCAGGCCGATCTGGCCCGCCTTGGCGCTGGTATAGGCCTGGATGCCCGTCAGGCTGATGCCGCGCCCGGCCCCGCTGGAGATGTTGACGATCCGGCCTGCGCCCTTGTGTTTCATCGCGGGCGCCACGGCCTGCGCCATGAAGAAGGCGCCTGACAAATTCACGTCGAAAATGGCCTGCCAGTCGGCGGCCGAGACCTCTTCGATCGGCCGGCCGACCTGCCCGCGCACGCCGCCCGCGTTGTTGACGAGGATATCGACCGGCGGCAGCGCGGCGACCGCGGCCTGCACCGCATCGCGATTGCCCACGTCGACCATGTGAACGGTGCAGCCTTCTCCGCACAGGGCGCGCGTTTCCTCCAGCCCCGCGGTGTTGACGTCGAAGGCGGCCACGCGGGCCCCGCGCGCGGCAAAGCCCTGCGCGATGGCGCGGCCAAAGCCATGCGCCGCCCCGGTGACAATCACCTGCTTGCCGGCGAAGTCGATGTTCATGCGGTTGCCCCTTCGGCGGATGCAAGTTCGGCCAGGTTGGCGAAATCGAGCGGGCGCACGCCCGTCTCGATCTCGTGGATCATCTCGATCAGGCGGCGCGTCAGCGGCACCGCGATGCCCGCCTTTTCGGCTGCGGCAACGATGGGGCCAAGCTGTGCCTCGGCTTCGGTCTTGCGCTTGCGGATGGCAAGGTCACGCCAGATGCCCGAGTGCGACTTGGCCGAGCGGCGGTTATGGGCGACCATATCGTCGAAAGACTTGTCGAGCGCGGCACGCGGGGCGCCCGGCATGAAGGCCGCAGGATCGAACCCGTCAAAGGCTTCGGTCGCCACGCCCTGGGCCGCGGCGACGCGCCCGGTCTCCTGCCCCAGCCGCACCAGCACGTCGCGGGCCGCCGCGCTGTCGAGGCAATCGGCGATGCTGTCGTTGGTCAGGGCGGTTGCGAACAGCAGCGCGCCGTAGATCAGCTTGCCCCAGAGATAGCCCCAGATATTGGCGGTCAGGACCGCCTTCGGCTCGAACTGCTGCATCAGCGCGAAAAGCTGCGCGATACGCTCGGTGCTGGCGCCATCCAACTCGCCGATGACCACGGCCCCATGACCAGAATAATGCACCACGCCGGGTTCAAGGTAGTCGGCACCGAAATTGACAAAGCAGCCGATGGTCTGCGCAGCCCCCACGACGCGCGCGATCTCGATCTCGTTCAACCCGTTCTGGGCCGACACCACGACGCCGCCCGGCGCCAGGTGCGGGGCCAGTTCGGCCACGGCAGCGGCGGTGTGCAACGCCTTCACGCAAAGAAAGATGCAGCGGAACTGCCCCTCTATCTCGGCGGGCAGAAACGCCGGGGCCCGAACGGTATCCTCGAAGATGGGGCCGGCGATCCGCAAACCGCCGGCATTGATCGCCGCGACATGGTCGGCGGCATTGTCGACAAAGACCACCTTGTGACCTGCGCGAAGAAAGGCCGCGCCCAGCGTGCCGCCGATGGCGCCCGCCCCCCAGACCAGGATCGGACCGTCTACGATGCTCACGCCCAGGGGCCTTCCATCATCGCGCGGGTTTCGGCGACGCCGACATCCCAGATCGCCTGCATTTCGTCATCGGGGCGCTGGTAGTAGCCGCCGAAGTTGCCGTCGCCCAGGTAGTCGCGAACGCCTTTCGGGCCCATCGCGCGCATCCGCTCGAACTCGATCATCGGCTTGCGCTGCTCGGGCAGGGTCACGCCGGGCAGCCGGGTCCAGGGAAAATTCTCCATCCAGCTGGCATGGCTGGCGACGGGATCGATCTCCTGCACCTTGGCGAATGTCTTGGGCGCGTTCCACCAGTTGTGGAACTTGACGGACGTGCCGGGATGATCGGCCATCCACTCGATCGCCAGCGACCCGGCCGGGCTGTTGCCGCCGTGGCCGTTGACGATGAAGATCCGGCGAAAACCCTGCATCCGCAGCGAATCGAGGATGTCGCGCACCAGCGCCACGTAGGTTTCCACCCGCAGGCTGACCGATCCGGGATAGGCGAGGAAATAGGGCGTGACCCCGTAGGCCACGACCGGAAAGACCGGCAGGCCCAGCGGTTCGGCCGCGTCGAGCGCCATCTTCTCGGCAAGGATCGAATCGACCGATAGCGACAGGCCGGCGTGCTGCTCTGTGCTGCCCAGCGGCAGCACGGCAAGGTCATCCGTCTTGAGAAAGGCGTCGACCCGTTCCCAGTTCATCTCCGAAATCTTCATGAAGCTTCCTTTCTGGCGCCGGGCGTGGACCGCGGCATGTCGATCAGGGCAGGCAGGACCAAACGGTCAATGTCGCCGGGGTCGGGAATATGCCGGTACTCGATGACCGGCGTGCCTGTGGGTGCAAGGTCGATCACCGCGTCGGCGCCGGTGGACATCACCACGACGTCGCAGTTGCGCAGCGCATGACCAAGATCGTCGTTCTCGAAATCCAGCAGTTCGACCCGCCGCACATGCGCCGCGAAGCGCCGCACGCCCAACCCAAGCACCGGCAGGAAATCGGCAAACCGCGAAATCACTGCGACCCGCGCCATCGGATCAAGCGAGGCCAACGCAAGCCGCGTCGGTTCGGACGGGATGAAGCGCAGCGACAGCGTGCGCTCGGCAGCAACAAGGCTGGTCAGCCGGTCATGCAGTGTCGAGAATGTCAGCACGAGATCGGCGCCGCGCACCCGCTCCAGCAGCGCGGGATCGGCTGCCAAAGCGTCAAAAGTGACGGGCGTGACCGCCGCCAACGCCCCGACCTGATCCTGAACGCAGGCGGCGTAGCTGCGGGTCGCCTCGGGGAAAAGACCCACAAGGACAATGTCGCGTGCGCCGGCACCCATGCTGCGCTGGCCTGCGCGGGCGGTCAGTAGCGCGGTGATGTCAGGCAGGTCAAAGCCCAGCGTCAGCGCCTTGTCGATGACCGCGTCGATGTCACGGCGCAACTCGGCCGTCTCGGCCCGCCCGGCAAGCCGGGCCAACGGCGAATCGGCCACGTAGGTGCCAGAGCCTGACCGCCCCTCGACCAGCCCGGCGGCCTTCAGCTCGGCATAGACCTTGCTGACCGTCATCGGTGCCACGCCGACCTGCTCGGCCAGATCGCGGACCGAAGGCAGGGCCGTCCCGGGCCCCATCCCGCCGAAGGAAATTTCGTTCTCGATGGCGCCTCGAAGCTGCTGATGGATCGAAACCGGCCGCGAGCGGTCGACAGTCACTTTCATTCAGAGCCTCTGCGTTCTACAATAATGATATGCTTTTAGGACTTTTGCCTAGTATCTCACCGATTATCTACGATTTCCAGCCAAAAACACGAAAAACTGTTCTGTTGACTTGTATCACTGAGCGTGGAAGCCTGATGTGATCTATAACACTTTTCAACATCGGAGGGTCCCAGATGAAATTCTTCAAAGCCGCGGCGCTGTCGGCCGCTGTCCTGCTGGGGAGCACGGTTTCCGCGCTCGCCGTCGAGCGGGGCGGCGTCATGACCTATGGCCGCTACGCCGACAGTCTTTTCCTTGATCCGGTCCTGAACGACGCCAACGTCGACATCTGGATCCTGTCGAACATGTACGACACGCTGCTGCTGCCCACCGATGACGGCAAGGGCGTCAAGCCGGGCCTGGCCAGCGACTACAAGGTGTCCGACGACGGCCTGACCGTGACGCTGACCCTGCGCGACGGCATCAAGTTTTCCGATGGCAGCGCCATTACGCCCGAGGACGTTGTGTTCTCGCTTGACCGCGCAATCAATCCCGACAACGGCATCTGGAACTTCCTCGTCAGTTCGATCGACTCGGTCGACAGCCCCGACGCCAAGACGGTCGTGTTGCACCTCAAGCATCCCGACCCGGCGATCATCCCGGCGCTGACGGTGTTCAACACCGCGATCATGCCCAAGGCGCAGTTCATGGCGTCCGCCGGCACCACCGACAAGGAAAAGGCCGAAGACTTCCAGACGCACCCGGTCGGTTCCGGCCCGTTCGTGCTGCAAAGCTGGGATCGTGGATCAACCATGAAATTGGTGCGCAATCCGTACTATTGGGACATGGGCGAGGACGGCAAACCGCTGCCCTACCTTGACGGTGTGACCTTCGAGGTGATCCCCGACGACGCCACCCGCATTCTGCGCCTGCAATCGGGCGAGATCGACGGCGCCGAGTTCATTCCCTTCGCGCGTGTGTCCGAGCTGAAGGCTGATCCCTCGATCAACATGCAGCTCTTCCCGTCGACCAAGGTGAACTACATCACGCTCAACGTGCGGCCCACGGTGGACGGCAAGGAAAACCCGCTGGCCAACGTCAAGGTCCGGCAGGCGATGAACTATGCCCTCAACAAGGACGCGATCATCCAGATCGTGACGCAGGGTGTCGGCACACCGATGACATCGTTCATGTCCACTGCCACGCCGCTGCATTCGGGCGATACGCCGCTCTTCCCCTACGATCCGGCGAAGGCCAAGCAACTGTTGGCCGAGGCGGGCTATCCCAATGGCTTCAAGACCTCAATCCTTGCGCTTGCGGGCAATCAGGATGACGCCGGGATCACCACCGCGATGCAACAGATGTTCGCGGCCGTGGGTATCGACCTTGAGATCAAGCAGGTGGATAACGCCACCCGCACCGATCTTTACCGTAACGGCAACTTCGACATGCGGACTGGCGGCTGGACCGACGACATCGCCGATCCCAGCGAAATCACGTCCTACTTTGCGTATTCGCCGGTGATCGAGGCGATGCATTCGGGCTGGTCGAACGACGAGGTCAACAGCCTCTTCGAGCAAAGCCAGAGCGAGACCGATCCCGCCAAGCGAGCGCAGGAATACGCCCGGATCCAGGAGATCTACAACTCCGAAGGGCCAACCCTTCCGCTGTTCGAGACCCCCTATCCGGTTGCGCTGCGCAAGAACGTGCAGGGCTTCGTGCAGATCCCGCTGGGCAACAACATCTTCCGCTCGGCCTGGCTGCAGAAGTAAGCGTATCATCGGGGGCGGAGGCCTTGCGGCTTCCGCCCCTTTCTTGCCCTCACGAAACTCGAGGCCCCGCCCTTGCCCCTTTCAGAGTTTCTCGCGCGTCGCCTTCTGCAGCTGATCCCGACCCTGATCTTCATCCTGATCGTGGTGTTCGTTCTGGTCCGGCTGCTTCCCGGCGATCCGACCAGCGCGATCCTTGGCGATCGTGCGCTGGATGCCGATGTCGAGCGGATCAACCGCCAGCTTGGCCTCGACCAGCCGATCATCGTCCAATTCTGGTTGTTCGTGAAATCCGTCTTTTCGGGCGACCTTGGCAATTCCATCGTGCTGAAGCTGCCGGTGACCACCCTGATCGCCCAGCGCCTGCCGACGACCATCCTGCTGACGGTGATGGCGGCGTTGATCGCGCTGATCATGGCGGTGCCGCTGGCCTTCGTCGCGGCCCTGCAGCGCGAGAAACTGGCCGATGCCTCGATCCGCGGCGCATTCCAGGTGGGCCTTTCGATGCCGGTTTTCTATCTTGGCCTGATCCTGCTGACAGTGTTCGGCGCGCGGCTGCAATGGTTTCCGGTGGGCGGATATGGCGACGGGTTTCTCGACCATCTTTACCATCTGTTCCTTCCATCGCTGACATTGGCGCTTAGCCTTTCGGCGATCCTGATGCGCAACCTGCGCGCGGCCATCATCGGTGTGCTGGATGCGGAATACGTCAGCTTCGCCCATGCCAAGGGCCTTGCCCCCCGCCTGATCCTGACGCGGCACGTCCTGCGCAACGCGCTGATTTCGACCGTCACGATCTTTGGCCTGTCGATCGGCACGCTTCTGAGCGGCGCGGTGATCACCGAAACCGTCTTTGCCATTCCCGGCGCCGGGCGGTTGATGGTCGACAGCATCTATGGCCGCGACTACCCCGTTGTGCAGGGAATGACGCTGGCGCTGGCGGTGCTGGTCTCTGTCACCTTCCTGCTGACCGATATCCTGCAGGCCTGGCTTGACCCGAGGGTGGCGCGGTGAGCGTGCTGGTACGCCTGCGCCCCGCCACCCGCCTGCCGCGCCCGCTGATTGCTGGCGGTGCGATTATCGGCGCCTGCCTGATCCTTGCGATCTTTCCGCAGCTCTTCGCGCCCTACGACCCGCTCAAGATGGACTATGTCGCGCTGAACCAGGCGCCAAGCTGGGCGCATCCCTTCGGTACCGACAATTTCGGTCGCGATGTCCTTAGCCGGATCATTTTCGCCTACCGCATAGACATGCAAATCGCGATCTTCGCCACGGTCTTTGCCTTTACCTTTGGCACGCTGCTGGGGGCGCTGGTGGGCTATGCCGGTGGCCGGATCGAGGCGTTGTTCGGCCGGGTCGTGGATGCGATCATCACCTTTCCCTTCCTCGTGCTCGTCATCGCCATCGTCTCGGTCCTCGGGCCGGGGCTGGTGAACATGTACATCGCGGTCAGCGTGGTGGGCTGGGTGTTCTACGCCCGCATTACCGCGGCCGAGATCAAGGTGCAGAAGCGTTTGGACTATGCGGATGCCGGCCGCGCGATGGGCTATACCCATTTCCGCATCATCTTTCGCCATTTGCTGCCCAATGCCATCACCCCGGCCGTTGTCTACTGGATGACAGACATGGCGCTAGCGATCCTCCTGGGTTCGTCGCTGGGCTATCTGGGCCTTGGCGCGCAACCGCCCGCCGCCGAATGGGGCGTGCAGATCGCCGATGGCAAGAACTTCATGACCACGGCGTGGTGGAGCTCGGTCTTTCCCGGTTTCGCGATCGTGACGACCGGGCTGGGCTTTTCGTTGCTGGGCGACGGGCTGGCCGAAGTGTTGAGGACTCGCAAATGACCGATACTGTGTTGTCGGTTCGCAACCTGACCACGTCATTCAGGTCGGCCGCAGGCCCGTTGACCGCCGTCAACGATGTCAGTTTCGACGTGCGGCAAGGCGAGGTGATGGGCCTTGTTGGTGAAAGCGGCTCGGGCAAGAGCGTGACGTTGCGGTCAATCATGCGGCTGCTGCCACGCGGCGCGCAGATCGGCGGCACGGTCACGTGGGCAGGTCAGGACCTGCTCAAGCTTAGTGATGCAGGCATCCGCGCGGTGCGGGGCGGCCAGATCTCGATGATCTTTCAGGAGCCGATGACGGCGCTCAATCCGGTGCTGCCGATCCGCATTCAGATCACCGAGAACCTGCGCGCACATACCGATCTTGATGCCAATGGTCGCGCGGCCCGCGCACGCGAATTGCTCGACATCGTCGGTATCCCGGATGCGGCGCGGCGACTGGACGAGTTTCCGCACCAGTTCTCGGGTGGGATGCGGCAGCGCGCGATGATCGCGATCGCGCTGGCATCGAACCCCCGGCTGTTGCTGGCGGACGAACCGACGACCGCGCTGGATGTGACGATCCAGGACCAGATCCTGAACCTGATCCTCGACCTGCGCGACGAATTCGGGATGAGCGTGGTTTTCGTCACCCATGACCTTGGCGTCGTCGCTGCCACCTGCGACCGGATGGCGGTGATGTATGCCGGCCGGATCGTCGAGACCGGGACCGTGGCCGATGTCTTCGCCCGGCCGAACCATGCCTATACGCGGGGCCTGCTGGGCTCGGTCCCGCAAGCGGGGGCCGAACGTTCGATGCTGCTCTCGATCGAGGGCACGCCGCCCGGACTTGCCGCCATTCCGCCGGGCTGTGCCTTCAACCCGCGCTGTACATTCGCGGGGGACACCTGCCGCACCACGCGGCCAGAATTGACGTCGCTCGGCCCCGACCGCAGCGTTGCCTGCCACCATAACGACGCCGTCGTCCAAGCCGGATCTCCTGTCGCATGACCGATATCATCCTGTCCGCGCAGAACGTCTCGAAGGAATTTCTGTTCCCGCATTCGATCCTGGCGCGCATCCGGGGAGAACCGCCGCGCGCCGTTCATGCCCTCAACGGTGTCAGCCTTGACATCGCCAAGGGCGAGACGCTGGGCATCGTCGGCGAAAGCGGCTGCGGCAAGTCTACGCTGGCGCGCTGCCTCGTGCGGCTGCACGAAACCGATGGCGGCCGGATCATGTTCGAGGGCGCGGACGTGTCGCACCTGCAGGGTCCGGCGCGGCGCACTTTCAATCGCCGCGTGCAGATGATCTTTCAGGATCCCTACTCCTCGCTGAACCCGCGCATGACGGTGCGCCAGATCCTGTCCGAGGCGCTGCGCGTGCACCGGATGCGCCCCGCCGCCCAGATCGACGCACGCATCGCCGAACTGCTGGACCTGGTGCGCCTGTCTCCCGATGCTGCCAACCGCTACCCGCACGAATTTTCCGGCGGCCAGCGCCAGCGCATCGGCATCGCCCGCGCGCTGAGCGTGGAGCCGGAGGTTCTGGTCGCGGACGAGCTTGTTTCGGCGCTGGACGTGTCGGTGCAGGCGCAGGTGGTGAACCTGCTGCTGGAATTGCAGGACCGGCTGCACCTGACGGTGGTCTTCGTGGCCCACGATTTGCGGCTGGTGCGCCATATCTCGCACCGCGTCGCGGTCATGTACCTGGGCACCGTCGTGGAAAACGGCCCCACCGCCGAGATCTTCGCCCATCCGAACCACCCGTATACCAACGCCCTGCTGCGCGCCGCGCCCGAGGTGAACCCAACCCGCCGGACCCGCACGGTGGCCGCACGGGGCGAATTGCCCAGCCCGATCAACCTGCCCAGTGGCTGCCTGTTCCACACGCGCTGCCCGCACGCGATGGACCGCTGCCGAACCGAGGTGCCGGTGCTGCGGGCCTTTGGCAAAAATCACGTCGCCGCCTGTCACCTCGACACCTTCGACCCCACCGTCACGAAAGACACCAAATGAGCTACGCCGCGTTCCAGACCGAAATCGCCCGCATCAACGACGTGCTGTGCACGATCAACCTTCTGGGCTGGGACCAGCGCACCATGATGCCCGCGGGCGGCATCGACGGGCGCGCGCACCAGATCGCCACGCTGACCGGCATCGCCCGCGACATGGCGACGGATCCGCAGCTTGCCGAGCTGATGGACCGGGCCGAGGCCGACCTGCCCGCGGATGCCACGCTGGAACGCCGCGCCGTGGCGCAGGCGCGGGCCGAGATCGCGACCCTCTCGCGCATCCCCTCGCGCGTGATTTCTGAGATGGCCGAGTTGAAGACACGCGCCAATGCCGCCTGGGTCGCCGCGCGGGCCGCGAACGACTTTGCCACCTACGCCCCGGTGCTGGAGCGGATGATGGGCCTTCAGCGGGAAATCGCGGCAGCGATCGGCGATGGCGGCCACCCCTATGACGCGATGGTCGGCATGTATGAACCGGGCATGACCTGGGACCGCCTTCAATCGATCTACGGCCAGTTGAAGGACGCGCTGGTGCCGCTGATCGCCCGCGCCAAGGACGGCCCGCGCCCGCGCGCCGACATCCTGACCCGCCGCTACCCGATCCCCGCGCAGAAGGATTTCGGCCTGGGGATGGCGCGGCGAATGGGCTACGACATGGAGCGGGGGCGGCTGGACGATACCGTTCACCCCTTCGAGATCAGCTTTACCCGCGGCGACGTGCGGATCACCTCGCGCTTTCGCGAAGATTGGCTGCCCGGCGGCCTTTTCGCGCTGTGGCACGAGGCGGGGCACGGCATGTACGAACAGGGCATCGCGCCGGAGCATACGCGCGGCGTCTTCGCCACCGACCTCGTGAACCTCTATGCCGTGGGCGGCGCCAGTTTCGGCATGCACGAAAGCCAGTCGCGCCTGTGGGAGAACCGGGTAGGACGCTCGCGCCGGTTCTGGGCACTGCATTTCGGGGCGCTGCGCGATACCTTCCCCGACCAGCTTTCCGACGTGACCGAGGACGAGTTCTGGGCCGCCGTGAACGCCGTCAATCCCAGCCTGATCCGCGTCGAGGCGGACGAGCTGACCTATGACATGCACATCATCCTGCGCTCCGAGATCGAGGCGGGGCTGGTCGCGGGCGACATCGACGTGGCCGACCTGCCGGGCCTCTGGGCCGAGAAGATGCGCGCCTATCTCGGCGTCGCGGTGCCCGACGACACCCGCGGCGTCCTGCAGGACGTGCACTGGTCGCACGGCTATCTCGGCTCTTTCCCGACCTACACGATCGGCAACATCGTCTCGTCCCAGCTCTTCGCGGTGGCGCAGGCCGATGCGGGTGTCGCGGCTGGGTTGGACACGGGCGATTATGCGCCGCTGCATGGCTGGCTGGGCGAAAACGTGTGGCGGCACGGCCGCGCCTCGTCGCGCGACGAAACGCTTGAACGGGTCACCGGTGGGCCGCTGGATCCGGCCGCCTACATCGCCGACCTGACGGCCAAGGTCGAGGCGCTGGGCGCATGACGATCTGCACCGCGGACCTTTACGACGCGCATCACGACAAGGTGCAGGTGATCGACCTGCAGTTCCGCGCGTTCGGCGCAAAGGCCACGTTTCGCGGCCGCGCCGCCACCGTCGCCACCTTCGAGGATCACACCCCGGTCTTGGCGATGCTCTCGACGCCGGGAGAGGGACGGGTGCTGGTGGTCGACGCGCAGGGCTCGCTCCGCGTGGGCGTGATGGGCGACAACCTTGCCGCGCGCGGGGTGGCCAACGGCTGGACCGGCGTGGTGATCAACGGCGCGATCCGTGACAGCGCGGGCATCGCTCCGCTGGATCTGGGCGTGCGCGCCCTTGGCACGACCGCAAGGCGCGGCTGGACCAAGGCACACACGGCCAGCGATCTGCCGCTTGCCTTCGGAGGCGCCCTGATCCGGCCCGGCAACTGGATTTACGCCGATGCCGACGCGGTATTGGTCGCACCGACAGAATTGACCTGAGGGGCGGCCGGAACACCTGAAGGTCCAAGACGACGCCCAAGATTGCAGCAAACAACGGCCACCTGCCGTTGCGGCGGGCCAATGCAAGCCTTGAATTCGGGTTCGAAACCTGAACGGCAGGATAAATCAATGCCGCCACCCTTGAATTGACAGACCATCTGGCTGTTACATTCGCAAGCAAGGTCAAGGCGGAATACAGATTTCAAAACCCGATAAACACACCAGATGGTGCAAATGCCTTGGACATGGCCTTTCCTATGGGCGCCGCAGGTTATGGAAGGTCAGATGATATTTGCGCCTGCAACAAAAAGGCCGCAGAACAAGGCGGGCCGTGGCCAAGGTCAGAGCGGTTTTGACAATGCCCCATTCCACATCACAGCGCCTGTGGCACTGTCCCGCGTGAACCAATGAAAGACCAGTTTTTTAGCGCCGTCGCGACGCTGAGTTTCATATTCGGCACCGCTGCGTTCTTCTTCATCGGGGCGCGCGTCCTGCCGGTGACGGACTTTGGGCATTTGTCAAAAACCTATGCGCTCGCCACTTTTCTGGGCTTGTTCGTCTCGTACGGATACCCGCAAAAGCTGCTGCAAATACTGCCAAAATCTGACGACAAGGGCCTTCCGGCCAGCGTCATGAGCCATCAGGTTGTTCTGCTGGCCGTGGTCTCGGTCGGTGGAGTCGGACTGGCCCAGTTGCTTGGGTATGATATCCGGCTTTTCGCCCTGTTCTGGGCCGGTGCCGGACCGTTGGCGATTGCGAACACGTTGCAAACCGTTTTTCGGGCCAATCACCTGCATCATCTCGATGCGCTGATGCGTGGCGCGGGTCGTGCGACGCTGGGCCTCGGGATTATCCTGCTCGCATTCTCAGGCAGCGCGACAACGGTGAACTTCGCCATTGTCTTTACGATCGCGGCATGGGTCGAACTGATCCTGTCAGCGCTTTTGCTGAAGCACAAATATGGCATCCCCGGATGGCAATTCGACCTGCCCGCGCTGATCCGAACATTGTGGTCCGATGCGGCCTACCTGATCGACCTGATCATGCAGCGGGCGTTCGGAACGCTTGATATCCTGCTGATCGCCGCTCTCGCGCCTGCGGAACAGGTGGCCCTCTACTCCGTCGCCCAGAAGCTGGCACAAACCTCTTTGTCGATGCTGATGCCCCTGATGAACACGCGTGTGCCACGGATGTCGGCAGCCGAGCAGGACGGGCCGGCTGCCTTTCAGGCCGCTTTCCGGGCAACGATGCGGCTGGCCATCACTGGCGGCATCCTTGGTGCACTCGTCATTCTGCCATTCGCATATGCCCCCGTCCTGCGGCTGTTCGGCAGGGACTATGGCGCGGCCGCTGGCGTTGTTGCCATCTTTTCCGTCGCCGTCGTCATCAGGTTTGCGGCCGCTGGTTTGGGCCTGTCGCTTTTGGCGCGCGGCCGGCAACAGGCCCGGCTGATTGGCAATCTCGTTTCGGTCGCGGCAATGCTGCTGGTTGCACCGCTTGCCGTTCACCAATGGGGGGCGTTCGGCATGGCAGTTGCGATCGCGCTCTCAAGCACGGTCCTCTATTTCTTTTTTTTCTGGCGGCTTGATAGGCATCCCCGACCCGCCCCCATTTCTCCTTGATGATGGCCAGAGCAGATGCGTTTGACCTATCGTGAAACAGCCGATCTTTTGATGATCGGCGCTGATGGTTGGTCGAACGCCTCATGAGGAAGATTGCGCTCGTCACGGGCATGCCAAGATCGGGAACGACTGTCATCGGAGAACGGCTGACCATCCCGCCAGCAATTAAAGAACTCTATGAACCCCTGAACCCTGAAGTGGGCATTCGCCTGGCACGCGAGACGTTTCCGCTTTGCGGTGAGGGTGCTCTTGATAGGGACCAGCTGAGCGCCTTGCTGGAAAATATCGCAAAGGTCCGTCTGCCAACACCCATGCCGCGGCCCGGCTCGGCCCGCAGCGTGCTGTTCAATCGCACACGCAGAACCATCTGGGGCCTGAAATTTTCGCGGGCGTCGACAACAGTGATCTGGAAAGATCCCTTCGCTGCATTTCTTGCCGACAGCGTTGCGCGGCGTAGCGACATCCCGGTGATCTTTACGCTGCGTGGCCCACTTGAAACCGCGGCAAGCTTTGCCCGGATGGATTGGGCGCTTGATGTATCCCGACTTCGCGAAAGGATGCAGACCGCTGGTTACCCGACCACGTCCTGGCCCGAGGCGGCACCGGAGCTGCGGGCCGCGGTAGTGTCCGCCGCACAGCTTTGGGCGCTTATTCACGTGAACGTCGAATATTGGATGAAGACAGATACCAAGATCACCTTCGTTCGGATCGAAGATAATATCGAGGCCCCCGAAAAACTGGGCGCGTTCATTGCGCAGGCGACCGGGCTTGATGTGAAGCCAGCGGTGCCCGCCATCACAAGCCCCCAAGATGGCGACGCGCCGGATCTGCCAACGAAAGCGCATGTGCGCAACCGCTCGGCCGCATCGATCACGGATTACTGGCGCCGAACGCTGACCGACGCGGAGATCGACTATGTCAGCTCCTTCACGGCCGAACGTTGGGGACGGATCCGGTCCGCTACCGGGCTCACCGGAAAAGCAAGCAATTAACCCTTCGGTAACACTGTTTTTGCATCGTTCCTTTTGAATTGATCCGGACCGTCAGGGGAGGATCAACGCTTCAGTTTGCGTATCGAAAAGGGAACATGAAAGCATGGCGGTATTTCTGCACACGTTGCTTGCCACGCTTTTCGTGGTTCAGGCTGCGGTGCTTGCCAAGCGGGGATCATTGCAGTTTGCCGTTCTTTTCTTTGCCTGCTTGTACTTCATCTACTTCGCATCCGCCCCGCTGATATTTCCGGGCCAGATGCGGCCCGATCTTTATGATGCCCTTGCGGTTTCGACGCTGTTCCTGTTCGCCGCCAATCTTTCCCTTGGTGAGGTCATCCTGCTGTCTCGTCGGACGACTCCCGACGTCCGGGAGCGCGACGAACAAGTTTTGGACGCGACGTTGTTCGCAGGCAAAGTCACCTTCTGGATCGCCCTGACGATGGTCCTTGGTCACATGGCAATCGCCGGCGTTCCAGTTCTGCAGACCAATGCAAATCTCGCGCGGCACGAATTGGGCGGGTCGGGCTACATCAAGATCTTTCTGACAAGGGCGCTTCCCTTGGCCACGCTGATGATCGCCTCCGTGGAATGGCAGCGGCATGGGCGGCTTCTGACGCGGCGCTCATCAGGGTATTTTTTGCTGCTGTTCGTGGCGACGTTTCTGCAAGGCTTTCGCATTCATCTGATCTACGCCGTGCTTTACTTCATCAGCATGCGGTTCATCCTGCGCCGGCAGCTGAGCCTGATGACGATCGGCTTGGTCGGGCTGATTGCGATCGCGATTTTCTTCATTCTTTCCGCATTGCGTTTCGAAACATCCGATGCTGGCGTGTTGTTATCGGTATTTCAGCACAGGGTGAGTTTCGAGCTGCTGCGCACGGCGGGGTACGCCATGGAGATCGCCCGCAGCGAAGGGTTCTGGCACGGTCAGAGCATATTGATGGATCTGCAAAGCGCCCTGCCCGGTCCGGGGATCAGCTTTGGCGACTACATGCTTCTCTTCGTCAATCCGCAGTCGGCAATCGTCGGTCTGGCCTCATTGACGCCGTCGATCATCGGCGAGGCCTATGTGAACTTTGGCTACCTTGGCGCCTTCGTCTACGGTTGGTTGATGGTCATCATGATGGTGTCTGCGCCCGGGTTCATGCTGCGAATCCGTGGACTTGGCCTGGCTTTGGCCGCCATCGTCCCGGTCACGATTGTCCAATCGATCGAGGTCGGTCTGGGAGAGTTGCTTGCCTCCCGCCTGATCCCGCTGGGCGTTTTCGCTGTCTTTGCCCACCTCCTCTATCGCTGGCGGCTAGGGCGCAATACGCATGCACCCCACCCGCGTCTTGCCAGACAGGCAGCCTGAGGTGAGCCGTTCTGCCGGAATGCGGTTTCAGGGCGATGTCCGCATCGGCCACAGCGCCACACCACGTCACGGCCATGAACCGGAAGGTTCAATAGCGCGCCCTTCAGCGCCCCGGATGACGCAGTTCCTTGGCCACGATTTCGACGTCGCCTCCCCGTCTGTGTGGCTTGACCGGGTATTGTCTGATCACACCGGCGGATTTGCCTATCTGGCAACCCCGAATGTCGATCACGTTGTCAGGGCTTCGCGCGATGCGGCTGTGCGAGCAGCCTATGAGGCCGCGGACTGGAAGATTTGTGACAGCCGGGTTCTGCAGCGCCTGGCGCGGCTCAAGCGGTTGGAACTAGCGGCCTATCCGGGCTCGGACCTTGTTTTCGACCTGCTGCATGATCCGCGGGCAGCGGGCCGGCGCATCGCCGTGCTTGGGCCAGACGTCGCCGCCATGGCGCTGCTCAGATCGCGGTTTCCCACTCTGGATCTCGTCCATATCGACGCGCCCATGATGCAGGCCGGATCACCAAGCTGGGACGGCACGTTGGCGCGTACCGAAGCTTTGACGTTCGACATCCTGCTTCTGTGCATCTCCTTTCCAAAGCAGGAATTCTTCGCGCAGGCCCTGAAGGAGCGCGGGCAACTTGCGGGGGGCATTGGCCTTTGTGTCGGGGCAAGCCTTGATTTTCTGACTGGACGCCAGAGGCGGGCACCCCGCGGCTTTCGAAAACTCGGGCTGGAATGGCTCTTTCGGCTACTTAGCCAGCCGCGCCGATTGTGGCGACGCTACCTCATCCAGGGCCCAAGGATTTTCGTCCTGTTTGCGATCAAGGAGATGTTCCATTGAACGGGGCCGAGCAGGCATACGACCTGACCATCGTTCTTGTCGCCTATAATTCCGACAGGACACTGGCCAAGTCTTTGCAGAGCCTAAAGGATTTCGCCCCACAGCACCTGCGCTATCGTCTGGTGGTTGTCGACAACAACTCTCCCGATGGCTCGGCCAATCTGGTCGAGCGCGAGTTTCCTGATGTCACGCTATTGCGCGGCCCCACCAATCTGGGGTTCGGCGGAGGCAACAACCTGGCCATGGGCGCCTACCCGGCCCGCTACTATTACCTGCACAATACGGATGCCTATCTGCAGCAACCGGTTCTTGACGATGTCATTCATGCCCTCGATCGCGCCACCGACGTGGGCATCGTTGGCCTGCCACTGATCTATCCCGATCAAAGCCCTCAGACCGCCGCCTACGCCTACTCGACACCGGCAAAATGGGCCTTGCAGGGGTTGGGCGTTTCTTCGGCGCTGAAGATCGCTTTGCGCTGGCGCGTCGGGCGGCACCTGCTTGCCCCGCTTGCCCGGACGCGGATGGGCAAGACCTTTTTCAGGACGGAGGCCGGGCAAAGGCAGGGCCCGCCCACAAACGGATTGACGCCTGTCGACTGGGTGTGCGGCGCGTCACTTGTCTTGCGGCACGAGACATTCATGGAAACCGGCGGTTTCGACGAGTCGATCTTTCTCTATGGCGAAGACGAAGACCTATGCCGGGGCGCTGCCGACAAAGGCTGGCGCATAGCCCAGATCGATACCTTTCCCGTCGTCCACGATTTCGGCTGGGGCACAAGAAAACGTACCTCTCGGCGCGTGGCGCGGTTAAAGGCCGAAAGCCTTGCAACCTTCATCGACAAGCATTTCCAACGCGGCTCACCGCGTTGGATGGCAATGCATTTGATGCTGTGGGTCAAGCGCAGGTCATGGGGGGCCTGACGACTGCCAGAGTTTATAGCGGCTTTCTCTGGTAGGGTGTGGGCACGGTCCCCGCCTCAATCTGGACGGCCAGCACGATCAGATCATCGCCGGACGTTGTGCCGTTCGGGCTCAACCCGAATTCGGCCATGCCGGTATGCGTCGCGACATAGCGGTATTGAATGAGAACGCTTTGCCCATCCGACTGCGGAATCGACCCCAGCAGTGTGAACCCATTTCCACCTGTCGCGGGGGCGCTGATCGGGCCCGCAATCGAATCGCCCAGGTTCGCGGCTGGATACCAGATGACATGACGAAACTGACCCGTGCTGCCGGGCCGCACATAGGTGCTGATGACGTAGCTTTCGCCAAGTGAAACGCCGCGGCTCAGCATGTTTGCCCGGCCCCAGGCCGCACCTGTCGTCGCCAGCGCATAGCCCGAAAACCGGCCCATGGCGTTCAGGTGCAGCGGGCTGGAAACGCTCGCCGCGACCTTTCCCCAAGACCTGACATCTTCCGAATCCATCAGCAGGTTACGCACTGCCTGTTGCGCTGACCCAAGGCCACCGATCAGCGCCGGGGTAAGAAGGGGGTCACTCATCGCGCCCTCCTCAATGCGTGATCGAATGGATGCCAACGGCCGTGGTGCCGGTGGCCAGAACACGGGTGACACCACAAAACACCCAGCCGTAATCAGGCACGTTCACGGTGCATGTATCGCCGCTGACGGAGATGAACACGATCGTTCCAGCGGTCTCGACGAAAAGCGATGTGGCGATCTTGTCGAGATCGGTATCATCGTTAGGCGTGACGGGCCGATAGCTGCGGCCGGGGGCACCAACCTGAAGAACGCGATCGAAGGGATTGGACATGGCTGCCTCGCTTGGGTTGCAATCGGCGCGACCTTGGCGAAAACTGCCTAGCCTTTCCTGAACCCAGCGTACGCTGGTGTCAGAAATCCGCCTCGCAGCCCTCTACAAGTCTGCCTTTGGCGACCAACCAAGGGGCCCTGACGCGTCATGACACCATCAAGATCGTGAGTAGCGCCAGAGGCAAAAAGGGTGTGCACGGGTCGATCGACCACCGCGGTCACGGACCATCGGCGGAAGGCATCTTGATGCTTTTGGAAAAGTGGTGCCCAGAAGAGGACTCGAACCTCCACGTCCTTGCGGACACTGGCACCTGAAGCCAGCGCGTCTACCAATTCCACCACCTGGGCAGGCTGTGTGGGCGGTCGTTTAAGCCCCGGCGCGGGGCGTGTCAACGCGATTGTTGGGGGCAATCGCGGCCCTGTGTTGCGGTTTGCGGGCGCGGAATTGCGCCTTGTCCGGCCGGGGTTGCGCGGGTAAACCCGACCCGGACCAAAGGCGAGGCGGACGATGTCACAGCTTGTCACCATTTACGGCGGATCGGGGTTTGTCGGGCGCTATATCGCGCGGCGCATGGCCAAGGCGGGCTGGCGCGTTCGAGTCGCCGTGCGCAACCCCAACGAGGCGATGTTCGTGCGTCCTTACGGCGTTGTGGGGCAGGTCGAGCCGGTGCTTTGCAACGTGCGCGATGATGCCTCGGTCGCCGCTGCCCTGCGCGGGGCCGATGCCGTCGTTTACTGCGTGGGCGTGCTGGACGAAGCGGGCAAGAACACCTTTGCCGCCGTACAGGCCGAGGCGCCGGGCCGCGTGGCACGGGCCGCCGCAGCCGAGGGAATCGGGCGCATGGTGCTGATCTCGGCGATCGGCGCCGATGCCACGGCGCCCAGCGCCTATGCCCGGACCAAGGCCGCGGGCGAAGCCGCAGTGCTGGACGCGATGCCCGGTGCGGTGATCCTGCGCCCCTCGATCATCTTCGGGGCCGAGGATCAGTTCTTCAACCGTTTCGCCAGCCTATCTCGGCTGGGCCCGATCCTGCCTGTCGTCGGTGCCGCCACACGGTTTCAACCGGTCTGGGTGGACGACGTGGCACAGGCGGCCGAAAAGGCGGTCCTGGGTCAGGCCCGGCCCGGCATCTACGAACTGGGCGGCCCCGATGTACTGAGCTTCCGCGAGCTCATGCAGGTGATGCTGAAAGTCATCCACCGCCGTCGTCTGGTGATGAACATCCCGTTTGGCCTCGCACGGGTGATGGCCGGCTGCTTTGGCCTGGTGAAATCCGTCACCGCCGGGCTGGTCAAGCCGCCGTTGACAACGGACCAGGTGCGCAACCTTGCGCGCGACAACGTGGTAGCCGCCGATGCGCGGGGTTTGGCCGATCTGGGCATCCAGCCCACCGCGCTGGGGGCTGTCCTACCGGAATACCTGTGGCGGTTCCGCCCGTCCGGCCAATATGATGCGATCAAGGATTCGGCAAAGGGTCTGCGCAAGGCCTGAGGCCCTGCCCCTTCGCCCCAGGCAAGGAACTGCGCGTGACCTATTTCGACGATGTCCTTCTCGGCGTGATCGAGGGGATCACCGAATTTCTGCCGATCTCCTCAACCGGGCACCTCCTGCTGGCCGAACACTGGCTGGGTGCACGATCCGACACCTACAACATCGTCATTCAGGCCGGCGCCATACTGGCGGTGACGCTGATCTACTGGCGGCGAATCGTCGAGTTGCTGACCAACTGGAGCGATCCGGACAATCGCGATTACTTGCTGAAGCTGACCTTGGCATTCCTGATCACCGCAGTGCTGGGGCTGATCGTCAAGAAACTGGGAGTCGAGCTGCCGACCACGATCCAGCCAGTGATCTGGGCACTCATCATCGGCGGTATCTGGATGATTGCGGCCGAAGCGCTGGCCGCGCGACTGCCTGACAGCGCCCGCATCACCCTCCGGGTGGCCGTGGCAGTGGGGCTGGCACAGATCGTGGCCGGGGTCTTTCCGGGCACATCACGCTCGGCAGCGACGATCTTTGCCGCCATGCTTCTGGGCACCTCGAACCGTGCCGCGGCGACCGAGTTCGCCTTTCTGGTGGGGATTCCCACGATGTATGCGGCCAGCGCCTATGAATTGCTCAAGCAGGTGAAGGGCGGTGGCGTGTCGGAGGACTGGACGGCTGTGGGCATTGCCTTTGTCGTTTCGACTGTCGTGGCCTTCGTCGTGGTCAAATGGCTGCTGGGGTTCATCCAGACCCACCGCTTCACCTCCTTCGCGATCTACCGCATCGCCTTCGGGGCCCTGCTGCTGGCGCTGTCGACGGCCGGGCTGGTCGGCTGACCTTCACGAATCAGGCATCTGATAGCTGTTTTCCAAGGCGGAAAAGTCTGTCTTTGGCTAATATGTCATACATGCTGACCTAAAAATATGCCGTGACGGCAAGATTTGGCCGCGCCAGAATAAAAATCTGGAAACTAGGTCAGCATTACTGACTTTTCATTTCCGCGGCCCCGTCCTATCCAGTGCATCCGAAAGACGCCGGGACTGACTGGGAGGGTGCGGCATGGCTGGCCAGAAAATGCTGAAGTTCGTGACGGTCAATCGGGCCATGCCCGAGAAGCGGACCGCGGGCGAGCGCACCCGTGATTTTCACGAAATCTATGCCGAGTTCGCGCGCGAGAAAGCGGCCGAGCAGGCCGGACGCTGCAGCCAATGCGGCGTGCCCTACTGTCAGACCCATTGTCCACTGCACAACAACATCCCCGATTGGCTGCGCCTGACCGCCGAGGGCCGCCTGCAAGAGGCCTATGAGCTTAGTCAGGCCACCAATACCTTCCCCGAGATTTGTGGCCGCATCTGCCCGCAAGACCGTCTGTGCGAGGGCAACTGCGTGATTGAACAGGCGGGCCACGGCACCGTCACCATCGGCTCGGTCGAGAAATACCTGACCGATCTTGCCATGGAGGAAGGCTGGGTGCGTCCGATTCGGCCCGCCGCCGACCGGCCCGAAAGCGTCGGCATCATTGGCGCCGGCCCCGGGGGCCTTGCCGCCGCCGACATGTTGCGCCGGGCCGGACTGCAGGTCACCGTCTACGACCGCTACGACCGTGCCGGCGGGCTGCTGACCTACGGCATACCCGGCTTCAAGCTTGAGAAGGACGTGGTGATGGCGCGGATGGAGCAATTGCGCGACGGCGGGGTCGAGTTCGTGATGAACTGCAACGTCGGAGAAGACCTGTCCTTTGACGCAATCCGCGGCAAGCATGATGCGGTGCTGATCGCCACAGGCGTCTACAAGTCGCGCGATCTCGAAGCGCCGGGATCCAATGCCGTGGGCATCGTCCGCGCGATTGATTTCCTCACCGCCTCCAACCGCAAAAGCTTTGGCGACGATGTGCCGGAGTTCGACAGCGGAGAGTTGAACGCCGCCGGCAAACGCGTGGTGGTCATCGGCGGCGGCGACACCGCCATGGATTGCGTGCGCACGGCCGTCCGACAGGGCGCACACAGCGTGAAATGCCTCTATCGCCGCGACCGCGCCAACATGCCCGGTAGCCAGCGCGAGGTCACAAATGCCGAGGAAGAGGGCGTGGAATTCGTCTGGCTCTCCGCACCGATCGGCTTTGACGGCGACACCGTCGAGACGGTGACGGTCCAGCAGATGCGCCTTGGTGCGCCTGATGTGACAGGCCGGCAGGCACCCGAAGTGATGCCGGGTGCGGACTATGCCGAACCGACCGACCTTGTCATCAAGGCGTTGGGGTTCGAGCCCGAGGATTTGCCACGTCTCTGGGGTGTCGACGGGCTGGAAGTAACCCGCTGGGGCACGATCAAGGCCGAATATGGCACTGGGCAGACCAGCCTCGACGGCGTATTCGCGGCAGGCGACATCGTGCGCGGGGCCAGCCTCGTGGTCTGGGCCATCCGCGACGGGCGCGACGCGGCGCAGGCAATCCTGTCTTACCTCGCGCAACCTGCCGCCGTGGCGGCGGAGTAGGGCCGATGCTGCGCCCCGCCGCCCTCGCCCTGATCTGCCTCGCCGGCCCGGTGGCCGCGCAGGACACGCAGACCTTCACACTGCCCGAAGGCTGCACGGCCTACGTCACGGTTCAGATGCTCAGTTGCACCGTCTCGCACCTCTTTACCTGCACCGGTGATCCCGCGGGCTATCAACGTCGCGTGGACCTCGACCAGAACGGCCTTGTCTATGCCGGCACCATCGACGCCGAAACGCAATGGATCAGCGGATTTCACGCCCGCGACGGCGTGGAGGATTCGCTTGATCCGGGCGCGGCCGACCCGGCCTCGCTGACGACATTGCTGGCGACCAATGTCGACACCTACGACTTCACTACCACCTCGCCGCAAGTCGGCACCATCCATTACGTGGGCGAGGATCGGCTGATCGGCAAAGTGGTGATCGACGGCGTAACATTGGACCGGACCCAATATCATATTACCGCAACCGGCCCTGATGGAGCCGAGCTGTGGCGGTCCGAAGGCAACGAGTTCGTCAACGCCGAGTGGCGTACATTCCTCGCCGGTGTCAGCAAGGTGACCACACCCACCGACAGCTACACCACCGACGACACCCCGATGCAGTTCATCTTTCCCGGCCAGCCCGGGTTCCTGTCCTCGCAACCAAAGTTCGGCTGTGGCGCGATCATGTCGTCCTACACCGCCCCCGCAGCCCCGCTTTTGCCCCAAGGAGCCAACCCATGACGCAGTATGACGAAAGCTGGGCCGCGGCCGAGGAAGCGCGCCGCGCATGGCTGGATGAGAATGGCCTCTACAAGTCCGAAGACGAACATTCGTCCTGCGGCGTGGGCCTTGTTGTCGCGATCGACGGCAAGCCGTCGCGCGGGGTCGTGGAAAAGGGCATTGCCGCGTTGAAGGCAGTGTGGCACCGCGGCGCAGTCGATGCCGATGGCAAGACCGGCGATGGCGCGGGCATCCACGTGCAGATCCCGGTGCATTTCTTTTACGACCAGATCCGCCGCACCGGGCATGAGCCCGACATGAACAAGCTGGTTGCCGTCGGACAGGTTTTCCTGCCGCGCACCGATTTCGGCGCACAGGAGCGCTGCCGGACCATCGTGGAATCCGAAGTGCTGCGGATGGGGCACTACATCTACGGCTGGCGGCATGTGCCGGTGAATACCGATGTCCTCGGCGAAAAGGCCAATTCGACCCGGCCCGAGATCGAACAGATCCTGATCCGCTGCGAAAAGGACATCGACGCCGACCAGTTTGAACGCGAGCTTTACATCATCCGCCGCCGGATCGAAAAGGCCGCCGCCGCGGCCCAGATCCCGCAACTTTACTTCTGTTCGCTGTCCTGCCGGTCGATCATCTACAAGGGCATGATGCTGGCCGAACAGGTGGCGGTGTTCTATCCCGACCTTCTGGATGCCCGGTTTGAAAGCGCATTCGCGATCTATCACCAGCGCTATTCAACCAACACCTTCCCGCAATGGGCGCTGGCCCAGCCGTTCCGCATGCTGGCCCATAACGGCGAGATCAACACGCTGAAAGGCAACGTCAACTGGATGCGCAGCCATGAAATCCGCATGGCGTCCAACACGTTCGGCGAGATGGCCGAGGACATCAAGCCGATCATTCCCTTCGGAACATCCGATTCCGGCGCGCTGGATTCGGTGTTCGAGGTGCTTGTGCGCGCCGGCCGCTCGGCGCCGATGGCCAAGACGATGATGGTGCCCGAAGCGTGGTCCAAGCAGGCGGTGGAAATGCCGCAAGCCTGGCAGGACATGTATTCCTACTGCAACGCCGTGATGGAGCCGTGGGACGGCCCCGCCGCGCTGGCAATGACCGACGGCCGCTGGGTCTGTGGCGGGTTGGACCGCAACGGATTACGCCCCTTGCGCTATGTCGTCACCGGCGAGGGGCTGCTGATCGCCGGCTCCGAGGCCGGGATGGTGCCGATTGACGAATCCAGTGTGAAGGAAAAAGGCGCGCTCGGGCCGGGGCAGATGATTGCCGTCAACATGGCCGAGGGCAAACTTTACCACGATACCGAGATCAAGAACCGGCTGGCTTCGGCGCAACCCTATGCTGACTGGATCGAAAAGGTCGTCGACCTGTCGGTCATCATGCGTGACGTGCCCGAAAATGCACTCTTCAGCGGGGCCGAACTGCGCAAGCGGCAAATTTCGGCGGGTTATTCCATCGAAGAGTTGGAGCAGGTTCTTGCGCCCATGGCCGAGGACGGCAAGGAAATGATCGCCTCGATGGGCGATGATACGCCGCCGGCAGTGCTAAGCCAGCAATACCGCCCGCTGAGCCATTATTTCCGGCAAAACTTCAGTCAGGTCACCAACCCACCGATCGACTCGCTTCGCGAAAGCCGCGTGATGAGCCTGAAGACCCGGTTTGGCAACCTCAAGAACGTGCTGGATGAATCCAGCGCCCAGACCGAGATCCTCGTGCTGGAAAGCCCGTTCATCGCCAATACCGAATTCGACGTGATGGTGCGGCAGTTCGGCCAGTCGGTGGCCTTCATCGACTGCACCTTCCCCGCCGGCCACAAGCCCGACGCGCTGCACGCCGCGCTGGAGCGGGTGCGCGCCGAGGCCGAGGATGCCGTGCGCTCGGGCGCCGGGCACATCGTGCTGACGGACGAACATCAAGGCCCCGACAAGGTGCAGATGCCGATGATCCTGGCCACCAGCGCGGTGCATTCGTGGCTGACGCGCAAGGGCCTGCGGACCTTCTGCAGCGTCAACGTGCGGTCGGCCGAATGCATCGACCCGCATTACTTCGCGGTGCTGATCGGCAGCGGCGCGACGACGGTCAACGCCTACCTCGCACAGGACAGCATTGCCGACCGGGTGGCGCGCGGCCTGATCGAGGGCAGCCTCGAGGACGCAATGCGCCGCTACCGTGCGGCAGTCGACGCGGGCCTTCTCAAGATCATGTCGAAGATGGGCATTTCGGTCGTCTCGTCCTATCGCGGCGGTCTGAACTTCGAGGCCGTAGGCCTTAGCCGCGCCCTTGTGGCCGAATATTTCCCGGGCATGCATAGCCGTATCTCGGGCATCGGCATCACCGGCATCCAGCAGAAGATCGAAGAGGTCCACGCGCGCGGCTGGACGGCCAACCAGGACATCCTGCCGATCGGCGGTTTTTACAAAGCCCGACGTTCCGGCGAGAAACACGCTTGGGAAGCGCAGACGATGCATATGCTGCAGGCAGCCTGCAACGCAGCCTCATACGAGCTGTGGAAGCAATACAGCAAAGTGCTGCAGGCCAACCCGCCGATCCACCTGCGCGACCTTCTGGCGATCAAGCCGCTGGGTAACCCCGTGCCGATCGAGGAAGTCGAAAGCATCACCGCGATCCGCAAGCGTTTCGTCACGCCGGGTATGAGCCTTGGCGCGCTGTCGCCCGAGGCGCACAAGACGCTGAACATCGCGATGAACCGCATCGGGGCGAAGTCCGACAGCGGCGAGGGCGGCGAGGATCCGGCGCATTTCACGCCCGAACCCAACGGCGACAACCCGTCCGCCAAGATCAAGCAGGTGGCCTCGGGCCGTTTCGGCGTGACGGCGGAATACCTCAACCAGTGCGAAGAACTGGAGATCAAGGTCGCGCAAGGCGCCAAGCCCGGCGAGGGCGGCCAGCTGCCCGGCATGAAGGTGACTGAGTTGATCGCGCGGCTACGCCATTCGACCAAGGGCGTGACGCTGATTTCGCCGCCGCCCCACCACGATATCTACTCGATCGAGGACCTCGCGCAGCTGATCTATGACCTCAAGCAGATCAACCCGCGCTGCAAGGTCACGGTGAAACTGGTGGCCTCCTCCGGTGTCGGCACCATCGCCGCGGGCGTGGCCAAGGCCAAGGCCGACATCATCCTGATCTCGGGCCATAACGGTGGCACCGGCGCCAGCCCCGCGACCAGCGTGAAATACGCAGGTCTGCCATGGGAAATGGGCCTGACCGAGGCGCACCAGGTGCTGAGCATGAACAACCTGCGCAGCCGCGTGACGCTGCGCACCGATGGCGGCCTGCGCACCGGGCGCGACATCGTGATGGCGGCGATGCTGGGGGCCGAGGAATATGGCATCGGCACCGCCGCGTTGATCGCGATGGGCTGCATCATGGTGCGCCAGTGCCAGTCCAACACCTGCCCCGTCGGCGTCTGCACGCAAGACGAAAGCCTGCGCGCCAAGTTCACCGGCAATGCCGAGAAGGTGGTCAATCTCATCACCTTCTATGCCACTGAAGTGCGCGAGATCCTCGCCAGCATCGGCGCGCGCAGCCTTGATGACGTGATCGGCCGCGCCGACCTGCTGACGCAGGTCAGCCGTGGTGCCGCGCATCTGGACGACCTCGACCTCAACCCGATGCTGATCACCGTCGATGGCGCCGACAAGATCCGCTACGACCGTAACAAGCCGCGCAACGAAGTGCCCGACACGCTGGACGCCGAAATCGTCAAGGACGCCGCGCGCTTCCTCAATGATGGCGAGAAGATGCAGCTGGAATACGCGGTGCAGAACACGCTGCGCACCATCGGAACCCGCACATCCAGCCATATCGTGCGGCGCTTCGGGATGCGCAACAATCTTCAGCCCGACCACCTGACGGTGAAGCTGCGCGGTTCGGCCGGGCAGTCGCTTGGCGCATTCGCCGTGAAGGGGCTGAAGATCGAGGTCGCGGGCGATGCCAACGACTATGTCGGCAAGGGCCTGTCGGGCGGCACCATCGTGGTGCGCCCGCCGATGGCGAGCCCGCTGGTCGCTGCCGAGAACACGATCATCGGCAACACCGTGCTTTACGGGGCAACCGGGGGTTACCTTTTTGCCGCTGGCCGCGCCGGCGAACGCTTTGCCGTGCGCAACTCCGGCGCGACCGTGGTGGTCGAGGGCTGCGGCAGCAATGGCTGCGAATACATGACCGGCGGGGTTGCCGTGATCCTCGGCCAGATCGGCGCCAACTTCGGCGCCGGGATGACCGGCGGCATGGCCTATCTCTACGATCCCGAGGGTACCTGCGCACCGCTGATCAACGCCGAGACGCTGGTGACCTGCCCGGTTACGGTGGACCATTGGGAAAGCCAGTTGAAAGAGCTGATCGCCCGCCACGCGCGCGAGACCGGCAGCGCCCGCGCCACGCGCATCCTGCAGAACTGGCAGGCGGAAAAGGCGGCGTTCCTGCAGGTCTGCCCCAAGGAGATGCTGGTGCACTTGCCGCATCCGCTAAGCCTCGAAGAGCGGGCGATCCCGGCGGAGTAGAGGCGGCTTTCCTTGCTGCACGGGCCTGCCTATAGACAGGCATGGCCCGCGCAACCGCCCGCAAGTCTCGCAAGAAACCCGGCCCGCCGCCGGAACCACCCCGCCCGTCCTGGCGCCGCCGCTTGCGGCGCTGGGCGGGACGCACGGTGTTGGGACTGGCGGGATTCATGCTGGCGATGATCCTGCTGTTTTCATGGATCAACCCACCGATCACGCCCTACATGGCCTCCGAACGCTGGCGGCTGGGCGACATCTCGCAAACCTGGGTGCCGATCGAGCGGATTGCGCCCGCGATGGCCCGGTCGGCCGTTGCCGGCGAGGACGCCAATTTCTGCCTTCACTGGGGCCTCGACATCTCCGCCATACGCGCAGCAATGGCTGCGGGCGGGGCGCGCGGCGCCTCCACGATCAGCCAGCAAGTGGTCAAGAACGTCTATCTCTGGCAGGGGCGCAGCTGGCTGCGCAAGGCGATCGAGGCAATGCTGACCCCGGTGGTCGAGCTGTTCTGGGGCAAGCGACGGATCCTTGAGGTCTATCTCAACGTGGCCGAGTTCGATGACGGTGTCTTTGGCGTGCAGGCAGCGGCGCAACATTACTTCAAGGTCGACGCCGACAAGTTAAGCGACCGGCAGGCGGCGCTGCTGGCGGCCGTCCTGCCAGACCCCAAGGGCCGTTCGGCCGCCCGGCCCGGCAGTTTCGTCCAGACCCGCGCGAGCCAGATCATGGACGGGGCCGCGACGATTGCGGCGGATGGGCGCGCGTCGTGCTTTCAATGACCCGGCCCGCGGCAATCCGCGATTGAACCCCGGCGGCGCATGCGGCATTGAAGAGTAACCCCCGGACAGGACGGCAAGACGCATGAACCGGCTTTACCATTTCCCGCTTTCCCCGTTTTCGCGCAAGGTGCGCCTGTGCCTTGCGGAAAAGCGTATCGAGGTGGAACTGGTCGAGGAACGCTACTGGGAGCCCTCGGCCGAGTTCCTGCGCCGCAACCCGGCCGGCAAGGTGCCGGTCCTGCGGTTGGGCAACCGGACGCTCGCCGACAGCCAGGCGATTTGCGAGTACCTTGAAGAAACCGTGCCGCAGCCGCCCCTGATGCCGCGCGAGGCCGAGGCGCGCTACGAGGTGCGCCGCCTGACCGCGTGGTTCGATGACAAGTTCTACCACGAGGTCACGTCCAAGCTGGTCGGTGAACGGGTCTATCGCAAGGTAATGGGCACCGGCTATCCCGACAGCGCGAACGTCAAGGCGGGCTCGCGCGCGATCAAGTATCACCTCGACTACATGGCAGGTCTGCTGGAGGCACGGCGCTGGCTGGCGGGCAACGAGATGACGCTGGCCGATTTCGCTGCCGCCGCCCAGTTGTCTTGCCTCGATTACATTTCGGACGTGGATTGGCATCGCTCGGAAGTGGTCAAGGACTGGTACGCCAAGATAAAGTCGCGGCCCGCCTTCCGCTCATTGCTGGCCGACCAGGTGCCGGGCTTTCTGCCGCCCGCGCATTATGCCGACCTCGACTTCTGATTTGCGGCGCAGGGGGGCTGTCTGCCCCCCGTCCCTGCGGGACTCCCCCCGAGAGTATTTCAGGCCAGAAGAACCATGAGCGCGGCGCTGAAAGAGGCGCTGGCGGCGCAGGCGCTGACGGCGGGTTTTGCGGCAATGGGCGTGTGCCGGCCCGATGCCATTCCCCAAGCGGCGGGGCGGCTGGCGCAGTTCGTGACCCACGGTCGGCACGGGCAAATGGGCTGGATGGCCGAGCGGATGGGATGGCGCGGCGATCCCTCCGCGCTGTGGCCGGCGGCGCGATCGGTGATCATGCTGGCCGAAAGCTATACCCCCGATCACGATCCGATGGCGGTGCTGGACCGGCCCGACCGGGGGGCAATCAGCGTTTATGCGCAGGGACGCGATTACCATGACGTGGTCAAGAAGCGGCTGAAGGCGGTTGGCCGATGGCTGTTGGCACAGGCCCCGGGGGACGAGATCAAGGTTTTCGTGGACACCGCGCCGGTGATGGAAAAGCCGCTAGCGCAGGCCGCCGGGCTGGGCTGGCAGGGCAAGCATACGAACCTGTTGGGGCGGGATATTGGCAACTGGGTGTTTCTTGGCGCGATCTTCACCACGGTAGAGTTGCCCCCCGACAAGGCCGAGGTCAGCCATTGCGGAAGTTGCACGGCCTGCCTCGACATTTGCCCGACGGCGGCCTTTCCGGCACCCTACCAGCTGGATGCGCGGCGCTGCATTTCCTACCTGACGATCGAACATGCCGGCCCGGTGGACGAGGCGCTGCGCCCGGCCTTGGGCAACCGCATCTATGGCTGCGACGATTGCCTTGCCGTTTGCCCGTGGAACAAGTTCGCCGTGGTTGCCCGCGATGCGCGGCTGACGGCGCGTGACGACCTGCGCGCGCCGCCATTGGCCGATCTGGCCGGGCTGGACGATGCCGCCTTTCGCGCGCGGTTCTCCGGCAGCCCGATCAAGCGGATCGGGCGCGACAGGTTCCTGCGCAACGTGCTTTACGCCATTGGCAATTCCGGGCAGGCGGCACTTCGAGGGGCAGCCGCAGCACATCTTGACGCTTCCGACCCAGCCGTGGCCGATGCCGCGCGATGGGCGGTTGCCCGCCTCCGGCAGTGAAACAGCCCGGCTTTCGTGGTATCCTCGTCTTCCAAGCAAAGGGAGGACAATACCATGCGACCCCATCTTGCCGATCATCCGCGCCGGCGTGACGACGAGTTGCGCCTGCGCCGGTTCCTGACGCTGGAACGCCGGGACCTGCGCAATCCGCGCGCCGATGCCAAGCTGCGCGCGACGCGCAACGAGACCAGCCGCGCCGGGCTGAAAACATGGTTCAGGATCGCGCGCGGCCAGCGCGCCTGAGACGAACAGCCACTTTCCCTTGGCTTCACCTCGGCTTAGGCTTGCCCCAGAAAGGGGCTCGTCATGCAGCCGCTGCGCGGGATCACGCTGAAGATCGTGTCGGTCTTCATTTTCGTCACGATGCAAAGCCTGATCAAGGCGTCATCCGGCCATGTCCCGCCGGGTGAAGCCGTGTTCTTCCGCTCGGCCTTTGCGATCCCGGTGATCGTGACATGGCTGCTGCTGCGGGGCGAGATACGGCGCGGCTGGCGCACGTCGAATCCATTGGGCCATGTCTGGCGCGCGTTGGTTGGCACCACCTCCATGGGGCTGGGCTTTGCTGGCCTTGGCCTGCTGCCGCTGCCCGAGGTTACGGCGATCGGCTATGCCTCGCCGCTGCTGGTGGTGATCCTTGCGGCGATGTTTCTGAACGAAAAGGTCCGGGCGTTCCGCCTGTCAGCGGTTGCGATGGGCCTTGTCGGCGTGATGATCGTGCTCACGCCGCGCTTTTCGATCACCGCGGGCCCAATCGGGGTGGAGGAAAAGCTCGGCGCCATCGTGGTGCTGACCTCGGCACTCTTCGGCGCGCTGGCGCAGGTCTTCGTGCGCAAACTGGTGGTCACCGAAAGCACGGCCGCGATCGTGTTCTGGTTCTCGGTCAATGCGGCGCTGCTATCGCTGCTGACGCTGTTCTGGGGATGGGTCTGGCCGACGCCGGCAGAGGCCACGATGCTGGTCCTGGCAGGACTTTGCGGCGGGTTGGGACAGGCGCTTTTGACGTCCAGCTACCGGCTGGCCGACGCCTCGGTCATTGCCCCGTTCGAATATACCTCGATGCTGCTCGCGATCGGATCGGGCTTTTTCGTCTTCAACGAGGTGCCGACCCCCTCGATGCTGTCCGGCGCCGCGATCATCATCGCCGCCGGCGTGCTGATTATCTGGCGTGAACGGCAGCTGGGCCTGGAGCGGACCCGCCAGCGCAAGGCGATGACGCCGGCGGGGTGAGTGGGGCCCTCAGGCCCGCACCAGTTTCTCGTAGCTTTCGGCGATGTCGCGGGTCAGGGCGCCGACCTCGAAGGTGTAGTCGCCGATCTGGCCGACGGGGGTGACCTCGGCGGCGGTGCCGGTCAGCCAGCACTGCTCGAACCCTTCCAGTTCCTCGGGCATGATGTGGCGTTCATGCACCTTGATCTGCTTGTCCTTCAGCATCCCGATGACGGTCTGGCGGGTCAGGCCGTTGAGGAAGGCATCGGCCAGCGGGGTGTGCACCTCGCCGTCCTTCACGAAGAAGATGTTGGCGCCGGTCGCCTCGGCCACGTAGCCGCGATAGTCCATGAACAGCGCGTCCGAGCATCCCTTGGCCTCGGCGGCGTGCTTGGACATGGTGCAGATCATGTAAAGGCCGGCGGCCTTGGCGGCGGTCGGGATCGTTTCGGGCGAGGGGCGTTTCCACTTCGCGATGTCGAGCTTGGCGCCCTTCATCTTGGCGTCGCCGTAATAGTTGCCCCATTCCCAGCCGGCGATGGCCAGCCGCACGGGGTTGCGCCGCGCCGAAACGCCCATGTCCTCGCCCGAGCCGCGCCAGGCGACGGCGCGCACATAGGCATCGGTCCAGCCGTTGGCCTTGAGCATGGCGTCCTTTGCCGCGTCGATCTCGTCAGCGGTGTAGGGGATCGGCATGTCCAGCAGTTCACCCGACTTCAGCAGGCGCAGCGAATGGTCGTGGCCGCGAAAGATCTTGCCGTTGTAGCAGCGCTCGCCCTCGAAGACGGACGAGGCGTAGTGCAGCGCATGTGTAAGGATGTGAACCTGCGCGCTGCGCCATTCCACCAACTTGCCATCCATCCAGATCCATCCGTCGCGGTCTTCATATGATCCTGCCATGTCAGGCCTCCTGATTTGCATTTGTTTCGCCATATAGGTCCGAAACGGACATAATATTGCGCGAACTCGCGGTTTCGCTAGCAGTTGAGTCTTGGAATGTCAACAAGGCTGACGTATCTTGTCCGCAAGGGAAAGGAGGAGACCATGGCCGAGACTTCCGTGCCGCAAGGCGGACAGGCGCTGCTGTTCCTGACCGACGAACAGCTGCGCAAGGGCATCGAGGCGATGTTCTTTGCCTATCGCGGCTTCACCGCTGATCCCGACCGCATCCTGGCTGACAAGGCCTATGGCCGGGCGCACCACCGCGCGATCCATTTCATCCACCGCAGCCCCGGAACCACGGTCAACAACCTGCTCGCCATTCTTGGTGTTACAAAACAGTCCCTCAATCGTGTCTTGCGGACGTTGGTCGAGGACGGTCTCGTGGAAAGCAGGGTGGGCCGCAACGACAAGCGCGAGCGCCACCTGTTCCTGACGCCGGAGGGGGCGGCGCTGGAACGCGAATTGTCCGACGCCCAGCGCGAACGGATGCGGATGGCCTACCGCGCCGCGGGGCCGGTGGCCGTGGCGGGCTTCCGGCAGGTGCTGGAGGCGATGATGGACGAGGAAATCAGGCGCCAATACGAAGCGCTGAGGGATAAAAGCGCATGAAACGGGACGACGCACATCTGCTTATCGTCGATGACGACGAACGCATCCGGGGGCTGTTGCAGAAATTTCTTATCCGCCACGGATTTCTTGTCAGCATGGCGCGCGACGCCGCCCATGCGCGGCGTATCCTGAGCGGGCTGGAATTTGACCTGATCGTGCTGGACGTGATGATGCCGGGCGAGGACGGCATCAGCCTGTGCCGTGAACTCAGGGCCAAGCTGCCGACGCCGATCCTGCTGTTGACGGCGCGGGCCGAAACCGGCGACCGCATCGCCGGGCTGGAGGCTGGCGCGGACGATTACCTTGCCAAGCCGTTCGAGCCAAAGGAGCTGCTGCTTCGGATCAATGCGATCCTGCGCCGCGTGCCCGAGGCCGAGCCGGCGCCAGTCCGGCCCAAGGTGCTGCAACTGGGGCCGATCAGCTATGACATCGACAGGGGCGAATTGCGCCACGGTGATGTGCAAGTGCGGCTGACGGCGACGGAAAGCCAGCTGATGCGCATCTTCTCTGCCAATGCGGGCAGCGCGATCACCCGCGCGCGGCTGGTCGAAGAGCTGAGCCGAGCCGGCGGGCAGACGCAGGAACGCGCGGTGGACGTGCAGATAACCCGCCTGCGGCGCAAGCTCGAAACCGATCCGCGCCAGCCGCGCTATCTGCAGACGGTGCGTGGCGCAGGTTACATGCTGGCGCCGGACTGACGGCTAGGGCGCAATGCCGCATTCGGGCGGCACCTGCGGATCGTCAGCCCACCGGGTGACCGGCACTGCATGCGCACGGGTGCGGAACGTCCGGATTACACCCGCGTGCGTCGCCTCACCCCGCCCGGTCAGCAGGTTAACATCGCAGTCACCGTAATTGGCGGCATCCAGCGTGTCATGCCAGCCATAGGTAAAGCCCGCGACCTGATAGGCGCCCTTGCGGTATACGATGGTCAGAACCTGTCGCCAGCGATCACGTCCCACGCTGTCATTCATCGAGATGACCTGTACCGAACCATTGGCCGCCAACGCCAGCCCGGGCATCTGCCCCGCCATCGCGCCAGCCCAGACAAACCCGGGCGCAACAATTTCCTGCCCCCGGGCCGTGTCGATCCGCAGATCGTATGTGCCGTCCTCGCCGGGGGTCAGCAGGAACGTCTCGTAAGCGCTGTCGCGGTTAAGATCGCTGGTCAGGGTCAGCGGGGCCTCGTCGGCGGCCGCCGCTGTGGCCAGCACGCAGGCGGCAAACGTCAGCTGGCGCATGTTGTCCTCACTTGTCCTTTGTGCAGGTTTTCTGTTCCTTGGGCACATGGCAACTGCTTTGATCACACACCCCGACTGTCTCGGCCATGTCACGCCGCCCGGCCATCCCGAACAGGTCGCGCGGCTGGAGGTGGTGCTGGCGGCACTGGACAACCTTGCGCTGACCCGCGTCAAGGCACCGCTGGCCGCCGAGGACGATCTCTTTCGTCTGCACCCCGCGTCCTACTTGGCCATGCTGCGCAACGAATCCCCGGCTGAAGGCTGGGCCCAGCTTGACGCCGATACCTATCTTTCGCCCGGCTCGCTGGCCGCGGCCTATCGCGCGGTGGGCGCAGTCTTGCGCGGGGTCGACATGGTGCTGGCCGGCGAGGTGGCAAATGCCTTTGCCGCCGTGCGTCCGCCGGGCCACCATGCCGAACAGGCGTTGCCGATGGGGTTCTGCCTGTTCGGCAATGTCGCGCTGGGTGCCAAGCACGCGCTGGACCATCACGGGTTGTCGCGCGTTGCCATCGTCGATTTCGACGTGCATCACGGCAACGGCACGCAGGCGCTGGTCGAGGATGATCCGCGCATCCTGTTCATCTCGTCCCACCAGATGCCGCTTTGGCCCGGCACCGGCGCAGCGGACGAGACCGGCCCGCATGACACCGTGCTTAACGTGCCGCTGTCGCCGGGGACCGATGGCGCGGCCTTTCGCCGGATCTACGAGGGTCAGGTTTTTCCGCGCGTCGATGCCTTCGAACCCGAGCTGATCCTTGTTTCGGCCGGTTTTGACGCGCACATGGCGGACCCGCTGGCAGGGCTGGCGCTGGAGGCCGCCGATTTTGCTTGGGTCACCGGACGGCTTTGTGACCTTGCCGATGCCCATTGCGCGGGCCGCGTGGTCTCGTCACTCGAAGGCGGCTATGATCTGGATGCGTTGGCACAAAGCGCGCGCGCGCACGTGCAGGTTCTGGAGGAAAGAGGCAGATGACAGATACCCCGGTCGACAAGATGAGCTTCGAACAGGCGATCAAGGAGCTCGAATCCGTGGTCGGCCAGTTGGAGCGTGGTGACGTGGCGTTGGAAGAATCCATCGCGCTCTACGAACGCGGCGCGGCACTGAAAAAGCGTTGCGAGGAAAAGCTGAACGAGGCCGAAGAAAAGGTCGCCAAGATCACGCTGAACGCGGATGGCCAGCCCACCGGCACGGTGCCCCTTGACGAATGACCGCTTCCAAGGCGCACTGAATGCGGCCGCATTGGTGACGCAAGGCGCTCTGGAACAGGCGCTGCGCCCGATGGGCGACGGTCCACTTGTCGAGGCGATGCGCTATGCAGTGCGCGGCGGCAAGGGGCTGCGCGGCTTTCTGGTCATGGAATCGGCGCGGCTTCACGGGGTGGGTGTGGAACAAGCCGTTTGGCCCGCTGCTTCGATCGAGGCGATGCACGCCTATTCGCTGGTTCATGACGACCTGCCCTGCATGGACGACGACGCGCTGCGGCGCGGCCAGCCCACCGTACATGTCAAATGGGACGAGGCCGCCGCCGTGCTGGCGGGCGATGCGTTGCAGACCCTTGCCTTCGACCTGCTGGCGCGGCCCGAGGTCGGGCCCTCGGGCGTGCGTGTACAGCTTGTCGCCAATATGGCGCGGGCCGCAGGGGCACAGGGCATGGTGCGGGGCCAAGCCCTCGACATCGCCGCCGAAACCGCCGACGCGCCGCTGACGCTGGAGCAGATCACCGCGCTGCAGGCTGCCAAGACCGGCGCGCTGATCGGCTGGTCGGCCGAGGCGGGGGCGGTGCTGGGCGGCATCAATCCCGGTCCGATGCGGCATTATGCCGGGGCGCTTGGGCTGGCCTTCCAGATTGCCGACGACATACTGGACGTCACGGGCGATGCTGCCGTCGCCGGCAAGGCCCTGCGCAAGGATGCGGCGGCAGGCAAGGCAACCTTCGTGTCGCTGCTGGGCCTCGATGGCGCCAAGGCACGCGCGGCCCAGCTGGTGGACGAGGCTTGTGCCGCGCTTGAAAGCTACGGCGCGCGGGCCGAGACCTTGAAGGATGCGGCCCGTTTCGTTATCGCCCGCCGGAACTGAAAGGGCCCAAGATGACACAACGTCCGCCGACGCCTCTGCTGGACAAGGTGCAGACCCCGGCAGACCTCAAGGGCCTGTCGGATTCCGAGTTGCGGCGGCTGGCCGACGAGCTTCGCGCCGAAACGATCAGCGCCGTGTCGGTTACCGGCGGACATCTGGGCGCGGGCCTTGGCGTGGTGGAATTGACCGTCGCGCTGCATGCCGTTTTCGATGCGCCGCGCGACAAGATCATCTGGGACGTCAGCCACCAAAGCTATCCGCACAAGATCCTGACCGGGCGGCGCGACCGCATCCGCACCTTGCGGCAGAAGGACGGGCTGTCGGGCTTCACCAAGCGGTCCGAAAGCCCGTATGACCCGTTCGGCGCGGCACATAGCTCCACCTCGATCAGCGCGGCACTGGGATTCGTCGTGGCGCGCGATCTGGGCGGCGCGCCCGAGTTCGGCATCGGCGACGCGATCGCGGTGATCGGCGACGGTGCGATGAGCGCCGGCATGGCCTTCGAGGCGATGAACAACGCGGGCCATCTCGGCAAACGCATGTTCGTGATCCTGAACGACAACGACATGTCCATCGCGCCACCCGTCGGTGCATTGTCGAACTACCTTGGGCGGCTTTACGCAGGCGAGCCGTTTCAAGAACTCAAGGCCGCCGCCAAGGGCGCGGTCAGCCTGCTGCCCGAACCCTTCCGCGAGGGCGCGCGCCGGGCCAAGGACATGCTCAAACACATGACCGTGGGCGGCACGCTCTTCGAGGAACTGGGGTTCTCCTATATCGGCCCGGTCGACGGGCACGACATGGAACAGCTTTTGTCGGTGCTGCGGATGGTGCATCACCGCGCCACCGGCCCGGTGCTGATCCATGTGATCACCAAGAAGGGCAAGGGATATGCCCCCGCCGAAGAGGCGCTGGACCGCGGCCACGCGACGGGCAAGTTCGACGTGCTGACCGGCGAACAGGCCAAGGCGCCATCGAACGCCCCCAGCTATACCTCGGTCTTTGCCGAACAGCTTCTGAAAGAGGCCGCGCGCGACCCGATGATCTGCGCGGTGACAGCGGCGATGCCTGACGGCACGGGTCTCAGCCGGTTCATGGAACGCTATGCCAGCCGCTGTTTCGACGTGGGCATCGCCGAACAGCATGCGGTAACCTTCAGCGCCGGGTTGGCCGCGGGCGGGCTGCGGCCCTTTTGCGCGCTTTACTCCACCTTCCTTCAGCGCGGCTACGACCAGGTCGTGCATGACGTGGCCATCCAGCGCCTGCCGGTGCGCTTCGCCATCGACCGCGCGGGGCTGGTGGGGGCCGATGGCGCGACCCATGCCGGCGCCTTCGACGTGGCGTTCCTTGCCAACCTGCCCGGCTTCGTGGTGATGGCCGCGGCCGACGAGGCAGAACTGGTCCGCATGGTCGCCACCGCTGCCCGGCACGACACGGGGCCCATCGCCTTCCGCTTTCCGCGCGGCGAAGGGGTGGGCGTGACCATTCCCGAGGACGCTGAACCGCTGGAGATTGGCAAGGGCCGGATGGTGCAGGAGGGATCGCGCGTGGCCATCCTGTCCTTCGGCACCCGGCTGCAGGAAGTCACGAAGGCCGCCGAGGGGCTGGCCGCGCGTGGCATCACGCCCAGTATCGCCGATGCCCGCTTTGCCAAGCCGCTGGACCGCGACCTGATCCTGCGCCTTGCCCACACGCACGAGGCGCTGATCACCATCGAAGAGGGCGCGGTGGGCGGTTTTGGCAGCCACGTCGCGCAACTGCTGGCCGACGAGGGCGTGTTCGATACCGGGCTGAAGTTCCGGATGATGACCCTGCCCGACACCTTCATCGACCAGTCCAGCCCCGCCGACATGTACGCCACCGCCGGCCTGAACGCCGCCGACATCGAGGCGAAGGTGCTGGAGGTGCTCGATGTGAAGGTTATCGGGAAGAGGGCGTAGCGCGATGATTCCGACTTACGAGATGCTGATGCTGCCGATGCTGAGACTGATTGCAGCCGGGCATACGGAAATGGCGCCATGTCTGCCGAAGATCGCCGCCGAATTTAGTCTCAGCAAGGAAGATCAAGAGCAACTTCTGCCCAGCGGGAAGCAAACGACGCTCGCAAACCGCGCCCATTGGGCACGTCAATACCTGTCGCAGGCAGGGTTGATCGAACCAATCAAGCGCGGCCACTACAAGATCACCCAAAGAGGCAGGGACGTTCTGGCGGCAGGTCCAGCGGAAATCAACAACACGACTCTGTCCGCATATCCAGAATTCCTTGCGTTCAAGAAACGCACAACAAAGACCGACAGTGACGGGGCAAGCAGCTCTGCGCCAACCAACGTCACCTTTGCATCGCAGACACCAGAGGACGTTATTGGACAGGCCTTTTCCGAGATTGACGCGGCGCTCATCTCGGAACTTCTCAACGCCATTTCCGGCGTTTCACCGACAAGGTTCGAACAATTAATCGTCGATCTGCTTCTGGCCATGGGCTACGGCGGGGGCGACCGCGAAATGGGTCAACGCATAGGCAAGTCCGGTGATGGTGGTATCGACGGCATCATTAACGAAGATGCATTGGGCCTGGATGCTGTCTACATACAGGCCAAGCGCTACGCCCCCGACAACAAGGTGGGCCGCCCTGCTTTGCAAGCGTTTGTTGGTTCCTTGACAGGTGAAGGCGCGACCAAAGGCGTTTTTGTCACGACCTCCGATTTCTCGAAAGAGGCTCGCGACTATGTCGAGAAAGTTCAGCAAAGGATCGTGCTGATCAATGGCGACCGCTTGGCGCGCCTGATGATCCAGCACGACGTCGGTGTCCGGTCTCGCAAAACCTATGTGCTAAGATCCGTCGACGAGGACTATTTCTCAGAAGGTTAGACACCCCAGTGACGCAAGGGAACGTTCCGCGCGGTCTGGACGGGCGGCCTGGGCTGCAGGAATGTGCAGCACCGTTCGGAGAACCCCACAATGCGCCCTGCCCTCGTCTATCGCTGGATCGTGTTCCTGCTGGCCGCCTTTTACAGCCTGCGGATGATCCTGTTCGGAGGCTATGATGGCTTTGGCGGGCCATTCCGGTACCTCACGATCTGGGCGCTCTTGATCGCCTTCTTCTCGGCCAGCCGGATGATCGCGCTGGAACAGGGGCGCAGCACGAAACGCTGGGACGGATTTGTCGGCATGACCTCGGTCATCACGGCGATGGTGGTGATGCTGTATTGGCGGCTTTACCTCGCCGATCCGGGGTCGGTGACCGATCATGGCAAGCAGGGCGCGTGGTGGCTGAACGGCTACCTGCACGGAGCGGGACCGGCGCTGCAATGGATCGATGCGGTGTTCATTCACCAGTCGTTTACCCGGCTGCGCGCTTCGGCATTGTGGCTGTTGGGGGTGATCGTGGGCTATGTCGTCTGGATCGAACTGCTGGTCGCGCCGCTGAATGACAGCCCGGCGGGCAGCGTGACCAGCGGAATGCCCTACCCGTTCCTCAACAACCTTACCTTTGCCGGACGGGCGAATTTCTACATCACCAACCTGATCGTGGCCGGGGTGATGCTGGCCGTCTTTGCCACGCTGGCTTGGGCCGTCAGGCGTCTTCGGCGACAAGCAGCGCGCTGAGGCCCGCACGATAATCGGGGTATTGCAGCACCACGCCCAGCTCGTCCTTGATGCGGTCGTTCCGCACCTTCTTCGATTCGGCATAGAAGCTGCGCGCCATCGGCGTCATCTCGGCCGTCTCGAAATCCTCGGCGGGCGGCACCGGCAGGCCCAGCAGATGCGCGGCATGTTCGATGACATCCTCGGGCGGGGCCGGGTCATCGTCGCAGACGTTGTAGACGGCGCCGGGGTTGGGCCGGGCGATGGAGGCGGCAAGAACCTGCGCGATATCCTCGACATGGATACGGCTGAAGACCTGTCCAGGCTTGACGATCCGCCGCGCCGTCCCCTCGCGCACCTTGGCGAACGGGCCGCGACCGGGCCCATAGATGCCGGCAAGGCGGAAGATGTGCAGCGGCAGGCCCAGCGCGGCCCAGTCACCTTCTGCCTGCACACGCGCCTGCCCGCGCGCGGTGGCGGGGTTCAGCGGGCTGTCCTCGTCCACCCAGTCGCCGCCATTGTCGCCATAGACGCCTGTGGTCGAGAGATAACCCACCCACTGGAACTGCCCGGCCCGCGCGGCGATCTCGTCGCGCAGGGCGCGTAGCACCGGGTCACCCTCGGCATCGGGCGCGGCGGAAATCAGCAGGTGCGTCGCCGCATCGAGTGCGGGCAGCATGTTGGCGCCGGGCCACAGCCGGGGCTCTGTCCCTTCGGCCATCAGGGCGGCCAGCTTGTCCTCGTTGCGGGTGGTGCCGATGATGCGCCAGTCGCGCGCTGGCAGCAGGCGCGCCAGCGCGCGCGCCGAATAGCCGTGACCGAAGGAAAGAAGCGTGCGTGTCATGCAACGGTGATGCCGCCGCGCGCGCCAAAGCGCAAGGCAGGTTGACTTGTGCCGCTAGGGGCGCAGCATCGGCGGCATGACAGACAAACCCAGCCTTGAGGGCGCCTATGGCCTGAAGACGCCCGACGACAACCGTCGCCTGTACCGCGACTGGGCCGCGACCTATGACACCGATTTCGTCGCCGCGATGGATTACCGCCTGCCGGTCGCCGTGGCCGAGGCTTTTGCCGCTGTCGGCGCTGGCCCGGTCCTTGATGTCGGGGCGGGGACCGGGGCGGTCGGCATGCTGCTGCGGGCGAACGGGACAGCGCCAGTGGATGGCACTGATATCTCGCCCGAGATGCTGGAGGTCGCAGGGCGAAGCGGAGCCTATCGCCGGCTTTTCGAAGGCGACGTCCTGGCCCGGCTCGACGTCGAGGACAGTTCCTATTCAGGCATCGTCAGCGCGGGCACCTTCACGCTGGGCCATGTCGGGCCCAACGCCCTGACCGAACTTCTGCGGATCGCCGCGCCCGGCGCGCTTTTCGTGCTGTCCATCAACACGCAACATTACGTGCGGGCCGGTTTCGCCCCGGCCCTTGCCGCGCTGTCATCGCGGATCGACAGGCTGAGCCTGCCAGAGGTGCCGATCTACGGCCCCGGCGCCACCGGCCCGCATGCCGCCGACCGGGCGTACGTTGCCACGTTTCGCAAACGTTAACCGCGGGTCAGGGCATCCAGCGTCACAGGACAACGCTGTCCGTCATGAAAGGCGTCAAGCACCGCCGCAAAGACCGGATCGGCACCCGGCACCGCGGCAAAAAGCGTGGCACAACTGCGCAGCTTCATCGCGTCGACCGTGCCAAGGATCGCCTCGGGCGGCGTACCCGCATGGGTCAGCATTAGCTTCATCATCTCGGTCAGGCGCGGGCCCAGCACCGGATGGCCAAGGTATGCCGACGCCTCGTCCAGATCGGCAAGACCGAACCGCTTGGCCATGTCCGAGCGGCCGAGAATCGCCAGTTGCGGAAAGATGAACCACATCCAGTGGCTGGTCTTGCGCCCGGCACGGATCTCGTCCCGCGCCCGCTGATAGACGCCCAGCTGGGCTTCAACGAAGCGCTCCAGACCGGCCATTCACCGCCCCTTCCAGACCGGATCGCGCCCTTCTGCAAAAGCGCGCGCGCCTTCTTTCTGGTCCTCGCTGGAATAAAGCCTGTCGACCGTGGGCAACTGCCGCTTGGTAATGCGGTTCAGGGCATCCTGAAACCGCATGTCCTCGGCCTCGCGCACCACTTCCTTGATCGCGGCGTAAACCAGCGGCGGTCCAGAGGCGAGCAAACGCGCAAGGTCCCACGCCTTCGGCAGCAACTCCTCTGGCGTGGTGATCTCGCGCAGAAGGCCCCAGCGCAGGGCCTCTTCGGCGTCAAACCAGCGCCCGGTCAGCAGCAGGTCCATCGCGACATGGTAGGGAATGCGCTTGGGCAACTTGATGCTGGCCGCGTCGGCCACCGTGCCGGAGCGAATCTCCGGCAGGGCAAACGTGGCATTGTCGGAGGCCAGGATCAGGTCACACGACAGCGCCAGTTCAAGACCCCCGCCACAGCAGATGCCGTTGACCGCGCAGATCACTGGCTTGTTGAGGTTCGGCAGTTCCTGCAGCCCCCCGAAACCACCCACGCCATAATCGCCATCCACCGCGTCGCCCGCGGCGGCCGCCTTCAGGTCCCAGCCGGGACAAAAGAACTTGTCGCCCTCGGCGCGCAGGATGCAGACGCGCAGGGCATCGTCGTCGCGGAAGGCACGAAACGTCTCGCCCATGATCCGGCTGGTGATCAGATCGATCGCGTTGGCCTTCGGCCGGTCGAGCGTGACCTCGAGGATGGTGCCTTCGGTGCGGGTGCGAATCGGGCTCATGGTGTTCTCCTGATCAAGGCGTCGGCGGCGATGGCATCTGTCGCTGTGCAGATCAGCGGGTTGACCTCGACCTCGGCCACCGCGTCGGCATTGGCCAGCACATGGGATTCGACCGCGCGGATCGCCGCGATGATCGCGGCACGGTTGGCGGGCGGGGCGCCGCGGAACCCGGCCAGCAGCCGCGCCACCTTCAGGCGGTCCAGCGTGACATGCAAGGTTTCATCGCTGGCGGGCAACAGGCAGCTGGCCGCATCCTGCCAGACCTCGGTCAGCGTGCCCCCCGCCCCCAGCGTCAGCACGAATCCATGCGCGGGGTCGCGCACCACACCGACAAGCAGCTCCGCCACAGTGCCGCTCACCATTTCCTCGACAATGTAGCCCGTCGCACCCATCCGCCGCGCCGCGTCCTCTACCGCCTCGGGCGTGGCCAGGTTCAGCACTACCGCGCCCGCCTCGGTCTTGTGCGCGAAACCTTCGCCCTTCAGCACCACGGGAAAGCCGATCTGCCCGGCCGCTTGGACCGCGTCCTCTGGCGTGGCGGCGGGCAGGCGGGCCGGCACTCGCAGGCCATGGGCGGCCAACGCCGCCTTGGCCGCGGCCTCGGTCAGCGTCACCGTGTCACCGGCAGGGCCAAGACGCGGCAGGTCAAGGCCCAGATCGGGCACCTCCCGCTGTACGGCGGCGGCAATCGCGCCGAACGCCTCGTTCAACCCGTTCAGCGGCACGATCCCCGCCGCCAGCAGCCGCGCGGCCACTGCCTCGGGCATGAGTTCCGGCAGCGTCGCCACCATCCCGATACGGCCGCCCGTGCGCTGGCCCGCGCCGATGGCGGCGGCGATGGTGCAGTCCCAGTCGGCATCGTCACAGCGGTCGGCCCGGGGGAAATCGACGATCAGCAGGGTCATGGCCAGATGCGGCGCGACCATGGCGGCAAAGGCATCGGTCATCGCCGGGACATCGCGCCATATATAGGTGTTGTAGTCGAGCGGGTTGGCCAGCGCCACGCGGGGGCCGAGCGCCGCAAAAAGCCCCGCGCGCTGCGCCTCGGTCAGCGGCGGAAAGGCAATGCCGCGCCCCTCGGCTGCATCGCCCGACAGGCTCGCCTCGCCGCCCGAACAGCTGATCGTGGCGATCTCGGCCGAGGGCAGCGGCCCGCAGACATGCAAGAGCTTCAGCGCCTCGAGAAAGGTCGGCAAATCGTGCACCCGCGCGATCCCCAGCCGGTCCAGCAGCGCCTGCGCCCCGGCATCGCCCCCGGCCAGCGAGGCGGTGTGCGAGATCGTCGCCGCCCGCGCCGCCGCCGACCGTCCCACCTTCAAGGCCACCAGCGGCACGCCCCGCGCACGGGCCTTGCGCGCCAGCGCCTGCCAGTCGGCAAGGTCACCGAAGCCTTCGACATGCAGGCCGATCGCGGTCACGCGCGGATCGTCCAGCAGGTCGGCGGCGATGCGCGCCTGGCTGGTCTGGGCCTGATTGCCGCAGGTGACGACATAGCCGATTGGCAGGCCGCGCTGCTGCATCGTCAGGTTGATCGCGATGTTGGAGGATTGCGTCAGGATCGCCACGCCGCGGTCCACCCGCGCCAGCCCGTGCTGGTCGGGCCAGAGAACGGCACCGTCAAGCGCGTTGATCAGGCCATAGCAGTTGGGCCCAAGGATCGGCATCTCGCCCGCCGCGCGAAGAAGGTCGGCGTTGCGCGCCGCGCCATCCTCGACCTCGGCAAAACCCGCGGCAAAGCACACCGCCCCGCCCGCGCCAAATGCCGACAGCGCCGCCACCGCCGGGATCGTCGCATCGCGGTTGATGCCGATGAAGACGGCATCGGGCGGCGCCGGCAGGTCCTCGACCCGCTCCACGACGGCGCGCCCGGCAATCTCGCCCCCCTTGGGGTTCACGGGCCAGACCGGCCCGGCAAAGCCGATCTTGTCCAGCTGCCCGATCACCGCGCGCCCCCAGGCGCCGCCGCCGATCACAGCGACCGAGGCCGGGCGCAACAGCCGAGACAGGTCGCGCGTCATGTCCGCCCCGCGTGCCGCGGGCCGGAGGCCTCCGGCGGGAGTATTTCACGCCAGAAGAAGCAACGGTTTGTTAAGGTTAATCCCCCAGGATGAATGCACGGTACAGGCTGGAGAGCCGATGACCGTGCCAGGAGAAGCCCCCCGTCGCCTGTCCGGCGCGGGGGGTGGACCGCCCCGCTTCTTCTGGCCTCAAATACTCCGGGGGGAGTCGCGCGGCGCGCGACGGGGGGCTGGCCCCCATCCCCGCCCGCACCGGGCGCAAGATGGCGCATGTCAGGCCCCCAGCGGTCGCAACAGGTCACGGCTGATGATGTGGCGCTGGATCTCGGAAGTGCCGTCCCAGATCCGCTCGACCCGCGCATCGCGCCAGAACCGCTCCAGCGGCAGGTCGTCCATCAGGCCCATGCCGCCGTGGATCTGGATCGCCCGGTCGGTGACACGGGCCAGCATTTCGGAAGCATAAAGCTTGGCACTCGCGATCTCGCGGTTGGCAGGCAAACCCTTGTCCAGCCGGTCGGCGGCGGCCAGCGTCAGCAGGTCGGCCGCGTCGATCTCGGTCACCATGTCGGCCAGCTGGAAACTGACGCCCTGGAACTTGCCGATCTTCTGGCCGAACTGCTCGCGTTCGGCGGCATGGCCCAGCGCCAGGTCGAAGACCCGCCGCGCACGGCCTACCGCCATGGTGGCCACCGTGATGCGGGTGGCGTAGAGCCAGGTATTCATCACCTCGAACCCGCCATCGACCTTGCCCAGCACCTGCGCGTCGGGCAGGCGGCAATCGTCGAATTCGAGGATCATGTTCTTGTAGCCGCGATGGCTGACGGACTTGTAGCCGTCGCGGATGGTGAAACCCGGCGTGCCTCGATCGACCAGAAACGCGGTGATCCGCTTTTTCGGGCCCCGCTCGGTCTGATCCTCGCCGGTGGCCACGAAGACGATAACGAAATCGGCGTGATCAGCCCCCGAGATGAAATGCTTGGTGCCATTGAGCACCCAGTCACCCCCATCGCGCCGGGCCGAACACTTCATGCCGCGGATGTCCGAGCCTGCGCCGGGCTCGGTCATTGCCAGCGCGTCCATCCGGTCGCCCTGCACCGCCGGGACAAGGTAGCGGTCCACCTGCTCGCCTTCGCAGGCCATCAGGATGTTCTGCGGCCGTCCGAAGAAATGCGTCAGTGCCATCGAGCCGCGGCCAAGCTCGCGCTCGACCAGCGCAAATTCAAGGTGGTTGAGGCCGGCACCGCCAACCCGCTCGGGGAAGTTGCAGGCGTAAAAGCCCAACTCCTTCGTCTTGCGCTTGATCTCCTGCGCGATCTCGTGCGGCACCTCGCCCGTGCGTTCGACCAGTTGCTCGTGCGGATAGATTTCGTTTTCCACGAAGCTGCGGACCGTGTCCGCGATCATCCGATGTTCGTCTGTCAGTCCGTAGTCCATGTCGGTCGTCAACTCGCGTAATTGCTGCCTTCGTCGTCGAGGATGGCCTTGATCTCGGCAAGGTGGCGGATGTCCTGCTCGGGATAGGCCTCAAGCTCTGACGCGGTCTTTTCGGCCACGTCGTCGGGCAGGATGCGCAGTGGCCGGCCTGTCTGCAAGGCGCGGATATAGGTCTCGGCCGCGCGCTCGAAGTAGTAGAGGCGGTTGAAGGTCTCGGCGACGGTCGCGCCGATGACCAGCACGCCGTGATTGCCCATCACCATCACCTTCTTTTTCGGGTCGCTGAACTGCGCCGCACAGCGTTCACCCTCATCCTCGAAGGCGAGCCCTCCGTAATGATCGTCGATCACGATGCGGTTGTAGAAGGTGGCGCAGTTCTGGTCGATCGGCGGCAGGCGGCTGTCGGCAAGGCTGGCCAGCACGGTGGCAAAGATCGAATGGACGTGCATCGCGCAGCGTGCATGGGGCACGTGGCGGTGGATCGCGCCGTGCAGGCCCCAGGCCGTCGGATCAGGTGCGTCTGGTCCTTTCAGCGTATCGGGATCATCGGCATCAAGCAGCAACAGGTCCGAGGCGCGGATGCGCGCGAAGTGCCGCTGGTTCGGGTTCATCAGGAACCGCGTGCCCGCCGGATTGACGGCCAATGAAAAGTGGTTGGCCACGGCCTCGTGCATGTTCAGCCGGGCGGTCCAGCGAAAGGCGGCGGCAAGATCCACCCGTTCAGCCCAGAAATCCATGTTCGGGCGTAGTTGCGAAACACTCATGTCATCCTCCTGTTGCGCGTATTAGGGCATGACGCAGGGACCCGTGCCTAGCGCGAAAACGACACGGCCGCCGGGGTGCGGGGCTTGAACTCGCCCGCGAGATGATAACAATTGGTCCATGGAGCCATCCGCATTCCCTTCCCCGCTTTTCCGCCCCGCCGTGCGCCGCACGGATGACGGGCCGCGCGCCTGCGCCAAGGACACGATATGAACGCCGCCGACCCCAAGCTTGCCCTTATCACGCCCGATGTTCCGGCGCCCGAGGCCTTTACAGACCCGGCCGCCGCCGTTGCCCGGCTGATGGCGCTTTATGATGGCGCGACGACCTTTCTGCGCGCGCGCTTCTCCGAAACCATCAGGCAGGGGCGGCCCACAGCGCGTTTCCGCGCCTTCTACCCCGAGGTCCGACTGACGACGACCAGCTTCGCCGCAACCGACAGCCGGCTGTCTTTCGGCCATGTCGCCGTGCCCGGCACCTATGCCACCACCATCACCCGGCCCGATCTTTTCGCGGCCTACCTTGAACAGCAGATCGGGCTCTTGATTCAGAACCACGGTGTGCCGGTGGTGATCGGGCCATCGGCCACGCCGATGCCGGTCCATTTCGCCGTTGCCGGCGACGAAGCGTTGACCGTGCCGCAGGAGGGCGCGCTGGACTTCATCCTGCGCGATGTCTTCGACGTGCCGGATCTTTCGACCACGCACGATGACATCGTCAACGGCATGGGGTTCCAGTATCCCGACGGCGCGCATCCACTGGCACCCTTTACCGCGCAGCGGGTGGATTATTCACTGGCGCGCCTCAGCCACTATACAGCGACCGCCGCCGACCATTTCCAGAATCACGTCCTGTTCACCAACTACCAGTTCTACGTGGACGAGTTCGAGGCCTATGCGCGCAACGTGCTGGCCGATCCCGACAGCGGCTATACCGCCTTCGTGGGCCCGGGCAATACGCAGATCACCGGCCCGGACGAGGTGCTGGAAGGGCCGGCCAAGCTGCCGCAAATGCCGACCTACCACCTCAAGCGGAAGGGCGGGCAGGGCATCACGCTGGTCAACATCGGTATCGGCCCGTCAAACGCCAAGACCGCGACAGACCATATCGCGGTGCTGCGGCCGCATGCCTGGCTGATGGTCGGGCATTGCGCGGGCCTGCGCAATTCGCAGCGGCTGGGCGATTTCGTGCTGGCACACGCCTACCTGCGCGAGGACCACGTACTGGACGCCGACCTGCCGATCTGGGTGCCGATCCCGGCGCTGGCCGAGATTCAGGTGGCGCTGGAAGATGCGGTGGCCGACATCACCAAGCTCGAAGGGTTCGAGTTGAAGCGGATCATGCGCACGGGCACCGTCGCCACCATCGACAACCGCAACTGGGAACTGCGCGACCAGTCCGGCCCGGTCCAGCGCCTCAGCCAGAGCCGGGCCATCGCGCTGGACATGGAAAGTGCAACGATCGCGGCGAACGGGTTCCGCTTCCGGGTGCCCTATGGCACTCTTCTATGCGTGTCGGACAAGCCGCTGCATGGCGAGTTGAAGCTGCCCGGCATGGCCTCGGATTTCTACAAGACGCAGGTGGCACGGCACCTGCTGATCGGCGTGCGGGCGATGGAATTGCTGCGCGACATGCCCCTTGAACGCATCCACAGCCGCAAGTTGCGCAGCTTCGAAGAGACAGCTTTCCTCTGAATTGCGCGAATTCCCTCATTTCATGAGGTTTTCGCTTGCATCGGGCGTCATTTGGTTGTGCTTCTAAACCACTTTCCGAGGGATGACGGGTAAAAGGCCCTGAAGATCGGGTTAACAAATGGGGAGGCCTGACATGGCGACAGCTTCGAAAAAACCGATGACCAAATCGCAGATGGTGACGGCAATCGCCGAGCACGCTGGCAGCGACAAGAAAACCGCGTCTGCTGTTCTGGACGCGATGCTGGCGGTCATCACGCAAGAGGTTTCGGCCGGTGGCGCGGTGACGCTGCCCGGCGTTGGCAAGATTTACTGCCGTGACCGCCCCGAGCGCATGGTGCGTAACCCGGCGACCGGCGACCAGGTCCGCAAGGACGCCGACCGCGTGGTCAAGTTCACGATCGCCAAGGCGCTGAAGGAAAGCGTCAACAGCTAAGCGTTACGGCAGACGGCGCGCGGCCTGCGCGCCGCCGGATCGAGATTGGGGCCGTCCATGCCGGGCGGCCCTGTTGCGTGAGGGGACATGGATTTCATTGCCATCGCCATGGGCCTGGCCTTTGCGCTCATGTGGTCCTCGGCCTTCACCTCGGCCCATGTGATCGTGTCCTATGCGCCGCCCATGACGGCGCTGGCACTGCGGTTCCTGATTTCGGGGCTGCTTGGCGTCGGCATTGCCCTTGCGCTGGGCCAGCGTCCGCGGCTGACGCGGGCGCAATGGCTGGCCACCGTGATCTTCGGGATCAGCCAGAACGCGCTTTACCTTGGACTGAACTTTGTCGCGATGCAGACGGTGCAGGCCTCGCTGGCGGCGATCATCGCCTCGACCATGCCGCTTTTGGTGGCCATTGCCGGCCGGCTTGTCCTGGGCCAGCAGTTACGGCCGCTGGGCGTGGCTGGCATCCTTGCGGGCATGGTTGGCGTCGCTCTTATCATGGGGGCCCGGATCGAGGGCGGGGTGGACCTGAACGGCGTCTTGCTCTGCGGTATCGGTGTGCTCAGCCTGACTGTGGCGACATTGACGGTGCGCGGCGCAACGTCCGGCGGCAACCTTCTGATGATCGTCGGATTGCAGATGCTGATTGGCTCGGCCGTGCTGTGGCCTCTGGCACTGGGGTTCGAGACGCCGAATATCACCTGGAACTGGCAGCTGGTGGTGGCCTTTGCCTATACCACGCTGGTGCCGGGTCTGGGCGCCACCTTTCTGTGGTTCCTGCTGGTGGGGCGCATCGGGGCGCTGCGCGCGGCGACCTTCCACTTCCTCAACCCGTTCTTCGGCGTCGCCATCGCCGCCGTCATCCTGCGCGAGGCGCTTGGCCCGCTTGACGTGGTTGGGGTGATCGTGGTCGCAGGCGGCATCCTTGCGGTGCAACTGTCGCGCCAACCCGCCGCGCCTACAGCAAAGTGAAGCCCTGTAACGCGAATCCCGGCTGACGACGGGACGGGTGCCGCTACCATTGGTACATGGAACTGATCCTTGCCTATATCGCGGGCCTGCTGACGCTGATCAATCCCTGCGTCCTGCCGGTGCTGCCCATCGTGCTGGCATCAAGCCTGCAGTCCAACCGCCTTGGCCCGCTGGCCCTGACGGCGGGGCTGGCGCTGTCCTTCGTCGCCTCCGGCATGATCGTGGCCGCCTTCGGCCCCGCGCTGGGCCTCGAGTCCGACACGGTGGCGCGGGCGGGCGGGCTGGTGATGGCGGCCTTCGGCCTTGTCCTGCTGGTGCCACGGCTGCAGGCGGGCTTTGCGACCGCAACGGCGGGACTGTCGGCCGGGGCCGATGCCCGGATCGGCAGGAAAGAGCGCGCTGGGCTGACCAGCCAAGCGCTGGGCGGCGCACTTCTGGGGCTGGTCTGGGTGCCCTGCGTTGGGCCAACGCTGGGCGGGGCCATCGCGCTGGCCGCGACAGGACGGAACCTTGCTTGGGCCGGCGCCATCATGGCGGCCTTTGCGCTGGGTGTGGCAACGGTGATGCTCGCCTTGGCCTACGGCGCACAATCCGCGCTGCGCAGCCGGCGCGACGCGCTGCGGCGACTGGCAGGCCGGGCAAGGCCCGCGATGGGCGCGGCCTTTCTCCTTGTCGGGGCAGCGATCTGGTTTAACTGGTTGCCCATCGCCGAGGGCTGGCTGCTGGATCATACCCCCATCTGGATGCAGGACCTGTCGGTCCGCTACTGAACGGAGACCACCATGCAAAGACGCACCTTCCTGACGCTCGCCGCTGGCGCGGCTCTTGCCCCCGCCGTGCTGCACGCTGATCCGATCCCCTACACGCCCGGGCTGGTTTACAAGGAACTTGCCGCGGGCAAGACCGTGTTCGTCGATTTCTACGCGACGTGGTGCACCACCTGCCGCGCGCAGCACCGGGTGATGGACCGGCTGAAGGCCGAGAACCCGGCCTATGAACAGCAGATCACCTTCGTGCAGGTCGACTGGGACACTTACAAGGATGACAAGCTGAGGCATGACCTGCAGATACCGCGCCGCTCCACGCTGGTGGTGCTGAAGGGCAGCATGGAACTGGGCCGGATCGTCGCCGGCACGGACGAGGCGCAGATCAAGGCGCTGTTCGATACCGCGCTGGCGGCCGCGACGGGCGCCTAGGCCGGGCCGATCCGCCCGCGCTGGCCGCCGGTCTGGCCGCGGTCCAGCAGGATGTGGTCAAGGATCACGCAGGCCATCATCGCCTCGCCCACGGGCACGGCACGGATGCCGACACAAGGATCGTGCCGGCCCTGCGTCACCACCTCGGTCGGCGTGCCGTCAATACGGATCGAGGCGCGGGGAGACAGGATGGAACTTGTCGGCTTCACAGCGAAGCGCACCACCACGTCCTGCCCGGTGCTGATCCCACCCAGGATGCCGCCGGCGTGGTTGGATGAATATTCCGGCCCGTTCGCGCCCATGAAGATCTCGTCGGCATTGTCGCGCCCGGTCAGGGCGGCCGCCGCCATCCCCTCGCCAATCTCGACACCCTTGACCGCGTTGATCGTCATCATCGCCGCGGCAAGATCGCTGTCGAGCTTGGCATAGATCGGCGCGCCGATGCCCGCAGGTACGCCGCGGGCCACGACTTCGATGATAGCACCGACCGAGTTGTGGTCCTTGCGGCGCAGGAAATCGAGGTAGTCTTCCCATTCGGCGGCCACGGCCGGATCGGGGCACCAGAAATCGTTTTGGTCGATCGCGTCCCAGTCGAACCGGCTGCGGTCGATCGTCTTGGCGCCCATCTGCACCATGTAGCCCTTGACCTGCACCTGTGGCGCGATCTGGCCCAGCACCGCGCGCGCAACGCCACCCGCCGCCACCCGCGCCGCGGTTTCGCGGGCGGAAGAACGCCCGCCGCCGCGCGGATCGCGCAGGCCGTATTTCTGGTGATAGGTGATGTCGGCATGGCCGGGTCGGAACGTCTGCGCGATGTCGCCATAATCCTTCGACCGCTGGTCGACGTTGCGGATCATCAGCTGGATCGGCGTGCCGGTGGTACGCCCCTCGTAGACGCCCGACAGGATTTCCACTGCGTCGGGCTCGCGCCGCTGGGTGGTGTTCTTGTTCTGCCCGGGGCGGCGCTTGTCCAGCCATTGCTGGATCATCACCTCGTCCAGCGGCACCCCCGGCGGACAGCCATCCACCGTGGCGCCCAGCGCGGGTCCGTGGCTTTCGCCCCATGTGGTGAAGCGGAACAGGTGACCGAAGGTGTTGAACGACATCGCGGGGGGCTCCCTTTGCAAGGGGCAATAACGTTGCCGTCCTTGCGCCTCAAGCCCTAACGGGCGCAGCTCAACCACCCCCCTTGTTGCCGCGCCGCCGTTGGTCTAGCTTCGGATCCACCTCGGGGTGCCCCACAGGGCTGAGATGCGTAACGCGGACCCGTTGAACCTGAACCGGTTAACACCGGCGGAGGGAAGGTAGGGATCCTCTCTATTCTCCTCGTCCGTCCGGCGCATGTGGAGAAGATGAGATGAAGAAAATCCTCACCTTGGCCAGTGTCGCGGGGCTTTGCCTGATCGCCCAAGCGGCTGTGGCAGATACCCCCGTTCTCACGGTCTATACCTATGACAGCTTCGCCGCCGACTGGGGCCCCGGCCCGCAGATCAAGTCCGGCTTCGAAGAAACCTGCGGCTGCACGGTAAAGTTCGTGACGGCCGGCGACGGGGCCGCGCTGCTGTCGCGACTGGAGCTGGAAGGCGCCGCAGGCAGGGCCGACGTGGCGGTGGGGCTGGACACCAGCCTTATCGCGCGGGCCCGCGAAACGGGGCTGTTCGCGACGTCGGGCGTCGGCGAAAGCTATGACATGCCGGTCGCGTGGGACGACCCGGTCTTCGTGCCCTTCGACTGGGGCTATTTCGCCTTCGTGGCCAACAAGGGCGCGCCGGAGGTGCATTCTTTCAAGGAACTGGCCGCCAGCAACATCAAGATCGTTATCGAAGACCCGCGATCGTCCACGCCGGGGCTGGGGCTGCTGTTGTGGGTCAAGAAGGCCTATGGTGACGGCGCGGCAAAGATCTGGGCCGATCTGGCCGACAACATCGTAACCGTCACGCCGGGCTGGGACCAGGCCTATGGCCTGTTCCTCAATGGCGAGGCGGATGCAGTGCTCTCCTACTCAACCTCGCCCGCCTATCACCTGATCGCCGAGAACGACCCCTCGAAGGTCGCCTGGACCTTTGACGAGGGGCAATACATGCAGATCGAGGTCGCCGCGCGCATGGCGGCCAGCAAGCAGCCCGATCTGGCGCAGAAATTCCTGGCCTACCTGGTGTCGGACAAGGCGCAGGCGGTGATCCCGACGACGAACTGGATGTATCCGGTCGTGATGCCGAAAGAGGGGCTTCCCAAGGGGTTCGAAATGCCGGTCGCGCCCGACAAGGCGCTGCTTATGTCGCCCGACGAGGCCGCGGCGGCGCGTGACGGGGCGCTGGAAGAATGGCGCACCGCGCTGTCGCGCTAGGCCCGCTGCGCTGGACCGGCACCGCCGCGGCGGTGCTGGTCGTGGCGTTGGTGCTGGGCACGCTGGCGGCGGTCGCCAGCCGGGCGGGCAGCGGCGCGGCACTGGCCTCGGCCGACGTGGCGGCGGTCCTTTTCACCCTGCAACAGGCCGCCGTTTCGGCCGTGCTGAGCGTGGCGCTGGCGGTGCCGGTGGCCCGCGCGCTGGCGCGGCGGCGGTTTGCGGGGCGGCGCGCACTGGTCGCACTGATGGGCGCGCCGTTTATCCTGCCGGTGATCGTCGCGGTGTTCGGCCTGCTGGCGATCTTCGGGCGGGGCGGGCTGCTGAACGCGGGCTTGGGCGCACTGGGCCTCGGCCCGGTCTCGGTCTACGGCTTCGGCGGCGTGGTGCTGGCCAATGTCTTTTTCAACCTGCCGCTTGCGACGCGGTTGATCCTGCAAGGCTGGTCCGCGATCCCGGCCGAACGCTTCCGTCTGGCCGCGACGCTGAACGCGCCGGTGGGACGGCTGCTGGAGCGGCCGATGCTGCGGGACGTGCTGCCCGGTGCAGCGCTGGCGATCTTCCTGATCTGCCTTGCCAGCTTCGCTGTCGCACTGATCCTTGGCGGCGGGCCGCGCGCCACGACCGTCGAGGTCGCAATCTTTCAAGCGCTGCGGTTCGATTTCGACCCGGCCAAGGCGGCGCTGCTGGCGCTGGTGCAGGTGGCGCTTTGTACCGTGGCGGCCGGGTTGGCGGGGCTTGTGACGGTGCCCGCTGCCTTTGGTCCGGGGCTGGACCGGGTGCCAGCGCGCTGGGACGGGCGCGGACGTGGCGCACGGCTGGCCGATGGCGCAGCAATCGCGCTGGCCGCGGCTTTCTTGCTGGCACCGCTGGCGATGGTGGTGGCGCAAGGGTTCGTGGGCCTTGGTCAGCTGCCGTTGCAGGTCTGGCCCGCCGCACTGCGCAGTCTGGCCGTGGCCCTGTCGGCGTCAGTGCTGGCAGTCGGATTGGCGCTGGCGATGGCACTGCGCGGCGGCGCGCTGGTGCAGGTGGCAGGTGTGCTGCCGCTGGCCAGTTCCGCGCTGGTCATGGGAACGGGCCTTTTCGTGCTCAGCCACGGCTGGCTGGACCCGGGACACATCGCGCTGCCAGCCACTGCGCTGGTCAATGCGGCGGCAAGCCTGCCCTTCGCCTTCCGCGCGCTCGCCCCCGCCGTGGGCCGGATTGAGGCGGCGCACGGACCACTCGCCGACACGCTTGGCCTGACAGGGTGGCCACGCCTGCGCTGGCTCTACCTGCCGCGGCTGCGCGGCGAACTGGGCTTTGCCGCCGGGCTGTCGGCGGCGCTATCTGTTGGTGACCTCGGAGTTATCACGTTGTTTGCCGGGCCGGATTCCGCCACGCTGCCGCTGGTGATGTATCGGCTGATGGGCAGCTACCGGTTACAGGCCGCTGCCGGCGTGGCGCTGATGCTTCTGGCAATGGCCCTTGCGGTGTTCTGGGCCTTCGACCGGGGAGGGCGCGGCCATGCTGCGGCTTGAGGCGGTGCGCATCGTGCAAGATGACTTTGCACTGACCGCCGATTTCACGCTGCCCCCTGCAGCGGTAACGGCCGTGCTGGGGCCCTCCGGTGCGGGCAAGTCGACCCTGCTGGGGGCGATCGCCGGATTCGTCGCGCCGGCCGCCGGCCGCATCCTTTGGGAGGGGCGCGACCTGACACCGCTGCCCCCCGGCGCGCGGCCCGTCAGCATTCTTTTCCAGGACAACAACCTGTTCCCGCATCTCGATATCGCCCGAAACGTTGCGCTGGCGATCACCCCCGCCGCAAGGCCGGGACCGGACGTGACTGACCGCGTCCATGCGGCGCTCGCGCAACTGGGCCTGCAGGGCATGGAGGGGCGACGGCCCGGCGCACTGTCGGGCGGTCAACAAAGCCGCGCGGCGCTGGCCCGCGTGCTGGTTGCCGGGCGGCCCGTGGTGCTGCTGGACGAGCCCTTTGCGGCACTTGGCCCCGCGCTTCGCGCGGAATTGCTGGACCTTACCCGTGCGCAACTGTTGGCGGCCGGGTGCAGCGTGTTGATGGTGACGCATGACCCGGCCGATGCCGCACGGATCGCCGATCATGCCATCGTGGTGGCCGAAGGAAAGGTCAGCCCGCCGGCGCCAACCTCAGCCCTGCTGGCCGATCCGCCACCGGCGCTGCGCGCATATCTGGGCCAACCCTGACGCAAAAGGCCCGCCCCAAGTCAGGGGCGGGCCTTGGCGCAGTTCTTGCCGAGGTTGGATCAGGCCTCGTGCTTGCGGCGTTTGTAGGGCGCCCAAAGACGCTTGTTCGTCAGGTAAAGCAGGACCGACAGAACGGTCAGGAACAGCACGCCGGTCATACCGGCCTGTTTGCGCTGGTCCAGCTTCGGTTCGGCCGCCCACATCAGGAAGGCGGCGACATCCTGCGCCTCTTGCTGCAGGTTCGAATCGGTGCCGTCCTGATAGGTGACGTCATTGCCGTAAAGCGGCTGGGGCATGGCTACCCAGCTGCCGGGGTACTTGTGCGTGCCGTCGGGGTTCTTGCACTCTTCGGGATAGCCGCCAACCGCGAAGGTCTTGTTGTAGTAACCCGGGAAATCGGGCGGCGCGCAGGCCGGCGGATCTTCGAAGTGCGAGACCAGCGAGGCGATGTATTCCGGCCCGCCCATCCCCTTGAAAAGCTGCGCCATGCCGGTCCCGTAGGGGCCCTCAAAGCCCGCGCGGGCCTTGGCCATCAGACTGAGGTCCGGCGCACCCTGAAACTGCGAACCACCGAAATAATCGGCCGGCGTCGCCGGACGGTCACCGCCCTGACCGCCGTTCAGCGTCTTGTCATAGACCTGATACTGCGCGGCATAGGCGCGAACCTGATCCTCGGGGAGACCAGGACCGGTCGCATCGCCCAGCGTGCGGTAGGCGACATGGGTCAGACCGTGGCAGGCCGAGCAGACCTCGGTGAAGACCTGCAGGCCGCGTTGCAGCTGGTGCTGGTCATACTTGCCGAACGGGCCCTCGAACGGGAACGAGAAATCGGTGATCTCGGTCTCGACGGTTGCGGCCGTGGCAATGACCGGCGCCGCAAGGGCGGCCAGCAGGACCGCGGGCAGTGTGAGTTTGCGGAACATGATCATGGTGTCCTTTCTCACTCGGCCGGGGTGCCCGAAGGCGAGCCGTAGTGCGCGTTGAAGTCTTCCTCGATGGTCGCGGGCGGGGTCAACGGCTTTTCGATGACGCCCAGAAGCGGCAGGATGACGAGGAAGTAGGCGAACCAGTAGGTGGCGCCGATCAGCCCGATATAGGGGAAGATCCCTTCGGGCGGCTGCGATCCGACCCACATCAGAACGATGAAGTCGATCACCAGCAGGGCAAACCACCACTTGAACATTGGCCGATAGCGGCCTGACCGAACGCTCGAAGTGTCAAGCCACGGCGCCAGCGCCATCACCACGATCGCGCCGAACATCGCCAGCACGCCAAAGAACTTGGCGTCGATGATGCCGAAGCTGATCCAGTTGGCGAAGATCACCACCCAGACGTCCTGCGTGAACGAGCGCAGGATCGCGTAGAACGGCAAGAAGTACCATTCGGGCACGATGTGTGTCGGTGTCTGCAACGGGTTGGCAGGCACGTAGTTGACCGGTTCACCCAGATAGTTGGGCATGAAGCCGACGATGGCCATGAAGACGGCCAGAATCACTGCCAGCGCGAACAGGTCCTTGATCACGAAGTAGGGCCAGAAGGGCAGCGTGTCCTTCTCGGCATCCTGTTTCGACGTGCGCCGCACCTCGACCCCGGTCGGGTTGTTGTTGCCCGTCGTGTGGAAGGCCCAAATGTGCACGATCGTCAGGCCTGCGAGGATGAAGGGCAGCAGGTAGTGCAGCGAGAAGAAGCGGTTCAGCGCCGGTTGCCCCACCGCGCCTGCGCCAAGCAGCCACGTTTGGATCGAGTTGCCGATGAACGGGATCGCGCCGAACAGGCCGGTGATCACCGCGGTGCCGTGGAACGACATCTGGCCCCAGGGCAGAACGTAGCCCATGAAAGCGGTGCCCATCATGACCAGATACATCAGCATGCCGATGATCCAGGTCACTTCGCGGGGCGCCTTGTAGCTGCCATAGTAGAGGCCGCGGAAGATGTGCATGTAGACCGCCACGAAGAACAGCGAGGCGCCGTTCATGTGCATGTAGCGGATCATGTAGCCGCCGTTGACGTCGCGCATGATATGCTCGACCGAATTGAAGGCCATCGAGACCTGCGGCGTGTAGTGCATCGCCAGAACGATTCCGGTGGCGATCTGCAGCACCAGCGCGAAGGCCAGCACGATGCCCCAGATCCACATCCAGTTGAGGTTCTTCGGCGTCGGGATCATCAGGGTGTCGTAGAGAAGACCGACGATCGGAAGCCGGCTGTGCAGCCACTTCTCGCTGTTCGACTTCGGTTCGTAATGGTCGTGGGGGATACCGGCCATCTGGGGCTCTCCTTAACCGAGCTTGATCGTGGTGTCGTCGACGAAGGCGACCTTGGGAATGTGCAGGTTCTTGGGCGCGGGGCCTTTGCGGATACGGCCGGCGGTATCGTAGACCGAGCCGTGACAGGGGCAGAACCAGCCCCCGTACTCACCCTCGCCGAAGTTGGGCACGCAACCAAGGTGCGTGCAGACGCCCATCGTCACCAGCCACGTGCCGTCCTTGGACAACGCGCGGTTCTCGTCGGTGGCTTCGGCGCTGGGGGGAAGGTTGTCGTTCTCGGCGGTGCGGTCGACCAGATCGCTGAGCTTGACGGCGCGGGCCTCGTCGATTTCCTTCTGCGTGCGCGAGCGGATGAAAACCGGCTTGCCCTGCCACAGCACGACCAGCTGGGTGCCATTCTGGACGCCGCTGATATCCACGCGGATCGACGAAAGCGCGAGAACGTCTGCAGAGGGGTTCATCTGGTTGATCAAGGGCCAGACCGCCGCTCCGGCGGCCACGGCGCCAGCGCCCGCAGTGACATAATAGATGAAGTCGCGGCGAGTGCCCTGGTGTTCTTCAGCATGTGACACGGGGTGCTTCTCCGTATTTTTCGGGCACCTGGCCCGAGTTGAAAAGACGATGCGCCGACAAGGCCTCAGCGCGGTCGGGCGATGTTTAGCCATTCATACGGGGAGCGTCCAGCGGACAATCGGGCGCAGGGGGGTGGCAGTTTCCTGAAAACGCCATGTTTGTCCGCTGCGGGCCCGACAGGCGGCTGTGCACCGCACGCGACAGGATGTGCGCAGGCGCGCGGGCCCGCCCCTGGGTACAGTTTGTCAAAGGTTGTGGAAGTACCTTACAAGGCTGTAAACCTGACCATCGAAGTGACCGATCGCCAAGGAAGCTATCCGTGATGCCCAAAATTGTCCTTGCCGCCCTGCTGGCGACTGCCCTTCCCACCATGTCGCAGGCGGAGGTGGAGTTCAGCTTTTTCAGCGGCTTCGAGGAAAGCCCGCATTCGAAGGTGACCGGTACGGATCCGGGTAATGCAGTGAACGAGGTGCTGGATTTCACCGCAGGTTGGGACGGCAAGTCGCTTGAAATGCCGCCCTATGCCGGCCTTCGCGCAACATGGTGGCGAACCGACCGGTTCGGCATCGGCATCGAGATCACGCATGACAAGGTCTATGCCGACGATGCGACCAAGGCCGACAACGGGTTCTCGACTCTGGAATTCACCGACGGGCTGAACATCGCGACCGTGAACGCGATGTATCGCTGGCAGAACCAGTGGGGCGCACTCACCCCCTACATTGGCGGCGGCATCGGCATCTCGGTACCACATGTCGAGGTGACATCCGCGGGTGGTTCGGTGTTCGAATACCAGTATGGCGGCCTTGCCGTGCGCTGGATGGCGGGCCTGTCCTACCGGATCGACGACAGGTGGTCGATGTTCGGCGAATATCAGGGCACCTATTCGATGAACGATGTCAATCTTGGCAGCGGCGGCACGCTCAAGACCAACATCATCACCAACGGGCTGAACATCGGGGTCAGCTACCGCTTCTAGGCGGGGGCGGTGCCCACCATGCTGTCACGCGTTGCGAACTCCGCGTACCAGTCCGCGAGCGCGGGATTGGCCCCGCGCCAATCGCGACCGGGATGCCGGAAATCGAGGTAAGAGAGCGCGCAGGCCACCGCGATCTGCCCCATATCAAGCGGGCCGGAAAGATGGCTCATCCATTTCTCGTTGAGGGCGGTGACGGCGCGGCTGACCTTGCCCCATTGTCCTTCGACCCAGTCGGCCGATTGCATCTCGGGCGCGCGAAACCGCGCCTCGTAAACCATCAGCACGGCGGCATCGAGCATGGCGTCTGCCGTGGCCTCGACCGTCAGCACTTCCCACAGGCGCGCAGCGGGATAGAGGCCCGCGCCAGCCTGCGCATCAAGATAACGTGTAATGACGCGGCTGTCGTAAAGCGCGGGGCCGTCATCGCGCACCAGCGCCGGGATCTTGCCGGCGGGATTGGCGGCCATCACCGCCGGATCGGTCGCCAGCGGCGTGGTACTGACGTTGATCTCTTCGATGCCGTCGATCCCGGCCTCGCGGATCAGGACACGGACCTTGCGCACGAAGGGCGAAGCGGGAGACATCAGAAGCTGCATGGACGGTCCTTTCGATTGCTGCGCGACCCTAGGCGCGGGGTGGGTCGTTGATCAAACGGGCGCGCGTCGGCATGGCGACAGCGCCGTTTTCGGCTCCGCCGAAGCCTCCGGCGGGAGTATTTGGGGCCAAAAGAAGTCAGGCATGCAGGTGCTGCCCGGTATGGCCGGTGATGCGGGCGGTCACGATCTGGCCCACGGGTTGGTCGGCGGTGAAATGCACCTCGGCGAAGTGTTCGGTGCGGCCCATGAGGGGGCTTTCCATCAGGACCGTGCGGGTCTGGCCCACCTGCGCGGCAAGGTGGCGCGCGGCGGCAGCCTCGCCCGCGGCGCGCAGGCGGGCGGCGCGGTCACGGATGGCCTTGCCGGGCACGGCGGGCATCCGCGCGGCGGGGGTGCCGGGACGGGGCGAATAGGGAAAGACGTGCAGCCAGGTCAGCGCACATTCCTCGACCAGCTTCAGCGAATTGTCGAAATGCGCCTCTGTCTCGGTCGGGAAGCCGGCGATGATGTCGGCGCCGAAGGTGATGCCGGGGCGCAGGCGGCGCGCCTCCTCGGCAAAGCGGATGGCGTCGTCGCGCAGGTGGCGGCGCTTCATCCGCTTCAGGATCAGGTCGTCGCCATGTTGCAGGGACAGGTGCAGGTGCGGCATCAGCCGCGGCTCGGTCGCGATGGCCTGCATCAGCGCCTCGTCCACCTCGATCGAATCGATCGAACTGATCCGCAAGCGCGGCAGGTCGGGCACCAGTTTCAGGATCCGCAGGACCAGGTCGCCCAGCCGCGGCGCGGCGGGCAGGTCGGCGCCCCAGCTGGTCAGGTCGACGCCGGTCAGCACGACCTCATTATATCCCTTGTCGACCAGCCGCTTGATCTGGTCGACCACCACGCCCGCCGGGACCGAGCGGGAATTGCCGCGACCATAGGGAATGATGCAGAAGGTGCAGCGGTGATCGCACCCGTTCTGGACCTGCACATAGGCGCGGCTGCGGGTGCCGAACCCGTCGATCAGGTGGCCCGCGGTTTCGGTCACCGCCATGATGTCATCGACCAGCACGGGTTCGGTCGTGCCGATCAGGTCGGGCGTCAGGCGGGACCAGATGGCGGGGTTCATCTTCTCGGTATTGCCGATCACCATGTCGACCTCGGCCATCGCGGCGAAGGTCTGCGGTTCGGTCTGGGCGGCGCAGCCGGTGACGATGATCTTCGCGCCCGGATGGTCGCGGCGGAGCTTGCGGATTTCCTGCCGGGCCTTGCGCACGGCCTCGGACGTGACGGCGCAGGTATTCACGATCACCGCGTCGCTGACACCGGCGCACGCGGCCAGGTCCTTCATCGCCTCGGTTTCATAGGCGTTCAGGCGGCAGCCCAGCGTGGAGAAGACGGGCGCGCCCATCAGCCGTGCCATATGCCGTCAAAGGGGTGCGCGGTGGGGCCGGTCATCCAGACGCCATCGTCGCGCCAGTCAACGCTCAGCGTGCCGCCGTCAAGCTCGATGGTCACGCGCCTCCCGGTCAGCCCGCGCCGGGCCGCAGCCACCGCCACGGCACAGGAGGACGAGCCGGAGGCAAGCGTGATACCCACCCCGCGCTCCCACACCCGCATGCGCAGTTGGTCAGGCCCGGTGACGCTGGCGAATTGTACGTTGGTGCGCTGCGGGAACAGCGGGTGATGCTCCATCGCGGCGCCGCGGGCGGCAAGATCCACCGCCATCGCATCGGGCACGAAGAAGGTGCAATGCGGGTTGCCCATGCCGGTGGCCGTCGGCGCACCGTCGATCGGCAGTTCCAGCGTATCCATCTTGCGCGCCAGCGGAATCTCGTCCCAGCGCAGCTGCGGCGGCCCCATGTTGACCGAGGTCAGCCCGCCGCCTGCATCGACCGCCTGCAGCGTGCCGCGATCGGTGGTGATGGTCAGGCGGTCCTTGCCGGTGCGGTCCATCTCTTGCCGCGCGATGCAGCGGGTGGCGTTGCCGCAGGCGGCCGACTGGCTGCCATCGGCGTTCCAGAATGTCAGGTGCAGGTCGGCATTGCGCCCTTCGGTGATGGTCGCCAGCTGATCGAACCCGACGCCGCGATGCCGATCGGCAATAGCCGCGACAAGGGCCGCATCGACACGCGGCGCATGCCCGCGTTCGTCGATCACGACAAAGTCGTTGCCAAGCCCGTGCATCTTCATGAACGGCAGGCCAGAGGAGGGGCCGGTGCGCATCGCGCGTCCTATAGACAAGGCCGCGGCGCAAATCCAGAGCCACCGCATTTGTGGGGTTGACCGCGTGATCGGCCCTTCCTAAGAAGCGCGCCTGTGGGGCCGGTAGCTCAGCTGGTAGAGCAACTGACTTTTAATCAGTAGGTCTCGGGTTCGAACCCCGACCGGCTCACCACTTGTCCTTTTTGCAGCCAGACGATGAACGCGGCCAGTCCCGCGTCGCAGTTGCGCGGCGCGGCGCTATTCTCTATGGCCGCTGGCAAGGCGGCAGAGGAGACGCGCGCATGGCCAATTACCTTTATCAGGGCGACTTGCCCGACGGGCTGGATCTTGGCCCGGTCGTGGCCATCGACTGCGAGACGATGGGCCTCAACCCGCATCGCGACCGTCTGTGTCTGATCCAGATGTCGGGCGGCGACGGCAACGTGCATCTTGTGCAGGTCGCACGCGGCCAGACGTCGGCACCGAACCTTTGCGCGATGCTGACCAACCCGGCCGTGCTGAAACTCTTTCACTTCGGCCGCTTCGACATTGCCGCGATGCATAATACCTTCGGCGCGCTGGCCGCGCCTGTTTACTGCACCAAGATCGCGTCCAAGCTGGTACGCACCTTCACTGACCGGCATGGGCTGAAATACCTGCTGCAGGACCTGATCGGCGTCGACATTTCCAAGATGCAGCAGCAAAGCGACTGGGGCGCGGAAAGCCTGACCCCGGCTCAGTTGGACTATGCCGCCTCGGATGTCCTTTACCTGCATCGGCTGAAGGCCGAGCTTGACGCCATGCTGGCGCGCGAGGGGCGGACCGCAATCGCGCAGGCCTGTTTCGATTTTCTACCGTCGCGCGCCCTGCTGGACCTTGAAGGCTGGCCCGAGATCGACATCTTTGCGCACTGACATGGCCCAACCAACCTCTCACCTCGACATTGCCCGCCGCGTGATCCGCGAAGAGGCCACCGCGCTGGGTGTGCTGGCCGAGGGGTTGGGGCCGTCGTTTGACGCGGCGGTCGAGCTGATCCTTGGCGCGCGGGGCCGTGTCATCGTCTCGGGCATGGGCAAGTCGGGCCATATCGCGCGCAAGATCGCCGCGACCTTCGCCAGCACCGGCACGCCCGCGCATTTCGTCCACCCCGCCGAGGCCAGCCATGGCGATCTGGGGATGCTGACCAATGGCGACGTGGTGATGGTCCTGTCCAATTCCGGCGAAACGCCCGAACTGGCCGATATCGTTGCTTATTGCAGCCGCTTCGGCATTCCGCTGATCGGTGTCGCCAGCCGCCCCGACAGCACCCTGTTGCAGCAATCGGACGTGGCGCTGGTCCTGCCAGCGCTGGGCGAGGCCTGCGGCACCGGCGTGGTGCCAACAACCTCGACCACGATGACGCTGGCACTGGGCGACGCGCTGGCCGTCGCGCTGATGGACAGCCGTGCCTTCACCCCCGCCAATTTCCGCGACTTTCACCCCGGCGGCAAGCTGGGCGCGCGGCTGTCGAAGGTGCGCGACCTGATGCATGTCGGCGACATGCTGCCGCTGGTGCCGGCCGACACGCCGATGTCCGAGACCCTGCTGACGATGACGCAGCTTGGCTTTGGCGTGGTGGGCGTGACCGGCGCCGATGGCGGGCTGGACGGCATCGTGACCGATGGCGACCTGCGCCGCCACATGGAGGGCCTTCTGGGTCTGACTGCGGTGCAGGTCATGACGCGCGCGCCGCGCACCATCGGCCCCGACGCACTGGCCGAAGAAGCGGTGGCGGTGATGAACGACCGCAAGATCACCTGCCTTTTCGTGGTCGACCCTGCCGGCAGCCGGCGGGCCATCGGCATCTTGCACATTCACGATTGCCTGCGGGCCGGCGTGGTGTGACGGCCGATGGCCCTGTCACCCGAAAACCGGTATTCGCGTTTCGTCACATGGCTGAAGATACTGCTGCCGCTCGCGGCGCTGGCGCTGCTTTCAACACTGTTTCTGTTCGCCAAGCGCAGCACGACAGACGACAGCCTGCCCTATGCCGAGATCCAGCAACTGGCGCGCGACCCGCGGGTCACTCAGCCGGCCTATTCCGGCGTCTCGTCGCGCGGCGATTTGCTGCAACTGAAGGCCGAAACGGCGCGCCCGGTGGCCGATCGGCCCGGCGTGACGATGATCGACAAGATCAGCCTGCGCATCGACAGCCCCGATGGTAGCGACGTGGAACTGACCGGCGGCGCGGGCGAGATCGATTCAGCCGCCCGTATCGTCACGCTGTCGGGTGGCGCAACGCTGTCGGCGTCGTCGGGCTACACGGTGCAGACACCCGGCTTGCGGGTAGAGATGGATGCCGGCGTCCTGACCTCGACAGGAGCCGTCGAGGTGACGGCGCCTTTCGGCACACTCAGCGCCGGTGGGATGACGCTGACGACCGGGACACAGGACGCGGCGGGCAATGCAACGGGCCCAAGTCAGCAGATGGTTTTCAATCGTGGTGTCCGGCTGATATACCAACCCAAATAGCGGAGTTTCTGGTCTTGATTTCAGCACGCGCCATTGCCTGCCTCGTCATGCTCGGCATTGCCGCGCCGGCCGTCGCACAGACCTCCACCATCAAACTGGGCACACTCAACGCGGACCCGACCGCGCCGGTTCAGATCACGGCCGATACGCTTAGCGTGGACCAGTCCAGCCGCACTGCCGTCTTTGACAAGAATGTGCGGATCGATCAGGGCGACCTGCATATCTCGGCGGGCCGGGTGCAGGCGACTTATGCCGAAGAGACCGGCCAGATTGCCCATCTCGTGGCATCCGGCGGGGTGACCTTCGCCACGCCGACGGAGGCCGCCGAGGCAGCAAATGCAGATTACGACCTGACGACGGGGCGGCTGGTGATGACCGGCAGCGTCCTGCTGACACAGGGTGCCAGCGCGATCACGGCGGACAGGATGATTGTCAACGTCAGTGACGGCAACGCGCAGATGGACGGCAACGTCAAGACGGTCTTCAACAGCAAGGCCAATTGAGATGGCCGCAGCCCCCCATCTGAGCGTGACCGAAGGCAGCGTTGGCCTGCATGTGCGCAACTTGCGAAAAAGCTATCGCAAACGGCCTGTCATCCGCGATGTCAGCCTTGATTTGCAACGAGGTGAGGTGGTTGCGCTGCTGGGCCCGAACGGGTCGGGCAAGACCACGTGTTTCTACGTCATCGCCGGGCTGATTCCGCCCGAAAGCGGGCAGGTGATCATCGACGGGCGCGACGCCACGGCGCTTCCGATGTACCGCCGGGCGCGGCTGGGCATCGGCTATCTACCGCAGGAGATGTCGATCTTTCGCGGGCTTTCGGTTGAGGACAACATCATGTCGATCCTCGAAATTGCCGTACCTGACCGCACCGCGCGGCGCGAACGCCTCGAAGACCTGCTGAGCGAATTTTCAATCGAACACCTGCGCGCCGCCCCCGCGCTGGCCTTGTCGGGCGGCGAACGGCGGCGATGCGAGATTGCCCGCTGTCTTGCCGCCGATCCGCGTTACGTGCTGCTGGACGAGCCCTTTGCCGGCGTGGACCCGATCGCAGTGGGCGAGATTCGGCACCTTGTCGCCGACCTCAAGAACCGTGGAATCGGGGTGCTGATCACCGATCACAACGTCCGCGAAACCCTCGAAATCGTGGACCGCGCGTATATCCTGCACGACGGTCAGGTCCTGATGAATGGGACCGTCGACGAGGTGGTGCGCGACGAGAACGTGCGCCGGGTCTATCTCGGCCAAGGCTTTCGGATCAATTAGCGCTGTTGGCGGCGGGCGATTGACAGCGGCGGGGTCCTGTCCCCAAATGGAAGGGATGACAAACCCGGTAACCCTCGCAGTTTCGGTGCTGGCAGGACCGCCAAACAGTCGGTTTGGCAAGGCACGAGAACCGGCTTGTCGTCACCCTTCCGCAGGACATAGCCACGGCCCGCCGCACTGCGCGGCGCCCGCGCAACCCTGCGGCCGAGCATGAAAAGGACAACAAGATGCGTTACCAGATCAGCGGCAAGCAGATCGATATCGGCGAAGCCCTGCAGACCCATGTGAAGACGGAACTTGGCGCGTCGGTGGACAAGTATGCCGGGCGCCCGACCGAGGCCAACGTGGTCTTTTCCAAGTCCGGATTCGAGTTTGTCTGCGAGATCGTGGTGCACTTGTCGACTGGCCTGACCGCCCAGGCCAAGGCGCATGAGGCCGAGATCTATGCTGCATTCGACGCCTGCTGCGAGAAGATGGACAAGCAATTGCGCCGCTACAAGCGCAGGTTGAAAGACCATCACAAAGATCGTTCGCAGCCGGTTGAACTTATCGACGCCGGCTCGTATATCCTCGCCCCGATGGAAGAGGGCGAGGACGACGGGCAACCGGCCGCAGCGCCGGTGATCGTGGCCGAAACAGAAACGAAGATCCCTTCGCTATCTGTTGGTGACGCGGTGATGCAGATGGAGCTGGCGCATGCCCCGGTGCTGGTGTTCCGCAACGAGAAGAACAGCGGGATCAACGTCGTCTATCGGCGCGAAGATGGAAATATCGGCTGGATCGACCCGCGGGGAAACCGCTGATCCGGCTGTTGGCAAGACAAGGGCAGGACGATGGAACTGGCTCGGATACTCAAGCCCGACAGCGTGAAGGTGTTGGGTTCTTGCTCGAGCAAGAAACGCCTTTTCCACGAGATCGGCGATCTTGCCGAGCAGGTCTACGGCCTGCCCCCCGGCGCCATTGTCGAGGCGCTGATGGAGCGCGAGGCGCTGGGCCCGACCGGCGTGGGACAGGGCATCGCCCTGCCCCATGCGCGGCTGCCCAAACTCGACGCCGTTGCCGGGCTTTTCGTCCGGCTCGAAAAGCCGATGGAGTTTGATTCGATCGACCGTCAGCCGGTCGACCTGGTCTTTGCGCTGTTGGCGCCGCAATCTGCCGGCGTGGACCATCTGAAGGCGCTGGCGCTGGTCTCTCGCACGATGCGCGACGCCAATACCTGCACAAAATTGCGGTCGAACGCGAATCCTGCGACGCTTTACACAATTCTGACCGAGGCGACGACCAGCCAAGCCGCCTGAGCACCCGCCGGGAAGGAGGCACATGCCACACGACCACGGCAACCATGACCGGCATGGACATGGTCATGGGCACCACCACCACGCTCCCAAGGACGATAGGCAACTTGCCTGGGCCGTTGCGGTAAACCTTGGGCTGACACTGGCGCAAATCGCAGGCGGTATCGTGTCGGGGTCGCTCGCGCTGATCGCCGATGCCCTGCATAATTTCTCGGATGCCGCATCGCTTGTGATCGCTTGGGCGGCACGGCGCATTGCCCGGCGCCCGGCTGATGCGGCGATGACGTTTGGCTATGCCCGCGCCGAGGTAATCGCGGCACTGATCAACTACACCATCCTTGTGGTCGTGGGCCTTTACCTTGGCGTCGAGGCGCTGATGCGGTTTGCCGATCCGCAACCTGTCGACGGTCTGCTGATGATCGCCGTCGCGGGCCTTGCCCTGCTGGTTGATCTGGCCACTGCGCTGCTGACATGGCGGATGTCGCGCAACAGCCTGAACATGCGGGCGGCTTTCGAACACAACGTCGCCGATGCGATGGGCTCTGTCGCGGTGATCGTGGCAGGTATCGCGGTGATGATCGGCGGCTGGACGCTGGTCGACCCGATCGTCACGCTCGGCATCTCGGCCTACGTGCTGTGGATGGCGATGGACGGCGGGAGCGAGGCAATTCGCATCCTGATGATGGGCACGCCGCCCCGGCTCGACCCTGAAGAAGTCAGCGCGCAGATCATGGCGGTGCCGGGTGTCGACGGTCTGCACCACCTGCACTTGTGGCAACTGGGCGAGAACGATGCCGCCCTTGATGCGCATCTTGTCATTACCGAAGACCAATGGAACGGCGCCGATGCCATCAAAGACCGGGTTCGTACAGCGCTGGCGCGGCATCTGCAGATCCGCCATGCCACGCTGGAGATCGAACAGGCCGGACAGGGCTGCATCGACCCGCCCCGATTCTGCGACAAATGACCGCCCAAGTCTGTCAACCTGAGTTTACACTTGCCGGGTGACAAGCTGTCTCGCTAAACTGACAGCATGAGCACCGCTGACACCCTCGCGCCCGACCTGCCGCGCCGCTGGCCAGAACCGCGCGCGATGCTGCGGCTGATCAAGCCGGTCACGTGGTTTCCACCGATGTGGGCTTACCTCTGCGGTGCGGTCTCCTCCGGCGCCTCGCCCGGCGGGCATTGGGGGCAGGTCGTGCTAGGCGTGCTGCTGGCAGGCCCCGTCGTCTGCGGGATGAGCCAGGCCGCCAACGACTGGTGCGACCGGCACGTCGATGCCATCAACGAACCCGACCGACCGATTCCCTCGGGCCGCATCCCCGGCCGCTGGGGCCTGTGGATAGCGCTGGCGATGAGCGCGCTGTCGCTGCTGGTCGGCTGGCAACTGGGCCCCTGGGGCTTTGCCGCGACGGTTGCCGGCGTGCTGGCCGCATGGGCCTATTCGGCCGAGCCTGTGCGGCTGAAACGCTCTGGCTGGTGGGGGCCGGGCCTGGTGGGCCTGTCTTACGAAACCCTGCCGTGGTTTACGGGCGCTGCTGTGCTGGCCGCGGGGGCACCTGCGTGGCAGGTCGTGCTGGTTGCCCTGCTCTATGGCCTAGGCGCACACGGCATCATGACGCTGAACGATTTCAAGGCGCTGGAAGGCGACCGGCAGATGGGCGTCAACACGCTGCCCGTCACGCTGGGTCCCGAGCGCGCGGCGCGGCTGGCCTGCTGGATCATGGCAGTGCCGCAGGTGGCGGTCATCGGCTTGCTGCTGAATTGGGGCAAGCCGCTGCATGCCGCCGGTGTCGCGGGCGTGCTGCTGCTGCAATTCGCGGCCATGCGCGTCCTGCTGCGCGACCCGCGCGCCAAGGCGCCTTGGTACAACGGCACCGGCATCGTCCTTTATATCAGCGGCATGATGATCACGGCGTTTGCGCTACGCCATTTGGGGGCCTGAGATGACATTGAACTGGGTCCAGATCTTCCGCCTAGGCCTTGTGCAGATGGCGCTGGGGTCCATCGTGGTGCTGACGACTTCGACCCTGAACCGGCTGATGGTGGTGGAATTGGCGCTGCCCGCCGTGCTTCCGGGGGCGCTGGTGGCGCTGCACTACTCGATCCAGCTCAGCCGCCCGAAATGGGGCTTTGCCTCGGACGCGGGGGGCGCGCGGACAAGGTTCATCATCGGCGGCATGGTGGTGCTGGCCTTCGGCGGGATGGGCGCAACGCTGGGCCTGATCGCGATGCAGATGTCCTTCTGGCCGGGGCTGGCGCTGTCTGTCGCCTCTTACGTGCTGATCGGGCTGGGTGTGGGCGCCTCGGGCACCTCGCTGCTGGCATTGCTGGCCACCGCCACCGCGCCGCGCCGCCGGGCCGCGGCCGCCACCATCACATGGCTGATGATGATCTTCGGCATCGCCGTGACGGCGGGCGTCGTGGGCGCCATGTTGGACCCCTATTCGCCCGCCCTGCTCATCCGCATTGTCGCATTGGTGGTGACCGGCGCCGTGGTGATGACCGTGCTGGCCGTCTGGGGCATCGAAGAACGGGTCGAGGCCGAGCGTGAACCGGACGCCACCCCCTTTCGGCAGGGTCTGGCCGAGGTCTGGGCAGAGCCGCGCGCGCGCCGCTTCACCATTTTCATCTTCCTCTCGATGGTCGCCTACTTCATGCAGGAACTGATCCTCGAACCCTATGCCGGGCTGGTCTTCGGTCTGACGCCGGGCCAGTCCACCGGCCTGTCAGGCGCGCAGAATGGCGGCGTCTTTCTTGGCATGCTGACCGTCGGGATCGTCGCCACCGGGTTTCGCCGCGGCGTGCTGCGGTCCTGGGTGGTGGCGGGTTGTCTTGGCTCGGCCGCGTCGCTGGCGGCAATCACGCTGCTCGGCCCGCTGGGCCCCGGCGCGCCGCTGATGCCCGCGGTGATGAGCCTTGGCTTCTTCAACGGCATGTTCGCGGTGGCCGCGATCGGGTCGATGATGGCATTGGCCGGCGAAGGCCGTGGCCAGCGCGAAGGCACCCGCATGGGCCTGTGGGGCGCGGCGCAGGCCGTCGCTGCCGGCTTTGGCGGACTGACCGGTGCTGCCGCCGTCGATATCCTGCGCCGCCTTGTCCCCGACACGCAGGCCTTCGGAACGGTCTTTCTGGCCGAGGCCGCGCTTTTCCTCGTCGCCGCCGTGATGGCCGCGCGCATCATGGACCGGACCCGTCCGGTCGCCACCCTGGTTCCGGGAGAATGACCATGCGTTACGATGTCGTAGTCGTGGGAGGCGGGCCGGCTGGCGCAACCGCCGCCGAGGATCTTGTCCGCTCGGGCCACAGCGTGGCGCTGCTGGACCGCGAGGGGCGGATCAAGCCCTGCGGCGGCGCCATTCCGCCCCGGCTGATCGCCGATTTCAACATCCCCGACGATCAGCTTGTCGCCAAGATCAACACAGCGCGCATGATCTCGCCCAGCGGCCGTCACGTCGATATCGGGATCGAGGGCGGGTTCGTCGGCATGGTCGACCGCAAGGATTTCGATCCGTTCCTGCGCGCCCGGGCCGAGGCCGCGGGCGCCATCCGCTTTACCGGCACCTTCGTGCGGATCGTGCGCGATGGCGAAGGCCCCGAGGTGATCTATCGCGACAAGGCGACCGGCGAACAGCGCAGCCTGAATGCCCGTGTGGTCATCGGGGCCGACGGGGCCCGCTCGGACGTGGCGCGCGCCGAGGTGCCCGGCGGCGACAAGATTCCCTACGTCATCGCCTATCACGAGATCATCGAGGCCCCTGCCGCCTCTGCCATCTACGACCCGACGCGCTGCGACGTGGTCTATGACGGCGCGATCAGCCCCGATTTCTATGGCTGGGTCTTTCCGCATGGCAAATCGGCCAGCGTCGGGATGGGCACAGGGATAGACGGTGTGGACCTCAAGCAGGCCACGGCCGATCTGCGCCTCGCCGCGGGGCTGGAAGGCTGCAAAACCCTGCGAAAGGAAGGCGCGCCGATTCCACTGAAACCGCTTGATCGCTGGGATAACGGACGCGACGTGGTGCTGGCCGGAGATGCCGCGGGCGTTGTCGCCCCGTCCTCGGGCGAGGGCATCTACTACGCGATGGTCGGTGGCCGGGTGGCCGCGACCGCCGCCGCGGCGCGGCTTGCCTCGGGCCGGGTCAAGGACCTTCAGCTTGCGCGCAAGCTGTTCCTGCGCGAACACGGGCAGGTCTTCCGGGTGCTGGGCGCCATGCAGAACGCCTATTACCGCAGCGACGAACGGCGCGAGCGTTTCGTTTCGCTCTGCCACGATCTGGACGTGCAGAAGCTGACCTTCGAAGCCTACATGAACAAGAAGCTGGTCAAATCGCGCCCGCTGGCGCATCTGAAGATCGGGCTGAAGAACCTTGCACACCTGACGCGGATCGTTTCGCCGCTTTACACATGACCGACATGATCCCGGCCTGGGTCAACGGCACCCTGACCCCGGTCGAAAAGCTTGAGGTCCACCAGAAGGGGCTGCGCCACAAGGCGGTCAGCGTCTTCGTGCTGTCGGGGGGGCGTGTTCTGATCCAGCAAAGGGCGATGAGCAAGTATCACACGCCGGGCCTCTGGGCGAATACCTGTTGCACCCATCCCGCATGGGAAGAAGACCCGGCCGCCTGCGCGCTGCGGCGGCTGGACGAAGAACTGGGCATCACCGGGCTGCGCGTGGCGCATCGCGACCGCGTGGAATACCGCGCCGACGTGGGCGGTGGCCTGACCGAGCACGAGGTTGTCGATATCTACGTCGCCGCGGCGCCCGAGGGCCTGCGAATCACGCCCAACCCGGCCGAGGTGATGTCGGTGAAATGGGTTGATCTTCACGATCTGGCCGCGCAGGTCGTGCGCCACCCGGACGCATTCACGCCCTGGCTGCGCATTTACCTTGCCGAACATGCCGAGGCGATCTTTGCCGGTGCCGTCCGGGCCTGATCAGACCCTGCTTTCCGTCTTTTCCAGCTTGATCCCTGCCGCCTGAAGCGCGGTCGCGGCGATGTCGACCGCGCTCAGCCCGGCATCGGCATACATCGCGTCGGGCGCGGCATGGTCGATGAAGCGGTCGGGCAGCGTCATGGTGCGCAACTGGCAGCGGCCGTCGAGCAGCCCGTCATTGGCCAGATCGTGCAGCACTATCGCGCCAAAGCCACCCTGCGCGCCCTGCTCCACGGTGATCAGCGCCTTGTGGTGGCGCAGAAGCTGACGGATCAGCGCGCGGTCCAGCGGCTTGGCAAAGCGGGCGTCGGCAAGGGTCACGCTGGCCCCCTGCGCTTCGATAATCCCGGCGGCCTTTCGGCATTCGCCCAAATGCGCGCCGAAGGAGAGAATCGCGATGTCAGAGCCTTCTTTGACGATCCGGCCCTTGCCGATTTCCAGAACTTCGCCCCGCTCCGGCAGGGCCAGCCCCTCACCCTCGCCCCGCGGATATCGGAACGAGATCGGCCCGGCATCATGCGCGGCAGCTGTGGCGACCATGTGGATCAGCTCCACCTCGTCGCCCGCGGCCATCACCACCATGTTGGGCAGCGCGGAAAGATAGCCAACGTCGAAGGCGCCCGCATGGGTCGGCCCGTCGGCGCCCACCAGACCGGCGCGGTCGATGGCGAAGCGCACCGGCAGGTTCTGCAGCGCGACGTCATGTACCACCTGATCATAGCCGCGCTGCAGGAAGGTGGAATAGATCGCGCAGAATGGCCGCAGCCCGCTGGCCGCCATGCCGGCCGCGAAAGTCACGCCATGCTGTTCGGCGATGCCCACGTCAAAGACCCGGCCCGGGAACCGCTTCTGCATGATGTCGAGGCCGGTGCCGCTGGGCATGGCCGCAGTCACGCCAACGATGCGGGGATCTTCGGCCGCGGCGCGGGTCAGCGCCTCGCCGAAAACCTTGGTATAGCTGGGCGCGTTCGGGCGCGACTTGGCCTGCTCACCAGTGCCTACATTGAACTTTCCAACGCCGTGATACTTGTCGGCGCTGGTCTCGGCCGGGGCATAGCCCTTGCCCTTGACGGTGCAGACATGGATCAGGACCGGCCCCGAGGCCCGCACGCGGGCAGCGCGCAGGACCGGCAGAAGCTGGTCGAGGTCATGCCCGTCGATCGGGCCGACGTATTGAAAGCCAAGCTCTTCGAAAAGGGTGCCCTGCCCGCCCGGCAACCCGGTGACCAGTTGGCGCGCGCGGCGGGCATGGTCGCGCAGCGGGCCGGGCAGCGCCGCCTCGAATCCTTCGGCCATCTTCTGCATCTGCCCGAACGGCGAGGCATAAAGGCCAGAGAGGTATTTCGACATCGCGCCAACCGGCGGGGCGATGGACATCTCGTTGTCGTTGAGGATGACGAACATCCGCCGCCCCTCGGCCCCGGCGTTGTTGAGCGCCTCGTAGGCCATGCCGGCGCTGATCGACCCGTCGCCGATCACTGCGATCGCGTCGCCCGTCTCCATCCCCATGTCGCGGCCGACGGTGAACCCCAGCGCGGCGCTGATGGAGGTGGAGCTGTGGGCGGCGCCGAACGGGTCGTGCGCGCTTTCGCTGCGCTTGGTAAAGCCGGACAGGCCCCCCTCTTGCCGCAGCGTGCGGATGCGGTCGCGGCGACCGGTCAGCACCTTGTGCGGATAACACTGGTGACCCACGTCCCAGACCAGCTTGTCATGCGGCGTGTCAAAGACGGCGTGGATCGCCACGGCAAGTTCGACAACACCCAAGGACGAGCCCAGGTGACCACCGGTTTCGGAGACGGCCGAGATAACCTCGGCCCGCACCTCGGCGGCCAGCTGCTTGAGCGCGGCATCCGACATCCGCCGCAGATCTGCGGGGCCGGTCACGCCATCAAGGAGCGGGGTCTGGGGCAGGTCGGTCATGGCAGCCTCCGGGGCATGAAAAAAGCGTCGCAAAGGGGGTTGCCCGATGCGACGCCAGTGTCCTGTAGCCAACAGGAAGGGAACTGGGATCGTGAGATCCCAAAGCCGGACCGGTCCGAAGGCCGCTCCGACGGCAGGGGGGCGGAACCGGGCGTCGCGCCCTTGGTCCCGCCCCGATCCTCAGCCGACTTGCGTCAGCGCAGCCGGCGCCTCGAGCATCGAGGTCGGTGTCGGGTCAGGTGCGGTCTTGCTGTCGGGCGGCAGCACGCTGCCCACCAGTTCCAGCACCGCGATCACCAGCCAGACCCCGAAGACGAGGAGCGCGGCATAACCAGCCCCCTTCAGCATCAGCCAGGTCATGTCGGCCCGCAGTCGGGTCCGGTCCGAAAGGCCCATCATGTCAGGTTCACTCATGTCCATTTCCTCCGGTCAAAGCGGCGCGTAGCCGTGGGTCTGGGCCCAGACGTACCAGTTGTCGACAACCGTACCGGTCAGCAGGATGCCGATGCCTCCGCAAAGCGGCGTCAGCACGGCGAACCACCAGGCCCAGCGGTGAATGCCTTCCATCGTGGCGTTGAAGCCCATGGTCCAGCGCCAGAACAGGGCGGCGCGTTCCGCGGCGGTGCCACGGTCGGCGATCTGTTCCAGCTCGCGCTCGCCGCCGAAGCGGCTGACGGCAAGTATCGTCGCGCCATGCATCGCGAAGAGCAGGGCCGAACCATAGAGGAAGGCGATCGAGAGGGCGTGGAACGGATTGTAGAACAGGTTGCCCCAGGTGATCGAGAACAGGTTCGTCCAGTCGAGGTGCGGGAAGACGCCATATGGCACCGCCTCCGACCAGGCGCCCATCAGCACGGGCCGGATCAGACCCAGTACAAGGAACAGCCAGATCGCACTGGCAAAGGCCCAGCAGACATGCTTGCCCATCCCCAGCGCGTTGGCGCGTTCATAGGTGCGCACCCACCAGCTCAGCACCGAGACGAGCAGGAAGAACGAGGCGATCAGCCACCATCCACCCTGATCCAGCGGGGCAAAGCCCAGCCCGTATTCGGGCCCCGGCGGTTCCAGCGCCAGCCAGAACAGGTTCTTGAGAAACAGCGCCGGGCTGTAATGGACCTGCGCCCAGAACGACATGCCGACGATGAAGAACCAGATGAAGCCCGAGGCCAGCGAGACCAGCCCGTAGGGGCCAAGGTAGATCGGCCCCAGCTGTGCGTTTCCCAGAAGGCCCAGCAGCGAGGAGAAGCGCCCCTTGCCGAACCGAGCCGCGTCAAGCGAGTGGTCAATCCCGGTTTCGACCGGCCCCTGCACCTGAACCTGGGTGAAGAAATTGAGATATTCAGCCATTTTTCAGGTCCTCAGTTAAGGTTGGCCCACCAGGGCAGGTTGGCATACCAGTCCCACCAGTTGATCCATTGATCGAACCAGACGGTGCCGGAGATACCGATGCAGACCGCGCTCCAGAAAGCTGCGTTCAGCGCGAGGAACAGGCCCAGGCGGTGGATGCCGAGCGGCCCGATGGAATAACCGATCAGGTCGCGGAAGTAGGTATCCTCGTAGTCGGGGGTGCGCATCTCTTCTCCCTTGGGCGGGTTGGCCGCCGAAAGAACCAGGCCACCGTGCAGCGCCAGAGCAAAGCAGGTGGTGAAGAAGAAACTGACCGCGACCATGTGGGCCGGGTTGTAGTGGAAGTTACCGTAGCTGTAGCCGGTGTTGCTGACCCAATCGAGGTGGCTGAAGATGCCGTAGGGAAAGCCGTAACCCCATGCACCCATCAGCACCGGTCGGATCACCGTCAGCGTCACGTAGGCAAGGATCGCAAAGCCGAAGGCGATGGGCACGTGATAGCCGATGCCCAGCTTGCGGCAGATCTCGACTTCGCGCAGCGCCCAGCTGACGAAAGCGCCGATCGCGCAGATGGTGATGATCTGCCACAGCCCGCCTTGCAGCAACGGCGCAAAGCCGAGGCCGACCGACAGGTCGGGCGGGTTGATCGAGATCAGGAAGGGATCCCATGTCGGGCCCTGGCTGGCCCCGTAGAAAATCAGGATTGTGCCGAGGGCGGCGAAAAAGAACGTCGTGACTCCGAAGAAGCCCACATAGAAAGGCCCCACCCAGAAGTCGAACAGATCACCGCCGACCAGCGTCCCGCCACGGACGCGGTATTTCTTTTCGAAGCTGAGCTGTGCCATCTTCCTACTCCATTCAGCGGCAGGCGATCAGCCCCGCGCGGGCGCGACCTGCCATTCTCATCGTTTGCGGTTTGCCGCGGGCGGCGCTGAGTCGCCCCGCCCGCAGCTTTGCTTCACGCCTGACGGCGGCTCAGTTGGTCGCCGCGGCCGCGGGCGCGTCGAACGCCCGTGACAGCCAGTTGGTGTGCGGGTTGCTGAGCAGGACGAGGTGAATCATCACTGCCAACAGGAACAGGAACACCCCCTGCGCCACGAACACGCGGCGAGGATCGAAAATGAGCCAGATCTTGTAGAACTGTGCCATGATGGTGTCCCTTCTCTACCAGCTGAACCAGGGCAGTTTGATGTACGTCAGGATATGAGCGACGACGGCGATGGACACGAAGATCCAGAGCCCGCTCATATACACCGAGTGCAGTTCCTGCGCCTGCTCGTCAGTGAGACCTGTGAAGGACAGGTCGGATTTATCAGCCATGCTTTCCTCCGGAAAAATGAACTGACGCCGCGTCTTCCCCGCGGCCGGGCTACGACAGGGGCTCACCCCCTGCCCTGGTCCGCCAGCCCGGAACGGGCGTGGCGAGGTCGTCCCCCCGGCCCGAAGCCCGGGGGTATTCTGCGCTCAGGCCGCGAAGATCTGCGGCGTGATGATCCGGGCCTGGCTCCAGGCACGGGCGATCGGCCCCTTGGCGGGCAATTCCATCCGCCGTGCAGCCGTCAGCGCCCATGTCAGGCAGGCCAGCGGCAAGGTGGCGAGGAAGATGATCGCGAAATAGGCGTAGTACTCGCGCCGCGGCGGGGCGTGCCGATGCCGGATCAGCGGGGCATCCGTGGTAAAATCGGTCATTTGCGTCCTCCATTGGCGGATTGCAGTGTCTCGACGGTTTCCAGCACCACGCGTTCGGCCCCGGCGTCGAGCGCGGCACGCTCGGCGGCGTCGCGCAGCGACTTGGCAGCGGAAATGCGGGTCAGGATCGGGTGGCTGGCGACGATCTCGTCCAGCCGGGCCTGGGCATCGGCGTCCCACGGGAAATCGCGGCGCAGCGGCGTCAGCGTCGACGGCGCACTGTCCATGTCGCTGCCCAGCGGCAGGATGTGGAAGAGCGCATCGAACAGGCCGTTGCAGACCTCCTGCAGCACATAGGTGGCGCCGGCGAAGCCCATGAAGGGCGTGCCCGTCGCACGGCGGATCGCGGCGCCGGGGAAACTGGCGGGAATGAAAGCGGGGCTTGGTCCGTGCCCGCCCTTCATCTCGGCCATGTAGATCTTTTCGTTGATCGAGCCGAAGACGATCAGCGGGCGCTTCTGCGCCAGCAGGGCGCGCACCTCGTCGTTGTTGGTCTTGGCGCCGCGGGTGCGGGCCACGGCGAAGGCGCAGGGAAAGCCAAGGTCGCCTTCAAGGTAGTGACGCAGGCCACGGGCATAGGTTTCGTTCGCGACAACGGCGAATTCGGCCGTGGCGAAGAAATCCTGCGTGACCGAGCGCCATAGATCCCAGACCGGCTTGATCGTCGAATGCTTCTCGCGCTCGATGAAGGGCTCGGGGTCCAGTCCCAGAAGCTCGCCCAGCTTGCGCAGGAACTTCACGGTGGAATCGATCCCGAAGGGCGCCTGCAGGTAGGGCTTGCCCAGCACCTCGGCCAGGCCCCGGCCAAATTCGCGATACATGCAGATGTTGACGTCGGCATTCACAAGGTTGCGCATCTCGGCCACATGCGCGCCCAGCGGCATCACCATGTTGACCTCGGCGCCGATGCCTTCGACCAGCCGGCGGATCTCGTGCAGGTCCGAGGGCATGTTGAAGGTGCCGTACATCGGGCCCAGAATGTTGACGCGCGGCGCGGCGCCCTCGTCCCGCGGCTTTTCGGGCGGCATCCGGCCCTTGGTCATGCCGAATTCGGTGAAGATCCAGGTCATCGCGCGGTCCGCGGCCTGCCACTGGTCCTCGTCGATGGTGCGCGGCAGGAAACGCTGGATGTTGGTGCCCTGCGGCGTGACGCCGCCACCGATCATCTCGGCAATCGAGCCGGTGACGACGACGGCAGGCAGCGCCGGGTCCAGCACGCCCCAAGCACGCTTCATCGCATCCTCGGTGCCCGAGCCCATCTCGCCCTCGCCCAGACCGGTCACGACGATCGGCAGCTCATGCGGCGGCAGCGCGTCGGTGTAGTGCAGGACGGAGGTGACGGGCAGGTTCTCGCAGCCCACGGGGCCGTCGATGACGACTTGCAGGCCCTTGACGGCGCAGAAGGCATAGACCGCCCCCCAGTATCCGCCCGCGCGATCATGATCTTGCACCAGCATCAGATCATCTCCTCGGCCTTGGCGGCGCGCGCGGCCTTGTCCAGTTTCTTCTGGTGCTGCGCGCGGAAATCGGGCCGCAGGTTGGGCGCGCCTTCCCAGACGCCAGCGGTGTCACCGGTGCCCACGCCTTCGAAGAAGCCGCGCATCTTGTCCATCCGGTCCTTGCCGCCGATGGCCGCGTTCACGACCTGGGCCAGGCTGCCGGCCCCGGCGGGGCCCATTAGCGGCCGCGCGGAGATGAGGTTGGTGAAATAAAGTGCGGGGATGCCCAGCTCTTTCGCGGCCTGCACGACAGGCGTTGTGCCGATGGCCAGATCAGGGCGGATCGCCTCCATCGCGGCCATATCGTCCTCAAGGCTGGCGCGGTATTTCACCGTCACACCCTTGGTGGCCAGCCATTCGGCATCGGCCGCAGACCACGGCGTTTTCGGGCAGGCGGTGCCGACGTAAGGCACGTTCGCGCCGCTTTCGATCAGCAGGCGCGCGACCAGCAGTTCGGACCCTTCATAGCCCGACAGCGTAACCGTGCCGTTGATCCGTGCCCCCGAAAGCGCGCCCTTGATCGCGGGAAGGAAGGCGTTTTGCGCCGCGGCGACCTGTGCGGGTGCCACGTTGAAGGCGTCACCGATGGCGGCAAGCCAAGCGGCGGTGCCGTCATGGCCCACCGGGGCAGAGCCGACGATGGGGCGGCCGGCGGCCTGAAACTCGCGGATTGCCGCGGTGTAAAACGGGTGGATCGCGGCGACTGCGCCACAATCGAGTGCTGCGTAAAGCTCGCGCCATTCGCGGGTTGGCACCACGGGGCCGGCGGCCAGGCCCAGCGGGGCCAGCATCGCGCCGATCATCATCGGGTCGGCCGGGAACATCTCGCCCAGAAGGCTGACGGTGGGCCGGTCGGATTTGCCGCCGGCGGGGCGCTGCACCGGGCCCGCCTGCGCCTCGGCGCGGGCATAGGCCAGCATCGCACCGGCCAGCACGTCCTTGGCCTCGGCATGGGTCGGGATGCCAAAGCCCGGCACGTCGATGCCGACGATCCGCACACCGTTGATTTCCTTGGGCAGAAGCCGCAGCGGCACGCCCGAGGCGGTGGGCACGCAAAGGTTGGTCACGACGACGGCGTCGTATCGGTCAGGATCGGCCAGGTCGTGGACCGCCTCGCGGATATCCTCGAAGAGCTTGCCGGTCACGAGCGTTTCCGAATTGAACGGCACGTAGCCCACCGAGCGGCGCGCGCCGTAGAAGTGCGACACGAAGGTCAAGCCATAGACGCAACAGGCAGAGCCGGAGAGGACCGTGGCCACACGCTTCATCCGCAGGCCCACGCGCAAGGAGCCGAAGGCGGGGCACATGCTTTGTGGCTGGTCGTGCGGGCCCTTGGGATAGTCGGCGGCGTAACGATCGAGGATTTCGGACTGGCCCGCGGCGCGTGCGGCGGCCTCCATCTCGGCGGCACCCGCGGTGCAACCACCGGCCAGCGCCGTGGTCTCGACATCGCTGGACGCCTGCACGGGCGCCTCTGCGTGGATCACGCTGACGCTGCCCGCGTCGTCATAGCCGACTTCGAATCCCTCACGCGTCGTCATAGATGACCTCGAGGCTTTCCATCGGCTTGGCGTTCTTGCCGCGCATGTCGGTGTCTGTCGCCGGAACCAGCTGGTAGTCGCCACCGGTATCCTTGGCATCGAACAGGCCCAGCAATCCATCCTGGTCGAGCGGGGCGGGGCGCACCGGCGGGGCCAGCCCCACGGCTTCGGCAAGGCCCGAGAACAGCGGACCCCACGGCCCGGCCATGGTGCCGACGATCTGGTAATTGGCAGATTTCTTGCGCAGATCGTCGTCCTGCGGGATCGCCGCCAGAACCGGGATCTTCACTGCCTTGGCAAAGGCCTGCGCCTCGCCCGAGCCGTCATCCTTGTTGATGACAAGGCCCGCGACGCCGACATTGCCGCCCAGCTTGCGGAAGTATTCCACGGCCGAGCAGACGTTATTGGCGACGTAAAGCGATTGCAGGTCGTTCGACCCGACAAGGATCACCTTCTGCGCCATGTCCCGCGCGATCGGCAGGCCGAACCCGCCGCAGACGACATCGCCAAGGAAATCCAGCAGGACATAGTCAAAGTCCCAGTCGTGGAAGCCCAGCTTTTCCAGCAGCTCAAAACCGTGGATGATGCCGCGTCCGCCGCAGCCACGGCCCACTTCCGGCCCGCCCAGCTCCATCGCGAAGACGCCGCCCCGCTTGAAACAGACATCGCCGATCTGCACCTCTTCTCCGGCCAGCTTCTTCTTGGCCGAGGTTTCGATGATCGTGGGGCAGGCTTTGCCGCCGAACAGCAGGCTGGTGGTGTCCGATTTCGGGTCGCAACCGATCAGCAGCACGCGTTGGCCAAGTTCGGCCATCATGTGGCTGAGATTGGCGAGGGTGAACGACTTTCCGATGCCGCCCTTGCCGTAGATCGCGATGATCTGCGTCTTCTTGGTCGGCTCGCCTTGCGGCACTTCAAGCGTCGGCTCCTCGGCCGCCTCGTCGCGCAGGCGCTTGTCGAAATCCTTCAGGTTCGGAATTTCGTCCTTCATGCCACGCTCTCCCAATTCAGTATCATTTTCAGGCAGGCCGGATCGGTGAAGGCCGTCTGATAGGCCTCGGCCGCCTCCGTTGCCTGGCGGCGATGCGTCACCAGCCCGTCAAGGCCCAGCGCACCGCTTTCAACCAGCGCGCGGGTCGCCACCATGTCGGCGGGCGCCCATTCGGCACTGATGCGGAACCGCGCCTCTTTCATGAAGGCGGGCGGGAAGGCGAAGCTGAGCGGCTGGGTATAGAACCCCGCAAGCACGATCTCGCCGCCCTTGGCGATGCGGCCCACCATGTCGTTAAGCAGGTCCGACCGCCCCGATGCGTCGTAAATGGCCCGGTAGTCACGGCGCGGATCGTCCTCGGGCGCGATCACCTCGTATCCCTTGGCGCCATCGGCGCGGGTCGGGTCAATTTCCCAGACGGTCGGGGCCGGGGCGCCTGCGGCCACGGTCAGCCGCGCCAGAAGGCGACCCAACACGCCATGGCCCACGATCAGATCGGGCACCACCTTGCCGGGGCCGGCCATCGCGTGGCGGGCCGTGGCAGCCAGCGCCAGAAGTGCGCCCACCTCGCCCAGGCCACGGTCGATTCGCGTGACGCGGGCGGCCTTGGCGACCAGCCGCCGCGCCGATCCCCCGAAAAGGCCGTGCGCGCCTTCGTAACAATTTGCGCCGGGCACAAAGACATGTTCGCCCACGCGGAACCCGGTTTCTGGCCCCGCCTCGACCACTTCACCGGCGGCTTCGTAGCCGGGAACCAGCGGGTAACCCATACCGGGGAAGGGGGGCATCTGGCCGGACCAGAACAGCTTTTCCGTGCCGGTCGAGATCGCCGAGGTCGTGATCTCGACAACAATCTCATCCGCAGCGGGGGCGATCAGCCCGAGGGTATCAAGCCCCAAGTTGCCGGGTGCGGTCAGTATGACGGCTTTGGTCTGCAACTCTGGATCCTCGCGCCGCTGCCAGCTCCGGCCATCCGGGACTCGGCTGCGACAATCTGTCCTACTGTCACTCTAGCCTTACAGGTTTGTGTGTCAACCTAAATAGACAAGAAGAGTGTCAACTTTGCTTGACACCTTCGAGGACCGAGGTGACGAAAGGCCGCCGCGTGCGGGGCCCGCGCGGGGTGTCGAAACCCGCCTCGCGCATCAGCGCAGCGATCTCATCGGCCGACCGGGCGCGGCCCGTCCGCATCGCCATGCAATAAAGCGCGAAATAGGCGTCACCGGCCCGCTCGGGCCGTGCGCCGCCGGTCATCGGCTCGGACACGATCAGCCGCCCACCGGCGGGCAGTGCGGCATGGATTCTGGAAAGAAGCGCGCGCACGGTTTCGTCGGAATGGTCGTAAAGCACGCGGACCAGCGTTACGGTGTCGGCGCCTTCGGGCAGGTCATCGTCGCGAAACGATCCGCTGATGATACGCAGTCGGGCACCGATTCCCGCGGCATCGAACGCCGCCCGCGCGGCGGGCGCGACGGCGGGCAGATCGAACAACACCAATTCGGGCGAAGGATAGCGCGCGGCGACAGCTTGCAGAAACGCCCCGGTGCCACCGCCCACATCCATCAATCGCTTGACGCCGGACAGGTCCGTAACCGCCAGCGTATCGGCAGCCACAAGTGATTGGCTATCGGTCATCAGGCGCGAGTATGTCTGTGCCGTTTCAGGGTCGGCCGCAGCACCTGCGCCAAAAACGTAGGGCCAGAACTCGGCCAGTTCCGTGCTGGTCTCACCGCGAAAGAAGGCCACCGGATCGGCCAGGTCGCGGTAAAGCACGGCATGGTGCCGGATCATGCCTTGCAGGCCCGGCACCCCGGCCAGCGCCGCGCCGCGCCGGGTCAGCGCGTAGCGGCCAGATCGCCGCTGGCGCAAGAGGCCCAGCGCCATGCCGCCCCGCAGCAAGACGCGCATCCGCTCGGGCGGCACCGCCGCCCGGTGGGCCAGTGCCGCCTCGGTCAATTCACGCTCCAGCAGGGTTGCGAGTATCTCAAGCTCAACCAGTGCCTGCAGGATCTGGCTATGGCAAAACCCCGCGACGAGATCGAACATTGCCGCGCCTTCGCGACGGACAGTGCCGCGCGTCAACGGAAATAGTGCCGCCCATGCCTGAAAGCCCGGGCGCGACATAAGCCGAAGGAGGCGGCCCGCGCGGCGACCCTTGGGCAGGGGGGCAGAGGGCGTGGCCAGATCGCTCATCGCGACGGCGACTTCAGGTTGCGGATTTCGCCCGGGGTGGCTTGCACAGCATCACTCTCCCGGAACGGTGATCCTTTGGCGCGCAGCGGCAGGCACCAGCCGGTCGGCATAGGCACGCACCATTTGCGCCAGCGCGGCCTCGCCCGGGCAGGCCGGGATCGAGCTGATGGCACCGGCGAGGATATCATCCAGCCGCTGGACCGCGCCCTGAACACCCAGCTGTGCCACCGCGTTGGGCCGGCCATGCAGATCGTCCTGCCCGGCGGGCTTGCCCAACGTCGCGGCATCGCACAGCGCATCACGCAAGTCATCGGCCACCTGAAACGCCTCGCCGATACGGGCGCCCAGCTCTTCCCACGGATCGGCTTCCTGCCCGGCGGCAATCGCGCCCATCTGTGTTGCGGCAATGAAAAGCGCGCCTGTCTTGGCGCGATGATAGGCTGACAGATTGATCTGCGGTTCGCTTTCCCAACCTTGCCCGGCGCAGATACCGCCAGGCATCCCCGTGCGCGCGGAAAGGACCGAGATCAGCCCAACAGCACGCTCGGCCTCTGCCCCGGCAGCACGTGCCAGCACCTGAAAGGCCAGCACGATCAGGCTGTCGCCCGTCAGAACGGCCAACGGTTCGGAAAACGCGCGGTGCACCGTGGGCTTGCCACGCCGCAAATCCGCATCGTCAAAACAGGGGAGATCATCATGCACAAGGCTGGCGCAATGGATCAGTTCCAGCGCGCCGGCGGCGGCATCGGTCAGGCGCGGGCGATCATCGCCGCAGGCCAGCGCGACCGATGTCAGGATGGTGGGGCGTATCCGCGCGCCGCCGGGTGTGACGGCGTAATCCAGCGCGGCGGCCAGACGGGCCGGAGCATGGGCCCCCTGCCCTTGGCGAATCGCGGCACCGACCGCGGCCTCGATCCGATCCGAAAGTCCCATGTCGGTCTCCCTTGCATGACCATCAGGAACCAGAGTGTCCGATTTGATTGACAGTCTATGTGTCAATCAGACTGGACAGTTTCACGACGCAAGTCAACAATGACCGCATGGAGTGCACATGAAACCTGCCCCGCCCCGCATCGTCGTGATCGGCGCCGGCATCGGTGGGCTGGCGGCCGCCCTGCGGCTGTCTCATGCCGGTTGCGCGGTCACCGTGCTGGAGGCGCAGGCGGCGCCCGGCGGCAAGATGCGGACGGTGCAGAGCGCCGCGGGGCCCGTCGATGCCGGCCCAACTGTCCTGACGCTGCGCCCGGTCTTCGAGGCGCTTTTCGCCGATGTCGGGATTCGGCTGGAGGATCATCTGACGCTGCTGCCCCTGAGCGTGCTGGCGCGCCACTTCTGGGATGATGGTGCGCAATTGGACCTCTGCGCCGATGCAGAACAAAGTGCCGCCAACGTCGCCGCTGCCTTTGGCAACCGTGCCGCGGCCGAGTTCACGGCCTTTTCGGCCCGCGCCGCGCGGCTGTTCGCGGCCTTCGATGCGCCGATGATGCAGGCCGCCGAACCCAGCCAGGCGGCGCTGGCCCGCCTTGTCGCGCGCAGCCCGGCCCTGTTGCGCGACATGGCGCCCTGGGCCAGCCTCGCCGGTTTGTTGCGCAGCAATTTCCGCGATCCGCACTTGCGGCAGCTATTTGGCCGCTACGCCACATATGTAGGCGGCGCGCCGGGGCAAAGCCCTGCTCTCCTTTCGCTGATCTGGCAGGCTGAGGCGGCAGGCGTCTGGGCCGTTCAGGGCGGGATGCATCGTCTGGCCGCGGTACTTGCGGACCTTGCGGCCGAACGTGGAGCCGTCTTTCATTACGCCACCCCCGCACGGCATATCGAACGGCAATCCGGCAAGGTGGCCGCGGTGGCGACGGACCGGGGCCGCTTTGCTGCCGATGTGGTCCTCTTCAACGGCGATCCCCGCGCCTTGGCCGAAGGATTGCTTGGCGAAGGGGTGCGCGGCGCGGTCATGCCTTCGGCCATTACACCGCGCAGCCTGTCGGCCTGGGTCCACGCCTTCGCGGCAACGCCTTCTGGGCCGGAGCTTGCCTATCACACGGTCTTCTTCGGGCACGAACCGCAGGCGGAATTCACTGATCTTGCCCGGGGCGCCATGCCAGCCGACCCGACGCTTTATATCTGCGCACAAGACCGGGCCGCGGGCCGTCCGAACGGCACCGAACGGTTCGAAATCATCATGAACGGCGCCCCGGGGCCGGGCGGAACCGAAAAGGAGATTGCGGCATGTCAGACACTGGTATTTTCCCGTCTGCGCCAGTTTGGCCTGCACTTCGATCCGCTGCCGGGGCCGGAGATGCTGACGACGCCCGCGCACTTCGGCGCGTTGTTCCCGGCCAGCCTCGGATCCCTCTACGGGCGCAGCCCACACGGGCTGACGGCGGGAATGAAACGACCGACGGCGCGCACGACGGTGCCAGGGCTTTACCTGTGCGGCGGCGGGGCGCATCCGGGGGCGGGGGTGCCGATGGCGACGCTCTCCGCCCGGCACGCGGCCGCGGCGATTCTGACGGACCTTGCTTCCACCTTGCCCCACCGCCCGGCGGCTACAACTGGTGGTACGTCGACGGGATCAGCACCGACGGGAGCCGCGCCGTCTCGGTCATCGGCTTCATAGGCTCTGTTTTTTCGCCGTGGTATGCGTGGAGCGGGCGCGGTGATCCGGCCAATCATTGCTGCATCAACGTGGCCACCTACGGCCCCGGCGGCCGCTTCACCATGACCGACCGGGGCCGCGACGCCTTGCGTACAACGCCCGAACGGCTGACGGTTGGCCCATCGTCGATGCATTGGGACGGCCACCAGCTGGTCATCGAGATCGACGAGGTCTCCAGCCCGCCTGTCATCTCGCGGGTGCGCGGGCGGATAACCCTGACGCCCAGCGCCGTCACGACGGTGGAACTGCCGCTGACGCCCGACGGCGCCCATGTCTGGCGGCCCTTCGCGCCCATCGCGGACATCAAGGTCGATCTCGCGGCGCCGGGCTGGACCTGGGAGGGGCACGGCTACTTCGACGCCAATTTCGGCATGCGCCCTCTAGAGACTGATTTCCGCTTCTGGACATGGGGCCGGTACCCGACCGCTGCCGGGGCTAGATGTTTCTACGATGCCGTGCGTCGCGACGGGTCGAACCTTTCGGCGGCCGTGGCCTTTGCACCGGACGGATCCGCGCAGATGATTGACGCCCCCCCGCGCACGCCCTTTCGCCGCTCGTTCTGGCAGGTGCGGCGCGAGACGCGGGCAGATCCGGGCACGGTGCCCAAGCAGACCCTGAACATGCTAGACGCGCCGTTCTACAGCCGCTCGGCCGTGACGACGGTGCTGGATGGCGAAACGGTCACGGGCGTGCACGAGGCGCTGGACCTCGACCGCTATGCCTCGCCCCTGATCAAGCCGATGCTGGCACTGCGCGTGCCGCGCCGGGCCCGCTGGCGGTTCGACTAGAGCGAGGAAGGCACCAGCGGTTTCTGGTCGGGGTTCAGCCGTGCGACAGACAGGTTCAGCGCCGCAGCAATCGTCACCCAGACAAGGTACGGGGTAAAGGCAAGGCCCGCCCAGATGTCGATCTGAAAGCTGGTGACCGTCGCGCCCAGAACCGAAACCCAGAGACAGGCCATCACAGGCAGCGCGCCCTTCAGCCGCCGCAGGCCGAAGAAGATCGGCGTCCAGAGCGTGTTGAAGGCGATCTGCGCGGCCCAGAAGGCCATGGCCAGGGCATTATCGGGGGCCTGGGCCACGCGCGCCCCGGCGAAGGAGATCAGCACGTAGATCGAGGTCCAGACCACCGGGAACACCCAGTTCGGCGGCACCCAGTCCGGCTTTTTCAGCTGCTTGTACCAGTCGCCTGTTGGAAACATTGCGCCAGTCGCACCAGCGCCAAGACAGGCCGCAAGAAAGATCAGGAAAAGCCAGATAGTCATTGGAAGCCCCTTTTGGAGGTTACTTCATGACTACCTAAGCGCCTTGGGTCCCGCTTCCAATGGTCTGATCGCGCGATTTGAGGTCGGCAAGGATTTCCAGCAGGGCGCGTGACCGGCCCGTCTGGCGCACGTGACGGCCTGCGGCATCGACGAGATAGGCCACTTCGGGCAGCGGTGGGGCGAAGATGACGGCCGAATGCGGCATCACGCGGGTCAGGTTGGCGCGAACCATCGCCTGTGCCATCCAGACAAGCTTCCGCGCGCGGCCTGTATGGGCGCGCAGGGTCACGCTGTCGCAACCTTGCCGACGCACCGCGTTGCCGATGCCGCAATAGATCAGCCGTGCCGCCCAGATGCCCGTACGCGCGTTTGGTGGCAGCGCGGCAATGCCGGCTTCGGCGCGCCAGTAAAGCCTGTCAGCCTCCGCCAGCAGACGCGCGACCATGCCACGCACGGCATCGACCGGCAGCGGCTCTGCCAGAAACGCCTCTGGCTCGATCCCCGCTTCGGCGAACCAGTCGAGCGGCAGGTAGATGCGGCCAGCGCGCGCATCCTCGCCCACGTCTCGGGCAATGTTGGTCAGTTGCATCGCCACGCCCAGATCACAGGCCCGGGCCAGCGCGTCTGGGTCGCGCACCCGCATAAGGACGCACATCATCGCGCCCACCGCGGCCGCGACTCGCGCTGAATAGTCTCGCACACCCGAAAGCGTGTCATAACGGCGCCCGACGGCGTCCCACGCCAATCCTTCCAGCAGCGCCTCGGGCAAGGCGCGCGGCATATCGAAATCTTCCACCAGCGCGGCAAAGGCGCGGTCTTCGGGCGCGTTGCGAGGACGCCCGGCATAGGCGAGGTCCAGCCGGTCGCGCAGCGTCAGCACCGCACCGGCCTTTTCGTCACCTTCATCAACCTCGTCATCGGCCAACCGGCAGAAAGCATAAAGTGCCAGCGCAGGATCACGAACCGACGAGGGCAGCAGCCGCGAAGCCGCATGAAACGAGAGCGATCCGGTCCGGATCGCCGCTTTGCAGTGTTCAAGATCGTCGGGGCGGATCATTCGGCGGCCATCCTGATTGCGGGGCGCGCTGGCGCGTCGGGAACAAGTTTCGCCAGCACTTCGGCACTGCTGACAACGCCGGGCAGGCCCGCGCCGGGATGCGTTCCGGCACCGACAAGGTAAAGCCCCTGCGCCTCTTCACTGACATTATGCGGCCGGAACCACGCCGATTGCAGGATGCGCGGTTCCAGCGAAAACCCGGCCCCGTGCGGCGACAGGTATCGGTCGCGGAAATCGTCGGGCGTATAGACAAGGCTGGCAGAGATCCGGTCCTGAAACCCGGGGATCAGCTGCTGAAGAACCTTGGTGACTTTGGCCTTGTAAGTCTCTGCTTCCGTGGCCCAGTCGACCGGATTGTCGAAGCCAAGGTGCGGAACCGGTGAGAGGGCATAGAAGGTGTCATCCCCCTTCGGTGCCACGCCCGGATCGGTGACCGACGGGCGGTGGACATAAAGGCTCATGTCATCGGCGAGTTTGCCCTTGATGAAGATGTCGCGCAGCAGGCCTTCGTAGCGCGGGCCGCTGAGGATGGTGTGATGACCTACATCTGGCCACATGCCGGCGGTGCCCTTCGTGCCGAAATACCAGACGAACAGGCCCATCGACCAACGGCGGCTGTCCACCTTGGCATCGGTCCAGCGTTTGCGCGGACGGTTGCGCAGCAGCCGCGTGTAGGTGTGCCCGGCATCGGCATTGCTGACGACCAGCGGCGCAGCCAGTTCCTCGCCCCCGGTCAGGCGCACGCCCGCCGCCGCATCGCCCTTGAACACGATCTCGTCCGCCTCGACGTTCTGCACGATCCGGCCGCCCTGCGCGCGGATGACCGCCGCCATCGCGTCGGCAATCGCCTGCACCCCGCCGATGGCGTAATGCACGCCGAATTCCTTCTCGAGGTGACTGACAAGCGCATACATCGAGGTGACGTGCAGCGGATCGCCCCCGATGAAAAGCGGATGAAACGACAACGCCATGCGCAGCCGCGGATCGCGCACGCGCGACCGGGCCAGCCCGAAGATGGACTTGTCGGCCCGCAGCACCGCAAATTCGGGCAGGACGCGAATGGTTTCCCACAGCCGGTGCATCGGCTTGGCCACCATCCCCTCGAACCCCACGACATAGCGGCGCCGGCTGTCCTTGAGGAACCGCAGGTAGCCCTTCACGTCGCCGGGGCTAAGGCGGCGGACCTCTTCCACCATCGCGGCAGTATCGCCGCGGGCGGTGAAGTGCGACCCGTCGGGCCAGCGGATTTCATAGAACGGATCAAGCGGGCGCAGGTCCACGTCCTTGTAAAAATCGCGCCCGCAGGCGGCCCAGAGGCTTTCAAAGACCTGCGGCACCGTCACGATGGTCGGCCCAAGGTCGAAGCGGTGGCCGTTCTGAGAAATCGACGATCCGCGCCCGCCGACCCGATCCAGCCGGTCCAGCACGGTGACGCGGTAGCCCTTGGCGCCCAGCCGCATCGCCGCCGCCAGCCCGCCAAGACCCGCGCCGATGACGATGGCCTCTGACGACGAATCTGCGGCATGATGTGTAAACATAACCTGACACTAGCTGCGAGCCGGCCGGGTGACAACGAATTCTCGCATGATCGCGGCGGTTTGTTGGCAAATGACGGCCGAGGCGGACGGATGGGCGCTTTCCATCCTGCCGCAGACGTGTCAAGATAAGTTGACACATTCGGAGCGTCTCCGCCGTGACCCAGATCGTCAGCCTGTCGCTTTACCGCTTTGCCGGTCTTGGCAACCGGCTGTGGGCGCTGGCGATGATGGGACTGGGTCGGCGCGCGCTGGCGCGAACGCCCGACATCGGCTTCTGGAAACTCTGCGGATCGGGCACGGGCGAAGGGTTCACCCCCGTGCCGAACACTGCCGTCTATGCCATCCTTGCCACATGGCCCGATGCCGCCACGGCCCGCGCACGGACCGAAGGCGCGCCCCTATTCCGCCGCTACCGCGCCCGCGCCAGCGAATGCTGGACGGTGCTTCTGACGCCGACATCGGCGCGCGGTCACTGGTCGGGCACGGCCCCGTTTCAGGTTTCTGCTCCGCCGCCACAGGGCGCGCTGGCCGCACTGACACGCGCCACCATAAAGCCCCGCATCCTGACCCGGTTCTGGGGCCGCGTGGCGCCGATTTCCGCCCGCATAGGCTCTGATTCCAACGTGGCCTTCAAGATCGGCATCGGCGAGGTGCCGTGGTTGCACCAGGTCACCTTCTCGATCTGGCCTGATGCCGAGACGATGGCCGCCTTCGCCCGCACCGGGCCCCACGCCGAGGCGATTGCCGCCGTGCGCGCCGAGGGCTGGTTCCGTGAGGAACTGTACGCCCGCTTTGCCATACATTCGGACGCTGGCACGTGGAACGGTGCCTCGCCCCTTGCCAGACTGGAGGTCGCATGACCCAACCCTTCCCCTTCTCCGCCATCGTCGGTCAGGACGAGATGAAGACCGCGATGATCCTGACAGCGGTCGATCCGGGCATCGGCGGGGTTCTCGTTTTCGGCGACCGCGGCACCGGCAAATCCACAGCCGTGCGGGCGTTGGCCGCCCTTTTGCCGCCGATCCGCGTGGTCGTGGGTTGTCCGGTCAACAGCGAATCGCCTGCAAAGGTGCCAGCCTGGGCCGGAATAGAGACTAAGAAGATGCACGAGGTGCCGACCCCGGTCGTCGATCTTCCGCTTGGCGTGACCGAGGACCGGGTGACCGGCGCGCTGGATATCGAGAAGGCCCTGACACGTGGCGAAAAAGCGTTTCAGGCCGGCCTGCTGGCACGGGCCAACCGGGGTTACCTCTACATCGATGAAGTAAACCTGCTTGAAGACCACATCGTTGACCTGCTGCTTGACGTGGCCGCCTCGGGCGAGAACGTGGTCGAGCGCGAAGGGCTGTCGGTCCGCCATCCGGCGCGCTTCGTGCTGGTGGGCAGCGGCAACCCCGAAGAGGGCGAGTTGCGGCCGCAACTGCTCGACCGGTTCGGCCTGTCGGTCGAGGTGACCTCGCCCAAGGACATCGAGACGCGAATCGAGGTGATCCGCCGGCGCGACGCCTACGAGAACGACAATTCGGCCTTCATGCTGCGCTGGCAGGCCGAGGATGCCGCGATCCGCGAACGCATTCTTGCCGGCCGCAAGGCGCTGAAATCCATCAAGACCCCCGACCAAACGCTGCGCGACGTGGCCGAGCTGTGCCTTGCGCTGGGCGCGGACGGGCTGCGCGGCGAGTTGACACTGCTGAAGGCCGCACGGGCATTTGCCGCTTGGCGCGACGATACTGCGCTGGGCCGCGATCATGTGCGCGCCGTGGCACCGATGGCGCTGCGCCACCGCCTGCGCCGCGATCCGCTGGACGAGGCCGGCAGCGGCGCCCGCGTCGGCCGCGTGGTGGAGGAGGTTCTTGGCTGAAACCGCATGGTCCCGCGCCACGGCGGCACTGACGCTGCTGGCAGTCGACCCGACCGGGCTGGGCGGGCTGGTGCTGCGCGCGCGCGCCGGGCCAGTGCGCGATCGTTTCACAACACTGCTGCCGCGGCTGCCGTTGCCGCTGCGACGGCTGCATCCGGCCGTGGGGGATGACGCGCTTTTCGGCGGGCTGGACCTGTCGGGCACGCTGGCAAGCGGCCACCTTGTGCAAAGCGCCGGCGTACTGGCCCGGCCCGCCGCGCTGGTGCTGGCGATGGCCGAACGCTGCACACCGTCGCTGGCCGCGCGGCTGGCCGGGGCGCTGGATGCAGGCCAACATTGCCTTGTGGCACTGGACGAGGGCGGTGACGCGGACGAGGGCGCGCCCCCCACGCTGGCCGAACGCTGCGCATTTCATGCCGACCTGACGGAGGTGGCGCTGGGCGAAGCCGCCCAAACGCGGCGGCCCGATATTGAAGCGGCCCGGGCCCGGCTGTCCGCCGTGACAGTGCCCGGCAATATGGCGGCGCAGGTCGCTGACATCACCCTGCGGCTGGGAATCGATTCGCTGCGTGCGGCATTGTTCACGCTGCGCGCCGCCCGCGCCCAGGCAGCGCTGAAACGGCACGATGCAGTCACCCAAGCCGACCTTGAACTGGCCTGCCAACTGGTGCTGGCACACCGGGCCACCCAAGTCCCGGTCGAGGAGGAGCCGCCTGAACCACCCGAGCCGCCGCCGCAGGAAACAGAGACTGAACAGGCCGAAAGCCCGCTTCTTCCCGAAGAGCTATTGCTGGAGGCGGTGCGTGCGCTGCTACCGCCCGACCTGCTGGATCGGCTGCGCGTGGCACAGGCCCGCAACGCAAAGGGCGCCGGGACCGGGGCCGCGCGCAAGGGCAACCGGCGGGGGCGCCCGCTGCCTTCTCGCGTCGGGCGGCCGCGCGATGGCGCGCGGATCGACCTTGTCGCGACTCTCCGCGCCGCCGCACCATGGCAGACGATCCGCGCGCGCCACGCGCCGGCCGGCCAGCGGCTGCATATCCGGGCCGAGGACATCCACCTGCGGCGGTTCGAGGAACGCTCGGACCGGCTGTTGATCTTCACGGTCGATGCCTCGGGCTCGGCCGCGCTGGCGCGGCTGGCCGAGGCGAAGGGCGCGGTCGAACTTCTGCTGGCGCAAGCCTATGCCCGGCGCGACCATGTTTGCCTGATCGCTTTTCGCGGCACGACAGCCGAGGTGCTGCTGCCGCCCACCCGCTCGCTGGTGCAGACCAAGCGGCGGCTGGCGGGCCTGCCCGGTGGGGGCGGCACGCCGCTGGCCGCGGGATTGCAGGCCGCCTTGCTGCAGGCCGGGCAGGCGCAACGCCACGGGCTGACGCCAACGATCGCACTTCTGACGGACGGGCGGGCGAACATTGCCCTTGATGGCAGCGCCGACCGCACCCTTGCCGCCAGCGATGCGCAACGTATGGCGGTCGCCCTGCGCGCCGCCGGGGTGGACAGCATCGTTATCGACACCGGCAACCGGCCCGAACCGGGCCTGCGGGAGCTTGCTGCGCGCCTTGGCGGCCCCTACCTCGCGCTGCCGCGTGCCGATGCCGAACGGTTGTCGGCGGCCGTTTCGGACATGATGGAGGGCTGAATGCGCTGGCCCGAGGATGCAGCGGGCTGGCCCATGGCCGAATACTCACGGTTCGTGCTTCACCGTCCCCACCGTTGGCACGTGCAAGAGGCCGGCAGTGGCGAGACTCTGCTGTTGATCCATGGCGCCGGGGGGGCAACGCAGAGTTTCCGTGGTCTTTTCCCATTGCTCGCGGAAACCCATCACGTCGTCGCGGTAGACCTTCCGGGCCAGGGCTTTACACAACTCGGCGCGCGGCAACGGTGCGGACTTGACGCAATGGCCGAGGATTTGCTGAGCCTTGCGCGCAGCCAAGGTTGGAAACCTGCGGCGCTTGTCGGCCATTCCGCTGGCGCGGCGATTGCTTTGCGGATGGTGGAACTGGGCGCCGTACCGCGCGGGCAGGTCATTGGCATCAACGCCGCGCTGGGCACGTTCAAGGGCGTGGCCGGCTGGCTGTTTCCAACGCTGGCCAAGCTTCTGGCGATGAACCCGTTCACCGCCAACATCTTCGCCGCCACTGTCACGCCGGCCTCGGTAAAGCGGTTACTGGATGGCACCGGATCGAAGATCGGAGCGGAAGGCGCGGCGCTCTACCTGCGGCTGGCCCGCGACCGCGCGCATGTCGACGCGACTCTGGCGATGATGGCGCAATGGGATCTGTCCGGTCTGCTGGGACGGCTGAACCGAATCGATCTGCCCGTTACGCTGCTGGCTGCGTCTGGCGACACGGCGGTCCCGCCCGAGACCAGCGCCGAGGCCGCCGCGCGCCTGCCGCAGGCGCGGCTGATCAACCTGACCGGGCTGGGCCACCTCGCCCACGAGGAAGACCCCGGCCTGATCGCGGCGCAGATCCGCGACGCGCTTGTCGCAACCTGACAGGTCCAAAGCAAAAGGGCCGCGGAATACCGCGGCCCTTCGCCTTTAGCTGGTTCAGATCAGTTGGACGAGGCAGCGGCGTCAGCCGCCGGGGTCCGGTACTGATAGAGGAAGGCGTAAACGTCTTCGGCGTCGGTGGCGTTACGCAACTGGAACGCCATTTTGCCGCGAGCGCTGTTGTCGCCAAGCGCCTTGCGCAGGAAGGGTGTGGGCCCCTGCACGTATTCGACGAAGTTGTCATGCCCCCAGACCACGCCGGTCTTGCCGTAGGCGACCATCGAGTCACCGTAATTGAAGTTCGGGTATGTGCCCGGCTGACGGCCCATCGCGTGCCACAGGTCGGGCCCGATATGGGCCGCGCGCCCGGCAAGCACCTTGCCGCTGTCGTCCTGAATGACGTGGCAGGTCGCGCACTGGCGATTGAAGATCTGTTCTCCCTTGGCGGCATCGCCCGTCGGCGTGTCGTCAGCGAAGGCCGGTGCGGCAATAAGCGCAACAATCGCGGCCAGCGTGAATTTCGACATAGACATCTCCCTTTTCCTTGAGACGGCCCTGCGAGCGCGTCTTTGGTCTATACTAGACTGCAACTTGAACGCGTCCACCCCCGCAAAGGTGTTTCAGGCAATCACGATCACGCGACAGCATGATGGATAGCGCATTGCTTCCACAGGACTGACAGCGCGTTGACCAGGTGGTCGACATCCTCATCGGTATGAAGCGGCGACGGGGTGAAGCGCAGCCTTTCGGTGCCCTTCGGAACGGTCGGATAGTTGATCGGCTGAACGTAGATGTCCCACTCGCGCATCAGGTAGTCGGCCAGCATCCGCGTCTTGACCGGATCCTTGATGAGGACCGGGACGATATGGCTTTCATTCTTCATGTAGGGGATGCCAGCGCGGTCCAGCGCAGCGCGCAGGCGCGCGACCTGCCGGCGCTGACCCAGCCGCTCGACATTGCTGACTTTCAGGTGCGCGATCGAGGTCCGCGCGGCAGCGGCGACGGCGGGCGGAAGAGCGGTGGTGAAGATGAAGCCGCTGGCAAAGCTGCGGATGAAATCGCACAGCGCGGCCGAGCCGGTAATGTAACCGCCAACAACGCCGAATGCCTTGCCCAGCGTGCCTTCGATCAGGGTGATGCGATCGGCCACGCCCTCACGCTCGGACACGCCGCCGCCGCGGGGGCCATACATGCCCACCGCATGCACCTCGTCGAGATAGGTCATCGCGCCATACCGCTCTGCCACCTCGACGATCTCCTTGATCGGCGCGATATCGCCATCCATCGAATAGACCGATTCAAAGGCGACGATCTTCGGCACGTTCCCGGGAATGCTGCGCAGTTTCTTTTCGAGGTCCTGCACGTCGTTGTGATTCCAGATCACCTTGGTCGCGCGGGAATGGCGGATACCCTCGATCATGCTGGCGTGGTTGCCGGCATCCGACAAGATCACGCAATTCTCCAGCCGCGAGCCCAGCGTGCTGAGCGCGGCCCAGTTAGAGACATAACCAGAGGTGAAGAGCAGCGCCGATTCCTTGCCGTGCAGGTCGGCCAGTTCACGTTCCAGCAGCAAATGATCGTGGTTGGTGCCCGAGATGTTGCGCGTGCCACCCGCACCAGTGCCGGTGCGCTGCACCGCCTCGCACATCGCGGCGATCACCTCGGGGTTCTGCCCCATGCCGAGATAGTCGTTCGAGCACCAGACGGTGATGTCACGCACCCCCTCGTCGCCATGGCGTGCGGCCCTTGGAAACTTGCCGGCCTTCCGCTCCAACTCGGCGAAATAACGGTAATTGCCCTCTTTCTTGAGGGCGTCGAGCTGGGCCGTGAAAAGCGCGTCAAAGTCCATGGGTCTGTCTCTCTGCTTGGGTCATTGTTTTGGGCGCGGGCAGCATCCAGCGCCAGAGTTTCGCATCCGGCAGCGGCACCACCATCAGCCAGTGTTCGACAAGTGCGAGCCCCGCCAGCGCGATCAGCAAGGCATATGCAACGGTCGCCTCGTCGGTCTGGGCCTCGATCACGCGCGCGATCAGTGCGGCGAAGGCGGTGGTCAGCGCGGTAATCGCCATCGGGAAGGCAAAGGTCACCGGGCCGCGGCGGAAGTAGGATTTCAGGTGCTGCAACCTGGCCGGCACGAATTCGGTATTGATGCGCGGCACGCCGAAGAACAGGTTCAGCTTGGCGAAGATGCGCGCGAAATAGAGGATCAGGTAGGCCATCAGCGCCACCTTGTTCTCGGCCCCGGTGCTGGCCAGGACCAGGCCAAGCAAGCCCACCGTCAGCAGCAGTTCATGATGCGCGACGGTGCTCCAGCCGCGCTGGAACCGCGCCAGTCCGTTCAGCCCCGGCGGACAGTCGTCGCGCAGCGGGCCAGTCACGATGCCAGCGAGAAAGGCCATCTCGATCCAGCCCCAGATCGCCAACGCCCCGGTGAACCCCAGATAGGCGCCAAGAAACGTCGGCATCCACAGCGACACACCCGTCGCCAGGACGCCCAGCGCCAGCATCGGCAGCGCCAGCAGGACCGCCCGGCGATGGGCCGCGCCATCGCCCCGGTCGGCCCACCGCACCACGAGCATGATCGTGCCGGTGGAGAACCACCAGACGAAGAGCGCGTAGAGAATGGCCAGCCAGGGCGATGTCATGATGCGCGCGTGCTCCTAGTAAGCGGGGACCAGCCGGGTGGTTTCCGGCACGGCGTTAGGGATCGACGGGATCGTCATCAGCGACACGAACGCAGCCGCGGCCTTGGCCGAGGCCACCTGCCGCCGCAGCCAGCCGCCCACGCCGCCCGCCTTGCGCGCCGCCGAGATCTCGGCATTGGCGGCCTGCATCCGGTCAAGGTTCGGCTGCCAGCGCGGGTGGTTGATGTCCAGCGTCAGCGGGAAGACCTGCCGCGAGATCTCGGAGGTCTTGCGGAACACTTCCTGCCCGTACCACGTGGGATCGACACCCAGCGCGGCATGGAAGGCCGGGCGCTGATGGTCGCGCACGGACATGGTGGAGTAGACCGCCGTGAGGAAGAACTTGATCCAGTACTTGTTGATCCCCGAGGTCAGTTTCGGATCGGTTTTCAGCAGCAGGGCAAAAGCCTCGCCATGGCTGAACTCGTCGTTGCACCACTCGCGGAACCACTTGAAGATGGGGTGGAACCGCTGTTCGGGATGCGCCTCCAGGTGGCGGAAGATGGTGATGTACCGGGCATACCCGATCTTCTCGGACAGGTAGGTGGCGTAGTAAATGAACTTGGGCCGGAAGTAGGTGTACTTCTTGGCCTGCGTCAGGAAGCCCAGGTTCACTGCAATGCCGGCCTCGCGCAGCGCGTCGTTGATGAAGCCCGCGTGCCGCGCTTCGTCCCGCGCCATCAGCTGGAACAGCGTGGTGATGTCGGCATTCTTACCCCGGCGCTTCATCTCCTTGTAAAGGACGCAGCCCGAGAATTCGGCCGTGCAGGACGAGATCAGGAAGTCGATGAACTCGGCCTTCAGCTTGGGCTCCATCCCGTCCCAGTCAATCTCGTCCCAATCGGCGTTCTTCTTGAAATGGCCCTTGTTGGGGTCAGATTTCATCCGACCGATCAACTCGTCCCAGTCCTTGCGAACGCCCGAGACGTCGATCGCGTCCATCTCGTCGAAATCGGTGGTGTAGAAGCGGGGCGTCAGCAGCGTGTTCTGCATCGCCACTTCGGTGGCCATCGAGGAATCGATCACTTCCTGCCGGGCCAGCGCCTCTTCGGCGGTGGTGGCGTCGGCGGAATGGGGCATCGCGTGAGTGTTCATGACATCACCTCTTCCGAGAACGAGAATTCGCACAGTTCCATGAATTCGAAATCGCCCGTGGCGCGGGTCCACAGCTGTTCCAGCCGCGAGGCGCGGGTGATGATCGCGGTGCGCCGTTCTTCGACGACCTCACCATAAGGCGCCATGATCTCGGGCCCCTGAACCAGAACGGTATCGCCCGGATGGACAACTGCGCCGTTGTCGAATTTCACATGCGCCGACAGTTCGTCAAAGCAGTGGCTGACCCTGACGGTGCAGGGCGCGATTTCCTTTTCGCGAAAGATCAGTCCCATATCGAGTTCCCTTTCGATGAGAGGGCGCGGGTGGCTAACCCGGCCCGGATGAAATTACCGAAGCAGCCGGCCGAACGCCGCCTGATTGTCAGCGCCATACGCCACCAGTTCCACGACCATGCCGGTCGCGTCATCGGTGATGGCATAGGTGCCGTTGTCATGCCGGATCAGGTGCAGCGGCGGATTACCCACGACGCCGCGCTGCATCCGCTCGCGATCGACGACGCGGCCGATCACGCCGATGAACCCGGCCTTGTCGTCACTGGTCGAGCCAAGCACCCGGCCCGACGTATCCAGCACCTGGTACTGGCCCGAGCGGGTATCCCCGGTCATCACGAAATCCAGTTTGGCGGCGACGCTGGTATCGGTGATCTGGCCAACATCAGGCAGGCGGGCCCATTGGGCGAATGCCACCAGCGCGACCGAGACGATCATCAGGGCGAACATCGCCTGCACGAGGATCTTGGGCACCATCTCCTTGTCGTGGTGGCGCATGGGTGTCTGCATATGGGACATGATCGTTACTCCGCTGCGACGGCGGTGCCGTCGGTATTGGCCGCACGGGTAACCTGCGGCTGGGAAATCCGGGTTTCGGCGGCCTCGGCGAAGATCCGCGCCACCTTCTCGGCGTCGGGAATACAGCGCAGCGCAGGCTGGGTCCGGGCCATCCGCCACGGCCGCACATGCGGCCACGTCATCAGGTAGGACAGGCGCGTCTGGCCAATCAGCTCGAACGCGATCGTGCCCGACCCGCCTTGCCGCAGGTCAAGTTGCGCATTGCCGATCCAGGTGTAGGGCAGGTTCAGCGTCATCGTCAGCGCGGCGCCGATGCGCATCGCGACCCGCTTGTTCGTCAGCGTGTAGACCGTCGCCTTCGCCTGAACCCAGGCGATGATGTAGATGATCGCGCAGGTCAGCACGCCCAGCACAACAAACGGAACCGCGTGGACCAACGCCTCGGAAAGAGGGAAATCCAATGCGGACATCACCACGCGCCAAAGCGTCAGCAGGGCGAAGTAGCCCGCAACCCAGCGCAGTCCCAGCGCCTCTCGCGCCAGCCGTCCCGGCAGGGGGCTGCCCTGCCACAGGATGTGTTCACCTTCGGGCAGTGTCTCGGGCAGGCCGCGGACCGGCTCGAACTTGAAATCGTCGTGGCTCATCTCTTGGTTCCCCTATGTCAGTGGTGCCGCCCCGGTGGCTGGCCGGGGCGGCCCGTTGGTTACAGGACCGGGCCCATGCGTGACGGCGTGGCGTACAGCGTGCCACCCGCATACCAGGCGCAGATCTTGTCCTCTTCCAGCACGGTGACCTCGTCGGCCTTTGCGGTTTGCGGCACGCCATCCCAGTTGTGCGCGTAAAGCGAGCGCACGGTGACGCGGTCGGACTTGACCTTCGCCATCGTCATCGGGATCAGCCGGGTCTTGCCGCTGCCTTCAGGGTTCAGGTCGACCGTCAGGTAGCGGATCATCGCTTCGGGCACGTCGACCCAGATATCGCTGATCCGGCCCACAACCTCGCCGTCACCGCCAACGACAGGCAGGCCACGCGGGTCGCGTCCGGCCGAGACGTGGAACTCGGGCAGCGACGACATCGGCCGGATCTTGGGATGACCATGGCCGTCAAGCTCGGGCACATCGCGCCGATTGGCCCATGCGGCCGGGCCGACACCATCGACCATCGGGTCGCCTGTCGGCTCGTACGGATTGCCGCCCGCGGCCGAGGTCCGCGCCAACGCCAGATCGGTCCGGTCGGCGCGCTGGCCCGAAGGCACCGTCACCTCGCCGCGGCCATGCGGCAGCTTGAACGTCTTGTCCTTGGGCACCGGAAACGGGCCCTGGTTTGCGGCGATGTTGCCGTCGTCATCGCGCAGGGGGTAACCCTCGCGCATGTTCTCGGTCTGCAGGTAGTAGATCAGCCCGGCGAAGAAGAGCCAGAACAGCCAGATCGCGACAAGCGCGAGGTCGACGTTTCCGAAGAAGGTGGTCCCGACCATGATGTAATCCTCCGTTGGTCAGCTCAGGTGGGGAAGTCGGCCAAGCCAAGCCTCGCCGCCCCCCCCTCTGTCAGCGCCCGAGTCCGAACCAGCGGTCCAAGAGCGATGAGGGTGATGAAAAGAAGGCCGATCTCGATGTGATAGACGACCGAGTAGCCGGTGGATGGCATGGCGAGTGCCTGTCCCAGTGCGCCATTCATGGCGGCATGATTGACGAGGTCCCTGACGGTCCCTCCGATGAAGATCGAGAATCCGGCGCCGGTGGCCTGCGCGGCCCCCCATGCACCCAGAGCCAGACCGCGCCCTGCCGTGCCTTGTGTCGGCATGGTCATTGCGGCGGTCAGGGTCGAGACGCTGAAAAGTCCCCCACCAAGGCCGATCAATCCGGCCCCGGCGAAAAAGACGGCATCGGAGCCCAAGGGCGCCGACATGATCACACAGGCAAAGGCCGCCAGCCCGATCAGGATGCCGCGGGCCCCCATGCGGTAGGGGTCGATCCCGCGGGCAAGCCAGCGCGCGGCGAGGCCAAAGCCGATCAGGCCACCGGCCGAGAACATCGCCGTCAGCAGCGTGGTGGCCGAAACCGACAGGCCCAGCACTTCGCCGCCATAGGGTTCCAGCAGCACGTCCTGCATGTTGAAGGCGAGCGCGCCGAAAAAGACCACGGCCAGCAGTCGCCCCGCGGCACCGCCCGCAGCCAGGTCGCGCCATGCGTCGCTGAAGCTGGGGCGCGGCGCCTCGCGTTCGGCCTTGGTCATCGGCTGCAGCTTTTCCTGCTTCCACAGCGCAACGAGGTTCAGCACGATCGTCACCACGGCCGAGCCCTGCACCACCTGCACCAGCCGCAGCGGGCTGAAATCGCGCAGCAGCGTGCCGATCACGATCGACGACAGCGCCATGCCGATCAGGTACATCACGTAAAGCAGCGCCACGACACGCGGCCGTGTTTCCTCTGTCGCGCGGTCAGCGGCCAGCGCAAGGCCCGCCGTCTGCGTCATGTGCATCCCGATCCCGGTCAGCAGGAAGGCCAGCCCGGCGCCAACGTAACCCGCCCAGTCCGGCCCAATGGCATGATCGCCTGACAGGACAAGCAGGCCCATCGGCATGATCGCCAGCCCACCGAACTGGTAGAGCGAGCCGAACCAGAGGAACGGCACCCGTTTCCAGCCCAGCGCCGAACGGTGGTTGTCCGACCGGAACCCCAACAGCGCGCGGAACGGCGCCGAGAGCACCGGAATGGCGATCATCAGCGCCACGATCATCGCGGGCACGTGCAGCTCGACAATCATTACCCGGTTCAGCGTGCCCAGCAGCATCACCGAGGCCATGCCGACCGACACCTGGAACAATGACATCCGCAACAACTGGTTCATTGGCAGCTGATCACTGACCGCGTCCGCGAAGGGCAGAACCCGCGTTGTCAGAGACTTCAGTTGGTCGGCCTTGAAGATCATGGCGTATGTCCTTCGAACACCAGTGCAGTCGAGATGTAGAAACCGGAGGACACGCGCTCGACCTCGCGCAGGCGTCCGGGCACGTCCACCCGGCGCATCGCCTCGGCGATGCCAGCGGGGGCATGAGGGATCATCGTCGGGCTGCGGTCCGACCGGGGGAACAGCCGCCCCAGCCGCCACATCGCCATCAAGGCGGGCGTGCGCGGCGGAAGGGTGAAGACGAAACGGCCCGACAGGCGCGGCGCGGCTTCGGCCAGAAGTGCTGCGATATCGTCGGCCCCGTAATAGATCATCGAATCCATCGCCACGATGTGGTCGAAGGCGCCGTGGGCCGGGTCCAGCATGTCACCGGCGCGCCAGGTTATCCGGCCCGTCAGCCGTTCTGGCATCCGCTGCTCGGCAATCGTGATCAGCGCTGGCGAGATGTCCACCGCCACCACGTCCGCGCCGCGCGCGGCCAGTTCCACCGCCATCGCGCCCGTGCCACAGCCCGCGTCCAGCACCCGCGCCCCGCGCAGATCGCCCGGCAACTGGTCGAGCATCAGCGCGCGCATCCGGTCGCGACCCGCGCGCACGGTGGCGCGGATGCCAGACACCGGCGCGTCCGAGGTCAGCCGCTCCCACACCTTGGTGGCGGAACGGTCGAAGTAGTGTTCGACCCGGTCACGCGTGGCGGCGTAGGTGGCCATCTCAGTCGAACCCCAGCAATTCGAAGATCTCGCGGTCGGGCAGTGGCGCGGGCGATGTGCCCTCGGTGCCGTTCCACAGCGTCTCGGCGAGGCGCACGTATTCCTTGCGCACCTGAACCACGTCCTCGGCATCATCCATCTCGAAGATCGTCTTCTTCTTCAGGCGGCTGCGCCGGATCGCGTCGAGGTCGGGCATATGCGCCAGCCGGTTGAAGCCCACGGTGCGGCAGTAACGGTCCACCTCGTCGGTCTCGCGCGAGCGGTTGGCGACGCACCCCGCCAGCCGCACCTTGTAGTTGGCCGACTTCGCCTGCACCGCCGCGATGATCCGGTTCATCGCGTAAATGCTGTCGAAATCGTTGGCGGTGACGATCAGCGCGCGGTCGGCATGCTGCAGTGGCGCGGCAAAGCCGCCGCAGACCACGTCGCCCAGCACGTCGAAGATCACCACGTCGGTGTCTTCCAGAAGATGATGCTGTTTCAACAGCTTCACCGTCTGCCCCACCACGTAGCCGCCACAGCCGGTGCCGGCGGGCGGGCCGCCAGCCTCCACGCATTTCACGCCGTTGTAGCCGTCAAACACGAAATCTTCGGCCCGCAACTCCTCGGCGTGGAAATCCACCTCCTTGAGAATGTCGATCACCGTGGGCACCAGACGCCCGGTCAGGGTGAAGGTGCTGTCATGCTTGGGGTCGCAGCCGATCTGCAGCACCCGCTTGCCCATGATCGAAAAGGCCGCCGACAGGTTGGAACTGGTCGTCGATTTGCCAATTCCCCCCTTGCCATAAACCGAGAACACCTTCGCGCCCTCGATCCGTGCTTCGGGATCCTGCTGGACCTGAACCGAGCCTTCGCCGTCCAGACCACGCAGGTTGGGAATCTCATCTCTCGGGCTCATACGAGCCTCCTTCCTGCCGGGGTGTTCACCCCAGGCTTCATCTTGCCAAAAATACTCCGGGGGGAGCGCGCCAGCGCGGGGGGCTGGCCCCCCTCCGTCCCCGCCCGAAGGGCGCGATATGCGTGGCCTTGGGTCATTCCGCCGCCACTCCTTCCATCCGATCTTCAAGCGCATCGGCCGCCGCCTGCAATGCCGCCAGCGTTGCAGCGTCGGGCGCCCAGTAGGCGCGGTCCGAGGCCTCTAGCAGCCGGTTGGCCATCCGCATCGAAGCTTGCGGGTTCAGCGCCGCCAGCCGCTCGCGCATCGCGTCGTCCAGAACGAACGTTTCGCTCAGGCGCTGATAGACCCAAGGTTCGACCTGCCCGGTGGTGGCCGACCATCCCATCGTGTTGGTGATATGCGCCTCGATCTGGCGCACGCCCTCGTGGCCGTGCTTCAGCAGGCCTTCGTAGAATTTCGGGTTCAGGCTGCGCGACCGGGTCTCCAGAGCAACCTGCGCCTGAAGGGTGCGCACCTTGGCGGTTCCGCGGGTCTGGTCGCCGATATAAACCGGTGTTTCAGTGCCGCCCTTAGCGCGCTTCACCGCCCGCGCGATGCCACCCAGCGTATCAAAGTAATGATCGACCGTGGTAACCCCCAGCTCGACCGATTCGAGGTTCTGGTAGGCAAGGTCCACGTCCTTCAGCGCCTTTTGCAGCAGCGCGGGATTCTGCGCCGCCTTGCCGTTGACGCCGTAGGCAAAGCTCTTGCGCGTCTGGTAGGCATCGGCGAGTTCGTCTTCGTCGCCGAAGGCAGAACTGTCGACCAGCTGGTTGACGTTCGAGCCATAGGCACCCTCGGCATTGGAGAAGACGCGCAGCGCGGCGGTCTCGATGTCACAATCCATCTCGGCGGCGTATGCGGTGGCATGGGCGCGTATGAAGTTGCGGTCTGCCGGTTCGTCGGCCAGCGCGCATTTCAGCGCCGCTTCGGCCAGCATCCGTGTCTGCAGCGGCAGCAGATCGCGGAAGATGCCCGACAAGGTCATCACCACGTCGATGCGCGGACGGCCCAGCGTCTCCAGCGGGATCAGGTCGGCGCCCGAAAGGCGGCCATAGCTGTCGAACCGCGGCACCGCGCCCATCAGCGCCAGTGCCTGCCCGATCGGCACACCGTCGGACTTGATGTTATCCGATCCCCAAAGCACCAGCGCCACCGTCCGCGGCAGCGAGGCGTGGGTCTTCAACAGCAGATCCGCCTGCCGCACACCATCGGCCAGCGCAAAGGCCGTGGGCATCCGGAACGGGTCGAAGGCATGAATATTGCGCCCGGTGGGCAGGATCGCCGGCGACCGGACCAGATCACCACCCGGCACCGGCGGCACGTAGCGTGCGGACAGCGCCCGCATCAGTCCCGGCAATTCATGCTCCTCGGCCAGCAGCTTTGCCGCACGCGCCTTCTCGTCGGCATCTCCCAGCATCAGCGCCACCATGTCGGCGCGTTGCGCGGCACTCATCGGCTGGCCGACGACGTGCAGACCTTCGGTGATCAGCGCGCCCTCGGTTTCCAGCAGCACCGCCCAGAGACGCGAGATATCCCGCGCGTTCAGGTCCACGGCATTGGCCTGATCGCGGATCAGCTGCTCCAACTCGGCGCGGGCCGGATCGTTCGGGGCCATTTCGCGCCAGCGCTTCATGCTGTCCTTGAGATCGGCCAGCCCCTTGTAAAGCCCCGCCTGCGCCAGCGGCGGCGTCAGGTGGGTGACGATCACCGCATTGCTGCGCCGCTTAGCCAGCGTCGCCTCGGAGGGATTGTTGGCGGCATAAAGATAGACGTTTGGCATCTCGCCGATCAGCCGGTCGGGCCAGTCGGATGCACCGGGGCCGGCCTGTTTGCCCGGCATGAATTCCAGCGCGCCATGCATCCCGAAATGCAGCAGAACATCGGCGCCGAAGGTGTTGCGCAGCCAGAGGTAGAACTGCGCAAAGGCATGGGTCGGCGCGAAACCATGCTCGAACAGCAGGCGCATCGGGTCGCCCTCGTAGCCGAAGGCAGGCTGCACGCCGACGAAGACATTGCCGAACTGATGGCCAAGGATGAACACCCCGCGCCCGTCCGATTGCACCCGGCCCGGCGCCGGACCCCAGACCGCTTCGATCCCGTTCAGCCACGGTGTGTCACGCACCATCGTTTCGGCACCGACATGGGCGGCGACATTGGCCTGCTGGCCATAGGTCTTGGCATTGCCCTGCAGGATGGCGGCGCGCAGCGCGTCGACCGAGGGCGGCACTTCCACCGTGTAGCCCTCGTCGTGCATCCGCTTCAGCGTGTTGAACAGGCTTTCGAAAACGCCCAGATAGGCGGCCGTGCCCACCGCGCCCGCGTTAGGCGGAAAGCCGAAGAGAACCACGCCCACCTTCTTGTCGGCGTTGCGCATCCGGTGCAGGCGCGCCAGACGCAGTGTCTTTTCGGCAAGCCGCGCGATGCGTTCCGGGCAGGGTGCCATCACCCGCGCCTCGACCCCGGCGGTGCAGCCTTGCGGGCAGCCGTGGCAGCCGCCGGCACCATGCCGCCCGGCAAAGACGGTGGGATTGGTCGCGCCGTCGATTTCGGGCAGGGCGACAAGCATCGTCGTCTCGATCGGGCCAAGGCCCTGCGCGCTGGCGGCCCACTGGCCCAGCGTCTGGAACTCCAGCGGTTGCGCGGCAATATAGGGCACGTCGAGCGCGCGCAGCATCTCTACCGCGGCGTCGCTGTCGTTATAGGCTGGCCCGCCGATCAGCGAGAAACCGGTGAGCGAAACCATCGCGTCGATCTTGCCCTGGAAATAGGTGTCGATCGCGGGGCGTCCGTCCAGACCCCCGGCAAAGGCCGGGATCACCGCCATGCCCTTCGCCTCGAAGGCGCGGATGACGGCATCGTAGTGCGCGCGATCGGCGGCAAGGATGTAAGAGCGCAGCATCAGCAGGCCGACCGTCGCCACCGCGCCTTCCGGCCGGGGCAGGAGCCCGGCATCGGTGACGATGCCGGTATCGGGCAAGTCGGGGTGGTAAAGGCCCACGTCGGGATATTCGATCGGCGCCTTCGACCGCGCGCCCTGCCAGTCGGGCCGGGTGGCATAGCGGCCGACAAGGTAGCGGATCATCTGCTCGACGTTGTCGTCAGACCCGCCCAACCAGTATTGCATCGACAGGAACCATGCGCGCAGGTCCTGCGCCTTGCCGGGGATCAGTTTCAGGATCTTGGGCAGGCGGCGCAGCGTCTTCATCTGCTTCTCGCCCGACCCTGCACCGGGCTTGCCGCTGCCGCGCAGCTTTTTCAGCAGGGCCATCGCGCCGCTTGCGGGCTTGGCCATGTCCAGATCGCCCATTTTCGTCAGGCGAATAACCTCGCCATCGGCGATCATGCCCAGCATCGCGTCGCAGCCTTCGCGCCGGGCCTTCATCGCGGGCAGGATCGCGTTCAGATGCTCTTCGAGGAACAGCAGGTTCGCGATGACGATGTCAGCCTCGCCCACGGCGTGGATCGCGTCAGCCAGCGCCTCGGGTTGTTCGCCCCATTCGGCGGCGGCGTGCACCTGCACTTCCAACCCCGGAAAATCGGGCGCAAGGCGCTGACCCACACGCGCAGCGGGGCCTGCCGCGTGGCTGTCGAGCGTGACGATCACGACCCGGTAGGGCTTATGCATCACCTCATCGCGCATAATGGGCCTTCGCCTCGTAAAGCGTGTCGATGCTGATCTCTTGCAGGCCTTTGCCCTGGGCAAAGACCTCGGTGTTGCGGCGGGCCTTGCCGCGCACGAAGAACGGGATCTTGCGCAGCTCTTTCTCGGCATCGGCAAGCCAGATCACCACGCTGCCACCCGACGACGTGGGCGCCTGTTCCTCGGGCTGGGGCGCAGGGCGCACTGCGGCAGCGCCATGATGCGAAGCACCAGCTGCGTCGTGAAACTCGAAATCCTCGCGGAACATCGTCAGCAGATGCTCTTCCAAGCCCATCACCAGCGGATGCACCAGCGTGTCGAAGATGACGTTGGCACCCTCGTAGCCCACCTGCGGCGAATAGCGCGCGGGGTAGTCCTGCACGTGGACCGGGGCCGAGATGACGGCGCAAGGGATACCCAGCCGCTTGCCGATATGGCGTTCCATCTGGGTGCCAAGGATCATCTCGGGCGCAAGCCGCTCGATCTCGGCCTCGACGGCGAGGTAATCGTCGGTGATCAGCGCCTCGAGGCCGTATTGCTTGGCCAGCGCGCGCACGGGCCGCGCCATCTCGCGGTTGTAGCAGCCCATCCCCACCACCTCGAACCCCATCTCGTCGCGGGCGATGCGGGCATGGGCGGCGACATGGGTGCCGTCGCCGAAGATGAATACGCGCTTGCCGGTGAGATACGTGGAATCGACCGAGCGCGACCACCACGGCAGGCGCAGGCGGCTTTCGTCGATCTTCATCGGCAGGCCGGTGATGTCGCCCACTTCGGCGATGAAATCGCGCGTGGCACCGACGCCGATCGGCACAACCTTCGTAAAGGGCTGGCCGTAGGTCTTTTCCAGCCAGCGCGCCGCCGTTTCGCCTGTTTCGGGCGAGAGCAGCACGTTGAAATGGGCGGCAGGCAGCCGGACAATGTCGGCGGGGCTGGCACCCAGCGGGGCCACGACGTTCACGCCGATGCCAAGGTCCGACAGCAGCCCGGTCAGTTCCTCCACATCGTCGCGGTGGCGAAAGCCCAGCGCGGTGGGCCCAAGGATGTTGCAGGTCGGGCGGGCGGTGCGCGGCGTCTCTTTCGCCAGCGCCTTGACGATCTGGTAGAACGTCTCGTCCGCGCCGAAGTTTTCCTTGCGCTGGTAGCTGGGCAGTTCCAGCGGGATCACCGGAATGTCGAGGCCCAGCGCCTCGGACAACCCGCCCGGATCGTCCTGGATCAGTTCGGCGGTGCAGGAGGCACCGACGATGATCGCCTGCGGCTGGAACCGGGCGACCGCGCTGGCGCAGGCATCCTTGAACAGCGTGGCGGTATCCGAACCAAGGTCGCGCGCCTGAAAGGTGGTGTAGGTGACCGGCGGGCGATGGTTGCGCCGCTCGATCATCGTGAACAGCAGGTCGGCATAGGTGTCGCCCTGCGGCGCGTGCAGCACGTAATGCAACCCGCGCATCGCGGTGGCAACGCGCATGGCGCCGACATGCGGCGGGCCTTCATATGTCCAGACGGTCAGCTTCATTCCGCCGCCTCCAGATGCAGGAGGGACTTGCGCCGCAGCGGGCGCGAGAAAAGACCGGCCAGGTCGCCGGCCTGTTCGTAGAAATGGACCGGGGTAAAAACCAGCTCGATGGCCCACTTGGTGCTGAGCCCCTCCGCCTCGAGCGGGTTGGCAAGGCCAAGGCCGCAGACCGTCAGGTCGGGCCGGGCGGCACGGGCGCGGTCAAGCTGACGCTCGACATCCTGCCCTTCGCTGATCTGCGGGCCGGCCGGCAGCAGGTCCAGATCGGGACCGTGCAGCGCGTCGTGAATATAGGGGCTGCCCACTTCGATCGCGGTCATGCCGCATTCACGGGTCAGGAAGCGGGCCAGCGGGATTTCCAGCTGGCTGTCGGGAAAGAAGAACACCGATTTGCCCGATAGCGCGGTCGAGGCCTGTTCCACGGCCTTGCGCGCGCGGGCACGCGGGGCGTCGGTAACGGCGGCGAACGTGGCGGCATCCACGCCAAACTCGGCGGCGATGGCGGAAAGCCACGCTGTCGTGCCTTCTTCACCAAAGGGAAATGGTGCGGGAATGTGGCGCGCGCCGCGCCGTTCCAGCGCGGCATGCGTATCACCAAGGAAGGGCTGGGTCAGGGCAAAGACGGTGTTCGGGCCAACGCCCGTGGTCGCGTCGATCCGGCGCGCCGGGAGGAGGCGAACCGGACCGACCCCAAGTGCCGCCAAAAGCGACAGCATCTGGTCTTCGACCACGTCGGGCAGGGCCCCCACGACAAGAAGCTCGCGCGCTTGCGTCTCTGCCAGAACCGGCACCATCGCGGCAAGGCAGGCATCCTCGCCTTGGGTAAAGGTCGTCTCGATGCCCGAGCCGGAGTAGTTCAGCACCCGCACATGCGGGGCGTGGCGGACCGACAGCCGCTCGGCCGCGCGGTGCAAGTCCAGCTTGATCACCTCTGACGGGCAGGACCCGACGAGGAACAGCTGCCGGATGTCGGGCCGGCGGGCCAGCAGGCGATCAACCTCGCGGTCAAGCTCTGTATGGGCGTCGGCCATGCCGGCCAGATCCGTCTCTTCGAGAATGGCGGTGCCAAAGCGCGGCTCGGCAAAGATCATCACGCCGGCGGCCGATTGCAGCAGGTGCGCGCAGGTGCGGCTGCCGACGACAAGAAAGAAGGCGTCCTGCATCTTGCGGTGCAGCCAGATGATGCCGGTCAGGCCGCAGAACACCTCGCGCTGGCCGCGCTCTTTCAGAACCGGGGCCGTGCGGCAGCCCCCGCCGGCGGGAAGCACAGGCGCGTTCATGGCGTCACCGCCGCATCTAGCCGCGCCGCGCGCAGCTTCAGCAGGAACTGGGTGGCGTTGATGACGTAGGCCGCATAGGCGGCGAGCGCGAGCAGCATCAGCGGCAGCGGCGCCAGCGCGTGTGACCACAGCGCCCAGACATAGGCGGTGTGCAGCGCGATCACCGCGAAGCTGAACACGTCCTCCCAGAAGAAGGCGGGCGCGAAGAGGTACTGGCCAAAGACCACCTTCTCCCAGATCGCGCCGGTCACCATGATCAGGTAAAGCACGCCCGTCTTGACCACGACCGAGGCGGCCGCGCTGCCATAGCCCGACCCGGTGGCGAGAAACCGCAGCACAAGTGCCAGCGATACGAGGAATACCAGGAACTGAAGCGGCGCGAGAATGCCCTGCACCAGCGTCCAGCGGGTGGTGTCGCGGCGGGCCCGTTCGGCCACTGTGTAGAGCGATTTCGGCCTTTGCCGGGAGGCCTCGCGCCATGCGCCACTTTCGGACATCGAAGAGATTCCCTGACAGGACATACCCGAGATTAGGAGCCTTCAGACCCAAGTGTCAACTTTAACTTACACTCTGTCGTGCCATTCAAGATCAGCGGGCTTAGGGCCAAAATCAGCAATAAACCCTCATAAAAGCCGCTATTTTGCACATCTAAGAGTGGTGATCCATCACAACTGTCAATTTGCTTTGACATTAGTTTGGTCAACCCCGACAATGAAATGCAGCCCATGGCACCGGAAGACGCCCCGGTGGCTTGATGGCTGCGGGTTTCGCCTGTATGGCCGGCCCGGTACCAGGAGATGTCGGCGATGACGAACGGCTCCAATCGCGGGTTCGGAACCCAACCTGTCGAGGATGCGGTCGTTGCGGCGCCCGGTCACGACGACGCGATGCCGCCCGACCTGCTCGACCTGCTGGAAAAAACCATCCTCGCGCGCGGCGCGGCTGATTTCTCGGCCTTCCTTGCCGCTTGTGCGGCGCAGGGCATCGACAACAACCGGATCGTTGATCATTTCATTCCGGCCGCGGCCCGCACCGCGGGCGTGCAATGGTGCGAAGACGGGCTTAGCTTCGTCGACGTGACCGTTGCGGTCGCACGGCTGCAAGGCCTGCTGCACCGGTTGTCACCGGGTGATGACAGCCCGTTCGACATTTGCGCATCGGCGGTCCTGCTGGTGGCGCCTGAAGGCACCGATCACACACTGGGTGCAGAGGTGCTTGCCGAACAGTTGCGCAGGCACGGCATCTACGTCCGGCGCGTGCTGCAGGCCACGCCGGATATCGTGGTGCACGAACTGAGGCGCGACCCCCTTGATGCGGTCTTCGTGTCGGCGGGACAGGGCGCACCGCTTGAAAAGATTCGCAGGCTGGTGCAGGCGGCCCGGACCGTCGGACCGAATGGCCCTTGCGTGGTGATTGGTGGCGGCGTTTTGGAAGACAACCCCGACATCACCGAGTTGACCGGGGCCGACATCGCCACAAGCGACATGGCCGCAGCACTTAAGGCTTGCGGCATAGCCATACCGGCAAAAGACAGGCCGCGGGCGGCTGCCCGGGCTTGAACAGGAACAACTACGCCATGAAAGGCGCTAACGGGGTGACATCCCGCGGGACGAAATACTGGAACAGCGGCGCGATTCCCCTGATCGCGCCAGAGATCCTTGGCAACATCATCGCCGAGGTGGCCGATCTTGCTATTGTTATCTCGGAAGAGGGCACGGTCCTGTCGGTTCTCGTGAACCCGATGCACGACGCCTTCCGCAGGCTTGAGCACTGGGAGGGGAAAGACATCCGGTCGGCCCTCACTGTCGAAAGCGTGCCCAAGTTCGAATCGCGCCTGCGCGACTTTCTCGCCGGCCGCGAGGGGCTGCGGCCCGTCGAGATAAACCATGCAGACAGCATCGGTCGGTGGGAATTCCCGATTCGCTACTCGTTCCACCGGATCGGGCCGGACGGCGCGATCCTGATGCTGGGCCGTGACTTGCGCCCGATTGCCGAAATGCAGCAGCAACTGGTCCGAGCGCAGCTGGCGCTTGAACAAGACCACGAATCGCAGCGCGAGAACGATACCCGGTTCCGTGTGCTGATGGACGGCACGCGCGACGCAATCGTGTTCCTGACCGCGCGCACCGGGCTGATTACCGATGTCAACAATGCCGCCACGGATCTGTTCGGCCGCAGCCGCGACGAGTTGATCGGCGCGCCGCTGATCGGCGAATTCGACGGCCGAACGCGCGGCGATCTGGTCGATCGCTTGTCGGCCCATGCAATTTCAGACCGATCGCAGCCGATGCGTCTGCACCTGCGGCGGGCCGGTCAGGTGGTGCAGGTCTCGCCCATGCTGTTCCGGGCCGGCGGCGAACGCGTCTTGATGTGCAAGATCGATGGCGGCGTCGACAAGACGCACGCCGATGATCTGGGCCGTAATCTGCAAAGCCTGTTCCATCGCGGGCCCGACGCCATCGTCTTCACCGATTCCGCGGGCACGATCATGTCGGCCAACGAAGGCTTTCTTGATCTGATCGACGCAGCGCATGACCTCAACGTGCGGGGGCGAAGCCTTGCCGAATACCTCGCGCGCGGGTCGGTCGATTTGCGGGTGATGACGGATAATGCCGCGCGGTCAGGACGGATGCGGATGTATCCCACCAAGCTGGCCGGCGAGTACGGCAACGCGCGCCAGGTCGAGATTGCAGTGACCTGTATCGAGGCCGGCGACGCCAACATCTTTGCCATGGTCATGCGGGACGTCAGCCGGTTGGACCCCAGCCGACCTGTCAGCACCGCAGCTAACAACGACGACAATGCGCGTTCGGTCATGGAACTGGTCGGCACTGCGACGCTCAAGGAAATCGTCGCAGAATCGACCAGCGTGGTCGAGCGGATGTGCATCGAGACGGCGGTGGAGCTGACGATGAACAATCGCGTCGCTGCGGCAGAAATGCTGGGCCTGTCGCGGCAATCGCTTTACGTCAAGCTGCGCAAGTACGACCTGCTGAGCAAGAGCCCCGGCAACGTTGAAGACGACGTCGAGAGCGACGACGAGAACTAGCCAGCGCCCTACGTCGCCGGCGGGCGCCAGTCCCCGAAACCGAACGCCACGTAGTCCCGCAAATAGGCGTCCCGCCCCGCGGCCTCGACCTCGGCATCGTAGATCGCGGCCAGCCATGGCGCATGCGGGTCTGTCTCTTCAGGCACAGGTGCTGGCGAATCGCCGATCTGGGCGGCAAGCTGCGCCAGATCGTCCTGCAATCGTTCCTCGCGCAGGATCATGTCGGGCATGATCACTTCGGCCATGCCATGGATCACGGCAAACTGCGTGGCCCATGACGGATCGGTCCTCAGCGCGGTCTGCGCCGACAGATTGGCCCGGACGAATGCCAGAAAACCCATGAAAGCGGCGCGGTGGGCGGCGGCGTCATAGCCTTCGGTCGGGCCGTCTTTGGGCAGCGGCACCTTGAAAGTGGTGCGCAGCGTCTGGCGGATCGCACCGAACGTGCCGGGGCCGGTCGGCAGGATCAATTCGCAGAACGCCGCATGGGCGCGCGCCAGCGGATGGCGCAGCACGGTAAAACTGCGATGGCCCGGCCGGTCGCGTAGCCAAAGGCGCAAGGTTTTCTGGGTCAGGCCGGTTTGCAGGTCCGCCTCGGGCCGGTCGTCAAGCGCGGCAAGCCAGCGGCGCACCGCCGCTTCGGGGCCGCAGCGCACCGGCAGGTAGATCAGCGGGCTGACCGCGGCGGCGACATGGCCCGGAACCATGGGGCCGCGGCGCGGCTCGAAATTGGGTGTGCGCGTCAGGTTAAACCGATCGAGCCGGGCCAGCGCCGCCTCCATGGCGGGGTAGTTTGCCACCTTCTCTGCCATCGGCTCGGGGTTCTGTTTCTTGAGCTTGGTGTCCAATCCCTCGGCTTGCGCGGTGCAGCCCAGCCACCGGGCAAGGCCATTCATCACTCCCAAGTCCTGCAGATCCTCGTAATCAAGGTAGAAGGCCGTCTGCGCACTTCGCTGGAGCGTATTGAGAATATGCACCTGCGCAGCCTGCACTGCTGTCAGATGCGCCGTGAACTCTGCCGCGTCAAAATGCGCCGCCTGTTGACGGGCGTGACGGACGTTGGTCAGTTTCCACTGGCCGGTTGCCGCGGCAATCTTGCGGCTGACAAAGCTTTCCAGCGGGTTGCGCGTCAGCACGATCTTGGCACAGCGCGGATTGGCAAGGCAGGCCTCGATCACGCGCGGGTCATGATCAGAAAACAGCCGAAACCCGCCCAATCCCTCGGGCCAATCACGGATCCGGTCAAGCAGCACCTGCGGATTGGCATCGCGCGCGGCTTGCGTGATGCCCAGAATATCGGTGCTGTTGGGATAGCCAATGAAGTGCGGGTTGAACGCCTCGCCAAAGCTGTGGAGCCCCGGAAAGGCGTTGATATTGGCCTCGAGGAAGTTCGAGCCGGTCCGCATCTCGGCCAGAATTACGAAACTGTCGAAATCGGGCATGGATCAGCGCACCACGTAGGGCTTGCGTCGCGACTGCGGCTTGTTGCGATCCTCGCTTCCATTGGGAAAATCGCCCATCAGGTAGGGGTGCATACCCTGGTTCTTCAGGTTCTGCAGGAATTGCGGGAACCCGTCGAGGTTGACCATGCGCGGCGCCTCGATCAGCCGCTGCGGCGCCTTGGCGGTAATCTCGTCGATGATGGCCTGCAGGTTTTCCATCGGGGATTCGATGAAATCGGCCATCGTCCAGATCCGCACTTTCGCCTTGGCCTGCTTGGACCGCAGAAGTGCCAGGTGATCGCTCTCGATCTTTTGCAGGCGCGCGGCCTCGGCACGAATTTCCGCGAAGTTGCGATTGGACTGGTAAAGCGGCACCGCCCAGGCCCCGCTGATCACCGAGATCTGCGCGTTGGGATCCTTGGCCATGTCCCAAGTGATGTATTGTGAATCGCGCGGGCCAAACTGGAAGCTTTGCCGTTCGCCACGCGTGTTCCAGATCAGCCCGGTCAAGAACATGCGCCCGTTGTAGTCACGCAGTTGCGGACTGTCGGACAAGGCGCCGGCAAAGGTGGCCTGACGCCCTTCGAATTCGACCCGTTCAGGCGCGAAGAGGTGGCCGTGAACGTTGCCGCCGACCATCCGCGCCAGCCATTCCTCGAAATCCTCGAACAGCTCGGAAAACCCCTCGAACACCGAATATGGCGCGGCGGTAAAGCCGTTTTCCCAGCCTTCATGCGGCAGGCGGCTTTGCATATGCAGGCCGGGGCGGCCGCGCGTGCGTCGCTCGACCGCCTTGGAAAATATCCGGTCAATCTTGCCCGGGTTGGGCTCGGCCCCTTTCATCGCGCTGGCGGCGTCGTTCAGGAACGTCTCGTACAGACGGTCGGCATGCGGCCAGATCTTGCGCGCGACGAAACAATCCGACCGGCGCAAAAGCTGCAGGTGATCATCGTAGAAAATGTGCGGCTTGCCCTGGAAATCGAACTTAGACAGCGTCAGCGAGCGGCTTTCGATATTCGCGGAATAGAGCCTGACAAGGCTCTGGAAATAGCTTTCGTCCGGAATCCAGACCCGGCGGAAGTAGCGATCGTAATTTGCCCTGCCGGGATCCTGCAGGATCGTGGACAGCGTCTGCCGCGTCAGGCACCACCATTGCGACCCGATATGGGGTACGATGCCATCAGGGATCTTGCGCCGCACCTTCAGCCGCCGTTGCAGTCTGACATATCCATCAAACAGGATGCGGTGCCGCTTCCACGCAAAGGGAAAGCGCAAGGTAAACCGTTCTTCGTCCAGACCACCGACGGTCCATGACACATCGGCGATCGTGGCACTTTCGATGAAATCCGTGCGGGGGCGCGCATCAAGATAGCTGCGCAACTCCTTCACCGGGCGCAGCGGCAGGCAAGAGCCCGAGGCGAGGTAGACGTGCCGCACCTTGGGAAACTTGTCGAGCATCAGTTCGGCTGCCGATTGCGACGCGGCCACAATGCCCCACGTCCCCCATTCGCAACGGTGGCGGCGGCTGAAAAGCACCGTGGGCAGGTCCGACAGCGCAGCGCGGAAGGCGTCGTTCTTCTTGCGCGCCACCTTGGCATCAACATGCACCACCACCGGGCAGTCATTGGCAACCCAGTGGCGGATCACCTGTTCGGCCCGGTCAAGCGCGGTATGCACCAGCATGATGATGCCGACGGTGCTCACGCCCAGTTCCCTTTCGACATCAGGCCAAGAATTTCCAGCTGCCGCCAGTTGATGTATTTCTCGCTCCACTTACACCACATCTCGGGATGCGAGGCGAGGCTGGCGGCATAAGCCTTGTATTCAGCACTGTTTGCGTAGTGTTGCTTGCGGTCCAGTTCTTCCTGCGCCTTCAGCGCGAAGGTATCGAGGAACTTGGTGTGCAGCAGAACGCCAGAGGCCTTCTCTCCACCCCATTCGTCGTAAACAAGGTTCAGCCCGCGTGGCAGCAACATGTGGGTGGAGCTGACATAGGCATATTCCCTGTCCCATTTGACCAGGGGAATCTTGTTGAGCGCGGGCGCGCGCGCCGGATCGTCACGGAAGAACAGCCGCGCGCGCGGCCCTCCTTGAATCCAAAGATTGCCAAAACGCTGGTTGCGGTAGATCGAGTAATTGCCCGAGTCGAACCAAGAGGCGATTTCCAGCGGGTTTTGCATCCGCCGGTAGGGCACCTCGTCGATTTTGCCGCGCGGATACATATCCAGCAGCATCGCCCCGAATGACCGGATCGACGACGCGTCAAGCCAGTCGGTCAGCGCGCGCAGCGGACGCGTGTCACAGAATGGGTAAATCAGGAATTCATCCGGATCGACGACCAGCACCCAGTGGCCGTGCGCGTATTTCATCTGCAGCCAGTTCAGCCAGTCGACCCCGAAACGCGCACGCTTGTAGCTGGCAGGCGTTGTCCAGAGCGAGACGTCAGGTTGCTGCGCAAGGTATTCACGGCCACCATCGGTGCTGTCATTGTCCACGAAGAAGAAATGATTGACGCCCAGCTTGCGGTAATAGTCGAGGAAGTAGGGCAGCCGCACCTCTTCGTTGCGGACGGTCGAGAACAGCAGGATGTCTTCGTCACGCAGGCCGGCCGTGCGATCCTTCACCAAAGTCAGGTCGCGGCGCTTTCGAAAAGCACGGATACGCCAGCGTTTGCGCTGCAATCTCAGCCGGTAGGATTGCCAGACACTCACCCGTTACCCCTCATGCGATGGTCCACGCATCTGCGCCGTTCCCCGAAGCTGGCCGATCGGGCTTAACGCCCTGTTGAAATGTGCCTGCCATCCGGGCGGCGAGATCGGGCGTGGCCTCTCGGGGGCCGGCGCCGTTGCCATCCGTCTTATCGTGTTTTCCCACAGATAACTGTCCCGCACGCTTAGGTAAACTGGCAGATCGCCAAGTGTTTCACGGTAGATGGCAAGATCGCCACAGATCACGGAAACGCCAAGTGCCGCCGCCTCGATGGGAGGCAGGCCATAACCCTCGGCCAGCGACGGGAAGAGCAGACCGCGCGAGCCCTGCAAAAGCGCCGCAACAGCGCCGTCAGACACGCCCGAATGCTCGGTCACGCCAGGAATGCCGCGGTCGAGGCGGGCAAAGACAGCCTCGTTCTGCCAGCCTCGGGCACCGCAGATCACAAGACCTGGCGGATCGTCTCCCAACCGCTCCCAGACATCCAGAAGCAACGCGTGGTTCTTGCGCGGCTCGATCGTGCCGAGGGTGACAAAATAGGGTCTGTCAAGGCGAATACCGGGTGGAATTGCCGTCGGGTCGGGCCGCGGGGGGGTAACGCCAAGGGGTGCGACCACCACCGGCGGACAGGCAGACAGGTGATGGAGCAGGCTGGCGCGAACGACCTCGGAGGCGGTGATGATCCAGTCGGCGTACTGACCGGCCACGGCCAGTCGCCCACGAAACGTCTCGACCGTGCCGGGGCGCTGGTAATCGGGGAAATCCAACGGGATGGTGTCGTGGATCAGCACGGCGATGCGTGCGTTGCGCACCGTCCGGACCGCCTCCATCACGCGCGTCGACAGGTTGCTGTGTCCGATGTTGAAATAAACCGTTCCTGCCGGCATATGCCGGGCCAACATGCGGCCCAATCCGCCGCGTGGCGCCCGCGCCAAGGCCAAACGGCGCAACGTGGCCTGTGCCGCCTGACGGGCCGGGTCCAGTCGCCGCGATAGACGCGACAGCAGGTCCGGCCTGCCCCAATCATCGCTTTCGGACACCGTCAACAGCCGGCCAGCCCCGGTCCGGTCAAGCAAGACAAAGCCCAGCGCCGTTCGTGCCAAGGCAAAGAACGGGGTCTCGTCCCGCAGGAAATGGGCGAGGTAGGCACGCTCTACCCGGTCGACACCAGTTACGCCGCGGCCCGCCCTGCTTATCAGGCGGGTCACGTCCAGCACCCGCGCCGGGGCGCTATCTGTCGTAGTGGCCACTCTGGTGCCAGCGCCAGGCATCGGCGATCATTGTTTCCATATCGGAACGAATAGGGGCCCAGCCAAGTTCGGCCTGCGCGCGGCTGCTGCCGGAAACCAACGCCACGGCATCGCCCGGACGGCGCGGCCCTTCGTTGACCGGCACCGGGCGGTTGGTGACCTTGGCGGAATTGGCGACGACCTCGCGCACGGAAAAGCCGGTCCCGGTACCAAGGTTGAAGACGCGCCCCGGCTTGCCCGCTTCCAGCCATTTCAGGCCGAGGACATGCGCCGCAACCAGATCCATGACATGAACGTAATCGCGAATGCAGGTGCCGTCAGGCGTGGGATAGTCGGTACCGAAGACGGTCAGTGCCGGGCGCTTGCCATCGATCGCGTCCAGCATCAGCGGGATCAGGTGCGTCTCTGGGCGGTGGTGTTCACCCACCTCGCCGTCCGCGTCGGCCCCGGCAACGTTGAAGTAGCGGAAGATCACCGCGCGCAGACCGTGGCTGGCCGTGAAGTTGTTCAACATGTCCTCGATCGCGCGTTTCGAGGCGCCGTAGGCGTTGATGGGCGCTTGCGCCGTATCCTCGTCCAGCACGACACCGTCCTGGTCGCCATAGGTCGCGCAGGTCGAGGAAAAGACGAAGTTCAGACAGCCGGCGCGGATCGCCGCCTCGATCAGCCGCAGCGATCCGATGACGTTATTGTCCCAGTAGGGCCCCGGGTCCTTCATGCTGTCGCCGACAAGGCTGAGTGCGGCGAAATGCATCACCGCGACCGGGCGATGCTTGGCAAAAACCTCATCCAGCCGCGCCGCATCGCGCAGATCGCCCTGCTCGAACGGGCCGAACTTCACCGCGTCCTGCCAGCCTGTGACAAGGCTGTCATAGGTCACGGGGGTATAGCCCGCGGCCCGCAGCGCCTTGCAGGCGTGCGAGCCGATATAGCCCGCGCCCCCGGTCACAAGAATCGTCGTCACTCCGCGGCCCTGCGCGCGGACATCACGTCGCTTAGATACTGCGACAGTTCGGCGCCAAGGTCGGGCCGGGCCAGACCGAAAGCCACGGTCGCCTGCAGGAAACCTGCCTTGGAGCCGCAGTCGAACCTCTGCCCCTCAAAGCGATAGCCGAAGACATCTCGCCCTTCGGTCAGTTCACGTGCAATGGCGTCGGTCAGCTGCAACTCGCCCCCGGCGCCGCTGTCGATCTGGCCGAGGTTGCGCAGGATTTTCGGCGTCAAGATGTAACGCCCGATCACCGCAAGGTTCGAGGGCGCGGTTCCGGGGGCAGGTTTTTCCACCATACCCTGCACCTTCACGACGCGACCGCCGATGTCTTGGGAGTCAAGAATGCCGTAGGCACTGGTGCGGCTTGCAGGCACTTCCATCGCCGCAACCATGCAACCGCCTGTTTCGGCATGCGCTTCGACCATCTGCTGCAAGCAAGGCTTGTCGCCTGCGATGACATCGTCGGGCAGCATCACGGCGAAGGGTTCATTGCCAACAAGGCGGCGGGCGCACCACACGGCATGGCCAAGGCCAAGTGCCTTGTGCTGGCGGATATACGCGATGGCGCCGCTTTCCATGTTGGTGGATTTCAAGGTCTCCAGCAGTTCGTGCTTGCCAGACTGGCGCAGGCTAGTTTCCAGCTCGGGCGCGATGTCGAAGTAATCTTCCAGCGCCGACTTGCCACGCGAGGTGACGAAGATGAACTCCTTGATACCGGCCGCGCGCGCCTCGTCGATGGCGTACTGAATCAGCGGCCTGTCAACCAGGGTCATGATTTCTTTGGGAATCGCCTTGGTTGCCGGCAAGAACCGGGTACCAAGACCTGCAACGGGGAAGATTGCCTTGGTAATGCGCGATTTCATGGCTTTCTTCCCACCGGGGTTACAGCAGCATCGTTCTCATGGGCAATTTAGCCCGGACAACGGCAACACTCTATGACCCCAATCCGGAAAATTGCCAACCTTTCAAGACCCGACTTGGCCTATTCTCGGGCAAAATCGCGGATGCGGCTCATTCGCTGCACCTCGGCGGCAACGCGCGCGCCGAAGCGCCAGAAGCGAAATCGTGGGCCGTTGCGTTCGGAGCGACCGAACAGGCCGCCTGTTTGCAGCCAGAACCCATCCGGGTGGAACCGCACCCAATGTGGCCGTGCCGTAGGCGACAGAATGATCACGCTGACCGTGTCGCCCTCTTGCGCGGCTCGGGCGGCATCGGCCAAGCGTGCGCGGCGTTGCCACGGCCGGCCTGAAAACACCAGCGCCCGCCCGCTCCGCGGCAACCGTTTGAACGGCTGGAACTCCGCGCCGGGGCCAAGCGGCGGCGTCTGACCAAACTCGCGCGTCTGCCCTTCATCCCAGCCGGTCTGAAACGTTTCCATCAGCCGGTTCACCTCGCGCCGGTTGATCCGCCCGGCAAGGAAATGGCTGACAAGGCGTTTGCGCTGGGCCACTGCTTCATCCAGCAGGCGGGCGGCGTGGTCAGCGGCCGGGGCGTGCTTGCGCAAGAACACGGCAAGGCTCGCGCCAATCTGGAAAAGGTCACGCGGCACCCTGTCGGCCCTGCGAAACGGACCGGCAGCAAATCCATGAACCACCTGTGCCAAAGGCACGATCGCCGTCCGGTGTCCTGCTGCGGCCAGTCGCAAGTTCACGTCCGTTTCGTCCAGGTAGAAGCGGAAGGCAGGGTCGAAACCGCCAATCGTGGCCAAGACATCGCGCCGGAACGCCATATTCGTCCCCTCGGTCCGAACTGCCCGGCCCGGGCCGGGATCGGGGCAGGAGACGCGGGCCGGGTCAACCACCAGCGGGTCGTGGTTTCCTTCCGCGTCAACGGCGCGCGCCGTCCATTGAAACCCGATACCTTTGCGTCCGCGCACGAACCCTCCGGCAGCGGCGATATCAGGCTCTGAAAAGGCCGAAACGAGGTGCGCCAGCCATGTCGGCTCTGCCACGGCATCATCGTCGATGAAGGCCACGATCTCGCCCCCCGCGGCGGCAAGGCCAAGGTTACGCGCGACGCTGATATTTGCCTCGTCGCAGGGGATCAGCCGCACCCGGTCATCCCACCCTTGAGCGGCCAGCGCCCGGCGGCCAGCGGCATCGGCCACCACGACCACTTCGAACGGATCGTAAAGCTGGCCCTCCAGCGCCTTGAGGCAGAGTGTCAGGGCCTTGGGCCGGTCCCGGCTGACGACGATCACGCTGACCGGCGCCGCGGTCACGCCAACCCCATCTGCCGCATCATCGCCTCGATCCGGGGCACGTCGGCGGGGTTGTTCAACTCCCAGAACTGGCGCCCGCGCGCGTCGACCTCGACGCACAGGACCGGAACGCCGCGTTCGAGGAAACGCAGCTGTTCCAGCCCTTCCAGACCCTCAAGCGGCCCGGGTTCCCAGCCGGCATAAGCGGCCAGCGCCGCGGGGCGATAAGCATAGACGCCGACATGGTGGAAGACAGGCGTGATCGCCGCGTCGGGCCAGTCCTTGCCGGTATAGGGAATCACCTCTTTCGAGAAGTAGAGCGCGCGACGGTCTGCTCCGAAGACAGCGGTGGTTCCACCTACGCGCCCTGCGCGCCGATCCTCGAGAAAACCGCGCAGGGCCGCGCCATCGGTGGGCAGCACCGGCGTGGCGACACCCATGTCGGGTCGCGCCGACAGGCCCGCGATCAGGTCTTCGACGAACCACGGCGGGGTCAGCGGCGCATCGCCCTGCAGGTTGACCACGATGTCATAACTGCCGCCCAGCGCGCTGACCACCTCGGCGCAGCGTTCGGTTCCGTTGCGGCAGGCGGACGAGGTCATCACCACCTCGGCGCCAAAGCCGCGCGCCTCGGCAGCGATCCTGTCGTCATCAGTCGCGACAACCACGCGGTCGACGCCCCTCACCTGCATCGCGGCATCCCAGCTACGGCGGATCAGCGTGCGCGCCTCGCCGGTGGCGCCGGTCAGCGGCACCAGCGGCTTGCCGGGATAACGTGTCGAGGCATAGCGCGCCGGAATGGCGACAAGGACGGACATCAGGCTTCCTTCAGATCGACGCCCGGCGCGTAGGCGATGAAGAACGGGTTGGCAAAGCCCGGCTTGCCGTAGCGCAGCGGCTGGTGATTGTCGAAACGCACGACGTCGCCTCCCGCGCCCACCAGCACCGCATGGCCTGCGGCAGTGTCCCATTCCATGGTGCGGCCGACGCGGGGGTAAAGGTCGGCCTCGCCGGTGGCGACAAGGCAGAATTTCAGCGACGAACCTGCGCTAGTCATATCGCGCACGGCGTATTTCGCGATGTAGTCGTCCGTGGCCTGATCGCGGTGCGATTTCGACGCGACGACCATCAGCGCGGCATTATCGGGGCGCGAGACCCGCAGGGGTTTCACCGGGCCGGGATTGTCCTTGTCGAAGGGCTCGTCTTCCTCGACAGCGTTACCGCCCTTGTCGGTGTAAAACAGCCGCCCCTTGGCGGGCGCGTAGACCACGCCACGGATCGGCGCACCGTCATCGACATAGGCGATATTCACGGTGAAATCGCCCCGGCGCTGGACGAATTCCTTGGTGCCGTCCAGCGGATCGACGATCAGGAACTCCGTCACGCTGAGGGCATGGCTTTGCGCCTGCTCCTCGGTCACCAGCGCGATATCGGGGAAGGCCGCGCGCAGGCCGGCCGAGATCAGCGCGTCAGCAGCTTCGTCAGCCTCGGTCACCGGGCTGGAATCGGCCTTGGAACGGACGTCGAAATCGGGTGACGCGTAGATTTCCATGATCTTGTCGCCTGCCTCGAGGGCCAGCCGGCGCATGACGCGGCTCAGCTTTTCGAAATCCATGTCCGGCTCCTCACATTCCGATGACCTGCGGCGCGACAGTTGAAAACGCAGGCCGTTCCCCTTATGCTGACGCCTCAAGAGAACGGCAAGAAATTCGTTCCACAAGGCACGAGTGGCCCACGTCAGAGGCCGATGGCAGGACGGCGAAGATGTTCCAGACACCGGCCCGACGGTCCCAGTTGTCCCAGATCCTGTCGATCGGGGATCTGATCTATCACTCGATCGTCCACAATGTCCGCAAGAGCCACAAGAACGCGCTGATCGGCCTGCTTCTGAACATCCTGCAGACGATCATCTTCGTCGCGGCCTTTTACATGATGTACCAGATCTTCGGCATCCGCCGGGTGCAGATCCGTGGCGACTTCATGGTTTACCTGTTTACAGGTGTCTTCCTGTTCATGGCCCACGCCAAGGCGATTGGCGCGGTGGTGCGCGCCGATGGCCCGACGTCGTCAATGATGAAGCACGGGCCGTTGAACACGCTGGTCACCATCTCTGCCTCGGCTCTCAGCACGCTGTACCTGCAGATCGTCTCGCTGGTGACGGTGCTGTTCCTTTACAACCTTATTTTCCACACCGTTCAGATCGACGATCCGATCGGGGCATTCGGATGTCTGCTTCTGGCATGGTTTTCGGGCGTGGCGGTGGGCGTGATCTTTCTGTCGATCAAGCCGTGGTGGCCCACCTTCGCCGGCATCGCCTCGACAGTCTATTCGCGGGCCAACATGGTTGGCTCGGGCAAGATGTTTGTCGCCAATACGCTGTCACCGAAGATGCTGGCGATCTTCAGCTGGAACCCGCTGTTCCATACGATCGATCAGGCGCGCGGTTTCGTCTTCATCAATTACAACCCGCATAACAGCTCTTTCATGTACCCGTTTTACGTCAGCATGGCGCTGTTGGTGATCGGGATGATGGCCGAGTTTTTCACGCGCAAGAACGCTTCGGTCAGCTGGGACGCCGGGCGCTGACGTTCAGGTCACGACCCGCAGCGTGAGGTTGATCCGCCCACCTTCCGGCAACAGCGTGGAACTGCCGGGGCGCAGTTTGTCGATGCCGTGGTAGGCGAGCCGCGAGGGCCCCAAAAGCGCGAGCACATCTCCCGATTCCAGCCAGACAGAGGTGGTCGGCCCGCCCCGCGTTGTGCCGCCGACTCGGAACTGCGCTGCATCCCCCAAAGAGATCGAGAGGACCGGCTGGGTCAGGTCAGCTTCGTCTCGGTCCTGATGCAGACCCATCCGCGCTGAAGCGTCGTAATGATTTACAAGGCAACTTTCAGGCAGCCTCGCGTCGGGGAGGAGCCACGCCCAGAGACCCAGCAATCGCGGTGGGATCGGCGGCCATGGTGCGCCGCTGGCGTGACGGCTGGCATAGCGATAGCCATCTTTATCGCTGACCCAACCCACCTTGCCAGCCGCCGTCATGGCCACCCGCATTGGCCGGCCAGACGGCGTGACATGGCGCACGGGCGGGGCCGCACGCATCACCGCGTCGATCTCGGCCAGAAGGGCCACTTGTGCGTCCCGGTCCAGCAGACCCTTCCAGACCGGCACGCCGTTGACCTCCAATGTCGGCCGCGGCACTGCATTCTGCCCATTTGCCGGATATTCCGCGTACTTTCCGCCCATCTCCGCATGCCCTTGCTGTTGCAGCCCCCAAAAGCCACCCCTATATACCGCCAGAACCGCGGTGACCGGAACATTCCGCCTCCGCGACAACCCCCAGTTGGCGATGGTGCCGCAACGGGCCGTCGCCGCTCAAACCGCCTATGTAGAGGGATTTGAAACATGGCCAAAGTCATCGGGATTGACCTCGGAACGACGAACTCCTGCGTCGCCATCATGGATGGCTCGAAACCGAGGGTCATCGAAAACGCGGAAGGGGCGCGCACCACCCCTTCGATCGTCGCCTTCACGGAAGACGAACGCCTTGTCGGTCAGCCTGCCAAGCGGCAAGCGGTGACCAATTCGGAAAACACCATCTTCGCGGTCAAGCGCCTGATCGGCCGCCGCACGGATGACGCCGAGGTTGCCAAGGACAAGAAACTGGTGCCGTTCAGCATCGTTGACGGCGGCAACGGCGACGCCTGGGTCAAGGCCCGCGGCGACAAGTATTCGCCCAGCCAGATCAGCGCGTTCATCCTGCAAAAGATGAAGGAAACCGCCGAAAGCTATCTGGGCGAGGATGTGACGCAGGCCGTCATCACCGTGCCCGCCTATTTCAACGACGCCCAGCGTCAGGCCACCAAGGACGCCGGCAAGATTGCCGGCCTTGAGGTGCTGCGCATCATCAACGAGCCGACGGCCGCGGCGCTGGCCTATGGTCTCGACAAGAAAGAGACCAAGACCATCGTCGTCTATGACCTTGGCGGCGGCACCTTCGACGTGACCGTGCTGGAAATTGACGACGGCCTGTTCGAGGTGAAGTCCACCAACGGCGACACGTTCCTTGGTGGTGAAGACTTCGACATGCGGATCGTCCACTACCTCGCCGAGGAGTTCAAGAAAGAGCATGGCGTCGACCTGACCAAGGACAAGATGGCGCTTCAGCGGCTGAAGGAAGCCGCCGAAAAGGCCAAGATCGAGCTGTCGTCCTCGACCACGACCGAGATCAACCAGCCGTTCATCTCGATGGGGTCGAACGGCGCGCCGCTGCACCTTGTGATGAAGCTGACCCGCGCCAAGCTGGAAAGCCTTGTCGACGACCTGATCAAGAAAACGGTCAAGCCGTGCAAGGACGCGCTGAAGGATGCGGGTCTGTCGATCGGCGACATTGACGAGGTGGTGCTGGTCGGCGGCATGACCCGTATGCCGCGCGTGATCGAGGAAGTGACGAAGCTCTTCGGCAAGGAGCCGCACAAGGGCGTCAACCCCGACGAGGTGGTGGCACTGGGTGCGGCCATTCAGGCCGGCGTGCTTCAGGGTGACGTCAAGGACGTGGTCCTGCTGGACGTGACCCCGCTCAGCCTTGGTATCGAGACGCTGGGTGGCGTGTTCACTCGGTTGATCGACCGTAACACCACGATCCCCACGAAGAAGTCTCAGGTCTTCTCGACGGCTGAGGACAACCAGAACGCTGTGACGATCCGGGTCTTCCAGGGCGAACGCGAAATGGCGGCCGACAACAAGATGCTTGGCCAGTTCAACCTGGAAAACATCCCGCCCGCCCCGCGCGGTATGCCCCAGATCGAGGTGACCTTCGACATCGACGCCAACGGCATCGTGTCGGTCTCGGCCAAGGACAAGGGCACCGGCAAGGAGCAGAAGATCACGATCCAAGCCTCCGGTGGTCTGTCGGACGACGAGATCGAGAAGATGGTCAAGGACGCCGAGGCCAACGCCGACGCCGACAAGGCCCGCCGCGAACTGGTCGAGGCCAAGAACCAGGCCGAAAGCCTTGTCCACTCGACCGAGAAGTCGATCAAGGAACACGGCGACAAGGTTGATCCGTCGACGATCGAGGCGATCGAGCTGGCGATTGCCGCGCTCAAGGACGAGCTTGAGGGTGACAACGTTGGCAAGATCAAGTCCGGCATCCAGAACGTCACCGAGGCCTCGATGCGCCTTGGCGAGGCCATCTACAAGGCCAGCCAGGACGAAGAGGGCGAGGGTGGCGATGCGCCCGAGGGCCGCGCGAGCGGTGACGAGGACGACATCGTCGATGCCGATTTCGAAGATCTGGGCGACGACAAGCGTGGCCGTTAAGGCCCCGTCCGCCTGAAGGTTGGCCGGCCCGTCACGTGCGGGCCGGTCTTTCCGTTTCCTGAGGGACATTCGTTCATGGCGAAACGCGACTATTACGAGACGCTGGGGATCGCGCGCGGCGCCAGTGCCGACGAGATCAAGAAGGCCTATCGCCAGAAGGCGAAAGAGCTGCACCCCGACCGCAATTCCGACAACCCGACGGCCGAGGCCCAGTTCAAGGAGGCCAACGAGGCCTACGAGGTGTTGAAGGACCCCAACAAGAAGGCCGCCTATGACCGTTTCGGTCACGCCGCTTTCGAGGGTGGCATGGGTGGCGGCGGAGGGCCGCGCCCGGGGGCCGGACATTCCGATTTTGCCAGTGCCTTTTCCGACGTCTTCGACGACCTTTTTGGCGACTTCATGGGTGGCCGGCAGGGTGGCGGGCGCAGCCGCGCGGTCCGGGGTAACGACCTGCGCTACAACATGCGCATCAGTCTCGAAGAAGCCTATTCCGGCCTGCAGAAGACCATCAACGTTCCCACCGCGGTGGCCTGTTCATCTTGCAAGGGAACCGGCGCCGAAGGCGGGTCCGAGCCGCAGACCTGCCCGACCTGTTCCGGCATGGGCAAGGTGCGGGCACAGCAGGGCTTCTTCACGGTCGAGCGGACCTGCCCCACCTGCAACGGCATGGGCCAGACCATCAAGAACCCCTGCAAGACCTGCCACGGGCAGGGCCGCGTCGAGAAAGAGCGCGCACTGGCGGTCAATATTCCCGCAGGCGTTGAAACCGGCACGCGGATCCGCCTTGCCGGTGAAGGCGAGGCCGGGATGCGCGGAGGCCCGACGGGCGATCTCTATATCTTCATAGAGGTGACCGAGCATCCGCTCTTTCAACGTGACGGCAGCAATCTGGCGTGCCGCGTGCCGGTCTCGATCGTCGAGGCGGCGCTGGGCGGCGATATCGAGGTGCCGACCATCGACGGTGGCCGCAGCCGCGTGAAGATCCCCGAGGGCAGCCAAACCGGCCGCCAGATGCGCCTGCGCGGCAAGGGCATGCCCGCCCTGCGCGGCGGCGGGCCGGGCGACATGTTCATCGAGCTGTCGGTCGAGACGCCGGTGAAGCTGACCGCGCGTCAGAAGGAACTGCTGCGCGAGTTCGACAAGCTAAGCGCCGAGAACAACCCGCAAAGCGAGGGGTTCTTCTCAGCCGTCAAGAACTTCTGGGACAGCATGAAAGGCTGACGGGCGCCCTGCCCGTCACCGCCTCAGAACAGAACCCAGTCGAAAGCAACGCCATCAGGCATGCCCGCGGCATCATGGTGTGCCGCGTCAAGATAGCGCCCCTGATTGACCAGCGTCACCGACGCGTCCGAACGGCCGTCATCCACCGTAATGACCAGATCCTTACCGACCTCGGTATAATGGATGTTGTCGGCGGTCACGTTCATGGGCCGGAAATCGACGATGTCATCGCGTACCGAAAAGCCGGAGACGCTGTCGATGCCGTTATGGCCGGGGTTGAATATGATCGTGTCATGCCCGGCCTGCGGACGGAGGTCGTCGTTGCCGCTGCCGCCATAGATCATGTCATCGCCCTTGCCGCCTACGATCAAGTCATCGCCAGAGCCGCCGTAAAGCCGGTCGTTCCCGTCTTGGCCGAAAACGCGGTCGTTACCCGCCCCGCCGTCGATGAAGTCATTGCCCAGACCGCCGCGGGCTAGGTCGTCTCCACCGTCAAGGCGGATCGAATCGTTGTAGTTGCTGCCTTCGACCTGATCGTGGCCATCGCCCATGCGCACGTCGCGGACATATTTATCCAGATAGACCAGATCATTATAATCGGTACCAAGGAACTTTTCGACACCGGTTGTCGAAATCTCGTAATGGGTGCCGCCCTTGTAATTTTCGATCCCGGTATTGCCGTTGCCATCGGTCGAAATTCGCACTCCATGATCCAGACCGCTAAGGTCCACAAGGTCGGTGCCCGCGCCGCCAACAACCTGCTGTACGCCCCCACCAGTCACAATAAAGGAATCGTTGCCACTGGTACCGGTCTGCCCGTGCACATCGCCTGAAATCGAAAGCTGGTCGACCAACGCGACGCCAAGATCATGAGCGAATGGATCCACGTAGTGCACGAGGTCATCGTGGAAGACTTGCGAAGTGGTCAGCCCTTCGGTGGCCGCAAGTGCGTCGACATCCACCACGTGCATGCCGTCCTGACCGGCAAATCCCAGTTGCGCATCCCGCACGGCCAGCCAGTTGTCCTCGCGGTTGAGGCCGACATCCTTCAACGTCCAGACATCCGCACTCAGCGCGGCAAGCGAGATGTCGAACGGCCCGAAATGGCTGGTGAGTTGATCGCGCATTGCCATCAGATTGTCAGCATAGGCCGCCGCGGCATCGGCCGTGGCACTGTCGGCCTCGCCCTGCACCCAGATCATGCCCGAGACATAGGCACCCTCAATGTAACCGGGAGAGCCAGGAGTAAGGATCCAGTTGATCCGGTCGATCAGCGTGGCAAGATGCTCTTCCGACCAGTCACCGTTGCCGTTGTCGAGCGTCGATGACAGTGGACTGCCACTGATGGCGTAATTAAGGGCAAGGCCGCCATTCTGCTGAATCGTGGCAGAAGCCCCAAGCACAAGCGCGTCGTTCTTGGCGTTGCTCTGGCCGGCGATGATGACAATTGGGACCCCGGACATGGCAAACTCCCCTTTCAATGGGCAAGACGAAGAATCTGAATATCAAACGATTCTCATATCCCCGGAGGTTAATGAGAGGTTGAATTATGTCAAAAGAATTCACCTCTTTGCCACAATACGGTCTGTTTCCTGTTTCGGGCATTATGCCGAATCACCATCTTTCGGACGCCGTTAACCATTCATTCACAGGCGATGCGCCATTGTGGTGGCATGTCCCGCACACGCGCCTTTTCCGAAGCGTCGCTGCCTTTCTCCGAACCATTTGTCGCGGACGAAGTGCAGGCAATGGCTGGCGCCCGGCTGCCCTCCTACATCCGGGATCATCGCGCGCGGCTGCGCGAAAGGTTCATGAGTGGCGGCGCCGCGGCGATGCCCGACTACGAACTGCTGGAACTTGTTCTTTTCCGCGCCATTCCGCGGCAGGACGTCAAACCGCTGGCCCGGCGACTGATTGATCATTTCGGCGATTTCAACCGCGTGCTGGCCGCGCCCGCCGCCCGGCTTTTGCAGGTGCAGGGTGTGGGAGAGGCAGTGGTGACTGAATTGAAGGTGGTCGAGGCCGCGGCGCAGCGCATGGCCCGGGCCCGCGTCATTCAGCGCCACGTCATTTCCAGCTGGGACGCGGTGCTGGACTATTGCCATACCGTAATGGCCCATCGCGAGACGGAGCAGTTCCGCGTCCTCTACCTTGACCGAAAGAACATCCTGATCGCGGACGAGGAGCAGGCGCGCGGCACGGTCGACCATGTGCCGGTCTATCCGCGCGAAGTGGTGAAGCGCGCGCTGGAGCTGAACGCCTCGGCGCTGATCCTTGTCCACAACCATCCCTCGGGCGACCCGACGCCGTCGCAGGCCGACATCGCCATGACAGCGCAAGTCGAAGCGGCCGCGCAGGCGCTCGGCCTGACGCTGCACGACCACCTGATCGTCGGCAAATCGCGCGAGCTGAGTTTCCGCGCCGAGGGGCTGATCTGAAACGCGAAAGGGCGAGCCAAATGGCCCGCCCCCTGCTTCGTCTTCCAAATGGCGCGATCAGGCGGCGCTTTCGACGCCCTTCACGAACCAGTCGATTACCGCCAGATCGGCATCCGACATCACTTCGCCGTCCTTGACGCGCAGCGTGCCATCCTGGTCGTAGATCGGGCCGGTGAACACGTTATAGCTGCCATCCTTGTAGCCGGCCTGAATGCCGTCGGCGGCAGCCTTGACGTTATCCGGGATGACCGGGTTGTAGGGCGAGATCACCACGGTGCCTTCCTTGAACCCGTCCCATGTATCGGTCGAAGTCCAGGTCCCGTCGAGCACGGCCTTGGCCCGCTCGATGTAATAGGGGCCCCAGATGTCCTCGATCGCAGTCAGGTGGGCATGGGGCGCGAATTGCGACATGTCGGCACCTTGGCCAAAGCCGTAAAGACCCTTTTGCTCGAGGATTTGCAGCGGGCCGGGGCTGTCGGTGTGGGTGGTGACGATGTCACAGCCAAGGTTGATCAGCGTCTCGGTCGCGGCGGCCTCTTTCGGCGGATCGAACCAGCTGTCGATCAGCACCAGTTTCACCTTGGCATCGGGGTTCTGCTTCTGCGCGGCAAGGCAGAACGAGTTCACGCCCAGCACCACTTCGGGCACCTTGTAGGAGCCGAGATAGCCCAGCGTGCCGGTCTTCGACATCATCCCCGAGATCGTGCCGAGAACGGCGCGGCCTTCGTGGAATTTCGAATTGTAGGTCGCGACGTTGTCGGCGCGCTTGAAGCCGGTGCAATGCTCGAACTTCACATCCGGAAACTCGCTGGCAACCTGAATCGTCTGGTCCATGTAGCCGTAGGACGTGGTGAAGATCAGCTTGCAGCCCTGCTGTGCGAGGTCACGAATGACGGGGATCGCGCTGGCGTCCTCGTTCACGTTCTCGACGTAGACGGTCTCGACCTGGTCACCCAGCGCGTCCTCGACGGCAAGACGGCCCTTGTTATGTGCCCAGGTCCAGCCGTAGTCGCCGATCGGGCCGAGGAAGATGAAACCGATCTTGACCTTGTCGGCGGCGAAGGCCGGGCTGGACAGCAGCGGCAGCGTCGCCGAGGCGCCCGCGGCCTGAATGAAGTTACGACGAGATAGTTTGGCCATGTGAGACTCCGTGTTGAGTGGCGCGTCAGGTAGATGGAAGAAATGGCTTGCCCAGACAGGCCGGGGCGTTGCCACCGGCATTCTTGCGGCTGGAAATCACGGCAAGGGCAATGACGGTCATGAGATAGGGCATGGCAGCCCAGAATTGGGACGGCAAGAACGAGAAGCCCGAGGCCTTGGCATAAAGCTCAAGCGCCATCAGGATGCCGAAAAAATAGGCGCCTGCCAAGAGACGCCCGGCACGCCAGCCCGCAAAAACGACCAATGCCAGCGCGATCCAACCGCGCCCGGCCGTCATCTTCTCTGCCCACATCGGCGTAATCACCATGCTGAAATAGGCCCCACCGATGCCGGCCATGGCGCCGCCGAAGGCGATGGCGGCATACCGCACACCAACCACCGAATAGCCGATGGAATGGGCCGAAAGGTCATTCTCACCCACCGCGCGCAGGATCAGTCCCGCACGGGTGGACTTCAGAAACCACATGACCACGGGCACCATGATCAACGCGAAATAGACGATCGGTGAATACCCGAACAGAATTTGCCAGACCGGATCGCGGGCAAGGCTGGCCGGAAAAATCGACTGGAATGGAATGATGATCCGCCCCACGAAGGACAGGCCCAGCAGCGAGGAAAGCCCGGTTCCGAAGATCGTTAGCGCAAGGCCCGTCGCGACCTGGTTCGAGTTCAGCCCAAGAACCAGCACCCCGAACAGCAAGGCCGAGGTGGCACCACCAGCCGCGGCGCCCAGCACGCCAACCCATGGGTTTCCAGTCATCACCGTCACGCCAAAGCCCGAGATGGCACCGATCAGCATCATCCCCTCGACGCCAAGGTTCAGAACGCCCGACTTCTCGACAACGAGTTCGCCCAGTGCTGCCAGCAGGATCGGCGTTGTCAGCCCGACAACGGTGATGATCGCGGCAATGATGAAATCCACGCTCATGTCATTCTCCTGCCGGAAGGGGTGCGCGCTTGACCGGGGGCACGTAGCGCAGGCGATAGCGGACCAGCACGTCGCTGGCGAGGATCAGGAACAGCATCATCGCCTGGAAGATGCCCGCGGTGGCGTTGGGAATATGCACGGTGGTCTGCGCCACCTGCCCGCCCACATAGGTCACGGCCAGCACGATCCCGGCAATCAGGCATCCGATCGGGTTCAACCGGCCGAGAAAGCTGACAATGATCGCGGTAAAGCCATAGCCCGAGGGAAAGCCAAGGTCGATCTTGTGCAGCATCCCGGTGAATTCCAGCGCGCCGGCCAGACCTGCCATTGCGCCACCCGCAAGCAGCGCCAGCCAAACGGTGCGGCGGCTGTCGAACCCGCCATGGCGCGCGGCATCGGGCGCGCTGCCCACGACGCGGATCTGGTAGCCGAAGACCGAGCGCGACATGACCACCCAGAACACGAAGGGCAGGATCAGCGCGATCGCGACGCCAAGGTGGATGGTCGTGCCCGGAAACAGCACCGGCAGTGTCTGGTTGTCGGCCAGCGGCGCGGTGGCGGGAAAGTTGCGGCCATTGGGGTCTTTCCACGGGCCGCCGACGAGGTAGCTGAGCACCTGCAACGCGACATATGTCAGCATCAGGCTGGACAGGATCTCGTTCACGTTCAGCCTTGTGCGCAGGATCGCCGGAAAGAAGGCCCAGACTGCGCCGCCGAGGATACCTGCCAGCACCATCAGCGTGATGACGAAGAACCCGCCCGCCGTGCCTGCCGCAATCCCGACCCCCGCGGCGCAGAGCGCGCCGATGATGTATTGCCCCTCGGCACCGATGTTCCAGACCTGCGCGCGGTTGCCCACTGACAGGCCCAGCGCGATGATGACCAGCGGCGCGGCCTTCACCGCCACATCCTGCCATTTGTAGCTGGCCAGTAGTGGCGTCAGGAAGATGTCGACCACGGCGCGAAATCCATTAATGCCGATGGCATCGAATACCACCATCCCGATCAGCATGGTCAGCGCGACCGAGGCGATGGGCGTGATCACCAGCATCGCGCGGCTGGGGTCGGGCCGCTTTTCCAGTCTAATAGGCATTCACGATGTCCTTGGGCAGGGGGTGATCGGGCGGGGCGTCCTCGCCATGGATGCCTCCCATCAGCAGGCCGATCTTTTCAATATCCGCCTCGCTGACCTTCATTGGCGGCGACAGGCGGCCCTCGTTGATCACGGCCAGCGTGTCACAAATCGACAAAAGCTCGTCGAGGTCCTGACTGATCACGACGATAGCCGACCCCTTGGCAGTCAGGTCCACCAGCGCCTGATGGATCGCGGCCGCGGCCCCGGCATCGACGCCCCATGTCGGCTGGCTGACGATCAGCACCGAAGGGTTTTGCATGATCTCGCGGCCCATGATGTATTTCTGCAGGTTCCCGCCTGACAGCGACCCGGCCGTTGATTGCGGGCCCAGCGCCTTGACGTCGAAGGCAGCAATGACCTCACCGGCATAGGTGCGGGCGACGCGCGGGTTGATGAAGCCGCCATTGACCATGCCCAGTCTGTCGCGCGCGGTCAGGATGGTGTTGTCGGCCAGCGTGAACTCGGGCACCGCGGCATGTCCGTTGCGCTCTTCCGGGACGCTGGCCATGCCAGACAGTCGCCGCACCTTGGCCGAATGGTGGCCGACGGGCTGCCCGTCAACCCTGACCGCGTCATGATCATGCGCGGGCACCTCGCCCGACAGCGCAAGCAGCAGCGCGTTCTGGCCGTTCCCGGCCACACCCGCGATGCCAAAGATCTCGCCCGCGCGGACGGTGAAGCTCACGTCGCGCACCGGAATTCCGAAGGGTTCGTGCGACGGGATCGACAGCTCGCGCACGACAAGCCGCGGCTCGCCAAATGTCCGGCCCTCTGGCCGTTGGATGTCCTTGAGGCTGCCGCCGATCATCTTTTCCGCCATCGAACGCGAAGTTTCGACCTTGGGATCGCAGGTATCGACCAGCTTGCCACCACGCAGGATCGTCGCCGTATCGCAGAGCGCCTTTATCTCGTGCAGCTTGTGCGAGATGTAGAGGATCGAGCAGCCTTCGCTGGCCAGTTGCCGCAGCACCACGAATAGCTGTTCCACCTCCTGCGGCGTCAGCACCGAGGTCGGCTCGTCCATGATCAGCAGATCGGGGTTCAAGAGCAGCGCGCGCACGATCTCGATCCGCTGGCGCTCGCCCACCGACAAGGTCGAGACGATGCGCTGCGGTTCCAGCTTCAGCCCGTATTGCGCCATCACCTCGTGAATGCGCGCCTCAAGCTCGCGTCCGGGGATCGACGAATCCATGCCCAGTGCGATGTTCTCCAGCACCGTCATCGCCTCGAACAGCGAGAAGTGCTGAAACACCATGCCGATGCCCATCTTCCGTGCGGCCTTGGGATGCGGGACGACCGTGGGCTTGCCGTTCCACAGGATCTCGCCCGCATTGGGCTGCATGATGCCGTAGATCATCTTGACCAGCGTCGACTTGCCCGCGCCGTTTTCTCCCAGCAGCGCATGGATCTCGCCGGGCAGGACGGAGAAGCTGATATTGTCGTTGGCCAGTACGCCCGGAAAACGCTTGGTGATGCCCTTCAGTTCAAGACGGGGCGTAGAACGGGTGTCCATCGGCAGTCCTCGGTGCACCGCGTCAGGCGGCCATCGCCAGAGTGATGCACAGCCATCGGGCATATGCAAATGCTGGTTGCGGTTGAAGGACTTTCAGGATTTGCCGATGCATAGCTTTGCAGCAGATACCCCAAAACCGGCCAATCGGTTGGGCGGAATGGGTTTTATTGGACGCGTCGAGAGGAGAAGCGCCGTCTGGTTGGGCCAAATGCCCTGCCTATCGACTTGCCACGGAATGGGTGCGACGGCAAGCATCCACGAAACAACACATGCAGGGGACAATTGACCATGACCGACGACAGCCTTGATCACGTGGCGCTGCTGCGCCTTGCCATCGCCGAAAGCGCCAAGGCCAAGGCCGAGGGCAACCACCCTTTCGCCTGCATCCTCGTCGGTCCCGATGGAAAGGTGCTGATGACCCAGCACAACGCCTACATGCCCGATCATGACATGACCGGCCATGCCGAGCGTGTGCTGATGACCCGCGCCTCGACAACGCTGCCAATGGCCCTGTTGAAGGAATGCACGATCTATACCAGTGCCGAACCCTGCGCGATGTGTTCCGGCGCGATCTACTGGACCGGGCTGAAGCGGGTGGTCTACGGCCTGTCGGAAAAGGACCTCAAGAAGATCACCGGCGATCACCCCGAAAACCCCACGCTGGACCTCCCCTGCCGCGTGGTGTTCGACGCCGGCCAGCGCGCGGTCGAGGTGATCGGCCCGATGCTGGAGGCAGAGGCCACTGAGGTGCACGAGGGCGCGTGGGAATAGGCCGTCGAGGCAGGGCTGGCCCTAGGCCGCACCCTTTCATGGTTGCGCAAAGGCTTTGCGGCCCGCTGCGCCGGCTATCTTTTCAGTCGGGTCGCCCCGGTTCGTCCCTGTTGTTGCTGAAGAGGGCAATCTTGTTGCCCTGCGGATCACGCAGATAGCCCACGTAGAAGTGCGGGCCGTAGGCCGCGCGAAACCCCGGCGCGCCTTCGTTCTGCCCGCCGGAGGCAAGGGCTGCGGCATGAAGCGCACGCACCTGAACCTGTGACGGCACCTTGAAAGCAACCATCGTGCCGTTACCGGCCGATGCGGCCCGCCCATCGAAGGGCGGCTTGACGTAGAGGTCGACCTGCTCGTGCGGGAGGTCGGCGGTGACAGGGATGGCGTAGCTCAGCCCCTCGGCGGAGATGTCCAGCACGTAGCCGAGGCTCGGCAAGAACGCCGAATAGAACCGCTCGGCACGCGGAAGATCATCTGCACCGACTGTGACGTAACTGATCACGGTATTCTTTCTCCTGAACCGCCCAAATCCCCGCAGACCCTACGAAGCGTTTCCATCATGGCGCAATGCAGTCAGCGGACCGGACCGAGACTGTTATGGTCGCCGTCGGCAACTCCTTGCCCCGCGCGCCCTTGGTTCATCCCGGCGGCAGGTAGTCTGCACCCGGGTCAATGGCGGCCGGACGGCCAGGAAGATCGAGCATCCCGATGCGGGGTGCAGTGCGGGCAATGACCTTGCCGCGCCGGATAACGGCCAGCCGCGTGGGCTTCAGCCGCAGCGCCTCGACCGGGTCGGCGGCTTGCAGAACCACCATGTCGGCGTTGCAGCCTTTCTCCAGCCCATAGCCCTGCAAGCCCATCGCGCGGGCGGAATTGACTGTCAGCGCGTCGAAGATGCGCTTCTTGTCCTCGATCCCGGCCATTTGCGCCACGTGAATGGCCATGTGCCCGACCTCCAGCATGTCGCCCGAGCCCATCGAATACCACGGGTCCATCACGCAATCATGGCCGAATGCCACGTTCAGCCCCGCCGCCATCAACTCGCGCACGCGGGTCATGCCGCGCCGCTTGGGGTAGGTGTCGTGCCGGCCCTGCAGCATAATGTTGATCAGCGGGTTGGGGATGACATGCATCTGCGCATCGGCCATCAGCGGGATCAGCTTGGAGACGTAGTAGTTGTCCATCGAATGCATCGAGGTCAGGTGAGACCCGGCCACCCGGCCCTGAAGCCCGAAACGCACCGCCTGCGCCGCCAGCGTTTCCACATGACGGCTCATCGGGTCGTCGGTTTCATCGCAATGCATGTCCACGGGTAGGCCGCGATCCGCCGCGATCCGGCAGAGCGCCGCGACCGACGCCGCACCATCCTCCATCGTGCGTTCGAAGTGCGGGATGCCGCCGACGATGTCCACGCCCATGTCCAGCGCGCGGTTCAGGTTTTCCACCGCACCCGGCGACCGGTAATAGCCGTCCTGCGGGAAGGCGACGAGTTGCAGGTCGAGGTAGGGCGCGACCCGCTCGCGCACTTCCAGCAGCGCCTCGGCGGTGACAAGGCGCGCATCGGTCGTGTCGACATGGCTGCGCACCGCCAGCAGGCCCTGCGACACGGCAAGGTCGCAATAGCGCAGCGCCCGCTCGACCAGCGCCTCGCGCGTCAGGGCCGGGCGCAACTCGCCCCAGAGCGCGATGCCTTCCAAGAGGGTGCCCGACACGTTCATCCGCGGCAGGCCCAGCGAGAGGGTGGCATCCATGTGGAAATGCGGATCGACGAACGGGGGCGTCACCAGCCGCCCTGTGGCGTCGATCACATCGCCCGCCTCGGCGGAGATTCCGGCCTCGACCGCGGCGATGTGGTCACCGCTGACGGCAATGTCGATGCCGCGGCGTCCGTCGGGCAGGTTGGCACTCTTCACGATCAGGTCGAACATGGCTGTCCCGCGGGCAAGGAAAGGGGCCGGCGCATCGCGGCGCCGGCCCCAACCTTCATGCTCTTCCGCGCGCGGTCAAGCGGCGGCAGGCGTCACTTCGCGGCAACCGCGATGTCCGAGAACATCTGCGGGATTTCGAGGAAGCTGACCGTGCCATCACAATCGGGCAGCGACAGCGTAAGATCATGCGCCTGCATCGGCTCGCCGGGGACCAGTTGCATGCTCTGGGCATCAATCTGTGTGCCACAGCTTTGCGCGTTGACCTCGGCCTCGGCGGCAAGGCGGATGTTGCCGGCGGTTCCGGTTCCCGCGGCGGGGAAGGTATAGACCTCGGCCATCAACGGGTTAGGCCCACCGGGCGCGCCGAGATGGACAAGAAAGCCACCTTCGCCCGCAACGGCGACACCCGAGTCACGCGGTGCCTGCACCCAGACATGGCCTTCGTCCTTGAAGCCCGCGCCGAATTCGTACGCATTCAGCGTCAGTGCCGCCGGGCCGGACCATTGCAGTACGGCACGGTCGAACTTGGTCAACTCGGGAACCTCGACCGTTGCCGTGGCGGAATCGCCGTTCTCGAAGGCCGCCATGAAGACCGCTGTCGTGGCCAGCGCAGGCACCGTCACGGTAGCCTTGCCATCGGCGTCGGTCAGCAGCGAAAAGATCATGCCTTGGTGATGGAACGTCACCTGGGCGTCGGGATCGCAGGGCGCAGCAAGGCTCAAGGATACCAGCGCCGCCTCACCCACCGTTGCGTTCAACGTCGGGCTGCAATCTGCTGTCGCAACCACCGGGCTTTGCGTTCCGCCGGGGACCGGCGGCGTATCATTGGCCAGTGCCATCAGAACCGGTGCAGCCGGCGCTTCGGCGGCAGGAACCGGCGCGGCCGTGGCGGGGCTGGCCGGTACGAAAGCGGCCTGTGTCGGTGCGGGCAACGGGGCCGGCAACGGCGGCATGCTGACGCTGGCCATCACGGGCAGCGAAGGTTGCGCAGCCTGTTGCGGCACCACTGGTGCCGGCGTTGCAGTTGCCACCTGTGGAGCAGGTGCCTGTACCGGGGGGTTGTTGAGAAACCGCGAGGCCAGCGCATCGCCGTTTTGCATGGCGAAACCGATGCCCAACGCGACAGCGAATGTGCCAACGGCCGCGGCGATCTTTCTGACGTTCACCTGCATCACCTGATTCCTTCTCTAGTCGAGATCAGGAAACAGACTGTCCCCTGAGGGTGTCCGGAGAGGGACCGCACAAGGGTAGTTTCGGGGCTGAATTGCGGCGGTTGTCTGGCAACCGCCGCGTGTGTGCCTCAGGCCAGACGCCCGTGGCAATGCTTGAATTTCGATCCCGAACCGCAGGGGCAGGGATCGTTCCGGCCCGGATCGCCCCATGTCGAGGGGTCGGATTCCACGAATCCCTCGCGCGCGGCACCGGCCACGGGCCCTGCGGCTGCGCCCACCGTGACGGGTTCGGGCTGTTGGGCAGCAGCGGCCTGTTGTTGCTGCTGCATCAGGCGCTGCTGGTCCATGATCTGTTGCAGCATCGCACGCTGCTCTTCCTCGGTCATAGGACGGATCTGCGACAGTTTCTGCGTCACTTCCTCGCGCAGCGAGTCGAGCAGGCTTTCAAAAAGCTGGAAGCTCTCGGTCTTGTATTCGTTAAGCGGGTCGCGCTGGGCATAGCCACGGAACCCGATGACCGAACGCAGGTGTTCAAGCGTCAGCAGATGTTCGCGCCATTTGGCATCGATGGATTGCAGCAACACCTGTTTTTCGATGCTGCGCATCGTCTCGTCACCAAAGGCTGCGGCCTTTTCGGCCATCATCTTGTCGGCAGCCTCGTTCAACCGTTCACGGATCTCGTCGTGATCCACGCCTTCTTCGGCAGCCCAATCGACCACCGGCACGTCGATGCCCAGCTTGGCCTGTGCCGCTGCCTGCAGACCTTCGGTATCCCATTGGTCGGCATAGCTGCGCGGCGGCATGAAATCGTCGACCAGATCATCCACGACCTGATGGCGCATGTCGGCGACGATCTCGGACAGGTCCTGCGCCTCCATGATCTCGCGGCGCTGGCTGAAGATGACCTTGCGCTGGTCATTCATCACGTCGTCGAATTTCAGCAGCTGCTTGCGGATGTCGAAGTTGCGTCCTTCGACCTTGGCCTGCGCGCGCTCCAGCGACTTGTTGACCCAGGGGTGAACGATCGCTTCGCCATCCTTCATGCCCAGCGACGACAGCACCTTGTCCAGCCGTTCCGAGCCGAAGATGCGCATCAGGTCATCTTCCAGCGACAGGAAGAAGGCCGAACGGCCCGGGTCACCCTGACGGCCCGACCGGCCGCGCAGCTGGTTGTCGATCCGGCGGCTTTCGTGCCGTTCGGTCGCCAGCACGAAGAGGCCGCCCGCGGCCTTCACCTTTTCCTTCTCGTCGGCGTGTTCGGCTTCGATCCGGGCGCGCACCTCGTCGGGGTGAACGGTTGGATCGGCCTTGATCGCGTCCAGCACTTTCAGCTCGACGTTACCACCAAGCTGAATGTCAGTGCCACGGCCGGCCATGTTGGTCGCGATGGTGACCGCGCCCAGCTTGCCCGCATCGGCCACGATCTGCGCCTCTTTCTCGTGCTGGCGGGCATTGAGCACGTTGTGCGGAATACCTTCCTTGGTCAGCAGATTCGACAGAAACTCGGACTTCTCGATCGACGTGGTGCCGACAAGAATCGGCTGGCCCTTGGCATGAGCGGTTTCGATTTCCTTGACGATGCCATCGTATTTCTCCCGCGCGGTGCGGTAGACGGCATCATTCTCGTCGATCCGGGCAATCGGCTTGTTGGTGGGCACTTCGACCACGCCAAGGCCATAGATCTCCATGAATTCCTCGGCCTCGGTCAGCGCGGTGCCGGTCATCCCGGCCAGCTTTTCGTAAAGGCGGAAGTAGTTCTGGAAGGTCACCGAGGCGAGCGTGACGTTCTCGGGTTGGATCGTCGCGCCTTCCTTGGCCTCGATGGCCTGGTGCAGGCCATCGGACAGGCGCCGGCCATGCATCATCCGGCCGGTGAATTCGTCGATCAGCACGACCTCTTGGTCGCGGACGATATAGTCCTTGTCCTTGGTGAACAGCTTGTGCGCGCGCAGGGCCTGGTTGATGTGGTGGACGATCGTGGTGCTTTCGGGATCGTACATCGTCTGCCCTTCAGGCAGGATCCCGGCCTCGCTCAGCCGCTTTTCAAGGAATTCGTTGCCTTCCTCGGTATAGGTGACGTTGCGGGTCTTCTCGTCGAGCTCGTAATGCTCGGCTGTCAGTTCCGGGATCATCTTGTCGACGGTGCGATAAAGCTCGGACCGGTCCTGCGAGGGGCCCGAAATGATCAGCGGCGTGCGCGCCTCGTCGACAAGGATCGAGTCCACCTCGTCCACGATCGCGAAATTGTGTCCGCGCTGGAACATCTGGTCCAGTTCGGCCTTCATGTTGTCGCGCAGGTAGTCAAAGCCCAGTTCGTTATTGGTGGCGTAGGTGATGTCGGCGGCATAGGCCGCTTTCTTCTCGCTCTCGGGCTGCTGGGGATAGACGACACCGGTGGTCAGGCCGAGTGCGCCATAGACCTTTCCCATCCAGTCCGCGTCACGCCGCGCAAGATAGTCATTCACCGTGACGACATGTACGCCCTTGCCGGACAATGCATTGAGGTAGGCCGGGAAGGTGGCGACCAGCGTCTTGCCCTCACCCGTCTTCATCTCGGCGATATTGCCCTGGTGCAGGAAGATGCCGCCCATAAGCTGCACGTCGAAGGCCCGCAGGCCCAGCGCGCGGCGCGCCGCCTCGCGGCAATTGGCAAAAGCCTCTGGCAGCAGCGCATCAAGGGTTTCGCCATTGGCGATACGCTCCTTGAACTCGGCCGTCTTGGCCTTCAGCTCATCATCGGTGAGCGGTTTGAAACTGTCCTCAAGCGCGTTGATCTTCTCGATCAGCGGGCGGGTAGCCTTCACCTTGCGGTCAGTGGGGGTGCCAAAGACCTTCTTGGCGAGCGTTCCGATACCAAGCATGTTCTCTCCGCGCGCGCTCAGAAGGCGCCTGTCTGACATCTATGTGTGAGGAGGTTGCTTGTAGGCTGCCGGCCGTGGGCCTAAACAGAGGCCGCGATCGCCCCCAAGTCTGGCCCCCTCGGAGCCTGAACGGGATGTAAGGGGCGCATTACCGAGTGTCAACGCCGCCTGCCTGCGCGGTCAAATCAAGGGAAGAACGAATGCTGAAACTTGCAACATGGGCCGCCGCGGCCACCTTGGCGCTGTCGTTGGGCACCGTCGCACGCGCAGACGACCCGACCTCTGACACCGTGGTCGCTACGGTCAATGGCAAGGACATCACTCTAGGCGAGATGATCGTCACCCGCGCACAGCTTCCGCAGCAGTACCAGTCGCTGCCCGATGACGTACTGTTCAAGGGTGTGCTGGAGCAGTTGATCCAGCAGGAACTGCTGGCCGAGCAGCTGCCGGCCGAGCCCAAGCGGGTCGCGATCACGCTGGAAGCGCAGAAACGGTCGCTGATGGCGGGCGAGGTCATTACCCAACTGACCGCCGGAGTTCCGACCGAGGAGCAGATCAAGGCCGAGTATGATGCCCGCGTTGCGGCGATGCAGCCCGAAACCGAATATCACGCCGCCCATATCCTCGTGAAAACCGAGGAAGAGGCCAAGCAGGTGAAGGCCGATCTCGAAAGCGGCACCGATTTCGCCGACGAAGCGAAGGCCAAGTCCACCGGCCCCAGCGGCCCCAACGGCGGCGACCTTGGCTGGTTCAGCAAGGGCATGATGGTGCCCGATTTCGAAAATGCCGTAATGGCTATGCAGGTCGGACAGGTGTCGGACCCGGTGCAGACTCAATTCGGCTGGCACATCATCAAGCTGATCGAGACCCGGCAAAAGGCCGTTCCGACACTGGCCGACATGCATGACCAGATCGCGTCCGATCTGCAGAAGAAAGCCGTGACCGACAAAGTTGGCGAACTGACCCAAGCCGCCACGATCACCCGTCCGGCCGACGGTGCCTTCGATCCGGCGATCCTCAAGAACCTCGATCTGCTGAAGGACTGATTCGTCATGGCCGTATCACCCCTTGCCCCCGCCGCGTTTCCAGCGTTACCCGTCATCGACGGTGTGCGTTTCGCCGCGGTGGCGGCAGGGGTGCGCTACAAGAACCGGACCGACGTGATGCTGGCAGAGGTTGCCGCCGGTAGCACCGTGGCGGGTGTTTTCACCCGTTCGGCCACACGTTCGGCCCCGGTTCTGGACTGTCAGGAAAAGAACGGCGGCGCGTCGGACGGGCGCGCCGCCTTCCTTGTCAATTCAGGCAATTCCAACGCCTTCACCGGCAAGGCCGGCATGACCTCCGTCGCGGCCATTACCGATGGCGTGGCCCGGGTTCTGGGCATCGCGCCTGCGCGTGTCTTTACGTCTTCTACCGGTGTCATCGGCGAGCCGTTGCCGCATGAGCGTATCGTCACGGCGCTTGAAAGCCTGCGTGACACGCTGTCTGACGACGGGATCGAAGCCGCTGCGCGCGCGATCATGACCACCGATACCTTTCCCAAGGGCGCTGCCGCCGAAATCACGGTGAATGGCAAGACGGTGAAAATCGCCGGGATCGCCAAGGGATCCGGCATGATCGCGCCGGATATGGCGACAATGCTGGTCTATATCTTCACCGATGCGCAGATCGGGCATACGCCGCTGCAATCGTTGCTGAGCAGGCTGACCGACCGCACGTTCAACTGCATCACCGTCGACAGCGACACCTCAACCTCGGACACGCTGCTGATGGCGGCGACGGGCGCCTCGGGCGTGGACGTGAGCGACAACGCCGATTTCGCCGCCGCGCTGGAGAAGGTCATGCTGGACCTCGCGCTGCAGGTGGTCCGCGATGGGGAGGGCGCGACGAAGTTCGTCACCATCCACGTCACTGGTGCTGCCAACGACGCCGACGCGCGCAAGGTGGCAATGGCCACCGCTAATTCGCCGCTCGTCAAGACCGCCATCGCGGGCGAAGACGCCAACTGGGGCCGGGTGGTGATGGCAGTCGGCAAATCGGGCGCCGAAGCCGACCGCGACCGCCTGTCGATCCGCTTCGGCAACATCACGGTGGCCCGGGAGGGCTGGCGTGCGCCGGACTATTCCGAAGAGGCCGCCTCGGCCTACATGAAACAACAAGAGTTGGAGATCGGGATCGACCTTGGCATCGGAACCGGGACCAGCACAGTCTGGACCTGCGATCTGACGCACGGCTACATCGACATCAATGCCGACTATCGTTCCTGAATGAAGATCGTCCTCGTTTCCGCCGTCGCGCTGATCGACGTCGACAATCGCGTCCTGCTGGCCCAACGCCCCGAAGGCAAGTCAATGGCCGGCCTGTGGGAGTTTCCGGGGGGCAAGGTGGAAGAGGGCGAAACGCCCGAGGCCGCGCTGATCCGCGAACTGCACGAGGAGCTGGGCATCGGCACATGGTCGTCCTGCCTCGCGCCCCTGGCCTTTGCCAGCCACGGCTACCCCGATTTCCACTTGCTGATGCCGCTGTTCGTCTGCCGGCGCTGGGAGGGCACGCCACACGGGCATGAGGGGCAGACGTTGAAATGGGTTCGGCCCCAGGCGCTGCGCGATTATCCCATGCCCCCTGCCGACCTGCCGCTGATCCCGATTCTGCGCGACTGGCTGTAACTGGCGTGTCTTTCAGACAAGAAAAAGGGCAGCCAATGGCTGCCCTTTCTTGTTCTTAGCTGCGAGGATCGTGTCGATCAAAGCGAGCGGACGACCTCTTCACGCTCGAAAATCTCGATCACATCGCCGGGGCGAATGTCTTCGTAGTTCTCGAACGCCATGCCGCATTCCTGACCAGACTGGACTTCGGGCACTTCATCCTTGAAGCGCTTGAGCGTCTTGAGCGTGCCTTCGTGCACGACGACGTCGTCGCGCAGCAGACGCACACCGGCCGACCGGCGGGCGACGCCCTCGGTCACAAGGCAACCCGCAACCTTGCCCACGTTGGAGACTTTGAAGACCTCCTTGATGGTGGCATAGCCGATGAACTTTTCCTTGATCGCATTGGACAGCAGGCCGCTCGCGGCCTTCTTCACGTCATCGACAAGATCGTAGATCACCGAGTAGTAGCGAATCTCGACGCCCTTCTGGTTCGCGGTATTGCGCGCGCTGGCATTGGCCCGGACGTTGAAGCCGAAGACCGGCGCACCCGACGCCTCTGCCAGGCCGATATCGGTTTCGGTGATGGCGCCGACGCCCGAGTGCAGGACGCGCACGCGCACCTCCTCGTTGCCGATCTTCTCCATCGCCTGCACGATCGCCTCGGCGGAACCTTGCACGTCGGCCTTCACCACGATCGGCAATTCGGCGACGTTCTTGTCTTCCTTGGCCCGCGCCATCAACTGTTCCAACGTCGTGGCGGCGCCCAGCGCGGCGCGTTTGTCCTTTGCGACGTTCTCGCGATAGGTCGCGATTTCGCGCGCCTGTGCTTCGGTCTCGACGACGTTGAGCACGTCACCCGCTTCGGGCGTGCCGTTCAGACCCAATACCTCAACAGGCACCGAAGGGCCGGCTTCGGTCACGCGCTCGCCCTTGTCGTCGATCAGCGCACGGACCTTGCCCCACTGTTCGCCCACGACAAAGATGTCGCCCTGCCGCAGCGTACCGTTCTGTACCAGAACCGTCGCGACGGGGCCGCGACCCACGTCCAGCTTGGCCTCGATCACGGCACCCTGCGCCGCGCGCTTGGGGTTGGCCTTCAGTTCGAGGATCTCGGCCTGCAGCGCGATCGATTCGAGCAGGTTGTCGAGCCCCTTGCCAGTCAGCGCCGACACCTCGACGTCCTGCACGTCGCCCGACATCTTCTCGACCACGACCGACTGGTTCAGCAGGCTGGTGCGCACCTTGTCGGGGTTCGCGGTGGGCTTGTCGATCTTGTTGATTGCCACGATCATCGGCACACCGGCCGCCTTGGCATGGTTGATGGCCTCGATCGTCTGCGGCATGACCGCGTCATCCGCGGCAACGACCAGCACGACGATGTCGGTCACCTGCGCCCCGCGGGCCCGCATGCTGGTAAAGGCAGCGTGGCCGGGCGTATCGAGGAAGGTCAGGACGGCCCCGGTATCGGTGGTCACCTGGTAGGCGCCGATATGCTGGGTGATGCCGCCGGCCTCGCCCGAAACAACGTTGGCATGGCGGATCGCATCGAGAAGCGAGGTTTTGCCGTGGTCGACGTGACCCATGATGGTCACGATCGGCGGCCGCGATTTCAGGTCCTCGGGCTTGTCGTCGACGGTGTCGATGACATCCTCGACGTCGGCATCGGAAACCCGCACCACCTTGTGGCCGAACTCCTCGACGATCAGTTCCGCCGTATCGGCATCGATCGTCTGGTTCTGCGTGGCCATGATGCCGTCTTTCATCAGCGCCTTGACGACATCCGCCACCCGCTCGGCCATCCGGTTGGCCAGTTCGCCAACGGTGATCGCCTCGGGCACTTGCACATCGCGCACGACCTTTTCACGCTCGGCGCTACCGCCCATGGCCTTCTGGCGGGCACGATCCTGCTTGCGCTTCATCGCGGCGAGCGAACGCTGCCGGCCGCCCTCGCCACCGGCGAGCGCGTCGTTCAGGGTCAGCTTGCCAGCGCGGCGACCTTCGTCCTCGCGGCCGGGCTTGGCCTTTGTCACCTTTTCGCCGCGCATGTCGCGCTCGCGGTCGGGCTTGCGCGGGGCAGAGGCAGGGCGCGGACCGCCGCGGTCATCCTCGGCACCGACCGGCGTCGGCGCGGTGGCAGCGCGGCGCGCGGCCTCCTCGGCCTTCATCCGCTTGCGCTCTTCTTCCTCGGCCTTGGCGCGCAGAGCTTCCTCGCGCTCACGCTCCTCGCGCTCCTTGGCCTCGATCTCGGCCCGGCGGCGTTCACGGTCTTCGGCGCGCTCGCGCTCTTCGGCCTCGCGCTTGGCGGCCTCTTCGGCCTCGCGGGCCTTGGCCAGCGCCAGCGCCTTCATCCGGCGTTCAAGCTCGGAATCGGAAATCCCGGCTGGACGCTTGGAGGGGTCGCCTGCGACAGGGGCTCCGGACACGGTCGGCTTGGAAACGCCCGGCTTGGGCACCACCACGCGCTTGCGCTTGGTTTCCACAAGCACGTTCTTGGTGCGGCCATGGCTGAAGCTTTGCTTGACGCTCCCCGGGCGGGCTCCGCCAAGACCCAGGGGCTTCTTGCCGTCGTTATCACTCATCTGGCTACTTCATCCTTCCCGGCGGCTGTCTTGTTGCCGTCCGTTTCGCGCAAGCCGCGCAGCTTTGCGGCATCCTCTACAACACGGTCGCCCAAACCGCCAGACGCCACCGCGCCGTGGATCACAGTTTGGCGTCCGAACGCCAAGCCAAGCTCGGCGCTGGTCAGGCAGCCGAAGTACCGGGCCCCCTCGGGCGTCCATAGCTTCGTCTTGCCCCGTTCGGACCCGTCGCTGGCCTGAAGCAGGACGCGGACACGCGCGCTGCCGGCCAGCCAGCCCTTTACCTTCTCGAACCCGCAGACCGCATCACCGGCCTTGCGGGCAAGCGCGACAAGGTCAACGACCCGCCGTGCCAACTGACGCTCGACCTCGTCGACCAGCCCATCGGGCACGGTGACGGGCCTTTTCGCCGCGCGGGCAAACTGCCCCTTGCGCGCCTGTTCAAGGACCGCCCGATCGGCGGTCACCCAAATGCCACGGCCGGGCAATTTGCCCAGAATGTCAGGCACGATTGCATCGTCAGGCCCCACGACGAAGCGGATCAGCCCGGCCTTGGGCTGAACCTCGCCGGTGACGATGCACCGCCGTTCCGCGCCGTCCGCGCTCTCGCCGTGATGCCCGCCGCGCGTCATGCCGTTATCCCGAAGGTCCGCGATCAGACCTCCGCCTCCTCGTCTTCTTCCGTCTCGGTCTCGCCCATCAACTCGGCCGGATCGACCCAGCCAAGCATCACCCGGGCGGTCATGACCATGTTCTGCGCCTCTTCAAGGCTGACATCGAATTTCTCCAGCACGCCATCGTCCTTGACGCGTTCGCCATTGACGGTGGTCCAGCCGCCGGCCAGTTCCCAGTCGGCGCAGGTGGCGAAATCTTCCAGCGTCTTGACGCCGTCCAGTGCGAGCGCCTCGATCATCTGGGGCGTCAGGCCCTCGAAATTGACCAGACTGTCCTCGACGCCCAGTTCGCGGGCATGGTCGAGGGCCTTCTTGTTCTGCGCCTCGAGATAGTCGCGTGCCCGCGCCTGAAGCTCTGCAGCGGTGCCTTCGTCGACACCGTCGATCACCAGAAGCTCGTCAAGCTCCACATAGGCCACTTCCTCGAGGCTGGTAAAGCCCTCGGCAACCAGAAGCTGGGCAAAGAACTCGTCAAGATCAAGTGTATCCATGAAGAGTTTCGAGCGACTCTCGAACTCCGCCTGACGACGCTTGCTTTCCTCTTCCTCGGTCAGGATGTCGATATTCAGACCGGTCAACTGGCTGGCAAGGCGCACGTTCTGGCCGCGACGGCCGATGGCGAGGCTCAGCTGCTCTTCCGGCACCACAACCTCCACGCGCTCTGCCTCTTCGTCGAAGACGACCTTGCTGACTTCGGCGGGCTGCAGCGCGTTGACGAGGAACGTCGGCACGTCCTGATTCCACGGGATGATGTCGATCTTCTCGCCCTGCAATTCGTTCACCACGGCCTGCACACGGCTACCGCGCATGCCGACACAGGCACCGACCGGGTCGATCGAGTTGTCGTAGCTGACCACGGCGATCTTGGCGCGGCTGCCCGGATCGCGGGCGACGGCCTTGATCTCGATGATGCCGTCGTAGATTTCGGGCACTTCCATCTTGAACAGGGCGGCCATGAACTCGGGCGCGGTCCGGCTGAGGAAGATCTGCGGGCCGCGCGGTTCGCGCCGCACTTCCTTGATGTAGCAACGGATGCGGTCGTTGGGCCGGTAGGCCTCGCGCCCGATCTTCTCGTTGCGGCGCAGGATCGCCTCGCCGGCGCCCACGTCAACGATGACGTTGCCGTATTCCTCGCGCTTGACGGTGGCATTGATGATGGTGCCGGCGCGGTCCTTGAATTCCTCGTACTGGCGGTCACGCTCGGCCTCGCGAACCTTCTGCAGGATCACCTGCTTGGCCGATTGCGCAGCAATACGGCCCAGTTCAACTGGCGGAACCTCGTCTACGATCTCGTCACCAAGTTCCGGTTCGGCGGCCTGGTCGATACCGGTCATGCCTTTGGCATCGGCCTCGGTCGGGGCGCGCAGCAGGAAGTGGCGCAACTGGCGCGTTCCGGTGACCTTGCCCTCTTCATCGCGCACGGGCGAAGTGGCGGCAACCACGGTCACCCGGGGGCGCGCATGCCCCACCATCTCGGCCGCCTGCGCGGCGGTCATTTCAGCGTGGTAATTCTCCAGAACGTCCTCATCGACGACACTGCGCACACGGGTAAAGGTGGCCTTGCCGGTCTTGCGGTCGATCTTGACCCGGATGTCCATTTCGGCCCCGTAGCGGCTCTTGGCGGCACGGGCGAGGCTTTCCTCCATCGCCTCGACGACAAGGCCCGGATCGATCATCTTCTCGCGGGCAACCGCCTCGGCGGTCTGCAGCAGCTCGAGCTGGTTGGCGGACGTAATGGCCATCAGTGTTTCTCCTCATCGCGCGGGGCGCTGTTGTCGTCATCGTCTTCATCACCGTCAAGGACGGTCTGCACTTCATCAAACTGGGTTTCGTCGATCTGGCCGGCATCCTTGCGGCCCCGCAGGACATCGCGGATCAGATCATCGGTCAGTACCAGCTTGGCATCGCTGAGCCAGTCGAATTTCAGCCCGATCGTGCCCTGGTCGATCTCGATCAGCACTTCGTCGTCATCGGTGCCGGCAAGGACGCCCTTGAACCGGCGCTGACCGTCGATCAGGTCCAGCGTCTCGATCCGGGCGACATATCCTTCCCAGCGGTCGAAATCCTTCAGCCGGGTCAATGGCCGGTCGATGCCCGGGCTGGAGACCTCGAGCGTGTAGGCATCAAGGATGGGATCCTCGACATCCAGAACCGCCGAGATCGCGGTAGAGATCATAGCGCAGTCGTCCACCTCGATACTGCCGTCGGGTCTCTGCGCCATGATCTGCAACGTGGTATCACGCCCGCTCATCAGCCGGACGCGCACCACCTCGAACCCAAGGTCCTCGACCACGGGGGTGATGATTTCGGCGATGCGGCGGTCGATGGCCGCTTTGGCGACAAGATCGTTCATCGGAGGTTTGCGGTCTTCTTCAAGCACAAAAAAACGGGCGCGCGGCCCGTTGATATTTCCCGGTGGAGCCTTGGGGGTGGAGGCCAAGGCGCCGCTGTTGAAGGGGATATAGGGGGATTGCCGGAGGAGTGCAAGGCTTGTCTGCCAGCCCCTCGAAAAGGCGAACGCCCCGCAAATCTGCGGGGCGTTGCACATCTTTTCCATAGGCGGTTGTGGCTTACGCCATCCACCAACGTTCGGCCATGCGGGCGTTGTCCATCTGCCAGAGGCCGCCAACCTTGGCCGGTGTCGCGATCTTCTTGTTGATGGCCTGCACCGTGTTGGCGAACATCGGAATGATGACGCCGCCGCGGTCGCGCAGGATCTGCTGCATCTCGTAGTACTGCGCGCGGCGCGTATCGCTGTCGAGTTCGGCGCGCGCCTTGACCAGCAGTTCCTGGAAGCGGGCATCGTCCCACTGGCTGTCGTTCCACGGCACGCCGGCCTCGTAGGCCGTCGAGAACATCCAGTCCTCGGTCGCGCGGCCAGAGAAGTAGCTTTCGCAGAACGGCTTCTTCAGCCAGACGTTGGACCAGTAGCCATCGGCCGGTTCCTGCACCACGTTGATGTTGATGCCGGCCTTGGCCGCCGAAGACTGGTAAAGCAGCGCCGCGTCGACACCACCGGTAAAGGCCGCGTCCGAGGCCGACAGGTCGATGTTGAGGCTGTCCATCCCGGCCTGTTTGAGGTGGTATTTCGCCTTGTCCGGATCGAATTCCAGCGGATCGAGATCGGCGTCGAAATACTGGTTCGCCGGGCCGATGGGCGTGTCGTAGGCGACGGTGCCGTGGCCTTGCAGGATCTTGGCCACCATTTCCTTCCGGTCGATGCCCCATTTCAGGGCCTGACGCACGTTGACGTCGTCGAAGGGCGCCACCTTGGTCAGCATCGGGAAGTAGTAGTGGGTGTTGCCGGGGATGTCCTGAATCTCCAGCATCGGGTTGGCCTTCAGCAACGCCTCGGTCTTGAAGTCGATGCGGTTGATCGCGTCGACCTGACCGGTCATCAGCGCGTTCATCCGCGCCGTGGTGTCGTTGATCGCGATATACTCGATCTCGTCGAAATAGCCCGCGCTGTCGCCCTTGTAGTGGTTCTCGACCCGCTTGCCGACGAACCGCACGCCGGGGTCGAATGACGCAACCTGATAAAGGCCGGTACCGATGCCCTTGGCGATGGCCTCGTCGATCTGGCCGGCCGGGTACATCAGGATGTGGTAATCCGACAGCAGGTAGGGGAAGTCGGCATTGCCGGCCTTCAGCGTCAGCTGGACCTGGCTGTCCGACAATTTCTTCATCTCGGTGACGGCGGCGATGATCGGCTGCGCGGCCGATTTGGCGCCTTCCGCGACATGCATCTGCAGCGATTCCAGAACGTCATCGGCGCCGAAGGGCTTGCCGTTGTGGAAGGTCACGCCCTGCCGCAGGTTGAAGGTCCATGTCTTGGCGTCGGGGGTGGCTTCCCAGCTTTCGGCCAGTTCGCCCTTCAGCGTGCCGTCGGCGGACACTTCGGTAAGGCAGTCGAACACCGCGCCCATCGCGCAAGCGATCATAAACAGGTCGGAATGGGTCCGGCCGTCCCAGCTGTCCGAGGTGTTGGCGCCGTTCATGCCGGCGGTCAGCTTGCCACCGCGCGTCTGCGCCCGAAGCGGCAGGCCGGTCAGCCCCAGCACACCGGCGGCAACGCCGGTCTTGAGCAGTCCACGTCTGCTGATCTGTGCCATGTCTTGAGTCTCCCTGATTGTTAACGGGCCCTTTGCGGCCCCTTTGTTACACCCGGTTCCCCGGAAGGTTTGCATCACATCTTGTCCACCGCTGCGTCACCGATGTTATCGACACCGCGTTGTGCAAGCAATTGATCCAGCCAGTCCGGGTCCATCTGCGGGACCGAGGACAGCAGGAGGTCGGTATAGGCGTGGTGCGGCGGCGCGAACATTTCGTTCTTCTCGCCCTGCTCCACCACGCGGCCATCCTTCATCACCACAACCTCGTCGGCGATGGCCTTCACCGTGGCCAGATCGTGAGTGATGAACATGTAGGACAGGCCAAGGTCGTCCTGCAACCGCGCGAGCAACCGAAGGATGCCTTCGGCGACAAGCTGGTCGAGGGCCGAAGTCACCTCGTCACAGATGATGAACTTCGGCTCGGCGGCCAGCGCGCGGGCGATGCCGATCCGCTGTTTCTGTCCGCCCGAAAGCTCTGACGGAAGACGGTCGCGATAGATCTTCGGGTCAAGCTCGATCTGGTCAAGCAATTCGTCCAGCCGTTTTCGCAGCGCAGACCCCGAGAGGCCGCCATAGAACTGCAATGGCCGCGCGATGATCTGGCCGATGGTGACACGCGGATTCAGTGCGGTATCGGCCATCTGGTAGATCATTTGCGCCTGTCGCAACTGGTCCTTGCTACGCTTGCGATAATTGGCAGGCAGCGGCACGCCATCAAAAAGGATCTCGCCTTCGATCGGGGGAAGAAGGCCGGTAATGCAGCGCGCCGTCGTCGACTTGCCAGAGCCGCTTTCGCCGACAACCGCCACAGTGCGCCCGGCGTGAATGTCAAAGCTGACGTCATGCAACACGGCGACCTTGCCATAAGATGCCGTGACCCCGCGCACTGACACGACGGGTTGCGCCCCCGTCGCGACGGCCGGTTTCATCGGGCGTTCGAAACTGCGCACCGCCCAGAGCGACCGGGTATAGTCCTGCTGGGGACTGCTCAGCATCGTGCGCGTGTCGGCCTCTTCCACCTCGTCGCCCTTGAGGAGCACCTTGATGCGGTCGGCCATCTGCGCCACCACGGCGAGGTCATGCGTGATGTAGATCGCGGCGGTGTCGAACTGGGCGACGATATCGCGAATCGCGGCCAGCACCTCGATCTGTGTGGTCACGTCCAGCGCCGTCGTCGGTTCGTCGAAGATGATCAGATCAGGCCGACAGGACATTGCCATCGCGGTCATTGCCCGCTGCAACTGTCCGCCGGACACCTGGTGCGGGTAACGAAAGCCGATCTGCTCGGGGTTGGGCAGTCGCAGGCGGCGGTAAAGCTCGATCCCGTCCTGGATGCTTTCGGCGCGGCCCATGACATGGTGCTGCACCGGCGCCTCGACATGCTGCTCGATGATCTTGTGGGCGGGATTGAAACTGGCTGCCGCGGATTGCGCGACATAGGCAATGCGCTTGCCCAGCAGGCCGCGCTTGGTCGCCGCCGAGGCGTTCAGCAGGTCGATCCCGTCGAAATCGACCGATCCGCCCGAGATGCGCACGCCGTCGCGGCAAAATCCCATCGCGGCAAGGCCCAGCGTGGATTTGCCCGCGCCGCTTTCCCCGATCAGGCCCAGCACCTCGCCCTTGTCGAGCGTCAGGTCCACGCCCTTGATGATCGGGGTCCAGGTCTCGTCGCTGCGGCCCTCGATATAAAGATCTTTGATCGTGAGAAGACGCTCGCCCATCAGACCCCCATCAGTCTTGCCAGCCGCGCGCCAAGGGGCGGGACGGCCCAAGACCGCCGGCGAACGTCCTTGGTAAGAAAATATGTGCGACCCGCGCTCATTCCTTCAGCCCCGACGAGCGGTGCAGCATCCAGTCCACCACGAAGTTGACGGCCACCGTTAACAGCGCGATGGCACTTGCCGCCAGAAGCGGTGCGCTGGCCACCTGCGGAGCGACGGCCGCGAAATTGATGAACTGGGCCAGATCATGCACCATTGTGCCCCAGTCGGCCAATGGCGGCTGAATGCCGACACCAAGGAAGGACAGCGACGCAATGGTCAGGAACACAAAGCAGAAGCGCAGCCCGAATTCCGCCAACAGCGGCGCGGTAGCGTTGGGCAGGATCTCGCGGAAGATCAGATAGCCCAACCCCTCGCCCCGCAACTTGGCGGCCTCGATATAATCCATCACGACGATGTTCTGGCCCACCGCGCGGGCCAGACGGAACACCCGCGTGCTGTCGATCAGCGCGATGATCAAGACCATGTAGACGGTCAGCAGCCACTTTTCGCCCCCCGCCCAGACCGATGCGATGGTCATCAAAAGCAGTGCGAAGATCAGCGAGGGGATGGCCATCAGCACATCCACCAGCCGGCCCAGCAACTGGTCCAGCCAACCGCCCAGCGTCGCGGCAAGAAAGCCCAGCGAGCCGCCGACGGTGAAGGCGATCAGCGTGGTGGCAAAGGCGATGCCGACAGTGTTCTGCGCGCCGTAGATCAGCCGCGACAGGATATCGCGCCCGATCTGGTCGGTCCCCAGCGGGAACAGCGGGTTGCCGCCCAGCGCCGGATCACCCCCCGGCACGATATTGGCCTGGGTAAAGATTTCCTGCTGGGCGTGGGGAGCGATCCATGCCGCGAAGATCGCCGTGATGGCGTAGATCAGGATGATCATGATGCCGAAGGCCGCCGTCAGCGGCATGGCGCGGAACAGCTTTCTGGTGCGCGCGGTGCCAATATGGCGGCCCGCCAGTCGGAACAGCCACGCCGCCACCGCGAAGCCGACAAAACCCATCACCGCCCAACGGAAGAACACCGCCTTCGGCAACGTCCACAGCCAGACACCCGCCGCCAGCGCGAAAACCCCGAAGACATAGCCGTAGGCAACGCCGAAGGGCATGTCGCGGAAGAAGGGGCGGTTCCCGGCTGCCCGTCCGGCCGCCCGGAACAGCCAGCCGATAACGCCGATGGCGACGAACGTCCCGATGATCCATACGGCTGCGATCATTTCGGGTGCCTCAGGCGCGGGTTGGACAGGATCGACAGGATGTCGGCCAGAAGGTTCAGCAGGATATAGGCCCCCGCAAAGATCAGGCAGCAGGCCTGCACGACGGGAATGTCGCGGATTTTCACGCTATCGACGAAAAGCTGGCCAATGCCGGGATAGACAAACACCACCTCGACCACGACGACACCTGTGATCAGGTAGGCGAGGTTCAGCGCGATCACGTTGATGATCGGGGCCAGCGCATTGGGCAGGGCGTGGCGCACGATTACCCGCAGCGGTGAGACGCCCTTAAGCCGCGCCATCTCGATATAGGGGCTGGCCAGAAGGTTGATGATTGCTGCGCGCGTCATCCGCATCATGTGGGCGGTGACCACCAGCGTCAGCGTCAGCGCGGGCAGCAACGTCTTGTCCAGCCGGTCGGTAAAGCTCATCCCGTCGTAGATGTTCGACAGCGACGGCAGGATCGGGTTCAGCACGGCCAAGAACAGGATCAGGATATAGGCAAGAAAGAATTCGGGCGACGAGATCGAGGTCAGCGTCAGGATGTTGGCGGCCCGGTCGAAAACCGAATTGCGGTAAAGTGCCGCCAGCAGCCCCAGTGTGACCGAGATCGGCACCGCGATGGCCGCCGTCACGCCGGCAAGGAACATCGTGTTGGCGAAACGCGGGGCAATCTGTTCGGCCACCGTCTTGGCGCCCGAGGTGGTGCCGGTGAAGCTGGCAAAGTTCGCCTGTGCAAAGGACGTACCCAGATCACCATGGATCGCGCCGCCCAGCCACGCGAGGTAACGGACAACCGGCGGCTGATCGAGGCCCAGACCTGTACGGATCGCCGCCACCGCTTCAGGCGTGGCACCCTGACCCAGAATCGCTTGCGCGAAATCGCCGGGTAGCAGGTTTACCGCCGTGAAGATGACGATCGAGACGATGAACAGCGTCAGAAGGCCAAGGGCCAGCCGCTGCAAGATGATGCGCAGGACCGAATTCACCTTGGCCGCACCTCTCCCCGTTTTATTGACTCGCAAGTTAACGAACGGGAAGAACCTGTAAACCCTATTTTCCCAATCCTTCCGGATGGGCGCCGATTAGGTCCATCGTGCGCACCAGTTCGGCGGTGATGCCGGGCTCGGACAAGGCATGGCCAGCACGGCCGATCAGGTTGAGCCGCGCGCGCGGCCAGGCTGACGCCAAGGCATCGGCCGAGGCGGGCGGGCAAATCATGTCATAGCGGCCCTGCACGATAGTGCCGGGGATATGCGCGATGCGCGCCATGTTGCGCAGGATTTGCTGGTCCGGGCTGAGAAAGCCCATGTTCTGGAAATAGTGATTTTCAAGCCGGGCAAAGGCACGGGCGTAATCCGCAGGGCTTTCGCCGGTTACGCCGTCATTCTCGATGGAGGCCAGCGCGTTTTCCCATGACGTCCAGGCCCGGGCGAATCGCGTTTCCTGAATCAGGTCGCCCGAGAACAGGCGCCGATGATAGGCACCAATCAGATCGTGGCGTTCGTCCTCGGGGATGATATCGGCGAAGCGGCGCCAAAGGTCGGGCCAGAACCGTGCGGCACCGCCGCCGTAAAACCAGTCCAGTTCGCCCTGCGTCATCAGGAACACGCCGCGCAGCACCAACGCCAGCACCGCCGGAGGATGAGCCTGCGCATAGATCAGTGCCAGCGTCGCACCCCAACTGCCACCGAAGACGATCCAGCGGTCAATGCCCATCCGCACGCGAATGGCTTCGATATCCTGCACCAGATGCCATGTCGTGTTGGCCTCGATGCTGGCATGGGGACGTGAGCGCCCGCAGCCACGCTGATCGAACAGGATGATGCGGTAGATCGCCGGATCGAAGTAGCGGCGCATCGCCGGGCTGCAGCCGCCGCCGGGCCCGCCGTGCAACACCACAACCGGCAAGCCGTCTGGCCTTCCGCATTGTTCGACATAGATGCGATGCCCGTCACCCACGTCCAGCATGCGCTGGTCAAACGGGTCGATCGGAGGGTAGAGGTGCGCCGATGCGCGCTTTTGCACAGAGACCTTGTCCATGACGGACCTATATAACGTCGCATCGACCGAGACCATGATCTGCCGCAAAAGGGGGACCGCATGACCGCCAACACCACGATCGACCCTGCCGAGATCGCCAAGTTCGAGGCGATGGCGGCCGAATGGTGGGACCTTGAGGGCAAGTTCAAGCCGCTCCACATGCTCAATCCCTGCCGGCTGGACTACATCACCGGCCAGATCGCGGGCGAGTTCGGGCGGGACTTGTCCGCCGAGAAGCCGTTCGACGGGCTGCGCCTGCTGGATATCGGCTGTGGCGGCGGCCTGCTGTGCGAACCCATGGCCCGGCTGGGGGCAACGGTGGTGGGCGCCGACGCCGCACCGCGCAACATTCCGGTAGCCCAGCTTCACGCCGAACAATCGGGGCTTGAGATCGACTATCGCGTGACGACGGCCGAGGACATGGCCGCCAAGGGCGAGAAATTCGACGTGGTCCTGAACATGGAAGTGGTCGAGCACGTGTCCGACCCGCTGGCCTACCTGACCGCCTGTCATGACCTGCTGAACACCGGCGGGCTGCACATCTGCTCGACCATCAACCGCAACCCGAAAAGCTATGTCATGGCCATCTTCGGCGCCGAGGTGGTGATGCGCTGGCTGCCAAAGGGCACCCATGACTGGGCCAAGTTCATCACGCCGGACGAGCTTTATGATCTGCTGCGCCGCGCGGGGCTGGACCCGGTCGACCGTAAGGGGATGCAGTTCAATCCGCTGGGCTGGAACTGGCGCCTCTCTTCGCGCGATCTGTCGGTGAACTACGTCACCGCCAGTATCCGGCGCGACTAGGCCCTAATCCTCGCTCAGCCGTTGGCGCAGCTCGCGCAACAACGGCAGAGTGCTGCGCACCTTCTCGGCCCCGACCTTGGCCACGACGTCGGCGATCAGCGGGGTGATGGCGGCCAGCCCGGCATCGCGCGCGGCCAGCCCTGCAGGGCTGATCGACACCATCTTGCGCCGGGCGTCTTCCCAGTCGGGGCGAACGTGGATCCATCCCGCCCATTCCAGCTTGCCCAAGGTGTTGGTCATGGCGCCGCGTGTCAGGTGAAACGCCTTGGCCAGCTGCGCGGGCGAACGTTCGCCGCCGACATGCGCCAGCAGGTTCAGCACCGCGAAATGCGACAACTCCATGCCTTTGGGCAGCACTCGCGCCACGTTGCTGCGCGCCAGCTGCTCGACCATGAGGATCTCGCTGAAAAGTGTCACTGCAAGGCTGTTGCCAGGATCGTTCATCTGGGTCCTTCGAAGGGGCGGTCATGCTGAAGGGCGGGAATGCGCGCCCTTGCTTCTGCCACCTTGGCACGGTCCAGATCAACGTAAACGATGCCGGGTGCTGTTCCCGCATCGGCCAGAACTTCGCCCCAGGGCGCCACGGCCATGGCGTGCCCATACGTCGTGCGCTGGCGGCCATGTGCGCTGGGGTGGGTGCCTGTTTGCGCCGCGGCAAGAACGTAGCACCCCGTCTCGATCGCGCGGGCGCGCAGCAGCGGTTCCCAATGCGCGGCACCGGTCACCGGCGTAAAGGCAGACGGGATCAGCAGCACCTCGGCCCCGGCATGGGCCAGCGCGCGGTAGAGATAGGCAAAGCGCAGGTCGTAACAGACGCTGAGGCCGATCCGGGCAAAGGGCGTATCGGCCACGACGGCCCGCGCACCGGGCCGGAAGGCCGCCGATTCGCGGAACGTCTCGGTGGCGCTGACCTGCACGTCGAACATGTGGATCTTGTCGTAGCGCGCGACGATGCCGCCATCGGGCCCGATCAGGAAAGACCGGTTGGCGAACCGCCCATCCGGATCGCCGGACTTGAGCGCGAGCGAACCGATCGACAGCCACAGGCCCAGCTCGCGCGCGCTCGCGCGCAGACTCGCCAGCGTCGAATCGTCCTCCTCGGTCAGCAGGACATCAGCCTGAAGCGCACGGTCCAACGAAACGAAATTCGTCACTTCGGGCGTCAGGACAAAACCGGCGCCGGCCGCCTTCGCTTCGGCCAGCATCTCGCGCACCATGGCAAGGTTCGCTGCCGGCTCCTCGCCCGACGTGATCTGAAGCAGGGCGGCCCTCACGCCGACAAAAGCGCGTCCAGCCGGCCCGCATCCTCCAGCGCATAGATGTCGTCGCAACCGCCGACATGCGTGCCGTTGATGAAGATCTGCGGCACGGTGCGGCGGCCACCCGCGCGCTGCACCATTTCAGGACGGCGGTCGGGGTTGGCAGCAACGTTGACCTCGTCAAAGCTGGCACCTTTGGCGTTCAGCAGGCGCTTGGCGGCGTGACAATAGCCGCAAGTAGGGGTGGTATAGATCTCGATCCGGGCCATCGCGGCTCTCCTTGGGTAACAAAACCCAATCTAGGTATCTTTGCACACGCGGGCCAGTGTCAGAACGCATACCTCCGTTGCACCTGCCGCCTGTGCCGCTTCAGCCGCGGCGGCAAGCGTCGCGCCCGATGTCATCACGTCATCGATCAGCAACACCGGGCGGCCCGCTGCCTGTACGCCCCGCTTGGGATGTGGGTAGATCGCGGCATCGAGCATGGCAAAACGTGCATCGCGCCCCAGCCCCTCCAGCAGATGGGTGCGTCGGCTTCTGACCAGCAGATCGGGCATCACCTCCATCCGGGTTACCCCGCCCACAACCCGCGCCAGAAGGGCGGCCTGATTGAATCGGCGGCGCAACAGCCTTGTCCAATGCAGGGGCACCGGCACCACCAACATGTCATCGCGCAGAAGCGGCCCGGACGCCTGCGCCATCCATCGGCCTGCGGCCTGCGCAAGGTCGGTCCGGTCGCCATGCTTGAGCGCAAGAACCAGCCGCCGTGCCGTGCCCTCGTAGCGTAGGGCCGCCCGGCCGTGCGCCCATGGCCGGGGCGTGGCAAGGCAATCGTCGCAATGCACCGCCAGGCCGTCGTCGTGGCCCGGCAAGGGCGCGCCACAGCAGTCGCAAACCAGCCCGCTGATAAAGGGCGTTTCGCGCCAACAGGCACCGCAAAGGCCGAAATCCTCTGTCGTCAGCGCAGCACACCCGACGCATTGCGGCGGATAGAGCGCGCGGACCACCGTTTGCATTCGCATCTTTTCCCCCTAGAAGCGGGCCATGACCCAGCCACCGCGCCTTGCCGATCCGTCGGCCCTTGCCCGCAACCGTGCCCGCGCCGCCCGCGCGCCCGCGCTGGTGCTGCAAGAGGCCGTGGCCGATGAAGTTCAGGAAAGACTGCACGAGGTTAACAGATCCTTTACGGCACCTGCGGTCGTGACCCCATGGCCCGATCTGTGGGCCGGGCGCCTTGCGGGCGCGCGCTGCGTTCAAGACACCGAGGTTCTTGATCTGCAACCGGGGGCGCATGACCTGGTGCTGCACATGCTGGCGCTGCATTGGGCGGCCGATCCGGTGGGACAGCTGGTGCAGGCGCGTCACGCGCTGCGGCCCGACGGCCTGATGATCGCCACGCTTTTCGGTGGCCAGACGCTGGCCGAGTTGCGGGCCTGCCTTGCCGAGGCAGAGGCGCGGGTAACCGGCGGCCTGTCGCCCCGCGTCGCCCCGATGGCCGAGGTACGCGATGCCGGCGCGCTGCTGCAACGGGCCGGTTTCGCCCTGCCGGTGGCCGATTCAACCCGCTATCGCCTCAGCTATCCTGATGCCTTGGCCCTGATGCACGACCTGCGTGCGATGGGCGAGGGCAACGCGCTGGACGGGCGCTTGCGCCACCCCACGCGCCGCGCCGTGCTGCTGGCGGCGGCAGAACTTTACGCCGACCGTTTCGCCGAAGCCGACGGGCGGATCATCGCGACCTTCGACGTTATCACCCTGACCGGCTGGGCACCCGCACCCGACCAACCGCAGCCGCTACGCCCCGGATCAGCCGCGCAGCGGCTGGCCGATGCCTTGGGCGCGGTCGAACATCCCTTGCCTCGCAACGGCGAATGACCCCGCAATTGACCCGGGCACATTTCCGTTTATCTGACCCGTCGACGCCCAAAGGAATAGGCAGATGACCATGTTCGACGCCAAGACCGATCCGGCCATGCCACGCACCGCCTCGCGCCCCGATCATGCTCCGGCTGATCACCCGGCGGTGAAGCCTGCGAAAATCGGCATTCTTCTGGCCAACCTCGGCACACCGGACGCGACCGATTACTGGTCGATGCGCCGCTACCTGGGCGAATTCCTGTCGGACCGGCGTGTCGTCGATTACTCGCCCTGGCTTTGGCAGCCGCTGCTGCAACTTGTCATCCTGTCGAAACGGCCGTTCTCATCCGGCGCAAACTATCGGTCCATCTGGAATACCGAGAAGGATGAAAGCCCGCTGATGACGATCACCAAGGACCAGACCGCTGCCATCAAGGTGCAGATGGAGGCGCAGTACGGCGACAAGGTGATGGTCGATTTCTGCATGCGTTACGGCAACCCTTCGACCAAGGCGAAGGTGCGCGAGATGGTCGAGGCGGGGTGCACCCGCATCCTGTTCTTCCCGCTTTATCCGCACTACGCCGGCGCCACGTCGGCCACCGCGAACGACCAGTTCTTTCGCGCGCTGATGGAAGAAAAGTGGCAGCCCGTCGCACGCGTCGTGCCGCCCTATTTCGAGGATCCATCCTATATCGACGCGCTGGCGCAGTCGATCGAACGGACCTACGCCGCGGCCGAGGAAAAGCCGCAGATGCTGGTCTGTTCCTATCACGGCGTGCCGGAACGCTACCTGCGCGAGGGCGACCCCTACCACTGCCAGTGCCAGAAGACGACGCGTCTTCTGCGCGAGCGGCTGGGCTGGGACAAGACGCAGATCACCACGACGTTCCAGTCGCGTTTCGGCCCCGAGGAATGGCTGAAACCCTACACCGTGGAAGAAGTCGCGCGGCTAGCCGAGAAGGGGATCACCAACATCGCCGTCTGCGCGCCCGCATTTTCTGCCGACTGCATCGAGACGCTGGAAGAGATCAACGAGGAAATCCGCGAAAGCTTTGAGCACGCGGGGGGCAAGACCTTTACCTATATCCCCTGCCTCAACGATGACGCCGCGCATATCGACGCGCTTTGCGGCGTGATCGATACCAACCTCGCCGGCTGGATCTGACGCGCCCGGAAAAGGAAAGGGGCGGAGGTTTCCCTCCGCCCCGTCACTGTCCGTCGTTTATTCTTGTCGAACGATCAGTTCGCGGTCGACGACTTGTTCGACGCAAGCACGAGCAGCGCGATCAGGATCAGCGGGATGATGATGGCGGCCGACGAGGACGAAGCCTTGGTCTCCTGCACGATCGGGGTCGGGGCCATTTCCATCACGGGGGCAGCCATGCCACCGGCGAAAGCGGACGACGCAGCACCGGCGAAAGCGGTGGCGAGAGCGATTTTCTTCATGTTCAGTTCTCCGTTTTACCTGCCGCCTTTTTGGTGAGGATGGCCGCAGGCTGCTGATGACACCTCATGGATGCCCCTCTAACCTCAAAATCCGAAATCATGCAAAGGTTTGATGGGCCTCCTTGCAATGTTGCCGCGACGATGTCGTCAAATTAGCAACACCTGCGTACCAACCGAGGCAAGCCCGAAAAGTTCGGTGATATGCTCATTGTAGAGGCCGATGCAGCCGTTCGAAGACCGGCGTCCGATCTTGCGCGTGTCCTGTGTGCCGTGAATGCGGTAATATTGCCATCCGAGGTACAGCGCGAGCGGGCCCAGCGGGTTTGTCGGATCGCCGCCGGGGATGAAGGCGGGCCATTCGGGATTGCGCTCTCGCATCGACGGGGTCGGACGCCAGGGCGGGGCGACAACCTTTTCCACGACCTCTGTCCGGCCCTTGCGCGTCAGGTCATCGGTCAGCGGCACGCTGGTCGGGTAAAGCTTGTAGATCGAGGCATCCTCGTTCCAGAAATGCAGCGCGCGGGACTGGATGTCACACAGGATCGCCCCCTTGCGCAGGCTGCTGAAGTAGGGCTGCCAGTCAAGCGCCCGGAAACTCGAGATATTGTGGCGGATCGTCTGCGAAATGTCGCTCTCGATCTCGGTCGAGTTTCCGGTCGAGCTGCCGGTCTGCGCAAAGGCGGCCTGACCCGCAACAGCAGCGGCACCGGCGACGAAAAGGCGGCGGCTGACCCCGCCGGCATGGCTTTTTGTCATTGGATCAATCTCCGTTCTGCCCGTGAATGCCCGTTCTTTTGGTCTGGTTTACGAAGATCATCGCAGGCCTGCAAATCAAACCTTGTCCTTCTCGGCGATGTGCCGCCCAGACGGGCCGCGCGACAGGTTTGAATTGGCAGGAACGACCGGCTAGAAACGACCAAAAGCTGAGGCAGGTGATTTCATGGACAGACGAGTGGTTATTGCGGGGCTGGCCCTCTTGCCGCTGGCGGCCTGCGGCGCGCCCCCTGCGCCGCCGATGGGCACCGACGGCAAGCCACTGCCAAAGCTCTACCGCATCGATCCCGCGCAAGATGGCGCGATCTCCTACCGCGTGCTGGATGGCATCAACGCCTTGCGGCAGGCCCGCGGTTTGCAACCGATGAGCTTCAGCGCCGAGCTGAACGCTGCTGCTGCGACCCACTCGCGCGACATGTCGGTACAGAACCGACCGTGGCACTTTGGGTCGGACGGATCGTCGCCGCTCGATCGGGCCAAGCGCGTGGGCTATACGGGCAAGTTCCTGGGCGAGGATATATCCGAGACCTATGAGACCGAAACCGAAACGCTTGCCGCGTGGATGGAGCAGGCCGACACCCGTGATGTCATCCTTGACCCGCGCGCGACGCAGCTTGGCTTTGCCTGGTTCCAGGAGGCCAGCGGCAAGATCTGGTGGACGCTGGTGACGGGGACGGGCGGCGCCTGAGCGCCTAGGGATCGATAAAGATCGGCGTTCCGTCACGCACCATGCTGTAGATTTCCTCAATCTGGCTGTTGGTGACGGCGATGCAACCATAGGTCCAGTCGCCCGTGCCCAGTTTGCCGTCCGGGGTGCCGTGGATAAAGATGTCGCCGCCCGGTGGTTTGCCCAGCGCGCGGGCGCGGGCCACGTCGGCGGAATTCGGATAAGAGATTCCCAGCGACAGGTGATAGGCACTGTTGGGGTTATGCGTCCAGATCCGGTAGGCGCCCTCGGGCGTGCGTCCGTCTAGTTCCACCCGTTTGGGGCCTTCAGGCGCGAAACCCAGCGCGATGGGATAGCTGCGCAGAACGTCGTTGCCATTCAGCAGGTACAGCTTTCGCGCAGCTTTGTGCACCACGATGCTGGTGACAGCAGGCCCGGTATAGGGGCCCGTAGGCTGTCTTGAACAGCCTGCCAGCCCAAGCGCCAGCACGATTGCCAGTAAAACCCGTGTCACGTTCCGTCCTGCCCGCTCCGGCCTGTCGCCGCTTTTGACGCACTTTAGCCGATCGGGCCCTATCGCGCCAGAAGATGTCGCTTCCCGCTGTCACGGGCGGATGAAATCCGCCACCACTTCGACATGTGCTGACCATCGGAACTGGTCGACCACCCGGATCCAGTCAAGACGGAACCCTGCCGCGACCAGCCGCGCGGCGTCGCGTCCGAACGTGACCGGGTTGCAGGAAACCATCGCAACACGGGCGACCCGGCTTGCAGCAATCCGGTCCACCTGCGCCTCGGCCCCGGCGCGGGGCGGATCAAGGACCACGGAATCGAACCTGTCCAACTCGTCGGGTTCCAACGGGCGTCGGAACAGGTCGCGCGTCTCGGTCGTCACCCGCTTCAATCCCGGCGTTTCGCGCCACCCCCTGTCGAGCGCAGCCAGCATATCGGCCTGCGATTCGACCGCGTGCACCTCTGACCGGCCAGCCAGCGGCAGGGCGAAGGTGCCGCACCCGGCAAAAAGGTCGGCCACCCGCGCCGCGCCATCGGTGATCCGCAGCACCGCGTCGCGCAGCGCCGCCTCGCCCTCGGCCGTGGCCTGCAGGAAGGCGCCCGGCGGCGGAACGACCTGCGCCACGCCAAGGCGATGCGCGGGCGGTGCGCGCATCGCCAGCGGCTCGTCATTCCAGATAAGCCGGGCAAGGCGGTGCTTTTCGGCAAGAGCGGGAAGGGCCTGCCGCAATTGCGGTGTAAGCTCGCGGTCAATGCCGATCATCACGTCCAGCCCGCCCAAGCTTTCGGTGACGGTCAGCGCCACCTCGCCCTTGCGCGAGGCGACCAGCGCGGTGATCTCCTCCAGCGCGGGCAGCCCGGACATCAGAGCGGGGGTCAGCAGCAGGCAATCGGGCACCGCCACCACCTGGTCCGACGCCCGGCCGTGAAACCCTACGATCACACCCTTTTTCGTGCGCCGGCCCGCCAGTTTTGCCCGTCGACGGGACCGCGGCGGCGAAGTATCGATCGCTTCGATCGGCGCATCCAGCCCATGGGCATGCAACGCGCGCGTCACGATCCCCACCTTCCAGTCGGCCACGAAGGCATCGGTGGCATGTTGCATCGCGCAGCCACCGCAAGATTTGTAATGGCGGCAAGGCGGCGCGACCCGGGTTGGCGACGGCTGCAGGATGCGCGCGGCGCCATCTGGCCCAATCTCCACCTCTTCGCCCGGCAGGACGCGTGGGACCAGTTGGCCATCCTCCGCCCGGCCAAGGCCCAGATGTGTCAGTCCCGTGATCCGCATCGGTTACTCGGCAACCGCCGGGATGTTCATGAACCCGCCCGACTGCAGACCCCAATAACGCGCATACAGCCCGCCGCGCGAAAGCAGGTCGGAATGGTTGCCCTGTTCAACGATGCGGCCCTGATCAAGCACGATGATCCGGTCCATGCTGGAAATCGTCGACAGCCGGTGCGCGATGGCCAGCACCGTCTTGCCTTCCATCGCCACTTCCAGCGCAGCCTGGATCGATGCCTCAACCTCGCTGTCCAGCGCGCTGGTCGCTTCGTCGAGGATCAGGATCGGCGCGTCCTTCAGCATGGCACGAGCCAGCGCGATGCGTTGGCGCTGGCCACCCGACAGCTTCACGCCACGCTCGCCAAGATGCGCGGCATAGCCATTGCGCCCCTTGTGATCGCGCAGTTCAAGGATGAATTCATGTGCCTCGGCCTTGCGTGCGGCCTCGAACACCTCTTCGTCTGTCGCATCAGGTCGGCCGTAGCGGATATTGTCCATGGCCGAACGATTGAACATGGCCGTTTCCTGCGTGACCATGCCGATCTGGCGTCGCAGGCTTTCCTGCGTCACTTCGCGCACGTCCTGCCCACCAACCAGAACCGCGCCTTCTTCGGCATCATAGAGCCTGAGAAGCAGCGCCACGAGCGTGGATTTCCCCGCACCCGATGCGCCGACAAGGCCAACCTTCTCGCCCGCGTGAATGGTCAGGTCGACGTCGCGGATACCGCCGCTTTCACGGCCATAGGTGAAGGTGACGTGATCGTAGCGGATCTCGCGCGCGGGGCGGATATCCACTGCGCCGGGACGGTCGGCCAGCTGGTAGGGCGGGGTGAGGGTGTGGATGGCATCCTCGACCTCGCCCACGTTGGAATACATCGTCATCAGCGTGAAGCTGACCCAGCCGGTCATTTGCGCCAGCCGCAACGAGATCTGGCCGCTGGCGGCGATGTCGCCGGCGGTCGCCTGCCCGCGGGACCAGAACCACAACGTCGCGCCCACCAGCAGGACCGGCAGGATGCCCGCCAACGCCATCAGCCAGAACCGGAACCCGGCCGAGGCCCAGCCAAACGAAAGTGAATCGTCGCGGAAGCGGGACATCGCACGGATCGCTGCCTTGTCCTCATGCTCGGCATGGGCAAACAGCTTGACCGTCTTGATGTTGGTGATCGTGTCCACGACCTGGCCAGTCACCACCGCGCGGCTCGCCGCACGGTCTTTCGAGGTTGCGCGGATCGTCGGCATGTAGACCCTGATAAGGGTCATGTAGGCCAGAACCCAGAACGCCAGAACCAATGCCGACCAGCCGTCGATCGTGGCCAACAGCCCTACCGAGGCGACAAGCGAGGCAAGCGCGAAGAACACCGTCTGGATCATATCGACCGACAGATCAGTGATCGCGCGCGCAGCCTGCATCTGCTTCTGCGCGATACGCCCGGCAAAGTCGTTGTCGAAGAACGTCACCGCCTGACCCAGCGTGTAGCGGTGCAGCCGCGACAGCACGAGGTTGAACACGCTTGGCGCGATGATGACCGATTGCATCAGTCCCGACAGGCCCAGAATGGCCGGACGAAAGAGGATGAAGAATCCGACCACCGCCAGCAACAGCGCCATGTTGGCGGAAAAGAACTGATCCGGCGGGGCGCCCAGCGCGGCGTCGATCACCCGGCCGAGAATCAACGCGGCCAACACCTCCGACACGCCGGCCAGCGTCGAGACCAGCCCACCTGCCAGCGTCACCCCAAAGCTGCCGCGTAGCGACCAGCGCAGGAACGGAAAGAAGCTGCGCGGCGGTGCGCCTTCGGCTGGCGATAGCGGGTCGATCAGGTTGTCGATCTTCATTCCGCAGCCTCCACGGCATCGTCTTCGTGCAGGAAGCCGCCGGATTGCCGCTCCCAGAACCGGGCATATAGGCCGCCTTTCGCCAGAAGCACGTCATGCGGCCCGTCTTCGACGATGCGGCCCTGATCCATCACCACGATCCGGTCCATCCGGGCGATGGTCGACAGGCGGTGGGCGATAGCGATCACTGTCTTGCCCTCCATCATGCCGTAAAGCGTTGTCTGGATCGCCGCCTCGACCTCGCTGTCCAGCGCGCTTGTCGCCTCGTCGAGGAGCAGGATCGGCGCGTCCTTGAGGATGACCCGCGCCAGTGAAATCCGTTGCCGCTGTCCGCCGGACAGCTTCACGCCACGCTCGCCCACCTGCGCATCATAGCCGCGGTTGCCGTGATTGTCCTCGAGCCCGAGGATGAAATCATGCGCTTCGGCCTTCCTGGCGGCGGCGATCATCTCGTCCTCGGTCGCCTCGGGGCGGCCATAAAGGATGTTGTCGCGAACCGAACGATGCAGCAGCGCGCTGTCCTGCTGGACCATGCCGATCGACCGGCGCAGGCTGTCCTGCGTCACCGTGGCAATGTCCTGACCGTCGATCAGGATCTGACCACCCTCGGCATCGTAAAACCGCAGAATAAGCTTTACCAGTGTCGATTTTCCGGCGCCAGAACGGCCCACAAGTCCCACCTTTTCGCCAGGCGCAATGGTCAGGTCGATCGCCTGTAGCCCGCCGCCGGACTTGCCGTAATGATGTGTCAGCCCCCGCATCTCGATGGCGCCGGGGCCCCGCTGCAGGTCAGGCGCACCCGGCGCGTCCAGCAGGGTGATGGGCTGCGCGATGGTCTGCATCCCCTCGGCCACAACGCCGAGGTTGCGGAAGAAGTTCGACACCGCCCACATGATCCAGCCTGACATGGCGTTCAGCCGCAGCGTCAGCGCGGTGGCCGTCGCAACAACGCCGACAGTGGCCAGATCATCGAACCACAGCCAGATCGCCCAGCCGACGACACCGACGATCAGCACGCCGTTGAGAAAGACCAGTGCCGTATCCATCAGCGTGAACAGTCGCATCTCCTTGAAGAAGGTGACGCGGGCATTCTCGATCACTTCCTTGCCATAGGCGACCTCGCGGTCATGATGGGCGAACATCTTGACCGCGTGAATGTTGGTGTAACTATCGACGACACGACCCGTCACGGCGCTGCGCGCATTCGATGCCGCCTCGGACGCTGGGCCGATCCTCAACACGGTCCAGCGCATCAGAAACGCGTAGGGCACGATCCAGAGGGCCATCGGCACCAGAAGGCGTAGATCGGCATCGGCCAGCAACACTGCGGCACCGACGATGTAGGCCAGCGCGAAGGTGATCGCGTCGAACAGCTGGAACACCACCTCACCCGCGGCGGGTGGTGCCTGCATGATGCGGTTGGCGATGCGCCCGGCAAAGTCGTTCTCGAACCAGCCGACGGACTGGCGCAAGACGTGCCGGTGAGCCCGCCACCGCAGGATGGTGCCGAAGTTGGGCACGATGGTATTGTTCAAAAGCGCAACCTGCACCGCTTGCAGGACCGGCCGCAGGACAAGGATGAAGATCGCCACGCCGACCAGTTCCCACAGGTAACCGCCCTGCACCTGTGCAGGCGTCTGGTGGCTGAGGATGTCGACGACGCGGCCCATGTAGGAGATCAGCCAGATCTCCACCGCCGCCACGATGACCGACATGATCCCGGTGACCCAGAACACCTTGTGAAACGGCTGCGCGAATTCGCGCAGGAACGGCAGCAGCCGCCGCGGTGGCGCGTCGTTCTCGACATAGGGGCCGTAGGGATCAACGAGCGTTTCGAAAAACTTGAACATGGGGTGCTCCGAAAGGGGCAATTGGCAATATGGATTGGCGGTTTCCAGGGAAACCGCCCGCAACGGGACCGGTTCGCCTAGTATCGCGGCGCAGTCATCCCGAGCTTCATATTGCAGACCTCCATGACAGGCAGACCGGATTTAGCCCAATCCCGGCCAGTTGTCATCCGCGATTTGCCGCCAGTGAAACAAGCTCGTCCCGGCCGAGGGCAAAGCCCGAGGCGATCCACCGCGCCTCGGCCTCGCGCAGCGCCACGCCCAGTTCGGGGCCGGACAGGCCCGGCATCAGGTCGGCGGCGCGCAACGGAAAGACCTGCAACGCCCCGTCAACGGCCATTTGCAAGTCGTCCCGATCCGCCTCACGCCCGCCAAGCGCTGCGCGCAAGACTAGAACGTCTTGCGCCATGGTGGCGCCCAAGCGATAGCCCAGTTCCCCCGGCCCCGTCTCATCCTGCATCGAGGTGCGCAATTGTTGCAGGCGCGCCGCCTCGGCCCGGCTGAGGCGCAGGGCGCGCTCCGGCTCTTGCCCGCCCAGTGCGGCGAGGCGACGAATCGGGTCGGGCGATAGACCCGCCACGCCTTCGACATGGATCAGAACCGTCAGCAGGCCCGCGCCTGCCCCCGGAACCAGCGCGGTCAAGACGCCCGCCGCCGTCATTGCCGCCACGGCCGGCGCCGGGTCGGGTGCCGCGAGCAACTTCATCATTTCCTGCCCGCAGCGTTCGGCCGAGACCTTGGCCAACCCGTCATGAAGGGCCGCACAGGCCGCCAGACCGTCGGGATCAAGCCCGCCCGCGGGGTCGCCGTACCACGCGTGAAAGCGGAAGAAGCGCAGGATGCGAAGGTAGTCTTCGCGGATGCGGTCCTCGGGATGGTCGATGAAACGGACATGCCCCGCGCGCAGGTCAGGCAGGCCGCCGATCGGGTCAGACAGCGTGCCGTCCGGCGCGGCATATAGCGCGTTCATCGTGAAATCGCGCCGGTGCGCATCTTCGGAAATAGAGTCTGCAAAGGCTACAACCGCCCGCCGGCCATCTGTCTCTATGTCGCGCCGAAAGGTCGTGACTTCATACGGCTGATGCCCCGCGATCACCGTGACAGTGCCGTGGTCGATGCCCGTGGGCACCACGCGCAGGCCTGCCGCCTCGGCCAACGCGCTGACGCGGTCGGGCCGCGCATCGGTCGCAATATCGATATCCGAAACGGGCACGCCCAGCAGTGCGTTACGCACACATCCGCCGACAAACCATGCCTGTTGCCCACCGCCCGAAAGCGCTGCCATCACCGCGCGAGCGCCGTCGCTGGTCAGCCAGGGGGCGTCGATCCGGGTCATCCCTGCATCCTTTCGGCCAACGCGCGCAGCATGCGCGCCGTCGCACCCCAGATGTAATACGGGCCCCAAGGCACGGTGAAGTAATAGCGGCGCCGGCCCTGCCATGTCCGCGCCTGCACGCTGAACCGCGCAGGATCAGTCAGATGGGTCAGCGGCACCTCGAACACCTCGTCGACCTCGCCCGCCTCGGCCCGTACGACAAAGTCCTCACGCACCAGTCCGACAACGGGCGTCACGGCAAAGCCGGTGACCGTTTCATGCCCCGGAAGGTTTCCCATGACCTCCACCAGCGCGGGAGGTAGGCCGATCTCTTCCTCCGCCTCGCGCAAGGCAGCAGCGGTAGCGTCGGCATCGGTCGGATCCTGCTGACCGCCCGGAAAGGCGATCTGGCCCGGATGATGCTTCAGCCGGGCCGATCGTTTGGTCAGGATCACTTTTCCCGTGACGGTCACTGGCACCAGAACCGCGGCGGGCCGCAGAACTCGGCCTTCGGGCAGGGCGATATCGGGATTCAGGTCGAAATCCGACGAGGCGTCGCCCGGCCGCCCGAGCGCGACAGACAATGCCATGCGCAAGTCACGCGTCACTGTCACCGTCCGTAGTGGCCTCGAAACCCAGCGTCTCGGGCGCAAATTCGTAATGCGCGCCGCAGAACTGGCAATCTGCCGTCACGATCCCTTCGGGCGTGGTCATGTGACCGATGTCCTTGGCCGAGTAGATCGACAGCGTCTGCCGCACTTTTTCCTCGGAACAGGAACAGCCGAAGACCACCGGCTGCGGATCGAAGACGCGCGGACCTTCCTCGTGAAACAGCCGGACCAGCAGGTCTGTCGGCTGCACAGACGGGCCGATCAATTCCAGCGCCTCGACGGTATCAAGCAGGATGTTCGCGCGGTTCCAGTTGTCTCCGTCCTCGCCATCAAGGATATCGGCCGCGGCCAGAAGACCGCCTTCACCCGAGCCGCCGCCGGTGGCAAAGGGTGACGCCTTCGGCATGTGCTGCAACATCACGCCGCCGGCGCGCCAATGCTCTCCCTGCCCCGGCACGCGCGAGCGGCCAGAGGTCAGCTGGAATCGCGTCGGTAGCTGTTCGGATTGCGAGAAATACGTCTCTGCACAGGCCGAAAGCGAACCACCGGCGATGGGCGTGATGCCCTGGTAAGGCACCGTGCCCTCGCCCTGGTCGATCAGGATCGCGAAATAGCCCTTGCCGATCTGGCCGAACGGATCGGCGGCCGGATCAAGCCGCTCTGCGTCGAAACTGGCCCAGGCCCGGATGCGCGCCGGTGTGCCCTCTTCCGTTGGCCCGTAGTAATCGGTCGCGATCAGCCGCGCGGGGCCGTCGCCCCGGACCTGCAACGAAAGCTTCCAGCGCAGCTTGATCGTCTGGCCGATCAGCGCGGTCAGCAGCGCCATTTCCGCCACGAGCGACTCGATCGGCGCGGGATAGGCGTGCTGGGTCAGCACGCGGTCCAGCACGCCGTCAAGGCGGGCGACGCGGCCGCGAATGTCCGAACGGTCAAGCTGGAACGGCAGGACGGTGTCGTCCCAGGCTATACGGGCGCCAAGGGTCATGAGCTTTCCTTGCGATGTGGGATTTGGCATATCCGGTCCATATAGGCGGGGCAAGGCGCGGACCAAGAGGCACGACATGACCAGACGTTTCGGCGAACCGGTCCAGACCGACCGGCGCTATATCCGCAGGCCGGGCGTTTATGCGATCCTGCCGCGTCAGGGGCAGCTTCTGCTAACCTTCCAGGCAGAGCCGCGGCCCGAGGTGCAATTGCCCGGCGGCGGCATCGATCCGGGCGAATCGCCGCTGCAGGCATTGCACCGCGAGGTGTACGAGGAAACCGGCTGGCGCATCGGTAGGGCACAGCGGCTGGGGGCCTATCGCCGCTACACCTACATGCCGGAATACGATCTCTGGGCCGAGAAGATCTGCCACATCTACGTCGCCCTTCCCGTGCGCTCACTGGGCGCGCCGACCGAACCCGGCCATCTCGCGCTGTGGATGCCCACCGCGATGGCGCTGGAAGAATTGGCCAACAGTGGCGAGGTGGCGTTTCTGGACAACTGGCTGCGGCGAGGCGGCTCTGGCGCCTGACACCCCTGCGCCAACTTGCCCCGCCCCCGGAAAACCGCTATCGGCTGCGACCGACTGTCCTGACGGAGGCCGCCATGTCCGCGCCCAAGAAAGTTGTCCTTGCCTATTCTGGTGGTCTCGACACCTCGATCATCCTGAAATGGCTGCAGACCGAATACGGGTGCGAGGTGGTGACCTTTACCGCCGACCTGGGCCAGGGCGAAGAGTTGGAGCCCGCGCGGCAAAAGGCGATCCTTCTGGGGATCAAGCCCGAGAACATCCACATCGAGGACGTACGCGAGGAATTCGTGCGCGACTTCGTCTTCCCGATGTTCCGCGCCAACGCGCTGTACGAGGGTCTGTACCTGCTCGGGACCTCCATCGCGCGGCCGCTGATTTCCAAACGCTTGGTCGAGATTGCCGCCGAATGCGGCGCCGATGCCGTGGCGCATGGTGCCACCGGCAAGGGCAATGACCAGGTCCGTTTCGAGCTGTCGGCCTATGCGCTGAACCCCGACATCAAGGTGATCGCGCCGTGGCGGCTGTGGGACCTGACCAGCCGCACGCGCCTTCTGGCCTTTGCCGAGGCGAACCAGATTCCCATCGCCAAGGACAAGCGTGGCGAAGCGCCGTTCAGCGTGGATGCGAACCTGCTGCACACCTCGTCCGAGGGCAAGGTTCTGGAAGATCCGGGGCAGGAAGCGCCGGAATACGTTTACCAGCGCACCGTCGACCCCGAGAAAGCGCCCGATACGCCCGAAATGGTCGAGATCGGGTTCGAGCGGGGCGATGCAGTCTCTATCAACGGCGAAACGCTGTCGCCCGCCGCGATCCTGACGCGCCTGAACGAGCTGGGCGGCAAGCATGGGGTGGGCCGGCTGGACCTGGTGGAAAACCGGTTCGTCGGCATGAAATCGCGCGGGATCTATGAAACCCCCGGCGGCACGATCCTGCTGGAGGCGCATCGCGGGATCGAGCAGATCACGCTCGACAGCGGGTCGGGGCACCTGAAGGATTCGATCATGCCGCGCTATGCCGAGCTGATCTACAATGGCTTCTGGTTCAGCCCCGAGCGCGAAGCGTTGCAGGCGCTGATCGACAAGACGCAAGAACATGTGACGGGCACCGTGCGGGTAAAGCTTTACAAGGGGTCGGCCCGGACGGTGGCCCGCTGGTCGGACCGGTCGCTTTATTCCGAGGCGCATGTGACCTTCGAGGAAGATGCCGGCGCCTACGACCAGAAGGACGCGCAGGGCTTCATCAAGCTCAACGCGCTGCGGCTGAAACTGATCGCGACGCGCGCCCGGCGGCTAAAGGGCTAAGGGGGCGCTGCCCCCGCGCCTGCGGCGCTCCCCCGGAGTATTTCAAGCCAGAAGAAGATCAGGGCGTCAGGCGGCGCTGGTGCAGCGCGCTGTAGAACGGTATCGCCGCATCGGCGAGGGCCGCTTCGTCACCCGCAAGTTCGGGTAGCGGCCCCTCCGGGCCGGCGAACCCGGTGCTGCGGTGGACGGCGCCATACCAGTGCGACGCCCAGACACCATCCTCGGGGCGGCCACCGGCGGGCCAGTGCAGCATCGCCGAATCCCACGGCAGGTCGATTTCAACGCACAGGCGGCGCAACATGGTTTCCGGATCAGCCCGGATATCGGCGCTGTCGATGACAAGCCCGCCAAGCATATCGAAAATGCGCGCCTGCTGGGCAAACCCTATATCCTCCAGCGTCATTGCATCACGCTTCGCGCCGTAGCTGGTGATCACGCGGGCGGGGTGACGAATGAGATGGATATTCACGCAGTCCTTCGCCCAGTCGAGCGGCAAACCGGCGACCATATGGTGCGCCATGTGTTTCATGTAGAGGTGCGGCTTGCCTCCCGGGATCGGGCCAAGACAGGCCTGTGCGACCTTGTCAGGGTCGTTTTCCTGGGTGGCGAGGATGGCCTCTCGCATCGGGTGGTCGGCCCCGGATGCGGCAAGAAAGGCAGCGTAGAATGGCTCGTCCATGACCGCGAAATCTGGGCGGGCGCCAAAGGCGTACATCATCGTGGTCGACAGGTTTCGCGGCCCCGACCACATCGCAATGCGCATCAGGCACACTCCCGTGCGATCAGGTCCTTGTAGAGCGCGCGCAAGCGCGTCGTGATCGGGCCCAGTTGCCCGGTGCCGATCTGTCGGCCGTCAATGCTGCCAACCGGCGTTTGCGCGCCGAAGGTGCCGGTCAAGAACGCCTCGTCCGCACCGTAGGTATCGACCAGGCTGAAGTTCCGCTCGAAAACCGGGATGTCATTGGCCCGGCAGAGGTCAATCACCTTCTGCCGGGTGATGCCGTTCATGCAGTAATCGCCGGTACTGGTCCAAACCTGGCCCTTGCGCACGATGAAGAAGTTGCACGCATTGGTGGTGTTCACGAAACCATGCACATCAAGCATCAGCGCCTCGTCCGCGCCGGCCTTTTCAGCGGCGATGCAGGCGAGGATGCAGTTCAGCTTGGAATGGCTGTTAAGTTTCGGGTCCTGCGTCATCGGCAGGCCGCGCAGGTGCGGCACGGTGGCCAGGCGCACGGGCCGGGGAATTGCGGGCTGCGAGTGTTCGATGATGATGACGATCGTCGGTCCGGAACGGCTGAGCGAGGGGTGCTGGAACGGGTGTACCTTGACGCCGCGGGTGACCATCAGCCGGGCATGGGCGTCTGTCGTCATGCCATTGGCGTTTTGCGTGTCTATCAAGGCGGAAATGACGCCCTGCCGATCCATCCCGATATCAAGGTCAATGGCCTTGGCCGCCTCGAACAAACGGTCCATGTGCTCGTCGAGAAAGGCCCAGCGGCCGTTGTAAAGGCGCAACCCCTCCCACACCCCGTCGCCCAGCATGAACCCGCTGTCATAGACGCTGACGCGCGCCTCTGCCTTGGGCACGATGCGCCCATCGACATAGATCAGGATCTGCTCGTTCCGGGCGTCCTCTTCGGCCTGGTGTGTGGTGACGTGATCGGTCATTTTGGGGTCTCCTTGCCGGGCACGCTAGGGCGGCACCGGAAATGTTCCAAGAGATAAAGAGCGCGTGACCTGACGCGATTGCGCGTTGCGCGGGACAAATCAACGGCCGAGGATGCCTTCACGGAGGTTGCCATGCGTATCCAGTTTCATGCTCTGAAACTCGCCATCGTCGCCTTGGCCATTTTGGCCAGCGCTGTCTTCGGTCCGCATCACGAGGCGGCCCGCACGGGTGGACCCGCAGCATTCGCGCAGAGGGCCGGCGCCGGGGCGGCCGCAGTTCAACACCATCGGTTTTCGGCCTTGCCGGACCTGATCTAGGTCTAGCGCCCGACGCCCTGAACCTGGCTGGCCGCCATGATTGCCATGTTCAGGATGTCGTTCACCGACGCGCCGCGCGAACAGATCTGGATGGGCTTTTCCACACCAGTCAGGATCGGCCCGATCACCGTTGCGCCGGCCATCTCTTGTAGCAGCTTGACCGAGATCGAGGCGGAATGGCGCGCCGGCACGACCAGCACGTTGGCCGGGCCGGTCAGGCGCGAGAACGGGTAAAGCTCCATCGCCTTGAGGTTCAGCGCGACATCGGCGGTCATCTCGCCCTCGTATTCGAAATCCACCCCGCGTGCGTCCAGCACCCGTGGCGCCTGGTGCATCTTGGTGGCCCGTTCCGAGACCGGGTAGCCGAAGGTGGAGAAGGACAGGAACGCCACCCGCGGCGTCAGCCCAAGGTGACGCGCAACCTCGGCCCCCCGTTCGGCGATATCGGCCAGATCCTCTTCCTCGGGCCATTCGTGCACCAGCGTATCGCCAATCAGCACGATCCGGCCCTTGTTCAGCACCGCCGTCACGCCCACGGCGCCATTTTGGGCCTGCGCATCAAACACGTAGTTGATCTGTTCCAGCACGTTGGCGGCCTTGCGGGTGACGCCGGTGACCATCCCGTCGCAATGGCCATGCTGCAGCAGCAGAGCGGCGAAGACGTGACGGTCGCGCGCCGCTAGGCGGTGGATGTCAGCCTTGTCAAAACCCTTGCGCTGCAGGCGCGCGTAAAGGAAATCCTTCAGCAGATCGAGGTCGGGGGTGTTGGCCGCATTGACGACCTCGACCTCGGAAACCGCGTCGGCCAGACCCTCGGCGGTCAGACGTTCGGCCACGTCGACGGGGCGGCCCACGACCAGCGCCTTGCCAAGGCCCGACCGTTGGTAAAGCACCGCGGCGCGCAGCACGCGCGGATCGTTGCCTTCGGCAAAGACGATGCGCGCCTGCGCCTTGCGCGCGCGGGCATGCAGGCCGCGCAGCACCGCCGCCGTCGGGTCCATCCGCGATTTCAGTGACAGTTCATAGGCCTCCATGTCGACGATCGGGCGCCGGGCGACACCTGTCTCCATGCCCGCCTGCGCGACCGCGGGCGGCACCCGGAATATCAGGCGCGGATCGAAGGGCGTTGGAATGATATAGTCTCTGCCAAAGCTCAACTTGGTGCCGTAGGCCATCGCCACTTCGTCCGGCACCTCCTCGCGCGCCAGCGCTGCCAGAGCCTGGGCGCAGGCGATCTTCATCTCGTCATTGATCGCCCGTGCGTGGATATCGAGCGCACCGCGAAAGAGGTAGGGAAAGCCCAGCACGTTGTTGACCTGGTTGGGATAGTCGCTGCGCCCCGTGGCCACGATGGCATCGGACCGCACCGCGCGGGCCTCTTCGGGGGTAATCTCGGGATCGGGGTTGGCCATGGCGAAGATGACCGGATCGGGCGCCATGCTGGTGACCATTTCGGGTGTGACGGCGCCTTTGGCACTGACGCCAAGAAAAACATCGGCCCCCGCCATCGCGTCGGACAGCGTGCGCAACGTGGTGTTGGCCGCATGGGCCGATTTCCACTGGTTCATGCCCTCGGTGCGGCCCTGGTATATGACGCCCTTGGTGTCACACATGATGCAGTTGTCGTGACGCGCGCCCATCCGCTTGAGCAATTCCAGACATGCAATGCCGGCGGCACCAGCGCCGTTCAGCACAATGCGCACATCCTCGATCTTCTTGCCGGTCAGGTGCAGCGCGTTGATCAGGCCGGCAGCGCAGATCACCGCAGTGCCGTGCTGGTCGTCATGGAAGACGGGGATGTCCATCTCTTCCTTGAGGCGCTGTTCGATGATGAAGCATTCCGGCGCCTTGATATCTTCGAGGTTGATGCCTCCAAAGCTGGGACCCAGCAGGCGCACCGCTGCACAGAACGCGTCAGGGTCTTCGGTATCAAGTTCGAGGTCGATCGAATTGACATCTGCGAAGCGTTTGAAGAGCACGGCCTTGCCCTCCATCACCGGCTTGGAAGCAAGCGCGCCGAGGTTTCCCAGTCCGAGAACCGCCGTGCCGTTCGAGATGACAGCGACAAGGTTGCCCTTGTTGGTGTAATCGTAAGCGGTTTCAGGGCTTTGCGCGATTTCCTCGCAGGGAATGGCGACGCCGGGGGAATAGGCAAGGCTGAGGTCGCGCTGGGTGGTCATCGGCACTGTCGCCGCCACCTCCCACTTGCCCGGCGCGGGGTGCATGTGGAATGTCAGCGCGTCGGCGCGGGTGATCGGGGCCTTGGCCATTGGATGTCCTCCCAGACTTCCCTCTCGACATAGCCTTTTGCGATGCGCCGCCGCAACGTGGACGTTTTGCGCTTTGCCCCGCCGGGCGGCGCGGCTAGGGTCCGCCATACCAATCCGGGGAGAGGGATGAGCGGGAACGCGGGCACAGTGACGCCGATGATGGCGCATTATCTGGAGTTGAAGGACAGCTGTCACGATGCGCTGCTGTTCTACCGGATGGGCGATTTCTACGAGATGTTCTTTGACGACGCGGTCGCGGCCAGCGCGGCGCTGGATATCGCGCTGACCAAGCGCGGCCAGCATCTTGGGCAGGATATCCCCATGTGCGGCGTCCCGGTTCACGCCGCCGAAAGCTATTTGCAGACACTGATCAAAGCCGGGTTCCGCGTGGCCGTCTGCGAGCAGATGGAAGACCCCGCAGAGGCACGCAAGCGCGGCGCGAAGGCGGTGGTCAGGCGCGACATCGTCCGGCTGGTCACGCCGGGCACCTTGACCGAGGAAGGGCTGCTGGAGGCCCGGCGGCACAATTTTCTGGCGGCCTATGCAACGGTGCGCGAGGACAGCGCGCTGGCCTGGGTCGACATCTCGACCGGCGCGATGGGGGTAACGCCCTGTCCACTTGTCCGCCTTGGGCCAGAGCTGGCCCGGCTGGCCCCACGCGAAGTTCTGGTGGCAGAGCCGGACGAGGCGCAATTGCGGCCGATCGTGGATGACACGGGCGCGGCCCTCACGGCGCGGCCCGTGCATGCGTTCGACAGCACCGGGGGCGAGCGGCGAGTTCTGGAGGCGTATGGCGTAGCGACACTGGACGGGTTCGGGCGTTTCGACCGGGCCGAGGTGGGGGCGCTGGCTGCGCTTGTCGATTACCTGGAGTTGACGCAGCGCGGCAAGCTGCCCGCGTTGCAGCCGCCGGTCCGTGAACTGGCCGCCAGTGTCATGCAGATCGACGCCGCGACGCGCAAGTCGCTGGAACTGACGCAGGGAACGGGCGGCGGGCGTGCCGGGTCGCTGCTGGCAACGATCGACCGCACGGTAACGGCAGCAGGCGCGCGCCTGCTGGAACGGCATGTCGCCGCGCCACTGACCAGCCCCGCCGCCATCCTGGATCGGCAGGCGGCAACCGCCTTTCTGGTGGAGGATGGGACGCTGGGCATGCGGCTGCGCGACGCGCTGCGCGGCGTGCATGACATCGACCGGGCGATCGCGCGCCTTTCGCTTGACCGGGGCGGCCCACGAGACCTGGCCGCGCTGCGCGACACGCTGGCCGCGATCATTCCAGTCCGCGAGGCGCTGGGCGCCGCCGATGTGCCCGCCCTGCTGGCAGCGGCGGCAAGAGACCTGTCCGGTCTGGACGATCTTGGCGAGACGCTGGACCGGATGCTGGTGGCAGATCCGCCGCTGATGGCGCGCGATGGCGGCTCCGTTGCCGGCGGCGTTAATACCGACCTCGACGAGGCGCGAAAACTGCGCGACGACGGACGTTCCGTCATCGCGGCGATGCAGGCGGAATACGCCGAGATGACTGGCATCGCGTCATTGAAGATCAAGCATAACAACGTGTTGGGCTATCACATCGAGACGACGGCGGTGCATGCCGAAAAGATGCTGTCGGCCCCGCTGAACGAGATGTTCAAGCATCGGCAGACCACCGCGAACCAGGTGCGGTTCACCACGCCCGCGCTGAACGAAACCGAAAGCCGTATCCTGAATGCAGGTGGACGCGCGATTGCCATCGAGACGGAGATCTTCGCCGATCTGCGGCGCACCGTGCTGGAGCGCACGACGGAACTGTTCACGCTGGCCCGCGCCATTGCTGCCATCGACGTGGCGCAAGGACTGGCCGACCTTGCACGGGCCGACGGCTGGGGCCGGCCCATGATCGATGACAGCCGCGCCTTTGCCGTCACTGGCGGACGCCATCCGGTTGTCGCCGAGGCGCTGCGCCGGTCTGGCGGCAGTTTCGTCGCCAATGATTGCAGCCTGAGTGACGCGCCGATCTGGCTGCTGACCGGCCCGAACATGGCGGGCAAATCCACGTTTCTGCGGCAGAACGCGCTGATCGCGATTTTGGCCCAGATCGGCAGCTTCGTCCCGGCAGAAAGCGCCCATGTAGGCGTGGTCAGTCAGGTGTTCAGCCGCGTCGGCGCCTCTGACGACCTGAGCCGGGGGCGTTCGACCTTCATGGTAGAGATGGTCGAGACGGCGGCGATCCTGAACCAGGCCGACGACCGGGCGCTGGTGATCCTGGACGAGATCGGGCGCGGCACCTCGACCTATGACGGGCTGTCGATTGCATGGGCCACGCTGGAATACCTGCATGACGTGAACCGCTGTCGCGCGATATTTGCCACGCATTATCATGAACTGACCGCGCTTTCGGCCCGGCTGGACGGGGTAGAGAACGCCACGATGGCAGTGCGCGAATGGCAGGGCGACGTGGTGTTCCTGCACGCCGTCAAACAGGGAACGGCCGACCGCAGTTACGGTGTCCATGTGGCCCGCCTGGCCGGGTTGCCTGCCCCGGTAGTGGCGCGGGCGCGAACCGTTCTGGACATGCTAGAACGGGGCGAGCGCGAGGGGGGCAGCGCCAAGCAGAAGCTGATTGACGATTTGCCGCTGTTCTCGCGCGCGGCGGCAACGGCCGTGCCCGAGGCGGCAACCGCGCCATCCGAGGTGGAGGCGCGGCTGCGTCAGGTGTTGCCTGATACGCTAAGTCCGCGCGAGGCACTGGACCTTGTTTACGAGCTGAGAGCGCTGGTGAAGGACTAGCTTGCAGGTGTCGAGGACACGCCGACCTGTGCGGGCCGCAGCAGGCGATCGTGCAGCAGGAAGCCTTCGGTCATCACCTGGATGATATCGCCGGCGCGGGTGCCGGGCACCGGCGCTTCGAACATGGCCTGGTGCGCTTGCGGGTCGAACCGGTCACCGACCTGCGGCGCGATCTGTTCGATTCCGTGCTTGCGGAACACGTTCAGAAGCTCTCGCATGGTCAGTTCCACGCCTTCCAGCAGCGGGCCGGCTACCGCCTTCTGATCTTCGGTCACGCTTTGCAGCGCGCGAGAGAGGGCGTCGTAAACCGGCAGCAGATCGCGCGCGAGCTTGGATCCGCCGTAGTTCTCGGCCTCGCGCCGATCACGCTCGGCGCGTTTGCGGGTGTTCTCTGCGTCGGCCAGTGCACGCATGAACCTGTCACGAAAATCATCGCGCTCGGCGCGCAGGGCGGCGACCTCTGCCTCATTTGCCGCGGCAAGTTCTTCGTCGTTCGGCGGCGCCTCGGCGGCCATTTCGTCAAGGGTCTGCGGTTCGTTGTTGTTTTGCGCCATTCGTGTCTTCCTTCAGCTCCTGTCGGAGATCAGTTTGCCGACCAGTTGCGCGGTATAGTCGACGATCGGAACAATGCGGCCATAATTCAGCCGTGTCGGTCCGATGACGCCCACCGCGCCAATGATCTTGCGGTCGGCGTTCATATAAGGAGAAACGACGAGACTGGAACCCGAAAGCGAAAAAAGCTTGTTCTCGGAGCCGATAAAAATGCGCACACCCTCGCCCGCTTCAGCCAGTTCCAGGAACTGGGCGATGTCACGCTTGCGCTCGAGGTCGTCGAAAAGGGTGCGAATGCGGTCAAGATCGGCAGCCCCGTCCTGATCGGTCAGAAGATTGCCGCGGCCGCGTACGATCAGCCGTTCGGTCGGCTGGCCTTTGTCGGCCCAGATGGCAATACCGCTTTCGACCATCTCGCGCGCGAGGCCGTCAATTTCCTGCCGGCGCGCTTGCACTTCGCGCGCCATAACGGATGCCAGATCGGACAGGCTGCGTCCTTCGGCCAGCGAGTTGACGAAATTGGCGGCCTCGCGCATGGACGAAGGCGTTTGCCCCGGCGGCGGCGTGAAAACCCGGTTTTCGACGTGGCCATCGGCGAAAACGAGAACCACCAGCGCCCGGTCAGGCGCGAGCGAGACGAACTCGATATGCTTGACGGGCGCCTCGTGTTTGGGTGTCAGCACAAGCGACGCACCATGCGTGACGCCGGATAGCGCCGAGCCGACCTTGTCGAGCAGGCTTGCCACATCGCCAGCGGGTTCGCCCATGGTGCGGTCGATCTTGTCGCGGTCTTCACCCGAAAGATCACTGACTTCGAGCAGGCCATCGACGAAAAGCCGCAGGCCGGTCTGTGTGGGAATGCGCCCGGCACTGACATGCGGACTACCGAGCAGGCCCATGTATTCCAGATCTTGCATGACATTGCGGATCGTCGCGGCGCTAAGCTGTTCGGACATCGACCGCGTCAAGGTGCGCGAACCGACCGGCGCACCGGTTTCGAGGTAGCCTTCAACGACGCGGCGAAACACCTCGCGCGACCGCGCGTTCATTTCTTCCATCAGTGTCGACGACGGTTTTGGCATTGCCTTGACCATTCCTCATGGGCCCCCGACTTAAGACCCGGACGCCGGCCGCGTCAATCAGGGTTGGATTATGGCCGGGGGCGGCGTATGTGGCCCGCATCAGCCACAGGAGTGAAGACATGCGGCCTTCGGGACGGAATTTGGATCAGATGCGCGAGATTTCAATCGAGACGGGCGTGTCGCGTCATGCCGAGGGATCTTGCCTGATTCGCTGCGGCCACACCCATGTGCTGTGCACCGCGACGGTGGACGAACGAGTGCCGCCGTTCCTGAAGAACTCGGGCCAGGGCTGGGTGACGGCGGAATACGGGATGCTGCCTCGCGCAACAAATACCCGGATGCGTCGTGAGGCAAAAGAAGGCCAATCCGGCCGAACGCAGGAGATTCAGCGTCTGATCGGGAGATCGCTGCGCGCGGGCGTGGACCGTGTGGCGCTGGGCGAACGGCAGATCGTTGTCGACTGTGACGTGATCCAGGCCGATGGCGGCACGCGTTGCGCATCGATCACGGGTGGTTGGGTGGCGCTGAAACTGGCAGTCTTGAAGTTGCAGAAGGCCGGCCTGATCACCAGTGATCCGCTGACCGCACCGGTGGGCGCGGTCAGTTGCGGGCTTTACGCTGGCCAACCAGTACTGGATCTGGATTATCCGGAAGATTCCGAGGCGGATGTCGACGGCAATTTCGTGATGGCAGGGGCACGACTGGTCGAGGTGCAGATGTCGGCAGAAGGGGCCACCTTCAGCCGGGACGAGATGGACACGCTTCTGAGCCTCGCCGAAAAGGGCGTTGCCGAACTGCGCGCGGCCCAACTGGCGGCGATCGGATGACGCGGCGGTTTTCCGGTGGCGATCTTGTCGTCGCGACGCATAACCATGGCAAGCTGGAAGAGATCGCGGCGCTGCTGGCGCCATTCGACGTGCGCGTATCCTCGAACGCCGATCATGGACTGCCGGAGCCGGACGAGACCGAGACGACATTTGTTGGTAATGCGCGGATCAAGGCCCATGCGGCGGCGCGTGCGACCGGCCTGCCCGCGCTGGCCGACGACAGCGGTATCGCAGTAGCGGCCCTGAACGACGCGCCGGGCGTTTATACGGCCGATTGGGCCGAAGGGCCGAATGGGCGCGATTTCGAGATGGCGATGCGCCGGGTCTGGGAAGAACTAGAGACTAAAAAGGCAAAAGAGCCGCGTCTGGCGCGGTTTTGTTGCGCTTTGGTGCTGGCCTGGCCCGACGGGCATGACGAGGTCTTTGAAGGGATCGCACCGGGGCGGATCGTCTGGCCGATGCGAGGGACGCAAGGGCATGGATACGATCCGATTTTCCAGCCTGATGGCTTTGATGTGACATTCGGCGAGATGGACAGGTGGGATAAGAACCGGATCAGCCATCGTGCCCGGGCGTTTTCCAAGCTGGTCGAGGGCTGCTTTGGGTGAGAACCTGCCCGAGGGGGGCTTTGGCCTCTACCTGCATTGGCCATTCTGTCAGGCAAAGTGCCCCTATTGCGATTTCAACTCCCATGTGGCCGCCAACATTGATCAAGCGCGGTGGCTAAGGGCCTATGAGGCGGAAATTGACCGGATTGCCGCTGAAACCGGGCCCCGATTGCTGCGATCGATCTTTTTCGGGGGCGGCACGCCAAGCCTGATGGCCCCTGAAACGGTGGCGGCGATCCTGGACAGGGTTCGGCTGAGATGGCCGATGGCCAATGACATCGAGATCACGCTGGAGGCCAATCCGACATCGGTCGAGGCGGGCAAATTTCGTGCATTTCAGGCGGCCGGCGTGAATCGGTTGTCGATGGGCGTGCAGGCGTTGAACGACATGGACCTGAGAGCGCTGGGCCGTATGCATAGCGCCGAAGAGGCCGTTCAAGCATTTGATATTGCAAGGGAAATATTTGATCGTGTGAGTTTCGACCTGATCTATGCGCGTCAGGGCCAAAGCGCTGCAGATTGGCGACGGGAGTTGCAGCAGGCGTTAGAAATGGCGGTGGATCACCTTTCGCTTTACCAGCTTACGATCGAGCCTGAGACGGTGTTCGGGCGGCGCCACGCCGCGGGCAAGCTGCCGAACCTGCCAGACGAAGATGCGGCGATTGATATGTGGGAAGTTACGCAGGAAATCTGCGATGCTGCGGGCCTGAGAAGCTACGAGGTTTCGAACCACGCGCGGCAGGGGGCCGAAAGCCAGCATAACCTGATTTATTGGCGCTGCGGCGACTATGCCGGGATCGGGCCCGGGGCGCACGGGCGGCTGACAAGCAGCGCGGGACGTGCAGCGACCGAGGCATTGCGCGCGCCCGGCGCGTGGTTGGAGGCGGTCGAAACCCAGGGCAGCGGCGAAGTGCCCCGCGAGACGCTGTCACGCGACGACCAACTGTCTGAATTCCTGTTGATGGGGCTGCGGCTGCGAGAGGGCGTTTCGCTGGACCGCCTCACGCGGTTGGGTGGCGCGCGACTGAACAGGCCAATTTCCGAATTGGAAGCGGAAGGTTGGCTATCGCAGACGGAGGGCCGGCTGGCAGTGACAGTTACGGGGCGGCCGGTGCTGGAGGCGATCCTGAGGCGCCTTCTGACGGATTAGCCGCCGGCAAGCAACCGCAGCAAGTCATCCAACTGGCTGAGATTACTGTAAGAAATCATCAGTTTTCCGGATTCCTGCCCGCTGGGATGATCGATGCGCACCGGCATCTTCAATTGCGCCGAGAGCTCTTGTTCGATCGCTACCGTATCAGCATCGCGCGTCGGGCCCGGGCGGCTGCGTGCCTTGACTGACCCATCGGACGGTGTCTTGCGCGTCAGCGCCTCGGCGGCGCGAACCGAAAGGCCGCCGGCGATGATCTTGCGGGCCAGCGTCTCGGCATCTTCGCGCCCCACGAGCGTTCGCGCATGGCCGGCATCAAGTTTGCCAGCGGTAACATAGGCCTGAACGCTTGGCGGGAGGGTCAGAAGACGGAGAAGGTTCGCGATGTGGCTGCGGCTTTTACCAAGAGCCTGCGACAGTGCGTCTTGCGTGTGGCCGAAGCGGTCCATCAGCTGTCTGTATCCGGCAGCCTCATCAATGGCGTTCAGATCAGCCCGCTGGACGTTCTCGATGATCGCAATTTCCAGCATTTCGGAATCTGTCAGGTCCCGAACGAGAACCGGAACGCTGTGCAGCTTGGCATTCTGCGCCGCGCGCCACCGCCGTTCCCCAGCGACAAGCTGATATGTGCCGGGCTGATCAGGATTGGGGCGGACGATCAGCGGCTGGATGATGCCTTTTTCGCGAATGCTTGCCGACAGATCTTCGAGCGCGGTCGGATCAAAACTGCGCCTAGGCTGATCCGGATTGGGCTGAATGCGGTCTATGGGCACCTGGATGTCGGGGCGTACGGTGCGCGCACCTTCTCCATCCCTTTGCGTAGGGTTGACGTCTGCCATCAAGGCGGACAGGCCGCGCCCAAGGCCACGATTACGAACGGGTTTTTCAGCCATGGGCAACACCTTCCTTCCGGTTGGTCGATTCGCGCGCGATCAGTTCGGCGGCCAGATCACGGTAGGCAGCGCTGCCTTTTGATGCGCTGTCATAGTCCAGAACAGAAACAGAGAAGGATGGCGCCTCGCTAAGCCGAACGTTTCGCGGGATCACCGTCTTGAACACGAGGTCGCCCAGATTGGTTCGCGCATCATCCTCAACCTGCTGGGACAGGTTGTTGCGCCCGTCATACATCGTTAGCGCGATCCCCTCGATCCGCAGATCGGGGTTTGCGTTCTGGCGCACCTCGCGCAGCGTCAGCATCAACTGGGAAAGCCCTTCAAGCGCATAGAACTCGCTTTGAAGCGGGACCAGAACGGAGTGCGCCGCGACCATGGCGTTGACTGTGAGGATGTTGAGGGATGGCGGGCAGTCGATCAGGATATAGTCGAAATCGAAAACTTCCATCGCGGGTTGGCGCAGAGCGTCATGCAACAGGTAGCTGCGTTTTTCGTTGGCGATCAGTTCGATATCGGCGGAACTGAGATCGGTCGTGGCCGGCACGATCTTCAGGTTTGTCACGGAGGTATCGCGAATCACCTCGTCCAGCGCAGAATCTCCGAGGATCAGGTCATAGGTGGTCAGGGCGCGGTCGTTCCGGCCGATGCCAAGCCCGGTCGAGGCATTGCCCTGTGGGTCAATATCCACCAGCAGCACGCGGCGGCCGCTCTCCGCCAAGGCGGCGCCAAGATTGATCGCCGTGGTTGTCTTGCCGACACCGCCTTTCTGGTTGGCGATGGCGATGATCCTTGGGGACTTGGTGCGAAGAAGGTCAGCCACGGGTCAACCCTGTCAGGCGCAGAATGCGGGAATCTGCTTCTGTCATACTCGGGTATTCTTCCAACCGGAACCGCCAGTTTGCCTCGGCCGCCGCAATTTCCTGGGCGGCTGCCCGACCCTTGGGGAAAAGCGCCACACCGCGGGGGGAAAGGTGCCGTTCCGCATGCACAAGAAGTTGGGTCAGCGGGCTGAGGGCGCGGGCGGTCAACAGATCTGCGTTCATAGGCGCCACCGCCTCGATCCGTTCGGCAAACACGGTTGCGTCAAGTGCAAGCTCACGTATTGCGGTACGCAGGAAGACCGATTTTCTCTGGTCACTTTCGACCAGCGTGACATGGACATCTTGCGCATGCTCTTTCGCAAGGATGGCCAGAACGATGCCTGGCAGCCCCGCACCGCTTCCAATATCAGCCCAGCGCGCGCCCTCATTCGGACGTAGGGCGAAAAGCTGTGCGGAATCCACGATATGCCGCTGCCACAGGTCCTGCAGGGTGGCGGGCGAAACCAAGTTGATCTGGCGCGTCCATTTGCGGATTAGCGCCTCATAGGCATACAGCCGGTCAAGTGTTTCACGTGAAACATCAATGCCACCGACTTGGGACGGCAGGGTCATCCCGCCCGTGCCCGGTCCAGCCGGCGGATATTGGCGACGATCAGCATCAGTGCGGCAGGCGTCATGCCTTCTATCGCACTTGCCTCTGCCACGGTCCGCGGCCGCAGGCGCGCAAGTTTCTGCTTCAGCTCATGCGACAACCCATCGATCGCGTCGATATCCAGCTCGGCCGGCAGAACGGTTTGTTCATCCCGGCGCAGCGCTGCGATATCCTTGTCCTGACGGGCGATGTAATAGGCATAAAGCGCATCACGTTTGACCTGTTTCTTCAGGGCCGCGGGGTCCGCCGCGAATTCCGGGGTAAGCTGACCAAGCTGATCGAAATCGAAATCGGCCAGGGCCAGCGCCTCGAGCGCCGTCCGCGCGGCGCCATCGGGCGATAGATTGGCGCCGGTGCCAGCAATCTCGCGCGCTGAAAGCGTCACGCCGCCAAGACGTGCGGACAGATCCGCCAAGGCATCACGTTTGCTTTCGAAGGCCAGCCAACGCATCTCTGAAACACAACCAACGGCGCGCCCAAACTCTGTCAACCGCTGGTCGGCGTTGTCCGCACGTAGCGACAGCCGGAACTCTGCCCGTGATGTGAACATGCGGTAAGGCTCTGTCACCCCTCGCGAAATCAGGTCGTCGATCATCACCCCAATATAGGATGTCGTGCGACTGAACCGCACATCCTCGTCATGCTTGGCCATTCTGGCTGCATTAATACCCGCGACGAGGCCTTGTGCCGCAGCTTCTTCATAACCGGTCGTTCCATTGATCTGCCCCGCAAGGAAAAGGCCGGGCACTGCCTCAAGCTCCAGCGTGGGGCGAAGCGCTCGTGGATCGACATAGTCGTATTCAATGGCGTAGCCCGGCTGCAGGATCTCGGCCCGTTCCAGCCCGCGGATCGAATGGACATAGTCGACCTGTACGTCCTCGGGCAAGGATGTCGAAATGCCGTTCGGATAAACGACGCCCGATTCGATGCCTTCCGGTTCAAGGAATATCTGGTGCGAGGCTTTCTCGGCAAATCGGACGACTTTGTCCTCGATGGACGGGCAGTATCTCGGGCCAACGCCCTCGATATGACCGCCGTACATCGCCGAGCGCCCCAGATTGGCCCGGATGATATCGTGCGTTTTCTCGTTCGTCTCGGTGATCCCGCAAGCAACCTGAGGCGAGCTCAAGCGGGTTGTCAGAAATGAGAAAAACGTCGGGTCGTCATCGCCCGGCTGCGTACCGACGACATCCCAGTCAATGCTCTGGCGCGCCAGGCGCGGTGGCGTGCCGGTTTTCAGGCGCCCCAATGGCAGCCCGAAACTGTCCAGTCGCTCGGCCATCCTGACAGAGGGCTGATCGCCCATCCTGCCCCCCGGCCGCGACTTGTCGCCGATATGAATGACTCCGCGCAGAAATGTTCCCGTCGTCAGAACAACGGCCCTTGATGTCAGCACCGTGCCCTCGGCCATCATCACGCCGACGACACGCGGCCCGTCCATGACAAGATCAACGGCCTCACCCTCAATCACCGTCAGCCCGGGCATAGCCGCCATTTCCGCCTGCATCGCAGCACTATACAGCGCTCTGTCCGCCTGCGCGCGCGGCCCCTGCACCGCCGGCCCCTTCTTTCGGTTAAGAAGGCGAAATTGAATGCCGGCACAGTCGGCCACGCGCCCCATCACACCATCCAGCGCGTCGATCTCACGCACAAGGTGTCCCTTCCCCAAGCCGCCAATCGCCGGATTGCACGACATCACGCCAATTCCTGCCCGCTTCAATGTGACCAGCCCAGTGCGCGCGCCCATCCGGGCCGCGGCATGCGCGGCCTCGGCGCCGGCATGGCCACCACCGATCACGATCACATCAAAGGCATCATGTTTCACGTGAAACACTCCTCACTTGCCGATGCAGAAGCTGGCAAAAATCTCATCCAGAACCTGCTCCACATCTACGCGCCCAATCAACGAGTCAACAGCCCTGATTGCGCCACGAATCTCTTCAGCAGCCAGATCAGCAGCATCCGGCCGCCGGACAAGCTCCAACGCCGCGCGAAGTCGAACAATCGCCCGCTCCAGCGCGTCGCGATGCCGCTCCCGCATCGCCACACCCATCACGGCAACCCTTCCGCGCAACGTGGCTGACACCTGTGCGACCAGCGCGTCAACACCTTCACCCGTCAAACCCGACACGCCGGGGCCCTCGCCCAGATGAAGATCGGCCTTGGCCCGCAGCACAATGTCCTCCTCCTGCGGTGCAAAGGCCGGCCCGTCGCCCGGAGGGGTCAGGAAGATCCGCAGGTCTGCCGCTTCGGCACGCGCCCGGCCACGGGCAATCCCGATCCCCTCGACCACATCCTCCGCTTCCCGCATTCCGGCCGTGTCCAGCATCGTAACCGGCAGGCCATCAAGGTCTAGCCGCACCTCGATGACATCCCGCGTCGTGCCCGCGAATTCCGAGGTAATTGCTGCATCCCTACCTGCTAACCTATTGAGAAGAGACGATTTTCCAACATTTGGTGGCCCTACGATCGCCACCTCGAACCCGCTGCGCAGCCTTTCTGCAACCGCCACACCGGTTGCTTCAGCCTGAATTTCGTCCATCAGTCCGACAATCAGCTCCGTCACCTCCGGCGCCACGTCGACCGGAACATCTTCATCCGCAAAATCGATCGTCGCCTCGATCAGCGCCGCGGCTCGGATCAACCGCTTGCGCCAGTCTTCGGCGCGTGCACCCAAGGCACCGGAGAAAACCCGCAACGCCATCCGACGCTGCGCTTCGGTCTCTGCATCAACCAGGGCCGCCAGCCCCTCTACCTGCGCCAGGTCCAGCCGCCCGTTTTCCATGGCGCGACGGGTAAACTCGCCCGCCTCTGCTTGGCGGAATCCCTCGATGCGCCCCAGTTCCTTCAAGATTGCGGCAACCACGGCACTGCTGCCGTGCAGGTGCAACTCCACCACATCTTCGCCGGTAAAACTGTGCCCCCTGTCGAACCGCAGAACAAGCGCCTCGTCCAGGACCTCTCCCGAAGCGCCGTGTAGCCGCCGCAGCCCACGCGCGGCCGGAACGCCGCGCATCATTTCCTGCAGCCCGGTCAACGCACGCGGTCCGGAAATCCGGATTACAGCAAGCCCGGCCCGGCCCGGTGCCGTCGCAACTGCAAAGATCGTATCCATGCCCCGGCCTCCACGGCCACGCAGGCCGTCAGGTGTTCATTGAATCGAAGAAATCGGAATTCGTCTTTGTCTGCTTCAGCTTCGAAATCAGGAACTCGATCGCGTCCGTCGTCCCCATCGGGTTCAGGATCCGCCGCAGCACAAAGGTTTTCTGCAGGTCCACCTTGTCGACCAGCAGGTCTTCCTTCCGGGTACCGGACTTCAGAATGTCCATCGCCGGGAACACGCGCTTGTCGGCAACCTTGCGGTCCAGCACGATCTCGCTGTTACCAGTGCCCTTGAATTCTTCGAAGATCACCTCGTCCATCCGGCTGCCGGTATCGATCAGCGCCGTGGCGATGATCGTCAGGCTACCGCCTTCCTCGATGTTCCGCGCCGCACCAAAGAACCGTTTCGGCCGCTGCAACGCGTTGGCATCCACACCGCCGGTCAGCACCTTGCCCGAGGACGGAACGACGGTGTTGAAGGCACGGCCCAGGCGCGTGATCGAATCCAGCAGGATCACCACGTCACGCTTGTGCTCGACCAGCCGCTTCGCCTTCTCGATCACCATCTCCGCCACCGCCACGTGGCGCGAGGCCGGCTCGTCAAAGGTCGAGGACACAACCTCGCCCTTGACCGAGCGTTGCATGTCCGTCACCTCCTCCGGCCGCTCGTCGATCAGCAGCACGATCAGGTAACATTCAGGGTGATTGGTCGCGATCGAATGCGCGATGTTCTGCAGCAGCACCGTTTTACCGGTGCGCGGCGGCGCCACGATCAATCCGCGCTGGCCCTTGCCGATCGGCGCGACCAGATCGATGATCCGGGCTGACCGGTCCTTGATCGTCGGATCGTCCTCGATCTCCATCTTCAGACGTTCATCGGGGTAAAGCGGCGTCAGGTTGTCGAAGGCCACCTTGTGCCGGGCGCGGTCCGGATCCTCGAAATTGATCCGCTCCACGCTCATCAGCGCGAAATAGCGTTCGTTCTCGTTGGGCTCCTGAATGACACCTTCCACCGTATCGCCCGTGCGCAACGAGAATTGGCGGATCATCTCGGGGCTGACATAAATATCATCCGGACCGGGCAGGTAGTTGGCCTCGGGCGAACGCAGGAAGCCAAAACCATCCTGCAGCACTTCCAGCACACCATCGCCGCCGCTGACCCATTCCTCGTCAGCCCGCTCCTTGAGGATGGCGAACATCATGTCGCCCTTCCGCATGGTCGAGGCGTTCTCGATCTCCAGCTCCTCGGCCATGGCAAGCAGGTCCTTCGGGCTCTTGGCCTTCAGGTCGGCAAGGTTCAAACGGTGTTCTGTCATGATGTTCCAAACGGCCCCGCTGGGCGCGCAATCCTGTCATAGCTGGAGAATGTCGTTCCGGACGGAAGACGACCGTCACCTAAGGGCAAGACGTGTCCAAGTCAACTGAAGCCTAGAACGGCTTCACGATCACCGAAACGACGATCACGATCAGCAGCAACGTCGGAACCTCGTTCATCATCCGGTACTTTCGGCCGGTCCGTGTGTTTGTCCCGGCGACAAACTCCTTGCGTCGCGCGCCAAGCCACATGTGGAACCACGTCATGCCAAGGACAGACGCCGCCTTGGCCCAGGGCCAGGCCGATGTCCAGTCCACCACGCCCGGTGTCAGAACTAGGATCAGGCCAAAAATCCAGGCCGCTATCATTGCAGGGTTCATGATCGCTTTCAGCAGCAGCCGCTCCTGGTGCTGGAACAGCAGGTCCATGTCGCTTCCCCGCGTCACGCCCGCCTTCTGCAAACCTTCCACGTGATAGACATAAAGCCGTGGCAGGTAGAACAATCCCGCCATCCACGCGATGACCGAGATCACATGCGCCGCCTTGATCCAAAGATAAATGCTGACCAGAGACATGGGTTCCCTTCCCTGCTTCCTTGCCCCTTTCAATACAATTAAGAAGATAAAGGAAATGATGATTTTGTTGTGTCGTGGATAACCTCAACCCAGAGAGTCCCCCACAGGGTTTTCCCCAGCCTGAGACCAGCGGGAACGAATCGGTGACATTCAAACCGGCAATTTTTATGAATGAAATCAGACAGCTAGGCAAAGAATTTCAGAGGCCCTACGCACTATGCCCACTTGACAGGCGCAGAGTGCCCGCGCGATCCACACCCTTGATTTGTCCTTTTCCCTTGGGGATAGCCGCCCCCGCGATGCACCGGTCCCGGCTCCTTCTTGCACCCCGGTTCGCGATGTCACTGTTGTTCACCGTTCTCTCCCTAAACTGCCCCGTCACCTGACCACTGGTTTGTCCACATGCCCGATCCGCTCATCCTCGCTTCCGGCTCCACGATCCGGGCCCGGCTTCTGCGCGATGCCGGCGTCGCGTTCGATGTCCGCCCCGTCGCCGTTGATGAAGAGGCGATGCGCGCCGCCCTTACCCAGGAACGCGCGACGCCACGCGACATCGCCGATGCATTGGCCGAGATGAAGGCACTTCGCGCTGCTGGTCGCGCGCCCGGTTCCCTCGTCCTTGGATGCGACCAGATCCTCGCAATAGGGACCGAGGTTTTTGGAAAGGCCGCCGACCGTGACGAAGCCCACGCGCAGTTGATGCGCCTGCAGGGCCGCACGCATCAACTCTTGTCGGCCGCGGTTCTTGTCGAGAATGGTCGCCCGGTTTGGCGGAAGGTGGGCGTCGCCCGTTTGACCATGCACGCCCTTATAGCCGCGGAAATCGATGCTTACCTTGACCGCGCCTGGCCCGAGGTTGCGCCTTGCGTTGGCTGTTATCAGGTCGAAGCGCTTGGCGTGCGGCTCTTTGCCCACATCGACGGAGACTATTTCTCGATTCTCGGTCTCCCGCTTGTCGACCTCTTGTCATATCTGCGCCTGCGCGGTTCATTGCCTGCATGAGCGAAACCATCATTCCCATCGCCGGTGTCATCGGCTCGCCGATCGGGCATTCGCGCTCGCCGAAGCTGCACCGGCACTGGCTCAAGGTCTATGGGCTCGCAGGCGAATACATCCCCCTGCATGTCGAGCCCGATGATCTGGCACAGGTGATTCACGCCTTGCCAAAGATGGGGTTTGTCGGGGTCAACATCACCATTCCTCACAAGATTGCCGTGCTCAATCTCGCCGATCTTGTGACCGACCGGGCGACGCTGATCGGCGCGGCCAACACCCTGATCTTCCGAAAAGACGGCAAGATCCACGCCGACAACACCGATGGCTACGGCTTCATCGCCAACCTGCGGCAGGAGGCACCCGACTGGGATCCGGCGGCAGGCCCGGCGGCCGTGCTGGGGGCTGGCGGTGCCGCGCGGGCTGTTATCGCCTCGCTTCTTGAATCCGGGGTGCCCGAGATCCTTTTGGCCAACCGCACCCGCCCAAAGGCCGACGCGCTGCGCGCCGAATTCGGCACCCGCCTGCGGGTGGTCGACTGGGTGCAGGCCGGCAATATGCTCGAAGAAGCCACGACCGTGGTGAACACCACCTCTCTCGGCATGGTGGGCGGGGCCGAGTTCCGCGTGCCGCTCGATGGCCTGCGCCCCGGCACCGTTGTGACCGATCTCGTCTACAATCCCCTGCGCACCCACTTCCTGGCGGAGGCCGAGGCGGCGGGATGCGTCACCGTTGATGGTCTGGGTATGTTGCTACATCAGGCCGTACCGGCATTTGAACGCTGGTTTGGTATCCGTCCCGAGGTAACGCCTGAACTGCGCGCCGCGGCCCTTGCATGACTTACAAGCTCGGCTTGACCGGTTCGATCGGGATGGGCAAAACGACGACCGCGCAGATGTTGCGCGATCATGGCGTGCCCGTCTGGGATGCCGATGCCGCCGTTGCCCGGCTTTACGCGCCCGGCGGCGCCGCGGTGGGTCCGCTGGGCGCGACCTTCCCCCAAGCCATCGAACAGGGTGCCGTCTCGCGTGACCGGCTGAAACGGATCGTGGCCGCAGATCCTTCCGCCCTGTCGCGGATCGAAGCCATCGTTCACCCCCTCGTTTCCAAGGATCGCGCCGCATTCCTCGCTTCCACCACGGCCAAGATCGTCGTCTTCGACATCCCGCTTCTGTTTGAGACCGGCGCCGACAAATGGCTCGATTCCGTTCTTGTCGTCACTGCCCCCGCCGAGGTGCAGCGCGCCCGCGTCCTTGCCCGCCCCGGTATGACCGAGGACCAATTCGAGATGCTGCTGGCTCGCCAGATGCCCGATGCGCAAAAGCGCGCCCGCGCCGATCACATCATTGAAACCACCACCCTCGACAGTGCCGCCGCGGCGGTCCAGACTCTTCTGGACCGGATCAGGGCGGATTTGAAACATGCGTGAAATCGTACTCGATACCGAAACCACCGGGTTCGAGCCTGACGAAGGCGACCGCATCGTCGAGATTGGCGCTGTCGAGCTTGTGGGTCACGTGCCCACCGGCCGGACTTATCACCAATACATCAATCCGCAGCGCGCCATGCCGCAGGCCGCTTTCGAAGTGCACGGGCTGGGCGACGATTTTCTGCGCGACAAGCCGCTCTTTTCGGCCGTTGCGGGCGAATTTCTGGAATTCATCGGCGATGCGCCACTGGTGATCCACAATGCCGCCTTCGACATGAAGTTCATCAATGCCGAACTGCGCTGGATCGGTCATTCGCCGCTGCCTGCGTCCCGGGCGATCGACACATTGGCCATTGCCCGGCGCAAATTTCCGGGCTCGCCGGGCTCGCTTGATGCGCTTTGCCGGCGCTTCGGCATCGACAATTCGTCGCGCACGCTGCACGGCGCGCTTCTCGACAGCCAGATCCTGGCCGAGGTCTATCTTGAACTGATCGGCGGCCGTCAGCCCGATTTTGGCCTTGCCCCGTCCGAGGCCGCGCAGCCCGGCGACACGCCCTCCGAAGCATGGCGTCCGCGTCCCCGGCCACGTCCCCTGCGGTCGCGGCTGACCCCCGAAGAGGCCGCCGCGCACGACGCCTTCCTGTCAAAACTGGGCGACGCCCCGCTCTGGTCGAAGGCTGACTAGTTGGCTTTCGCTTTCTGCTCTTCCATCACCTGCGAGACCTTGGCGCGGTAGATCGAGACATAGTCGATCGTTTCAAGGTTCAGCGGCGGGAAGCCGCCATCGCGCGTCACGTCGCTGACGATCCGCCGGATGAACGGGAACGACACGCGCGCGCATTCGATCAGAAGGAAGGGCAGCATCTGTTCATCGGGCACGCCCTCGACGATGAAGACCCCGGCATAGTCCAGCTCGAGAATGAACAGCGGATCACCCGATCCCTTGTTCTTCGAAGTCACGTTCAGCTTGGTGATCACCTCGAACTGGTTGTCGGCCCCGCGCTTGCGCGCATCGGTGGCCACCTGCACGGTCACTTCCGGCTGAACCTCGCCGGTCACGCCCTTCTGCGCGAGGATGTTTTCAAACGAGAGGTCGCGGATGTACTGGGCCATCGCGCGGTTCGTGATCTGCTTCTGCTCGGGCGTCGGGGGGGTTGTCTCGGTCATGATCGCTGGCTCCGGCTGTATGATCTGGCGCGGTTCCTAGCAGGCGCCGCCCGACTGCTCAATGCCTGGTCCACCCCGACGGTGGCTGGCCGGGTCGCCGCGGGGCCGTCACCTCTTCGTAATCACCCTCGATGACGTTGTCATCGGCGGCCCGGCCCGGCCCATTTGATGATCTGGCTTCGAACCCCTGAGACGTGAAGGTGCTGACCTTCACATTTTGACGCAGCCAACTGAACAGCGCTTTCCGCAATCCCGGCACCAGCAGGCAGAATCCCAGCGTATCGGTGAAAAACCCCGGCGTCAGCAGTAGCGCCCCGGCCAGCAGGATCATCGCCCCCTCGGCCAGCGGCGCAGCCGGGTCGTTGAGACTGCGCAGGCTGCCTTGCAATTCCGCGAGCGCACGTGCGCCCTGTTGCCGCACCAGAAACGATCCCAGCACCGCCGTACCCAGTACGATGGCCAGCGTCGGCCAAAGTCCGATCGCGCCACCCACAACGATGAAAAGGGCGATTTCGATCAGCGGAATCGCAAGGAAAATGGTGAAAAGCCACATGGGGCATGTCCTTTCGACGGCTTTCGGCGCGGATCGGCCACGGTGGACTTGACCCACCCGTTCCCATACATAAGTGCGGCATCACCGGATCGCCATAATTGAACCAACTCTGAGAGGACAAGATGAATTCGCCCATCCTGCAGCTGCTGGTTCTGGCCGGGATCGCGGTGTTTCTCATCCTGCGCCTGCGCAGTGTTCTTGGGACAAGGGAAGGTTTCGAAAAACCGCCCGTGTCGCTGCCCGCCGAAAGTGCGCCGCGCCGTCGCCCCGGTCTTGAGGTGATCGAGGGCGGCCCCGATCGTGACATCACAGATCATGTCCCCGCCGATGGCGACGCCGCCAAGGCCTTGACCGCGATGAAGCGGATCGACCCGTCCTTCAGCCTGGGCGAGTTTCTTCAAGGCGCGCGCGGCGCCTACGAGATGATCCTGATGGCCTTTCAGAAGGGTGATCTTTCGCCGGTCCGCGCGTTCATCTCCGATGATGTGGATCAGGCGTTTGAAGCGGTCATCGCCGACCGCGCCCAGAAGGGCCTGACGATCACCGCCACGTTCGTAGGCATCAGCGATATCGGCGTCCAGTCGGCCGAGTTTGACCGCGCGACCAACGAGGGCGAGATCAGCGTGCGGTTCACTGGCGAAATGACCTACGTCGTCAAGGACGCCGACGGCCGCGTCGTCGAGGGCAACGCAAATGACATCCGTCGGCAAAAGGATGTCTGGACCTTTGCCCGCACGATGGGCACCAACGATCCGAACTGGAAACTTGTCGCTACCGGGGAGTGACCCCCCACACGTGTCATTCGCGGGGAACGTCCCTTGTCCGACAGCGCTGCAACCCCGCTTCGCTTTGCTGATCTGCCGGGCTGGCCTGACGAGGACCACGCCGCGGCCCTTGCCGTGTTTTCGCGCAGCAGCGCCACCCTGCAAGACCTGCCACGCCCGCAGGGACATGCACGCGCGTGGTTCGAAAGCCACTTTACCCCCATGCTGTCCAACGTTGGCGGCACGCCGCTATTCACCGGCTATTTCGAACCCATCCTTGATGCTGCCCTGACCCCGGACGATCGTTTCCGCTGGCCGCTTTATCGACTGCCGGCGGATATCGCCGAAAATCCGCCCGGCCCCACGCGCGCGCAGATTGATCGGCTGGGCGCACTTGCCGGAAAGGGGTTGGAACTTTGCTGGCTGGACGATCCGGTTGCCGCCTTCTTTCTGCACGTGCAGGGCTCGGGCCGGCTTCGGCTGCCGGATGGGTCAACTTTCCGGGTGGGCTTTGCCGGCAAGACCGGGCACTCCTACCGTTCGCTCGGTGCCGAACTGGTTGCGCGTGGCGCTCTTGCCCCAGGGCAAGTAACGGCGGATACGATCGCCGACTGGGCGCGGCGCCATCCGGACGCGGCGCGCGACGCGATGGAGGCTAATGCCAGCTACGTCTTCTTCCGGCAACTTGACGGCTTGGGTGAAGAGGACGGGCCGCTCGGCGCGCTGGGCGTGCCGCTGACGCCGGACCGCTCCGTTGCCGTTGATCCCGCCCATGTGCCCTTGGGCGCGCCGGTCTGGATCGAGGTGCCGGGCTATGCGCCGCGCGGTCGCCTGATGGTTGCACAGGATATCGGCGGCGCGATCAAGGGCGCGCAGCGGGCTGACATCTTCTGTGGCACCGGCGCCAAGGCAGGTGCGGTTGCGGGCGGGCTTCGCCAGACCGGCCGGATGATCGTTCTTGTGCCGCAGGCAGGGGGCCCGGCCTGATGCGCCGCTCCCGCCGCCTGAGCGCCGAAGAACGCGCCCTCTGGGAACACGTCGCGCGACAGGCCACACCGCTCGGCCCGCGGTCCGATAAAGCGGATGACAAGCCGCCATTTTCGCCGGACCCACCGCCCAGCGTCTCACCCCCGCCCGAGCCAATCCGCTCCTTCCGGCTGGGTGAGCGCGCACAGGCGTCAGAAACGCGCCCGTCACAGCCGTCACCACCCCGATTGGCGATGGATGCCAAGGCATTCGGCAAGCTCAGCAGGGGCCGTTTGGCACCCGAAGCGCGGATCGACCTGCACGGCATGACCCTTGCCGAGGCGCACCCGGAACTGATCAGCTTTATCCTGACGGCCCATGCGACCGGGCGGCGGCTGGTTCTGGTCATCACCGGCAAGGGCAAGCAGCGCGATGACGAGGGGCCAATGCCGTCACGCCACGGCGTCTTGCGCCGCCAAGTGCCGCACTGGCTGTCGATGCCGCCGCTGTCGCCGGTGATCCTGCAGGTCTCGCAGGCGCATCTGAAACACGGCGGGGCCGGGGCCTATTACGTCTATCTGCGCCGTCACAAGACGTAGCGGCTGAGGTCGGTCGACCGGGACAGCTCGCCAAGGTTGTCCTCGACGAAGGCCGCATCGACCGTCACGCTTTGCCCGCCCCGGTCGGGCGCGGCGAAAGACAATTCCTCGAAAACCCGTTCCATCACGGTGTAAAGCCGCCGCGCGCCGATGTTCTCGACCGCCTGGTTCACCTCCGCCGCGATCCGGGCGAGTGCGGCAATGCCATCGGGGGCGAAGGTCACCGTCACGCCCTCCGTGTTCATCAGCGCGGTGTATTGCAGCGTCAGCGCATTGTCCGTTTCCGTCAGGATGCGCACGAAATCGGCCTCGGTCAGGGCGCGCAGTTCCACCCGGATCGGCAGACGGCCCTGCAATTCCGGCAGCAGGTCGGACGGCTTGGCGATGTGAAACGCGCCGGAGGCGATGAACAGCACATGGTCGGTGCGGACCGGGCCATGCTTGGTGCTGACCGTCGTGCCCTCGATCAGCGGCAGCAGGTCGCGCTGCACGCCCTCGCGGCTGACATCGGCGCCACGTGTTTCGGCGCGCGCGCAAACCTTGTCGATCTCGTCCAGAAAGACGATCCCGTTCTGCTCGACCGCCTCGATCGCGGCACGCTTGACGGTTTCGTCGTCCAGCATCTTGTCGGCTTCTTCGGTCACAAGAATGTCGTAGCTGTCGGCCACGGTCATCTTCTTGCGCGTCGTGCGTTGGCCGAACGCCTTGCCGAAGATCTCGCCCAGATTCATCATTCCGGCCATGCCGCCCGGCTGGCCCGGAATTTCAAGCCCGCCCATTGGCGGCGCGGTATCGGCGACCTCGATCTCGATGACCGTGTCGTCCAGCTCGCCCGCTTTCAGCTTGCGGCGGAACATTTCGCGCGTTTGCGCGCGTGAATCCGAACCGGCCACGGCGTCGATCACGCGCTCTTCCGCGGCGGTCTGGGCCTTGGCGCGCACGTCTTCACGCATGTGTTCGCGCGTCTGGACTATGGCCACGTCGACCAGATCGCGCACGATCTGCTCCACGTCGCGGCCGACATAGCCGACCTCGGTGAATTTCGTGGCCTCGACCTTCAGGAACGGCGCCCGCGCCAGCCGGGCCAGACGACGGCTGATCTCGGTCTTGCCGACGCCGGTCGGCCCGATCATCAGGATGTTCTTGGGGTAAACCTCGTCCTGCAATTCCTTCGGCAGTTGCTTGCGCCGCCAGCGGTTGCGCAGGGCCACCGCGACGGCCCGTTTCGCATCGGCCTGGCCGATGATGTAGCGGTCGAGTTCCGAGACGATCTCGCGCGGGGTCAGGTCGGTCATGACGGCAGGCTTTCCACGGTCAGGTTGGTATTGGTGTAGACGCAGATATCGGCGGCGATCGCCATGGCGCGGCGTGCGATTGCCTCGGCATCAAGGTCGCTCTCCATCAGCGCCCGCGCGGCGGCCAGCGCGTAATTCCCGCCCGATCCGATCGCGGTCACGTCATGTTCGGGTTCCAGCACGTCGCCCGCGCCGGTTATGACCAGCAGATCCTTGCCGTCCGAGACGATCAGCATCGCTTCGAGCTTTTGCAGGTACTTGTCGGTGCGCCAATCCTTGGCCAGCTCGACGCTGGCGCGCGCCAGCTGTCCCGGCGTCGCCTCGAGCTTTTTCTCCAGCCGCTCCAGCAGGGTGAAGGCGTCGGCGGTGGAGCCTGCAAAGCCGGCGATCACGTCCATGCCGCCGGGCGACAGGCGGCGCACCTTGCGCGCCGTCCCCTTGATCACCGTCTGGCCCAGACTGACCTGTCCATCGCCCGCGATCACCACGCGTCCGCCCTTTCGCACGCCGATGATGGTGGTGCCGTGCCAGCCGGGAAAGTTGTCTTTCGCCATCTGCGCATGTCCTTGTCGTTGCGTCCCGCCTATATGGCGGCGGGCTGGCCAGCCCGCAACCCGCGCAGCAAAAAGGGCGCCCGAAGACGCCCTTTCGCTTGGTCTTTCCGAAAGCTCAGATCGCGCCTTCGATCCAGCTTTGCAGCGCGGCCTTGGGGGCTGCGCCGGCCTTGTTCGACACGACCTTGCCGTTCTTGAAGACGAACAGCGCGGGAATGCCGCGCACGCCCATCTGGGCCGGCGAATTCGGGTTTTCGTCAACGTTGACCTTGACGATCTTGATACGGCCTTTCAGCTCGTCCGACAGCTCTTCCAGCGCCGGTCCGATCATCTTGCAGGGTCCGCACCACTCCGCCCAGAAATCGACGAGGACGGGAATGTCGGACTGCCGCACCTCGGCGTCGAAGGTGGCATCGGTGACTGCTACGGTTGCCATCAGGTCTCTCCTTGGCGGCTCTTACAGAAGGCGGAACCTAGGAACCTCGCCCGGGCAGGTCAAGTAAATGACGCACGCTGCAATGCCGCCATGATCTGGGCGTGGGGCAACTGCATCAACTGGCCGGTGCTTGTCCACAGGATGGCCACATCCACCGGCCTGTCTGCATATATTTGCAGCAAAGCCGCCCGGTAGGCGCCCATTTGGCGCAGCAGCCCTTCGGGCGTGTCCTCGGGCCGCGAAGGTACGACGCGGTTTGTCTTGTAGTCGACGGCAAGCACACCATTGGGGCGCACGATCAAACGGTCGATCACACCCTCGATCCGCTGACCGCCAAGCTCTGCCAGATCTGCGGTGATGCCGACCTCGGTCAGCGCCTCTGGTACGAATATCTCAGCCAGATCGGGGGCCCCGATCAAGGCAACCGCTTCGTTGACCAGCCCTTCTGCCTCGTCCAGTACCGGCGCGGCTTCGGCGCTTGCGCCCAGCAGAGCAAGGCCGCGGCCCTTGCGTTCGACCTCGGGCCACAGAACCATGTGTTCCAACAGCAGATGCATTGCATGGCCACGGGCCAATGCGATGTCCTGATCGCCCTCGCCCGTATCGCCGGGCAGCACCTTTTCCCCACCCAGCCCCGAGGGCGAAAGCGCCGAAGGCGCGGCAGTTTCCGGCGCCAAGGGCCCGAATACCGGCATCGGTACGTCGGCCCCGCCCGGCCCGGCAAACGTCATGGCCGGGAGTTCGTTCCACGCACCATACGACAGGCGCAGGCCCGGACCTGTGGGAAAATCCTGCACCTCGGCCCCGGCCTCTTGCAGCCCCGCCGCGACCATGGCGTGCCAGCTGTCGGTCCCCGTTCCCGTGTCGCCATATCCGCAAACGATCAGCCACTTTTCCGCACGCGTCATCGCAACATAAAGAAGACGCCGCCGCTCTTCGGCCTGTGCCTGCGCCTCGGCCTCCTTACGGCGCTCTATCTCGGGCGGGGCGCCGCTACCGCTTGGTCGCCACAAGACCGGATCGCCGTGGCGCAGAAGGTCTGGCAGGTGGCCTGCATGCGGCTTGGCCGTGTCGGGCAGGATGACGATGGGCGATTCCAGCCCCTTGGCGCCGTGCACCGTCATCACCCGTATCTCGTCGGCATCGCCATCCATCTGTCGTTTGATCTCGACATCCTCGGTGTCAATCCAACTGACAAAGCCAGTCAGGCTGGGCACCGCCGCGCGTTCAAAGGCCAGTGCCTGTGCCAGCAAGGCGTCGATACCGTCCTCGGCCTCGCGCCCTAGTCGTGCCAGCAGACGCCGCCGTCCGTCATGACGGGTCAGAAGCCGCTCGATCAGGTCGTAAGGACGCAGGAAGTCGGCGCGTTCGCGCAAATCCTCCAAGACCGCCATCGTGGTGCCGTGGTCGTCAGCCTGTCGCCGCAGCGCGGCCCAAAGAAACTCGCCCTTGCCACGGTGATGGGCCAGCGTGAAAAGCTGTTGCTCGCTCCACCCGAACAGTGGCGAGCGCAGCGCAGCGGCAAGTGACAAATCATCTTCGGGCAGCGCGAGAAAGCGCAGGAGTGCGGCAATATCCTTGACCGCCAGTTCCCCACCGATCCGCAGCCGATCGGCACCGGCAATGTCCAGCCCGGCGGCCTTGCAGGCGCGAATGATCTCCGCAAACAGCTCTGATCGCCGCTGCACGAGGATCAGAACGTCGCCCGGCCGCACCCTGCGACGCACCGCTGCACCATCCATTTCATCGGCAATCCAGTCTTCACGGATCATCCGCTGGATCTCGTCCGCAATGGTTTGGGCAAGGACAACTTCGGCGTCGCTGTCTGCCGTAGCATCGACGGGATCGTCCCAGTCCCGATCATCTTTTGCGGAAGCCGATTTTTCGACGACGGGCCAGAGATCCACCCGCCCGGACAGATGGGTCTTGAAGGCAACGTGTGGTTGCGGATCGCCCAATCCCGCGCGCCGCTCATGGGTAAAAGTCATATCGACTGCGCGCATGATCGCTTCGGAGGAGCGGAACGAATGTTCCAGCGCCAGCGGCTGAAACGGCAAATTCGCTGCCTCCCAGCGGGCTGCGAAATCGGCCTGCATAGTGTCGAATGTCGCCGGATCGGCGCCCTGGAAAGAGTAGATCGACTGTTTCTTGTCGCCGACCACGAAAATGGTGCGCAACCGCTCGCTGCGCGCGCCTTCACCCTCGGCAAAAGCCTTGGCAATGCTTGCGATCACCGACCATTGCGCGGGACTGGTATCCTGCGCCTCGTCGACAAGGATATGATCGATCCCGCCGTCAAGCTTGAACAGAACCCAGTCGGCCACGTCAGGATCGGCCAGCAGCGCGCGGGTCCGCGCGATCAGGTCGTCAAAGTCCAGAAGGCCGCGCGCCTGCTTTGCCATTTCATAGAGTGGCAGAAAGGCCCGCGCGAAACCGTGCAGCGCTTCTGCCCGATCCAGGGCGGCAATCGCCACGCGGGCCCGCCGCGCCTCTTCGACGCGCCGCATCAAAGGCTCGATCTCGGCGATGAGGGCCGGATCCCGTTCGCGCGTCGGTTTCGTCGGAAAGCTGCCGATCTTGGCGGTGAAAGGCTCTTTGGCTGCGCCGCCCGTAAGAAAAACAGACTCCAGCAAAGCCAAAAAGCGTTCTGTACCTTTCGGGGCCGACAGCGCCGACGCCAACTTTTCGGCCGCCTCGCCATCCCTCGTTGACCCGGTTCCGCAAAGCACTCGCAAACGATCCAGCCGCACCAAATCGTCCGGCAGGATCGTGCGGGTCAACAGATCCTGAAGATCGATGGCTGGGTCCACCCCCAGCACGGCGGCCAGGCTGGCGCGGTCCGAGGCTGGCTGGAAATGCGCGCGCAGACCGGCGATGTGTCGCGTGAACCCGTCCAGCTGGGTGTCGCCCAGATAGCGGGCGATGCCATCCAGCCATCGCGCCTCGGGCCCAAGAGCCATACGATCCAGCACATCGGCCCGGAGGCGTGCCGCTTCGTGGTCTTCCATTTCGGTGAAACGCGGGCTGACCCCGGCCTCCAGCGGAAAGCGGCGCAGGATACTGGCACAAAACGCGTGAATCGTCTGGATCTTCAATCCGCCCGGGGTTTCCACGGCACGGGCAAAGAGCGTCCGCGCCTGCGCCGGTGCCCCGGGCCCCAGCGCCCGCTCGACACCCAGCGCCCGCAACTCTGCCTGAAGTGCGCCATCGTCGCGCATCGCCCATTGGCCAAGTTGCCGGAACAGACGGTTCTGCATCTCGCGCGCGGCGGCCTTGGTATAGGTCAGGCACAGCACGTTCTGTGGATCGACGCCGTCCAGCAGCAGCCGCGCCACCCGACTGGTCAGAACCCGCGTCTTTCCAGAGCCTGCATTGGCCGAAACCCATGTCGACTTCCGAGGATCGGCCGCCCTGATCTGACGAAGGGTTGCCTCGTCCGTCATCGCAGCACCTCGGGTGCGGGATCGGCCGTCTGGTCCCATTCTCCAAAGCGCGAGAGGTGGTCGTAGCGCGAGACCTCGCCGCGCTGGAACAGGGCCATGCGGGCCGTATAGCCGCGCGCGGGATTGTCCCATTTGCGGATCAGGCCGATGAAGCGTTGCAATACCTCGGCTGGGGGTTCGTTTTCGAGGGGGGCCGCGACGATGCTGGGCGAGGCACCCAATCCGATGAATTCGGCCGCCGCGGCCTCGGCAGGCCCGATCGTGTCGAACGCCCCTTCTGCAACCATTGCCGCCTCGAGAAGCAACTGCTTGCTGAACTTCGCCTGCTGTTTGGCGGAGGGAACGGTGCCTGTCTTGTAGTCGTAAAGGATCACACGGCCATCGGCGCAGCGGTCGATCCTGTCGGCCTTCCCGCGCAAGAGGAAATCGACACTGTCAAGGCGTAACTCGCCCATGACCTCGCGCGCGGCGATGTTGCCCCGTGTCTGCCGCGCTGCCTCGCCCTCAAGGAACCAGTCGGCCACGCGGTCAAGCCGTGCCCACCACAGGTGACGCATCGCGGGCCAAGGGCAGAGGGCATCCAGCACCTCCCGCGCAATCTCCATCAATCGTTCGCGCGTGCCCGGCGCAGTTGCCGGCAGGCCCTCACCAGAAAAAACCTCAAGGATCTTGTGCAAGACAATCCCGCGAAATGGCGCATCCGGTTGGGCGACAAGGGGCCCCAACTGCCGCAGCCGCAGGACCTCGCGCGCATAGATCGCATAAGGATCGCGGATAAGGGTTTCCACCTGCGTCACCGACAGCCGTCGGGGCCGTGCGGCGACGGGCGGGCAGGGCGAGGGGCGAAGGGCCGGCGCCGTCCGCGCGGTGGGCTGGCCAAGCTTGGCCGCCATTGCAACCCATCGTGCACCGCGGTCTCGCATCGCGTTCAGTGCGGCAGGACCGCCGTTTTCCGGCAAACCCTCCATGAGGTTGGTCAATCGGTTCAGCCAGCGCGACGGAACCGCCGCCGCCTCGTCCATGCGCAAGGACCGGGTCAGCCAGACCTCCGGCGCGGCGATGGCCTGCTGGAAATCATGTGCCGACAGGCCGATCCGCCGCTCGGGCAGCAACAATCCGGCCTCGGCCCGCATCTTTCGGTTCAGCCAGGGGTCTGCCTCGGGCAGCGCAGGCCAGACGCCGTCGTTCAGGCCGCCGAGGATAACAAGGTCGGCGCCCTGCACCCTTGCCTCCAGCGTACCCCAGATCAGCACGCGCGGATGCCCGCCCGTGGGGTTGCGCACTTCTTGCCCGGCGAGGATCCCTTCGAAAAGCGGCGGGTAGTCGCCCGGGTCAATCTCGCCCCCCGCATCCGCGTGACGCGCCAGATCATCGCAGATTTCGCGTGCTTTGCGCCCGGTGGCCTCATCCCACAGCGCCCCACCATCCTTGTGTCCCGGCCCGGAGGCAAGCCAGTGCGCCAGCTCCAGATGCAGCTCAACGAGCCTTGTCAGAGACTGTTTTCCCGCAATGCGCCCAAGTTCCAGCGCGCCCAGAACCCAGTTTGCCCAGGCCTGCCGATCGGCGTCGTCGCGTGCCGATGTCTTGGCCCAGTCGTGCAGCCCTGCGGCGTTCAGCGGCGGGGGCCGCTCGCCGCGCAGCGCCAGTTCAAGGTCGCGGGCGTGGCGCAGGTGATTGCCTCGTGCCGCGGAGGAATGTGCCAGCGGATGTTTCAGCACCACCAGCAGCGCCTCGGCATCGGGCGGGGCCGCCAGCCATTGCGCCAGATGGCGCAGGAAACGGCCGGGCGGTGTAAGGCCAAGCGGCTGGCCGGCGCTGTCATCAGGCACGATCCCCCAGCGGTCCAGTGCGGCGGCGACCTGACGCGTCAGCATCCGATCCGGCGTGATCAGGGCCGCGGTCTGCCTGTCTTCGACGGCCTGCCGCAGCCGCAATGCGATGGTTTCTGCCTCATCATGCTGGGTCGGTGCCTCGATAAGGCTGAGTTTTGCCGTGGCGTCGGCCACATCGGTCAGGTCGCGCCCTTCCGACAGCCATTGGTCGGTCACTGGCGCGGGCCGCAGGGCCAGCGAGACCAGCCGATTGCGCGCCGGACTGGCGGGCTGCGCTTCGTCCCAACGGCGCACCGCATCGGGACCGATCCCCAGCGCCGTCATCAGCCGCGCAAAGCGGAACTGCGGATGGTCCTCGCCGGTGAGCGGATCGTCCAGCCTCTCCCAGACGGCAGGAGGAAGGTCGAAATCGAACCCCGGCAGCACAAGAAGGCCCTTCGGCAATCGGGCCACCGCTGCCATCAGAAGTGCGGTTGGCCCGCGCGATCCGGTCGACCCTGCAACAATCACCGGATGCGGCGGTGGCCGGTCAGCCCAGCGCGCGGCCAGTCGTTCGACCGCCAGCCGCAGGCGCGCCTCCTCTTCCGGCCCCTCGGCCATGTCCTGATATCTGCCCACAAGGTCGAGGAACTGTCGCGTCCTGTCCCAATGTCCCGACAGGTCCGTGACGTCGAGGCGTCCGATTGTTGCGGGGTCCACCCCTTCAGCCCCCATCTCGGCCATCAGATTTGCCAAGCCGTCGGCCAGATCGAACGTAGCGGCGCGAGGCGCAATGTCCGGGAAATGGTCGATCAGGCGGGCGACCAGCTGCGCAAGCTCCAACCGGCGCCGCAACGGCGGAACCGGCAGCGGAACATCGGCGACGACCGGATCCAGCGCAACGTCCACCACGACCCGGATACGCGGCAGCAGTCTCGCCGGCCCGGCGGCGAAAAGCGCGGTCATGCGCCGCTGCATCCGGCGGGTGTTCACCAGAACCTCGACCCGTGCCAGCGCGTCAGGCGCGTCGGAGCCGAACCGCGTTACGATCCCGTCGACCACCCGCGCGGCAAAGTCGACGCCGGGCGGTAGCGCAAAGACCTGCGGTGTCGCCACGGGCTCAGCCATCGCGGCCCTCCAGCATCGCTTCGGCCAGCGCGATGTTTTCCGGCCGGCCGACATCGCACCAGCGCCCGGAATAGACGACGCCGAAAAGCCGCCCGGCGGTGGCCATCCGATCCCAAAGCAGGTTCAGGGAAAACGCCGGCTCGGCGATGTCGGTCAGCCCTTCGGTTCGCAGGATTTGCGCCCCGGTATAAACCATATCGCCCCCGCGCCGCAGTTGGCCGTTCTCGGTGAGGGCAAAATCTCCCGCCCCTAGATGGCCAGTGGCCCGAGAGGTGGGAACCAGCAGCAAAAGCGCATCCATCGCGACCGGATTCCAGAGACTGGAAAGGCACAACAAGGGATTATCGCCGCGCCAAACCGCGTCGCAGTTCAAGGAAAAGACAGGGTCCGGGCCGAGGAGAGGGAGAGCCTTGCGCATCCCACCGCCAGTTTCCAGCAGGGCACCGCATTCGTCCGAAAGAAGCACATCCGACCCGGCAAGATGGGCCGCAATCTGGGCGCCGTGATGATGCAGGTTCACCACCTTGCGGGGCACGCCCGCCTGCCGCGCAATCTGCAGCGCGTGGTCCAAAAGCGGAACCCCCGCAACCGGGATGAGCGCCTTGGGCCGTGTCAGCGTCAACGCGCCCATTCGTGTGCCGCGACCAGCGGCGAACATCATGATCGAGGCAGGCATCATGTGCGCAGCGCCTCGGCAAGGCCCGACTCTTCGGGCGACGGCAGCAGGGGTGCGATCCGGCGACGCAACAGGCCAAGGTCTGGATGGCCAAGGTCCTCGCCCAGCATCCGCCAGACCCGCGGCACAAAGGCGGCATAGCGCGGCTTGCCGTCACGACGGATCAGCCGGGCAAAGATGCCGAGGATCCGCAGGTTGCGCTGCACGGCGACCACCGCCATGCGCGCGCCAAACATGTCCGGGTCAAGCCCGCGTTCGGCGACGAAGCGCGCCGTCGCGGCGGCTGCCGTCGCGGGCGAAACATCGCGGCGGGCGTCGCGCAGCAACGACACAAGGTCATAGCTGGCGTCAGCAAGAACGGCATCCTGAAAATCCAGCACACCCAACCGCGCAAGGTCGCCTCGCTCGGCCCGCCAGACCAGGTTCTCTGCGTGAAAATCACGTAAAGAAAGGACCAAGGCCGGGTCGGTTCGCGCCTCCAATGCATCGCGTAGCGCTGCCGCGATGGCGGGCCCCGGGGCCGGATCCGTCAGGTACCATTCCGCCAGCACATCGGTCATCCCGGCCGCCGTTGCCGGATCCATCCGGGTCAGGCCGGGCGGTGGCGGAGCGGACTGCACGCGCACGACCATGTCCACCGCGGCAAGATAGGCCTCGGTTTCATCCTCGGGATGCTGGCGCAGCCAAGCGGCCAGTTGATTGGGTCCCAGATCCTCCATCACCACAATCCCCCTGCCGCTGTCATGCAACAGCACCTCGGGGGCTTGCAGGCCGATACTGCGCAAGTGTTTGGCCATGGCGACGAACCGGGTGATTTCCCCAGCGCTGTCGCGGCCCGCGTCCATCGCGATGACGGTCTCGCTGCCTTCAGGCGCGGTCAAACGCAAGTAGCGGCGGGCCGACGCGTCGCCCGCGACGGGCGCGCGCCGCCAATCCGCCCACGGGCTGCGCTCAAGCACTTGGTTGAGTGTATCATCCTGCATGGCGCAGCCCGTTCAGCCGTTCGGCCCAAGCCTTGGACCCGCTCAAACGAACGCGGTGGCGGTCTGCCAAAGCGTCAAACTGCAAGGAAAGCGCATCTTGCGGGGCCATGGTTCCCATCCGGTCTGGCCACTCTATCAGGCAGATGGCCGAGTCCAGCGCCGTCTCCAGCCCGAGTTCGGCCAGCTCCGTGACATCGGTCAGACGGTACAGGTCGCAATGCCAGATTTCCGTCGTGCCGTCGTCATAGGTTTGCACCAGCGTGAATGTGGGTGAGGGCACATCTTCGTCCCTGCCAAGCCGTGCACGGATCAGCGCGCGGGCAAAAGCCGTCTTGCCGGCCCCGATCGGTCCGTCAAGCAACAGGCAATCGCCCGGCTTCAGCCGCGGCGCAATCTGCCGGGCCAGGGCGGCCATCGCGGCCTCGTCAACGGGTTCGGCGGTCAGGATGGCCTGCGGCATGGCGCGAGTTTAGGCGCCAGCCATGCCCCTGCAAGGGCAAACGGCCCGTCATGTGCCGACGCGCAGCGTGCGGTCGTGGTCCTTCGGCGGGGCAAGGGTAGCGGTATCGCTACGCAACGGGCGGAAGGCCACCACGGTGCCGCCTCCGGTCAGGCCGGCAAAGCGGTATTCCACCTGTCGTCCATCGGTCAGACAAAGGGTGCCGTCGTGTCCCTCCTGAGGGCGCATTGCGCCGAGAACGTCTTGCAGGCCGGACCAAAGCGGGCTGGGCGCGCAGCGATCCTGCCAAAGTCGCGCCTGTCCCTGAAGGTCCGTCTCATCCAGAGACTCGTCTTCGTCCAGGTACCACAATTGCCCGTAGGCAGCGTTGCGCAAGATCAGCGTTCCCAAGGGCGAGAAGACAGCCACCGCCTCGGTCATGAAATCGAGGGCGGACCGCTCTATCTCGATTTCGGCCCGGAACCGGCGTGTCAAAGAGACCTCGGCCGTGATGTCCTCGAACAGAAAGGCCAGCGCGCCATCGGGGTGGGGGCGCCCTGTCACACTGAAAGTCTGACCGTTGGGCAGATTCCAGGTTTCGCAATAGCTGCCCTGTTGCGCTTCAGCTTCCAGCGCGCTGACGGCCTCGCGCCATGTTGCGTAATCCTTGGGCTCGGGCAGCATCCGTGCCTCGCGCAGCCGGTCAAGGACCATCTGGATCGAGGGACGGGAGCTGAGAAAACTTGCCGGCAATCCAGTCAGCTCGACCAATGCCGGGTTGAAGGTCATCAACCTTTGCCCGCGGTCAAAAATCGCCAAGCCGACAGAAAGCTGGGCAAAGGTCTGGGCCATTGTCTGGACGTAGCCGCGCTGGGTGATCTCGGCGCGGGCAATCGCGGTGACGTCGATTCCGAAATGCACACTGTGCATGCCCCGTCGCAGCGACGTGATGTCATAGACTAGCGGTTCGCGTTCGTCGGGCAGGTGAAGTGAGGCGCGCATTACCTGCCGCCCCCGATCCTCCACCGGAATGGGCAAACCTTTGAAGAGGGTCTTGGGCGGCCATGCCGGACTGCTGTCGGACGATCGCACATCACAGCTGTCCGCGAGGTCGAGGTAGGCCTGATTGGCCCATGTGACGATGCCTGCCGGATCCTGCTTCCAGATCAGCTGCGGGGAGTCGGTGGAGAGGCCCCGCAGGGTTTCCAGCTCGTCCTCCATCGCGGCCAGCGTGATGCGATCGATGACAGGCGCCATGTCGGTCGCCTCGCCCTCACGCAGGCGCAAACGTGCAAACCCGTCCCAGAACTCGGCATCAAGCGACGGCCCCCCCAAGATCGGCGCGGTCAACACCATCTGTCCCGCGCCGGCAAGCGAAGACAGTTTCGCAGCGATGTCCGGAAAATGGTGGGAGAATACCGATAGGAATACGTCCCAGTCGGTCTGCCGGCCCGTCTTGCGCGGCAACAGCGCCCGGGCCGCTGGCGTGGCATCGACAAGATCTGTGTCGTCAAACAGAAATACGATCGAGTCCTCGGCCTCGCGCATCAACATGCGCGCAGTCTGCCGCCCGCGTCCTTGCCAGAGTGCCAGCAGAGCAAGGACAAAAGAGGTGCCGATGGTGGCGACAGCCGTTACGAACAGCAATTCGAAGATGTTCTGTTCCGGCATGAATGCGCAATTCCCTTCGTCCGCCGCGGGCCAAGGTCGCGTCTTTTGGTTAATTGATGGTTAAGCGGAGCCGATCAGGCAAAGGGGCGGTTCTGGCCTAGGGCTGCCGACTCCTCGGCGGGCGGAACCTCGATACGTGCGCGCGGCCATGAGACGAGCACGACCGCACCGCCCGTCTTGCCCGACAACAGCTGCGCGCCGCCGTTTGAAAAGGTCAGCGTGGCGCCCGACCGTTCCAGCAGCGTCTTGGCAATGAACAGGCCCAGCCCCATCCCCTCGTATCCCGGCCGCCGGGCGCGGTCCTCGCCATCGCGGCGCCGCCGCACGAACGGATCACCGATTCGCCCGATGACGGAGGGGGGAAACCCCGGCCCGTCATCAGCGATCCGCAGGCTGATCGTTCGGTCGGTCCAGATGGTGCCAAGCTCGACGGTGGCATCGGCGAAGTCCACCGCGTTCTGGATCAGGTTACGCAACCCATGAATGATTTCTGGCCGCCGGTTGATGACCGGTTCGCGTCCATCCCCTTGGGCGATCGTCATGCGCACGTCCTTGCCGCGTGACAGGTGCGGGTCGGCCGCCTCGCGGATCACGGTCTGCAACGGCGCGCGGCGCAGGTGCAGGTCGTCCTTGCCGGCCCGGCCCATCGACAAAAGAATGTCGCGGCAGCGGTCGGCCTGTTCGCGGATCAACATCAGGTCGTCGTGCAGGTCGGCGCTGTCCGTGCTGTCGGCCAGCAACTCGCCACTGACCAGCTTGATGGTCGCCAGCGGCGTGCCCAGTTCGTGCGCCGCGGCGGCGATGACACCGCCAAGATCTGTCAACTTCTGCTCGCGCGCCAGCGCCATCTGGGTAGCCAGAAGCGCTTCGTCCATGTCCTGCATTTCGCTGGTGATTATGCGTGCATAGACACTGAGAAACACCGCCCCGATCATCAGCGCCACCCAGAACCCCACCTGCAGCAGCACCGGCAGGGCCAGCTCCTTGCCATCGATCAGCAGCGGCAGGTGGTTTTGCAACAGGCCCGAGATCAGGATGATCGCAACGGACCCCAGAAGGACCGTGCTGCGCAGGTGCAACACGGTGGCGGCGATGGTAACCGGCGTCAGGATCAGCACCGAGAAGGGGTTGTTCAGGCCGCCGGTCAGGAACAGCAGCAGTCCCAGTTGCAACAGGTCGAACATCAGCATCAAGAGCGCCTCACGCTCTGACAGGCGCTTGTTGCCGGGATAAACGAAGAGGGAAAACACATTGGCGACGACAGACATCGCGATCACGCCGATCGCCGGAAGCACCGGCATATCCAGCCCGATCAGCACATGACCCGCCGCCAGTGCGGCCATCTGGCCCGCGATTGCGACCCAGCGGATCGCTACAAGCGTACGCAAGCGCACCCAGTTGCCGCGCGGCAGGTCGCGCAGGTCGTCGATGTCGGTGGGTGCCATGGCGGGGTGACCTTGCATCTGGTGTCCGATCATTGTTATTTCGCGCAACCCCGCCGATCAATGATCGTGCCTCGCCCGGACCTCGTGCCATGAACCCTCGCCTGATCGTTGCGGTTGCCGCGCTTTCGCTTTCGGCGGTTCTTGCCGGAACCGCGGCCTGGGTCAGTTTTCATGGCAAGGGTGATGCCTTTGCCTCCTGTGGCGCCAGCCAGGTTGCCGGGTCTGCCATCGGTGGGCATTTCACCTTGGTGGACCAGACCGGCGCGACGGTGACGGATGCGGATATCATCAAGCAACCGACGCTGGTATATTTCGGATATACCTTCTGCCCTGATGTCTGCCCGCTCGACAATGCGCGCAACGCCGAGGTCGTCGCGGCGTTGGACAAGAGAGGCATCGACGTCACGCCCGTTTTCATCTCGGTCGATCCCAAACGTGACACGCCCGAGGTGATGGCCGCCTATGTCGAGAATTTCAGCCCGAAGATGATCGGTCTGACAGGGTCGGCCGCGCAGGTGGCCGATGCGGCGCGCGCCTATCACGTCTATTACAAGGCGCATGACGAGACTGATCCGAACTATTATGCTGTGGATCACAGCGCGTTTACTTACCTAATGCTGCCCGGTCACGGATTTGCCGATTTCTTCACCCGGGACGATACCGCCGCCCAGATCGAGGAACGGGTGGCGTGCGACATCGCCGCGGTGTCGTGAATTGACCTCTGCAGGGCCGCGCCTAGCTGTGCCCCATGATTGACACGAAGGGCGAACGTATGGAGATCGAGCTGACCGAGATCGGCGCCGACAAGAGCCTGCTTCTTGTTGACGATGACGAAGCCTTCCTGCGCCGGCTTGCCAAGGCGATGGAAAAGCGGGGTTTCGAGGTGGAAGTGGCCGAGTCTGTCACCGCCGGGCGTGCGATTGCCACGGCGCGTCCGCCGGCCTACGCAGTGATTGACCTGCGGCTGGAGGATGGTAACGGCCTCGACGTGGTCGAGGCGCTGCGCGAAAAACGCCCGGAAAGCCGTATCGTCGTGCTGACAGGCTATGGCGCGATCGCCACGGCGGTGGCCGCGGTCAAGATCGGCGCGACCGATTACCTGTCCAAGCCTGCCGACGCCAATGACATCACCAATGCGCTGCTGGGCGCTGGCGATACGCTGCCGCCGCCCCCGGAAAACCCGATGAGCGCCGACCGCGTCCGCTGGGAACATATCCAGCGCGTCTACGAACAATGCGACCGCAATGTGAGCGAAACCGCGCGGCGCCTGTCGATGCACCGGCGCACACTGCAGCGCATCCTAGCCAAACGCAGCCCGCGTTAGGCCAGTTTTGCCATCAGCGCGGCGTGGCGGCGGGTGTAATCGTCGCGCACCTCGCGCGGCGGGCGCAGGCGGATTTGCAGCTTTTCGGCCAATGCAGGGTCTGGTTTGCCAAAGAAGCGGTCGGCCTCGGCACGGGTGAACCCGGCGATCTGGGTCGCCTCCAGCCAGGCGCTGATCTTGTCGGCTGACTTGATCTGCCGCTTGATCGTTGCCGGGATCTGCGCGGGCAGGCCAAAGCGGATATGCACCGCCGCCGCCAGCCGTTCGTCCAGCGCGCCGTAAGACGGGCCGACCGCCGCCTTCACCGGGCTGATCATGTCGCCGATCACGTATTCGGGCGCGTCATGCAGCAGCGCGGCCAGCCGCCACTTTGCCGGCGCGGCGGGGTGGCGTAGTCCAAAGATCTCTTCCACCAGCAGCGAATGCTCGGCCACCGAATAGGCAAAATCACCCCGCGTCTGGCCGTTCCAGCGCGCCACGAAGGCCAGGCCATGCGCGATATCCTCAACCTCGATATCCATCGGCGTCGGGTCCAGCAGGTCCAGCCGCCGTCCCGAAAGCATGCGTTGCCAGGCGCGAGGCTGTTTCATGGCGCTTCCTTTCGTCGTCGCGACCCTAGGGGACCAGCCCCGCCATTGTCGAGAATGCCCCCCGGTGCTATCTGATCGACCGACTGAAAGTTCAAGGAGAACGGCGCCATGCCGAAGGATTACATCGTCAAGGACATCGAGCTGGCCGCGTTCGGGCGCAAGGAGCTGGACATCGCCGAAACTGAAATGCCGGGCCTGATGGCCCTGCGCGAGGAATACGGCGCCAAGCAGCCCCTGAAAGGCGCAAAAATCGCGGGATCGTTGCACATGACGATCCAGACCGCCGTGCTGATCGAAACGCTCAAGGCGCTGGGCGCCGACGTGCGCTGGGCCTCTTGCAACATCTTCTCGACGCAGGACCATGCCGCGGCCGCCATCGCTGCAGGCGGCACGCCGGTTTTCGCCATCAAAGGTGAATCGCTGGAAGACTATTGGTCCTATACCGACAAGATCTTTCAGTTCGGGGGCGAGGGCGGCACCTGCAACATGATCCTCGACGACGGCGGCGATGCCACGATGTACGTCCTGCTTGGCGCCCGCGTCGAAGAGGGTGAAAAAGACCTGATCGAAGTTCCGACAAGCGAAGAAGAGGTCTGCCTTTTCAACCAGATCAAGAAGCGCCTTGCGGCCACACCCGGCTGGTTCGTGCGCCAGCGTGCGGCGATCCGCGGCGTGTCCGAGGAGACGACGACAGGCGTGCACAGGCTCTATGACCTGCACAAGAAGGGCCAGCTGCACTTCCCGGCGATCAACGTGAACGACAGCGTCACCAAGTCGAAGTTCGACAACAAATATGGCTGCAAGGAATCGCTGGTTGACGGTATCCGCCGCGCCACCGACACGATGATGGCCGGCAAGGTGGCCGTCGTCTGTGGCTATGGCGACGTGGGCAAGGGCTCGGCGGCCAGCCTGCGCGGCGCCGGCGCCCGCGTGAAGGTGACCGAGGTCGACCCGATCTGCGCGCTGCAGGCCGCCATGGATGGCTACGAGGTGACGCTGCTGGAAGACGAGGTGAAGACCGCCGACATCTTTATCACCACCACCGGCAACAAGGATGTCATCCGCATCGAGCATATCCGCGAGATGAAGGACATGGCGATCGTCGGAAACATCGGCCACTTCGACAACGAGATCCAGGTTGCCGCGCTGAAGAACCACAAGTGGACCAATATCAAGGACCAGGTGGACATGATCGAGATGCCCTCGGGCAACCGTATCATCCTGCTGTCCGAAGGCCGCCTGCTGAACCTTGGCAACGCGACCGGCCATCCGTCCTTCGTGATGTCGGCCAGCTTTACCAACCAGGTGCTGGCGCAGATGGAGTTGTGGACCAAGGGCGATGAGTATAAGCCCGGCGTCTACATCCTGCCCAAGCACCTTGATGAAAAGGTCGCGCGCCTGCACCTAAAGCGGATCGGTGTAAAGCTGACCGAACTGCGAAAAGAGCAGGCCGACTACATCGGCGTGACGGTCGACGGGCCATTCAAGCCCGAGCATTACCGGTACTAATCCGTCGCTGGGGGCGGGGCAAAGCCTCGCCCCTTCCGGCACGGCCGTCGCGCCCGCGCATCCGCCGGCCTCCCGACAACACTCGGCGGCAGGTCAAGGACAAAACCACGAAAGACAGCACTGTCCGACCAGCCCGAAGGCTGCGAAAACGTCGTATTTGCTTGAAAAAGTGGTGCCGCTGAAGGGACTCGAACCCCCGACCCCATCATTACGAATGACGTGCTCTACCAGCTGAGCTACAGCGGCACTGTTCTGGTAGGCGCCCTCCTACGGCGCGGCCCATGCTTCGTCAAGCCCGCCCTGTCGGGTAGGCCGTCATGGCCGCTTTTCGTTGGCCTCATCAGGGTCTGGCGGAAGGACCTCGGTGGTGTTGGGGGCCGCGTCGTTTGGTGTTTCGGGCGCGTCGCCGGGGGCCGGGCCGCCGACGATCAGCGGCAGCATCTCTGCGCCCGCCGGCATGCTGACATCGGACTTCGGCGGCGCCGACCATGACAGCGTGTCAAAGCCGTGGCAGTTTGCGCAAACCGGCACCCAGGCGGGATGGATGTTGTGGCACTTGCCGCAGATCCATTGCGGCCCGCGCGGCGCGGTCAGCGCTTTTGTCAGCCAGCCGCGTACCACGGCATCATCGGCGCCCTGCCCACGCTCGACCGCCGCCATCAGGGTCAGGCTGCGCGCAGTCGGATCCTTTTCGACCAGATCGGCGATGGCGCGGCGCGCCTCGGGGAAATCCTCGGCCGCGATGTTCAATTCAGCCAGCAGCATCCGGGTTTCAGGATGATCGGGATTAATCTTGGTCAGCGCGCGGAACCGCTTCAGCCGGTCCTTGGGCGACTCGTCGGGCGCGATCTCGGCAAACGCGGCGGCGAGGTCGGGATGGGGCTGTGCTGTCCAGGCCTTTGCGAGGATACGCTGCGCAAAGCGGGTGTTGCCATCGGCAATATAGCTGCGCGCGGCCATAGTGGCGGCGGGTATCAGGTCTGGCGAAAGCTTGTTGGCCTCGATCGCCTGTTCGCGCTGCTCGATCGAGGCACCATCGGCCAGCACATCTTGTGCCTCTGACAATGCCAACACAGCGTCACGCCGCCGATGCACGTCCCGCGGCAAATATCCGGCCTTCAGCTTGGCAGCGAGCGTGGCGCGGGCGCCTTGCCAGTCGCCTTTCTCGGCCTGCAATTGTAGCAGGACATCCTGCGTGTCCTCGTGTTTCGGCTTCAGTTCCAGCGCCTTCTGGGCAAGCGCCAGCGCAGTGTCTTTCTCGCCTGCGTCAAGCCGCTGCTTCATCAGGCCACGGATACCGACGAAACGGGTCCTGTCATCTTCCAGCAGGCGCTTGTAGGTTTCCTCGGCCTTGGCCCTGTCTCCGACCAGTTCGGCGGCCTGCGCAGCCAGCAGTGTCGTCAGCTCAGGCTTTTCAAGGTAACGTTCGGCTTTGGTCGCCTTGGCCAGCGCCAGATGCCCTTCGCCAAGCGCAAGCGCCATCATGCCTTCCGACAGGGCCTGGTAACCCTTTCGCTCGCGGTTGCGGCTGAAATAGCGAGAAATCGCGGTTTCATCGCCATTGAGGAAGTTGAAAGTCGCAACCAGCAGGCCCAACAACTTCAGCCCGACCCAGACCAAAACGACCAGCGCCAGCAACCCGGCCACCACTTCCAATGGCGACAGACTCACCTCGATGCCCGCGAAGGTGATCGTTGCGCCCCCTTGCAGGTCTGAAAGGTGCACGGCGCCGTATGTCATCGCCGTTACGGCCGCCACGAAAGCAAGGATTTTGATCAGGGACCAGAGCATCGGCGTGCCTTCAGTTCGCGTTGAGGGAGGTTGCAATGGCGCCCGCGGCGGCCAATGCGGCGGCGCGTGCCTTTGCCTTGGTGGTCCAGTCGGCCAATGTCGCCTTGGCCACGTCGGGCAATGTGTCGATCTCGGCCAGCGCGTCGGTCAGGTGGCCGGCGCCAAGGTCGGCCTGTACGCGCGACAGCATGGAATCGGTGTCATTGCCCGGCTGCGGCGTTACCGAGCGGATGTTGAGCTGACTGCGCAGGAAGCTCATGAAGGCGCCGCCGCCCTCGCCGGAAACCCCCGCACGCCGGGCAGCGGCAAGCGCCTCGCGCGCCAGCGGCGGAAAGGCATCTTGCAGGCTGGCCAGCGTCGGCACGCCGCTATCGGCGACCGCGCTTAGCGCTTCGGGGATCGGCTGATCGATGGACTGACCAAGATCGGACAGAATGGCAGCGAAGGGCGTGCCGCTGTCGAGCGCGGCCTGCACCTGCGCCAGCGCCGCCTTGGCTGCCGCCTGTTTAGCGGCGGCGGCGGCGTCGGCCTGAACGGCGGCTGCCTGTTGCTGGGCCTGCTGTAATTGCGCCTGCGCGTTTGCTGCCACCTGTTCAAGGCTCGTCTTTTGCGCGGCAACTTCGTCTTTCAGCGCCTGAAGCTCTTTTTGGTAGGCGGCGACGGCGGCATCGGCAAAGGTGCCATCGCCCGCCGGGATCTTCTCCAGCGCCGCAACGCGGGCATCAAGCGCGTCAATCTTGCCCGAAATGTCCTGTTGCAGCGCATCGATCTGCCCGGAGGTGTCGCTGCCCAGAGTCTGCAACTTCTGTTCCAGCGGGCCAAGATCCGTGGGGGGCGGCAGTGCGGCAAGCTGATCGTTCAGCGCGGCGATATCTGCCTTCTGCGTTGCCACTTCGTCGGCCAATTGCCCAACGCGCGAGGTCAGGTCGGCCAGCCCTTGTTGCTGTCCCAGATAGGCCGCGCCAAAGCCGATGGCTCCGGCCAGAACTCCGCCCACCAAAAGAGGCACCACGCTGCCGCGTCTGGGCGGCGGCGGGGCACGGCTTTCGGTCCGCGGTGGCTCTGCGGCGGGCTGTGGCGCCGGTGGCTCCTCCGACAAAAGCGGTTCTGGCTCTGCCGCGTCGTCCGCGATCGTATCTTCGGGCGGGCTCTCGGATGTCCCGTCGGCCGAATCGTCTTTGGGCAGAGTGGCCGCGTCAGATTCTGCTGCGGTCTCAATCACAGGTTCGGATTGGGCGGGGGCGGCCACCGACGGAGTGTCCGGTGACGTCTCGGAAACATCCACCTCCGTTGCCGTCGCTTCGACGACTTCGTCAAGCGGTTCGGATGCCGAGGTGGCTGCCTCTTCGGCAGGTTTCGCAGCCTTGGCCCGTGCCCTTGTACGGCTGGTTGCAGGTGTCTTGACCACGTCTCACCTCGTTCATCCTGCGCAGCAAAGCCCGACTGGCCCGCAAGGGCCGAGGACCCGCGTGGCGCCCGATCGTCCGGAAAAGCCTAGACCGCTTGTCGCCCGGCCTCAAGCGATGCGCGCATCCCCCAGCAACTTGCGCCAAAGCGCCGCCGTTGCTGCTGCCATCGCAGGCGCATCGGGACGGGCGGCAATCGCGATTTCCACGTTGGGTATTGCCGCGGCCGCCGTGGCAACTGTTTGGCTGATTGCAACAAGATGAAGTGGCGCCTGACCGCCTTGCGCTGCGTCGGCCAAGGCCGCAGCGCCGCGTGCTGAAAAAAGCGGCACCAGAACAGGCATCGCACCGGCCATGGCCGCACGTGCCGCGCTGGTGAGTGGCTGTTGGACCTGCCGATAGACGATGACCTCGTCACAAGTCAGACCCGCTTCGCCCAGTTTGTCGGCCAGCGGCGCGGATACATCCTCGCCCCGCAAGTATAGCAGCCGTCCTTTCGGCGCCTCTTGAAGGATCATCTCTAGAAGTTTGGCCGCATCGCCATCGGCGGAGCGCGGGACCAGGCCTGCCTCGTTTGCCGCCTGTGCGGTACGCGCGCCAACGCAATAGGCCGGCAGGCCCGTCAAACCCAACGCGCCCGCCCGTCGTGCCGCATTTTCCGATGTGAGCACCAGTGCTGCAGGCGACGGGCCGGTCCATTTGGCCTCAAGGGGGGCGATGGCCGTCAAAGGTGAGATCAGGGCACTTGGTGCAGCCCCCAGTTCCGCGGTCACTTCGTCCAGAAACCGCTGTGCTGCTGGCTCTGGCCGAGTGATCAGAAGGATCGGCATGAACGGCCCTCGTCCGCTGTGGCATCGCAAGCAGCATTGTTTGCGGCCCACCGCGATGTTACCTGCCGGGACTACAGGCGCAACCGGGACCGCATGACCGACGACCGCATCATCCTCGGCATCGAAAGCAGCTGCGACGATACCGCTGCGGCGGTGGTGCGTGGCCGCCCCGGTGCGGCCAACGTCCTGTCCAGTGTCGTGATGGGGCAAGCCGAGTTGCACGCGGCCTTTGGCGGCGTTGTTCCCGAGATCGCCGCGCGCGCCCATGTCGAAAAGCTCGACATCGCCGTCGAACGCGCACTGACCGAGGCGGAAGTTGGCTTGAATGCGCTCGATGCTATCGCGGTGACGGCGGGACCGGGACTGATCGGGGGGGTCCTGTCGGGTGTGATGCTGGCCAAGGGTCTGGCGGCGGCGACGGGTCTGCCGTTGATCGGGGTGAACCACCTTGCAGGTCATGCGCTGACACCACGGCTGACGGCAGGGCTGGAATTTCCCTACCTGTTGCTGCTGGTCTCGGGCGGTCATTGCCAATTTCTCGTCGTGCATGGACCGACGGAGTTCAGCCGGATCGGCGGCACCATCGATGATGCGCCGGGCGAAGCGTTCGACAAGGCCGCGCGCCTGCTGGGCCTGCCGCAGCCCGGCGGCCCGTCGGTGGAGGCGACGGCGCGCGCGGGTGATCCCGGCCGTTTCACCCTGCCGCGCCCGCTGCTCGACAGGCCCGGATGCGACATGTCCTTCTCGGGGTTGAAGACGGCACTGCTGCGCGCGCGCGACAGCGTTGTTGCTGCGCAGGGCGGTCTGCATGCGGCCGATCAGGCCGATCTGGCCGCCGCGTTCCAGGCCGCCGTCACGGATATCCTGACCGAGAAATCGCGCCGCGCGCTGGATCATTACGCCGCGTTGGGCCCTGCCAGGCCTGCCTTTGCCGTCGCTGGCGGCGTGGCGGCAAACGGCCCGATCCGGGCCGCGTTGCAGGCACTCTGCGCACAAGGCGGGACGGAGTTTGTCGCGCCACCATTGGCCCTCTGCACCGATAACGGCGCGATGATCGCCTATGCCGGGCTGGAACGTGCCGCGCTGGGCCTTGCCGACGACATGACCTTGGCCGCGCGCCCGCGCTGGCCACTGGACGAAGCCAGCCCCGCAATGCTGGGTTCGGGACGAAAGGGGGCCAAGGCATGAGCATTGCGATCCTTGGTGCTGGCGCCTTCGGGACGGCGCTGGCGGTGGTGCTGGGCCGGGCCGGGCGCAATGTCACGCTTTGGGGGCGGGGGCCGCTGCCGACCGGCAGGGCCGTGGAACTGCCGCGCCTTCCCGGTGTGGAGCTTCCGCACAGCGTCACTGTCACCAACCGGATTTCCGACGTTGCAGGGTCGCAGACCGTATTGCTTGCCATGCCTGCGCAGGCCTTGCGCGGATTTCTGACAGAGCATGGCGCGGCGCTGCAGGCCCGCGCGATGGTGGCCTGTTGCAAGGGCCTCGACCTCAAGACGCTGGCCGGGCCGGTTGCCACCATTGCCGCAGCGCGACCCGACGTGGCGGCGGCGATCCTGACCGGGCCCAGCTTTGCCGGTGACATCGCGCGCGGCCTGCCCACCGCGCTGACGCTGGCCTGCGCAGACGAGGCCGCGGGGAAGGCCCTGCAAGAGGCCCTGTCCACGCCCACTCTGCGGCTTTACCGCACGACCGATACGCTGGGCGCTGAACTGGGCGGTGCGCTGAAAAATGTTGTCGCCATCGCGGCGGGGGCCTGCATCGGCGCGGGATTTGGCGAAAGCGCGCGGGCCGCGCTGATGACGCGCGGGTTTGCCGAGATGACCCGCGTCGCGCAGGCACTGGGCGCGCGCAACGAGACGCTTCATGGGCTGTCCGGTTTCGGTGACCTGACGCTAACCTGCACTTCGGCGCAGTCGCGCAACTATCGCTTCGGCCTTGCGCTGGGCGAGGGGCTGGCCTTTGCGTCGGGCCAGACGGTCGAGGGGGCCGCCACCGCGGCCGCAATCGCCACGCTTGCAAAGCAACGCGGGCTGGACCTTCCCATACACGGCATTGTCGCCCCGCTTGTCGCGGGCCAAATTACTGCGGCGCAGGCCATGCAACTTTTGCTGGCCCGCCCCCTGAAGGAGGAATGAAAGATGCACGTGGTCCTGATCGCCACTGACAAGCCCGATGCCCTGCAAGTCCGGCTCGACAACCGCGAGGCACACCTTGCCTACGTGGCCGAGACCGGGGTTGTCGAACTGGCCGGGCCGTTCATCGACGCCGAGGGGCGGATGACCGGCTCGATGATCCTGCTCGACGTGCCTGACATGGCTGCGGCACAGGCTTGGGCGGCGGATGATCCATACGCTCGCGCGGGCCTGTTCTCCGAAGTCACCTTGCGCACCTGGAAGAAGGTGATCGGCTGATGGCCTACTGGCTGTTCAAGTCTGAACCGGACGCATGGAACTGGGACCAACAGGTGGCCAAAGGCGAGGCCGGGGAAGAGTGGCACGGCGTGCGCAATTATCAGGCGCGCAACAACATGCGCGTGATGGTGGTGGGCGATCGCGGGTTCTTCTACCACTCACGGCAAGGACTGGAAGTGGTCGGGATCGTCGAGGTCTGCGCCGCCGCGCATCCCGATAGCACCACCGATGATCCACGCTGGGACTGTGTTGATATCCGGGCGGTTGCGCCCTTGCCTCGCCCCGTGACGCTGGACGCCATCAAGGCCGACCCGCGCCTGTCCGACATGGTTCTGGTCCGTAACTCACGCCTGTCTGTGCAACCTGTCACCGATGCGCAATGGCAGATCGTCTGTGCCTTGGGCGGGCTGGAGAAAGCTGGCTGAAAAAGAAAACGGGGGATCCGGACGATGCCGGATCCCCCATCTCACCCGCGCACTCCCACACGCGACATGAAATTCGGATCCTGGCCGTCCTGGCCGGTCATCTCGCAATAGGGCAAATGCCTGTTCCGAGGCAAAGCAATTGTCCAGACAATGCAAATCGAATTGCCAGAAACGAAAACGCCCGCGGAGGTACCGCGGGCGTTAGGACTGGAGCGTTTTACGACCGATCAGCTATAGACCGATTCCTTGCCGAAATGCTTGGTCAGCATGTAATAGATCACGGCGCGGTACTTGTTCCGCTCGGATTGACCGTAGGTCTTGATGACGGCGTGGATCGCGTCCATCAGCTCCGGACCGTCCTTGAGGCCCAGCTTCTTGATAAGAAAGCTGTTCTTGACGGTTTCGAGTTCTTCGGGCTGGCTGCCGGCGACGGTCGAGGCATCGGCATTGTAGATCGCCGGGCCACAGCCGATGGTCACCTTCGTCAGAAGGTCCATGTCGGGCGTCATGTTGCACTTGGTGCGCAGGTCGTCGGCATATTTCGCGATCAGGTCGTCTCTCTTGCCCATCGGGTCCTCCATTGTGATGGCGCTACCCGTCGCGGTCTTTTTCAAGACAGGAACGGGTCTGACAATGGGCGGAAGGCTAGACCGACCTTGGATAAATGCAAACGGAAATCCGTCCGGCGCGGCCCCATGAAACGCCTGCCCGCGATTGAAAACGCGGGCAGGCGCGGGATTATTCGGCGGCGTGCCGGGCCGGAAGGCCGCCACCCTTGCCCGATTCGAGCAAGTTGAGCCGGACACGCAGCTGGTCGATCTCGGACTTCGCCGTTTCGAGCGTCGCGGCCAAAGCTTCGGGTTCGGGCGCCTTGGGTTCTTCTTCCTTCTTGCCGACGATGCGGCCAAAGATCTTGCCCAGAAGCCAGGACAGGTCATCCATGATGATGAAGAACGAGGGCACCACAATCAGGCTGAGCACGGTCGAGACGATGATGCCGCCAATCACGGCAATCGCCATCGGCGCGCGGAACGATCCGCCCTCGCCCACCCCCAGTGCCGAGGGGAACATGCCCGCCGACATCGCGATCGAGGTCATCACGATGGGCCGCGCGCGTTTGCGTCCGGCCTCGACCATCGCGGCAAAGCGGTCCATCCCCTGTTTGCGCATCTCGACCGCGAAATCGACCAGAAGGATCGCGTTCTTGGTCACAATGCCCATCAGCATCAGGATGCCGATCAGCACCGGCATCGACAGCGCGTTGTTGGTCAGGATCAGGCCTGCCGCCACGCCGCCGATGGCGAGTGGCAACGAGAACAGGATCGTGAAGGGCTGAATGACCGAGCCGAACAGCAGGATCAGCACCGTCAACACCAGAAGCAGGCCCATGATCATCGCGTTGCCGAAGCTGGCGACCAGTTCCTGCTGCACCTCGGCATCGCCGGACGAGGCGATGTGAACGTCTGGCGGCAGCTTGACCTGGCTGGTCAACTCGTTGAAGCGCGCGGTTGCGGTGCCCAGCGCCACGCCGGGCGGCAGGTTGGCGCCAATGGTGGCCAGTCGCTCGCGGTTGAGGCGGTCGATGGTGCTCGGCCCTTGGGTGATGTTGATGTCGGCCACTGCGTTCAGCGGCACCGTTCCACCCGAGGCGGTATTGATCCGGATCGCACCCAGACGCGCCACGTCATCCTTGATCCCGTCGGTCAGCTTCACCCGGATCGGGATCAGCCGGTTGTCGAGCGAGACCTTGGCCAGCGCGGCGTCAAAATCGCCGATGGTGGCGACACGGATCGTCGTGGCCAGCGCCTGAGTCGTGATGCCAAGGCGGGCCATCTCATCCTTGCGCGGCACGATCTGCACCTCGGGACGGGGCAGCGCGCCCTCGGCCGCGACGTTGGCCAGCAACGGATCCCCCCGCAGCTTGGCCTCCAGCGCGGCGGCCGCAGCATTCAGATCGGCCTCGTTGTTCGACAGGATCGAGAACGAGATGTCACGCTGTCCACGGTCGTTGAGCTTTGACGCCCGCACGTCGGGGATCTCGGAGACGATCTTGAACACCTGCCCTTCGATCACGCTTTGCGGAATCGTCCGGCCCTGGGATTCCACCTTGGGTACCAGCGCGCCAATCAGTGGAATCTGCCGGCCAAGCGTCGAGAGCTTGTAGATCAGACGGTGATCCAGCTTCTCCAGCAGCACCGTCACCGTGGCACGGCGGATGTCCAGATCGCCGGTGGGCGAAGCACCACCAAGAACAAAGATGTTCTCGACCCCGGGCAGCTTGGCGATTTGCTGCTGCATCTGCTGCGTTGCACGGTCTGTATCGGCCAGCGTCGAGCCCGGCGGCAATTCAGCGCTGACCGAGATCCGGCTGACGTCATCGGGCGGAATGAAGCTGCCCGGCACCTTGCTGAGGAAGAAGAGCGAGACGATCAGCACGCCCACTGCCGCCAGCAGCGTGAGATAGCGGAACCGCATGGTTCCGCGCACAAGCCGCGAGTAGCTGCGCAGGATCAGGCCGTCCTTTTCGTGCTCCTCATGCGCATCTTTGGCGCGCATCAGGTAGGCGGCCATCATCGGCGTGATCAGGCGCGCGGTCAGCAGCGAGAAGATCACCGAGATGGCCACGGTCAGGCCGAACTGGCTGAAATACTGTCCCGGAATGCCCGGCATGAAGGACACCGGCACGAAAACCGCAACGATCGTTAGGGTCGTCGCGATGACCGCAAGGCCGATCTCGTCTGCCGCCTCGATTGCGGCCCGATAGGGTGTCTTGCCCATGCGTATGTGTCGCGAGATATTCTCGATCTCGACGATCGCGTCATCGACGAGGATACCGGTTGCCAGTGTCAGCGCGAGGAAGCTGACCAGGTTCAGCGAGAATCCCAGCAGGTCCATGATCCAGAACGTCGGGATCGCCGAAAGCGGCAGCGCCACCGCAGCGATCAACGTCGCACGCCAGTTGCGCAGGAACAGCAGCACCACGATGACGGCCAGCAGAGCGCCTTCCATCAGGGTATGCAGCGCGGCCTCGTAGTTGCCGTAGGTGTAATAGACCGTGTCGTCGACCGGGGTGATTTTCACCTCGGGATGCTGCGCGCGGATCGTGGTCAGCGTGGCGTTGACCTTTTCGGCGACGGATACCTCGCTTGCTCCCTTGGCGCGGAAAACGCCGAAGGTAACAACCTGATTTCCATTGAACCGCGAGAACGAGCGCAGTTCTTTGTAACTGTCGGTGACGGTGCCAAGGTCCGACAGCTTGACGAAGCGGCCCGAGGGCAAGCCAATCGTGGTGCTGGCAAGGCTCGCCACCGTGGAAGCGTCGCCGAGAATGCGGATGGCCTGTTCGCCCGAGGCGATCTGGCTACGCCCGGCCCCAAGGTTCGTGTTGGTCGCGCGAAGTTGAGCGCTGACAGCCGCGGCACTGATGCCAAAGCTATCAAGTTTTGCCGGGTCAAGCGCCACCGCGATCTCGCGGTCGGCGCCGCCGTAGCGGTCGATCCGGCCAATTCCGGACTGGCCCTGTAGCGCGCGCGTAACGGTATCGTCCACGAACCACGACAGTTGTTCGAGCGACATGTTGGGCGAAGAGACCGCGAACGTCATGATCGCCTGCCCTTCGACGTCAATCCGTGTCACAACCGGCGCATCGACATCGCCGGGCAGGGTACCGCGGATCCGGTCTATCGCATCCTTGACGTCTTGCACCGCCTTGTCGGTCGGGACTTCCATACGGAACTCGGCCACGGTCGTCGAAGAGCCGTCGGTGATCGTCGAATTGATGTTCTTGACGCCACTGATCCCGGCGATCGTATCCTCGATCTCCTTCGTGACTTGTGTCTCAAGCTCGGCTGGCGCGGCGCCGGCCTGCGTGACCGACACCGCGACCAGCGGCACATCGATGTTCGGGAATCGGGTGATCGGCAGGTTGTTGAAGGCCTGCCAGCCAAGGAACAGGAACATCACGAAGGCCAGGATTGGCGCAATCGGATTGCGGATGGACCATGCGGAGAAGTTCATATCGCTCTCCTAGTTCGAAACCGGGGCCGCAGCGGCGGCGGTATCGGGAACCGGGTTGATCATGTCGCCGTCCCGGACGAACGCAGCCGCGCGGGCAACGATGGTTGCGCCGGCCTTCAGCCCGTCGGTGATTTCCAGCATGCCCTGATCGCGAATCCCGGTCATGACGGGGGTGCGGTGAACCTGTCCGTTGTCATCCACGGCCAGAACGAACGTACCATCCGGGTCGGTCGTGACCGATGTCACCGGCACGACCACGGCATTCTCGTGCCGGGCGACGGTGATCCGCGCCTGCGCGAACAGGCCGTCACGCACGCTCGACGAATCGTCGATGGCGATACGGACTACGCCCAGGCGCGTCGTCGGGTCGATCTTTGGTTCAACCAGCCGGACATGGCCACTCAGCGGCTGTGCCGAACCAACCGGGCTGATTTCAGCGGCCTGGCCGTTGGCCAGTTTCACAACGTCCTGCTCTGCCACGTCGGCGCGCAGTTCCAGCAAGCCATCCTTGATGATGACGAACATCGGCGCCGCGGCGCCCGAGGCGATGGCGCCCACGGTCGCGTTGCGCTCGGAGATTACGCCGGCCACGGTGGCGATCACTTGCGTGCGGCGCAGTTGCAGATCGACATTGGCCATTTGAGCATCGTTGACGGCGAGCTGCGCCTTGGCGGCGGACAGCCCTTCCTTGGCCGAGGTCAGCTGGGCCAGCGCCGAATCGGCCGCGGCCTTGGCCTGATCGGCCGCAGCGGAAGAGGTGACACCCTGCTGCTGCAGCGTCGCGGTGCGGTCGCTGACGCGGACGGCCTGATCGGCGGCGGCTTGGGCTGCCACCATCGCGGCCTGCGCCTGTGCCACATTCGCCTCGGTCGCGGCGCGCGCTGCGTTCAGCTGGCTTTTCTGGAGGTTGAGCGCAGCGGTCGACAACCGGGCAAGCAGCTGGCCCACCTCGACATGATCGCCGACATCGGCCAGCAATTCCTCGATGGCCTGCCCTTCGATCTGCGGCTGGACCAGCACCTTTTCGACCGGGCCGATGGTGCCGGAGACAAAGATGTTGCCTTCGATCGTCGCGGTTCCCACGGTCGAGACCGAGATTGCCGGCCGCGTGTCAGCCGCGGATGCGCTGGCATTGCCAGCCGTATCGGTCGATGTGGAAGTGGTGGCCGTGCCTTCGGCAAGCGCGGCGGTCCCGAGCGTGCTGGCAAGGGCGAAGGAGACGGCAATAAGGGTCCTAGGCAACATGGGTCTGGCTTTCGGCATCATGGGCGCGGTCCTGTTGACCGGCGATTTCGGCAATAATTAGGTCGACAAGGCGCAAGGCAAGGCCGGTCACGGCGGTGCGATCTGCCTGCATGGGCGGAGCGGCCGCATCGCACGATTGCATTGCCGCGCCGCGCACCAGCAGGAAGATCATCGTCGCATGGGCCGAGAACTGCTCTTTTGCGGCCTCTGGCCCGATGCCGGCGATGACCGCGAAGGCCTGGATCAGGTAATCGGCAATCTTGGTTTCCATCCGGTCGTGGATCGCCTTGATCTCGGGCCGGCGTTGTGCGGCGGCCTCGATCTCGGCCCAAAGCGGCGCGGCCTTTGTGTCGTGAAAGCTTTCAAGGCTGCGCCGCAGTGTCTCGCGCAGCGCCTTACGCGGCGAGGACGATGTGACGATGGCGTGAAAATCGCTCTCGATGTCCAGCAGGTCCTGCTCGACGAAGGCTTCGACCAGCGCGTTCTTGGACGAGAAGTAACGGTAGAAGTTACCCGCACTCATCCCGGCGCCGCGGGCGAGGTCCTGCATGCTTGCCCCGTCAAAGCCCTTGTCGGCGAAGACGCCGCGCAAACGGTCAAGGATATCGCGCACCCTTGGGTGCTGCGCAGGCAAGTCTGTCTCGTGTTCGATCGTTGAGGTCATGGATTCGCGGGATGAGAATGAATGTTTGTTCTCATCTAGGCAGGCAACGCGAATATCAAGACGGTAACCGAAACTTTCTGAATTTCCCTGCACGCTGGGCACACGCAAAGGATGCAGCGTTGCGAATTTGCCCAATGCGTGGGCGGTAATGCAGGAAGAGACGGCAAATGGGGACTCAGGTCGGGGGTCTGGCCGGACGGGTGTGGCGGTTGTTCGGTCGATACCGGGCAGTCCATATGCGTCTGTCACGCCGCGGGCCCGGCGTGCGCGGCCCTGACAGGATCAGCCGCGTGACACTCCGCGGCGGGCGGGTGTGGGTTGAGGGTGCGACAGGGGCCACACGGGTCAGCGCTGCTGCCGGAATGGTGCTGCGCCGGCTTGATCTGCCGCCGGGCGACGTACCCGGTGCGCGCCGCTTCCAGTTCGACATTGACGATTCGCCGGGGCTTCTCAGCCTCGAATTTGAAGAGGATGGGGGCAATCGGCGGCGAATTGCGTTTGTTCCCTTCCCGGCATGGCGCAGATGGCTGGCGGCAATCGGCTGTTTTCCCGGTTTCACACTGGCTTGCCTGCGTGCCTTGCCCGCGGCGTGGCGCTGGGCGCGTTGGCAGGACGTCAGCGCACGGGCGCAAATGAAGCGCGTGATGGGGTTAAGCCGCCAATCGGTGCCGCTACTGGACACGGATGGCGGCTTGCCATCCGGGCCGGCCGCGCCCGACGCGTCTGCCGGAATCGCCGTCACCATCATCCTGCCCGTCTACGAGGCCTTTGGCGTTCTGTCCGAGGCGCTTGATCGCCTCCTCCGTCATACTGACCTTCCATGGCGGCTGATCCTTGTTGAGGATGCCTCACCCGATCCGCGGATCCGTCCGTTTCTGCGCCGATGGGTCGCCGCGAATGCCACCGCCGCGCTGGAGATTGTCCTGATCGAGAACCCGGTGAACCTTGGCTTTGTCGGTGCCGTGAATCGTGGGCTGGAAGCGGCGCGCCACCACCCGCATCCGGTCATTCTGCTGAACGCCGATACGCTTGTTCCGGCGGCCTGGGCCAGCCGCCTTGTCGCGCCGCTGGCCGATCCGGCCGTGGCCAGCGTGACGCCGTTGTCGAACGAGGCCGAGCTGATGACGGCGCCGGTGATCTGCAGGGGTCAGCCGCTGCGTCCGGGCGAGGGCGACCGCATTGATGCGCTGGTCGCGGCGGCGGGTCTTGCCCCGCGGGAGGTGCCGACAGGCGTCGGATTTTGCATGGCGCTGTCGCCGGCCTTCCTGCGCCGCTTGCCGCGGTTCGACCCCGCGTTCGGGCCCGGCTACGGCGAAGAGGTGGACTGGTGCCAGCGCGCCCGCCATATCGCCGGGCGGCACCTTGTCCAGCCCGCACTATTCGTCGAGCATCGTGGCGGCACCTCTTTTGGTGCGACGCAAAAGGCACGTCTTTGCACCAAGAACGGCGCACTGATCGACCGCCGCTACCCCGGTTACAACGCCCGTGTGCAAGGCTTTCTGCGGGACGACCCGCTGATCGGCGCGCGCATGGTTGCGGCGATGGCCTGGGCCGCGGTGAGGGCCGACGGGCCGGTGCCGATCTATCTTGGCCATGCTCTGGGCGGCGGGGCCGAGGATGATCTGGCCCGTCGTATCGGCGCGGACGTGACCCGGATCGGCGTGGCCGTGGTACTGCGTGTCGGGGGCCCTCATCGGTGGCAGATCGAAGTGCATACGCCCGCTGGCGTGACTGCGGCCGCTTGCGAGGATCGGGCACAGGTTCTCACGCTGCTGAGGCGGTTGCCGGCGCGCCGTGTCATCTACTCCTGCGGCGTCGGAGACCCTGATCCCATCGACCTGCCCGATTTTCTGATGCAGATCGGCGCGAACCAGACAATCGAAGTTCTGTTCCACGATTATCTTCCGCTCAGCCCGTCCTACACGCTGATCGGGTCTGATGGCCACTTCCGCGGTCTGCCCAAGTGCGGTTCGGCCGACCGGGCCCATCGCAGTCGCGGGCGCTGCGGGCGACAAGTGGACCTAGCAGAATGGCGGATAGCCTGGGGCCGGCTGATGCAACGGGCCGAACGTCTTGTCGTCTTTTCGCGGGCCAGTCATGCCCTTGTCGCCGCGGCTTTTCCGCAGGCGGCCGACAGGATTGTCGTGCAACCGCATCGCCCCGATCTTGGCCCGCTACGCCTTGTCGGGCCGCCACGCCACGGCCAACCGCCGGTGATCGGGGTCCTCGGGCGCATCGGGCCGCAAAAGGGCGCCGGGCTGTTGCCCGGGCTTGCCGCGGCGCTGAACCGGCGCGGCGCCCGGCTGGTCGTGGTCGGCGAGGTGGACCCGGCCATCCGCCTGCCGCGCGGTGTCCGGGTGACCGGCGCCTATGGTATGGCGGACATTCCCCGTCTTGTGCACCGCCACGGCATCGGCCTCTGGCTGATCCCGTCGGTCTGGCCCGAGACATTCTCTTTCACCACGCATGAGGCGATTGCCACTGGCCTGCCCGTCGCCTGCTTTGATCTTGGTGGGCAAGCCGAGGCCTTGAAGGCGAGCCTGGCGCACGGCGGACATGGAATTGTTCTGCCTTGGCACCAGGGGCCCGAAGGCCCCGACGCCTTGGCCGATGCCCTTTTGGCATGCCTTGCGGCGGCCGGAACGCGGGCCCTCGCGGCCTAGAATGACAGCAATTCGCGGTGATAGCGTCGCAACAGGATCAACCCGACCAGCCCTGTCGCCCCGCTGAAAAACAGGACGTAGCCGACGGACACATAGCTGCTGTCATAGCCGGGGTAAAAGCCGTGCCGCATCAGGCCCACGACATGCACGAGGGGATTGTACCACAGCACCGACTGGAAGCCGTCAGGCAGGTTTACAAACAGGAAAAAGACGCAGGACATCAGGAAAAGTGGACGTGTCAGAATTGACCAGCCACGTTGCCAGACGTTGAACCGGGTGAAGAGAAAAGCGTTGAGCAGGCCAACACCCAGCCCCACCAGCCCCGCAAGCATCAGCGACAACGCGATCACCGGCAGGTCTGGCGCGACATGATCGTCGTAGATCATCAGCAGTCCGCCGAAGACGATGTAGGCCACCATCGCCTCTGTCATCATGTTGAGCGCAAAGCGCGCAAGGATCGCGTCAAGGAAGGTGACGCGCGGAAAGCCAAGGAGCGGCCTGGAGAACATCAGCGCGTTCGACACCTTGCTTTGGATCGTTCCGTAAAGTGCAAAGGGCAGCATCCCGGTGGCGTAAAAGACCGGAAAACAGACGCCCAGCGGCGGCGCCTGAACCAGCGCCGAAAACACGACCGACATGATCGCGATGCCACCCACCGGTTCGAGAATGACCCAGACAGAGCCGCCGGGCGAACGGCCATAGGTCGTTGCCATCTCGCGCAGCATCAGCGCGAGGATCGTTCGCGCACTTGCCTTGCGCCGGGCCGCGTGCGGCAGAGCGGCCTGTGGCATGTCGGAGGAAGAACGCATCGCTAACCCCGTGCTGACGGTGGCTGCAGGCCGCGTTGCGCCTGCCTGCCGATGCCACGACGGCTATAATCATTTTCTAAAGATTCGGTATGTAGACGAGGCCTGTGACGACACAGGCAACGGGCCACCCGATGAAACACCAACCTATCGCCGCGCCGCCAGAACAGGCCATCGCTGTTCGCCCTGCCGAGGCGCGGGTTGTTCCCGGCCCGCGCCCCGCATCTCCGGCGCAGCCGCTGACAGCACCTGCGCCGACACGGCAAGTCATCGCGCCGCCCGTCGGCCGCGCACGTCCGCGTCCCCGGCATCGGGTCGTGCTGGCCACATTCGTGATGCTGGTTCTTCTGCCCAGCCTTGCCGCCGGCCTTTACCTGTGGCGGGTCGCGGCGCCGCAATACGCCTCGACTGTCGGATTCTCGATTCGCAAGGAAGATGCGCCGTCAGCGGTCGACCTGTTGGGCGGCTTCGCCTCTGTCTCGGGGTCGAGTGCTTCGGACGCCGACATGCTTTACGAATTCCTGCGGAGCCAGCAACTGGTCACCGATATCGACGCGCAGGTGGACCTGCGCCAAATCTGGTCACGCCCGACGGGCGACCCCGTCTTTGCCTATCACGCGCCCGGCACCGTCGAAGATCTGCTGGCCTATTGGCGCCGCATGGTAGCCATACGCTACGAATCGCGCACCGGGTTGATCGAGGTGCGGGTTCTGGCCTTCGATCCTGCCGATGCCCGCCGCATCGCTAGTGCGATCTTCGACAAGAGCACGACAATGATCAACGATCTCAATTCCAGCGCGCGCGAGGATGCGATCCGCTACGCCCGGTCCGAACTTTCCACCGCGGTCGAACGCCTGAAACAGGCCCGTCAGGCCGTCACGGCCTTTCGCAACGCCAACCAGATGGTCGATCCGTCCGCCGACATCCAGAGTCAGGCTAGCCTGCTGGGCGTCCTGCAAAATCAGCTTGCCTCGGCGATGATCGAACTGGATTTGCTGCAAGGCACCGTTCGGGAGGGTGATCTGCGGATGGTGCAGGCCCGGCGAAAGGTCACCGCGATCGAGGATCGGATCACGGCAGAAAAGGCGCGGACTGGCGCAGGTCCCACCGCCACCGGCGACGGGGGCCTTGCCACGCTTGTGGGCGACTATGAACGCCTGTCGGTCGACCGGGATTTCGCCGAGCGGTCATACGTTTCGGCGCTGGCGGCCTATGATGGTGCCGTTGCCGATGCCCAGCGCAAGAGTCGCTACCTTGCCACCTATGTGGCCCCCACGCTCGCGCAAAAGGCAGAGTATCCACGCCGCAGCGTGCTGCTGGGCGGGCTTGCGGGGTTTCTGTTCTTGTCATGGTCGCTTGCCGTCCTGATGATCCATTCGCTCCGCGATCGCCGCTGAGGCGCGCGATGATCCGGTTCGAAGGTCTGACAAAGGAATATGTCCGTGACGGACGGCGCAAGCTGGTCTGCCGGGACGTGTCCTTGGCGATCCCGGCTGGCCGTGTGGTGGCGCTTCTGGGCCGAAACGGTGCCGGCAAGTCGACACTGATGCGGATGATCGCGGGAACCGAGGCGCCGACGGCGGGCCGCATTTCCTCGACCGGCAGCATTTCTTTTCCAGTGGGTTTCGCGGGATCGTTCCATGCCGACCTTACCGGCGTTCAGAACACGCGTTTCGTCGCGCGAGTCTATGGCGTCGATTCCGATGCCCTCGTCGCCTTCGTCGAAGATTTTGCCGAATTGGGCGTGCATTTCCGCCTGCCCTTCAGCACCTATTCCGCCGGCATGCGATCGCGCCTGACCTTCGGCGTCTCGATGGGCATCGCTTTCGATACCTACCTTGTCGACGAGATTACGGCGGTCGGCGACGCCGCGTTTCGCGCCCGCAGCCAGACGATGTTCGAGGATCGGCTATCGCGAGCGGGTGCCATCTTGGCAACCCACGCGATGGGGCAGGTCCGCAGCCTCTGCGATGCCGCCATCGTGCTGGAAGCCGGCAAGCTGACATGGTTCGACGATGTCGAGGCCGCCATCGCGCAGCACGAGCGCAACTTGCTGGGATAGGTCACTCGGGCCGTGCCCGCCGGCACTTCGAATTGTCGATAATCGCCGCATTTCCGTCACCCTGTTGGCCCTGCGCATGACGTCCAGCCGCGCGCAAGATACCCGCGATTGCCGTGGTGGGCGTCGAAGGGGGTCTTGTGAGCTACTTCACAAAGGTCGGGAGCTATGCCGACGGACCAGCGGCCAGCCTTGTCTCGATGACCGGGGTGGCCACCTTCATGACGTCCACTGGCCCGGCGGTCTTTACCGGCAGCGCGCAGGGCGGCGGCGTGATGGCGTGGCAAACGCTCGGGGCGCTGCGCGTGATCGACCGGATCGATTTCGGCCCGCCCGCGGGCATGGCCGCACCAACCCGGATCGAGACCGCTAACATCGGCGGCCAGACTGTCCTTCTGACCTACGGGCAGGCTGCCGCCGGTGTCCTCTGCGCCACGATAGCGGCAGATGGCACCCTCTCGGCGGCCCAGACGATGGCGATCGGGTCGGGGCGGGTGTTGGCTCTGCAGCAGATCGGCGCTGCCTTCTACACCGTTTCTGCCGATGTCGCCGGGATCGAGGCATGGTTGCCCGACGGCAACGGCAACTTCAGCCTGCGCGGGCAGACGCCGCTGGGCACTGCGGGGATGGATCTGCTGGATCTGGCCGACGCCCAAGTAGGCGGCGCGGACTACCTGCTGGCCATCTCGACCACCTCCAACAGCGTCACATGCTTTGCCGCAACAGCCGACGGGGCATTGACGCAGACAGCCCGGCTTGGCGCCGTCGATGCCCTGCCCATCGCAACGCCGACGCGGATCGAAAGCACGACACTGGCGGGCCAGGCCTATGCAATCGTGGCTTCAGCCGCGAGCAGTTCGGTCACTGTTCTGGCGGTGGGGGACGATGGCAGCCTGACCGCGACCGACCAGGTGAACGACACGCTGACAACCCGGTTTCAGGGCGTCACGGCCCTGGCGACCGCGACCGTTGGCGCGCGTGTCTATGTCGTTGCCGGTGGCGCCGATGACGGGCTAAGCCTGATGACGCTGCTGCCCAACGGCCGTCTGCTGCATCTCGAATCCATCGCCGACACGACAGCAACGGCGCTGAGCCATATCAGCGCGCTCAGCACGGCCGTGCATGACGGATTGATCGATGTTTTTGCAACGTCTTCCGTCGATGCCCGGTTGACCCGCCTGACGGTCGATCCGGGGCAGGCGGGCCTTGTCCTGACCGCGCCTGATAGCGGTGCCAGTCTGAACGGTGGCGACGGCGCCGATATCCTGATGGGCGGCGCCGGCACCGATCAGCTGCTGGGCGGCAGCGGCGCCGACGTGCTGATCGATGGCGCCGGGCAGGACAGCCTGTGGGGCGGGGCGGGCGCCGATGTCTTTGTCTTTCAGGCAGATGGGGCGGATGACTGGGTGATGGACTATCAGCTGGGCATCGACCGGCTGGACCTGTCCGCGCTGGGCCCGCTTTACACGCTCGGGGCCGTCAGCATCTCCCAGACGGCCAGCGGTGCCGACCTGACCTTTGCAGGTGAAACCGTCCATCTCCTCGCGGCCGATGGCAAACCCATTGCGCCCGCCAGTTTTACACTGTCCGATCTGACCGATCTCTGGCACGTGACCGTGCCGTCCCAAACCGCGCGGACCACCCCCGCGGCCCTGATCCCCGGCGCCACGCTGGGCGGCGCCACGGCTAGCCGTCATTTGATCGGCGATAATGGCCCTGAAAACCTGCTCGGCCGCGCCGCCGAACATGACGCGATCTCGGGCATGGATGGAAATGACGTGTTGCGCGGTGAAGGGATGGAGGCGGCCTTCGACATCGCCGCCGCCACGACCTATCGGATTTTCGAAGCGGTGCTGGACCGCGCCCCGAACTATGCCGGTTATGTCAACTGGACCAACCAGATCATGGCCGGGCACGATATGCTGAGCATCGTCAGCGGGTTTACCGCCTCGCCTGAATTCCAGAACAAATACGGTGACACCGACAATACCGGGTTCGTTACGCTGCTCTTCAACAACGTGCTGGGGCGCGAACCCGGTGCCAACCTTGCCGCCTACACATACGCATTGGAAAGTGGCGCCCAAAGCCGCGAACAGATGGTGCTGTCCTTCGTCGACAGTCAGGAATTCATCAACGCCACGGCTTGGCGCAGTCTGGAATTCAGCCGTGCAGGCGCGCAGGCCAGCTGGACCGACGATGTCTACCGCGTCTTCCTCGCCACGCTTGGCCGCGAACCGCAAGAGGCGGCGCTGCGGGCCAATACCATGGCGCTGGCCAATGGGCGCAGCCTTGACGCGATCGTGCACGATTTCACCGTCTCAGCCGAATTCACCCAGAAATACGGTTCGACCACGAACACGGCATTCGTGACCCTCCTTTACGAAAACGTGCTGCATCGCGCGCCCGGCGCGGGGTTGTCGGGCTGGGTTGATGCACTCGACACCGGACGGCAGACGCGCGAGCAGGTGGTGCAGGGCTTTGCCCAAAGCCAGGAATTTATCAACGCCACAACGGCCCCGCTGACTGCGTTGATGCACACGATCTGCCATGATGACGTGTTGGCGGGTGGAAACGGAAACGACATCCTGTTTGGCGGGTTCGGCGCCGATACCTTTGTCTTCGCCGCTGCCGAGACGGGCAACGACACAGTCGTCGGGCTGGAGCGGTGGGATACCGTCGCGCTGACCGGCTTTGGCTATGCCGATGCCACGGTGGCGCTGACCCACATGGCGCAAGTCGGGCCGGATGTCGTGTTTACCGATGCCGGCCACAGCGTGACCTTCCTCGACACTGCCCTGCAAGACATCCAAACCGACATGATCGCGCTGGGCTGAAGGGTCAACGCATGGACGATGGCGAAATGCACATGCCCGTTCAGCATATGTTCACCACCCTCGTGTGTTCTTGCCCCGATGAAACCGAAGGGCGGCACCGCCCGGAAACGGACAGCCGAGGGGGGCGAAAGGACAGATGAAGTCAGCGATGATTACCGGCATCACCGGACAGGATGGCGCCTATCTGGCGCGGCTGCTGCTGAAGAAGGGTTATATCGTGCACGGCGCCTTGCGCCGCAGCGCTCAGCCCGCGTTGACCCGGCTGCAGGCGCTGGGCATTGCAGGGAAGGTCCAGCTGCACGATTTCGACCTTTGCGACGAAAACAGCATCCTGCGGCTGGTGCGCGACGTGAAGGTGGACGAGTTCTATAACCTCGCGGCGCAAAGTTTTGTCGGCGCGTCATGGGACGTGCCCGTCTTCACCTCGGACGCCAACGCGATGGGTGTGGTGCGCATCCTCGACGCGCTGCGCACCTTCGCGCCCCAAACGCGTTATTACCAGGCCTCGACGTCCGAGATGTTCGGCTGCGTGCGCGAAGTCCCGCAGCGTGAGACCACCGCGCTTTATCCACGCTCGCCCTATGGTGTGGCAAAGGTTTACGGCCATTACATCACTGGCAATTATCGCGAATCGTTCGGGATGCATGCCTCTTCCGGCATCCTGTTCAACCACGAATCGCCCCTGCGCGGGGCCGAGTTCGTAACCCGCAAGATTACGCTTGGTCTTTCAAGACTGGCCCGTGGCGGGACAGATCCGCTGGTTCTGGGCAATCTTGATGCACAGCGCGACTGGGGCTTTGCCGGCGACTATGTCGAGGGCATGTGGCGGATGCTGCAACAGGACCAGCCCGACGATTACGTATTGGCAACCGGCGTCACGACCCCGATCCGCGATTTCGTCAGCCATGCGGCCGAGGCGTTGGGAATGCGGCTGGAATGGACGGGGCAGGGCACGCAGGCAAAGGCCGATGATCGCATTACCGGCAAGCGCATCGTCGAGGTTAGCGAACGGTTCTTTCGTCCGGCCGAGGTGGACCTGCTGATTGGCGATCCGGCCAAGGCGCAACGCAGCCTTGGCTGGCGGGCGACCGTCGGTGTCAGAGAACTGGCCACGATGATGGCGCGGGCCGACTACGATGCGGCTGCCTGACATGATGGCGGCGCCCTTGCATTCGGAATACCGCAAGCTGCGTGCCGCCGCCGGGGCCATTGCGCGCAAGGCCGGGTTGCACCGCGGGCCCTATCGCGGCCATGTGGACGGTCTTAGGGGTGATACGATCCAGGGTTGGGTGGTGCACGTCTCCGACCAAGAGGGCGGCCTGAAGGTGGGCCTCTACCTGCGTGACGGACTGATTGACACTGCACTGGCCAACCTGATGCGCGCCGATGTTGATGCCGCCGGGATCGGCGATGGGCGCTGTGGCTTTGCCTTTCGACTGACCCCGCCGATGATGGAAATGATCGCGCGGGCGGGCGGCCGCGTCAGCATCCGTGTGATGAACGGTGCGGGCTACCGGCTGGGTGACTGCGCTGTTTGCCCCGCCATCGGGCCCGTCGTGGACGCCGGCCCGCGAGACCCCGTCAAGGCCGACCGGCTTTCCGCCTGTCGCAAGGTGGCAGACGGCCTCTTGATGCTGTCCTCCCTGATCGACTCCATCGGGAGCGAGCAAAGCCAGTCAACGCCCCCGCCGCTCGAACGGCATGGCGCGCTTTTCTCTCACCGCTCGCCCGCGCCACCGGGCCAGCCGGACATGGCCAATCCCACGGCGCTGCCCGGCTATCTGGACTACACCCGCTTCCGCTACCGGCAGGACGGGCGTTTTCCCTGCGATGCCGACCCCGACGAGGTGGCGCACTTCCTCGATTGGTATCTCGCCGGCTACAGCGTGATGCGCAATGGACTGCGCGTCCCGCTGTCGCGCGACCTGATCGCCTGGCTGAACGCGGATATCGTGATCGGTGGCTTTCGGGCAAAGCTTAGCCGTATCCTGTGGGGGCGGCTCATGCGCAACCCCGCGTTGCGCGCTGAAATGGACCTCGACAATCCGCATTGGCAGTCTCGAGTGCTTTTCTGGTGGGCATGGCATGAGGCGCACGTGCTGCATGTCGAGGATTGCCTTGTTACCCCTGCGCAGCAGGCCGCGCTGCGCGCCGTGCCCTCCGAGCGCGCCGGTCAGCCTTTTGCGCTGTCGATCTTCATGGATCACCATTTCGCCGCCAACCCGCAGCTGCATTTTCTTGATGGCACCAAAGCCGAGGACCGCAAGACCTATTACCTGCTGTTGATGGTCGCCGCCGCCGCGCGACCCGACATCCTGCGATACCTTCCACCAGAGCCGGTACAGAGCCTGCTTGCGCCGGATGGCGGCCAGCCCTCGGCCTTCGATGGCTTCGTTCGGGCCCTGACCGGGCAGAAACGGGGGCCGCGGCTGACCGCGCCGAGCTATGCCGCAGCGCTACGCCAGCGCGGCTTTGATCTGGCGACGGGCAGCTTTCTGTCGGTGACGTCAGAGGGCCATCGGCTCGAGGCGGCGGCGTTGCCCCGTCCGCCCGGCAGGCCGGAGGTGGATGTCCAGATCATCGGGCCGCTGCGCAAGGCCTCGGGGCTGGGGCAGGCCGCACGGCTTTCTGCTGCCGTCCTCGACCGCACGGAATTCAGCGTCAACCATGTCGATTTCGGCCTTGATAATCCGGCGCCCGAAGGGTTTTCGCGGGAGCGGGACCTGTCAGGATTCCATCGCGCCAAGGTCAACCTGATTCACCTCAACGCCGAGTCGATTCCGCTGGCCTTTGCCTATGGCCCCGACGTGTTTTCCGACGCCTACAATATCGGCTATTTCTTTTGGGAGCTTGATACCCCGGCGGCCTGCCACTTCCTTGGAATGAACCTGCTGGACGAGATCTGGGTCTCGAGCGCCTATGGCGTTTCCATCTACCGCCCGCACACAGCCCGGCCCGTCACCAATGTCGGCATGACATTTGAAGAGCCCGGCCCCGTAGACCGGGCCGCCGCGCGCCGGGCCATCGACAGGCGCTTTCACCTGAAGGGGCACGAATTTCTCTGTCTTGTCGCTTTCGACAGCTTCTCCTTCGTGCAGCGCAAGAACCCGCTGGGCGTTCTTCGTGCCTTCCTCGCGGCCTTTCCGAACGACCCCGATGCCCGACTGATCGTCAAGACCCAGAACCGCGACAGCGTGACCGACCCGGTCCAACAGCGGATCTGGGCCGAGGTCATGGCGATGGCCGCCTCCGACCCGCGCATCCTTATCGTCAACGAGACGATGCCTTACGACGCGCTGATTCAGCTCAAGGCCGCGGCCGATTGCTACATCTCGCTGCATCGTTCCGAAGGATGGGGATTCGGCATGATCGAAGCGATGAACCTGGGTGTGCCAGTGCTGTGTTCGGCCTATTCCGGTAATCTGGAGTTCTGCAACGACCAGACCGCGTGGCTGGTCGACTGTCACGAAACTGCGCTTGGCCCCGACGATTATATCTTCGTCCGGCCCGGCCAGAAATGGGCCGAACCGGACATTGCCAGCGCCGCCAGGCAGCTTCGCCGGCTGCGCGCCGATGCCATTGGCCGTGCCGCTCGCGCGGCCAAGGCGCGTGACCATGTTTTCACACATTTCGGACCGCAGATTATTGCCGCGCGCTACGCCGCACGGCTCTCTGCGATCCTTGCGGATCGGTAAGACCCTCGATGGCCAGCGGCGAGACCACGCCCGGCCCAATACGTTGGCGCCTCGTGGCGCCCAGGGCGGCTACGCCGATCGCGCGGCCGTCGGAAGGGAGTAAGGGACAAATGGATTATGTCGTCGGAATCAGCTGGCCGCGCAGTGGTCACCATATGCTGGTGCGCCTCCTGACGGCCTATTTCGGCCCAGATTTCGGGTATTGCGACTTTTACGGCAAGGGCGATTGCTGTCGCCGCGTTCCTTGCGTTTGTGCCGGTCAGGTGAACCTGACCAAGAACCATGATTTCGATTTGTCCGTGCCGCAGGTCGCTGGGCAGAAATACCTTGTCCAGTATCGCGATTTCGTCCCCTCGGTCATATCGAACTTTGAACTTCACGTCCTCAACGGCAACCCCGACACGCCGCTTTCCTTTCGGCGCTTTGCCAGCCTTCAATTCGACCGCTACCGCGATTTTGCGGCGAAGTGGCTGGAATCGGACTTCGCCAAACGTCAGCTATGCGTCGACTATGCCTCGCTTGTCGCGGACACGCCGCGCGTCATGAGCCAGGTGGTGGGCTGGCTCGCCCCCGAACGCCCGCGCGATGCAGAGCGGATCGACAACGCGATCAGGATGATCGACGGGGAAAAGATCGAGACGCGGCAGGTCCGGCGGCTGAAGAATGCCGGCGTTCATCCGCCACGACAGGTGGCCGCGTTCCGCCATGCAACGCCGGGCCTGCTGGACCAACTTGGCCGGCTCCGCCTGCGTCGGGCCGAGGTGATCGAGGCCTTCGAGCGCCTTTTGGGTCGGCCGCCCCGGGAAGAGGCGATGCTGGGCTTCCAATGCCTCGAATCGCTCGATCGACTTCAGGAAGAGATAATGCGCGCACCGGAATTCCGGACCCGCGCACGGCCAAGTGCGTTCGCGCAAACACCAGGCAAACGCCTTTCCTAAGCACATGGTCGAAAGCATCTGTCGTGAGGCACGCCGCCGCGCCGGTCTGCGCCTTGGCCAGCCGGCCTACCAGTCTGCCCGATCCTTCAGCGGACGACAAAGTCAGCGTGAAGCGCGCCGGCTGCCTTGATGCTTTTGAGGATATCGATCATGTCGCGCGGCGACACACCGAGCGCGTTCAACCCCTGCACCACTTCCGATAGTGAGGCGCCGTCGCCAACCTCGGCCATTCCCGTGCCTGGATTTTCGGTGATGCTGGCGCGCGAGCGGGGCACGACCACCGTTTGCCCCTGGCTGAACGGATTGGGCTGCACCACCAGTGGATGATCATCGACCTTCAGCGTGAGATTACCTTGGCTGACGGCCACGCGCGAAATCCGGACGTCGGCCCCCATCACGATGGTGCCCGACCGCTGATCAACCACGACTGTGGCCCGTGTTTCGGGTTCGATCATCAGGTTCTCGATCCGGCCCAGGACGTGGGCGGGGGATGTCATGCCGGTGGCCGACAGCGTCAGCTCGACCGTGCCCGAATCGAGCATGCGCGCGACGGGCCGTCGGAAATCGGCGTTGATCGCCGCTTCGATCCGCCCGGCTGTGGTGAAATCGGGATTGCGCAGGGCCAGTCTGACCGTGCCGAGGCTGGACAGATCGAATGCGACCTCGCGCTCCACTATCGCGCCAGACGGAACCACGCCGGCGGTCGGAACGCCCTGTGTGACCGAACTTGATGCGCCCTGCGCGCTGACGCCTCCGGCAATGATGGTACCCTGGGCGACGGCGTAGATGTCGCCATCAGCGGCCTTCAGCGGCGTCATCACCAGCGTGCCACCCAGCAGACTTTTCGAATCGCCTATGGCGGAAATCGTCACATCGATAGGGCTGCCCGCCCGGGCAAAAGGCGGCAAACTGGCCGTTACCAGAACCGCGGCCACGTTCTTGGGGCGGAACTGTTCGCCCGTCACATTGACGCCAAGCCGTTCCAGAACGCTCGACATGATTTCTTCGGTGAATGGCGCGTTGCGCAGGCCGTCCCCGGTTCCGTTCAGCCCGACGACAAGGCCATATCCCACCAGGTCGTTGGACCGGACACCTTCGAACTCGACAAGATCCTTGATCCTGACCGGCCCTGCGGCGACTGGCAGAGCCGCGACGCAAGCCAGCACCAGCAGTGTCGCGGCGCGTCTTATCATCACCGCAAGTACTCCGACAACCTAAGGTGCGAGAGCCGCGCGATAACGGTGAAATGCGTCTCGAGTGCGGTTTGAACGGCCTGCAGATTGGTTGCCGTTTCGAAAGGATCGGCCGAGACCATGTCGTTGCGGGCGGTGGTGATATAGGTCTTGCGCGCACTGAGGGCTGCCCGGGTGTCGGCGACGCTGGCCTCTGCCATACCGAGACCTGCCTGCAATGTGGCCATGGGTTGCGCAGCCGAGGCCGCTTGCCTGCCCGAAGCCTGCAAAAGACGGGCGCGTTCCAGACGATCCAATGGTGGTGTGCCGCCGCTGGCCAGCGAGGCCATGGCCGCGGCCTTCATCACGTCGCGCAGCGCCGGCGCATCCGCCCTTGCTGTAATGTCGACCACGGTGGTCTCGTAGATCCGGCGGCGCGGTGGCGCGCCGGTATCGCCAAGGTATCCGGCAGTGGCAAAGCCGCCTGCAGGATCGTCGAACCATGCCGCCACCGCCGCTTCAGCCTCGGCAGCGGTTTGCGCACCGGATGCGGCGCTGCGGATCTGCGTTAACATGTCTTCCGGGTTGGCCAGTACCGGGCCCGTGGCAGGCCGTGCCTGCAAAAGCCGTGCGATCATTCAGCCGCGCATTAAGCTTGGCCGCGATATCGATGAAGGCCGTCTTGCCCGCGTCGGCCGCAAGCAGCAACTGGTCTTCGGATGTGGCGTCGGTAATGCTTGTCAGGTTTTGCATCAGGTCCGCACGTCGGGCGTCGATGGCCTGCAGGCTGGTTTGCATCATGTCGAGCATCTGCCCGGTCTGTTGCGCCGCCTGGGCAAATCCGTCGATCAAGGTCAGCCCGCGGTCAAATCCTGCAAGGCGTTGAAGATCAGTGCCGACATGCCGGGCCAGATCGCTGCTTTGCCCGCTTGAAAGTTCGGCGCTCAGCGTTGCCAGCCGCGTCTTGAGGTCTTGCGTCTGGCGCAACGCGGCCAGCTGTCTGGCGCCGTCACCAAGAGAAACTATCGTCATCGTCACAACTCCATCAATCTTTGCAACATCGACTGGACGGTTTGCATCACCTTGGCATTGGCCGAATAGGCCTGTTCGATCCGGATCAAGTTCTGCATTTCCTGGTCGGTATCGACACCACCTGCCAGTTCGGCCTGACACAGCGTATCAAGCCGCGCGCCGGCAAAGCTGGCCTCGTCCTCGGCACTTGTGCGCTGCAATGCCGTTTGCGCCGCAAGGCTGGCGGCATGGCCCGCCGCACTTCGCACTTCGCCGCCCGGAACAAGGCTGCGCGGATCGGCCAGCGCCGCACGGATACTGTCAAGTATCGAGGCATCACCGGCCGGCCCCGGCCCCGTGCTGCCAAGCCCGTCGCGCAGCCGCTGGATCGAGCCGCCGGCCTGTGGATCAATGGCCGCGGACAATGTGATGCGGCCGGAGAGCCCCGTCAGGTTCGCAGGATCGTAGGTCTGGCCGGCATCGGTCAGCAGGCCGGGGTTGCCGAGTGTCAGCGTCGGGTCGACGGCCGGGTCCTGCAGGCGCTGGGCGAGGTCGGCGGCGACGTAATCCAAGGCGGTCTGCGCGGCTTGCAGCCTGTCGTCGCGCAACGCGAAGGCTGCGCCCAGCCCGCCGCCATCCAGCCGCCCGACGGCACCACCGCCCGCAACCGGCTGGCCGTTGATCGTCAGGCCCGAAAGGGCGCCGGAGGCCAGCGTCATCTCCGGCACGATGGTATGGGTGGGTGTGAAGCCCACCGTCACCGCCTTGCCGTCCAGCAGGGTCTGGCCCGAGATGGTCATAAGCGCGATTTGCCCGTTTCCACGGTCGATTTCGCGCAGCGGTACGATGCCGGCGACCTGATCGATTGCCTTTTGCCGGGCATCAAGCAAGGCCGACGTGTCGCCATTGCCGGCACGGATCCGGGCGATATCGGCATTCAACCCCTCAACTTGCGAAAGGGCTCCGTTCAGGCTGTCCACCTGCGCCGCAATATCGGCATCGGCCTGTTCGCGCATGTCGGCAATTCCTGCGGCCTGATCGTGCAGCGTGCTGACGACCGCGCCGAATTTTCCGGCGACGTCAGACAGCGCAATATCAGAGGCGGGATCGGCCCCTGCAGCGACAAGCGACTTTTCCAGCGCTGCGATGCGGGCCGAAAGCGAATCGGGCGAGTCGGCGGCGCCAAAGATCGCCTCAAGGTGTTGCAGCGCGCTGGCCGTGTCGCCCGCAGCGGTCTGGCTGGCTGTGGCGAGCCGTCGGTCGCCGATCAGCCGCTGGTCGACCATCCGGGTGACGCCATCAATGCTGACTCCGGCGCCGGTACCACCGAGGATCCGCGCTGACAGGTCCACCCTGCGCGGACCGTAGCCATCGGTCATCGCGTTGGCGAGGTTCGACGAGACGACCTCGGCCATGCGCGAGGCCGCGGTCAGACCGCTCAGCGCGTTGGACAAGGTATTGGATATACTCATCTTTCAGAACCTCGGCTGGTGTCGTTACCGCTTGATGTTGGTGGTTTCCTGCAGCATTTCATCCACTGTCTGGATCACCTTCGCGTTCGACGAATAGGCGCGCTGGGTCTGGATCAACTGGGTCAGTTCTCCGGCCACATCGGTGGCCGATTCCTCGCGCGCGAAGCTGACGATGTCGCCAGTCGGGCCGTCGCCCGCGTTCCAGAGAAAGAAGTTGCCGCTTTGCGGACTGGGCCGGTACGTCTGGTCGTCCATCACCTCCAGCCCATTGACGTTGGGCACGTCGACGAGGGGCACCTGGTAGATCACCCGGTCAATTCCGCTGTCGAAGGTGGCGTGGACATAGCCGCCGGGATCCACCTCGACCGAAGTGAGGTTGCCTGCCGGCATGCCGTTCTTGGAAATCGAGATCGGGGCAAAGCTGTCGCTTAATTGGGTGGTGCCATTGCTGTCGCCGGGCATGCCGATGTTAACCGACAGGGGCCCGCCTGCCACGGTCAGGGCGACCTGCCCTGTCGCCGGATCGTAAGCCCCGCCCGAGATCGTGGTGACCGAGGCGAGTGTGCCGCCGCTGGCGCGGCTGTCGTCAAATTGCAGTTGGTATTGCCCCACGACGGCCCCGCCCGAGGCACTGTCGCGCAGCGTCATCGTCCAGAGGTTCGACGCACCACTCGCCGGCACCGAGGGCGAGAACGACACCGCAAGGTTGGCCGATTTTCCGAGGTTGTCGAAATATTCAACCGACAGCTCCTCGTCCGGCGCAACCGATCCGGCCTCGGTCGACGTGGCAGGCAGGTTGACGGCCAGATCGATGTTCGTCGTCGCCTCGCCCGCATATTGGTTGGTGTTGATCCGCACCGGCTGAAGACCATCGACGGTGTCGCGCGGATAGGTGGGCAAAGTGCCGTCCGGCAACGCGGGCCATCCCATGAGAACCTGCCCGCTGGGCGTTGTCAGATACCCCTGATCGTCGGTGCGAAAAGACCCCGTCGTGGTCAACAACATCTCGGGGGTGCCGTTGGCGGCATTGACGCTGGCCATCGACGTTACCGGGATCATCCCGCGCCCGCGCACGGCAAGATCGGTACCGTTGCTGGTCGAGACCAGCGCGCCGCCCTGATCGATCAGGCGCTGGTTGCTGGTGCGCACGCCGCCTGCGGAATAGCTGCCCTTATTGCTGTCGACGACCATCGAGTAGAAATCTGTCACCGCGCGCTTGTAGCCGTAGGTCGACGAATTGGCGATGTTGTCCGAGATGGTGGCCAGTCGCGTGGCATTGGCCGCAAGGCCCGCAACGCTGGCGTTGAGCGAGGAAGAAATCGTCATCGGTGAGCCTTTCTGCATCAGGATGAAACGAGCGGTTACAATCGCCCTAAGCCTGTGCCGCTTAACGTCGTCCTAACAGGCGCCGATTTTATCCACCCGGCGGGATGTCGGAGCGTAGCAACGTCACCTCGACCCGGTTGTTGCGGATCGCCATCGGGTTGCGCACAGCCAGCTTGCGGTCAGCATGACCCGTCACGCGTCGGCAGCGCGCCGGTTCGAGCCCGTCATTTTCTAGCAGCGCCCGCAACGCCAGCCCACGCGAAGTTGACAGGCCCCAGACCGGATTTTCACGAAACACGACCGGCCGCGCGGCAGTGTGACCGGCAACGGCCACGCCATTCTCGACCAGCGCAAAACTGCGCGCCATCACCGTGGCGATTTCGCGTAACAGCGGCGTCGGCGTGTCGGTGTCGCCGTCGAAAAGTGGTGCGTCAGGCGTGTCGAAGATCTCGATCACCAGCCCCTCGTCGGTCAGGCGCGTCACGATATGGCGCAGCGCCTTTTCCGACAGCGCGCTTTCGCCACCGCGGCCCAGAAGTATGTCCTCGACTCGGTTCAGTGCCGCGATCTGCGCCGGATCCGCCTGACCGGTTGCGCTGCTGCTGCCAGCACCAATTTGCTGCTGGCTGCCGCCGGTCCCATCGTGCGCCAACGCCTCTTGCGCAAAGAGGCTCGACCCCGCGAAAAGCTGGTCACCGCCGCCCGACACGCGGTTGAGCGCGATGGTCGGCGTGAAGTAATCCGCCAAGCCCTTGCGCTGTTTCTCTGTCGTGGCATTCAGCAGCCACATCAGCATGAAGAACGCCATCATCGCCGTCACGAAGTCGGCATATGCCACCTTCCAGGCCCCGCCGTGGTGTCCTCCACCGACGATGACCTTCTTGCGACGAATGATGACGGGAGCATTTGCATGCGCACCCATTTCCACCACCATCTCTCACCCGTCAGCCGGGCTAACAGGCAGTGGTGAAGCGGTGATTAACGGGTCAAATTGAGCCTATTGCCGGCGCCGATAGATGTCGTCCTGTCCGCAGAATTCGACAAGGTCATAGCCCGCAGCGCGCATGATCCGGCCGATCTGGGGCGCGCCGGCGTTATTCTCGATCGCCCAGATGCCGACACGGTGACGTCCGAAGGGAAAGCTTTCCAGCACGGCCAGTTCGCCTCCCTCGATATCAAGCGAAACAAAATCGGGATGCTCCAGCCCCACATCTTCGAGGATGTCAGGCAGGGTGCGCGTCTTGACCGTCAGGATCGTTTCGTCATGACGCGGATCGGCCCGGACGCGGGCAAGAAGCTGTGGATCGTAGCAGTCGCTTAACCCGCTCATCTGCGTGAACCCCGCGTTGACAGCGATAAAGTCTGCCTCGCCCGGCTGATCAGCGACAGCGGCGCCGATACACGGACAGCGCCGGGCAAGGCGCGCGCGCTCCAGCTGTGTCGGCATCGGCTCTACCAGCACACCGGTCCAGCCGCGCCAGATCTCGAAGAAAAGGGTGTTTGAACCGGTCGTCCCGTCATAGCCTCCGACATCAACGAAGGTCCCGCCGCGCTTGCCGTTCAGCAGCCGGTCGATGACCACGTCTTGCCCGGCCTGCGAGCGAAACGGATAGGCAGGCTCCAGCATGCGCCGCACGACATGGAGTTCGGCCATCAGCGGACCGCGGCGGCGGCTGCGTTCCCCCTCCAGCGCGTCGACGAGTCGGGTCTGCAATGCGCGCAGGTCGGCGCGAATGTCCTGCAGTGTCCGTGCCTCGGTCATGCCTTGCCCTCGGTCGCCGGGCCCGTCGGATGATAGGATTTCTCCTCGATCAGGGCCGAGCCAAGCAGCAGATTGATCTCGCGCTTGATGGCCGCACGCCTGTCATTGGTCTGGTAGACCGCCCGTGCAAGCCGGACGAAGGCGGGCCCGAAATCCTGCCGGGCTTCGCAGGCGCGGATATCGTCCTCGATCTGCCAAAGCGCGGCGTTGATGCGGTACAGGTCTTCCCACAGCGGCGCGAGGGCGGGCAGTGCCGGCAAGGCCCGGTCAGCCACGTTTTGCAGCGCGGCCATTTCGTGTCTGACATGGCGCAACTTCGCCTCATCGGTCATTCGTTCGGCCTTCAGCCGCAGGATTGTCAGCTTGTCGATCAACTCTCCGGGCGCGGTGGGCAGAAGGATTTCCGTCATCCGCGCGCCTCCAGCAGCGCCTGCAGCTCGGCCAGGATGGCATTGAATGGCGCGGACCAGTCGCGCGGTCTTTGCTGCCGGAACAACCGCATCGTTGGATACCAGGGCGTTGTTTCGCCAGCATGGGTATAGACCCAGAACGGATCCCAGTGCAGCACGACCCATGTGGGCAGGCCCAATGTGCCGGCAATATGCGCGGTTGCGGTGTCAGAGGTGATGATCAGGTCCATTTCCTGCATCGTCGCGGCACAATCCGCAAAATCACGGTCTGTGCTGGCGGTGTCGAGGATGAACGCTTTGCTGCCATCTACCCGATAAGGCCCCAGTTCCGGGCCCTTGTAGACTGAGAAAAGCTGCACACCCGGCAGGTCTGTCAGCGGCAGGAACTCACGATGACTGAAAGAGCGAAAGACGTTTCCCTTGTAGGTGACGGACCCGGTCCATACCACGCCAATGCGGAACTTTTCGCGATAGGGCGCAACGATACGACGGGCTCTCTGGCGCGCCTCCTCGGGGACGTGCAGCGTGGCGGGCGGCGGAATGGCCGGGCCCGGCTGCAGGTCTGCCAAGGGCAGGTCCATCAGGTTGACCCAGCCATCGACGGGTTCGTCCGGGCGGGAAAGGCTACCGGTCCGATCGACCCCCGGCAGAGCAGAAAACAGTCTCTGCAAAGGCCTGTCGACGTGAAAGAGAACCCTGGCACCCAAGGCCTTGAGGCGCGGCAGATAGCGGGCGAAAAGGACGGCGTCGCCGAAGCCCTGCTCGGGCAGGACCAAAAGCGTCTTGCCTGCCGCGTCACCACCTTGCCATTCCGGCCATGGCAGCTTGCGTGGCGTCAGTTCGCCCCCCTGCCAGCGGGCCCGGTAATTGGCAAAGCCCGCCGCATGGTCGCCGGCACCAAGCTGGGCAAATGCCAGCTGGATGCGCAGTTCCGCGTCATCCGGATGCGCGGCCATCGCTGTCTGAAGATAGGCAATGGCCTCGGCATAGGCCCCCTTGCCGCGCAGGCATCGGCCGATCATCGCCTTGTGCATCGCATCGTCTGGCCGGTCTACCAGCACCGAACGGCGCATTGCGATCGATTCGTCGTAGCGGCCGATATCGGAAAGGATGTTGGCATAATTGCTGCGGATGCCCTCGGCCTTCGGGTCCAGCGCAATGGCCCGTTCCTGCGCGCGCAGCGCCTGGTCGTGCAACTGTTTCTGCCGCAGTACGACACCAAGGTTCGACCAGATTCCGGCATCCTCCGGCGTGCGCTCGAGATGGTCGGCATAGTGCCGCAACGCTTCGTCCAGCCTGCCGGCCCGGTGCGCGGCGATGCCCGAGTCGCGCACCTGCGTCGTCGCGGCCTCTGCCACCGGCCTACCCCTCGCCGCGCGGCCGCTTGAGCGGGCTGACAAGCTGGGCCGGTCGCCGGGCCTCGGCCGCCTCGAAAAGCGAGAACGTCTGGTTGACGTAGTTCACGGCGCCCGAAATCAGGTCCATGTAATCGGTCAGGTCCTGCGTCACTTCGGTTTCTACCACGCTGACTCCACGGTCCTGCGGAAGCGTCTCGAACATGGCGTAAAACAGCGGATCGCCCCGCGAGATCTTCAGCGGCTTCTCGGTATCGTGCCACTCGAACGCCCACATCAGCGGGCGTGGCCAGACATTGATCGGAAAGCGCCCGCCAAAGATCGTCCCCGGCATCGGCTCGCGCGTGTAATGCATGAAGGGCGCGATCTGTGACATGTACACAGGCTCGTCCGCGACAAAGACGTAAGGCAGTGACAGCTGGATCGTGGGCACGCCGGCATGGCGCCATTCGCGTTCGTCGGTGATGTGCAGCTTGTCGCGCAGCTTGTTGGACCGAATGCCACCTTGATCGCCGGCAAGATTGCGCAAGGCAGGTTTACCGTCCTTGTCGCGGACAAAGCCAAGATGCAGGTCGAACGGGCAGCGGATCAGGAAGTGCCTGCTTTCAAGGTTGATGACCGCCGGACAGCGCGAGGCACTTTTGGCGTGAGTCCGGTTCAAGTCTGCCGATCGGACCCGCTCTGGCGGGAAATAGATGATGCCGGCCTTCTTTTCGGTCAGAAACCAGCCGACCGTTACTGGTCCTCCGGACGGCGGCGCATCGCGCGTGTTCTCGAAGTTGACTGACAACCGCATCGCCGCCTCCCGTTTTGCAATTCCAGTAGAATCGCAATCGCATGACGAAGTCAAAATCCCTGTTACGGCCCGTCGGCGTCCGTGATCTGGACGATATCGAACTTTGCCAGGAAAAGGACCGCGGCAGTAACTTGCGGGGCTGTTGCGCCCACTGCCTCTGTCAGTGCGGCAACCGTCTGTGGGCCGGATCGTTCCAGCAATGCCGCGATCTGCAGCAGTAATGCATCGGCCACCACCTTTCGCCCGTAAAGTGCCCGCCCGCTGAACCGGTCGAGGCGGGCCAGCCCAGCCGTCGTCAGCCCATGCCGAGGCGTAATCAGCGCCTCGGGGAGAAGGGGGCCCGTCGGGTAATCGGCATAGAGCGTGTAAGGGTCAATCTCGATCGGGCTGGAGAGGCGGCCGGACGTTCTTGGCGCTTTGGCGCGCATCTCGGCCAACTCTGCAGCCAGCGCCAGGTAACGCGGGATAATGGCTGCCCAGTCGAAATTCTTGCGTATGTGCGCCACCCCGGCCGCTCCCATGCGACGGCGCAACTCCGGATCGCGGGCCAGGGTCAGAATCGACTCCGCATAGGCGGGAATATCAATTTGGGTCTGTTGCAGCATCAGGCTGAGATAGCGAAGGTAATCGTCCGAACCTTCGGCAAAGCGCTTGGCCAAAAGCCGGCCGGTGCCCGGTGGCGGCATCCGTGTGGGCACAAGAAAACCGGTTTGCCCATGCAAAACCGTGTCCTTGAACCCGTCCCAGTCCGGCATCACAACCGGCAGGCCCGCACCCATTGCCTCGACGGGGACCAGTCCAAAGGTTTCCTGCACGTTGTCGGCAGGCAGGGTAAAGATATCAGCCCCCGACCAGATCCACCGGCGCACCCACGGGTCCCGCCCGTCAATCATCGTTGTAGTGACATTGGGGGCGAGGGCCGCGGCGCCCTCTTTGTGCAGCACCTCTTCGGGCTTGCGACTGGCCCAGCCTGTCATCCAAAGGTGCAGCGGACGGCCCAGTTCGGTCGCGACTTTCTCCAGCGCGAGAAACAGCGGCCCGGGGCTGGCCTTTTCGACCGACGTGAAGCGGCCCACGGTCAACACCACGATCGCATCGTCTGGTGCCCCGAACCGCGCGCGGGCCTCGGCACGATGTGCGGGATCGGCGGCAAAATCGGCACTATGCAGGCCTAAAGAGATCACTGGCAGCTGCGGCAGCGGCACCTGTTTGGCCCCGAACCTGTCGCGAAAAAACGCTTCTTCGGCGGCGAATTGTCGGGAAACGACAGATTTCACCGCGTGCGAGGTACAGATGATCGCATCCCAAGGCTCGACCGGTTCAGACACCAGATGATGCAGGTTCTCGATCACCCGCCGGGTCGAAACCGTATGCGTCACGCCGACGAGCGAACAGGAGGCGGTTCCACTTTGCAGCCGTCGCCACGGGGCGTCGACGAATCCGGGCACAGGGAAGAAAACAGTTCCAAATCGGGTGAAATCGCCGCGCCGCAGGCTGGCCATGGCGATTTCGCGGGTTTCGCCCAAATCGCGCGCGGCACTGACAAAGGCCTGCCCTTCGTCGGGCGTGGCTGTCACCGCGTTCACGACCGATCCCGGCACATGCTGCAGGAAGGCCCGCAGAAACGATTGTCCGGCCGCCCGCCGCCCGACAAGGTCCTTGCCCGCGGTTTCGACCGCGTCAGCGTGAAAGAAGATGGCGGGCGAGGGGCCGTCGGTCATCGCTGCCGGCCCCTTGCCACGTCAGATCGCCAAATCGGCCGAACCCTCGGCGTCCGACCTGACCGCGGTATCCAGCACTCGCTGGAGCGCCGCACCGCGGGCGAAATCCGGGTCCACCATGGTGCCGGTCCGGATCGCAGCGACAAAGCGTGCGTGATTGCTGTCGATTTTCGGCGTCTCCACCTCGTGCCAGACGGCCTTTTCCACATCATCTCCAAGGCAGGCCAGCAGGCGGCTGACATTGTTCTCGTACCTCACTTCCAGCCCGCCTTTCGTGCCGAAGATCCGTAGAGAGAGGTCGTTAAGATGCCCTGTCGCCATCCGCGTGGCATGGATCACGCCCACCGCGCCGTTGGCCAGTTGCAGGTGCATCGCCATGCTGTCGTTGGCGTCCAGCACGTATTCGCCAATACGCCCGTCAGGTGCCTTGTCGAAGGTGGTCAGCCGGCAGGACACGCGGCTGGCCCCTGCACCCGCGACCAGCGTTGCGAAGTCGAGGATATGCACGCCCACGTCGCCCAAAACACCCATCGAGCCATGCGCCTTGGACAGCCGCCACAGCCACTTGCTTTCCTTGTCCCAGTGGCCCCAGGCGGGCTGGGTCAGCCAGCTTTGCAGGTAGGCCGCCTCGAAATGGCGCACCTCGCCAATCTCGCCGGCGGCCACCATGCGCGTGGCCTCCATCAGCGCGGGCACATTGCGGTAGCTGAGGTTGACCATGTTCACGACGCCGGCCTTGGCCGCGGCCAGCACCATTGCGTCGGCATCGACATGGTTCACCGCCAGCGGCTTCTCGCACAGCACGTGCTTGCCCGCGGCCAGCAGGGGCAGCGTGGTGGGGTAGTGCACCGGGTCAGGCGTGACGTTCGAGGCAGCATCGAATTGCCCCCATTCCAGCGCCTCTTCAACCGAGGCGAATGCGTGGGGAATGCCGTGTTCGGCGTTGAAGACGCCCAGGCGGGCGGCATCGGTATCGACCCCGGCCACGACGGTGACACCGTCGATCGCCTTGTAGGCCTCGACATGGGCCTTGGCCATGCCGCCGGTCCCGACGATCAGGATACGGACGGGCGCGCTCACCGCAGGCCCTCCTCGCCGTCCTGGTGCAGGCGCGGGCCGCGTTCGGTGATCGGCTCCAGCGCGGTTTGCACCGGCACGTTCGGCGCGGCGTTGACATCGGCGATGCGCGCGGCGGGATTGTGGGCCCAGTGGACGGCGTTCTTCAGCACGGTCTGCACGCTGGCGTCGTGATAGGTCGGGTAGGTTTCATGCCCAGGCCGGAAATAGAACACGTTGCCCGCCCCGCGACGGTAGGTCAGGCCCGAGCGGAACACCTCGCCACCCTGGAACCAGCTGACGAAAACCGTCTCCATCGGTTCGGGCACGCCGAAGGGTTCGCCATACATTTCCTCGTTTTCCAACTCGAAATGGTCGGGCAGGCCGCGGGCAATCGGGTGACTGCGCGAGGTGACCCAAAGCCGCTCGCGCTCGCCCGCCTCGCGCCATGTCAGGTTGCAGGGCGTGCCCATGATCCGCTTGAAGATCTTGGCGAAATGGGCCGAATGCAGCAGGATCAGGCCCATGCCGGCCCAAACCTGTTCGGCCACGCGCTCGACCACGGCATCGCTGACCTGCCCATGCGCGGCATGGCCCCACCACAGCAGCACGTCCGTCTCCGCCAACCGTTCCGCCGGCAGGCCATGTTCGGGCTCCTGCAGGGTGGCGGTGGTGGCGCTGATCCCGGCATCGGTATTCAGCGCGTCGGCGATGCAGTGATGCATGCCTTTGGGATAGATCTCGGCCACGATGCGGTTCTTCTGTTCATGGACGTTCTCGCCCCAGACAACGGTGCGAATGGGCATGACGACCTCCGGTAAATAAGGGAATTGGGCGGAACTGTTAGCGCATGACAATGGACGGGTCACGGGGAATCGTGCGATCTTTTGCCATGACCCCGACCGATCCGCTGACTTTCGCCACTGCCGAAGACCTTGACCACTGGTTCGACCTGAACGGCGCCTCCGCGACGCAGCTTTGGGTGCGGCTTTACAAGGTTGCGACGGGCATCCCTTCGGTCACGTGGGAGGATTGTATTCGTGCCGCGCTGCGCGTCGGCTGGATCGACGGCATCCGTAAATCGGAAGGCGCGGACAGCTACATCCTGCGCCTGACGCCGCGCAAACCGCGCTCGGTTTGGTCGCAGCGAAACCGCGACTGGGCCGAGACGCTGATAGCCGAAGGCCGGATGACAGCGGCGGGCCTTGCGCAGGTCGAGGCTGCGCGCGCAGATGGCCGCTGGGACGCCGCCTATGCCGGTTCGAAGACAATGGAGATCCCTGCCGATTTTCTGGCCGAACTGGCCAAACACCCCAAGGCGCAGGCGCAATATCAGACCCTGAACAGGCAGAACCTTTATGCAATCTACTACCGCGTCACCTCGGCCAAGACGGACAAGACCCGCGCCGCCCGCATTGCCCGACTGATCAAAACCCTTAACGACGGGGGTAAGTTCCACTAGCCCGTGGCGATACGCGGCCGCCCCTGCGCCGTCACGCGGATCTGCGCCTCGATGAACATCGGCTGGCCCTCGATGTCGACTTCGCGAATGTCGCGGTCGATGCTCAAACGGACTTCTTCAACCCCCGCGGCGCGGGCGCGGGCGCTGGCCTCGGCGGTCAGCGCGGCCTCCAGCGCCTCCAGCGCCGCCTCGCGGCTGGCATGGCGCTCCGGCGCGCCGCTGCCCAAGTGCAGGGCGAAGATGCCCGGCCCGGGACTGGTGACGGTTCCGGTCGCGGTCATCGCCACCTGGCCCACCACGGCCCCAATCGCATTGGCCACGCCGGCATGGGCGGGCAGGATCATCCGGGCGCGCAGGCGTTCGCCCACCGCGCCGTAATAAGATGGGGCCGATGCGCCCAACCCGACGACAGGCACTGCCAGCGATAGCGAGACGTCAAGAATGTCGCGGTGCTGAGCAAGCCCTGCCGCCGTAAGCGAGTGACGCGCCAGACCTGCGGGATCGGTCCAACCGCCGTTGTCCTCGGCAAAAGCAGACTCCAACAAGGCCTGAATGGTCTGGGTTGTCAGCTGATCAATGATCGCCTGCGCCAACGCCTCCGCCGTTTCCGCCACCTTTTCGCCGCGGCCGGTCCGGCGGCGAGTAAAGAGCAGCAGCGCCTTGCGTGCGGCCTCGGTATCCCAGGCATCGAGACGACCCAGCACATGCGCGGCGTCCGAGGGCGTGATGCCCGCGATCATGGCGTGCCCGCGCGACACCAGCCGCGCCAGCGCCGGACCCTCAACCCGTGTCCGAACGGCATCGTTCAGTCGCAACGGCCCGTCGGTCAGCCGGGCGGCGACGACTGCCTCGCGCGCGTCAAGGCCGGCAGGCGGCGCGCCACGCCAGTGCGGAATGACGAAGCGGCCTCCCTCTTCTGGCGGCATGTCCGAGGCCAGCGCGAAATCCAGCGCCTTGTGCACGAGATCGGGATAATTCCGTGCCGCTAGCGAGACCGGCATCAGCCGTCGCGGGCCAAGGCGCAGCCCGCCATCCAGCCCGTCCAGCACTGTCACTTCGCTGTCGCCGCCGAGGCCCCAAGTGCGCATCGCCACCGCCTCGACCATGGTGCGATAGGGGCCGACGCGGGCGCCCTCAGGGTCTATCATGGGCTTTCCGCCGCGCAGCAGGCAGATGTCGGTCGTCGTGCCGCCGATGTCGCTGACCAGTGCATCGGCCTCGCCCGTCAGCCAGCTTGCCCCGGCGATCGAGGCGGCAGGGCCGCTGAGGATGGTCTCGATCGGCTTTTCGCGGGCAATGGCGGCCGAGACCAGCGCGCCGTCGCCCCGCACCACCATCAGCCGGGCATGTACGCCGATCTGCGCCAGATGTGCTTCGCAGGCGTCGATCAGCCGGGCGATCAACCCGATCAGCCGCGCGTTCAGCACCGCCGTCAGTGCCCGCTTTGGCCCACCCAGCGCCTGCGACAACTCGTGCGAGCATGTCACGGGCAGGCCCGTCATTGCGCGGATCAGATCGCGCGCGGCGACCTCGTGTGCGGGGTTGCGGGTGGCGAAACTGGCCGCGACGGCAACGGCGGTGATCCCGGCGGGCAGCGCGCGCAGCGCCGCCTCCAGCGCAGGAACGTCCAGCGGTTGCCGTTCGGTCCCGCCATGGCTGTGCCCGCCGGCCAGTTGGATGACGGGGTCGCCCTTCATTGCCTCTGCCAGACCTGCGCGGGTCAGGTCGGCGGAGTCGAAGCCGATGGCAACCAGCGCCACGCGCCCGCCCTGCCCCTCGACGAGCGCATTGGTGGCCAGCGTGGTGGAAAGCGAAACCATGGCAATCTCGCCCGGCGCGACGCCGGCCTGCCCGATCGCGGCGTCAATCGCCTGTCCCACGCCGATGGCAAGGTCGGGTCGCGAAGTCAGCGCCTTGGCAGAGGCGACGACGCTGTCGGTTGCTTCGTCCAGCACGACGGCATCGGTATAGGTGCCGCCGGTATCGACGCCCAGAAGATAGGCCATGTGTCACTCCGCCCGCGGCTTGCCCGCGCGATCCTTGATTAGACTGTCCACCGGCGCCGGCAAGGGCCGAAAGCGCCAACAGCGGGCCAGTAGGCGGCACGGAAAAGGGCGCCCCGGCCTGCCGCCGGAGCGCCCCCTGTCGCCTCTGTCAGAGACTTATTGCAGCGCCTTGTCGGTGATCGCGTGCGTCCAGGCACCGGCGTCGGGTTCTTTCGTGATCGCCGGGTTGTCGGGCGACACGGCCGACAGCAGCGTAGCGACCGTCTGCTGGTAATCGGCCGGATCAAGGGCGCCGTTCGAATCGGCGATCAGCTTGCCGACCTCGCTCATCATGTACGTCTGATGTTCGAGCGTTTGGGCGCCGCTCGCGTCGTTGTCGACGACGATCTGCGCCGCTTCGTCCACATGCGCCGCCGCATATTGCCAGCCCTTCATCGAGGCCCGCACAAAGCGCACCATCTTGTCGGCAAAGGCCGGGTCGTCGAGGCTGGATTGCAAGACGTAAAGCCCGTCTTCCATCATGCCGACGCCCTGATCGAGGTAGTTGAACGTTACCAGCTGATCCGGGGTGATCCCGGCGTCGAGGACCTGACCGTATTCGTTATAGGTCATCACGCTGATGCAGTCGGCCTGCTTCTGTAGAAGCGGATCCACGTTGAAGGCCTGCTTCAGCACCGTCACGCCATCGGCGCTGCCATCGGTCGGGATGCCCAGTTTGGCCATCCAAGCGTAGAACGGATATTCGTTGCCATAGAACCAGACGCCCAGCGTATGGCCGGGGAAATCGGCGGGCGAGGTGATGCCGGTTTCCTTCAGGCAGGTCAGTTCAAGACCGCCATGCTTGAACGGCTGCGCGATGTTGACCAGCGGCAGACCGCGTTCGCGCGCGGCAAGGGCTGCCGCCATCCAGTCGACGATCACGTCGGCGCCACCGCCGGCGATCACCTGTTCGGGGGCGATGTCGGGGCCGCCGGGCAGGATCGTCACATCCAGCCCCTCGTCCGAGTAATAGCCCTTGTCGAGCGCGACGTAATATCCCGCGAACTGGGCTTGTGTCACCCATTTCAGCTGCAGTTTGACCGAGTCGGCGGCGTGCGCCATCCCGGCCATTCCGACCACGGCCATCGCCGCCAATACTGTCCGTTTCATATGTCTGACCTCCTTGTCAGGTTTGCTCTTCTTGTGCTCGGTCTCAACTACCGTTTCTTATCTGCGTTGCGAGGGATGCCAGAACGTCACCCCCCGTTCGATCAGGGCCACCGCCCCATAGAAACCGCTTCCGGCCAGCGCTGCGGCGACGATCTCGGCCCAGACCATATCGAGCGAAAGCTTGCCCACGGAGGTGGAAATGCGAAAGCCCATGCCTTGCGTCGGTGAACCAAAGAATTCGGCCACGATCGCGCCGATCAGCGCCAAAGTTGTCGCAATTTTGAGCCCGTTGAAAATGAATGGCATCGCCGCGGGCAGGCGCAGCTTCAGCAGGGTCTGGCTGTAGCTCGCCCCGTATGTGCGCATAAGGTCGCGCTGCATCTCGGTGGTGTCGCGCAGGCCGGCCACGGTGTTGACCAGCATCGGGAAGAACACCATCACCACGACCACCGCCGCCTTCGACTGCCAGTCGAAGCCGAACCACATCACAAGGATCGGTGCGGTGCCGACGATGGGCAGCGCCGCCATGAAGTTGCCCACCGGCAGCAGGCCGCGGCGCAGGAAATCGTAGCGGTCCACGATGATCGCCAGCAGGAACGCGGCGCCGCAGCCCATGGCATAGCCCGACAACGCGCCCTTGGCGAAGGTCTGGACGAAATCCTCCCAGATCGTCGGCAGGTTGGATGCAAAGCTGGCCGCAATCTGGCTGGGCGCGGGCAGGATCACCATCGGCACGTTCAGCCCGCGCACGACCAGTTCCCAGACCACCAGCACCGTCAGCCCGAAGATGCCCGGCACCACCAGATGCACGATGCGACTTTGGGCATATGGCCCGCGTGACAGCGCGACGTTCAACGCCCATGCCGCCAGCCAAACGACGATGGCAACCGCGACAAGGGTCATGCGCTGACCCCCATCCGCCGCAGCGTCAGCCGTTCCACGACGCCGATGATGGCGACCAGCCCGGCGGCAAGGATGGCGGCCGCGAACAGCGCCGACCAGATCTGGATCGTTTGCCCGTAATAGGACCCGGCCAAAAGTCGGGCGCCCAGCCCCCGCACCGCGCCGGTCGGCAATTCCCCCACGATGGCACCGACGACCGAGGCCGCGACACCGATTTTCAGCGAGGCAAAGAGGTAGGGCATCGACGACGGCAGTCGCAGTTTCCAAAACCCTTGTGCCGGTGTCGCCGAATAGGTGCGCAGCAGGTCAAGCTGCATCGAATCCGGGCTGCGCAGACCCTTCACCATGCCCACCACAACGGGAAAGAAACTGAGATATCCGCTGATGATCGCCTTGGGGATGATCCCCTGCACCCCGACCGAGTAAAGGACCACGATGATCATCGGCGCGATGGCGATGATCGGAATCGTCTGGCTGATGATCGCCCATGGCATCACGCTCATGTCCATCGCCTTGTTGTGGACGATGCCGACGGCCAGCAGGATACCCAGCGCTGTGCCAAAAACAAAACCCAGCAGCGTTGCTTCCAGCGTTACTGCGCCATGGTAGATCAGGCTGCGTTTCGAGGTTGGGGCCAGCACCATCGTGCTGCGCCACAACTCGGCAATCACCTGGTGTGGGGCGGGCAGGCGCGGGCGGGTCTGCGACCATGCGTCGACCACCCGTTCGCCCAGCGTCATCGTGCCGCCAGACCGTGCCAACTGATCGCTCGTCCAGCTCCAATTCATCGGGATGCAGGCAATGTACCATGCCGCAACGATGGCCAGCAGGACGGCGGTGACTGGCACCAGCGATCTAGTCATCGACATGCCCCGCGCGCAGCCCTTCGCGGACGCGGTGGGCGATGGCGATGAACTCGGGCGTGTCGCGGATATCCAGCGGACGTTCGGCCGGCAGCGGGCTATCGATGATATCGGTGATCCGGCCGGGACGTGGGCTCATCACCACGATCTTGGTGGACAGGTACACCGCCTCGGGGATCGAATGGGTGACGAAAAGGCAGGTCTTCTGCGTCCGGTTCCAAAGCTTCAACAGCTCTTCGTTCAGCCGGTCGCGCACGATTTCGTCCAGCGCGCCGAAGGGTTCGTCCATCAGCAGGATATCGGCGTCGAAGGCCAACGCGCGGGCGATGCTGGCACGCTGTTGCATCCCGCCTGAAAGCTGCCACGGAAACTTCTTCTCGAACCCCGAAAGGTCAACCAGATCGAGCGTGCGTTTTACGCGCTCGGCCTGATCTGCCTTTGAAAAGCCCATGATTTCCAGCGGCAGCTTCACGTTGCCGCCGATCGTCCGCCACGGATACAGCCCCGCGGCCTGAAAAACATAGCCATAGGCGCGCGCGCGCCGTGCCGCATCGGGCGTCATGCCGTTGACCGACACGGAGCCGCCTGTCGCCTGCTCCAGACCCGCCACGACCCGCAGGAACGTCGTCTTGCCGCAGCCAGAGGGGCCGATGAAGCTGACGAACTCGCCTTTGGCCACGTCAAGCGAGACATCTCGCAGCGCCTGCACAGGGCCGTCATTGGTCTGAAAGGTCAGGTCCAGTCCGCTGGCTTTGATGACAGGCGCTGCGCCCGAAGCTAGGCTTGTCATGCGGCACCTTTCCGTTTGCGCTGGAGTTGGACCATCATGACCTCATGCCAGAAACTGAACCCCGCCGGCACTTATGCCGGCAAGCAGGGCTTTACCTATGTCGAGGGGATCTCGGCCGAGCGGGTGGGATCGACCGGCATCTGCATGCACATGCTGACGATCCCGCCGGGTGGCCGCGCCAAGGCCCACAAGCACGCGACCCATGAAACCGCGATTTACGCCATTTCCGGCAGCACGGTGATGTACTGGGGTGAGAGGCTGGAGAACCGGATGCAACTGGACCCCGGCGAGATGCTGTATATCCCGGCCGACATGCCGCACCTGCCCTTCAATCCGTTCGACGCCCCTGCGACGGCCGTGATCGCCCGCACCGACCCGCATGAGCAGGAAAGCGTGGTGCTTCTTCCAGAGCTTGAGCATCTGGTCCCCTAGACGCCGGTCGCCGGAATGCCGGTGCGCGTGACGGGCCGGGGCGCCGTCAGGTCCTTCCAGCTGGACAGCGCCTTGTTCACCGCACCGTTTGGCGGCCGTTTCACGAATTGGCCATGGCCTTCCTCGGTCTGCACCTTGCCGTCATTCACCGCGACCTTGCCACGGGTCAGGGTGTAGCGGGGCAGGCCCTTCACCTTCTGGCCCTCGAAAACGTTGTAATCTATCGCCGACTGTTGGGTAGAAGCAGCAATTACCTTTTCCTTCGTCGGATCCCAGACCACGAGGTCGGCATCGGCCCCCACCAGCACCGCCCCTTTGCGCGGATAGCAGTTGAGGATCTTGGCGATGTTGGTGCTTGTCACGGCGACGAATTCGTTCGGCGTCAGCCGCCCGGTTTCCACGCCGTGGGTCCACAGCATCGGCATCCGGTCCTCCAGGCCGCCGGTGCCATTGGGGATCTTGGTGAAATCGCCCACGCCATAGCGTTTCTGTTCGGTGGTAAAGGCGCAATGGTCGGTTGCCACCACCGACAGGCTGCCGCTTTGCAGCCCCGCCCAAAGGCTGTCCTGATGTTTCTTGTTGCGGAAGGGCGGGCTCATCACCCGGCGCGCGGCATGGTCCCAGTCGGGGTTGAAATACTCGCTCTCGTCCAGCGTCAGGTGCTGGATCAGCGGCTCTCCCCACACGCGCTTGCCCTGCATGCGGGCACGCCGGATCGCCTCGTGGCTTTCCTCGCAAGACGTGTGCACGACGTAAAGCGGCACGCCCGCCATGTCGGCGATCATGATCGCGCGGTTGGTGGCCTCGCCCTCCACCTGCGGCGGGCGGGAATAGGCGTGCGCCTCGGGCCCGGTATTGCCTTCGCGCAAGAGCTTGGCCGACAGTTCCGCGACGACGTCGCCATTCTCGGCATGGACCAGCGCCGTCGCGCCCAGTTCGGCCAGTCGCTGGAACGAGGCATACATCTCGTCATCGTTGACCATCAGCGCGCCCTTGTAGGCCATGAAGTGCTTGAAGGTGTTGATGCCGTGGTCGTTGACCACGGTCGGCATCTCGTCGAACACCTCCTTGCCCCACCACGTCACCGCCATGTGATAGGAGTAGTCGCAATTCGCGCGGGTCGACTTGTTGTGCCAGGCTTTCATCGCATCCACGAGGCCCTGCCCCTGACCCGGCAGCACGAAATCGACCACCATCGTCGTCCCGCCCGCCAGCGCCGCGCGGGTTCCGCTTTCGAAATCGTCGGTCGAATAGGTGCCCATGAACGGCATCTCGAGGTGCGTATGCGGGTCGATCCCGCCGGGCATCACGTAGCAGCCGGTGGCGTCCAGCACGGTATCGCCCTTCAGGTTCGGCCCGATCTCCACGATCTTGCCACCATCGACCAGCACATCGGCGGCGTAGGTCAGATCGGCGGTCACGATGGTGCCGTTCTTGATGACTGTGGTCATGATACTCTCCTTCATTCGGCCCTTCTTCTGGCCGCAAATACTCCGGGGGTGCGGGGGCTGGCCCCCGCCTCAGGCCACGATCTCCGCCGTCTCTACCACCGCGTGGAACAGCACATCCGTGCCCGCGCGCGCCCAATCCTTTGTGATATCCTCGGCCTCGTTATGGCTGAGGCCATCGACGCAGGGGCACATCACCATCACCGTGGGCGCCACCCGGTTGATCCAGCAGGCATCGTGGCCCGCGCCCGAGACGATATCCATGTGGCTGTAGCCCAGCCGTTCCGCCGCACCGCGAACCACTTTTACAAGGCCGGGGTCGAAGGTGACCGGGTCGAAATGCCCGACCGCCTCGATGCTGCAGCCAAGGCCCAGTTCAGCCGCCACGGCATGGGCGGCGCGTTCCACCTCGGCGCGCATCATGTCCAGTTTGGCCTGTTCGGGGCTGCGGATATCGACGGTGAACACCGCCTTGCCAGGGATCACGTTGCGCGAGTTGGGATAGACATTCGCCTGTCCGATCGCGCCCACCGCATTCGGCTGATGGCTCATCGCGATCTGGTGCACGCGCTCGATGATCCGCGCCATGCCAAGACCCGCGTTCACCCTCATCGACATCGGTGTCGAGCCGGTATGCGCGTCCTTGCCGGTCAGGGTAATCTCCAGCCACCACAGGCCCTGCCCATGCGTGACAACGCCAATATCCTTGCCCTCGGCTTCTAGGATCGGGCCCTGTTCGATGTGCAACTCGAACATCGCGTGCATCTTGCGCGCGCCGACCTTTTCGTCGCCCTTCCAGCCGATCCGCACCAGCTCGTCGCCAAAGGTCTTGCCGGCGGCGTCCTGCCTTGCATAGGCCCAGTCCTGCTGGTGCATGCCGGCAAAGACGCCCGAGGCCAGCATCGCCGGGGCAAAGCGCGTTCCCTCCTCGTTGGTCCAGTTCGTCACCACGATGGGCCGGCGCGTCTTGATGCCCAGATCGTTCAGCGTGCGGACAATCTCCAGCCCGCCGAGAACACCCAGAACGCCGTCATACTTGCCGCCGGTGGGTTGCGTATCAAGGTGGCTGCCCACGTAGACCGGCAGCGCGTCAGGATCCGTGCCTTCGCGCCGGGCGAACATGGTGCCCATCTCGTCGACGCCCATCGTGCAGCCAGCATCCTCGCACCATGTCTGGAACAGGGCACGGCCCGTCGCGTCATCATCGGTCAGCGTCTGGCGGTTGTTGCCGCCGGCCACGCCCGGCCCGATCTTGGCCATCTCCATCAGGCTGTCCCACAGCCTTTCGCCATTGATCCGCAGGTTTTCGCCCGGTGCCGCCATCATTCGCCCCCCGATCGCCGGTGTCTTCGTGAAGGGCGGGGGAGGGCCGCCCCCACGAAAACAACTTGATTTGACCATTCGGTCAAAGCAACGCTAGCAGAGGGGCATGACCAGTCAAGGACCGCGCGCAATTCCGCGGCAAATGCCCGAAGGTTGATCGGGACGGCGCCCTGTTGGGCGGCGTTGCACAAGCAATAGGCAGGCATGGCCATGAACAAACCCGAGGCACGCACCCGCATTCAGGAGCGCAATCGCGCCGCGATCCTCGATGCCGGGCTGGACGTGTTTTCACAGTTTGGATTTCGCGGTGCCACGCTTGACCAGATTGCCGAGGCGGCAGGCCTCTCCAAGCCCAACCTGCTTTACTACTTTCCGTCCAAGGAATCGGTCTATGAGACCCTGCTGCAGGAGTTGCTGCATACATGGCTTGACCCGCTGCGCGCGATGCGGCCCGAAGGCGACGCGGTAGGTGAAATCCTTGGTTACGTCCGGCGCAAGCTGGAGATGAGCCGCGATTACCCCCGCGAAAGCCGTCTTTTTGCCAACGAGATCCTGCAAGGCGCGCCGCGGATCATGCCGGCGCTGACGGGCGAGCTGCGCGATCTGGTTAATGACAAGGCCGCGGTGATTCGCGGCTGGTCAGCTGCAGGCCGGATCGCCACTATCGATCCCCATCACCTGATCTTTTCAATCTGGGCTTTGACGCAGCACTACGCCGATTTCGACGTACAGGTTCAGGCCGTTCTGGGACCGGGTGATCCGTACCCGGCCGCCACGGCCTACCTGGAGCAGCTGTTCCGCCGCTTGCTGACCGGCTGAAGTGGCGGGCGTCAGCCGCGGTCCGCCGCGCCGTTCCAGCGCGCCAACAGATGCTCCGCCTCGTCCGTGATTCGGCGAATAAAGTCTTCCGCCGTTTCGATCTGCGAGACGAATTGCGCGGCCTCGCCGAACAGGCGGGGATAGTTTGGCGCCGCGGGATTGTCCCACAGGTCGGCAAAATCCTCCGGCGCGGCCGTCACTGCAGCGGCCAATGAGTCCTCATCCCCGTGCCAGCGCTCCAGAAGGGGATTGATCTGCGTGCGCATCGCAATGCCACCGGGCCAGACAAGACCACCGCAAGCCCCGTGGTTGACGATGTCAACGACCGAACTGCGGACGGTATCACGCCCATCGCTGCGCAGGATCGCCTGCCGATCCTCTTCAGGGGTCTCGGCGCACTCGGTCACGGCCCTGAAGGCCGTCCCGATCCATGCCCCGGATGCGCCGGCCGCCAGCACCGCAGCCAATGTGCGACCGTCACCCAGCCCGCCCGCCGCCATCACGGGCGTCTGAGGGAAGGCGTCGGCCGCTTCGGCAAGGAATGGCAACAGGCTGCGTTCGCCACAATGTCCGCCCGACGCTTCGCCTTGCACGGTAATGCCGTCGGCCCCTTCGCCCACGGCAATACGCGCCTCTTCCATCGTCTGGACCTGACATAGCACAGCCCGCCCGCGCGCCTTGGCCAAGGAAATCCATGGCCGAGGATCGCCGAAGGAAAGCATGATGACGGGCACATCCTCGGACAGGACATAATCGAAGTTAGGTCGATTTGCGCCGATGAAAGGGGTGATAAATCCGATGCCAAAGGGCTTGTCAGTGGTCTGACGGACGCGTGCGAGGTTGTCAGCGATATAGGACAGGGTGATAGCGCCCGGTTTCGGTGCAACGGCCCCGAAACTGCCCAGACCGCCGGCCTTGGACACCGCACCGGCCAGATCGCCACCGCTTTGAAACACCATCGGCGCCGATACGATGGGATAGCGCAGGCCGAAAAGCTCTGTCAGGCGGGTACGCATGCCCCTGCCTCCGTGCGGTCACGAACCCGGAGTTCAGGGCATTTATTGAACCATCGAACGGCCCACGGATCAACCGCGGGCGCTTCTGTTGCTACTCCGCAGCGACGCGGTTGGGGTTGTTGGGATGCGTCGTCCAGTTGGCGTAATCGCCCGTTACCACCTTGCCGGTGCGCGGATCGACCGTGCCGGGAGCCATCGGTACCATGCTGATGCACCCTTCGACCGGGCAGACATCGACACAAAGGTTACAGGCGACGCATTCCGCGTCGATAACCTCGAACACCCGGTCATCCTTCATGGCGATGGCCTGGTGGCTGGTATCCTCGCATGCGGCAAAGCAGCGGCCGCATTTTATGCAGGATTCAGTGTCTATCTTGGCCTTTGCCACGTAATTGAGGTTCAGGAACTGCCAGTCGGTCACGTTGGGGACGGCCCGGCCGATGACATCATCGACCTTGGCATAGCCCTTTTCGTCCATCCACTGCGACAGGCCGGATTTCATCTCTTCAACAATGCGGAAGCCATAGGTCATCGCCGCGGTGCAGACCTGCACGGTGCCGGCGCCAAGGCTCATGAACTCGGCCGCGTCCCGCCATGTTGTCACACCGCCGATGCCGGAAATCGGCAGGCCGCGGGTTTCGGCATCGCGCGCGATCTCGGCCACCATGTTCAGCGCGATCGGCTTCACCGCCGGGCCACAATAGCCACCATGGCTGCCCTTGCCGTCGATCGAGGGCTCGGGCGACATCGAATCAAGATCGACCGAGGTGATCGAACTGATCGTGTTGATCAGGCTGACCGCGTCGGCCCCGCCCGCCTTGGCCGCCCGCGCGGGGCCGCGAATGTCGGTGATGTTGGGCGTCAGTTTCACGATGACGGGCATCCGCGTGGTCTGCTTGCACCAGCGGGTGATCATCTCGATCAGGTCGGGCGCCTGTCCCACGGCAGACCCCATGCCGCGTTCCGACATGCCATGCGGGCAGCCGCAGTTCAGCTCGACCCCGTCCGCGCCGGTTTCCTCGACCAGCGGCAGGATCGCCTTCCACGCCTCCTCGACGCAGGGCACCATCAGGCTGACGACGACCGCGCGGTCGGGATAGTCGCGCTTGACGGCCTTGATCTCGCGCAGGTTCACCTCCAGCGGGCGGTCGGTGATCAGCTCGATGTTGTTGAGGCCCAGCAGCCGCCGGTCCGCCCCCCAGATCGCGCCGTAGCGCGGGCCGTTGACATTGACCACCGGCGGCCCGGCCTCGCCCAGTGTCTTCCAGACCACGCCACCCCAGCCTGCCTCGAAGGCGCGGCGGACGTTGTATTCCTTGTCGGTCGGCGGCGCCGAGGCCAGCCAGAACGGGTTGGGGGACTTGATCCCGATGAAGTTTGTCGTCAGATCGGCCATGTCACTTGCCTCCCATGAGGTGAGCGTGGATATCTTCGGCGGCGTCGCGTCCTTCGGCCACTGCCGTGACGGTCAGATCATCGCCGCCGCTGGCGCAGTCGCCGCCGGCCCAAACGCCCGCCATGCTGGTGCGGCCCGGCCCGGTGACCACGATCTTGCCACCCTCGATCCGCACCGGCGCATCGACCGTCAGCGTCTGGCCAATGGCCTTGAACACCTGGTCGGCGGGCAGGGTGATGACCTCGCCCGTGCCTGTCAGGCCGTCCGGCGTTTCCTGCGTGTATTCCAGCGCGATCTCGGTCACCCGGTCGTCACCGTGAATCTCCACCGGCTGCAGGTTGGTCAGAATGCGCACGCCCTTTGACGCCGCCAGCACCTGTTCATACCGGCTGGCCGACATCTTTTCGGGGCCGCGGCGATAGGCGATGGTGACGCTGTCGGCGCCCAGCAGTTTCGACTGCACAGCGGCGTCAACTGCGGTCATGCCACCGCCAATCACCACCACGTTGCGGCCCACGGGCAGTTCCGTCAGGTCATCGGCCTGCCGCAGCACGCCGATGAAATCCACCGCATCGGCGACGCCCTGATGATCCTCGCCCACCGCCCTCAGCGCGTTGACCCCGCCAAGGCCCACGGCAAGAAACACCGCGTCATATTCTCTCGCCAGGCCGTCGACCGAGATTTCGCGGCCCAGCGTTTGGCCTGTTTCGACCCTGATTCCGCTGATTCCCATCAGCCAGTCGACCTCGCGCGCGGCAAAGTCGTTGGTCGCCTTGTAGGCGGCGATTCCGTATTCGTTCAGCCCGCCGGGCTTGGCGCGGCCTTCGAAGATGACCACCTCGTGCCCGTGCATCGCCAGTCTGTGCGCGCAGGACAGGCCGGCAGGGCCTGCGCCCACCACCGCCACCTGCTTGCCGGTGGCGGCGGCACGGGCAAAGGGATGTCCCTGCCGCGCCATCGCTGTGTCGGTGGCGTATCGTTGCAAGCGGCCGATCTCTACCGGCTTGCCCTCGGCCGCCTCGCGCACGCAGGCCTGCTCGCAGAGGTCCTCGGTCGGGCAGACGCGGGCGCACATGCCGCCAAGGATGTTCTGGTCGAAAATGGTCCTTGCTGCCGCCTCGGGCCGGCCGGTGGCGATCTGGCGAATGAACATCGGAATGTCGATGCTGGTGGGGCAAGCAACGGTGCAAGGCGCATCGTGGCAGAAATAGCAGCGGTCTGCGGCGACGGCCGCCTCGTGCGGGTCCAGCGGCGGTTGCAGGTCGGCGAAATTCTGGGCGATCTCTTCGGCGGCCAGGCGGCCGGGCGCGATGCCGGGGGTCAGCGGACTGGTCATGACGGCTCCCTCAAGGGTGTCGATTTCACCCACAGCCTGCCACATCCGCATTTTTTATCAATTGGTAAATTTTAGGCGGTTCGTGAAGCCTCAGAAAGCGAAGGGTGCCACGGTTTCGCGCCGGCCCAGCGTCATCGCGTCGGCGACATGGATCATCGGGGCAAGGTCAACATTCGATTGCCCGTTGCCGACGAGGTCGGCCATCCGCGCGTAAAGGGCTGGATATTCGCCGGCCAGCGCGGGACCGGGCGCCACCGCCACCTCTGCCCCGTCGATCAGCAGGCGGTTGCCGCCCTCGTGCAGCACCAGCCGCCCCTGCGGTGTCTCGACCGTGATATCCCAGGTCTGTGGCCCCTCGTGGCGCCAGTCGAAAGCGGCACTAACATGGCCCGAAAAGGCCAGATCGGCCGCGATGGGCGTCTGCCGTCCCTCGGGGAAGAAGAGGGTCGCGCCGGTCAGGTGAACCGGCTGCGGCAGGATCTCTGTCAGGATCGACAGCGCGTTGATGCCGGGATCGAAAACGCCCATCCCGCCCGGTTCGAACACCCAGTCCTGCCCGGGATGCCAGCGCCGCACGTCCTCTTTCCAGACGATCTCGGCCCGTGTCACAGTTTGCCCGGCCAGCCACGCCTTGGCCTGCGCCACGCCCTTGGCCATCCGGCTGTGCCACGTGGCAAAGAGCGTCACGCCCGCCTCTGTCGCCAGTGCCTGCAGCGCGTGCACTTCGGCCAGCGTCGCACCCGGCGGCTTTTCCAGCATCACGTGCCGTCCGGCGCGCAGGGCCTTCTCGGCATAGGCAAAGCGCGGAACGGGGGGCAGGCAAAGCGAGACGACCGGAATATCGGGCCGTTCGGCCAGCATGGTGTCGATATCTGTAGATGCCTCGACACCGTCTACACTGCCATGACGGCTGACGGTCGCGGCAAGATCCCATGCATCGCTGGCGTTGATCGCGGGCACATGCTGGTCCACCGCGATCTTGCCGATGCCGACAAGTGCCACCTTCATCAGTGCGATTCCCGGCCCACGGCATTGCCCCGACAGCCGACGAGAAAGTCGAAGTCCGCCCCGGTATCCGGCCCCATCACATGGTCATGGAACAGCTGCGCGTAACCGCCCTGCGGCTTGGGCGCGGGCGGGGTCCATGCCGCCATCCGCGCAGCCAGTTCTTCGTCCGAAATATCCAGATGCAGGCGCCGGTTGGGCACGTCGAGCTCGATCATGTCGCCGGTCCGCACCACCGCCAGCGGCCCACCCGCCGCCGCCTCGGGCGCGGTGTGCAGCACCACGGTGCCAAAGGCGGTACCCGACATCCGCGCGTCCGAGATGCGGACCATGTCGGTGATGCCCTTCTTCAGGATCTTCGGCGGCAGGCCCATGTTGCCCACCTCTGCCATGCCGGGATAGCCCTTGGGCCCGCAATTCTTCATCACCATCACGCAGGTTTCGTCGATGTCCAGCGCGTCATCGTCGATCCGCGCCTTGTAGTCGTCGATATCCTCGAACACCACGGCGCGACCGCGATGGACCATCAGGTCCGGCGTTGCGGCCGAGGGTTTCAGCACCGCGCCGTTGGGCGCAAGGTTGCCGCGCAGCACCACCACGCCGCCCGATTGGGTCAGCGCCTTGTCGGCGGGCAGGATCACGTCGGGGTTGTGATTGGTCACGTCCTTGACCTGCTCCCACATCGTCTCGCCGCTGACGGTCAGGGCATCCTTGTGCAACAGGCCCGCCTCGCCCAGACGCTTAAGCACCACGGGCAGGCCGCCTGCATAAAAGAACTCTTCCATCAGGTATTTGCCAGAGGGCATCAGGTTGACGATGGTCGGCACATCGCGGCCCAGCCTGTCCCAGTCGTCCAGCGTCAGGTCAAGGCCGACCCGACCCGCCAGCGCGAGCAGGTGGATGACGGCGTTGGTAGACCCGCCGATCGCGCCATTGGTGCGGATCGCGTTCTCGAAGGCCTCGCGAGTCAGCACGTCGGATGGTTTCAGGTCGTCCTTGACCATCTGGACAATCCGCCGCCCGGTCAGCTGCGCCATCATCCGGCGGCGGCTGTCCACCGCCGGGATCGCCGCGTTGCCCGACAGGGCCATCCCCAGCGCCTCGGCCATGCTGGCCATGGTGCTGGCGGTGCCCATCGTGTTGCAGGTGCCGGGGCTGCGGCTCATCGAGGCTTCGGCCTCGACAAATTCCTCCGCCGTCATCTCGCCGGCCTTCACGGCCTCGGAGAATTTCCACAGATGCGTGCCGGAACCCACACGCTCGCCCTTGTAATAGCCGTTCAGCATCGGCCCGCCCGTTACGACGATCGACGGCAGATCGACCGAGGCCGCGCCCATCAGCAGGCTGGGCGTGGTCTTGTCGCAGCCCACCAGCAGCACGCAGCCATCCATTTGCTGGCCGCGAATCGTCTCTTCCACGGCCATCGCAGCGAGGTTGCGGAACATCATCGCGGTGGGGCGGAACCCGCTTTCCGAGACTGAGAAGACCGGCACCTCGACCGGGAACCCCCCGGCCTCGTAGATGCCATGCTTCACCCGTTGCGCCAAATCGTTCAGATGCGCGTTGCAGGGGTTCAGTTCGGAAAATGTGTTGAGGATGCCGATCACCGGGCGCCCGTCGAACAGGTCGGCCGGAAAGCCCTGGTTCTTCATCCAGCCGCGGTGATAGATCGCGTCCTTCGACATGCCGCCGAACCACTCCTGGCTGCGCAGCTTGCGGGGCCATTTGGCAGGTTTGAAGGTCATCGTTCTGTTCGTCCTCTATCTTGCGGGGGTTGGCCGGACGCTAGCACTCCCACCGGGGCGGATGCCATGGGCAATTCAGCCCGAAGTCGGGCCCAGCGTCACCACTTGCCCGCCTGCCGCGCGCGCATCCTCGGCGTCATGCGTCACCATCAGGATCGGCAGCGCGCGGGCCCGGGCGCGGGCAAAGACCATCTCGCGGACCTGATCGCGCAACACCGCGTCCAGCCGCGAGAACGCCTCGTCCAGCAGCAGCACGCAAGGCTCTGACAGCAGCATCCGCATTAATGAAACCCGCGCCTTCTGCCCACCCGAAAGTGTTGCAGGATCGCGCCCGGCAAAGCCTTCAAGGCCGACTTCGGCAAGTGCAGACTCTATTTTCGCCTGTCGCGCATCTCGATTTCCGCCCGCCCGCAGGCCAAAGGCCAGGTTTTGACCGACCGAAAGATGCGGGAACAGCAGATCGTCCTGAAACAGGATGCCAACGCGGCGTCGATGCGCCGGCAGGTCGGTTATGTCCAACCCGTCAAGGATCACGCGACCGCTGGCCGAGAATCCGGGGGCAAGGGTGCCTGTGATGAAAGACAAAAGCGTGGATTTGCCTACGCCGGACGGCCCCATGACCGTCAGCACCTCGCCCGACCCGATCCGTGCGTCCAGCGCAATTAGTGCCGAACCGTCCTTTTCGATCCGCACGTCGCGCAGTTCGAGGCCCTTATCCATGCGCAAGCCCTTTTCGATGCCGCCAGACGACGGCCGGAACGCCTATTGCCAGTGCGAAAGGCAGAAGGGCGGCAAGTGTCTGCATAAGGCCGAATGCTGCGATCACGCGCCGATCGCCGCCCGAGGAAAGCGCGAGCGCCTCGGTCGTCAGCGTCATCACGCGGCCACCGCCGATCAGCAACGTCGGCAAGTATTGCCCAACCGAAACGGCCAGCCCCACCGCCGCCGCCGTCAGCACTGGGCCCAGCAGCATCGGCAGCCGCACCCGCCATAGCACGCGGTTCGGCCCGGCCCCCAGCGTGGCGGCGATCGTGCCCAACCGTGCGTCCCATGCACGGTAGGGATCGCCCAGCGACAAGAAGACGTAAGGCAGCACGAAAACCAGGTGCGCCAGGATCACAGGAATCTGCCCGGCGCCAATCCCCGCGTCGATCAGCAGCGCCTGCAGACCCGGCAGAAATGCCGTTTGCGGGATCACAAGCGGAAGATACAACAGCCACAACCCCCGTCCCGACAGGCGTAGGCGATAGCGCTGCTCTGCCTCAAGGCAGCCCAGCACCAATACCAGCGCCATGGCGGTTGACGCGCTGGCGATCCACATCGTCTCGGCCAGCGTCGAGCTCAGCACGGGCCCCTGCCGAATCCAGACCGCTCCGGACAGCGCGCCGGGTAAAGCGGCGGGAAAGCGCCAGACGTAAGCGACTGACCACAGCATCATTACAGCAATCCCCGCAAGCACCGTCATCGCCACGATGCTCGCCGCCGCAAGGCCAAGCCAGCGCAGCGGCTCGACGGCCGGGGCGCGGCGCCCGGCTGTCACCCAGCGGCGCCCCAGCCGCGCAACCACCCGTTCTCCCAGCCACCAAAGCGCCAGCGTCGCCAGCACAAGCGCCAGCTGCAAAAGCGCGCCCGCGGCGGCCTGCATCCGCATTTCCAGCGCGGGGGCCGACATCCATGTCACGATCTGAACCGACAGCGGCGGCGGCGTGGTAGGGCCCAGCACCAGCGCCATGTCGACAACGGACATCGCGTAGGTCAGCACCACGTAAACCGGCATTCGGATCTGGGCGTACAGCCGCGGAAAGACCCCGATGATCCAGCCCATCACCGGCCCATAGCCCAGCGACAGCGCCACCGCCCGGCTGCGCGCCGCATCAACCTGCCGCAATGCGGCCAGCGACATCAGCAGCAGGAAGGGCACCTCCTTGGTTACCAGCCCCGCTACCAGCGAGGCCCCCCACGGGTCATGCAGGATCAGGATGTCAGGCGGCACCTGCCACCCGGTCGCCCAAGGCGAGACGATTCGCGCCAGCCAGCCCGAGGGCGCGATCAGGAACGCCAGACCAAACGCCGCCGCCGCATGTGGCACCGCCAACAGCGGCGACAGCGCCCGCTGCAACAGCCCGAAGGCGCGCGACCCGGTCCAACCCGCCAGCAACAGGGTGACCGTGCCCAATGCCAACGCTGTCGCGGCGAGGCCCGTGGTGACCGACAGCCGGATCGACCTGTCGATGCCGGGGGTAGACAGCACGGCGGTAAGGGGCGTCAGCGGTGGCGCGCTCAGTCCGGCCGCCGGCAGGTGGCCCAGCGCCGGACCCAGCGCACCCAGAAGGCCCGCCGCGACCGGCCCCAGCATGGCCAGCACCGTCAGTGCCGGCACCAGCCGCAACAGGCCCTTGCCGCGCACCATCCGGGCCTAGTTGGCGACGCCGTAGCGGCGGGCCCAGTCGGCGGCGATGCGGGTCATCCAGCTGGGATGCGGTTCTGGCTGGACCTTGCCCAGCTGATCGGGCGTCAGCGTGGCGATGCCGAGGTCCAGCGCGTCGAACCGGACCTTGTTGGCGGCGGGCAGCGCGGCCACGTCCAGCACCGTGCCGTAGCCCAGCACGGCCGGGTCCTGCGCGCGGGCCTGCGCCTCGGGCGACATCAGGAAATTGGCCACGACCATCGCGCCTTCCTTGGCACTGGAATCAAACGGGATCGCCACGAATGACGCGTTGCCGATCGTGCCCTTGTCCAGCACGAAAGTGCGCACGGTATCGGGCAACTGGCCGTTGGCAATGGCCGTGCTCGCCTCGCCCGGGCTGAACGAGATGGCCAGATCGATCTCGCCATCGTTCATCAGTTGCAGCGCGGCGGGCCCGGTTGCCGGATAGGCGCGCCCCTGGCGCCACAGGTTGGGTGTCAACTCGTCCAGCCAGGCCCAAAGCGGCGCGGTGACGGCGTCATAATTGGCGTCCGTGGCGGGCTGTTGCAGGACCGATGGATCGGGCAACAGGTCGATCAGCGCCTGTTTCAGAAAGGTCGTGCCCAGGAAATCGGGCGGCTGGGGATAGGTGAAGCGGCCCGGATGCGCCTTGGCCCAGTCGAGGATGGTCCCCATGCTGCCCAGCCGGTCAGGCTCGCGCGCGGTGTCGTGGATGAAGACGACCTGCGCCATCGCCCAGGGCGATTCGTAGCCTTCGACCGGCACGGTGAAATCGGTCTGCACGGTCTTGCCCGCGACATCGACCAGCTTCCAGTTCGGCAGTTGCTCGGCGAAGGGGCCATAAAGCAGCCCTGCCTCCTTCATCGCGGCAAAGTTGGCGCCGTTGATCCAGATCAGGTCCACCGCGCCGCCGCTTGTCTGGCCAGCCTGCTTTTCGGCCAGCACGCGGGTGACGGCATCGGCGGTATCGGTCAGCTTCACGTGGATCAGGTTGACGCCATAATCTTCCTGCACCCGCTGGCCGACCCAGGCGATGAAATCGTTCGTCGCGGTCGAACCGCCCCAGGCATCCCAATAAACGGTCTGCCCCCGTGCGGCTGCCTCGACCGCCGGCCAGTCCGACGGCGCGGTGTCGGCCATCGCGAGGCCCGGCGCGAGAAGAGCGAGGATCAGGGCAAATCGTTTCATGCGGAAGACCTTTCAAAATCGGAGAATTGCTGCTGCGCGGCAAGGATGCGCAACGTCGCTGTTGCGACGCATAGCAGGCCGAAGAGCCATGACAGGGCCGAAAAGGCACCCGGAAACAAGCAGATCGCGACGAAGAACGCGATCGTTTCCGACCCTTCCAACAGTCCGGCCGAGTAATAGAGGGTTTTGGCGCCTTGTGCCGAGGTTTCCAACCCACGCTTTTCGGCAAGGATCGCGTAGCCCAGAAAACTTGCGCCGTTGAAATAGAAGCTGGCCAAAAGGAACGCGCCCGCAGCGCCGTTGCCTGCAGGGTCGGCCCAGACAAAGCCCATCGGCACCAGACCGTAAAACAGGAAATCGGACGCGATATCGAGGTAACCGCCGAAATCTGTCTTGCGCGTCGCGCGGGCCACCGCGCCGTCCAGCCCGTCCATCAGCCGACTGCCGGCCAGCGGCAACAGCGCCAGATGCGGCCAGCCCACGGCGATGCAAAGCGCCGTCAGCACCCCGAAACCCAACCCCAGAACGGTGATCTCGTCCGCGCCGGCCCCCCGCGCGGCCAGCAGTCGGCCCAGCCGGTTCAACGGCGGGTCGATCATCTTGCGCAGCGCGGCGTCGAACATTTTAGTCTCCCGTGGCGTATCGGCGTTTTCTCGCCCATCGCTGCCAGTCACGCAATTGCACAAACACCATTGTGAGAGCGGGGGCGAATCCTGACACAATCGGCCCGGCCCGTTCGGTTGCGTCCGCGCCGCAGCCGTGAAAGATGGGCGGGCATCAGCAGGGGCAAGGGCACATGCGGATCCTCGTTATCGGCGCCGGTTCGATCGGGCGCCGCCATCACGCCAACCTCGGCACGCTGGGGGCCGAGGCCGTGCTGGTGCCTTTCCGTGCCTTCGCGGGCGAGCAGACGCTGGACGAGGTGACGCCCGACGCCGTGGTCATTGCCACCGCCACCCAGGTGCGCACATCGCCCATCGCGCTTTGCGCCGCGCGCGGCCTGCCCTTCTATTGCGAAAAGCCGCTGGCCTACGACGCCGGGGAACTGGCCACGATCGAGGCCGCCGCCGCCCCGGTGGCCGACCGCTCGATGCTGGGTTTCATGATGCGCTATCACCCGGCCTTTCGCGATCTTGCGCAGCGCGACCTGTCCGACATCTACCGTTTCAGCTTCGAGATTGGTCATGACGTGCGGCAATGGCGGGCCAACTGGTCGTTCGCGGCCAGCTATGCCGCGAAACCTGCAGGGGGCGGTGTCCTGCTGGACCTCTGTCACGAGCTGGACATGGCCGCCACGCTGTTTCCCGAGGCCGCCCTTGGCGCTGTCACCAGCCTTGGCCATGCGTCGTTTCCGGGCGTCGATTTTGCCACGCGGATCAACCTTGGCGCGGGTGGCACCGTGGCGATGGACTATCTCTCGCCGGTCAGCCTGCGCCGCATCGCGCTGCGCGGGACGGGCCAGTGCCATGACCTCGACCTGATCGCGGGGCGCATGGTTTCAGACACTGGCAAGGCCCCGCAGACCCGCGACATCGTGTTCGACCGCAACACCATGTTCCTTGACGCGATGCGCGATTTTCTTGCGCTGGTCGAGGGGCGGCAAACCTCTGACGTGGAACATCTGCCGCGCTTCGACCTGGCCCTGCCCGCGTGCCGGCTGATCGCGGCAGCCTGGCAGGTAAGGCAATTTGCCGGAGAGGTAGAGGGGGACTATCCATGATCATCGGCCATATCGGCGCCCGAAAAGGCTCCAAGGGCGTGCCCGGCAAGAACTTTCGCCCGATCTGCGGCAAGCCGCTGATCGACTGGTCGCTGGACCAGCTGTTCGCCAGTCCCTCTGTCGATGCCGTCGTGGTTTCGACCGATGACGAGGCGATCTACGAACACGCCATTGCCAGGGGCGCGCTGAAGATCGGCCTGCGGCCTGCCCACCTGGCCACCGACACGGCAGGCAAATGGGGCGTCTGGCAGCACGCGCAGGGCGCGGCCGAGGCGCTGACTGGGCCGGCGACGGCGTTTCTGGACCTCGACTGCACCTCACCCCTGCGCCTGCCCGAGGATATCGAGAACGCGCTGGCGCTTTTCGCCGACCAGCACCCCGACATGGTCATGTCCTGCTGCGAGGCGCGCAAGAACCCCTATTTCAACCTTGTCGAACCCGACGAGACGGGGGCGCTGCATGTCTCCAAACCCTTGCCCGGCGGCGTCGTTGCGCGTCAGCAGGCGCCGGTGGTCTATGAACACGCGGCCTCGACCTATGTCGTCGATCCGGCCTACCTGAAACGCGCGAACAGTCTCTATGAAGGCCGGGTAATCCCCTACCTGATGCCGGCAGAGCGCTGCGTCGACATCGATTCGCCATTCGATTTCACTTTGGTGGAGTTCCTTCTGAAGACCCGCCTCGAGGAGCAGAAACATGACTGACCAACTTGCCGGCCGCACCGTGTTCATCACCGGATCGGGTGGCGTTCTGGGCTCGACCTACGTGCGCCGGATGCTGGCCGAAGGGGCGCGCGTCATCGCGTCCGACCTTCCCGGCCACCGGGCCGACGCGCTGAAGGCCGCCCATGGCGAAAACCCCGCCTTCCGCTTCTACGACCTTGACGTAGGCGACGAGGCGCAGGTCACGGGCATTTTCCAGCGCATCCTGGCCGATGGCTGGCAGCCCAACGTCGTGCTGAACAACGCCGCCATCACGGGCGAGCTCTTGATGGGCGCGGGCAAGCCATTCCCCGATTTCGCAGACACGTCCGTCAGCGACTGGGAACGCACGCTGCGCACCAACCTCACCGGCGCCTTCATGATTGCCCGGCAGATGGACCGCGACATCGTCGGCAAATGGCCCAGCACCCTGATCAACGTGGCCTCGATGTATGCGCTCAACGGCCCGCATCACCAGATCTACGAGGGGATGCCGTTCAAAAGCTTCTCGGCCTATTCCACGACCAAGGCCGGGATTCATGGCCTGACGCTGTGGCTGGCGGGCTACTGGGCGAAACGGCAGGCGAGGGTCAACACCATCGCGCCGGGGGCCGTCTTCAACGGCCATTCGGACGAGTTCCAGCGCCGCGTGGGCGAGCTGATCATGGCCGGCCGCATGGCCCAGCCCGACGAGATTGCCGATGCCATGCTGTTTTTGTGCAGCGCGCAGGCGGGCTACATGACCGGACAGCTTGTCAACGTCGATGGCGGGTTCAGCGGCTGGTAGCCAGCAGGCGCGGCAGCGCGTCCAGCGTGCGTGCGACCGCGCCGGCATGGGCGGCAAGGAATGCCGTGGTGTCGGCGCTGGAAACAGGCTCTGACAAGGCGGAAATCAGCTCGGCACCGGTCTGAACCTGGCGGCAGACCCCAGCCTCTATCGCCTCTGCGGCCGGATATTCGATCGTGGTGATGTCCGGCCCGACGATCACCGGTTTGCCCAGCGACAGCGGCTCGATGATGTTGTGGGAACCGCGCACGAAACCGCCGCCAACGACAACACGGTCGGCCATGGCGAGGTAGAAAAACATCTCGCCCAGGCTGTCGCCCAGCAGCACGTCGCAATCCGGCAGGTCACGCGGCGCAAGGGCGGTGTCGAAGGCCAGGCTGCGCCACGCCACCCGCAGCCCCGCGCCCGCCAGCAGACCCGCCACCGCGTCAAACCGTTCCGGCGCGCGTGGGACGTAGACGATCAGCGGCCGCCGGTCGGGCGGCAACGCCTTGATCGTGTCGATCATCAGGGCATCTTCGCCTTCCACGATACTGGCAAAGGCCAGAACGCCATGCGCCGGTGCCAGCGCCGCCCGGGCCCGCAGCCCCGCCTGCACCTGTCCGACCGGCGGCGGCAGGTCGAACCGCAGCTCGCCCGTGACGGCGATGTTGCTCAGGCCCACGGCGGCAAAACGGTCCCGCTGCACCTCGGACTTGACCATCGCCCCGGCAAAGCCGCGCATGATCTCGCCGCGCAGCCCGTCGCGATCGCGGGCGAAGCTGCGCGCGGGAAAGATCGCGTTGGCCATGAACAGCGGCACGCCCGCGCGCCGCGCCTCCATGATCATCACCGGCCAAATCTCGACCTCGATCACCAGGCCATATGCGGGTCTGTACAGGCGAAAGAAGCGGCGAAAGGCCCCTGACAGCTCGAACGGCACCCAGACGGAATGCAGGGTTCCGGCGGCGATCGGTGCCGAAAAAAGGGCCTGCGCCTCGCGCCGCCCGGCAGGCGTGAAATGGGTCAGCACCACGCGCTCGCCCCGTTCGAGAAGGGCACGGATCAGCGGTGCGGCGGCCCGCACCTCGCCGACCGAGACAACGTGGATCCAGACTGCCCCATCCAGACCCTGCGAATGCCCGAAACGCTCGGGCAGGTGGTGGGCGTAAAGGGGATCCTTCCGCGCGCGCAGGCGCAGGTAGACCAGCACCACCGGCAACAGCAGCACCCACGCCGCCCGGTAGGCCAGCAGGAAGAGGCGCAGACGGGGCGACGGGAAGTCAGCCATCATGCAGCCCCATCAGCGCCAGAAGGTCCGCGGCCAGGGCGGTGACAGCGCCGGTCGCCTTGTCGGCCTCTGCCGCGGCATGGCGGGGCATCTCCCCCGGTCCCTGAAGCAAGGCCGCCAGCAGCGAGGGCGCATCCGCCACTTGCGCCGCGCCGCCGGCCGCATCCAGCGCGGCATAGTCCTGCGCGAAATGTCCGGTGTTTGGTCCGTGCAGCACGGCCGAACCGAGGCGGACCGCTTCCCATGGATTGTGACCCTGCACAGGCCCGAAACTGCCACCTATCAGCGCCATCGGCGCAAGACGATACCATAGTCCCATCTCGCCCATCGTATCGGCAACCAGTAAGCCGGTGTCGGCCCTCGGCACCTCGGCTGTTGATCTCAGGACGCCGGGCATCCCAGCGTTGGCAAGCACATCGGCCCCCCGCGTGGGCAGGCGCGGTGCAAGGATCAGCAAGGTGGCCGGGTCCCTGGCCAACAAGGTACGATGGGCCGCCAATGCGACAGCTTCGTCCTCGGCATGTGTGGCAGCGGCAAGCCAGAGGTGCCGCCCGGCCAGCGCTGCTTGCATCTGCCGCAGGGCGTCGGGATCGGCCAGCAACGGGGGTGCGGCAGGCTTCAGCGAGCCTGTGACCGCAATTTCCCGGCCGGCCAGTTGTCCGATGGCGGCTGCACTGGCCGCATCCTGCGCGGCGATCAGGCCGAACCGCGCCAGCAGGTCGGGGTAAATCCGCCCGGCGCGCTGCCTTTGTCGTAACCCGGTCGCGTCCATGCGTCCGTTGACCAGCGCCAGGGGAATACCACGCCGCGCCGTCTCGACGATCAGGCCCGGCCACAGGTCCTGCTCGGCCCAGACCGACAGGTCGGGCCGCCAATGGTCGAGGAACCGCGCCCGTGCGCCGGGCGTATCGACTGGCAGGAACTGGTGAATGACGCCCGCGGGCCGATTCCTGTCAAAGGCCATGGCCGAGGTGCGCGCGGTTGATGTGACCAACACCTGCAAATCGGGGTTCTGCGCGCGCAGCGCCGCGATCAAACCGCGCAGCGCCAACACTTCGCCGACGCCCACAGCGTGCAGCCAGGCCAGCGGGCCCTCCGGCCGCGCGGCCGTCGCCTCGCCCAGTTTCTCGCGCCAGCGCGCCGGATCTTCCTTGCCGCGTGCCAGCCGCCGCCGCAGCAGGCCCGGTGCGGCCAGTGCCAAGGCATGCGTCGCCGCGACATAGGCCCGCAGGGCAAGCCCGGTTGGCGCCCCCCTAGGCAATATCGTTGAACTCTTTCTGCAGACCGCCCGCCCAGAACCCATCGTCCTGCAACACCGTCACGAAATGCCCTGCCGCCGTGCCGCTGCCAAACGCGGTATGGCGCGGATAATTCTTTCCCCACTCCTCGGCGAGGAAGCGACGAATGGCAGCATCGTCTGTGGCCGCAACCGCGAAAATAGAGTCTGCCTTGGCCCGGTTCGTCTGCCGCGTGCCGACATCCAGCGAAGGGATGCCCAGGAAAGGCGCCTCGCGCACCCCCGCGCTGGAGTTGCCCACCATGCAGGCCGCGTTCTTCATCAGCTCGGAAAAATGTGCGAACCGCATCGACGGGATGACGCGGAACCGGTCCTGCGGCAGGCTGGCGATGACCGAAAAGATCGCCTCTGATCCGGGGTCGTTGTTTGGGGCGATCAAGACAAAGTTACGCCCCGATGCCGACAGCGTGCCATATAGCGCCGCAGCCTGCGCACCCATGCTGGACGCTTCGGACGTGACAGGGTGAAAGACGCAGATTCCATAGTCTGAAAAAGGGATTGCGTAGCGTCGCTTCACCTCGTCGATCGTGACGCCAGAGGGCCGCGAATGGAAGTCAAGCTCGGGTGAGCCGATGACATGAACCCGCGCCTCAGGCTCGCCCAGCGCCATGACCCGCCGCGCGGCGGCCTCAGAAGAGACGAAGTGGTGACTGGCGAGCTTCGTGTTGCAGTGGCGAAAGATCTCGTCGATCGTCCCCGATACCTCGCCGCCCTCGACATGGGCCGAGCGGATATAGTTCGTCGCGGCCACCAGCGCACAGGCCAGCGCCTCGACCCGGTCGCCATGCACGACGATCAGGTCGGGCCGGTGTTCGGTCACGAAATCGGAAAACCCTACCACCGTCTTCGCCAGGATCATGTCCTGCGGATCCCCCGGACGCTGGTTGAGAAACTCGTGCACGGTGACGCCGGGCATCCGCTGCACCTCGACCCTTGTCAGGCCGTAGCGGTCCAGAAGGTGCATGCCGGTAACAAAGAACGACACTGCAAAGCCAGCATCGCGCGCCGCGGCGGCCAGCGGTTCCAGCTTGCCGAAATCCGCGCGGGTGCCGGTGACGAAAAGAATGCTGCGTGTCATGGATCAGTCCGGAATTGTCAGGCGATCCTACGCGCGCCGGGGGGGCGGGGCAATCGCCCCCGGGCGGTGGACAATCGCGGATGCGCCTCATAGGGTCCGGACGATCCGCAGCAGCGAAGGCGCCCCGCAAGTGACCCAGCCCCGTGTTGTCCTGTGCATGAAATGGGGCACGCTCTACCCTGCGGTTTACGTGAATGTCCTTTACCGCGCCTGCCGCGCCGCCATTACCGGCCCGTTCCGTTTCGTTTGCCTGACTGACAATGACGCGGGCCTGCTGCCCGAGGTCGAGGCGTTTCCGATCCCCGATCTGGGATTGACCGATTTCGACTGGAAGAAGGGCGGCTGGCCGAAGCTGACGGTCTTTGCCGCCGATCTTTACGGGCTGACGGGACGGGCCCTGTTCATCGATCTTGATACGGTCATCTGCGGCGGGCTGGACGAGATGTTCACCCATCCCGGTGAGATTGCAGTGATCGACACCGGGCCGAACTGGCGCGCGGGCCGGATTCAGGTGCCTCAAGTGGCGGGCACCGGCATCTTCGCCTTCACGCTGGGCGCCCATCCATGGATCGTCGAGAATTTCGCGGCCCGTCCGCAGCATTTCGTTCAGAAGTACCGGATCGAACAGATCTACCTGCAGGGCGAGTTCCCTGATCTTGCCTTCTGGCCGCTGCCTTGGGTCGCAAGTTTCAAGTATCACCAGCGCCGCCCGGTCGGCGTGGGCCTTGTCCTGCCGCCGCGCCCGCCGGCCCCGGCAACGAAGGTCATCGCCTTTCACGGCGAGCCACGCCCGATCGACCTGATCCGGCCCGGCATCTGGGGCATCGCGCCCAACGTCGGGCGGGGCAGGGTGGGCTGGATGGTTGATTACTGGCGCCGCTTCGGTGGCGACCCGGAGCGCGACTGATGCTGCCGCCGCGCCTGCGGGCCTGGCCGCGCAAGTACCTGTGGCAGGCCCCGCGCGGCTGGTCGTTGAAACTGACCCGCAATTCGGACGCGCGGATGCGGGCGGCCATCGCGGGCAAGCGGGTTGTCGTCGTCGGCAATGCGCGTGCGCTGCTGGATACCGCGCAAGGCCAGACGATTGACGGCTTCGACATCGTGATCCGGCTGAACAAGGGCCGCGTCGTCAACCCGACTGCCCAGGGCGCCCGGACCGACATGGTGGGCCTGACCCCAGAACTTAGCGAGGACGAGACGGTTGCGGCGTTCGAGCCGCAGATCTTCCTGATGCTGATCCCGAAAATGCGGCACTTTCGCCTGTTCAGAGCCGAAAACGTGGCGCGAACCCTGTTCTATCCGTGGCGCAGCTGGATGGCTGACCGCAACCTGATCGGTCGGCGGCCATCATCGGGGTTCATGATCGTCAGCTGGCTGGTTCGCCTGGGCGTGGCGCGCGAAATCGCGCTGCACGGCTTCGACTTCGGGCAGACACAGACCTACTACAACCCCGACGGCTACAAGACCCCGCATAATTTCGCTCGCGAGGGCGAGATTATCCGGGGCTGGGCGGAAGCTGGAAAGATAACCATCATTCCGCCTGTCTAGAGCCTGTTTTCAGGCCAAGTCAGCCCACTTCAGCTGGGTATTCCGCGTGACCGCGCGGGTCAGGCGCTTGCCCACCACCTTGTCGAAATCGTAGCCCGCGATCTCTCCCGAGCCGGGACGGCGGGCCCAGATGTCGGCCTCGGTGATGACATGGCCCTCGGGCAGGTCGGCGTCGGCCACGACGCTGGCGCGGGCAAAGCGATAGACAGGCTCTTCTGCCGCGGTGCGCTGCTTGGGGTTGTTCGCGGCAATCCATATTTCGCGCGAGCGGTCGATCAGGAAACGCAACTCGGCCGGGTCCATCGAGTTGATGATGTCCGGCCCGATCCGGTAGCGCGTGTCGGTATAGTGCCGCTCGAGGATGCTGGCGCCCAGCGCGACACTGGCCAGCGCCATTTCCGGCCCGATCGAATGGTCCGAGAACCCGACGACCGCGTTGGGGAAGGCCGCCTTCAACTCGGTCACGCCCTTCAGCGAGACGATTTCGGGCGGGCTGGGGTAAAGATTGGTGCATTCCAGCAGGGCATAGTCGATCCCGGCATCGTCAAGGATGGCGACGCTGGCGCGGATCGTCTCGATGTTCTGCATGCCCGTCGACATGATCACCGGCTTGCCCTTGCGGGCGATGTGGCGGATCAGCGGCAGGTTGTCCGCCTCGCCCGAGCCGATCTTGTAGGCCGGCACGTCCAGCGTTTCGAGGAAATCGGCCGCGGCGCGTGAGAACGGCGTCGAGATCCAGATCATGCCGAGCTCTTCGGTATAGCGTTTCAGCTCCGCCTCGTCCTCGCGGCTGAGCGCGCAGCGTTCCATCACGTGCCAGATCGAGACATCGGCGTTGGGCGGAAAGATGGACTTTGCCTCTTCCGTCATCTCGTCCTCGATGATGTGGGTCTGGTGTTTCACCATCTCGCACCCGGCCCCGGCCGCAAGGCGCACCATATCCTTCGCCACGGCCAGGTCGCCGCCGTGGTTGATACCGATCTCGGCTATGACCAGCGGCGGCTGGTTCGGTCCGATCTCGCGTCCGGCAATCTTCATGGCACTCTCCTGCGTGGCGTTGTCTCTTGCTCTAGCGTGGCGCAGGGGCAAATGCAAAACCGGCTTTGGCTTGCAATCGCAAGGCAACTGACCCAAGTGTGCCCCGGCCAGAAACCAGCGGAAAGACGCCCCTCGCGCATGATCGGCAAGCTCTGGCGCCGCCTCGACCAATGGGAACGGGAATGGCGCAACTCCTTCGGCAAGGACATCACCGACCCGCATGAACGCAAGCGGTCGGAATGGCACCTCGACTGGCTGGATCACGGCATCCTGCGCCGCCGTTGGCACAACTTCGCCGAGATCGCGCCGGGCGCTTACCGCTCGAACCAGCCCAACCCGAAACGCTTTGCTGCCTATGCCGACATGGGCATTCGCACCATCCTGAACCTGCGGGGGCGCGTGCGCCTGTCCCCCTACCTGTTTGAGATCGAAGCCTGCGAAAAGCACGGGCTGACGCTGGTCGATGTGGCGATGTCGGCGCGCAGCGCGCCACGACGTGAATCGATGCTGGAACTGCTCGATGCCTTCGAGACGATGGAGCGGCCGTTCCTGATGCATTGCAAGTCCGGCGCCGACCGCACCGGCCTTGCCGCCGCGATCTACCTGCTGGCGGTCGAGAACCGGCCGCTCGCCGAGGCGCGCAAGCAGCTATCGGTACGCTTCGTCCATTTCCGCCGCTCCAAGACCGGGATCATGGATCACCTGCTGGATCTTTATGAACGGCGGCTGGCCAAAGGGCCGATTGGCATCGCCGACTGGCTGCGCGACGAATACGATCAGGACACGCTGACGCGCAGTTTTCAGGCCTACCGCGATGCGGGCTATCGCTGGCCCGCCTGAGGCCCGGGTAACGGCCTTTCGGCAACAGCGCCCTTGCGATAGATAAGAGGCATGGTTCAGCCCGCCCTCCCAGCCGCAGCCGGCACGATGGACGATGCCGCACTGGCTGGTCTTATCGCCTGCCCCACTTGCGACGCGCTGCATCATCTGGCCGATGTGCCGGTCGGCGCCACGGCCCGCTGCGTGCGCTGTCAAACGGTCTTGCTTGCGCCACGGCGACAAGCGTTGACGCGGCTTGTCATGCTGGCGGTGACGGCGCTTGTCCTTATGGCCGCAGCCATATGGTTTCCGTTTCTTGAACTCGACGCGCAGGGGCTGCGCCGAACCAGCTCAGTCCTCGATGCGGCGCTGGCCTTTTCCAATGGCCTGATGGCACCACTTTCGCTGGCCGTCGCGGCGATGATCGTGGTGATACCGCTGGTGCGGCTGGTGGCGCTGATTTACGCGCTAGCGCCAATGGCGTTGGGCAGGCGGCCAATTGTGGGCGCGGTGCCTGCCTTCCGACTGGCAAATGCAATGCGACCCTGGGCGATGGCCGAGATCTTTGTCGTTGGCGTGGCCATTGCGTTGGTGAAAATCGCGGGACTGGCGCAGTTGTCGCTGGGCCCCGCGTTCTGGGCGCTGATCGCGCTGGTTTTGGTGACGGTCCTCAAGGACGTCGTGATGTGCAGGATGTCGGTATGGAAAACGCTGGAACAGCGCGCGGCATCCTGACCGCCCGCGCGGCGGGTTTGGTGGGCTGCACCAATTGCGGCCGCGTTCATCGCGCGGGGACTGAACGCTGCAGCCGATGCCACGCCCGGTTGATCAGCCGTGATACGGCCAGCCTGCAACGGGTCTGGGCGTGGCTGGCCGCGGGGCTGATTGCTTACATCCCCGCCAACATCTACCCGATGCTGCTGACCTCTTCGCTGGGCAAGACCAGCGCCAGCACCATCATCGGCGGTGTCTTTCAGCTGATCGACCTGCACGAATACGCCATTGCCGCAATCATCTTCGTGGCCAGCGTCCTGATCCCGATCGGCAAGTTTCTGGCCATCGGCTACCTCGCCTTGTCGATCCGGGCGGGTGTCGTGGTCCGTGGTCATGGGCGCCAGCACCTTTACGAAGTGGTGGAGTTCATCGGGCGCTGGTCGATGATCGACGTTTTCGTCGTGGCGATCCTTTCATCGCTGGTACAGTTGAAGTTTGTGGCCACCATCAATCCGGGCATCGCCGCCGTCAGTTTTGCCTTTTCCGTTGCGGCCACCATGCTTTCCGCCCAGAGCTTTGATACCCGGATGATCTGGGATGCTGATGAGGCCCCTGCCGCATGACCGATCCGACCCCAGCAGAGCTGGAAATATCGCAGGCGCGCCCGTCGTTCTGGCGCAACCTGTCCATTGTCTGGCTTGTGCCGGTACTGGCGCTTGTGATCGCGCTGGGCGTGGCTTGGAAAGGCTATTCTGACCGTGGCACGCTGATCCATATCACCTTCGAGAACGCGGCCGGCGTTACACCGAACGAAACCACGCTGCGCTTTCGCGACGTGGTGATCGGCACGGTCGAAAGCGTCAATTTCTCGCCCGACCTCAGCCATGTCATCGTCTCGGCGCGAGTGCACAACCAGGTGGCCAGCACCTTTACCCCCGATGCGCAGTTCTGGGTCGTCCGGCCCAACGTGACGGCACGCGGCATCACGGGCCTGTCGACCGTCCTGTCGGGCGTCTACATCGAGGGGGCATGGAGCCCGACGAAGGGGAGTACGACGGTAGATTTCACCGGGCTGGAAGACCCGCCGACCGTGCAGCCGGGCCGCAAGGGCACTCGGGTGACGATCCGGGCGCGCGACGGCAACCTTCTCTCGGCTGGCGCGCCGGTCTTCTACAAGGGCATCGAGGTTGGCCAGCTGGAAACGCCGCACCTGACGCCTGCGGGCGATGCGGTGTTGGTTGACGCGTTCATTGAGGCCCCAAACGACAAGCGCATCACCACCGCCACACGGTTCTGGGACCTGTCTGGCTTTTCCGTTTCGCTGGGGACAGGGGGGCTAAAGCTGGACGTGGGCAGCCTTTCGGCGCTGATCTCGGGCGGGATCGCGTTTGACACCGTGTTCTCGGGTGGCTCTCCGGTGACTGACAGCACGATCTTCGATCTGTTCGACGACGAAGCCGCGGCGCGTGACAGCATCTTTACAGGTGTCGGCGCCGATGCGCTGGACCTCGCGATCGAGTTTGACGGCTCTGTCAGTGGCCTGACCACCGGCGCGGCGGTGCAATATCGCGGCCTGCGCGTGGGCGAGGTGACCAGCCTCGGCGCCTTTGTCGAGGATACGCCCTCGGGTCAGGTGGTGCGGCTCCGGGCGACCATCGCGATTGATCCGCAGGCTTTGGGCCTGCCCGCTAATGGCGGCAAGGATGCCGCGTTGCATTTTCTGCAGAGCGCGGTCGCCAAGGGCCTGCGCGCGCGGCTCAGCACGGCGGGCCTGTTCAGCGCTGCGCTGATCGTCGAACTCGTTGATACACCCGATGCGCCCCCCGCCGCGCTGGAGACCCCCGCGAACGGGCTTCCCGTCTTGCCGACGACAAAGTCCCAGATCCCCGATTTCACCGCAACCGCGCAGGGGTTGCTGGACCGGGTCAACAAGCTGCCGATCGAAGAGGTGCTGAACCAGGCCACCAGCCTGATGTCAGCGATCGAGGATATCGCTCGCGCCGATGGCACCCGCGCTACGCCGGCGGCCTTGGCAGGGCTGCTGACCGATGCGCGCGCGTTGATCAATCAGGACGCCACGCAGGCCCTGCCGGGCGAGCTGGAGGGGGCGGTCAAGGATCTGCGCGCAGTTGTCGACGAGTTGAAGGCGCAAGGTGCGGCGGCACAACTGGCCGACGCCATTGCCAACGCCAATACCGCGGCCAAGGGCATCGCCGATGCCTCGCAGAAATTTCCCGACCTCGTCGACAGTCTTCAGGCGGTGGCCGACAAGCTGAACGCTTTGCCAACCGATCAACTGGTCGCCTCGGCGACAAAGGTGCTGGACAGCGCCGATGCCATTATCGGCACTGATCAGGCGCGCGCACTGCCCGCGTCGCTTACCGATGCGCTGGACCAGGTCCGCGCCGCGCTGGCCGACTTGCGGGCCGGTGGTGCGATCGAAAACACCAATGCCGCGCTGGCCTCGGCGCGGAACGCGGCCGATGCAGTGGCGCAGGCCTCTGCCACGCTGCCCGATCTTTCGGCGCGGCTAGATGCGCTGGCGGGCCGTGCCGATGCACTGATTTCCAGCTATGGCGCCCGGTCGGATTTCAACGCCGAAACGCTGGCGGCACTGCGTGAAGTGCAGTCTGCCGCACGGGCCGTCTCGCAACTGGCCCGCCAGATCGAGCGCAACCCCAACTCGCTGCTGATAGGGAAATGAACTGATGATCCGATCGCTGCCCCTCATCATTGTGCTGCTGCTGGCCGCCTGCGGAACCGATGACGCCCGCTATGTGCTGGCCACGCCCGCTCCGGCCGCCAAAGCACGCGTTGCCATTGCCACGCTGGAAGTGCGCGACGTGACCCTGCCTGCCTATGCAGCCGCGTCCGAGATCGTGGTGGAAGAGGACGACGGGGCGCTGCACCGGGTGAAGAACGCGGTCTGGGCCGACGATCCAGTGCATGGCGTGACCGGTGCGCTCGCGCGGCTACTTGACGAGGCGACGACGGCGGCGGTCGCCGCCGAGCCTTGGCCGCTGCAAGACCCGGCGCAGGCCCGGCTTGAGGTGCGTATCGACGACATGATCGCGCGGGCCGATGGCCGCTTCGAGATGACCGGGCAGTTCGCCCTGACATCGCCCGATGGCGTAATTCGCGACCGCCTACAACGCTTTGACATCACCGCGCCGCTGCCCGACCGCGCACCGGGCAGCGTGGCCAAGGCCGCCGGTACGGCCCTGTCGGACCTTGCCGGGCAGATCGTGCAGCGGTTGCGCCGGTAGGGTTGCGCCGATCGACGAGCAGGGCCAACCTTCTTGTTGCCCGAAAAATGGCCGGGCCGTATGACTCCTCATCGCCAGCGAGGATGCGATGCCAGACCACCTCATTCCCTACATCGACATTGCGGCCCTTTTTTCAGGCCCCTCTTCGGCCCGCGACACGGCCGACCGGCTGATCGGCGAGGCGGCAACCTCGATCGGGTTCATGACGGTCACAGGCCTTCCGGGCGATACGCTTTCGCCCGATCTGCGGCGCAGGCTGCTGTCGATTTTCGGCCTGCCGGAGGACGCCAAGCGCAAGCTATACCGCTGGAATTTCGACCCGACCCGAGCCAACGTCTATCGCGGCTGGTTTCCGCTGACCCCGGGCAATGCCACGTGGAAAGAGGGCATCGACATGGGGCCCGACGTGGCCTACGGGCCGTCGCGGACCCGCCCCGACGACCCGCTGGTCGAGCCGACACCGCTTCCCGATCCCGCCGACCTGCCGGGATGGCATCAGGCGGTGCAGGACTATTACCGGGCGATGGAAGGGGTGGGACAGGCCCTGATGCGTGCGCTGGCCCGCAGTCTGGGCCTGCCGGAGCAGGTGTTCGATGCGAGTTTCGAACAGGGCATCTCCACCCTGCGCCTGCTGCGCTACCCGCCGCGCACGCCGGAAAGCCTTGCCGGCGCGGGTGACGAGGCGCGAGTTACGCACGACGGGCGAGAGCTGTTCATGCTCGCGCGCGCCCATGTGGATTCGGGCTTTGTGACGCTCTTGGCGCAGGACGGAGTTGCCGGATTGCAGGCGCAGGCATCGGATGAGGTCTGGGTCGATGTGCCGCCGCGCGAGAGCACGCTGGCCGTCAACTTTGGCAAGCTGCTGGAACGTTGGACGGGTGGCCGGGTCAAGGCGACGCGCCACCGCGTGATCGGCGGCAGTGCCGAACGTTTCTCTATTCCGTTCTTCTACGAACCCGCGGTGGATGCGGTGATCGCACCCCTGCCGCTTGGCGGCGCGGCCGACTTCGCGCCGGTCTCTTACGGCGATCACCTGTGGGACGCGACGACGAAGTTCGTCGAACAGGCGGGCATCGCGCACCTGCGCACGCCGCGCGGCGTGACCCGGGCAAGCTGACGCGGCCGCATGATCTGCGCGGTGCAAGGGCGCGCGAAAGACCTCAGAAGTCGAGGTTCTCGACGTTCAGCGCGTTGGACTGGATGAACTCGCGACGCGGTTCCACCACGTCGCCCATAAGCTTGGTGAACAGGTCATCCGCCTCGGCCACATCATTGACCCTAACTTGCAGGAGCGTGCGCGCGTCAGGGTCCAGCGTGGTTTCCCACAGCTGGCTGGGGTTCATTTCGCCCAGCCCCTTGTAGCGCTGCAGCGACAGGCCCTTCTCGCCTTCCGTCAGAATCGCTTTCAGCAAGTCCAGCGGGCCAAAGATCGTCTGGACGCGATCTCTGCGCACCAGCGTCGCGGGCAGGCCGTAGACATCCTGCAAGGCCTTGGTAAAGCTGCCGGTCTTGCGTGCTTCGCCCGAGCGCAGCATCGGGCCGTCCAGCGTGCGTACCTCTTCCACGCCGCGCAGGATCCGGGCGAGGCGAATGCCGTGATCCTGAGTAATCCGCCCGTGCCAGCCGCGCTCCCATTCCAGCGCGATCAGGTCCAGCCGCTTTGCGACAAGGTCAGCGGTGCCCTGCAGATCGGCATCGACCACGCCGGGCACGAAGGCGCCGGCAATCGCCGCCTGTTCGAGGATATGGCGCGGATAGTGCGTCGGGAAGGCATCAAGGACGCGGCGCAGGCTGCGCGCATCCTCGACGACGCGCAGCAGGTCGGCGCCGGTAATCTCTTCGCCGTTGCCCTGCCGCAGGATCGCGCCTTCGACGCCCTGCTGAATCAGGTATTCGTCCATCGCCGCCTGATCCTTGAGGTAAACCTCTGATTTCCCGCGCGAAACCTTGTAAAGCGGGGGTTGCGCGATATAGAGGTATCCACCCTCGATCAACTCCGGCATCTGCCGGAAGAAGAAGGTCAGCAACAACGTGCGAATGTGTGCACCGTCCACGTCGGCGTCGGTCATGATGATGACCTTGTGATAACGCAGCTTGGAAATGTTGAACTCGTCCCGGCCGATGCCAGTGCCCAGCGCCATCACAAGGTTGCCAATTTCCTGGCTGCCCAGCATCCGGTCGAACCGTGCGCGTTCCACGTTCAGGATCTTGCCCTTCAGCGGCAGGATGGCTTGCGTACCCCGGTCGCGCCCGGTTTGCGCGCTGCCGCCGGCGCTGTCACCCTCGACAAGAAAGATCTCGGTCTTGCTGGGATCTTTCTCAGAGCAGTCCTTCAGCTTGCCGGCGAGGAAGTTCACATCCATCGCCGTCTTGCGCCGGGTCAGTTCGCGCGCCTTGCGGGCCGCCTCGCGCGCCAGTGCCGCCTCGACGATCTTCCCGACGATCACCTTGGCGATGGCGGGGTTCTCTTCGAACCATTCGGCGAGTTTTTCGTTCATCAGGTTCTCGACCGCCGGGCGCACCTCGGAGCTGACAAGCTTGTCCTTGGTCTGGCTGGAGAACTTGGGGTCCGGCACCTTGACCGACAACACGCAGGTCAGCCCTTCGCGCGCGTCATCGCCGGTAAAGCTGACTTTCTCTTTCTTGGCGATGCCGCTGGTCTGGGCATAGCTGTTGATGGTTCGCGTCAGCGCGGCGCGGAAACCCGCCATGTGGGTGCCGCCGTCGCGCTGCGGAATGTTGTTGGTGAAGGGCAGCACCATCTCGTTGTAGCTGTCGTTCCACCACATCGCGACCTCGACGCCAATATCGTCGCGGGTGCCGGCGATGTAGATGGGTTCGGGCAGGATCGATTGTTTGGACCTGTCGATATACTTCACGAATTCCTTGACGCCGCCTTCGTAGAACAGCTCGGTCTTGAGCGGCTCTGCCGGTCGGTCGTCTTCAAGGATGATCTTCACGCCTGAATTCAGGAACGCCAGTTCGCGCAGCCGCTTTTCCAGCGTGTGATAGTCGTAGTCGAGGTTCGAGAAGGTCTTGGTCGAGGCAAGGAACCGCACCTCGGTCCCTTTTTGCCCTTTGGCATCGCCGACGACGACCAGCGGCTCCACCGTCTTGGAATCCTCGAAGCGGACGTAATGCTCCTTGCCGTTGCGCCAGATCCGCAGTTCCAGCCAGTCCGACAGAGCGTTCACAACCGAAATCCCGACCCCGTGCAGGCCGCCCGACACCTTGTAGCTGTTCTGGTCAAACTTCCCGCCTGCATGCAACTGGGTCATGATGACCTCGGCCGCCGAAACGCCCTCTTCCTTGTGCATGTCCACCGGGATTCCGCGGCCATTGTCGCGCACGGAAACCGAGTTGTCGGCGTGGATTTTCACCTGAACGAAGTCCGCATGACCCGCCAGCGCCTCGTCAATGCCGTTATCCACGGCCTCGTAAACCATGTGGTGCAGGCCAGAGCCGTCGTCGGTGTCGCCGATATACATCCCCGGCCGCTTGCGCACGGCATCCAGGCCCTTGAGAACCTTGATGGAATCCGAGTTGTACTCTGGCTGTTGCGGGGTGGTTTCGGACATGCGGTGTTATCCCGTTCTGTGACGCCCAAATATACGTTTTGTGGGGGGCAATGTCACGGCTTAACCCCATATTTTGTGTCAGAGAAAGGGGATCATCAGCCCCACGCAGATCAGCATCGTGCCTGCCGTCAGATTGGTGCGCCGGATTGCCACCGGCGAGGTCAGCAACGCCCGCGCACGGTGGATCGAGGCGGCCAGTACGAGGTTGCCCAGTAGCGGCACGAGGAAGGACAAAAAGCAGATTGCGCCGATGTCGGCCCAGCGCAGGTGCGGCAGGTCGAAGAAGCCCGGCAACATGCCCATGTAGAACAGGATCGCCTTGGGGTTGCCAAGGATCACTGCCATCCCTGCCATGAAACCGGCCCAGCGGCCGGGGCGCGTCAGGCGACTGTCGGTGGCGATGGTCCGGCCGGCATGGCGGATGATCAACACGCCCATTGTCAGGAATGTCAGGCTGGCCACCCAGCGCAGCACCGTCATGAAGCCCGAAAAGACCGAGACGATCCATGTCACGCCGAGGATGGCCAGGAACGGCCACAGGATGTCGCCCACCACCACGCCCAGCGCCAGCGGCCAGGCCGCCGCAAACCCGCCCGACAGGGCGCGCGCCGCCAGCGCCACCCAGACCGGGCCGGGCGTCAGGAACAGGATCAGCAGCGCGCCTGCGTAAAGCGCAAGGTCATAAGGCGTGACGGTCATGTGTGGCCACTAGAACGCTTGTCCCATCAGGTCCAGTTCCGTCGCACCGTTCCACGTTTCGTCGGCCAAGGGCAGCACCATCAATCCCTTGTCGCGCGATGTCACGACGCTGTCGGTCCGCGCACCCGTCATCTCGACGAAGCGCACCGGATTTGGCTGCGCGACAAAGCCCAGGCCCGCGTAAAGCGGCCGGTCGCCGAACAGCAGGACAAAGCGCGCAGGCCCGCCCCGCGCGGCGGCAATAGCCGCACCGACCAGCGCCGTGGCGATGCCGCGCCCGCGCGCTTCGGGCAAGGTTGCCACTTCGGCCAGCCCGGCGATGTCAACCAGCGTGTCACCCAGCCGTACCGCCCGCAGCGTCAGTGCGGCATGTCCAAGGACGGTACCAGCCTCGCGCACCACGAAGCGCAGGTGATGGCGCTGCTGAAAGAAGCTGCGCCCGCCGAAATCGGCGCTGAAAGCCCGCGCCAGAAGTGCGGCGATGGCGGTTTCGTCATTGGGGGTCAGGTCGGTTTCGGCGATACGTTCGATCGGCAGGGCGGGACGTGGGCTGAACTGCAATGGGGGCCTCCGTTTCGGGTCGGCGCACCCTGTCATGACAGGCCGCGGGCGGCAATCCCGCCTGCCGCGCCCCGCCTGCCCTGCCTGGTGTGCCTTGTCAGCCGCGCCCGCCGTTCGGTCCTTCGGGGCGGTAGCGGTCCATCACGGCATCCAGCATGTCGTTTGAAATCGACGGGTTTGCGGCCTGCAGGCACGGCAGCAGCAGCGCCTTGTTGCTGCGCTGAAGGGCCCCGCCGGGCGCCTTGTCGGCGGCCGGGCTGACAGGGGCGAAGCAGGCGACGAAAACCGCTTCGGGCACGCCAAGGTCGGCGGCGATGGCCGCGGTTGGACGGTTCGGGTCATGGTCGGCCAGCGCGGGCGTGGCGACAACGATCAGCGCAAGCGCGCGGGTGAAAACGTGCATGTCGGTCCTCCTCTGGTGGAGGTGGCACGAACGACGGCGCGGTTTCCGTCGCCTCAGTCTGCCGGCAGTGTCAGCGTGCCGTCATCGGCCAGCGGCCAGAACGGGTTGAAGGCAACCTCCCAGACATGGCCGTCGGGGTCAGCGTAGTAGCTGGAATAGCCGCCCCAGAATACCTTCTCGGGCGGTTTCAGCGTGGTTGCCCCGGCCGCGATGGCGCGGGCAAAGGCCGCGTCCACCTCGGCCTCGGAGGCGTGGTTCTGTGCCAGCGTCATCGCCCCGGTTCCCAGGTCAGCCACGGGGCGTTTCTGGTCTTCTGCAAGGTCCGCCAGCCCGAACAGGCCCAAGACGAAGCCGTGCATCTGGAAAAAGACCACACCCTCCTGCGGGCGCGACGGATGCCAGCCCAGCGCCTTGTAGAAGGTCTGCGCGCGGGCAAGGTCCGCCACGCCAAGCGTTATCAGGGTCACGCGTTGCGGTGTCATGTCTCGCCTCCGTCCACGATCACACTGGTGCCGCCCTCGTCGCGCACCTCCAGCCTTTGCGCGCGTGCGCCCAGTTCGGCAAAAAGTTCTGGCCCCGTGCCTGTCATCCATGCCTGTGCGCCCAGCGCGACGATCTCGTCATAAAGCGCGGCGCGGCGTGCGGCATCAAGATGCGCCGCCACCTCGTCCAGCAGCAGGAGGGGCGGTGCGCCCGTGTCCTGCGTCAGGGCGCGGGCATTGGCGAGGATAAGCGAAATCAGCAGCGCCTTTTGCTCTCCCGTCGAACAGTCGCGCGCGGCCATCCCTTTGGCGCGGTATGTTGCGGCCAGATCGCTGCGGTGCGGCCCGACCAGCGTGCGGCCTGCAGCCATGTCGCGCGGCCGGCCGGCGACCAGCGCCTCGCGCAGTGCCTCTGCATCACGGATGTCTGGCCCCTCGGCCTCTTCCACTGCAAGGTCGGCGGCCGGAAAGACGCTGTCGGCGCTGTCCTGCGCTGCGGCCAGCCGGGCCAGCGCCATCCGTCGGTTGGCCCCGATCGTGGCACCCGCCTCGGCCATCTGCCGTTCCAGCGCGCCATACCAATGCGCATCGCGCACCATGTCCTTGAGCAGGCGGTTACGCTCGCGCATCGCCTTTTCGTAGGCCAGTACCACCTCGGCATGGCCGGGTTCGAAGCTAAGCGTCAACCGGTCGAGGAAACGCCGGCGCCCCTCGGCCGCCTCGATCCAGAGCCGGTCCATCGAAGGCACCAGCCACAGCACCCGCAGCACCGTGCCAAGGGCGGTCTGCGTCGCGGCCTTGCCGTCGATCTGCACCTGCCGGCCTTCACCGGGATTGGCCCATGTGGCAATTTCGCGCAACTGCGCCTCGGCCTGCAACACGGCAGCGACCTTCCAGCCCAGTCCTTCGGGCCGGCGGGAAAGGTCGTCGGGGCCGGCACGCCGCAGCCCCCGGCCCGGCGACAGCATTGAAATTGCCTCGAGGATGTTCGTTTTCCCTGCGCCGTTCGGCCCGAAAATGGCGACCGGCCGCGAATCGACTAGCACATCGGCCCGCCGGTGCGACCGGAAGTGCGACAGCGTCAGACGCTCAAGAAAAAGGCCGCTCATGCGCGGCCCTCCCTTGTCATGGCCCGCTTGGCGCCGGTTGGGCGCTCCGACCGATCAGACACGCATCGGCATCACGACATAGACCGCCGTGGGGTCGTTGCCCTCGCGCATCAGCGTGGGGTCGCCCGAGGCGTTGAACAGGAACACCGCGTTCTCGCGGTCTACCTGGCTGGCAATCTCCAGCAGGTATTTCGCGTTGAACCCGATCTCCAGCCGCTCGTCGTTGTAGGAGACGGCCAGCTCCTCTTCCGCCGCGCCGGAATCAGGCGCGTTGACCGACAGGACCAGCCTGTCCTGATCCAGGCTAAGCTTCACCGCGCGCGAACGTTCGGAGGACACCGTTGCCACCCTGTCCACCGCACGGGCGAATTCGGCCGCGTCAACTTCCATGCGCCGCTTGTTGGCGATCGGGATGACCTTGGAATAATCGGGGAAGGTGCCGTCGATCACCTTCGACGTCAGCGTGATGTCGGGCGTGGCGAACCGCACCTTCGTCTCCGAGACGGAAACGGCGATCTGCATGTCGTCATCGTCAAGCAGTTTGCGCAATTCGCCTACCGTCTTGCGCGGCACGATCACGCCGGGCATCCCTTCGGCCCCGCTGGGCAGGTCGGCGTCGATCCGGGCAAGGCGGTGGCCATCCGTGGCCACGCAGCGCAGCAGCGCCGCGCCGTCGCCTTCGGCCACATGCATGTAGACACCGTTGAGGTAATATCGCGTCTCTTCGGTCGAAATCGCGAATTTCGATTTGTCGAACAGACGGCGCAGCACCGGCGCAGGGGCCGAGAAATTGCTTGCGTAATCCGACGAGGCCATGACCGGGAAATCTTCCTTCGGCAGGGTCGCCAGCGCGAAGTTCGACCGCCCCGCCTCGATCACCAAGCGGCCGCTTGCCCCACTTTCGGAGAGCGTGACAAGCGCGCCGTCAGGCAGCTTGCGCACGATCTCGTTCAGCGTGACGGCCGAGACCGTTGTTGCGCCGGCGCGTTCGACATGTGCAGGGGCGCGGTCCACAACCTCGATATCAAGGTCGGTGGCGCGGAAATGCACCGTATCGCCCTCGGCTTCGATCAGCACGTTGGCGAGGATCGGAATCGTGTTGCGCCGTTCGACCACCGACTGGGCCTGCGCTACAGCCTTCAGCAGGGCCGCGCGTTCGATACTGAATTTCATGTGCCTCGCTCCGCACCATCGGGGGCCGTCAAGGGCCGGGACCGAAAAACTACCCGTTTCCCACCCCGGCTCAAGCCATTTTCGCAATATTCCGCCAAATGCGGTGTGCGCATCAGGCCTCGAGTGCGCGGCGCAACAGTTCGAGGTCGTCGGCGATCTGGCTGTCGATCGCGCGCAGTTCCTCGATCTTCTTCACGCCGTGCAGGATCGTGGTGTGATCGCGCCCGCCAAAGCGACGTCCAATGTCAGGCAGTGAACGGCTGGTCAGTTGCTTGGCCAGATACATCGCCACCTGCCGAGGCCGGGCAAAGTTGCGCGGGCGTTTCGGCCCGATCATGTCCGAAAGGCGGATGTTGTAATGCTCGGCCACCTTGCGCTGAATCTCTTCCACGGTGATCTTGCGATCCGAGGCGCGCAGGATGTCCGACAGGCAATCCTGCGTCAGATCCAGCGTGATCTCGCGGCCGACGAGGCTGGCAAAGGCAAAGAGACGGGTCAGCGCCCCTTCCAGCACCCGCACGTTGGTCGAGATGCGGTGGGCGAGGAATTCCAGCACGCCATCGGCCAGAACAAGGCCGGGATACTGGGCCAAATAGTATTCCGCCTTGGTTTGCAGGATGCCAAGGCGCAGTTCGTAATCGGTCGGGTGCAGATCGACGACAAGGCCGCATTGCAGGCGGCTCTTGATCCGCTCTTCAAGGTCCTTGATCTCGCCCGGCGCGCGGTCTGCGGAAATAATGATCTGCTTCTGCCCGTCCACCAGCGCATTGAAGGTGTGAAAGAATTCGTCCTGTGTCGAATCCTTGCCGGCGATGAATTGCACGTCGTCGACCATCAGCACGTCGACCGAGCGGAACAGCTCCTTGAAGTCGATCATCTTGCGGTCCCGCAGCGCGGTGATGAAGCGATACATGAACTGCTCGGCCGACAGGTAGATGACATTCAGGCCGGGCTGGCGGCGGCGCAACTCGTGCGCGATGGCATGCATCAGGTGCGTCTTGCCAAGGCCCACGCCGCCGTAAAGGAAAAGCGGGTTGAAGGTGACCGGGCCGCCCTCGGCCACGCGGCGTGCCGCGGCATGGGCCAGTTCATTGGGTTTGCCCACCACGAAACGTTCGAAAGTGAACCGCGCATCAAGTGGCGAACCCACCACCTCGTCCGTCTCGGGCTCTTCCGGCGCGGCGGCCGGCGTGGGCTGGGCCCGCATCTGCTCGGCCGCCACGACAAAGCTCAATCGCTTGATCGAGGGGTCGGCCTTGCCGATGCAATAAAGCAGGTGATCTCCGAAATGCTGGGAAACGTAATCGCCGAGGAATCGGGTGCGAACCTTGAACTGCGCCACGCCCCTGTCCACCGAGGCCAGCTCCAGCGGCGCGATCCAGTTGGAATAGTTGCTGTCTCCAACTGTCTGGCGCAGATCCACCTGCAGCGCCCGCCAAATCTCGTTTGTCATTCTTTTCCTGTCCCGTTTTCGTCATTCGCCGACGTGTTCCCGCACGTTGGCTGCCCCTCTTGTGCGATTCGCACATATGCCGCAGGCCGTCTGGTATGCCGGGCTCTGTGGCCCCGGTCATGCCGGCCTGTCGGACCCGTGCACCAGCACCTTGCGGCGTGCGCTTGCACACCCCGCGGACGCTGGTCCTTCACTCTTGGGGGACACGCAGCGGGCCGGCACAAACCGGATACCGTAGCCAAACAGCATCTCGCAGCGGCACGACATACCGCCGTTTGCACAGCATTTGCGTGGTGGCGTTCAAGCCTTTTCCGGCACGCCCCCTGTCGCCATAAACGGTGGCGCGAAAGGGGCCGGAGCGGGCCAGATCGCCTGTTCCCCCAGGAACGAAGTGAATCTGTGCAGGCACGTTACCAAGTCCGCGCAAGCCGCTTCAATCGAACAACGCGCTTGACTCGGACTTTGCCGAGAACGAATCCGCGGGCCCTTGAATTTGGGGAAATTGTTGGCGTGGCTGTTGCCAGAACGACAAAAAGCGCACCGCGAAGGGTGCGCTTTGACGTGGTCTCTTGACGTGATCCGCGGCCTAGGCCGGCGGGCCGGGAATCAGGCCAGCGCCTTCACCCGCGAGGCCAGGCGCGACATCTTGCGCGCGGCGGTGTTCTTGTGGACGACACCCTTGGTCACGCCACGCATCAGTTCCGGCTGGGCGGCGCGCAGCGCAGTGGCGGCGGCGTCCTTGTCGCCAGAGGCCAGCGCCTCTTCGACCTTGCGCAGGAACGTGCGGATGCGCGAGCGGCGCATCTTGTTGACGGCAAAGCGGGCCTCGTTCTGGCGGGCGCGCTTTGCGGATTGGGCAGTGTTGGCCATATGGTGTCTTCCCGGTTCGGGTGCGTCTGTTCTGAAGCCGCGTCTCTAAGGCGGGGCGTGACCCAAGTCAACAGCCTCGCACGCGATAATTTCGGCCCTTTTACGGATGCCGGTTCAACGGTCGCGGAACTGCGGTTCGCGGCTTTCGATGAAGGCCGCCATACCCTCTTTCTGGTCGTCGGTCGCGAACAGGGCGTGAAAGAGGTGCCGTTCGATCGCCAGCCCTTCGGCCAACGGTGTCTCGAAGGCACTGTTGACCGCCTGTTTCGCGGCCTGTGCCGCCAGACGCCCTTTCTCGGCGATCTTGCCGGCAGCGGCCAGCGCCTCTTCGCGCACCTTCTTGGCAGGCACGATCCGGCTGACAAGGCCGCAATGCTCGGCCTCCTTGGCATCCATGAAACGGCCAGTCAGATTCATGTCCATCGCCTTGGCCTTGCCGACGAATCGGGCCAGCCGCTGGGTGCCACCCATCCCGGCAATGACGCCAAGGTTGATCTCGGGCTGGCCGAACTTGGCGGTCTCCGAGGCAATGATGAAATCGCACATCATCGCCAGCTCGCACCCGCCGCCCAGCGCATAGCCGCAGACGGCGGCGATGATTGGCTTGCGGATGGCCGTGATTCGGGCGGTGACGCGGGCAAAGAGATTGGCCGTCATCATCTCGACCATGCTCTTGCCGGCCATCTCGGAAATGTCGGCGCCGGCGGCAAACGCCTTGTCCGACCCGGAGATGACGATGCAGCGCACCTTGTCGTTGGCGTCGGCTTCTTCCAGCGCCTCGCACAGCTCTGCCAGCAGTTCGGCATTCAGCGCGTTCAGCTTCTCGGGCCGGTTCAGGGTGATCAACTGAACGCCGTCCTGAATGTCCACGATGAGGGTCTGGAATGCCATGGCCTGTCCTTGCTGCCGCTTGTCCAAGCCCCAGTCCTTAGCAAAGGTGGCGTCCGGTTCAAGTCATCTTTGACAGCGTGGACAAGCGAAGGACGACCGCCCCGACTGCACAATCCGCACGATCGTCCCGGCACATCCCGGGGTCAGGCACGGCTCGCCCTCGCGCCCGTAAACCCGGAACCCATGCTGGAAATACCCCAGTTCGCCATCGGCCTGCCGGTAATCGCGCAAGGATGATCCGCCGGCAGCGATCGCCTCGGTCAGCACCTCGCGGATGATCGGGACAAGGCCCGCCGCGCGGGCTGCGGCGATCCGCCCCGCCTGCCGTTTCGGGCTGATCCCGGCACGGTAGAGCACCTCGCAGACATAGATGTTGCCCAAGCCCGCCACCAGCCGTTGGTCCAGCAGCGCGGCCTTGATCGGCGTGGCGCGTCCCTTCAGCCGGTCGACAAGGTAGGCCTCGTCAAAGGCATTGCCCAGCGGCTCTGGCCCAAGGTCGCGCAGCAGCCAATGGTCCTCGGCCCGGTCGGTCGGCATCAGGTCCATCGCGCCGAAGCGGCGTGCATCGTTGAAGGTCACGCGCGCGCCGCCGGCCATGTCCAGCACGACATGGTCATGTTTCGCGGGGGCGGGGTGGGCATGGTGAAAGACGCCTTGCTGCACGCCCGAGACCAGCATCCGCCCCGACATGCCAAGATGGATCAGCAGCGTCTCGCCGCTGTCGAGGTCGGCGAGGATGTATTTCGACCGCCGCCGCAGCCCCAGCACCCGCCGCCCGGTCAGCCGGTCGGCCATCCGCTCGGGCAAGGGCCAGCGCAGGTCGGGCCGGTTGACGGCCGCATGGGCAATTATCTGCCCCTCCATCACGGGGGCCAGTCCGCGACGAACCGTCTCGACCTCGGGCAATTCGGGCATGTGCACTTCCTTCGGCAGGGGCCGCGTTGTAAGCCCCGGCAAGCGCCCTATTAAGAGGGCGACCCGCAAAGGACGGCAAGCCCCGATGACCGACCAGACCGACAGGACAACGCATTTCGGGTTCCAGACCGTTCGCGAGGACGAGAAGGCCGGCCGCGTGCAGGGCGTGTTCACCAGCGTCGCCAGCCGCTATGACATCATGAACGACGTGATGTCGGGCGGCGTTCACCGTCTCTGGAAGGACGCGATGATGGACTGGCTCGCGCCTCGGCAAGGCCAGAAGTTGCTCGACGTTGCGGGCGGCACGGGCGATATCGCCTTCCGCTTTCTTAAACGCGCCGGATCCGGCCATGCCACAGTGCTGGACCTGACCGAGAACATGCTGGTTGAGGGCCGCAAGCGGGCCGAGGCCGAGAAGATGGCCGGCCAACTGGACTGGGTTGTGGGCGACGCGATGGCGCTGCCCTTTGCCGATAACAGTTTCGACGTCTACACGATCAGCTTCGGGATCCGGAACGTCACCCGCCCGCAGGATGCGCTGGCAGAGGCCTATCGCGTGTTGCGGCCCGGCGGCCGGCTGATGGTGCTGGAATTCAGCCAGATCCCCAACGCGATGCTGCAGAAGGTCTACGATCTTTATTCCTTCAACATCATCCCGCGCATGGGGCAGGCCATCGCCGGCGATCGCGACAGCTACCAGTACCTCGTCGAATCGATCCGCCGTTTTCCTGATCAGGAAACGTTTCTTGGCATGGTGCGCGCGGCCGGGTTTGGAAACGCGAAATACCGCAACCTGACGATGGGCGTGGCCTGCCTTCATTCGGGCTGGAAGCTCTGACGTGCGGGGCCCGCACAACATCATCCGGCTGATCCGTACCGGCGCCACGCTTGAGCGGACCGGTGCAATGAAACTGGTGTTGGATGCCTTCGACGCCGGGCCGCTGCTGCGGATCACCTTCCGCACTTTGGTGTGGCCGTTTCGTTGGCTGGGGTATCGGGGTGATGTCACCATGCCGCCCGCCACCCGTGCGCTGACCGCGCTGGGACCGGCCTACATCAAGTTCGGCCAGATCTTGTCGACCCGGCCCGACGTTGTCGGTCAGGACATGGCCTGGCAGTTGCGCGTTCTGCAGGACAAGCTGCCGCCGTTCCCGTTGGCAAAAGCGCGCGCCGCGATCGAGCACGAACTTGGTCTGCCGGTGGACGAGGCTTTTTCCGAAATCTCCGAGCCCGTCGCCGCCGCCTCGATCGCGCAGGTGCACAAGGCGCGGCTTGCCCGAACCGGCGAAGCGGTGGCCATTAAGGTACTGCGCCCCGGCATCGAGCGGGCTTTTCGCCGTGACATCGACGCCTTCTATTTCGCCGCGCGGATGATCGAGGCCTTGTCGCCGGCCTCGCGGCGGTTGCGACCGATGGACGTGATCACCCACTTCGAAGGTGTCGTGCGGGGCGAACTGGACCTGCGGCTGGAAAGCTCGGCCGCGTCAGAATTCGCGGCCAACGCCGCACGCGACGAGGGCTTTGCCGTGCCGGCGATCCGCTGGCACCTTTCGGCGCGGCGGGTGATGACGCTGGACTGGGCCGAAGGGGTTGGCATCGGTGACAATGCCGCGCTGGACGCCGCCGGGCATGACCGGCGGGCGCTTGCCGCGCGGGTGCTGGAGCTTTTCCTCAGCCACGCGCTGCGCGACGGCTATTTTCACGGCGACATGCATCAGGGCAACCTGAAGGTTGCGGCCAATGGCGACATCATCGCCTATGACTTCGGCATCATGGGGCGGATCGACGAATATACCCGCCGCGTCTATGCCGAGATCCTGTTCGGGTTCATCCGGCGCGATTACCACCGCATCGCCGAGGTGCATTTCGAGGCCGGATATGTGCCCGCCGATCGCGATGTCGATGAATTCGCCCGCGCCCTGCGCGCGGTGGGCGAGCCGATCTTCGGCATGGACGCGAGCCAGATTTCCATGGCGCGGCTGCTGACCTACCTCTTCGAGGTGACCGAACGTTTTGGCATGCAGACGCGGACCGAGCTGATTCTGTTGCAGCGCACAATGGTGGTGGTCGAGGGCGTGGCCCGCTCGCTCGACCCGCATATCAACATCTGGCAGGTCGCCCGGCCCATCGTCGAGGACTATATCCGCAAGAGCATCGGGCCGCGTGCCTTGCTGCGCGACCTCGTCAGCACCGGCAGGGTCCTTGCCCGCTTTGGCCCACGTCTGCCCGCGCTTGTCGAAGAGGCGCTGATCCGCCAGACCAATCCGGCCCCGGCACCCGCACCCGCCCGCATTGCGCCACGCCTTGGCTGGGCGGCGCTGGGTGCCGTCGTCGCGCTGGCGGCCGTCTGGGTCGCGGGTCTGTTCTGACGGGGGGTCAGCCCGGCCCGGCATCGCGCAGCGCGCTGATCTCGTTCGGTGAGACGCGTGAACCGCCTTGCAACACCAAGATCGGCTGGCCCTGTTGCAACTGCACCTCCTGCACCTTTGCATAGACCTCGGCCACGCTGTCGGGCAGCGGATTTCCCGCTGCGGTGGACCGCAAGGTAAAGGTGTAGGGCCCCGGCGCGACCGGCATGCCGTCCGCACCGATGCCGGACCATTGCACCGGATCGGCGGTGGCCGGCACGGCCAGGCGATCCACCTCGGCACCGGTCGAATCGGTCACCACCAGCTGCGCGGAGTCAGCGCCATCAGGCGGCACCGGCCAGACGGTGACGGGCGCGCCGGTGAATAGGGCTGCCCCGGGCGCACGCACCTCGCGGCCGACCCAGCCCGCCGCCTGGCCCAGTCCGGACGTGCCCAACTGGCCGGTCAGCGACGTCAAAAGGTCGTTCGTCTTCACCTGCTGCTCCACGCCGGAAAACGTGGCAAGCTGCACGGCGTAGTCGGCCGAATTGACCGGATTGAGCGGGTCCTGGTTTTTCATTTGCACGGTCAGCATCTTCAGGAATGTATCGAAGTCCGAACTGAGCTTGCTGCCCGCTGCGGCGGCTGGCGCGGCGGGGGCCGCCGCGGAGGTGGCCATGGTCGTGGGGGTGACTGTCATCCTTGCTTCCTTTCAAATCCGAAGGTCGAGGCCGCCCGTCGTGCCCGGCCGGTTTCCGCCTGTCGGTGGGGCGGCCGGGGCAGACGGCAGTGTTGTCGCGGGAACGTTTGCGGGCGCAGGTGGGGGACGTTGGTCCTGCCCTTGCTGTCCGCTGCCGAACGAAAACGTCACCTCGCGATAGCCGATCGCGCGAAACTCTTGTGTCAGCAGGTCGGCGTGGCGGCGGAGCAGGGCGGCGGTATCGTCCCGCGCGGCATGGATCGTCACCGTCATGCTGTTATCGCCGCTGTCGAGGCTGAGGCGAACATGGCCAAGCTCGGCCGGGTCGAGCCTGATCTCGGTCTGGCCCGGCCCGTGATGCAGGATTGCCTGCGCGATTTGCCCCGCAGCATGTCGCGGCAGATCGGGCCCGGTGGGCGGTGCTGTCGTCGGCGCGCGCTGATGGGCGGGGGGTGCAGGCATGCCGGTGCCCACGACCGCGTCGGCCGCCGGTGAGGCCGGATCATCGCCTTTGACGTGGTCGGCGCCCGACTCCGGTCGCGGCAACGCCGGCGCATGGCCAATCGCCTCGCCGCCGGTCGGCTCTTTGGGGTGGTGCAGCATCATCGCCGGAGGGTCAGCTTGCCGTGTGTCCGCCGCCGTGGTTCCCGACACTATTGCCGGAACGGGCGCTCCGTTGGGCCGTGGTGTGGCCGTTTGCGGCAGGGCGAGGTCCCCGGCTTGCCTTGACGCGCCATGTCGTGGCGTGTCCGGCAATGCCGCGGTGGGTGGCGCCTTGGCTTGGGTTGTTTGCTTTTGCCCCGCTCCATCCGCCGTGCTGCCGTTGAGGTCCGCGACGATGCTCGCCGGCCTTTGGGGCAGGGATTTGGGTTTCTCGCAGGCGGAGCCTGCCGTCACGCCATGTGTCCGGTCGATTGCCTGTGACGAAGCGGCGGAGGACGGGGGAGGAAGATCAGGCTCTATCCGCGCATCTAGCGTACCTGTCGCAGCCAGGGCGGCCGCCGAGGCGCGGGGCCCCGTCGCTGACCCTTCGGCTGGCGCATGCGCCTGTCGCGAGGCCGGTCTTGCCGGGGCAGGCACAGTCGATGCTGCCTCCGCCGCGGGAGACCCTGTAGCGCCCTTTTCGGCTGTCTTGCCCTGCACTTGTGCGGGAGCGGCGGAGGGCAGATGGGGTGGCGCGGCAATGGCCCCCGGCCCGTATAAAGGCGGCGGGCTGGTTCCGTCGGTCCTGTCCCGGACATCATCTTCCTTCTGCCGCATTGCCAAGAACGCCCTGGCATCGGTTTCGTCCTGCGCCTCCTGTGCCCCCGCGCGCGTCCACGTCCCATCGACCGCGCCAAGGCGCAGCGGAACGGAATGGCCCGTGTCGTATGGGGTCTGCTCGGGTTCGGGCGGCACATCCTTTGGCCGTATCCCCGGGATCGTTGTCGTCCTGTTTCCCGATGCTTCGACAGGGTCGCAATCACCCCGAACCCCGGTTGCAGCATCACCGGGGGCAACTGCCGCAGGCCCTTCAGGTGCAATCGCCAAGGCCTGTGCCGCCAACACCCCTGCAAAGGCGGCGGCGCCTTCGTCGCTCTGCACAACGGCACGACGACCGCCGGGCAGGGCGGCACCTGGCAGCGGGCAGGCGATGCGCGGGTTGGCGGGGGCGACTATGGGCATCGGTTCTCCGATTCGCGGTTGTCCGCAGCCTCGGCGCGAATGCTTACCGGATGTTTACCGTTGGCATGGAAACATCGCTCGGGTTCGTACTGAAAGGACAGTGCATGACAATTGCCTTGCCAATCACGGCCCCGCGTCCGCCTCTGCCGACGTCCGATGACCGGCTTCACGCCGTCGCGCAAAAGCTTGAGGCGAGTTTCTTGTCGGAAATGCTGAAATCTGCGGGTCTGGACAGTGCGGCCGGCGCATTTGGGGGCGGCATTGGAGAGGACCTGTTCCAGTCCTACCTGCGCGAAGCACAGGCAACAGAAATGGCGCGCGCAGGTGGCATCGGGCTCGCCGAATCAATCTTCCATGCGCTCAGGGCACGCGGTGCATGACTGCCTCGTCCGATCACCCGCTGCTGGACTGTCTTGAGCGTGAGCGCGCGGCCCTTCTCGCGGGTGATCTTGCCGCCCTTGGCCCGCTGGGCGAACGCAAGCTTGCCCTGATCGAAGGTCTGGACGTCGCCTCGACCACCGCGCCACTTCTGCGCATCGCTGCCGAGATTGCGCGCAACCAGCGCATGTTGGCTGCGTCCATTCGTGGTGGTCGTGCAGCGCTTGATCGGATCGCCGCAGTGCGCGATGCGCGCGACAGTCTGCGAACTTATGACTCGGCCGGGCAGAAGGCCGATCTTGCCCCCGGCCGCGCGCGTCTGGAACGCAAGGCCTGAGTGCGCGTGACCGGCATCGGAGCATTCGCATCGAATTTTCGACAATCGGCACCGGGCGATTAGCACTCTGTTAGGGGCCGCAACGCAGGGTGGCCCGGCACCCGTTCGGGTGGCGCATCGGCCCGGTATCCCGGCTGCTGCAGGGTCAGAACGCCTTTGTCGGTCGCCTGTCTTGGGCGACCCGGGAAGTATCGGCGCAAAAGCGCCCCAACAAAGGAGCAGGACATATGTCCAGCATTCTCACCAACAACGGCGCGATGGTCGCGCTGCAAACCCTGAGCTCTATCAACAGCAACCTGACGGACACGCAGGCGATGATCTCCACCGGCAAGAAGGTGGGCTCGGCCAAGGACAATGCCTCGGTCTGGGCCATCTCGAAGGTGATGGAATCCGACGTTCAGGGGTTCAAGGGTATCTCCGACAGCCTGTCGCTGGGGCAGTCCACAGTGGCCGTCGCGCGTCAGGCCTCGGAATCGGTCACGGACCTTCTGACCCAGATCAAGGCCAAGGTCGTTGCATCGCAGGAGCAGAACGTCGATCGCAACAAGATCCAGACCGACATCAAGGCGCTGACCGACCAGATCAAGTCGGTGACCAACGCGGCGCAATTCAACGGGCTGAACCTGATCAAGGGCACCGATGACGTCACGGTTCTGTCCTCGCTTGACCGCGCCAGCAACGGGGCGGTGACCGCGTCGGACATCACCGTCAATCGCCACGACTTGTCGACCGATGCGGGCGTCTACGGCGCCGGCACCAGCCTTGCGGCCAATATCAGCGCTTCCGAGGCGACCGTGGACAGTTCCGGCGCGCAGAATCAGGTGGAACTTACGCTCGCGGGCAGTTCGGGTGACGCGCTGTCGCTTAACATCAACGGCAGCACGGTGTCGGTGGCATGGAACACCGACGCGGCCACCACCATCGGCGATGCCGCTGGTGCGATCAACGCGCTGGGCCTGACAGGGATCACCGCCACCGACGGTGGCTCGGGCAAGCTGGAGATTGCCAACACCAACGCGTTCCAGTCCTTCGACGTGTCATGGGATGCAGGCGGAACCAATACGGTCGCGTTGAACAACGTCGGGACAGGCGGCACAGCCGCGGCCTCGACGGCTGCTGGAACCACCACGCTCGTCGAACGCGCCGAAGGCGTCACGCTGTCGACCTCGGCCAAGGTGAACGACGGAGACAGCTACCGCATCTCTGTCAACGGCAACGACTACAACTATATCGCCGGCAAAGGCGAGACGATGAAGGATGTGGCCGCCGGCCTGAAGGCCGCGGTTGATGCCGGTGCCGAAACAGGTGTCTCGACTCAGGTCAGCCAGGACGAAACGACCGGTGCCTGGTCCGTCAAGGTCGACTACGACGGGACTGATACGACCGCCGGCAGCACCATGACCCTCGCGGTCAACGGTGCGGCAGACGGGACGGCCTCAGGCGGGCTTTTCGGCCTCGACAACATAAACGTCGCCACCGATCAGGGTGCCAAGGCGGCCTTGGGCAACGTCGAGACGCTGATCAACAACGCCATCGACGCGGCTGCCTCGTTCGGCTCGTCGCAAAGCCGGATCAGTACCCAGTCCGACTTCATCGGCAAGCTGACCGATTCGCTGAAATCCGGCATCGGCTCGTTGGTGGACGCCAACATGGAAGAGGCCTCGGCCCGCTTGCAGGCGCTTCAGGTACAACAGCAGCTGGGCGTGCAATCGCTGTCGATCGCCAACAAGGCCCCGCAGTCGATCCTGTCGCTGTTTCGCTGACGGATGATAAGCCGGAGGGGCGTTCGCGCCCCTCCGCACCACCCCCCGATTTCCGCGCTGGCAAAGCCGCGTCCCGTTCTCCTTCGTCCCGAAAGGACATCCCGTGAACGCCACCTCGCAAGCCCTCAGGGCCTATTCTCCCGCTGCCGCGACCGCCGTACGCACCGGCCGTTCGATCGAACACCAACTGTTTTCCCAGATCACGTCGCGCTTGCGCGATGCCGCGGCCAGCGGCAATTTTCCGAAACTTGCCGCCGCGCTGCACGACAACCGACGGCTGTGGACGGTTCTGGCCGCCGATGTCGCCGATGATGACAATGCGCTGCCAGCCACGTTGCGCGCGCAGATCTTCTATCTGGCCGAATTTACCGCCCATCACACCGCCCGAATCCTGACAGAGGGTGCCACGCCGACCCCGCTGATTGAAATCAATTGCGCCATCATGGCCGGCCTGTCCGGAGAGGGTGGTGCGAAATGAGTGGTCTTGTCCTTAAACTTGGCCCGAAGGAGCGGGTACTGGTGAATGGTGCGGTGATCGAGAACGGCGATCGCCGTGCGCGACTGGCCATCCTGACGCCAAATGCCAACATCCTGCGCCTGCGCGACGCCGTTCGCCCCGGTGAGGCCAATACCCCGGTCCGCCGGGTCTGCTATATCGCCCAACTGGTCCTGTCGGGCGATGTCAGCCCTGCAGAGGCCCGGCCGCAACTGCTCAGCGGAATCGAGCAACTCAGCCAGGCACTGCGTGACGGTGACAGCCGTGCCCAGTTCGCCGATGCGACTGCCGCAGTGACCCAAGGCGACTTTTACCGTGCGCTCAAACGACTGCGCGCGGTCCTGCCTCGCGAAGAGCGGCTGCTGGCGGCAGTGTCGCACCCGACATGAGCTTTCAACCGGTCCTGCCGATGTCTGGTTATGCCGGCTGGCGCTTTCTTCAGCGAACGATGGACTCGCAGATCGCGGCGTTTGAACGCACGCCCGTCATCGCCAGTGACACGGCCTATTTCCGTGCCAACATCGGCAAGGTCACATCGGCGGCGGATCTGGTTGCGGACAGGCGCCTGCTGGGCGTCGCGCTGGGCGCCTTTGGTCTTGATGCCGATATTGGCAGCAAGGCCTTCATAAGGCAGGTCCTGGAAGGCGGAACGACCGATCGGGGCGCCCTTGCCAACAAGCTGGCCGACAAGCGGTATCTCGCGTTGGCCCGCAGCTTTGGCTTTGGCGATCTGCCGGTGCCTCGCACGGTGCTGAGTACCTTCCCGGACGAAATCTTGACAAAATATCGCGATGCCGGCTTTCAGGCCGAGGTCGGTCAGCAGGACGATACACTGCGACTGGCGCTTAATCTCGGCCCGGCCCTTGGCGATGTGATAGCCCAGAACAAGGGCGCCGACGCCCAATGGTTTGCGGTGATGGGCAACCCGCCGCTGCGGCAGGTTTTCGAAGGGGCGCTGGGCCTGCCGGCCAGCTTCGGCAAGCTCGACATCGACAGGCAAATTACGCAGTTCAAGGCGCGCGCGCAGGCCACCTTCGGCACGTCGACTGTGGCCGACCTTGCCGATCCGGCGCAGCAGGACAAGATGATCCGCCTGTTTCTTGTTCGCAGCGAGGCGAATGCGACAACGATCGCCACGGGTGCATCCATCGCCCTTTCGCTGTTGGGAGGCTGAGGACGGGACAAACAGCGACGGCATTACCTCGTTGTGAAATCCTGACCAGGTTGCGCGCCAGCATCAGATGATCCTGTTGTCGCTCCCTTGGCCGGCCCGGCGGTTGCCGTCAACGCCTGCCGCAGTGCGGCGAAACTTGCCAGAACGCCGCGCGGCTCGCGCAGGGCAAGGAACCGTTCCAGCCCCGGTTGCACCGCGATGGCGGCATCGGTTCTGGCATCGGCACCCGGTGTGTAAAGCCCCGCCTGGATCATGAGTGCGCTACGATCATAGGTGCCCAGCTGCCCACGGGCCTCGGCGATCATCGCATTCTCGGGCACGCTGGCTACGCCGGGCAGCGACCGCGAGACCGAGCGGAGCAGGTCCACCGCCGGAAACCGTCCCCGCTCGGCTATTTGCCGGTCGAGCACGACATGCCCGTCAAGGACCCCCCGCAGCATGTCGGCCACCGGCTCGTCCATGTCCGATCCGGCGACCAGAACGGAATAGACGGCGGTGATATCGCCCATGTCTTTGGCGCCCGGCCCGGCCCGCTCGCACAGCGCGGCAATGGCCGGGCCTGTCGTCGCCGGATAGCCGCGCAGCGCAGCGGGCTCGCCCGCAGCCGCGGCCAGTTCGCGATGCGCCTCGGCGAACCGCGTCACCGAATCAACCAGCAACAGCACCTGCCGCCCGCAATCGCGAAAATGTTCGGCCACCGCCGTCGCCGCCCAGGCGCAGCGCCGCCGCACCTGTGGTGCCCGGTCGGACGTGGCCGCGACGACGACGGACCGCGCCATCCCCTCTGGTCCCAGCACGTCCTGCACGAAATGACGCACCTCGCGCCCGCGTTCGCCGACCAGCGCGATGACGATGACATCGGCCTCGACCCCGCGCGCGAGATCAGCCAGCAAAGTCGATTTGCCCACGCCCGACCCGGCGAAAAGCCCGATGCGTTGCCCCCGCGCCAGCGGCAGCAAGGTGTCGAACACGGCGAACCCGGTCGCAAGTCTCTGTCCCAGGGCGCGGCGCGCATAGGCCGGTGGCGGGGCGGCCCGCAGGGCGCGCGCATGGTGGCCGGGCAGGATCGGCCGCCCGTCCAGCGGCCGCCCATCAGGGTCGATCACGCGACCAATCCAGTCGTCATGCGGGGCAAAGACCGGGGCCGTCTCCAGCCGGACGGGCGTGCCCAGCGCCACGCCTTCGGCCGATCCCTCGGGCATGAGCGCGACACGATCAGGCTCAAGGCCGATGACCTCGGCAGCAAGGGGCGTGCCCGGTTGCAGGATAAGCGCCCGATCACCCAGCCTGACCGAGGCCGGAAAACCGGCAACGGTCACGGCGCCTGCGCCCGCGCCCACGACGCGGCCCAAGCGCGCCACGGGGCCAAGCCGCGAAATCGCCATGGCGGCGCGGGCAAGTGTTTCGGCCGGCATCGTGCGCTCCCTTCTGGTTTCGACAACCCGATCTTAAGGAATCACCCTTAAGGCAAGGTTGAAGCCAATCGTGGGAGAAGCCCCGATGTTCGAAAGCCTGACGATATTCCGGACCGCCGGCGCACTGGCCAATTATGCCGGCCGGCAAGAGGCGCTCATTGCGCGCAACATTGCCAATGCGGATACGCCCGGTTACCGCGCGCAGACCTTGGCGCCGTTTGCCGCGATGGTCGACGGTCCAACGGCCCCGCAGATGCGCGCGACCCGCCCCGGGCACCTTGCCGCGCCAGAGGCGATGACCGCCGCCGCCCCGCAGGACCGCCCGACAGAGGCCGCGCCCAACGGCAATACCGTCGCCATCGAGGACGAGATGGTTGCCGCCAGCCAGACCGCGCAGGATCACGCCCGTGCGATGGCCATCTACAAACACGCGCTGACCGTCCTGCGGCTCAGCCTTGGACGGTAGGGGCGCGCGATGACCGATTTCACCTCGGCCCTTGCGGTCGCCGCCAGCGGGATGAAAGCGCAGGCCGGGCGGCTACGCCATGTCTCGGAAAACATCGCCAATGCCGACACGCCCGGCTATCACCGCAAGCTGACCAGTTTCCGGGCCGAAATGCTGGGCGGCCAGCCCGATGGCGAGGTTTCCCTTGGCCCCGTCAGGCTGGACCAGACAGCACCACAGCGCATCTACGACCCGTCCAGCCCGCTGGCCGACCCGACCGGGTATTACGACGGCTCCAACGTCGACCTGCTGGTCGAGATTGCCGACGCGCGCGAGGCACAGCGCAGCTACGAAGCCAACCTCAAGATGTTCGACCAGACGCGCCAGATGGCGCAGTCCCTGCTCGACCTGCTCAAGCGCTGAAAGGGGCCAAGATGAAGCTTCAATCCTCCCTCGTGGCCCAGGCCTACAGCGCCAACCGCCCGGCCACCGCCCCCCGCCCCGACGCGACAGGCGGCAGCCTGTTCGGGCAGGTGGCCCAGGATTTCGCAACGACGCTGAAGAACGGTGAACAGCAGGCGATGGCCAACATGACCTCGGGCGCCGATCCGCATGCGCTGGTGCAGGCCCTGGCGCAGACGGAACTTGCCGTCGAAACCGCCGTGACCGTCCGCAACAAGGTGGTCGAGGCCTACCAGGAAATCCTGAGGATGCCGGTATGATGACCGAAGCGATGTTCTATGACGTGCTGCGGCAGGGCCTGTGGGTGGCCGTCATCATCTCCATCCCGATCCTGACGGTGGCACTGGTCAGCGGGCTGGCCGTGGGCCTGTTTCAGGCCCTGACCTCGGTTCAGGAAATGACCCTTACCTTCGTGCCCAAGATGATCTGCATCGTTGCGGTTTTCTGGCTGACGATGGGGTTCATGTCGCGCGCGCTGGTCAGCTTCTTCCAGACCGGGCTGATCCCCCTGATCGCGGGGCGCTGAACGATGGACAACGCCCTTTACGCCACGCTGACCCGGCAGTCCGGCCTGATGCAGGAAATGCGCGTGGTCGCCAACAACATTGCCAACGCCAATACCACAGGCTTTCGGACGGAGGGGATGGTGTTTGCCGAACATATTGCCGCGCTCGGGTCCCGGTCGGACTCGCTGTCGATGGCGACAGGGCTGGTGCGCGATACGCTGGGGGCGCAAGGCGCACTGGCGCAGACCGGCGGCACCTTCGACCTCGCCATCGAGGGCGACGGTTTCTTCCAGGTGCAGACGCCGCAGGGCCTCCGCCTGACGCGCGCCGGGGCCTTCATCCCGAACGAGGTCGGCGACCTGGTGACGGCCGATGGCTATCAGGTGCTCGACAGCGGCGGCGCGCCCATATTCGTGCCGCAAGGGGTGCAGACCATCGCCATTGCGCCGGACGGCACGCTTTCGGCTGACGGGCAGGCAGTGGGGCAGGTGGGCCTTGTCATGCCGGCCAATCCGCTTGCGGTCACCCGCGAGGCCGGCACGCTGTTCGATCCGGGCGGCGCGGTCGATCCGGCCGAGGATGGGCGGATCCTGCAGGGTTATGTCGAGGAATCGAACGTCAATCCCATCCAGCAGATCAGCCGGATGATCGAGGTCCAGCGCGCCTACGAGCTCGGCCAGAGTTTCATGGACAAGGAAGACGCGCGCATCCGCGCCGTCATCCAGACCCTTGCCCGATAAGGAGACAGAGCCATGCGCGCATTGGATATCGCCGCCGCCGGGATGAGCGCCCAGCAAATGCGGGTCGAGGTGATTTCGAACAACCTCGCCAACATCAGCACGACGGGCTACAACGCCCGCCGCGCCGAATTCGCCGACCTGCATTACCAGCAGGTGACGCGGCCCGGCACCATCGCTGCCGCCGACGGCACCGTGCTGCCTACTGGCGTGCAGCTTGGCCTTGGCGTGCGGCCGACGGCGGTTTCGGTGATGCTGTCGCAGGGGTCGCTGTCGGCCACTGGTGGCGATCTGGACGTGGCGATCGAGGGCAAAGGATACCTCGAGGTGACGCTGCCCAACGGCACGTCGGCCTATACCCGCGACGGTGCGCTGAAACGGTCGCCCGACGGGCAGATCGTGACGTCGGACGGCTACCCGGTGGCACCGGGCATCACTATCCCCTCCGACGCGCGCTCGATCTCGATCAACGCGCAGGGCGAGGTCTATGCCTACTTCGCCAATCAGGTTCAGCCGACGCTGCTGGGCCAGTTCACGCTGTCCGATTTCACCAATGCCAAAGGGCTCGAGGCGATGGGTTCGAACCTCTTCCGCGAAACGCCCGCCTCGGGGCCCGCGCTGGTTTCGATCCCGGGGGAGGACGGGCTGGGACAGCTTCGGCAAGGCTACCTCGAGGACAGCTCGGTCGATGCCGTCAAGGAGGTGACCGACCTGATCCAGGCCCAAAGGGGGTATGAACTCAATTCCAAGGTCATCACCGCCGCCGACCAGATGCTGGGCGCGATGGTGCAGGTCCGATGATCCGCCTCGCCTGCATCCTGCTTTTGTGCGCTGGCCCGCTGCGCGCCGAAATCCTCGTGGCGGCGCATACGATCCGGCCCCGCGCCACAATCGGTCCCGATGACATCGTGCGCCGTGACATCGATGCGCCCGGCGGCCTGTCGGATCCGGCGCAGGTGATAGGGCTGGAGGCGCGCGTGGCCATCTATGCCGGCCGGCCGATCCTGTCCGCCGATATCGGCCTGCCCGCCATCGTCGAGCGGAACCAGACCGTGCCTTTGCTCTATCGCGGTGGCGGCATCTTGATAACCGCTGAGGGCCGCGCGCTTGATCGGGCCGGGCCGGGGGACGTTATCCGCGTCATGAACACCGCCTCGCGTGCCACGGTGATGGCGCGGATCGGCGCCGATGGCGCCGCTTATGTCTCGAATTGAGAGGTTTCGGATGCGCCTGACCATGCTGATGTCCTGCGCCGTCCTTGCGGGCTGTTCCGGCCTTGCCCATGTCGGCCGCGCGCCCGACCTGACACCGCCACTGGCCAGCGCCGAACATACCGCGATGATCATGGGCGGTCTGCCCGGCACACTCGATCAGCCGCAGGTCGCGCGCGATGCGGCCTCGCTCTGGGCGGGTGACCGCGGCTCCTTGCTGGGCGACCGGCGGGCGGTCCACAAGGGCGATATCCTGACCGTTGTCATCCAGATCGACGACAAGGCCGAGATGTCGAACACAACCGACCGGGCGCGCAGCGCCTCGCATCAGATGGGCCTGCCGCAGCTTTTCGGCCTGCCCCAACGCCTGAACGAGGTATTGCCGGCCGGCGCCTCGACCGACCCCGCGGTGCAGGTCAGTTCATCGTCCAATGCCAGTGGCAACGGCTCGGTCCGCCGCAACGAAAAGCTGACGTTGCGCATCGCCGCCACCGTGGTCGACGTGCTGCCTAACGGCGTGTTGCAGATCCAAGGCAGCCAGGAGGTGCGCGTCAACTTCGAGCTGCGCGAGTTGCTGGTGTCGGGGTTTGTTCGGCCCGACGACATCAGCCGCCAGAACGAAGTTGGCTACGACAAGATTGCCTCGGCCCGCATCTCTTACGGCGGACGCGGCCAGATCAGTGACATGCAACAACCCCGCTACGGCCAGCAGATTGCCGAGCAGGTGCTGCCCTTCTGACCCTGACTTCACGGTGCTCGCATGAAACGGTTCCTGCTACCCCTGCTTCTCGCCCTTGTCGGCACCGCCGCCGGCGCGGGTGCGGGCTGGATTCTGGGCGGGGCCGCGTCGTCCACCGATCATGCCACCGCCGAAGGCCCGGCCCCGGCTGCCACGCAATGCGATCCGGGCACCACCACCGCGGCTGCCGTTCCTGATGCGGCGGCCACGCATGACTATGCCCGGCTGAACAGCCAGTTCGTGGTCCCGGTTGTCGAGGGCGGACAGGTCACCGCGCTGGTGGCCTTGTCGCTCAGCATCGAGGTGCCAACGGGCCGCCAGCACGACGTATTCGATGTCGAGCCAAAGCTGCGCGACGCGCTGCTGCAAGTCCTGTTCGATCACGCCAACCTCGGGGGCTTTGGCGGCGACTTCACCAGCGGATCGAACATGCGGGTCTTGCGCGCGTCGCTTCTGAAGGGGGCACAAGGCGTGCTTGGCCCGATGGCGTCGGACGTGCTGATCATCGACATCGCGCGTCAGAACGTCTAATCCGCGCGCCGCGCCCGCGCGGCCATGTCCGCCTCTCGTGCGCTTTTGTGCAGCGTTTCTGCGATGCGGTTGCGCCCGAAAGCCTGTGTCAGCCTGTTGTGCGCGATGTCCTGCGCGGCCCGCAGCCGCGCACGTTCCATGTTGATCGTCTGTTTGCGCGCCGCGATCCACCCCTGCCAGCGCGGGTCGGCACCGGCCAGCTGCGCTGGGTCGGCCTCCCGCAGCGCCGTTGTCGCGGAAAGACGTGACGACAATGCGCTGTCGAGGGTCGAGAGCAGCGCGACCAACGCGGCGTCCTCGGCTTTCAGCGCGGCCATTTCGGCCTGCCGCGCCGCCAGAACGGTAGCTGTCAGCAGCGCCAGATCCGCCGTCTGCCGTGCTTGCCGGCTCATCTGCTGTGGGCCCGGGCGCGCATCGCCTCGGCAAATCGGATCGCGGCCGCGACAGCGCGGTAGTGCTGGCTTTGCACCTCGTCGCCGATTTCGAGGCTGGCATGCAGGGCCCGCGCCGTGGGCGGATCGGCGTGGATCGGGATCCCGTGTTCCTGCGCCACTGACCGGATCCGCGCCGCCACCTCGTCCACCCCCTTGGCGACGCAGACCGGCGCGCGCCCGGATTTGCGATCCCAGCGCAGCGCGACGGCGTAATGTGTCGGGTTGACGACGATGACATCCGCCTTGGGCACATCCGCCAGCATCCGGTTCATCGCGATAGAGATGCCCTTTTGCCGGCGCTGCTGGCGCAAGGCAGGATCACCCTCGCTCTGCTTGGTTTCGTCGATCATCTCCTGCCGGCTCATCCGGTGACGGCGCGCGTGTTCGGCATGCTGCCAGACAAGATCGGCCAGACCCAATGCGACCGCGATGACCAAGACCATCGATACAAGGCCAAGGCACAGCGCGCCTATTTCTGCCGCGACCTGTCCGGGCGCCAGTTCCAGCGCCAGCAGGATCCGCGGCATCCGCTGTGACAGGTAGAGCCCCAGCGTCACCGCGTAGAGCACAAGCTTGGCAAGGCTCTTGCCGAATTCGAACAGCCCTGTGCGGCCGAACTTTTGCCCCGCCGTCTTCAGCGGCGAGATACGAGACCCTTTGAAGGCCAGTTTCGATGGCGCAAAGACCAGCCCGCGCTGGGCCAGAAGTGACAGAAGTGCCAGCGCCGCCGGCAGGACGAACCACGGTGCAACCGCCGCCGCGATGGCGCCGAGTGGCCAGCCGTCTTTTGTCGCGCCCGGACTGCCCGCGGCAGACAGAAGCCGTTCGAGGATTGTGCCAAGTGTGCCGATTGAGGCCGGACCCATCACCGTTGCGGCCAGCAGAAAGCCGCCGTAACCCGCCGCAGTGGTGACATCGGCCGAGCGCGGCACCTCGCCCTTGGCTCGCGCGTCGTCCAGGCGTTTCTGCGTCGCCTCGAACGGCTTGTCGTCGTCCTCGCTGCTCATGGGCCTTGGCCGAAGGGCGCCGCGAGAAAGTGGTAAAGCGCATCGCTCCAGACCGACAGGGCCAATGGTGCGGCCAACAACATCAACCCCATCGCACCCAGCGTGATCGCGGGCGCGCCGATGAAGGCCACCATCAACTGCGGCATCGCGCGGTTTATGACGCCCAGCGTCACGTTGTAGATCAGCGCGGCCAGCGCGAAGGGCGCCGACAGGGTGAAGGCCAGACCGAACGCGCGTCCAACCTCGGCCAGTCCAACCTCGCTGACCACGCGGCCGGCTATCATCGTTCCCGCCGGAACCAGCCGATAACTTTCAATCATATAGGCGGCGAGGCGGACATGCAGGCCCAACAGCGCTGCCAGTGCCAGCCCGCCCACCAGCAGGATCTGCCCGAGCGCGGGCTGCGGATCTGCCCCGGCGGTGCCGCCGAAAAGTTGCGAGAGCGATGTTGATTGCGCCGCGATTGTGCCTGCCATTTCCAGCGCAAGCACCAGCATGCGCACCGCCGCGCCAAAGAACAGGCCCGCGACAACTTCGGCACCACAGGCCGCTATCGCCGCAGTGCCGCCTTGAGGGGGCGCTATGGTGGCCGAGACTGCCGGCACCACGATTGCCCCGAAGGCCAAAGTCAGGCCCAGCTTTACCCGGAGCGGGACGGACTTCTCGCCAAATGCCGGAAGCAGGGCCATCATCGCGCCGATCCGCAGCAGCACTATCAGCCCCTGCCATAGAAGGCCCTGACTCTGCTGCGCCCATTGCGCGAGGTCCAGCGTCATGCCGCGACCATGCCGACCAGGGCGGGGCGTGCATCCACGCCGATCTCTTCGAATGAAAGGACCGGGGTAGTCATGTCTTTGGCCGCCAAAACCGTGCGCACAAAGCGCCGTCGCCGTGTCGATGTGACCAGCGCAGCCTGCGTTCCGGCCTCGGCCGCCTTCGCTAGCCTGTCGGCAATGGCCGCAGCGAGGCGGTTGAAATCCTCGGGTGGCAGTGCCACCTCGGCGATGCCGCGTTCGCCCCCCACCTCGTAGGTGGCAAAGAGGTCTTCCCATTCCGGGGCCAGCTGGATCAGCGGCAGGGTGCCGTCGGGGCGGCGCAACTCGGCGACCAGCTGGAATCCCATCCGCTGTCGAACGTGTTCTGCAATACCCTCGGCAGAAGTTGCCACCTGTCGGCCTTCGGCGATGGCCTCGAGGATCAGCGGCAGGTTGCGGATCGAAACACGCTCTTCCAACAGGCGCCGCAGTACCGATAGCAGCAGATCCACCGGCACCTTGTCGGGGATCAGCTCGTCCAGAAGCTTGCGGTTGGCGTTGGCGCGGTCCGCGTCGCTGAGGTTGACCATTTCGTCCAGCAGCCGGCGCAGCGCCTTCAAGGTCATCAGCCGGGGGAAGTTGCGCTTGATGATTTCCAGAAGGTGCGTTGCCAGCACCTCGGCGGGTTGCACCGTGGTCAGTCCTTCGAGGGCGGCCGCCTCGCGCTGGGCGGGCGCGATCCAGCGAGCGGGCGCACCGTAAACCGGCTCGTCTACGTCCTCGCCGGGCAAGGCGGCCGCGGGTGGCCCGGCAAGAAGTGCAAGCACTCGCTCGGGGCGCAGCGTTCCGCGTGCCTGTTCAACGCCCTGCACCTTCACCAGGTATTCGCCCGGCCCCAGTACGGCGTTGTCGGTCAGCCGGATCTCCGGCAGAAGCAGGCCAAAGCTGCGCGCGACATGATTTCGCATGTTGGCAATGCGCGCATCCAGACCGGTGCCCGGATCAAGAACCATGTCGACAAGGTCAGGCGCGAATTCAACATGCAGATCATCCAGATCCAGCATGTCACCCAAGGAAGTACGGGGTGGATCCGCCTTGTCCGGCCCGGCCTTGGTCGCGCCGGCGGCAGTGGCCTTCTGGCGGCGTGCGACCGCCCATGCGCATCCGCCCAGCACCGCGGCGCCCGTCACGAAGGGCCAGAACGGAAGCCCCGGCACCAGCGCGAAAAGCGCCATCAGCACGGCCACCGTTCCAAGTGCCGCCGGGTGGCGGCCAAGTTGCGCGACAACGGCAAGGTCGGTGGCACCGGTGGCGCCGCCCCGTGCCAGCAGCAGCGCCGAAGCGATCGAGATGATCACGGCAGGGATCTGGCTGACCAGCCCGTCACCGACCGTGAGGATCGAATAGGTCTCGAACGCGCGGGCGAGCGGCATTCCGTGAAACCCCACGCCCATCACCAGCCCCATCACAAGGTTCAGCCCGGTGATCAACAATCCCGCCACCGCGTCGCCCTTGACGAATTTCGACGCGCCGTCGAGTGAACCGAAGAAGGTCGTCTCGGCCTGTTCGTTCTCGCGCCGGCGCTTCGCCTCGGCATGGTCGATTGCGCCCGCGCTCATGTCCGCGTCGATGGCAAGCTGCTTTCCCGGCATCGCGTCGAGGGCAAAGCGCGCGCCGACCTCGGCCATCCGCGTGGCGCCCTTGTTGATGACCACGAAGTTGACGATCAACAGCACCCCGAAGACGACGAGGCCCAAGAGCACCGACCCGCCCATCACGAAATCGGCGAACCCTTCTATCACATGACCGGCCGCGGCGGTGCCGGTATGGCCGCGGCCGATGATCAGCTTCGTGGACGAAACGTTCAGCGAAAGCCGCAGCATCAGCGAGGCCAGAAGCACCGTGGGGAAGGCCGAGAAATCCAGCGGGCGCTCGATGAAAAGCGTGACCGTGAACATCAGGATCGCCAGCGCAAAAGAAGCCGCCAGCCCGATGTCGAGGATCCATGATGGCACAGGCAGCACCATCATGACGATGACGGCCATCAGGGCGAGGGCCATCATCACGGTCGGCTGGAAGAGGTTGCGCAGGCTGGGGTGCCACATATCTCAACTCCCCGCGTCGAGCGGGAAGAGCGAGCCCGCGCTGCGCCGGGCCGAGCCGGCCCGAAAGAGCGGGAAGGTATCCGAACGGGGCACTGGGGAGGCGGGCGAGGGGGCGGCAAGGGCCAACCGCGGCGGGCCCGCTGCGGGGTTCGGGCCCGCCGAAGCGCCTTCGGCTGCGGCGCGAAAGTGGTCGAAACGGTCGCGATACTGGCTGGCCCGGCTTGAATCGCGGGAATGATAGGCCCCGGCGGCAGCGGACCAGTCGCCCAGTTCGGCATGCAGCCGCGACAGAAACCGCGCGGCGTAAAGGGCGTTGGCATCGGGCGCCATCATCTGGTCGAGCGAGGTGAACTGCGTGCCGTGCCACCGATAATTCAGCTGGAAACAACCGATGTCGAAACTGCGCTCGCCGGCGGCGAGGGTTTGTTGTGCGAAGTCCAGCGCATCCTGCGCAGCTGCGAACCAGTGACCTGTTCCACCGGCATTGACGGCCCAGGGCCAGGGCTGGACCGTGCCATCGATCTGCCGTCCGGTTTCAACCTGCGCGATGGACACAAGCACGCTATAGGGCACGTCCGTTGCCGCGGCGGCCCGTCGCGCGGCGGCGAGACAGGGTCCATCGGCCGACGCCAGCGTCATTGACGGCAGCAGGTACAGGCAAAGGACCAGCTGGAAGGATGGGCGGCGGTGATGCCGCCCTGATGTCACGTGGCGCTGGGGCGCGCGGGCGGGCAAACGCATGTGGCAAAGCGCTTTCTGCTGCTTCCTTGCCGGCAGCCTAGGGCCCGAATCTTGAGATTCGGTAACCCGCGGTCAGAGGCCCGGGGCGGTTCCGCTTGCCGGCGGGGCGAAGCGCGACAAGAGGCTGGTGACCAACGCGCGGGTCTGGTCGGCTTGCGCCAGCGCGTCCTGCCCCAGCGCAAGGCTGGGTGGCGTCGGAGTGGTGGGCGTCGCGCGGTCCAGCATCGCCCGGCCGGCTTGCGACAGCAGGGGATCATCACTCTTGGCCAAACGGGCCCAGTCACCCGCCAGCCACGCCGCACCGCCGATGGCAACCGGGTCCGCGCCCGGTACGGTGGCGCCCTTGCCCGTCGCCTGCCCGTCGATCAACGCGCGCAGACGGCGGCGCTCGACCATGGCCGAGCGATCGGCCTCGTCCTGCAGCAACGGGCGCGCGGCCGCGCCAAACCCAAGGTCGATCAAGCGCGCGGCGACAAGGTTCTGCGTTGCCGAGTCGACCGGACCGGGCAAACCCGGCAGACTTTGGCGCAGGAAGGTGGCATCGTCGGCGGCGCGCGTCATCTCGATCACCACGGTGGACCGGGTGCGCCGGGCGAAGCTATCGGGCAACGGTGTGGCCGCGTCGTTCAGCAGGGCGAGCGCATCGGCATAGCGGCCAAGGCGCGCCAGCAGCGGCGCCTCGGCAGCGGCAAGGCGCGCGGCCTCGGCAGTGCCGCGGTTCTGGAATCGCAACGTGTCGGCCAAACCGACAAGGCCCGGATCTATTGGTTCACCGGTTTGCAACAACAGGTCAAAAAGCCGGGAAAGGTCCGCAGGGGGCAGCGTGCTGTCAGTCCGGGCCATCTCGGTCAGGCGGCGGATTGCGGAGTCGGGTGTGCCTGTATCGGCGGCCAGCGCGGCCTCGGCGCTGACCATCGCGGGGCCGGCAGCGGGGCTGCTGCGGCCAAGCACGTCGGCCGCGGGGCCGGGCAGCCCCGCCACACGCAGCGCATCGGCCAGGCGCGGTGCCAGTTGCGCCTGCAACAGCGCCGGCAGCGCGCGGTGGACCCGCTGGACGAGGGCGGCGTCGATGGTTCGGCCGCCGATCCTGCCACCGGCTGCGATAAGCGACCAGAACGCGATATCACCCGGGCATCCTGTCTGGTCGGCGAGGATAGCGGTTGGTGGCGGGCGCCCGTCGACAACGGCCGCAAGGGCGGCAAGGATGTCGTGGCGGCGCGAGCGGGTGGCGCCTTGCCGCAGCGCCGCGTCCGCCTCGGCACCGAAGCCGAAAGCGACATAGGTGCGCGCAAGGGCAGTCAGCGCGGCCGGATCGACGCGGTCGAGATCGGCCACCAGCGCGCGGCGCCGTGCGCCGAGCTGTGCAACAAACCCCGTATCGTCGACCCAACTGGCGATATCTAATTCGGCATCGCTCAGGCAGGCACCGCCATCCTCGGTCAGCTGTCGCGGGTTTGGTATCGCGGGCGCGTCACGATCAATGCTGGTTTCAAGGTGGAGGCCCGGCACTTTTGGATCGGTCACCAGCGCCGGTGCGGGGGGGGCTGCCGACGGCATCGTCTCGGCGGTTGCCACTATCGGTGTCGGGTCAGCTGCAGGTTCCGCGATGGCTGGCGGCGCGGCCTTTGTCACCGGCGTCAACAGGCCCTGCGTGGCGGCCCGGGCGATCCCATCGACAATGTCCTGCTGGACCCGGGCCAAACGCTCGGCCTGCATGGGAGAGGGGCCAGCATCGAAGGGCAGGCCCGGCGGCATGGGGGTGGCGGCCGCCGACAACACTGGCGGCAAGAGTGGTGTGGCCGAGACGGAATCAAATCGCTGTTCGAACCGCCGATCGGTCGGCGGGCCGTCGACGATATCGATCACCAGCCTTTCCGGCCGCCACAGGAATGCGCGCGCATGGCAATCGCAAGCCAGCGCAAGTTGCAGTTCGCCCGCCGCTGTCGGCATGACATCGCGCAGGCGCGCGCGCGGGATCCGATCAAATATGCCGGCAGGATCGAATCCGTCGGGCGCAGGATCGATCCGAAGAAGATATCCTTCCGCACCCCGGCCCAACTGCCAGTCAACGCCGGGGGGAAGCGTCAGGACGAGGCGGGAAAACCCCGGATGCTCGCCGCTGCGAAAGCGCACCGGCTCTGCCACGGCAGCCGACGGGCCGGGCCATGACGCCAACCAGACAAGCGCGGCAAGAAGCGCGAGCCGCGTCATGCCGCGGCCTGCCGCAGCGCCTTGAGCGCCTCTTCAAGATCGCCGTAACTGGGCCTGTTCGCGCCCGGCGCGTTCTGCCGCCCCACCTCGATGCAGATCGCCGGCGGGTGACGGTGCAGGTTCGCCACCAGCACTTCGCGGATCATCTGGTAGAAGTGCCCGTCCTCGCCAAGAACCGTCGTCAGACGCTGTGCAAAGGGGCTGACAAGCCCATAGGCCAGAAACACGCCCAGAAACGTGCCCACCAGCGCGCTGCCGATCATCGCGCCAAGGATCTCGGGCGGCTGATCGATCGAGCCCATCGTCTTGATCACACCCAGCACGGCGGCGACGATTCCCAGCGCGGGCAGGCCATCGGCCACGGCCTGCAGCGCATGCGGTGAATGCATCGCGCGGTGATGCGTCGCCTCGATCCGCTTTTCCAGCACCTCTTCCACCTGATGCGGATCGTCGTAGTTCATCGCCGCCGAGCGCAGCGTATCGCAGATCAGCGACACCGCCTCGTCATCGGCAAGGATCACGGGGTATTTCTGGAAGATGGCCGAGTCGTCGGGCCGTTCGATATGCTCTTCAATGGCGACGGGGCTGCTGCGGGCCAGTCGGATCAGCTCGTAAAGCAGGCAAAGCAGGTCGCGATAGTCGGCCGGCTTCCAGCGCGGTCCCTTGAACACCCGGCCAATGTCTCGCACCGTGTGCTTGATCGCGCCAAGGTCGTTGGACAGAACGAAGGCCCCGACCCCGGCGCCGCCGATCATGATCATCTCGAAAGGCAACGCCTCGATGATGATCTCGATCTTGCCGCCGTGGACCATGTAGCCCCCGAACACCATCACGAAAATGATCGCTATGCCGATGATGCCGATCAACGCGCCGCTCCTGTCCTTGCCCTGCGCAGCCTCGCACGGCCCCGTTAATGAAACCTCTCGGCGCGCCTAGTGCGTTGGCGCTGCCGCATTGCGACCGGCAAGGATCACGCTGACGGCATAGGCGGTGTCGGGTTGCAGCCCGGCCATCACGGCCGCCGCGGCGTCCGGACGCATCCGGCCCAGAAAACCGGCGGCAAAGGCCGGGTCCATCTGTTCGAACACGGCAGCGGCATCCTTGGGCTTCATGTTTTCGTAGACTGTCGTCAGCTGGCCCAGGTCCTTTTCGGCGGCGGTCTGGGCAACGGCCAGCGTCGCTTCTAAAGCGGCCTTCGCGGCGTCAAGCGCGGCAATCCGGTCATCAACCTGCGCCTGTGCGACCTTCAGTGCCTGTATCCGGTCGGCGATTTGCGCCTCGCGCGCCGAAAGATCGGCATCGCGCTGGCGGAACGCGGCCAGCATTGCCGAAAGCTGCGCGTCGTCGGGACAGGCCGCTCCGGGCACCACGGCGGTGCCCTGTGGGGCCGAGCCTGTCGCCATCGCCTGTTCCGCCACGCCGCCCAGCCGCATCATGGCCGAAAGAACCAGCAGCGCCACGAGAAGCGGCAGGATGCCCTGAACACGGCGCCGGGTCATGCTCCGATTCCTTCGAGACTACGCAGGAACCGGGGCGATTCGGGCGGCGCCTGCGGCGCCTCGTCGGGCAGATCGTGGAGCGAGGCCATCAGCAGTTCCAACCGGCGCGCTGCCGCCTCGGCCCGCGCGGTCGCCTCGGCCATATGTGCGGCCTGCTCGCTGCTGGCGGCGCGGGCGCGCTCCAGCGTGCGGGTCAGGTCATCGACCTGCGCCGACATCACGGCCACGGCGCCGCTGACGCCTTCGCGCATGTCGGTGAAGCGGCGCAGCCGTCGGGCCAGCACGTGGCAGTAGAATCCGGCCCCCAGCGCCCCGGCGGCCAGCAGGATGTTCGCAATCATGTCCATCGGCGTTTCCTTTCGCGCTTAGTTCAGGACGAATTCCATGATCAGCAGGTCTTTCACCTGCCCCTCGCCAGTGACGATCTGGATCCGGCGCAGCATTTGCCCGCGCAGCCGTACAAGGCCCGTCGGATCCTCAAGGTCGGCCATCTCGACCGCACGCAGGTAGGTGTTGAGGACGTCGACGATTCGCGGTTTGACCGCCGTGACGGCGTCCACCTTGTCCGGCGCGACTTCAAGCTGCGCCGAGAATCGAAGAAATCGCTGCTGGCCCGCGCCGGATAGCGACACGACCAGCGGATCAAGCGCAACAAACGCAGTCTTCACCACGGGCGCTGACGGGGCGTCGGTGGAACTGGCGGCCGCCTCGGTCGTTCCATGCGTACCGCCGAAGGGCAGTGTCCCCTGCATCAGGACGAATCCCCCGCCACCTCCGACGATTGCCAGAACAAGCCCCACCAGCAGCGGCATGCGCGAGCGCTTCGGGGCAGGCGGGACGGGATCGGCGGCGGTGGTCATCGGCTGTCCTCGTGGTTGCGGGTGGCCTCTCATAGCCCGGCAGGGACTAACCGATTGTTAAGTCTGATCGCGCATTGAGGGGTTGAGCGGGCAGAAGGCCCGTGGTGCGAGGAGGCAAGCCTTGGACGCTGTGTTGTCGCTTTGGAGAGGGCTGGACCTGCGCCGCCGTATGGCCGTCATCGGTGCCACGCTGGCCGTCTTTGCAGCGGTGCTTTTGCTGGCAGCGCGCACCGGTCAAGGCGACATGGCACTGCTTTATTCCGGGCTAGACCCGACCGCCGCGGGCGAGGTGCTGACCGCGCTCGATCAGCAAGCCGTCAAGTATGACGTGCGCGGCAGCGCGATCTATGTCGATGCCAGCCGGCGTGACGTTTTGCGGATGACGCTGGCCGGGCAGGGCCTGCCGGCGTCGTCGGCTCAGGGGTATGAAATCCTCGACGGGCTGTCGGGTTTTGGCACTACGGCGCAGATGTTCGATGCGGCCTACTGGCGCGCGAAGGAAGGCGAACTGGCGCGCACCATCCTTGCAAGCCCCTATGTTCGTGCGGCGCGGGTTCATATCTCTACCCCGGCGGCCAGCCCCTTTGCCCGCGACCAGCACCCGACAGCGGCGGTGACCGTCACGACCAGCGGCGGCGCACTGTCGGGCGCGCATGCACAGGCCGTGCGCTATCTCATCTCCGGTGCGGTGGCGGGCATGGCGCCCGAGGATGTCGCGGTGATCGACGCCGATCGCGGGCTGATCCCGGCCGACGATGCAGCGGGGCTGCCGGGCGCCAGCGCCCGTGCGGCAGAGTTGCGTGACAGGGCCACCCGGCTGCTGGAGGCGCGGGTGGGGCCGGGCAATGCCGTGGTCGAGGTTAGTCTCGAACCCGTCACCCAGACCGAGAAGGTGACCGAGCGCACCATCGCCCCCGACAGCCGCGTCGCGATCAGCACCGATGTTCAGGAAAAAACCGATGCATCACAGGATGCACAGGGCAATGCTGTCACCGTCGCCTCGAACCTGCCGGCCGGTGCCGGGGCGGGCGGGGGCAGCACCGGCGGCTCCTCCAGCAGTGGCAGCGAGACCCGGCAGCTGACTAATTACGACGTGTCCGAAACCCGGCGCGAGGTCGTACGTGCGGCCGGCGCGGTCAAGCGGCTGACGGTGGCAGTGCTGGTCAACGACACTGTCGTGACCGATTCCGCAGGCAAGGCCACCGTGACGCCGCGCAGTCCCGACGAACTTGATGCGCTCAAGGCGCTGGTCGCCTCGGCAGTGGGCCTCGACGAGACTCGAGGCGACGTGATCACCATCCGCGCAATGGCCTTCGAGGCGCTGTCCCCCCCGGGGACAGAGGCCGCAGTCGCGGCGACCCAACCGCTTGATACGATGACCCTGATCCAGGTTGGCGTACTGGCGCTGGTCAGTCTGATCCTTGGGCTGTTCGTTGTCCGTCCAGTGCTGCTGTCGGGGCGCACGGCCGCCTTGCCGCCGCCGATGCCGGCAATGCTGCCGGGCACAACCGCAAGCGCCACCGCTGCGGCAACCGGCGATGCGCTGGCCCTGCCCGGCGGCTCTGTCAAGGTTGAAGCCACCCCTCCCGAACCCGAGGCCGACCCGGTCGAGCGGTTGCGCGCCCTGATCGACAGCCGCCAGAACGAGACGTTGCAGATCCTGCGTAGCTGGATCGAAGAGCCCGAAGAGGCGGAACAGGCCTGATGCCCGCCTTGCTGCGCCTCGAAGATTTTGATCTGCCGCGCGCCACGCCGGCGGATGACGGCCCGCCGCCGCCCTCGCCCGAATACCTCGCCGGTCATGCTGCCGGCCTCGCCGATGCAGCGGCCGCGCAGGCCGCTCAACAGGCCGGACTGACCGAGGCCGCATTGCGCCTTCTCAACGATCTTGCATTCACCCATGCCGAGGCGCGCGGCCACGTCATGGCGGCCCTGCGGCCGCTTTTCGCCGCGATCGCGTCGCGCCTTTTGCCCGAAATGGCACATGTCGTCCTGGGCGCGCACCTTGCCGAGGGCCTTGGCCGCGCTGCCGCCGCGGCGTCCGAGGTGCCACTGGTGCTGCACCTGCATCCTGATACTGCCAGCCGGCTGGCCCCGCTCCTTGACGAGGTCGAGGGCCTGCGCCTTGTCCTGCGCCCCGATCCGGGTCTCGATCCATTGCAGGCCCGCTGGGCCACGGGCGACGGGGAAACCGAGCTCGACCTTGACGCGCTGGTCAACGAGATCCGCACCGTGCTTGCCGCCATCCATCCCCCGTCTGAAGGAGAGACCGCCGATGAACGACCAGCCCAAGCATCCGCTCAAGGACAGCCTTGAACACCCATTGCGCAACGTGCCCATCGAGATCGCCGTGACCGTCGGCCGAACCCGCCCGCTTGTGCGCGACCTTCTGACGATGGGTGAAAACGCGGTTCTGCCGCTCGACCGCCGCATCGATGACCCCGTCGAACTGTGGGTCGGCGACCGCCTGATCGCGCGCGGCGAACTGCAGGAGATGGAGGGCGGCGAACCCGGGCAATTGGCTGTCCGCCTGACAGAGGTCACGTCGCTTGCCCCCGACCCGTCCTGAACCATGCGCGCGCTGATCCTTCTTTCACTTGCGCTGGCATTTGTCGCCCATCCGGCCGCGGCGCAGGATCTGACGCTGTCGTTGGGAAATGATGCGTCGCTCAGCGCCCGCACTGTCCAGCTTTTCGTGCTGATCACGGTACTCAGCGTCGTGCCGGGGCTGGCGATCATGATCACCTGCTTTCCTTTCATCGTCACCGTGCTGGCGATCCTGCGTCAGGCGCTGGGCCTGCAGCAGTCGCCGCCCAACATGCTGATCGTCAGCCTCGCTCTGTTCCTGACCTATTTCGTGATGGAACCGGTCTTTACCGCCGCATGGACCGCGGGCGTCGACCCGTTGCTGGCCGGCAAGCTGACGATGGAGCAGGCCTTTGCCGCGGGTATCGCGCCATTCCGCACCTTCATGGCGGGCCGGATCGCTCCCGACACCTTCCACGCGCTGGCCGCCCTGCGCCCCGACCTTGCCACCGCCACGCCGGTGGGCGATGCGCCACTGTCGGTGTTGATCCCTTCGTTCATGCTCAGCGAGATTGCCCGTGCTTTCCAGGTGGGATTCCTGATCTTCCTGCCGTTTCTCGTGATCGACCTCGTCGTTTCGGCGGTGCTGATGTCGATGGGCATGATGATGGTGCCGCCCGCCATCGTCTCGCTACCGTTCAAGCTGGCCTTCTTCGTGGTCGCAGACGGATGGACGCTGCTGGCAACCAGCCTTGTGCGCAGCTATTTCTAGGCCACTTCTGCGCCCCGGCGTCAGTCGATCGGGGCGAAATTGTCAGCCCGGGCCCGGTCCCAGCGGGTCTTGTAGCCAAGCGCGTCCTGTCCCTTTTCTAGCAGGAAACCTTCGGGCAGGTATGGGAAGGCCTCGTCGCCGGTCACCATGTTCCCGTCATTCTGCCGGGTCATGAAGTGGCGCGGCAGGAAATGGCGCGGGTCTTCCAGCCCGGCGGCACCGGCCATTTCGCCCAGCGCTTTCAGCGTGTTGGCATGAAACCGCGCGACCCGCGTGCTCTTGTCACCCACGTCAAGCGCGCGCTGGCGCAACGGATCCTGCGTGGCCACGCCGACCGGGCAGCGGTTGGTGTGACAGGACTGCGCCTGGATGCAGCCCACCGCGAACATGAAACCTCGGGCCGAGTTGCACCAATCGGCCCCCAGCGCCAGTGCGCGGGCGATGTCGAAGGCCGAAATCAGCTTGCCCGCCGCGCCAATCTTGATCCGGTCGCGCAGCCCGGCACCGCGCAGCGTGTTGTGCACGAAGGTCAGCCCCTCGACCATCGGCATGCCGACATGGTTGGCGAATTCCAGCGGCGCGGCACCGGTGCCGCCCTCCTTGCCATCGACGACGATGAAATCGGGGGTAATGCCGGTTTCCAGCATCGCCTTGACGATACACATGAATTCGCGCCGGTGCCCGATGCACAGCTTGAACCCCACGGGCTTGCCAGCCGACAACTCGCGCAGCTGGCGCATGAACTCCATCAGCTCCAGCGGTGTACTGAAGGCGCTGTGCGCCGAAGGCGATATGCAATCCTTGCCCATCGGCACACCGCGCGCCTCGGCGATCTCGGGCGTAACCTTTGCGCCGGGCAGGACCCCGCCATGACCGGGCTTGGCCCCTTGGCTCAGCTTCAGCTCGATCATCTTGACTTGCGGGTCGGCGGCCTGCGTCTTGAAGGTGTCTGGCGCGAACTTGCCTTCATCGGTGCGGCACCCGAAATAGCCCGACCCGATCTCCCAGATCAGGTCACCCCCCGGCTTGCGGTGATAACGGCTGATGCTGCCCTCACCGGTGTCATGTGCAAACCCGCCAATCCGCGCGCCGGTATTCAGCGCAAGGATCGCGTTGGCCGAAAGCGCGCCAAAGCTCATCGCCGAGATGTTGTAGAGCGAGGCATTGTAGGGCTGCGTGCAGTCCGGCCCGCCGATGGTCACCCGAAAGTCCGTGTTGTCGACATGCACGGGTTTGATCGAATGGGTCAGCCAGGAATAGCCCGATTCATACACCCGCAGCCGGGTGCCGAACGGGCGCTTGTCCTCCACCCCCTTTGCGCGCTGGTAGACCAGCGACCGCGCGTCACGGCTAAAAGGCTCTTCGTCGTTGTCGCTTTCGATCAGGTATTGCCGGATTTCCGGGCGGATCCCCTCGAACAGGAACCGCATGTGGCCGATCACGGGATAGTTGCGCAGGATCGAATGCGCCGGTTGCACGAGGTCTCGCAGGCCCAGTACCGTCAGAAATCCGAAGATCGCGACAGCGATCCACGCCCAGTCCGACCAGACCAACAGAACCAGCGAGCCGAGTGTCAGTGCCGCAACGGCCGCGAGCGCGGTGTAGCGTTCCATCGAGCGCAAGGTGTGCATGTTCTCTTCGTCCTTCCGGTTGCGCCTTTCCGGATCACGCTAGCAGCAATGGCGCACGAGGGGCGACCCCTTACAATCAGCGGTGAGCCCGCGGCGCGAACTGCGCATCGCCGGTCTAGTCTGGCGCCAGTCGCACCGGCGGGCGGCGGTGACACCACGGGCGCGCGGCCTCCAGTTCGGCGCAAAGCGCGATAAGCTCTTCGTCGGCGCCGAAGGGCGCGGCGACGTGAACCCCCACCGGCAGCCCGTCCTCGGTCCAGTGCAGCGGCATGCTGGCGGCGGGCTGGCCGCTGGCGTTGAAGGCCGCGCAGAATGGCGAATAGGCAAAGACGCCACCGGGCCCGATGCGGAAGCCCTCGTAATCCTCGGTGTCATGCGCAAAGCGGCCCACCTCGGCCGGCGGCTCGGCCAGCGTGGGGCTGACCAGAATATCCCAATCGGCAAAAAAGTTCGCCATCTCGCGGCCATAGGCGTGGATACGTTCGACGGCCGCGAGGTAATCGGCGCCGCTGATGCCCTCGGCATAGGCCAGAGCCCCGCGCGAAACGCCTTCAAGATCGCCCGGCAACAGATCACGCCCGCGTGCGGCCAGCGCCCCGCGCACACCAAGGGCCGTGCCGCAGGCAACGATCTGCGTCCATGCCCGCATCATGCTCTCGTGGTCGGCCTGTGGGCGGGCGAGGTCCACATCATGGCCCAGATCGGCCAGCAGGGCGCCGGTCTCGGTCACTGCGCGGGTGCAGTCGGGGTGAACGGCCGCGCCGCTGAAGGTCGTGGGGCAAAGTGCCACGCGCAGCCGCCGGGGCGGCGCGGCGATGGCGGCGCGGTATCCCTTTTCCATCGGCGGGGCCCAGTAGGGCGCGCCGCTGTCCGGCCCGGCGCAAGCGTCCATCAGTGTCGCATTGTCGCGCACCGAACGGGTCAGAAAGCCGTCGATCGACATTCCGGCCCAGCCTTCGCCAGCATCCGGTCCGTCAGGAAACCGCCCACGGGTTGCCTTGAACCCGAACAACCCGCAACTCGACGCCGGGATCCGCACCGACCCACCCCCGTCCGAGCCATGCGCGATGGGCACGATCCCTGCCGCCACCGCCGCCCCCGCGCCGCCCGAGGAGCCGCCCGAGGTGCGGGTCAGATCCCACGGATTGCGCGTCGGCCCGCCATAGACGGCAGCCTCGGTCGCCGCGCCGATCCCGCCCTCGGGTGACGTGGTGCGCCCGAAGGTGACCACGCCCGTTGCCGCGATCCGCTCGAAGATTGTGCTGTTGCGCCGATAGGTCGTGTTGCGCAGCAGGGCCGAGCCATTGTGCGACGGAAACTCCACCGCCTCGCAGCCCAGATCCTTCAGAAGGAACGGCACACCCCGGAACGGCCCCTGCGGCAGCCCCTCGCGGATGTGGCGCCGCGCCGTGCGTTCCTGCACCAGCACCACGGCGTTCAGCCTCGGGTTCAATGCTGCGACCCTCTCCAGCGCCGCGTCCAGCAACTCGTCCGGGCTAACCTCGGCGCGGGCGACCAATGCGGCCAGACCGGTTGCATCATGGGCTTCGTAATCCATCGCCGGCCCCTCCTTGGCGACAGTTGACTCCGCCCCGTCCCGATGCGCAAGCCGTCCCTTCCCCTGCGCCCCCCGTCGCACTAGGTTCTCCCTCGAAAGAGAGGGACCATGCCAGCCATCGTCCAGGTCCGTGACCTGACCAAGCGTTACGCATCGGGCTTTACCGCGCTCGACAAGGTCAACCTCGACATCGAGGAGGGCGAGATCATCGCGCTTCTCGGCCCCAACGGTGCGGGCAAGACGACGCTGATCTCCACCATCTGCGGCATCACCGTGCCGACCTCTGGCAGCGTCAGCGTGGGCGGGCATGACGTGGTGCGCGATTTCCGCGCCGCGCGCAGCCTGATCGGGCTGGTGCCGCAGGAGATCAACCTTGAACCCTTCGAGAAGGTGTTCAACACCGTCAGCTTCACCCGCGGCCTTTTCGGCAAGCGCCGCGACGATGCATTTATCGAAAAAGTGTTGGCCCAGCTTTCGCTGCTGGACAAGAAAGACAGCACCGCGCGGCAGCTTTCGGGCGGCATGCGCCGGCGCGTGCTGATCGCCAAGGCGCTGGCGCATGAACCGCGCGTGCTGTTTCTGGACGAGCCCACCGCCGGCGTCGACGTAGAGCTGCGTAAGGACATGTGGGAGGTCGTGGCCGAGCTGAAGAAATCCGGCGTCACGATCATCCTGACGACCCATTACATCGAAGAGGCCGAGGCGATCGCCGACCGCATCGGCGTGATCAACAAGGGCCGTATCCTGCTGGTCGAGGACAAGGCCGCGCTGATGAAGCGGATGGGGCGCAAACACCTTGTCATCGAACTTGTCGATCCGGTGACCACGCTGCCCTCCGGGCTGGAGCAATACGGGCTGCAGCGCAGCGAGGACGGTCAACACCTGACCTACGACTACGACACCACAGGCGAGCGCACTGGAATCACCCGCCTGCTGGCCGATCTGCAGGCGGCGGGCATCAAGATGCGCGACTTGCGGACCGCTGAAAGCAGCCTCGAGGAAATCTTTGTCGGGCTTGTGAAGGAAAACGCATGAACCTGCGCGCCATCTTCGCGATTTACCGCTTCGAGATGACACGGTTCTTCCGGTCCATCCTGCAATCGCTGGTTTCGCCGGTGATCTCGACCTCGCTTTACTTCGTGGTCTTCGGCGCCGCCATTGGCAGCCGCATCACCCAGGTCGAGGGGGTCAGCTACGGCGCCTTCATCGTGCCGGGGCTGATCATGCTGTCGGTGATGACGCAGGCCACGTCGAACGCCAGCTTCGGCATCTACTTTCCCAAGTTCATCGGCACGATCTACGAAATCCTGTCGGCCCCTGTCACCTTCATCGAAATCACGATCGGCTATGTGGGCGCGGCGGCAACGAAATCGCTGATCATCGGGTCGGTGATCCTGGCCACCTCTTTTCTTTTCGTCGATGTCCACATCGCCCACCCCCTGGCGATGCTGGCCTTCCTTCTGATGACCTGCATCAGCTTTGCCCTCTTCGGTTTCATCATCGGCATCTGGGCGGGCAATTTTGAACAGTTGCAGCTGATCCCGCTCTTGATCATCACGCCGCTGGTTTTTCTGGGCGGCAGTTTTTATTCCACCACCATGCTTCCGCCGTTCTGGCAGGTGGTGACATTGCTCAATCCGGTGCATTATCTGATTTCCGGCTTTCGGTGGTCTTTCATCGAACAGGCTGACGTGCCGATCGGGATCAGCCTGCTGGCCATCGCGACATTCATGGCGCTTTGCCTCTCGGCGATCTGGTGGATCTTCCGCACCGGCTGGCGCATTCGGCAGTAACCGGCTTGTCCCGCGTTGCGCCCCTGCCTAAGTGAAAGCCCATGCAGTTGAACCTCCCCTTCATCAACCGTCCCCCGCTTGTCGCGGTGATCCGCTTGCAGGGTGCTATCGCCAATGCCGCGCGGGGGCTTGACGATCCGGGCCTCGGGCCGGTGATCGAACGGGCCTTTGCCAAGGGCAAACCAACCGCCGTTGCGCTGCAGATCAACTCGCCCGGAGGCTCGCCGGTACAATCCTCGCTGATCGCGGCGCGGATCCGGCGGCTGGCGGACGAAAAGAAGGTGCCAGTCTTCGCCTTCGTCGAGGATGTCGCGGCATCGGGCGGCTACTGGCTCGCCTGCGCCGCGGACGAGATCTTTGCCGACCGCGGCTCTATCCTCGGCTCCATCGGCGTTATCTCGGCCGGCTTCGGCCTGCACGAGGCCATCGCGCGCTACGGCGTCGAACGCCGGGTCCATACCGCCGGCACCTCGAAATCCATGCTGGACCCGTTCCGCCCCGAAAAGCCCGAGGATGTGGCCCGGCTGGAAGGGTGGCTGACCGACCTGCACGCCTATTTCATCGACCATGTGAAATCCCGCCGTGGGCCGCGCCTCAAGGACGATCCTGCGCTTTTCTCGGGCGAGGTCTGGATCGGCGACAAGGCCGTCGAAGTGGGCCTTGCCGACGCGATCGGCCACCTTGTGCCCACGATGAAGGCCCGGTTTGGCGACAAGGTGCGCTTTCGCCGCTATGCGCCGCGCCGTTCGCTGTTCCAGCGCTTCGGCGCGCAAATCGTCGGCGACGTGATCGACGGGGTTGAGGAGCGCGCGGCCTACGCGCGGTTCGGCATCGGGTGATCGTCAAGGTCGTCACCCTGTTTCTTGTCGGGATCATGATCCTCGGCATTTTCGGCAAGTTCCGCTTTCCGGGGCAAGACCGGCTGGCTTCGGCGAAGTGCCCACATTGCGGGCGTTTTCGCATCGGTAAGGGGCCATGCCCCTGCGGTGGGAAGGGACGCGGCTGATGGCTTGGCTGATGGTCCTGGTGGGCCTCGTGATTCTGCTTTTTGCGGGCGACGCGCTGGTGAAGGGTGCCGTCAACCTGTCGCTACGGCTGGGCGTGCCCGCGTTGATCGTATCGCTGACCATCGTGGCCTTTGGTACCTCGGCACCGGAGCTTCTGGTCTCGATCCAGGCAGTGATGGACAATGCCTCGGGCATCGCGCTGGGTAACGTGGTGGGGTCGAACACGGCCAATATCCTGCTGGTGCTGGGTATCCCGGCGCTGATCACCACTATCCATGCCAGCCGGTCCGAGACGCGCAACAGCTTCGTGCAGATGATCGGCGCAAGTCTTCTGTTCATCGCGCTCTGCGCATTCGGCACGCTGACATGGATCAGCGGACTGGTCCTGCTGGTCGGGCTGGCGTTGATGCTGGCCCATGCCGGGCGGTCCGCCGCGCGCCAACGCGAGAGCGATGTCGAAGGGGCCGATCCGGACATGCCTTGGCCGTGGATCATGGCCTTTCTTGTCGGGGGCCTTGTTGGTCTGCCGCTTGGCGCGCACCTTCTGGTCGAGGGCGCAGTCAGCATCGCCCGCGCCTATGGCGTCAGCGAAACCGTGATCGGGCTGACCCTTGTCGCCATCGGCACGTCGCTGCCGGAACTGGCGACCACCGTGATGGCCGCTCGGCGTCAGCAGGCCGACGTGGCGCTGGGCAACGTCATCGGGTCGAACATGTTCAACCTTCTTGGCATCATGGGCATCGCCAGCCTTGTCGGGCCCGTTCAGGTTGATCCGATGTTCCTGACGCGCGATCTCTGGATCATGCTCGCCGCGTCGCTGCTGCTGGTTCCGGCCGTGTTTTTCGGGCGCGATCTTACCAAGGCATGGGGCGTGGGCTTGTCGGCACTCTATCTGGTCTATCTGATGGCCGTGCTTGGCTGAGGAGACGGCAGTGGACAAACGGGCATTGGTGACAGGCGCAGGCGCCCGTCTGGGACAGGCGATGGCCATTTACCTTGGCCAGCGCGGCTTTGACGTGGCCGTCCACTACGCCGGGTCCAAAGACGGCGCCGAGGAGACCGCTGCCGCCATTCGCGCCGCGGGCCGCCGCGCGGTTACCCTTCAGGCCGACCTGCTGGACGAAGACGCCACCCAAGGACTGGTCCCGCGCGCGATGGAGGCATTGGGCGGCCCGCTGGGCTGCCTTGTAAACAACGCGTCCATCTTCGAATACGACACGCTTGCAAGTGCTACGCGCACCGGCTGGGATCGGCACATCGAGTCCAACTTGCGTGCGCCGTTCGTGCTGACGCAGGCGATGGCCGCCCATGTCCCCGATGCTAATGAAGACAATGGTGAACCGATCGCCACGGGCCTAGTCGTCAACATGATCGACCAGCGGGTGCTGAAACCCACGCCCGAATTCATGACCTACACCATCGCCAAGATGGGCCTTTGGGCCTTTACCCGCACCGCTGCACAGGCGCTGGCGCCGCGCGTCAGGATCAATGCGATCGGCCCCGGCCCGACGTTGCGTGGCGCGCGCCAGACCGCCGAACATTTCCGCAAACAACGCGCGGCGACGATCCTTGGCCGCGGCGCGAACCCCGCCGACATCACCGCGGCCTTGGGATATTTCCTCGATGCGCCTGCCGTGACGGGCCAGATTCTTTGTGTTGATGGCGGTCAGCATCTTGCCTGGAAGACGCCCGACGTGCTTGGGCCCGAGTGACCCAAGGGCAGAGTTGTGCACCGCGTCACGGGTTCGTTACAAATCGTTCATGATTCCTTATGTTTTTCAGTGATTTGCGACGCATCAGAAATAATTCGTATTGTTTTCAATGACCTGCAAAGTCGCCCAAAAAATAGGCAAGTAGATCAGGCGACAGGAAAACAAGGCAGATTCCCCCGTCTCCACGCTTCACCCCCAAGGTTATCCACAAAAAACGGGGATAGCTTTGCTCTTGAACTTGCGCCGATTATCCTCCTTGCCAGAGCAGAATCACGAAAGTCCGCCCATGGCTGACGACATCTCCAGCCCCGCCGCGCCCGCCCTGACGGGCTATGCCTGCATCCAGGCCTACCTGCGGACGCTCGACACCTCGCCGGGCGTCTACCGGATGCTCGATGCGGAAAGCCGCGTGCTTTACGTCGGCAAGGCGCGCAACCTCAAGGCGCGGGTCAGCAACTATGCCCGTCCCGGCGGTCATTCGCCCCGGATCGAGCGGATGATCCACGAAACTGCGGCGATGATGTTCCTGACCACGCGCACCGAGACTGAGGCGCTGCTGCTGGAACAGAACCTCATCAAGCAGCTCAAGCCGCGCTACAACGTGCTGCTGCGCGACGACAAGTCGTTCCCCAATATCCTGATCCCGCGCGACCATCCCTTTCCGCAGGTCCGCAAGCATCGCGGCGCGAAGTCGGAAAAAGGCGACTATTACGGTCCGTTCGCCAGCGCCGGCGCAGTCAACCGCACGCTCAATCAGCTGCAGAAGGTCTTTCTGCTGCGCAACTGCACCGATTCGATGTTCGCCAGCCGCACCCGGCCGTGCCTGCTCTACCAGATCAAGCGCTGTTCGGCGCCCTGTGTCGGCCTGATTTCCGAGACCGATTACGCCGCTTCGGTCCGCGATGCGGCGCAGTTCCTGTCGGGCAAGACCACGGCAATCCAGGAAACGCTGGCCACCCAGATGGCTACCGCCGCCGAGGCGATGGAATACGAACGCGCCGCGGCCCTGCGCGACCGCATCCGCGCGCTGACGCAGGTGCAGACGGCGCAGGGGATCAACCCCCGTGGCGTGGCCGAGGCTGATGTCATCGCGCTCCATATCGACGGCGGGCAGGCCTGCGTTCAGGTCTTTTTCATCCGCGCCAACCAGAACTGGGGCAACCACGATTTCTACCCCCGCATCAGCGGCGAGGAGGACCCTTCGGAGGTGATGGAAGCTTTCGTCGGCCAATTCTATTCCGACCGCGAACCGCCGCGGATGCTGCTGCTGTCCCACGGCCTCGACAACGAGGATCTGATGGCCGAGGCGCTGGCCGACAAGGCCGGGCGCAAGGTCGAAATCGCCGTGCCCCAGCGCGGCGAAAAGGCCGAGCTTGTCTCAGGCGCACAGCGCAACGCGCGCGAAAGCCTTGCACGCCGCATGTCGGAAACCGCGACGCAAGCCAAGCTGATGCGTGGACTGGCCGAGGCGTTCGATCTCGATGCGCCGCCGAAACGGATCGAGGTTTACGACAACAGCCACATTCAGGGCACCAACGCGGTTGGTGCGATGATCGTCGCCGGGCCCGAGGGGTTCGAGAAGGGCCAGTATCGCAAGTTCAACATCAAGTCCGAGGCGGGTGCCAATTCCGACGACTTCGGCATGATGAAAGAGGTTCTGACGCGGCGCTTCGAACGTCTGTTGAAGGAAGACGCCGATCGTAGCTCTGGCCAGTGGCCCGATCTCTTGCTGATCGACGGTGGCGCCGGGCAGGTCAGCGCCGTGGCCGAGATCATGGCCGAACTGGGGGTCGAGGACGTGCCGATGATCGGTGTCGCCAAGGGCATCGACCGCGACGCCGGCAAGGAAGAGTTTTACCGCCCCGGCGACAGCCGCCCCTTTGCCCTGCAGCGCAATGACCCGGTTCTCTACTTCATACAGCGGATGCGGGACGAGGCGCACCGGTTCGTCATCGGCACCCATCGCGCGAAGCGGTCCAAGGCCATCGGCGCCACCCCGCTGGACGAGGTGCCCGGCGTGGGCGCCACGCGCAAACGCGCCTTGCTAGCGCACTTCGGCAGCGCCAAGGCCGTGTCGCGCGCCAACCTCGCCGACCTCAAGGCGGTCGATGGCATCTCGGAAACGCTGGCGCAGACGATCTACGACTTCTTCCACGCTCGCGGTTGACGCAAGCGGGCGCCGCGGGTCTAGTCGATCCGCCGCGCAGGCGGACGGGACGCGCCTTTTTCATTGGCCGCCCCGGCTGACGCCCGACATGGCGATTGATGACGGCCCTTTCATGCCCTGACCTGCGGATTTTGCACCGATGACCCAAGACCCCGGCCCGACGCGCAGCCCGGAATTCATCCTGCCGGGCAAGGTGGCGAACGGTATTGTCGGCGTGGCCATCATCATCGCGGCCATCGTGGGCGTGCTGCTGGCCCTCGTCGCCGGCTCATGGTCCGATCCGGCCACCATCGCCTGGCTTCTGCTGGGGCTGGTCGGGGCGGTCGCGCTGGGCCTTGGCATGATCAACGCATGGCGCACGCCCGCGCTGACAATCCGGCCGGGCCAGATCTGCGTGCCCAGCTTCTTCGGAGAGCGACGGATCACCGTCCGGCCGGGCGAGCTTGTCGCCGAACTGTTGGCCACGCCCGTAAATGGTGGCAACAGGGTGGGACCGATCGAGGCGAACAGGTTCGTCCACCTTTTCGTCCGGGATGCCGATGGCAGGCCGGTGCAAATCCTTGCGATGCACCCTGCCGCGCCCGAGGTCGACAAGGTTCGCCGCGCGCTCGGCGACATCGCCGGTCTCAGGGTCGTTCCGGCAGGGCGCGCGCCGGGGGCGAAACGCCCCGTCCCCGACCCGTCAAGCTGGGACGTGCCATAGCCCGCGGTTGAGGGAACCGGAGCTATCACGCCTCAGTTCATGGGCACTTCTTCGCCCTTGAACTGGGTCGACTCGATGGGGTTCTGCGGCAGCCCTTCAAAGGCCCTCTCGAACGCGCGCAGGCGTTTGTAGATCGACTGCAACTCGACGATCGTGGTCCACGAACTGACGAGGTACTGGAAAGAGCCCGAAACCTGCCCGAAGGCCGTCAGGATCTGTTGCAGCACGCCGTATGTAATCTTCCCGGCGGCGATGGTGGGGATCAGGATGAAATAGGCGAAGACGTTGTCCGCCTGAATGTACATGCCCCGGAAGATGTTGAAGTAGGCGTAGTGAAAATAGAGGCGGAAGTAGTTCTTGCGCACCGCTGCAAACATCTCGGCCACCGTCGCAGGTTGCGCGCGGTTCTCGTCATCTTCGCCAAAGACCAGCTCCTTGCGGTAGGCCGCCTCGACCCGCTGGTTGCGGAAGTTCAGCCCCGGCAGCTTGATCCCCGCGACCGCCAGCAGCAATGTGCCGAAGACCGACCAGCCGATCGAGGCCCAGAGAAGCGCATGCGCCAGCGGGCCGATGATGGGTAACTCGGCGACGCTGTCCGACAGAACGTAGAGGATCGGCAGGAAGGCAAAGAGCGTCATGATCGAATCGATCAGGGCGACACCCAGATCCTCGACAATGCTGGCAAAGCGCATCGTGTCTTCCTGGATCCGCTGCGATGCCCCCTCGATCTGGCGCACCTTCGGCCAGCGCGACATGTAGTAGTCGTTCATCGCGGTGCGCCAACGAAAGACGTAGTGGCTGACGAAGAACTTCGTCGCGACGTAGACCAGCATCCAGACGAAGGCGATCGAAGCGAAGATCGCGATCAGTCGGTAGAACTCGGATGCCTGCACACTTCCGGGTGTTTGCAGGGCGCCTTGAACCGCGTCGAAGAAGGGCCGCCGCCAGTTGTTCAGCGCCACCGAGACCTGCACGCTGTAGTAATCCGAAAAGATGATCAGCGACGAACCGATGATCGCCCACCATTGCCAGCGATGCGGGCTGAGGATGAACCATGCCGTCGCGAAAATGCCGACGCACAGGATGCAATAGATGTAGAACCATAGGAATTGCGGAGTGATGAAGTAGCCAAGCCCGATCACGGGCGCGGCGTTCGGGTCTGTCACGGGGAACCCGACGAGGGTGCCCATGTTCTCGCCGCCCCAGTACCAGAAACCAACGGTGATGGCCGCCCAGACAAGGACCGAAAGGAAGAAGGCCTTCGGCCGCGGGAAGAAGGATACGAACATGCGCGATGGCTCCTCGCCCAAAGGGAAACGCAGCCGCGGCAACCCGCGACCGTCTCAGGCGGGCAAGCTAGGGCGTTTGCTGGACAAAGCGCAATCTTCCGCCGCTGCAACCGCGAAATCGTGATGCGGTCGGCTGTCTCTTTCGCAACAGCGCGGCATTGTGTAAGCCTCGCGTCATGAGGTGGACGCTGCCCAATACCCTGACCGTCCTGCGCCTGGCCGCCGCGCCCGGCGTCGCGGTGATGTTCCTCTATTTCCACCGCCCCGGCGCAGACTGGGCGGCGCTGATCCTCTTTGTCCTTGCCGCGATCACCGATTACTTCGATGGCTACCTCGCCCGCGCGTGGAAGCAGGAATCGAAATTCGGCACCATGCTTGACCCGATCGCCGACAAGGCGATGGTCATCATCGCGCTTCTTGTCATCACCGGCTTTTCCGGCATGAACCCGTGGATCCTGTTGCCTGCGACGCTGATCTTCTTCCGTGAGGTCTTTGTTTCGGGCCTGCGCGAGTACCTCGGCGCCACCGCCAAGCTGTTGGCGGTCACGAAACTGGCCAAGTGGAAAACCACGGCGCAGATGGTTGCCATCGCTATCCTGTTTCTCGGGACTGGGCTCGATTATCTCGAGCGGGGGCGCGGGCCCACGGTTGGTGGACTGGCGCGGCTGTCGGATGGTCCTGCCGGCTGGGCGACACTTGTTGGCATTATCCTTCTCTGGGTCGCGGCCGTGCTGACTCTGATCACCGGCTGGGACTACTTCCGCAAATCGCTGCCGCACTTGCGGGATCAGACATGATCGAGGTGCGCTATTTCGCATGGGTGCGCGAACGCATCGGCCTGTCGCACGAACGGGTCGAAACGCAGGCGCGCACCGTGGCCGACCTTGTCGACGAGTTGAAGGCACGCGACGACGATCACGCCCGCGCCTTTGCCGACCTGCGCGCCCTGCGCGTGGCGATCGACCAGGATCTGTCGGAATTCGATGCGTCGCTCGACGGTGTGCGCGAGGTGGCGTTCTTTCCGCCGATGACCGGAGGCTGAGATGCTGGACATCCGCATCGAACCCATGCCGTTCCACGCCGGACCGGAGCTTGATCGTTTCACGGCGGCCACCGCCGGCGCCGGGGCCGTTGTCAGCTTTACCGGCATCGTGCGCGATGTTGCGGCCGGCCTGACCGCGATGGAGATCGAACATTATCCCGGCATGACCGAACGTGCCGTTACCGCGATGGCCGAGACCGCGCGCGACCGGTGGGGTCTGTCAGGTGTGCTTGTCATCCATCGATATGGCATTCTCGATGCCGGGACGCCGATCATGATGGTCGCAACAGCCGCGCAGCACCGCGCTGCGGCGTTCGAGTCGGCCGAATTCCTGATGGATTACCTGAAATCCCGCGCCCCCTTCTGGAAGAAGGAACTGACGCGGGAAGGGGCCAAGTGGGTCGCCGCCACCGACGAGGACGAGGCCGCGCTAGGCCGTTGGTGACAGCGGTCCGTCGTGGCAGGGGCAGCCCACGAGGTGATCGTTGACCATGCCAACCGCCTGCATGAAGGCATATACGATCGTCGGCCCGCAGAACCGGAACCCCTCGGCCTTCAGATCGCGCGAAATCTGCCGCGACAGGGCGGTTTCCGTCGGCACCTCGGCCGGGCTGACCCAGCGGTTCTGCACCGGCTCGCCCCCGATGCGATCCCAGAGGAAGCGGTCGAACCCCTGCCGCGCCTCGATCCGCTGCCAGGCCCGCGCATTGCCGATCGTCGCCTCGATCTTGCCGCGGTGGCGCACGATGCCGGGATCGCCCAGCAGGCGAACGACATCGGCCTCGCCCCAAGCGGCGATGACGTGCGGATCGAATCCGGCAAAGGCGCGGCGGAAATTGTCGCGCTTGCGCAGGATGGTGATCCAGCTCAGCCCGGCCTGAAACCCGTCGAGGATCAGCTTTTCCCACAGCGCGCGACTGTCGCGCTCGGGCACGCCCCATTCGGTGTCGTGGTAGGCCACGTAAAGCGGATCGGTCCCCGCCCAGGGGCAGCGCCCCGCATTGCCTTCAATTGCAGACATTTCGCCCCGGTTCCGCCGCCTGTCTTAACCTGTTCTTAGCCCTGCGCCGCCCAGCCTGCACCAGCACCTGGGGATGCAAGAAATGATCCTGCCCGACCTGCAGCCGCGCGCCTTTGACGCGACCACGCCCCGCGACCCGTTCGAGGCCGCGATGGCCAGCCGCGACGGCGATGTGATGGGCATGGTGCGGCAGGCGCTGGCCGAAGGCAACGCGCAACTGGCCTTCCAGCCGGTCGTCGCCGCGCACAGCCACCAGCCGGTATTCCACGAGGGGCTGGTGCGGCTGCGCGACGCTGGCGGCCGGATCATCCCCGCGCATCAGTTCATGCCATGGGTCGAGGAAACCGACCTTGGGCGCGAGATCGATTGCGCCGCGTTGCGTCTGGGCCTCGACATGCTGCAGGACAACCCGCGCCTGCGGCTGTCGCTGAACATGTCCGCCCGCTCGATGGGCTATGGCAAATGGCGTCAGATCCTGAATGAGCGCCTGCACGGCGACCGCCGGATCGGCGAACGCCTGATCCTTGAAATCAGCGAGGGGTCGGCGATGCAACTGCACGAGGTGGTGATCCGATTCATGGCCGAACTGCAGCCCATTGGCGTGTCGTTCGCGCTGGACGATTTCGGCGGCGGGCTGATCTCGTTTCGGCTGCTGAAGGATTTCTACTTCGATATGGTCAAGATCGACGCCGGCTATACCAGCGGGATCGAGGCCTCTCCCGACAACCAGGTTCTTGCCGAAGCGCTGATCACTGTCGCCCACCAGTTCGAGATGTTCGCGGTGGCCGCGGGCGTTGAAACAATCGCCGAAGTCGAGATGCTGCAATCGCTCGGCGTCGATTGCCTGCAGGGCTATCACTTTGGCGTGCCGAAGTTCACGCTCTGATCGCGGCTGCCCCTTGCCACCACGCTGCCCGCCGGGTCCTTCGGCATTGCCCTGCTCGCCCGGAGCCCCTAAACAGGCCACAACCGCCGCGACCAGAGCGGCCCTCCGCTCGCGGAAGACGCGCCTGGCCCGGCACGATCGCCAGAGAAGGACTTCCCCATGACCAATGTCGTAATCGCATCCGCCGCCCGTACCGCCGTGGGCAGCTTCGGCGGTTCCTTCGCCACCACGCCCGCGCATGATCTTGGCGCCGCCGTCCTGCAAGAGGTTGTCGCCCGCGCCGGGATCGACAAGGCCGAGGTCAGCGAAACGATCCTCGGTCAGGTGCTGACTGCCGCACAAGGCCAGAACCCGGCCCGCCAAGCCCACGTCAACGCCGGCCTGCCGATCGAGGCTGCTGCCTGGGGCATCAACCAGGTCTGCGGTTCGGGCCTGCGCGCGGTCGCGCTGGGCGCCCAGCACATCCAGCTGGGCGATGCAGCCATCGTGCTGGCCGGTGGACAGGAAAGCATGACCCTTAGCCCCCATGCCGCGCCGCTGCGCGCCGGACAGAAAATGGGTGACATGGCCTTCATCGACACGATGATCCGCGACGGGCTGTGGGACGCCTTCAACGGCTACCACATGGGCCAGACGGCCGAGAACGTGGCCTCGCAATGGCAGATCAGCCGCCAGATGCAGGATGAATTCGCCGTGGCCAGCCAGAACAAGGCCGAAGCGGCGCGCGCCGCTGGCAAGTTCCAGGACGAGATCGTGGCCTTCACCATCAAGACCCGCAAGGGCGACATCGTGGTCGACACAGACGAATACATCCGTGCCGGGTCCACGATCGAATCGATGACGAAATTGCGGCCCGCCTTCACCAAGGATGGCACCGTCACTGCCGGGAACGCGTCGGGCCTGAACGACGGCGCGGCGGCGACCCTGCTGATGTCCGACAAGGACGCCGAGAAGCGCGGGATCGAGCCGCTGGCGCGGATCGTGTCCTACGCGACCGCGGGCGTCGATCCGTCGATCATGGGCGTCGGCCCGATCGCGGCCAGCCGCAAGGCGCTGGAAAAGGCCGGCTGGAAGGTCTCGGACCTTGATCTGGTCGAGGCGAACGAGGCCTTCGCGGCACAGGCCTGCGCGGTCAACAAGGACATGGGCTGGGATCCGTCCATCGTGAACGTGAACGGCGGTGCCATTGCCATCGGCCACCCGATCGGCGCCTCGGGCGCGCGCATCCTCAACACCCTGCTGTTCGAAATGAAGCGCCGCGGTGCCAAGAAGGGCCTTGCCACGCTGTGCATTGGCGGCGGCATGGGCGTGGCAATGTGCGTCGAACGCCCCTGACGACCTGATCCCGCGCCCCGGAGGAGGGGCGCGGACCCTATTCACAAAGACATTCGGAGGAGAACCCCATGTCCCGAGTTGCCCTTGTCACCGGTGGATCGCGCGGCATTGGCGCCGCCATTTCCAAGGCGCTGAAGGCCGCAGGCTATAGCGTGGCCGCCACCTATGCCGGCAATGACGAGAAAGCCGCGGCCTTCACCGCCGAGACCGGCATCAAGACCTACAAGTGGGACGTGGCCGATTACGAGGCCTGCAAGGCCGGCATCGCACAGGTCGTGGCCGATCTCGGCCCGATCGAAGTGCTGGTAAACAACGCCGGCATCACGCGTGACGCGCCTTTCCACAAGATGTCGCCCGCACAATGGTCCGAGGTGATCGGCACCAACCTTAACGGTCTGTTCAACATGACCCACAACGTCTGGCCCGGCATGCGCGAGCGCAAGTTCGGCCGCGTCATCTCGATCAGCTCGATCAACGGGCAGAAAGGCCAGTTCGCGCAGGCCAACTACGCCGCCGCCAAGGCGGGCGACATCGGCTTTACCAAGGCGCTGGCGCAGGAAGGCGCGCGCGCCGGCATCACCGTCAACGTCGTGGCGCCCGGATACATCAACACCGAGATGATGAGCACGATCCCCGAAAAGGTGATGAACGAGGTCATCCTGCCGCAGATCCCCGTGGGCCGGCTGGGCGAAGCCGACGAGATCGCGCGTTGCGTGGTGTTCCTCGCCTCCGATGAGGCCGGGTTCATCACCGGATCGACCCTGTCGGCCAATGGCGGGCAATACATGATCTAAGGCCGCGGTCCATACCGCGTTGCGGGCCGGTCCATCGGGGCCGGCCCTTTTCGTGTGACCTGCCCCGATGACCCGTTCTGCCGCCACTGCCACCGGATTTGCCGCCGTCCTTCTCTGGGCGCTGCTGGCCGTGCTGACCGTCGCCAGCGCACCGGTGCCGCCGCTGCAGTTGAACGCCATCTGCTTTGCCATTGGCGGTGGTGTGGGGGTGATCTGGGTGCTGCTTACCGGCGGGCTGGCGCAACTGGCGCGCGTGCCCTTGCCAGTCTATGCCTTCGGCATCGCGGGGCTGTTCGGCTATCACGCGCTCTATTTCGCGGCGCTCAGGATGGCGCCGCCCGCGCAGGCCGGGCTGATCGCCTATCTCTGGCCGCTGCTGATCGTCCTGTTCTCGGGGCTCTTGCCGGGCGAGCGGCTGCGCGCAGGTCATATCCTTGGCGCGCTGACGGGGTTCGCCGGGGCGGCGCTGATTGTGCTGGGTCCGGTCCTTCGCACGGGCTTTGGCGGCGCGGCGCTGCCAGGCTACGGGCTGGCCTTTCTCTGTGCGCTGACATGGTCCAGCTACTCGGTCATCTCGCGCCGTTTGGGCCGCGTGCCAACTGCTGCTGTCGCGGTGTTCTGCCTTGGCACGGCCGCGCTTTCTGCGCTGCTGCATGTTGCCGTCGAGCCAACGGTGTGGCCCACGACATCCGCCGGATGGTTTGCCGTCATCGCACTTGGCCTCGGCCCGGTCGGGCTGGCCTTCTACGTCTGGGACATCGGCGTCAAGAAGGGCGACATTCAGTTGCTTGGCGTCGCGTCTTACGCGGCACCGCTGCTGTCCACCCTTGTGCTTATCGGCGCAGGCATCGCGCCTGCGACGCCGCGCCTACTGGTCGCAGCGGCGCTGATCACCGGCGGTGCGGCGGTGGCGGCGCGCGCCACCGGCCGCACGCGGGCCTAGTTCGTCGACAGGCGGCTGATCTCTTCCTTGAGTTGCAGTTTCTGCTTCTTGAGCTTCGCGATTTCCAGATCATCGGCGCCGAGGCTGCGCTGGGCCGCTTCCACCGCCTCGGAGAGGCTTTGGTGCTTCTTACGCAACTCCTGCAAATGCGAACTCAATGTCATGGTCGTCCTCCTCTGTCAGGGTTTCGTCGGATTCAGTGCACCACACTTTTGCAAATCTGTCACCTGCCAAGGCGGCGCCCGGCCCGCGACCCAACGATGCCGGCCAAGGCTTGCCGAAAGGTTAATCCCGCAGCGGCAGCGCGGCGCCGTCACGCAGAATTGCGCGCGCCAAGGGGCTGTAATCCTCGCCATCGTGCCCATGCACCGGGCCGTCATGCAGCACCAGCGGGGCCGACAGGTGAAAGGCCGCCCGCCCGCCCTTCCTTGCCCCCAGAACGAACAACGTGGCAGCCCGGCCCCCACGCGGCGCCAGCGGGCGCAGCACGACGGAGCCCACTCGCCCCTCCAGTGCCGTCAGGACCTCCGGCAGGCGCGCGATTCGCTGGATCAGTGTCAGTTGCCCGCCCGGGCGCAAACGCCGCGCCGCCACGGCGATCCAGTCGGCCAAGGGCGTGTCGCCGGCCAGTGCCACGTCGCGGCCCGGATCGGTGGCGGCGGTGCTGGCGGCTCTGTCGTAATAGGGCGGATTGGCGATGACATGGTCGAAGCCGCGCTGGCGCAGGTCTGCCGGCAGGGCGGCAAGGTCGGCGGTGATCACCTCCAGCGCCATGCCGTTGGCCGCCGCATTCGCCTCGGCCAGCGCGGCATAGTCCGGCTGCACCTCCACCCCCGTCACCGTCAGGTCCGGCACGCGGGCCATCAGGCATAGCGCCGCAGTGCCCACGCCGCAGCCAAGCTCCAGCACCGTCTGGCCCGGCTGTGCAGAGGTCGCCGCGGCCAGCAACACCGCGTCCACTCCGGCGCGAAATCCGCGCACAGGCTGCCGGATGCGCAGCCGCCCGCCAAGGAATCCGTCTTCGGTTGTCGCGCCGCGCTCAGCTGCCGGTGTCGATGTCATTGTCCCGCATCACCGCCCGCGCCATGAACAGGTCGGCATCCCGCACCATGATCCGGCGCGGCAAAATGCCAAGGCTGCCGTCGAGGATGCTCATGTTTACGTCCAATTCGAACCAGTCTATACCCTCGCCGTTCAGAAGGGCGGTGGCAAAGGCGATGACCGTCGGGTCGTTGGTGCGCAAAAGCTCTTTCATGGCCCATGAGGTAAGGTGCCCCCGCATCTTTGTCCATTTCTGTTACGGGAGTTGTCGCGATGAACCTCGATGTCGCCGCCAGCACGCCGCTTGACCGGCTGTCCGCGGCGCTGACCGCCGATCTCGATGCGGTCAACGCGATGATCCGTGCGCGTATGGCGTCAGAACACGCCCCGCGCATCCCGCAGGTGACTGCCCACCTGATCGAGGCCGGGGGCAAGCGCCTGCGCCCGATGCTGACGCTGGCCGCCGCGCGGCTTTGCGGTAATCGCGGGCCCTATCATGTCCACCTCGCCGCGACGGTCGAATTCATCCACACCGCCACGCTGCTGCATGATGATGTGGTCGACGAAAGCCACCAGCGGCGCGGCCGCCCCACCGCCAACCTGCTTTGGGACAACCAGAGTTCGGTGCTAGTGGGCGATTACCTGTTTGCCCGCTCGTTCCAGCTGATGGTCGAGACCGGGTCGATCCGCGTGCTGGATATCCTCGCAAATGCTGCCGCTACCATCGCCGAGGGCGAGGTGTTGCAACTGACCGCCGCGGGCAACCTTGCGACCACCGAAGAGACCTATCTGAAGATCGTGCGCGGCAAGACCGCGGCGCTGTTTTCGGCTGCGACAGAGGTGGGCGGCGTGATTGCAGGTGCGCCCGAGCCGGTTGTGCGTGCGCTTTACGATTATGGTGACGCGCTGGGCGTGGCCTTCCAGATGGTCGATGACCTGCTGGATTTCGGCGGCACTGCCGCGGTGATCGGCAAGAATACCGGTGACGATTTCCGCGAGCGCAAGCTGACCCTGCCCATCATCAAGGCCATTGCCGCCGCCGATGCCGAGGAACGCGCCTTTTGGGAGCGGACGATCGGCAAGGGCCGGCAGGAAGAGGGTGATCTGGCCCAGGCCATGGCCCTGCTGACCCGCCACGGCGCGCTGGAACAGGTCCGGCAAGAGGCGCTGCGCTGGGCCGCCCATGCGCGGGCGCAACTCGATCTTGTGCCTGCGCACGAGATTCGTCCGATGTTGGCCGATCTTGCCGATTATGTTGTCGCCCGGCTGAACTAGCGTTCAGCCCAACAGCGGCGCGGCCACCACCCACCATGTCGGCTCGCGCAGCTGGATCGCCTGCGCGGTGCGGCGTGCCGCATCGACATCCGACACCAGCCCGACACATGTCGCACCAGAGCCTGACATGCCCGCCCAACGCACCTTGGGCTGCGCTGTCAGAACATCCAGCACCTGACCGATCTCGGGCGCCAGCGTGACGGCGGCTGCCGTCAGGTCGTTGCGCTGACGCCCCAGCCACGCCGTCAGCCTGTCAAGGTTCAGCCTTGCCGGCAGCGCTTCCATCGCCGCGTTTTCGGTGCCGGCCAGTGCCGCGAAGACATCGCGCGTCGGCACGTTCACACGCGGGTTAACCAACACCAGCCCCGCCGCAGGCAGTGCCGGCACGGGTGACAGTGTCTCGCCAATGCCCGTCATACGAACGGGGCGGGGCGAGGACATGCACACCGGCACGTCGGCCCCCAGTGCCAGAACCCGTGGATCAGTCGCGTCCAGCGGTGCAACCCGCCAGAGTTCGGCCAACAGCGCCAGCGCCGCAGCGGCATCTGACGATCCGCCGCCCAGACCCGCAGGGTGGGGAAGGTGCTTTTCAAGACTGATCGCCGCACCGGTGCTGACGCCCCGCGCCTCGCGCAGAAGGGCGGCTGCGCGCAGGACCAGGTTGCTGCCGTCGCTTGGCACGCCCTCGGCGAAGGGGCCATTGACGCTCAGGTTCAGGTCCGGGGCAAGCCGCGCAGCCAGACGGTCGGCAATTCCGGCAAAAACCACCAGCGAATCAAGCTGATGATAGCCGTCGGCCCGGCGCCCGGTCACATGCAGCGTCAGGTTGACCTTGGCCGGGGCCAGTGCTGGATGGCCGGCCCTACTGGGCACCGCTGGCCGCGCCAAGCGGCGGCGCGCCTTCCTCGGCCAGCACGGCGTCCAGCCCCACGGCCAACTTGCGACGGATCCGCGCGGCTTCCTTTTCGTCCGGCCCGAACGACAACGTGCGCTGCCACTGGAACCGCGCCTCGGACTTGCGGCCCACGGCCCACAGCACATCGCCCAGATGATCGTTCACGACCGGGTCGACAGGCTCGAGCGAGGCCGCGCGTTCCATCTGCACGATCGCCTTGTCGTATTGGCCCAACCGGTAGAGCGCCCAGCCAAGGCTGTCGACGATGGCGCCGTCGTTGGGCTGCGCCGCCACGGCCTTCTGGATCATGGCCAGCGCCTCGTCGAGCTTCTCCTTCCGCTCGACCAGCGAATAACCGAGGTAATTCAGCACCTGCGGCTGGTCGGGGTTCAGGTCCAGCGCCTTGCGGAAATCGGCCTCGGCCTTGGGCCAGTCGCCCATCCTCTCGTAGGTGATGCCGCGGGTGTAGTGAGTGACCCAAGCCGTCTTGTCGTCGGGCGCGTAAAGGTCCAGCGCCTTGGTATAGGCGGCATTCGCACCGGCCATGTCGCCAGACTGGCGCAAGAGGTCGCCCAAGGTGCCCTGCACGATCGGCAGATCGCCATGGCTGCGCGCCAGTTGCTTGAGCACCTCGATCGCCGCATCAAGCCGGCCGGACTGGCGCAGCGCCTCCGCCCGCCCCAGTTCGGCAGCGTGGGACGACGGGTCGTCGCTTGGAACCTGCCCATAGGTCGCCTCGGCCAGATCGTAGCGGCCCAGCCGATCCAGCAGATCGGCAACCTGCAGGATTGCGTCGGTATTGCCGGGGTCCAGCACCTGCGCGGCGCGGGCATAAACCAGGACTACCGCATCGTCGGCCTGTCCGTTCAGGGCCTGCGCCACGGTGAAATACATCTCGGCCAGCCCGCTGCGGGCATCACGGACCAGCGTGAAGGGAATGGTCTCGCCCTTGGTCAGCCGGTCCTTCAGGGCGGTCAGTTCCGGATCGGGCTTTGGACCGAATGTATCGGTCAGCATCTTGACCGCATCCGGATCCCGGCCAAGCTGGCTAAGAACCTGCGCCCGCGCGATGGCGGCGCGGCGGGTGCGTGGCAGGCCCTGGTCGGGCGTCATCGACAGGATCTTTTCGGCATTCTCGAAATCGCCCGCCACGGCAAAGGCCAGCGCCTTGTGATAAAGGCCGAAGGCCTTGAGGCCCGGCGAGTTGGCCACGTCGTCGAAGGCGGCCAGCGCCTTGGTCATCTTCCCCTCGCCGACAAAGGCCCATGCCTGCGATAGCCCGTCGACCAGTGGCACCGTGGTATGCCCGGCCTCCAGCGCGCTGAAGATGTCGGCCCAGTTGCCCGATGTCGCGGCATCGACCGAAAGCACGATGTTGGCAGTGGGGTTGGCCTGCCCGGAATCGACGACCTGTCGCGCAACATCGGCGGCCTTTGCGAAATCGCCGAGGCCCACAAGGGCCGACAGGTCGCCGGCCATCAGATCGGTGTTGCCGGGATCGGCCTTCATCGCGTCGGCGTAATATTTTGCCGCCGTTTCAAAATCATGCGTTGCATCGGCCTGGCGCGCCGCAAGATAGGCACCCGGGTTCGGCGCGGCCCCGGCAAGCCCGGGCAGGGCGGCCAGCGCAGCGGCGGCAAGGGTGATGACAAGGCGCGTCGGTCTGGTCACAGGGCTTCCCTCTCGTGGCGTCCGGGCGACCCTAGCCAAGCCTCGGGGCAGCTGCAATCGCCCCGGCCCGGCTGCGGCAGAAACCCGCGTTCCGGACACTGCGCCCATGCGCGGCGGCGGGATGCAAATCACATGTTCGGGTAATTCGGCCCGTCGCCGCCCTGCGGCACTGTCCATGTGATGTTCTGGCTGGGATCCTTGATGTCGCAGGTCTTGCAGTGCACGCAGTTCTGGAAGTTGATGACGAAGCGTGGCTCTTTGCCCTCTTCGCTGACCACCTCGTAAACGCCGGCCGGGCAATAGCGCTGCGCAGGTTCGGCGAACTTCGGCAGGTTCACCCCGATCGGCACGCCCGCATCCGTCAGGCGCAGGTGGCAGGGCTGGCCTTCGGCGTGGTTGGTCATGGCGAAGCTGACGTTGGTCAGCCGGTCGAAGCTGATCTTGCCGTCTGGCTTGGGATAGTCGATGGCCTTGTGCCTTGATGCGGGTTCGGTCGCCGCGGCATCGCTCTTCCCGTGCTTGAGCGTACCAAGCAGCGACAGGCCGAACAGGTTGTTCGTCCACATGTCGAAGCCGCCCAGCCCCAGCGAGGCCAGCAGCCCGTACTTGGACCACAGCGGCTTGACGTTGCGCACCCGTTTGAGATCCTTGCCCACTGGCCCGGACTTCAGCGCGGTGTCGTAGGCACTTAGCGTATCGCCGGCCCGGCCCGCTTTGATCGCCTCATGCGCTGCCTCGGCCGCTGCGATGCCCGAGTGCATCGCGTTGTGGTTGCCCTTGATCCGGGGCACGTTGACCAGCCCCGCGGAACAGCCCAGCAGCGCGCCGCCCGGAAACGCCGTCTGCGGGATCGACTGCCAGCCGCCCTCGCTGATCGCGCGCGCGCCGTAGGCCACGCGCTTGCCGCCCTTCAGCAGATCCGCCACCACCGGGTGATGTTTGAACCGCTGAAACTCCATGTAGGGGTAAAGGTAGGGGTTGCGGTAGTTGAGGTGAACCACGAAGCCTACGTAAACCTGATTGTTGTCAAGGTGATAGATGAACGATCCGCCCCCGGCATTGCCGCCCAGCGGCCAGCCCATCGTGTGCGTCACGGTGCCGGGGCGATGCTTGGCTGGATCGATCTCCCAGATCTCCTTCATCCCAAGGCCGTATTTCTGCACGTCTGACCCGCGCGCCAGATCGAATTTCGCGATCACTTGCTTGGACAGAGAGCCGCGCACACCCTCGGAGAGGAACACGTACTTGCCGTGCAGCTCCATCCCCGGTTCGTAGGCGTCGCCGGGCGTGCCGTCGGCGTTCAGGCCAAACTCACCCGCGACCACGCCCTTGACCGCGCCGTCTTCGGCATAGACCAGCTCGGAACAGGACATGCCGGGGAAAATCTCCACCCCCAGCGCCTCGGCCTGCTCGGCCATCCAGCGGCAGACATTGCCCATCGAAACGATGTAGTTGCCGTGGTTCGACATCAGCGGCGGCATCATCCAGTTGGGGACGCGCACATGCCCGGCATCGCCCAGCATGAAGAAGTTGTCTTCCTTCACAGGCACGTTCAGCGGCGCGCCCTTGTCTTTCCAGTCGGGGATCAGCCGATCAAGGCCCGACGGGTCAAGCACGGCACCCGACAGGATATGCGCCCCCACTTCGGAGCCCTTCTCGAGTACCACCACGTTCAGATCGGCATCGAGTTGCTTCAGCCGGATCGCAGCGGACAGGCCCGCCGGGCCCGCGCCAACGATCACGACGTCGTATTCCATCGACTCGCGGACGATATCGGTCATCTCGGTGGTCTCCCCAACGTGGCGGGATCGGCCCGCAGTTCCGTCGCGCAACGGGTTAGCCCAACGTGCCGGGCCGGGCAATCACGACACAGCGTAAAACGGGTCGCCGGTGCGCGCTCGCGCGCCGTTTTCTGACAAGGCCCACAAATTCGCCGGTTTCATGCGGCCTGCGCCACTCCGCGCGCGGGTTTTTGCCCTTTGCTTCCGCGCAGCACCCGGTGCAGTCTGGACCTATTGACTTTCGCGCCCGCCGATTTGGTATGAGGGGCCAGACTTCGCCTTGCCAGACACCTGCCCGATACTCGAAGGACACCGACGATGCAGAAGATCCCGCTGACCCGCTCAGGCTTTGACAAGCTCGATGCCGAGCTCAAGCAGCTCAAGTCGGTCGAACGCCCGGCCATCATCCGCGCCATCGCCGAAGCGCGCGAGCATGGCGACCTGTCGGAGAATGCCGAGTATCATTCCGCCAAGGAAAAGCAGTCTTTCATCGAAGGCCGCATCAAGGAGCTGGAAGGCGTGATGTCGCTGGCCGAGGTGATCGACCCGTCCAAGCTGTCGGGCGCGGTCAAGTTCGGCGCCACGGTCGTGCTTTACGAGGAACAGACAGATTCTGAAAAGACGTTCCAGATCGTCGGCGAATACGAAGCCGACATCGAAAGCGGCCGGATCAATATGAAATCGCCGATCGCGCGGGCGCTGATCGGCAAGGACGAGGGTGACGTGGTCGAGGTGCGCACGCCGGGCGGCGAACGCACCTACGAAATCGTCTCGATCAGCTTCAACTGACCGGCGCAGGCCGCGCCGGGGGACGGGACATGAACCAGGCCGAGGCCAACCGAACCGAGCGGAACCGGGATGCCGGAGCCCCCGTGATGCCGCCTGTCTCGCCCTCGTCCGCGCCCGACGGCGGCGCAGGTTCGGGCCCGGGTCTGACAGAGGTCGCCGCGGTTGCGCTGGGCATTGCGTGGCTCGTCGCTGCATCGGTGATCTTCATCGTGATGCCCGGCACCTCTTCCACGACGGCGGTCGATGGGGCGGACCCGTTGCGCTTCGTCATGGTCTTGCTGGCGGTCTTTCTGCCGGTCGCGATGATCTGGGTCGCCGCAGCCGCTGCACGTTCGGGGCGGATCATGCGTGAGGAATCGCGCCGGCTGCAGGTGGCCATCGACGCCATTCGCAAGGCCTACATCGCTGATCGGCAGGCGCGTGGCGCGGTGGCCCCGCCCACGACGGTCGAGCGCAAGCTTGACGAGATCGCACAGGCCGCGCGGCAGACCGAATCGACGCTCGCAGTTTTCGCGTCCAGCCGACCGGCTGCCAGCCGTGCGGTAATCCGCCCCGGCACCCCCGAACCGGCCGAGGAAGAACCGCGCCTGGCGTTGGGCACCTCGTCCGAAGAGATGCAGCCGCCGTTGGCGCGGTCCGACCTGATCCGTGCGCTGAACTTTCCCGATACCGATACAGACGAGGTGGGATTTGCAGCGTTGCGGCGCGCCCTGAAGGACCGGCCCGCACGGCAATTGATCCAGGCAAGCCAGGACGTGCTGACGTTGCTGTCGCAGGATGGCATCTACATGGACGACCTGCGCCCCGATCGCGCCCGACCGGAAATCTGGCGCCGCTTTGCCGCCGGCGAGCGGGGCCGAGCAGTCGCGGCGCTTGGCGGCGTGCGCGACCGCACCAGTCTTGCCCTCGCCATCGGGCGGATGCGCGAGGATGCGATCTTTCGCGACGCCGCGCACCATTTCCTGCGCCGCTTCGACCAGATGCTCGTCGCGTTCGAGCCTGAGGCGAGCGACGAGGATCTTGTTGACCTCTCCGAAACCCGCACCGCAAGGGCCTTCATGCTGCTGGGTCGGGTCACGGGTGCCTTCGACTAAGCCTAGGGCATGACCCTACGGACCATTGTCGTTGCTGAGCGGAAGCCGAACACATGGTGCAGCATGCCGATGTTGTAATCGTCCACGGCGTGAAAGCCGCGCCGCTCGTATAGGGCCCGCGCGCGCGGATTGCTGTCGATCACGTCCAGTCGCACCTCGGCGTAGCCGCGCCGCGCCGCCTCGCGCGCGGCCGCCTCCAACAGCAAGGTGCCTACGCCGCGCCCGCGTGCCTCTGGCGCCACGAAAATACCGTCGAGCAGAAAGCGCGCATCATCGGCATCGCGCTCCAGCATTGTCAGCAGCAGGCTGCGCCAGCCCGCGCCGAAAAGGCCATAGATCGCCCGCATGTCGCCCAGATCGCCGCCCACCAGCGCGCCCTCGGCGGTCTTGAACCCGACAACGCCCAGCAGGCTGCCATCGCGATCATGTGCGCTGAAGGCATGATCGGGGCGCAGCACACGGGCGATGAAGGCCATGGCCAGTGGCTCCGGTCCCATTGCCAGCCCCAGCTTTGACCCGAAAGCGTGCCAGTAAAGGGCGGCGGCCCGGGCACGGTCCCGTTCGGGAATGCCCGGCGTCACGATCATGCCAGCGCCAGTGCCAGCGTGCGGGCCACGGCATGATCCGCGGGCGTGTTGATGTTGAAGAACGGATCGGGCCCCGATGGGACGCCTTCAAAAGCCGCGCTGGCCGCGCCAATGGCATCGGCAAAGACGCCCACGCGCCGGCGCCCCTCGCTTAGCGCCTCGGCCAGTGCCGGGCGAAGGTCGACGTGCCAGAGTGCCGCGACCGGGTGCCGACGACCGCCCGAAGCTGCAACGGCGATTCGTCGCCCTTCGGTTTCGGCGGCCAGCAGCAGGCGCGGAACAAGGTCGCAAGGCAGGAAAGGCGTATCGCCCGGCACGGTCACCAGATGCGAGGCACCCTGTGCCGCGGCCCAGTCCAGCCCTGCCAGAACCCCGGCCAAAGGCCCCGCAAGTTCGCCCGGCGCATCCGGCAGAACCGGCAGGCCGTAGGCGGCAAAGCGCCCCGGATCGCCGTTTGCGTTCAGCGCCAGCGCCGCAACCTGCGGCGAGAAGCGGTCACGAACCTGCCCAAGGACGGTGTCCTTGCCAAGCGGCAGAAGCACCTTGTCGCCCCCGCCCATCCGCGCCGCAGTTCCCCCGGCAAGGATCACGCCAACGGGGCCGGTCATCGCAGGGCTCTGCTGCGGGGCAGGGTGGGGCAGCACATGGCGGCGATCCTCTCTGGCGATTGTCATTCTGTCTGTGCTTGGATAACCGGGCCGGGCCGCATTGCACAACAGGCCGCTCCGCCCATGACCGCCCGTCTTCCACGTTCCGCCTATATGCAAGGCTTGCGCGACGGCGCGCCATTTCTGCTGGTCCTGATCCCGTTCTCGTCGCTTTTCGGAATGGTGGCAGGGCAGGCCGGCCTCGATCTTGCTCAGATAATGGGCTTTTCGGTGCTTGTCATCGCCGGAGCGGCCCAGTTTGCTGCATTGCAGATGATGGTTCAGCATGCCTCGATCCCGCTGATCCTGCTTGCCGCGCTGGCCGTGAACCTGCGGATGGCGATGTATTCTGCCGCACTTGTTCCCCATCTGGGATCGGCGCCGCTGTGGCAAAGGGCGCTGGTGGCCTATGTCAATTTCGACCAGACCTATGCCGTCTCTCTCGCGCATTACGAGGCGAATCCGCGGTTAAGCGTGGCCGAGAAGGTGGCGTTCTTTCTTGGTGTCGCCACGCCGATCACCCCAGCTTGGGTGGCGATGACGGCGCTGGGCGCTATGGCGGGGGCCGCCGTGCCGGATTGGCTCGCCCTCGATTTCGCGCTGCCCATCACCTTTCTTGGGTTGCTCGCGCCGATGCTGAGATCGCTGGCCCATGTCGCGGCGGCGGCGACCTCGGTCATTGTCGCGCTGTTGCTGGCGGGCCTGCCGGCGGGGTTGGGGCTGCTGGTTGCGGCTGCCTGTGCCATGGTCGCGGGCGCCGGTGTCGAGACGTGGATGGAGGGACGACGGCCGTGACGATGAGCGATGCGGACATCTGGCTGGTCATCGGCCTTCTTGCGGTGGGTACCTACCTGATCCGCTTTTCGTTTCTGGGCCTCATTGGCAGCCGGCCAATGCCGGCCGCGGTGTTGCGCCTGCTGCGCTTTACGCCGGTTGCGGTGCTGCCGGGGATGGTTGCGCCGCTGGTCCTGTGGCCCGCCGCCACCGGCGGGCATCCCGACATCGCACGCCTTGCCGCGGCGGCAGCGACGCTGGCCGCGGGCCTGTGGCGGCGCAACACGCTTCTGGCGATCGCGGCCGGCGCGCTGACGCTTTACGCGGGGCTCTGGCTGTTGCCTACGTCCTGATCAGAGCGGTGCGGGCGCAGCGTGGTGGTCACACCGGGCAGGGCGCCGAACTCGTCTGCCAGCCGCCCCGGAAAAAAGGTGGGGGTCAGCCCCTCGAACCCCGGCAGCGCACGCAGGATGCCGACGGTCGCATCCGTACAAAAGCCAGAGCCGACCGCACCATGCGCCACCGCCAGTTGCAGCGCGCGCTCGGCCACCGCGGCGGGCACCTCGACGCGCTGCACCTCCAGACCGTCGCCGCCTTGGGCATAGAAGTTTTCGAAGACGTCGCGGGCCTGTGGTGTGATGCCAAACAGCACATCGTTGCGCTCGGGAATGCCGCTTGCCTTGAAAGAGCCAGAAGGATCGAAGACGACCCGCTGACTGGCATCGATCATCAGCGCGGTGTGCTGGCCCACGACAGAAGCTGCATCGGTTCGCGTGTAGAGGGTCAGCGCGGGCGGGCCCCTGTCACGGTAAACGGCTGCGGCAATCTCGCTTTCCGGGGCGTTGACCGACGGCACAGTCGCGCATCCGGCCACCGCAAGCCCTGTCGTCAACGCAACTGCCCCGCGGATGGTCCGGCGGCTCAACGCGCCCTGCGCGTCCCGTTGATGGTCGCTTTCCTGCATCGGACCCGTCCGCCGCAGCCTGCAATGGATACAAGCCTAGCCGCGGCCGGTCACGATGTCACCCGGGCTGACCTGCCGCCGCACCTTGCGGCCCGCCCGGCCCATTACCATTGCCGGTCTGCAGCGCCCGTTCGATCTGGCGCAGGGCGATGGATTTGTCATCGCTGTCGGTCTCGCGATACTCGTGCGTGACGACGCCGGGAAAGCGCGCCAGCTGCTTTTCGAGATTGTCGGGAAACCACGTCGAATGGATCGATTCGAAGCCCGGCAGCCGTTTGAGGATGCCGGAGGTCGCCAGCGTGCAATGCGCTTTGGCCACCGGGCCATTGGCCAGCGCCAGTTGCAGTGCCATCTCGGCCACCTCGGGGCTGACGTCAATTTCCTGGCTCACGGTGTAGTAGGTGATCCGCGAATGATACGAGATGTAATACTGCTCGATCCGCGGTGTGATGCCGAAAAGCACGTCATCTCGTTCCGGGATCTCGGGCACGCTGAAAGATCCCGCCGGATCGAAGATCACGCGCTGGCTGGCGTTGATCATCAGCGACGAATGCGCGCCGTTGCCCGATCCCACGTTTTTCATCGTGAACAACGTCAGCGAGGGTGGGCCGTCGAAATGGTAAAAGGCCCGTGCAACCGCTTCGTCAGGCGCCCAGACATGCTGGGCACCGCATCCGGCAAGGGCAAGCGGCATCCCGATGAGAAATGTACGTCGATGCATCGGAACGCCTTTCGCAGCAGGGTCAGCCGTTGACGAGGGCAAGGAAGATCAGAACGCACAGGATCACGATGACCCCGCGTGACACGAACCAGACGAAACCGTCGAAGGTTTTCTCGTGGGTACGGATGTCCATCTCGCCGTGCTTGTACTCCGCCATCGCTCTCTCCTGTCGCAAATCGGGTTTTGCCGTGGGGATAGACGATTGAAACGCCGCTGTCACGCCTGCGTGTGCCGCCCGCGTCACAATGGCAGGGCCGTCGTGTCCTTGATTTCCTCCATCACGAAACTGGCCGAGATGTCCGAAAGCGGCACCTTGTCGATCAGCCGCTTGTAAAAGGCGTCATAGGCCGGCACGTCGGCCACCCGCACCCGCAGCACGTAGTCCAGATCGCCGGTCATCCGGTAGGCGCCCACCACCTCGGGCAGGGCGCGCAAGGCCGACTGGAACCGCTCCATCCAGCCCGGCTCATGCGCATTGGTGCGGATCAGGACCATCACGCTCAGCGGGCAGCCCACCTTCTCGGGCGCGACCAGCGCGACGCGACCGCGGATCACCCCCGCCGTCTCCATCGCCTTGATCCGCCGCCAGCAGGCATTGCGCGACAGTGCCACCCGCGCGCCGATCTCGTCGATGGGCAGGCTGGCATCGCGTTGCAGGATGGCCAGGATTCGCCGGTCTATGATATCAAGATCATGCTCCATGACGGGATATTATCCCAACCTGACGCGCATATATAGGGATATTTGAGACATCTTTACCGGCACACTCGGTTAGGATTCCACGCAAGCAAACACTGCAGGAGGCCGCCGATGTCCGACACCACGCCCAGCTCCGCCCGCGCCGGCACCTTTGCCCGGTTGTTCCTCGATCATCCCGCCTCGGTGGACGAGACCTATTTCCAGCATATGCGATTCGCCGGCTGGTTCTCGTTCTGGCTGGCCACGGCGGCGGGCGCGGCGCTGTTGCACGCGATCGTCCCTGCGGTCTGCGAAACGACGGCCAGCCGCATCATCCGCCGCCTTTACGCCCGGATCGAGAATCGCCACGCGGCGCAATAGGCCAGCTATCAAATCCGGCCCATGGACGCGGACCTGCACGCTGCTGAGAGCTAAAGCGCCTGCCAGCGCCACGCATCATCTTCGGCCAGCCAGCGCCGCGCGCGCCCGGCCTGGTGCAGGTGGTTCAGGTGTGCCACCGTCTCGGCCAGAGCCAGACCAAAGACGTTCTCCCCGATCTCGCGCTTGAAGAGCGGTGCGAAGCAATCCACCGCCTTGCGCGGCGTGGCCAGGTGCGCTGTCAGCCGCGCCAGCGCGCCGTGATGGTTGTCGATCAACTGCTGCATCCGCACCGGCAGCCCGAGGAAGGGCAGCTTGTGTCCACCCAGCACCAGCTGATCCTCGCGCGCATGCGGGGCCAGCCGCGCGCAGGCGGCCAGCCAGTCGCTGACAGGGTCGGCTTCGGGTTCGGTCGGGTAGACGCCGATATTGGGGCTGATGCCCGGCAATATCTGGTCGCCGCCGATGACCAGCCCGTCGTCGCGGCTCCAGAAGGTCGCGTGTTCGGGCGCGTGGCCGTCGCCCATCCGCACGTCCCAGTCGCGCCCGCCCATGCGGATGACCTGCCCCTCGACCAGCCGGACATAGCCCAGCGGCAGCGGATCGACGCAATCGGCAAAGTTGAACGGCCGCTCCGCCTCGCGCCGGGCGCGCAGGGTCGGGTCCATCCCGGTGCGGGCATAGAAGGCGCGGCTTTCGGGCGGCAGCACGGCTTGCTCGTCCAGCACCAGCATCCGCGTCATCAGCCACGGGGTGCGCGGCATCCACAATTCGGCACCGCGCGCCACGAACCAGCCCGCAAGGCCCACATGGTCGGGGTGGTGATGGGTGACGATCAGCCGCGTCACCGGCCGGCCCGCCAGCGGTCCGTGCGCCATGACGCTTTCCCAGATATCGCGGGTTCTGGCATTGCCCAGCCCGGTATCGATCACCGTCCAGCTGTCACCATCGTCCAGCGCGAAGACGTTGACGTGGTCCAGCGCCATCGGCAGCGGCAGCCGCAGCCACAGTACCCCCGGCGCGATCTCTGTCGCCGCGCCAGGCGCAGGCGCCTCGGCATGGGGAAATCGCAGGGGCTGGGCGGTGTCCATCACGCGGCCAGATCGTCTGGCGTGATCTCCATCAGCCCGTCTGCGCCGGCGCGAACATGTGCGATCAGCCCGGCATGTTCCGGCAGCATCCGGGTAATGAAGAAGGCGGCCATCCGCGCGCGGCCCGCATCGCCTCGCCGGGCGGCGGCAAGGTGCGCCTCGGCCCCCAGCACCAGCGCAAACGCCCGCAAGTATGGCACCGCGCCCGCGAATCGGTCGGTCATGTCCTGCGTCACCAGCCACTCGGTGGTTTCGCGCAGCGATTCGGCCGCGTCCCACACCGCGCCGGCCATATCCGGCAGTTCGGCCCGCGCCGCCTCGGCCCCGGTTTGCACCTCGTCCAGAAGCCTGAACGCGGCCTCGCCCCGGTCCATCATCTTGCGGCCGACAAGGTCCATCGCCTGGATGCCGTTGGTGCCCTCGTAGATCGCCGTCACCCGCACGTCGCGCAGGTATTGCGCCGCGCCCGTCTCCTCGATGAAGCCCATTCCGCCATGCACCTGCACGCCAAGGCTGGCCACCTCGATGCCGGTATCGGTGCCAAAGGCCTTGGCGATCGGCGTCAGCAGCGCCGCCCGCGCGGCCCAGCCCGCCTCGCCCGTGGCATGGCTCATGTCGATCGCCACCGCGCATTTCAGCGCGATCGCGCGGGCGGCAAAAACCTGCGCCTTCATGTGCGCCAGCATCCGCCGCACGTCGGCGTGTTCCACGATCGTGCCGGTTCCGCCCGCCTTGCCCTGCACCCGGCCCATCGCATAGGCCAGCGCGTGCTGATAGGCGCCCTCGGCCGCGCCCACGCCCTGCACGCCCACGCCCAGCCGGGCGTTGTTCATCATCGTGAACATCGCCGCCATGCCGCCATGCGCCTCGCCCACCAGCCAGCCGGTTGCCCCCTCGTAGGCCATCACCGCCGTGGGCGAGCCGTGCAGGCCCATCTTGTGCTCCAGGCTGACGACGCGCAGCGCGTTGCGCGCGCCAAGGCTACCATCGGCATTCGGGATGATCTTGGGCACCATGAACAGGCTGATCCCCTTGGTCCCCGGCACCCCGTCCGGCAGTCGCGCCAGCACGAGGTGGCAGACGTTCTCGGTGAAATCGTTGTCGGCCCAGCTGATGTAGATCTTCTGGCCAGTGATGGCGTAGGTGCCGTCGCCGTTGGGCTCGGCCTTGGTGCGCAACGCGCCTACGTCGCTGCCGGCCTGCGGTTCGGTCAGGTTCATCGTGCCGCACCATTCGCCCGAGATCAGCTTTGGCAGGTAGGTTTCCTTCAGCGCGTCGCTGGCATGATGTTCCAGCGCCTCGATCTGGCCCTGGCTCATCAGTGGGTTCAACTGCAGGGCAAGGCAGGCGCCGGCCATCATGTCGTTGACGGCGGTGGTCAGTGCCATCGGTAGGCCCATGCCGCCATGCGCGGGATCGGCTGACATGCCCAGCCAGCCGCCCGTCGCGATCGCGCGGTAGCCATCGGCAAAGCCGGGCGAGGTGCGCACGACACCGTTTTCCAGCCGCGCCGGGTGGGTGTCGCCCGCCCGTTGCAGCGGCGCCAGCACCTCGTCGCAGACCCGCCCCGCCTCGGTCAAGATCGCCTCCACGGTCTCGGCGCCGGCCTCGGCAAACCGGTCGGTGGCGGCGACGGCGGGATAGCCCGCGATGTCCAGCAGAAGGCGGAACTCGGCGATTGGCGAACGGAAGGGCATGGCTCTGGTGTCCTGCGAATGGCGCTGCCCCGGGCTTGCCGCAGGCCCGCCGCCTTGGCAAGGCCGGGGTGCGGGTCTATGTCGGGGCGATCGCCCGGCAGGTTAGCCCTGCGCGCGCCGCCCTGAAACCGGAACGCCACGTCATGACCGCGCCCGAGACGCTTCTTCTCGCCTCCGACGGACCGGGCCTTGCGCAGGCCGCGGCGCTGCTGGCGCAGGGCCGCCTCGTCGCCTTCCCGACCGAAACCGTCTACGGCCTTGGCGCCGATGCGCGCGATGACCGCGCGGTCGCCGGCATCTTCGCGGCCAAGGACCGGCCCAGTTTCAACCCGTTGATCGTCCATCTGCCGGACCTTGCCGCGGCCGAGGCGCTCTGCCTCTTCACGCCCGAGGCGACACGTCTGGCCCAGGCCTTCTGGCCCGGCGCGCTGACGCTGGTCCTGCCCTTGCGGCCCGGCGCCGGCATCTCGGCCCTTGTCACCGCGGGGCAGGGCACGCTTGCCGTGCGCGTGCCGGACCACCCGGTCGCACGAGGCTTGCTGCGCGCCTTCGGCGGCCCGGTCGCCGCGCCCTCGGCCAACCCCTCGGGGCGGATCAGCCCGACCACGGCCGCGCATGTGCTGGCGGGCCTTGGCGGCCGCATTGCCGCGGTCGTCGATGGCGGCGCCTGTCCCGTGGGCGTCGAATCGACGATCCTAGGCTTTAACGGTGGCGTCACGCTGCTGCGCGCCGGCGGTCTGCCGTCCGAGGCTGTCGAGGCCTGCCTTGGCCATCCGCCCGCCGTACCCGCCACCGGCGGTCCGGTCACTGCACCAGGCCAGCTTGCCTCGCACTACGCGCCGCAGGGCGCCGTCCGGCTGAACGCCACCGCCGCAGGTCCCGGCGAGATCATGCTGGGCTTCGGTCCCGTTGCGGGCGATCTCACGCTCTCGGCCAGCGGCGACCTGATCGAGGCCGCGGCAAATCTCTTTGCCCGTCTGCATGACCTCGACGGGAGAGGCGCCACCCGCATCGCCGTCGCGCCCGTTCCCGAAACCGGCCTGGGCCGTGCGATCAACGACCGGCTGCGCCGCGCCGCCGCGCCGCGCCCCTGACGCTTCATCTTGCCTGAAATACTCCGGGGGAGGGGCCGTTCGGCCCCCGGGGGCGGAGCCCCCTGGCTATGACTCGGGCCATTCGGCCCCGGGGGCGGAGCCCCCTCGCGCTCAGCTGCCGCCGTGCTGCCGCTCGATATAGCTGCGCATCTCCTCGGCCTCGTGCCGCACCTCGCGCAGCGCATCCATTGCCGCGCGCAATTCCGCCTCGGTCTGGCTCAGCTGGTTGGTCAGTTCCGCCTCGCGCTGCTGCAGGTAGGTGATCGCCTGATCGCGCGTTTCCTCGGCCTCGTGCAGGGCCTGCGCCATCCGGTCCAGCTCGCCGATATCGGCCTTGGTGACGCGGGTGAAACGGTTGACCAGCCAACTGGCGAACCAGCCAAGGCAGAAAGCCACGAAGAGGATGATCGCCGTGGCGATGATGAATTCGCTTCTGTTCACGTCACGTCCCCCGGCAGCCTTTGCTGCCTCTTGCTGATCTTTCCCGCATCAATCGCCCGATCCCTGGGGCGTCGCGCTGTCGGGCGCTGACGGCGGCACCGCGCCCGGCACGAAAACGCTGTCACCCGTCGCGGCATCGGCCGCTGGCGCTGCCGTTGCATCCGCCGGGGCAGGATCGTTCTGCGCAGCCGCTGCTGGCGCGGAATCGCCGCCTGCCGCGTCCTTTGCCGCGCCATCGCCTGATGCGCCATCCTTTGCCGCGCCCTCCGCGGCCGGATCGGGCAAAAGCGAGATGGCGATGCGGCGGTTCGCTTCGCGCCCGGCCTCGGTGCTGTTGTCGGCAATCGGGTCGGCCTCACCATAGCCCTGCGCGACAATACCCGAAATATCCACCCGACGGGTCCGCAATGCGGTCAGAACGGCATTGGCCCGGTCCTTGCTCAAGGCAAGGTTCATCTCGGCGCGGCCCTGGCTGTCGGTATAGCCTGCGATTTCAAGGTGCATCGGCGGGCACTTCTGCAGGATCGCCGCGATCGCATCGACCACCTTGAGGCTGTCGGCGGTGATCCGGGCCGAGCCGGGATCGAACAGGATCTTGGTATCTGCAGTCACCCCGTGGATCTGGTCGATGCAATCCTGTGGGCTGGGCATGTTCGCCATCGGGTCGGGCGGGGGCACGTAATCGACGTTGATGCGGAACTGCTGCGACTGGCCCACCTTGTCGACCAGCAGCTGCGAGATCTCGGCCCCGGCCGACGAACTGTCGGTCTTGCCGCTGACGGCAACGAGGTTGGGCGTGGCCTTGACCGTGCCTTCGGTCAACTTTGCCAGCGCATCAAGCGAGGCCAGAGCGCGAATCGTCCATGTTTCGGGCAGGCCGGGCACGACGCGTGTCTGCATCGTCACGTTGTCATGCCCGAAACGGGCATCAGCGTAGACGTTGACCAATGCGTTGGTCCGGTCGTCAGGCAGCTTGCCGCTGACCGTCACCTTACCGTCCGACGTCAGGACCGCGCCGAATTCCTGCGGCCCGGAATCGGTTTGCACCGTCTGGGGCTGCGGTAGCGTGGCCTTCAGCACGAAAAGGTCGGGCAGCGCGTTGTCCAGCTCGCCGACGACCTTGTCAAAAAGCGCCTGGTCGGTGCCTTGCTGGGCGACCAGCGAGACGTCGGCATCGGTCAGCGTGACCGCGCCGCCGCCCAATTCCTTGACGGCCTTGATCGACAGGGCCACCGCATCGCCCCATGTGCCCGAGGGCACGCCCAGAGCCAACAGGCAGCTGGCCTTGCCTTGCAGCCCTGCATCAACGGCGGCGGCCACGATCTTGGCCTCGGCGGCCTCGGTGTCGGCCGCGCAGGCATCGAACCGCGCGCGGCCGTTTTCCAAGACGAAGCGGGTGGTGAACGGACTGATCACCGGGCGCGGCGCGGACACGGTGACCGAAACGGCCACGTTGGTCGGCGCCAGCCGCGCCAGATCGGATTCCAGTCGTCGCTTCTGGTCAGCGCTATCGGCAATCGCCTCGATGCTGACCCTCCCGGCACTGACGGAGATCTTGCTGCGCGGCAGCTGGTCGAGCGCGCGCAGCGCGTAGGCCATCGACGGGTACCACGCATCTGGGATGGCATATCTTGCCTCTTCCAGCAGGTCCGTCACGGGCTTGTCGCCGGCGATCTTGCGGATGCGGTCGGACAGCGCGGTACGATCGTAATCGGTCGGGATCAGACCGATCAGCGACACGCCGCTATCGTTGCGCAGGATCTCGATCTTGAATTCGGGCGGCGCGATGCCCTGAGGATCGACCACCGTCATGTTGTCGATCACCCGGCTGGCATCCACCACGCTGCCCGCGATCGAAATCGCCTTGAAGCGGCGTGCTTCGGAAGGTGCCGTGCCCTCGATGATGACCTGCAGGCCGTCGCCCAGCACGCTCGTCCACTTGTCGCCCGCATCGATCAGCGCCTCCTGGACCGCGATGACCGATCGTTCCTCCACCACATTCACCGCCACGCGCGCCGCGGCAAATGACATCAGGGCGGCGACGAGGAAGACCGCGACGGTCAGGAAAAGCGAGGAAAGACGCATTCAGGCGAGGGCCTTCGCTGGGACAGCCCGGCCCTTCTATGGCGTGGTGCGGGCAAGTTCAATCAGAGCAGGGCCGCGACGGCGAAAAACAGCAAGGGGATCAGCCCGGCATCGCGGTTGGACCGGAACAGGCGCAGCAGGACCGCGCCGTCACCGGCGTCAAACCGGGTCAGTTGCCATGCCAGATGCCAGCCCAGCGCCCAGGCGCCGCCCAGCGCCACCACAAGCGACAGGACCGAACGTTGACCCACCGCCAGCAAGATCGCCAAGCCCATCAGCAGAACCGTTCCGGCGAGAAAGGCGCGCAGCCAGCGCGGCGTTGCCGCGCCGAACAACCGCGCGGTCGATTTCACCCCGATCAGTGCGTCGTCCTCGGTGTCCTGGTGGGCATAGATCGTGTCGTAGAACAGCGTCCAGCAGAGGCCCGCCGCATACAGCACGATGGCTGGCAGGCCCAGCGCGCCGGTATGGGCGGTCCATGCCAGCAGCGCACCCCAGTTGAACGCGATGCCCAGAAACACCTGCGGCCACCACGTAAACCGCTTGGCGAAGGGATAGACCGCCACGGGCACAAGCGCCACGATGCCCAGCGCGATCGCCGCGCCATTGAATGTCAGCAGAATGGCGAAGGCCACCAGCGCCTGTGCCACCATCCATGCCGCGGCACCCCGCGCGCTGACCTGCCCGGCGGGGATCGGGCGCGACCGGGTGCGTGCCACCTGCGCGTCAAAGTCGCGGTCCGTGATGTCGTTCCAGGTGCAGCCGGCGCCGCGCATCAGGAACGCGCCAAATGCACAGCCCAACGCGATCCATACATCACCCAGCCCCGCGCGCCCGTCCTGCAGTATCGCCAGCGCCAGCCCCCACCAGCACGGCAGCAGCAGCAGCCATGTCCCGATGGGCCGGTCCGCTCGGCTCAGCCGCAGGTAGGGGCGCGACCAAGCAGGTGCCAGACGGTCCACCCAGTTGCCGCGCACGGCATCGGCCACCTGCCCCACTGGCGCATGCGAATTCTCGGTCATATGGTCGGTCCCATGACAGCGAAGGTCAGGCTTTATGTAGAGCACCCGCTCGGGGCAGGGCAATCGGTTCCCCTGACCCCGCCGCAGGCGCATTATCTCTTCAACGTGATGCGTCTGGGTCCCGGTGCCGAGGTGCTTGTCTTCAATGGCCATGATGGTGAATGGGCCGCGGCCGTGGAAGGCGGCACCAAGCGTGGCGGCACGCTGGGCTGCGTCGCGCAGACCAAGGCCTTGCAGCTACCGCCCGATCTGTGGCTGATGTTCGCGCCGATCAAAAAGGCCCGGACCGACTTCATCGTCGAGAAGGCGGCCGAGATGGGCGCGGCGCGGATCATGCCGGTGATCACCGCCTTCACCAATGCCGAAAGGGTGCGCGCCGACCGTCTGCGCGCCCATGCCATCGAGGCGGCCGAGCAATGCGGCGGCACCGTGGTGCCGCAGGTCGACGAGGCGCAGAAAATGGGCGCCGTGCTGGACCATTGGCCCGAGGGCCGCCGGTTGATGTTCTGTGACGAGGCGCTTGTGGGCTCGGGAGCGGCCCTGCTTGACGCGCCGCGCGGTCCATGGGCGATTCTGATCGGTCCCGAGGGCGGTTTTTCGCCTGATGAACGCGCCCGGCTGCATGCACTGCCATTTGCCCATGCGGTCAGCCTTGGCCCTCGGATCCTGCGCGCCGACACCGCTGCCGTAGCTGCACTGACCCTCTGGCAGATGGCGCTGGGCGACTGGCGGGGGTTTTCCGGACCTGCCACCGCCCCTATCTAGAAGCGAGGGTCGAGGAGGCGCGCGCGATGGAATTCATGCGTCCAGAGGCGAAAGCCGCGCTCTGGCGCTGGCGCGAGGTGTTTGCGGCTTCTGCCGTGGTCCTTCTGGGGCTTTACTGGACGATCATCGCCTTCGGCGTCGCGCGCCTGTTCGGGGCCGTTGTTGCGGTACTTGGCATTGCTCTGGCCTTCACCGCGTTTCAGCGCCTGCGGTTTGCGCAGTCGGGGCTGGGTCCCGGCATCGTTCGGGTCGATGAACGGCGGCTGGAATATCTTGGCCCGCTGACCGGCGGCATCCTTGATCTGGATGACCTTGTCGCGGTCGAGCTTGAACCCAAGGCCCGTCCCGCCCCGCACTGGATCCTGACCGGGCCGGGGGGCCAGATGGTGGCGATCCCCGTCAACGCCGCCGGGGCAGAGGCGCTGTTCGATGTCTTCGCCGCCTTGCCCGGCATCCGCACCGGCGCGATGCTGGCCGCCCTCGAACACACGCCAAGCGCGCGCGTCACTGTCTGGCGCGCACCTGCCCATCGGCTTCAGCGCAGGCTGCATTGACTTCGGCTCCGGATCGCTTCACCTCTGCCGCCTGACCATCCATCCCAGCGGAGCCAGCCCCATGTCCATTCCCCAGTCCGGCGGCGGGCCGATCGAACGCCACGAACAACTGGCCGAGTATCTCGCCTCGGGCTGCAAGCCGAAAGAGAGCTGGCGCATCGGCACCGAGCACGAGAAATTCGGCTATCTCGAAGATACGCTGATGCCGCTGCCCTATGACGGCCCCCGCTCGATCGTGGCGATGTTCGAAGGGCTGATCGAAAAGTTTGGCTGGTCGCCCGTGACCGAACAGGGCCGGATCATCGGCCTGACCTATCCCGACGGCGCCAATATCAGCCTTGAACCGGGCGGGCAGTTCGAACTGTCGGGCGCGATGCTGGAAACCATTCACCAGACCTGCGACGAGGTGAACGAACACCTGCGCGAGGTGCACGAGATCGCCGACAAGATCGGCGCGCGCTTTATCGGGCTTGGCGCGGCACCGATCTGGACACACGACCAGATGCCGCTGATGCCCAAGGGCCGATACAAGCTGATGAATGCCTATATGGGCCGGGTCGGAACCCACGGCACGCAGATGATGCGCCGCACCTGTACGGTGCAGGTGAACCTCGATTTCTCGTCCGAGCCGGACATGGTGCAGAAGATGCGCGTTGCTCTGGCGCTACAGCCGGTGGCGACCGCGCTTTTCGCCAATTCGCCATTTTTCGAGGGCAAGCCGAACGGCATGAAAAGCTGGCGCTCGCGCATCTGGCGGGGCCTTGATGACAGCCGCACCGGCATGTTGCCATTCGTGTTCGAGGACGGTTTCGGCTTTGAGCGCTATGTCGAGTACATGCTCGATGTGCCGATGTACTTCGTCTACCGCGACGGCAAGTACATCGACGCGCTGGGCCAGTCCTTCCGCGATTTCCTGAAGGGCGAACTGCCCGCGCTGCCGGGCGAAAAGCCCACGCTGTCGGACTGGGCCGATCACCTGACCACCGCCTTCCCCGAGGCGCGGCTGAAGAAGTTCATCGAGATGCGCGGCGCCGATGGCGGGCCGTGGCGTCGCCTTTGCGCGCTGCCGGCGTTCTGGGTCGGGTTGATGTATGATCAGTCCGCACTGGACGCGGCTTGGGATCTGGTCAAGGGCTGGGACGCCGAGACCCGTGAGGGGCTGCGCGTGGCCGCGTCAGAGCAGGCGCTGGCGGCCAAGGTGAACGGCATCGACATGCAGGAATTGGCGCGCGAAGTGCTGGCAATCTCGGAATCGGGGCTTCGGGCGCGGGCGCGCCCCGGTGCCGGTGGGCTGATTCCCGACGAGACGCATTTCCTCGACGCGCTGAAGGAAACCGCCGAAACCGGGATCACCCCCGCAGACGAGTTGCTGGCCCACTACAATGGCGACTGGAACGGCGACCTGACCCGGATCTACGCCGACTACAGCTACTGAGACCGGGCTAAAGCGTTGCGGTGCTGGCCACCGGGTCGGGTCCGAAACGGTTCGGCCCCGGTGTGCCGCGCCCGACCAGCCAGACCAACAGCACGATAAAGCCCACGACAGGCACCAAGGCGATCAGCAGCCACCATGCGCTGCGGTCGTTGTCGTGCAGCCGCCGGGCCGCCACTCCCAATCCGGGCAGCAAGGTTACCAACATGAACAGTGTCGAGAATGGCGCAAAACCGGTGCTGCCGCTGATGCTGCCCGGTCCGACAACGGTGACCCCGAACAGCCGGATGTCGATGATCTCCAGCAGGAAGGTCACAACCATCACGAACAACACGAACCACCAGTATTCCGAGCGCGCTGCGCGGCCCGAGAAGGTGGCATATTTCCCAAAACAGGTCTGAATCGACTCGGTGAATGTCATTTGGTCCTCCACGGTCCCGTGATCACAGTGCCTGCGCCCTGCCCATCGCGCAAGTCTGGTATCCGCCGGGGTGACGGCATTGCGGCGCGCCACTTCGGCGCGTTAGGCTTTGGCAGGCGAAAGCCGCAAGAAGAGGGAGGATTTTTACATGCGTGATTTCTTCATTCGGTCGTTTGAGATGCTGATCAGCGTGATTTTGGCGCTGATCGCGCTGGGCATCCTGCTATTCGCCGGGTTCGTCGCCTTCGGCCAGCCGGGTGGGATGCAGGGCATGGGGCCAATGGGCGGAATGGGCCCGATGGCACAGGGCCCTCTGGCGGGCTTGCTGATCCTGATCGGTGGCGGGCTTTACCTGATCTTCATCGGTGGCCTGATGTATCTTGGTCTCGGGATCTACCACAACACGCGCCGCACCGCCGACGCGATCGAACGGATGGCCGGACAGCGTTAACGTCACAGGGCCAATCTATCCCGATTTGCCGCCAATCCGGCTTTCAGTGCCCGCGCGCAGGCGCTGGATATTGGCCCAGTGCCGGCCGTAGATCAGCACGGCCAGGAGCAGGCACAACAGCGCACCGGTGCCGTGACCCAGCAGCACGGCCCAGACGGGCGACAGGCCCGCCGCCGTCAGCGCGGCCAGCGACGAGTAACGGAACACCACGGCGATCAGCAGCCATGTGCCACAGGCCGCAAGGCCCACCGGCCAGGCCCAGGCCAGCAGGATGCCAAGGAAGGTTGCCACGCCCTTGCCGCCGCGAAAGCCCAGCCAGACCGGGAAGCAATGGCCAAGGAAGGCGCCCAGCGCCGCCAGTTGCACCGCGTCGGGCGCGGCCAGCCAGCGCGCCAACAGCACCGCCACCGCGCCCTTGCCGCCATCGAGCAGCAGCGTCAGCGCGGCAGCGCCCTTGTTGCCGGTGCGCAGCACGTTGGTGGCCCCGATATTGCCCGAGCCGATTTTGCGGATGTCGCCAAGGTTCATCGCCCGCGCGATCAGCAGTCCGAACGGGACCGAGCCCAGCAGGTAGCCAAGCACCACCCAGAGGATCAGGACCGACCCCGCGCTTGTCAGTTCCGGCATCACGCCCTCCCCGAAACGTCCACCCCGGCAACCCAGGTGCCCCGCACCTTGCCCTGCAACCGGGCGCCGTCAAAGGGGGTATTCTTCGATTTTGACAGAAGGTTCGCCCGGTCCAGCACGAAGGGTGCGTCGGGGTCAAACAGGACAAGGTCCGCCGGTGCGCCGTCAAGCAATCGTCCGGTCGGCAGGCCCAACCGCCGCGACGGATTGAGTGACAGCGCCGCGAACAGGCGCGGCAGGTCGATCTGGCCCGCGTGGTACAGCCGCAGCGCCGCAGGCAGCAGCGTTTCCAGCCCCACCGCGCCCGCCGCGGCCTCTTCGAAGGGCAGGCGCTTGCTTTCCTCGTCCTGCGGCGTGTGCATCGAGCAGATGATGTCGATCAGCCCTTCGGACAGCGCCTGCACCACGGCCAGTCGGTCATCCTCGGACCGCAGCGGCGGGGTCAGCTTGAAGAAGGTCCGGTAATCGGCCACGTCCATGTCGTTCAACGTCAGGTGATGGATGCTGACGCCGGCGGTGATGTTCAGGCCGTTGCGCTTGGCGCGTTCCAGTGCGGGCAGGGCGCGGGCCGTAGTGATCTGGTCGGCATGGTATTTCGCCCCGGTCATTTCCAGCAGCGAGATATCGCGGTCCAGCCCCATCCGCTCGGCCATCGGGCTGACGGCGGGCAGGCCGCGCAGGCTGGCGAACTTGCCGCTGGTCATCGCCGCGCCCGCAGACAGCCCCGGTTCCTGCACATGGCCGATCACCAGCGCATCCAGCGCGCGGGCATAGGACAGTGCGCGCGACAGTACCTTGGTGTCTGTCACCACGCGGAACGCATCGGTAAAGGCGACCGCGCCCGCATCCTGCATCAGCCCGATCTCGGTCATCTCGCGGCCCTGCCGGCCCTTGGTCAGCGCCGCCATCGGCAGGACCCGCACGGGCGAGGCTTCGGCCGCGCGGCGCGAGACGAACTCCAGGATCTCCGGCGTGTCGATGGCGGGCGAGGTATCGGGGCGGGTGACGATGGTGGTCACGCCGCCCGCCGCCGCCGCACGGCCCGCGGTGCGGAACGATTCCTTGTGCCGCTCGCCCGGCTCGCCGATCTTAACGCCGATATCGACGATCCCCGGCGCAAGGCACAGGCCGCCACAGTCGATCACCCGCGCGCCCTTGTGACGGGCCTGCATGGTTTCGGGCGCCTCGGTGCAGACCTCGACGATCACGCCGTCGCGCACCAGCAGTGCGCCGGGCCCGTCGCGCAGCGCAACCGGGTCGATCAGCCGTGCATTGGCAAAAAGCGTCTCAGACATCGCCCGTTTCCCTACCTTGCGATCCAGACCATCAGGCCCATGAACCCCAGCATCGCCACCAGCGCGATCAGCGCCACCATGCCCATCGCGCGCCGGTCTGTCCCGCCGTTGGCGGGCGAGGCCATCACGCCTTTAGCGCCCTCTGCCGGCAACGGCTCGAACTGCACCGCGGGGCGGGCCACGTCGAACGTGCCCACCAGCGCCAGCCGTGCATCGGGCCGCAGCAGCGCAGCCTGCCCCCGGAACGCCGCCGAGGGCACCACGAGGACATGGCCTTTCAGCGCATCCAGTCGCGCCGTTTCAGGCTCGACCTGTTTTGCCTGCGCGCCTTGCCCCTCGACGAGGTACAGCGCCAGTCCCAGCGGCGCGAGATCGTCCAGCGCGATCCAGTCCAGCCGCCCGATGTCGAGGTCGGGACATTCCAGCAGCGCCGCCGCTTCGACCAGCGTCAGCACGCGGCTGCCCGGCGCGGGCGGCTCCATGGCAAAGACGCGGATCTTGTCGCGCTCGCCCGCCGGAATGCTGACCAGAACGCTCAAACCGTCACGCCCTTGGGGGCCCGCGCCGCGCGCAGGTTGCGCGCCAGCAGGTCCATCGCCGCCATCCGCACCGCCACGCCCATTTCCACCTGCGTCTGGATCACGCTGCGGTTGATGTCGTCGGCCAGCGTCCCGTCAATCTCGACGCCCCGGTTCATCGGGCCGGGATGCATCACGATGGCGTCGGGTTTTGCATGGGCCAGCTTGGCAGCGTCAAGCCCGTAGCGGTGGAAATACTCGCGCTCTGACGGGATGAAGCCGCCATCCATCCGCTCCTTCTGCAGGCGCAGCATCATCACCACGTCGACGTCCTTCAGCCCCTTGGCCATGTCGTCGTACACCTCGACGCCGAAATCGGCGATGCCGGTCGGCATCAGCGTGGGCGGGCCGATCAGCCGCACGCGGTTTTCCATCTTGCCCAGAAGCAGGATGTTGGACCGCGCCACGCGGGAATGGGCGATGTCGCCGCAGATCGCCACGTTCAGCCGGTGCAACCGCCCCTTGGCGCGCCGGATCGTCAGTGCGTCCAGCAAGGCCTGCGTGGGATGTTCGTGCCGCCCGTCGCCGGCGTTCAGCACGGCGCAGTTCACCTTCTGCGCCAAGAGGTCCACCGCGCCTGACTGGCCGTGGCGCACGACCAGCAGGTCGGGCCGCATCGCGTTCAGCGTCAGGGCGGTGTCGATCAGCGTCTCGCCCTTGTTCAGGCTGGACTGCGACATCGCCATGCTCATCACGTCCGCACCTAGCCGTTTGCCGGCCAACTCGAAACTCGCCTGCGTGCGGGTCGAGGATTCGAAGAACATGTTGATCTGCGTCAGGCCCGCCAGCACGTCGCGGTGCCACTCGCCCCGCCGATTATGCTCGGCATACTGGTCGGCCAGGTCCAGCAGGCTGCGGATTTCGTCGGGGTGAAGCTGTTCGATCCCCAGAAGGTGCTGTGTGCGCAATGTCATGGCCGTCCCGGTCTGGCTGTCGCGCGGTTATAGGAAGCCGGGCCGGGCCGGGCAAGGCTGCCCATGCGTCGCGGCCCCTTTCGCCCCTGCACATCGGCAGGAAACCGGCCTATTGTCGCGGCATGGAAACGGGCATTGATCATCGCGCGGCGCGGGCGCTGCTGGAATGGCAAATGGAACTCGGCGCGGACGAGGCGATTCTCGACGCGCCCGTCGATCGGTACAGTCTCGACCCCGCGCCCGCGCCCGTGTCGGCCGCTGCCCGACCCGCCAGCCCTCCCCCGGCGCTGCCCGAGGCCAAGGCCGATCCGGTAACCGAGGCGCGCAGCGCTGCGGCCGCCGCGCCCGATCTTGCCGCGCTTGCGGACGCGCAGGCGGCCTTTGAGCATTGCGAACTCAAACGTGGCGCGCGCAACTTCGTCTTTGCCGATGGCGACCCCGCCGCGCGGGTGATGATCATCGGCGAGGCGCCGGGGCGCGAAGAAGACATTGAAGGACGCCCCTTCGTCGGCCGCGCGGGGCAGTTGCTTGACAAGATGCTGACAGCCATAGGGATGTCGCGCACCGCGCCCGACCACGACCGTGCTGTCTACATCGCCAATATCCTGCCTTGGCGCCCGCCGTCGAACCGCACGCCGGATGCGGCCGAGATCGCGATGATGCTGCCGTTCGTCGAGCGGCATGTCGCACTGGCCAATCCCGATATCGTCGTGCTGATGGGCAACACGCCATGTCAGGCGCTGCTGGGTCAGACCGGCATCACCCGGCTGCGCGGCCGCTGGGCCGAGGTGCTGGGCCGCCCGGCGCTGCCCACCTTCCACCCCGCCTACCTGCTGCGCACGCCTTCGGCCAAGCGCGAGGCATGGGCCGACCTGCTGACACTGAAGGCACGGCTTGAGGGCAAGGGATGATCGTCGATCCCCTGACGCTGGCCACCTTCGTGCCGCTTGCGCTGGCGCTGAACCTGACACCGGGGGCGGACATGTTGTTCTGCCTGGCCCAAGGCATGCGCGGCGGCGCCCGTCCGGCGCTGGCCGCGGCAGCCGGTGTGTCGCTGGCGTCGATGGTCAATGTGGCACTTGCGGGGCTGGGCCTTGGCGCGCTGATCGCAGCAGAGCCACGCCTGTTCGCGGCCATCCGCTGGGCCGGCGTGGCCTACCTGCTCTGGCTGGGCTGGAAGACGTGGCATAGCGGATTGGCACGGGCCGACGCGCCGCCGGTGCGCCCCTCCCGCGCGCTGCGCGACGGGATGCTGGTGAACCTGTCGAACCCGAAGGTGATCTTTTTCATCCTCGCCTTCATCCCGCAATTCGTGGACCCCGCGCGCGGCCCGATTCTGCCGCAGTTCCTTGTCCTCGGCGCGATTCCGGCCATCGGCGGTTTCCTCGTCAATGGCACGGTCGGGGCGTTTGCGGGCTCGATCGGCCGCGCCCTGGCCCGCGACGTGCGGATCGAGCGGGTGCTGCGCCGCGTTTCAGCCTCCGTCTTCGGCCTGCTGGCCGTCAAACTTGCCCCCGAAAGCCACCCGTCATGACCGCCCCCGAAAGAGCCTTCCTGCCCGTCCGCATCGCCGTCCTGACCGTCAGCGATACCCGCACGCCCCAGACCGACCGGTCGGGCGATACGCTGGCCGAACGGATCACCGCCGCGGGCCATCTCCTTGCCGCGCGCGACATCCTGCCCGACGACCGCGCGCAGATCGCCGCGCGGTTGCGGCAATGGTGCGCCGATCCGGGCATCGACGTGGTGCTATCCACCGGCGGCACCGGCCTGACCGGGCGCGACGTGACCGTCGAGGCGCATCGCGATGTCTACGAGAAAGAGATCGAGGCCTTCGGCACCGTCTTTACCATCGTCAGCATGCAGAAGATCGGGACCAGCGCGGTGCAAAGCCGTGCAACCGGCGGCGTGGCGATGGGCACCTACCTGTTCGCGCTGCCCGGCAGCCCCGGCGCCTGCCGCGATGCCTGGGACGAGATCCTGGCCCCGCAACTCGACTACCGGCACAAGCCCTGCAACTTCGTCGAGATCATGCCGCGGCTGGACGAGCACCTGCGGCGGAAATAGACGGCGTCAGCCGCCAGTGCAGCCGGTAATATCCACCGCCTCGTCGCGGCCCAGCACCGTGATGCGCAGCGACGACCGGTCGAGCATCAGCGGCTCACCCGCAGGCGGCGCCATCTCGGCGGTCGCGGTCAGCACACCACCGTCGCGATGTGTCACCGGCTCGGACACCCAGACACGCGGATCGCCCGCCTCGATCACCACGTTTTCGGGCGCGCCGGCAGACGGCATGGAAATCTGCGCGGTCAGGCGCAGCCGATCCCCGGCGGGCGTTGTCCGGCAGGTGACGCCGCGCACCTTTGCGTCGTCAGCACTCAGCGGCTGGTCCAGCATTGCGCCAAGGATCACGGCGTCACGTTTGGGCTGGTCGGGCAGGTCTGCTGCAAAATCGAGGCTGACAGGCATGCACACATCCTGACAAACGCCGATGTCCAGCGTGCCTTGCAGTCGCGCTGGCCCGGCCTGAGGCAACGTGACCTTCACCGGGATCACCACTTGGTTTGTATAGCCGATGGTGCGCATACCGCCCGAATCGAAAACCTCGGGCACCGGCCAGAGAAACGTCGCGCCAGCAACGTTGCGCGATCCGGCCCACGTCACCTGCGGCGGAATCCCCGCATCGCCCGGACTGCGCCAGTAGGTGTGCCAGCCCGGCGCCAGAACCAGCCGCAAGGCGGCCATCTGGTGCCCGTCCGGCATACGCCAGCCCGGCAGCACCGTAACGGCGGCCACCTGCGACGGCAGCCCTTCGGCCTGCACGGCGACGGGTGCGGCAAAGCCGGCAAGACCGGCAAGAAGGATGGCGAGGCGGCGCATGGTCATCACATGAGGGCCCGATCCTGCAATGTGAAGTCACGTTGCGGCGATCCTTCGCAGCGGCGCCCCTTGCCTGTGGTTCGCAGGCATCACATCTTGGGGACATGCGGAACGAAAGCGCCAATTTCGTTGGAAAACTGCTGATCGCCATGCCCGGCATGGAGGATCCGCGGTTTCATCACGCGGTCATCTTCATCTGCGCCCATTCCGAGGATGGCGCGATGGGCCTGATCGTGAACAAGCCCACGCCCGAGATCCGCTTTACCGACCTGCTGGAACAGTTGCAAATCACGCCAGAGCCGTGCTTGCGCGACATCCGCGTGCATTTCGGCGGTCCGGTCGAGAACGCGCACGGCTTCGTGCTGCACTCGGCCGACTACCGCTCGGGCAAAGGCACGGTGACGGTGGACGACACCACATCAATGACCGCCACGCTGGATGTGCTTGAGGATATCGCGCATGGCCGAGGCCCCGAGAAATCCATGCTGGCGCTGGGCTATGCCGGCTGGGGGCCGGGCCAGCTGGAAGGCGAGATCGGCCGTAACGGCTGGCTTACCGCCGATTCCCGGCGCGACATCCTGTTCGGCCGCGCGAACGATCATAAATGGTCGGCCGCGCTGAAACAGCTGGGCATCGACCCGCTGACGCTGTCGGCGCAGTCCGGGCGAGCCTGACCCTTGCTGACGCCTTCCAACTGATCCGGGCCCCGCGCACATTCCTGAGAATGTAGCATCGATGGATGTGAGGGCCTGAGAGGTCGCGAGGATCAGGTCCAGGCGATCGCAGTACCGAGCAGAACAAGGCCGATGCCGGCAGTTTCTCGCGCGGAATAGGCCTCGTTGAAATGCAGTAATGATGCGGCCCCGATGATCACGACCTCGGCGCTGAGAATGCCGACATAGATTAGGCCAAGTCTCTCATTCTGAAGGGCGACCAACTCGAAGGCGCCGGCTGAAAGCAGAGTGACGACAATCAGCGCGGTGAGGCCTGGGGTTGGCACGCTCCACCAATACTTCATCGCCACCATCGAAACGCAATAAAAGACAGCGGAAATAATCGCAAAAACTAAGACAGAGTTCAAAACAGGTCCTCCAAAATCCCAAGAAGGGCGGCACGGAAAATGAACATAAAGAAATTGAGGGTACGATATCCGGCCACTTGAAGGAAGTTGGCAAAGCCATGTTGCGCATCTGAGTGAAGTTTCAAACGGGTCGCCTGCCGTCACGGAAACCGCAGGCTACATCCGCTTTGCGCCATGGAACGATCGGTCACTCTGTCGGGATTGATCCCGGAGCGTCAGCCGCCGGGCTGACCGATCACTGCCGACAGGATTGCCTTGGCACTGTCGCTGGACCAGTCGGCGTCGCCCTGAAGGCGGCCGACCTCCTGTCCTTGCCTGTCAACAATCAGGGTCACCGGCAGGCCGAGAATGCCAGCCTTGCGCGCGATCTGTTGCTGTGGGTCCATGTATCGCGGCAGGTTCTTCACCCCGATCTCGTCGAAAAACCGTGCCACCGCGTCAGGGCTGTTGCGGCCCGTGGCAATGGTGACGACCTGAAACTGATCGCTGCCCAGGGCCGTTTGCAGCGCCGCCAGTGTCGGCATTTCCTTACGGCAGGGTGCGCACCACGTGGCCCAGAAATTGACCAGCAGGACCTTACCCTTGAGGTTTTCGAAGCTCACCGACTTGCCTGCCTCATCGGTGAAGCTGTCCGTGGGCAGCGGTACGGGTTTGTCCGAGAGGGCCAGCTTTTGCATGTCACCGGAGCGAAGTGCCGCCAGCGCCGAGGTGTCGGCAGAGGCGGCCTGCGCGGGCGCGTTTGCAGGCGGCGTGCGGGACGTATAAAGAACCGCGGCAACGGCCACCGCGGCAATCGCCACGACTGTGGCAAGGATCAGAACGGGGCGCTTCAAATGACCAAGACCTCCAATGCGATGTGGGGCGGCCGGTTCGCCGCCGGGCCGGACGCGATCATGGAGGCGATCAATGCCTCGATCGGGTTCGACCGGCGCCTTGCCGCGCAGGACATCGCGGGCTCGCGCGCCCATGCCGCCATGCTTGCCGCCACGGGCATCGTATCCGATAGCGACGCCGACGCCATCCGGGAAGGGCTTCTCACGATCTTGTCAGAGATCGAGGCGGGCGAGTTTGCTTTTTCGACCGCGCTGGAAGACATCCACATGAACGTCGAGGCGCGGCTGCGCGAGCTGATCGGCGCGCCCGCCGGCCGGTTGCACACCGCGCGCTCGCGCAACGACCAGGTCGCGGTGGACCTGCGGCTTTGGGTGCGCGAACAATGCGATGCCGTCGATACCGCGCTGGCCGCGCTGATGCGCGCGCTGGTGGGGCAGGCCGCGCAGGGGGCGGACTGGGTGATGCCGGGCTTCACCCACCTGCAGGTCGCGCAGCCTGTGACATGGGGCCACCACATGCTGGCCTATGTCGAGATGTTCGCGCGCGACCGCGGCCGCTTTGCCGATGCCCGTGCCCGGATGAACGAAAGCCCGCTGGGCGCCGCCGCACTCGCCGGCACCTCCTTCCCGATCGACCGGCACATGACCGCCGCCGCGCTGGGCTTTGACCGGCCGATGGCCAACAGCCTCGATGCCGTGTCGGACCGCGACTTCGCGCTGGAATTCCTTGCCGCCGCCAGCATCTGCGCGATGCATCTCAGCCGCCTGGCCGAAGAGCTGGTGATCTGGTCCTCGGCGCAGTTCCGCTTCGTGAAGATGTCCGACCGCTGGTCCACCGGCAGCTCGATCATGCCGCAAAAGCGCAACCCCGATGCCGCCGAACTGATCCGCGCCAAGATCGGCCGCATCTTCGGGGCCAATGTGGCGCTGATGACGGTGATGAAGGGCCTGCCGCTGGCCTATGGCAAGGACATGCAGGAGGACAAGGAACAGGTCTTCGACGCCGCCGACAACCTGATGCTGGCGCTGGCCGCGATGACCGGCATGGTCGCCGACATGACCGCGCAGAAGGACGTGCTGCGCGGCGCCGCCGCCACCGGGTTTTCCACCGCGACGGACCTTGCCGACTGGTTGGTGCGTACGCTGGGCCTGCCCTTCCGCGAGGCGCATCACGTCACCGGTGCGCTGGTGGCCGAGGCCGAGGCGCGCGGGGGCGACCTGTCCGACTTGCCACTGGACGCGATGCAGGCAGTGCACCACCTTATCACCGCGGATGTCTTTACCGTGCTGGGGGTCGAGAACTCGGTCGCCTCGCGCACCAGCTACGGCGGCACCGCGCCCGCAAACGTGCGCGCACAGATCGCGCGCTGGGAGGAGGTGCTGAAATGAGAACGATGCTCGCCCTTGTCACGCTGGCCGTGCTGGCCGCCTGCGGCGCGGACGGCGCGCCGACGCCGCCGAAACCGGCCGTCAGCGGCTCAATCACCATGGGGGTCAACCTCTGATGGCCCCGATGCGCCTTGTCTATGCCGCGCTGGCGCTTTGGGGCGCGATCCACCCGATGGCGTGGTTCCTGTCCTACATGCGCGACACCGGCACCGGCCTCGGCGGGCTGATCGACGCGTGGTATGTCAACGCCTCGACCACAGGCCTGACGTGGGATCTCACGATTGCGGCCATCGCCGTGACGGTCTGGGTGCTGGCCGAGGTCAGCCAACGCCGCAACTGGTTGGCGCTGATCGCGATCCCGGCGACCTTCGGCATCGGCGTCAGCTGCGGCCTGCCGCTTTACCTGTTCCTGCGCTCGGCCCCGGCCAAGTAACCCTTGGGCACGCCGCCGCTTCTGCTATGACGCGCGGACAGGCCGCGCAAAGGTGACCCTTGGACCATTTCCTTTACCGCAACGGGCAGCTTCATGCCGAGGACGTGCCACTGGCCGAGATCGCGGCCAGCGTCGGCACGCCGGTCTACGTCTATTCCGCGGCCACCTTGTTGCGCCATTATCGCCTGTACGACGAGGCGCTGGCAGGCATGCCCCACCACGTTTGTTTCGCGATGAAGGCCCTGTCGAACCTCGCCGTCGTCAAGCTTTTGGGCGATGCCGGCGCCGGGGCCGACGTGGTGTCCGAAGGCGAATACCGCCGCGCCCGCGCCGCCGGCATCCCGGGCGACCGGATCGTGTTCTCCGGTGTCGGCAAGACGCGCGCCGAAATGCGCGTGGCCCTCGAAGGTGGTATTCGTCAGTTCAACGTCGAGAGCGAGCCCGAGATGGACGCGCTTAATGCCGTCGCGCTGTCGCTTGGCACCGTCGCGCCCATCACCGTGCGGGTGAACCCGGATGTAGACGCGCGCACCCATGCGAAAATCGCCACCGGCAAGTCGGAGAACAAGTTCGGCATCCCGATTTCCCGGGCCCGCGCAGTCTATGCCCATGCTGCCGGTTTGCCGGGGCTGAAAGTGGTCGGCATCGACGTGCATATCGGCAGCCAGCTGACCGAGCTTGAACCTTTCGAATCGGCCTATCAGAAGGTCGCCGCGCTGGCGCTGGCGCTGCGTGCCGACGGGCACGAAATTTCGCGCCTCGACCTTGGCGGGGGGCTGGGCATTCCCTACGCTCGCTCCAATGTCGCGCCCCCGCTGCCCTCGGACTACGGCGCGCTGATCCGCCGCACCGTGGGAGATCTTGGCTGCGAGATCGAGATCGAGCCAGGGCGGCTGATCGCCGGAAATGCGGGGATCCTGCTGACGCGGGTGATCTATGACAAGGCTGGCGAGGGGCGCGATTTCCTCATCGTCGATGCCGCGATGAACGACCTGATCCGCCCCGCCATGTACGACGCCCACCACGACATCGTCCCGGTGATCGAGCCTGACCCGGACCTTGACCCGCGAGCTTATGACGTGGTCGGCCCGGTCTGCGAAACTGGCGATACCTTCGCGCGGGGCCGCATGCTGCCGCCGCTGGCGCCGGGTGATCTGGTCGCCTTCCGTTCTGCCGGAGCCTATGGCGCGGTCATGGCCAGCGAATACAACTCTCGCCCGCTGGTGCCCGAGGTGCTGGTGCAGGGCGACCGTTTCGCGGTGATCCGCCGACGCCCGACATTTGACGAAATGCTGGCCCGCGATACCATTCCAGAATGGCTCTGATATGCTAGGCTTCCTGGCAAGAACGGGAGAAAGTCACTGAGCGACCCTACAGACCCCATCGCGCATCTGCGCAGGCCTGTCCTGCTGACGCGGGCCGGCCTCGCCGCCGAACGGGCCGTTCGGGCGTTCTGGCCGTTCTGGACGACGCTTTTTGTCATCCTTGCTCCGCTGATGTTCGGCTGGCAGGATCTGTTGCCGCTGGAATTGGCATGGGCCGGTGTCGTGGTGGCCGCCGCGGCGTTGGTCGTGACGGCTGCGATCGGCCTGCGCCGCTTCCGCTGGCCCACCACGGACGAGGCGCTGGCGCGGCTCGATGCCAGCCTGCCGGGCCGTCCGCTGGCGGCGATGGCCGACACCCAGGCCATCGGCCTGCGCGATCCGGCCTCGGCCGCGGTCTGGATGGCGCACAAGGCGCGGATGGCGGCGCGCACGCTGGGGGTTCGCGCGGTCGAACCGGATCTGCGCGTCTCGGCGCGTGATCCATACGGCCTGCGGTATCTGGCGCTGCTGTTTTTCATCACGGCGCTTCTCTTCGGGTCGTTCTGGCGTCTGGGAGAGCCGCCGGTTGCGCCCGGCGGCGTGCAGGTCGCCGCAGCCGGCCCCGCTTGGGAGGGCTGGATTCAGCCGCCCGCCTATACCGGCAAACCCTCGCTTTACCTTGCCGATCAGCCACCGGGCCGTCTCGCGGTGCCAGTGGGCAGCACCATTACCTTGCGGCTTTACGGCGACGTGGGCGCGCTGACCGTGGCCGAAACCGTGTCTGGGCGCACGGGGGAGGTGGGCAGCGCCAGCGACCCGCAACAGACCTTCAACGTGACGCAGGCTGGCACCCTTTCCATCGACGGGGCCGAGGGCGCGAAATGGAACGTGGTGACCGTGCCCGACCAGCCGCCAAGCGTTACCGTCACCGGCCCGGTTTCGGCCGATGCCAAGGGTCAGATGACGCTGCCTTTCAGCGCCAAGGACGATTACGGCGTGCGCGCGGGAAGTGCGACCATCGCGCTGGATCTGTCCGCTGTCGACCGCCGCTATGGCCTGGCCACCGAACCTGATCCGCGTCCCGCGCTGGTGCTGGACCTGCCGATGCCGATTTCCGGTGACCGCGCCGCCTTTGACGAGGCACTGATCGAGAACCTCAGCGAGGATCCGTTGGCAAACCTGCCCGTCACCGTCACCTTGCAGGTCACCGATGCCGCCGGCCAGACCGGGAGTGCTGCACCGCAAAAGATGGTCTTGCCCGGCCGTCGCTTCTTCCAGCCGATCGCCCGCGCGGTCATCGAACAGCGGCGCGATCTGTTGTGGGCCAAGGCCAACGCGCCGCAGGTGGCCGAGCTTCTGCGCGCCGTAATGAACCGGCCCGATGGGTTCTTCCCGAACGAAACCACTTACCTGCGCCTGAAGGTCACCATCGCGGACCTTGAGAAATACACCGCCGCCGGGCTGACTGACGCCAACCAGACCGAGATTGCCAAGTCGCTTTGGGATCTTGCCGTGCAGCTGGAAGACGGCACGCTGGCAGACGCCCGTGCCCGTCTGCAACGCGCGCAGGACCGGTTGGCCGAGGCGATGAAAAACGGCGCCAGCGATGCAGAAATCGCAGCCCTGATGCAAGAACTGCGCGACGCGATTGACGCCTATACCAACATGCTGGCGCAGAACGCGCAGCCCGGTCAGGACCAGACCGATCAGCCACAATCGGCCCAGAACGATGCAACGCAGATCACCCGCGATCAGCTGCAGGCGATGATGGACCGCATTCAGGAGCTGATGCAGGAAGGCAAGATGGCCGAGGCCCAGCAATTGATGGACCAGCTCAACCAGTTGATGGAGAACCTGCAGGTGACGCTGGGCAACGGGCAGGGCAACGGCCCGCCGACGCCCGGCCAGCAGTCGATGCAGAACCTCCAGCAAACCCTGCGCGATCAGCAGGGCCTGTCCGACCGGGCCTTCCGTGACTTGCAGGACCAGTTCAACGGCGGCCAACAGGGCCAGCAGCAGCCCGGCCAGCCGGGCCAGCGGCCCGGCCAGCAACAGGGTCAGCAACAGGGTCAGCAACCGGGGCAGGGTGGCCAGCAGGGGCAGGCACCCGGCATCGGCGCCAATCCACAGGATGGACAGCAGCAGGGCAACGGCGCGGGCGGCGAATCGCTTGGTCAAAGCCTTGCCGACCGCCAGCAGGCGCTCCGGCAGGAATTGCAGCGCCAGCAGCAGGCCCTGCCGGGCATGACCGGCGATCAGGCCGACGCCGCGCGCCGCGCGCTCGATCAGGCCGGCCGCGCGATGGACGGGGCCGAACAGGCCTTGCGCGACGGCAATCTTGCCGACGCCATCGACAAACAGGCACAGGCGATGAACGCGCTGCGCGAAGGGTTGCGCAACCTTGGTCAGGCGCTGGCGCAGAACGGTGGAGATCAGCCTCAGGGGCAGGGCGCTCAGCCCGGTCAGGCCACCGGCAAGATCGAGCCGTCGCGCCGTGACCCGCTGGGGCGCCAACTGGGCGACAGCGGCCAGTACGGCACGTCCGAGAACATGTTGCAGGGTCCCGACATCTATCGGCAGGCGCAAAATCTGCTTGATGAGATTCGCCGCCGTGCGGCCGAACAGAACCGCCCGGATGCCGAGCTGAATTACCTCAAGCGGTTGCTACAGCAGTTCTAGCTTCCGGGCCCGTCCGGTTGCGAGGGGCCAAGGCGCTGCGTCAGGGCCATCATCTGCTGGTCCAGCCAGGCACGTCCCTGGTCGACCGTGCTGACATAGACGCGCATCACAGGGGCCGCCGCCGGCACTGCCGCGACGATCCTGTCAGACGTGCTGTAGGCCAGCGTCAACAGCGCCGCGGCCATCAACACGGTCGAGAAGCCAAGGCGAAAACCGCGTCCGCCATTGCCGCTCGGGGTCGCGGCGGTATCGGTGCTGTTTTTCTCGCCGGTCGGGCGCAGGGTGGAGTTGATCTGTTCGATGTCCGGCAGACGGTTGCGCCGTGCACTTTCGCCACCCGGTTCGGGCGCCGGCGGCTCCTCCGTCGTGGTGGTGGAACTGGCGCCGGCCGCCTCTTCTCCGCGCAAACGGGCCATGCGGCGGCGCGCCTCGTCGGCGCGGCGGCTGTTGAGGTCCGCCGTGGGCAGGCCCAACTCGTCTTGCGTCTGCAGGCCGGTTGCGGCCTCTGCCTGCCGCTGGGCCGCCTCGCGCGCGGCCTCCTCGCGCAGCACCTGCGCGACATCGGGGTCGATCGCCTTGCGCTGTTGCGGTGGCTGCTGTTGCGCTGGCGGCGCGGCGTCGGGCGGCATCTTGGGCGGAGGTGACTCCTCGCTCTGCCCACCCATCGCCCGGCCAATCGCCGCGACCACGTCATCTTCGCTGTCGGTGCTGTCCTCTTGCGCCGCGGCTGGCGGCGGCGCAGCCGGTTCGGCGGGCGCGTCGGGCGCGTCGGGCGCGTCGGGGGCTGGCGGCGGGGCCAATTCCTCTTCCGACAGGTCTTCGTCGAAAATATCATCCTCGGGCGGAACTGCGGGCGGCGCGGCCTCAACCTCGGTCGCTGCCTGACCGCTCTGGGCGAACCATGTATGACCGCAACTTGAACATTGCACGTCGCGGCCCGACGCCGGGATCACGTCATCCGCCACTTCGTATTGTGCGCCGCAATTGGGGCAGATCAACCTCATTGCGCGTTACCTTCCTGCCTATGCCTGCCGGAGCTTTGCGCATCCGTTGACATGTTCTAGCAACCATTCGGCCCGGCGCAAAGCATTAGCGCCGGCGGCACGCCGCCCATGCGCTGGCCCGACGCGCCGGCAGGGCGATTGAAACCGGGGGGCGAATTGGGCACAAGTGCCGGGAAGAACCCGGAGCGCGCGCGTGATCGAGCTTGAGAATGTGGCCTACAGCTATGGCGGCGCCGAGCTTTTCGCCGAGGTATCGCTGGCCATCACGCCCGGCTCGTTCCATTTCCTCACCGGCCCGTCCGGCGCAGGCAAGACGACTTTCCTGAAACTTTGCTACGGTGATCTGACTGCGACAGCCGGGCGCGTTGGCCTGTTCGGCAAGGACCGGCGCGACATGACCCGTGACGACGTGGCACTCGCCCGTCGCCGTATAGGTGTTGTCCATCAGGACTGTCAGTTTCTCGACCACCTGCCGCTGGCCGAAAACGTGGCCCTGCCGCTCAGCGTCTCGGGACGCACCGCCGAGGCGGACGGAAACCTGAACGATCTGCTGGCCTGGGTCGGCCTTGCCGCACAGGCGCGCCAGTTGCCGCCGCAGCTGTCGGGGGGCGAACGGCAGCGTGCCGCGCTGGCGCGCGCTGTCATCATGTCGCCCGACCTGATCATCGCAGATGAGCCCACGGGCAACATCGACTGGGAGATGTCACAGCGCCTGCTGACGCTGCTGGTCGAATTGAACCGCATGGGCAAGGCCGTGATGATCGCCACCCATGACCTCAATCTCATCCGTGCCGCCAAGGCGCAGGTCTCTGCCCGCGTGCTGCGCCTGCGGGGCGCGCGTCTTGTTGCTGCGGGGGCCGAGTTGTGAGGGTCGAGATCGGGCGTGTCCTGTCGCTGATGGTGGGCGACCCGGAGGCGGATCGCGCCGTGCCACCGACCGGCTTCACCGCATGGCTGACGCTGTTCACCGCGGGGGCGATGGCGTTCCTCACGGTTTTCGCGCTGGCGCTGTCGCTGGCCACCGGCCGGCTGGCCGATCGCTGGTCCTCCGAACTGGCGCGCACGGCGACGCTGCGCATCTCGGCGCCGCCCGATCAGGTGGCGGCCCAGACGCGCGCGGCGCTGAAGGTGCTACAGGAAACCCCCGGCATCGCCACCGCCCGCGCCATGACAGAGGCCGAGCAGAAGGCCCTGCTGGAGCCGTGGTTCGGCCCCGACCTGCCGCTGGATACGCTGCCGCTGCCGCAACTGATCGAGATCACCGAGACCGCGCAGGGCTATGACGCGACCGGCCTGCGCGCGCGGCTGCAGGCCGAGGTGCCGGGCGCGGTGCTGGACGATCACACCCGCTGGCGCGAGCCACTGGTCGCCGCCGCGAGCCGCCTGCGCACGCTGGGCTTTGCCGCCATCGCGCTGATCGCGGCCTCGACCGCGGCGATGATCACGCTGGCCGCGCGTGCCGCGCTGGCCGCCAATGCGCAGGTCATCCGGGTGTTGCGGCTGGTGGGCGCGCGCGATGTCTACATCGCCCGCGCTTTCGTGCGCCGCTTCACGCTGCGCGCGCTGGCAGGCGCGGCAGCAGGCACCGTGGCCGGCATGGTGGCGATCTGGCTGTTGCCGCCGGCCGCACCTGCCGGCGGATTCCTGACAGGCCTTGGCTTTCAGGGCGCGGGCTGGCTCTGGCCGTTGGTCATTCCGCCTCTGGCCGCTATCGTGGCTTTCGCGGCCACGCGCGCCGCGGCGCTGCGGACGCTGAGGAAACAGACATGAGATATGCCTTGCAATGGCTGCGCTCGCTGCTGTTCATCGTGCTGATCTATGGCGCGATGCTGCCTTATGCGCTGGCCTATCTGCCATGGGCCATTGTCAGCCCGCGCGGGGCCACTGCCGCCGCGCATGGCTGGTGCGGCTTTGTGAAATTCGCCGCGCGCTGGCTGGTGGGCATTCGCACCGAGGTGCGCGGCACACCGCCCACGGGCGAGGTGATGATCGCGGCCAAGCACCAGTCCTTTCTCGACATTATCCTGATCTACTCGGCCGTGCCACGCGGCAAGTTCATCATGAAGCGCGAGCTGATTTGGGCGCCGATCCTTGGCCAATACGCGCTGCGGTTGGGCTGCGTTCCGGTCGACCGGGGCAAGCGCGGCGCGGCGATCAAGAAGATGGTGGCCGATGTCGCCGCCGGTCGCGCCCTGCCGGGGCAACTCATCATCTACCCGCAGGGCACGCGGATCCCGCCGGGCGTCAAGGCACCCTACAAGATCGGCACCGGCATTCTTTATCAGGAACTGGCACAAGACTGTGTGCCGGTCGCCTGCAACGTGGGCCTGCTGTGGCCCAAGCGCGGCATCTATCGCAAGCCGGGGCTTGCCACGGTCGAGTTTCTACCGCCGATCCCCCCCGGCCTGCCCACCGCCGCCTTCATGAAGCGGCTGGAGGACGCGGTCGAGGGCCGGTCCAACGCGCTGATGGCTGAGGCCGGGTTCCATCCCGACGAGGCCGCCGCGTGAACGGTCGAGCCCGGGCGAAAGGAAAGCAATGACGCCGATAACCGACATTGCCGCACTCGAAGCGCTCTATGGCGCGCCCAGCAAGGCGGCGCTGATCAAGGTCGCAAGGCGGATGACGCCGGAATACCGCCGCTGGATCATGGCCTCGCGGTTCTGCATCCTGTCTACGGTCGGGCCCGAGGGGACTGATGCCAGTCCGCGCGGCGACGATGGCCCTGTCGTTCAGGAACTGGACGCGCAAACGCTGCTTCTGCCCGACTGGCGCGGCAACAACCGCCTCGATTCGCTGCGCAACATCGTCCGCGACGGGCGGGTCAGCCTGATGTTCATGGTCCCCGGCTCGACCAACGTGATCCGTGTGAACGGCCAAGCGGTGCTGACCGAGGATACTGCGTTGCGTGCCCGCTTCACCCGCGAGGGGGCGACACCGCGTACCGTCATCGTCGTCACCATCGCCGAGATCTACAGCCAATGCGCCCGGGCCATCATGCGCGCCCGTCTCTGGACCGGTGGCGACCAAAGCGCTGGCTTGCCGACAATGGGCGAAATCCTTGCCGCGATGGAACAGGGCTTCGACGGGCAGGCCTATGACGAGGAATGGCCCGACCGCGCGGCGCGCTCGATGTGGTAGTTCAGCCCATCAGGCAGTCGGAGACCTTTACGTCGACCACGATATAGGTGCCGGGGCCGTAATCCTGCCCGCCGACGTTGATGAACAGCTTCGAGCCTTCGGTGAACACGTCGTCCGGTTTCAGCGCGACCGTCGACAGGGTCGGATTTGGCGCGGCCCCGGTGAACAGAACGCAATCCACCAGAAAATCAAGTATGTAGCCATTGAACGTGGCCTCCGGGAAATGCCCGGGTTCGCCATCAGGATAGGTGATGGCGATGCGGTTTTCCGAGATATCCACGACCGACGGCACAAGATCCCAGCCGTTCTGCACCCCCTCGGGGCCAAGCCCGTATTCCACGCCCGGCCCCACCGTCGCCGGGTGGCGTTCCCCGGAGAAAAGCGGCGCGGCACGATCCTGCCAGACCATCGCGCCAAAGGTCACCGCCCGGCCCATCAGCCCGTCCGCCGCCGCCGGCCCGGCCGCCAGCGCGATGGCCAGCGCCGCGGCGGCGCGGATCATGCGGCCAGGCCCTTGGTGCCCAGCCCGAGGTACTTCTTGCGCCGCTCGTCGCGGATCTGCTTGCGCGACTTGTTCTTGAGCTGGTCGAGCATGCCATCAAGGGCGCGGCCGACACTGCCGATCGCGGCAATGCTGTCGCGATGCGCGCCGCCCACCGGCTCCTTGATGATCTGGTCGCAGACACCCAGTTCGCGCAGGTTCTGCGCGGTCAAACGAAGCGCCTCGGCGGCCTCCTTCATCTTGTCGGCATCTTTCCACAGGATCGAGGCGCAGCCCTCGGGCGAGATCACCGAGTAGATCGAATGTTCCAGCATCGCCACCTTGTCGGCCGTGGCGAAGGCCACCGCGCCGCCCGATCCGCCCTCGCCGATGATGACGCTGATCATCGGCACGCCGATCTGCAGACATTTCTCGGTTGCGCGGGCGATCGCCTCGGACTGGCCGCGCTCCTCGGCGCCCTTGCCGGGATAGGCGCCGGGGGTGTCCACCAGGGTGATCACCGGCAGGTTGAACCGGTCGGCCAGATCCATCAGGCGGATCGCCTTGCGGTAGCCCTCGGGCCGGGCCATGCCGAAATTGTGTTCGATCCGGCTTTTGGTGTCGTTGCCCTTCTCATGGCCGATCACCACCACGGGCCGCCCGTTGAACCGCGCCAGCCCGCCCATCACTGCGTGGTCGTCGGCAAAGTTCCGGTCGCCGGCCAGCGGCGTGTATTCGGTGAAAAGCCCCGCAATGTAGTCCTTGCAATGCGGCCGGTCGGGATGGCGCGCCACCATGCATTTGCGCCACGGATCAAGGTTGGAATAAAGCGAGACCAGCAGATCCGACGCCTTCTTGTCCAGCGCGGCGGCCTCCTTCTCGATGTCCATGCCTTCGTTGGCGCGGGCCATCGCCCGCAACTCCTCGGCCTTGCCCTCGATCTCGGCGAGAGGTTTCTCGAAGTCCAGGTAATTGGTCATGCATGCGCTCCGATGGGTTGGCCCGATATAAGGCCCAGCGGGGCCAACATGCAACTCGCGCCAGCGCGCGGCGGGGCTTGACGGGCATGGTCACATGGCCGAAACCGCTGCCAGCCCCAGCCAAGGAGACCGCCCATGCGCACCGTCTATGTCAATGGCGCCTACCTGCCCGAAGATGAAGCCAAGGTTTCGATCTTCGACCGCGGCTTTCTGATGGCCGATGGCGTTTATGAGGTGACCAGCGTTCTGGGCGGCAAACTGGTGGATTTCGCGGGGCATGCCGAGCGGCTGAAGCGCTCGCTGTCAGAACTCGACATGGCCGCGCCGATGGACGACCCGGCGCTTCTGGAGGTCCACCGCGAACTGGTGCGCCTGAACGGCATCGACGAGGGGATGGTTTACCTGCAGATCACCCGTGGCGCGCCGGGCGACCGTGACTTTGTCTTTCCCGACCCCGAGGAAACCCCGGCCACCGTGGTGCTGTTCACCCAGTCGAAGCCCGGACTTGCCGCCAATCCGGGTGCGAAACAGGGGATAAAGGTCATCGGCATCGAGGATCAGCGCTGGGGCCGGCGCGACATCAAGACGGTACAGCTTCTTTACCCCTCGATGGGCAAGATGATGGCCAAGGCGGCCGGCGCCGACGATGCCTGGATGATCGAGGACGGCCATGTGACCGAGGGCACGTCGAACAACGCATATATCGTGAAGGGCGGCGCGATCATCACCCGCCACCTCGGCACGGAAATCCTGCACGGCATCACCCGCGCCGCCGTTCTGCGTTTCGCGCGCGAGGCGCAGATGGTGGTCGAAGAACGGCCGTTTACCATCGAAGAGGCGCAGCAGGCAGACGAAGCGTTCATCACCTCCGCCACTACCTTCGTGATGCCAGTGGTCGAGATCGACGGCGCGCCCGTCGGCGGTGGAAAGGTCGGCCCCGTCGCCACCCGCCTGCGCGAGATCTACATCGAGGAAAGCCGCAAGGCTGCGGTCTGAGCGGTCGGCGCGGCTAGTCCTGCGCCTTCCACCAGCCGGGATAGTCGCGGACGATTCCGTGTTCATCCACCGTCAGCCGGGCAGAAAACCCGGTATCAGAGGCATAGTCGTATTCCGTCTCTGACACCCGCGTATAGCGCTGCTTCAGCGGCTTGAGCATCCAGTCAGACGGGTCGAGCCATGCCGCCACCGCCTCGGCGCTGTCGCCTACCGCCAGATTCATCCGCCTGATCGCCAGCGTGTTGGTCGCAGGGGTGACGCCAAGGTCGAAATCCAGCGCGCCGCGCACCTCGGGCACCTCGATGCCGTTCATCATCCAGCGCCCGTCACCCTCATGTTCGAAGGTAAGCATTGGTACGTCCCCGATCCGGGCCCGGCGGGTCACGCCATCGGCCGCGGCGCGCACCCTGTAATGCAGGAATTGGCCCGCGGTTTCCGAGGTGCTTCCCTCGATCAGCAACTCGTCATCGATCAGGGCAAAGCGGCAGGCGTCATTGCCGGGCCGGTCCTGACGTAGCCACATCACCGCGACCGCGCCGGCGATCATTCCTTCGTCCCCACGTTCTCGGCAAAGGCCTTGGTGAAGGCGGCCTTCTTGGCCTCGTCGGCGGGCGTCTGGTGCTGCGCGACCCAATCGCCATAGGGCATGCCGTAAAAAATCTCGCGCGCCTCATCCTTGCTCATTTCAATGCCGCGCGCGTTGGCGGCTTCCTGATACCAGCGGCTCAGGCAGTTGCGGCAGAACCCGGCCATGTTCATCAGGTCGATGTTCTGCACGTCGGGGCGGGTATTCATCAGGTGATCGCGCAGCGCTCGGAACGCTGCGGCTTCCAGTTCGGTGCGGGTGGTGTCGTCCATGTCGAACCCTCCTCAGTCCAAGAGGCCCAGCGCGCGGGCGCCTTCCAGAAGGCTGCCGGCGATGACATGCGCGTCGCGCGTGCCGGCAGGGCGCTGGTCGGGAACTTGCACCACGGTCATGCCCGCGGCAAGGGCGGCAGCGGTGCCGGGATCGGAATCCTCGAAGACGAGGCAGCGCGTCGGATCGGCACCCAGTCCCTGTGCGGCGTGCAGGAAGAGGTCCGGCGCGGGTTTCGGCCGGGCGACCCGGTCGCGCCCGTGCACATGGGCCGGGTCGAACCGGTGCGCCAGCCCCGCCAGCCCCAGCGAGCGATGCGCGGCATGGGTGCGCGAATTGGTCGCGATCGCGCGCGGCAGCCCACCCCGGTCCAGCGCGTCCAGCAATTCGGTCACGCCGGGGCGCAGCGGGATCGGGCCGGTCAGCGCCGTATGCACGGCCGCGTCCCAGGCCGCCATGAAGGCATCGACATCCACCATGTCGCCCATTTCCCTCCGGACCTCTGCAACCCCGTCTTCACCGGTGGTGCCGACCATCTGCGCCAGCAGTCCGGGCCGTGGCGGCAAGCCAAAATCCGCGAAAGTATCCAGTCCGGCCTGCACGACCAGCCGTTCGGTATCCAGAAGCGTGCCGTCGAGGTCGAAGATCACGGCGGAGAACTGCACGTCATTCATCGTCCCGTGGCCTCCAGCGCCGCGACAAGAACAGGCGCTAGCCGCGCAGCCCAGCCCTCCTGCTGTTCGGTCGTGGCGATCAGGTCGTTGCGCAACTCGATCAAGACGTTGGGCCGGCCGGCGTTCAGCGCGTGACGATCCACCGAATCACCGGGCAGGTGGCCGGAATAGGGTTGATTGTCGCCGACGCACAGGTCGGCCTCGGTGCGCAGCCGCTCGACCAACCGCCGCGATAACTCGTCATCAAGATGCGAATAGAGAATGCCGATCTGCCACGGACGGGGCGGGCGCCCGCGCAGCTGCGGGGTAAAGCTGTGGACGGCGCAGACAACCGTGTCGGGCCGGCGGGCGGCCAGCACATCGTAGGCTGCGTGATAAGGGCGATAAAGCCGCTCCAGCCGCTCTTCCAGTTCTGCCCGCCCGGCGTGGCGGTTGGCCGGGATGATCGTGCCGTCGTAGAGCCGCATCAGCAGCGTCGGGTCGTCCTCGCCCCGGTTGGGGTCGATCACCAGCCGGGAAAACCGCGTCAGGATCGCCGGGCTGTCGAGGTGCCGCGCCAGTGCCCGCGTGACGCCTGCCGCGCCCGGATCATAGGCGATATGGCGCGCCATTTCGGCCGGCGGCAAGCCAAGGTTTCCGCCACTCACCCAGTCCGGGACCGTGTTGGCAGCATGGTCACAGGCAACAAGCCAGCGCCCCGGTCGGTCATTTCCGTCGATTTCATAGGCGTCGGGGGTCATGCAGGCGTTGTCTGTCCTTGAGAATGCAGCCCGGTCCCTTTAGGCCAGTTGTGAGCGGATTGGAATTGCGCAATAAGGTCGCCGACGCGGGCGTTAGCGGTAACGGCCGCCAACCCGACCCGGCCCCTGCACGAAGGATCCTTCGCATGAAACGCCATCGCAACGTCAAGATCGTGGCCACCCTGGGCCCGGCGTCCAGCACCTACGAGATGATCCGCGCCCTGTCCGAGGCGGGCGCAGATGTCTTTCGCCTGAATATGAGCCACGGCGATCATGCCGAGATCGGCGCACGCCACGCGCTGATCCGGCAGGTCGAAGCCGACCTCGGCAGCCCGATCGGCATTCTCGCCGACCTGCAGGGGCCGAAGTTGCGCGTCGGCACCTTTGCCAATGGCGAGGAAGAACTGGTCGAAGGGCAGGAATTCCGCCTTGATCTGGACGATGCGCCGGGCGACGCGACCCGCGTGCGCCTGCCGCACAAGGAAATCTTCGATGCGCTCGAACCCGGGTCATCGCTGCTGGTCAATGACGGCAAGATTCGGCTCAAGGTCAAGGAATGTGGCGCGAACTTCGCCAATTGCATCGTTACGGTCGGGGGCGTGATTTCAAACCGTAAAGGCGTCAACGTGCCCGACGTGGTTCTGCCGCTGGCCGCGCTGTCGGAAAAGGACCGCAAGGATCTCGAATTCGTCTGCAACCTCGGGGTGGACTGGCTGGCGCTGTCCTTCGTGCAGCGGCCCGCCGACGTGATCGAGGCACGCGAACTGGCCAAGGGCCGTGCTGCGATCCTGTCGAAGATCGAGAAGCCCGCCGCGGTCAAATCCTTTGACGAGATCCTTGCCGTTTCCGACGGCATCATGGTGGCGCGTGGCGATCTGGGCGTGGAAATGCCGGTGCAGGCCGTGCCGCCAATCCAGAAGCAGCTGGTGCGCAAGTGTCGCGCAGCCGCCAAGCCGGTGATCGTCGCCACCCAGATGCTCGAATCGATGATCGAAAGCCCGATGCCGACCCGTGCCGAGGTCAGCGATGTCGCAACCGCCATCTATGAAGGTGCCGATGCGATCATGCTGTCGGCCGAAAGTGCCGCCGGCAAATATCCGGTCGAAGCGGTCACGACGATGAGCAACGTCGCTGCCGAGGTCGAGCGCGACCCGACCTATCGCGATGTCATCGAAGCTTCGCGCAAGGCCAAGCGCACCTCGACCGCCGACGGTATCGTGGCCGCCGCGCGCGAGATCGCCGAGACGACCGACATCAAGGCCATTGCCTGCGTCACGCAGTCCGGCACCACCGCGCTGCTGGTCGCGCGCGAACGCCCGCGCGTTCCGATCATCGCGCTGACCATGGTGCAGGCCACCGCGCGCAGGCTTTGCCTGACATGGGGCACCAACTGCTTCATCATCGCGCCGGTCAATCGCTTCAAGGGTGCGGTGCTGGCCTCGATCCGCGCCGCCAACGCGGGTGACTTTGCCGAACCGCAGGACCTGATCGTGGTCATCGCGGGCGTTCCGTTCAACACACCGGGGTCCACCAATATCCTGCGCGTGGCGCCTTGCGAGGAACGTTTGATTTTCGCCTCAGAACCGGAGTAACATTTCCCGCAGGGGATATGTGAAAGGGTACGGCCCATGCAGGCGGATCTGATGTTCGTCATCGGCCTGGTGGTTCTTGCCCTCGCGGTGCCCGCTGTCGTCGGTGCAATTTTCGAAGGGCGTACCCCCACGACGGTGGCCTTGCTGGTGCTGATCGGCGGCGGCCTTGTTGGCGTCGCTGTTTACCAGCGCCCCGGCTTCTACAGCATCTCGACCGTTCCGGATGTCTTCGTGCGCGTGGTCGGCCAGTATTTGAACTGAGCCGCGCCTACTTGCCAGCAGCCACGAAACCGCTTAGAGGGACGCTTCCAACCGCGCGGCCGGCCGATGTGGCATGCCGAGTCGTGCGCTTAACCACTCGAAAGAGGAGATGGAAATGCCCAAGATGAAGACCAAGTCGAGCGCCAAGAAGCGCTTCAAGATGACGGCGACCGGCAAGGTCGTTGCCGCCCAGGCGGGCAAACGCCACGGCATGATCAAACGGACGACGAAGTTCATTCGCGACGCGCGGGGGACCACGACCCTTGCCGCGCCCGACGCGAAGATCGTCAAGTCCTACATGCCCTACGACCGCTAAGGAGGCCCGCCCATGTCCCGTACCAAAGGTGGAACCGTCACCCATCGCCGTCACAAGAAGATTCTTGACGCGGCCAAAGGCTATTACGATCACCGCAAGCGGACCTTCAAGGTCGCCAAGCAGGCGGTCGACAAGGCCAACCAGTATGCGACCCGCGACCGCAAGGCGCGCAAGCGCAACTTCCGCGCGCTGTGGATCCAGCGGATCAACGCCGGCGTTCGCGCCTTCGACCCGGAACTGACCTATTCGCGCCTGATCAACGGCCTGACCAAGGCCGGCATCGAGGTGGACCGCAAGGTTCTGGCCGATCTCGCCGTGAACGAGCCCGAGGCGTTCAACGCCATCGCCGATAAGGCCCGCGCCGCACTGGCCGCCTGATCGCGCCACATCGGATTGTCTGAAAGCCGTCCCGGTCCCCGGGGCGGCTTTTTGCTTTGGGCAGGTGGGCCGCCGGTGTAGCGTCGCGAAAACAGAAAGGCGCCGCCATGAAGGTCATCGGCACAGGTTTCGGGCGCACCGGAACCGATTCGATGCGCAACGCGCTGAACATGCTGGGCTTCGGTCCGACCCACCACATGTTCGAAGTCAACGCCAGCGAGACTCAGAAGGCGCGGTGGCGGCAACTGGGCGCCGGGGCCGCGCCGGACTGGGACCTACTTCTCGAAGGGTTCGGCGCTTGCGTCGACTGGCCCTCCGCCGCCTATTGGCCCGAGATTCTTGCCCATTGGCCCGATGCCAAGGCGATTCTCACCTACCGCGACCCCGACAGCTGGTTCGAAAGCTACGCCCGCACCATCGGCCCGCACATCATGAAGGGGCCCGACGATGGCAGCGTCGGCCAGACCATTATCCGCGACAGGGTGTTCGGCGGCCGTGCAATGGACCGCGACCACGTCATTTCGGTCTACAACGCCAACATCGCCAAGGTGCGCGACACCGTGCCGTCCGACCGGCTGCTGGTGCACAACCTTGGCGACGGGTGGGAACCGCTCTGCGCCTTTCTCGGCGTGCCGGTGCCGAAAGAGCCGTACCCTCGCGGCAATGACACCGCGACGTTTCAGGCCCGGATTGCCGAAAGGGCGGCACAAACCGGCGACTAGGGTGCGATAACCGCCGGCCGGGGCATGGCGGACCTACCGGTTCAGAAACGCCTTCACGGTTGTGTCCAGCGCGCCCCAGTCGGTGAATTCGTGTTCGCCCGCGTCGGGATCATAGTCGCGGCCGCGCATTACCACGTGCCGCACCACCTGCGCTGCGAAATAGTCGTAGTGATGGGTCCGGATCGCACCGGCGACCAGCGCCACTTCGGTCGGGCGAAACCCCGTGCGCATCTCCATTTCGACAACGTAGTCCTGCGCCTCTTCCGCGCCTTCCGCAAACGCGGCGTTCATGCTGACCGACAGCATCAACGTAGGTCGCGCGGCAAGCTCTTTGCGGCAGGCGGCCACGCATACCTCGAAACCCTCGGGATGGCGGCGTTCATGCACCGGGGCGGCAAGGATCACCTTGTCCACGCCGTCGAATTCAGGGCGCGGCCCGCTGCCGCCGATATCGACCAGCACATCTTCGTGCCCGGTCCCGCGGACCTCGCGCGCGACATGGCGGGCGATCTTCTCGGTCTGTCCCTCGATGCTGGCGTAAAGGATCAGGATCTTCATCTCGGCCTCCGTGCAGGGCTTTTCCACCGGCCCAGAGTGAACGCCTCGGCACTGCGCCGCCTTGTCCCATGTCAAGAAGCGGCGCAATCTTGCGGCGCAGGGCAGGTGGGGGTGAACATGCACGTTCTTATTATCGGGGCGGCCGGAATGCTGGGGCGCAAGCTTGCCCATGCGCTGGCCGGCGCGGTGCGGCTGGGTGGCCAGCGGGTGACGCGCCTGACGCTGGCCGACGTGGTGCCGCCACCGCTGCCCGGCGGCATCACCGCCACGGCCGAGGCTGTGGACCTGCGCCGCGCCGGCGTTGCGGCGGCACTGGTGGCCACGCGCCCCGACGTGATCTTTCACCTCGCTGCCGTCGTCTCGGCCCAGGCCGAGGCCGAGTTTGAAACCGGCTATGCTGTCAATCTCGACGCCACGCGCGCGCTTATGGATGCGATCCGCGCGCAGCCCGACTATTGCCCGCGCCTTGTTTTCACCTCGTCCATCGCAGTCTTCGGCACGCCCTTTCCGGCGCGCATCCCCGATGCATTCCCGACGCGCCCGAAATCCAGCTACGGCACCCAGAAGGCGATGGTCGAACTGCTGCTCGACGATCTGACGCGGCGTGGCCATGTTGATGCCATCTCGCTGCGCCTGCCCACGATCTGCATCCGCCCCGACGCGCCCAACCGGGCGGCGTCCGGCTTTTTCTCCAACATCCTGCGCGAGCCGCTGATGGGTAAACCCGCCGTGCTGCCCGTGCGCGACAGCCTGCGCCACTGGTTCGCCAGCCCCCGCGCCGCCGTCCGTTTCCTGATGGAGGGCGCGGTGATCGAAGGCGCGGCGCTGGGCCATGACCGCGCGCTGACGCTGCCGGGCCTCTCGGCCACCGTCGCAGAGGCGATCGAGGCGTTGCGCCGGGTTGCGGGGCAAAAGGCGGTGGACCTGATCCATCATGCGCCCGACCCCGCCATCGCCGCCATCGTCGAGACATGGCCGCAGGATTTCGAGGCGGCCCGCGCCCGCGCGCTTGGCTTTACCGCCGAGGCCAGCTTTGACGAGATCATCGCCGCCCATATCGAGGACGAGATGGGCGGCCGCCTGCCCTGACCCCGCCCTTGCGCGAAACCCCCGCGCAAGGTAGCACCGCGCCGGAACGACGATGAGGGCCGCACCGATGGACGCGCTGCGCAACAAGTATCTGGGGCTGATCGCCGACGCCGCCGACGAGGCCGCGATCGAAGACGTGCGCATCGCCGCGCTGGGCAAGAAAGGCGAGATCAGCCTGAAGATGCGCGAACTGGGCGGGATGAGCCCCGAGGAGCGGCAGGTCGCGGGCCCCGCTCTGAACGCGCTCAAGGACGAGATCAACAGCGCGCTCGCGGCCAAGAAGGCCGCGCTGGCCGATGCCGCGCTCGATGCCCGCCTGCGCGAGGAATGGCTGGACGTCACGCTGCCCGGCCGGCCCCGGCCCGCCGGCACGCTGCACCCGATCAGCCAGGTCACCGAGGAAGTCACTGCGATCTTCGCCGACATGGGCTTTGCCGTGGCCGAAGGCCCGCAGATCGACAGCGACTGGTATAATTTCGACGCGCTGAACATCCCCGGCCACCACCCTGCGCGGGCCGAGATGGACACGTTCTACATGCACCGCGCGCCGGGCGATAACCGCCCGCCGCACGTGCTGCGCACCCATACCAGCCCGGTGCAGATCCGCACGATGGAGCGGATCGGCGCGCCGCTGCGCGTCATCGCCCCGGGCCGCGTCTATCGCGCCGATTACGACCAGACCCACACGCCGATGTTCCATCAGGTCGAGGGGCTGGCGATCGACACTGACATCTCCATGGCCAACCTCAAATGGTGCCTTGAGGAATTCGTGAAGGCCTATTTCGAGGTCGACCATGTCGACCTGCGGTTCCGCGCCTCGCACTTCCCCTTCACCGAACCCTCGGCCGAGGTCGACATCCGCTGTTCGTGGGAGGGTGGCACACTGAAGGTGGGGCAGGGCGACGACTGGCTGGAGATTCTGGGCAGCGGCATGGTGCATCCCAAGGTGCTGCAGGCCGCGAACGTGGACCCGGCGAAATGGCAGGGCTTTGCCTTCGGTCTGGGGATCGACCGGATCGCGATGCTGAAATACGGCATCCCCGACCTGCGCGCGTTTTTCGATTCAGACCTGCGCTGGCTGCGCCACTACGGCTTTGCCGCGCTGGACGTGCCGACGCTGCATGGCGGGTTGAGCCGGTGAAATAGCGCCCCGCCCGGCATCGCCGGGCAGCCCCCGACCCTCCCCCCGGGAGGGGGCTTTGCCCCCACCCAGGGCCGGGGGCCGCCCTCTGTGGTTTCGTTGAAAGGCTTCCGCCATGCCCGCCACCCTCGCCACCCTGCAAACCCGCTATCCCGGCGCGGTCACCTTTCGCTTCGGCGATGGGCCTGACTTGTGCAACCGGCTGCTGGCGCTGGTGCGGTCGGGGGCCAAGCGGGCGACGTGCGGGCGATTGCAGGATTTCCTCGATGATCCCGCCGCGATGCCCGCCGAGGGCCGCTGCGACATCGCCACCACGTGGGACGGCACGCCTGCGCTGGTCATCCGCACGCGAAAGCTGATCCGCATCCGGTTCTGCGACGTCACATGGGATCTCGCCCGGCAAGAGGGCGAGGACGCGGCGCTGTCTGGCTGGCAGGAGGGGCATCAAGGATTTTTCGCCCGCAATGGCGGCTTTGACCCCGAGATGCTGCTGCTTTTCGAAATCTTCGATCTGGTCGAGGATCTGGCCCAACCCCCCGGGGGCTGATCCGCGACACCGCGCGCCGTTTTCGGGCGCGCCTCTAGCGGGCCGCGGCGCAACGCTGGGCCGACCTAACGGATACCACCCATGCTGACCATCACGATCGTTGAATCAAACCCCCGCCCGATGCCGCCGCAGGCCACCCATTTCCTGCGCGAATTCGCCGCGCTGGCGCCCGACACCGCGTTTCGCGTCATCGCGCCCTATGACGCCCCCTTCGTCCCGGCCCAGTTGGATGGCACTGACGGCGTGGTCTTCACTGGTTCCTCGGTGGACTGGGGCGCTGGCGATGTGCGGGCCGAACCGCTGGCCGTTGCCATGCGCGCGGCCTTCGCGGCGGGCCTGCCGGTCTTTGGGTCATGCAACGGAATGCAACTGGCCGCCGTGGTTCTGGGCGGCGCTTGCGAAGCCTCACCCCGCGGACGCGAAGATGGCGTGGCCGTCGCCGTCACGAAAACACCCCAAGGGCGGGCGCATCCGCTGCTTGCCGGGCGGCCCGACAGCTTTGCGGTGCCCTGTATCCACCGCGACAGCGTCAGCCGTCTGCCGCCGGGCGCGACGCTGCTGGCCGGCAATGACCATTCGCCGGTGCAGGTCTTTGCCCAGATCGGTGATGGCGTCGATTTCATGGGGTGCCAGTACCACCCGGAATTCGCGCCGGTATGGCTGGCCGACATCCTGCGCGGGCGCGGCGCTGATCCGGCGCTTTGCGACGCGCTGCATGATGCATCGGAACGGCCCGCTGCGGCGGCGCGGCTGGGCATCGACGGGGCCGACCTTGCCCCGGCGGCCCGGGTCACCGAGTTGCGCAATTGGCTGGCCCATGTCGCGACGCGGGCGCGCGCGGCGGCCTAATTTCCGACGTGGATGAAGGCCGCACCGCCCGCCACGATCCGGCGTACGGGTCCGGTCGGCTGCGGTGCCTGAGGCAGTGGCGAGGGGGCAGCGCCGGCCGCCTTTGTCGCGGTCGAGGCCGCGGCGGGCGCTTGCGCAGTCAGTGCGCCGTCCAGTCGGGTCTGAGTGCTGACGTCACAGCCCAGTCGCCCGACGATCGAATTGACACCCTTGGCGTTGCAGGCCGCAGCAGCCCCGCCAGCAGTCGTCACCTCGCCGGGGACGGCATCGGCGTTGGCCTGCTCGCGTGCATGCTCGATCGCCAGCGGCGACAGCAACAGCGCGATCCCGATCACGATCAGGATTGGGCCGCGCAAGGGTGTCCGTTGTGTTTTCATCTTCTGCTCGTTCTCTCAGCAGACATCATAGCCACGCAGGGTGTCGGAATTGTGGTCGCTTCGCGCCCCTCTTTCGTCCGCCCGGCCTTTCGGCTAGGACCGCCGGGAAACCCGGACCCAGCGCAGTCAGGAGGCAGGTCCATGAGACTTTTCGATAGCAGCAACAGCACGCGTAACCCTCGCACGCGCCGGACATGGGCCCTGTTCGAACTGGCCCATACGTTGGTGGACTTCGGCGCAGCGCTCTGCTTCATCATCGGCTCGGCGATGTTCTTCTACGCGTCATTGCAGGTGGCGGCGACGTGGTTCTTCCTTGTCGGCTCTTTCCTGTTCGCCGCCAAACCCACCCTGCGCTTCTGGCGCGAGATCAAGCTTCTGCGGATCGGCGATTACGCCGACCTTGCCGACCGGACCCGGAACTGAGGACAGACACATGAAATTCACGCTCAGCTGGCTCAAGGAGCATCTGGAGACCTCGGCCACCGTGTCCGAGATCGCCGAGGCGCTGACCGATCTGGGGCTCGAAGTCGAAGGTGTCGAGGACCGGGGCGCTGCGCTGAAGGATTTCGTCATCGGCAAGGTGCTGCACGCCGAGAAACACCCCGATGCCGACAAGCTGCGCGTCTGTCGCGTGGCCACTGACGAGGGCGAGGTGCAGATCATCTGCGGCGCGCCAAACGCGCGCGAGGGCATCACGGTGGTGGTCGCCAAGCCGGGCGTCTACGTGCCGGGCATCGACACGACCATCGGCGTGGGCAAGATCCGCGGGATCGAAAGCTTCGGCATGATGGCGTCCGAGCGCGAGCTGGAGCTGTCGGACGAACATGACGGCATTATCGAGCTGCCTTCGGGCGAGGTGGGGCAGCGGTTTTCCGACTGGCTGGCCGCCAACGACCCGGCCCGCGTCGATCCGGTGATCGAGATTGCCATCACTCCCAACCGCCCCGATGCGCTGGGCGTGCGCGGCATCGCGCGCGATCTTGCCGCGCGGGGTCTGGGCACGTTGAAACCCAACCCCTTCGCTGCGGTGCCCGAGCAGTTCGACAGCGACATGACCGTGACGATCGACGCCGACACCGCCGATGGCTGTCCGGTCTTTTGCGGAAGGGTGATCCGTGGCGTGTCCAACGGCCCGTCGCCGAAATGGCTGCAAGACCGGCTGCGTGCGATCGGGCTGCGCCCGATCTCGTTCCTTGTCGATGTGACCAACTTCTTCACCTACGACCTCAACCGCCCGCTGCACGTCTTCGACATGGCGAAGGTCAAGGGCGTGCTGCGGGTCCATCGGGCGCAGGGCGGCGAGGTGCTAACCGCGCTCGACGACAAGGACTACACGCTGCGGCCCGGCATGATGGTGATCTCCGACGAGACCGGCCCGGAAAGCATCGCCGGCATCATGGGCGGCGCGGCGACGGGTGTGTCCGAGGACACGACCGAGGTTTTCGTCGAAAGCGCCTACTGGGATCCGGTGCAGATCGCGCTGACCGGCCGCGCGCTGAAGATCAACTCCGACGCGCGCTACCGGTTCGAGCGTGGGGTCGATCCCGCCTTCACCCCCGAGGGGCTGGAACGCGCCGTGCGGATGATCGTGGATCATGCCGGTGGCGAGGCCAGCCAAGCCATTGCTGCAGGCGCCGTGCCGCATCTTGACCGCGCCTATCGGCTGGACGCGAAACGGGTGCAAAGCCTTGTCGGGATGGAGATCCCGGAGGCCGAGCAGCGCCGCACGCTGACCGCTCTGGGCTTTCGCCTGGAAGGTGCGATGGCGCATGTCCCCAGCTGGCGCCCCGATATCCAGGGTGATGCCGATCTGGTGGAAGAGGTGGCGCGCATTGCCTCGCTGACCAAGCTGCAAGGCAAGCCGATGCGCCGCCCGACCCCGGGCGTGCCGCAGCCCGTCCTGACGCCGCTGCAACGGCGCACCTCTGCGGCACGGCGGATGGCGGCCGCGCTGGGCTACAATGAATGCATCACCTACAGCTTCATCGACCGCGAGGCGGCCGCCCTTTTCGGCGGCGGCGACGATGCGACGATGCTGGAAAACCCGATCTCGGCTGATCTCAGCCACATGCGCCCGGCGCTGCTGCCCGGCCTGCTGCGCGCCGCGGCCCGCAACCAGGCGCGCGGCTTTGCCGACATGGCGCTGTTCGAGGCGGGCCATGCTTTCCACGGCGGCGAGCCGGAGGAACAGCACCTGCTGGTGACCGGCATCCTTGTCGGCCGCACCGGGCCCAAGGACGTGCACGGCACCGCGCGCCCGGTCGACATTTACGACGCCAAGGCCGACGCCGAAGCGATTCTGGCCGCGATGGGCGCACCCGCCAAGGTGCAGATCCTGCGCGGCGCGGCCAACTGGTGGCACCCCGGCCGGCACGGCATGATCTGCCTTGGCCCCAAGAAGGTGTTGGGCGTCTTTGGTGAGCTGCACCCCCGTGTGCTGCGCGCGATGGATGTGAAGGGCCCTGTCGTGGCTTTCACCCTTTGGCCCGAACAGGTGCCGCTGCCGAAATCGCGCAGCGCCACGCGGCCCGCGTTGGTGGCCCCCGACCTGCAACCGGTCGAACGCGATTTCGCCTTCGTCGTCGATGCGCAGGTCGAGGCGCTGACGCTGGTTAATGCGGCGCAGGGGGCCGACAAGGCGCTGATCGCCGAGGTGCGCGTCTTCGACCAATTCATCGGCGGCAGCCTTGGCGAGGGCAAGAAATCGGTCGCGCTCACGGTGCGGCTGCAGCCGACCGAGGCCACGCTGAAGGAAGCCGAGATCGAGGCCGTCTCGGCCCGCATCGTCGAGAAGGTCGGCAAGGCCACCGGCGGCGTTCTGCGCCGCTGATAAAGTCCACGGGCGGCGTCCTGCGCCGCTGATACCGTCGCGCCGCAACGTCGTCGCGCAGGGGCCTTGCCAAATTGCAGGGGTCCTGCGCCAATCCACGCCATGGAACACGATTATGTGATCGTTGGTGGTGGGGCGGCCGGGGCGACGCTGGCCGCGCGACTGTCCGAAGACCCGACCGTGTCGGTCTGCCTTGTCGAGGCGGGCGGCGACGGGCGTGGCATATTGGTGCGTGCCCCGGCGCTGACCGCGGCCATGATCTCGGGCCGTCCGAAGTTGAATAACTGGGCGCTGCACACCGTACCGCAGCCGGGGCTGAACGGCCGCCGCGGGTTCCAGCCACGCGGCAAGGGGCTGGGCGGCTCTACCGCGATCAACGCCATGCTCTACGTCCGCGGCCACCCGCGCGACTACGACGAATGGGCTGATCTGGGCGCGGAGGGCTGGGACTGGGCCAGCGTCGCACCCTACTTCCGCATGTCCGAACGCAATCAGCGCGGCGCCGACGCGCTACACGGCGATGCCGGCCCGCTGCAGGTCGCCGACCAGAACGACCCCCGCGCCATCGCCGACGCCTTCGTGCAGGCGGCGGAAACCCTGCAAATCCGCCGCAACCCCGATTTCAACGGGCCGGTGCAGGAGGGCGCGGGGCTTTACCAGGTGATGCAGTATTTCGACGGCCCGCAGCGGGGCGAACGTTGTTCTGCCGCGGCGGCCTACCTGTTCCCGGCGGCGGGGCGGCGCAACCTGACCGTCATCACCCGCGCGCTGGTGCAGAAGATCACCGTTGCCGATGGCCGCGCCACCGGCGTTCTGGCCCGCTTCGGCGGCGAGGACCGGCCGCTGCGCGCCCGGCGCGAGGTGATCCTGTCGGCAGGCGCCTTCGGCACGCCGCAACTGCTGCTGCTGTCGGGGATCGGCCCCGAGGACGAGTTGCGCGCGCATGGGATCGCGCCCCTCCACGTGTTGCCGGGCGTCGGGGCGAACCTGCAGGACCACCTCGATTACGTCATCAGCTACACCTCGCCGCGCCGCGATGTCGTCGGGCTGAACCCGCGGGGCCTGTGGGATCTGGCCCGCGCCGGGCTGCGCTGGCGCAAGGATGGAAGCGGCCTTTTCGCCACGCCCTTTTCCGAAGGTGGGGCCTTTGTCCGCAGCCGTCCCGGCCTCGATCGGCCGGACCTTCAGATCCACTTCGTCGTCGGCATCGTCGACAATCACCTGCGCAAGATCCACCTTGCCCACGGCTTCTCGTCCCACGTCTGCGTGCTGCGCCCTGAAAGCCGTGGAACGGTCGGCCTGACCTCGTCCAATCCGGCCGCCCCGCCTCGGATCGACCCCGCGTTCCTCTCGGCCCCCGCCGATCTTGGCACTCTCATGGCCGGGGCGCGGCTGATGGACGATCTGCTGAAGGCGCCGCCGCTTGCGCCGTGGCGGGGCCGCAGGCTTTACCCTCATGACGGCAGCGACGCCGCGCTTGAAGCCGATATCCGCGCCCGCGCCGACACGATCTATCATCCCGTCGGCACCTGCCGGATGGGCACCGATGACATGGCCGTGACCGATACCGCCGGGCGCGTACACGGGTTGGGCGGGCTGCGCGTCGTCGATGCCTCGCTCATGCCGCGGCTGATCGGCGGCAACACCACCGCGCCCACCGTGATGATGGCCGAGAAGATTGCCGCGGGCCTCCGCGCCGGGGGCTAAGCGCCGCCGCGCCGCAGATTTTCCTTGGCAGATCGCGGGCCCCGTCGGATAGATGGGCCACGCGCGCACAAGACGCGCATGGACAGCCACAAGGGAACGAAAATGCTAAAGGAATTCCGCGATTTCATCGCGAAGGGCAACGTGATGGACCTTGCCGTGGGCATCATCATCGGCGCCGCGTTCACCGCCATCGTCTCCAGCCTCGTCTCGGACCTGATCAACCCGATCATCGGGCTGATCCTTGGCGGGGTGGATTTCACCAACATGTACGTCGTGCTGAAGGGCACGGTTCCCGCCGGATCGTCGCTTTCCGCGGCACGCGATGCAGGTGCGGCCGTCTTTGCCTATGGGTCGTTCATCACCGCGGTGATCAACTTCCTCATCATCGCGTTCGTGGTGTTCATGCTGGTCAAGGGCGTGAACGCGATCAAGAACGCCGCCGAAAAGAAAGAGCCCCCCAAGCCCGCCGCGCCGAAGGGCCCGAGCGAGATCGACGTTCTGCTGCAGATCCGCGACGCGCTACAGAAGTAACCGTCTGATCCAGCGGAAAAGGCCCGCCGCCGGCGGGCCTTTGCACCATTTTCAGGATCGAGGGGCGCTGCCCCTCTTGGCCCTGCCGGGCCAATTCACCCCGGGATATTTGCGAGGCAAAGGCGGCAGGGCGTCAGAGCAGGCTGGCCGCGTCCACGCTGGGCAGGCCAAGGGCGGCCCCGACGGCGGCATAAGTCAACTGGCCCGCATGCACGTTGATGCCCGCCAGCAGATGGCGGTCGTCGCGGCAGGCCTGTTGCCAGCCCTTGTCGGCCAGCGCCAGCATGAAGGGCATCGTTGCGTTGCCCAGCGCGAGCGTTGATGTGCGCGGCACCGCGCCGGGCATGTTGGCCACGCAGTAATGCATCACGCCGTCCACCTCGTAGACCGGGTTTTCGTGCGTGGTCGCATGGCTGGTCTCGAAACAACCGCCCTGGTCGATGGCGACGTCCACCAGCGCCGCGCCGGGCTTCAGCTCTGCCAGCATGGCGCGGCTGATCAGCTTCGGCGCAGCCGCGCCGGGGATCAGGACCGCACCGATGATCAGGTCGGCCTCGCGCGCATAGTCGAGCGTGTTGCCCGCGCTGGCATAGCTGTTCTTGAAGGTGCCGCCATAGACATCGTCAAGGTCGCGCAGCCGCGGAATGGACCGGTCGAGCACGGTCACATCTGCACCCATCCCGGCGGCAATCTTGGCCGCATGGGTGCCCACCACGCCGCCGCCGATCACCAGCACCCTGGCCGGGCCCACGCCGGGCACACCGCCCAGCAGGATGCCGCGCCCGCCATTGGCCTTCTGCAACGTCCAGGCGCCCACCTGCGGCGCAAGCCGCCCGGCAACCTCGGACATCGGCGCCAGCAGGGGCAGGCCGCCGCGGTCGTCCGTCACCGTCTCGTAGGCGATGCATGTGGCGCCGGATTTCAGCAGGTCGTGAGTCTGCTCGGGATCGGGGGCGAGGTGGAGGTAAGTGAACAGGATCTGCCCTTCGCGCAGCATCTTGCGCTCGACCGCCTGCGGCTCTTTCACCTTCACGATCATGTCGGCTGCGGCGAAGACATCGGCAGCACTGGCCGCAATCTGCGCCCCGGCGGCGACGTAGTCGGCATCGGGAAACCCGGCGCCAAGGCCCGCTTCGGTCTGTACCGTCACGGTATGGCCATGGGCCACGGCCTCGCGCGCGGCATTGGGCGTCAGGCCCACGCGAAATTCCTGCGGTTTGATTTCCTTGGGGCAGCCGATGTGCATGGGGATCCTCCTGTTGATTGTCGACAGGATGGGCAAACGGGCGCGCAAATGCTTGGGAATCAGGCTTGGCTTTTGGCCCTGATTCGCAAAGAATGTGCGTTGATCGGGCCCGCAAAAGAAAGCCATTGTCCAATATGGAAATTGACGCAACAGATCGTCGACTGCTGGTCGCGTTGCAAAAGGACGGGCGCCTGTCGAATGCCGAGCTGTCGGAGCTGGTGAACCTGTCTCCCTCGGCCTGTTTCCGGCGGGTGCAACGGATGGAAAAGGCCGGACTGATCACCGGCTATGTCGCGCTGCTGGACCCGCGCGCGCTGGGCCGCCCGACCACGGTTTTCGTCGAGATCACGCTGAGCGGGCAGGCCGACGAGGTGCTGGACGCCTTCGAGCGCGCGGTGGCCCGCGTGCCGGAGGTGCTGGAATGCCACCTGATGGCAGGCTCGGCTGACTACCTTCTGAAGGTCACCGCGCGGGACACAGACGATTTCGCGCGCATCCATCGCCGCTACCTGGCCACCTTGCCGGGCGTGGCGCAGATGCAGTCCAGCTTTGCCTTGCGCACGGTGACGCAGACCACCGCGCTGCCGGTCTAATGCTCTGGGGTGTGCCACTCCGCCGGTTTCACGTCGTTGCGCCGCAGCCGCAGCGCAAGGCCCAGTGCCACGCCGACGCCGATGGCCAGCGTCAGGTTTGCCACTACCGTCAGTGTCAATGTCAGCAGCAAAAGCACCCGGTCCGACACGCGCGCCTGCATGTAGCTGCGCCATTTGTGCGGCTCTGACATGTTCCACGCGGTCAGGATAAGAAGGCCCGCCAGCGCCGGCATGGCAAGGTGACCCGCCAGCGGCGCGGCAACCCACATCACCACCAGTACCGTCGCCGCATGTACCATTCCGGCGACCGGGGTGCGCCCGCCCGCCCGCACATTGGTGGCGGTGCGCGCGATCGCACCAGTTACCGGCATCCCGCCGAACAGGGCGGAGCCCATGTTGGCAAAACCCTGCGCGGCGACCTCGGCATTGGGCCGGTGACGCGCGTCGATCATCCGGTCGGCGACCATCGCCGAAAGCAGCGATTCGACGGCCGCAAGAAATGCGATGATCAGGGCGGAGGGAATAAGTTCGCGCAGCTTTTCGAGCGACAGGTCGGGCAGGGCGGGCGCGGGAAGGGTGCGCGGCAGCTCGCCAAACCGTGACACGATGCTGTCGACTGGCAGTCCCAGCGCCCAGACCACGCCCGAGGTCAACGCAACGGCGACGATCAGGCCCGGAAGGCGGGGGGCCGCGCGGCGGAAGGCCACGATCAGCACCATCGTGATCAGCCCGACAGCCAGCGTTTCCGGGCGTAGCGAACCGCGCGCCGCCCAAAGCGCCGCGACCTTGGGAAAGAAATCGGCCGGGACATGTGTTGCCGACAGGCCCAGCAGATCCTGCACCTGGCTGGTCGCGATGATGATGGCGATGCCGATGGTAAAGCCGTTGACCACCGCCTCGGGGATGTAGGCAATCAGGTTGCCAACGCGCAGGTAGCCCGCCACGACAAGGATCGCCCCGGCCATCAGCGTCGCCGCGACCAGTCCCCCATAGCCATGTGCGGCGATCACCCCGTAGACGACGACGATGAACGCGCCGGTTGGTCCGCCGATCTGCACCTTGCTGCCACCCAGCGCAGAAATCAGGAATCCGCCGATGATCGCGGTGATCAGGCCCTTGCCGGGATCCGCGCCCGAGGCGATGGCGATCGCAAGGCTAAGCGGCAGCGCAACCATCGCGACGGTGATGCCGGCCAGAACGTCATGGGGAAGTGTCGCCCGATCATAGGAACGGACGGTGTGCAGAATCTCGGGACGCATGAAAACATACCAATGCTTAGGGGTGTGTCGTCTGCTTACGCCTGACCGGACGAAGTTTCCAGACGCCTCGCCCGGGGACTATTCTGCGGCTTGTGCGGGTGTTGCGGCATGCACGATCGCACGGCGGCGGCGGATCGCGTCGGCCACGAATAGCCGTGACAAGGCGTGATACAGCGGATGCGGCGCCAGCACCCGGCTAACCCCGTAGCCCAGCATCGAGGCTGCCATCACCGGCACAACGTTATCGTGGTTGCCGGTCATCTCGACGATGATGACGAAGGCGGTCATCGGCGCCTGCACGACGCCCGCGAAATAGCCCGCCATCCCCAGCACCGCGGCCAGAGTAATGGACGAGCCGAAAATCACTCCCAGCGTGCTGCCAAGGCCAGCACCAACGGCCAGCGACGGCGCGAAGAGGCCACCGGGAATGCCCGACACGGTCGAGGCCAGCGTCGCGAAGAACTTGGCTAGAAAGAACACCGCGGGCAGGTGCGTGCCCTCGACGGCAAGTCGCGCCTGTTCGTAGCCGGTGCCGAAGGTCAGCCCGCCGGTCGCCACGCCCAGCACCGCCACGACGAGGCCCGCAACGCCTGCCACCGCGACCAGCATCCAGCGCGACTTGCCCGCGCGCCAGCGCCGGATCCGTTGCACAAGCCAGACCGTGCCGCGGCTGAAAAGGCCACCCAGCGCCCCGCCGATGACCCCGCAGGTGATGACCAGCGGCCAATCGCCCGGAAAGGCCGCGGTGTGATGGGCGTACCCGAAATAGCTGTAGCTGCCGACCAGCGCCAGCGAGGCAACACCGGCGATGATCACCGCCGACAGCACCGTGCCGTTGGTGCGCGCCTGGTAGCTGCGGCTCATTTCCTCGATGGCAAAGACAACACCGGCCAGCGGCGTGTTGAAGGCCGCGGCGATGCCTGCTGCCGAACCGGCAAGGATCAGGCCGCGGGAATGTGACATGCCGCCGATCCGGGCAGATTGCTGCATCAGTGCCGCACCGACCTGCACCGTCGGCCCCTCGCGCCCGATCGAGGCGCCGGTGCCAAGGCCTACCACCGTCAGGGCGATCTTGCCAAAGACCATCCGCAGCGACAGGTATCCGCCCTTGTCGGGGTCCTCGCGCAGCGCGCGCGCGGCGATCGCCTGCGGAATGCCACTGCCTTGTGAACCGGGAAAATATACCTCGCCCATCCACGCGCAGAAGATGAAGCCAAGCGGCGTGACCAGCAACGGCAGGTATTGCCATTCGCTGCCATGCTGGCCGGACATGCCGTGGAAGAAGCCCTGCGCAAGGTCGGCGACATGGGCAAACGCCGCGCTGATCGCGCCGATCGCCAGTGCGCCCGCCCAGAAGACCAGCCGTGTGCGCCAGAGGCGCGGTGAGGTCATCAGCCGGCGTGATCGCCGGAAGGCTGCAAACTGGTAACCGCGTGGGCCCTTCATCGCACGTTCCCTTCCTTCGCGCGTCGGATGCACCGACTGTGCGGCAGGTGCAAGGCCGAAGGCCGACAATTCCTGCCAATCACCGACCTGTGCGCGACAGATGCAACGCCAGAACGACAAACCCCCGCAGGCTTGGGCCAACGGGGGTCGTTTCAGTCACATCACGTCGTAAGGGATGCCTTAAAGCAGCCCCTCGCGCTGCAGTTTCTTGCGGGCGAGTTTGCGCTGGCGGCGGATCGCCTCGGCCTTCTCGCGCGCTTTCTTGACGGAGGGTTTCTCGAAATGCTGCTTGAGCTTCATTTCGCGGAACACGCCTTCGCGCTGCAACTTCTTCTTCAGGGCCCGCAGGGCCTGATCGACGTTGTTGTCACGAACACTTACCTGCATGTGGTTTTCACCACCTCTCTAAGTTGGATTTGCAAAAATTGCAGGAGGTGGCCGTATAGCAAAGGCCCCCTATCTTGTCTAGGGTTCGTCCCAGAAGGAGCAAACCCATGTCAGAGCCCCGCATCGACCCCGCCAAGGACGCGCTTCTGGACGCGATTCTGCCGCATGTGGTCTTTGACGGCTGGGCCCCGCGCGCCTTTGATGCAGCGGTGGCACAGGTGGGGATGGATGCGGCCCATGCCCGCACTTTGTGCCCGCGCGGCGCGGTGGACCTTGCCATCGCCTATCACCAGCGCGGCGACGCCGCCATGCTGGCCGCGCTGCACAAGGCCGACATGTCGGCGTTGCGCTACTCGGAAAAGGTGTCCCGCGCGATCCGTCTGCGGCTTGATGCCATCGACGACAAGGAGGTGGTGCGCCGCGGCACCGCGCTTTTCGCGCTGCCGCATCTCGCGGCCGATGGCGCGCGGCTGGTCTGGGGCACGGCAGACCTGATCTGGGACGCGCTGGGCGACACGTCGGACGATGTGAACTGGTATTCCAAGCGGGCCATCCTGTCGGCTGTCTATGCCTCCTGCGTGCTTTACTGGCTGGGCGACCAGAGCGAGGGAGCCACCGCGACCGACGCCTTCATCGCCCGCCGGATCGAGAACGTGATGCAGGTGGAAAAAGCCAAGGCGCAGGCGCGCGGAAACCGCTTCCTTGGCCCGCTGGTCAAGCAGGCCGAGGGGCTGATGTCGCGGATCAAGGCGCCGCCGCGGATGCCGCCGGTGGACCTGCCCGGCATCTGGGCGCCGCGCGGCCAGCCCTGAGCCCGCGACAAGCTGCCGATCCGGCGGTGCGCAACCCGAAACCTTGTTCAGGGCGCGGCTTTGCGCGATCAAGTGGCGGGCAGCGGGGCGCGTTCGTGCGGATGGGCCATGCCATGATGCGCCGAATGACGGTGCGACCCACGCGAAAGGATCAGTGACGATGACAAAGACGATGCGCGCGGTTGAAATCTCCCGTCCCGGCGGCCCCGAGGTGTTGACCATGGTGGACCGTCCGGTGCCCGAACCCGGCCACGGACAAGTGCTGATCCGGGTGGACTATGCAGGCGTCAACCGCCCCGACGCGCTGCAGCGCGCAGGGGCCTATGCCCCGCCGCCCGGCGCCTCGGACCTGCCGGGGCTGGAGGCGGCGGGCGAGGTCGTGGCGACAGGCCCCGGCGTGACATGGCCCGCGGTGGGCGACAAGGTCTGCGCGCTGCTGCCCGGTGGCGGCTATGCGCAGTTCGTGGTGACCCCGGCCGCCCACTGCCTGCCCGTGCCGCAGGGCATGGACATGCGCGCCGCGGCCTGCCTGCCCGAAACCTTCTTCACCGTCTGGTCCAACGTCTTCATGCGCGCGGGCCTGCAGGCAGGCGAAAGGTTTCTTGTCCATGGCGGATCGAGTGGCATCGGCACCACGGCAATTCAGCTGGCCCGCGCCAAGGGCGCGCGCGTGTTCGCGACCGCCGGATCGGACGAGAAATGCGCGGTCTGTGTGTCGCTTGGCGCCGAGGCGGCCATCAACTATCGAGAGGCCGATTTCGTGGAAGAGATGAAGGCCCGCGGCGGGGCCGATGTCATCCTCGACATGGTCGGCGGCGATTACGTGGCGCGCAACCTTGCCGCGCTCGCCGACGATGGGCGGCTGGTGCAGATCGCCTTTCTGCAGGGCCCGAAGGTCACGGTGAACCTCGCACCGCTGATGATGCGGCGACTGACGCTGACCGGCTCTACCCTCAGACCGCAATCGGAGCTCGCCAAGGCGCGCATAGCCGCGGCGCTGCGCACCGAGGTCTGGCCGCTGCTCGATGCCGGCCGCATCGCGCCGGTGATGGATAGCGATTTCCCGCTGGGCGAGGCCGCCGCCGCCCATGCTCGCCTCGAGGACGGCGCGCATATCGGCAAGATCGTGCTGAAGGTCGGTTGATATCGGTCAAGGCCGGGCGGCGCCCGTTCCGCTAGGTTAGGCTTTGCCCAGCCAAGCGGAGGAAAAAGATGACCAAGTCGAACTTCACGATCCTCGACGGCTTTCCCGCCGACGTGGTGGCGATCGAGGCGCATGGCGAAATCACCCGCGCCGATTATGAACAGACGCTGATCCCGTTGATCGAGGCGCGCATCAAGGCCGAGGGCAAGATAAAGCTCTTCTACCTGATCGCACGCGATTTCGCCGGCTACACGGTCAGCGCGATGTGGGACGACACGCGCCTTGGCCTGTCGCACCTGCGCGACTTTGCCCGCGTGGCGCTGGTGACCGATGTGGGCTGGATCCGCAACGGCGCGCGCATGTTCGCGCCACTGATCCCGGCGCCGGTCCATGTGTTTGCGCTGTCCGAACGCCACCAGGCCGAGGAATGGGTCAAGGCGCCCGGCAACGAACCGCCGCACGAACCCGGCGTCGATGTCACCCACAAGCTGCAGACGATGGAAGACTTCCAGTCCGAAGAGCCGTAATTGCGGGATGCCCATCGCCTGCCCGATTGCCGCAGCAGGACGGCGCGGCTAGGGTCGTGCCGCTTGGACAAGAGGCCCGCATGACCACCCACCGCGACATCCCCTTTTCACTGACCGGCATCGACCATGTCGTGTTTCTGGTCGATGATCTGGACCGGGCCGTGACCTTTTACCGCGAGGTTCTGGGCTGCCCGCCCGGCTATTCCTACCCCGGGCTGGGGATGGAGCAGGTCTGGGCCGGATCTTCGCTGATCGTGCTGTGGGACACGACCCATCCCGGCGCGGCAGGGGCCGTGCCGCCTGTCGCTGGCGGGCGCAACGTCGATCATGTCTGCATCGCCACCGGTCCGTTTGAACATGACGCATTGCGCGCCCACCTCGCCCGGCACAACGTCGCAATCGAGCGCGAGGCGATGCATGGCGGTGCGCGCGGCATGGGCCATTCGTTCTACATCCGCGACCCCTTCGGCAACAAACTCGAAATCAAGGGCCCCGCCGAATACCCCGACGGCCGCACCTGACACGGCCGCCTACCGCACCGGCGCGAACCGGGCACCGTCCAGCGTGCAGTCGCGTGCCACGTCCGCGCCGCAGGCGCGCAATTGCAGGTCGCGGGTCAGGCAGATGCGCGCCTCCTGAATATAGCCCGACTGGCAGGTGATGGTGATCATGTTCCCCGTCATCCCCGGATTGTCGCGCAAGAACGCCTCTTCGACGACATGGGCAGGCAGCACCACCTCGCCTGTCAGTTTGCGAAACACCGGTGGCCGCACGACCGTGGCATAGGCCTGCCGCGCCAGCGCGTAATAGTCGTGCGGTGTCAAACCGCTGCAGCTGCCATGCGCCTGCCACTCGTGCCAGGCCAGCCCCGGGGTGCCCATGATGTCGGCCATCGCGGCCGTCTCAGCGCGGCCGGGCGCAGCAAAGCGGCTGCGACAATCCTGCGGATAGCCGTGGGCATATTGCGGCCAAAGCCCGTGCAGCAGCCAGCCATTGCCGCGCCCCGCCTCGCATTGCGGCGAGCCGCGCGCATCGCCCTGCAGCGCGCACCAGTCAGGCGACCACGACAACGACATGACGTAGTAATCGAAACGCCCCGGCACATCCTCGGCGCGGGCAGTACTGGCGGCGGCGATCAGCAGGGCGGCAATCAGGCGCAACATTTGTTCTTTTCTCCGTAACTCCGCCCGACTATATAGCCCCCAAGTTCCCCGACAACGTGAACCCGGCCGGAAACGGTCTGCCCCCTCAAGGGCGCGGGGAAGTCTTGTTCACAAGGAGACGTCTTATGTCCGACAAACCGATCATGGCCCGCGCCACCGCCGTCTGGCTGGTGGACAACACCACCCTCAGCTTCCGGCAGATCGCCGACTTCTGCGGCATGCATGAACTCGAGGTGCAGGGCATCGCCGACGGGGACGTGGCTGCGGGCGTCAAGGGTTTCGACCCGATCGCCAACAACCAGCTGACCGCCGAGGAAATCGCCACCGGCGAGAAAAACCCGCTGCACAAGCTGAAGCTGAAGTTCAACGCCGCCGCCGTGGGCGAGGAAAAGCGCCGCGGTCCGCGCTACACGCCGCTGTCCAAGCGGCAGGACCGGCCGGCCGCCATTCTGTGGCTGGTCAAGTTCCACCCTGAACTGTCCGACGGTCAGGTCTCGAAACTGGTCGGCACCACCAAGCCGACCATCCAGGCGATCCGCGACCGGACCCACTGGAACATCGGCTCGATCGACCCGATCGACCCGGTCGCGCTGGGCCTGTGCAAGCAGTCCGAGCTGGACGCCGCCGTGCAGAAGGCCAACGCCAAGAAGGCCCGCGAGGGCGGCGTGATGTCGGACGACGAACGGCGCAAGCTGGTCTCGACCGAGCAGAGCCTTGGCATGGCACCCGAACCGCGGATGCCCACCGCCATCGCCGGCCTCGAAACCTTCACGCTCTCTGATAGCGAAAGCGACAGCAAGGAAGAGGCCGAGGACCCGCGCGACAGCAAGGCTGACTTCTCGGACGCCGAAAGCTTCTTCAACCTGCCCGAAGGCGACGAGGACGACGACGAGGAAGACGACGCCAAATCGCGCCGCTGACCTGCCCGCTCAGAACGCCCGCCGGGCCTTGAAGGCGGGCGGCTTCCTAAGGGTTGCACTCGATGAAGACGGTGAACGAGGTCGCAAGGTCGGCAAGCGCCTCGGGCGAAAGCCTGCTGTCGTCAACGGTCATTGCCGGCTGAACGCCGTTTACAGTCAAGAACAGTTTCGCGATCTCTCCCCGGATCGCGAAATTTACATTCTGGGGAATGTCGCCGATCGCGTCGGCAACGCGCTGAGCGTTGAGCTTGGCCACGACGACGCCGACGACAGACCCGTCCGCGGCCAGAACCGGACCACCGGAATTGCCCGGCTGAACCGGGGCTGTAATCTGCATCTCAATCGCGTTCCCACCCATGCCGGTCAGGCTGGAGACGGCGCCGCGCGTCACGTTGAGGCCGCCAAGGATGCCGCTAAGCGGAAAGCCTGCCACGGTCACGTCCGAGTTTAGCCGCGCCGTTTGCGGAGCGAACCTCGCGACGCCCTGCTTGGTCGGTGCCGGCGTCCGCAACAGGGCAAGGTCGAACTCGGTTGAGGTCTGGACCAGCGTTGCCGGAGCATGGTCGACAAAGATGTGGCCGCATCCCTCCACCACATGGGCGTTTGTCAGCACCTCACCGCCCGCGTCGACATAGAACCCCGACCCCGACGACGGCGAAGCAGGTGGCGCGCTCTGGCCCGGCCCGGCGTTGTTGGCCACAGCCGTGTCGTTACCGTTCAGCGTTGGGTCGTCCAGCAGTGCCGCCAAGGTGCGAATCGACTGGTCAAGCAACCCGCCGGTGACGAACTGAATCGGCCTGCCGGCACCCATTGCGATCGAGGAGGAGACCATGCCGACAACGTTTCTGTCCGCTGTGTCGGAGGACAGGATGACTGTTGACCACCAACCGCCGTGATTGTCCGAGCGCGTGTACATTGGCCGACCATCAGCCGCGAAGACTGACGTGATCAGCAGGTGATCGTTCCGCACGACATAGGGCTCATGTGCCCCGGTGCCGAACCGCAGGGTGAAATCGTGCAGGCGCAGGGCCTGCGCCAGGCTGCCGCTCGTCATCGAGATGCGCAGCGCACCGCCCGCCGTGCTGAAGTTGGCGAAACCATCCGAGCCGGGATCAGTTCGGATGGTCTTTTCCGGCACGAGCAGTGACAGCGCGTAGGCAGGAAAATACCGTATCTGCCAGCCTTCGTCGGCCAGCGGTTTGAGGAATGTCAGGATGACATCGGCCGCATGGGCATTTTCCACCGGCGTGTTTGGGAAATTTTGATCGACATAGGCCTGCAGGGCGCGCTGGCTGAACGAGCCCCACGCCCCGTCAAGAAGGCCGGTATAAAACCCCTCGTAGGCCAGTGCCGTTTGCAGCATTCGCCGGTCATCCGGCGCGAAGGCACTCGCGTTGAAAGGCTGCCAGAGCAGGCTGTAGTCATTGGCGCGAGCAGGCGGTGCGGTCCATGATGCGACCGCACAGGTCAATAGAAGCGCCAGAAAACGCCACATGTCAGAAACTCCCATCACCGTGGGAAAGGTTTGCCCTTCGCCCCCTGTCGGTCAACGGGTTTGTCCGGACGCGCGATGTTTTTCCTGCGAAATGGGTCTTGGCTCAGAACGCCCGCCGGGCCTTGAAGGCGGCGGTGATGGTGCCGTCGTCGAGGTAATCAAGCTCGCCGCCCATCGGCACGCCTTGTGCCAGCGAGGTGACGGTGACGCCGGGCAACTGGTCGGCGATGTAATGGGCGGTGGTCTGGCCGTCGACGGTGGCGGGCAGGGCGAGGATGATTTCGCCCACGCCTTCATCGGCGATACGGGCGACAAGCTGCGGGATACGCAGGTCTTCGGGGCCGACCGCGTCCAGAGCCGACAGCGTGCCGCCCAGCACGTGGTAGCGGCCGCGAAACGCCTGCCCCCGTTCCATCGCCCAAAGGTCGGCCACATCCTCGACCACGCAGATCTGGCCATTGGCCCGCTTTTCGCTGCGGCAGATGTCGCATTGGTCGGCGGTGCCGATATTGCCGCAGGTGACACATTCGCGCGCCGTGGCCCCCACCCGCGCCAGCGTTTCGGCCAGCGGGATCAGTTGTTGCCGGCGCTTCTTGATCAGGTGCAATACCGCGCGGCGGGCCGAGCGCGGGCCCAGCCCCGGCAGTCGCGCCATCAGGTCGATCAACGCCTCGATATCACGGGTATCCTCGCTCATGCCTGCACCTCGCCCCGGCATGGGGACGCCTCCGGCGGGGGAGTATTTGGGGCCAGATGAAGCAGGGCGGCAGTCCCTCAGAAGGGCAGTTTCATGTCGGCGGGCAAGCCCATTTCCGAGGTGAGTTTCGACATCTCGTCCTCGGCGCGCTGCGCGGCCTTGGACTGGGCGTCCTTGATCGCGGCAAGGATCAGGTCCTCGACCACTTCCTTGTCGCTGCCGTTGAAGATCGACGGATCGATGTCGAGCGATTTCAGCTCGCCCTTGGCGGTGGCCACGGCCTTGACAAGGCCCGCGCCGCTTTGCCCCTCGACCAGCATCGTGTGCATCTGGTCCTGCAACTCGGCGATCTTGACCTGCATCTCCTGCGCGGTCTTCATCATCTTGGCCATGTCGCCAAGCCCGCCCAATCCCTTGAACATCGTCGTCTCCTTGTTGCTTGTGGCCAGAGATACGCAGGGCGAACCCGCCCGGCAAGGGCTCAGTCCTCTTCGAACGGGTCCCATTCATCCTCGACCTCGGGCAGTGCCTCGGCCATGACGGATTCCTCACTGCGGGCCTGGCGCACGGCAGTGACGCGTGCCTGCGGAAAAGCGGCCAACACGGCCTGCACCAGCGGATGTTGCTCTGCCGCCCGCGTCAGGTCGCGCGCCGCGGCATCACGCTGTTCGGCAAGCGAAGGTGCGCCGCTATCGCCCGCGCTGACACTCACGGCCCAGCGCGCGCCGGTCCATGTCTGCAACCGGCTGCCGAGCCGTTGGGCAAGGTCGGACGGGCAGCTTTCGGTCGGGGTAAACTCGATGCGGCCGGGCTGGTAGCTGACCAGTCGCAGGCCCGTTTCGACATCGACCTGCAGTTGCGCGTCGCGATGGCGCGCGATCAACGCGACGACGTCCTCGAACCGGGCCAATTGTGCCATCGGGCCGGGGGCTGCGGCGGGGGCCAACTGTGCCTGTGGCCCCGACGACCCGCCATTGCGCGGTGCGGGGGGCGGCGGGGCAGCCGTCACGCCCTGCGGCGCGGAGGTGCGGCCCTGGCCCGGCCCGGGCCCGTTGGGTGGTTTTGGGTCATCGCGCAGCTTGCGCAACAATTCCTCGGGCGAGGGCATGTCGGCCACATGGGTCAGGCGGATCACCGCCATCTCTGCCGCCATCATCGCGTTGGGCGCGACCGAGACCTCTTCCAGCGCCTTGAGCAGCATCTGCCACATCCGGCTGAGCACCCGCATCGGCAGGGCGGCGGCCATCGCCTGCCCGCGCGCGCGTTCGTCAGGGCCGATCGTGGGGTCCTCGGCGGCGTCGGGCGTGATCTTGATGACGCTGACCCAGTGGGTCACATCGGCAAGGTCGCGCAGCACCGCCATCGGGTCTGCGCCATCGGCATATTGCGCGCCAAGCTCGGCCAGCGCGCCTGCCGCGTCGCCCTTCAGGATCAGATCGAACAGGTCAAGCACGCGGCCCCGGTCGGCCAGACCCAGCATCGCGCGGACCTGATCGGCCGTCGTCTCGCCCGCGCCGTGGCTGATCGCCTGATCCAGCAGCGAGGTGGCATCGCGGGCCGAGCCCTCGGCCGCGCGGGTGATCAGCGCCAGCGCGTCATCGGCAATTTCTGCCTTCTCGGCATCGGCGATTCGACGCAGAAGCGCAATCATCACCTCCGGTTCAATCCGGCGCAGGTCGAAGCGCTGGCAGCGCGACAGGACCGTGACGGGCACCTTGCGGATCTCGGTCGTGGCAAAGATGAACTTCACGTGCGCGGGGGGCTCTTCCAGCGTTTTCAGCAGCGCGTTGAAGGCGTTGGTCGACAGCATGTGAACTTCGTCGATGATGTAGATCTTGAAGCGCGCGCTGGCCGCCCGGTAATGCACGCTGTCGATGATCTCGCGGATATCGCCCACGCCGGTGCGGCTGGCCGCGTCCATTTCCATCACGTCAACGTGCCGGCCTTCCATGATGGCCACGCAATGTTCGCAGACGCCGCAGGGTTCGGTCGTGGGGCCGCCGGTGCCATCGGGGCCGATGCAGTTCATGCCCTTGGCGATGATGCGGGCCGTGGTTGTCTTCCCGGTGCCGCGGATGCCGGTCATGATGAAGGCCTGCGCGATCCTGTCGGCGGCGAAGGCATTGCGCAGGGTGCGCACCATCGCGTCCTGCCCGACGAGATCGGTAAACGTCTCGGGCCGGTATTTGCGGGCAAGGATCTGGTAGGCGGGGGCGTCGGTCATGTGCACTTTGGATTCGGGCTGTCAGCGGCAGGGTAGGGCCGCGCGCCGCCAAGGTCCATCACCTCGCGCGCCGACAATGCGGCGATCCTTGAATGCCGGATCGCGATTATTGCTGTCGCAGCGCCAGAAATTGTTGCGGACCAATTACTTGCACGGCGCAGGCCGGCTGCCATGTCGCGGCCGCAACCTATGGTGGAAACGTGTTGGCGGCGAAGTGGGCCGCGGTCAGACGAATTCTGTGTGATTGAGAGCAATTATATTGCTTCATGAAGCCGCCGTTTGGGCTGGCTGCGTCACATTGCCTGGACGTTTCCCAATTCCGGAGTCCTCCGTCAAAAGTATCGCGGTACATCGCTTTGGCCGGGCGAAGACTAACGGGCGGCGAGCGCTCCCACTTGTTCAAAACTGACTAAACGCAAATGAAATCAATATACTATATAGATTTCGCGGCTCAAGATGCGTGGCTAATCATTAAGTTATCGTGATGTGTAATTTAATTCGGCAGATATCTTGGCAGGACCCGGCCGACCGACGCAGTAAAATCGACCGGGCCCAATTTATGCCACATTCCATTTTTACGTGTATTTAACACATCTTTGCCTCCGTGGGTTCTGTCCAATCAAGGGACCCGGCGCGGTGGCGTATCAGGGGGTTTTTGGGAATGCGGATCCTCGCAGTCGACGACGAAGAACTTGTTATCAGCTTGCTCAAGGTAGTCCTGCCGAAGCTGGGCTATGATCAGGCTGATTTCGCCAGCAGCGGTGAAGAAGCGCTGTCGCTGATCCAGCGCAGCAAGACCCCCTATGATTGCGTGCTGTCCGATATCCGGATGCCCGGCATGGACGGGGTAGAGCTGTGTGGCCACATCCGCGGCCTGACCGATTACGTCGAGACACCGATCATCATGCTGACGTCGATGGTCGACAGGGAATATGTCGATCGGTCCTTTGGGGCGGGCGCGACCGATTACATGAACAAGCCGATCCGCAGCGAAGAACTGGATGCCCGCCTTCGCGTGGCCCAGATGCAGCGCCGCGAGGTCCGTCGTCTGTCAGCCGGCGCCCTTGCCGGGACAGAGCCCGCCTTCGCGCTCGAGGATGCGATCACGCTCAACGATGTGCCCGGGTTCATCAGTGAAATCGCGTTGCTCAATTACCTGGTGCAGATGTCACGCATCAACGCCTTCATGCATGCCGCCATCGGGTTCCAGATCGAAGGGGTCGAGGCGCATTATCACCGCTCGCGCGCGGACGATTTCAAGTACATGCTTGAATGCGTTGCAGAATCCATCTTTGGCGCAACCCGCACCGTCGGCGTGATGATCTCTTATCTTGGCAGCGGAAGCTTTGTGGCGATCGTGCCGCGGGTCAATTCGTTCGATCAGGACTCGCTCAACGACGTGGTGGAGATGGAGCTGGACGGTCTGAAGATCGTCGATCACGTGGGCAAGTGGCGGCCGGTCAACGTCTGGTCAGGTCCGCAGATCAATTCGCGCATGTTCGGCGGCAACCCGGCCGAGCTGATCCTTCGTGCCGTCGATGCCGCGCGCGAAGCCCGCAGCGAGGAATTGCAGCGGCGTGAATCCGCGATCCGGCAAGCAATCACGGCCTGACCATGCCGCATGGAACTGGCAGCACCGATCATGACGCGGCGCTTTCGGCGATGGTGGCGGATATCCGTGTCCGCTTCCAGGATCGGCTAGTCGGCTACGTTCTCGACATCGAGGACTGCAAACGGCAACTCGAATTGCCAGAGCGCCGCGGCGCGGCCGTCGCGCGCATCGCCGATATCGCCCACAGCATCAGTGGGATCGCCGGATCGGTGGGTTATGCCGACCTTGGCCGGACTGCCGCCTCGGTCGATGCGGCGTTTCATAGTCCAAAGATCGCCGCGTCGAGCGATCCACCGTCCGCGGCGGCGATGGACGCGCTCGAACGTTTGCTCGACCTGATGGAACAGAAGATCGACGACTAGGCCGCTTCGCCGGGTCGTCCGTTCGCGTGCCTTCCCGGGTAGGTAAAACTGGCGCAAACGGTGACGAAAGGCGCATTTATCATCCGAAAGGCGGAAAAATTGTTACTAGTTACAGCAGTCTTTCGCTTGTGCGCCCAAATCGCGATGGCAACGCTGGACCGTTTCGGATTGCTGGCGTACCTTATGGTTGTAGACGGGGACGTCTCTACAACGAAAATGAATCCGACGCGTGGATGACTCGACGACCTCACAAGACCTGACTGGCCGTCGCCTTGCCGACGGACTGTCAGGTCGTGCCTCGGGCTTGTCGCGCCGCATGCTGTCCGTGCTCGCGGGTACCGGTTTCTGGTCCAGCCTTGCCGCAACCCTCGGTCTTGCCGCGCTCAGCTTCGCGGGATTCTACCTCAACCTTCCGCTCTTCAATTCGGTCTCGTTTGTTTTCGGTTCGATCGCGGCGCTGATCGCACTGCGCATTTTCGGCGTCCTTCCCGCACTTTTCGTGGTTCTGGTCGGATCGACCTACACCTATTTCGCCTGGGGTCATCCCTTCGCGATGTTGAGTTTCGGAGTCGAGGTCATCTTTGTGTGGCTCTTGTCCCGACGGGTGGAAAACCTGGCGTTGGCAGACGTTGCCTACTGGTTGTTCGTCGGCATGCCGCTGGTTCTCTTGACCTATACCGGCCAGTTGGGGATGAGTTCCGGTTCCGCGGCCTTCATCGCGCTCAAACAGGGCGTGAACGGTGTTCTCAACGCCGTTCTGGCCGGGTTGCTGCTGGCGATGCTGACCATCGCCGTGCCGGCGCTGCGCCACCGCTTGCCCAAGATCGAGGTCCGCTCGCTGGTCCTTTACATGATGGCCTTCGTGGCCATCGCCTCCTGCGCGTCGCTGATCACCGTTGAAAGCCGCACCGATTACAACCGCAAGGCCGACGGGATGACATCGTTGATGTCGACGGTGGGCCTTGTGACGCAGGTCGCCCTGCGGCAGGGCATTCCGCCCGACCAGCTTGGCGCGATCTATGAAAAGCAACTGAGCGACCTCGTCGCGACGGTCAGCGATGGCTACGGTGCGATCAGCGATTTTTCCGTCGCCACGATCGCGCCCAGTGGCGCGCATCAGGACATCTTCGGCACGACGAAGGGGTTTTCGTTAACGGGCACGCTGGGAAACGATGTCGCAGGCAACCTTCTTTGGCTGCCCAACGGCGACATGCCCTCGCTGACGCGCGACCGTGAAGGTGTCTACCTGATGTCGATGCAGACAGAGGGCGTTCCGGGTGTGCAATCTCTGTGGGTCGAGTTCAACGCGGCCCCCCTGATTGATGATCTTGAAGCCGCAGGGCGGGGTTACCTAATGCTGTTGGCTGTCGCGGTGGCCACGGTTCTGATGCTGTCGACCGGGCTGATCCGCTGGATGGTCGCGCCGCTGGACCGTGTGGTGCGCGTCAGCGAGGAAATGACCGACGCACTCGTTGCCGGTCGACCAGCCCCCGCACTGCAGCAAAGCAACATCGTCGAATATGACCGGATGCTTTTCGCGATGTGGCGGATGTCGGGCAATCTTGCCCGCGCCTTCCGCGAACGCGAGGAACTCGCGCGCTCGCTCGAAGAACGCGTGCGCCGTCGCACGGCCGAATTGCAGACGATGTCGGAACTGGCCAAGCAGACGACCAATGGCGTGATCATTGCCGACCGCGACGGCCGGGTGACATGGGTGAACGCCGCCTTCACGCGGATCACCGGCTATAGTCTGGACGAAATGCGCGGCCAGATCCCCGGCAAGATCCTGCAAAAGGTGCCCCCGCCCGACGAGATCCGCGAGCATATGCGTACCAGCCTCGAACGGCGCACCAGCTTCTACGTCGAGCTTCTCAACCACACCAAGTTGGGTACGCCCTATTGGATCGAGGTGCATTGCAACCCGATGTTCGATGCCGAAGGTAACCACACCGGTTACATCGCCATCGAGAACGACATTACCGAGCGGCGACGCACCAACATCGCGCTGCGCGATTCGCTGGAACGGCTGAGCCTTGCCGCGGAAGTGGCTGAACTGGGCATCTGGACCGTCAACACCGCTACCGGCCGGATCGAGTGGAACGACCAGAATTTCCGCCTGCACGGGATGTCGCCGACCGACGACATCTCACAAGACTGGATCAGGCGGGTCCATCAGGATGATGTGGGCAAGATCGGCGCCTTCTTCAAAAGCCTGCGCGAGGTTCGCCCCAACGACCAGACCTTCGAATATCGTCTTTCCCACCCCGAGCGGGGCGAGCGCATTCTGGCATCGGTCGCGCGCGCGGTGCGCGAGGGCGACGACACGCTGCGTGTCACTGGCATCACCCGGGACGTGACCGACGAACGACAGGCCCGCGAGCGGTTGCGGCGCGCCGCCCAGCATACCGAGGCGATCATCGACAATATCCTCGATGCGATCATCGCGATCGACAGCCGGGGCCGCATCAATTCCTACAACCGCGCCGCGGAAGAGATCTTCGGCCACCGGGCCGAGCAGGTCATCGGCCAATCCGTCGGCATACTGATGACCAATGACCACGCCGCGCGGCACGGAAATTTCATCCGCAACTACCTGCAGGGCGGTCCTGCCAAGATGGTTGGACGCGTGACTGAATTGGAGGCGGTGCGCCGCAACGGCGAGCGTTTCCCGATCGAACTTGCCGTGTCCGAGATCGTCGATGGCGGCGACCGCTTCTTTATCGGCATCATCCGCGACATTACCGAACGGCGGAAGGTCGAGCGGATGCAATCCGAATTCCTCGCGACGGTCAGCCACGAGTTGCGCACGCCGCTGACCTCGATCCGGGGCACGCTGTCATTGCTCAACGCCAATGTCTTTGGACCGCTGGAGGAAAAGGCGCAGATCATGGTCGGTGCGGCGCTGACCAATGCCGAGCGCCTTGGCGCGATGGTTGACGAGGTTCTTGACCTGGAAAAGCTGACCCAAGGCAAGATGGAAGTGCGGATGACCCCGCAACCGCTGGCACAGATCGTCAACGAGGCAGTGATGCTGAACCAATCTTATGCGGACAAGTATGGCGTGACCCTTGTCGTCGAAGACGAGGTGCCGCCTTCCGTCTGGGTCAACGTCGATCCGGCCCGCGCGATCCAGATCCTGACCAACTTCATCTCGAACGGCGTCAAGTTCTCGGGGCACGGAACCTGCGTCACAGTTCGCATTTCGACAAGCGACACCCATGCCCGCGTCAGCGTGTTCGACGAGGGCCCCGGCGTGCCGGAAGACAAGCAATCGCTATTGTTCAAGAAATTTGCCCAGCTGGACACGAGCGATCAGCGCAAGCATCGCGGGTCGGGCCTTGGTCTGGCGATCTCGCGCGAATTGGCCGACAGGATGGACGGGCAGGTGGGCCTTGTCTCGGAAAACGGCAAGGGCGCCGAATTCTGGGTCGAGTTCCCGCTGGTCGCGGAATCGGAAACACCCGAGACACCGGGCGTCGCAACCTTAGCACCACGGGAAGGTGCCGATCATGTCTGATCTTGAATCCGTCGTCTTCGTCGAGGACGACCCCGACATCTTTCTGCTGATCGAACTGGCCCTGTCGCGGCTGGGTGGATTCACCGTGAAGGGGTTTCAGTCCGGCGCAGAGGCCGTGGCGCATGCTGCCGCCAGCAAGCCGCAGCTTGTCCTGCTGGACGTCATGATGCCGGATATGGACGGTCCCACCACGATGAAAGAGCTGTCCAGTCAGCCCGGCTTTGCCGACACCCCGATGGTTTTCATGACAGCCAAGATAAACCCCAGCGACGTCGATCGGCTCTACGCGATGGGTGCCGCAGCTGTCCTGACCAAGCCTTTCGACCCGATGACCCTTGCCGACGAATTGCGCAAGATCTGGACGCGCGTTGACGCCTGATCATCACGAAAGGGGAAAGGTGAGAGGCTGGACAACGACCCAAGCGGGGCTCGTTACGGCTGCTTCCTTCCGGACCTGACCGGGTTGGCGAGGTGCCTGCCCGCGCCAACCTCTCGACCCTGCATATAGGCCCGCGCGGCGGCTTTCGCAAGCGGCGAGGCGCGGCTAGGCTGCGGGCGAAATCGTGCGGGAGGAACCGATGGCGCGCCTGATCCATATCGACTGGCCCGACCACGGCACGCCCGCCCTGCCGCCCGCACCGGACCTTGCCGCGCTGCGCGGGCGTCTGGCGGCGGCGCGCGCCGCGATGGCCGCACGCGGACTGGATGCGCTGGCAATCTACGGCGACCGCGAACATGCCGCCAACCAGTGCTGGCTGACCGGGTTCGATCCGCGTTTCGAAGAGGCGTTGCTGATCCTGACGCCCGATGCCGCACACCTGCTGGCCGGCAACGAATGCCTGCCCTACACGCGCATCTCGCCGCTTGTGGTCGCGGGCGACATTGCCGTACTGCACTGCCCCAGCCTGTCGCTGATCTCGCAGCCCCGGCAGGGCATCCGGCTTGCCGATGCCATCGCGCAGGCGCTGCCGCCCGGCGGAACGCTGGGCGCCGCGGGATGGAAGTATTTCGCTGCGGGCGAGGTCGACGCCCCCGAAACCGCGCTGGACCTGCCCGCCTTCCTGGCCGATCCCCTGCGCGCCCGTGCCGCCCGCGTGCACAACGCGACCGATCTCTTCATGCATCCCGGTTACGGGTTGCGCTGCACGGTGGGGCCGGACGACATCGCCCGGCTGGAATTTGCAAACCACATGGCGGCCAGCGCGCTGCGCCGCATGGTCTTTGCCCTGCGCGAGGGGATGAGCGATTTCGCGGCGGTGCCGGCGGCGGGCCTTGGCGGGTTGCCGCTGGGCTGTCACGTCACCTTCGCCACGGGGGCCCGCGCCGCGCAGGGCATGTCCGGCCCCACGGGCCAGGTGTTGCGCCGCGGCCAGCCGGTATCCTTCAACATCTGCCACTGGGGCGCCAACATCTGCCGCGCGGGCTGGCTGGTCTCCGGCCCGGACGACCTGCCGCCCGATGCGCGCGATTACCTTTCCGCCTTTGCCGGGCCCTATGTGGCGGCGATGTCGGCTTGGATGGAAATGATGGTGCCCGGCACGCCCGGCGGCGATGTCTGGGACCGGATGATGGCGTTGCTGCCGCATGGAACCTTCGGTGTCACGCTCAATCCCGGCCACCTGATCGGCGATGACGAATGGATCTCTTCGCCCATCTTTGCGGGATCGGACCTGCCGTTGCGGTCCGGCATGGCGATGCAGTCGGACGTGATCCCCGGCCATCCCGTCTATGGCTCGACGCGGATGGAGGACGGCTTTGTCATCTCCGACGAGGCGCTGCGCGCGGCGCTTGCCGCGGCCCATCCCGACGTCGCCGCCCGCTGCGCGGCGCGCGCGGCCTTCATGCGCGACAGGTTGGGCCTTGCCGTGCCCGAGGCGCTGCTGCCGCTGGCCGATACCTGCGGCCTTGTCGCGCCCTGGCTATTCGACCCGCACGCGGTGATCACACTCTAAAGCGACAGGCGGAACCGCGCGAACCCGTCCGCGCCGGGCCCTAGCGGCTGAAGCTGCCGGTCGTGCACCGCGGTCAGGTGCGCCATCGCGCCCGGCCCGGTCTCGAACACCGCGCTGGTGCCGGGCAGCGGCGCAAAGCGCCAGTCGGTCTCGATCCGCGGCGCGATCCGGCCCGCCTGCCGCAGGTAGTCGACGATGGCGTCGCGCGCGCCTTGCGGGCTGTCTAGCACCACCTCGGCCGCAGCCAGCCCGGCAAACCCGCCGCCCCCGGCCGCGCGATAGCCGTTCGTGGCGACGACGAACCGCTGGCCGGTCGTCACCGGCGCGCCGTTCCAGCGCAGGTCGCGGATGCGCCCCGGCCCGTCACCCAGCGGCTGACCGTCGGGTCCGTAAAGCGCAGGCTGCGACAGGTCGATCGCGTAGCTGACCCCCGCGATCACGTCGAAATTGTAGACCGGCGCCGCGCGGTCGATCAGCGGCTGGTCCGCCGCGCCGGGAACAAGCGTCAGGAAGATGGCCGCCGCGTGTTCCAGCCAGTCGCGCAGCAGCGCCCCGTCGACAAGGATTGCCGTCAGCGGGTTGGGAAAGGGGTAAAGCGCCGAGGCATGGCGCATCCCCAGCGGTCCCGGCGGGATGTCGACATAGGCCTCCGGCCCGCCCCGGCCGCCCGCACGATAGGGCGAGGCCGCCGACAGCAGCGGCAGGTCCGCCCATGCGCTGCCCGTCAGCGCGCGCGCCACCGCCTCGCGCTGTGCCGCGGTGACAAGGCCCAGCCCCGCATCATTGGCGACGCAGGCAAAATAGCTGTGCAGCGGCCCCGTCACCTCGGCCAGCGGGGCGCGGATATGGGCCAGCGTCCGGGCATGGGCCGCCGCCGCGCCCGCGACGATCTCCGCGTCGGGTTCGGTCCCGTCCTGCGGCAGCGCGACGGCCCTTGAGCGCGCGACTCTCCAACGCGGGCCCTCGCGCTCCAGCGCAAGGTCGATCACCCCAAGGTGCGAGCCGAGCGATCCGGGCAGCACCACCGGCATCTCGCCAATCCGGCCCTCGGCTCCCGGTGCGGGAAACAGCGCATGGCTGTGGCCGGCGACGATGGCATCGATCCCGGCCATCCGGGCCAGGGGGATCACCGCGTTCTCCATCCCCGGCGTGGCCGTTTCGGGGCCGATGCCGCTATGGGCCAGCGCCACCACCACGTCGGCCCCCGCCGCGCGCAGCGCCGGCACATGCGCCTGCGCCGCCTCGACGATGTCGCGCATCGCAATTCTGCCGGCGAGCTGCTGCTTGTCCCACCGCGTGATCTGCGGGGGCGCAAAGCCGATGACACCCACCTTGATCACCGCAGTGCTGCCATCCGGCGCGGGCAGAGTCCGCGTAACTAACGCCCAAGGCGGCCGAAAAAGGTGGTCCTCGCCCGGCGTCGCACCCAGATCGCGCGCGATATTGGCCGAGACCACGGGGAATGCCGCGTCACCAATCACCGCCTGCAGGAAATCCAGCCCGTAGTTGAACTCGTGATTTCCCAGCGTCGCCGCGTCGTAGCCCAGTGTGTTCATCGCCGCGATCATCGGATGCGGCGTGCCGTCCGGCATCGGGGCCTCGCGCAGCATGTCGGTCATCGGCGTGCCCTGCAGGAAATCCCCGTTGTCCAGCAGCAGGCTCCCCGGTGCCTCGGCGCGCAAGGTCCGTACCATGGTGGCCACGCTGGCCAGCCCCAGTCCCGGCGCGGGCGCATCGGCGAAATAGTCGTAGGGCAGGATATGCACGTGCAGGTCTGTCGTCGCCATGATCCGCAAGTGCAGTTGTCCGCGTGCCGGGTCGATCTCGAATGGGGCAAGCTGGGCCAAGCGTTCGTCCTTGCGGCGCATCTCGTGCAATTGCCTCGACCATAGGGCGAAAAGGGCCAAGAGAAAGGCGAAACGCCACTTCGCTTTTGCCCTTTGCGCGACCCTGTGCCAAGGCTGGCGCCATGAAGATCGCGGAAACAGTAACCTTCGGCGGCGGCGGGCTTGACCGAGCCGCGGAACAACGGGGCAAGGCGTCGGCCGAGGCTGGGCCCTTGGCGCAAACGATCGTGCTCTGGCGTGGCAAGCCGCTGGTGATCGGCGAGGCGCGGGACAGGCTGGCACGTCTGCCGCTGGGCCACCCGGCGCTGGCGCAGCGGCACGAGGCACCCCTCTACCTCGGCCGCGCCGCGGGCGAGGATCTTTTTGCCGTGGATCTTTCGGCTTGGCAGCCCGCCGTGGCGGACCCCGACACGCTGGGCGGCTTCTTCGATCCGTCCGAGCAGCACCATCCGGACCTGCCCGCAGATCACGTCTTTGTCGAGCTGCGCGGGGTGATGACGCGGCTGTCCCCGCTCGACGCCGAATGCGCCGCGACCGCGCGCGCGATCGTCGGCTGGCATGACAGCCACCGCTACTGCGCGCGCTGTGGCGCGGCCAGCCAGCCGGTGCAGTCAGGCTGGCAACGCGATTGCCCTGCCTGCGGCACCCATCATTTTCCCCGCACCGATCCGGTGGTCATCATGCTGATCACCCATGGCAACGACGTGCTGCTGGGCCGCTCGCCGGGCTGGCCTGAGGGTATGTATTCGCTGCTGGCAGGCTTCATCGAACCGGGCGAGACGATCGAGGCCGCGGTGCGGCGCGAGGTCTGGGAAGAGGCCGGCGTGCGCGTCGGCCCTGTGGGCTACCTCGCCAGCCAGCCCTGGCCGTTTCCGGCATCGCTGATGTTCGGCTGCCAAGGCCGGGCCGAAACCCGCGAAATCACCCTCGACCCGGTCGAACTGGAAGACGCGCTTTGGGTCGGGCGTGAAGAAATGGTGCAGGTCTTTGCCGGGGCCCATCCGCGCATCAAGCCCGCCCGCAGCGGCGCAATCGCTCATTTCCTGCTGCGGAACTGGCTTGCAGATCGGCTGGATTGACCCGAAACTCGGCCAAGGGGCGGCGCTCGAAAAGGAAGATACGTGCAGTTCAAGTCTACCGAGGATATCGAGGCGCCGATCGACTACGTCTTTGCCCGTCTGACGGATTTTCCCAGTTTCGAAAAAGGCCTGCTGCGGCGGGGAGCGACCGTGACCCGCACCCGTGCTGCGGCACCCGGGCAGGCCGGGTCGGCCTGGCAGGTCAAGTTCAAATTTCGCGGCAAGATGCGCGAGGCTCAGCTTGATGTCGCGCGGGTCGATCCCCCTTCATCGCTGGAATTGCTGGCAATCTCGGGCGGGATGCACGGGGTGATCCGTGCCAGCCTGCTGGCGCTTTCGGCGGGCCGCACCCGGATGACGGTGACATCGGAACTCAGTGCCACAACGATCACCGCGCGGCTCTTGTTGCAATCGCTCAAACTGGCGCATGGCAGCCTTGCCAACCGCTACCATGCCCGGCTGGGCGCCTATGCCGAGGGTGTGGAAGAGCGCTATCGCAAGGGCCTTTAGCCCTTCCGCTTTTCCCGGCGTCGCGCGGCGGCGGGATAGACACCCATCAGTTTGAGGTGGTCGGTGAAGTAATCGAGCTCTTCCAGCGCCAGCTGGACGTTGCGGTCGTCGGGGTGGCCCTCGATCTCGGCATAGAACTGTGTCGCGGTGAAATCGCCGCCCACCATGTAGCTTTCCAGCTTTGTCATGTTGACGCCGTTGGTCGCAAACCCGCCCATCGCCTTGTAAAGCGCGGCGGGAATGTTGCGCACCCGGAAGACGAAGCTGGTCATCATTCCGTAATTGCCCCGGCGCGACAGGTCGGGCGTGCGCGACATGACGAGGAACCGCGTGGTGTTGCGGTCATGATCCTCGATATGGCGGGCCAGCACGTCGAGGCCGTAGATCTCTGCCGCCAGTTCCGAGGCCAGCGCGCCCTGCGTCGGGTCGCCCCCCTCGGCCACTTCGCGCGCGGCACGGGCATTGTCGCTGCTGGTGACGGGCCGGATGCCGTGCTCTCGCAGGAAACCCGCGCATTGCGGCAGGATCACGACATGGCCATGCGCATGGGTCACCTTGTCCAGCCGCGCGCCCGGCACGCCCAGAAGGTTGATGTGGACCCGCACGAAGGCTTCGTCGACGATATGCAGCCCGCTTTCGGGCAACAGGTGATGCACGTCCGCGACCCGGCCATAGGTCGAATTCTCGACCGCGATCATGCCCAGTTCGGCCGCGCCGCTGCGTACCGCCTCGATGGCATCCTCGAAGGTGGCACAGGGCAACGGGTCCATCCCCGAGCGCGCCTCGACGCAGGCCTGATGCCCGTAGGCGCCCAGTTCGCCCTGAAAAGCGATGCGGTTGCTCATCTCGCGGCCATCCCCGTAGTTGCCTGAAGGGCAATAAGTCGCGCTGCTATCGCTTGCAAGTCCGGCGGGGAAGCGGCTAGAACCCCTGCAAACTCGACTGAATGGGACGCGACATGTTCGACACTATGACCCTGACCAAGATCGTCGGCGGATTCTGCGGCGCCTTCCTGGTGTTTTTGCTGGGCAACTTCTTCGCCGGCATGATCTATGGCCCTGGTGAGGGCGGCGGCGAACAGGCGCAGGCCTACACGATCCAGGTTGCCGATTCCGGCAGTTCGTCCACCGATACGCAGCCCGCGGCCGCCAGCGGACCGGACTGGGCCACCGTCTATGCCAGTGCCGATCCGGCCGCAGGCGCCAACGTGGTCAAGAAATGCCTTGCCTGCCACAAGCTGCAGGACGGCGTGAACGCCACCGGCCCGTCGCTCTACGGTGTCGTTGGCCGCAAGGTCGACAGCGAGCCGGGCTTCAACTACTCGGGCGCGCTGGAAAAGGTGTTCGATGTCTGGACCCCCGAGAACATCGAAAAATTCATTACCAACCCCAAAGAGGTTGCTCCGGGCACCAAGATGGGCTTTGCCGGCCTGTCCAACATCCAGGACCGCGCCAACGTGATCGCCTATCTCGCGACCAACCCGGGCTGATCCGCGCATCATTTTTCATGATCGCAAGGGCCGTGCCGCAAGGCGCGGCCCTTTGTCCATGTGCTCACGCATTCTCAACTTGAATAATCGGACGCGGGCCTTAGCGTGACGGGAAAGGTCAAACCCGACAAGGAGACGCCGATGCAGCCCCCCCGTCCGACCCGCGCCGCAGCCCTCGTGCAGACCCGGACGCGCTGGACAGGATGGCTGATCGGCGCGCTGATGCTTGCGGGGGCCGCTCTGGCCGCCGGTCAGGTCCGTGCCGACGATGCGGGCATCGTCACCAGCTACGGCTATTCCAAATATGGCGAGCTGAAATACCCCGCCGACTTCAAACATCTCGACTACGTCAATCCCGACGCGCCCAAGGGTGGCGAATATTCGACATGGGCGCAGGGCACCTTCGATTCGATGAATCCCTATTCCCGCGAGGGCCGTGCGGGCGCGCTGGCCACCATCGGCTATGAAAGCCTGATGACAGGCACCGCCGACGAGGTCAGCGCCACCTACTGCCTGATCTGCTCGACCATCGAATACCCCGCCGACAAGTCGTGGATTCTCTTCCACATGCGGCCCGAGGTGAAGTTTTCGGATGGCACACCGCTGACCGCCAATGACGTGAAGTTCTCGTTCGATATCCTCGCCGATCAGGGCCTGCCCTCCTACGCCGACATCGTGAAATCGCTGATCGACAAGGTCGAGGTGATCGACGACCACACCGTCAAGTTTTGGGTCAAGGCCGGCGCCTCGCCCGACGATGCCTTCGACGTGGCCGGTGGCACGCCGATTTTCGAAAAGGCATGGTTCGACAAGACAGGGGCGCGGCTGGACGAAAGCCGGTTTGACATCCCGCCGGGCTCGGGGCCCTACATGCTCGACAGCTACGACGTGAACAAGCGCATCATCTACAAGCGCAACCCCGATTACTGGGGCAAGGACCTGCCCATCAATATCGGGCGCGACAACTACGACACGATCCGCGTCGAGTATTTCGCCGATACCACGGCCGCCTTCGAGGCGTTCAAGGCGGGCGAATTTACCTTCCGTCAGGAAAACAGCTCTCTCAGCTGGGCAACGGGATACGACTTCCCGGCGCTGAGCAAGGGCTGGGTGGTCAAGGCGACGCTGCCTAACGGCAACCTGCCCGGCGCCTACGGCATGGTCTTCAACCTGCGCGAGCCCAAGTTTCAGGACATCCGGGTGCGCAAGGCGCTGGCGCTGATGTACAACTTCAGCTGGACCAACGACACGCTGCAATACGGCCTCTTCGACCAGCGCGAAAGCTTCTGGCAGAACAGCGATCTGCAAGCCAAGGGTGTGCCCGAGGGTAAGGAGCTGGAATACCTCCAGTCGGTCAAGGACATGATCGACCCCGCCATCCTGACCGACCCGGTGACCGAGCCGCACACATCGAAGGCCGACAACCCGCTTGACCGGTCGAACCTGCGCAAGGCTTTGGCGTTGATGGAAGAGGCGGGCTGGACTGTGAACGACAAGGGTGTGCTGTCCAAGGATGGCCAGCCCTTCACGCTGGAATTCCTGTCCGACAACCCCGCCTTCCAGCGGGTCCTGACGCCCTATATCGACAACCTGAAAAAGCTGGGGGTTGATGCGCAGTTCACCATCGTGGACCCGGCGCAATACACAAACCGCACCCGCGCCTTCCAGTACGACATGATCTATGACGGCTACAGCAACAGCCTTGAAGAAGGGCTGGGCCTGCAACAGCGTTACGGCAGCCAGGGCGTGAACGATGTGTTCAACCCCTCGGGCTATTCCTCGCCCGCCGTCGACAAGCTGATCCAGGATGTCGTCGCCGCCAAAAGCTACGAGGACATGGCCGCCGCCGTGCGCGCCATCGACCGGATCATGCGCGCCGACCTGTTCGAGATTCCGGCATGGTATCTGGCCAGCTACTGGGTGGCCTATTACGACTTCTATGAACACCCCGACAACCTGCCGCCCTATTCGCTGGGGCAGATGGACTTCTGGTGGGTGAACGCCGACAAGGCGGCCAGCCTGAAGGCCGAAGGCGCCTACAAGTAACCGGCAAGGGCCGAAAGGCACGACGCGATGGGCGCATACATCCTCCGCCGGCTTTTGCTGGTCATCCCCACGCTACTGGGCATCATGGTGATCAACTTCACCCTGACCCAGTTCGTGCCGGGCGGCCCGATCGAACAGATCATCGCCAACATGGAAGGGCAGGGGAACGTCTTTCAGAACATCGCCGGGGGCAACGGCGACGTTCAGCAGCAGATGGATTCGGCCGACAGTTCCAGCTCGAAATACGTTGGCGCCCGCGGTCTGCCGCCCGAGTTCATCAAGCAGCTTGAACATGAATTCGGCTTCGACAAGCCGCCGCTGGAACGCTTCATGTTGATGATGTGGAATTACGTGCGGTTCGATTTCGGCAAAAGCTGGTTCCGCTCGATCTCGGTCGTCGATCTGGTGCTGGAAAAGATGCCTGTCTCCATCACCATCGGCCTGTGGTCCACGCTGATCGCCTACATGGTATCGATCCCGCTGGGCATCAGAAAGGCAGTGCGCGACGGCTCTCGCTTTGACACATGGACCAGCGGCGCCATCATCGTGGGCTACGCGATTCCGGGTTTTCTCTTCGCGATCCTGCTGATCGTGCTGTTTGCAGGCGGATCCTATTGGCGCTTCTTCCCGCTCCGCGGCCTGACCTCGGACAACTGGGATCAGCTCAGCCTTGTCGGCAAGGTGGTGGACTATTTCTGGCACATCACGCTGCCGGTTGTGGCATCGACCATCTCCAGTTTTGCCACGCTGACGCTGCTGACCAAGAACAGCTTTCTCGACGAGGTTAAGAAACAATACGTGATGACTGCACGGGCCAAGGGCCTGAAGGAAAGCACGGTGATGTATCGCCATGTCTTCCGCAACGCGATGCTGATCGTCATCTCCGGCTTTCCGGCGCTTTTCATCTCGGTGTTTTTCGGCGGCTCGGTTATCATTGAAACCCTGTTCAGCCTCGATGGCCTAGGGAGGCTGGGCTACGAGGCGGCTGTTGCCCGCGACTACCCGGTCGTCTTTGGCACGCTCTTTGCGTTTTCGTTGATGGGCCTGATCATCGGCATTGTGACGGACCTGACCTACGTGCTGGTCGACCCGCGCATCGACTTCGAGAGCCGCGGATGATCCTGTCGCCCCTCAATCGCCGCCGCTGGCGCAATTTCCGCCGGAACCGGCGCGCCTACTGGTCGCTGATGATCTTTGCGGTCCTCTTCGGCCTCAGCCTTTTTGCCGAATTCCTTGCCAATGACCGCCCGATCATCCTCAGCTACCGGGGCGAGATCCGGATGCCGATCTTCCACTTCTATTCCGAGCGGGACTTTGGCGGCGATTTCCCCACCGAGGCGATCTATTCCGATCCTGAGGTGAAATGCCTGATCACCACCGGCGGGCTGGACGGCTGCTTTGACACGCCTGACAAGCTGATCGCCGCGGCCGATGCCGGCACCATCACCGACCCGAAGTTCCAGAAGGGCTGGATGATCTGGCCGCCCATTCCCTATTCCTACCAGACCATCGTCGACGTGCCCGGCGTCGCCCCCGCGCCGCCCTCGAACACCAACTGGCTGGGCACCGACGACACCAAACGCGACGTGGTCGCGCGGGTGATCTACGGTTTCCGCCTGTCGATCCTCTTTGCCCTCATCGTCACCGCCGCAGGCTCGCTCATCGGCATCGCCGCAGGTGCGGTGCAGGGCTATTTCGGCGGCCTGACGGACCTGCTGTTCCAGCGCTTCATCGAGATCTGGACAGGCATGCCCTCGCTTTACGTCATCATCATCGTCTTCGCGATTGTCGGCCGAAGTTTCTGGCTGCTGGTGTTCCTCACCGTCCTCTTCGGCTGGCCCTCGCTGGTGCATCTTGTCCGGGCCGAGTTCCTGCGCGCGCGCAACCTTGAATACGTCCGCGCGGCCAAGGCGCTGGGTGTGCGCGACCGCACCATCATGTTCCGTCACATGCTGCCCAACGCGATGGTGGCCACCGTCACCATGCTGCCCTTCCTCGTCACGGGCGCGATCGGCACGCTGGCCAGCCTCGACTTTCTCGGCTTCGGCCTGCCCTCCTCGGCCCCTTCGCTGGGCGAGTTGACCTTGCAGGCCAAGCAGAACCTGCAGGCGCCGTGGCTGGGTTTCACCGCCTTCTTTACCTTCGCGATCATGCTGTCGTTGCTGGTCTTCATTTTCGAGGGCATCCGCGATGCGTTCGATCCGCGAAAGACGTTCCAATGACCGCCATTCTGGATGTGCGCGACCTCGACATCCGCTTTCGGCAGGATGGCGCCGTCACCCATGCCGTGCGCGGTGTCAGCTTTACCGTCGACAAGGGCGAGACGGTGGCACTCGTTGGCGAAAGCGGCTCTGGCAAATCCGTTACCGCGCTCTCCGCGGTGGACCTTCTGGGCGATGCCGCGCAGGTCGAAGGGTCCATCACGTGGAAGGGGACCGAGATGATCGGTGCCTCCGAGGCCGCGCTGCGCAAGGTGCGGGGCAACGCCATCAGCTTCATCTTTCAGGAGCCGATGACATCGCTCAACCCGCTGCACACGCTGGAACGGCAGTTGGCAGAATCGCTGGAATTGCATCAGGGCATCAGTGGCGTGAAAGCCCGCCCCAAGATCGTCGAGCTGCTCAACAAGGTCGGTATCCGCGACCCCGAAAGCCGCCTTGGCGCCTATCCGCACCAGTTGTCGGGCGGGCAGCGCCAGCGCGTGATGATCGCCATGGCGCTGGCCAACAATCCCGACCTGCTGATCGCGGACGAACCGACGACAGCGCTGGACGTGACGATCCAGGCTCAGATCCTTGACCTGCTGGCCGAACTGAAGGCCGATGTCGGCCTCGCGATGCTGTTCATCACGCATGACCTCACGATCGTGCGCAAGATCGCCGACCGGGTTTGCGTGATGAAGGATGGCGAGATCGTCGAACAGGGCCCAACGGCCGAGATCTTTGCCAATCCGCAGCATCCCTACACCCAGATGCTGCTTGCCGCTGAACAGACGGGCTTGCCCGCCCCGGTGCCCGAGGCCGCGCCCGTGGTGGCCGAAACCCGCGACCTGCGCATCTGGTTTCCCATCCATCGCGGCCTGCTGAAACGCACGGCAGGCTACGTCAAGGCCGTGAACGCGGCGACGCTCAACGTGCGGGCGGGCGAGACGGTGGGCATCGTCGGGGAAAGCGGCTCTGGCAAGACCACGCTGGCCCTTGCGGTGATGCGGCTGATCGCCTCGCAGGGCAGCATCAGTTTTGACGGGCAGGAGATTTCGGGCCTGTCGCAGCGGCAGATGCGGCCGCTGCGTAAGGGAATGCAGATCGTCTTTCAGGATCCCTACGGCTCGCTCAGCCCGCGCATGACGGTGGAACAGATCATTGCCGAGGGGCTGGGGGTGCACGGCCTGCCCGCCGGCCGCCGTGCGACCGACATGGTGCAGGAGATCATGGCCGAGGTGGGCCTCGACCCCGCGCTGCGCGGCCGCTACCCGCACGAGTTTTCCGGCGGCCAGCGCCAGCGCATCGCGATCGCCCGCGCGATGATCCTGCGGCCAAGGCTGGTGGTGCTGGACGAGCCGACATCGGCACTCGACATGACGGTGCAGGTGCAGATCGTGCAGCTTCTGCGTGAATTGCAGCAGCGGCACGGGCTGGCCTATCTCTTCATCAGTCATGACCTGAAAGTGGTGCGCGCGCTGGCCCACAAGGTGATGGTGATGAAACAGGGCGACGTGGTGGAAGAGGGGCCGGCACAGGCAATATTCGACGCACCGCAGAACCCCTATACGCGCGCGCTGATGGCCGCGGCCTTCGAGGGGCGGGCGATCTGACCGCGGCGCGGTTTACAGACAGTTAACGAAACTTTCTTTTTATTTCAAAGGTTTGGCATGCGTCCCCGTGGGGGCGCCGGCGTCAGCCCTCGGTTCCCAGCATGAAACAGGTGGTGCCGCGGGCCTGCAGGCGACGGCAGGCAAGGTCGGCCGTGTCGCGGTCCAGCCCCATGAAATCGGCATCATATCCGCCAGGCTTCTGCATGACCTTGCGCAACGACCCGTCAAGGATCCCCGACTCGTTCAGGGCGATTCTGAGCAGCGCCTTCTCTGCCTCGAAGCGCGAATTGTAGCGGCCCACGTTGATGCCCCAGATCCGCCCGCCCGAGGTGGAGACGCGGCTGATCACCTCAGGTCCGGCCGATGCAGCCGTCGTGTCGGATGCGGCCAGCATCAGCGGTCCGGTTGCCGCAGCCGCCGGGGCCGGATCGGGCCGCGCTTCGGGGGCGATGGCGCCGGTCGGCACAGCGGTGTCGATCGTCGCGGCCAATTGCTGCACACCCGAAACGGATGGTGTCGGGCTGTCGGCCGCCAGCGTCAGGTCAGGTGCGGCGGGTGTCGCGTCGGAAGGCGGCAACGGATCGGTCGCCGCAACCACCGTGCTGCCATCGCCGGCAACCGGAGGATCTTCGTCGCTGCCGTCGATCAGGCCGTCCGCCACCACAGTCGGGTCGGCGTTTGGATCGGTAGCCGGATCAGCAGTCGGATCGGTTGCGGTATCGGGCGATGCGTCGGCCACGGCCAGATCGGCGGGTCGCGGCTCTGGCACAACTGCTGCAACGTCACCAATAGGCCCGTCCGGGGCAGCAGGTGGGGTAGGCTCCAACGCGGCGGCCACGGCTGATGCGATGACGTCGGTGTTGACGGCCGAGTCGACCTGCGCCAGCGCGGTCGAACGCGCGAGCGGTCGCAGGCTGACCGAGACCAAACCATTCACGCGCACCGTCTTGGCCGCGCCACCGGCATCGCCGGCCACGACAATCGCGCCCTGTCCCTCGATCACCGGCGCCGGCGTGGGGGGGCGCAACCGTTCATTCGACCGCGCATGCGCAAAGCCCATGTCAAGCAGTTGCGCCACCTTCGCGTTTCGATCAGCCGTCGAAGTACCGCCAAAGACCGTCGCGATGATCCTTTCGTTGCCACGTTGGGCCGAAGCGACAAGGTTGAAGCCAGCCGCAGAAGTATAGCCTGTCTTGATCCCGTCGGCGCCTTCGTAGGCATCAAGGAAATGCCTGTTGGTGCTGCGCACGGTGGCAATGCCTGCATCCGCTGTGCGACGCGAGAACAGGTTATAATATTGAGGGAAGTCGTAGATGACGTGCCGCCCCAGAATGGACATGTCATGCGCTGATGACAGGTGGCCTGCCAGTGTCAGCCCGTTCGCATTGCGGAAGGTGGTATGGGTCATCCCCATGGCCCGCGCCGTCGCCGTCATCCGCGCCGCGAAAGCCTCGGTCGAGCCTTCCAGTGCGATCCCGATCGCCGCCGCGCAATCGTTGGCCGACTTCACGGCCGCCGCGCGGATCAGGTAGCGCAGCGCAATCCGTTGCCCGGTCCGCAGGCCCAGCTTGGAGGGCGGCTGGCTGGCAGCCTCGCGCGTGACGGTCACCAGCGTATCAAGGCTGATCTTGCCCCGCTCGATGTCCTGAAAGGCGAGGTAGAGCGTCATCATCTTGGTCAACGACGCGGGATTCAGAGGCGTGTCGGCGTTGCGTGAATAAATCTCTTCGCCGGTCCGTGCGTCCATGACGTAGGCCGCGAAGGGCGCCGCGGCCAATGCCAGCGCCGAAAATGCCCATGACAGCGCGAAAATCCACGCAAAGAAGATGGGGCGGGCCCGATGTCCCGAACGACTTGCCACGTCGTGTGCCTCGCTCAACTGCCTCGACGGCCGGATTTTTTCCCAGCCTTAGTGATTTGCTCCACTCTAGCATGTAGGGCCTTCCGCGAAAACACCTTATTTACAAGGGATTTCGGGGTGACCTTCATGCGGTTGAACGACATCTGGGGCCAACCGAGCGCGGCATATCAAGATGAGCGAATGTGGCAGGATTAGGGCGCCACACCCGGCCTTCAGCCGATCTGTTCGATCAGGCCGGGCAGCGCGCCAAGATCGGCGATGCGGTGGAACTTGGGGTTGTCCACGGGCGGTTCGGCATGCTCGTAGTCCCATGTCAGGTCATGCGGCACATGAGTGCCCCATGCCCCCACCTCGAGCGCAGGCAGCACGTCGGATTTCAGCGAGTTTCCGACCATCATCGCGCGGGCGGTATCATGGCGGGCGAAGATGCGGGAATAGACCGCCGGCGTCTTGTCGCTGACGATCTCGACCGCGTCGAACAACTCGCCCAGCCCCGACTGGGCCAGCTTGCGCTCTTGGTCCAGCAGGTCGCCCTTGGTGATCAGGATGACATCGGCCTTGCCCGACAACGCCTCGACCGCCTCGCGCGCGTTCGGCAACAGGTCGATCGGGTGGGCCAGCATGTCCTGTCCGGCGTCGATCAGCTGCGCGATCGTCCGGGCGGGCACGCGCGCATCCGTCACCTCGATGGCCGTCTCGATCATCGACAGGACAAATCCCTTGATGCCGAAACCATAGAGGGCGAGGTTACGCCGCTCGGCCGCGACAAGGCGCTGGTGCAGATCCTCGGGCGCGGCATGCTCGCCCAGCAGTTCGGCGAAGCGATCCTGCGTCATGCGAAAGAATTTCTCGTTCTGCCAAAGGGTGTCGTCAGCATCGAAACCCACTGTCCAGCGCCGCTTCATGGCAACTTCTCCCGATTGAGCATTCTTTTCTTCCGCGTCAGGCGTTATATATGTGTCGCCTTGGCAGGGAAGATGTGGAAGAGCGGACTTTCGTGATGCGTGTTGACGACCGGATGATGGCAGACAAGAAGACCGGCGGCGACGACGATGTCGGTGTCGTGCTGGAAACCCGCACCAAGACCAAACGCCCGCCGCTTTACAAGGTGCTGATCCTGAATGACGACTATACCCCGATGGAGTTTGTCGTTCACGTTCTGGAGCGTTTCTTCGGGATGAGCCATGCGCAGGCATTCGAATTGATGCTGACCGTGCACAAGAAGGGGCTGGCCGTCGTCGGGGTCTACACGCACGAAATTGCCGAGACCAAGGTCGCCCTCGTGATGGATTTCGCGCAGCGCCACCAGCATCCGCTGCAATGCACCATGGAAAAGGAATAGCGGCCGCGCCGCGCCCCCATGGCCCGGGATCGCCTGACAACTGCCCTTGAAGCGGGGCAACTGACCTTGCCTGCGGGCGAGGTAACAGTCTTGCGGCCACCGCCCGCCTATGACCTGTCCGCCCTGCCGCGCGACCAGTTGCGCCTGACCTGCGGCTTTCGCCCCGATCTGGATGCCTTCGCGGCAGCAGGATACGACGCCGTGTCGCAGGTTCGGCCCGCGCCGACGATGCTGGTCGTCGTGCCGCGCACCAAGGCGCTGGCCCATGCCCTGATCGCCGAGGCGGCGCGCCATGCAACGCTGGTGATCGTTGACGGGCAAAAGTCCGACGGTACTGATGCGATCTTCACCGAGTGCCGCAAGCGTCTGGGCGATCTGCCCAGTGTGACCAAGGCGCATGGCCGGCTGTTCTGGTTCGCCGGGCCGACCGATGCTTTTGCCGACTGGGCCGTGCCCGGCCCGGTCAAGGGCGCACATGGTTACTTCACCGCGCCGGGTGTTTTCTCGGATGATGCCCCCGACCCTGGGTCGGTCCTGCTGGCGGCCGCGCTGCCGTCCAAGCTGCCGCACCGGATGGCCGATCTGGGCGCCGGATGGGGCTATCTGGCGCAGGCCGTGCTGGCGCGCGAAGGTGTCACCCACCTTGACCTGATCGAAGCAGAAGCGCTGGCGCTGGATTGCGCGCGGCTGAATGTCACCGACCCGCGCGCGGCCTTTCACTGGGCCGATGCAACGCGGCTGAAACCGGCGGCTGCCTATGACGGTATCGTCATGAACCCGCCCTTTCACGTCGGGCGCGCGGCTGATCCGGCGCTTGGGCGTGCCTTTATCGCCGCGGCAGCGCGGATGCTGACGGCGGGCGGACAGATGTGGATGGTCGCCAATCGTCACCTCCCTTACGAGGCCGCCCTGCACGAGCATTTCCGCGAGGTGACCGAGATCGGCGGCGATGGCGGTTTCAAGCTGTTTCACGCCGCGCGGCCGGTCAGTACGTCGAAACCTCGCACCCGCAGCCGCGCCACCGGCGCACGCCGCTGAACAGGAGACCGCTGATGTCCTTCTCGATTGCCGGCAAGACCGCCATCGTTACCGGGTCGGCCAACGGTGTTGGCCTCGCGATCGGGCGACACTTTCTGTCCGAAGGTGCAAACGTCATCTTCGCCGACATGGACGAGGCCGCGCTGGAGCGTGAAGTGGGGGATGTCGCAGGCGAGGGCAAGGCCGCCCGAATCATGGCGTGTGACCTGCGCCAGCGGCTGAGCATCGCCAACCTGCTTTCTGCCACTGTCGATGCCTTCGAGCGGGTCGATATTCTTGTCAACGCGGCGCGGCAGGTGGTGTTGACCGACCCGCTCGATCCCGATGACGACTCGGTGTCACAGATGCTGGAACAGAACCTTGTCGCGGCGCTGCGCCTGACGCAGGCCACTGCGCGTCGGATGATCAAGCAGGCCGAGGGGCAGGAAGAGGGGCAGGTGGGTGCGATCGTCAACCTATCGTCGATCGCCGCGCGGCGCAGTCACACTGACTTGCTCGCCTATTCCATCAGCACCGCTGCACTGGACCAGATGACGCGCTCGATGGCCGTGGCGCTGGCGCCCAAACGCATCCGGGTCAACGCCGTTGCCTTCGGCAGCGTCATGAGTGCCAGTCTCAAGACCACACTGCGCGAACATGACGAGTTTCGCAGCGAGATCATCGACCACACGCCGCTTCACCGCATCGCCAGTCCCGGCGAGGTGGCCGACGCAGTGCAATACCTTGCCTCCGATGCCGCGGGATTCGTCACCGGGCAGGTCATCACGGTGGATGGCGGACGCACCCTGCTCGACGCCGTGGGCGTCGCGGCGCACTGATCACTCTTCGGGGTAAGTTGCCTTGCACTGGGCGACGGCGGCCGCGGTCTGATCGCGCATTTGCCGCTGACGCTGCAGCAGCGATGTCAGCTTGGCCTGCTCTGCATTGAGGTCGATGGCGACCGGCACCTGGTGATCCTGCACCTGGACCCTGTCGCAGGACACCAGCCGGACCGATCCGTCATCTGCCGTGACCCGGCAGAAATCTGGCAGTCGCACAACCTCTTGCCGGGTTTCCAGCGCGTAGCCGCGCGCGATGTTGGCCTGCGTCTGTGCGATCAGTCGGTCAATGACTCTCTGGTCGTGCGTGACGCTGGCGATGCAGGATTCGCGCGGCGTGGCGCAGGCGCCAAGCGCAAGAAGAAGGGGCAGGGCGAAAAGGGCGCGAGTCATGGGCAGGTACCTCTGGGACGCAGATAGTGCGGTAGTCTGCCCGCATAAAGGGTGTTAGAGCATGGCTATGCAATATCAGGGGTCTGACACGGCAATGGACGGCAGCGACAGCAATACGATGGACACCGAGAAGGCAACGGCGGCGGCGTGGTTCCGCAGCTTGCGTGACAAGATCGTGGCAGCCTTCGAAGCATTGGAAGACACCCAGACGACCGGCCCCTTCTCTGGCCAGCCTGCGGGCCGCTTCGACGTGAGCCAGACAAGGCGCCAGTCGGACGATGGCAGCGACGCTGGTGGCGGGCTGATGAGCGTGATGCGTGGCGGCCGGGTATTTGAAAAGGTCGGCGTCAACATCTCGACCGTGCATGGCAGCCTTGGACCGCAGGCGCAAAAGGCGATGGCCGCGCGCGGCGTGCCCGGCATGGAAGACGACCCGCGCTTCTGGGCGTCGGGAATCAGCCTTGTCGCGCACATGCAGAACCCGCACACGCCCGCTGTCCACATGAACACCCGGATGTTCTGGACGCCCCACGCATGGTGGTTTGGCGGCGGCTCCGACCTCAACCCCTGTATCGAGTATGCCGAGGACACCAAGCATTTCCACGCCACGCAAAAGGCCCATCTGGACCCGCACGGGGCCGACCATTACCCGCGGCTGAAGGCTTGGGCGGACGAGTATTTCTACATCCCGCACCGCAAGCGCGCGCGTGGCGTCGGTGGCATCTTCATGGATGACTACTGCACCGGCGACTGGGCGGCGGATTTCGCGCTGACGCAGGATATCGGACGTGCCTTCCTGCCCGCCTATCTGCCGCTGGTGGAACGCCGCCGTGACACGGGCTGGACCGATGCCGACAAGGATACTCAACTGATTCATCGCGGCCTTTATGCCGAATACAACCTTGTCTATGACCGCGGAACGAAGTTCGGGCTGACCACCGGCCATGACGCCGATGCGGTGCTGATGAGCCTTCCTCCCATGGCAAAGTGGGTCTGAGGCCCGCGCCTTGGACGAACGGCTGATCCTCTTCAACGGCCCGCGCGAGATTGTCGAAACTGCCCGGGACCGGATTGACCCGGACAAGGTTCTGTCGATGCAGACCATGACCGGCGGCCGCGGTATCCGGTCGCTGCAGATCGTTGTCGACAAGGCGAACCGACAAGAGGTGGTCGATGCGCTTCAGGTGGGCCTTGGCAAGAAGAAGGACTGGTCGCTGACCATCCTGCAAAGCGAAGTGGTATTGCCGGCCCGTGAAGAGGCATCATCGGCGCGTGACCTGATCGCCGAGACGGGCCAGACCCGCGAGGAGCTGCTGGCCGAGGTGACCCGCGCGGCGCGGCTTGACCAGAACTATCTTGCGATGGTCGTGCTCTCGACAATCGTCGCGGCGATTGGCCTGTTGTCGGACAACATTGCCGTGGTGATCGGCGCGATGGTCATTGCGCCGCTGCTGGGTCCGATCCTTGCCTTCGCACTGGCTGTTGCGCTGGGCGATCTTGGGCTAATGCGTCGCGCGTTTCTCGTCAACGGAGCCGGAGTCGGCCTGACGCTGATCCTCTGCGTTCTCATCGGCCTCGGCCTTGGCACCTTGCCGACAAGCCATGAGGTGATGGCCCGCACTGCCGTGGGGCTGGACGGGGTGGCGCTTGCGCTGGCTTCGGGCGCTGCGGCGGCGTTGTCCCTGTTGGCGGGCAGCTCGGGCGTGTTGGTGGGCGTTATGGTGGCCGTGGCCCTGTTGCCGCCCGCCGCGGCAATGGGCCTGACACTGGGCGCGGGACAGTGGAACGCGGCAGTTGGCGCATCGCTGTTGCTGGCGGTCAACGTGGTATCGGTCACCCTTGCAGCGCAGGCCGTGTTCGTGCTGCGCAAGATCACGCCGCGAACGTGGTACCGGCAACAGGCGGCGCGCCGGGCTGTGCGGATCAACCTTGCCGGATGGGCGGTGCTGCTTGCGGCGCTGGTCGCCATCCTTTGGACACGCCAACCGGGCTTTTAGCCAAGCCCTGACTCGTCAGTTCACCCGCACGAACTTGGCCCCGCCCGCCCGTGTCTGCACGGCGGGCGCGGTGGCTGCTGGCCCTTCGGCCTGCAGCGCCATCGCCGGCGCGGTGACGCCAGATGCGCGCGCCGTCAGGTAGGCGCGGATCGTCTCGGGCGGCATTCCCGTCGCCTCGGCGTAGCGGGCAACAGTGAAATTGGGGGCGACCTGCATCATCGCGCGGGCCATGCGCATCTGCACGAGGTCCATCCGGTCAGGCTGTGCGCCAAGGCGCAGACGCTCGGCAGAAGTGGCGGGCGCCAGCGCCAGCCACATCATGCAGATCGTCAGGAAGGCCGAGGCGCCTTTCCAGACCGAAAACAGGACAAGGCGCATCGGGCCCTCCGCAACTCAGCCGTTGCGGATGGTCTCCACCATCAATGCGACATTTTCAGGGTCGGCATCGGGCGTGATGCCATGCCCGAGGTTGAAGATGTGCGGCCCCTTGGAAAACGCGCGCACCACACGGCGCGTCTCGTCAATCAGGTCCTGCCCGCCGCTGACCATGTGGGAGCTTGCAAGGTTGCCCTGCACACAGCCGCCCGTCTGGACATGCGCCGCCGCCCATTCCGCCGTGACACCATCATCAAGCGCGATGCAGTCGGCCCCGATCGCAGCATGCAGCCCCTCGTAGGCAGTTCCGGCCCCGCGCGGGAAGGCGATAACCGGAATGCCGGGGTGGCGCGCCTTCAGCGCCGCTGTAATCGCGCGCGCGGGCTCCACCGCGAAATCGTGGAAATCCTGCCCTTTCAGCGAGCCTGCCCAACTGTCGAACAGCTTCACCACCTCGGCACCGGCGTCGATCTGGGCGGAGAGGTATTCGATGGTGCTGGCCGTCAGCAGGTCGATCACCTGCTGGAACAGCGCGCGGTTGCCCTGGATCATCGCATGGGCCGGGCCCTGGTCGGGGGTGCCGCGCCCGGCGATCATGTAGGTCGCAACCGTCCACGGCGCACCGGCAAAGCCGATCAGCGTGGTTTCGGCGGGCAGGCCCTTGGCCAGAATGCGGACGGTTTCATAGACCGGCGCAAGGTGGTCGTGAATCGCGTCGGCCGGTTTCAGCCTTGCCATGTCGGCGGCGGTCGAGATGGTCGACAGCCGCGGCCCCTCGCCGGTTTCAAACCACAGATCCGCCCCCAGCGCCTGCGGCAAGAGCAGGATGTCGGCAAAGAGGATCGCCGCGTCGAAGCCGTAGCGGCGGATCGGCTGGAACGTCACCTCGGCGGCCAGTTCCGGGTTGTAGCAAAGCGACAGGAAATCGCCCGCCTGTGCGCGCGTGGCGCGATACTCGGGCAGGTAACGGCCCGCCTGCCGCATCATCCAGACCGGCGGGGTGGGCAGAACCTCGCCCGCAAGGGCACGCAGGATGGTCTTTTTCGGGGTCATCGCGGCTCCTCTCGCTGCTCCTGTTCGTCCCCCGCGCGCGGGGCCGTGTCAAGGCAGTTGTCAGGCTTTGTTGACACGTCTAGAACCGCCTCATGACGCTTTCTCTTCCCATGCCCGCCCAGCCCCTGCAGATCGGAACCCGCGGTTCGCCGCTGGCGCTGGCGCAGGCCCACGAAACCCGCGCGCGGCTGATGGCGGCCTTCGACCTGCCCGAAGACGCCTTTGCGATCCGCGTCATCAAGGTGACGGGCGACGCGGTGCAGGACCGCCCGCTGAAAGAGATCGGCGGCAAGGGCCTGTTCACTCGCGAGATCGAAGAGGCGCTGCTCGCGGGCGAGATCGACATCGCCGTCCATTCGATGAAGGACATGCCGGTGGAACAGCCCGCGGGCCTGATCCTCGACACCTATCTGCCGCGTGAGGACGTGCGCGATGCCTTCATCTCGTTCGGCCAGGGCGGCCTTGCCGAGCTTGCCCAGGGTGCCACCGTGGGCACGTCCAGCCTGCGGCGCCGTGCGCAACTGCTCAACCGCCGGCCCGACCTGACGATCGTGGAGTTTCGCGGCAACGTGCAGACCCGCCTGCGCAAGCTGACCGAAGGCGTGGCGCAGGCCACGTTCCTCGCCATGGCGGGCCTGAACCGCCTGAACATGACCGACGTGCCGCGCACGCCCGTCTCGACCGACGAGATGTTGCCCGCCGTGGCCCAGGGGGCCATCGGGATCGAACGGCGGACGGATGACAGCCGCACCGCCGAGATGCTGGCCGCGATCCATCACGGCCCGACCGGCCAGCGCCTTGCCGCCGAGCGCGCCTTCCTTGCCGCGCTGGACGGGTCCTGCGAGACGCCCATCGGCGGGCTGGCCGAACTCGATGGCGGCACGCTGCGCCTGCGGGGCGAGATTTTACGCACCGATGGCAGCCAGGTGCTGACCGACGACGCGACCGCGCCCATCGAGGACGGCCCGTCGTTGGGCCGCGAGATGGCGCGCAAACTGCTGGAACAGGCAAGCCCGGGCTTTTTCTAGATCGAGGCGTGCCGTCCGCGGTCGAGCCAGAGGATCAGGCTGATCGCCAGCACCATTGTCGTTGCCCCCATGATGGCGACAAGGCTGTAGCCACCCAGCCACGTTCCCACCGCGAAGATCGCGGCACAAAGCCCGTCCGCCGCGATGCGCATGACCGCCAGCAAAGACGAGCCCGCCCCCGCACGCGCGCCCAGAAGGTCCTGCAGATAGCCGATGGCGAGTGCATAGATCAGCGCGCCACCAGCGCCGGCAGGGATGGTTAACAGCCAGACGTATGGCGTCGGCGCCACCCATGGCAGCAACAACAGGAAGATGGCATAGGTCACCGCTCCCAACGCGATGATCTTGAGCCTTGGCAGCAGTTTCAGCACCTGTCCGACCGAAAGGGTCACCGCGACCTCGATCGCCACGAAGATGCCGAAGAAAAGGCCCACGTCGGCAGTGGTGCGATGCGCCGCCTGCTCGAAGACAAGGCTGAGGATCACGCCGGCAATGGCGCTGCCGGAATGGATCGCGCCCACCAGCATCACCCGCAGCAGCAGCGGCGGATGCGCCATTTCGCGCAACGACGCGCGGAACCCCAGGCCGGATTTCTGTTCGGTCCAGGGCGCCACGGCATCGCGCGGCCACGCAAAAAGGATCAGCGCCAGCAGCGTTGCCGCCACGCCCGCCGCCACGGGATAGACCGTGGTCAGCGGCAGCCCGGCGGCAAAGGAGCGGCCCCAGAGCGGCAGCACGATCACGAAGGGCACCGCGAAGAGTGCGCGCACGATCGCCATGATCCCGTCGCGGTCGCGGCGCGACAGGTGCGCCGTCTGCAGCCGCGTCACCGCGAAGACCTGCCCGAATAGCGCGGCGTTGAACGGGATCATGCCGACATGGGCCAGCACGAAGAAGACCGGCGCATGGCCCAGCCAGACGGTGGAGGCGCCGCAGATCATCATCGCCGTCGCCAACATCGCCATGCGCCGGCGCGAGGGGCGCTGGTCGGTCACGATGCCGATGCCGACCGAGGCACTGACCGACATCGCCAGAATGCCCGCCAGCACGACCGAATAGGCGGTATCGGACAGGTGGAACACCGTGATCCCGATCAGCGACTGGTATATCCCGATGGACGAGCCGTAGGTGCCCGTCAGCAGCACGGCAAGGCACAGCATCCGCAACACCGGGTCCCGGACGATCAGGGCGAATTGTGCACGCATCAGGCGGGAAACACCTTGCCGGGGTTGAGGATGCCCTTGGGGTCCAGCGCCGCCTTCAGGCCGCGCATCACCTCCAGCGCGACCGGGTCCTTGCGCCGGCGCATAGACGAAAGCTTGGACAGGCCGATGCCATGCTCGGCGGAAAAGCTGCCGCCCAGCACCTGCACCGCGTCCTCGACCAGTTCCATGATCCGGTCGTGCAGGGCGGCGTCGTCGCTGCCGGGATAGACGCTGTAATGCACGTTGCCATCGCCCAGATGCGCCACTGTCAGGTCGCGCGCACCCGGCACCAGCGCGCGGATGCGCGGCTGCACCATGTCGAGGAATTGCGCGACCTTTTCCAGCGGCAGCGCCACGTCGGTATCGACGTAAGGATGCCAGCCATGGGCGATCTCGGCCGCGGCCTCGCGCCGGGCCCACATCTCGCGCCGCTGCGCCTCGTTCCGGGCGATGACGGCATCCAGCAGGTCGCCTGCCTCCAGCATCTCGGCCAGCGTCTCTTCCAGAAGGGTGACGATCGGCACCGCGCCATCCGGTCCGGGCGTGGCATCGCGCGGGGCGGTCGCGCCGACCTCGATCAGGATATTGTGGTCGTGCATCTGGGCGAAGGGCGGCTTTGCCCCCGCGATCACCTCCAGGTGCCCGTCGATGTAGTTGCGCGGCATGTATTCGAAGGCCTCGACCGCGCCGCCGGTGATGTCCTGCATCCGGTTCAGCAGCGCCAGCGCCTGGGCAAGGCTGGGCACGGCGAGCATTGCGGTGGCATAGGCGCGCGGGCGTGGGCGCAGCTTCAGCACCGCGGCGGTGATGATGCCCAGCGTGCCCTCGGCCCCGATCATCAGGTGGCGCAGGTTGAGGCCCGCGTTGTCCTTGTGCAGCTCGCTCATCAGGTTCATCACCCGGCCATCGGCCAGCACCACCTCCAGCCCGAGGCAGAGGTCGCGCGTATTGCCGTAGCGCAGCACGTTCGACCCGCCGGCGTTGGTCGACAGGAACCCGCCCACCATGGCCGAGCCGCGTGCGCCGAAGGTCAGCGGAAAGATCAGGTCATGCGCGGCCGCCGCCTCGTGCAGGGACGAGAGAATCACGCCCGCCTCGACGATGGCGAGCCGCCCGGCGGGCCGCACCTCGCGGATGCGGTTCATCCGGTCGACCGACAGCATCAGCGCGCCCTCGGCCACCGTGCCGCCGACAAGGCCGGTATTGCCCGAAACTGGCACCACCGGCGTGCCGGTTTCATGCGCCAGCGCCATGACGGCCGAAACCTCGGCGGTGGAGGCGGGGCGCACCACGGCCAGTGGCGTGAAATGGAACTTGCCCGTCCAGTCCTGCGACCAGCGCGCGGCGTCCGGCCCTGTCGCAAGGTTGGCGGGGCCGACGATGGCGGCAAGGCGGTCGAGTAGTGACATGGGGCAGGGGCCTTCGGCAAATCCTGCCACCAGTGCTAGCGCCGCCGCGTGGCAGAGGGAAGGCCCATCCCGACGGGCCCGCATCTCCTCCCGCATTTCCCCTTGACGGGGCGCGGCCCCTCGCTTAACTCGCCCTCGGTCTGGCGGCGTAGCTCAGTTGGTTAGAGCAGCGGAATCATAATCCGCGTGTCCGGGGTTCAAGTCCCTGCGCCGCCACCAACACCCCCCTTTCGGAAATGCAAACGGCCACGCCTTCGCGCGGCCGTCGTTGTGTGTGAAGGCCCCGGCGCGTCGCCGCACCGGGGCTGGTCGCCAGCGCGATCAGGCCGCGCCGGGCTTGAAGCCGAAGTACATCAGGTACTTGTCGAAATCGGCGTCCTGTTCGCCCGCGGCTTCGAATTCGCGGGCGTTGAAGTCCCACTCTTCGCCGCCAAGGTGCGAACCCCAGGGCGTGGCGACGCCGGCGCAGAAGTCGAACCCGCCAAAGGCCGCCGAAAGGTCCACCGGCTTCAGCCCGGTCACCACCAGCGTGCCCGACACCGCGTCGCGGTCGAGGCTGGCGATGTACATCGTGCCGACTTCTTCCTCGAACTGGGTGATCGCGAAAAGCTCGCCATCGGCGGTGCGGTGCAGCGTGGTGTGGTCCTGCGAGGTCGAGACGCCGCCCGGCAGGTCGCCGTCGGGGTAATCGACCAGCGGCGTACCGTCGCGGGCCACGGCTTGACCGAAGACCGCGTTACCCACCTTGTCGCCCGAACGCAGCAGCGTCTGGTAGCCGTTCAGCGCCATCTCGGTGCCGTTGAGCGTCATCGATGGGGTGAAGGCCGCCATCCGCTTTTCCGCATCGGTCGCGGCGAAGGGCATGGGCGTGAAGCCGACGGTATCGCCGCCCTGCACCTTGGCCGGGATCGCGACATAACCCACGTAGGCGCGGGTATCGTCGGGCGAGGTCGCCATGTCCTGGTCGCTTTCGCCATAGGGGTGCTGCACTACGGTGACGAGGTAGTCGAACTTGTCATCGACGTTCTTGTAGTAGAAGGGCGAGGTCACTTCCGACCCGTAGGGTGTGGTGAAGACACGGGTCAGCGACCCGTCGTTGAGGTTCATCGCCCAAAGCACGTCGTTCTGGTGATAGTCGGTATCCTCGGCGATCAGCAACGTGTCATCGGTGAAACCCATCGTCAGGTTGTCGGGCCACGAGATGTTGTTGATGTCGCACTGGTTGACCACCGCACCGGCATTGAACGGGCCACCGGCAACAAGGATGCTCATGTCGGTGGTCGCCATGTCGGCTCCGACAGACAGCTGCATGACCGCGCCGCACTTGTTGGCCTGCAGGTTGATGTCATCGGCGACACCGGCCAGTTTCGGCCCCTTGGCCATGCCCTTCTCGAGGTCCGAGATGGCCATGTAGAGCTTCGAGCGTTTGGCATCGAAGGTGATGCCTTCCATCTTGCGGAATTCCGAGGTGGCGCCCATCGTCGCGGCATAGCGTGCGGTTTCAAGGCGCGAGGCGGCGAGCGCGATCTCGTCGGCCGACATGCCAAGGCGGTTCTCGGTCTTCAGCGTCAGGCATTCCGCGCCATAGGTCGACTCGATCGGGGTAAAGCCCGCGGGGCAGGCATTGTCGGCGACATCGGCCGTGTCGAACATGTCCGAGAACTTGATGCCCTTGCCGATGATCGCGTCGATCTCGGCGTCGGTCGCATGGCCCAGCGACATCCAGGCGATGCTGAAATCAGAGGTCGCGGCGCCCTTCTCGGCGGTCTGGGTCAGCTTGGCGGCAAACAGCTCGCCCGACGAAAGATCGCCCGCGGTATCGGCCACGTAGCGGAACATCGCGCCGTTGGTCTGGTCGTTGCCGATGTAGACGGTCTTTTGGTCCGGCATGACATAGGCCAGCTCGAACGACAGGCGGCCAACGGAATAGTGCTTAGACGCGACGGTGTTGGCGGCAAAGGCATCAGCGCCCAGGCCCTTACCCGGGACCACCGACACCTCGACCGGGAAGCCGACGCGATAGACAGAGGTCTGTGCCAGCGCGGCGGCGCGGGAATCGGACACGGCATCGGCATGGGCAAAGGTGCCCAGCGCAACGAGCGCCGTCGTGACAAGGATGATCTTCTTGGCTGAATGAGTCATGATCGTCTCCAATGGAAAACCGAAAACGGGGCCGCGCCGAACCCGGAGAGGGCCCGGCAGACGACCGCCTGAAACAAGTGATGACGTTTTCGTGAAACGGACTCTTGACCGTTCTGTATCGGTTTCTTGACAACCGAAGGCTGACGTTACCCCGTGACCCGGCCCGCCTGACGCGCGACTAAAGCCGGATCGTCAGGCTAAGTCCGACCTCTGCATGGTGACCAATGCCGTGGTCGCCCGACAGGCCAATGATGAAGAGATCGACATCCGTGCGGGCGCCGGTATGGATCGAAAGGTCCAGCCCGTAATCGGCCCAGCTCGCCGCGCCCGCAGTCGTGGAATAGACGGTGCCCGCCACCGTGGCCGCTGTGCCGGACTGCCCCCAGACATGCCCCAGCCCGATGTTGACGCCTAGCGACATGCTGGGCGACAGCGCCAGCGAGGCGCGTGCGCCCAAGCGCAACGTGGTGGCTCGGTCGGTCCCTGCGGCAAAGCTGGCCGGGAACGGGTTTTCCGGTCCGGCCGCTTCGGTATAGGCGTCGTGGTGGAAACTGCCGCGGCCAAGCGTCAGCGACAGGGCGTATTGTGCGTCTGCCGATGGCGCGTAGGCCAGTCCGCCCTCGACATAGCCGAAGGCCAGTCGGCCCGCCGCGGTGCCGATCCCGGTCGCCTGCCCCGAGGCGCCGTTGGCGTAGTGCCGGGTGAAGGTGGCGGTCTGCTGCGGTGCAAACATGGCACCGAGCTCGGCATAGGGATGCAGCACCCCGGCCCGTTCCGGCATCCAGCGCAGCGCAACGGCGCCGATGAGCGGCGAATCGAGCGCGATATCCCCATCGTCGTGCTGGGCCGACCCGATCGCGCCCTTGAGCAGCAGCCCGTCGCCAAGATCGCGCCGCACGCGCAGGCCGTAGGTGTGGCTGCCCCAGGCGGCCAACGGGGCCACCATGTCGCCCGCAGCCAAGGGTGCATCGAAACGACCGTTCAGCAGGCTACCGAAGGCCGCCTCCTGCGGAATAACCATCCACCCCGCTGCCCCCAGCGCATCGACCGACCCCTGGACAGAGTCGGTCGTGGTCATGCCAGTGCCGCCCGTGCCTCCAGTTCCGCCGTTCCCACCGCTTCCGCCTGTGCCACCGGTTCCGCCGGTCCCACCGTCGCCACCTGTGCCACCGCTTCCGCCAGTGCCGCCGGTTCCACCGTTCCCACCGTCGCCGCCTGTGCCGCCGGTTGCACCTGTACCGCCGGTGCCTCCAGTTCCTCCGTTCCCGCCGTTTCCGCCTGTGCCACCGGTGCCACCGGTACCGCCCGCGCCTCCAGCTCCACCGTTCCCACCGTCGCCGCCTGTGCCGCCGGTTGCACCTGTACCGCCAGTGCCTCCAGTTCCTCCGTTCCCGCCGTTTCCGCCTGTGCCACCGGTGCCACCGGTACCGCCCGCGCCTCCAGCTCCACCGTTCCCACCGTCGCCGCCTGTGCCGCCGGTGCCACCGGTACCGCCGGTGCCACCGGTTCCCAATATCCCGCCGCTTCCACCGTTGCCGCCAGCCCCGCCGGTACCGCCTGTACCGCCGGTTGCGCCCGTGCCGCTTCCGTTTATGGCAGCGACCAGGCCCTCTGCCTGCGCCACGGCGATGTTGGTGGCGTCGAGGTAGGTGACCAGATAACCGGTCGGCGCCTGCGCGCCGGGCATCATCGCCTGCCCGACGATCGCCACGCCGTCGGGCGACAGGCCATCGGCGGTCAGCAGGCGAATGTCGGTCATGTCGAGCCCGGCATCAGACAGCAGCGTCTTCAGGTCCGCGATGCCGGTGGCCGCCGTCCAGCGGAACGCGGCCTCGTCCCCGGCCAGCGGGTCGCCGGGGGTGTAGGGCTGCGACAGTTGCGTGGTCGTCCCGACGATCACCGACCCGTCCGCGCTGACCGCCGTCGCCGCGGAACTGACCGCGCCCGGCAGGGTGCCGAGGTTGCTGATCGTGCCCGCGCTCCAGCGCACCGAGCGTGCGACCGGATAGCCCAGGCCAGGATCGTCGTAGTCGGACCAGCCGATGATGGTCGTGCCATCCGCGCTGACGCCCGTCGCCTCAGACCGGCGGCCGGTATAGTCCGAGGGCAGCGCGCCAAGATCGGTCATGCCGGCGGCGGCGGTCCAGCTGAACGCGCGCTTCGCCACCACGGTGTCGATGCCGCTGCCCAGCGTTGCGTCGGACCAGCCGACGATCGTGCCGCCATCCCCGCTGATGGCGTTGGCCGCCGAAGCGCCGCTGCCTGACAGGGTGCCTAGGTCGAACATGCCGGTCGCATCGGTCCAGCGAAAGGCGTGCCGGGTGCTGCCGTCCGGGTCAATGCCCATGTATCCCGCAACCGTCGCGCCATCGTCGCTGACGGCCGTCGCGGCGGAGAAATAGGTGGTCGCATCGCGCCCGTCGATATCGACGGTGCCGGTCTCGGCGGTCCAGCGGAAGGCGTGGTTGTCGCTGAAGGCTGCCGGGCTGGTGCCGCCGTAATTGGCGTAGCCGACCACGGTCTTGGCATCGGCGCTGATCGCCAGGCCCGCGACCTCGCCATTGGCCAGTGAGCCGGGCAGTTGCGGCAGCGTGACCGACGGGTCGGCCCCGTTGGGCGTGTAATAGTCGAGGATGTCGCGGACCCCGATCGACGTTGCCAGAACGTAGCTTGACGAACCATTACCAGTTGCGTTGCGCACCGGGATGACACGCACGATCTGCCGCTCGCCGATGATCGTCAGGCGGCGTTCCAGATCGGCGGCTGCCTCGTCCGCCTCGTATTGCGTATCAAAGCTGGCGAGTGGATTGAGCGGCAGCCCCGTATCAGGGTCCGTGATCAGCGGCGGCGGCGTGTACTGGTGCCCCGGTCCGGCGTGCAGGGCCGCGGGCGGGGCCACCACGGCAAGAAATCCGGCAAGGGCGAGGGTCGCGCGGCGCGGCGCGGATCTTGCGCAGGCTGATCTCGATCCGTTCATGCGTCCCCCGTTCGCATGCCGGGCAAGGGCCGAATGCAGGTAAACCTGAATGGGCAGAGGGCATCCGCGCCCTGACCGCCACCTTGGCATCTGCGCCCGATCCTGACCCCCTCACCCTATTCGATCAACTCTTTTTGGTGGGGTCCGGTCCGGCGGTTCGGAATGTAGTGCGCGCAAATGCATGATTCGGCCCTTCCCGAAAACGGGACGGCGTTGCCTCAAGGCGCGCAAGTCTTGCTTTGCCGCAAACGAACGGTTGTGCCCCAATGGGCAGCACAATAGGTTGTTTTCCCTCTGGCGGGGCCGTTTTGGCTGGAACCCGTTAGCGCGACAACAGGAATGGATCGCAAACGATCAACTGGCTTGCGAACCAAGATCCGAGGATTCCATGAACGCCCTTCAGATCGGCACATTGTTGATTGTCCTCGCCGGTGTTTTCGGCGCCGTAAACCACATCCTGTTCCGGTTGCCGTCGGCGATCGGTATCCTCATCGTTGCGCTTGCGGCCTCGCTTTGTGTTCTTGGCCTCGACGCGCTTGATCCGGGTCTGGGCATTGCGGCGCAAATGCGAACCTTCGTTGCTGACGCAAGGTTTTCGCACACGCTGCTCGAAGGAATGCTGGGTCTGCTTCTGTTTGCCGGCAGCCTGCATGTTCGCGTCGCGGACCTGCGTGATCAGGCGGGGACCATTGCAGTCATGGCGACGCTTGGCGTGGTCCTTTCTGTCGCGGTCGTCGGGCTTGGATACCATTGGGTGACGGGGATGCCGCTTCTTGTGGCCATGGTTTTTGGCGCGCTGATCTCGCCGACCGACCCGGTGGCTGTGCTAGGCGTCATGTCACGGGCCGGGCTGACGGACTCGCTGCAATCCAAGATTATCGGGGAGTCCCTGTTCAACGACGGCATGGGCTACGTGGTGTTTCTGATCTTGGCCGGACTGGCCTTTCCACCAGATGGATCTCCGGCCGTGACCGGGTTCGGCGGGATCATCCTGTTCTTTTTCAGGGAAGTAGCGGGTGGCGCTCTTCTGGGTGGCGTGCTGGGCTGGCTGGTTGTCCAGATGCTTCGTCCGATCGATGATTACCCGCTCGAGATACTGCTCTCGCTCGGGCTGGCACTTGGGGGCTATCAGCTTGCGTCGGCTTTGGGCGTTTCGGGCCCGATCATGGCTGTCGTCGCCGGCCTGTTCATCGGCAATATCGGCGTTCGACACGGCATGTCGGAGCAGACGCAGAAGTACCTAAACGGGTTCTGGACGGTCATCGACGAAGTTCTCAACGCCATTCTCTTTCTGTTGATCGGCGTCGAGGTTTTTGTCGTCACCCTGAACTTCGACACGATCGCATTCGGGATCGCCGCGATCTGCCTGTCGCTGGTCGGCCGTCTGATTGCGGTTGTCGTGCCTGTTCTTGTGCTCCGACCGTTCCTTGACCAGTCGCGCGGGGTGATACCAATCATGACATGGGGCGGCCTCAAGGGCGGCATTTCTGTTGCGCTTGCCCTCAGTCTGCCTGACAGCGCGTGGAAGCCGCAGATTCTTGCGGCCACTTTCCTGATCGTCCTGTTTTCGATCATCGTGCAGGGGCTGACAATCGGGCGACTGGCGCGGTTTCTGAGGCGTCGACAGCAGTCGAGCTAGTCCCGAGGAACCGCTTGTTTCGATGCCGGACTTCCGACAATCACGCCGAACACGCGCCCGGCCAAGTTGCCGCACCGGGTGATCACGCGGTGCAATTCAAAGCGCTCGAGGTGCCGAAAACTGGCCGCTGACGCGTAGCGCCGCAGGCCCAAGAACGACCCGCGGCGTCATGCCGAATCCACGGAAAATGCGTGCCAAAGATGCCGAAAAGTTGTGCAGCTCTCGCGGCCGAGGGGTTGTGTCACTGCCTCCGGTGAATACCTAGAAACCATGTCAAAACGAAAGGAGGGCGCCCATGGCCTTACAATCATTGACAAATTCATTGGACACACCAGGAGGGTCCGGGGCCGGGCAGCTGGCAAGTGGATTTGCCGTCGCAGCAGCTTTGACCATCTCTGGCGGGTTGCAACAGCCCGTCGAGGCCCAGCAATCGGTGGACGGACAACAGGTTTACAGCACGGCGGGTTGTCAGGGCTGTCATGGCCAGAACGGTAATGGCGGCATCGGCATCAAGTTTCGCGGCAATCAGATCCTTGCGGATGACAGCAAGGTTATTGCCCAGATCCTGCATGGCGGCAGCAAGATGCCGGCCTTCAGTTCACAGCTGAGCGACGCTCAGATCGCTGCCGTGGCCTCCTACATTCGGCAGAACTTCGACAATTCCTTCGGCCCGATCACGGCGCAGAAGGTTGCCGACATGCGCAAGTCGAACAGCTCTGGCGACAACCAGCAGGCCAGCCAAAGCGAGAACCCGTCCAACGGGCAGGCCCAGGCTAGCGGCAACTCCGGCAGTGGCGGCCAGAATGGCAATGACCAGAAACCGCAGCAAATGGCTGTGGGTGCTCCGGCCCAGAACGTCAAGCAACCCACGACAAGCGGCCCCGATCAGGCCGCGCTCGACAACGCGGACAGCGCGACCGACAGCTGGCTGATGTACAACAAGGGCTATAGCGGCCAGCGCTGGTCGAGCCTTGACCAGATCAATGCCGGCAATGCCGATCAGTTGCGGCCCGTCTGCATCGCCCAGCTGGGCGAGCAGACTTCGTTCCAGTCCAGCCCGGTGGTCTATGACGGCCTCGTTTACGTGACCACGCCCTACACGACATATGCGGTCAATGCAGAGAACTGCCGGCAGGTCTGGCACCAGACCTACACGCCCAAGGGCAACGAGCCTTTCAACACAAATCGCGGCATCGCCATTGCCGGCGGGCGCGTGTTCCGTGGCACCTCGGACGGCCACGTCATCGCGATGGACGCCAAGACCGGCGACGTTCTGTGGAACATCCGCCCGGTGGATTCCGGCAAGGGCTATTTCCTTAGTTCCGCACCCATCGTGTGGCATGACATGCTGTTCATGGGCACCGCTGGCGCTGACTGGGGCGCGCCTGCGCACATGTTCGCCTTCGACGTGAAGGATGGACATCAGCTGTGGTCCTTTGACGAGGTGGTTCAGGCCTCCTTCGGTGGTGCCGATCCGGCATCGACCGGTGGCGGCTCCAACTGGACGTCCTACTCCCTCGATACCAAGAACGGGTTGCTTTACGTGCCCGTCGGCAACCCGGCCCCCGACTTTGCGGCACGGTATCGCCCCGGTGACAACCTCTACAGCGACTCGACGCTGGTGCTGGATGCCAAGACCGGCAAGCTGGACCACTATTACCAGCAGATCCCGAACGATGCGCTCGACCGTGACAGCGCCGCGGCGCCGGTGATCTTCAGTCTGACCGACAGCGGTGGCAACAAAACGGTCTATGCCGCTCAGTCCAGCAAGAACGGCTATGTCTACGTCTACAACGAAGCCAACAAGCAGCAGGTCTTCAAATCGGCGGTCACGACACTGAAGAACGCCGGTTCGCCACCGACGACGGACGGCACGCATGTCTGCCCGGGCATCAACGGGGGCGTGGAATGGTACGGCCCGGCCTTCGACAAGGCAGACAAGGCGCTCGTGGTGCCCAGCGTCGACTGGTGCACGACCTTCACGCTGGGCGAAGTGCGCTACACGCCCGGGCAGTTCTTCTTCGCTGGCAGCTACAGCTTTGACCCTGTTGACCAGGCGCAAGGCTGGATTCACAGCATCTCGGCCGCGGATGGCAAGACGAACTGGAGCTACAAGTCCGACCTGCCGGTCGTGGCCGGGGTCACGCCGACAGCCGGTGGCGTTGTCTTTGCCGGCGAGCTGAACGGCGACTTCACCGTGCTGAACGCCAAGACCGGCGACAAGCTTTACAGCTTCAACACCGGCGGTCCGATCGGCGGCGGTATCTCGACCTACGAGATGAACGGTCAGCAATATGTCGCGGTGGCCTCTGGTAACATGTCGCGGACATGGTCGCCTGATGTGTCGCCCTCGGCGACGCTGATCCTGTTCGGTTTGGGCCAAGGCCAGGCGAACCAATGACGGACCATGATATGAAAATGGTGGGGCCCTGCGGGCCCCGCCGCAACGTCGTGCGCCCGGCCATCCGGCTTCTGTCGCGCGCTGGCCAGATCGCCGTTATCGGCCTGATCGGCGCGATGCCCGCGCATGCGTTCGAGCCTTCGCTTAGCGACAGCGAGGTCGCCAGTACATTGGACCAGGCCAAAACGATGGTCGCGGACCATGCGCACGGGCTGATCGTGAAGGATTACGTGCTGTTCGACCGGCCAAATCCGCTTCACATCACCGATGAAAGCCGTCTGGTGGATGCCGTTGTGGTTGACACGCCCCGGCAACGCCTGCTGTCCAACGCCTACCTGACCTATTTTCAGGACAAGACGTTGAGCACCGGCGACGCACGGAAAATGGCCGACAACCTTGCGGGGAAGATTGCGTTTCGTGTTTTTGCCCATGCCCCGTCGCTGGCACCGGATCAGCGCCATTTCCTGCAGGATTTCGGGCAGGCCACGCTGACACTGACGAATGGTCAGGCGCTGCAGGCAAGGCCCGCGGACCTGAGCAATCCTGCCGAGGATTTCTTTATCCTTGCCAATGGCAATCACGTCTTCCGCTGGCTTGGGGCATTCTCATACGTCTTCGATCTGGGACCGGTGGCCCAGAACGCGCAAAGCCTCGCCGCGCTGAAAGGCACGCTCACATTCACCGACAGCGGCGGGCGCACCTACACGCACGATGTTGACCTCGGCCAATACCGCTGAAGCGAAGCCGGCAGGCACCACCAGACACCCGTAGGCCCGCCAGTCGTGCAGCAGGCCGCCGCACTTTGTCGGGCAACAATTCACCAAGACGCGCAAATTACTGCGCTGAAAAACCGTGAAAGGAGAGTCACAAGATGACCGAGAGAGAACAGTATATCGAAAAGACCAAGGCCAAGATCGACGAATGGAACGCCGAGATCGACAAGATGCAGGCCAGAATGGAAGCTGCACAGGCCGACGCGAAGATCGACTATCAACGGAACCTTGAAGAGCTGCGCACGCAGCGCGACGAGGCCGAGGCAAAGCTTCGGGACATGCGCGCAGCCAGCGACGAGGCTTGGAAGGACATGAAGTCGGGCTTTGATACCGCATGGGGCGGCATCGCCGATGCCTTCAACAGCGCAATGTCCCGGTTCAGATAAGGGATAGGGGCGGCCCACCGCCCGATATCGGGCGGCAAGTTTCTGAGTTGCGCCCAAAAGAAAATCTCTGCATCCGCCGTACTGCCTCACCCTTCTGGCTTTCCAGAAGAAGGGGCAGAACGGCGGATGTTTTCATTCCCCAAACCTGACAGCGTTGGCCGCCGACGTGCAAATTGTGGGTCAGCCCCGTTGAGCCGCGCCAAGTCTATGCGCAGCCATGATCAGATTTCCTCGCGCACCTGGGCGAAGGTCAGGGCCGCGAAAATTCCCGTGCCACCTAGTACGTTCCCGGCAAGGGCCGGCAGGATGCCACCAAGGACCACCGTGGAAATCGCCAGATCGCCGCGCGCTGCAAGAATGAACAGTTCCGTCGCCCCCGCGACGACGTGTGACATGCCGCCAAGCCCGATCATGTAGGTCAGGCCCATGATCACCAGAACTTCACCGGCACCTTCCAGTCGTGGCAGGGTCCACACCAGCGCGGCAATGGTGAAACCGGCGGGGATGCCGCGGCCAAAGTGCTGCAGGGCCGTCGCCTCGGCGTAGTGGCGTGAGACGGCGAGGATTCCGTCGACCTGCGACGTGGGCAGAATATGGCCGTAGTCAAGCACCACGGCAGCTGCGGCGCACCCCACCATGTTCGCCACGAAGACGATGCTCCAAAGCCTTGCGATCTGGTAGAATTTTTGCCCTGTCGGCTCGATGAACAGCGGCAGGATCGGGGTGATCGTGCTTTCGGTAAAGAGCTGCATGCGTCCAAGGATGACGATCAGAAACCCGATCGTGTAGCCAAAGCTGGTGACGGCCGCCGTCCAGCGCGCGTCTGGCAGGATCGAGGCAAGAAAGCCGCTGCAGAAGACTGACATGCTGATCGCCAGACCCGCCGCAACGCCGGACCACCAAAGCGCGCTCAGCGGCCGGGACAGTTCGTATTCTCCCTCCCTGCGGATCGCCTCGAAGATGACCGAGGCGGGCACATTCTCGAATTCGCGCACCTTCTTGTTTTCGTCTCGATCAAGCCGTGCTCGCTTCGCCATCGTGAGTTTCCCTTCCTGATCAGACGTGTCGCCAAGGGCCCGAAAGGCGATCGTCAGTTCCTCCGCAGCCGCTCTTGGCAGACTCTAGACCATCGCACGAGAAATCTCGAAGGTCATGGAGGGGAGGGAAACGGTCATTCGCTGCGGCTGAACGAATGTTCGGAATGAAACCAGGAGCCGTCTGTCTGCTTCTTGTGGCCGAAGAGGTTATGCTGCCATTGCTGAACGGCGATCCGTTTGCCGCTAAATGCGCCATGGAAAGAGGCCTTTCTGGCCAAGGTCGCGGCTTTCTCAAAAGGTCAGTGCGACGATCATGTCGACAGCCTGAGCCTCTTGCTCGGCGCTCTCGATCTCGGGCACGCGAAACTCCGACATTGAAACAGGATTGGGTCCCGACCCTAGTTCGTGCCTGTGATCGACACCCCGTCCTTGCCGACATTGATCTGCACGCCGTTCTTGTTCTGACTGGCGCGGTAGGACTGGTAGGCCAGTCCGGCGACGACCACGGCGAGGGCTCCGATGATGGTGTAGAGAAGATTTCGGTTCATGTTGCGGCGGCCTTGATGGGAAATCCATCATCACCGCGAGGTGGATGATCTCGGGGCATGTCTTGAAGTGGCGGTATGGCGATCGGTTCGTCGTGGCCGGACGCGACAAATCCGCTCTGCCCGCCTCAAGCCGGTGTTGCTCTACAAAGCCAACGGGCTTCATGACCAAGTCTGCCTGTTATCAGAGATCACCAAGCCACAACGCCAAGATCAAATGCAGGCCGGCCGCTGCGGCGAGGAGGGCTGCCGCGTTCGTTTGGCCCACCTGCACCAGCGCCTTGGTGGCCCCGCCAAAGGCAAGCAACTTGAATACCAGAAGCAGCGGGACCGCAAGCCGATGGTCCGACTTCGGCGCCGCAAACCACCCCCAGAGCAACGCGAACAGGCCGCCGCAGATCAGCGCCGCGACCACGGAGGCAAAGGGCGTCTCAAACCAGCTCCAGCCCCATCGGGCATAGGCCGCAAGGGTTGCGAGTTCGACCAGAAAGGCCAGAACCTGGCTCAATGCAATCATCGGCGTTCTCCCGGTCGCGTCCGTCAGGCAAGGAAATAGGTCAGGCCAGCCAAGCCAAGGTTGGAGTCATCCTTGGGCAACATGGCCGACCTCGTAAAGCTGGGCGCCGCTGGCGGGGGTCTCGATCGGGCGCGGCCAGAGATCGAACCTGACCAAAGCCCATACGGATGGATCGAACGCCGACACCGCGGCGACGGCGCCGTCTGCCATCGCATCCTCCGCCCACCGGCCCTCGTCCTGCTGCAGGGCACCCAGATCCGCCTCTGGTCCGATCGGCCTGACAACGCGCTGCGCAAAACGAGCCCTGGCAATCTCCTCGCTCAATTTGACGTGCCACGGCGTCCAGGTGGTCACCGACGGTCGTCCGAAGTCCCCCGAGAGGGCGGCAAAGCCCGGCCCGGACAGGAAATCGGCCATGCCCTCGGCACGCTGCCAGACGTAGAACGGCGCGTAGAGGTTCGCCCCGCTCGGGCAGGCGCCGCCGCTTTTGCGCGCCATCAAGAATGCCTTGAAGCCAAGCCCGGGAAAGCCGTTCATCAACGGCCCCCTGTCACGGATGCGCCGCGCGACGATCTCCATGTCGTAGTCGGCGGGCAAGGTGACACTGTATTGCATTGCGATCATCGTTTCATTCCTCTTCCGGGTTTCACGCCGCGCCGCGCGCTGCGTGATTTGGTGTCAATTTCGTCATGGCCAGCCCGGGGCGACGTGGGTCCCAGGCCAACTTGGTCGCACTGGCGTCTTGCCTTACATGCAGGCGCCGTGATGCGTCGTCGTTCCAAAAACGACGTCATGCATGATCCGCCCGGGCCACAGCGTGAACACGCCTGCCACCAGCAGCGCGCCGGCAAAAAGCCACAGCATTACCCTGCGGTGCCGGCCGACCGCGTGGCGGCGCGCATGCAAGACACCGACGGGCAACAGCACCAGTGTCAGCAGCGACAGGCCGTGGATCACGCTGAAGGGCCCGATCTGGCACAGCGTGTGGATCCAGAAGGAGGACATCGCGACCACGGCCATGAGGATGACCCAGGTCCACCCCATTGCGCGGTGGGGCAGCGTTCCCTTGGGCAGCGCAACCTGCGCGGTGCCAAGCAGGAATGCGGCGATTGCGGTCAGCGCGTGGACGATCACCTGGGGTGGCGCGGACAAGAGCGGAGCGAGTGTCATGGCAGGCCTTTCATGTTGAGAGATCAGGGGACGGACGGTGCGGCCTTTCAGTGACCGCGCTTGTTGACCGGACCCGGGGTTACCCACCCGGACACCGGGCTGGCGCTGAACGGCTGGTTGGTCCGCCACGCAGGCTTCAGGACCATGGGAACGTGCGACGCCGTGTCATCGGCCGCCGGGGCGGCTGCGTCGTGGCGCCGACAAACCCGGGGCCGCCGCAGCCGCCCGCTTGCCAGCAGGACGCCGAAGATCGCTATCGCCATGCCGGCGACCTGCGTTGCATCCGGCCGCCGCCCCAACATCATCGCGAAGACCAGCGCCGCGACCGGCACGAGGTTAAGTAGCACCGAGGTTGCCGCCGGGCCACGGACGGCGATCCCTTCCTGCCAGAACAGGTAGGTCAACACGGAACCCGCCAGCGCCATCCACACCACCGCCCCCCATGCCGGGGCCGAGCTGGCCGCGACCGCCGCGACAGGCGCCTCGAACGCGAAGGCCGCGCCGACCAGCGCGAGCGCGCCGAACACCATCGTCCATGTCGAGGTGGCCAGGGGGCTGGCCTCACGCACCCAGCGGCGGCAGCCGATGGTGTAGATCGCCCAGGCGATGCTGCCGGCGAATATCACGGGATCACCCGGCGCGACACGCGCGCCGGAGAAGGCGCCGACGGTCAGGGCGATGCCGGCCAGGCTGATCGCCATCCCCAGGAGGGCGATCCGGTTGGGCCAGCGCAGGCTGAACAGCGCGTCGAGAAGATTGGTCGTCAGCGGGACCGTGCCCAGGATCAGGGCCGCCGTCACCGGGCTCGAGGTGCGCATGCCGAGGAAAAGCGACGCGTTGAAGCCCGCGACGCCCAGAATGCCAAGTACCGCGAAGGCCGGGGCGTTGCGCCGCAGCGCCCGCCATCCCGTCCGCTCGACAATCAGCATCCAGACCAGGATCGCCGCCGCGGCGATGACAAAACGCGCCGACGCCGCCGTCCAAGGCGGCAGGCCTTGCAGCGCGATCCGCGTCGCCTCGAAATTGGAGCCCCAGAGGACGGCCGCCATGGCGCTGAGCGTGAAGGCGACGCGCTCGCGTGGTACGGCGGGGGCGGGAATGTGGGAAAGGTCGGTGGCGGTCATGGGCGCAATCCTTCGGTCGAAGATGCGCTTCAATTGCATTACCGATTCTGTTGGTATATCGACAATATCCAGCGTTCATTTTTCGAAATCGGAAGGCCATGGAGCGGCTGAACTGGGATGACATCCGGCTTTTCCTGGCCCTGGCGCGGGACGGCACGCTGTCGGGCGCGGCCCGGTCGCTTGGCGTCGGTGTTGCCACGATCTCTCGGCGCATCGACCGGATCGAGCATGCCATCGGCCTGCCACTGTTCCTGCGCAGCCAGCAGGGCTATGCGCTGACCGATCAGGGTGCGGCGCTGCTGCCGCGGGCCGAACGCATGGAACTTGCCGCGCACGAGATGCGGCTGGAGGCTGCCCTTCAGGTCGACATTCGCGGCAAGGTGCGGGTCGCCAGCATCGAAAGCCTGATCACACCCATCGTCATCCCGGCGCTGGCCCCGTTACTGCAGGCCAACCCGGGGCTTGAGGTCGAGGTCATGTATTCCCCGGTGGCGGTCAATCTGCACCGGCATGATGCCGATCTGGCGCTGCGCATGGTCGTGCCCGACGGCGGCAACCTTCTGGTGCGGCGTCTGGCGACGATGGGCTTCGGTCTTTACGGCCCGGCCGACGGTACGCGCCCTGACCGGCACGTCACTTGGCCGGACCTCGCGGGCGTGGACACGCTGCTGGCATGGTCAAAGGCGTTCGGCGCCGAAAACGGCTCCCGGTTCTCGGTGAATTCGCTCGAGGCGCTTCTGGAGGCGGTGCAACGCGGCATCGGGATCGGGGTGCTGCCGCATTTCCTGGCGCGCCAGGCGGGGCTGCGGCTGATCGCCGACGAACTTCCCCAAGGCGGCAAGATGGAGCGTCCTGTCCTGCTGGCGACCCATGCCGAGCTTGCGGCCTCGCGGCGCGTCCGGGCCGTTGCCGACGCTATCGCGGAGCAGGTCATCGGTTTCCGACGGCAGTTGGAGACAGGTGCAACAGCCTGAGTTCCGGAGTCACCCGCGTAACCGCCCGGGCGGCCCGCGCACGGTCTCGATCCGGATTTTCCGAAATTGGAAGTTCGATTTGACAAATCCTCCGTAGAAACATGGAAACTGAAAAGGCATCTGGGACCCCATGCCAATACAACGATGGGAAACCAGACCATGAAACAGGAAAAGATCGGGTGGAAGGAACTCGTCGCGATCAACGGGTTGCGGGGCGAACAGACCGTGGCGACCGTCCGCCAAACCTCGGCGGTTCTCGCCGAGACCCTCGTCGATCACGCCTTCGGCAGCGTCTTTGCCCAGACCTCCCTGTCCCGCCGCGAGCGCGAACTGGTGACGCTGGGGATCCTTGGCGCGATCGGCGGCGCCGAGCCGCAGTTGCGCATTCACCTCGACGCGGCGCTGCGGGTCGGCGCGCATCCCGACGAACTTGTCGCGCTTGCCGAGCACATGTCGGTCTACGCCGGATATCCGCGCGCCCTGAACCTGCTGCGCGAGGTGCGCGAGGCCCTGGGTGCCGCCGGTGCGCCGGCGACGCTGGCAACGCGCCACGTGATGCTCGATGACCACCAGACCCGGGTTTTCGACAGTGCCGGCGCCAAGCCCGCCCTAGTCCTGGTTCATGCCCTCGGGCTGGATCACCGGATGTGGCGCGATGTCATCCCCGTCCTGACCGAGCGGTTCCGCGTCATCGCCTACGACCTGCGCGGGCATGGTGCGGCGGCCGGCGCCCCGGTGGCACAGGGACTGGTCAACTATGCGGGCGACCTCGTGGCCCTGCTCGATCGCCTCGAGATCGACAGTGCGCATGTGGTCGGGTTGTCACTCGGCGGCTCGATCGCCCAGGAGCTCGCCCTGGGCCGGCCCGAACGCCTGCGGACCCTGACCGTCGTCGCCTCCACGGCCTGGTCCTTTGACGCCTTCACCGAGCGGGCCCGCGCCGCGGAGCGTGACGGCATGGCCGCACAAGTCATCCCCAGCCTGACGCGCTGGTTCCGTCCCGAGGACCTTGCTCAGGGCGGATGGGCCGTCCGCTTCGCGCGGGATGCGGTCGAGCGCGCCTTCGTCGCGGACTGGGTTGCCGGATGGCATGCCCTGGCCACGATCACGACCGGTGACCGGCTAGGCCAGATCCGGGTCCCAACCCACGTGATCGCGGGCGAACGGGATGCCTCGACGCCCCCGCAGCTGATGAAGCGGATGCTCGAGATTCCGGGCGCGACCTATTCCGAAATCGCAGGCGCGCCGCACATGGTGTCGTTGACCCATCCCGCACCGCTTGCGAAGGCCGTGCTGCGCGGTCTTGCTGCCTGACCAGGCTGGACCAAGGCTTTTGCCCGGTTGCTGCTGGTCTTCCCGCACTTACGTCGTTTACCCCAACAAGGCGCCGAAGTTGTGCCGCATCGAGCAAGGAGACAGACATGAACGCCCCCGATCCGTCACCCCGCAACGAGGCGCTTGTGCTGATCGATTTTCAGCGCGGCTTTGACGATCCTTGGTGGGGACCGCGCAACAACCCTGAAGCCGAGGACAACGCGTTGCGGCTGTTGGCGGCCTTCCGGCAGCAGGGGCTTGCGGTCTTTCATGTCCGGCACCTGAGCACCGAAGCGGGCTCTCCTCTGGCCGGACAGGGGGCCAGGTTCAAGGACGGCTTTGGGCCGGTGCCGGGTGAGGTCCTGATTGAAAAGACCGTCAACTCCGCCTTCATCGGAACCGATCTCGAGGCGCAGTTGCGCAAGCGGGAGATCGGACACCTGACCATCTGCGGGCTGACCACACCGCATTGCGTGTCCACCACCACCCGGATGGCAGCCAATCTGGGTTGGCCCGTGACACTTGTGCACGATGCTTGCGCGGCCTTTGCGCGGAACGCCGATACCAGCTTCGACAATGGACCGGCCTTTGCGCCCGAAGAGATCCATCGCGCGGCATTGGCCCAACTGCACGGGGAATTCGCAAACGTTACGGCAACCGATGCTGTGCTAGGCCGGATCACGGGCGATATGCACTCCTAAACGTTCCAGACACCCCGCCAATTCGGTCAGGAGTAACCTTCATGTTCATCGTTTCATTGACCTACACGGCGCCCCTTGCGGACATCGACGCCAACCTTGTCGCCCATCGCGCGTTTCTCGACAGGCACTTCGCCACGGGCGCCTTTCTGGCCTCCGGCCCCAAGCAGCCGCGCACCGGAGGGGTCATCCTTGCCACAGTGGCCGATCGCGCCACTCTCGAACGGATCCTGGATGAAGACCCGTTCAAGCGACAAGACCTTGCACAGTATGCCGTCGAGGAATTCGACATCACCCGCCATCACCCAGCCCTGCCCGCACTCGTGCGGGATCGCCTTCTCCTGAAGGTGGGCGCGGAGGTCCCGAAGACCAGATGAACCGGACCGTCTCGTGGCAGATCTTGATGCCGCTGGCGCAGGATTATGCCGGCCTGCCCTACCTAGGGCGAGGCCACGCGGGGGCGGGCAATCTCAGGCGCCGGCACCAAACGCGTGTATTGGCCGGGCCCAATCCGCCGGATCGGCGTCAGAAGCCCGGGAAGAAATCTGTCTTGATCTGGCGACGCGGAATGCCGCAGGCGGACAACTCACGCCGCAGGTTGGTCACCATCAGCTGCGGGCCGGAAACGTAGATCGTCCGCTCGCCCAGGTCGGGAACCTCACGCTGCAGCAATTCGGAATCGATAAAGCCGGACAGGTGGTTGTGAAGCTCCGGCGGATCATCAGAAATGACGTGCTTGGTGCACAGCCCGATCTCGCGCCCGGCCCGCTCAAGCAAATCCCCATAGGCGATGTCGGCCGCGTGGCGGTTGCCGTATAGCAGGATTGCGTCGCGGGTTTGGTGCCGGTTCAGCAGGTGCTGGATCATGCTGCGAAACGGCGTAATCCCGATCCCGCCTGCAATGAACAAAAGCTTGCGCTCCGGGTCGCGTGGCAGTGTGAAATTACCGGCAATCTGAGAGCCGAAGATGACGTCACCGGGTTGCATCGACGAAAGCTGGCGTTTGAAAGCGCTCGGCTCGGGGTAAAACTTGACGCCAAGGCGGACGTGATCTTCCCCCGGGGCCGAAGCGATGGTGAAGGACCGGCGGTTGCCGCGGTTGTCTTGTGCCGGAACCTGCAAGGTCCAGTCCAGGTATTGCCCCGCGACGAAATTCAGCGACCGGTCGGAGCGGAAGACGAATTCCTGGCACTCTGCCGCGATCTGCTCGATCTTCAGCAGGGTCATACGGAACCGTCCCTTTGGGCTGACCGACCACGCAAAGAGGTTGCCGACGAGGAATGCCGCCTCGGGCGAAAAGAAGAAATGGCCGATATGAATGCCATGCGCCGAGAGGAGCCCGACGATCACGCCGTAGACCAGGCGGGAATACCTGCCATGCGCGGCCGTCATCGGCTCGGTCAGCATGACGAAACCGGCAAAGAACAGCGGCGAATAAAGAAGGCTTTGCTGCAGGGCGATCGGCATCATCCCGGGCGGCGTGGCAAGAACCGTCACGGCGAGATTGCTGAGCACATAGGCCGCGATCATGTCGAAGCGACGGACCTTCTGGGTCACGAGAAGCCCGCCGAGCACGACGACGACCAGCATGATCGGGCTGCTGCTGACCCACCAGACCGCCGGCCGGCCAAGCGCGACCCCGGCCGCGACAGCGCCGATCGCGACCGGGTTGAAAATGTGCTTGTGGCCGACGGTCAGCAGAAACTTCGAGCCGATGGCGACCAGTGCGGCAAGGACCAGCGCCGCGATGCCCATCAGGTCGGTCGGGGCGGCGGGTGGCATGACGAGGGCAAGGATAAGGGCCGTGATCAGGGCCGACTCGCGGTTCACCGGGATGTGGAGGAGCGCGGCAAAGATCCGGTTGGTTCCCCAGCACGCAACGGTGAGCACCACGAGCGAGAAGATCAACGCGAAGGGCGCGAGGAATATCCGGCCGGTGAACCCAAGGGCAAGGCCGACGACAAGCATGGCGCCCAGATAGTAAAGCATCAGCCGGTACATGGTGATGCCGTTCAATAGGCGTGCGGAAAGCGAGTTCATGTGATGACAAACTCCTTGAAACCCGTGGTCTGCAGCGCTGTGCCGTCGGGGTGGACGACATAGCCCTCGAACTGCGGTGTCGATTCGATGAAGTGAATGCCGCGCGGCCCCATCGCGAAGGCGGCCGTGGCATAAAGATCGGCAGCGAGCACGTCCGGCCCGATGACGGTCAGGCTGACGATTGCCGAGATCCTCTGTCCGGGCGTGTGCGGATCATAGATATGGTCGCCACGGATGTAGCTGCCGGACGTCGCGATGCCGCGCCCCTTGGGCGCCACCGCCTTGATGATCTCGTCCATGTTGAACGGATTGCGGATGCCGATCACCCAAGGCTGACCGTCGCCATCGACGCCACCAGTCTGAATGTCGCCACCCGCATCGACGTAGAAATCGTCGATTCCGGCGGCGGCGACCCTGTCGGCCTCGCGCTGGATCGCCCAGCCCTTGACGACGCCGGAAGGGTCGAACTGGCCGTCCGGCCGACGGATGTCAAAATAGCCGTCCGTGGCCTTGCGCATGCGCTCAGCGAGGGCCAGCACCTCGGCCATCTCGGGGCTGGCCTCTTCTGGCCGGCGCCTGCCGGCGTTGATCGCGCTGACCTCGCTGTCATCGCGGTAGGGGCTGAAGCGCGCATCCACCTGCATGAAGCCGGCAAAGACGGCCTCGATCATCCCGGCGCGATCGGCCCCGGGAATGTCGACCGTGATCGGCATACCCATGATCAGTCGTGTGTCCCGGGCCATCGTCGGTCAGCTGGTCGCCTTCTTGAGCGCCCCTTGGGCGGACATCGCGAAGGCCTCGCTGGTCAGCGTTGCGCCCGACACGCCCGAGATCCGCAGGCTTTGGGCCTGGATCAGCTCTGACTCGAGAATCGGGAGGGCGTGGGTGTTGATGTACACGCTGGTACTGTAGTCGTTGGGGTAGCGCAGGATGTCGACCGACGAGATACTGCCGTTCCTGATGTTCAGTTTTACCTGAACGTAACCGTAGTACTGGTAGATCGACGGGCCGGTATAGCTGCCGTCACGAAGAGATCCGCTGGTGATGGCCTGCGCTGGCTGGGGCGCGGGAATCTGGGCCGGTGCCGGATTCCAATCCCACAGGAAACCTGCGGAAGCGGCGCTTGCGATGGTCGCCAACGCTGTTGCTGAGACGGCCAGCTTCAAGGTTCTGCTATTGATCTTCATCTTGCCTCCTCGGCTCTTCCGTGCGTGGAAGAGCCATGAACGATTGCGCGGCAAAGTCGTGCGCGGGCATGGCGTTATCGCCAAGTCGGCTTCTTTCTAACTGGTGATTCTGACGGGCAGCTTACGGGCCAAGTAGCATTCCCGTGAGGTGTGCGAGACCGGGGCCGCCGACCCTCGACCCGGTCGGACACAGGCGAGGCGCCCGGCGCATGGCAGACATGCACCGTCGGGCCTGACGCTGCGTAATTTGGATTGCCAGATAGATGCGCTAAGGAGAATGCCATGCTTGATACCATGACCAACCCCGTGACCGTCCGCTCCGAAGGGCTGCCCGACGAGATGCGCCTGTTGCTTGACGCCTACCCGCGCGACAGTTGGGGCGCCCATCCCGGTTTCCGCGAGAAGACCCGCCAATGGCTGGGTGCGCACCGGATGTTTCGTCAGATGGCCGATCGCATCGGCCGTGATGCCGAGGGCTATCTGGACGCGACGGTTGCGCCCGAGGATTACGCCGTGCGCCTGTCCCGTGTCGGTGGCGCGCTGGTTGGCAACCTGCATGGCCACCACGGCTGGGAGGATCACAGCTACTTTCCCGAACTGTCGGCTGCCGATCCGCGCTTTGACGCAGGTCTCGAGGTGCTGGAACAGGACCATGCCGATCTTGACCAGGTGCTGGACGTGTTCACCAGGACGGCCAACCGCGCGATCAAGCTGATCCAACTGGATGAAACCCAGGCCCGCGACGAGATTGGCCGGCTGCACGGTACGGCCGAAACCATCAAGGCGTTTCTCGCGCGGCACCTGACCGACGAGGAAGAGCTTGCCGTGCCGATCATCCTGCACCACCGTTTGCGCGGATGAGGAGGCAGCGATGATCAAGGCAGGTGACGATGCCTCGGTCCAAGAAGACCAGAGCGACGCCGCCAACCGCCGCGCACGGGGCGAATTCGTGCGCGGCGTCAGCGGCTTTCGCCATGCCATCGGCGATCGCGATTTCCCGGCAGAGCCCGGGCGCTATCATCTGTTCGTCGCGCTGAACTGCCCGTGGTGTCACCGCGTGACGCTGGCCCGTGGCATCCTTGGCCTGCGCGACAGCATCACGATGGACGTGGCCTTTCCCAACCGCACCGGCGAGGATGACCCGGCGGGCCCGAACCTGTGGGAATTCCGCCCCGATCGGGTGGCGACCCTTACCGGCGCGCCGCTGCCTGAATGCACAGCCGAGACTGGAACCGGCCAGCGATACCGGCTTGCCAAGCAAATCTACCGCGCCGAGGGATCCGAGGAACAATCGGTTCCGATCCTCTATGACAAGCAGTCCGGCCACATCGTCAACAACGAAAGCGCCGACATCCTGCGCATGTTGGATGCGAACGCAGAGGCGCTTGGCAGCAGTTTGACAGGCGGTGATCGGCCCGATCTTTATCCCGATATCGCCGACCTGCGCGCCGAGATCGACGGGCTGAACGAACTGATCTATACCGCCATCAACAACGGCGCCTACAAGGCGGGTTTCTCGGCGGACCAGTCCGTTTATGCCACCGCCTTCAACGCCTATTTCGAGGCACTGGCGCATCTGGAACACCGGCTCAGCGATGGCCGCCCGTTCCTGACCGGCCAGACTTTCACCGAAGCCGACCTGCGTCTATTCCCGACGCTCTACCGGCACGATCCGGTCTACTATGTCCGGATGAAGCTGAACGGTGCGCGCATTCTGGATTACCCGCATCTCTGGCGCTGGCTGTGCCGGGTTCACGCGCTGCCCGGCGTCGCCGAAAGCGGGTCTCTGATTCACTGCAGGCAAGGATATTTTGGCAGATCGTGGAACGGCGTCGTCCCGTTGGGACCGCTCAAGCCCATGCGCTATCCCCAAGCCTACGGACATCCCGAACTTGTCGACTAGATCAGTTGCCGCAGGTTCCGGACGAAAGGTCGCCGCTTCGGCTGGTGTTTGATCCCGAACATTGACCGCCTGTGAGGCGGCAAAGTGTCATCTGGTCTCCGCTACCACAGCTTTCCTTTTTCGGTCAGGAATCGTTGTGTCACAACCGCTTCCTGCCGCAGCATCAGCTGTTTGGCGCTGCGCATATGCTGGCGCATCACGTCGCGCGCCACCGTCGCATCGCCATCACGCAGCGCGGCCAGTAACTGCGACTGGTACGCGACGCCGCTGGCCCAGAGTTCGTGATTTGGCGGGTCGTAAAGCCTGCGCGTGACCGTGATCTCGCTCAGAATGTTGGCGGTGAACCGGATCAGGAAGCGCAAAAGCGGATTGCCCGACATCTCGGCCAGCACGGCGTGAAACCGCAGCGAGGCGACATGCTGATCCCGTTCTTCCTCGGCATTGGCCGCGGGTGCTTCATAACTGCTGATCACCGCCTCCAGCGCCTGAAGCTGCGCATCGCTCAGCTGACCTGCAAGGTTTGCGGCAAGCTCTGGTTCAAGCGCTTCACGGACCTGGTAGATGTCGTCGATGGTCAGCTTCTGGAAATAGAAGTAATTGCCCAGCAGCGCCGCTGCGCGCTCTTCGACGACCTCGTTGACGAAAACCCCGCCGCCCGGACCGGTGCGCGACCGAACAAGACCCTGCGCTTCGAGGATGCGGATCGCCTCGCGGATCGTGCCCTTGGCCATGCCGAAACGGGCGATCAGGCTCGCTTCGGACGGCAGCCGCTCGCCCGGCTGCCACCCTTCGGTCATCACCCAGTCCTTGATCGCCTCGGCCACCCGTTGAGGCCGCGACAACCGGGGCGCAGGCAGCGTTTCAGGGCGCAAGGGGGTGGTGGCAGGCGGCAAACTGGTCTCCATCAATGATGCGCAGAGGTGGCGTATCGCGCCTGCAAATCTCGGTTGCAGCCGGGCAGCGACTGGCAAAGGCGCAACCCGGCGGCGGGTTCAGCGGATCGGGCAATTCGCCCTCGGCCCCTTTCAGCAATGGTCGGCCAACGGCAGGCGCACTGTCGGCCAACAGCTTGGTATAGGGGTGGCGGGGCGATGCAAAGACCCGTTCCGCCGGACCGCTTTCCACCACGGTGCCGAAATAAAGCACCACGATGCGGTCGCTGACCGCCTCGACCACCGCCAGATCGTGGCTGATGAACAGGTAGGTCAGATCAAGTTGCGCCTTGAGATCGGCCAGCAGGTTCAGCACCTGCGCCTGCACCGAAACATCCAGCGCCGAAACGGGCTCGTCCAGCACCAGGATGCGGGGGGCGGCCGCCAACGCGCGGGCGATGCCGATGCGTTGGGCCTGCCCGCCGGAAAACTCGTGCGGGTAACGATCAAGGAATTCGGCCCGCAGGTTGACCGCATCCAGCAGTTCGGCGATGCGGGCCGCTCGCGCGGGCGCGTCCATCCGGTAGAGCAGCCGCAACGGCGCGTCGAGGATCTGGCGGATCGTCTGGCGCGGGTTCAGGCAGCCCGAGGGATCCTGGAACACATATTGGATCATCCGGCCGAAGACCGCCGGATCGGCCCGGTCCAGCGCGGTGCCGTCAATCTCGATGCTGCCGCCACTGGGCGGCATCAGCCCGACCAGCATCCGCGCCAACGTGGATTTGCCACACCCGCTTTCGCCGACGATGCCCAGCGTTTCGCCCTGTTCCACCGTAATCGAGGTCGGCCGCAGCGCGTGGACGAACCCGCGCGGGGCCCCCAGCAGGCGCCGCCCGACCGGGAAAGACTTGGACAGATCGCGCGTCTGCAACATCACGCTCATGCGCCCACCTCCGCTTCGGGGTGAATGCAGCGCACCTTGCGCAGGCTGCCTCTCAGCCCGATCTCGCCCTGCGCACAGTCCGGCGTGGCCCGGTCGCAGCGCGGGGCAAAGGCGCAGCCTTCGGGCAGCTGGTCGACCGCGGGGGGCAGGCCGGGGATGGCGGGCAGTTGCCGGCGTCCGCCGCCCAGTTCGGGCACGCAGGCGATCAGCCGGCGGGTATAGGGATGGGCCGGATCGGACAGAACCCGCTCTGTCGGCCCCTCCTCTACGATCCGGCCGGCATACATCACCGCCACCCGGTCACAAAGCTGGCCGACGATGCCGAAGTCATGGGTGATGAACACGATTGCCACGTTCTTGCGCCGCCGCAGGTCGTCAAGCAGGGCGAGCACCTGCGCCTGTACGGTGACATCCAGCGCCGTCGTGGGCTCGTCCGCGATGATCACCTCGGGCTCGTTGGCCAGCGCCATCGCGATGCCGATGCGCTGACGCATGCCCCCCGACAGCTCGTGCGGGTAGGCCGACAGCCGCGCGGCGGGGTTGGGAATACGCACATCGGCCAGCAGCTTCAGCGCCCGTTCGCGCGCCTCATGCGCCGAGATGCGATGATGCGAGGTGATCGCCTCGGTCAGCTGGTCGCCCACGCGGTAAAGCGGGTGCAACGTCGATAGCGGATCCTGGAACACATAGGCCACCTTGTTGCCACGCAGCGCGCGCAGCCGGGCATAGGGCGCGCCGATCAGGTCCTCGTCCGCCAGCCGCACGGCGCCGCCGGTGATCACGCCAGGGGGCGAGGCGACAAGGCCCATCACGCTGAGCGCCGTCACCGACTTGCCAGAGCCGCTTTCGCCGATCAGGCCGACGCATTCGCCGGGGGCGATCGACAGGCTGACGCCATTGACGGCGCGATAGACGCGGCGGCCGACGTGGAATTGCGCCTCCAGATCGTCGATCTGCAGCAGGCCACTGCCCTGTGCTTCGGGCACGTTGCGCCGGGCGACGCGGGTGGCGGCCATCGGCCGGGTCAGCGCGCCGGATTTCAGCCGGGGATCAAGCGCGTCACGCACCCCGTCACCCAGCAGGTTGATGCTCATCACGATCAGAAAGATCATCACGCCCGGCACGACCGATGTGTGGGGCGCGGAAATCATCGCCGCGCGCGCCTCTCCCAGCATCGAGCCGAGGTCGGCCTGCGGCGGTTGCGAACCAAGACCGAGGAAGCTGAGGCCCGCGGTTTCAAGGATCATCCAGCCGATGGTGGTAGACATCGCTATGACGATCACCGGCAGGACGTTGGGCAGAAGCTCGGTCAGGACAATCCGCACATGCCCCTTGCCGGAGAGCCGCGCCGCGTCGATGAAATCGCGGCTGGCAAGGCCCACCGTGATGCCGCGGATGTTGCGCGCGAAAAAGGGTACGTTGACGGCCGCCACCGCGATCAGCGCGTTCATCAAGCCCGGGCCGAGAGCGGCAACAATCGCCAGCGCCAGCAGGATGTAGGGAAACGCCATCAGCATGTCGACAAAGCGCATGATCGCATTGTCGATCCGCCCGCCGGCATAGCCGGCGATAATGCCGACTGCCGAGCCGATCAGCCCGGCCGCGACCGCGGCGGCAAAGCCCACCGCCAGGCTCAGCCGCGTGCCCCACAAGAGCCGCGACAGCAGGTCGCGGCCCAACGCATCGGTGCCCAGAAGGTGGCCGGGCGACAGCGGCCGCAAGAACCTGTCGCCCATCGCCGTGACATCGGGGTTTTGCAGCGGCAGAACCGGCGTCAATAGCACCAGCGCCACGATGATCGCCAGCACGACACCGCCGATGCCGGCCAGTCGGTTGCGGAACAGCAGGGCAAAAAACACCCTCATGTCTTGATCCGCGGGTCAAGCAGGCTTTGCGCGACGTCGACTGCGATGTTGAACAGCACGTAGCAGGCGGCGACAAAGACCACGCCCCCCTGCACCAGCACGATATCGCGCTTCAGGATCGCGTCGACCAGCATTCGCCCGATGCCGGGCCACTGGAACACCGTTTCGATATAGACCGCGCCCGACAGCACGAAACCGGCCTGGATGCCCAGCACCGGAATGACCGAGACCATCGCGGCGCGCAGGGCATGGCCCCAGATCACCCGGCGTTCATGCACGCCCTTGGCGCGCGCGGTGCGGATGTAGTCCTGCCGCAGCACCTCCAGCATCGCACCGCGGGTCAGCCGCGCGATCACCCCGGTGGCAACGGCGGCGAGGGCCGTGGCGGGCATGATCAGGTGGCGTAACAGGTCCATCAGGTCGCCACCGCCATAGATCGCATACATGCCCGAAACCGGCAGCCAGCGCAGATCCACCGCGAACAGAAGGATCATCATCATGCCAAGAAAGAACGCCGGCACCGAGATGCCGATCAGCACCACAAAGGTGATCGCCTTGTCGGCAAACCCGTATTGCCGCGCGGCCGAGACGACGCCCGCGAGAATGCCGAAGACCGCACACAGGATGAAAGAAGCTCCCGCCAGAACGAGCGTGGCGCTGAAACGCTCCAGCACCTCGTCCAGCACCGGACGGTTAAGCGCGTAGGACCGGCCCAGATCCCCGTGCAGCAGGTGCCACAGCCACAGCAGGTAACGCTGCCACAGCGGCCCCTCCAGCCCCAGTTCGCGGTTCAGACGCGCCACGTTGTCGGGCGTGGCATATGAGCCAAGGATGGCCGCGGCCGGATCGCCGGGGATCATCGCCATGATCAGGAACACGATCACGGTAATCCCCAGCAGCACCGGCACGGCCGAGATCAGTCGGCGCAGGATATAACGCCCCATTGCACCGCCCTTTCAGGTTGGGCGCGCGACCGGTCGGCGCGCGCCCTGCTGCCCGTCAGCTTTTCACGACGCCTTGCAATTGCAAGAAGAACGACGGCTCCAGCGAGAAGTTGCTGACCTTGTCGTTGGTCACCGCGTTCTGCTTCCAGTTGGCGACGAAGACCCACGGCGCGTCGTCATGCACGATCTGCTGCATCTGCTTGTAAAGCGTGGCGCGCTCGGCCTGATCGGTCGAGGTCCGCGCAGCGTCGAGCAGTTTGTCGACCTCGGGGTTCGAATAGTAGCCCGAGTTGAAGCCGCCCTTGTCGGGCCAGGCGGCGGTACGCAGGGCAAGGTAGGGCAAGGTATCTGGGTCGTTGGTCATCCAGGCCATTTCGGCCATGTCGGCCTTGCCCTCCAGCCCCGGGTTCACCTTGCCAAGGAAGGTGTTCCACTCGAAGGTCTCGATCTTCACCTTGAAGCCCACCGCCGCAAGGTCTGCCTGGATCGCGGTACCCATCGCCACCGGATCGAGCATGCCCGAGCCGCCTTGCGTGACGTAGAAGGTGATCTCGGGCGCTTCCTGCCCCGCTTCCTTCAGCAGCGCGCGCGCCTTGTCGGGATCGTAGGGATAGGGCTGCAGTGACTTGTCATAGGCCCACGCAAAGGCGGGCGGCGTCGGCCCTGCGGCGACCACGGCGGTGCCTTCAAGCACATCGTTGCAAATCGCCTCCTTGTTGATGGCAAAGTTGGCAGCCTGGCGCACGCGCTTGTCGGCAAATGGGCCCTCCTTGCAGTCGAGGATCAGGAACCACAGGTGCGGACCCGCCTGTTCGACCACGTCGAACTGCGGCGGCGTGAACTGTGCCAGCGAGGTTGGCGGCACCTCGACCATCAGGTCGATGCCACCGGCCAGCATTTCGGCCACGCGCGTGTTGGCGTCGGTGATTGGGCGGAAGATGACAGCCTGCGTCGCGGCTTTGTCGCCCCAATATGCGTCGTTGCGTTCGATGATGACGCTTTCGTTCGACTTCCAGGACTTGAACTTGAACGGCCCGGTGCCGACCGGGTTACGGCCAAAGTCCTTGCCATCCTTGGCCACCGCAGTGGGCGAGACCAGCAGGCCGGTCGGATAGGCGAGGTTGGACAGGAACGGCGCATAAGGCGCGTTGAGCTTGAAGTGGACGGTCTGCGGATCGACCACGGTCGTCTCGGTCACGGCCGAGAAGAAGAACGACAACGGGAACGGGCCGGTGTCATGGTAGGGGTGCGTATCGACCAGCATCCGGTCGAAGTTGAACTTGACGGCGTCCGCGTCAAACGGCGTGCCGTCGTGGAACTTGACGCCCGACCGCAGCTTGAAGGTGTATTCGGTGCCGTCCTCGCTGATCGTCCAGCTTTCCGCCAAGGCGGGTTCGACTTCCAGCGTGCCGTGCTTGTAGCGCACCAGCCCCTCGTAAAGGTTCACCAGAATCCGGAAATCGTTCACGGCCGTGTCGGCGGCCGGGTCAAGCGATTGCGGCTCTGCCACCTGGCCCACGACCAGAACACCGGGTGGAGTTTCGGCCCAAGCGATCGCCGGGCTCAGGGCGGTGGTGGCCAGCAGGCTCGCCGACAGGCGGCCAAAGGCACGGCGGGTTAGGATGGGTGAAGACATGAGCACAGACTCCCCGAATGGCGTTGCATGATGAGTCTAATTGATCATGATAATTTTTCCTGGTCAAAATATTTATGATAAATTGGAAGCAAGGGAACGGAGACTGCCTATGACCTACTCGATTCTTGCGCGCGATGCGGAAACAGGCGCCCTTGGTGGTGCGGCGGCGACCGGCAGCCTTTGTGTCGGCGGTTGGGTTTTGCGCGGGGATTCGGTTTGCGGGCTGTCAGCCTCGCAAGGTGCCGCACCATCGACGTTTTGGGGCGAGGACGTTCTGGCGGCCATGCGCGAGGGCGAGGAACCGGCCGCGGCTGTCGCGCGGATCACCGGCGCCGACCGTGGCCGCGACTGGCGACAGCTCTCTGCACTGGATCGGCAGGGGCGGACGGCCGCCTTCACCGGTGACAGCAACACGCGTTGGCGCGGTTCCGTCATTGACCGAGACCTTGTCGTGGCCGGAAACCTGCTTGTCGGTCCAGAGGTTCTGGAGGCTGTCCTTGAAGGATACCGCTCTGCCACCGGCGGGTTCGCCGAACGGCTCATCGCCGCGCTGGCGGCAGGAGAAACCGTCGGCGGCGACAGCCGAGGGCTGCAATCGGCGGCCCTGCTGGTGGTATCGGACGACGCGCCGCCCCTGACGCTGCGGGTCGATTGGGCCGAAGCGCCCGTCCAGAGCCTGCAAGCGCTGTATCAGCGTACCCGCGACCCGTCATACGCCACATGGCTGCCGACGGTGCCGACGCGTGCAGACCGCGAGCGCGGTCATGGCTGATATTGACCCGGGCCGCGAAGCAGCACGGCGGCTTGACCGCATCGCCCAGGCCTCCGAGGCCGGCGCTGGCGTCACAAGGTTACCCTTCACCGCGCAACATCGCGCCGCGGTCGAGCTTATTTCAACCTGGATGCAGGATGCCGGGCTTGCGGTGCGCATGGACGCCGCAGGAACGCTGATCGGGCGACAGGAAGGACCGGACGGCGCTGCAACGCTGCTGATGGGGTCGCATCAGGACAGTGTGCGCAATGGCGGTGCGTTCGACGGGATCATGGGCGTCATCTTGCCTCTTCTGGCGCTTGAGAGTTTGCGGGATATGGGCGTTTCGTTGCCCTTCGCCGTCGAGGTTCTGGCCTTTGCCGATGAAGAAGGCGTGCGCTTTCCAACCGCCTTGATGGGGCCGCGAACGCTGGCGGGCACCTTTGATATGTCGGCGCTTGACCTGCGCGATGCCAACGGCACCTCGCTGGGACAAGCGATGCGTGAATATGGCCTTGATCCCACGGACCTGCCCGGCCTGCGACGCGACCCGCGCACGCTGTTGGGGTATGTCGAGACACATATCGAACAGGGCCCCGTTCTGCAGCACGAGGGCCTGCCCGTGGGCATCGTCACCGCGATTTGCGGGATCGAGCGCCACATCGTGACCTTGACCGGCCAGGCGGCACATGCAGGAACCACGCCGATGTCGTTGCGCCGCGATGCGCTGGCGGGGGCCGCCGAACTGGTGCTCGCGGTGGAAAGCCACGCCGCTGGCGTGCCGGGTCTGCTGGCCACGGTTGGCCAACTATCGATCGAACCGAACGTGGTGAACGCCGTACCGGGGCGGACATCTTTGACGATCGAAGTGCGCGCGCCGGACGACGGGACAAGAGAAGCGGCGGGGCGCGAGATCACAGCCATGGCGCGGGATATCGCGACCCGCCGTCAGCTGGCCGTGGTGTCTGAACGCACCTACGCCCAGCCGGCAACGCGCTGCGATCCCGACCTGAGTGATCGACTGGAAAAGGCAGCCCGCCGTGCCGTCGGACAGACCGTGCGGCTGGCCTCGGGCGCGACACATGACGCCTCGGCGATGGCCGATCTCTGTCCGGTCGCGATGCTTTTCGTCGCCTGCCGCGATGGCGTCAGCCACAACCCCCGTGAACACGCCAGTGCCAGCGCGATGGGGCAAGCGGTGTTGGTGTTGAAAGAGTTCCTGCGCCAGACTGCTGCCGACCTGAGCTCGTAAAGTTGCTTGTCAGGTCGTGGCAATTCCCACGCCGGCTCATGCTGGCATTCAGATTGTGCTGGCGTGGACACGTTTGCCACTCACGGCTGGTGAACTGCGATCCCTGATCGGAACGTGTCATCCCCCGGCGCTTTGGTTTGCGTCGCCAGACAGCAGCCAGCAGCGCCTGTAACGCCAAATCAGTTGGCCGAACCGCCGCCGTTCCGACGACGGTTCCCTCAGGCGCGCCCGCAGGTCAGCATCCTCCGATCGCGTTGGTGGGTGCCGATCCACACGGGCATCAATCCCCGCCAAAACACAAGCCTTCCGCTGCCAGTATGCCACCGAAAAGTTGGAGGCTCGGGGCAGATACTACAACGAGGAACCGCCAGGCGGCGCGATCGGACTGAACGTCCCGATCGCCATGCACTTTCCCGATGACGCAGCCAGCCCGTCATCATGATCAAAGCCGGAAAACTCCAAGATCCGGCTGTCCAAGCTTGGGGAGCAGAGCAAGGTCGGGGCGGACTCTAACTCAAACTGGCGGAGGAATGGGGCTCAGGTCATGGAGTTACGCCAACGCCCCGCCCGCTGCACGGAACGCGGCCGGGGTGCGCCCGGTCCAGCGGCGGAAGGCGCGTACGAAGGAGGAAGCCTCGGAGAAGCCGACAAGATAGGCGGTCTCGTTCACCGACACCTTGCGTGCGGCGAGGTAGTCTGCGGCCATCCGGCAGCGCAGTTCGTCGAACACCTCGGCAAAGGTCACGCCCTCCGCCTTCAGCCGGCGATAGAGCGTCTGCCGGCTCATCCCCATCGCCGCTGCCACCGCTTCGACCGTCACCTCGCCCTTGTGCAGGATCGGCAAGAGATAGGCCTCGATCCGCCCGCGCAGGCTATCGGCCAGGACGAGTTCTGCCATCAGCGCGTCGGCCCGCTCCGCGAAAAGGCCGAAGACATAGCCGCTGTGCGCGTCGAACTCCTGGGTGAGCCAGTCCGGCGCGATCAGAAGCGCGTTGCGCCCGGCTGCGAAAGTGACCGGGCAACGCAGGACCTCGCCATAGGTGGCGGCATGGCCGGGCGCCGGGTGGGTGACCTCGATCTTCAGCGCGAAGGGCCGCTCGGGAAACTCGTGACGAAACTCGCTCTCGAACCGGGCGAAGCTCGACTCGGTCAGCTCAGGAAAGCTGTTCGGGTCGGGTCGGTTGTCGACAATCCAGACCCCTTCCGGCCCCGGCTCGACCGTGAAACGTTCGCCGTCCATCACGTCGACCTCGACCATCAGGCGGGCATACCGATTGAGCTGGACGAGGCTCTCGGCCATGTTCGGGCAGGTGTGGACGATCAGACCCACCACCGACATATCCTCGATCCGCGTGTCGATCGCGTGGTGGAGCATCAGGGCCGGGTCGTCGGTCAGCCGCTTGGCCGTCGCGATCAGCGCCTTGTAGAGCGCGAGCGGGATGCGCGCGTCCTGGTCCTCGAGATCGGCGGCGGTGAGCCCGACGCTGCGCGTGAGCGCCGTCGCATCGGCGCCCCTATGGGCGACGTAGTCGACGACCGAGCGGACAAGGCCTGCCGCCACGGTGGGTGTCTTCATCGGATCCTCGCGCGTTTGACGCCAGCCTAGCACCCGTTGGTACGATCGGCCAACGCTTTGGAACGCGCGGTCATGGGGCGGGTGGGGCATCCGGCCTATCCCTTGGGCATCGAAACGCCAAGGCGCCCCGGCGCTCAACAGGAGATGAACGATGAGAGATCTGAAACGCTTCGGCGCCGCGGCTGCCCTGCTTTGCGCGCTGACCTATGTCTACGGCTTTGCCCTGATGCTGACCGTGCTGGCCCCCTCCGGGATCGGTGCCGAGCATGCCGACCCGGCGACGACCGTCACCTTCTTCGCCGCCCACCACGGGCTGGTCAGCTCTTGGTACTTGGCGATTTACGTCGTCAACGGCCTCGCGCTCGCCGTGCTCGCGGTGGCGATGTGGGACCGGTTCCGCCCCTACCTGCCGGGGCTCGCCCAGGTGGCGCTGACCATCGGCGCGCTATGGGCCACGCTGGTCGTGGGCGCCGGCATGGTCGCCAATGTCGGCCTTGCCGCGGTGGTCGACATCCATGCCGCTGACCCGGTCGAGGCCGCCCGGCTCTGGCGCGTGGTCGAGATGGTCGAGAACGGCCTTGGTGGCGGCAACGAGATCGCCGGCGGCATCTGGGCGATGCTGATCGGGGTGGCGGTGCTCAAGACCGGGCTGATGTCGCGCGCATTCGGCTGGGTCAGCCTCGCGATCGGCGCGGCCGGGTTGTCGACGGTCCTGCCGGCGCTCGCACCGGTGACCGGGGCGGTGTTCGGGCTCGGCTACATCGCCTGGTTCGCCTGGGCCGGCGTGGCCCTCCTGCGCCCAGTCGACTGATCTGCCATTCTACCCGGGCCCGGTGCTGTCCTTGCACCGGGCCCATCAGAGGGGTTGAAAGACAAAGCCTCCTGCCTGAGTTTCAGGAACTGATCGCGTTTGTCGACTATGAGGAATATGCGGTCCTCCTCGATGCAGCTAATGATCCCGATGCCGCGGAACTCGCTGAATTCCTTCGACAACGTATTCGCCATGTTCTCGGATGAAGCGGCACGACAAGGTCCGCGTCAGCTTCGAAATAGCTGGAAATCAGGTGCAGCGCCGGAAGCGCCACCCGAAAACCCTATCGCGCCAAATGCCAAACAGAGACTCGCGCCATTTCTGGCAGCTATTTCGTCTGCAACTTCAAGTCTCTAGGGGGCAGAACGCCTCGCATGTCGCGGAAATCGCGCCACAATCCACAAGGCGTAAAATCGTTTAATATCAATGTGTTATGTGGTGGCGGAGACGAAGGGATTCGAACCCTCGATACCGTTTCCGGTATGCACCCTTAGCAGGGGTGTGCCTTCGACCACTCGGCCACGTCTCCGTCGATCCGTTTAGCGGCAGGGCGGGAAAGCTGCAAGGCAGGATTGGCGGGTTCAGCGCAGGATCGTCAGGTCCTTGGGAAAGCTGGTCAGCGACCGGCAGCCATCCTCTGTCACCAGCACGTCATCCTCGATGCGCACGCCGAAGGCGCCGATCTGGTAGAGGCCGGGTTCGTTGGTCCAGACCATGCCTGCCTGCATCACCTGGGCATTGCCGCGCATGATGTACGGCGCCTCGTGCACGTCGCGGCCCAGGCCATGGCCGGTCTTGGTGCGGATCCGGTCGGCATAGGGCGACGCCTCGAGCACCGAGATCACCGCGTCGTCGATGTCATGCGCGGTGACACCGGGCCTTGTGGCGGCGAAACCGGCGAGGTTGGCGCGCAGCACCGTGTCGTAGACGGCCTGCGCCTCGTCACTGGCATGGTCGAGGAAGACCGTGCGGGTGATGTCGGCGCAAAAGCCGCCCTTGCGCCCGCCAAAATCCAGCAACAACGCGTCGCCTGCCCGCACGGCATAGTCGGCGCGGGCATGGGCATGGGGGCGGGCCGAGTTGTCGGCGGCCGCGACGATGGGGGAGAAGGCGTGTTCTTCAGCCCCTTCGGTGAAGAGCGACAGCGTCAGGATCTGCTCGATCTCCTTCTCGGTCTGGCCGATGCGCACCTGGTCAAGGGTGCGGGCCAGCGCGCGTTCGGACAGCCGGATCGCCTCTTCCATCGCTGCAACCTCGTCCGGGGTCTTGAGAAGGCGCAGGCCCGCGATCTGCCGCTCGCCATCGACGACGCGCAGGCCGGGCCAGGCGGTGGTCATCGCGTGGTGAATGAAGACGCGCATCACCTGTCCCTCGACCGCGACAGAGCTCAGCGGCATGTGGCGGGCCAGTGCGGCGAAGGCATCAGCATAACCGGTCTGGTCGCGCCAGTCGAAAACCTCGCCCTCGAAATTCAGCAGGTCGAACGAGCGCAATTCGAGGTTGGGTACCAGCGCCGCCGGCATTCCCTCGGCCGGGATCAGCACGACAAGCGGGCGTTCGTTGACGTGAAAGGCCTGATGGAACAGCCGGGTGAAATTTGGTCCCGGCACCAATGCGACGGCATCGACGCCAAGGTCGCGGGCAATCTGGCGGTGCTCGGAATAACGGTCGGTCATCGGTGGGTCCTCCAGACGTGCGCGTGATTGGGCGCAAGGTGATCCGGGACGCGGCAAAGCGCAAGGTCGCCCGTGCTGACCCAGGGTAAGGGGCGCGGCACGGCTGACAGATCGGGCTTGCCTAACGGGATTTGAGGCCTAAGCTGCGGCGTCATTGTGGTGCGACCTCAACGCGCCCGACGAAGTTCAACAGAGAGGACAACTCAATGAAACTCAGAAACACCCTACTTGCCGCGTCGGCCGTCATGGCGATGCTGGCAGGCGGCGTGCAGGCCAAGACGCTGGTCTATTGCTCGGAAGGCTCGCCCGAGGGATTCGACCCGGCGCCCTACACCGCCGGGACCACCTTTGATGCCAGCTCGCGCACGATCTACAGCCGTCTGGTGGAATTCGCCCCCGGCACGACAAACCTCGTACCCGGTCTTGCCGAAAGCTGGACGATCTCGGACGACGGGCTGGAATACACCTTCAAGCTGCGTCCGGGCGTCAAGTTCCAGACGACCGATTACTTCACACCCACGCGTGACCTGAACGCCGACGACGTGATCTTCTCGTTCGACCGTCAGGGCAACAAGGACAACCCGTTCAACCAGTACGTTCCGGGCGTGTCTTATGAGTACTACACCGGCATGGGCCTCGATTCGATGATCAAGTCGATCGAGAAGGTCGACGACCTGACGGTGAAGTTCACGCTGAACGCGCCGAACGCGCCGTTCCTTGCTGACCTCGGCATGGATTTCGCCTCGATCGTATCGAAGGAATATGCCGACAAGCTGATGGCCGAAGGCAAGGCCGCCGACTTCAACAACCAGCCGATCGGCACCGGTCCGTTCCAGTTCGTGGCCTACCAGAAAGATGCTGTCATCCGCTACAAGGCAAACCCCGATTACTTCGGGACCAAGCCGCATATCGATGACCTCGTCTTCGCCATCACCACCGATGCGGCCGTGCGTGCGCAGAAGCTTCGCGCGAACGAGTGCCAGATCATGCCCTATCCGGCCCCGGCCGATATCGACGGGCTGAAGGCCGATCCGAACCTGACGATGATGGAACAGCCGGGCCTGAACGTCGCCTACCTCGCCTACAACACGCAAGTTGCACCGTTCGACGACGTGCGCGTGCGCAAGGCGCTGAACATGGCGATCAACAAGCAGGCGATCATCGACGCTGTGTTCCAGGGCACTGGCATCGTGGCGAAAAACCCGATCCCGCCGACCATGTGGTCGTACAACGACGCGATCAAGGATGATCCCTACGATCCGGAAGCTGCCAAGCAGATGCTGGCTGATGCCGGTGTGACCGACCTGCACATGAAAATCTGGGCGATGCCGGTGCAGCGTCCGTACATGCCCAACGCGCGCCGCACGGCCGAGTTGATGCAGGCCGACCTCGCCAAGATCGGCGTGACCGCTGACATCGTCTCGTACGAGTGGGGCGAGTACCTCAAGAAGTCGACCGACGTGAACCGTGACGGTGCCGTCATCCTTGGCTGGACCGGCGACAACGGTGACCCGGACAACTTCATGAACGTGCTGCTGAGCTGCAACGGCATTGGCGGTTCGAACCGGGCGCAGTGGTGCGACAAGGACTTCCAGGCACTGCTGGACAAGGCTGCCGCGACCTCTGACGTTGCCGAGCGCACCAAGCTCTACGAGCAGGCGCAGGTCATCTTCAAAGAGCAGGCGCCGTGGCTGACGATCGACCATTCGACCGTCTTCATGCCGATGTCGAACAAGGTTACCGGTTACGTCATGAGCCCGCTGGGCAGCCATGACTTCTCGAACGTCGACATCACCGAGTGATCGCTGACCTCCTCTGACAAGGCGGGCGCGCGGGGAAGAACCCGCGCGCCCGTGGATGCAAGCGCATGATCAAGTTTATCCTCGGCCGGCTGTCCTACCTGATTCCGACCTTTATCGGAATCACCATCGTGGCCTTCGGCTTTGTCCGCATCCTGCCGGGTGACCCGGTTCTGCTGATGGCGGGCGAACGTGGCATGACGCCCGAGCATTACGCCGACATGATGCAGCGGCTGGGCTTTGACCGGCCGATCTGGCAGCAATACCTTGAATACCTATGGAAGCTTCTGCACGGCAATTTTGGCGATTCCATCGTCACCAAGCAGCCGGTGCTGAGCGATTTCCTCACCCTGTTTCCCGCCACGCTTGAACTGGCCTTCTGCGCCATCATCATCGCCGTGGTGATCGGCGTTCCGGTGGGCGTGCTGGCCGCGCTGAAACGTGGTTCGTGGTTCGATCAGACGACCATGACGGCCGCGCTGGTTGGCTACTCGATGCCGATTTTCTGGTGGGGTCTGCTTCTCATCATCTTCTTCTCGGGCATCCTTGGTTGGACGCCCGTCTCGGGGCGCATATCGCTGCTTTACTACTTTCCCACGCCGACCGGTTTCATGCTGATCGACAGTTTGTTGTCGGGGCAGAAGGGGGCCTTTGCTTCGGCCGCCTCGCACCTTGTGCTGCCGTCGATCGTGCTGGCGACGATCCCGCTGGCCGTCATCGCGCGGCAGACACGCTCGGCCATGCTCGAAGTTCTGGGCGAGGATTACGTGCGCACGGCGCGCGCCAAGGGCCTGAGTCCGCGCCGCGTGGTGGGCGTGCATGCCCTGCGCAACGCGATGATCCCGGTGATCACCACGATCGGCCTTCAGGTGGGTGTGCTGATGGCCGGTGCGATCCTGACCGAGACCATTTTTTCATGGCCGGGCATCGGCAAATGGATGGTCGACTCGATCTCGCGCCGCGACTACCCGGTGGTGCAAAGCGGCCTTCTGCTGATCGCCGGCATCGTGATGATCGTGAACCTCGTGGTCGATCTGCTTTATGGCCTGATCAACCCGCGCATCCGGCACAGCTGAGGAGGGTCCGATGGCAGACGCAACCGCGACCAATACACCCGCCCCCGGCACCCGCCGCCAGATGCTGGCCGAGTTCTGGTTCTATTTCCGTGAGAACCGCGGCGCCGTCTATGGCATGTGGTTCTTCATAGCGCTGGTGATCATGGCGATCCTCGCGCCGCTTCTGGCGCCGCACGACCCGATCATCCAGGACCGCAGCGCGTTGCTGGTGCCGCCTTTCTGGGAGGATGGCGGGACGACGAATTACCTTCTGGGCACCGACGCGGTGGGCCGGGACATCCTGTCGCGGCTGATCTTCGGCGCGCGCTATTCCCTTTTCATCGGCATTGTCGTCGTGACCATTTCGCTGGTCGGCGGGATCGTGATCGGGCTGGTCGCGGGGTTCTTCGGCGGCTGGATAGACATGGTCATCATGCGGGTGATGGACGTGATCCTGGCCTTCCCGTCGCTGCTGCTGGCGCTGGTGCTGGTTGCTGTGCTGGGGCCCGGGCTGACCAACGCGATGATCGCCATCGCCATCGTCAGTCAGCCACATTTCGCCCGCCTGACGCGCGCCGCCGTGCTGGGCGAGAAGAATCGTGAATACGTGATGGCCGCGCGGGTGGCGGGGGCGGGCAAGATGCGGCTGATGTTCCGCACGATCCTGCCCAACTGCCTTGCGCCGCTGATCGTGCAGGCGACGCTCAGCTTCTCTGGCGCCATCCTTGATGCCGCCGCGCTGGGCTTTCTCGGCATGGGTGCGCAGCCGCCGACGCCCGAATGGGGCACGATGCTGGCCGAGGCGCGCGAGTTCATCCTGCGGGCGTGGTGGGTGGTGACGCTGCCGGGCCTGGCGATTCTGGTGACGGTGCTGGCGATCAACCTGATGGGTGACGGGCTGCGCGACGCGCTCGACCCCAAGCTGAAGAGGAGCTGAGATGGCCCCGATTCTGGAAATCCGCAACCTGACCGTCAGTTTCGACACGGCCGCCGGCCCGTTCAAGGCCGTCGCTGGCATCGATATTTCCGTCTCGCCGCGCGAGGTGCTGGCGATCGTCGGTGAAAGCGGCTCGGGCAAGTCGGTGGCGATGCTGGCCGTCATGGGCCTGCTGCCGCCAACAGCGGTCGTGACTGCGGACGTGATGCGCTTTGACGGGCAGGACATGCTGCCGATGTCCGAGCGCGAGCGCCGGCGGATCATTGGGCGCGAGATCACGATGATCTTTCAGGAACCGATGGCGAGCCTCAATCCCTGCTACACGGTCGGGTTCCAGATCGAGGAAGTGCTGCGCGGAATCCTCGGCATGTCGGCGCGCGATGCCCGCAAGCGCGCGGTCGAACTCTTCGAGGCTGTGGGCATTCCCGAACCGGCCGAACGACTGGGCAGTTTTCCGCACCAGATGTCGGGCGGGCAATGTCAGCGGGTGATGATCGCCATTGCGATTGCCTGCAATCCCAAGCTCTTGATCGCGGACGAGCCCACCACTGCCCTCGACGTGACGATCCAGAAACAGATCCTCGACCTGTTGATGGACCTTCAGGAAAAGCACGGGATGGCGCTCATCATCATCACCCACGACATGGGTGTGGTGGCCGAAACGGCCGACCGCGTGGTGGTGCAATACCAAGGCAAGAAGATGGAAGAGGCCGATGTGCTGACGCTCTTCGAGACGCCGAAGAACCCATACACCCGCGCGTTGCTATCGGCGTTGCCGGAACATGCCACCGGCGGGCGACTGTCGACCGTGACTGATTTCATGGCGGCCCATCAGGGTGAGGACGCGTGATGGCCGCAGACACCTCACCCGAAATCGTCATCGAGGGCCGCGCGATTACGCGCGATTACGTCATGCGCGCGGGGCTGTTCGGCACACCGCGCGTTGTTCACGCGGTCAACGGCGTCGACTTTGCCGTCGAACGGGGCAAGACGCTGGCGATCGTGGGCGAGTCGGGATGTGGCAAGTCGACGCTGGCACGGATCATCACCCTGATCGACCCGGCGACCAATGGCACCCTGCTGATCGAAGGGCAGCCCGTCGACATTGCGCGCCAGCCGATGACCAAGGCCCTGCGCGCCACAGTGCAGATCGTGTTCCAGAACCCCTATGGCTCGCTCAATCCACGCCAGAAGGTGGGCGACGTGCTTATGGAACCGCTGCAGCTTAACACCGACACGCCCGCCTCGGAACGGCGCGAGCGCGCGATGGCGATGTTGCAGAAGGTCGGGCTGATGCCCGAGCATTTCAATCGCTACCCGCACATGTTCTCGGGCGGGCAGCGCCAGCGCATCGCGATTGCCCGCGCGCTGATGCTGAACCCGCGCCTGCTGGTGCTGGACGAACCCGTTTCGGCGTTGGACCTGTCGGTACAGGCGCAGGTGCTGAACCTGCTCAGCGACCTGCAGGAAGAATTCGACCTAACCTACGTCTTCATCAGCCATGACTTGTCGGTGGTGCGTTACCTCGCCGATGACGTCATGGTCATGCTCAAGGGCGAAGTGGTGGAGCGCGGCAGCCGTGACGTGGTGTTCGGCGATCCGCAGCACGAGTATACGCGCAAGCTGTTCGCGGCGACGCCGGTGACAGATGTCGAGGCGATCCGCGCCCGCGTTGCACGCCGCGCACAACTTCTTCAAACGCAATCCGGCCCCGCCACCTGAGGGCGACGGGGCCGGCTTTGGTTCATTCCCGCAGGGAAGCCTAGCGGCGCTGACTGCCGTCAGCTTCCTTGCTGATCCGTTCGTCTTCCTTAAGTTCCAGCCACATCGCGTTCATCACAGCGAAGACCGCTGCCAGCGGTAGGCCGAGAAGCCAAGCGAAATACCACATCGGTTCGGTCCTTTCCTAGTAAAGCGAATTGCTGCTGTCGGCGATGTCCTTGGGCGTGACCTTGCCCCAGAGCACCCTGTAGACCCAAGCCGTGTAGGCCAGGATGATCGGCATGAAGACCACCGTCACGACCAGCATGATGAACAGCGTCAGATGTGACGAGGACGAGGTCCAGACCGAGAGCGACGAGGTGGGGTTGGTCGAGGAGGGCAGGATGAAGGGGAACATCGTCAGCCCGACACTCGCGATCATGCCGAAGATCGCCATCTTCGAATAAAGCAGCGTCGACACTTCGCGCCCGGCCCGCAGCCCGAGGAAGGCAAGGATCGTGCCCATGACGCCCATCACCGGCGCGATCACGATCCATGGCCGGTCGGTATAGGCGGTCAGCCAGCTGCCGCCTTTGGCCACTTCGTGCAGTAGCGGGTTAGAGGGGCCGTCGGTCGGCACCGTGCCCACGAAGTGATACCCATCGATCCCGTAGGCCAACCACAGCCCCGCCAGCAGGTAGGCCGCCAGCGCCAGCAGGGCCGCGATGCTGCCAAAGACGCGCCCGCGCTCGGCCACCGGGCCGGTTGCCTTCAGCGACAGCCATGCGCCGCCATGCATCACCAGCAATGAAACCGAGGCGACGCCGGTCAGCAGTGCGAAGGGGTTCAGCAGGCCGAAGAACTTGGCCGCCGTGCCGCCCTCGTAAACCGACAGCAGGTCATCGGTCAGGTGAAACGGCACGCCCTGCAGGACGTTGCCCACCGCCACGCCAAAGATCAGCGCTGGCACGAAGCCACCGACAAATAGCGCCCAGTCCCAGCTGCTGCGCCATGTCTCGCTGTCGCGCTTGGAGCGGTACTTGAACCCCACGGGCCGCAGGATCAGCGCGGCGAGCACCGCGAACATGGCCAGGTAAAAGCCCGAGAAACTGACCGCATAAAGTGTCGGCCACGCGGCAAAGATCGCCCCGCCGCCGAGGATCAACCAGACCTGGTTACCTTCCCAGACTGGTCCGACGGTGTTGATCGCGATGCGGCGTTCAGTATCGGTGCGGGCGACGAAGGGCAGCAGGGCGCCGACGCCAAGGTCGAACCCGTCGGTCAGCGCAAAGCCGATCAACAGGACGCCCAGAAGCACCCACCAGATGACGCGCAGCACGTCGTAAGAGATAAGCTCATGCAGGATCATTGTTGTTACTCCGCGGGTGTGGCGATGGCACTGGCGCGGCCGCGCCCACCGGTCAGGCGGTTGCGGTGGATGTCGTCCCAGCGGTCCGTTTCGTCGACGTCCATGTAGGGGCCTTTACGGATGTATTTCAGCATCAGGCCCATCTCGACTATGAAGAGAACGGTATAGAGCAGCACAAAACCCACCAGCGTCAGCGCGACATCGGTGATCGACAGTGCGCTGACCGACAGCGCAGTCGGCAAGATGCCGTCCACTGTCCACGGTTGGCGACCGAACTCTGCAACGAACCAGCCCAGTTCCGCGGCAATCCACGGCGCGGGGATCATCCAGACGGCAAGGTGCAGCGCCGGACGTGGGAACCGCATGCCGCGAAAGCTTGCCATGTAGAAGAAGTAGGCCATCGTGGCGATGAAGCCAAAGCCGAGTGCCACCATCAGGCGGAAGGCCCAGAACAGCGGCCAGACCGTGGGCACGGTATCGTTGGCGGCCTGCACGATCTGCGCATCGGTCGCCTGCCGTGGGTCATCGACGTATTTCTTCAGCAGGAACGCAAAGCCGAGGTCGCTGGAATGTTCGTTGAACGTATTCGTCACCGACGGGTCCACCTGCCCCTTGGCCTCGCGGATCTTCATCAAGGCGTCATAGGCGATGATGCCCGACCGGATGCGCCCCTGATTTTCCTGTGTCAGTTGATTGATGCCGGGGATCACCCCCGTCAGCGATCGGGTGCCGATCAGCCCCATCACGCCGGGGATCTTGATGGCGTAATGCGTCTCTCGCGCCTGCTGGTCGGGAATGCCGAAGAGGGTGAAGGGCGCGGGCGCCTGCTCGGTCTCCCACATCGCCTCGATCGCGGCGATCTTCATCTTCTGGTTTTCCGAGGCCGTGTAGCCCGATTCGTCCCCCAGCAGCACGACCGACAGAGCCGAGGCCAGGCCAAAGGCCGCCGCGACGGTGATCGACCGCCGGGCCAATTCGATATGCCGTCCCTTCAGAAGGTACCACGCAGACACGCCCAGCACGAAAACCGCCGCCGTGACGTAGCCGGCCGAAACGGTGTGCACGAATTTTGCCTGCGCGACGGGGTTGAACAGCACGTCGAAGAAGCTGGTCATCTCCATCCGCATCGTCATCGGGTTGAAGGCCGCGCCGACCGGGTTCTGCATCCAGCCGTTGGCGATCAGGATCCACAGCGCCGAGAAGTTCGACCCGATGGCGACCAGCCACGCCACCACAAGGTGCTGCACCTTGCTCAGCTTGTCCCAGCCGAAGAAGAAAAGGCCCACGAACGTGGCCTCGAGGAAGAAGGCCATCAGCCCTTCGATGGCCAGCGGTGCACCGAAGATATCGCCAACGTAGTGGCTGTAATAGCTCCAGTTCATGCCGAACTGGAACTCCATGGTCAGGCCGGTGGCGACGCCGAGCACGAAGTTGATGCCGAACAGCGTGCCCCAGAACTTGGTCATTTGCCGCCAGACTGGGCGGTTGGTCATGACATAGACCGTCTCCATGATCGCGACGAGGATCGACAGACCCAGCGTCAGCGGCACGAAGAGGAAGTGATACATGGCTGTCATGGCGAATTGCAGCCGCGACAGCTCGACGATTCCGAGTTCAAACATCAGGTACTCCTGTCAACGCCAACCGGAACGAACCAGACGGCGAAATATGCCGCCTTCGTTATGGTTCTCAGGATAGGCACGCGTTGATCTGGATCAACAATTCCGTGCGGTAAATACAGCTTTCAAGACAACGTGACGCACCGATCGGCCCAGTCACGCTCCAGCGGGCGATGGGCAGCTACCGCGATTGCCGTGCGTGGCAGCTCCGCGCGCAGATTGGCCAGCAGCCGGCTGGCGGTTTCGGCGTCGATCCCCTCGGTCGGTTCGTCCAGCAACAGGACCTCGGGGCGGCGAAGCAGAACGCGGGCGATGGCCAGCCGTCGCGCCTCGCCACCCGAAAGGCCGGCACCACGATCGGCAAGGCGCAAGTCCAGCCCGCCGCGACCTGCAACAGCTGGCCATAGCATCACCTGCTCCAGCGCCGCTTGCATCGTCGCATCGTCGGCATCAGGCGCGGCAAGGGCGAGGTTCTCGCGCAGGCTGCCGCCAACAAGGGCGGCGCGCTGCGGCAAAAGGCCCAGATGGGTGCGCAAGGCAGACTCTGGCCAGTTGTCGAGCGGTGCGCCTGCCAGTGTGATCGTGCCAGCATCGGGCGTGATCAGGCCCGCCGCAAGCGCGAGTATCGTGCTCTTGCCCGCGCCGCTGGGCCCCGTGAGTGCAACGGTTTCGCCGGGGTGCAAAGTCAGGCTGAACCCCTCTACCACCGCGCGCGTCGCGCCGGCGCGGCAATAGGCCAAACCCTGGATTTCCAGCCCCTGCGCGGCGTCGGCGGCAGGGCGGGCCATGGCGGGCGCAGTCGGGACCGGGCGCAGATCGGGCGCGACGCGGCGCGCGGCATCGGCCATGCGGCCGACCTCGGCCACCGCACGGCGCAACGGCATCAGCGTTTCGGCCAGCCCGAGGGCCGCGAAAGGACCAATGGCAGCCGTCGCTGCACTGATCTGGCCCGCGCGCAGCGCATCCAGTCCCAGCGCCAGCGCACCGCCGACCGCGGCAAGACTGGTTAGCGACAGGGCCAGCCCCGCGCCGCGCTCGATCCGGTCGATGCGGAGCCGGAGGGCGCGCCGCCGCTGGTCTGCCGCCATCGCGTGGGCCTCTTGCGTGCTCAGCCGTCCGGCCACGGCCAGATCATCACGCGCACGGATAAGGTCCACAGTGCGGGCGCGCAGCGCCTGGCCTGCCCGCTCGGCCAGCCGGGCAGGTGTTGCGGCTGCACGGATGCCAAGGGCCAGTACCGCCACCCCGCCCATGAGGTGGACCGCCAGTAGCCACAGCGCAACGGCCGGCGTGGCCAGCCACGCCAGGAGCAGCGCTGCCACTGCCTGTGTCAGAACGGCAGCCCCCAGCGGAAGCACCAGACGCAGCGTGATGCCATCCAGCGCGTCGACATCTGCCGTCAGCCGGTTCAGCGCCAGCGCACCGCGCAACCGCTCCAGCCGCGAGAACGGCGCGGCGGCAAGGTGTTGCAGCAGCCGCACCCGCAGCCCTGCCAGCACCCGCAGCGTGGCATCGTGGGTAAATACACGCTCGCCATAGCGGGCAGTGGTACGGCCGAAGGCCAGGAGCCGCACCATTGCGCCGGGGCGAAATACGTCAAAGGTCGCGCCTGTGCCCGCCAGCCCGGCTGCCGCCGCCGCAAGGATGAACCAGCCTGACAGTCCCAAGAGCCCGACCCCCGCCAGCAGTGTCACCACGCTCAGCACCGCGCCGCGTGTCAGGCCCGTTCGCTCACCGCGCGCAACGTGGAGGAAAACGGAAAGGAGCGCCCGCATCACGCCGCTTCCCCGACGGCAAGCGTCTTGTCCATGCGGGCGATCAGGCGAGGGTCATGCGTCGCCACGATCAGCGTCGCGCCGCGCGCCGCTTGCGCCATAAGGCCGTCAATCACCGCGGCGGCCGTGACGTCATCAAGGTCGGCGGTGGGTTCATCGGCAAGGATCAGGTCAGGCCCGGCATGCAGGGCCCGGGCCAGTGCCATACGCCGCGCCTCGCCCCCCGAAAGTCCCGCACCCGCCTCGCCCAGTCTTGTGGCCAGACCGCGCGGCATAGCCGCCACCACGGCCGTGCCTGCCGCGGCCTCCAGCGCCGCATCGATATCGCCGTCGCGGCCCAATGTCAGGTTTGCACGCAGGCTGGCATCGAGAAACCACGGGCCTTGCGGCATCCATCCGATCCGCGCCCGCCAGGCATCGGCGGTTGCATCGCCAAGTGCGCGGCCTGCCACCTCGATCCGGCCGCTTTCGGGTGCCGCCAGCCCGGCGATCAGCCGCAGCAGCGTTGTCTTTCCCGCGCCGCTGGGCCCGGTCACGGCAAGGCTTTCGCCCGGAGCCACGGTAACATCGGGATAGGTGATGCGCCGCATGCCCGTCTGAACCACGACCCCCTGCAAGCGCAGGGTGGCGGGGCCGGGCAAGGGCGCGGTGGCCTGACCCTGGCCCAGGATCGGCCGGTTTGGCCCCTGCTCAAGTTCGGCCAGCTCCTCGGCCACGGCCTCGGCTGCGGCCTTGTCATGCCACGCCGCGGACAGATCGCGCAGCGGCAGGTAGAAATCGGGTGCAAGAAGCAACACCCAAAGCGCCCCGAAAGCCGAGATTGAGTGACCCCAACTTCCCCATCCCAGCGCGCCCAGCAGGGCGAAACCGCACCAGACGGCCACCATCGCCACGCCGATGGCGGCAAAGAACTCCAGCACCGCGGAAGAGAGAAAGGCAATGCGCAAGACCTCCATCGTGCGGACGCGCAGGCTGTCCGACCGGTCTCGTAGCCCCGCGACCAGCCTGCCGGTCGCCGCCATCAGACGCATGTCAGGGAGTGCCGAAAGCCTGTCGACCAACATGTCGTTGAGGCTGGCAATCTCGGTCATCTGGCGCTGGCTTGCCTCCTTCGCGGCCATGCCCACAAGGGCTTGAAAGACCGGGATCAGCGGCCCACTGACCAGCAGCACCAGCCCCACCGCCCATGATTGCGCGAAACTGATCAGCAAGATCACCGGCGTCACCACCATCACCCGTGCCCGGGCCGGCGCGTAGCGGGTCAGATAGGGCGTCAGCAGGTCGATCTTTTCGGCCACGAGAGCCGCGATGGCGCCGGGGCCGGCCGGAGCCGTGCCGCCGCGCCGCGCTTCGCGGGCCACCAGATGCGCCCGCGCTGTGGCCGCCACGGTATCGGCCACGAGGTAAAGCCGCCCCTCTGCCAGATAACTCAAGATCGCGCGCAGCGCCCCGAAGCCGACGAAAGCCGCGACAGTTGGCAACGCGGCAGGTGGATGACCGTGCAGCGCGGCTGCCAGGGCCTGCGCCAGCACCGCGGCCTGCGGCAGCCACAAAAGCGCGGCCAGCGCAGTCAGCCAGCCGGCAGTTCGCAAGGCGCGGTCGCTACCCGCGGTCAGGCGGGCGAGGGGCCGGGCGATCGGCGGGGGAGGGGCAGGAGGTGACACGCGAAACCGAGGCCTTGAACCAGACTTGATGCGGCAGATAGGGCGCGCGGCGCTGCCGGCGACTTGATACGGATCAAACCCTGAAACGGCGCGAGGGTCTATCGCTGGTGAACCTGCTGCACACGAATGGGAGGAGCGGGCAAAGAAGGGGACGAAGCGAATGCGGCTGACGATGAGGACCAACCTGGCGATGCGCGCGCTGATGCACTGCGCCGTGCAGGCGCCGGAAATGCTGCGCACTGCCGACGTGGCCCGCGCCTGCAACGCCTCTTTCCACCATCTTGCCGCGGTCGTTCACGGGTTGGAGGCGGCGGGGTTTCTCAACACTGCGCGGGGGCGCAAGGGTGGCATCGCGCTGGCCCGTCCCGCGGCGGAGATCTCTGTCGGGCAGGTGTTTCGCATCTTCGAGGCCGAGGTGCCCTTTGCCGAATGCCTTGATCCCGCGCACAATACCTGTCCGCTGATCGCCGTCTGCCGCCTGCAGGGTGTGCTGTGCCGGGCGCTGGACGCCTTCTATGCCGAGCTTGACCGTGTCACGTTGCAGGACCTCGTCGACGGCAATACCGGGCTGGCGAGGCTCTTCGCAGCCTGAGGCCCGATACGGCAGAAGACCTTTACAAGCCCCGTCGCGGGCGCGATGACGGGGCAAGGGCGGCAGCACGGCCGCAGACCGCGTTGGAGGGCTGGCGATGACATTTGACCGTTCCATCAAGATCGCGCCGTCGATCCTGTCGGCCGATTTCGCGGCCTTCGGGGCCGAGTGCGAAGCGATCGAGGCGCAGGGCGCCGACTGGGTCCATGTCGACGTGATGGATGGCCATTTCGTGCCCAACATCACCTTCGGCCCGGCGATGTGCGCGGCGATCCGGCCCCATATCAAGGGCGTGATGGACGTGCACCTGATGATCAGCCCGGTCGACGCCTATATCGAGGCCTTCGCCAAGGCGGGCGCCGACATCATCTCGGTTCATCCCGAGGCGGGGCCGCATACCCACCGCACGTTGCAGGCGATCCGTGCCGCCGGCGCGCGGCCGGGGCTGGCGATCAATCCCGGCACCGGGCTGGCCGATGTCGAGTACATGCTGGACCTTGTCGATCTGGTCTGCGTGATGACGGTCAACCCGGGCTTTGGCGGGCAGAAGTTCATCCATTCGCAGGTCGCCAAGGTGGCGGCCCTGCGCAAGATGATCGGCGACAGGCCCGTCCACATCGAGATCGACGGCGGCGTGACGCCTGAGACCGCGCCGATGGTCGCGGCGGCGGGGGCCGACGTGCTGGTCGCGGGGTCGGCGGTGTTCAAGGGGGGATCGGTCGCCGATCCCGCACCCTACGGGGCCAACATCCGCGCGATCCGAACGGCGGCCCACCGCGCACAGGTCGCCGCCTGAGGCGGCGCCGGGTCAGCCGCGGATCACCTGCGGCTGCGGTGCCAGCGGGTATTCCTGCAGGTTGTCGCCCGGCCCGATCCTGTCAATCACCGCGAAAAGCCCGGGCGCGGCCAGCGGCGTCAGCACCCCGTGCCAGGTATTGCGCAACAGGTTGATGCCCTGTCCCGGCGCGGTCAGGAACGCACGCAGGCGCACCGGCGTGCCCGCGTCATCCTTGGCCACGATGACAAGGAAGGGATCGGCAGTCATCGGGATGAAGGCCTGGCTGCCCAGCGGATGGCGCTCCACGAGGTCGAGGCGGTAGGGAAAGCTGCGCGCCTCGGCCTTGAAGATGGAAATTCCCGCCCGCCCCTCGGGCCCGAAATCCAGCCGGGCGCGGTCGTGATAGCGCCCGCAAAGGCCCGCGTTGATGATCTTGTCAGGGGTGCCCGAGGCATCGAGCACGTCGCCGAAAGGGGCGAAGGCGGCGGCGGTCAGGGGTTCGGTCGTGATGATCATGGGCAGGTCCGGTTGCAGGGCAAGGGGGGCTGTCTGCCCCCCTTGAACCCCCCGAGAGTATTTCCGGCCAGAAGAAGGGACCAGAGGGATTCAGAATGTCAGGGACGCGTGGCGGTTGACGTCCTTGTAAAGGAGGTAGCGGAACGGGCCGTCACCGGTGGCGATGCAGGCCTGCGGGCAGAAGGCGCGCAGCCACATGAAATCGCCGGGGCCGACGCTGTGCCAGCGGTCGTTCAGCAGGTATTCGGCGGTGCCGGTCAGCACGTAGAGGCCATGTTCCATCACGTGGGTTTCGGCAAAGGGGATGCGGCCGCCGGGCTGGAAGGTGACGATGTTGACATGCATGTCATGGCGAAGGTCGGCCGGATCGGCAAAGCGCTGCGTGGCCCAGTCCCGCGTGCCGGGCATGTAGTTCATAGGCGTGTCGGCCTCTTCGGCAAAGATCGGGTCCGGCGGAGGCAGGCCGGGCGCGGCAACGTAGCGTTTGCGCACCCAGTGAAAGCGCAGCGGCGCGGGGCCGGCGTTGCGCAGGCTCCACGGCTGGCCAGGCGGCAGGTAGGTATAGCTGCCGGGGCCGCGCACCTGCGTGCTGCCGGCAGCGGTCAGCGTCATCTGGCCCTCGGCCACGAACAGGCCCGCCTGGGCACCCGGATCGGGTTCGGGGGTGGTGCTGCCACCGCCGGGGGCAACCTCAACGGCATATTGCGCGAAGGTTTCGGCAAAGCCCGACAAGGGGCGCGCGATGATCCAGGCCCGCGTGCCGGTCCAGCCGGGCAGCAGGCTTGCCGTGATGTCGCGCATCGTGCCGGCCGGGATCAGCGCATAGGCGGTGGTGAAGATCGCGCCGTTCGCGACCGGGTCTTCGGCAAGGTCGGGCAGGCCGCCAGGGGGGAAGGCATAAGTCGTCATGGCAGCAGCGCCTTCAGCCGCAGTAGAGCGATGCGTTCGACCTGCGCGCAGGCGGTGGCGAATTCGGTTTCGGTATCCTGCGCCAGCCGTGCTTCGAAGGCGGCGAGGATACCGGCCTTGTCATGGTCGCGCACCGCGATGATGAAGGGAAAGCCGTGCTTTTCAACATAGGCGGTGTTGAGCGCTGTGAACTGCGCGCGTTCGGCATCTGTCAGTGCATCAAGGCCCGCGGCAGCCTGTTCGGCGGTCGACTCGGCCGTCAGACGACGCGCGGCGGCGAGTTTGCCGGCAAGGTCCGGGTGGGCCCTCAACACGCCCAGCCGTTCGTCATGGCTGGCGCTGCGGAACATGCGGGCCAGCGCGTTGTGCAGGCCGGCGGCGGTGTCATGGGCCGGACCAAGCTCCAGCTCCCACGCGCGTTCGGCGATCCAGGGCGAATGTTCGAAGATGCTGCCGAAGGCCGAGACGAAGGCATCGCGGTCCATCGTGCTGGGCCGGGTCTGGCGCACTGGCGGATGGTTGGCCGCCCAGTGCCGGGCGATGTCGATGCGGCGGGCGAACCACGCCCCGTCATGCCCGCGCGCATAGTCGAGGAACCGTTTCAGCCCGGCAATCTTGCCCGGCCGCCCGATCAGCCGGTTGTGCAACCCGATGCTCATCATCTTGGGGCTGCCCGCCATGCCCTCGGCATAAAGCGTGTCGAAGGCGTCGCGCAGGTAGGTGAAGAACTGCTCGCCCTCGATATAGCCAGGCGCGGTGGCAAAGCGCATGTCGTTGGCTTCCAGCGTGTAGGGGATGACCAGCTGGTCCCGCGCGCCGACATGCAGCCAGTAGGGCAGGTCATCGTCATAGGTGTCGGAAATCCAGTCGAACCCGGCCTCGGCGGTCAGCCGCACGGTGTTGGCGCTGCAGCGGCCGGTATACCAGCCGGTCGGGCGGCTGCCCACGACCTCGGAATGCAGGCGGATCGCCTCGGCGATCTGGGCGCGCTCCTCGGCCTCGGGCATATCCTTGTGCTCGACCCATTTCAGGCCGTGGCTGGCAATCTCCCACCCCGCCGCCTTCATCGCCGCGACCTGTTCGGGCGAGCGGGCGAGTGCGGTGGCCACGCCGTAGATCGTCACCGGAATCCCCATGCCGGTGAACAGCCGGTGCAGCCGCCAAAATCCCGCGCGCGCGCCGTAATCGTAGATCGATTCCATGTTCCAGTGCCGTTGCCCCGGCCAGGGCTGGGCGCCGGCGATGTCGGACAGGAACGCCTCGGAGGCGGCATCGCCGTGCAGGATGTTGTTCTCGCCGCCTTCCTCGTAATTCAGGACAAGGCTGATGGCGATCTTGGCGCCGTTCGGCCAGGCCGCATCGGGGATGCGCGGGCCATAGCCGATCATGTTGCGGGGATAACGGTTCATGGCGTTCCTTTCGGGCCGATGCCTCCGTGATAGCGCGGGCTGGCGGGGCTGACTTTCAAGAAAACCGGGAAAGACCTGTCGCGCCTCTGCGGTGTCGCCAAGTCCCGCACAACGCGCCATAGTTGCGCAAACGGAGGGCAGAAGATGGCGCAAGGTTACCTCACGACGCATGTTCTGGATACCGCGCTGGGCAAACCGGCGGCGGGCCTGAAGATCTTGCTCTACCACCTCAGCGGCATGAGCCACCGCAAGATCGCCGAGGCGGTGACCAATGCCGACGGCCGCACCGATGCGCCGATCCTGCCGGAAGGCAAGTTCGCCACTGGCACGTATGAGCTGGTCTTTTGCGCGGGCGATTACCTGCGCGCCACCGGCCAGGCGGGGGCAGAACCGCTGTTTCTGGATGAAGTGCCGATCCGCTTCGGCATGGCCGAGGCCGAGGCGCATTACCATGTGCCCCTGCTGCTTTCGCCCTACGGCTATTCCACCTATCGCGGCAGCTGAAGGCCGCTGGTGGCCTGATCCATATCGGCGCGCATCCGCGCAATGATGAAATCGGTGAACAGCCGGATCTTGGGGTCGCGCAGGCGGCGGTGCTGGGTCAGGCACGAAAGCTGCGTGGGCACCGGCGGCGTCGCGGTGGCGACCGGCACTAGGCGGCCCTCGCGCAGGTGTTCGGCCACCTCGAAAACCGGCTTCATGACAATCCCGTGCCCCTCCAGCGCCCAGGCGGTCAACACGTCGCCATCGTCGGATTCGTAGGGCCCCGTGATGTCAAAGCGTTGCGGCCCCTCGGGCGTCTGCAGCAGCCAGCGAAACTCGGTCGCGCCCGGAAACCGCAAGAGCAGGCAGTCATGTCGGTCGCGCACCAGTGCCGCGCCATCGGCGGGCGCGCCGCGCCGGGCGATATAGGCAGATGCTGCGCACAGGATGCGCGGGCATTCCGCCACTTGCCGCACCTTCAGCGTTGAATCCTCAAGGATGCCCAGGTGAAAGGCCAGGTCCAGCCCCTCGGTCACAACGTCGATTTTGCGGTCTGACAGGCGCAGGCGCACGTCGATCTGCGGATAGGCGGCCTTGAAAGCCGGCACATGCGGCGCGATGAACCGCCGTCCGATGCCAAGGGGCGCCGCGAGAAACACCGTGCCGCGCGGGTTCTGCCCCGTCTGCGCGACCGAGGCCTCGGCCTCGTCGATGGCATCGAGGATCTTGCGCGCGCCCTCGTAGAAGATGCGCCCGTTCTCGGTGGGCTGCAGGCTGCGCGTGGTGCGGTTGAACAGCCGCAGGCCGAGGTGCTTTTCCAGTTCCGCGATTCGCGACGAGGCGACGGCAGGCGAGGTGCGCTGGTCGCGCGCCGCGGCGCTCATGCTGCCCAATTCATAGACACGCACGAACATGCGGATGTTGTTCACATAGGCCATTGCCCGGCGCGCCTTGAAAGTGTTCCCCGATTTGTCGGATTAACAAATAAATGGCGGCCGGTATAGCCTGCCCGCGGACTGACAGGGGACTGCAAGATGTTCGACATGACCGTGCTGATGGAATGGCTGACCTTTGCCGTGCGCTGGACGCATGTCATCACGGCCGTCGCGTGGATCGGGTCGTCCTTCTACTTCATCGCGCTGGACCTCGGCCTGCACCGCGACCGCAACCTTGCCACCGGCGCGGATGGCGAGGAATGGCAGGTGCATGGCGGCGGGTTTTACCATGTGCAGAAATACCTCGTCGCGCCCGCGTCGATGCCCGACGACCTGATCTGGTTCAAATGGGAAAGCTATTTCACCTGGCTCAGCGGCTTTGCCATGCTGTTCCTGGTCTATTACCTCGGCGGTTCGCTGTTTCTGGTCGACCCGTCGGTGCTGGACATCCCCGTCTGGCAGGCGGTTGCCATCTCGCTCGCCTCGCTCGCCTTCGGATGGATCGTCTACGACCAGATCTGCAAAAGCCGGTTTGGCGATGACAACACCCGCCTGATGATCGGCCTCTACGTCATCCTCGTGGGCATGTCCTATTTCTACGTCCACGTCTTTTCGGGCCGCGCGGCGCTGCTGCACCTCGGCGCCTTCACCGCCACCATCATGACCGGCAACGTTTTCTTCATCATCATGCCGAACCAGCGCGTGGTGGTGGCCGACCTGATCGCCGGGCGCAAGCCCGACCCGAAATACGGCAAGATCGCCAAGCAGCGCAGCACGCATAACAACTACCTGACGCTGCCGGTCATCTTCCTTATGCTCAGCAACCACTACCCGCTGGCTTTCGCCACGAAATACAACTGGATCATCGCCAGCCTCGTCTTCCTGATGGGCGTGACGATCCGGCACTATTTCAACACCCGCCACATGCGGAAGGGCAACCCGACCTGGACCTGGGCCGTGACGGCGGTGATCTTCATCATCATCGCTTGGCTTTCGACCGCGCCGGGCGCGCAAAGCGCACAGATCGACGCGATGACGCCCGAGGCCGAACGGTTCGCCGCCGCCCCCGGATTCCAGCAGGTCACCGACATCGTTACGGGCCGCTGCTCGATGTGCCACGCCGCCGAACCGGGCTGGGACGGCATTCTCTGGGCGCCCAAGGGCGTGATGCTGGATACGCCCGCGGCCATCGCCGACCATGCCCGCCAGATCTACATTCAGGCCGGCCTCAGCCACGCAATGCCGCCCGCCAATGTCAGCTACATCGAACCGGCCGAACGCGCGGCCATCGTCGCGTGGTACCAGGCCGCGATGCGGGGCGAGAAGGGCTGACCCCTTCTTTTGGCCGGAAATACTCCGGGGGGAGCGCAAGCGGGGGGCAGCGCCCCCCTCTGGTCGTCATGCAGGGCGCTACCGGCTGAACCGCCACTGCGTGGTTTCGTCATAGACCCCGCCCGCGGGCACCTCGACCGACGGGAAGGCGGGGTTGCTGGTGGCATCGGGCCAATACTGCGCCTCGAAGGCCAGCCCCTCGAACGGGGCCCTGCCGGGCCGGATCGCGTGCCGCCCGTCATAGACCTGCAGGCCGGGGCTGGTCGTGGCCATCGTCAGGCTGACGCCCGATGTCCCGCGCAGCCACATCACGTCGCGCAGCGGCTGGCGCGTGTCGGACAGGCAGTAATTGTTGTCGAAATCGGGGTGGTGGACCGACACCGCCTTGCCTTGCCGCAGGTCCATGTCGGTGCCGGTCACATCCACGATCTGGCCCGTGGGAATGAAATCCCCGGTCGTGGGCAGGTAGCGGTCCGCCGCCACGCGCAGCCAGTGTCCGTCCCAGCGGTCGGTGCCGTCAAGGTTCCAGTAGCTGTGATTGGCGAAGTTCAGGATCGTCGGCGCATCGGTGGTGCAGGTGACTTGCAGCGTCAGCGTGGCGGGCGGCGTCAGCGTGAACCGCGCCGTCACGCGGCGGTTGCCGGGAAACCCGCCCTCGCCATCGGGCAGGTCGAGGGCCAGAACGGCATGGGCCGGGCCCGTCTCGACCACGTCCCAGACCTTCAGCATCGTGCCCGCCGCCCCGCAATGCAGGGTGTGCTGGCCGTCCTGGTTCTTTTCGAAGCCGTGGCGCTGCCCGGCAATCACCGCCTCGCCGCCGGTGATGCGGTTCACCACCGGGCCGATCAGCGCCCCGTGGTAGCGCATCCGCCCCTCGTAATCGGCGACGTCGTCAGAGCCCTGGGTCAGGTCATGCGCGACGCCGTCAAGCCGCACTGACTGGATGATCGCGCCCAGGCTCAGAAGCGCCACCGTCAGCTCGCCCGCCGCCAGCTCGATGCGCTGCACTGCCCGTCCGTCCGCGGTGGTGCCAAAGGGCGTCATGCCAACGGTTCCCAATGCACGCCCGCGGGCGGGATCCGCGTGCCGTTCCACATCTGCGCCTTGGCCGCGTAGTTGAAGACGAAGCGGTGGGTGGCCGTGTCGCGCACGCGCAGCCCGTCGGGCAGCACGCAGGTGGGAATGTCCAGCACGTCGCAGTGATAGCCGATGATGTGGTCGAACGTGTCGTCGTCGGGCCATCCGGCGATATAGCGCAGGCTGTCATTGCCCATGATCGCCGGGCGGCCGTCCTTGGTGGACATGTGCACAGTGGCGCTGCCCTCAAGGTGTTCGAACCAGTGCAGGAAGCGGCCGCCATCGCTGAGCTTGACCTTCGCGCCGGGCGGCAGGCTTTCGGCCAGCGCGACCGTCACGTCGCAATCGGGCAGGCCGGGGCCAAGCGGCACGGGGATGGAAAGCTCGGCCGTCTTGGTGCCGGTGCGCGGCCCGATCAGGGCGATCCCCTTGAAGGCCGCCAGCGCCGCGCGCAGCGGGTCCGACAGGCGCATCAGCCCGGGGGCAAGGACCAGCTTGTAGGCCGACAGATCGGCGCAGTCGGGCGGCAGGATGTCGACGTTCAGACCGGCGCGGCGGCAGGCGCGATAGGCGGCGAAGGCCAACCGCCAGGCATCGAAATCGGCGCCTTGCGGCTGCACTTCCCAGGCCCAGGCGCTTTCATAATCGAAGACCAGCGCAACTTGGGCCCTGCCCGGTTCCACCTCCGGCATCGCCGCCAGTTCACGGGCGACCTGCGTGGCCTCGGCCAAGGCAGGGGCGGGGGCGCTGTCGGGGCGCAGCAGCCCTGCGTGCATCTGCTCCTGCGCAAAGGGCGCCTGCCGCCAGCGGAAGTAGCTGACGCATTCCGCGCCATGCGCGAAAGCTTCCCACGCCCAGAGGCGGGCCATGCCGGGCAGCGGCGCGGGGTTCCACGGTGCCCAGTTCACCGGGCCGGGCTGCTGTTCCATCACCCACCAGCGGCCACGCCCGACGGCACGGTAAAGGTCGTGGTGAAACGCCTGATTGTCGGGGTCGCCCTGGCGCAGGAAATCCAGTTTGCGGCCCGCGTCATTCTCGATCCGGTCCGACAGGAACCCGATCGGGTAGCTGTCCCAAGCCGCGATATCGAGGTCGGCGCCCACCTTCCAGTGATCGAAGCTGGTCACCCGGCCCATGTAGTTGTGCAGGATCGGCGCGGTGGAGTGCTTGCGGATCTCGTCCACCTGCACCTTGTTGAAGAGAACGACCATGTCCGAGGAATAGCGGCGGAAGGCCAGCCAATGCGCCGGGTTGGCCTCGGTTACGGTCAGGTTTGGCAGGCCGATCTGGCTGAAATCGTCATACTCCATCGACCAGAACACGTTGCCCCAAGCGCGGTTCAGCGCGTCAGGGGACTGGTAGGTCTGCGCCAACCAGTCCTGAAACCCGCGCCTGGCCGCCTCGGAAAAGCTCAGCGTCGTGTCATGGCAATCGTATTCATTGTCGGTCTGCCACGCGGCGACATGGGGGTTCTTGCCATAGCGTTCGGCCAGCAGCCGGGTGATGCGCCGGCTTTCCTCGCGGTAGCCGGCATGGCTGAAATCGTAATGCCGGCGCGAGCCGAAGCCGCGCACCCGGCCCTGCCCATCGACCGGCAGCATGTCGGGATGCTTGTCGATCATCCAGCGCGGCGGCGTTGCGGTGGGTGTGCCCAGCACCACCCTCAGGCCGGCCGCACCCAGCGTCTCGATCGCGCGGTCCAGCCAGTCGAAGCGCAGGTCACCCGGGCTGGGTTCCAGCCGCGACCACGCAAATTCGCCGATCCGCACCCAGGTGATGCCGGTCTCGGCCATGCGGGCGGCATCTTCGGCCCAGGTCTCGTCCGGCCAGTGTTCGGGGTAGTAGCAGACGCCAAGCGTGCGTTTCATGGGGCGGGCCTTTTCAGGAATTTGGGTCAGGATGAAGCAGCGCGCGCCGCGTCACAAGATGACGCGCGGCTCCGGGCGGCCGACGATGTCGGTCTCGGCGGCGAAAAGCTTGCCGGCGTCGGGCGCGGGCGGGTCCAGCCCCTCGGCGGCCGTGGTGCAAAAAAGCGTCGTGAGGTCGGGACCGCCCAGCGCCGGGCAGGAGGTTTGCGCCGCGCCGAAGGCAATGGCGCGCAGAAAACGGCCATCGGGCGTGTAGCCCGCCACGCGGCCCGCGCCCCATTGCGCGTTCCAGATATTGCCCGCGGCATCGGTAATGGCGCCATCGGGGTGCAGCCCGTCCGGCGCAAGGTCGATCAGCACGACGGGGTCGCCCTTGGGCCAGCCGTCGTCATCCAGCGGCACCGTCATGATCTGCGCCTTGGCGGTGTCGGTGAAATAGGCGCGGCGGCCATCGGGGGCAAAGCAGATGGCGTTGGGAATGGTCAGCCGGTCAAACATCCGGCGCACCTCGCCCCGGTAGTAGCGATAGATCGCACCGATCGCTTGGCGCGGCGGCGCGATCTGCATCGTGCCGATCCAGAACCCGCCCTGCGGGTCGGCCCGGCCGTCATTCGACCGCGTCAGCGGGTTGTCGGCCTCGATCGCTGCCACCGGCTCTGACCCGCCCGTGGCGATGTCGAAAAGGTGCAGCCCGTCCTGCGCGGCGATCAGCAGGTGGTCGCGGTCGACCCAGCCCGCGGCCGAGACATAGCCGGGAAAGGCCCATTCCCGCCCCTTGGCCAGCAGGCGGCGCCCCATGATGTCGAACCAGAACAGCTCGCCCCGCTCCGGGTGCCAGAGCGGCCCTTCGCCCAGTTCGCAGACGCGCGCATCGGCAATCATGGCTTGGCCGCGTCAAAGGCCGCGACCATGTCGCGCGCGCGCGCTGCGACATCGGCCACCGACATCCCCGGCTTGTAAAGGGCCGAGCCGATGCCGAAGCCATCCGCGCTGGCGGCCATCCACTGGCCAAAGTTCTCGGGCCCCGCGCCGCCCACGGCATAGACCTGCGTGCCGGGCGGCAGCACCGCGCGGATCGCGCGCAGCCCGTCGGGGCCGAGCAGGCTGGCCGGAAAAATCTTCAGCCCGTCCGCCCCGGCCTTCAGCGCGGCGAAACATTCGGTCGGCGTCATCACGCCGGGCCAGCTTTGCATGCCCGCGGCCTTGGTCGCCACGATGACGCGCTGGTCGCAGTTGGGCGACACGATCAGCTTGCCGCCCAACTGCGCGACCCGGCCCACATCCTCGGGCGACAGCACCGTGCCCGCACCGATCAGCGCGTCCTGCCCATGCGCCGCGGCCATGGCGCGGATACTGTCGAACGGATCGGGCGAGTTCAGGGGCACCTCGATCCGGGTGATCCCGGCCGCGATCAGCGCGGCGCAGACCGGCACGGCCTCGACCGGGGTGATCCCGCGCAGGATGGCGATTAGGGGTCGGGACATGGGTTATCCTTTCAGGCGGCGCCAGGCCGCGGTCAGGCCGGCCAGCGTTACCGCCTCGCCCACGGCCTGCGTGGCATGGACGGAATGCGCGGCCAGCGCGCGGACGTAAAGGCCCGCAACGGCGCCCTCGCCGATGACGGCCACGTTCTGGCCCAGCCAGTAGGGTTTCGCGGCGGCCAGTTCCGCCCCGATCAGCAGGCCCGACAGGCGCGCGCGCGCCACCTGCGGGGACAGATCGTTCAACAGCGCCTCGGCCCGCAGCGCAAAGAACCGCGCCGCCAGCCGTTCCGGGCGCGAAAATCCTTCGTCGAGGCCCTGGGCAAAGCCGTCTTCGTCCCAGCCGCTGGCCGCCACCGAATGGCGCAGCACCGTCTGACCGGCGAGGGTGGCGAACAGCTCGCCCGTCATGAAGGTCTGGAAACTGACAACCTCGCCCGCGCTGACATGGGCCCATTTGCAATGCGTGCCGGGATGGCACAGCACGCCGTCCCATCCGGGGTTGAGCGCGAGGAACCCTGCAATCTGCGTTTCCTCGCCGCGCATGACGTCGGCAGGCGCGGTCTGTTTCAGGCCGGGAATGATGTGAACGTTCAGGTCCGGCAACGTCGTCGGCGCGCGGGTCAGCCCCTGCGGCAGCGGCGGGCAGGGCACGGCCACGTAAGGTGCCTCGGTCCAGCCCTGCCGCGAGCCGACCATACCGCAGGCCACCACGGTCACGGGCCCCGCGGCCCAGCCGCCGACCAGCCGCGACAGGGCAGGCTCGAAGCCGTCACGGCCTAGCCGCCCCATGCCATCGTCCGATTGCGCGCGCGCCAGCACGGTGCCGCCCTGCACCGCCCAGGCGCGCAGATGCGTCGTACCCCAGTCGACGGCGATCCATTCAATACCGGGAACGGGTGTTTGCATCAGCCCGTCACCACCACGCCCGCGTCGATGACCAGCGTCTGTCCGGTTATCATCCGGCTGGCATCGGAGGCGAGGAACAGCGCGCCGCCCACCACGTCCTCGGGCTGCATCATTTCCTTCAGGCACTGGCGTTCCATGAAGGCGCGCACGCCTTCCTCCGTCACCCAAAGCCGTTTCTGCTTCTCGGTCATCACCCAGCCGGGGGCGAGCGCGTTGACGCGGATGCCGCGCGGCCCCAGTTCCCGCGCAAGGCTGCGGGTCAGGCCCATGATGCCGGCATTGGCGGCGACATAGGGCGACAGAAGTTCGGACCCGATCATGTAGCTGGTCGAAGAAAAGTTCACGATCACCCCGCCGGTTTCCATCAGCGCTGCGGCTTTCTGGCAGGCGAAGAAGTAGGATTTCAGGTTGATCGCCTGCATCGCGTCCCAGTCGGCCTCGGTCACTTCGGCCACCGGGAATCGCTGGTCGTTGGCGGCGTCGTTGACCAGCACCTTCAGCGGGCCGTGTTCGGCCACGGCGCGGTCCATCGCGGCGGTCAGCACGGCGGTATCGGTGATGTCGCCCCGGATGAAGAGGGGGCGGTTGCCATGCGCGGCCTCCAGCCGGTCGGCCAGCGCGGTGCCGTCCAGCAGGTCGATCACCGTCAGCCGGGCGCCCTGCCTGACGAAGCCCTCGGTCAGCGCCGCGCCGATGCCGCTGGCGCCGCCAGTGAGGAAAACGCAGGCGCCGTTCAGGTCAGGGAAAATGGCGGAGGTCATGACAGCACCTTGGGTCTATGTCCGCCAAAGCAGTGCAGCGAGAGGCTTGGGACGGACGGCATTACAGGCGCTCTCCTTCCAGCACCCACATGGTTGCGGGCCATGCGACCGGCAGGGTCAGCCCGCCCGACATCAGCGCCCGACCGCTAAGCATCAGTGGGCCTGATTTCAGCGCAACGGGTCCGCGGCTGTGCCGCGGGGCATCCTCGGGATTGCGCAGCGTTATGCGGTAGCGCGCGGCAGGGTCAAGCCCGGCCAGGCGCAAGGGGCGCGGCAGGATTTGCGCCGAGGCGGTGGCCTGTCCCGCAAAAACAACAAAGCGCGCGCCATCTGCGGCCAGCTGCATTTCCGCGGTCACCGTGGGATCTGCAGAATCGAGCCGCAAAATGTCGGCCTGCCGCATCCAGCCGCGATTGGCCTTCCACCACGCCGTGACGCTGGCAAGCGTCTTGGCTTCAGCCTCGTCCAGTTCGCGCAGGTCCATCTCGAAGCCCATGTGCCGCTGCGCAGCGACCCAGGCTCGGAAGGCCATCGGCAGGACCCTGCCCGACGTGTGCGACTTGCGCGGTCCGACATGGCTGCCGGTGACGGCGGCGGGCAGGAACAGCGCCGCGTCGTGCTGGATGCGCAGGCGCTCCAGTGCGTCGTTGCTGTCGGACAGCCAGACCCGCTGGGTATGCCCGAGGATGCCTGCGTCGATCCGGCCACCGCCCGAGGCGCAACTTTCGATCTCGACCTGCGGAAACTCGGCCCGCAGGCGGGCCAGCAGCGCATAGGTGCCCCAGGTCTGCGCGGCATCCGCGATGGGCAACAGGCGGTTATGGTCCCATTTGACATAATCTATGTCATTTGTAGCAAGTATATGTGCGATCTTGCCGTGAAGGTAATCGCGCACCTCGGGCCGGGCCATGTCCAGCACCATCTGGTGACGGCCAAGAACCTGGTCGGCCGGGCCAAGTGCCCAGTCGGGATGCGCGCGGTAGAGTGCGCTGTCGGGGTTGACCATCTCGGGCTCGAACCAGAGGCCGAAGGTCATGCCGAGGCCGTTGACGTGGTCGATCAGCGGGGTCAGCCCCTCGGGCCACTTGCGCCGGTCGATGTCCCAGTCGCCCAGGCTGGACAGGTCGTTGTCACGCCGCCCGAACCAGCCATCGTCGAGGACAAAGCGTTCGGCGCCCAGTGCGGCGGCGCGGTCGGCGATCGCCTTCAGGGCGCCGATCTCGTGGTCGAAATAGACTGCTTCCCAGCAGTTGTAATGCACCGGGCGGGGCCGATCGGGATGCGGCCACGTCACCACATGGTCGCGGATGTGGCGCTGCATTGCGACGCCAAGGCCGTTCAGCCCGCCTTCGGACCACGACAGCAGCAGCGGCGCCGTGGCAAAGCTGGTGTCCTCCTGCAGGGTGCCACTGGCATGGCCCCATTGCAGCTGCCGCCGCCCGTCGGGCAGTTCCTCGGCCACCATGCGGTGGCCGCCGGACCAGGCGTAGTGCATGCCGTGCGCCGCGCCGTGCGTGTTGGTCGTCCCGGTTTCAAGCAGGATCGCGTAGGGCGGGTGTTCGTGTCCCGAGCGCCCGGTGCGCGCCTCGCGCAGGCGGATGCCGGGGGCCCATGGCACGGCGTTGATCTGGAACTCGCCAATCCAGCGCCCCGAAACATCGAGGATCGTGTCGGCGGCCTGTGGCCCGGGCAGGACCGGCGCGGCCAGCCAGTCGACTTCAACCGGGTCCGCCGCGGTCAGTGTGGTCGTCGCGGCGATGATGCCGTCGGGCGTGGGCGTGAAGGTGAAGGTCAGCGTCAGGTCATGCGTGGCCTCGCGCGCCACCAGTTGCAGACCGCCGGGCAGGGGCACCTCGTGAGACTCGGCAAAGCGGGTTTGCAGCGGCAGACCGCCGCGCCGCGCAATCAGACCGGGCTGCCCCGCCCAGCCTTGCCCCGCTTCGGGGCAAAGCGACAGCGGCGGCAGCGCATCAAGCATTCCACCCGTGATGTCGGACTGCGAGGCGCGCGCAAGCTCCGCCAGATTCTCGTCCGCGGGCAGGCGCGCACCCCAGTGGATGCAGACCGGCAATGCACCATCCACGGCGGCGAGGGCCAGTGTCTGGCCTCCGGCATCGACACGCCACGTCTGGATCATTTCACGGCGCCCAGCGTCAGGCCGGCAATGAAGTGCCGCTGCATCAAGAAGAACATCGCCACCGGCGGAAGCGCCGCGATGATCGACCCGGCCGAAACCAGTTGCCACGCGGCGATCCACTGACCGTTCAGCGACGACAGGCCTGCCGTCACCGGCTGCGTGCTGGCCGACGTCGTCAGCACCGTGGCCCAGAAGAAATCATTCCAGATGAAGGTGAAGACAAGCACCGAAAGCGCGGCGATGGCGGGCCGCATCAGCGGTACGACGATGTACCAGAAGATGCGCCATTCCGCGACGCCCTCGACCCGGGCCGCTTCAATCAGTTCCCGCGGCAGTGCTGCGATAAAATTGCGCATGAAAAGGGTGCAGAAACCGGTCTGGAAAGCAATATGGAACAGCGCAAGGCCCGCCGTCGTGTTGTAAAGCCCCATGCCAAATGTCAGGTCGCGCACCGGGACCATCAGAATCTGGAACGGCACGAAGTTGCCCGCGACGAACAGAAAGAAGATCAGCAGGTTGCCGCGGAAGCGGTAGATGCCCAGCGCAAATCCCGTCATGCAGGACAACGCGACGGTGCCGATCACCGTCGGGATCGTCACCTTGAACGAGTTGAAGATGTAGCGGCCAATTGGCGAGTTCTGGAAGATCTCGACGTAGTTGTGCCAAGCGAAGTAGGAGGGCATGCCAAAATAGTTGCCCTGCGCAAGGTCCGAGGCCGGGCGGACAGAGGTCATCGCCACGCCCAGAAGCGGGAAGAGCCAAAGGAACAGCGCCACCGGCAACGCGATCTGGTAGATTACGCGCGTTGCGGGCGTGCTTTGCTGGATCGGACGGGGGAACATCAGCGGTTACCTCTCTCGTCGCGGACCATCTTCCAGATGAAGCCCGAGATGAAGACCATCATGATGGCGAACAGCACCACCGCGATGGCCGCGCCATAGCCCATGCGATAGCCGTATTCGCTCAGGGCCTGTTCATACATGTAGTAGGACAGCACGCGGGTGGAGCCGAAGGGGCCGCCCTTGGTCATGATCGAAACGAGGTCGAAGCTGCGTAGCGCGCCGATCACCGTCACCACGACGGCGATGAAGGTAGCGGGGCGTAGCTGTGGCAAGATGACATACCACAGCATCTTCAGTCCTTTCGCGCCGTCCAGACGGGCCGCCTCGATCTGGTCGGGGGCAACGTTGTTCAGGCCGGTGAGGTAGAGGATCATGCAATACGCGATTTGCGGCCAAAGGCCGGCGGCGATGATGCCGTAGGTGGCCAGCACCGGGTCGGCCAGAATGGCGACCCCCTTGCCGGTGAAGAACTCGATCACCGAATAGAGCAGGCCAAAATTGGGGGCGTAGAACCAGCTGAAAATCAGCCCCACGACGACCTGACTGATCACGAAGGGGAAGAAGAACAGCGACTTGTAGATGCGGATCCCGCGCACCGTCTGGTTCAGAAAGATCGCGATGCCAAGACCCAGCGGAACCGCCAGCAGGTAGAGGATCAGCCACAGAACGTTGTTGTAAAGCGAGGTCTTGAACGCCGGATCGCTGAACAGTTCTTGGTAGTTGGCAAGGCCCAGCCAGACCTTGGTGCCCAGGCCGTCATACTTGAAGAAGGACAGGCGGAAACTCGCAATGATCGGGTAGATCACGTAAAGGCCGAACATGAACATGCCGGGCGCAAGAAACAGCCATGGCGTGGCACGTTGCTGGTTCGACCGCCACCAGGACTTCTGCGGGGGTTCGGGTTCGCTCATCGCAAGGGTCATCGTCGCGCTCTCCCTGATCGGCCTCCGGCGGGCCGGAGGAGGCTGCGGGACGACCTTAGGCGCCCCGAAGAGGAAGCGCGGCGGCCAGGTGACCGGCCGCCGCGCAGTGTCGCGTGTTTACTGCTTGTAGATGCGCTGACGCGCGGCTTCGAGACGGGTCAGGATCGCGTCCAGGTGATCGGGGTAGATCATGAATTCCTGGAAGCCTTCCATGCCGATCTTGGCCATTTCCGCCGGGGCGTCACGGTCGAAGAACTGCGCGATACCGCCCTTGGTCGAGGACAGCAGGTCGAAGCCGGCCTTCAGGAAGGGATCGGCCTCGTCCACCGTCGCGGCCGAGTTGATCGGCAGCTGGCCGACGGCGGCGTTCCACTTGGTCTGCGCTTCTGCCGAGGCGATGTAGGCGAGGAACACCTTGGCATCTGCCGGGTCTTTCGCACCCGCCGGGATGTGCACGGTGTCGGTCGGCGCTTCTTCGGCACGCACGACGTCAGGATTGATCGTCGGGAAGGGCATGAAGCCCAGCGTGTCGTTGGTCATGCCGCCCTGCTTGAACACGCCCACGGCGAAGTTGCCCATGACGTAGTTGGCAGCCTTGCCCTGCACGAAGAGCGCGGCGGCATCCTGCCAGTCAAGCGCGGCAGCGTTGGCCGTGGTGTAGGGCACGAGCTTGGCCCATTCCGCGAAGACCTTGCGCACGCCATCATCTGTCCACGGGATTTCGCCCGAGGTCAGCTTCATGTGGTAGTCGTAACCGTTGGTGCGCAGATCGAGATAGTCGAAAATCCCCGCAGCCGGCCACAGCGCCGAGGTGCCGGTGGTCAGACAGTCGATACCCTTGGCCTTGAACAGCTCGCAATTGGCGATGAATTCATCCCAGTTGGTCGGAACCTTCGCGCCTGCTTCCGCGTAGGCGGATTTGTTGTAGTAAATCCCCCACTGGTAGTAGGTATAGGGCACGCCCCACTGTTTGCCGTCGATGGTCATCGAGGGCATGGCCGAGGCCAGCGACTGATCGAGGTTGTTGTCTTTCCAGACGTCCGAGACATCCATGAACTGCCCCGACTTGACGAAGGGCGCCATGCGGTTGCCCGCATACCAGTTCGCAAGATCCGGCGAATCGGTCGTCAGGAAGTTGCGGATGGCGGTCTTGTAGCCCTCGTGGTCGAAGTTCTGCAGTTCGACCTTGATGTCAGGATGCTGGGCTTCGAAATCGGCGATCAGGGCCTGCATGGCGGCCAGCGGGATCGGGTCATAGTCCGAGTAATACTTGATGGTGCGCACTTCGGCATGCGCGGCGCCGGCGATCAGGCCAAGCGCGAGCGCAAGGCTTGCGCCCTTCTTCAGATGCAACATGGTGTCCTCCCTCGGTTGCGTCAAAACAATCGTTCCACTATTTGAAACCTTGTTTTGAATATTGAAATCATAACGCCGACTCGCCTATGCTTGTCAACAGTCGTGCAGCGCGGGAGGGAAATGCGCCGCCATGACCGGGAGGAAGGACGTGGGAGTCAGTGAACGGCAGTCAGCCGACGGAACCGTTGGCAAGGCGCTCGAGGTGCTTGATCGCGTCGCGGCCTTCGGCAGGCCCGTGCGATTCTCCGAAGTGCTGGAGGGGTCGACCTTTCCCAAGGCGACGCTCTACCGGTTCGTCCAGACCCTGACCAACCAGGGCATGCTCAGCTTTGATCCGGACAGGCAGACTTATGCCCCCGGAGTACGGTTGGTGCGGCTGGCCCATGCCGCATGGGCGCAAAGCTCGCTTGCCCCGGTGGCGCGGCCCCATCTTGATCGTTTGAGCGCGCTTGTGGGTGAAACAGTTCATCTTGCCCAGATGGATAACGCCCAAGTCCTTTACGTGGACAAGCGCAATGCCGCGATGCCCGTCGAGATGTTCAGTCAGGCCGGCAAGGTCGGCCCGGCCTATTGCACCGGGGTAGGCAAGGCGATGCTGGCCCATCTTGACGAGGCCACGCTGGCTCGCGTGATCAAGCAGCAATCCTTTCACGCCTTCACACCCAACACGCTGACAACCGAAAGCGCCCTTCGGGCCGAGCTTGACGCGATCCGTACCCGTGGCCATGCCTTCGACCGCGAAGAGCATGAGCCGGGCATCATCTGCATCGCGATGCCGATCCTGTCGTCGTCACGGCGGCTGATGGGCGCGCTGTCGGTCACGGGCACCACCCGCCGAATCACTCTGGCCGAGCTGGAAAAGCTTGCGCCGACCCTGCGCGAGACCGCGCAGGCCATCGCCCGGGACGCGCAGGACTGGCGCTTTCCCGAAAATGCCAATCAAGCGAAGGGAATCTGAACCATGTCGGGCGTCCAGCTGAACAAGGTTATCAAGAAATACGGCGACGTGCAGGTGATCCACGGTGTCGACCTGCAAGTGGCCGATGGCGAATTCTGCGTCTTCGTCGGACCATCGGGTTGTGGCAAGTCCACACTGCTGAGGATGGTCGCGGGGCTTGAGGAAACCACCGGCGGCTCGATCGGCATCGGGTCGCGCGATGTCACGCGCCTCGATCCGGCAGAGCGCGGGGTGGCGATGGTGTTCCAGACCTACGCGCTTTACCCGCACATGACGGTGCGCGAGAACATGGGTTTCGGGCTGAAGATGAACGGTTATCCCAAGGCCGAGATCGACGCGAAGGTCGCCGAGGCCAGCCGCATCCTGAAACTTGACGAATATCTGGCGCGCAAGCCTGCCGCCCTGTCCGGCGGTCAGCGTCAGCGCGTCAGTATCGGCCGGGCCATCGTGCGTGGGCCGGAAGTGTTCCTGTTCGACGAACCGCTGTCGAACCTTGATGCCGAACTGCGTGTCGAGATGCGGGTGGAAATCGCGCGGCTGCACAAGGAAATCGGCGCGACGATGATCTACGTCACCCATGATCAGGTCGAGGCGATGACGCTGGCCGACAAGATCGTGGTGCTGCGCAAGGGCGTGATCGAGCAGGTCGGCGCGCCGCTCGACCTTTACAACGATCCCGACAACCGCTTCGTCGCGGGCTTCATCGGCTCGCCTTCGATGAATTTCCTGTCAGGCACGATCACGCCCGAGGGGGTCGAGGTGCCAGGCCTCAAAACGGTTATTCCGCGCCAGCTGGCCCCCGCCATGCACGGCCGACCCGTCATTGTGGGTCTGCGGCCCGAGCACGTCGCAGTCGGCGAGGGCGATGCGCTGCATGTCGATCTGACCGAGAATCTGGGCGGCGTGGCGTTTACCCACCTGATGACCGATACCGGCGAGAAGGTGGTTGTCGAACAGCGCGGCACCTCGGCCGCCAAAGAAGGCTCGCGCATCGGCCTGACGATTGATCCTGCGCTGATGTTCCTGTTCGATCCCCAGACCGAACAGCGCATCAGGTAACGCCTGCGCCGCGCCCTACCGCTTGCCGTAGTAGAGGCCGACCACGTGTTCGGCCTCTGCAAAGAAAAGCCAGCGTTGGGCAAGGATGCCCGCGATATGGGATATCGCCGCGCATGCGATCCAAAGCGGATTGTACGGCAGCACCAGAAACGCAATCGGCACGCCGAAGCCGACGATCAGCGCGATAAGGCGTAGCTGGGCCGCGTGTCTGCGCCCGACCACGTAGACAAATTCGCGCAGCAGGAAATTGGTGCCGGTATGCGGCGGCTCGAACGCGCGGACGCGACCGAGATTGCCCAGCCCCGTCGCGCTGGCCAGCGTCGTGCCGGAGCCGGCCAGCCGGCCGTCGCCTGTCATCCACGCCACGACCTGCACCGTGCCGCCGATCGCCAGCAATGGCAGCGCGAACAGCGTCTGCCCGGCCAGCACGGCCCCACCGCCCAGCGACAACAGCAGGAACATCGCGGGTGTGCTCCAATGGTGCCATCGCGGCACAGTTTTCAACTGTGTGTAGATCATCGAGGTGGTGAAGACGGTCAGGATTGCCAGCAGTCCACCAAGGACGCCAACGGCCGCGAACCGCTGGCCCGCAAACACCAGCCCTGCGCCAAAGACGGCCATGATCAGAAGTGTCGCCACGCTGGTCCACGCCTCGCGGCTGAGCCAGCTGGTACGCCATTGCGTGAAGGCGCGGATTGCCCGCTCCGGCCGGCCAAGGTGAAACGTTGAGGCAAGTAGCCCACCCACCGCCATGGCATAGGCCAGCGCGAAATAGGCGAACGCCGCCCAGCCGGTGACAAAGGGCATACCCAGCCCCAGCCAGAACAGCAGGCCAAAGCCAAGGCCCGAGAAGGTGGTAAAGATGATGACGGATGGTGCGGGATGCATCTATTTCGCGCCTCCGGGCAGTGCGCTCAGCGCCTTGTCGAGCCATGCGACGAACCCCTTGGCCTCGCCCGCGACGGGGGCAAGGTAGGGGGCGAGGATGTCGATCTCGTCGGCGGTGTCCTTGGGGCGCGGCGGCAGATACTTGTTGACGGGTTTGGTGCCCTGTTCCGGCATCAGGTCCATGCCGCCCCGTTCGGCCACAAGGCGGCTGACCGCGCTGTCTTCATCGCCCAAGTCGCCGAAATGGCGCGCGCCGGCGGGGCAGGTGCGCACGCAGGCCGGCACCCGGTCTTCCTCGGGCAGATTGGTGTTGTAGATCCGGTCCACGCAAAGGGTGCATTTCTTCATCACGCCCGCCGCCGTATCCAGTTCGCGCGCGCCATAGGGGCAAGCCCAGGCGCACAGCGAACAGCCGATGCAGGCATCCTCGTTGACCAGCACGATGCCATCCTCGGCGCGCTTGTAGCTGGCGCCGGTGGGGCAGACGGTGACGCAGGGCGCATCCTCGCAATGCAGGCAGGACTTCGGGAAATGGATCAGCTTGGCGGTGCCCTCATCCGGCGTCACCTCGTAGGAATGGACGCGGTTGAGGAAGGTGCCCGACGGGTCGGCGCCATAGGCATCCATGTCCGACAGCGGCGCGCCGTAATTCTCGGTGTTCCAGCCCTTGCAGGAAATCACGCAGGCATGGCAGCCGACGCAGGTGTCAAGGTCGATGACAAGGCCAAGCTTGACCTTGGACGGTGGGGGTAGTTGCGTCATTTGCCGACTTTCCAGGCAAGATCATGGGGCGCCGCGGGCACCGGCGAGGCGATGGGCGGGAAGACGGGCTGGGCCTCGGCTGGTGCGTCGACCCGCTCGATTTTCACCCTCAGGTCAAACCACGCCGCCTGCCCGGTGACCGGGTCGGAGTTGGCCCAGCGCTGGCCGTCGCCCTTGGGCGGCAGAAGCTCGTGAATGATGTGGTTGAGAAGAAAGCCTTCGGTGGCCTCGGGTGCATCGTTGTCCAGCGCCCATGCCCCCTTGCGCTTGCCGATGGCGTTCCATGTCCAGACGGTATTTTCGTTCAGCGCGGCCATGTGCGCCACCGGCACCACGATGCTGCCATTCACGGAACTGACCCGCGCCCAGTCCCCGTCCTTGAAACCGTTGGCCTCCCAGATCTTCGTGGGCACATAGAGGGGGTTGCGCCCGTGCAATTGCCGCAGCCATGCGTTCTGCGTGCCCCAGCTGTGATACATCGCCATCGGACGCTGGGTCAGCGCGTGGATCGGGTAGGCGGCGGTATCGACCACGCCATCCTCGAAAGGCGCATACCAGATCGGCAGCGGGTCCATCGTGGCAGTCATTCGCGCGCGCAGGTGCTCTGGCGGCTGGCGCGGCCCCTCGCCCTCGGCCGCCATCTGGAACCGGCGCAGGGGTTCTGCGTAAAGCTGGAAGATGTAGGGCTGCGGGCTGTCGTAAAAGCCCATCTTCACCGCCCAGTCCTGATAGGCGGTGTTGAAGGGTTTGTAATAGGCCGCCTCCTCCGGCACGTGCGCCATCCAGAAGCCGCCATTGGCGATGTAGGTGTCCAGCTGGTCGGGGTTGGGCGCACCGCGCCCGCCCTGCAGGCTGCCATCTTCGGCCTTGCGCCAGCCCGCCAGCGGGCCGATGCCGGGGCGGCGGACATGGTTGGTGATGTAATCGGCGTAATCGGCGTATTTCTGGCTGCCATCCTCGTTGACGAAACCGGGCAGGCCCAGCTTTGCGCCCAGTTCGCACAGGACCGACTGGAAGCCGCGCACGTTGCGGTCGGGCTGAACCACCGGCCAGCGGATGGCATCGGCAGCGGCATCGGCCTCGCAGATCGGACGGTCGAGCAGGCTGATGCAATCGTGCCGTTCAAGGTAGGTCGTGTCGGGCAGGATCAGGTCGGCATAGGCCACCATCTCGGACGAATAGGCGTCGGAATAGATGATCCGCGGGATCACGTAATCGCCGTTCGCGTCGGTGTCGGTCAGCATCTGCATGACGCCGCGCGTGTTCATCGACGAGTTCCACGACATGTTGGCCATGTAGAGAAACAGCGTGTCGATCTTGTAGGGATCGCCGGCATGGGCATTGGAGATGACCATGTGCATCAATCCATGTGCGCTTAGCGGGTTCTCCCAGGAAAACGCCTTGTCGATGCGGGCGGGCGCGCCTGAGTCGTCCAGGCACAGGTCCTCGGGGCCTTGCGGATATCCCAGGTGCGGGCCGTTCAGCGCGGCGCCGGGCGTGACCTTGCAATGCGGCTTGGGGTGGGCATGCGCGGGCTTGGGGTAGGGCGGCTTGAACCGCATGCCGCCGGGGGTTTCTACGGCACCAATCAGGATTTGCAGCATGTGCAGCGCGCGCGCCGTCTGGAACCCGTTGGAATGGGCCGAGATGCCGCGCATCGCGTGCATCGACACCGCGCGGCCCACCATCTTGTCCTGTTTCCGCCCGCGGAAATCGGTCCAGGGCCGGTCGAGGATGACGGGGTCGTCGAAGGCCGCGCGCGCGATCTCGGCCGCAAGCTGGCGGATCCGGGCGGCGGGAATGCCGCAGCGGTCGGCCACGGCCTCGGGCGCGTAATCGTCGCAGATGTATTTCTCGGCCATCAGGTGGAAGACCGGGCGATGGGTGACGCCGTCCGCGCTGTGGGTCGCTGACAGGTCCGGCTCTACCCCGGCGCCGTTCCAGGGTGCCAGCTGACCGGTGCGCCGGTCGATGACCTGCGGCTGGCCCTGCGCGTCGCGCAACAGCAGCCCCGCCTGCGGCGAGGCCGGGTCTTCGTTCACGAGGCAGGCGGCGTTGGTGTAATGTGCGAGGTAATCCAGATCGACCTTCCCGGCCTTCATCAGCAGGTGCACAAGCGACAGGATCAACAGCCCATCGGTGCCGGGCGTGATGCCGTACCAGTCATCCGCCACGGCATTGTAGCCCGAGCGGATCGGGTTGATCCCCACCACCTTGGCGCCGCGCGCCTTCAGCTTGCCGATGCCCATCTTGATGGGGTTGCTGTCATGGTCCTCGGCCACGCCGAAGATCAGGAACAGCTTGGCATGGTCCCAGTCGGGCTGGCCGAATTCCCAGAACGCGCCGCCCATCGTGTAGATGCCCGCCGCCGCCATATTGACCGAGCAGAAGCCGCCATGGGCCGCATAATTCGGCGTGCCGAACCCCTGCGCCCACATCGAGGTGAAGCTTTGCGACTGGTCGCGCCCGGTGAAAAAGGCGAGCTTTTCCGGCGCGGCCGCGCGGATCGGCGCCAGACAGTCGGTGGCGATCTGCAGTGCCTCGTCCCAGCTGATTTCCTCGAACTGGCCCGAACCGCGGGGGCCCACCCGCTTCATCGGCGCGCGCAGGCGCGAGGGCGCGTTGTGCTGCATGATGCCCGCGCTGCCCTTGGCGCAAAGCACGCCCTGGTTCACCGGGTGGTCGCGGTTGCCCTCGATATAGGCGACCTTGCCATCCTTCATATGCACGTTGATGCCGCAGCGGCAGGCGCACATGTAACAGGTGGTCTTGCGCACCTCGTCGGAAACCTTGGGCGAGGTATCGATCTGCGGTTGGTCGAGGCTCATGCGGTGTCCCTGCGGCGTTTCGTTTTCGGCGACCCTAGACCGGGATTCGCCCAAAGCATAGTGAAAATGAAATATGTGAATGCATCAGGCATCATGGATCAGGGCCAGCGCGTCCCGCGCAATCTGTTCTTCTTCGCGCGCCGGGATCACGTGGACGGGAACCTTGCCGGCCCACAAAAGCAGCGCGGTGATGCGGTCGCGTATCACCGGACTGTTCTCTCCGATCCCGCCGGTAAAGGCCAGTGCATCAATTCCCCCCATCGCCGCGATGAGCGATCCCGCCTGCCGCGCCGCCCAGTAGCAGAAATGTGCGACCGCGAACGCGGCAGGCGGCGCCGGATCGGCCAGAAGCGCGCGCATGTCAGCGCTGATCCCCGACAGGCCGAGCAGCCCGCTTTCGCGGTTGAGCATGTTGGCGGTGGCGGCGATCCCGTCCTCCTCGGCCAGCCGCAGCACCGCGCCCGCGTCGATATCGCCGGGCCGGGTCGCCATGGTCGGCCCCGAGAGCGGTGAATAGCCCATCGAGGTGGCGACGGACCGGCCCTGGTGGATGGCGCAAAGGCTGACGCCCGCGCCAAGGTGGAGCGCCAGCAGGCGGTCGGGCAGCGGCGCGATCTGCCGGACAAGGCCCGCGTAGCTGAGCCCGTGAAAGCCGTAACGCCGGATGCCGCGCGCGCGGATGCGTTCGGGCAGGGCATAGGTGGTGGCGACGGGTGGTTGGCCCGCGTGAAAGGCCGTGTCGAAGCTGGCATATTGCGGCAGCGCGGGATCGCTGGCTGCCAGCGCGTCGATCGCGGCCAGCGCGGGCGGGTTGTGCAGGGGCGCAAGTGGCACGCAGGCGCGGATCTGCGCCAGCGCATCGGGCGTCAGCCGCGTCGGCGCGGTGAGTGTTTCGCCGCCATGGACCACGCGATGCGCGGCGGCGTTGACGGGCCTTTCGCCCAGCGCCTGCCGGATCAGCGTGATGGCCGTGGCATGGTCAGGCGCCTCGACCGGGCGCGTCTGCCCGTCGTGGCTGAGCGCGGCGTTGCCGCCGATGGTGCTGACCATCAGCCTCGTGACCTCGGTCAGGTCAGGGGCGAAGAGTGCCGCCTTGACCGAAGAAGACCCTGCGTTGACGACGAGGATCATCGGGGCACCCCCGCGATGGCGTTGCTGGGGGCGCTGCCCCCGGGCCTGCGGCCCTCCCCCGGAGTACTTGGGGCAAGATGAAGCCTCATGCGCCGGCGCCCGCAACGATGGCGCCAAGTGCGGCCGAGGCGATGCGCGCGGCCGAACCCTGGCTGCGCGAAGTTAGCAGGACCGGCACCTTTAACCCCATCAACAGGCCGCCCGCGCAACAGCCCATCCCCAGCACCATCAGCTTGAACAGCGCGTTGCCAGTGGTGATCTCGGGGACCAGCACGATATCGGCGTCCCCCGCCACGTCCGAGCGATAGTTCTTGGTCATCGCGGCCTCGGCCGAGAAGATCAGGTCAAGCGCCATCGGACCCTCGACGATGGCCTGTGGCAGGGCGGACTTGGCCCAGGCGGCAATGGTCGCGGCCTCCATCGTGTTGGGGACCGAGGGGGTCGGGTCTTCGCTGGGGGCGAGAATGCCGGCGCGTGGATGAGGAATGTCGAGGATTCCGGCCAGACGCACCGCATGCGCCAGGCTGGCCTGCCGCGTAGCCACGTTCGGCGTGACGTTCAGCGCCGCATCAGTCAGCAGAAGCGGCCGGTCCGAGGCGGGCGTGGTGATGTGAAAGACATGCGCACAGATCATCTTCGGTTCGCGCAGGCCCGCCGCCGCAGGCAGCAGCGCCTTCAGGAACGTCGAGGTGTGGACCTGCCCTTTCATGATCGCATCCGCCTCGCCCGCGTGGACAAGGCGCACCGCCTCGGGCGCGGCCTCGTGGCGCGGTGCGTGGACCAGCCGGAAGGCCGAGATGTCCCAGCCGATGCGCTGGGCGGCGTCGCGGATGCGCGCGCTGTCGCCGATCAGGATCGGCTGGGCCAATCCGGCATCGACCGCATCGCGTAGCCCCGTCAGCGCAGTGACCGATCCGGCATTGACCAGCGCGACGCGCGGCGCCGGCCGCCCGCGCGCCTGTGTCAGCAGCGCCTGGGGGCAATGTGGCGCGACCTGCGACAGGAAGGGGAAATGTTCACGCATCACAGCACCGATTTCAGCAGGCCAAGGCAGGCAAGCCCCGCCAGAAGGACGATCGCAAAGCGGCGGAAGTTCTGCGGGCTGGTGCCAAGGAAATGCCGGCTGCCCAGCCAGACGCCGACCATCATCAGAGGCAAGCCCATCGCGGTGGCTGTCAGCGTCTCGCGGGTGATCAGCCCGGCATGGCCCAGCACCGGCAGCGTCCACATATCCAGCAGGGTGAAGTAGGCAATCAGCGTGGCGCGGAAGGTGGCCGCCGGGATGGGTTGCGCGGCGAAGAAGGCCGCCACCGGCAGCCCGCCCACCGCGGCGCCGTTGGCGATGCCCGAGATCACGCCGATGCCCGCATGGGCCGGCCCGCCCGCGGCGCGGCGCAGCGTCCAGCCCGACCACAGAACCGCGCACATCGCCAGCACGTAGACCGAGATCGCGGCGCGCGCGTGATCGCTGCCGACGGCGCCCACGGCCCATACGCCCAACGGCACGCCCGGCAGCGCGCCCGCGATCAGGAACAGCACCCTGCGCCGGTCGATGCCGCTGCGGATCGAGCGGAACTGGAACGCCGTCAGGGTGAAATCGGCAAGGATCACGACCGGGACCAGGTTCAGCGGGTTGGTGACAAGGCCCGCACTGGATACCGCAAGCGCCGCGAATCCGAAACCCGAATAGCCCCGCACGAAGGCCGCCACGAACAGCGCCAGCGCCAGCCACAGGCTGGCCCCCGGACCGAGGCCGAACGGCATCAGCGCGCGCCCCGCGGCGGGCGCCGCCTAGACACTTTGCGGCCGCATGTCGGCGGCGTCGATGCCTGCCACGGCGACCGGTTTCTTCATCGCGTCGCGGCGGAACGGCTCGCCCAGTTCCTGGTTGATCAGCGCCTCGATCAGCGTGGTCTTGCCGGCCTTCTGGTCGGTCAGGGCCTGGGTCAGCGCGGCGGACAGCTCGTCCATCGTGCGGGCCTGCACGCCCTGCAACCCGCAGGCGCGCGCGATGCCGGCGTAGCTTACGCCCTCGTCCAGTTCGGTGCCGACGAAGTTGTCGTCATACCACAGGGTCGAGTTGCGCTTTTCCGCCCCCCACTGGTAGTTGCGGAACACCACCATGGTGATTGCCGGCCATTCGGGGCGGCCGATGGCGGTCAGCTCTGTCACCGCTATGCCAAAGGCGCCGTCGCCGGCAAAACCTACAACGGGCGTGTCGGGGCAGGCGATCTTGGCGCCGATGATCGAGGGCAGACCATAGCCGCAGGGGCCGAACAGGCCGGGGGCGAGGTATTTGCGCCCCGCCTCGAAGGTCGGGTAGGCGTTGCCGATGGCGCAGTTGTTGCCGATGTCGGAGCTGATGATCGCCTCGCGCGGCAGGGCGGACTGGATCGCACGCCAGGCCATGCGCGGGCTCATCCAGTCGGGCTTGGCCTTGCGGGCGCGATCGTTCCACGTGGTGCCGGGGTCGTCATCCTCGTGATCCATGCTGGACAGCTGTTGCGCCCACGCGCTTTTGGTCTGGGCGATGGTGGCCTTGCGGGCGGCACGGTCCGTATCGCCGGCGTCGGCGGAGAGGCGCTTGAGGATGCCTTCGGCCACCTTGCGCGCATCGCCGACAATACCGACGCTGACCGTCTTGGTCAGGCCGATCCGGTCAGGGTTGATGTCGACCTGGATGATTTTCGCGTCCTTCGGCCAATAGTCGAGCCCGTAGCCCGGCAAGGTACTGAACGGGTTCAGGCGGGTCCCGAGGCAGAGCACGACATCGGCCTGCCGGATCAGTTCCATCCCTGCCTTGGACCCGTTGTATCCCAACGGCCCGGCAAACAGCGGGTGCGAGCCGGGGAAGGCATCATTGTGCTGGTAGCCAACACAAACCGGCGCATCCAGCCGTTCAGCCAGATCCATCGAGGCGGGAATCGCGCCGGCAAGGACCACGCCCGCACCGTTCAGGATCACCGGGAATTTCGCCTCGGAAAGAAGGTCGGCGGCATGCTGAAGCGCTTCGTCGCCGCCCGAGGGACGCTCGAACGCGACGATCGCGGGCAGGGTGATGTCGATGACCTGCGTCCAATAATCGCGCGGCACGTTGATCTGGGCAGGCGCGCTGGCGCGGCGGGCGTTCAGGATCACGCGGTTCAGCACCTCGGCGATGCGCGAGGGGTCGCGCACCTCTTCTTGGTAGGCGACCATGTCCTCGAACAGCTTCATCTGCTCGACTTCCTGGAACCCACCCATGCCGATGGTCTTGTTGGCGGCCTGCGGCGTCACCAGCAATAGCGGCGTGTGGTTCCAGTAGGCGGTCTTCACGGCGGTGACGAAGTTGGTGATGCCGGGGCCGTTCTGGGCGATCATCATGCTCATCTTGCCCGAGGCGCGGGTATAGCCATCGGCCATCATCCCGCCCGAGCCTTCGTGGGCGCAGTCCCAGAAGGTGATCCCGGCCTTGGGGAAGAGATCCGAGATCGGCATGAAGGCCGAGCCGATGATGCCGAAGGCATGTTCGATCCCGTGCATTTGCAGGGTTTTGACGAAGGCTTCTTCGGTGGTCATCTTCATGGCGGAATCCTCCTGGCTGGGCTGCGCGACACTAGGTGCGGCGGGTGTTTCGGGTTAGGGCCAGATAGGTCACGCGCTTAGGTCCAGACGTGGATGTCCGGCCGGGCTTTGCCCAACCGGACGCCTCCGGCGGGAGTATTTTTCGCCAGAAGAAGGGATTGCGGCCGGGAAGGCTTGCCGTGAGGCTGTGGCCCGGGCTTGGATGGGCCGTGGGCAATGCGGAGCAGCCGATGAAGGTCGTGGTGATGGGCGCTGGCGTGATCGGGGTCACGACCGCGTGGTATCTGGCAAAGGCCGGTGCCGAGGTGGTGGTGCTGGACCGCCAGCCGGGTCCGGGGCTGGAGACATCCTATGCCAATGCGGGCGAGCTTAGCTACGGCATGACCTCGCCCTGGGCCGCGCCCGGCGTGCCGATGAAGGCGCTGAAATGGCTGTTCATGAAGCGCCGGCCGCTGTTCATCTGGCCGCTGATCAGCCCGCGCATGTGGAAATGGGGCGCGCAGATGCTGATGAACTGCAACGAGGCCGCCTATGGTGTGAACAAGGGGCGGATGGTGCGCATCTCGAACTACTCGCGCGACGTGATGCCGGACCTGATCGCCGAGACGGGGATCGCGTTCGACGGGCGCGCGCAGGGCACGCTGCAGCTTTTCCGCACCGACAAGCAGTTGAAGGCCAGCAAGGCGGATCAGGAGATACTGGCCGAATATGACAGCCCCTTCGAGGTTCTGGATGCCGAGGGCTGTATCGCGGTGGAACCTGCCTTGGCCGCGGTGCGGCAGAAATTCGTCGGTGGTCTCCGGCTGACCGCCGACCGCACCGGCGATTGCCGGATGTTCACCATCGCGCTGGCCGAGAAGGCGGCGGAGCTGGGGGTGGAGTTTCGCTATGGCCAGTCGATCCGGCGGATCGACATCGAGAACGATCGCGTCGCGCGCGTCGTCACCGCCTTCGGCGAGGTGACGGGCGATGCCTATGTCTGCGCGCTGGGCAGTTATGCGCCCAACGTGCTGCGCCCGGTCGGGCTGAACCTGCCGGTCTACCCGGTCAAGGGCTACTCGGTCACGCTGCCGGTGGTGGACGATGCCCGCGCACCGCAATCGACGATCATGGACGAGACGCACAAGGTGGCCGTTACCCGCCTGGGCGACCGCATCCGCGTGGCCGGCACAGCCGAGATTGCCGGATATAGCGGCCGACTGGGCCCGCATGCGACCGACACCGTGCGTCACGTGATTTCAGACCTTTTCCCCGGTGGCGGTGATTTGTCGCGCGCCGAGGGCTGGACGGGCCTGCGCCCGATGACGCCCGACGGCACGCCGGTGCTGGGGCCGACACGTTACGGCAACCTCTTTCTCAACACCGGGCACGGCACGCTGGGCTGGACGATGGCCGCCGGCTCTGGCCGGGCGGTGGCCGACGCGGTGCTGGGCCGGGTGCCCGAGATCAGCTTCGACGGGCTGACGGCGGCGCGCTATCACATGTGAAGGCAAAGGGGCGCTGCCCCCTCTTGGCCCAAGGGCCAATTCACCCCCGGAGGTATTTTTGCCAAAATGAAGCGGCCTAGAGCCCGGTGCCTTCGTCCATGCCCAGCATCAGGTTGAGGTTCTGCACCGCTGCGCCCGCCGCACCCTTGCCCAGATTGTCGAGGATCGCGACCAGCACCGTGGCGCCGGTGGCGCGGTTGCCATGCACCGAAAGTTCCAGCCGGTTTGTGTCGTTGAGGTGCTGCGGGTTCAGCCGCGCGCCGTAGTGGTCGGGCGGAACCACCGATACAAAGCGTTCGTTCGCGTAATGTGCCTGCAGGGCCGCCTCGACCGCACCGGCGCTGCCGGGTTCAAGATGCAGCGGTACCTGCACGATCATGCCTTGCGCGAAGTGGCCGACCGAGGGCACGAAAACCGGCGGATGCGCCAGAAGCCCATGCCGGGTGATTTCCGGCAGATGCTTGTGCCCCTGTCCGGTCGCATAGACGAAACTGCCTGACACCGCGCCCGACGTATATTCCTCGATCATCGCCTTGCCGCCGCCGGAATAGCCGGAAATGCCATTGATCGTCAGCGGTCTGTCGAACGCGATCAGCCCCGCCTGAACCAGCGGGCGGATCAGCGCGATGGCGCAGGTCGACCAGCAGCCGGGATTGGAAACGCGCTTTGCCGCCGCGATGGCAGCACGCTGTCCCTCGGTCATCTCAGGAAAGCCGAAGGTCCAGCCTTCGGCGACCCGATGCGCGGTCGAGGCATCAATCAGCCGTACCGGCAGGTCGGCGACCTGCGGCACGATCTCGGTCACGGCGGCGTCGGGCAGGCAGAGGATGGCAACATCGGCCGCGGCATAGGCGGCATGTCGCGCGGCGGGGTCCTTGCGGTGGGCAGCGTCGATGCGGACAAGCTCGATATCGGGCCGCGCGGCCAGCCGCTCGCGGATTTGCAGGCCGGTTGTGCCGGCTTCGCCGTCGATGAAGATCTTGTGGGGCATGGCCGAACCCTTCGCGTTGCAGGCATCCTTCTTATGGCTTTTCGCGGCCAACCGCCAGCGCTTCGGCGATCAGGGCGACGCCGTCGGGGATGCGGCTGGCGGGAATCGAGGAATAGGCGAGACGGTATGTGTCGCCGCCCGCGCCGGGCGTGGCGAAGAATGGCGCGCCGGGTTCGATCAATACGCCGCGCGTCTGCAGTCGTGCCGCCAACGCGCCGGTTTCGATCCCCTCCGGCGCGCGCATCCAGATGGCCGAACCGCCGAATGCGGGCGCGCCGGCAACCTGCAATCCGGCCGTGGCGATCGCCGCGTCGATCACCCGCCGCCGCTCGTGATAGGCGCGGCCCACCCGGCGGATCAGGGCGTCGTAATGGCCCAGCGACAGGAAATAGGCCACCGTGCGCTGGATCAGCCCCGGCGGGTGGCGCAGCACCGCGCCGCGCAGGTTGCGCGCCTCTGCGATGAACGGTGCGGGGCCGACGAGGTAGCCCAGCCGCAGACCGGGAAACAGCGATTTCGAGAACGACCCGACATAGATCACCCGCCCGTCCCGATCGAGCGATTTGAGCGAGGGCGAGGGCGGTTTCAGGAACGACATCTCGAAATCGTAATCGTCCTCGACGATCAGGAAGTTCTCGGCCTCGGCGCGGGCCAGCAGGGCACGGCGGCGGTCCAGCGGTAGTGTCGCGGTGGTCGGGCACTGGTGGCCGGGCGTCGTGAAAAGCACGTCGATGCCGCCCGGTACGGCCTCGGGCGGCAGCCCCTCGGCATCGACGGCGACGGGCGATATCCGGGCGCCGTTCTGCGCCAGCAGTGCCCGCAACGCAGGATAGCCGGGGTCCTCGATGGCCGCGTGTCGGTCCGGTGTCAGCAGCAGCTGTGCCGCGAGCCAGAGGGCGTTCTGCGCCCCGAGCGTCACGAGGATTTCGTCCGGCGCCGCCTGGATCCCGCGACGGGGCAACGAGACGCGGGCGATGAACTCGACTAGTTTGGGATCGTCACGGTCGTACTGGTCCGAGGTGAGGGCCGCGAAATCGCGCCGTCCCAGCGCTTGCAGGGCGCAAAGCCGCCAGTTGGCTCCGTCAAAGAGCGTGGGATCGGTTTGACCGTAGATGAACGGGTAGCGGTAGGAGGCCCAGTCGCCCGGCTTGTCCACCCCGAAGGGCGGGCCAAAGCCGCGGGCGATTGCGCGGGTCCAGTCCACTGTGCCCACGCCATTGCGCCGCGGGGCTAGCGGGGCAAAGCGCGGCGCCTCGGGCGCGTTGTCGGAGACGAAATAGCCCGAGCGGCCGCGGGCGGTGACGTAATCGTCCGAGACAAGCTCGGTATAGGCCAGCGTCACGGTGATCCGGCTGACGCCGAGGTGCCGCGCAAGCTGGCGCGACGAGGGCAGCCGTTCGCCCGGACGGAACCGGCCCGAGAGGATCGCCTGCGACAGCATCCGCCTGATCCGCGATTGCAAAGTGCCGTCATCGGCCGGATCAAGAAAGAGCGAGTCGAGTGCTGCGGGCATGGGATCTGGCCTGATTGCATTGCCAGACTGGACCTATCGGCAGGGCCGGGCAAGAGGCCATTGGCGCGCAAGGGGCAGGGCGCCGGTCAGGTCGTCTCGCCGCTTTCGTCCGAGATGATGCGGGCGGCGATGCGGCTGCGGATATCGGCGGGTTCGGCGGCAAGGGCTGCGGCCATCGCTGCTGTGTCACGATCCAGCCGATGCAAACGGTCGACGAGGGCCAGCACGAGGGCCAGCGCGTCGGGCCCAAGTTCAAAACTGTCGACAAGTTCGCAGCATAGCTCCAGCCGCGCTATGTCGACCTCGGTATAGACCGGGCCCTGTCCGCTTTGCAGTGGGGTGACGATTTCGGCCGAGACAAAGGCACTCAGACGGCTGGTGGTCAACCGGCCCACGGTGGTGACGACCTCGGTGGTGCTGTAGAACCGGCTCATGGCTTCATCCCCTTGCGTGGGTCGTAGGCATGGCGCGTCCGCCAGCCGCGCAGGAATTCTTCCAGTTCAGTGTCAACCTTGGGCGGGCTGACAATGCGCAACTCGATCCGCTGGTCGCCGGCCTTCGCGGCGCCGGCCGGGCGCACCCCGCGGCCGCGCAGGCGCAGGGTTTGGCCGCTGCTGGCGCCTTTCGGGATCGTCACATTGACCATGCCACCAATGGTGGGCGCGGCAACCTTGGCACCAAGGATTGCTTCGTCCAACGTGATCGGCAAGGTCAACAGGATGTCGTCGCCCTCGCGGCGGAAATGCTTGTGCGGTGCGACAGAGATGGTGATCAGCGCATCGCCCGGCTTGCCACCCGCGACCGTGGCACCCTTGCCGCGCAGGCGCAGCGTTTGACCGTCAGCGGTGCCCTCAGGAATACGCACGTCCAACCTTCCGCCCTCGGGCAAGGTGATGCGGGTGGTGCCGCCGCGCACGGCATCGAGGAAGGGCACGGTCAGGGCGTAGCGCATGTCGGTCCCTCGAAAGCCAAAGCCGCCACCTTGCGCCCCACCGCCACCGCGCTGGCGCAGGAACTCGGCAAAGATGTCGGCCGGGTCCACGTCCGGGCGGAAACCGCCTTGCCCCTGATAGGGATTGCCGCGCGCGCCGGCATGGTCGCGGTAAAAGCCGCGCGGTGCCTGTTCGGCGCCGGTCTCGTCAATCTCGCCCCGGTCAAAGCGGGCCCTCGTCTCGGGGTCCTTGAGCAGGTCATAGGCGGCCGAGGCGGCCTTGAACCGCGCCTCGGCCTCGGCATCGCCGGGCGCAAGATCAGGGTGGGACGTGCGGGCAATCTTGCGATAGGCCTTCTTGATCTCGGCCTCGGTCGCGGTTTTCTTGATGCCAAGCGCGGCATAGGGGTCAGTGGCCATGACAGTCCTTCCCGGCCGCGCAAAGTGCGGCCAGCCTTCCGTCCAAAGTTAGGCACAGCAAGGCCCGCCTGCAATTGACAGAAGTCAAAGGCCGAAAGTTTCAGGATAGGCGCCGGGCCCGATCCGTTTCGGGCCTTTCCCGGAGTACTCTTGGCAGGACTGAGCCTCAGCCACGCGGTACGGCAAGCGGCGCCTTCTGCCGGCCTTCAGCATCGAAATTTTCCGCGTCCAGCCAGCGGGTGAGGGCGGCGCGCACCTGCGGCCAGTCCTTGTCGGTCATCGCGAACCATGCGGTATCGCGGTTGCGGCCCTTGTAATGGGTGGCTTGCCGGAACGTGCCCTCATAGCGGAACCCCAGCCGCAGCGCGGCGCGACGCGAGGGTTCGTTCAGCGCGTCGCATTTCCATTCGTAGCGGCGATAGCCCAGCTCGTCGAAGACCCGCGACATCATCAGGAACATCGCCTCGGTCGCCATCACGCTGCGCTGGAGCGCCGGGGCATAGTTGATGTGGCCCACCTCGATCGCGCCGTTGCCGGGGTCGATCCGCAGGTAGCTGGCCAGCCCCACCGGCGCGCCGTCGGCGGTGCAGATGGTATGAAAAAGCGGGTCGTCCCCGGTGCAGGTCTTTTCCATCCAGACGCGGAAATCCGAGAGCGCGGCGAAGGGGCCATAGGGCAGGTAGGTCCAGACGCGGTCCTCGGCATCGGCAACGTAGGCGGCGTGCAGGTCGGCGGCATGGGCGACCGGATCGGCGGCGACAAGGCGCACGGTGCGCCCCTCCATCGCGGTGCGCGGCGGGCGGGGGCGGGGCAATTCCACGTCAAGCGGGTCGCCGATGGGCTGTCCGAGAGCGTTGAGGCGTGTCACCGGGGGGCCTTTCGAAAGGGGGCCGGGCGCGGAACGGGCCGCGCCCGGCGGATGGGTCAGCCGAAGACCTTGGTCAGCGCCTTGTCGACGGCGCCGGTGATTGCGTCGATGTCGTCGGCGGTGGCGATCAGCGCGGGCGCGAAGAGCAGCGTGTTGTTGAACCCCGGCAGGCTGCGGTTGGTCGCGCCGATGATCACGCCCTGCGCAAGGCAGTCTGCCACGACTGCGCCGACGCGCTTTTCGTTCACCGGTTCCTTGCTTTCGCGGTCGACGACCAGTTCGGCGCCTTGGAACAGGCCCATGCCGCGCACGTCGCCGATCACCTTGTGTTTGTCCATCAGCGCGCGCAGGTTGGCGTGCAGCCGCTCGCCCATCCGGGTCGAGTTTTCCAGCAGGTTCTCGTCCTCGATGATGCGCATGTTCTCAAGCGCCGCGGCGGGGCCAGCGGTGCAGCCGCCGAAGGTCGAGATGTCGCGGAAATAGGACATGTGATCGTCGGCGTCCTTGAACATCTCGAAGACGCGGTCGGTGGTCACACAGCAGGAAATCGCGGCATAGCCCGAGGCCACGCCCTTGGCCATCGTCACGATGTCGGGCTGGATGCCGAACTGCTGGTAGCCGAACCAGGTGCCGGTGCGGCCCAGCCCGCAGACCACCTCGTCGATATGGATCAGGATGTCGTACTTGCGGCAGATCTCCTGCACCTTGTCCCAATAGCCCTTGGGCGGCACGATGATGCCGCCGCCGGCGGTGATCGGCTCGAGGCAGAGCGCGCCGATCGTGTCGGGGCCCTCGCGCAGGATCACCTCCTCGATCGCCTCGGCGGCCTTGACGCCGTAATCCTCGCCCGGCCACTGGGCGCGGTATTCAAGGCAATGAGGCACCTGCACGAAGCCGGGCGTGTAGGGCCCGTATTGCGCGTTACGCTCCTGCTGGCCGCCGGCCGACAGCGCGGTGATGGTGGTGCCGTGATAGTCGCGGTCGCGGAACAGGATCTTGTTCTTCTTGCCGCCGTAATGCTTGTGGCTGATCTGGCGGACCATCTTGAACGCCTTCTCGTTGGCCTCTGAGCCCGAGTTGGCGAAGTAGACACGGGAAAGGCCCGGCATCTTGGTGATCAGCTTTTCGGCGAATTGTGCGCCGGGGATGGTGCCCTTGGCCCCCGCGAAGAAGCACATCTTGGTCAGCTGGTCGCGCACGGCATTGGCGATGCTTTCCCGGCCATAGCCCACGTTGACGGTCCAGACGGCACCGGAGACGGCGTCGATATGTTCCTTGCCGGTGATGTCCCAAACGCGCAGGCCTTTGCCCTCGACAATGATCTGCGGGTCGATGGTTTCGAAGGGCTTGTGTTGCACCAGGTGGTGCCAGACATGGGCGCGGTCGGCCTCGATCACCTTGGCCGGGTCGTTGGATTGGGTCAGGCTGTCCATCAATGGCTCCATCGGATGAGAACAGGAAAAGGGGTCGTCGACTCGTCATGACACGGGCCGCCCGCCTTTGTTCCACACTGCGCCCGCTGCAAGGCAGGTCAATAGGGCCAGATGTCCCTCATGCATAGCGCCAGATTCGGGCCGGGATGGCCGTAATGGCGGCCCGCCCGCATTGACCTTCGCTGCCCGAGGGGCCAGCCTGAGCGGGCCGCCGTCCGGCGCGGCAGGCTGAAAGCGAAAGGAACCGGTATGAAAATCGCGACGATGGCGACAGGTGGGATCGGCGGCTACCTCGCGGTGAAGCTGACGCAGGCGGGCCACCAGGTGGCGACCATCGCGCGCGGCGCGCACCTCGCCGCGATCCGCGACAAGGGCCTGACGCTGGACGGCCCCGACGGCGTGGAAACGGTGCGGCCCTGGATCGCCACGGACGACCCGGCCGAGGTGGGCGCCGTCGATGCCGTGATCTTCGGCGTCAAGGGCGATGGCCTGCCCGCTGCCGCGCGGGCCTGCATGCCACTTCTGGGCCCCGAGACCATCGTTGTGCCTTTCCTCAACGGCGTCGAAGCGTCCGACCGGCTGCTGGAATTCCTGCCGGAGAAGAACGTGGGCAACGGCGTGGCCCGCGTTTCCACCACGATCCGCGCGCCGGGGGTGATCGGGCAGGTCGGTAGCTTTGCCAGCTTCATCTGCGGTGAACGTGACAGCCACCCGTCGGACCGGATCGCGGCGCTGCGCGCGGCGATCATCGCGGGCGGTGCCGAGTCGCCCGAGACCGATGACGTGGTTCGAGACCTGTGGATCAAGTTCGTGCTGTTCTCGGGAATGTCCGGCGTCACCGCCGCCGCGCGCTGCACCATTGGCGAGGTGCGCGCACATGCGCCGCTGGCCGAGCTTTTCCGCGGCGTGGTCGCTGAAACGGCGGCGCTGGGCCGCACGCGCGGCGTGGCGCTACCCGATGGGCTGGAGGCCCAGATCTGGCGTAGCATCGAGGGGCTGCCGGCCGACATGCGTGCCTCGACAGCAATCGACCTTGAACATGGGCGTCCGCTGGAAATCGAATGGGTCTCGGGCGCGGTGCGGCGGCTGGCGGAGGTAAGCGGTGTTCTGGCACCGCTCAACGGCGCGCTTTACGCGCTGCTTTTGCCGCATCGTGACGGCAGGTCCGGGGGCTGAGGTCCGCAGGCGCGGGGTTTTCCGAAGCCGCCTTTCAGGAAATCGAACGAAGCGCGCGACATGGCCCGAATGGCTTTGCCCGCGGCTTTGCCCGCGCCCTAGTCTGCGGCCGTGATTGCATATTCCGATGGGCAGATGAAACGGACGGTCGGCATTCTTGGCGGCATGGGGCCGGAGGCGACGGTCGCGCTGATGGCGCGGGTGATCGCCGCCGTCGATGCAGCCGACGATGCCGACCATATTCCGCTGCTTGTCGATCAGAATCCGCAGGTGCCCAGCCGCATCGCCCGGTTGATCGAGGGCCGCGGCGAGGATCCGGCGCCGGTGCTGGCGATGATGGCGCGGCGGCTGGAAGGGGCGGGGGCCTGCGCGCTGGCGATGCCCTGCAACACCGCGCACGCCTATGCCGACGTGATCCGTGCCGCGGTGACGATTCCGTTTCTCGACATGGTGCAGGCCAGTGCCGCGGCGCTGGCAGCGGGGCCGGTGGTGCTGATGGCCTCGCCCGCGGTGCGGCGCGCGGGCGTGTTCGAAGGCGCGCTGGCCGGACGTGAGGTGATCCATCCCGATGCCGACCGCGCGCTTGCGCTGATCCGCGCGGTCAAGCGCGATGGCGCGACGCCCGAGAACCGCGCCGCCTTTGCCGCCCTCGTTCAGGCGACGGGGGACGCGCAGGTGCTGGTCGCCTGCACCGAATTTTCCCTGCTGGCCGAACCCGGACCGCAGGTCATCGACACGCTCGACGTGCTGGTGCGCGAGATCGTGGCCTTTTCCACTGGGGAGACGCATGGCTGAGTATCTGAAAAAGGCGGAACGCACCGCAGAAACCGGGCATGACGACGTGTCCGCCGCCGTGCGCGCACTGCTGGCCGAAATCGCGACCGGGGGCGAGGCTGCCGCGCGGGACATGGCGCGCCGCTTCGACGGGTGGGAGGGCGAGGTCATTGTCAGCCGCGAGGCGCTGGAGGCCGCCAAGGCCAAGGTGCCGGACCGCATCAAGGCCGATATCGCCTTCGCCCATGCCAATATCCGCCGCTTTGCCGAGGCGCAGCGCGCCACCATCGCCGATACGCAGGTGGAAATCCTGCCGGGCTTGATTGCCGGACAAAAGCAAATCCCGGTCAGCGCCGCGGGCTGCTACGTGCCGGGCGGGCGCTATGCCCATATTGCAAGTGCGATCATGACGATCACCACGGCCAAGGTCGCGGGCGTCGGGCATGTCGCGGCCTGTTCGCCGCCGCGACCCGGTGAAGGGATTCCGCCCGCGATCCTTTACGCGATGGACCTTTGCGGGGCCGATGCGATCCTGAACATGGGCGGCGTGCAGGCGGTGGCGGCGATGGCGCAGGGCCTGTTCGGGCTGCCCAAGGCGGACATCCTCGTGGGTCCCGGCAACCAGTACGTGGCCGAGGCCAAGCGCATTCTCTTCGGGCAGGTCGGCATCGACATGGTGGCGGGGCCGACCGACAGCCTGGTCCTGGCCGATGCCACGGCGGACGCGGCCTTTGTCGCGGCCGACCTCGTGGGGCAGGCGGAACACGGCTACAACTCGCCCGTCTGGCTGGTCACCGACGACCGCGCGCTGGCCGAGGACGTGATGGCGCGGGTGCCCGCGCTGATCGACGCGCTGCCCAAGACCAACGCCGACAATGCGCGCGCGGCCTGGCGCGACTATGCCGAGGTCGTGCTGTGCGCCGACCGCAAGGAGATGGCGCAGGTCAGCGACCGCTACGCGCCCGAGCATCTGCACGTGCAATGCGCCGACCTTGACTGGTGGCTGGCGCGGCTAAGCGCCTATGGCAGCCTGTTTCTGGGTGAGGAAACCACCGTGGCCTTCGGCGACAAGGCCGCGGGGCCAAACCACGTCCTGCCCACGGGCGGGGCCGCGCGCTATACAGGCGGGCTGTCGGTGGGCAAGTTCATGAAGACCGTGACATGGCAGCGCGCCACCCGCGATGCCGCCCGCCCGGTGGCCGAGGCGACCGCGCGGATCAGCCGGCTGGAAGGCATGGAGGGGCACGCGCGCACCGCCGACATCCGGCTGGCCAAGTATTTCCCCGGCGAGGTCTTCGACCTCGGCACGTGATGCCGCCGCGGGCGCGGCGGCACGCCTCCGGCGGGAGTATTTGGGGCCAGAAGAAGCCCTAAAGCAGGATTTCCAGGCCGTCGCGGGCGATCATGGTCGGGCCGTCCCAGCCTTGCGCCACCTTCGCCAGCCAGTCACCTTCGGTGAACCGCGGGTCGTCGGCGGGCAGAAGGTGGTTGAGGACCAGCCGCCCGACGCCCGCCGCGGCGGCGATGCGCGCGGCATCGTCGGCGGTGGTGTGGGCCGCGAAGATATGCGCGCGCAGCTTCTCGCCCATGCCGGTCTTCTGCACGATCAGGTCGACCGCCTCGGGCAACATCGCCTCGTGCAACAGCAGGTCCGAACCGCGGGCGAAATCGGCCAGCGGCAGGTGATAGGCGGTGTCGCCCGAGCAAGTGACCGACCGGCTGCCATCGAAGCGCAGCGCGTAACACGGATCGAGCGGCGGATGCGGCACCCTGAGCGCGCCGACCCGCAGCGGGCCATCGAGGACCGGCCCTTCGATATAGGTCTGGACGCGGACCAACCCGTCGAGCGGCGGGCGCCCCTCGTCATAGACGCGGATCGCGGTGTCGTAGGACATGGATTGCAGGAAGGCCGCCCAATAACCGGCGATGCCCTCGGGGCCGTAGATGGTAACCGGGGTCTTCAACCCGCTCGTCCAGGCGGTGTGCAGCAGCGGCCCAAGTTCCAGCAGGTGGTCGGAGTGCAGGTGGGTGATGAAGATCAGGTCGAGGGTTTTCAGGTCCATCCCGGCCTCGACCAGCGCGCGGGTCACGCCGATGCCGCAGTCGATGACGATGCGCCGCCCGTCCAGTTCCAGCAGAGTAGAGGTGGGCATCGCGCCGCCCTTGCGCACCGCCGGGCCGCCCTTGGTGCCCAGCGTGACAAGGCGGTTGACCGCGCTCATCCGGCGTCGTCCAGGCCGGCGAGGAAGGCGGAGAACTCGTCCTCCTCGATGCCCACAATGTGCTGCGCCGCGGGATAGCTGCCCTCGTCCACGTCGCGGCGGAACGCCTCGAATGCCGATTGTCGGAGCGCCTGTAGCCGTGCGTGTTCGGCCGCGAAATCGGCATAGACCTTGGCATGGCGCGGGCGATGGCCCCGGGTATGGCCCAGCACGTCCTCGGCGAAGAGGTATTGCGCGTCGGCATGGGGCCCCGCGCCCATGCCCAGCATGACCAGGCTGGTGCGGCGGGTGATCTCGGCCGCGACGCGGTCCGGCACCACCTCGATCTCGGCGCCGAAGCAGCCCAGCTCTTCCAACTGCCGGACGTGATCCCAGATCGCGAGCGCCGATGCAGCCGTCTTGCCCACGGCGCGGAAGCCGCCGGTCCACGTGGCCTTGGACGGGATCAGTCCGACATGGCTGACCACGGGAATGCCATCGGCCGCCAGCGTGCCGATCGTGGCGAAGGAGGATGCGCAATAGACGCAATCGCCGCCAATCTTCATCGCGCGGTGGGCGGCACGCAGGTAATCCTCGGTGGTCACCAGTTCGCGGTAGAGTAGCCCCACCTGCACGAAACAATTGCCCGCCGCCGCGCGCATCTCGGGTGTCCAGAGCGGATCGACGATCGAAAGCATGTCGATGCCCGCCGCCGCGGCCGCTGCTGCCTCGTCCGGTGTCTCGACGTAGAGCATCGTCAGTTGCCGCACGCCTTTGAGCGCGCGGATATCGGCGACGGTCGGGCGGCCGGCCATGGTCAGACCTGCACGAAGACGGTGCCGTCTTCCACCTTGACCGGGTAGGTCTGCAGGTTCACGCAGACCGGCGCGCGCTTGGCCTCGCCGGTGCGATAGTCGAACTGGCCGTTATGCTTGGGGCATTCGATGACGTAATCCATCACCAGCCCGCCCGCGAGGTGCACCTGTTCGTGGCTGCAAAGACCGTCGGTGCAGAAAAACTCGCCATCGGGGGAATGGTAGATGGCATAGGTCTTGCCATCGTGGTCCCAGCGCATGACGTCTTCTTCGTCGATCTCGTCAGTGGGGCAGGCTTTGGTCCATACGGGCATCGGGGGCTCCTTCAATTTGCGGTCGCCTTCAGGATGGGGGCAAGGGACAGGCGCAGGGCAACCTCTTTCTGCGCGGGCCTGACGAAGTTGCATCACTCAACGCCGCGTTTCTGACGAAATCACCTCAATCTGCCCCCTTTCGCCCGTCAAGCGTTGCGGCGATGATCCGGCCATGATCGACAAGCTGGAAATGTTCATTGCGTTGTCCCGCGAGGGCCATTTTGGCAAGGCGGCCGAAAGCCTTGGCATCGCGCAACCGACACTGTCGGCGGGGATCAAGCAGCTTGAGGCGCATCTTGGCGTGCAACTTGTCTGGCGCGGGTCGCGCTTTGGCGGCCTGACGCCGGAGGGGCAGCGCGTACTGGTCTGGGCGCGCCAGATCGTCAGTGATACCCGCACCATGCGCGAGGAAATGCGCGCGGTCCGGCGCGGCCTTTCGGGGCACTTGCGGCTGGCGGTGATCCCCACGGCACTGACCAGCGCCGCGCAGCTGACTGCCGGTTTCGCCGACAGCCATCCCGGTGTGAACTTCACCATCCTGTCGCGCAACTCGGTCGAGATCCTGGCGATGCTGGAAAACCTCGAGATCGACGCAGGTGTCACCTACCTGGACAACGAACCGTTGGGCCGCGTTACGGCCGTGCCGATGTACAAGGAACGTTACACGCTGGTCTGCGGCGGATCGTCCCGCTTTGCCGGGCGTGACGAGGTGGGCTGGGAGGAACTGTCGTCCGTCCCGCTTTGCCTGCTGACGCCGGACATGCAGAACCGCCGGATTATCGCGCAGAACTTTCTCGAGGCCGGCGCGACGGTCAGCGCCTCGGTCGAATCGAACTCGACGGTGGTGCTGATGGCGCATGTCGAGACCGGCAACTGGGCCACGATCCTGCCCGACAAGCATGCAGCTTTCCTTGCCGCGGGCAAGAACGTACGAATCGTGCCGCTGAAAGAGCCGCGCGTCGCCCATGCCGTGGGCTTGATCGCGCCGTTTCGAGAGCCTCATACGCCGGTTCTGGACGCGCTTCTGGCACAGGCGCGCGCGATTGCCGAAATCTGACGTTTGATAGTTTTTTCCTATCGATTGACGAATATTCGATATTGCTTTGCGCTGTAACGCGCGCGAAGTATGCGGCCGTATTCCGCCAGCGGAGGGTTCCGTCTTGTCTTCCACCATCTCGTCCGCCGCGCTGGACCAGCATCTCGACCGGATCTTTGCCGATCTGGGCGCGCTGGAAGGGCCGCTTCTGCCGATCCTGCATGCTTTGCAGGCCGATTTGGGCCATGTCCCGAAGGATGCGCTGCCGTTGATCGCCGAACGTCTGAACATCACCCGCGCCGAGGTGCATGGCGTGGTGTCCTTCTATCACGATTTCCGCGAGGAACCGGCGGGCCGGCATGTGGTCAAGCTGTGCCGGGCCGAGGCGTGCCAGGCGATGGGCGCGAACCGGGTGGCCGACCATGCCCGCGCCGCGCTGGGCGTCGACTGGCACGAAACCACGCCCGACGGTGTCACGCTGGAGCCGGTGTTCTGCCTGGGCCTTTGTGCCTGCGGGCCCGCCGCGCTGGTCGATGGCGAGGTCGTGGGCCGGGTGGACGAGGCCCGGTTCGACACGATCGTGGACGGGTTCAAGGCAAAGGTGACGGCATGAAGATCTACGTTCCCCGCGATGCCGCTGCGCGTGGCCTTGGTGCCGATGCCGTGGCCCGCGCCGTGCAGGCAGAGGCGCAGGCGCGCGGCCTTGACGTGACGCTGGTGCGCAATGGCAGCCGCGGCATGATCTGGCTGGAGCCGCTGGTCGAGGTGGAAACCGATGCGGGCCGGCTGGCCTATGGCCCGGCGACCGCGGCCGATGTGCCGGCCATTCTGGACGGCACCAGCGACAAGGCGCTGGGCCGGGTCGAGGACATCCCGTTCTTCGCCCGCCAGACCCGTCTGACCTTTGCCCGCGTCGGCCTGATCGACCCGCTGGACCTGGACGATTACGCCGCGCATGGCGGCCTTGCCGGGCTGAAGCGCGCGCTGGGGATGGAGCCTGCCGCGATCGTCGCCGAGGTGACCGACAGCGGCCTGCGCGGACGCGGCGGTGCGGGCTTTCCGACTGGCATCAAGTGGGAAACGGTGCGCAAGGCCGCCGGCCCGCAGAAATACATCGTCTGCAACGCCGACGAGGGCGACAGCGGCACCTTTGCCGACCGCATGCTGATGGAGGGCGACCCCTTCACCCTGATCGAGGGCATGGCGATTGCCGGGATCGGGACGGGCGCCACCAAGGGCTATGTCTACATCCGCTCGGAATATCCCGACGCGATCGAGGTGATGACCCGCGCGGTCGAGATTGCGCGGGCCAAGGGCGTGCTGGGTGCTGCCGTGCTGGGCACCGGCCCGGCCTTTGACATGGAAATCCGCGTGGGCGCCGGGGCCTATGTCTGCGGCGAGGAAACCAGCCTGCTCAACAGCCTGGAAGGCAAGCGCGGCGTGGTCCGCGCCAAGCCGCCGCTGCCCGCGCTGGAGGGGTTCCTCGGGCGGCCAACGGTCGTCAACAACGTCATCAGCCTTGCCACCGTGCCGGTGATCTTCGAGCGCGGGGCCCAGTTCTACAAGGATTTCGGCCTTGGCCGGTCGCGCGGGACGATCCCGGTGCAGATCGCAGGGAACGTGAAGTTCGGCGGGCTGTTCGAGGCCGCCTTCGGCATGAGCCTTGGCGCGCTGGTCGATGACATCGCGGGCGGCACGGCCAGTGGCCGTCCGGTGAAGGCGGTTCAGGTCGGCGGGCCGCTGGGGGCCTATTTCCCGCGCGCCAAGTTCGACACGCCCTTCGGGTATGAAGAATTCGACGGGCAGGGCGGGCTGATCGGCCATGCTGGCGTCGTTGTCTTCGATGACAGTGTCGACATGCTGGGTATGGCCCGCTTCGCGCTGGAGTTCTGCGCTATCGAGTCTTGTGGCAAATGCACGCCGTGCCGGATCGGCGCGGTGCGCGGGGTGGAAACGGTGGACCGCATCGCGCTGGGCGATCCCGCGGCCATCCCGCTGCTGACCGACCTGTGCGAAACGATGAAGGACGGTTCGCTCTGCGCGCTGGGGGGCTTCACGCCCTACCCGGTCATGTCCGCCCTCACCCATTTCCCTGACGACTTCGCCCGCGCCAAGGAGGCCGCCGAATGAAAGACTTCATCATCCCCTGGTCCGACGACCGCGACATGGGCACGCCCGCGTCCCGTTCCGACGTGATGGTGACGCTGACCATCGACGGGTTCGACGTGACGGTGCCCGAAGGCACAAGCGTGATGCGCGCCAGCGCCATCGCCGGCATCCAGGTGCCCAAGCTTTGCGCGACCGACAGTGTCGAGGCGTTCGGCTCTTGCCGCCTGTGCGTGGTGGAAATCGAGGGCCGGCGCGGCACGCCCGCCTCCTGCACCACGCCGGTAACACCGGGTATGGTGGTGCATACCCAGTCGCCCAAGGTGCAGAAGATCCGCAAGGGCGTGATGGAGCTTTACATCTCCGACCACCCGCTGGACTGCCTGACCTGCGCGGCCAATGGCGATTGCGAGTTGCAGGACATGGCCGGCGTCGTCGGCCTGCGCGACGTGCGTTACGACGCCAAGGACAACCATTTCTCCAAGCGTAGCGGCGACATGCCCAACGCCAATTACATCCCCAAGGACGACAGCAACCCCTATTTCACCTACGACCCGGCCAAGTGCATCGTCTGCTCGCGTTGCGTGCGCGCCTGCGAAGAGGTGCAGGGCACCTTCGCGCTGACGATCGAGGGGCGCGGGTTCGACAGCCGCGTGTCGGCGGGCATGAAGGGCGATACCTTCCTGTCGTCCGACTGCGTGTCTTGCGGCGCCTGCGTGCAGGCCTGCCCCACCGCCACGCTGCAGGAAAAGTCGGTCATCGAGATGGGCACGCCCACCCGCTCGGTCATCACGACCTGCGCCTATTGCGGCGTCGGCTGCTCGTTCAAGGCAGAGCTGAACGGCGATCAACTGGTGCGGATGACGCCCTACAAGAACGGCAAGGCCAACCGCGGCCATAGCTGCGTGAAGGGCCGTTTCGCCTGGGGCTATGCCAGCCACAACGACCGCATCCTCAACCCGATGATCCGCGACAAGATCACCGATCCCTGGCGCGAAGTGACCTGGGACGAGGCGCTGTCCTTTGCCGCCACCCGCATGCGCGGGCTGCAGGAAACCTACGGCAAGAAGTCGATCGGCGTGATCACCTCCAGCCGTTGCACCAACGAGGAAACCTTCCTCGTGCAGAAGCTGGCGCGCGGCGTCTTTGGCAACAACAACACCGATACCTGCGCCCGCGTCTGCCATTCGCCCACCGGCTATGGCCTTGGCCAGACCTTCGGCACCTCGGCCGGCACGCAGGATTTCGACTCGGTCGAGCATACCGACGTGGTCATCGTGATCGGCGCCAACCCGACCGACGGGCATCCTGTTTTTGCATCCCGGCTGAAAAAGCGGCTGCGCAAGGGTGCGAAATTGATTGTGATCGACCCGCGCCGGATTGACCTGGTGAAGTCGGCACATATCCGCGCGTCGCATCACCTCGCGCTGCGGCCCGGCACGAACGTCGCCGTGGTCACCTCGCTGGCGCATGTCATTGTGACCGAGGGCCTGATGAACGAAGCCTTCATCCGCGAGCGCTGCGACTGGGACGAGTTCCAGGATTACGCCGAATTCGTCAGCGATCCGCGCCACAGCCCCGAGGCGACCGAGGCGCTGACCGGCGTTCCGGCCGAGGAACTGCGCCGCGCGGCGCGCCTCTTCGCCACCGGCGGAAACGGCGCGATCTACTACGGCCTCGGCGTGACCGAGCACAGCCAGGGCTCGACCACCGTGATCGGTATTGCCAACCTCGCCATGTTGACCGGCAACATGGGCCGGCCCGGCGTGGGCGTGAACCCGCTGCGCGGCCAGAACAACGTGCAGGGGTCGTGCGACATGGGGTCCTTCCCGCACGAATTCCCCGGCTATCGCCACGTCAAGAACGACGATGTGCGCGCCGTGTTCGAAAGCCTCTGGGGGGTGGAGCTGGACAACGAACCGGGCCTGCGCATTCCCAACATGCTGGACGCCGCCGTCGATGGCACCTTCAAAGGCCTGTACTGCCAGGGCGAGGACATCCTGCAATCGGACCCCGACACGCACCATGTCGCCGCCGGTCTGGCAGCGATGGAATGCGTCATCGTGCATGACCTGTTCCTCAACGAGACGGCCAACTACGCGCATGTGTTCCTGCCCGGCTCGACCTTCCTCGAGAAAGACGGAACCTTCACCAATGCCGAGCGGCGCATCAACATGGTCCGCAAGGTGATGGCGCCCAAGAACGGCTATGCCGACTGGGAGATCACCCAGATGCTGGCACGCGCCATGGGCGCGAACTGGACCTACACCCATCCCAGCCAGATCATGGACGAGATCGCCATGACCACGCCCAGCTTTGCCGGCGTGACCTATGACCTGATCGAGGAAAAGGGCTCGGTCCAGTGGCCCTGCAACACCAAGGCCCCCGAAGGCACGCCGCTGATGCATGTCGAGGGCTTCGTGCGCGGCAAGGGCAAGTTCATCGTCACCGAATACGTGGCGACCGACGAAAAGACCGGCCCGCGCTTCCCGCTGTTGCTGACGACGGGGCGCATCCTGTCACAGTACAACGTCGGCGCGCAGACCCGGCGCACCGCCAATACCGTCTGGCATGAAGAGGACCTGCTGGAAATCCACCCGCACGACGCCGAGGTGCGCGGCGTGAAGGATGGCGACTATGTGCGCCTTGCCAGCCGCGCGGGCGAGACGACGCTGCGCGCCAAGATCACCGACCGGGTGTCGCCCGGCGTGGTCTATACGACCTTCCACCATCCCTCGACGCAGGCCAACGTCATCACCACCGACTTCAGCGACTGGGCCACGAATTGCCCGGAATACAAGGTGACGGCGGTGCAGGTCAGCCCCTCCAACGGGCCGACCGCATGGCAAGAGGAATATGCCGCGCAGGCCGAGATGGCCCGCCGCATCCTTCCGGCGGCCGAGTGATGGTGGCCCGCGCGCACAGCCTGCCGGGCCGGTCGGTGCGCGAGGGCGCGGCGCATGACATGCATCGCGCCCTGCCCGAAGAAACGCCGGTGGCGCTGGTCTACAACGGCTCGACCCAGGCCGTGATGATGGCCACGCCCGACGACCTGGCCGATTTCGGAATCGGGTTTTCTCTTACCGAGGGCATCGTGCGCGACGCGGCCGAGGTGGAAAGCCTTGACGTGCTGACGCACGACTCCGGGGTCGAGGTGCAAATGTGGCTGGCCGAGGATCGCGCGACGGCCATGGCGGCGCGACGGCGGCAGATGATGGGCCCGGTGGGCTGCGGCCTTTGCGGCATCGACAGCCTTGACGAGGCGCTGCGCCCGCTGCCGCAAGTGGCCGCTGACCTGCATATGACGGCGGCCGAGATTGACGCCGCGATGGACGGACTGGCCGCGCGTCAGCCTTTGCACGACCAGACCCGCGCCGTGCATGCGGCGGGGTTCTACCGCCCCGGCACTGGCATTATCGCCGCGCGCGAAGACGTGGGCCGGCACAATGCGCTCGACAAGCTGATCGGCGCGCTGGCCACGGCGGGCGAGGGGGCCGCGACCGGAGCCATTGTCATCACCAGCCGCATCTCGGTGGATATGGTGCAGAAATGCGTGATCGCGGGCGCGCCCGTTCTGATCGCGGCCTCTGCCCCCACCGCCCATGCCGTGCGCATCGCCAATGCGGCGGGCCTGACGCTGGTGGGTCTCGCCCGTGGCCGCGGCTTCGACATTTTCACCCATCCCGAACGCATCGTCTGAGGATCCGCCCATGTCGCCTGACAAACTGGTCTACATGGCCAACCAGATCGCCACCTTCTTCAAGAGCCAGCCCGACGCCGACAAGGCCGCGCGCGTCGCCGCCCACATCAAGGATTTCTGGGAGCCGCGCATGCGCGAGCAGTTCTTTGCGCTGATGGATGCGGGCCAGTTAGGCATTGATCCGTTGGTGGTCGACGCGATGACAAGACTTCGCCAGCCAGCCTGATCCGCTAAACCATCAGCAGCCGTGCCTCGCGCCGCTTGAGTGTCGGGCGTGCGGCGGCATAGTCGGCCACGCCTGCCGAGCTCGTCAGGCTGGGAAACAGCCGAAACAGCTCGTCGCGCTGCGGCGTATCAAGGCCGGAAAGACTGCGGTCGCCGGGCTGAAAGCTTTCGCTCCACGCGCCGTCGGCCATCACCACCTCGTGCTGGTCGAACATGATGTGAATGTAGATGACGCCCGCAGGCATCACCTCGGTCACGCCAGGCATCCCGACCATATGCAGCGCGCGAACCAGCACTTCGGGTTCGCCAAAGCACAACTCGGCCCGCGGTCCGGTCATCAGCATCCGGTGCTGGCGAGAGACCATCATGTCGCGGTCGGGCCAGCCGGACCCAAGGGCATCCTTGCGTATCAGGACCGGCCGCAGCGCCGGCGCGACGATCAATTCCGCCGCCTGTACCGCGCTTGACCCGATCCAGCGCACCGGCTGATAGCCGTTGTCGCGCGTCAGAACCCGGTCGCCCGGCCGCAGACGCTCCACCGGCAAGGGGCCCGCCGCGGTCACGATCAGGCTGCCGGGGGTAAAACAGGGCACGATGGCCTCGATGTTCTGGAAATCCAGCGAGCCGGTGACGTTGCCCGACTCATCGAGGAACTGCACCGTGCCGCTTTCATGGTCGGGCGTCGCGTAGATGATCTGGTAGGGCCCGTCGCCGCCCAGGTTCAGCACGTCGTGGTCGCCGGGGTTCTCGCCGCCGATCACCGTGTCGCCGGCCCCGGCATAGATCGTGTCGTTGCCCGCGCCACCGATCAGCGTGTCGCTGCCCGCGCCGCCGTAAAGGATGTCGTTGCCGTCGCCGCCCGAGATCGTGTCGTTCCCGTCGCCGCCGACAAGGATGTCGTTGCCGGTTCCACCGTCGAGCGAATCGTTGCCTGCTCCTCCGTCGACACTGTCATTGCCGGTGCCGCCGAAAAGCGTGTCGTCCCCGCCCAACCCCAGGATCGTGTCGTCGCCGCCGCCACCGTAGAAGATGTTGGTGTAGATGTCGGGGCCCGAGGTGCCCTGCTGGTTGAAGCCGATGAGCGTGTCATTGAAGGCAGAACCGATAACACCGTCGACACTGCCCAGCACATCGCCCTGCGCATCGCCGCCAGAAGCCGACCACGTGTTCAGGTCGATCGTGACCCCGGCGCTTGAGGTGCTGTAGTCGACGTAGTCCATGCCGGACCCGCCGTAGAGCGTGTCGGCCCCTGCGCCACCGGCCAGCGTGTCGTCGCCAGTGCCGCCATAGAGCGCATCGTTCCCGTCGCCGCCCGACATTACGTCGTTGCCAGCGTCGCCGGTCAGGATGTCGTTGCCGGCACCCCCGTCGATCGTGTCGTTTCCATCGCCGCTATAAAGCAGATCATTCCCGTCGCCGCCCGACAGGCTGTCATCGCCCGCGCCCGAGACCAGCGTGTCGTTCCCCGCCCCGCCGTCAAGCGTGTCGGTCCCGTTTCCGCTGTAGAGCGAGTCGTTTCCCGCCCCGCCCAGAAGCGTGTTGTCGCCGCTGGAGGCGACCAGCGTGTCATTGCCGTTGCCGCCGTCAAGCAGGTCGTTGCCGCCGCCGCCATAGAGCGAATCGTTCCCGTCGCCGCCTGTCAGGACGTTGCTCGAGGTATTGCCCTGCAGCATGTCGCTGTTGGTCGAACCGGTCAGGTTCTCGATGCCGCTGAGGGAATCGCCGCTGGCGTCGCCGGCCCAGCCGTAACCACTGGCCAGGCTGACCGCCACGCCACTATCCGAAGTGCTGTAGTCGGCCGTGTCTATCCCGGCGCCACCCGACAGGATGTCGGCGCCCGTGCCGCCTGCCAGCGTGTCGTTGCCCGTGCCGCCGTAAAGCTCGTCATTGCCTGCGCCGCCCGAAAGCGTGTCGTTACCAGCGTCGCCCGACATGATGTCGTTGCCCGCGCCACCGTCGAGGCTGTCATTCCCGTCGCCGCCAAACAGACTGTCGAGGCCATCACCGCCCGACAGAACGTCGTCGCCGGTGCCGCCGTAAAGCGTATCGTTGCCGGCTCCGCCCAGAAGGACATCGTTGCCGGCATCGCCGTAAAGCCTGTCGTTTCCGCTACCGCCATCAAGCGTGTTGTCGCCGGCGCTGCCGGTCAGCACGTCGTTTCTGCGCGACCCGATGACATTCTCGAAGCCGTCGATCGTATCGCCCTGCGCATCACCGCCCGACGCGCTGTTGGTGCCAAGGTCGACGTTGACGCCCTGATTGGACGCGCTGTAATCCAGCGTGTCGTTACCGGCGCCACCATAAAGGGAATCGGCCGACCGCGTGCCGGTGATCGTGTCGTCACCGTTGCCACCATAGATGACGACGTTGCCGCTGTTGCCGGGTTTGCCGCTCAGGACGTCGTTGCCATCTCCACCATAGATGAATTCGTCGCCCTGCGACGCGGTGATCGTGTCGTTTCCGGATGTTCCGAAGACTGAATTGCTGACGGTCCCGTTGCCGTTGCCGCCACCATTGCCTTTGCCGCCTGCCGCCATGCCCTTGCCGCCACCTGCGCCCTTGCCGCCACCTGCGCCCTTACCGCCACCGGCACCTTTTCCGGGTCGTCGCGCCACAAAACTGCCTCCTTCTCGTCGTCCGATCTTGTCGCCGGAGCGTCGTTCAGGGCGGAAATTAGGCAGAAAATGTGGTCGCAATAAGGCGATTGTTTCGATTTTCCGAACGGTTGAGGCGCGGGCAGAACCGATTGACGCCGGAGATGAATACGTGGTGTATACATCGTGTATTCACAGTTGGGGGTGATGATGCCGGACACCAAGAAGCAACGCTGCCTGAATGACCTGCGCCGGCGCATCCTGATGCTGGATATTGCGCCGGGTTCGGACCTTGACGAGGTGACGTTGTCGAAAGACTACGGCTTGTCGCGCACGCCGCTGCGCGAGGTACTGCAGCGTCTGGCGGGCGAGGGGTTTCTTGTCCTCGAAGTGAACCGTGGCGCCAAGGTGGCCTCGATGGATATCGACACCATGCGCACCTTCTTCCAGACCGCGCCGTTGATCTATGCCAGTATCGGCCAGCTTGCCGCGCAAAACCGCACGACCCGGCAGCTTGACGCGCTCAAGGACGTGCAGACCGCCTTTGCCGTCGCGGCGCGCGAGGGCGATGCGGAGCGGGCCGCGATGCTGAACCACTCGTTTCACCGTCAGATCGGCGAAATGGCCCGCAACCCCTACCTGATGGCCAGCCTTGGACGGCTGTTGATCGACCATACCCGCCTCAGCCAGACCTTCTATCGGCCCGGTTCGCCTATCGACTCGCTGCGCGTGGCGATGGCGGTTGATCAGCACGAGGCGATGATTTCCGCGCTGGAGTCGTGCGAGCCGTCACTGATGACCGAACTGACACTGCGCCACTGGGACCTGTCGCGCGACCGGATGGAGGATTACGTCCGGCCCGATCCGCTGCCCGTCGACGTGGTGGCGTTCAAGGCGAAGCGCAATGCGTTCTGACGCAAACCGGACGTCGCCACCGACACGCTGGAGCACGTCCTGTGGGCCGGCGCGGAGCTTTAGAAGTTCACCGTGACACCGGGCAGGTTCAGCGCCTTGATCAAGTCACGCAATTCCTGCCTCGCCGCCACGTTGGAGATGTTGAGTTGCGCCACCCCGATGTCGCGCAGGTCCAGCAGGGTCAGCCCGCGCGGGAACAGTTCGCGGAAGATAACCCTCTCGTTGAAGCCGGGCGCGACGCGGAAACCGATCCGGCGCGACAACCGGTTCAGCGCCGATTCCATCTTCTGTTTGTTGACCATGTTCTGCGCTCCCAGCCGGTTGCGCACGACCACCCAGTCGATCGGCTGCAGACCCGCCTGCGCCCGCAACTGCCGCGCGTTCCAGACCATTTCGGCGTAGACGGAAGGCCCGAGAATCTTTTCGCCATCCGTGTCGATATGCGCCAGCAGGTCGAAATCGATGAAACTGTCATTGAGCGGCGAGATCAGCGTATCGGCTAGCGAATGAGCGACCTGGCTCAGCCGGGTATGCGATCCGGGGCAGTCGATCAGGATGAAATCGCTCTCGCTTTCAAGCCCCGCGACGGCGGCGCTAAGCCGATGATCATAGACGTTCTCGCCGGGCTGCAGGGCGGCACTGTCGATCTCGGGCAGGTCCAGATATGTTGGCGAGGGCAGATCCAGACCCTCGGCCGCCATGAAATTCGTGCGGTTGGACATGTAACGCGCCAGCGTCTTCTGTCTCAGATCAAGGTCCAGAACGCCCACAGACTTGCCGATGCGCGCCAACGCGGTGGCCACGTGCATCGAGACGGTCGACTTGCCCGCGCCGCCCTTTTCGTTCCCCACCACGATGATATGCGCCACGACGTGTCCCCGGCCTGTTTCGTGTCTGTTTCTTTGTCGGCACCTTATGTTGTGGCGCTGCCAAGGAAAAGCACAAGCGTCGTGTGGCCCCCCATTTCCACGTCCTGCTTGACATATGCGCCACGCAGGGCCATGTGCCGTGTCAGACCGGCGTATCCTGCCGCGTGAGCAGTTCTGGCGTATCGACGCCGCGAGGCGCAGGTCTGAGACACAGGTTCCCACATCACGCAGGGGTCCAGCGTTCTGACGGCACACGGGGCATGGGCCCGGTGGTCAGGGCAGGGCGCAACCCTTTGCTGCCGCCGTTGCGGGACATTCCGCACGCGTGGCGACTTGCCTTGGCCGATCCCGGTCCGGGCAGAACCCATATCCGGGCCGCGCTCCGCGCCGCCCGCCAGACAGGACGACAAATGGATTTTGATATGCTAGGGCTTCAGCCCCGCCTTGTGGCAAAACTCGCCGAACAGGGCATTACCGCGCCCACCCCGATTCAGACGCAGGCGATTCCGCACGCGATGAACGGGCGCGACGTTATGGGCTTGGCCCAGACCGGCTCGGGCAAAACGGCGGCCTTCGGCCTGCCGATGGTCGATGCGTTGATGAAGGCGGGCGTGCGGCCCAACCCGAAATGCGCAAATGCGCTGGTTCTTGCGCCGACGCGCGAACTGGCCAAACAGATTGCCGACAACCTGACGGCCTATACCGGCGGCAGCCACCTGAAGGTGGCGCTGGTGGTGGGCGGTGCGGGCATCGTCGGGCAGATGAAGCGGCTGGAAAAGGGTGTCGACCTGCTGGTCGCCACGCCGGGCCGTTTGATCGATCTGCTGGACCGCCGCGCCGTGCGGTTGAACGAGACGCGGTTCCTTGTCCTCGACGAGGCCGACCAGATGCTTGACATGGGCTTTATCCATGCGCTCCGCCGGATTGCGCCGCTGTTGCCGGCAAACCGCCAGACGATGCTGTTCTCGGCCACCATGCCCAAACAGATGGCCGAACTGGCCGAGGCCTATCTGACCGACGCCATCCGGGTGCAGGTCAACGCTCCGGGCAAACCGGTGGAGGCGATCAGCCAGTCGGTTCATTTCGTGGCGCAGGCTGCGAAATTCGACCTGCTGGTCGACCTGCTGGATGCGCATCGAGATGAATTGGCGCTGGTTTTTGGCCGCACCAAGCACGGGATGGAAAAGCTGTCCAAGCAACTTGCCGCCAAGGGATTTGCCGTTGTCGCCATCCACGGCAACAAGAGCCAGGGTCAGCGAGACCGGGCAATCGCCGATTTCAAGGCGGGCCGGGTCCGGGTTCTGGTGGCCACGGACGTGGCCGCGCGTGGCCTCGATATTCCCGACGTGCGGCATGTCTACAACTACGAACTGCCCAACGTGCCCGAGAACTACGTTCACCGCATCGGCCGCACCGCGCGCGCCGGGGCCGATGGCGCGGCCATTGCCTTTTGCGCGCCGGACGAGATGCAGGACCTGCGCGACATCCAGAAGGCGATGAAGGCCGACATCCCCGTCGCCTCGGGCCGTCCTTGGGAAGGCGAGGGCACTGACAAGAAACGTCCCAACGGCGGCAACGGCGGTGGCCGGCGGCGTTTCGGTGGTGGTCAGGGCGGTGGAAAGCCTGCCGCGTCGGCCAAGCCCGCAGGTCAGCGGCGCCGTTCTGGCGGTGGCAATCGCGCCCGCAGCAACGGCCGCGCGGCCTGATCGAAACGGCTCCGGGCGTCAGTCCTTGCCGGCGCCCGGCGACCTTGCCGTGCCTCGTGGCATCCGGGTGAGCGCCAGCAGCGTCAGTCCGGCCAGAACCGCCCCGGCGAGGAATGTCGCGCCGGGGCCCGCGGCCTGCCACAACCCGCCAGCGCCCACGCTTGCCAGCAGCAACGCGACCCCGGTCGCGAGGTTGAACATCCCAAAGGCCGTTCCGCGCAATTCGGCCGGGGCGGTTTCGGCCACCAACGCGGCCAGAAGGCCCTGGCTGAGGCCGAGGTGCAGCCCCCAGAGTGCCACGCCCGCCCAAAGCGCCATCATCCCGTCGGCCGCGGCCAGCACCACGTCGGCCAGCCCCAGCGCGATGACAGCTGCTGACAACAATCCACGTTTGCCCACCCGGTCTGACAGCACGCCGGCCGGATAGGCCGCAAGTGAATAGACGATGTTCAGCACCACCAGCACCATCGGCACCAGCATCAGTTCCACCCCCAGCGACTGGGCCTTGAGAACAAGGAATGCTTCGGAAAACCGGGCGAGAGTGAAAAGGCAGGCCAGCCCGACAATGCCCCAATACGCCCGCCCCAGCCGCCGCAATTCGGCGCGCGCCAGCGGCGTGCGGACCCGGCGCAGACCAGCCGGGCGCGCCGGTTCGCGCACAACGAGGGCGATCACGAGGAAGGACAGCACCGCCGGCAGCACCGCCACCCAGAACACCGCGCGGAAGTTGTCGGCGGTGGCCCACATCAGCGCAATCGCCAGCATCGGGCCCAGAAAGGCCCCCGTCGTATCGAGCGATTGACGCAGGCCGAAGGCGGCGCCGCGCGCGCCCTCCGGGGCCATGTCCGCGATCATCGCGTCGCGCGGTGCGCCGCGCAGGCCCTTGCCCACCCTGTCGATGAACCGCGCCGCCACCAGCCAGCCCACCGTGGGCGCCAGCGGAAAGACCGGCTTGGTCACCGCCGCAAGGCCATAGCCCAGTGCGGCCAACACTTTGCGCCGGCCCAGCCAGTCGCTCAGCGCGCCCGAGAACACCTTGGTCACGTTGGCCGTGGCCTCGGCGATGCCCTCGATCAGGCCGACCGTCAACGCCGTGCTGCCCAGCCCCACCACGAGGTAGACCGGCAGCAGGGCATGGATCATCTCTGACGAGACATCCATCAGGAGCGAGACCATGCCCAGCGCCCAGATGCCGCGCGGGATGCCCCGCCAGCCGCCTGTCGAGCCGTCCATCGCGCCTAGCCCCGCAGCGGGTAGCGGTCGGGTTCCTCGAACACGTCGATCGCCTGCGTGCCCTTGGTCAGCCTGACGGCATGGGGCATGCCCGACGGGATCTCGTAATCCTCGCCGGGCCGATAGGTGCGGGTCCGGCCCGCCATCGTGATGGTGACGGTGCCGGCAATCACCGTGCCCCATTGGCCCTTGTGGCTGTGTTCGGGCAGGTCGATGTCCTGGTGGAAGGTGAAGAACACCGCCAGCCCGCTGTCAGACCGGATGGCGCGCGCCGTCACGACGGCGTCGTCAAGTGGCAGGTCCAGCAACGGGAAGGCATCGAAATAGGCGGGAAAGGGCATGGTCCGGCTCCGGTCTTTGCCCTGACCATGCCAGCCGGCGCGCGCGCTGTCGCGCCAAATCGCGGGGGGCGTTCAGCGTTCCAGCGCGCTGATCATGTCGACGCGGGTTGCATGGCGGCCCCCCTCGAAGCTGGCATCGAGGAAGGCATCGACGATCTCCAGCGCCAGCCCCTCGCCCACCACGCGCGCGCCCAGGGCCAGCATGTTGGCGTCGTTGTGCTGGCGGATCATCCGGGCCGAGAAGGTGTCGGAGCAAACCCCGCAGCGGATGCCGCGCACCTTGTTGGCCGCCATCATGATCCCCTGCCCGGTGCCGCAGAGCACGATGCCCAGCCGGCAATCGCCCGAGGCGACCAGCCGCGCGGCCGCCGCGCCATGGGTGGGGTAATGCGTGCTTTCGGGTGTCGTCGGGCCGATATCGACCACGTCCCAGCCCTGCGCTGACATGTGCTCGGCAATGGCGCGGCGCAGCGGGATCGCCGCGTGATCGCTGGACAGGGCAATGCGTTTGTCGGCCGACATGGAAAATCTCCTGTTCCTGATGCGTGCCCATCTCGGGCTTTGCCGGTGCTCATGCCAGCCCCGCTGGGGCAAGCGCAAGCGGGCATCGCGCAGCCAGAACAAAAAACGCCGCCCCGAAGGGCGGCGTTTTGCATTCGACGCGGATGGCGTGGCTCAGAAGCCGAGGCCCGCGTACTTGTTCTTGAACTTCGACACGCGACCGCCGGTATCCATCAGGCGGGTGCCGCCGCCGGTCCAGGCCGGGTGCACCGACGGGTCGATGTCCAGCGACATTTGGTCGCCTTCCTTGCCCCAGGTCGATTTCATCTGCACCACGGTGCCATCGACCAACTTGACGTCGATGATGTGGTAGTCGGGGTGAATGTCCTTTTTCATCGCCGGTCTCCTTACGCGCTCGCGCCGCCAAGCGGCTTGTAGTTGGTGACCTCGGCGATGCGGGCGGATTTGCCGCGACGCGACCGGAGGTAGTAGAGTTTCGCACGGCGCACCTTGCCGCGACGCACCACGGTGATGCTGTCGATATTGGTCGAATAGAGGGGGAACACACGCTCGACCCCTTCGCCGAACGACACCTTGCGCACCGTGAACGAGGCAGCGATGCCAGCGCCGTGCTTGCGGCTGATGCAGACGCCTTCGTAGTTCTGGACGCGGGTCCGGGTGCCCTCGGTCACCTTGTAGCCGACGCGGATGGTGTCGCCGGCCTTGAAATCGGGAATCTCTTTCCCGAGCGAGGCGATTTGCTCGGCCTCGAGTTGTGCGATCAGGTCCATCTGACGCTCCTTCATGTTGCTGGCGGTTGTTCCGCCGCGTGATGCGCCTCAGAGCTCTCGGTCTTCATCCGGGTCCGCCGTGGCGCCCGCCAGAGATAAGGTCGGCTTGTCTGTTGCTACCTGTCCGTCCGTGCCGAATGTCCGCCGAAGAAGGCAGGGCAAAACGAAAAGGGTCCGGTGGAATCGAATGATCCCCGGACGGGCGGGGTATAGGGGGAGAGTTGTCCGCGATCAAGCGGGAAAACGGTGGCTTGCGCGGCGTCTAATCCTGACGCGCCAGCCACCTTTCCCAGAGGTCCGGGCGCCTTGCGCGCGTCAGCGCTTTGGCCTGTTCATGTCGCCATTGCGCAATTCTGGCGTGATGGCCGGATTGCAGCACCTCGGGGATCTCGCGGCCCTCCCAGATGGCCGGGCGGGTAAAGTGCGGATGTTCCAGCAGGCCCGCCGAATGGCTTTCGTCAACCGCGCTTTGCTCGTTGCCCAGCACACCGGGGCGCAGCCGCACGGCCGCGTCGATCATTGCCTGCGCGGCGATCTCGCCCCCCGTCATGACGAAATCGCCAAGGCTGACCTCCTCGATCCCGAAATGGTCCAGCACGCGTTGATCGACGCCCTCGAACCTTCCGCAAAGCAGTGTCACGCCATCAGCGCGCGCCCAGTTGCGCGCCATCTCCTGATCAAAGCGGCGGCCACGGGGCGAAAGGTAAACAAGGGGCATGATGCCGTCGGCTTGCGCGCGGGCGCTTGCAATGGCGCGCGCCACCACGTCGGCACGAAGCACCATCCCTGCGCCGCCCCCGGCCGGCGTGTCGTCGACGTTGCGGTGCCGCCCTTCGCCGAACTCGCGCAGATCGAAGGTTTGCAATTGCCACAGGCCCTCGGCCAGCGCCTTGCCCGTCAGGCTTTCGCCCAGAACGCCGGGAAACGCAGTCGGAAAGAGGGTGATGACCTGCGCCAGCCAGGCACCGGCAAGGTCGGGCGTCTGGGTCATCAATTCGCGCGGCTTCACGCTGGCGCGGATTGTCTTGCGCCCCAGCGCCCGGCCCGGCCCCTGCGCTGTGTCGCTCCCTTGGGTATCGTCGGTCATGGGGTACCTTTCCTGTGCGGCTTGACAGGGCGCCAGCCGCCAAGGCCCGCGGCCTCGGCCAGATCGCGTTTGGCTTTCGCCAGCGCGCTGTCGGGCATGGCGCGACGGTTCAGGGCCAGGAATTGTGACCAGAGCGCCTTGTCGGGGCCGCGGTTGCCATGACCGACTGCGCGCAGGCTGGCGCGTAGTGGTGCCGACAACGCCAGCCCTTCGATCAGCGCGCCGCCCGGCCCAAGCGGATGCCTGATGGCGTCTTCAAGCGGCAGGGTCAGCACTTGCGCGGCAGGAGCCGTTTCGGCAACGGCTTCCGCGATGGCCACGGCAGCGGCGATCAGATCGGCGGCCCCCTGCATCCGCGTGGCGAAATCGGACCAGTCCAGCGTCAGCCGTTGGCCAAGGAGGTGATGCCGATAGGCGCTGTAAAGCCAACCCTCTGCATCACGCGTCGTCAGCACCACCGACAATTCCGCATGCGGAAAACGTGCGGCCAGCCAGCCCGCGATGAAGCCTATGGTTTCAGGGGCGGCCGAGTAATCGGCCACGCCGGGCCAGCCGGGCAGGTGGCCCGACAGCCCTTCGCAGCTTAGCACAAGATGCCGCCCCGCGCCGGGGGGATGTTCGGCCAACACGGTGTCGAGTGCCGGGGCAAGATCGGCCAGCAGGAGCGGATTGCGCTGGCGCGCATAGCCCATGCACAGCTTGGCGACCGGTTGCAGGTGACGCAACAGCAGTACATCTGCCTCGGGTGCCAACCGCTCGCGGTTGGCCCAGAGAAAATGCTGCATCGAGCTGGTGCCGGTCTTGTGGAACCCGGCGTGGAGCAGAATCTGCCGCCGCTCAGTCATCGCCGAACAGGCCCAGCGGCGGGTCGGCCACGATGCGGCCCGCGGCAAGGTCCACGGTGGGCACGGCGGCGTCAGTGAAGGGCAACAGTACCGTGTCGGAGGCGCCGGGCGGCAAGACTTCCAGAATGTCGCCCGCGCCGTGGTTCAGCACGGCCTTGACCCGGCCCAGACTGGCGCCGCCGGTATCGACCACCTCCAGCCCGATGAGGTCGGCATGGTAATACTCGTCATCGGGAAGCGCGGGCAGGCGGGCGCGATCGGCATAAAGCGCCAGACCTTTCAGCGCGTCGGCGTCTTCCTTGGTCAGGATGCCGTCGATCCGCGCGACAAGGCTGCCCGCAGTTTGCCCGGTCAGCACGATCTGCCGAAAGATGCGGCCGTCCTCGGTGCTAAGCGGCACGTAGTCGGCAATCGCCTCCGGGTCGGCGCAGAAGGATTTCAGGCGCACCTCGCCAAGCACCCCGAAGGCGCCGGCGAGGCTTCCCACGACAATCCTGTCGCTCATCTCTCAGCCCTCGCGGGGCCGCAGGTGCGCGCACCCCGGCCCCTTGGCCCCGTCACTCGGACGCGGCCTCTTCGGCGGGCGCCGCGGCCTTGGCGGCCTTCGCGGCAGCGCGTTCCTGCGCGGCCTTGCCGGGTTCGCCCTTCTTGAGGTTGGCGCGGGTCTTCTTGGGCATCGCGCCAGCGGCTTCGAGCATGCGGCTCACCCGGTCGGTGGGCTGCGCGCCAAGGTTCAGCCAGTGCTGAACGCGCTCGATGTTCATCTTCACGCGGTCTTCGCTGTCCTTGGGCAGCATGGGCGAATAGGTGCCCAGCTTCTCGATAAAGCGGCCGTCACGCGGCATGCGGCTATCGGTGGCGACAATGGCGTAGTGCGGGCGCTTCTTGGAACCGCCGCGGGCGAGCCGGATCTTCATGGCCATTTGGTGTTCTCCTTATGAATGGCTTTGTGCTGAGGCAATGCGCCTCAGGATTGGTGTTTCTCGTGGTGCTTGATGACTTCCTGAATGATGAAGTTCAGGAATTTCTTGGCGAAGGCAGGGTCGAGATCGGCCTGTTTCGCAAGATCGGTAAGCCTTGCGATCTGGGCCTCTTCGCGGACCGGATCGGAGGGCGGCAGGGCGTGCTCGGCCTTCAGCCGGCCCACTTCCTGGGTATGCTTAAATCGCTCGGCCAGCGTGAAGACAAGGATCGCGTCCAGCCGGTCGATGCTTTCGCGGTGGCCGCGCAGAAGCCCCGCGGCGCGAGATGTGGCGTCGTCGTTCATCAGCCGAAATCCGGTATCTCGGGGCGGGGGTAACGATAGCACAGGGTGCCGTCGTGATCGCCCTTGGGGTCATGGAAGGCGCCCAGCCGTTCGGCAAGGCGGATCGCGCGGTCATTGCCGGGCTCGATATAGCTGACAAGGCTATCCCAGCTGAGCGCGTTGTAGGCATTGTTGCGGGCCGATGTCGCGGCCTCGAAGGCCAGGCCCCGGCCCTCGGCCTCGGCAGTGAAGAAGAAGCTGAGTTCGGGTTCCGGATCACCGGTCTCGTGGCCCAGCAGGACAAAGCCCAGCACCTGCTTGTCGTGCTGGTCCTCGACCGTCCAGAGGCCCGCGCCGCGCAATATCCAGCTGGCCGTCAGTTGCAGGAAATCGTCCCACGCGCCTTCGCGGGTGCGCTGGGCACTGACGAAACGTCCACGGTCCGAGGTCACGATATCGGCGTAGATGTCGAAATCCTCGATGTAGGGGCCGCGCATGACGGTGCGCTGCGTTGCGATGCGCGGCAGCGACTGGCCGATGCGTTCAACCGCGACGGCGGCCTGACCCTTGGGGCGGGCTTCCCAGGGAAGAATGCTCATGCGGCGGCCCTCGGTCTGGGGTGGCGGTAAACCAGCACCGGCGCGTCCGGTTTTGGCTGCGGCGCGGCCGGGTCCAGCGTGGCGCCCAGTTTCTCGGCCAGCCGGATCGAGCGGGCGTTGTCCGGTGCGATGTAGCTGACGATCGTGGTCCAGCCCAGCACGTCCCAGGCATGGGTCAGGGCCGCGCGCGCCGCCTCGGTGGCAATGCCGGTGCCTTCGATCTTGTCGTCCCAGATCATCCAGCCGATCTCGGTCTCGGGCCAGTCGGCGGGGGTCCAGGGGCCGACAAGGCCCACGGCCGTATCGGTGGCATCACCACGCAGGGTCACGGCCCACATGCCGTAGCCGAAGATCTCCCAATGGCCCAGTTCACCGGCAAAGCCGCGCCAGGACGCGCCCAGCGACCGCGGGCCGCCGACGCCGGCCGACCGTTCGGACTGGAAAAAGCCGTTCCACGCCGGCCAGTCGCGCGGCGCGGGCCGGCGCAGGACGAGGCGCGGTGTTTGCAGCGTCACTGTCATTCGCTGGCCCCCGGTCCGGGGTGACGCCAGATGGTCACGGTGCCGCCGTGATCGTAGGTATGCACGCCGTCGGGCCGTGCGCCCAGCCGTTGCGCCAGCCGGATCGAGCGGGTGTTCTCGGCGTCGATCAGGCTGATCAGCGTGGTCAGGCCAAGGTTGGCATAGGCCCAGTCGCGCGCGGCGCGCGCCGCTTCCGCGGCATAGCCCTTGCCCTCGAACCCTTCGTAGATGACCCAGCTCAGCTCGGGCTCGACTAGTCCTTCGGGGTGCCACAGGCCGACACGGCCCGCGGGCTTGCCGGTGGCGCGGTCGGTCAGCCACCAATTGCCGTAGCCGCGCAATTGCCACTGGCCGACATGGATCGCCACGCTGCGCCAGGCATCGGCACGGCCCGATGGCCCGCCGAGGAAGCGCGAACGGTCGGTCGCGCAGAAATCCATGAACGCCTCGGCATCGGCCGGGGTGCAGGGGCCCATGACAAGGTGCGCCGTCTCGATCACCGGCGGCATCGTCAGGCCCTGCGCGCGCGGGTTCGTCCGGGCCGCCGCGCGCCGCCGCTTCACGCCACGCTGGACGATGGCCGGGCTGGCCGTGGGGCGCACGGGGTAGGGCAGAACCTTGGGAGACACGGGCTTGGCCATGGTTATTTCTTCTTGCCGAAACCGGACAGGCCCGGTGGCAGTTGCATGCCGCCCCGCCCACCAAGGCCGGGCAGGCCGGGCATCCCCTTGGGCAGGGGCGTATTGGCCAGCTGCTGTTGCGCCGCGGCCATCTCCTCGGGCGAGGGGCCCTTGCCGAACATGCCCTTCATGGCCTGTTTCAGCATCCCGCCTTTGCCCATCCGGCCCATCTTCTTCATCATGTCGGACATCTGGCGGTGCTGTTTGAGCAGCTTGTTCAGCTCCGACACCTCAAGGCCCGCCCCGGCGGCGATACGCTTTTTCCGGCTGGCCTGCAGCAGGTCGGGATTGGCGCGCTCGCGCTTGGTCATCGACTGGATCAGCGCGATCTGACGCTTGAGCATGCGGTCGTCCAGACCCGCCTCGGCCATCTGGTTCTTCATCTTGCCCATGCCGGGCATCATGCCCATCAGCCCCTCCATGCCGCCCATCTTGAGCATCTGCTCGAGCTGCATCTTGAGGTCGTTCATGTTGAACTGGCCCTTGGCGAAGCGCTTCATCATGCGCTCGGCCTGCTCGGCCTCGATGGTCGCCTGCGCCTTTTCGACCAGCGCCACGATATCGCCCATGCCAAGGATGCGGCCAGCGACACGCTCGGGCTCGAAGGTCTCGATGGCGTCCATCTTCTCGCCGAGGCCGACGAAGCGAATGGGCTTGCCGGTGATCGCGCGCATCGACAGGGCTGCGCCGCCGCGCCCGTCGCCATCCATCCGCGTCAGCACCACGCCGGTCACGCCGATCTTGTCGTCGAACTCGGTCGCGACGTTGACGGCGTCCTGCCCGGTCAGGCCGTCGACGACCAGAAGCGTTTCGCGCGGGTTGGCCACGTCGCGCACGGCAGCGGCCTGCGCGATCAGCTCTTCGTCGATATGCAGCCGCCCGGCGGTGTCGAGCATGTAGATGTCATAGCCGCCAAGGTTGGCCTGCGTCTTGGCGCGTTTGGCGATGGCAATCGGGTCTTCGCCCTTGACGATCGGCAGCGTATCGACGCCGATCTGTTTGCCGAGGATCGCCAGCTGTTCCATCGCGGCGGGGCGATTGGTGTCGAGAGACGCCATCAACACCCGCTTGCCATCGCGCTCTTTCAGGCGCTTGGCCAGCTTGGCGGTGGTCGTGGTCTTGCCCGACCCTTGCAGGCCGACCATCAGGATCGGTGCGGGCGGATTGTCGATTTTCAGGACGCCCGGATCGGTATCACCGGCCAGCACATGCACCAGTTCGTCATGCACGATCTTGACGACCTGCTGACCCGGCGTGATCGACTTGGTGACAGCCTGCCCAGTCGCCTTGGCCTGCACGGCGGCGACGAAATCACGCGCGACGGCCAGCGAGACGTCGGCCTCCAGCAGCGCGACGCGCACCTCGCGCAGCGCGGTGGCGACATCGGCCTCCGACAGCGCGCCCTGCTTGGTCAGCCGGTCGAAGACACCCGACAGGCGTTCGCTGAGGTTCTCGAACATGGCCTCGGCCCCTTTCGACCCGGTTGCGGACTGATCCCAAGATAGGCAGGGACCGCGAAAAACAAAACGGCGCCCACGGGCGCAACGCGCTGGTGGACGGCGATCCCCGCAAAGGCGCGGGGACCGGAAAGCATGATGCATTCCGGCAGATGCGGCGGATTAGCGCCTTGGGCGGCCCGGAGTCAAGCCTGCCTCAGGTCTTGACGCCCAGCCATGCGTTGATCGCGGCCACGTTCCGCTTTGCGCCGCCCCCGCTGGTATAGACCGGGGTGACAACCAGTCTCTGGGTGGCGGCCTGCGGCCCGAAGATCAGCACCACGCCGTGGCTTTCGCTGCTGGTCGTCCCGCCCAGGTTATCGCTGTGGGCGCTCATCGCGCGCATGGTGTCCACCTCCGTATGGTCCAGGTCCGACAGCCGGAGCGATTGTTCGGTGGTCTTGCGCCGGCCAGTGATCGTCAGCGTCACCAGTCCGGCGCCCCGGTCCAGCCGCAGGCGCACCCGCTTTGACAGCGCGAAGAACAAGAGCCCCGTCGTGCCGCAGCCAACCACCATCAGGAACAGGCCCAGCATCATCAGGTTGCCGTTGCCGCTGGCCACCAGCAAGAGCGAGACGCAAAGAACCACGACGAAGAGTGCGGCCACGATGATCGGCCCGAATAGCGGCCGGTGCTCCATCACCAGAACGGCAGCCGAATTCTCGACAATCTTCATGTTTCAATCCGCGAAAGCTCAAATCTGCGAGGAAGGCTACACGTTGCGCCGGTCGCAAATTCGTTGTTCTTGCGGGCCCGCAAACAGGCCGCCGGATGCTGTGTCAGCAGGGCCACAGCGCCGGCGGTGCATGGTATCTTCCCTATGCCACCAGCGGTTGCTAGGCTCCGTGCTCTGGAACAAGTGCAGCGACAGGCCGGAGGGCGCCAGACGATGGACAATTGGGACGAGGTCAAGACCGCATACCAGGTCGCGCGGCTTGGCACCGTCAGCGGCGCGGCCGAAGTGCTGGGTGTCCACCACGCCACGGTGATCCGCCACGTCGATGCGCTGGAAGGCCGGCTGGGGGTGAAGCTGTTCCAGCGGCATGCGCGCGGCTACACGCCCACCGAAGCCGGCCGGGACTTGTTGCGTGTGGCGCAGGCCACGGATGACCAGTTTACCCAACTTGGCAGCCGTATCCGTGGCCAGGGAGAGGGCGTGCGGGGCGAACTTGTGGTGACGGCCCTGTCCGGCTTTTCCGCGCTGCTTACCCCCGTTCTGGCCGAGTTTCAGCGTGACAATCCGGGCCTGATCATTCGGTTCCTGACCGGCGAAAGGCTGTTCCGGCTGGAATACGGCGAGGCGCATGTTGCCATCCGTGCCGGTGCCGCGCCCGAGCAGCCCGACAACGTGGTGCAACCCTTCGTGCGCCAGCGCATGGCGCTGGTCGCCTCGGACAATTACATCGCCCGGCGCGGCCTGCCGCAGACCGAGGCGGAACTGCCCGAGCATGATTTCGTCGGCGTCGATGACATGGATAGTCGTGCGCCGTTCAACCGCTGGCTGACGGCACTTGTTCCGTCCGAACGCATCGTTTTTCGCACCTCTGACGATCAGGGTCTGCGCGACGCGGTAACGGCAGGGGCGGGCATCGGGTTTGTTCCGATGTCCGAACGGAACGGTCGCGCCGACCTGCATGACGTGCTGCCGCCGCGCGATGACTGGTCTTCGGCCCTGTGGCTGGTCACCCATGTCGATCTGCACCGCACCACCAAGGTGCAGGCCTTTCTGACCCTTCTGAAAGAGCGCGCGAAGGACTGGACCTGCTGATGCGGCCCCACGTCGCGGGCCACCTCGCAATGCTTACCTTCTCGGCCCTGATCGCAGGGTCGTTCGCCTTGGGCTCGCTCGCCGCGAACGATCTCGCGCCGGCGGCGCTGAACGCGGTGCGCTTCTGGATCGCCGCGGGCATCATCGGGGCGCTGGCCGTGGCGCGGGGTGGCGTGCCGCGCAGCGCCCTTGCCGCGCCGTGGCGCTACGTCGTTCTGGGTGTCCTGATGGCCACCTATTTCGTCCTGATGTTCGAAGGGCTGAAGACCGCGCCGCCGGTCAGCGCCTCGGCCGTTTTCACGCTGACGCCGATCATGGCGGCGGGCTTTGGCTGGCTGTTGTTGCGCCAGCGGATGAACGGGCGCATCGCGCTGGCTCTTGCCATCGGGGCCTCGGGCGCGGTCTGGGTGATCTTCCGCGCCGATTGGGGCGCGATCCTGCGCTTTCACATCGGCCGGGGCGAGGCGATCTATTTCTGGGGCTGCGCAGCGCACGCGCTTTATACGCCGATGGTGCGCAAGCTGAACCGCGGCGAAAGTGCTGTTGTCTTCAGCGCGGGCACGCTGCTGACCACAGCCATCGTGCTGACTGTCTGGGGTTGGCCCGCGCTAAGCACAACGGACTGGGCGGCGCTGCCGGGCATCGTCTGGATCACGATCATCTATGCGGCCATTTTCGCCAGCGCCCTTACCTTCGTGTTGATCCAGTTCGCTGCTCTTCGCCTGCCGGCTTCCAAGGTGATGGCCTATACCTACCTGACGCCAACGTGGGTCATCCTTTGGCAGCTGGCGCTGGGTGGCGCGACGCCGCCTGCCGCGGTGGTGGCCGGCGTGGTGCTGACGATGGTCGCGCTACTGCTCCTCCTGCGGGAATGATCCGTCCAGTTCGGCGGCCAGAAACCGTTCGAACCCGTCAAGATCCATCGCCTCCATCTGGCCGAAACCATGCATCCAGACGCTCGCCTCGCGCAGCGCGTCGGGTTCCAGCTTGCACCATTTCAAACGGCCGCGCTTTTCCTGGCTGATCAGGCCCGCATCAGCCAGCACGGTCAGATGCTTGGAAATCGCGGCCAAAGACATCGCGAAAGGCGCGGCCACATCGGTGACGGCCATGTCATCCTCCAGCAACATGGCAAGGATCGCCCGGCGGGTGGGGTCGGCCAATGCGGAAAACACGGTGTCGAGATGGTTGTTCATGATGAAGATCAAGCGTCAGGTCCGCGAAAACGTCAACCGCGCGGTTGAATATGCTCTGGCAGCGAAATGGTTGCGGATTGGCCGTGGCAGCCACGAAATGGAGTATCGTCGCGCAGAAAGTATGTTGAAAAACAATATGTTGACGTTCAGCGCCGCAAGCTTGACTCACGCGCGGGCTGCGTCTAGTCACAGCCCAACGCTTCGAAGGGGACCGAAGGCTTGTCCGACCCGCATGACGCGACCGATCCTGCCGCCCGGCTGAAGGCGCTGGAGGCCAGGATCGCCGCCGCCAAAGGGCAGGACAAACCCAAGCCCCACACGGAGGAGCACTACTCGCAGGCCAACGTGGCATGGCGAATGGTGACGGAACTTGTGGCCGGTCTTGGGATCGGTTTCGGCATCGGCCTGGGCCTGGACAGCCTTTTCGGCACCAAGCCCATCCTCATGGTGCTGTTCATATTGCTGGGCTTCGCGGCGGGGGTAAAAACCATGCTGCGCTCTGCCCAGGAGTTAGCGAAGGGTCAGCCGGGCGCTGACGGGAAAGAGGAAGACGGACGTGGCAGCTGAGGACAAGGCAGCAGAAGGCGGACTGGTGTTCCACCCGCTGGAGCAGTTCAAGGTTCATCCGCTTTTCGGCGACGGGCCGATCCACTGGTACACCCCGACCAACGTGACGTTGTGGATGGCGGTCGCAGTGCTGGTGATCGTGCTGCTGATGGTGGTGGGCGGCCGCAGCCGCGCCATCATTCCCGGTCGCGTCCAATCGGTGGGCGAACTGATCTACGGCTTTATCTACAAGATGGTCGAGGATGTCGCCGGTCATGACGGGGTGAAATTCTTCCCCTACATCATGACGCTGTTCATGTTCATCATCACGGCCAATTACCTTGGCCTGATCCCGATGGCATTTGCCACCACCAGCCACATTGCCGTGACAGCGGTGCTGGCGCTGGCGGTCTTTTTCACAGTCACGATCGTCGGCTTCGTCAAGAACGGGACCGATTTTCTTGGCCTGTTCTGGGTCACCGCCGCGCCGCTGCCGCTGCGCCCGATCCTTGCCGTGATCGAGTTGATCTCGTACTTCGTGCGCCCTGTCAGCCACTCGATCCGGCTTGGCGGCAACGTCATGGCGGGCCACGCGGTGATCAAGGTCTTCGCCGGTTTCGCGGCTATCGCGCTGATCAGCCCCGTCTCGGTCGCCGCAATTACCGCAATCTATGGCCTCGAACTGATGGTCGCCGGTATCCAGGCCTACGTCTTTACCATTCTGACCTGCGTCTATCTCAAGGACGCACTTCACCCGCATCACTAAGGCCGCATCCGGCCGTCAATCTACTTAGCATTCCATCAAGGAGAAACATCATGGAAGCTGTCGCTGCACTCGCCCTGGGCAAAACCATCGGCGCCGGTCTGGCCGGTATCGGTTCGGGCGCCTCGGCCATCGGTGTGGGCCACGTCGCGGGGAACTTCCTCGCCGGTGCGCTGCGCAACCCTTCGGCCGCTGCCTCGCAAACCGCGACGCTGTTCATCGGCATCGCCTTCGCCGAAGCGCTGGGGATCTTCTCGTTCCTCGTCGCGCTGCTGCTGATGTTCGCGATCTGATCACCGTTCTTCCCGATGGCCGGCCGGGCGTGACCCGGCCGGATGTTCCACGACGGATTTCCGGAGGACAAGATGGCCGCTGAAGCCGCAGCCGGCGCTGCCGAATCTGGCATGCCGCAACTCGACATCTCGACCTTCCCCAACCAGATCTTCTGGTTGGCGGTCACGATGGTCGTGATCTATTTCGTGCTGTCGCGTATCGCGCTGCCCCGGATCGCTTCGGTCCTCGCAGAACGGTCCGGCACGATTTCCAACGATATCGCCGCGGCCGAAGAGCTCAAGCAGCAGGCGGTCGCTGCCGAGGCTGCCTATGAAAAGGCCCTGCGCGACGCGCGCGCCGAGGCGAACCGGATCATCGCGGCCACCAAGGCCGAGATCCAGGAAGAGCTGGCCAGCGAGCTTAAGCGCGCCGATGCCCGGATCGCCGAGAAGGCGGCCGAAAGCGAGGCGGCGATTGCGGCGATCCGCGCCACCGCGGTCGAGAACGTGACGGCCGTCGCCAAGGACACCGCGGCCGAGATCGTCGCCGCTTTCGGTGCCAAGGCCGATGCAGCGACCATCGATCAGGCCATCGACGCCCGGATGAAGGAGTGAGTGCGATGAAGCGTCTGCTGACACCCGCCCTGCTGCTTCTGGCAACCCCGGCTTTCGCCGCCGAGGGCCCCTTCCTCTCGCTCCACAACACCGAGTTCGTGGTGACGATCGCCTTTCTGGTGTTCCTCGGCGTGCTGTTCTACTTCAAGGTGCCCCGCATCATCGCCGGGTTGCTGGACAAGCGGGCCGAGACGATCAGCAAGGATCTGTCCGAAGCGCGCGCGCTCCGGGAAGAGGCGCAGGCCCTGCTGGCCTCCTACGAACGCAAACAGCGTGAGGTGAAGGATCAGGCCGAACGGATCATCGCGGGAGCCCGCGAAGAGGCCGCCAGTGCCGCCGAAGCCGCCAAGGCCGAGATTGCGGCATCTGTTGCCCGTCGCCTTGCCGCTGCCGAAGACCAGATCAAGAGTGCCGAGGATGCCGCTGTCAAGGAAGTGCGCGATCGCGCGATTTCGGTCGCGATGTCGGCCGCGCGCGAGGTGATTGCCGCCCAGATGACCGCGACCGCCGCGAACAAGCTGTTCGACGAGGCTTTGGCCACCGTCGAGGCCAAGCTTCACTGAGGCCGGCCAACAGTCAGGAACAGGGGCCCGGCGGTGACGCCGGGCCCTTTTCATTTGCCGCTACCCTTGCCCGAATCGGACCCGGCGGGGCATGGTGCCTCGACCCAAATCCAGACACGCGAGACTGCCATGTCACGGTTCGCCACCGTCCTGTTTGCCATGCTCCTGCCTGCCGCCCTGCCCATGGCGGCCAGTGCGCAGGCACTGTCGGGCGCCTGCCCCGTCGGGGCGCAGGTTGCCGACGAGCAAGGCCAGGTTGGCACGGTTCAGGATACTGACGGCGTCGGCTGCCATGTGAAGCTGGCCGATGGTACCGCCCCCTATTACCTGTCGTGGATGTTGCACCTTGTCGGCACGCCAGCGACCGACCCGGCAGAGGTGGCCAACGTCGCGCCCGGTCACTACTTCTGCTGGGCGGGATCGATCTATCTCAACCTGAGCATTACCATCGCCGCCGACGGCACCTATACCGACATTGAAGGCGCCAGCGGCACATGGAGCTATGATCCCAAGACCCAGCGCATCACCTTCGGATCGGGAAGCTTTGCCGGACAATTCGCGAAATATCTGGGCAAGGAGGGCATCGGCTTGTCGGATAAGCCGACGGATGTCTTCCAGACACTGTGCGATATCGAGAACTGAGGCCGCCTAGCGCGTTGCGTAGAATTTGCGCCGGGCCTCCTGCTCGATCGCCACCCGCAATTCCAGATCGGCCAGTTTCGCCATCGCGACCTTCTGCGCCTCGGGCGTGGTGGCGGCCTGAACGACAAGGCGTTGCGCGGCCACATCCTTGCGCAACTGCACCTCCCGCGGAACGGTGCCCGCTTCGGCCATGATCCGAAATCCCGCGGCCTCGGCCGCGTCGCCGGGGGGCGCGGGCGGCAGCGGCTTGCCCGCGCCGCTCAGGTTGTCGAACTGGCCCTCGGCCTGCGCCTTGCGGATCTGGTGTTCGACCATGCGGGCGGGTTTCACCGGTGCAACTCCTGCTCCAGCCGCTTGCGCGCCAGCGCCTCGTTGCGGTCGGCCTGCTGCTGGTCGGCCACCGTGCGCTGGACGAACCCCAGGTGCGCCTCGACGGCTGTGCGTGCTGCGGCCGGGTCGCGTGCCTGCAGGGCCACGTTGATCGCGCGATGCTGGTCGAGAAGCTGGGTACGGGTGGTGCGGGCGCGGAACATGGTTTGGCGGTTGTAGAACACGCCTTCGCGCAGCAACTGATACATCGAACGCATCATATGCAACATGATCACGTTGTGGCTCGACTCGATGATGGCAAGGTGGAAATCGGCATCCAGTTGCGCCTCGTCGGCCGGGTTGCGCTTCTGGTGCGCAGCCTCCATGCGGGCAAAAATCGTATCGATCACCTTCAGGTCGCTGTCCGAGGCCAACCGGGCGGCGCGTTCGGCCGCCAGCCCTTCCATATCGCGGCGGAACGAGATGTAGTCGTAAACCGCCTGTTCATGCGTCGAGAACAGCCGCACCAACGAGGCAGAGAAGGCCGAACCCAGCACATCGGCCACAAAGACGCCCGCGCCGGCCTTGCTGACCAACAGCCCCGCGGACTGCAACTCGGCAAGGGCCTCGCGCAATGACGGCCGCGAAACACCCATTCGTTCGGCAAGGTCACGCTCGGAGGGCAATCGCTCGCCCGGGCGCAGGATGCCGCGCAGGATCAGGGCCTCGATCTGGCGCACCACGCCATGCGACAGTTTTTCCTGCTGAACCTTCTCGAATGGCATCGTGACCCTCCCCCGCCGCGCAGATCATATGGCCGGTCCGGGCACACCTCAACGACAAAGGGCGGCGCAGGTGCGCCGCCCTTTCTCCCTAGGCTGATGCCGTGGCTACTGGTTCGGTGTGATGACGATCTCCACCCGGCGGTTCTGCGCCCGCCCGGCTGCCGTCTGGTTCGTGGCAACCGGCTGATCTTCGCCCCGCCCGATCGACCGCACCCGGTTGGAGGCGACGCCGTTCGACACAAGGACCGAGGCCACAGCCTGTGCGCGCCGCTGGCTAAGGTCGAGGTTGTAGGCCGCGCTGCCGACGTTGTCGGTGTGACCGATCACGTTGACGGTGGTGTTCGGATAGCGGTTGAGGCTGCCGGCCAGCTGCGCGAGATCGCCCCGCAGCGTGCCGGTCAGCGCCGTCGAGTTGGTGGCAAAGAGGATATCCTCGGGCAGCGTCACGATCAGCTGGCTGCCGGTGTTGACGATGCCCACCTGAGAGCCCATCGACTGACGCAACTCAGCGGCCTGCTGATCAAGCTGCTGGCCGATCAGGGCGCCGCCACCGGCGCCGATCGCGGCACCCAGCAACGCACCACGCCGCCGCGCGGCCGTATTGCTGCCACCGGTCGAGGCGCCAAGAAGCGCACCGGCCACGCCGCCAATCAGGGCGCCGGTTTGGGTCTGACGGTTGGGGTTGTTGGGGTCCTGCATGTTGTCGCAGGCCGAAACGGCCACAAGCGACACGGCGGCAAGGACGAGGGCGAAACGGGGCGCCAAGCGGGAAGGAGCCCGGGGCGCAAGGCTGATCATGGTCATTTGCATTTTGTCCGTTCTGATGGGTGCGCTGATGCGCTCTGGTCCAATCTTATCCCGGATGTCGCGCTGTTATCCAATATCACGGTTCGGGCCGGCGAATTCTCGCCAGCCGCATGCGTTACGCCTCGGCGCGGGCAGATTCCCACGCAAGCATCGCGCGCTTCACCGGCAGTCCCCAGTGATAGCCGCCCAGCCCGCCGGATTTGCGCAACGCGCGGTGGCACGGGATCAGCCAGCTGACCGGGTTGCGCCCCACCGCGGTGCCGACCGCGCGCACCGCCCGCGGATGGCCGATAGCCCCGGCAATTTCGGAATAGGTGGTAACGTGGCCTGTGGGGATCTGCAGCAGCGCCTCCCACACCTTCAACTGGAACGGCGCGCCGATCAGGTGAAGCTGGGTGTCGCCCTTCTGGGCAAAGGCCGCTTCGACCCAGGGCCGAATGGCGGTGGCATCCTCTACATAGTCCGCGCTTGGCCAGCGCGCCTGCAGGTCTGCCAAAGTGGGCTGCGTTCCGGTTTCCGACGCAAAGCCCATGCCGCAAAGCCCGCGGGATGTGCCCATCGCCACGGCCGGGCCGAACGGGCTGTCGAAAACGCCCCAGCGGATGGTCAGGCCCGCGCCGCCCTTTGCAAAGTCGCCGGGGCTCATCGCTTCCCAGCGCAGAAAGAGGTCGTGCAGCCGTCCGCCGCCCGACAGGCCCACCGCATCGGCCACCTCGAGCGTCGTGAAGCGGTCGCGCAACAGCGCCCGGGCCTGCCCCAGCATCAGGTATTGCTGGTAGCGCTTGGGCGAAACGCCGACCCAGGCAGAAAAGACGCGCTGGAAATGCGCGGGGCTCATCCCGATCCGGCGCGCGAGGTCGTCCAGCGCCAGCGGCGCCTCGCCCGCCGCCTCGATCTGGTCGAGAGCGCGGCGGATCACGTGGTAATGATAGCGGTCATCGTTTTCCATGCGCCCAATCTAGGGGGCGCCGTGGCTGCCCGCGACCCGGATTTTGCGCATCCCGCCGCTTGTCAGGGCCCTTGGCCACGGGCATACCGGCGGCATGGCGCGGCAACTCGACTATCACACGATCAGGCAGATCTTCACGCGGTTCCAGGCCGCCGAGCCCGCGCCGATGGGCGAGCTTTACCACGTCAATGCCTACACGCTGTTGGTGGCCGTGGCGCTTTCGGCGCAGGCCACCGATGCCGGGGTCAACAAGGCCACGCGCGGCCTTTTCGCCATCGCCGACACGCCCGAAAAGATGCTTGCGCTGGGTGAAGAGGGGCTGATCGAACATATCAAGACGATCGGCCTTTTCCGCAACAAGGCCAAGAACGTCATCAAGCTCAGCCGTATCCTGCTGGAGGAGTATGGCGGCGAGGTGCCCTCATCCCGTGCATCGCTGCAGTCGCTGCCGGGCGTGGGGCGCAAGACGGCCAATGTGGTGCTGAACATGTGGTGGCATGTCCCCGCGCAGGCGGTCGACACCCATATCTTCCGCGTCGGCAACCGCACCGGCATCGCGCCGGGAAAGGACGTGGACGCCGTCGAACGCGCCATCGAAGACAACATCCCCGCCGAGTTCCAGCAACATGCCCATCACTGGCTGATCCTGCACGGCCGCTACATCTGCACCGCGCGCAAGCCCCGCTGCGCCGATTGCCTGATCCGCGACCTGTGCCCCTACGAGGACAAGACCCCATGAAAACCTATCAGGTCGTCGGCATCGGCAACGCCATCGTCGACGTGTTTTCCCAATCCGACGACAGCTTTCTCGAGATGATGGGAATCGAGAAGGGCATCATGCAACTGGTCGAGCGCGAGCGCGGCGAGATGTTATACGGCGCGATGAAGGACCGGGTGCAGGCGCCGGGCGGGTCGGTTGCCAACACGCTGGCGGGGCTTGGCAACCTTGGCCTGACGACCGCCTTCATCGGGCGCGTGCATGACGATGTGCTGGGCAACTTCTACGCCCGCAGCATGGCCGAGAACGGCACCGATTTCGTCAATCCGCCGGTGCCCGGGGGCGAATTGCCGACCTCGCGCTCGATGATCTTCGTCTCGCCCGATGGCGAACGGTCGATGAACACCTACCTTGGCATCTCTTCCGAATTGGGCCCCGATGACGTGGCCGACGAGGTTGCCGGGCGTGCCGAGATCCTGTTTCTCGAGGGCTATCTTTACGACAAGCCGAAGGGCAAGGAAGCGTTCGAACGCGCCGCACGCCTGTGCCGAGAGGCGGGTGGCAAGGCGGGCATCGCGCTGTCGGACCCGTTCTGCGTGAACCGCCACCGCGACGACTTCCGCCGGTTGGTCTGCGAACTCGACTACGTCATCGGCAACGAGCATGAGTGGGAGGCGCTCTATCAGACAGACCTCTCCACCGCGCTGGAACAGGCCGCGCAGGATGCGGGCATCGTCGTGTGCACCCGGTCGGGCCATGACGTTGTGATCGTGCGGGGCGAGGAAGAGGCGATCGTGCCGGTCACCCGCGTGGTGCCGGTGGATGCCACCGGCGCGGGCGACCAGTTTGCCGCGGGGTTCCTCTACGGGCTGGCGACGGGGCAAAGCCTGTTCACGGCGGGCCGCATGGGCTGCGTCGCGGCGGCCGAGGTCATCAGCCATTTTGGTGCACGCCCCGAGACCGACCTCAAGGCGCTGTTCCGCAAGGCCAAGCTGATCTAGGTTCGCAGCGCGGGCCGGACCATTTGCCGGCCGTGCTCCCTACGTCGGGGCGGCCTTATTGGTCGCGGGGCTGACTGGCTACGACTGCGCCGAAGTAGAAGTCCAGCATCTCGTCAAGAGATGTCGGATTGCGGCGCAGACGGCTGCGCAGGGCGGCCCCTTCCCAGCAATCGATCAGCAGGTCGGCCATCCGCTCCACATCGGTATCTGCCGCGATCTGGCCAAGCTGGCGCGCTTCGTCCAGGCAACCCGCCACCCGCCCGGCGATGGTCGCGAAGCAGCCTTCGATCCGGGTCCGGAACACGTCGCTGACGCCTGACAATTCCTGGCCAAGGCCGCCCAAGAGGCACCCCATGTAGCCCTCTTGCCGATAGGATTGTTGCGTCATCTCGAAGAAGGTCCGGACCCGGACCAGCGGCGGCCGCGTCCTGTCTTCGAGACAGGCATCAAGACCCTCGTGAACCTGCGCCATGTAGCCATCGACGACCTGCAGGGCGAAATCTTCCTTGTCCTTGAAATGATGGTAGAAAGAGCCCTTCGGCGTGCCGGTGGCCGCCAACAGCGCCTGAATCCCGAGGTCGTTGTAGCCGTGTTTCAACAGCATGGGGAGGCCCGCGTCGAGCAGGCGTTGCTTGGTCGCATGCGTTGCCGTTGCTGCGTCGGCTCCGGGCCTCGTGCTTGTGGTCATTGCCAGTCCCGCCGTTCAAGGTGGTGAATCCCGCGCAGGGGTGGCAGGTGGGCTCACCCCTTGGTCATCTCGATCATGTGGTCGATTACATGGCTGTGCTCATGCTGTGGGCTGAACATGATGATCTCTGCATCGGCGTCAACCTTCACGTTGTGGCCGGGGGGCCAGTAGAACAGGTCATCGGCATTGACGGTTTCCGTCGTGCCTGCGGCGTCGGTCGTCGTCAGCCTGCCTTTCAGGACAAAGCCCCAATGCGGGCTTTGGCACATGTCCCCCTCCAGCCCCGCGAACAACGGCGTGGTGTCCACGCCCGCCGACAGGGTGAAGTATTCGCCACTGATCTTGCCCAACCCGGTCGCGTCGCCAAAGTCCTTGTGTTGCCTGATGGTGGCGCCGGGAATCTGCATCCTGATGTCGACCCGTTCTTTTGAAATGCGCATTTTTCTCTCCCTGTTGACCGGCGCTGAATAGACCGACCGGTCTATTCAGCGTACGTCCGGATACGGAGCCAGGTCAAGCGCGATGCCTCCAATGGCCGGCAATCGGTCGCACGAAGTAGTTCAAGGCTTTGTAGAAAATGGATATTTCGTCTCAGGCCGCCGTCGCCTTCTGGCCGGCGACCGAAAGCCATGCGGCGTCGATCCGGTCGATGACAGCGGTGTCGAAGCGGTCCTCTTCCTCCCAGTAGCGCCCCGAGGGCACCATGTAGCCGGCGCGTGCCTCGGCGCGGATCGCGGCGGCAAAGGCCGCGCGGTCGGGTCGGGCAGGTCCGGGCAGGGCGGCCAAGTCGGCGGGGGTGGCGTGCGGAAAGACAAGGCGGCTGGCCCCGGTGCCGAGGTTGACCAGCGCGCAACCCTGCTGCGCCGCCATTGCCATCAGCCGGGCCGACTTCGCCTCGAGGCTGCGCAAGGTCTTGTCGCGGCGCAGCGGATCGGCGGTGCCCTTGCCGTAGAAATGCGTCTGCGGCCCCTTGGGATAGACCATGTCGCAGCCGATATAGGCAATCACCCGCGGCCTGAGCGCGTGCAGCGCCCAGTAGGAGGCGGTGAACGCCATCGTCCCGCCGGCATAGACGAAACCGCCATAGGCGTTCTGGGCCGGCACGAAATCGGCCGCCGTGATGGCGCGCTGGCCGGGGGCCAGGGCCTGCGGGCGGCGTTCGGGCGGGAAATCCTCGGGATAGACCAACGCGTCCCAGTCGGGCCGCACCTGCCAGGCGTTGTTGATCGCGACGACCGTGTCGAAGGGCGCGCGTGGCCAGTCGCGGCAGCGCAGCACATCGGGACCGCTCCCAAGCATCAGGACAATCGACATGGGCTGCGCTCCCTGCGGCGTCTATGTGGCGAGAAAGTTAGGGCAGCGACGATGTCAGTCCAGTAAAACTCGTCAGCGCCAAGGTCGGGGCGTCCGCTCCAGCTTGCGCCAGAGGCCCGGCAGATCGGCCAAATCCTTCCCGGCATCGTGATCGAGCCTGTCCACTGCGGTTGCGAGCACGTCCTGCGCATCCGCTGCCAGCGCGCCTGCAGCAACAAGTTGTTCCAGCACCCGCCGCGCCACCGAGGCATCGTTCAATCGGCCCAGCCCGTCTTGCAGCCGCGCCAGCCGCTTGTGAAACTTGGCTGTGCGGTCATGGGGCCAAAGCGGGTCGGTCAAGTCGAGGACATAGCGCAGCATCTTGGCCCGTTTGCGCATCTTGTGCCGTTCATTCGCGCCTTGTCGGGTCAGCTGCCGCGCCGCGCGACGTAGCTTGCGCCATTGGCAGTTCAGCCGATCGGCGGCCAGCGGTGTCAGCGGCACTGCGTCAGCACTGAATTTCCCTTCGGTTACGTCGGTCAGCGCGACAAGCAGGGCTTCCGCTCGGGCCTCTTGCAAGACGGCGCGGAGGCGCGCGCGTTCCACGCTGGCGGCGGCGGTAAGCCCGGCGAGCGGACCACGGCCGGCAGGCCCTTTCATCCGTGGTGCCAGCAGGCCCGCCACCATTTCAAGATCGCGCGTATGGCCCACCTCGCGGGCCAGCCAGCGTGCCTCGGCCGCCATGCTCCGCGCCGCGTCGCCATGAATTGTGGTGGCGTATAGCCAGAGCGCCGCGCGCAATCTGCGCAGACCGACGCGCAGCTGGTGAGGCCCTTCGGGATCGTCGGTTGTCAGCACTGCGGTCTTTGCCGAAGCAATTTGCGCGGCACAGTTGCGCAACGCGTCGCGTGCGCCGCTTGCTGCGTCTGTTTTCGGCATCACCATCGCCCACTCAAAACTCGGACCAAGCCTAGCATGCGGGTGCTGAAACGTCAGCGCCGGTCGATTAGTCCCACGATCAGCCAGACCGCCAGCGCCCATGCCGCGCCCAGTGCCCAACCTGCCAGCACGTCGGTGGGCCAATGAACGCCAAGGTAGACCCGGCTGACACCCACCCCCAGCGTCAGCAGGATCGCAAGGCCGAGCGCAAACATCCGTTGGCCCTTGCCCGTCTCGGCATGGGCCAGAACAACCGCCAGCGTCAGGTAGACCACCGCCGACATCATCGAGTGCCCCGAGGGAAAACTGGCGGTGTCCACAAAGGTCAGGTGCGGAACGACCTCGGGCCGGGGCCGGGCGATAACGATCTTGGCCAGCGTGCTGACCAGCGCACCGCCGCCCGCCGCAACCAGCATCAGCACCGCCGCGCGCCCCCGCCCGGCCAACCACTGCCAGCCGGCGACCGCCAGCGCAACCAGCGTCAGCGTCAGCGTGGAGCCCAACGCGGAAAGGTCACGCATCGCCTCGGCCAGCGCGGGTGGGCCAAGCGGGCGGGCAAGGTCGGCCGGGTGGCGAAAGGCCAGCAGCAGGCGGGCATCGAAACCGGGCTGCCCCTTGTCCTCGACCATGTCGGCCAGCCCACCGAAGGCCCATAACCCCGCCGCCACAAGGGCCAGCAGGATCAGTGCGCCGGGGGTCAGATCTTGCCAGAAACGGCGCAGGCGGTCCATTGCGGCCCTACTTGCCCAGCTTGGCGTGAACCTCGTCCAGATCGACCTCGCCCAGCGGCATCTTGTTGGCCGGGTTCTCGAAATCGTAATTGAACAGCCTGAAATCGCGTTTGTAGATCTCGTACATCAGGTGCATCGAGAGGTCGTCGAAATAATCCTCGACGGGGTGCAGCCGCTTGGGCCCGTGCCCCTCGCTCTCGTTGAAGCGCGGGATCGTGGCCAGGTCGACGGGATGGGCCGGGTTTATATTGTCCAGCACCACCTGCATCCCCTCGTTGAACTTCTCGGTGAAGAAGATGTGGTCGAACCGCCCGCCATTGACGATCAGCGTCGAGATATGGCCCGACATGGCTGACCAGTGGATGTCGGGGTCCATCGGGCGGCGCCAGCGGATGGTGTCGCGCGCGAACAGCAGGAACCGCCGGAACGACTTGACCTGATCAAACTCGAACCCCGTCTCGGGGCTACCCACCTCGACCCCATATTTCTGCGTCAGCATCGGCACGAGGTTGCCACGATAGCGTTTGCCGTTGCGCTGGATGCCCGCGATCTTGTCGAAGAACGACGACAGGATGCGCGTGTAGGGGTTGCGCACGCAACTGAAGGTGAATCCCTTGTGCGCGCGCACGTTGCGCGAGATCAGTTCCTTGCTTTCCTCGCTGGCCCATTTGTGAAGGCCCTCGGTCGCGTCGTGGATGTCGCCATCAAAGAAACTGCCCTTGTCCACGTAGTAAAGGATCTGCCCGATCGTCGAGCAGGCGCATTTGGGCACCACCCGGTAAACCGTGCTTTCGCTCAGCGTCATCCACGTGCCGGGGAATGTCATCGTGGGGTGGTTCCTTTCATCGGCCGATTGCCGTGGCGACGGCGCCGCGGGCGTCTGGCCAGATTGCCTGTACTTCGTTTTGGCGTCAAAAGAACAAACTAGCCCTGTTTATTCAACGCCTCTTCACGCTATCAAGACGAAACAACCCCGCGAAAAGACTGGCGACTGTCCCTGTTATGTCAAAGATCGCATTTGTCCTTCTCTGCCACAAGGACCCGGATGCCGTCATCCAGCAGGCGACGCAGCTGACCGCGGCGGATGATTACATCGCGATCCATTTCGATGCCCGCTCGCCGCTCGCCGATTTCCAGCGCATCCGCGAGGGGCTCAAGAACAATCCCAACGTCGTCTTCGCCACCCGGCGGATCAAATGTGGCTGGGGTGAATGGAGCCTTGTGCAGGCCACCCTTCATGCGATCGAGGCGGCCGAGCAGGCATTCCCGCGTGCCACGCATTTCTACATGGTCTCGGGCGATTGTCTGGCCATCAAGTCAGCCGTTTACGCGCATCGTTTCCTTGACGCCGAAGATGTCGACTACATCGAAAGCTTCGACTTTTTCGAAAGCGACTGGATCAAGACCGGGATGAAGGAAGACCGCCTGATCTACCGGCACTGGTTCAACGAGCGCAGGCACAAGTCGCTGTTCTACTGGTCGGTGCGTCTGCAGCGGCGGTTGCGGCTGACGCGCGCGATCCCGGCGGATCTTCAAATCATGATCGGCAGCCAATGGTGGTGCCTGCGCCGTCATACGATCGAAAAGATCCTTGGCTTCGTGAAAGAGCGGCCCGACGTGATGCGCTTCTTCCGCACCACGTGGATTCCCGACGAGACGTTCTTTCAGACGCTGGTGCGCCACCTTGTGGCGTCCAATGAAATCCGCAATCGCACGCTGACCTTCCTGATGTTCACCGACTACGGGATGCCAGTGGTCTTCTACAACGACCATTACGATCTGCTGCTGGGGCAGGATGCGCTTTTCGCGCGCAAGATCAGCCCCGACGCGAAAGAGCTGAAACTGCGGTTGGGCCGCCTCTTTGCTTCGGATCGTGACGATTTCCGCATTTCGAACGAGGGGCGGGGCCTGTTCGAGTTCCTCACCGGTCGCGGCCGCGTCGGGCGGCGCTTTGCCACCCGGTTCTGGGAAAACGATGCCAGCCTTGGCCGCGACCGCGAACTGCTGATCGTGGCATGCAAGAAATGGCACGTGGCAAAGCGGCTGGCCGGGTCAATCAAGCACCACACCAACATTCCGGCGATCGACTACCTGTTCAACGAGGAAAGCACACCCTTGCCCGATCTGGGCGGTATCCAGTCGACGCTGGGCAAGCGCACGCGTCACCGCCGCGCGCTGATGCGGATGCTGTTCGATTATTTCGAGACCGACCGGCTGGTGATCTGCCTCGACACCGCCAGCATGGACCTGTTGCAGGATTTCTATTCGGACCGCTCGACGACGCGGCTTCTGGAAATCCAGTGCAACTTTACCGATGAATACCTGATTGGCCATGCCAAGCGGGTGGGGCTGGCGGGCGACGAGACGACGCCGGAGTCGCTGGCCGCCCTGTTGCCCACAATCCGCTACGACGTGACCTTTGAAAGCGACCGTATCCGCGACACCGGTTTCCCGCATCATTCGCGTCTGCGAGAATCTGCCCCGCTTGACGATCAGGTCGCTGCCATTGACCGGTTCATCGGCCTTGGGCCCGAGGTGGCGCTTGGCCTTGCGCAAACCCCCCACCTGTTTTCCGACTGAGGTACAAGATGGACTTTCACTACGATCCGCAGAATATCTTTGCCCGCATCCTGCGTGGCGAAATCCCCAACAACACCGTCTATGAAAGCGAGCACGCGCTGGCCTTTCACGACATCAACCCGCAGGCGCCGGTGCATGTGCTGGTGATCCCCAAGGGTGCCTATGTCAGCCTTGACCACTTCGCGCGCGACGGCAGCGCGGAAGAGCATCTGGGCTTCATGCGGGCGGTCGCGCGGGTCTGCGAGATGCTGGAGGTCGAGGGCGGGTTCCGCGCCATCTCGAACACACGCGGCGATGCCCACCAAGAGGTGCCGCATTACCACCTGCACATTCTGGCCGGGCGCAAGATGGGCCCGATGCTGGTGCCGCAAGGCTGAGCCTCAGAACCACATGTCGGCCACGCAGCGCCCGTCGCGCGGCAGGTCGTCGAAGGTAACCAGCCCCTCGAAATGGTCGATCGGCAGATGCGCAACCGGCCCCGGCTCGGTCAGGCGCAGGTTGACGGCCATCCGGCGGCGCCCCTTGTGCGGCTCCAGCGCCCGCCATGCGACAACGCAGCCGCAGTCGGGGCAGAAATGAAAGCCGATCTCGGGCGGGCCGTTGTCGGCGCGTGCATAGACGGACGTTTCACCCGTCATAGCAACATCCTCGCCCTCGTGCCCGTAGATCCATAACACGCCGTAGCGCCGGCAAACCGTGCAGTTGCACGCCGTGACCGATGTCGGCGTCGCGTCGAATGTCCAGTGAACCTTGCCGCAATGGCATTTGCCTTCGAGCATTTCCGCCTCCCTGCCTCTCGCGGTCAGGTTAGCGGGACGGCCCTTGCGCGGCTAGTGCGCCGAAGTCAGCGACAGGAAAACATCCTCAAGGTCGGATTCCATCGTACGGATATCGCGGATCGCGATGCCCGCGTCGTGCACCGCGGCCAGCAGCGCCTCGGCCGGGATCCGGCTGGGTGGATAGGTCAGTTCGAGGCTGCCATCGGGACGCAGCGTGCCGGTGGCCCCCTCGGGCAGCGGCGGCAGCGCGGCCTCTCCCTCGGGCACGATCAGCATCGTCTTGGAATCCATCCGGCCCAGCAGGTTGGACGTGGTGTCGCGGGCAATGAGGCGGCCCTTGTCGATGATCGCGATCTCATCGCACATTTCCTGCGCTTCTTCGAGGTAATGCGTCGTCAGGATAATCGTCATCCCCTCGTCGTTCAGTCGCCGCACGTTGGTCCAGAGCTGGTTGCGCAACTCGATGTCGACGCCTGCCGTCGGTTCGTCCAGCACAAGGATCTGCGGGCTATGCACCAGCGCCTTGCCCAGCAAGAGCCGCCGCCGCATCCCGCCAGAGAGCGAGCGGGCATAGGCCTCGGCCTTGTCGGTCAGGCCAATCAGTTCAAGGATTTCCTCGGTGCGGCGCTGCGCGCGCGGCACGCCGTACAGCCCCGCCTGCACATCAAGGCTGCCCCGCGGGGTAAAGAACGGGTCAAGATTGGGCTCTTGCGGCATCACGCCGATCGCAGCGCGGCTTTGGCGCGGGTTGGTGTCTTGATCGAAGCCCCAGATGCGCACCTTGCCCGACGTCTTGATCACCAGCCCGGCGAGGATATTGATGATTGTCGACTTGCCCGCGCCGTTGGGGCCGAGCAGGCCGAAAATGGAGCCGCGCCGGATATTCAGGTCAATCCCCTGCAGCGCCACCTTGGCGGCAGAGCGCCCGGTCGCGGCATACGTCTTGTGCAGGCCCGCGATTTCGATCGCGTTGCTGGTGTCGGTTTCGGGGCTGGCAAGGGGCATGGCAGGCTTTCGCGGCTTTTCCCCGGTGCGGGGCTCGGCTAGTATCGGCCCGATCTAAGGCGGGCAGCGGCCCGCGGCAACCAGATAACCGCCACGTGGCGGCAAAGGCAAAGGCGAGAGCGATGACGATTCCTGCCCCGGAAACCAAGATGGTCGATCAATGGCGCGTGGCCTGCGACGGTGGCGACGGCGCGCTGGGCCATCCCCGCGTCTGGCTGTCGATCCCGCACGAGCGCGGGTGGGTCGAATGCCCCTATTGCGATTGCCGCTACGTGCACAAGGACGCCGCCGACAAGGCGGCCTGAGGGCCGCCGCCTCCGGCGGGAGTATTTTCGGCAAGATGAAGGGGCGGGGATGAGCCATTTCGGCAAGGGGTGCCACCTGCACCTGATCGACGGATCGGCGTTCATCTTTCGCGCCTACCACGCGCTGCCGCCGCTTACGCGCAAGTCCGACGGGCTGCCGGTGGGGGCTGTCGCCGGGTTCGTGAACCTGCTGCAGAAATACGTCGACGGCAATTCCGGCGCCGACCAGTCCACCCATCTTGCCGTTGTCTTCGACTATTCCGGCAAATCCTTCCGCAATGAGATTTACGACCAGTACAAGGCGCATCGCCCGCCGGCGCCGGAGGATCTGGTCCCGCAATTCCCGCTGACGCGCGAAGCCACGCGCGCCTTCAACATCGCCTGCAAAGAGGTCGAGGGTTACGAGGCCGACGACATCATCGCCACGCTGGCCTGCCAGGCGCGTGAGGCGGGCGGCCGTGTGACCATCGTCAGTTCCGACAAGGACCTGATGCAATTGGTCGGTGACGGGGTCGAGATGCTGGACCCGATGAAGAATCGCCGGATCGACCGCGATGGCGTGATCGAGAAATTCGGCGTTGGCCCCGAACGGGTGGTCGACGTACAGGCACTCGCTGGCGACGCGGTAGACAACGTGCCGGGCGCGCCGGGCATCGGATTGAAGACAGCAGCTCTTCTGATCAACGAGTTCGGGGATCTCGACACGCTGCTGGACCGCGCCGGGGAGGTCCCGCAGCCAAAGCGACGCGCCGCGCTGATCGAGAATGCCGAGAAGATCCGCCTGTCGCGGCAACTGGTCCAGCTTGACTGCCACATGCCACTGGATTTCACCCTCGACGATCTGGAGATCCGCGATCCCGACCCCGACACCTTGTTGGGTTTTCTCGCCCGGATGGAGTTTCGCACGATATCCAAGCGTGTCGCCGAAAAGCTGGGCGTCGAACCCCCGGTCGTGACGGAGGCGCCCGAGGCCGAAGCCGAGCAGGCCACCGCCGTGCCTTTCGATCATGACGCCTACGAGGCCGTGCGCGATGCCGCTGCGCTGCAGGTCTGGATCGACCGCATCCGCGCGCGTGGTCATGTCGCCGTCGATACGGAAACCACCTCGCTTGACGAGATGCAGGCCGATCTGGTGGGTATCTCGCTTTGCGTCGAGGCGGGGCAGGCTTGCTACGTTCCGCTTGGGCACCGTGCCGAAGAGGGCGAGGGCCTGTTTGGCTCGGACAAGCTGGCCGAGGGGCAGTTGAGCCTTGACGAGGCGCTGAACCTCTTGAGGCCGGTTCTGGAGGACGAAAGCATCCTCAAGATCGGCCAGAACATGAAATACGACGCCAAGATCTTTGCCCGCCACGGGGTCAAGGTGGCACCGATCGACGACACGATGCTGATGTCCTACGCGATGTTCGGCGGGCTGCATAACCACGGAATGGATCTGCTGAGCGAGCAGTACCTTGGTCACGTGCCGATCCCGATCAAGGAGCTGCTGGGCAGCGGCAAGGCGCAGATCACCTTCGATCGTGTGCCGGTGGACAAGGCCGTGCGCTATGCCGCCGAGGATGCCGACATCACGCTGCGGCTTTGGCAGGCGTTCAAGCCTCAGTTGCACCGCAAACAGGTCACAACCGTTTACGAGACGCTGGAACGCCCGCTGGTGCCGGTGCTGGCCGAGATGGAGATGGCCGGGATCAAGGTTGACCGCGACACGCTCAGCCGGATGTCCAATGCCTTTGCGCAGAAGATGGCCCAACTCGAGGACGAGATTCAGGAAGTGGCGGGGCGCAAGTTCAACGTCGGTTCGCCCAAGCAGCTGGGCGAGATCCTGTTCGACGAGTTGAAACTGCCCGGCGGCTCCAAGGGCAAGACCGGCGCATGGGGCACTGGCGCGGATGTGCTGGAGGACCTTGCAACCGAACACAAACTGCCCGGACTGATCCTTGACTGGCGGCAACTGGCCAAGCTGAAATCCACCTATACCGATGCGCTGCAGACCCACATCAACCCCGAAACCGGGCGGGTGCATACGTCTTATTCCATCGCAGGGGCCAATACCGGGCGGCTGGCCTCCACCGATCCGAACCTGCAGAACATCCCCGTGCGCAGCGAAGAGGGCCGCCGGATCCGCGAGGCTTTCGTGGCCGATGCGGGCAAGATGCTGGTCAGCCTCGACTATAGCCAGATCGAATTGCGCATCCTTGCCCATGTCGCCGACATCGCGGCGTTGAAACAGGCGTTCCGCGACGGGCTGGACATCCACGCGATGACCGCGTCAGAGATGTTCGACGTGCCACTGGATCAGATGACGCCGGATATCCGGCGACAGGCCAAGGCGATCAACTTCGGCGTGATCTACGGCATTTCCGGCTTTGGCCTTGCGCGCAACCTGCGGATCCCGCGCGAGCAGGCGCAGGGATTCATCGACCGCTATTTCGAACGGTTCCCGGGTATCCGGACCTACATGGACGACACGGTGAAGTTCGCCAAGGACAAGGGCTATGTCCAAACGCTCTTCGGCCGCAAGATCCACACGCCCGAGATCAACGCCAAGGGCCCCGGTGCCGGCTTTGCCCGCCGTGCCGCGATCAACGCGCCGATCCAGGGCACCGCGGCAGACGTGATCCGCCGTGCGATGGTCCGCATGCCGGCTGCTATCGACGGGCTACCGGCGAAGATGCTGCTGCAGGTCCATGACGAGCTTGTCTTCGAGGTTGCCGAGGATGCCGTCGACAAGCTGATCAAGGCCGCCCGCGACGTGATGGAAGGGGCGGCCGACCCCGCCGTCCACCTTGATGTCACGCTCAGCGTCGATGCCGGGCAAGGCCGCAACTGGGCCGAGGCGCATTGAGGGCGACACGCGGCAAGTTCCCGCAACGAAACGGGGCGCGAAGGCATGGCCCCCGCGCCCCGATCACTCGCAGTTTCAGCCGGTTCAGTTAACGGCCTTGCCCTCGACAAGGTTGGTGTCGCTGACCGGCGCCTTGGCAATTTCGATCCGGCGCGGTTTCAGCGCCTCGGGCACTTCACGCACGAGGTCGATATGCAGCATGCCGTCGATATGGCTGGCGCCCGTCACGCGGACGTGGTCGGCCAGCTGGAACCGGCGTTCGAAGGCGCGGGTGGCGATGCCGCGATGCAGGAACTTGCGGCCTTCATCTTCTTCGGCCTTGCGGGCCGAGACGATCAGCGCATTTTCCCGCACTTCGACGTTCAGCTCGGTCTCCGAAAAGCCGGCGACGGCGATCGAGATGCGCCAGGCATCGTCGGCAGTCTTTTCGATATTGTAGGGCGGGTAGCTTTGCGCGGCGGTGTCGCTGTTAAGCGCCCGGTCCATCAGGTCGGCGATCTGGTCGAAGCCGACGGTGGCGCGGTAAAGCGGTGTCAGGTCAAAGGTACGCATCAGTGTCATCCTTTCAGAAGCGATAACGATAGGCGCCCTCCCGTTGCGGGACAGGCAGTGAACGGAACCCGGCTTGCGGCGTTCCGATGCAAATTATCTGGGAAAGTCGTCGCGCGGTTTCAAGACCCGTCCGGACGCACGAACCTTGCGCCGGTCTGGCCACGCTGGCCCGGCGCCAGAACCCGCACTTGCGGTGGTGCGCCGCCACCGAACAGCGTTGTTTCCGCCGCCATCTGGGCGCGGATCGCGGCCATTGGTGCGTCTAGTTCGGTGCCCAGCGCCACAGGCTTGCCGTCCATCTCGGCCTTGGCCGAGACCACCGAAACGATCTGCCGTACGCCGCCTTCCATGCTGAAGATCGGTGCACCGGACGATCCGAAATCGACATCGCAACTCAGCACCAGCACGCCGTGGTCTTCGCCAAGGATCGCGCAGGTCTGCTGCATCGAAGGCGCTTCGGCCCGGTTGAGCGCGTAGGACACGACACCAACTGACGGCCCCGAGGTTTCCGTGCTGCCGACGGGGAAAGGAAGCAGCGAGGGCAGTCGGATCGGATGTTCAAGCTTGAGGATCGCAAGGTCATGGCGCGCATTCTCGGCCGTCACCCGCGCGGCCTGACGATAAGACGGATCCGGCACGGCCTGCCGCACCATCCGTTCGGCAAGGGCCCTGCCGTCACGCAGGCCCGCACGAAAGACGATTGATGTCGGGTCCACCGGTTTGCCCGTTATTCTGTCGAACAGGCAATGCGCCGCTGTCAGCACCTCGTCCGGGGCGATCAGGGTCGCCGTGCAAAAGGCCGTGCCGGCGATATCCAGCCGGCCCACCGCCTCCCAGCCACGGCTGTCATCGCCGGTGCGAAAGCTTCGCAGCGCCGAATCCTGCGCTGTTGCGCCGCCAGCCCCCGCAAGGGCCATCACCAGTCCCCAGATTGCACCCCGCATCCTGCCTCCTGCTGCGGCTTTTCGCGATCATCGCAAGGGGCTGCGGCAAAAATGGGGCGTCAGGCCGGCTTCTGCAGTGCCGGGGGCCGCGGTCCGCCGGTCGCCCAGTCCAGCAGTTCCACCGTGTGCACCACTGGCACCTCGGTACCGCCGCCGATCTGCATCATGCATCCGATGTTTCCGGCAGCGATGATGTCGGGCTTGACCGCCTCCAGCGTACTGACCTTGCGCGCCTTCAACTGCCCCGAGATTTCCGGCTGCATCAGGTTATACGTCCCGGCCGAGCCGCAGCAAAGATGCGGATCTGCCGGCTCCAGCACGGTAAAGCCGGCGCGTTTCAGCAGGTCTTTCGGCAGTGTCTTGATCTGCTGGCCATGCTGGAGCGAGCAGGCGGCGTGATAGGCCACGCGCAGGTCCTTGGGCCCGCCTTCGGGCAGGTCCAGCTTGGCCAGCACTTCGGAGACATCCCGCGCGATGGCCGAGACCCGCGCTGCGTCGTACGCAAGCGGGTCGTTGCGGAACATGTGGCCGTAATCCTTCACCGTCGTGCCGCAGCCCGAGGTGTTGATCACGATGGCATCCAGCCCGGCACCGTCCATTTCGGCGACCCAGGCGCGGATGTTCTTGGCGGCCGTGGCGTGGGCCTCGGACTCTTTTCCCATGTGATGGGTCAGCGCGCCGCAGCAACCCGCGCCTCGCGCGACCACAACCTCGCAGCCGGCCCGCGTCAGCAGCCTGATCGTGGCATCGTTGATATCGGTGTTCAGCGCGCGTTGCGCGCAGCCGGTCATCAGCGCGACGCGCATCTTGCGGGGGCCCTTGGCGGGAAAGGTCTGCGGATCATCGTTGCGGCTGACCGGCGGGATCACCTTGGGGGCCATCTCCAGCATGGCGCGCAGGCGCGGGTCCGGCATCAGCCGGGCAAAGGGGCGGCCGATCTTGGCGGCCAGCAGGGCTAGCCGGAACCGCCCCGGATAGGGCAGGATCCGCGCCAGAACCCAGCGCAGCGCCCGGTCCTGCCACGGCCGGTCATAGCGTTTCTCGATATAGGCGCGGGCATGGTCGACAAGGTGCATGTAATGCACGCCGGACGGGCAGGTTGTCATGCAGGCAAGGCAGGACAGGCATCGGTCGATGTGCTTGACCGTGGTGGCATCGGGCACCCTGCCGTTCTCGAGCATGTCCTTGATCAGGTAAATGCGGCCCCGCGGGCTGTCCAACTCGTCGCCCAGCACCTGGTAGGTCGGGCAGGTCGCGGTGCAGAAACCGCAATGCACACAGGCGCGCAGGATCTGGTTGGCACGCGCCGTGCCGGGGTCCTGCAACTGTTCGGGGGTGAAGGTCGTCTGCATCAGAGCATGATCCCGGGGTTGAGAATGCCGCGCGGATCGAACCGCGCGCGCAGGCCTGCAGAAAGGGCTGCGACGGCAGGCGCTTCGGGTTGAAACGACGCCAGCGCACTGCGTGTCTCGGTACTGGCGCGGATCAGCGTGGCATGGCCGGGGAAGGCGCCGAGGCGGCCGCGCAGGTCGGTCCCTTCCGGCACCAGCGCCCAGATCAGGCCCCCGGCCCAGTCAAAGCGCAGGGCGCTGGCCTGCAACCGCGCGGCGATGGCGGGCGCGTCGCTTGGCGTCACCGAAAGCCTCCAGACGTCGCCTTGCCGCTTGGCGAAGGCCGTGACATCACGGATCGCCGTCCAGCGCGCCGCCACCCGTGTCTTGTCCACCTCGATCTCTGAAGCGCCGAACGCCGCGAGTGCCTCGGCCAGTCGCCCGGCGCGGTAAGCGACGGATGTGGCGAACCCCTCCAGCCGCAGCGCCGTTTCGCCCGTTTCAGGGTCATGCGCCGCGCCCGTCACTTCAAAGGGGGACCCCATCGCGGCAGCCATGGCCGCAACCGCACGATCAATCTCCAAATCTCGCAGGATCACGGTTGCCGTCTGTTCGACCGCCGGCAGCACCTTGAAGGCGACTTCGGTCAGCACGCCAAGGCTGCCATGCGCGCCCGCCATCAGCCGGACAAGGTCATAGCCGGTGACGTTCTTCATCACCCGCCCGCCGTTCTTGATGATGTTGCCCGCGCCGTCGACGAACCGCACGCCCAGCATGAAATCGCGCGCCGCCCCCACGGCAATGCGCCGCGGCCCGGAATTGTTCATCGCCGCCACAGCGCCGATGGTCGGCCTGCCCTTGGTGCCCAGAAGCGCCCGGTGGTCCATCGGCTCGAAGGGCAGCCGCTGGCCCTCGAAGGCCAGCGCCGCCTCGACATCCTCCAGCAATGTGCCCGCCTGCGCCACCAGGGTCAGGGCCCCCGGTTCGTAAAGGGTGATGCCGCTCAGCCCGGCGGTCTCCAGCACCTCGCCGGTCACCGGCCTGCCGATGGGCCGTGTGCCGCCGCCGGCGATGCGCAGCGGCCCGCGCGCATCGCGGACCACCTCTGCCAGTTCCTGTTCCGTCCGGGGTCTCATCGGCCCTGCCTTTGCCTTGCAAATATCCTCGGGGGGAGGCCCCGCAAGGGGCCGGGGGGCAGACAGCCCCCCCACCGCCGCCTATGCCGCCACCTGCCGCCGCTCCGCGCTTGACGCCAATGGAAAGACCTTGGCGGGGTTGAGCAACCATTTCGGATCGAAAACGTCCTTCACCGCCATCTGCGCCTCGAGGTCCGCGGGCGTGAACTGCACTGTCATCAGGTCGCGTTTCTCGATGCCCACGCCATGCTCGCCGGTCAGGCAGCCGCCTACCTCGACGCAGAGCGTCAGGATGTCGGCGCCTAGCGCCTCGGCCTTTTCCAGATCGCCCGGCGTGTTGGCGTTGTAGAGGATCAGCGGGTGCATGTTGCCGTCGCCGGCGTGAAAGACATTGGCCACACCCAGCCCGTAACCGGCCGTCATCTCGCCGATCCGGCGCAGGACATAGGGCAGTTCCGACACCGGGATCGTGCCGTCGAGGCAGATGTAGTCGTTGATCTGGCCCATCGCGCCGAAGGCCGACTTGCGCCCCAGCCAGATTTTCTTGGCCTCGTCCTCGGACTGGCTCTCGCGCAGTTCCACAGGGTTGTGGGTGCGCGCGATCTTCTTGATCAGGGCCAGCTGCTCGTCGATCTCGGCGGGCGCGCCCTCGACCTCGACGATCAGCAGCGCCTCGCACATCGGGTATCCGGCATGGGCGAAGGCCTCGGTCGCCTCGATGCAGGGGCGGTCCATGAACTCGATCGCCACCGGCAGGACGCCCGCCTTGATGATGTCGCTGACGCAGGCGCCGGCCACCTCGTTGCTGTCAAAGCCGATCAGCACCGGGCGCGCGCCCTCGGGCTTGGGCAGGATGCGCAGCGTGGCTTCCGTCACCACGCCCAGTTGCCCTTCCGAGCCGCAGATCACGCCCAGCAGGTCCAGCCCGCCCGCATCAAGGTGCGCGCCGCCGATCTCGACCACGGTGCCGTCCATCTGCACCAGCGTGACACCCAGCAGGTTGTTCGTGGTCACGCCGTATTTCAGGCAATGCGCGCCGCCGGAATTCATCGCGATGTTGCCGGCAATGGCGCAGGCCAGCTGGCTGGACGGGTCGGGCGCGTAGAAGAACCCGTCGGCCTCCACCGCACCGGTGACAGAGAGGTTCGTGCGCCCGGTCTGCACCCGGATCACGCGATTTGGGTAGTCGGTTTCGATGACGGCGTTCATCCGGGCGATGCCAAGGATCACGCTGTCAGCCGTAGGCAAGGCCCCTCCCGCCAGCGACGTGCCTGATCCGCGCGGCACAACCGGCACGCCCATCTCGTGGCAGATCTTCAGCGCGGCCGAAACCTCGGCCGTCGAAGCGGGCAGGATCGCGCAGAGCGGGGCACAACGATAGGCAGACAAGCCGTCGCATTCGTAAGCACGTGTCTCGGCCGGGTCGTCGATCACGGCATTTGCGGGAAGCACCTCGCGCAGGCGGGCGACCAGCGCAGCCTTGCGGGCAAGGACGTCTTGGTTCGGAACCGGCATGTCCATGGGTGTTCTCCCTAGCGATTGGTAAAGAAATATAACCAATAGCGCCAAAGGGCAACTGGTTTCGCTCAGCGTCGCCCTTCCCGCAGCCATGCCCCAAGGATCAGTGCTGCTGCCAGCAGCAGGAACGCCCATGCCGGAAGGACCGGTGTGATCGAGATGGCCGCCGTGCGATAGGCGCCACGCGGCGTCAGCCCGATCCAGCCGCGCCCCGAGGCGGGCCGCCCCGGACGCACGTCGCGCAGGCCGGGCATCCCGTCCGACAGGGCCACGATGCCGCCATTGGTCGGCGCGATCACCGGGGCGAGCGTGTCGCCGCTGGCGATGGTCTGCTCGAACTCCTTCGGCGCGGCGGGGCCAAGCGCGATCACGGTGTCCTTCACCCCGTCGGTCAGGCGGTACAGCCCCATTTCGGGCGCGGTCCACAGCGTCTCGTACCGGCCGGGCGAGACCTGCTTCAGCGTCAGCACCGTCTGCGTGCCGTCGGGCGCGGTCACCGTCACGTCTGGCACCTTGTCGCCCAGCGTGCGGCGGATGATCCGCATCGTCTGGCCCGAGGGTTCGACCCACAGCGCCTCTTCCTCGAGGTCGGGTTCCTTCATCAGCCAGTGCGCCAGCCGCCGCAGCAATTCTTGCTGCGGCCCGCCGCCTTCGAACCCGCGATCCCACAGCCAGGCCTGATCGGAGTTCAGAAGCGCCACGCGCCCGTCGCCCACGTGGTTCAGCACCAGCAGCGGCTTGCCTTCGGGGCCGCTCATCAGTGCGGTCGCCTCGGGCGGCGGCACGGTGTCGACCATGCGGAACCAGCGGCCCCAGCCGGGGCCATCGCCGCTTTCGGGTTTGGGGGCCAACGCCTGCAAGCCTTCGGTCACCGGATGCCGCTGGCCAAGGTCGGTCAGTTCGGGCGTGAAGCCCTGGGTGATGACGCGCGCGGTCGGCGCGCCGGGCAGGATCGCGCCAAGGGGCGAGCGGTAGATGCTGTCGGCCCCGCCATATTCCGGGCCAGAGGCAATCAGCAGCGCGCCGCCGCCTTCCACGTAGTCGCGGATGTTCTGCAGGTAGGCATCGGGCAGGATGCCGCGCCGGCGGTAGGTGTCGAAGATGATCAGGTCGAAGTCCTTGATCTTTTCAAGGAACAACTCGCGCGTCGGAAAGGCGATCAGCGACAGCTCGTTCACCGGCACGCCGTCCTGCTTTTCCGGGGGCCGCAGGATGGTGAAGTGAACCAGATCGACCGCCGGGTCGGATTTCAGCAGGTTGCGCCACGTCCGCTCGCCCTGCGTCGGCTCGCCCGAAACCAGCAGCACGCGCAACCGGTCGCGCACGCCGTTGATCTGCACCACGGCGGCATTGTTGCGGTCGGTCAGTTCCCCCGGCATCGCGGGGGTGGCGAATTGCAGCACGTTCATGCCGCCATGCGGCAGCGTCACTGGCAGATCGATGGGCTGGCCCAGTGGCACGCTGAACTGCATCGGCGGCTTGCCGTCGATGGCGATGGTCAGCGGCACCGGGCCGGTCACGGCAGGCGCCTTGCCTTGGTCCTCGATCTTCAGCGTCAGTGTCACGGGCTGGCCCATGATGGCGAAGGCCGGCGCGTTCGATACCACCAGACGGCGGTCCCAGTCGTCGGGATGGCCGGTCAGCAGCGCGTGCAGCGGCGCGGGCAGGGCGGGCGTGCGTGACAGGTCGTGGATGCGCCCGTCGGTGATCAGGACCATGCCGGCGATGCGGCCGACCGGTTCCTGCGCCAGCGCCTCGGACAGGGCCGTCATCGCCAGCGTGCCGCCATCGCCCGGCGCATCGCCCACGGTCACGACCTTCAGCTCGGTATTGGGCCGCGCGGCGACCTCGGCCTTCAGTTGCGCCAGCGCCGCGTCGGTCTGGGACGCGCGATCGGACAGTTTCTGACTGGCGCTCTGGTCCACCACGGCGATCACGATGTCGCTGAGCGGGTCGCGCTGTTCGGTCTGAAGCGAGGGGTTGGCAGCGGCGGCCAGAACCGCCAGCGCGGCCAGCCCCCGCAGCGCCCAGCCCGGCAGCCGCCGCCACGCCGCGAAAACCAGCATGACAACCGCCAGCGCGGCCAGCACCCAGAGCAGTGGCAGGGGCAGCAGCGGATCAAGAACCAGACCGGCCGTCATTGCCCCAACCTTTCCAGCAGCGCCGGCACATGGACCTGGTCGGATTTGTAATTGCCGGTCAGCGCGTTCATCACAAGGTTCACGCCGAAGCGCAGCGCGATCTCGCGCTGCCGGTCACCCGCCTGGCCGCGCCCGACGGGGTAAAGGAACTGGCCGTTCTGCCCCATCGCCCAGGCCGCGGCCCAGTCGTTGCCGCCGATCACCACCGGCGTCACACCGTCGTTGAGTTCGCGAAACGGCATGCCTTGCGCTTGCGCCGCATCGGGCGGCGCGGCTTCGGCCCAGACATCGGGGTTGTCATAGCGGCCTGGAAAATCCTGCAGCAGGTAGAAGGTGCGGGTCAGCACGTGGTCGGGCGGGATCGGCGCCAGCGGCGGAATGTCGAGGCCCGCCGCGATGGCCTGCAACCGCCGCCCCTCGGGCGTGGCGCCGCCGAAACCGGCGATGTCGCCATCGCGCGTGTCGAACAGGATCATCCCGCCGCTGTGCAGGTAGCGGTTGAGCTTGGCATAGGCCGCGCGCGAGGGCATCGCCTCGCCCGCCGTGATCGGCCAGTAAAGCAGCGGGAAGAAGGCCAGTTCGTCCGTCTCGATGTTGATGCCGATCGGCAGGCCCGGCTCGACCGAGCTGCGGTTGGCCAGCGTCACCGACAGCCCGTAAAGCCCGGCCTGCGCGGTGTCGTCCACGGTGGCATCGCCCGTCAGCACATGCGCCAGCACGACCGACGTGGTCGCGCGGATGGCGAAAGCATCGCTGGCCTCTGTCGGCACCGCGCCGTTCTGCTGCGCTTGGGCGGGATGCGGTAGCGCCAGAAGACCGGCCAGCAACACGACGGCCACGTGCGCGCGAGGCCCGCGCAACCGCCCGCCGATGGCAAGCGAGGCAATGATATCGATCAGCAGCAAAAGCAGCGCGGCACCCAGAACCCACCCTTTCAGGACTACTTCGCGCGCCTGCTGCAGCCCTTCGACGGGAATGCGCGCGGGCCATTCCGCGGGGGCGAGCGTGGTGTCTTCGGCAATGGTGTTGACCGCCAGACGCCGCTTGTCGCCCGCATAAAGGCCGGGCGGCAGGGCGGGGCCGGGCACGGCGGCGGCCAGCACCTCGCCCTTCACGCCGGGCAGGTCGGCGGCGTCGTGCAGCGTGCCGTAGGCGTCAAGCACCTTGTCCGGTTGCCATGTGGTGCCCGCCAGATCCTCGGCCTTGGGCGGGGTCGTGCGGGTCGAGATCGCCAGCCGTTCCAGCATCTGCACGAAAAGGCCTGACAGCGGCAGGGTGGACCATTGCGCGTTGGCGGTGACGTGGAACAGCACCACCTGCCCGTTGCCCTGATCCTTGCGCGTAACCAGCGGCGTGCCGTCGGCCAGTTGCGCGATGACGCGCTGCGCCAGCGTGGGATCGGGCTGCGCCATCACCTGGGTCGAGACGGTCACGTCATCGGGCACTTTCAGGCCGAAGAAGGGCGAGGCGGCGGGGAACGGGGCCAGCTTCTTTGGCTCGCCCCAGCTCATCGCGCCGCCGATGCTGCGCCCGCCAGCGCGCAGCCGCACCGGCAACAGCGGGTCTTCGGTCAGTTGACCAAGGTCGGCCGCGGCGGTGCGGGGCCCGGCAAAGCGCACAAGCAGCCCACCCTTGTTCACCCAGTCCAGCATCGCGGCATCCTCGCCCTTGGCCAGCGTGGGCACGTCGGCCAGGATGATGACATCGGGTTTCGCCTGCAGCACGTCCGAGACGGTGCCGTCGATCAGGTCGGCCGAGGGGGCCAGCGCCTGCCGCAGGTAGAAAAGCGGCGACAGCAGCTGCAGCGCCTCGCTTTCGCCGCTGGCCCCGATCAGCGCCACGCGACGCCGCTTGAGCGTGTCGTCGGTCAGGCTGATCGCGGCGGCCGAACGCAGGCCGGGCAGTTCAAACCGGGTGACGCGGTTGCGCAACTCGGTTGGCAGGTCCAGCGCCACATCGGCCGTGGCACTGCCCGCGGCGAAGGACAGGGTCGCAGTGGCCAGTTGCCGCTCGACCCCGGCCGGGTCCGGGCCGATCGCCGCGACGGGCGTCTCCAGCGGCAGGCCGGTTGGCGTGCGTGTGGCGGCAACCGTAACCTTGCCATCCGCAAATCGCGCGGGCCGAAGCGCGAGAACCGGGCGCGGTGTCTGGAATACGCTGACCTTGCCATGCGCCTCCAGCGCGGCCAGCAGGCTGTCGCGGCTGTCCCGGGCCAACCCGTCGGACAGCCAGAACGTGTCAAAATCGCCTTTCTGGGCTGCCGCCCAATCTGCGATACTGGCAGCGTCAGGCAGCCAGGGATGCGGCTGCAGGTTGGCCACCGTCTGGGCGGCTGCCGCGGCATCGGTGAAATCAAGTGGAACCGGCGCAAGATCGGTGCTGACGGCCAGGGCGACGGGCCGCCCGGCGCGTCCCGCCTCGGCCAGCAGCGCGGCGATCCGGTCAGCGCGCGCGGTCCAGTCGGGCGCATCGGCCCAAGTCCCGTCTGCAAGGATCAGCAGCGGACCGGTTCCGGTGCGCGGGGTTTGCGGGTTCAGCACCGGGCCGGCAAAACCAACGATCAGCGCAGCAACGGCAAGCATCCGCAGCAGCATCAACCACCACGGCGTGCGGTCGGCCTGCTGCGCCTCGTCGCTCAGCCCCAACAGCAGCGCCACGCCGGGAAAGCGCCGGCGGATCGGCGCGGGCGGCACGGCGCGCAGGATCAGCCACAGGATGGGCAGCGCGACAAGGCCCAGAAGCAGGCCGGGTGCGGCGAATCCGAGGGGGCCGAGCAGGTTCATCGGGCGGCGGCCCGCCGCATCGGCCCCGGGGCCTTGCCCCGGACCCCAGGATATTTGCCAGGCAAAGGCACCGCCATCCGCGCGTCAGGGCTCATGCGTGCCGCTCCAGCGCGGTGAAAAGCCACAGCAGGGCCGCGGCGGGCGGCGTGTCGGTATGGTGCGTGCTGAACTGCCAGCCCGTCGTCCGCGCGAGATGGGCAAGCCGGTCTTTGCGTTGCGCCAACCGGTCGAGATATCGGGTGCGCAGATCGGCGGCCTTGAGCGTTTCGTGGCGCAGACTGCCGCTCATCGATTCGAAGATGGTTCGTCCATCGAAGGGAAACGCCTCTTCCTGCGGATCGAGGACCTGCAGCAGCGCGCCGCGCACGCCCCTGTCTGCCGCCTGCAGCAGCGCCGATTCGACGGCGTCGATGTCACCAAGGAAGTCCGAGACAAAAACGGCACGGGCATGCGGCAGCAGGCCCATCGCGCTGGGCGCGCCGTAATCGCCACTGTCATCCTCGGCCAGAAGTTCGGCCATGCGGGCAAGCTGCGCACCGCCGCGCCGGGGCGGCAATTCGGCCCCCATCAGCCCCACCCGCTCGCCCCCGCGCGCCAGCAGGATCGCGCAGGCCAGGGCCAGCGTTCGGGCCCGCGCGGCCTTGCTGGGAAGGTCGCGCGACGAGGCAAAGCCCATTGCCGCGGCGCGGTCGACCCACAGCATGACCGATTGCGCGATCTGCCATTCCTTGTCCTGCACGAAGGTCGCGTCGGACCGGGCTGACCGGCGCCAGTCGATGCTGCGCGCCTCGTCATGGCTCATCGCGGGGCGATATTGCCAGAACGTTTCGCCCAAGCCTGCCCGGCGGCGGCCATGTTCGCCAAGAATCACCGTCGTGGCGAGGTGTTCGGCCTCGGCCAGCAACGGCGGCAAGGGCGCGGCAAGCGCCTCGGCCGCGCTGCGCAGAAGAGTGGCATCGCTCACGCGGCGGCCTCGACGTGGGTGACGGATGCGGCGACGGTCTCGATCAAATCGGTCAGTGACTGGCCGCGTGCCCGCGCCGCAAACGAAAGCGCCATCCGGTGCGTCAAGACCGGAGCGGCCATCCGCCGAACGTCCTCGGGCGAGGGGGCAAGGCGTCCGTCCAGCAGCGCCTCGGCCCGCGCCGTCAGCATCAGCGCCTGCGCGGCGCGCGGGCCGGGGCCCCAGCTGACGTTGTCGCGCACGATCTGCGGCGCGTCCGCGTCCGGGCGGCAGGCGCGCACGAGATCTAGGATCATCTCGACGATGCTGTCGCCCACCGGCATTCGCCGCAGCAGCGTCTGCGCGGCCAGCAACTCGTCGGCGGTAAAGACGGCCGCCGCCCGTGCATCCTCGACGCCGGTCGTGGCCAGCAGGATGTCCCGCTCTGTCCCGCGGTCGGGATAGGGCACGTCGACCTGCACCAGAAAGCGGTCAAGCTGGGCCTCGGGCAGGGGATACGTGCCCTCCTGCTCGATCGGGTTCTGGGTGGCAAGGACATGGAACGGGGTGCCCAGGGGACGATGCTGGCCGGCGATGGTCACTTCCCTCTCCTGCATCGCCTGCAGAAGGGCCGACTGGGTACGGGGGCTGGCGCGGTTGATCTCGTCGGCCATCAGGAGCTGGCAGAAGACAGGACCTTCGATAAAGCGGAACGACCGGGTGCCGTCGGCGGCCGTTTCCAGCACCTCCGAGCCAAGGATGTCGGCCGGCATCAGGTCGGGCGTGAACTGGATTCGATTGCCCTTCAGACCCATCACGGTCGACAGCGTGTCGACCAGCCGCGTCTTGCCCAGCCCGGGCAAACCGATCAGCAGGGCATGCCCGCCGGAAATCAGCGCCGCCAGCGTCAGGTCCACCACCCGGTCCTGACCGATGAAACGGCGGGCAATGCTGGTGCGGGCTGCGCCCAGCTTTTCCGCCAGCGCCTCGATTTCGCCCACCAGGTTTGCTGCCGTCATGTCCATTCACTCCACGCTGAAACTCATGCCATAGGACCAGATATCCCGCTTGCACCCAATGGCAAAAACAAACTCTCGCAAGGGAATGTGAACGTGCCGGCCCGCCCCTGCCCGATCTGGCGCCGTTCAGCCCTATGCGGTCTCTGCCCCCATGGCCGCACGAAGGTCCTGGACCTCCTTCAGCAGGGCGCGGATATGCGGGTCTTCGATGCCGAGCGCGTCGAATTGTTCGGCCAGCCGCGCGAGGTAGTCGTAACTGCTGCCGAGAAAGCCCGCGCCGGTGGCGAGGCACCGCACCTGTTCCCCGTGCGGCAGGTCGGGCCGGATCATCGGCGCGTCATGGTCTGCCACGAAGGCCAGCACGCTGGTCATTGTACCGCCGATTTGCGCCGGAACCATCCGCGCAAGGTAGGCCGGGCCGATGATCTCGCGCTGCCACAGGATGCGGGTTTCCGCCTCGATCCACGCGGCAGGCAGGCGGAAGGCGAGCCCCTCGCAGCCCGGATCGTCGGGCGGGCAGGTATCAAGTGCGGCCATCACGCCGGGCGCCTCGGCGGTGCCGCGCCCGCCATTGGCATCATAAAGAATGAACCGGCGGGCATGACGGGACAGGCGCGCGCGCCGCACCTCGGCGAAACGGATACCCGGATCCCACATCAGGCTGCCATAGGCAAAGACCCACAGGTCGCCCGGCGGCAGGGTGGCCAGCGTGGCGCGCCGCAGCCCCTCGCGGTGGGCGTCGGAATGGAACCAGTCCGTGCTGCCGCCAAGGCGGGCGATCTGCTCCTTCACCCTTTCGGTGGTCAGGGTGCGAAAAGACGAAGTCAGCGGATCGGCGATCAGCCCGGCTAGTTCGGGGTGGTGGGCAAAGGGATTGTCCAACAGGCGCCTCCGGGTCAGGTGGACCAGGCTAGCCGTGCCCGGTCCGCGTGGCCAGCCCGATCTGGCCTGCCGCCCGCCCCGTGCTATGATCGCCCGGCACGCTACGGCAAGCAGGGAAACGCGCATGACCGACAGACCCGACAGCCCGCCCGATGCCGAGGGGTTGGCCCGCGCCGCGCGCAGCGCCGCCCGCAAGGGGCCGCCGCCGGTGCACCTGTGGAACCCGCCCTTCTGTGGCGACATCGACATGCGCATCGCGCGGGATGGCACGTGGTTCTACCTCGGCACGCCGATCGGGCGGAAGGAACTGGTCAAGCTGTTCTCGGGCATCATCCGCAAGGACGATGATGCCTATTTCCTTGTCACCCCGGTCGAGAAGGTGGGGATCACCGTCGATGACGCGCCCTTCGTCGCGGTGGATTTCAACCCCGTGGGTGAGGGCCTTGAATTCGTGACGAATGTGGAGGACCGCGTCATCGCCGGGCCCGATCACCCGATCCGCGTCGTCCGTGACCCCGCCACGGGCGAGCCCAGCCCCTATATCCTGATCCGTCGCAACCTTGAAGCGCTGATCGACCGCAAGTCGTTCTACCGGCTGGTCGATCTCGGCGAGGTTGCGCCGCATGACGGGGCGGACTGGTTCGGCGTCCGCTCGCAGGCCGTGTTCTTCCCGATCATCCCGGCGGCCGATCTGCCGGACTAACGCTGCGCCAGCACCACACCCAGCGCCACGATGGCCGCGCCGATGGCTTGCGGCCAGTTCCAGACGCCGCCCAGCGCCAGCAGGATCATCATCACGTAGAAGGGCGCGATGTTGATGTGAAACGCGGCGACAGCCACGCCCAGCCGACCCACCGCGGCGATTCACAGAAACTGCGACAGCGCCATGCCACCGACGCCGTAGATCACCAGCAGGCCCAGACCCGTCGGATCGAACGGGTGCGCGGGCGCGGGCACGATGCCCAGCGCATAGGCGGCAAGGTAGGTCGTGCCCGTGGCTAGCAGCCCGCCTGACAGCGTGATGGTCGTGCGCCCGATGACCGAAAGGTCTGGAAAGTCGCGCACGGTCAGGTAGCTGCCCCATGCAAAGAGCACGGACGACACCACCGCCAGCGCAGCGCCTGCGCCGAAATGCGGGCTGCCGCCGCCGCCCGTGGCCACCACACCCCCCACCAGCGAAGCCAGAAGGCCAACGATGAAGGCCGGGCGAAGCCGGCGACGCTCATAGACCATCTCGACAAGCGTTGCGGCGATGGGGCTGGCCGCGGCGATGATCGCCACCGTCACCGGGTCGGTCAGCCATTGTGCAAGGATCAGCAGGTAGGCCCCCGCGCCAAAGGCGAGGCTGCCGACCAGCGTGCCATGGCCCCATCGTGCGGTGCGCAACGCTTGCACCCCGTCCAGCGCCAGCCATGCTGGCACAAGGATCAGGATCGCCACGAGGAAGCGCGCGCTGACCAGCGCAAGCGGGTTCCACGTTGCCAAGAGCCGCTCGGCGGCGGGAAAGCCTGCCGCCCAGACGACCATCGAGCCGACGGCCATCAGGTTTCCGGTCATCACCGGCGGCGCGCCGGGTAGCGGCGGTGCGGGATCGGGGCTTTGGGCCATGTGGCGGGGTCTGTGCCTTTGTACGGCGGCGGCATCCGCGGAACCGGACGCATCGCGAGATTAGGGGCGAGCCCGCCGCGGTCTTGCCCGTTTCCGACCTTGGCCATGTCGGCGGGCGAGCATGGTTGACCACTGTCGCCCGCGCGCCCAAGTTAGCGTTAAGACGGCAGGACAGGGGTGATCCATGGCAGGGGCTGCATTGATCGTGGGCACGGGGCCGGGCCTGTCTGCTTCGCTTGCGCGGCTGCTTTCTGCCGAGGGCTATGATGTGACGCTGGTGGCGCGCGACACGGCCAAGCTGGGTGCCCTGCGCGACGAAACCGGTGCGACACTGCAGGCCGCTGATGCCACTGATGCAAGCGCCATTGGCAGGATCGTCGATGCGCTGCCCGGCCCGCTGCGCATCGCCGTCTACAACGCCTCGGCCCGCGTGCGTGGCCCGCTACCCGATCTTGACCCCGCCGATGTCAGGCGCGCGGTCGATGTCACGGCCTTCGGCGCCTTCGTGACCGGGCAGGCCGCGGCGCGGCGGATGCTGGCGCAAGACCCCGAGGCGGGCTGCCGCGGCACGATCCTCTTCACCGGCGCTTCGGCCGGGGTGAAAGGTTTCCCGCAATCGGCCAGTTTCGCGATGGGCAAGTTCGCGCAGCGCGGATTGGCGCAATCCATGGCGCGCGAGCTGCATCCGCAGGGCGTCCACGCGGCGTGGGTCAATATCGATGGCGCCATCCGCAATCCCGGCAGGACCGAGGCCAGCCCGGATTCGATGCTGGATCCCGACGCGATCGCGCGGGCCTATCTTGGTCTTGTCCGGCAGGATCGCTCGGCCTGGTCGTCCGAGCTTGAACTGCGCCCCTGGGTGGAAAAGTTCTGACGATGCCGCGGTTCTGTGCCAACCTGACCATGCTCTTCACCGAGCGGCCGCTGCTGGAACGCTTCGCGGCGGCCCGTGCGGCGGGGTTTGATACCGTCGAAATCCTCTTTCCCTACGATGACGTGGCCTCCGACATCCTTGACCGTCTGGCGCAGAACGAGCTGACGCTGGCGCTCATCAACTGCCCGCCGCCCAATTATACCGGCGGCGCGCGCGGCTTTGCCGCCGTTCCGGGCGGCGAAGAGCGGTTCCGCCACGATTTCCGCCGCGCCGCACGCTATGCCAAGGCGCTGGGCGCGCGGCACCTGCATGTCATGGCGGGCGCGGCCGAGAGCGTGGCGGCCCGTGACACCTTCATCGCCAATTTGCGCTGGGCGGCATCCCATGCACCGCACCAGTCGCTCACGATCGAGCCGATCAACCGCGTCGACATGCCGGGGTATTTCCTGTCCGACTACGACTTGGCCTGTGACGTGCTCGATGCCGTGGCGGCACCCAACCTGCACCTGCAGTTCGACACTTACCACGCCCACAGGATCACCGGCGATGTGCTGGCAACATGGGCCCGCGTGGCACCGCGTGTGGCGCATGTGCAGATCGGTGGCTTTCCCGGCAGGAACGAGCCTGTTGGCGGCGAAATTGACCATCCCGCCTTCTTTGCTGCCTTGCGCGCAGCCGGATATCGCGGTTGGGTCAGCGGCGAATACACCCCCGCCGGGCGGACCGAGGACGGTCTGCACTGGCTGCGACAAAAGCAGGATCAGGCAGGATGAGTGCAAGCGATCACGACTATTGGAGTGCGCGTTACGCGGCCTCCGAGGGCTATCTTTTCGGCGAGGCGCCCAATCATTTTCTCGCTTCGGTGGTCAACCTTCTGCCCACCTCCGGCCGGGCCCTTGCCGTGGCCGATGGCGAGGGACGCAACGGCGTTTTCCTTGCCGAGCATGGCCTCGATGTCGTCTCGGTCGATTTCTCGCCAGTTGCTCAGGAGCGGGCGCGAGCACTGGCTGAAAAGCGCGGGGTCAGGCTGACCCTCGTGCAAGGCGATGCCCATGAATGGGACTATCCCACCGCCGCCTTCGACGTCGTGGTCGAGATCTTTACCCAGTTCAGCAGCCCCGACGAGCGGGCGCTGAAATGGGCCGGGATGCGCCGCGCGCTGAAGCCCGGCGGCGTTCTGGTGATTCAAGGCTACACGACCCGGCAACTGGAACGGTCCAGCGGTGGGCCGCGCAAGTTGGAGAACCTCTATACCGAGGAGATGCTGCGCGGTGCCTTTGCAGATTACGAGGTGCTGCGCATGGCCATCGAGGAGCGCACGCTGCGCGAGGGCGCGGGCCACGAGGGGATGGCCTTTCTGATCGGCATGGTCTGGCGCAAGCCGGCCTGATGACCGGCACTGACCTGCATGTTGCCGGTTCGGGGGCCGCAAAGCTTGTGCTAAGCTCTGGCGACCGGCCCACCCGAAAGGACAAGCAATGACGACCCCCAAGAACACGATTTGCCTGTGGTTCGACAAGGATGCCGAGGCCGCCGCCCGGTTTTACGCCGCAACCTTTCCCGACAGTTCCGTTGATGCCGTTCGCCATGCACCGGGCGACTATCCCGACGGGCAAAAGGGCGATGTGCTGACCGTGCATTTCACGGTGATCGGTATCCCCTGCATGGGATTGAACGGTGGGCCGGCCTTTGCCCAGACCGAGGCGTTTTCCTTTCAGGTCGCGACCGACACACAGGAGGAAACCGACCGGTATTGGGACGCGATCGTCGGCAATGGCGGGCAGGAAAGCGCCTGTGGCTGGTGCAAGGACCGCTGGGGCCTGTCATGGCAGATCACCCCACGCGCTCTGACCGATGCCTTGGCCGCCGGCGGTGACGAGGCCGCGCGTGCCTTCGCCGCGATGATGGAAATGCGAAAGATCGACATTGCCACGATCGAGGCCGCGCGGCGGGGTTGACGGATCTGGCCGATGATCGCGCCTAGGGCGGCGGCGCAGGCGTTATCACCGCAGATGCCTTGGGCGGATCGGTTCTGAGGGCGAACAGGAAAAGCACGACTGCCAGCATCGCGAACCCCGCCGACACGAAATAGGCCTGCGCCCCCAGACGGTCGACCACGCCGCCGAAGCCCAGCAGCGCCAGCACCGACATCGCCAGTTGCAGCATCACCGAAAAGCTTTGACCCTGCGCCGAGATATCTTCCGAGGTGCGGGCATTGATGAAGTGCACGCTGGCCATAAAGCCAAGGCCATAGGTGACGCCATGCAGCGCCTGCAGTCCGATCAGCACTGGCACGCCGGGCGCCAGCCCCATTGCTGCCCAACGCAAGACCGTGATGACCCCAGAGACCGTCAGCAGAACCCGCGGCGTCCATCGGACCAACAAACGGCGGAAGAGGAAGAACATCAGCGCCTCTGACGCGCCGCCCAGCGCGATCAGCAGGCCGATCACCGGAACAGGAATGCCCTGCTGCGCCCATAGCAGCCCCTGAAAGGCGTTCAGGATGGTGTGCGAGCCGTTGACGATGGCAAAGCCCGCCAGCGGCAGCACGAACCAGGGCCGCATCAGCTGTCGCAGCTGCGTGGCACCCGGTACGACGACCTCGGTTCCGGCGGGCGCGCGGAAGCGGGGCAGGGCCTGCGCGATTCCCGCGCGCAACAGGGCAAGGCCGCAGAAGAGCGGCAGGTAAGCCCCGGGGCCGAGGGCGGCCAGCAGGTAGCCACTCCCGACGATCACCACCAGATAGCCGATCGTGCCCCAGGCCCGCATCGCGCCAAAGTCGCTGCCGTGCCGCGCGCACATCCGCATCGCCGCCGCATCAACCACCGGAATCGCCGTGGACAGCGTCACGGCGGCCAGCGTCCAGAACAGGGCGATGCCCCAGAACCCGTTCACAAAGAACAAGCCCAACGGCAAGAGGCCGGCCACCCCCATTGCCAGCGCAATGACCTGCCGCCAGTCCGTGGCGCGGTCGGCCAGACGGCCGACGGCAAGATTGAGCACCAGCAGGCAGAACACCGGCAAGGCGTTGACAACACTGATCTGCGCGGCACTGAGCCCCATATGGGCGAACCATATCCCACCATAGGAATTGGCCGCGCCCGCGGTGGTGAAAAGCGTCGCGTAAAACAGCGTGGTGCGCCGCTCCGGCGTCAGCCGGGTGACTGGCTGCGGCGTCGAGGCCGGAACACTCATCGTCGCCGCCGCATCGGTATGTCCTGTCAGACGCTGGTGCAGATGTATTTCATCTCGAGGTAATCCTCGATGCCGTGGTGGCTGCCTTCGCGGCCGAGGCCGGATTGCTTGACGCCGCCGAAGGGGGCGACCTCGGTCGAGATGATGCCGGTGTTGACGCCGACGATGCCGTATTCCAGCGCCTCGGCCACCTTGGTCACGCGGCTGATGTCCTTGGCGTAGAAATAGGACGCGAGGCCGAAGATCGTGTCGTTGGCCTGCGCGATCACGTCATCCTCGTCCTCGAACATGAACAAGGGCGCGAAGGGGCCGAAGGTTTCGTCCTTGGCGACCATCATGTCGGGGGTGGCGTTGGTGACGATGGTGGGCTGGAAGAACTGGCCGCCCAACGCGTGCTCTGCGCCGCCGGTCAGCACGTTGGCGCCCTTGGCCAGCGCGTCGGCCAGATGCTCGCGCACCTTCTCGACCGCGGCGGCGTCGATCAGCGGGCCTAGCGCCGTGCCCTGCTCCAGGCCGTCGCCCACGCGCAACGCCTCGACCGCGGCCTTCAGCTTGGTCGCGAAGGCATCATAGACGCCGCGCTGCACGTAGATGCGGTTGGCGCAGACGCAGGTCTGGCCGTTGTTGCGGAACTTGCAGGCGATGGCGCCGATCACTGCCTCGTCCAGATCGGCGTCGTCGAAGACGATGAAGGGCGCGTTGCCGCCCAGCTCCATCGAGCATTTCATCACCTGGTCGGCGGCCTGTTTCAGCAGGATGCGGCCCACCTCGGTGGAACCGGTGAAGGTCAGCTTGCGGACCTTGGGGTTCTCGCAGAACTCGCGGCCCACGTCGGAGGATTTCGTGGAGGTGACGATCGACAGCACGCCCTTGGGCAGGCCCGCCTCCTCGGCCAGTTTCGCCAGCGCCAGCGCCGAGAGCGGCGTGAGCGAGGCGGGACGCAGCACGAAGGAACAGCCCGCCGCCAGCGCCGGCGCGGCCTTGCGGGTGATCATCGCATTGGGGAAGTTCCACGGCGTGATGCCCGCCGCCACGCCGATGGGCTGCTTGATGACGGTGATGCGCTTGTCGGGCATGTGGCCGGGGATGGTCTCGCCATAGATGCGCTTGGCCTCTTCGCCGAACCATTCGACGAAGGAGGCGCCATAGGCGACCTCGCCCCGCGATTCGGTCAGCGGCTTGCCCTGTTCGGCGGTCATGATGATGGCCAGGTCTTCCTGGTTGGCCATGATCAGGTCGAACCACTTGCGCAAGATCTGCGCGCGGGCCTTGCCGGTCAGCGCGGCCCAGGGTTTCTGCGCGGCATGGGCGGCGTCGATCGCTTCGGCGATTTCCTCGCGCGACAGGTCGGCCACCTCGGCGATCACGTCGCCGCGGGCGGGGTTGGTGACGGCAAAGGTCTTGCCGCTGGCCGCGGCCTTCCATTCGCCGCCGACGAAGGCCTTGTCGCAGACCAGGTCGGGGTTCTTCAGGAGCGACTTGATGTTGGTGACATGGTCGAGCATGGTATCCTCCCTTGGGGTTGGCGGCAGTGAAATCATGCGGACCGCGCCGCGTCCAGACCCCTTGTCCCGCAGGCGCCGCAAGACGATGGAACCGATGATGGACCTGACCGACGCCTATGCCAATGGCGCCTACATTCCCGGCGGCGACAGCTATCCCGCGCGCTGGCAGGCTTCCGCCAAGGCGTTCCGGGCAAGGGCCGGGGGGGCGCTGGACCTGCCCTACGGCCCCGGCCCGCGGCACCGGTTCGACCTGTTCCGGCCCGCAGGCCGTGCCGCCGGTCTCGTCGTTTTCGTGCATGGCGGCTATTGGCTGGAAGGGGACAAGTCGCTCTGGTCGCACCTTGCCGCCGGGCCGCTTGAACGCGGCTGGTCGGTGGCGGTGCCGTCCTATGACCATTGCCCCGCCGTGCGCATTTCCGAGATAACACGGCAGGTCGCGTCCGCCATCGGCGCGGCGGCCGGCATGGTCGAGGGCCCGATCCGGCTGGCGGGGCATTCCGCGGGTGGGCACCTTGTGGCGCGGATGGCCTGTGCCGATATCGCGCCCGACTGGCGCGCGCGGGTCGCGCAGGTGGTGCCGATCTCTGCCTTGGGCGACTTGCGCCCGTTGATGCAGACCGCGATGAATGCCGATCTGCACATCGACGCTGCCGAGGCCGCGGCCGAAAGCCCGGCGTTGTTGCCGCATGCCAAAGTGCCTGTCACGCTTTGGGTCGGTGCGGAGGAGCGGCCGGTTTTTCTGGACCAGACGCGAAGCCTTGCCGCGGCATGGGGCTGCAAGGCCGTGATTGATCCGGGGCGCCATCATTTCGACGTCATCGACGGGATGGAAAGCGGTACGTCGCCACTGACCGGCGCGCTGCTGGATTAGGGGCCGCGGGGATTTGTTTGTTCCGGTCCGCGTGGACGTCACACGGGTCTGCCGGAGCCCAAACCATCATCCCTGGGCTTCTGTGCCGTCCGTGCCACGGATCAGCACTGGCCAGCCGCGCGCCGATCTGTGAATTTGCGCATTTCTCACAGGATGCTATGGAATGTCGGATTGTTGAACGAAGAAAGCTGCCAATGTCCGACCTGATCCTGCCGCGCATGATGCGGGCCTTCGTATCTGCCCTTCTGCTTGCGGCCGCTGCTGCTTGTGCGCCCGCGCCACCGCCGGCACCGCCAACGCCGCCGGCGCCGGTCATCGTGCCGGGCTACGGGCCGATGATCGACAACGGTTACGAACTGCCCGCGATCCCGGCGCGCTACCTCGTCGAGCCAAACCGCCGCCTTCTGGTGCGCTATACCGGTGATGTGCCGGCCAACACGATCGAAATCGATCCCTATGCCAAGTTCCTTTACTACGTGAACGATGACGGCACGGCGATGCGCTATCCCATTGCCGTTGGCCGCGAGGGCAAATCCCTGCGTGGCACGGCCACGATCGGGCGCAAGGAAGAATGGCCCGGCTGGCAGCCCACCGCGAACATGCTGCGCACCGAGCCCGAGGTTTACGGTGCTTACCGTGGCGGTATTCCCGGCGGTCTTCGCAGCCCGTTGGGGGCGCGTGCGCTTTACCTCTACCGCGGTGGACGCGACACTTATTACCGCATCCACGGCACCAATGACCTGCAGTCGATCGGCAATTCCGGCTCGGCCGGCTGCATCCGGCTGTTCAACCAGGATGTCATCGACCTCTACGACAGGGTGAAGATCGGCACCAAGGTGGTGATTCGCTCGGAAGAGGATTCGCTACGGCTTGAAGGGCCCGACTATTCGCCGCGCGGTGTCGAACTGCCGCCGACGATCATCCCGCCCGAGGAACTGCTGGGCCCCGAGGCCGTCGCGGCCGACCACAAGATCTATGAGGACGGCACCACGCCCGCGGACGGAACCGGCAGCAGCGCCGGCGCCAACGGCTAGAGCCGGATGACGTAATCCTTGGTGGTGGTTTCGACCACCTGCCACGTTCCACGAAAGCCGGGGCGGATCACAAAGGCGTCGCCGGGACCGACCCGGCGCGCCGGCTCGCCCTCCTCGGTGATGACCGAGACGCCCGACAGGATGCGGCAATATTCCCATTCGTCGTAGGCGATCGCCCAGGTTCCGGGGGTCGCCTGCCATATGCCCGCGAATACCCCGTCATGTTCCTCGACATTCCAGGTGGTGAAAACGGGATCGCCCTCGATCAGCTTCTCGGGTGCGGGGCGGGCGATTTCGGGGGTGATGCCCTCGGGCAGAAGAGGCAGGAAACGCGCGGACATGGGGGCTCCTTGGGGACGTGCAGATGAACGTATCCTAGGCCAGCGCGCACAGGGGCGCAAAGCGGTTGGGCCGCGGGCCGGCCTGCGCTAGGATCGGGTGACGAAGCGGCGAAAGAGGGGACGGATGTCCGGATTTGCCCATGCCTTTGCCAGTGGCCTGATCCTGCCGGTGATCTGCATCGTCGCATTGGGCTGGATTGTGCCGCGCCTGCTGGCACTGGTGATGCCCGAGGGGGTGCGGCCGCTGATCGCGCTGGGCCTTCTGGCGGCGCTGATCCTGATGATGCTCTCGTCCGGGGCGTTCCTTTTGCTCTACCTGATGCGCGGGGTCCCGCTGGCGGCGCTTTTCGCTGACGGCCTTTGGCCCGGTACCCGGCATTTTCTGCACCTTGGGCTGCTCTCGGTCCTGTTCTGGGGGCCGATCATGCTGCTGTCGGTCGCGGGCCTGCCCAAGACTTGGACCAAGGTAACGTGGTAGGGGCGGGCGATGGGGCTGGTCTACCTCATCGTCTTCGGCTTCTTGGGGTTGAGCGCGATTTACCTGCTGATTGCCACCTATTCCCGCTCGGTCAGGCGAGAGAAGCTGGAAAAGCATTGGGACGCGCATCCGCCCGAGGGGGCTGACGCCGCCGATCGTCGCGCCTATATCGAGGCGGGCATGGCGGCCTATCATCGCGGATTCCGGCGCAAGCTGATCGTGCTGGTCTATGTCATCCCCGTGATCGCGGTCGCGGTCATCATCTACCTGACCAACGCCAATTGAGGGGCAGTCATGCGTTATTTCAGAATGGTCTTCCGCAGCCTGCTGTTTCTGGCGACCTTCCTCGTGCTGGACTACGTCCTGCCGCAGCACGACATCGCGCGGATCACCGGCACCTCGATCATTCCCACGACGGTGGGCCGCTTCAACGGCATGTTCTATTCGCAGGTCGATGCTGGGAACCCCAACAGCGCCACGCGCAGCCTGCGCTTGATCAATACCGAGAAGAAGGACACGTTCCTGCTGGGCTTCATCCCGCGCGACAAGACCAGCGTGATGGTCTACCGCAACGAGGATACCGGCTGGATCTGGCCGCCCTATTTCAAGTTTGACAGTTCCGACCTGCAGGCGCAGGCGGATGCGAATGTCAGCCAGAGCGATCCGCCGAAATGGGTGGTGATCACCCATTACGGCTGGCGCAACCGGTTCTTCTCGATCTACCCCAACGCAATCGCGATCCGGCCGATCGACGATCCGAACATCACGATCATCCCGTGGTTCAACATCTTCTTCCTGACCTTCCTGCTGATCGCCGTGCTGTTCCTGCGGCGGGCCTGGTTCCAGTTTCGCGAACGGATGATCGAACCCGCGGTTGAGGAGATCGGCAACCGGATGGACGAGGTGAGCGCCGGCGTGGCTGAACGGCGCGGGCGCCTGCGGCGCTGGTTCGGGGGCAAGTGAGGGCGCGCTGCCCCCTCTTGGCCTGACGGCCAATTCACCCCCAGAGTATTTGCGGCCAGAAGAAGCCGCGATTGCCTATTCGCCGTAGGGGATCCAGATGTTTTTGACCTCGGTCGCGGCCTCGAGGAAGGGGCGCCCTTCGCCCGCGGGGCCGGACCAGTCGCGCGCGCGGGCGTGGTTGACCCAGGCACGCTTGAGGTTGCCGGCCGCGGCCTTCTCGATGGTGCCCGAGAGATCGGTCGAGGAAAACGACCAGACCGCGTCGATGTCGAGGTGGCGGGCGAGCGTGGGCGCCAGTTCGGCATGGCTGCCGGTCAGGATGTTGACCACGCCGGCGGGCACGTCGGAGGTTTCCAGCACCTGGATGAGATCGGTGGCGGCCAGCGGGAAGGGTTCGGAGGCGACCAGCACGGCGCGGTTGCCCATCGCCATCAGCGGCGCCATGACGCTGACGAACCCCAGAAGCGGTGCCTCGTCGGGGCAGAGGGCTGCGACGGTGCCGACGGGCTCGTGCATGGCCAGTGCCACGCCCCGGATCGGCACGTTGTGGACCGCGCCGTCATACTTGTCGGCCCAGGCGGCATAGGTGAAGAGGCGCCGGATGCTGGCCTCGACCTCGGCCTTGCCCTTGCGGTTGCCGGTCATCGCGTCAAGGCGCGCGGCGAATTCGGGCGCACGGGCCGACAGGTTTTCGGCCATGTAATAGAGGATCTGGCCGCGCAGGTGGCCGGTGGTCCGGCCCCAGCCGCGGGCGGCGTTGGCGGCCTCGACCGCGTTGCGCACGTCCTTGCGGTTGGCCAGGCTGACATGGCCCAGCAGCGCGCCGCGGGGGCCGTGGACGGGGCGGGAATAGCCGCCGTCAGGGCGGGCCTGCTTGCCGCCGATGTAAAGCTTGGCCGTGCGGTCGAGCGGGTCGGCGGGCGCGCCGTTGCCCTCGAAGGGCGCGACGGGTTTCAGTGCCTTCGCCGCGCCGCGGGGCCGGGTATAGGCGGTCAGCCCTTCCCAGCCGCCCTCGCGGCCAAAGCCGCTTTCGCGCACGCCGCCGAACCCGGCCGCGGCGTCGAACATGTTGGTCCCGTTCACCCAGACCACGCCCGCGGCAAGCTTCGGCGCGATGTCGAGGGCGAGGTTGATGTTCTCGCTCCAGACCGAGGCGGCGAGGCCATAGCGCGTGTTGTTGGCGATCTCGACCGCCTCGGCGGGGGTACGGAAGGTGGTGGAGACCAGCACCGGGCCGAAGATTTCCTCCTGCATGAGGGGCGAGGCGGTGGAGAGGCCGGTGATCAGCGTGGGCGGGTAGAAGCAGCCCTGCGGCACCGGCGTGGCGGCGCGGTAAACCTCGCCCTCTTTATTGCCATCGACCAGCGCGGTGATCCGGGCGAGTTGTTTCGGATCGACGATGGCACCCACGTCGATGCACTTGTCCAGCGGGTCGCCGATGCGCAACCCGTCCATCCGGGCGCGCAGCTTGGCGTGGAAACGCTCGGCGATGCCTTCCTGCACCAGCAGGCGCGAGCCGGCGCAGCAGACCTGCCCCTGGTTGAACCAGATCGCATCCACCAGCCCTTCGACGGCTGAATCGATGTCGGCGTCGTCGAAGACGATGTAGGGCGACTTGCCCCCCAGCTCCAGCGTCAGCGCCTTGCCGCTGCCCGCCGTCGCCTCGCGGATGCGGCGGCCCACGGCGGTGGAGCCGGTGAAGGCGATCTTGTCGACCGGCGCGTTGACGATCATCTCGCCCACGCGGCCATCGCCGGTGACGATATTGACCACGCCCTTGGGCACGCCGGACTGGCGGCAGATATCGGCAAACAGCAGCGCCGTCAGCGAGGTGTATTCGGCAGGCTTCAGCACCACGGTGTTGCCCATCGCCAGCGCCGGGGCGATCTTCCACGCGAGCATCAGCAGCGGAAAGTTCCACGGCACGATCTGGCCGCAGACGCCCAGTGCCTGCCGGTCGGGCAGTTCTACCTCCATCAACTGGGCCATGCCAGCGTGATAGTAGAAATGCCGCTGGGCCAGCGGCACGTCGATGTCGCGGCTTTCACGGATCGGCTTGCCGTTGTCGAGGCTTTCGAGGACCGCGAAAAGGCGCGACTGCTTCTGCATCAGCCGCGCGATGGCGTAGAGGATGCGGGCCCGGCCATGGCCGCCCAGCGCCTGCCATTTCGGCTGGGCGCGGCGGGCGGCGGCGACGGCGGCGTCGACATCGGCCTGCGTGGCTTGCGTCACCTGCGCCAACACCTCGCCCGTCGCCGGATTGCGGCTGTCGAAGGTCTCGCCCGGCGGGGTGAAGGCGCCGTCGATGAAATGACCGAACCGGTCGCCCATGTCGACAAGCCAGGCCAGCGCCTCGGCCGCGCTTTCGGGGGCTGGGCCATAGTCCATGCTGGTGAAGATTTCCTTGACGGTCATGGCGCTATCCCATCGCGTGCCGCCACGACGCCGAATAGGCGCCGGTGACGTGGTGTTCGAGTTGCCGTTCGATATCGCCCAGAAGCGACGAGGCGCCGAAGCGGAAAAGGTCGGGCTGCAGCCAGCGGTCGCCCAGTTCGTCCTTGATCATGGCGAGGTAGACCAGCGCGTCCTTGGCCTTGGAAATGCCGCCCGCGGGTTTGTAGCCCACGCGGATGCCGGTGCGCTCGTGATAATCGCGGATCGCGCGGATCATCGTGAGCGTCACCGGCAGGGTGGCGTTGACGGCCTCTTTCCCGGTGGAGGTCTTGATGAAATCGGCCCCGGCCATCATGCAGACAAGGCTGGCGCGGGCCACGTCGCGCAGTGAGCCCAACTCGCCCGTGGCGAGGATCGCCTTGATATGGGCATCGCCCACCGCGGCGCGCATCTGGCGCATCTCGTCGTAAAGGGCCTGCCAGTTGCGGGTCAGGACATGGCGGCGCGAGATCACGATGTCGATCTCGCGCGCCCCGGCGGCGACGCTTTCGCCGATCTCGGCCAGCCGCAGCGGCCAGGGCGACAGTCCCGCGGGAAACCCGGTGCTGACCGCGGCGACCGGAATGCCGGAGCCTTCCAGCGCCTGAACGGCCGTCGGCACCATCTCGTGATAGACGCAGACCGCGCCCACGGTCAGGCCGGGCATCCCGAGCCGGTCCAGCAGGTCCGGTGCGACCGGCTGGCGCGCCTTGGCGCAAAGCCGCCGCACCCGGCCCGGCGTGTCATCGCCCGACAGCGTCGTCAGGTCGATGCACGAGATTGCCTTCAGCAGCCAGGCCGCCTGATAGTCCTTCTTGACGCTGCGCCGCCCCGGCAGGGTGGCCGCGCGCCGTTCGATCGCCGAGGTATTGGCCTGCACGCCCGCGACCCAGTCGAGGTCGAGCGGCATCCCCTCGTTCCGGGGCAGGTGGACCTGCGGCAGATGCGCGGCTGCGGCGGTGGGGCTGGCAGTGCTGTCGGGCGCTGTCTGCACGGGCGGAATCCTTGTTCTGGCGGCGCTGGGAAACCGTCGCACGGGGCGGGGAGTTTGGCAAGATTGACCAGATGGTCAAAAACGCTCGCGCTGCACATGACCGCAACATGAAGCGGTTTCGTCCATCCCTTCAGCTTGCTGTCAGGCAGCGGTCCTAGCTGGTGTCTCGTCACCGACATCATGCCGGTGGCAGCCCGCCACATGGCGGACTGTCTCAGACTCAATACCGGAGAGACTACATGAAATCCGCACTTTCCCTCGCCTTCGTCGCTGCCGCCCTTGCTGGTCCCGCCTTCGCGGGCGACCTCGCTCAGTGCAGCACCGCGCCTGCTTCGAAGTTCCAGCCAGTGGCGAACCTGCAGGCCATGCTGACCAACGAGGGCATGACAGTGAAGCAGATCAAGACCGAAAGCGGCTGCTACGAGGTTTATGCCATCGACAAGAACGGCCAGCAGGTGAACCAGGCCTACAACGCCGAAACGCTCGCCATGGCCTCCACCCCCGAAGCCGGCGAGAACTGAGCCATGGCTGACCGGATTCCGACACCGCAGGAGGCTGACCGCCTGGTCCGGGTCTGGGATCCGGTCGTGCGCCTGTTTCACTGGTCGCTCGTTGTCAGCTTCGCGATTGCATGGCTGACGCACGAGCGGCTGGCGGCGCTGCACCATTGGGCAGGCTACGCCGCCGCGGGCCTTGTCCTGCTGCGGCTGATCTGGGGACTGGTCGGCAGCCGCTATGCCCGCTTCGCGCAATTCCTGCGCGGTCCGCGCACCACTATGGAATACCTGCGCGACATTGCCGCCGGGCGCGAGCAGCGTCACCTTGGCCACAATCCGGCCGGGGCCGCGATGATCGTGACCCTGATGGTGATGATGACGCTGACGGCTGTGACCGGCTGGATGGAGACCACCAACCGCTGGTTTGGCGTGGACTGGGTGCAAGAGCTGCATTCGCTTGCGGCACATGGCCTGCTCTTGCTGGTGCTTTTGCATCTGGGCGGTGTTGGACTGGCCAGCCTGCGCCACCGCGAAAACCTTGTCCGTGCGATGATCCACGGGCACAAGCGCGCGCCCGATCCCGGCGATATCGCCTAGGGCTGCACCAAGGCCCGCTGGCCCTGCTGGCGGAACCGCACCGGTGTCATTCCGTGATGGGCGCGGAACAGTTTGTGAAAATGTGAAAGGTTCGGCAGCCCGACCTCGGCGGCGATCTCGGCCAGCGTGTCGGTCGTGCCGGTCAGGCGCCTTGCGGCATGGTCCATGCGCACGGCGTTGACATAGTCCGAGGGCGTCTGGCCCAGAAAACGCCGCGCGGTCCGGCTGACATGAGGATGGGCCCGGCCCGCTGCCCGGACGAAACCCGCCGCCCCGTCGCGAAATACCTTTGGGTCGCGCGTGGCGGCACAGGCCGTGGCAAGCCAGCGCGGCGCGCCGGCGGGCAGCACCGTTTCATCGTCGAGGAGGCCGGCGCACAGAGGCAGCAGAAACGCCTCGGCACCCAGTCTGTCGCGCCGCCCCACCTCCAGCGCAAGCGCAGCCTGGTTCAGCGCGGCAAGCTGTCGGCTGTCGCGGAACAAGCGCACCGGCGTGTCGCCACCGCTCCAGAAAAGTCGCCCTTGCAGTGCTGGATGGGTCGTGGCCAGGGCCGCGATCATCTCGGGATGAAAAGCCAGGCTGACAACCAGCGTCGTGTCGCCCCGGCCCTGCAGCCCATGCGCTGTTCCGGGCGCAAGCATCACCAGATCACCTTCGTGAAGGTCTTCGTGCCGGTCCATCAGATGGTGTCGGACCCGGCCGTTCTGCACCCAGAACATCTCGAAGAAGTCATGATCATGCAGCGCGGCGGGGCGGCTTTGGCGAAGTTGCGCACGCGCAAGATGGACGGCCTCGCCGGGGCCGAGGAATGCCGCGATATGCTGATGGATGAGTGTCATGGCGTCAAATTAGCATGCCATTTCCGCCAATGCGCCGATTCTTTGGTCGCAAACGCTCCCAAGTGCCGCATCTGCCCGATTCTTGCGCGTCGGACGTGACCCTTGTCGCCAGACAGGCTAGAAGCCTGCCGGGGACGCTGGCGCAAGGGGACAAAGATGCACCGGCTGGTAGAGTTCTGGCGCTGGTCGCTGGGCGGTACGATTGCGGCCGGGCTGGTCATTGCCGCGGCCTTGCCGCTGATCGCGGCGATGTTGGGCGAAAGGGTTGCACCCGTGCTCGGGCCGGGGTTGGCTGCGCTTGCTGCCGCGGTGGCCGTGCTGGGCGGTCTATGGGCGGTGCAGCGGATGATCGCGCGCCGCGTCGTGGCGCCGCTGGGCCGCATTACCGCGCAGGCCGACGCGCTGCGCCGGGGTGCGCCGCTTTCTGACGAGGACACTGACGGTCAGGACGAGCCTGCCGAAATCGCGGATCTGGCCCGTGTCATGGCCGGGTTGGGCCGGGCGATGCAGGCGCGTGACGCGGTGATGCAGGGCTTCGCCGATCACATGGCGCGTGAATTGCACGAACCGCTGGCCGTGTTGCGCGCCACCGCCGAACGTCTGGACCGGCCCGGCCTGAAGGCCGCCGAGCGGCGCGCGCTTCTGGCCCGGATCGACGAGACCGCCGATCATGTCCTTGCGCTGGTTGATGCGCAGCGCCTGCTGAACCGGGCGCAGGTGCGCGCGGACGGCACATCTCGGCTTGCCGCCGTCCTGCCCGCGCTCGAAAGGGTGTGCCCGGATCTGGTTTTCGACCTTGAACAAGATGGCGATCTGCCGATGCCCGCCGACGCCCTGCGCCTTGTGCTGGAGCCTTTGCTGACCGAGGCCGCGCGGCGTGGCGCCGGCCATGTCTGGCTGGCCGCCGATGAAACCGGCCTGCGGTTGCGCGATGACATCCCAGACGCCCCGTTGCCGCCGCCCGACGCGCCGGTTCAACGCATCCTTGCTGCGCATGGTGCGACCCTCGCGTACCGGTCCGATCCGCCGCGGGTCGAGATTACTTTCGCGCCCGAGAGCTGAAGTTCAGCTCTTGCCTTTGGTCATGGCGGCGATGGCGGCAATGCCGCTTTCGCCCAGCTTCACCGCGGCAAAAGGTCCGCCCAGCCGCGACAGCGCCAAGTCCTGCGGGTCGGGGGTGGCGGCCTTTGCAAACAGCTTTTCCGCCCAGTCTTCGGCATTATCCTGCGGCCGGTAGCCGAGAAAGCTGGCCTTGGCGTTGCTGACCGGCGCGCGCGTATTGGCCGACACGCCATAGGCCACGGTGAAGCCCACGACCGGCGTGTCGATGGCGCGCTGCACCAGTTGCACCATGTCGCGGTAGCTGAGCCATGTGCCCAGCGCGCGCACGTTCTGCGGCTCTGGCGTGCAGGACAGGATGCGCAGGCAGACCGCCTCGATCCCGCGCTTTTCCCAGTACATGCGGCCCAGATCCTCGGCAAAGCATTTGGCAAGGCCGTAGAAGGTGTCGGGGCGATGACTGGCGTCGGTGTCGGCGCCGGCATTGGTCGGCACCATGCCGACAGCATGGATCGACGAGGCATAGATGACCCGCCGCACGCCGTGCTGCCATGCGGCTTGCCAGACGTTGTAGGCGCCAACGTAGTTCGGCCCCCACAGCTCCTCGAAAGGCTTTTCGTCGACGATGGCGCCGAAATGCACCACCATCTCGGCCCCTTCCAGCAGCGGGCCGATCTGGTCCATCTGCGCGACGTCGGCCTGCACCCAGGTCTCGTTCTTCTTCAGCTTCTCGGGCGCCTCGCGGATGTCGGTCGACACCAGCGTCTTGCACATCTTCGAGAGGGGCCCGCGCAGTTCATGCCCCAGATTTCCGGCAGCACCGGTCAGGACGATTTTCTTCAGCATGGGTCTTCTCCTTCAGATGACGGCGCGTTCCAGAAGCGGCCGCTGCGCCGCGATACGCTCATATCCCAGCGGCGAAAGGTCAAGGCTGCGGTAGCCGCCATGCAAGACCAGTTCCGAGATGCCGCGCCCCATCGCCGGGGATTGCTGCAGGCCGTGGCCGGAAAAGCCATTGCAGAACAGGAAGTTGCCAACCTCCGGGTGCGGCCCGACGATGGCGTTCTGGTCAAGCGTGTTGTAGGCATAGTGGCCGACCCACGAATTTATGACCTTCACCCGTTCGAAGGCCGGCACACGCGCGGCGATGGCGGGCCAGACCTTGGCCTCCCAGATCTCGTGATCCATCGCGAAATCGTCGAAGGCGGCGGCCGGGTCATCGTCGGGCGGGCAGCCTGTCATGTAGTACTTGCCATCGGTGCGCATGTGCACGCCCGAAGGGTCGATGGTCAGCGGCAGGTCCTTGGGCAGCGGTTCGGCCGCCTGAAGGATGAAGGTAAAGCGCCGCCGCGGCTCGACCGGGATATCAAGCCCCGCCATCCGCGCCACAGCCGCCCCGCGCGGCCCGGCGGCGTTAACTAGCGTGCCGCAGGAAATGGTCGTGCCGTCGGCCAGCGTCACGCCGGTGACGCGCCCGCCCGAACGGGCAATCCCCGTCACCTCGCCGGTGCGGAACTCGACCCCCTTCGCGCGGGCCTTGCGGCGGAACCAGTCAAAGATGGTGCCGCCGTCGAAATACCCCTCATCGACCGGGTTGTGACTGCCGCAAACGATGCCATCGAGGTTGTAGAACGGCCATTCGGCGGCGATCTCGTCGGGCGACAGAATGCGCGTCGCGGCGCCAAGGCTGTTCTGCAGCGCCGCGTTGGCGCGCAGCACCTCGGCGAAGGCGGGCGTATCGGCCAGGTAGAGATAGCCGAAGGAATGCAGCAGGATCTTCGGCGCGGTCGGATCATCCATGAAACGGGCGAAGTTGTGGATGAACTCGGCCCCGAAACGGCTGATGCGGATGTTGATCTCCGAGCCGAACTGCTGGCGGATGCAGGAATTGGTGTGCGAGGTCGAGGCGAACTGGTAGGTCGGGTCGCGCTCGATCACCAGCACGCGGCCGGTGAAATCGGGGTTGCTGGCCAGCCACCACGCGGCAGAGGACCCCATCATGGCGCTGCCGATGATGACGACGTCGTAGCTTTCGCTCATGCCAGCGCCTCTGCGATTTCGGCGTCGCTCAGGCCATAGGTCTCGCGTGCCACGGTGTCGGTGATGTAGCCTAGTGCAAGGTCGCGCAGGATGGCTGCGCGATCGCGCGCGGCGGGCGGGCCATAGCCGCCGCCGCCGGGGAAGGCGAGGCAGACGCGCTGGCCCTCCGGGATGGTCGACTTGCCCTTGCCGGGCAGCAGCGTGCCGTCCGACAGCGTGACGACCGTGGGCGCGCCGCCCTCGCCACCGGCGCGGCCTCGCGCGGGGTGGTTCACCCGGTCGAACATCGCGGAAAAGTCAAAGGCATGACCGGCGCGCGCGCCCACTTCCATGACCTGCCCAAGACCGCCGCGATGCTGCCCGGCCCCGCCCGAGTCGGGCCGCAACTCCTTGCGCCAGATGACGACGGGGCCGGCATGTTCGGTGGCCTCGACCGGCATCGTCATCACGCCCGAGGGGAAGGCGGTGGCGTTTAGCCCGTCCAGCGTGGGCCGCGCGCCCGACCCGCCCGAGTTGAAGGTCAGCACCTCGGACCGCCGCCCGCCGGGCCGGGTGGGCCGAAGCGACAGCTGGAAATTGCACAGCGCGCCCGCGCCTTCGGCCGGAACCGTTTCGGGCAGGATCTGGTCCAGCGCCGCAAAGACAGTGTCGGGGATCAGGTGGCCGATGACATGGCGCAGCGCCACCGGCGCAGGCCGCACGGCGTTGACGATGCTGCCCTCGGGCGCGGTGATGCGGAAGGGTTCGAGGCTGGCCGCGTTGTTGGGGATGTCGCCCGCGATGGCGCATTTCAGCGCGTAGCAGGCATAGGCCTTGGTATAGACCAGCGGCACGTTGATGCCCTTGGGATCGGTGCCGGAGGTGCCCGCGAAATCGCAGGCAATATGGTCCTCGGCCACGGCGACGGTGCAGCGCAGGTCGACCGGCGCGGCGTAGCCGTCAATCCGCATGTGGCCCGAAGCGGACATCCGGGGCAGCGCCGCGATACGGGCCAGCGTGGCGGTCAGCGAGGCTTCGCGGATGAAGGCGCTGATCGCGTCGAGGTCGGGCGTGTCGTATTCGGCCAGCATGTCCGACAGCCGCCGCTGGCCAATCTCGTTGCAGGCAGCCAGCGCGTAGATGTCGCCGATCAGCTGGTCAGGCTCGCGCGTGTTGATGCGGATCAGGCGGATCAACGTGTCGTCCACCTTGCCCTTGTCGGCCAGCCGCATGATCGGGATCTGCAACCCTTCCTCGTAGATCGAGTTGCCGTCGGCGCCGAAGCCGCGCCCGCCGATATCGACGACATGCGCGGTGCAGCCGAAAAAGCCCACGTGCCGGCCCTCATGGAAGGCGGGGGTGACGACCGTGATGTCATGCAGGTGGCCGGTGCCCATCCACGGGTCGTTGGTGATGTAGACATCGCCCTCGGCCATCGTCTCGGCGCCGATCTCGCGGATGAAATGCGGCACCGCGTCGGACATGGCATTGACGTGGCCGGGGGTGCCGGTGACGGCCTGCGCCAGCATCCGGCCCTGCGCATCATAGACACCGGCCGACAGGTCGCCCGCCTCGCGCACGGAGGTGGAAAAGGCGGTGCGCACCAGCGCCTGCGCCTGTTCCTCGACGATCGAGATCAGGCGGTTCCACATGATCTGCATGGCAACGCTCATGAGGCCCTCCGAATGTCGATGCAGCCGTCCGCGCGGCCGGTGGCGGTAAAGCCTGCCGGCACGATGATGGTCGTCTCGGCCTCGGTGATGATCGCCGGGCCGGGGGCGCTGACGCCATCGCGCAGCGCCGCGCGGTCGATCACGCTGGCCGGGGCGAAGGTGCCCGGTGCGGGGTCGAACAATGGCCGGGTGGGCCCCTCGGCCCGCCCGCCGTCGGGCGCGGGCGGTGTCGGCGTGGGGGCGGGGACGGGCGTGGCGGCGTTCACCGCCCAAACGGTGATTTCCACCGGCAGGCCCGCCACCGTGCGCCCGAAGAGCGCCGTGTAATTGTCATCGAACAGGGCTTGCAGCGCGGCGCGGTTGGGTGCCGTGGCGACCTCCGGCGGCAGGTCGACGGCAATCTCCCAGCCCTGGCCGGCATAGCGCATGTAGAGCTTGGCCGCCGACAGCACCTGCGCGTCGGCGTCGCAGGAGCGGACAAAGCCCGTCGCCTCTTCCGTCAGCGCCTCGATCAGGTCGCGCGCCGCGGCCGGATCGAACGCATCAAGCCGCATGTAGACCGAGCGTGTCGCCTCGAAGGAATAGGGCGCGCGCAGAAAGCCGATGGCGCTGCCCACGCCCGCGCCCGGAGGCACCAGCAGCCGGTCGATGCCCAGCTTCTGGCACAGCCGCCCGGCATGCAGCGGGGCCGCGCCGCCGAAGGCGATCATCGTGTAATCGGCCAGGTCCTCGCCATTTTCCACGGCATGGACGCGGGCGGCGTTGGCCATGTTCTCGTCCACCACTTCCGACAGGCCATGCGCGGCGGTTTCGGCATCGCTGCCCAGCGTCGTCAGCGCGGCGGCAGAGCGGTCGGGGTGCAGCGGGATGCTGCCGCCCGCGAAATTGGCGGGGTCCAGTCGGCCCAGCGTCAGGTCGGCATCGGTGACAGCGGGCTTGTCGCCGCCGCGCCCGTAACAGGCCGGCCCCGGTTCGGACCCGGCGCTTTCGGGGCCGACGCGGATTTGGCCCAGCGCATCGACATGGGCCAGGCTGCCGCCGCCCGCGCCAATCTCGACCATGTCGATCACGGGGATCGAGATCGGCATGCCCGACCCCTTCTTGAACCTCCATGTGCGCGCCACCTCGAACACGCGCGCGGTTTTCGGCGCGCCGTCGCGGATCAGGCAGATCTTGGCGGTGGTCCCGCCCATGTCGAAGGACAGGACCCGGGTCAGCCCATGCCGCCGGGCCACCTCGGCGGCGTAGATCGCGCCGCCCGCCGGGCCGCTTTCGACCAGCCTCACGGGATATTCGGCGGCGCTTTGCAGGCTCATGATGCCGCCGCCCGAATGCATCAGGTAGATCGGGCATTCCGCCCCCGCCGCCGCCAGCCGCGCCGCCAGCCGGCCAAGATAGCTTTCCATCATCGGCTTGACGTAGGCATTGGCGCAGGTGGTGTTGAACCGTTCGTATTCCCGCATCTGCGGCGAGACATCGGACGAAAGCGAGACGGACACGCCCGGCAGCGCCTCGGCCAGCACCGCGCCGATCATCCGTTCATGGTCGGGGTTGAGGTAGCTGTGCAGCAGCCCCACCGCGATGCTCTGGTACCCTGTCAGCCGCGCCGCCAGTGCCTCGACCTCGGCCCGGTCGAGCGCGATCAGCACCTCGCCCGAAGCATCGACGCGCTCGGTCACCGTGTAGCGGTGATTGCGGGCGATCAGCGGGGGCGGAAGGACAAGGTTCAGGTCATATTGCTCGAACCGGCTTTCGGTCCGCATCTCGATCACGTCGCGGAAACCCTCGGTGGTGATGAAGGCGGTCCTTGCGCCGCGCCGCTCGATCAGCGCGTTGGTGGCCAGCGTCGTGCCGTGGATGATCCGGGTCAGCCGGTCCGGCGCGATGCCGGCCTTGGCGCAGACCTGTGCCATGCCGTCGAGGATGGCATCCTCGGGCGCGGCATAGGTGGTCAGCACCTTGGTGGAAAACTGCCGCCCATCCAGCTCCAGCACCACGTCGGTGAAGGTGCCGCCGATGTCGACGCCGAGGTTCGCATCCTGTGTCATGCCGGGACGCTAGCGCCGCCACCGGGCGAAGGGAAGAGCCTGCGATCAGTGCGCGCGATAGGTCGGGTGGCCGGTCTCGACCAGGTAGGCAAAGCCATGCGCCGGCAGCGAAAGTTCGTGCCCCTTCAGGCTGGCCGCGTGGGGCCCCGCCAGCGTGACATGGCCCGCGACGTGAACGTGCCGGGGCTGGTCGGACAGGTTGAACAGCGCCACAAGGTGCCGGCCCGCATGGCTGCGGCGCAGGCCGAGAAGCGGTTCCGGCAGGTCGAGAAAGGCCGTGTCCCCCAGCCGCAACTCGTCGCGCGCGCGGCGGAAGGCCAGCGTCTCGCGGTAGGCATGCAGGACGCTGTCGTTGGCGGCCTCCTGCAGGTCGCGCGCATGGGCGGCCTGCGGCGCCTTCACCGGCAGCCATGGCGTGCCGGTGGAAAACCCGGCATTGGGCGCGGCATGGTCCCAGACCATCGGGGTGCGGCAGCCGTCGCGCCCCTTGTATTCGGGCCAGAAGGCCAGGTTGGCGGTGTCCTGCACCTCTTCGAACAGGATATCGGTCTGGGTCTGGCCCAGCTCCTCGCCCTGGTAGAGGTTCAGCGTGCCGGGAAAGCTGCACAGCAGCGCGACAGACTGCCGGGCCACCGCATCGGTATCGCCGCCCGGCGGGGTCCAGCGGCTGACATGGCGTTCCACGTCGTGGTTGGAGAAGGACCAGCAGGGCCAGCCATCGGGCGCCACGCGCTGGAAGGTCGCGATGCAATCGCGGAAATGCGCTGCGGTATGGTCGTGGCTGAGCATGGCAAAGGAATAGGCCATGTGCAGCTTGTCGGTGCCCGAGGTGTAGTCCCCCATGATCTCGACCTGCCGCTGGCCCATCTCGCCCACCTCGCCCACCATCATCCGGTCGCCATAGGCATCGGTCAGCTTGCGCAGGCGCCGCAGGATGTCGAGGTTTTCGGGCTGCGTCTTGGAATGGACATGTTCCTGCGCCTCGTAGGGGTTGTTGGGAATGTCGTCGCGCGCGGCCGGCGGGTTGTCACGCAACAGCTTGTCATGGACGTAAAAGTTCACGGTATCGAGGCGGAAGCCGTCGACCCCCCGTTCCAGCCAGAAGCGCATCGTCTCGATCAGCGCATCCACCGCCGCGGCGCAATGAAAGTTCAGGTCGGGCTGTGAGGTCAGGAAGTTGTGCAGGTAATACTGTTTGCGCCGCGTGTCCCATTGCCATGCCGAGCCGCCGAAGATCGACAGCCAGTTGTTGGGCGGCGTGCCGTCACGCTTGCCATCAGCCCAGGCGTACCAGTCGGCCTTGGGGTTGTCGCGGCTCGACCGGCTTTCGACGAACCACGGATGCTGGTCGGAGGAATGCGAGATCACCTGGTCGATGATCACTTTCAGGCCAAGCTCATGCGCGCGGGCGACCAGCGCGTCGAAATCCTCCAGCGTGCCGAAAAGCGGGTTGACCCCGGTATAGTCCGACACGTCATAGCCCATGTCGCGGTCGGGCGAGGTGAAGAAGGGCGAGAGCCAGATCGCGTCGACGCCGAGGCTGGCGACATGGTCCAGCCGCCTTGTGATGCCGGGCAGGTCGCCGATGCCGTCGCCGTTGTCATCCTGAAACGACCGGGGGTAGATCTGGTAGATCACCGCGTCCCGCCACCATTCCCGCATGTCAAACCCCCTTTGTCGGGCGCCCTGATAGACGCCTCACGATTCGGGGCAACATAACAAGCGTGGCGACTGTCTTCAAAACGTTTTGAGCACGTTGGTTTTTGGATTTTACTGAACTGTTGTGCTGGATCTGTTCAGCCCTTAACCTCAAGGCCGGAAACGCTTGTGGACATGCCATGTCGACGCTGAAAGATATCGGGGCCGAACTGGGCCTGTCGGTGGCCACGGTCAGCCGGGCGCTCAACGGTTTTCCCGAGGTCAGTGCCAAGACCCGCGCCCGGGTGCGTGACGCGGCGCTGCGGCTGGGATACCAGCCAAACCGCATTGCGCAGCGGCTGGTGACGGGGCGGTCGGGCATGGTGGGCATGATCGTGCGCATCCAGCCTGACATGAGTGCCGATCCGTCGTTTTTCGAGACCTTGACGGGCCTGACGGCTGCACTTGCCGCGCGCGACGTGGACCTTGTTCTGGCCGTGGACCGCGACGACGATCCGGTCGCGCCCTACGCGCGCATGCTGGAAAAAGGGATGCTGGACGGTTTCGTGCTGAATGCACCCGTGCCGGATGATCCCCGTGTGGCCTTCCTGCGGACGCGCGGCATCCCCTTCGTGCTGCACGGCCAGACCACGGGCCCGGCCGACTATCCGTTCTACGACATCGACAATGCGACGGTCAGCGGCGATCAGGTCTCGCTTCTGACGGCGCTGGGCCATCGCCGGCTGGCGTTGTTGAACGGCGAGGCGAGGTTGGCCTATGCGGCCGAGCGTGCGCGCGGGTTTCGCGCGGCGCTGGCATCCGAAGGGTTGGCGCCCGTGGCGGTGATCGACGGAACCGAGGCGCCGCCAGAGAGCTTTGGCTATACCGAGGCACTGGCGCTGCTGACAGGCCGACACGGCCCGCGCCCCACCGCAATCCTCTGCGCGACGACGCTGATCGCGGCCGGGGTCCTGCGCGCGGCGCGCGATCTGCGGCTGGCCGTCCCGGCGGATCTGTCGGTGATGGCGCATGACGACGGATTGCCCAGGAACGCCGGTTCGACGCCGGGCCAAACCCTCAGCGTCACCCGCGCGCCGCTGCGCGAGGCCTGCGTGCCGCTGGCAAACGCGCTTGTCGATCGCGTCGGCGGAGTGCCGGTCGAGAAGTTGCAAACGCTGGTTCGCGCCTCGGTTGTCGTGGGTGACTCGACAGGTCCGGCGCCACTCCTTTGATATCCGCTGTTGACTGTGACTGTTCCGCAACCCATTGCAACGCCGCAAAAAAACTTTCCAAACCAATACTTTCGGTTCGACTTTGAGCCCATCAAACACTAAAGTGTGAGCGAAGGGGCCGGGCCTCAGGCCAAGGCCGCGGCATGTTTGGGGGATAGGTGCCAGGTCGGCGATATTCTGATTTTGCCTTATTTCGTGGGGTCGGAGTGCGTCCGTCCCCTTCTTCAGTTTTTGGAATCGCGTGATCTGGCACGGCCGGACGCGGAACGGAGGAACGATGGCGGGAATCAAGTCACTCACGCGGGGCGCGGTCGGCGGGGCCATCGCCGGATTCGTTCTGACGCTGGCGGGAACGCTGCCGGCAGCCGCGCAATCAATCACGCTGGCCGAGGCCTATAACCGGATGATGGGGTCCGAGGTCGAGCTTCAGATCCTCGGTGTCCAAGACAAGATCGCGACCGAGATGGTGCGGCAGGCCAAGGGCCAGCGCTATCCGCGCGTCTCGTTGTCGCTGAGCTACACCCAGACGCAGCAGAACATCCTGAGTTCCGACAATACCACCTTCGCCAATGCCGACAGCAAGTATCCGACGGCAACAATCACGCTATCGGTGCACCAGCCGATTTATGATCCGGTGCGCTGGCGCGCGATGTCGGTGGCGCAGGCGCAGCAGGCGCTGACCACCGCGCAGGCCGAGGTGGCCCGCAACCAGCTGGCACGCGACCTGACGCGCACCTACCTCGACGTGGCATCGGCCCAGTTCGAGGTGACGCGGTCCCGCACGCTGGTGCAGGCACGCACCCAGCTTGAACGCGCGCTGGAGCTGCAGATCAGCGCCGGTCGCGGCGACCAGATGGCGCTAACCCGCGCACAGGGCGATACCTTCTCGGCCCGTTCCGACCTCGCCGATGCCGAACTGAAGCAAAGCGACGCGCTCTTCGCGCTCTACCGCTACACCGGACCGGGCTACACGTCTGTCAGCGCGGCCGGTGGCCTTGCCGCGATCGCGCCTGCCAGCTTTTCGCAGACGTTCACCGAGGCGCGATTGCTGGACATGTCGCCCGAGGTACAGGTGGCCCGCGCACAGCTGGCCCTTGCCGAAAAGCAGCGTGAGCAGACCCGCGCCAACTATCGCCCCACCGCCGAACTGACGTTGAACTTCACCCAGCAGGACACGCAGGGCTCGCTCTTCGGGGGCGGCAGCAACATCCAGACGACCGATGTCGGGGTCGGCGTGAACTGGTCGATCTACGAGGGCGGCGTGCGTCGCTCCCAGATGCGCGAGGCCGATGCCCGGGTCGAGATGGCTCAATTGCGCGTGACGCAGGCCGAGGATCTGGCGAAGCGGACCTATGCCTCGCTGATCGCCGCGATCAACGTCAGCAACCAGCACAGCGCGGCTGTTTCCAACCAGTTGCGGCTGGCCGAGCAGGCCCTGAGCGATGCCAAGGCGCAGGAACAGGCCGGCAAGGTGGGCGTGGAGGTGACGATGGAGCAGCAGTTGCGCCGCGACATCCTTCGGGTCGATATTCAGTCCGCACGGCTGCGCACGATGCAGTTGCAGGCCGAGGTCTATGCCCTGTTCGGGGCGCTGGATACCAACTCACTGTCGGGCCGCACGGGCGGCTGACATCCAAGGAAAGAAGAATACGATGACCAAACAACTGATGATCTATGAAAACGTCGTTCCGGTGAACCGAAATGCGCATCGCGACGTTTCGGTGCGGCAAACGACGTCTTTCGATTTCGCGCGCGAAACCAACACGGTGCCGATCGTCGACGTCGAATTCATCAAGGTCGCGGTGGAAATGCCAATCCTGTTCGCCAAGACCGCGACCGGTGTCGCGGCGCTGGCGCTTTTGGGCACCCAGCAGGACCGCAATGCCTTCGTCGCCGAAGACGGCAACTGGACCGGGCGCTACGTGCCGGCGTTCTTCCGTCGCTACCCGTTTGTCTTCGCGCTGCAGGAAGACGGGGATCGCCTGACGCTGTGCATCGACGAAAGCTACAAGGGTCTGAACAAGGACGGCAAAGGCGAACGGATGTTCGATTCCGAAGGGGTCGAGACCGCCTACACCAAGAACGTCCTGCGCTTCGTCGAGGAATACCAGTCGACGTTCAACCGCAGCCAGGCCTTCTGTGACCGGCTGCTTGAAAGCGGCCTGCTGGAAGAGGCGCGGATCGATTACCGGCTGAACGACGGCACCACCGGCGGCGTGACCGGCTTCATGCGGGTGTCGGTCGAAAAGCTGCGCGCGCTGCCCGACGAGAAGGTCGTCGAGATGTTCCGCAACGGTGATCTGGACCTGATCCAGCTGCACCTGATGTCGATGCAGCAGGTTGAGCCGTTGGTGGCCAAGCTGGTGCAGCCTGCTGCCGCTGTCGAAGAAGACAAGTCTGCCAAGAAGAAGGGCAAGTCGCCGTCCGCCGAGGACGCAACGCCCTCCGAGACGATGACGAACTGAGACGAGAAGGGGCGGCGGCCGATGTCGCCGCCCATGCCGACGGACCGCCATTGGGGGCGTTCCGATCTCCCGGGGGAAGACCATGAGCAAGAATTTCTCGAAAAAGGACCGGCGCGCGGCATCGCCGGTGCGCACCCCTGATGTTTCCCCCGCAGTGCAGCCGGTCCTGCCATTGTCCAAGGCGTTGCAACCCCGCCCGATGCCCGCCCGCCTGTGGCGCTGGCTGGAGCGCGCCGTGCAAGGCGAAGGCCGGCAACTTCCCCGCCGCCGTCCCGGTATCGACACGCTGGAGCCGCGTCTGCTGCTGAGTGGCGACCCGGTCACCGCGACATTGACCGTCGCCGCTGGCGTGACCAACGCCACCTTGCGTGTCGCCGAGGTGGCCGTCGACAAGCCCGGCAGCTCCACCGGCGAACAGATCAAGGATCTGCAGCTGCAATTGGTGCAGGGTCTCGACCCCGCTGGCGACAACGTGTTGAGCGCGCTGCATGTGCGCGTCGTCGGTGGGACCAGCCGTGTCGTTGATGTCGATGCGAATTACAACGCCACCACCGTCTATGACGCCGTCAACATCAACGAATCCGGCAGCGGCAAATCGATCCTGCTGGACCAGTCGATCCTCAGCCTCGCCAATGGCGTGGAATTCACCATCAACATGGGGTCCGGTGGCGGCGACACGCTGATGGGTCCGGAAGTGTCGACCGGCCTCGTCTGGTCGGTCAACAGCCTGTCGGGCAGCAATGCGGGCGGCCAGATCTCGCTCCTGCTGCCCACCGGCAGCACCGACAATCCCGACAGCAATGATACTGCGATAGACCACAAGGTCACGCGCGACGTCTCTTACGGAACCACCGGCAAGCTTGACCATTTCCTGACCTTCACCGGGGTCGATGCAATCGATGCGCAGGCGACCCGCGACGTGATCGTCGATAATACCTCGGCCGCCGGTAGCGAATGGAAGGTGACCTGGAACGCCGGCGACGTCACTTTGGACCGGTTCGACACCGCGACGACCGTGGGCAGTGGCGGCTCGACTGCGTTGGGGCGCAGCACCGGCCTGTCGATCAGCGGAGTCGAAGGGTTCCGTTCGGTCAATGGCGGGGTGATGAACCTGTCCTACGAGGCGCGCACGGCCGGGCAGGCCGGCGCCATGATCAACGCCGAAGCGGGCGAAATGCGCCTGTACGAGGCCAGCGACATCGCCCACAACGATCCGTTGACGGTCGATCTGCGCGGCATCACCGGATATACGGCCACCGGCGGCGACGACACCGTGCGCATGGCGCGTGGTGTTGACGTCAACCTGCTGGGCGGCACCGATCTGGCCCATGGCAACGACGATCTGCTGATCTGGGATGTCAACGCGATGGCGACCACGGGCAACGCCGAGGCGCAGATCACGCTCAGCTACAGCCGGCCCGCCACAGAGGGCAAAACCGATGCCGAACTGGCGCTGATGTCGGATGCAGAGCGTGAGGCGTGGGTTGATCAGAACACCGACTCCTCGATCTGGGGCGCGGATTCCATCGTCGGCGGCGACAATATCGACCGGATCGTGCTGAGCTATGCGCGCACGTCGAACATTACGGTGCATGGCACCGAAAGCGACCTGTCGCTCTGGATCAGCAGCGGCGCCTTGCTGAAGACCGAAAGCGTCGAAGAAATCCAGGCGACCACGAACAGCGACACCAACGTACTGGATTACCGCACGTTCGGCGATGGCAGTGTGGACGTGTCCATTGACATGGGGCTGGGGACTGCAACCGGGCTTAGCCTTGTTTCGGGCTTCGGCGTGCTCATTACCGGCGAAGGTGACGACAATATCGTCGCGAACGGCCAGACCCGCTCGATCACCGCCAATGGCGGCGACGACACCATCACCGTTGACGTGCCGGATGCGGCCGTGGTGATGACCGTGTCAGGCGGAAGCGGCCACAACACCCTTATCGGCGACACCAATGCATCTGTCGCGGCCACCGGGCCGAACGAACTCGACAAGCCGATCGCGACGACCTTTACCGTCAGCGCCCTTTCGGCCAGCGGCGCGGACGGGACCGCCGCGTTCACCTATTCCGACAACTATGTCTACAACTCCGCCACCGGCAATTTCGACATCAAGGATGTCCTTCCCGCGCCAACCGCCACCGGCGGCACCATCAGCTTTGCCGGGTTCCAGGCGTTTGAGGGGCAGGGCAGTGGTGACGACGCCGACGGGCTATTCTTCGACATCGGGTCGTCGACCAACGAACTGAAATGGGACATCGCGGATGTCTACCAGGGTGCGGTGGTCTATGGGTCCGCCGTCCTGAGCTACACCGGCATCGCGCGGGCCGGCACGGCGGCGGCATCGCCGCGGGTCACGCTGAACTATGGCGGTGACGTGGCGCAGCACATCGCCGAATACGCGACCAGCATCGTCACAGACCTGACGCTTGGCGTTGTGGCGGGCATGAAATCTTTCACCGGTGCGGTTTATTCGATCATCGGCACCCAATGGGCCGACGTCATCCGCGGCGATACCACGACAAAGCTGATCTCTGGCGGCGACGGCGCCGACGAGTTGGGCATCAGGGCATTGTCGGGCGTGACCGTCACCGGCGGCGCTGGTGCGGACCGGGTTATCTATCAGGACGTGACCGGCAACGCCGTGTTGCTGAACGGGTCCCTGACCGAAGGGGCCGCTACGGCGACACTGAGCGGAATTGAAGGCGCGGTCATCATGGCCCAGCCGATGCAGTCCGGCTCCGTCACCATTGATGCATCCGGCTTTACGCTGGGCGGCGTCACGCTGCGCGGCGGTGGCGGGTCGGATACGCTGATCGGCACCGCCGGGGATGACGACCTGTTCTTCGCCTCGCTGGGCAGCGATACGATCAAGGCGGACGGTACGGCGACGCCGTCAAGCACCGGCGACGTCTACGTCGCGCAAGGTATCGCCGGCAACCGGACCCTGACTGATGGCGCCACGGGCGTCGTCACTGTCAATGGCGGGGCAGACGGCACCGATACGCTGACCGGCATCGTCAACATCACGCTGATCGGTGACGATAGTGCCAACACCTTCGATGCCAGCGCGCTGACCCATGCGGCGGTTACCCTGCGGGGCGCCGGCGGGAACGATACGCTCAAGGGCGGCTCGCAGAACGACACCCTCTCCGGCGGCCTGGGCTCGGATTCCATCTATGGCGGTGGCGGTACAGATACGCTCGTCGAGGATGGATTCTTTCAATATACGCTGACCGATAGCTCGCTGATCCATGATGACGTCAACACGGACGGCAGCATGGCCTTTACCGGTGACCGTATCGTCGTGGATGTTCCCACGACCTATGCCGCGGGCGACACGTTCCGCCTGACCCTGACCGGGCCCGATGCCCTGTCGGTCAGCACCGCAGCTATCAACTTCACCGCTGATGACGCCGAGATTCAAAGCCGGATCAAGGGCCTGCACCAGTTCGAGGAAGGCACCTATGCCATTACCGTCAACCGGGACGGCAGCAATAACATCACCAGTATCCAGATCGATTTCCAGTATTCGCTGTCGGGCCGGTCGCTGGGCTATAACCTGACCGCAAGCAGCGTGTCGGGCACGGCATTTAGCAATCCAGGCCACGTCACCGTTGGCACGCGCGGCACGACCACGCCCGATTTCCTGAACAGCATCGAAGTGGCGCGGCTGTCGTTCAACACGTCGCTGGCCGGCTGGGCCGATACATCGGGCTTCAGCGGGTCGGCTCATATCACCGGCTCGGACGTGGGCGATATCGTGACCATCGGCAGCGGCGACCAGGTGGACCTGGGCGCCGGCGACGACCAGGTGTTCATTCTCGGGTCGATCGGCTCGGCTTCGGTTGCGGCAACCGTGACCGGCGGCGACGGCTATGACCGCCTGACCGTCAATGGATCGAACAGCATCGTGTTGACCGATTCTCTCGTCACCGTTGGTGGCGTTAGTGTTCACCAGTCGGGGTTCGAAAACTTCCGCCTGATCGGCACTTCGGGAACCGACAACATCGACGCGTCGGGCTTTGCCTCGGCCGCGTTGACCGCGGCGACGAAGCTGGCGACTCTGGCCGGTGGCGCCGGCCTGCCGATCAACGAAGGCGCCGACCTCAAGATCACCTTCCCCGATAATTCGGTGGCGTTCCTGAACGTCGCGGTCACCGCGACGACGATGCAGGACGTGCTGGACGCGTTCAACGTCATCACGGGCCTCAGCGCCACGATCAATGCGGCCGGCGAACTGGTGATCTCGACCACGGTCACAGGCTCCGGCGCGCTGCGTTTCGAGGGCGTGACCCAGGCGGTGACCGGAACCGGCGTCAGCGGCACCGGATCCCAGCAACTTCAGACCGACACCGCCATGCTGCAGGCGCTGGGGCTGGATGGAATGACCTTCAGCGGATCGTCCGTGACCGCGCATATCTCGTCCGGGCTGGGCGTGATCATCGACGCGCAGGGCGGCGGCGGCACCCTGAAGGGCTCTGCCGGCGATGACCTGATCATTGGCGCGGATGGGGCCACCGTCTATGGCGGCGGCGGCTATGACCACCTGATCGTCGGAACGGCCGGCTATGCCGGGACGATGAGTATTGCTTCGGGCACTGGCGCCAACGCCAACCGGGACATCGTGACGGCCGGCGGTGGGACCGCGGCCACCGCGTTCGACGTCGAGTTGATCGAACTGCGCGGCGATAGCAGCGCAAACTCGGTCACCACCACCAACTACACTGGCGATTTCCTTTACCGCACCGGCGGCGGCACCGATTCGATCACCACAGGGTCGGGTGATGACCAGATCGTCATCGACGGAGCGGCGCTGACCGGCACGGACAAGGTGACGGTGTCCGGCACCGCCGGGGCCAATGACAACATCTACATCGCGCTTGATGGCACCCTCAGCGCCGCCACCACCAGCCATTTGCAGAACGATCTGGGTGCCAACCTTGTGATCGGCGCGGTGCCGGCAAAGATGGAATCGACTGCCGTGTCGCGCGTCGACACCAGCCAACTGGTATCCATCAACATCGTGGCCGGGGCATTGATCAACCTCTCGGCCGAGAAGGTTACCATCTCGTCTGACGACATCCATATCAGCGGTAACCTGATCATGTCGGGCAGCGCCAACAGCCGCCTGATCTTCAAGACCAACAATTTCACGCTGGACCCCGGCGCAAAGATAGAGACTGCGGGCGACATCATCATCGCCTCGGAAATCACCGACCGCCGCTGGACTTCGGGCTTTTACCAGATCCAGTCGCTGAACGGAAACATCACGCTGGGTGACGAGACGACGACCGGCAGCATCGCGGAACTGAAAGCCCGCAATGTCACCATCGACGTGCGGGTCGGCGTCCTGCCGGTGACCGACGTCACCGAGGATTCGGGCAGCCGCGACACCAATTTCGGCGAATTCCTGGGCACAACGGTTCTGGCCATCCTTGAATCGCTGGCCATCGTTTCGGCCACCTCGCGTGCCGCCTCGCATGTTTCGATCACCGCCAACGAGAACAGTCTGATCACCGCGTCGGGCGATGTGGACATCACCATCTCGACGATCGTCGTGAACAAGGCTTCGCCCATCCCGCTGTTGCTTGGCGTGGCCGTGGGCATCGTCGATCTGAACCAGAGCATCACCCTGAAAGGTGAACTGCAGATCGACGGCAACCTGAACGTCGGCTCTTACGTCGACGAATTGAACTCGGTCATCATTGCCAACGAGGGTCTTGGTGGCGTCGCACTGTCCTTCGGCATCAACATCAACCTGATCGAGAACCACGTCCTCGTCAGCCCGCTGACCTCGTCGCATATCGGCGGCGACATGCGGGCGGCGGCGCATACGATCAAGCGGGTCTATACCGAAGTGGGCGCCAGCGGTCCGGCGGATTCGCTCTTGTCGATCGGCTTTGGCCTGGAACTGAATATCGACAATACCGATGCGCGCGTTGCGGGCACCGGCTGGGCCGTCGATGGAAACCTGACCATCGAGGCGTCCAGCCAGAAGGCGGCGCTGGACAAGCTGCGCATCATCGCGGTGCCGGTGTCGACCAACGGGATGGCCGTCGCGGCCTCGACCGGCGTGGACGCGGGCAACTTTGTCGAGGCGACCGCCTCGATCTCGCAGGTGCTGCCGATCGCGCCGTTGCTGACGACATTCCTCTACAACAACATCAGCTTCATCAAGGATGCGCTGGACAAAGCGCCCGAAACGCCGCCGTTCCAGGTGTCGGGCGGTATCGGCCTGGTGATCGACCATGACCATACCGGCGCCTACCTGGGTTATGCCGATGGCACGACGCCCAGCAGCATTACGGTGGGCAAGGAAACCACGATTGACGGGTCCATTTCGGCCCGCCCGAAAAGCACCGCGGTGGCGCTTTCGGCCAACGAAGGATCGGACGTCAAGAAGAAAGAGGGCGAAAGCAAGAACGCCAAGTTGGGCGGCGCGCTGGCGCTGAACCTGTCGTTCTTCGAGGAATACGCGACCGCCAAGATCGAGGGTGGGGTGACGCTGGTTTCCGGTGACGCGGTGACCGTGCATTCCAATTCCAGCAACAAGATCGACCCGCTCGGCCTTTGGGGCGTGAACCTTGTCACGCCATTCATCAGCGCCTTCAGCGATCCGACCTACACGATCACCCGCGCGGTGACGGATGCCGGTGGCAACGCCATTGGCAATGGCACCGCAGACATCGCCACGAACGATATCGTTGTGCTGGACGGGCTCCGCTACAAGGCCAAGTTCGACGGCGTCAAGGTGGACCTGCTGACCGAAAACTTCGGCGATGTATCACGCTGGTCGGTGGATCACGGCACCAGCGCGCCGAAATTGACCATAACTTCGGTCGTGAAGGATTCCGACGGGGCCGTCGTGGCGGATCCGACAAGCGTGGACATTTCGGCCGGCGATACCGTTTCCAGCGGCGACGTGCGCTACACTGCCAAGGTTGTTGCGAACAATTACAACCTGCTGACCGGTAATTTCCTTGACGATTCGATGTGGACGCCGGTCACGCTGTCGGGAACGATCCTGCATTACATCGGTAACCTGACCAACTACATCGATGACAATTTCGGCCTGAACTCGACCCTGACGGACGTCTGGACGCAAAGTTTTGCGCGCGGCGAAAAGGTGGGCGTGGCGATCTCGCTCAGCGTCATGGACCTGACCTATCAGTCAACCGCGACGGTTGCCGATGGTGCCAACATTACCGTGGGCACAAGTGCCTCGGGCGATGACCTGACCGTCGCCGCCGAAAGCAAGAGCGACATGCTGATCCTCGATGGCAACGTCGCGCCCTTCGGTTTTGCCAGCAAGGGCGAAAGCCCGGACCCCAAGCAGGGTTACGCCAATGCCATGAAGACATGGCTGAGCTCTAGCCTAAAGAACCTCAAGCCCAAGAAGGCTATTCAGGACCCCCGCGGCGCAGGCGAGACGTCGATGACCGCGATTGGCGCCTCCGTCTCGGTCCTTCTGGCCGATACCGAGGCAAACGCGACCGTCGGCAACGTCAGGGTCCGTGCCCACGACATGGCCGTAACGACCGATGCCAACACGCTGGCCATCAGCCTTTCGGTTGCGGGTGGCAAGGGCGGCGACGTGTCGATCAACGGGTCGTGGAACCACACCACGCTGACCAACAAGGCCATCAGCACCTTCGACGCGCGCAGCGACGTGACCTTGCTGGGCAAGCTTGACGTCACAGCCCAGGAAACGGCCCACATCATCGCCGCCAGCGGCGCCGTGTCCGTTTCGGACAAGACGGCCGTGGGCGTTTCTGGCGTCACTGTGCTGAGCACCCGGAACGCCGAGGCATTGATTTCGGCCGATGTCTATGATGCCAGCCATGTCTTCAACGTCGCCGGCGCGGTCAACGTCACCGCCAATTCCAACGGCGTGATCGTGATGGGGTCGATCGCGGCGACCAAGGCCGGCAAATCGACACCGGTCGACAGCGGAACGCCCGGTTCGGGCACCAGCAGTTCGGGTGCGGCGGGCGGTGCCCCGATCGGCGATGCCAACTCTGCCGTTCCCGTGCCCGGTGGCGGCGCGGGCGCCGATGCCGTCTCGGGTTCTTCCAGCTCGTCCAAGGGCGGTGTGGGCATTTCCGGCTCTGCAAGTGCCCTGAAGGAAAACCTGACGATCACGGCCAAGATCCGTAACCTGTCGGATCTGACCGCCGGCAGCGTCACTACTACGGCCAGCGATACCGGTACCCGCGTTCTGATCTCCGGAGCCGCCGCGGTGGCCGAAGGGTCCGAAGGCGTCGGCATTGCCGGCTCTTTCGTGGTGATCGACAGCACCAAGGATATCATCGCCGCCGTCGAGGCGACTTTGGGCGCGATGGCGCTGCGCACCGCCGGGGCCCTGACGATCAAGTCTGACGACGATTCGGGGTATTACTCCTTCTCGGCGGGCCTTGCTGCAGCCAAGGGCCAGAAGGGTATTGCGGTTTCGGGTTCGGTCATCGTGGTCGTGAACGACACCACGGTTAAGGCCGTCCTGAGCGGCATGGATGCCTCCAACCGTATCACGCTTTACAACGGTCCGTCGTTGGAAGTGGGCGCGCGCAATGATGCCAACTGGCTGCAGATCGCGGGCGCCGTTGCCTATGGCGGCAGGGCCGGTGTGGGCGTCGCGGTGGCCGTGGCGGCGATCAAGTCGGTCGTCGAGGCAGACGTTTCGCACATCATCCAGAACGAGAATGTCGGCACGGTCGCCATCACGGCAACCAGCACGATGTCGATCAATACCGTCGCGGCGGGTCTGGCGATTTCGACGGGCAGTTCCGGCGGGGCCGGGGCCGGCATGGTCGCGATCAACGTCTTGCAGACCAGCACGGCAACCGTCCTCGACGATGCGGCGGTAACCTCTACGGGCACCGTCACCATCGCCGCGCTGGATAATGGCTACATGGGCGTTGGCGCCGGCGGTCTGGCGCTAAGCGCGGGCAAGGTCGCCATCGGCATCGCCGTAGCGGTCAACGCCGTCTCGGAAGCAGAGAATGACGATCACGTCACCCGTGGCGTCGAGGTGGTGCTGACCGGCAGCACCATCGGCACCACAACCGGCGACATGAGCCTTCTGGCCACCAGTGATCTTGACATGGTTTCCGTCGCCGTTTCGGCCGCAGGCGCCAAGACGGCTGCCGTTGCAGGCAGTGCTGCCGTCAACAAGGACAGCGTGGGCACCCGCATCAGCGTGGATGACGCCTCGGCCCTGACATCGGGCGGCAAGTTCAGCGCGCTGGCGATCCAGACATCCACCTATGTCGCGCTGGGCGGTGGCCTTGCCATCAGCACCAACAGTTCCAGCGCGGCGGTTGGCGCCGGCATCGCGATCAACCTCGTGACCGCGCCGACGACCGTCAACATCTCCAGCAACCTGACCGTGACGGGCGATGCCTCGATCATCGCGTCGGCACAGCAATCGCTGGTGACCATCGCGGTGGGCGGGGCCGGTTCGGGCGGCTTTGCCATCGGTGGTTCCGTCGCCGTGACGGTGCTCGACGGCGACGTCAGCGCCACCGCGAACCCGACTGCGGCGCGGATCTGGAACGTTGCGGCGCTGACAATGGCGGCGCAGGAATCCAGCACGATCACCAACATCGCGGGCGCGGCGGGCATCAGCATCGGCAATGGCGGCTTTGGCGTCGCGGTCAGCGTGATCTCGAACACCCGCAGCGTGACGGCACTGCTTGGCGGGAACCTTGCCGTGACGGCCAGCGGCCATGTGCAGGTCAGCGCCGGCTCGCACATTCCCGATGGCGGGGTCAACGACACGCTGCGCAACCAGACCTTCGCCGGCCTGCCCGACGATGCCTTCAACAGCGATACCGGCCTGAACAAGACCTCGGACCTGAATTCGCAGATGGTCAACATCGCCTTCGCGGTGGGTGGATCGAAACTGGTCGGCATCGGGTTTGACCTTGCCTTGACCACGGTCAACCGGACGATTTCGGCAACTGTCGACTCCGGCGTCACGGTGACGCTGAACAACGACACCACCACGGCGCTTGCCGGTGGCCTGACCGGCCAGACGGCAGGACTTGAAGTGGCAGCCGATGACGCCAGCGGCATCGTGGTTGTCAGCATCGGCGCCGCGGCCGCGATCGGCGCGGGTTCGGCCGTGGCCGTCGCCATCGGCGGCAGCGTGGCTGTGTCCAAGATCCACAGCAGCGTGGTCGCCGAGGTCAAGAACGGCGCGACCATCAACCTCAACAACGAGGCCGACCTTGCTGTTCTGGCCCGCAACAGAACCCACATCACTGCGGTCGCCATCGGCGCCGCTGCGGCGGTGGGCGGTACCACGGGTGCGGGCGCGGTCGGCTTCTCGGTCGCGGTCAACTCGATCACCTCGGAAACCGGCGCGCGGATGGGCGGAACGGTCCATGGCGATGCGGTCAACAGCGGCAAGACCAACGCGATCTTCGTCGATGTCAGCAATACCAGCGGCATCATCTCGGTCGCCATCGCGGCGGCCGTCGCGGCAACGACGGGCCAGGTTGGCTTTGCCGGCGGCGGGGCGGGCAGTGGCAACTACCTTAACGGCGCGACCTATGCAGTGGTCAGTGGCGCGACCATCGACGGCGCAAGTTCGCTCGACGTGCATGCCGAAAGCACCGGCTCGATCCACTCGGTCGTTCTGGGCTTTGCGGTCGCCGTCGCGGCAGGCCAGTCTGGTGCGGCCTTCTCGCTGGGCATCGCGGTGTCGATCAACAAGACCGACGGGCTGGATACAGTTCCGGCCGGACTGCCATCCGATGGCGGATACCTTGTCGCCGCGCGAGTCGTGAACAGCGATATCACCGTGGGCGGCGCTCTGAACGTTCGGGCCAAGTCGACCCAGACGATCAGGGCCGACGTGGTTGCGGCATCGGTCGCCGTCGCCGCGACGGGCGGATTCGGCCTTTCGGTGGCTGGCGCCGGCGCAGGGGCCGGCAACTTCGGCAACGCCCGCGTGCTGGCCGACATGGTCGGCAGTTCGACCTCCAACCGGGCCAAGGCCGGCAGCATCGACGTCTCGGCGCTGAACCTTGTCGACATCTATGCCGGCGTCGGTAGCGCCGCGGTTGCGGTTTCGGCGGCCGGGGGCACCGGCATTGCCGTCTCGGTCGCCGTGGCGGTTGCCAATAACAAGATGGACGCTTCGACCACGGCGCGAATCACCGGGTTTACCGGCGTTGGCAAGCTGGACGCGACCGGCGGCGCAATCACTGTATCGGCCAGGACCGACGATGGCTCCAGCCACCTCAAGATCCAGGCGATCTCGGTCGCCGCCTCGGTGGCCGTGGCGGCGGCGACGGGCATGGGCTTTGCCATTGCCGGCGCGGGCGCGTTGGCCTTCAACCAGATCACCGGCGGTACCACGGCCGAGTTGAACAATGTCGAACAGGGCAAGGCCGACAGCGTCAGCGTGACCGCCCTGACCAACAACGAGATCACCGCGGCAGTCGTCGCGGCTTCGGTCGCGGTGGGTGTCGGCGGGGCCGGGGCCGGCGCCGCGTCCATCGGCGCTGCCGTAGTCACCAACGAGATCGGGAGCGGCAAGAACAACCGCTTCACCACCTTCGCGGGCATGAAGGACGCCTCGATGACCGTGACCGGTGCCGTCGATGTGACGGCAACCAACACCTCGACCATCAGCGCGGTTTCGGTCGCGGCGGCGGGTGCGGTTTCGGTTTCGGGCCAAGTCGCGGGTTCGCTCGCGGGCGCGGGATCCTTCGTGTTCAACGAGATTTACTCGTCGACCAACGCCATCGTCGAACGCACCGCAGCCAAGGATCACAGCCTGACCCTGCTGGACGTGGGCAGCCTGAACATCGACGCGACAAATACCAGCACCATCACCACGACCTCGGTCGGTGCTGCGCTGGCTGCGGCCGTGGGCCTTTACGGCGGCGTCGCGATCTCGATCGGTATTTCGATTGCCAAGAACGAAATCGCCTCGGATGCCATCGCGCAACTGAAGGATTCGTCGCTGTCGGCAACGCCGATGGTCAACGCCCATGGCAGCACCGCGGGCTTCATCAAGGTCAATGCCACCAACACGACCACCGTCAGCGCCGAGGCCGTTGCGGCCTCCGTCGCGGTGGGCGCGGGCATCTTCGGTGGCTTGGCCCTGTCGGGCGCGGGTGCCAATGCGATCAATACCGTCACAAACGTCACCGACGCACATGTGACGAATGCCTATTTGCAGACCCAAGGTAACGTGCCCTCTGCCGCTGCGGACGCGGGCGACGTGGACGTGACCGCGACCAGCACCACCACCTCGACCTCGAAGGTCACGGCAGCGGCCGTGGCGGTTTCGGCGGGCCTTGTGGCCGGCGCGGGCTCGATCGGGATTAGCCTGACCAGCAGCACCATCGGCGGCAGCGACACGTCCAGCCGCAACCACCTGACGCGCGCGCTGATCGAGGGCAGCCGGGTGATGACGGCGGGTGACGTTTATCTGAATGCGACCGCCGAAGAGACCCACCATGTGCAGGTTGCGGCGGCTTCGGTTGCATTGGCCATTGGCATCGGCGCCGCGGTTGCGGGTGCAGGTATCGGCGTGGATGTGACCAACCATTCCACCGTCGAGGCGCGGGTTGTTAACTCGACCGTTGCGGCGGATGGCTCGCTTTCGGTTCTGACCAGCTCGACCACCACCGTGAACGACGCCGTGCCATCGGGCAACGGCTCGACCATGGTGGGCGTCGCGGCGGCGGTCTCGGGCGCGGCCGTTGCGATCAACGTCAGCATCCTTGATGTGTCGGTGGGCAACGTCTCGCTGGCCGAGATCTCGGCCACGGGCGCGGGCAATACGGTGGACGCCATCGGTGGGGTCACGGTCGATGCGGGCCAAGTCACCCATCTGGACGATCTCAACGGTGTCGGCGTTGCCTTTGCCGCGGCAACGGGTTTTGCCGTCAGCGGTGGCGGTCTGGCGATCTCGCTGGATGTGGCCAACCTTGTCAGCGCGCTGATCGACATGGGCGCGCGGACGAATACCGTGGTCAGCAGCGGTGCAGTTCTTGTCAACGCGCATGAAGATGTGCGGATGAGCTCGGACGTCGCCAATATCTCGGTGGCCGCCGCACCGATCGGCCTTGCCGTGGGCGCGGCAGTGATGACCAGCAAGCACCGCTCGACCGTGCTGGCCAAGGTTGCAAATGCCAGTGTCTCGGGCGGCACTGTCCGGGTGAATTCCTCCTCGACGGTTGATATTTCGAAGGTCGGCTCGACGGGCGTATCCGTCGGCATGGTCGCCGTCGTGGTCAACGTGTCGCGTGCCGAAGCGACCGGCAGCGTGCAGACCGTGATCGACAATGCCAACATCGTCGGCTCAACGCTCGCCGATATCCGCTCGGTCTACGACATCACTCTGCGCGCCTCGACGCTGGGCGTCTCTGCGGGCCTTGGTGCCATCGGTTCGATGAATGCCTTCACCGTCGCGGGCAGCGGAGGCGGCCAGGACTCCGGCATCTTCCTGAAGAATGGCGCGAATATCGTCGCGGGTCTGGTCAACATCGTCGCCGACCTGAACACCGACCTTTATTCCGATACCGAGGCTGGCGGCGGCGGCGGTCTGGCCGTGATGGGCGCGGTCAGCAGCGTCACCGACAAGGCCAGCGCGCTGGTCGCGGTGATGGACGGCACTGTCCTGACCGGCACGGCGGTGAACGTTTCGGCCCGCACCCTGCGCAGCACAGACGGCCATGCCGGGACGGCCTCCTTCGCGCTGGCCGCTGGTTCTGGCGCCGCGCTCTATCTTGATTCAACGGGTGATGCCCTGGTCAAGTTCACCGGCAATACCGGTGCGCTGACCGGCGCGACGACCGGGCGTACGGTGGTCACCGGTATCAACATCCAGATCGACACGCTGAACCAGAACTCCAAGGAATACGTTGTTGGCTACAACGGTGCTGCGGCGGTGCTCAGCCATAACGTCAGCAGCGGCTCGGCCAATGGCGTGGGCGTCGGCGTTGTGGGCTCGTACACCCATATCGGCACTGACAGCGATAAAGCGGAATCGAAGGTTGACCTTGGCGGCGCGCAGATCATCGGGGTGGGCAGCTATTCCAACCCAAGCAGTGTGATCTTGCGCGCCCTGTCAGATGTAAAGGCCGCCGACAGTGCCAAGATCGACGCGGTCAGCGGCATCGCGGGCCTCGCAGTCTCGCTTTCGCATGTCGACATCAACGCCGATACGAACGTGACGATGGACGGCGCGTTGATCCAGAACATGAATGGCGAGGTGACGATCGCGACCCGCGCAACGATGTTCAACTCGGCCGATACCGTCGTGTTCCAGGCTGGCCTGCTCAGCGCCAATATGGGCATTGATGCGAAGGCGGTTACCAATAGCGACACCACCATCGATGTGGCCAATTCGCATATCGAAGGCTCGCGCATCGAGATCAGCGCCGGCAAGTCCGACGGTCGTGTCAACAAGACCAGTTCCTTTACCGCGGCCAACGGTAGCCTCGTCTCGCTTGGCATTTCGCTGGGCGTCGCGGTGATGACCAACCACACCAATCTCAACAACGCCGTCAACATCACCGGTTCGTCCGAACTGCTGAGTGCCGGCAACCTGATGCTGAGTGCCGAGGACAATGGCACGCTGTTCCAGCAGGACAGCGATGGCCTTGTTCTGGTGCTGGCAATTCCGCCCTATGGGTACCCTGTCGGCAAGAACATCGAGAACACCGGGACCTCGACGGTCAGCATCGATGCCTCGGCGACGCTGCGCGCGGGCGTCAACTACAATACCGTCTACAAGGTGATCTACGCCACTGACGCGGCGCAGACACAGTACAGCATGCCTGACGGCGCCGCCGAACGGCAGTTGACAGACGCCGAGAAGGGGGCCCTCGGCCTTGACGCCTCGCAGGACTACACGATCAGCTATTACGACTCGAGCGCGCTGGCGATCGACATGTTCCGCGATGACATCGTCCTGCTCGACGCCGCCAACGCGGCGACTACGAAGGGTACGGTCGGCCATTTCTACCGCTTCATCGGCGGTGTCGATGGCGGCCCGACGGCGATTGCGCTGCAGAACACCGATTACACCAACACCGCTCTGTGGCGCGATCTTGGCACCTCGATCCCCGATACGGACCAGCCCAAGGTCTATTCCTCGGATCAAAGCAGCTTCATCCGCGATGCGATGGTCGATCAGGTCCTCGTGATCAAGCCGACCGCGTTCCTGATGCCGGTCATCAGCATCGGCCAGCTTAACCTTCTGCTGGCCGCGCAATACCAGCAGATCCAGAAATGGATGGCCGATCACAACAGCAACGCCGAGGCGCTTGTGCGCTACCAGGCGCAATTGGACCAGATCGTTGCGCAGATGCAGCAGTTGGGAATTGCGCCGCCCACCGCGGGCACCGACGGCGTGCAAACGGTCGATCAATCGATCGAGTCGCTGTTCATGGAACTGCCCGATATCAGCGCGGCGCCCGGTTCGATCTATGTCAACGCCAAGGATACGGCCGCATCCTCGATCGCACCGCTGACCAGCAACACCCGTGTGGGCAAAGCCGGTCCGACGCTGCTGGCGCACAAGGATGTCCACGTCACCATCACCTCCGACCTTTACGTCATGACCCGGCTGGGCGACGTGGTGATCGATTCTTCGAAAGTGGCGCGGATCAGCGACGCGACGGGCGACTATACCGAGTTCTACCCGGGCAACATCTACGTCAACGACGCGCGCGCCTCGGGCACGAACAGCAGTGATGGTTCGGCACAGATCGACATCCTGATCAACGTCGGCAATCGCAGCGACTACGGCTATATCAATACCATCAAGGATTACATCGACGCGCAGAACGCTCTCTATCCCAACGACGTGCCGCGCACCGTGCCGAACCTGCCGCCGGACCTTTACGTCCTCGGCTCGCTGGTCAACCAGCTGGGTGATATCGCCCTGACCAATGCCAGCGGTGGCATCCGCGTCAGCGGACAGCTTCTGGGCAAGACGGTGCATATCTATTCGGGGGGCGACTTCACCGTCTCGACGGACTGGTATCATGCCGGCGGCGACCCGCGCCTTTACAACGGCATTTCCGCTTTCGTCTCCGGCATCGAGTCGCGCGGTTCGGGTCTCAGCCAGAAGGGCGACGTCAACAACGTCGCGCTGGGAAGCTCATCGACGAATCCGACGCTGGACGCGGCCCTGCAGGCCTACCTTGTCAACCGTGCCGACACGACCAAGTCGGCGGTGGTGGCCAATGGCCTGATCTCGATCGTGGCGACGAACGTCAACGTCAACGGCCTGATCCAGTCCGGCATGACGCAGGCCTCGGTCACCGTCGCGGCTGATTTCGTACCGCCCAGCCAGACGACATCCATCATCGCTTCGGCCACCTCTGGCATTGCCGGGATTACTTTCGGCACGGTCAATGGCGTGCAGGTGCCCCTGCGCGGCCGCTGGGATGAAACCGCGCAGGCGATCATCCTCAACGACATGGCCTTTGCCGGCGGCCGGATCGACATTACCGGCAATGTCTTCAGCACCGGCGCGGGCCAGCTTGTGGTGGCCTCCGGCTATGCCGATGTCGCGATCCGCAACAACTCGTCCTACAGGCTGATCCTGAACGGCATCGACACCAGCATCGATCGGCAAGGCGTGATCCAGATCACCGACACGCTGAACAAGCCCGACTCGATCACTGTCAACAGCCCCGCCAATTTTGTGTCCGGCGATGTCTTGCAGTCGGACTCCGTCTCAAGAACCTACAGCGTTGCCGCGAAGCGGACCGTTTATACGCAGAACGCCGGCGGAATCGACGTGTCCACGCAGATGGGCATCGTCCAGCGCGATGCGACGACCAATGCCTATCAGGGGGTCAAGTTCGTCGAAGTCGACGGCGGGCATGTGAACGGCCTGACCACCAACTATTCGCCCGCGGCCGGCACCTATTACATCTGGACCGAAGGCCGTGCGCTGGTCACCGAAACGATCGAGACACGCTACGTCAAGACGTTCGACTTCATCATCAACTGGCCCGCCGGGTCGGGCAATCTCTTCAGCAAGTCGACCGAGTATCTCTCGGATGCCAACCTTTTGGAAAGCCAGGGGATTTCCAACATCAGCGAAATCATGGCGCTGGGCGGCTGGAACACCTACACGGCCCCCGATGGCACCCAGATCATCGGCCGGTTCAAGAACATCTCGAACGTCCAGGTCGATCTGAAGCCGGGTAATGTCGTGCGCGACATGTCGGTGGTCACACCGAACCCCTTGTTCCCCTGGATCGTTCTGACGACGCCGGGCGAATACTGGCAATATACCGGCGGCACCAGCGGCCAGGACCTCAACATCGAATTGAGCACGATCTTCGAGACGGTCACCGTCAACGAATACAACGATTCCAGCGACCCCACGAAGGTGACCGGCACCCATACCGAGCGGCAGCCGAAGGCCGACTATCTTGACAAGTTCGTCAAGACGACTGGCTCGTTTACCGAGACCAACGCCGATGCGGGCCAGTATTATTCCGACTACAAGAACTACTCGGTCACGACGCGGAAGTGGACGACCGGTGGCGGCTACCTGAAGAAGAAGACCGTCTGGAACGAGACCACGACGGTCGAGGGCCTGAAGAAATACTGGGATATCGGCATCCGCGCCGACCTGCCGATTTCCATTCAGTTCCTGCAAGGCTCGGCCACGCCATCGGTCCGTGTCGAAAGCGTCGGCGCGCTGGAGATTGCCGGCGATATCAAGACCGCACCCAATGCGCAGATCTTCCTCAATCCGCAGTTCACCGTGCCGGGCGGCACGCTTGGCCCGTCGGGTGGGTCGATCACCGCGACGCGGTCGGTCTCTGTTTCGGGCGTCTTGCAGACAATCGACACCTCGGGCGCGGTCGATCTGACCTCGGTCAAGTTCGTGCCGCCTGCGCCGACGACTTTGGCGGCGACGTCGTTCTTCTCGGCCTTCTCTGCCCCCTCGCTTGTCGAGGGAACCACCGTGATGCCGGTCGGCACCGAGGTCATCAACATCAATTCGCACGGTTATGATATCCGTATTCTGCGTGGGTCCGACACCAACACCGCCGGCTATATGGCGGTTGGCACGATCGATGCCGGCGTCGGCAACGTCTACATCTTCGCACCCGACGGCATCTATGCGGCGGGCCCGGATTCCATCATCCGCGGCAACCGGATCGAGCTTCAGGCCAGCCATGGGCCAATCGGCACCGCGCTTGCCCCGATCCGGATCGATACTGACAGCACCACGCCGACTGGCGGTTTCTCGGGCGCATCCAAGGGCGGCCTTTACGTGACCGAAGTGACGGGCGACCTGAACCTTGTCGCGCCTGACCAGATCAAGACCGGTTTCCTGCGGCCCGACGATACCGGACCGATCTCGGTCGGTTCGCTCGACCTGATCGACGGCAACACCGTTTATCGCGGCATCGTGGTTCTGACGGCCGAGACCGGTTCGATCTTCGACATGAACATCGAAGATGACGCCACCCTGACCGATCAGCGCCTTGCGGCTTATAAGGACAAGCTGGGCCTAACCGGTGGCAACCGCCTGATCATTGGCGCGCAAATCGATAGCGAGACGCGGACCGCCTACCAGAACTACCTCAATTACTGGGATCTGATTCGCTTCCCGCTGAACGTCACCTCGACCGACCCAGCGCTTGCGGTGGCCGTCGACAAGGGCCCGGTCTCGTCCGACCTTGAAAGCCTCTCTAGCTTCCAGACGCTGGTCACCAACACGGCGAACCAACTGATGGACCGGCCGGACAACACCCTGACGCTGGCCCAGGCCCAGGCCCAGGCGCATGACCAGCTCTTTAACCTCTACAACCCGATCCATCAGGCCAACTACAACAAGGCCTATGTCGATGACGTGATCTACAAGCAGTATTACGCCGTCATTCAGCCTCAGAACGAGGTCAACGCCGACCTGACCCAACTGGCCACCTTCAAGGCCGAGGTTGCCCGGCAACTCGCCGCCGACTTCCTGCCGAAGGTCAACGCCGCCTTCAGTGCGCTCAACGACAGGTTGGCGGCGCTGGACGTCAGCGCCAGCAGCGACGTGGCCGACTACATCAACATCATCCATCCCGACCAGACCGGCGACAGCCGCGTCGCCCTGACCGACTTGGCCAGCTTCAACACCTATATCGACGACCAGCTGACCGCCCCCGGCAACACCAAGACGCGGGCCGAACTGGTTGACGACGGCATCGCCCGCTTCGGCGCGCTGCACCAGGATCTGTGGGTCTACGACCAGACCACGCTGGAGCAATACGTGACGGTGATCCGCGCCGAAACGCAGACCTCGGCGCTGGATGGCTCGTCCAACCCCATCGAGGTGGCCGCGCTGATGAAGGCCAAGGCGGGCTTTGACACGCATCTTGCCGCGGGCGACTACGATGGGCTGGTGTCCGGCTTCGATGGCGCAACCCGTCAGACCGAAATCACCGATGCGCTGGTCTATCGCTACGGCGACCTGCACGCGGCCAACTATGATCGCATCGAGCAGCCGAGCTACGTCGAGAGCCAGTTCCTGACCGGCGCTCAGCGGGAATCCGAGATTGATGCCCGTCTGGCCCAGACCGCCGATATCGAGGCGGCACTTTCGGCCTCGGTCGCCAAGACGCTTTATCCGTTGCTCTTGGTCAACTCGATCGCCGGCGGCGCTACCGCCGCGGCCGAGAACGCCAACATCGTGTCCACCGACGTTACGTTGATTGCCAATGGCAACGGCTCCACCGACGATGGCCGCATTGGCACGCTGACCGAACCGGTAAACCTCGACTTCACGGCCGATCTGTCGACCGACGTGCCCGGCCTGACCTCGGACGAGAGCCAGCAGCGGCTGGACCAGCAAGCGATCCGGCGCGGGCTGCAAACGCAGGATATCGTCGATGTCGTTTATCAGCTTTATGTCTACAACGGCGCCGACACGAGCCTGACCACCCAGCCAGGCCAGGGCCAGATGGCGGCCAGCGGCGACTACACCGCCGTCAAAGTTTCCTTTGCCAATCTGACCGGCGGCGATGCACAGACAGTCAACCAGGGCGACTACTACGCGATCTGGGGCAACTGGCCGGATTCCGGTTCGAGCGAACCGATTTATACCTACAAGCTTTTCAAGCGGACAGGCGCCACCACTCCGGTGCGGCCGCAAGACGTGGACTGGACCGCGACGACGTTGACCGGTTGGGTCGAGGTGGCTAATCCCAAGGCCTACGCGACCAATGCGCAGCCGCTGCAACTGACGCATGGTCAGCTTGTTGCGGACGTCTGGAAAGTGTTGCGCGTCTCGGCCCGTCCGTTCCAGGACGTGAACCTTCGCGCAGTCAACGACACACTCCCGACGACGCTGAACCTCGTCAGCGCCGGCATGGCGGGGATCGGCCATGACGGCACCGAGCTTGATGTCGCCTCGGCCGATGCTGGCGGCTTCCTGCGGCTGGTCACGACCGGAAATATGTACGACGTCTCGACCGGATCCAGCGCGGCCCATGCCAAGGATTACATCAGCCTGATCGCCGACGGCGAGATCGGCACAAGTTCCAAAGCCTTCCGCGTCAACGTCGAGGCGGGCTCGGTCCTGCTGCTGCAAAGCGGCGGACAGTCCAACATCCAGCAGATCGGTGGCGACCTGATCGTCGAGCGCGCGCTGACCGGTGGTAACTTCACCCTCACCACGCCCTCGACCCTGCAGATCGGCAAGATCGAGTCGCTGGGCACCGTCACAATCCATGCCGGTGGTTCTGTGACCGACCGCACTGATGACGGGCTTGATCCGGTGCTAGACATCATCGCGCAGAATCTCGTGCTTGATGTGACGGGCAATTTCGGCACCGCCGCGAACCGTCTGGAAATCGATGTGGCCGAGGCCACGTCGGGGACCGTCACGGGCACCTTCTACGTGCAGGATACCGGCATCTTTGCGCTGGGCACCAATGACCTGACAATCACCGGTGCGGCCGACATCGTGGCCTTCAGCTCGATCCGCGACGACTTCGGTGCGACGCTGAATGCCGGTACGCTGACGCTGTTCAGCACCTCGGGCAACATCGGCAACCGTCCGACCGAAACCAATGATCAGCAACTCGACATCCTGATCACCGGCGTGGATGGGTCGTTGACGGCCAGTGCCGCGAACGAAATCTGGATTACCTCCGCAGGTGCCGTGGCGATGAACAAGGCCACCGCCGGAAATATCATCACGATGGCGATTGCCGGCGCGCTGACCGACTTCAACAACGATACCCTGCCCAATTTCGACACCACGCTGCTGCGGCTGACTGCCGCTGCCATCGGTGCCGCGACCAACTACATCGACACCAAGAGCCAAAAACTCGCCTTCGATGCGAAGAACGATGTCTTCATCCGCACCATCGGCGGCGTGGAAATGTCCGAGAAATATGTCGACGTGAACGGTGACGGGTCGGAATACTGGTCTGGCCGTGCGGGCGGCAATGTGACGATCTACGTGGAAGAGACCAGTGCCGTGGACGACAACTTTGTCCTGTCGGCCGATGCGGGCGCCAAGGGCCTGATGGCCGATGGCAACATCACTCTCAATATCGGCGACAACGCGACATTCGGCGCGGGAACCACCGTCAAGACGGATGGCGACCTGACGGTGCGGATCGACTATGGCAGCACTGATGTCGCGGGTGGTCGGTTGGACATGTTCGGCCGCTGGGTTGCGGTGAACACCAATGTCTTCGGCAACGCTGACCCCGATACGATCAACATCCAGCCGGAAGAGATCCGGGGCAATGTCAATGTCTATGCCGGCGGCAGCAGTGACCTTGTGATCGTCACCAACCTCAATGCGCGCACCGCCGACGAAGGCTTTACCGTTGACGGGCAGGCCGGGGCGGACGAGTTCATCGTCAACCGCGCCGCGACACCGGTCAGTTACAACCTGACCTTCCACGACACCGGCGCTCCCGATGACGGGGCCGACTTCCTGACCATCAACGGCCGCGATTCCGCCTCAAGCGCACCGGCCGACATCGCCGCGGCCTCGGACGTGATCCTTGTCCGCAAGAACTTCATCGCGCTGCTGAACGAGGATACCGGCGGCAGCCTGCTGAACGATTTCGAACGCATCAACTACGACGAGTCGATCAACGGCCGGGTCATCATCAATGGCCTCGGCGGCGAGGACCGGTTCTACAGCGACGACACCTCGGCGATGATGACGCTGGACGGCGGCGCCGATAACGACACGTTCCAGATCGGTCAGATGTTCGGCGCCGACCGGGTGACGCCCAACGTCGCACCGGGCGACGAGATTGCCACCAACGAAACCACGCAGGGCTTCCTCTCTGTCGGCAACTCGCTGCCGATGGTGGTCTATGGCGGCACGGGCGAGGACAACTTCACCGTCTATTCGAACAAGGCGCTGACCAAGCTCTTTGGCGAGGACGGCGACGATACCTTCACCGTCCGCGCCTTCATCCTGAAGGCCGATCCCAACACGGTTGCCGGTGGTGGCGATACCGAACTTTTCGGCGGCGCCGGGGCCGACCTGATCCTCTACAACATGAACGCGCCGCTGAAGATCGATGGCGGTGCGGGCATCGACAAGGTCGTCGTGCTGGGCACCGAGGGCAATGACAGCTTCCTGATCACCGACCAGGGCATCTACGGCGCCGGTCTGAACATCAGCTTCGAAGGTGTCGAGCTGGCCGAGGTCGATGGTCTGGAAGGCAACGACACCTTCTACGTCACCTCGACATCCAACAAGATCGCGACCACCATCATCGGTGGCTTGGGCGAGGATACCGTCAATGTCGGCGGCGACGTGACCACACCCATCGTTTCGCTCGAGGTCGAGGGGACATCGGCCATCGTCAACCATTCCGCCCTGTCCAACGATCCGGCCTTCAACGGCATCTTCGTTGACGGCGTGAAACTGAACGTCGCAGCGGCCAATCGTGGCCTCGTCCAGATCGACGACAGCATGCTGGGTGTCCTGACAGAGGGCGGCGCGGGCGGCTACTACATGGTCCGCATGGTCGCGCCGATCACGCAGGCAGCCTACCTGACCGTCTCGGCGGCACGTTCGTCCACGCAAGATGAAGAAGCGACGATGAACGGCCCGGTCAAGGCGCAAAGTGCGCTGGTCTCGTCCGACAACAGCAATTTCGCCTCGGCGCAGGTCCTGACCTTCAACGCCAGCAACTGGGACCAGTGGCAGAAGGTTTATGTGCAGGCGCCCGACGATAACGCACTTGAGGGCACACGGACCGTGGTCATCAGCAGCAGCCTGATCAGCGCCGATCCAGCGGTGCAGGGCGTGCAGATCCAGAACGAAGAGGTCACGGTCTTTGACAACGATCAGGCCGACGTGCTGGTCGAAGGCAATATCAACAAGGTCAACGTGATCGAGGGCGGCGCTGCTGCCACGCTGCAGGTGCGCCTGTCGCGGCAGCCCGACGTCGGCGAGACAGTGACCGTCGCGCCGCAGACCAATGGCAGCGCCGATTATACCGTCAACGGCCCGCTGACCTTCACCCACGACAACTGGGACACGCCGCAGGATCTTAACATCTCGGCCATCGCCGATGGCATCCTCGAGAATACCGAGTTGCAGGCGATGTACCTTGATGTCTCCAGCAGCAACGTCGGCAGCGATTTCAATCGTGCTGAATCGGCGGAAGTCGACGTGCGCATCACTGACATCGACAAGGGCGCGGTGATCATCACCCAAAGCGGTGGCAGCACGCTGGTGACGGCCAACGAATCCGACAACTACACCATGGTGCTGAACAAGGCGCCGACCTCGGACGTCACCGTCTCGGTTCTGACCGATGGCCAGACCATTGCCAGCAGCACTGACACGCGCTGGGACGCCACGCAGAAGGCCATCGTCTTTACCCCGGACAACTGGATGACCCCGGCCGAGATCACGCTGTCGCTGGGCACCGTCGTGACGGAACCGCAGCCCACCGTGAAGCCCGGCATCCAGCCGCAAGTAATCAACACGATCCAGGGCCCGCTTTACGTCTATGGCGGCGTTGGCCCGGGCGCTGACCGTGCCGTGGTCCGTGGCGTCACCCTGCCGACCGAGGCGGATGTGGACCTGCCCAATGTCAGCACACCCACTGACGAGACGCTCAACACCGACCGGCTGTTCATCTACAACGGCGGAAGCGTCGCCAACCAAAGCGGCGTGCTGACCGAGAACCGGCTGACCGGCTTCGACATGGGCGCCAACGATCTTGTGTTGAAAGGCGGGACCGTCGACAACCCGACGACCAACACCTACCAGGCCGGGATCACCTATTCCGACATGGAAATCGTCGAGGTGATGCTGGGCAGCGGCAATGACACGCTGGACATCAACAGCACCGCGCAGGGCGCGATCACCGTCGTCCACGGCGGCGGCGGCGACGACATCCTGCGCGTCGTCTCGGCGGTGCCGGGGCAAGAGGCGCAGGCGGGCGGCCAGGACCGCACGCTGGTCCTCTACGGCGACACCTCGCAGGACGGGATGCGCTACTCAATGCGCGGCGGCGTGGCCAATGGCCAGTCGCGGGCCTTCACCAACCCCGGCAACGACACGATCGATGCCAGCGATGCCTCGGGCGGCGTGATCGCCTATGGCGGGGTCGGCAACGACTCGATCACCGGCAGCGCCTATAACGACCAGCTTCTGGGCGGATCGGGCGACGACACGATCGAGGGGCTGGCCGGCAACGATCACCTTTACGGCGACAACGGCCTACGGGTCGACCTGTCGGTCCGTAACAGCCTGCAGCCGCAGCTGATCTCGATCATCACGTCGCAGGATACCACCGCGGCCGATTTCGATACCGGCACCGGCGACGCGCTGGCGGCGGCCGGCAACGACACGATCACCGCCACCGGCGGCGACAACATCGTCATCGGCGACTTCGGCGTGATCGACCAGATCGCCGGCACCAACCGCGCGTTCGAGACCGGCGCCATCACCTTCGTCCGTTCGGTTCGTGACAGCGAGGGCGGGGCGGATTCGATCAGCACCGGCGCCGGACGCGACTGGATCCTGGGCGGGGCCGAGGGTGATACCATCAACGCGGGCAACGGGGCCAACATCGTCTTCGGCGACATGGGCAAGCTGACCGTTCTGAACGGTCAGTATCCGCTGGTCGCGCAGTCGGCCCTGACCGTGACCGGCGCCGAGGGCGCCGACTCGATCACCAGCGGGTCCGGCAACGACTGGATCATCGCCAGCCTTGGCGCCGATCACGTTGACGCGGGCGACGGGCCGAACGTGGTGCTGGGCGACAACGGCATGATCACCGCCGACGACCAGCAGCGCCTGTCGCAGATCGTCAGCTCTGAAACCGGCCACGGCGCGGGCGACAGCATCACCGCCGGCAATGGCGTCTCCTACATCTTCGGCGGCTTCGGCTCCGATACCATCGGCACCGGCAACGGCGATGCGGTGGTGCTGGGCGATGCCGGGCAGCTCGACTTCGTGGCGGGTGTCCGGTCGCAACTGACCAGCGTGGTCGACGATCCTGCGTTCGACGGGGTCGATACCTTCATCGGTGGCGACGGCAACGACTGGGTGATCGGCGGCGGTGCGGGCGACTACATCAGCACCGGCAGTGGCGAAAGCGCCATCTTCGGCGACAACGGCATCATCACTACCGACAGCCAGCAGCGCCTGCTGCAGATGCTCAGCCTCGACACCAACGAGGGTGGCGACGACACCATCCTCAAGGGGGCAGGGGCCGGCTATATCTTCGGCGGCTTCGGGTCTGATACCGTCACCTCCAACAGCGGCAATGACGTGATCCTTGGCGATGTTGGCCAGCTCGACTTCGTGGCGGGGGTTCGTTCGGTGATGCAGGGCTGGATCGAAGACCCCGATTATGGCGGGGGCGACACGATCGGGTCCGGCGCGGGCGATGACTGGGTCATCGGCGGCAGCGGCAACGATGTCATCACCAACGACAGCGGGCTGTCGATCGCGCTGGGCGACGCCGGGCGGATCGAAGGCGATGCCAATGGCGTCTTCACCCGGATCGAGAACACCCAGACCAGTACCGGCGGCGATGACACCATCACCGGCGGCAGCGACCGCGACATCATCATGGGCGGTGCCGGCAGCGACTTCATCGACGGCGGCGCGGGCAACGACTTCCTGCAGGGCGACAACGGCATCATGACCCGCGTCGTCGATGGCAGCGGTGGCGAGTTGCTGACCTTCGAAAGCAATGCCCAGGCGCTGTTCGACGGGGCGGCCGACACCATCATCGGTGGCGACGGGCGCGACATCATGATCGGCGGCGTGGGTGGCGACAAGTTTGGCGTCTCTTTCCGGGACGACATGGCGGTGGGCGAGTTTGCCCGCTTCCGGGTCCAGGTCTCGACCGATGGCAGCGAACTGATTACCTCGTTCCTGACGTTGGCGCCAAACGACGTCGACCACATCGCGCAGATCTTCATCGGCCTGAACCACGAAGAGCGGTTCCTGCCGCTCGACTTCAGTGGCGATTTGATGTCCGGGCTGACGATCGGTGCCGGAGACCGTGGTGATGTGATCTTGTTGCCGCCCGGCTTTGCCGCCGCAGCGGCGCTGCAGGGCGCCAACCTCAACAGTCCCGTACCGGGCCTGTTCGGGTTCACCCTGCAATCGATCCCGCTACTGGGCACCGAAAGCCCGCTGAGCAGCCTGTCACAGGAGGAGCTGGAGCAGATCCTGAACCAGCAGGGGCAGGCAGCGGCCGATCCGGGGCAAACGGGCACGATGCCAGTGGACCCGACGCAGGCAGGCACACACCTTGCCGATGGCGGGACCGCCGTTGGTGCCCCGATCACCAAGGGGTGGGCGATGAAGGGCTGGCGTATCGCGGGCTGAGAAGGATAAGACTAGCCCGCGATGACTGGCCAGACCGCCTACAGGACACTGCGTGCCGCCCTGATGCAGCACTTGGCCGCCATTGACGGGCTGCTGGCGTGTCAAGCTTTCGTGCGTCCCGAGGGCGGCGACTGGGCCGAGGCTGCCAGTGTCGGACAGGGCGACCCGAACAACATTGCACCAGTCCTGCAGGCCTTCGACCCCGAGGCGCGTGGCAGCGTGACGGCCATTCAGGGCCCCGGTGGGGCGGCGTGGCTAGCCACCTATGCCTGCGCCGGGCCCGGTCTGGACATGTGCCTGTTGTTCTACCTGTCGGGCATTACGCCATCGGATTTGCAGAGCCGCCTTTACGCAATCGAGGACAAGACAGGCTGGCTGCTGGTTTCGGCCCTGCGTGACGCCGACGAGACCCGCGCTGATGTCACGCTGAGCATCGAGATGGGCGCGGCTGTGCTGCTGGACGCGGCGCAGGCCCGGACCCGCGGTGATCTGGCCGATCAGTGGATCGCCCGGCTGGAACGTGCCTTGGCACCCGATCTTGTCGGCGTCGCCTGGGTCAGCAACGACGCACCAAAGCTGGCGGCGCTGTCGGGCGGCGGGCTGATCGAACGGCAAAGCCGTGCGCGTCGCGCGCTTGAAGACCTTGCCGCCGAAGCCATCGAGGCCCGCAGCAACCAAAGCTATGACCCGTCAGGCACCGGCGAAGACGAGACGCAGACCCCGCTCGATGATACCGTGTCGGACGCGCTGTCGGCGCTGGAGGCGGCCAAGGCATTGGCCATGCCGCTTTACGTGGGCGATCCCTGCCGTGCGGTGGTCGTGGCGCTATGGACCTCGCCCGAGGCCGTTCTGCCGCAACCGGCCTCGGTCGACCTGATCGCGCAGGTTCTGGGCGAATCGCTTGCCATTCAGGAACGCGCCCGCCCGTCCATCTGGCGCCGCCTGCGCAACTGGGCTGGTGGCACCGTGCGGCTGATCTTCGGCAAGCGCGCGGGCAAGATCAAGATTGGCGCGGCGCTGGTTGCGCTGGCACTGGTGGTGATGTCGATCACGCCAACCCAATCGCGCCCCGCATTCGAGGCGCGGATCGAGGCGCGCGATCGTTTCATCGTCTCGGCCCCGTTCGACGGCTTTCTTTCGCAGGCGCCGTTCCAGCTGGGCGACGCGGTGCCGAAAGGCGCCCTTGTCGTGGCGATGGAAGACACCGATTTCCGCCTGCAATATGCCCGCGCGCAAGCCGAGGCGCGGCGGCTGGAGACCGAGATTCAGGCCGCGCGCTCTGCTCGCGATTCCGCAAAAGTCCGCTCGCTCGACGCGCAGGCGCAGCAAACGCAGGTGCAGATCGACCTGCTTGATCAGCAACTCAAACAGGCCAAGCTGACCGCGCAAAACGCTGGCGTCGTGGTGGGCGGCGACGCGTGGCGCCGTGTTGGCGGCCGTGTCCGGCTGGGCGAACCGCTCTTGGAAATCGCCGATCCACAAAGCTTTGCCGTGATGGCTTTCATCGACGAAAGCTGGGTAGCCGAGATTCCGCCCGGCGCTCATGCCAGCCTGCTATTGGCCGCATACCCGCAGACCCCGCTGCCGCTGACGCTGAACACGGTGACGACGGATGCGCAGACCCGTGGCGGCGTGAACACGTTCTCGGCATGGCTAAAGCTTGATGCTGCGCCGCCTGCTGAGCTTCTGGAAGGCATGCGCGGGATCGTGCGGATTGATACCGGGCCAACAACGCTACTTGCCGAATATTCGCGCGGGGTGGTCCGCTGGCTGCGCCAGACGGTGTGGAAATGGAGCTGAGGCAGGGCCCGCGAGATGTCCGGTAGTCTGCGTCACCAGGACTGGTACCTGATCTCGGAGCAGAAGTTTCGCCGCCGCGCCGCCGTGACCTCCACCCATCAGGTGTTTCGCGGCGAGCATTTCCTTGTCATTTCGGACCGGGTCACGGGGCAGAACCTGCGGCTGACCCAACGCGCCGAGACGATCTGGAAGATGCTGGACGGGCGCCGTACCGCGCAGCAGATCTGGGACGCGCTGATGCGGATGACCGGCCCGATCCCGACCCAGGGCGAATTGGTGGAATGGATCATGACGCTGGTCTCGGCCGGGCTGATCCTGTCCGACCATGATCTGGACCCCAAGCACCTGTCCGATCGCAGCCTGCGTCGCCGCAACCAGATGATCGAGGCCCGGCTGTCGGGTCCGCTTGCAATCAAGGTGGCCTTGTTCGATCCCAGCCGCCTGATTCGCGCGCTTTACCCGGCCTTTGGTTGGCTGTTCTCAGGCATGGGCGGCCTTGCCATTATTCTGTTGCTGGCGGTCGCGCTGGTGCTGGCCTTCATGAACGGTGAGGCGCTGCGCAGTGGGGTCGACAGGACGCTTCTGTCGCAGTCGGGGCTGATCGCGCTGGCCCTTGCCTATCCGGCCATGAAGGTGATGCACGAATTGTCCCATGGCTTTGCCGTGCATCGTTTCGGCGGCGAGGTGCGCGAATTTGGCGTGATGTTCCTTGTCTTCTTCCCGGTGCCTTACGTCGAGGCGTCCGAGGCCAGCGCCTTTCCCGACAAGTATGCCCGCATGGTCGTGGGTGGCGCCGGGGTGGTGGCAGAGCTGGTGATGGCGGCGCTTGCGCTTTTCGCATGGTTGCAGATCGAGCCGGGGATCGAACGCGCGATCCTGTTCAACGTCATGGTCATCGGCTCGCTTTCGACGCTTCTGTTCAATGGCAACCCGCTGTTGAAGTTCGACAGCTACTTCGTGCTGTCGGACTGGCTGGAAATGCCCAACCTTGCCAACCGCAGCGGCGCCTACCTGACCGACCTGTTTCTTGGCCGTCTGCTGGGCCTGCGGCGCGAGGTCTTTCCGGCACCGGGCGAGGGCAAGGTGTTGGTCATCTACGGCCTGCTGTCGCTGGGCTACCGGCTGCTGTTGACGGTGACGATCACCCTGATTGTCTCGCAGCTCTTCTTCGTGGTGGGCATCGTTCTGGCACTCTGGGCGTTGATCATGGGCTTTGTCTGGCCGATCGTGAAGATGGCAAAGAAGGGATACAAGATGGCCAAGGCGCAGAACCGCTCGCGCCGGGCGCGGTGGCGGCTTTGCAGTGCGACCGTTGCTGTGGTGGGGTTCGCCGGCTTCGTGCCGTTGCCGTTCAGCGCGACTGGCGAGGGCCAGATCGTCAGTTTGCCGCGGGCCGAGCTTCGGATCGGCAGTTCCGGCCAGATCGCGGGTGATGTCGTGGCCGACGCCACCGTCGTTTCCGCCGGCACGCCGCTTTTGAGCGTGGATAACCCGACCCAGACTGCGCGCGCGGCCACGTTGCGGCTGAACATCGCCGACCTCGAAGAGACATTGGCGCGGGGCGGGCTGGACGTGGCGACGCGTCAGGCCGACGAGCGCGAGCTGGAACTGGCGCGGACGTCGCTAGCCGATGTCGAGGCCCGCGAAGAAGCACGGGTTCTGCGCGCGCCGATGGATGGCAGGGTGGCGTGGGATCAGGGGCGGCCGCCGCTGCAGGGCAGTTTTGTCTTTCGCGGCGACAAGCTGGGCCAGATCGTGGCGCCCGGCGGGCTGGAAATAATCGCCTCTTTCGCGGCGCCCTATGCGGGCTACTTGCCCGACAGTGGCGGACGGGTGCAATTGCGCCTGCCTACGGGCAAGGTTCTTGAACAATCGATCAGCCGGGCACGTGTGATCGACGCGGGTCAGCAGGCGCCGGCGCCGATCCTGAAATCCGCAGGCGGCCGGGTGCCCGAGATGCCCACCGCGCCGGGCAAGGCGCTTGATGCCGCGCTGGTCATCTGGGTCAACCCGGATACTGATCTGTCGGCTTTTGCTGATGCCCGTGTCGCGGCGCGGATCGAACTGCCGCATGCAACGCTGGCCGAACAGGCGCTTTTCTACCTCCGCCGCCTGTTCCTGCGGGTCAACAGGGTCTGACCATGTGGTCGGTATCCGCCCTGCGCCCCTCTACTCCGCTTCGCGCTTTCGCGCGATCGCGGCGCAAGCCGGTGCGCCGCACAATCGATCCGTTGTCGCGGCCCCGGCTTTATGCCGACGAGTGGGTCGGTTGGCGTTTGGCCCGCCGTGGCGATCCTCTGGCTGGCATGGGTGACGCGATCGAGGCGGCGTGGGAAGAGCTTTACGGGCTGGACGACCACACGCTTGATGCGCGCATCCGCGCCAGCCGCGTTCGTGCCGAGGACCTGCTGCGCGCCGAGCGCGGCGCGCCCGCCTTTGCCCTCGCGCTTGAAGCACTGCGGCGGCACGTCGGCTTCGCGCTGCGCGACAACCAGATCGCCTGCGCGCTGGCGCTGTTGCGCGGAGACTGCGTCGAGATGCGCACGGGCGAGGGCAAGACGCTGGCCGCCGGGCTGGCAGCACTGGTCGCGGCGCGGGCAGGCGTCTCGACCCATGTCATCACCGTTAACGACTATCTCGCGCGGCGCGACCATGACCTTTTGGCGCCGGTGGCCGCGCGGTTCGGCCTGCGCATTGCCGTGCTGACGCAGGACTTGCCCGACCCGGACAAGCGCGCCGCCTATGACGTGGATATTCTCTACGGCACCAACAAGACCTTTGTCTTCGATCACCTGCGCGACCGGCGCGAGAAGCGCGTGCAAACCAATGCCGTGCCGCGCCAGATGGGGCAGGCGCTGGCGATCGTCGACGAGGCGGATTCGGTGCTGATCGACGACGCGACCGTGCCGATGATCCTGTCCGAGCAAAGCGATGACCTGCCCGCGCCCGATGTGCGGCTCTTTCATCAGCTTGATGCCTTTGCCCGCGCGGCCCAGCCGGGCGCCGAGCGTGAATTGGACGGCAATGGGGGCTGGCGGCTGACCATCGCGGGGCTTGTCGCGCTGGAAGAGGCCGCGCGCGACTGGTCCCATCCGCTGGCCCGCAGTGACGATCTGGTCCAGCTGGCCGAACAGGCGCTGGCGGCGCGTTACAACTTCCGCAACGGCGAAAGCTACATCGTGCAGGACGAGGCCATCGTGCTGATCGACCAGGCGACCGGCCGGCTGATGCCCGACCGGCGCTGGGGCTACGGGATGCACCAGCTGGTCGAGATCAAGGAGGGGCTGGAGCCGACGACCGAGACGCGCACGGTGGGCCAGATCACGCAACAGACCTTCTTTCGCCAGTATCGCATCCTTTCGGGGCTGACCGGGACGGCAAAGGAATGCCGCAGCGAGCTGTGGGCGATCTACCGATTGCCGGTCGAACCGGTCGCACCCCATGCGCCGTCACAGCTGGATGATCTCGGTCTGACGGTCTGGCCCACCGCAGATGCCAAGTGGCGCCACATCCATGACCGCGCCTGCGCCGTGGCCGAAACACGCGCGGTATTGGTTGGCGTCAACGACGTGATCGAGGCCGAGACGCTGGCCGCCCATTTCGCCGCCTCGGGCCGCGAGGTGGCCATCCTCGACGCGCTGACCGAGGCGCAAGAGGCCGAATTGGTGGCTGACGCCGGCGTGGTGGGCCGCATCACCATTGCCACCCACCTTGCCGGCCGCGGCACCGACATCACGCTGCAGGGCGGCCTGCGCGCCGCTGGCGGCCTCCACGTCATCATTGGCAGCGTCATGGCCTCGGGCCGGCTGGAGCGCCAGCTTTACGGCCGCGCGGGCCGTCAGGGCGACCCCGGTAGTTATGAGCGGGCCATCAGCCTTGAGGATCGGGGGCTGCGCGACGGGGCGCAGACGCCGTGGCGGCGGGTGATGACAGCCGCCTTGCATATCGGGCTGATGCCGACCTTGGCACTGGCACAGATCCAGGCCGAGCGTGACCGGCGCGCAAGGTCGATGCGCAAACAGACCCTTCTGCGCGAACAGGATCTGGCGCGGCAGCTTGGCTATCGTTAGGCTTTCTAACATGATCATCCCCTTCGCCCCCCGCCGCCATTTCGCCGCCCTCGTGCTGGCCATCGCCGGTGCCAGCGCCGTTCACGCGCAGACAGTCCCCGACCCGCTGACCTGCCTGTTGATTCCCGCCCATTCCAGTGACATCGGCAGCGACCGGGGCGGTATCGTGGCCGATGTTCCGGTCAAACGCGCGGACTACGTGCAGGAGGGGCAGGTTCTGGTCCAACTGGACGACAGCCTTGCCAAGGCCGATTTGGAACTGGCCCAGATCAATCGCGACGCGCTGGGCGCAAAGCTTGATCGCAGCACCGCGCTGGTCGACAGCAAGATCATCTCGCGCGACGAGATTGAACAGATGCGCACCGATTTCGCCATTGCCAAGGCGCAGGCGGACCGGGCCGCGCTTCAGGTCTCTCGCGCACAGGTTCTGGCGCCCTATCCCGGCTATATCTCGAAGGTCTACGTCCAGAATGGCGAATTGATCGGCACCCAGCCACTGGTGCAACTGATCGACATCCGGACCTTGAAGGCGGAACTGGTGTTTACCTCCGAGGCCTATGGAAAGATCGCCATCGGCGATACGCTGCCAATCGGCGTTGATCTGGTGAACAAGGTTGTCGACGCCAAGGTGACCGTGGTGGACCCGTTCCTTGATGCCTCTTCGAACACGTTCACGATCACTGCCGAGATCGACAATGCGGATCAGGCGCTGCCGGCCGGTGCCAGCTGCCGGATCGCGCAGTAGGCACCGTTAAAGGGCGAGGCCCGTCAGCAGGTCGTCAGCCGTTGCGGTGAAATAGATCGTCGCGAAGGCGCCCTTCGCGCTGTCCCTGCCACCGGCAAGGTGCAGAAGGTCGGCCGTTTCCGCATGACGGCGCAAATCGGTGGCCCAGTCGCGATCCGGCAGGCCGGCCAATGCCTCCAGCCATGCCCCCCGATCCAGCTCTGCCCGGCGCACCGTTGCAAGCCACGACGAACGCGCCGCGTTCCGCGTGCGCGTGAAGATGCAGGTTTCGGCATCAAGATCGGCCAGCGCGGCGGCAAGTGCCGGCGCGGGCAGGCCGACGCCGGTCATGGAATGCTCCAGTGGCGGCCAGAACGTGCTGTGAGGTGCGATCGGCGTGCAGACATATTGATCATCGCGCAGGCCACCCCCGGGCAGGCCCTTGATGCCACGGTAAAGCACGAAATCATCGAGGTTCCCGGCCTCTACCCGGTTCACCAACAGGTCCCAGTATTGCAGGTAAAGCCTTATCGATGTCAGCCCGCGATTGACCGCGATCCCGATGGCATCGGCACCGCTCAGCCCCGCACGCCAGCGCGCAATGGCGTCTTCGGGCAGTCCCAGCATGGCGGCGGCATCGGCCACTGCCTCGACCCGTTGATCCGGTTGGTCGAAGAAAAGAAGGAACCGTTCCTCGGCCTCGCCCGAGCCAAGAATCGACCATGAACGATCAAAGCTGTCGGCCAGCGGCATCAGTGCGGCGATGGCCGCCTGCCCATCGATTGTCCTGTCCTGCACTTGCCCGTCCCTTTGTTCGGCTGCGCCAAGCGGCAGTCTGGCCCGGCTGTGCTGCGGCTTCTATGCCCGAAGTGACACAAGGGGTAAAAAAGGTTTGCTTGATGCGACTTTCGGATAGCGCGTCCGGCAAACCCCGGGCTAGCTTGCCTCCAACTCGCCACCGTCTGCGTGCTGCCGCCGCAAACCTAAATTTCGAAACGAGTCCAAGTTGATGACTGATTCCGCCGGAGCGATTCGCGCCAGCCTTTTTGCCCTTGCCGTCGTTGTTGCGCCCGTCGTTGCGGCCGCCCAGCAAGACCCAACGGTTGCCGCCGCCCCGACCGATCCGAACGAGGGATTGTTGGGACAATTCAGCGCCCGGCTGGCCTATAATTCGGAATGGGGCCCGATCCTCGGTCTAGGCTTCACCTCGAACCGGTTCCTCGGTCAGAACCAGAAGTTCTCGTTCTCGGGCGAGGTCAGCAAGGACAGCAGCCGCTATGCCTTTGCCTACGACAACCCCGACATGTTCGGCACCAATCCGGCCTTCAGCCTTGGCATTTACCGCAACGCCACGCAGGCCAACGACATCTTCACTTTCGATACCGTCAGCTATGGAATCGAACCGCGGGCGACGTGGCAGCTGTCGGCTGACCGGTCGCTGACAGTCTTTGCTGGCTGGTCGCGCGACACGGTTGAAAACCTCGTCGCTGGCGGTTCGGCGATTCTGGCCGCGGATCTGGGCGACCGGACCCGTGGCGCGTTGGGCCTTCGGTTCCGGCAGCAATTCGAGGGCGGCAGCTTTGCCTTTTCGACGGAGTATGATTCGGCCTCGGACGATTCCCGCTTCGTCAAATCACTGGCGAGCCTCTCTTACCGCTGGCAGCCGGATGGCGGTGCCGTTGTGATCGATTCCGGCGTCAAGGCCGGCACCATTGCGATGTCGCAGGGCAACTCGAACGTGGGTGACCGGTTCTTCCTTGGGGCTGACGCGGTGCGTGGCTTTGCTTTTGGCGGTTTTGGTCCACGCGACCTGAATGCGGGCAATGCGGCGCTGGGCGGCAACAACTATGTCGCAGCGCGAATCGACGCCTACTTTCCAAAGCTTTTCTCGCAGGTCGACTGGTTTATTCCCGGCGTCTTCCTAGACGTGGGTAGTCTCTGGGGCCTCGACAACGTCAATGGCGGCCCGGCCGGTGCAAATCCGGTCGATGACAGCCAGATCTGGCGGTCCTCGGTCGGCCTGTCGATGCAGTTCCACGTTGGCCCCGGCGCGCTTCGCGTCTTCGTCGCCAATCCGATCAACCCGCAGAGCTACGATCAGACCCAGAACGTGCAGGTCACATTCGACGCCCGGTTCTGAAGGTAAGCAGCGGTCAAGCGCACGTCACGCACAGCGGCAACGCCCCTGTGCGTGACAGGTTTATTGGGCCGCAAACATCGGCAATTTCGCCAGATCTTCAAGGGGAATGGTGGAGCCTAGGGGGGTCGAACCCCTGACCTCTTGCATGCCATGCAAGCGCTCTCCCAACTGAGCTAAGGCCCCATTCCGGGGCGCCCGTCGCCGGGCGCGTGACGCTGTCTAGTGAGCGGCCCGGGCGAGATCAAGAGGAAAATCCTGCCCCGCCTGGCAAATGCGTCAGTCGTCGTTGGCCGGCACGTCGGTGAGGTCTTCGAAGGAAACCTCGTCGTCGTCCTCGTCATCTTCGAGAACCTCGTCGCCGAGATCGACATCATCCTCGTCATCATCATCGTCAAGCACAAGATCATCGACTTCGGAGACGGCCTTCAGCTTCTTGGACTGGGCGTCTTCGGCATCGGCCACCATCGTGCGGGTCTTGGAGGTGTCGATATTGACGACCTCGCCGGTGTAGGGGCTGACGACGGGTGTGGCGTTGAGGTCATAGAACCGCTTGCCCGTGGTCGGACAAAGGCGCTTGGTTCCCCATTCGGGATTGGGCATGGGATATCCCCTTGGCGTTGGATGGACCCTTGCGGGCAATCGGGTTCCCCTGCCATAGCTCGGAAAGGCTGTCAAAGGCTTTGGCAGGGAATGGTGAGTCTGGGGCGCATATGAGCCTGCACATGCTGAAAGGCAACCCCCCGATCGCGGTCACCTTGCGCCGCTCGGCGCGGGCGCGCCGGCTGACGCTGCGGGTGGGGCAGGCGGATGGCCGCGTCACCCTGACGCTGCCGCACCGCCTGCCCGAGCGCGAGGCGCTGGCCTTTCTCGTCAGTCGCGAGGGCTGGCTGCGCGCGCGCGTCGGCGAACTGGCCCCGGAGCACCTTGTGCGTCCCGGCGGGGTCCTGCCGCTGGAGGGGCAAGAGGTGCCCGTGCGGCGTGGCGAAGGGCACCGGACGATGTTGCGCGAGGGCGTCCTTTGGCTACCGCCCGGGCCCGCGGCGCCGCGGATCGCGGCCTTCGTCAAGCTGCGCGCGCGCGACAGGCTGGCCGCTGCCGCCGATCGCCATGCCGCCGCGCTGGGTCGGCCCTACCGGCGGCTTACCCTGCGCGACACACGCTCGCGCTGGGGCTCCTGCACCATAGCGGGCGACCTGATGTTCAACTGGCGCCTCGTGATGGCGCCACCCGAAGTGCTGGACTATGTCGCGGCGCACGAAGTGGCGCATCTGGCCGAGATGAACCACGGGCCCGCCTTCTGGGCGCTGGTGGCGCGGCTATTCCCGGACCATGCGCAGGCCCGCGCCTGGCTGAAGGCGGAGGGCGCGGCCCTGCATCGCATCCGCTTCGGCGATTGACCGCGCGCGCCAGCGTGATCACATTAGTGCCATGCTGCTTCAGACCCGCCCCACCGATTCCGCCGGCGCGCTCGCCCATGACCGGGTCTATCGCGCGCTGCGCAGCCGGATCATGCATGGCGAACTGGCGCCCGGCATGGCGCTGACGCTGCGCGGCATCGGCAAGATGTTCGACGTTTCGATGACCCCCGCGCGCGAGGCCGTGCGGCGGCTGGTGGCCGAAGGCGCGCTGTCGCTCTCCTCCTCAGGCCGCGTCGCGACGCCGGAACTGTCGAACGAGCGGATCGAGGAATTGGCGACGCTGCGCGCCCTGCTGGAACCCGAATTGGCCAGCCGTGCCCTGCCGCGTGCCCATTTCGCCCTGATCGACCGGCTGGAGGCGATCAACGCCGGCGTCAGCCAGATGGTCGCCCGGCATGATGCGACTGGCTATATCCGGATGAACCTCGAATTCCACCGCACACTCTACCTGCGCGCACAGGCCCCGGCAATGCTGGCGATGACCGAGACGGTCTGGTTGCAACTCGGCCCGACGATGCGCGCGCTCTACGGACGGCTGAAGCGGACTGATCCGCCCTATCACCACAAGCTGATCCTCGCCGCGCTGAAGGCGGGTGACGATCCGGGGCTGCGTCTGGCCGTGCGCACCGACGTGACGCAGGGCCTGCGGATGTTGAAGGGGTAGGGGGCGCTGCCCCCCGTCCGGCTGCGCCGGCCTCCCCCCGGAGTTTTTTTGACCAAAGAAGGCGTTAAGGGCTCGTTAAGGTTAACGCGCCCGACTTGCCGCTTCTTTGGTCCGGAAAACTCCGGGGGTGAGGGCCGAAGGCCCGAGGGGGCAGCGCCCCCTGCGCGGCCTCAGGAATGGATCGGCCCGTCGCCGCAGGCGAGCGCCGCCTCGCGCACCGCCTCGGAATAGGTCGGATGTGCGTGGCAGGTGCGGGCCAGATCTTCGGCCGCGGCGCCGAATTCCATCGCCACGCAAATTTCGTGGATCAGGTCGCCCGCCGCGGGGCCGATGATATGGGCGCCAAGGATGCGGTCGGTCGCATTGTCGGCAAGGATCTTGACGAAGCCGTCGCCGGCGAAGTTGGCCTTGGCGCGGCCATTGCCCATGAAGCTGAACTTGCCCACCTTGTAGGCGCGCCCGGCCTCTTTCAGCTGTTCCTCGGTCTGTCCCACGTTGGCGACCTCGGGGTGGGTGTAGATCACGCCGGGGATCACGCCGTAATTCACGTGGCCCGCCTTGCCCGCCAGTATCTCGGCCATTGCCATGCCCTCGTCCTCGGCCTTGTGGGCGAGCATCGGGCCGGCGATCGCGTCGCCGATGGCGTAGATGCCGGCTACGCTGGTGGCGTAGTGGGCGTCGGTCTCGATCTGGCCGCGCTTGCTGAGCGTCACGCCAAGGGCATCGAGGCCCAGCCCCTCGGTATGCGGTTTGCGCCCGGTGGCGACCAGCACCGCGTCGGCCTGAAGCGTCGTTTCGCTGTCGTCCTTGCGCAACTTGTAGGTGACGCTGGCCTTCTTGGCCTTCACCGTGGCCGATTGCACCGCGGCGCCCATCACGAATGTCAGCCCCTGCTTTTCCAGCAGGCGCTTGAAGGTTTTCTGGACCTCGCCGTCCATGCCGGGGGTGATCGCGTCGAGATACTCGATCACCGTCACCTCCGAACCGAGGCGGCGATAGACAGAGCCAAGCTCCAGCCCGATCACGCCCGCGCCGATGACGACCAGCGATTTCGGCACGCTGGACAGCGCCAATGCGCCGGTGGACGTGACGATCACCTTTTCGTCGACCTCGACCCCCGGCAGCGCTGCCGAATCCGAGCCTGTGGCGATCACGATATGCTTGGCCTCGTGAACCTCGTCGCCCACCTTGACCTTGCCGGCGGCAGGGATGCTCGCCCAGCCCTTGATCCAGTCGATCTTGTTCTTCTTGAACAGGAACTCGATGCCCTTGGTGTTCTGGCCGATGACGTCGTCCTTGTAGGCCAGCATCTGCGACCAGTCGACGGAGGGCGATTTGCCCTTCAGGCCCATCGTGGCGAAGTTGGTTTCCGCCTCGTGCAGCATGTGGCTGGCATGCAGCAGCGCCTTGGACGGGATGCAGCCAACATTCAGGCAGGTTCCGCCCAAGGTCTCGCGTCCTTCGACCACGGCGGTCTTGAGGCCCAGCTGGGCGCAGCGGATGGCACAGACATAGCCGCCGGGGCCGGCGCCGATGATGATGACGTCATATGTGGACATGGCATTGGTCCTTTCGGTAGCGGGGGAGGGCGCGATGCCCGCCGGCCTGTGGCCTTCCCCCGGGGATATTTATGGCCAATCGAGGCCTAGAATACGAGGGCAGAGACAATCATGGCCAGAGTGGCAAGGAAACCCACGAACCAGATGATCGACCGCCAGGGGGCAAGGCCGAACCCGTAGGCGGGAACGTAAAGCAGGCGCGCGACGAGGTAGGTCCATGCCATCGTGCCGGAAAATCCGGTGGTCTTGTCGCCCAGAACGCAGACGACCACGGCCAGCGTGAATAGGATCAGCCCCTCGAAATGGTTGTTCATCGCGCGCTGCATTCTGCCTGCAAGGCCGGTCAGCGCGACGGGTGCGTCGCGCGGCCCCATCGCCACCCTTGGGCCCACCTGCAGGTTGCCCAGCACGGAATATACCGCGTATTGCCCGGCCTGCAGCAGGCCGGCCAGTGCGAGAACTGTAAGTTCCGGGGTCATCGCGGCCTGCCTTAAACGGTCTTGAGGAAATGCGCGGTGAAGGTGCCGCCAAAGCCCGCCTCTCGGTCGAGCCAGCTTTGCGCACGGGGGCGGTCGGCCACCTCGAACAGGCAAACGACGCGGGCCGGTTCATCGGCCCCACGCCACATCTGCAGCAGCGTCAACCCGGCCAGCCGCCGTGCCTCGGCCTCGTCCGCGAAGGCGGATTTCCACCCGGCAAAGTCGGTCGTCTCGATTTCGCACAGGAGGTGGGTCATCCGGGCCTCAGAGGTCCATCAGAAGGCGACGGGGATCTTCCAGCGCCTCCTTGACGCGGACAAGGAACGTCACCGCGCCCTTGCCGTCAACGATGCGGTGATCGTAGCTGAGCGCGAGGTACATCATCGGCCGGATCACGATCTGGCCACCGACCACGACGGGCCGGTCCTGGATCTTGTGCATACCAAGGATGCCCGATTGCGGCGGGTTGAGGATGGGCGAGGACATCAGGCTGCCATAGACGCCGCCGTTGGAGATGGTGAAGGTTCCGCCCTGCATGTCGGCCATGCTCAGCTTGCCATCACGCGCCTTCACGCCCATCTCGGCGATCGCCTTTTCGATCCCGGCAAAACTCATCTGGTCGGCATCGCGGATCACCGGCACGACAAGTCCGGTGGGCGTGCCCACGGCAATGCCCATGTGGACGTAGTTCTTGTAGATCACGTCGGTGCCGTCGATCTCGGCATTCACATCCGGCACTTCGCGCAAGGCATGCACGCAGGCCTTGGTGAAAAAGGACATGAACCCCAGCTTTACGCCGTGCTTCTTCTCGAAGAGGTCCTTGTATTCGCTGCGCAGCCCCATGACGCCGGACATGTCGACCTCGTTATAGGTGGTCAGCATCGCGGCAGTGTTCTGGGCCTCCTTCAGGCGGCGCGCGATGGTCTGGCGCAGGCGCGTCATCTTCACCCGCTCCTCGCGAGCCACGTCATCGGCGGCGGTGGGCGCGCGGGGGGCAGCGGGTGCGGGGGCTTCGGCCTTGGGTGTGGCCAGCGCGTTCAGCACGTCTTCCTTCATGACGCGGCCATCCTTGCCGGTGCCGGAGACGTCGGTGCGCGACAGGTTGTTCTCGGCCATCAGCTTCTTGGCGGAAGGGGCATCTTCGACATCGCGTGCCGGCGCCGTTTCCTCTGCCTTAGGCGCGGGTTCGGCCTTGGCGGCGGGTTTGGCGGCGGGCTTGGCCGCGGGGGCGGCATCGCCTTCGGTCACCTGCGCCAACAGCGCATTGACGCCCACCGTCTCGCCTTCGGGGGCGACGATTTCGGCCAATGTGCCGGCAACGGGCGACGGCACCTCGACCGTGACCTTGTCGGTCTCCAACTCGCACAGCATCTCGTCGACGGCCACGGTGTCGCCCGGTTTCTTGAACCATGTGGCCACGGTGGCTTCGGTAACGCTTTCACCCAGGGTGGGGACGCGGATTTCGGTGCTCATTCCTTGTTTCCTTCAATTCCCAGCGCTTCGAGGACGAGCGCCGACTGCTGTGCCTTGTGCTGGCTGGCCAAGCCCGTGGCGGGCGAGGCCGAGGCGGGACGCCCGGCATAGACGGGGCGGCCAACGCGCGCCTCGATCCGGCCCAGCACCCATTCGATATTGGGTTCGATAAAGTTCCACCCGCCCTGGTTCTTCGGCTCTTCCTGGCACCAGACCATTTCGGCGCCCTTGAACCGTTCCAGTTCCTTCACAAGGCTGAGGGCCGGGAAGGGATAGAATTGTTCGACCCTAAGCAGGTAGACATCGTCCAGACCCCGCGCGTCGCGCTCTTCCAGCAGGTCGTAATAGACCTTGCCCGAGCACATCACCACGCGGCTGATCTTGTCGTCGGGCCGCAGCTTCAGGTCCGAATGGCCCTTCTGCGCGTCGTCCCACAGCACCCGGTGAAAGCTTGATCCGGTCAGCATGTCAGAGGCGTCCGAGATCGCCAGCTTGTGCCGCAGCAGCGATTTGGGGGTCATCAGGATCAGCGGTTTGCGGAAGTTGCGGTGCATCTGCCGGCGCAGAATGTGGAAGTAGTTGGCGGGCGTCGTGCAGTTGGCGACGATCCAGTTATCTTGGCCACACATCGTCAGGAACCGTTCCAGCCGTGCGCTGGAATGTTCGGGGCCTTGCCCCTCGAAGCCATGCGGCAGCAGGCAGACAAGGCCCGACATCCGCAACCATTTCGATTCGCCCGAGGAAATGAACTGGTCGAACATGATCTGGGCGCCGTTGGCGAAGTCGCCGAACTGGGCCTCCCACATCACCAACGAATTGGGTTCGGCCAGCGAATAGCCGTATTCGAAGCCCAGCACCGCATATTCCGAAAGCATCGAATCGATGACTTCGAACGGGGCCTGACCGGCGCGGATATTCGCCAGCGGGTAGTAGCGCTCTTCGGTCTCTTGACTGACCAGGGCCGAATGGCGCTGGCTGAAGGTGCCGCGCGTGCTGTCCTGCCCGGCCAGACGCACCGGGTAGCCTTCCAGCATCAGGCTGCCAAAGGCCATCGCCTCGGCGGTGGCCCAGTCAAAGCCCTCGCCGGTCTCGAACATCTTCGCCTTGGTTTCGAGCAGCCTCTCGACCGTCTTGTGCAAGGCAAACCCCTCGGGCGCGCGGGTGATCGCGCGACCGATCTCGGCCATCATCTTCTCGCTGATCGCGGTTTTGCCGCGCTGGTACTTGCCCTGTTTCTGGCGGTCCATGTGGCTCCACCGGCCGTCCAGCCAGTCGGCCTTGTTGGGCTTGAACGTCTTTCCGGCCTCGAACTCTTCATTCAGGGTGGCCTGAAACTGCGCCTTCATGTCCTCGATCTCGCCCTCGGGGATCAGGCCGTCCTTGACCAGACGTTCGGTGTAAAGCGTCAGCGTGGTCTTCTGTTTCTTGATGGCCTTGTACATCAAGGGATTGGTGAACATCGGCTCGTCGCCTTCGTTATGCCCGAAGCGACGGTAGCAGAACATGTCGATGACCACGTCCTTGTGGAACTTCTGCCGGAACTCGGTGGCGACCTTGGCGGCGTGCACGACGGCCTCGGGATCGTCCCCGTTGACGTGGAAGATCGGCGCCTCGACCATCAGCGCGATGTCGGTCGGGTAGGGGCTGGACCGGCTGAAATGCGGCGCCGTGGTAAAGCCGATCTGGTTGTTGACGATGATATGGATGGTGCCCCCGGTGCGGTGGCCGGTCAGGCCCGACAGGCCGAAACACTCTGCCACCACGCCCTGCCCGGCAAAGGCCGCATCGCCGTGCAACAGGACTGGCAGAACCCTGATCCGGTCCTTGTCGCCCTTCTGCGCCTGCTTGGCGCGCACCTTGCCCAGAACGACGGGGTTGACCGCCTCGAGGTGGCTGGGGTTGGCCGTCAGGGACAGATGCACCTCGTTGCCGTCAAACTCGCGGTCGGAGGACGCGCCGAGGTGGTATTTCACGTCACCCGAGCCGTCGACATCCTCTGGCTTGAAGCTGCCGCCCTGAAATTCGTTGAAGATCGCGCGATAGGGCTTGCTCATCACGTTGGCCAGCACGCTGAGGCGGCCCCGGTGCGGCATCCCGATGACGATCTCCTCGACCCCCAGCGCGCCGCCGCGCTTGATGATCTGTTCCATTGCCGGGATCAGGCTTTCGGCACCGTCGAGGCCGAAACGCTTGGTTCCCATGAACTTCACATGGCAGAACTTCTCGAAACCCTCGGCCTCGACCAACTTGTTCAAAATCGCCTTGCGGCCATTCTGGGTAAAACTGATCTCCTTGCCGTAGCCCTCGATCCGCTCTTTCAGCCAGCCGGCCTCTTCGGGGTTCGAGATGTGCATGTATTGCAGCGCAAAGGTGCCGCAGTAGGTGCGCCGGACCAGCGCAATGATTTCGTTCATCGTCGCGATTTCAAGGCCCAGCACATTGTCGATGAAGATCGGCCGTTCCATGTCGGCCGGTCCGAAACCGTATGAGGCGGGATCAAGCTCGGGGTGGGATTTGTCGTCGCGGTGGTGCAGCGGGTCAAGGTTGGCCATCAGGTGGCCCCGGATCCGGTAGGCACGGATGATCATCAGCGCGCGGATCGAATCCAGCACCGCAAGGCGCACCTGCGCGGGAGACAGTTCCACACCCTTCTCGGCGGCCTTGGATTTGATCTTGTCGGCGGCGGCCTTGGGTTCGCTCGGCCACTGGCCGTCCAGCGCGGCGGTCAACTCGTCGGTAGGCATGGGCGGCCAATCGGCGCGTCCCCAGGACGGGCCGGCCGCCTCGGCCTTGGCATCGCCCGTGGCGTCGCCGAGTGACTTGAAGAAGGCCTGCCAGCTTTCATCGACCGCGTTTGGATTGTCGGCATAGCGGGCATAAAGCTGCTCGATATAGACCGCGTTCTGCCCTTGCAAAAAGGACGAAGCGTGGAAGATGTCGTTGGGCGATTGTTCGGTCATCGGGTCAATCCTTGGCTAAGGAAGGATGCGTTTGGGTGCGGCCGTCAACATGGCAAGCCGGGCCTTTGTCAGGAGGGCTCCATCTGGACCCGCTCCATGCGGAATCCATCCGTCAGCCGGGTGCGAGCGGGGTCGGATGTCAGCCGGGTCCATGTGCTGTACATCTTGTAGGTGATGTCGGGCGAAAAACGCATCGCGGTTTCATCATAACGCAGGGCGATCAGCTCCAGCGCCGGCAGGGTTTCGGGGCCGCCATACTTGGACATCCAGTCCATCAACTCGTCCGACGGAAGATTGGCGAAATAGCAGCCCAGGTGTTCACCGCCTGCATCGGTCTGCGCGATGGTGATGGCCAGCACCGCATCGCCTTGAGACCAGACCGAGGCCTGCCCCTGCGTCGTCATCGTGGCAAAGTTGCCGGCCAGTCGCGGGGCCGCCGCAAAGCGCGACTCGAGATCTGGCATGCCATTGGTGAATCCGATGATCAGCGCGGTCGAGAGATCGGCCAGCGGGCCGGTGGGGTCGGCCTCGATCGGTGCCCAGCCCATGTCCGGCAGACGGGCAACCTTTTCCGGGCCCGTGGTCATCGGGTCGGTGCACAGGTTGACGACATCCGTCATCGGACCGGCCTGCGCGGCCCCCGCGATGGCACAAAACACGATACTCGCAAGCGCCTTTTTCATCGGCGTAACCTCCAGAACCTCAGGTGTTGATCGCTTTCAGCACTGCCTCGCCCAGGCCCGCTGGGCTGTCGGCCACCACGATTCCGGCCGCTTTCATCGCCTCGATCTTGCTTTCGGCGTCGCCCTTGCCGCCAGAGACGATGGCGCCCGCATGGCCCATGCGGCGGCCCGGCGGCGCGGTGCGCCCGGCGATAAAGCCCGCGACCGGTTTCCACCGCCCGCGCTTTTTCTCGTCGGCCAGAAACTGCGCCGCTTCTTCCTCGGCCGAGCCGCCGATCTCGCCGATCATGATGATCGACTGCGTCTCGGGGTCGGCCAGGAACATCTCCAGCACGTCGATATGTTCGGTGCCCTTGATCGGGTCGCCGCCGATGCCCACGGCAGTTGATTGGCCTAGGCCACTGTCGGATGTCTGTTTCACCGCTTCGTAGGTTAGGGTACCCGACCGGCTGACAACACCCACGCTGCCGCGTTTGTGAATGTGGCCGGGCATGATGCCGATCTTGCATGCGTCGGGCGTGATGACGCCGGGGCAGTTCGGCCCGATCAGCCGGCTTTTGGACCCGTCCAGCGCGCGTTTCACCTTCATCATGTCCAGCACCGGGATGCCTTCGGTGATGCAGACGATCAGCTCCATCTCGGCGTCGATCGCCTCGAGGATGCTGTCGGCGGCAAAGGGCGGCGGCACGTAGATGACGCTGGCATTGGCCTGCGTGCGCGCCTTGGCCTCGTGGACCGAGTTGAAGACGGGCAGGCCGAGGTGATCCGTCCCGCCCTTGCCGGGCGTCACGCCCCCGACCATCTTCGTACCGTAGGCGATGGCCTGTTCCGAATGGAACGTGCCTTGGCTGCCGGTGATGCCCTGGCAGATGACGCGGGTGTTTTCGTTGACGAGAATGGCCATATCGGTCCCTTACGTTATTCGATCTTGGGCGGCGGGGAACATCTCAGTCCTGCGCCGCGGGTTTTACCAGTTTGAGCCCGTACCAGCCCTGTTCACGTGGCACGATCGAGACAAAGCGGTAGGGCTTGCCGCCGATCTGGATGGCGGCGGCATCGCCGCTGCCAAACCGGCCGACCCAGGCCGCCTCGTCCTTGCCCTCGGGGTTCAGCTGTGAGGCGATCTGCACAAAGGCCTGTACCGAGGTGTGATGGTCGTCCGTGGTCTTGAACACCAGCGAACAGATCTGTTCATCTTCCGGCGGGTAAAGCCGTACCGACATGTTGCGCACCGGATCAAAGACAGTGCCGCTTTCGATGCGGTCGGTCAGGCCGAAACCCGCAAGAAAGGCCGCGTCACGCGCGACGCCGCTGTATTCCGGTTTCAGACAGACGTCGATGAAGGTCTGATAAGCGTCCTGAACGCTGACAGGCTCTTCTCCAGCCAAGGCGCAGGCGGGTATGGCCAGCGCGAAAAGCGCTGCCGGGACCGCCGTGAATGCGCCTGACCGGATCACCCTTTGACTGCCTTCACAATTTTCTGCGCCCCGTCCTTGAGGTCGTCCGCCGCGATGACGTTGAGGCCGGATTTCTGGATGATCTCCTTGCCTTTTTCCACGTTCGTACCTTCGAGGCGCACAACCAGCGGCACCTTCAGGCCCACTTCCTTGACCGCCGCAATCACGCCCTCGGCGATGACATCACAGCGCATGATGCCACCGAAGATGTTGACGAGGATGCCCTTCACCTGCGGGTCCGACGTGATGATCTTGAAGGCTTCCGTCACCTTCTCCTTGGTGGCCCCGCCGCCCACGTCGAGGAAGTTGGCGGGCTCGGCTCCATAAAGCTTGATGATGTCCATCGTGGCCATCGCCAGGCCCGCGCCGTTGACCATGCAGCCGATCTCGCCGTCCAAGGCGATGTAGTTGAGGTCGAACTTGCTGGCTGCCAGCTCTTTCGGGTCTTCTTCCGTCTCGTCGCGCAGCGCGGCGATGTCGGCGTGGCGATAGATCGCGTTGCCATCGAACCCCATCTTGGCGTCAAGGCATTTCAGATCGCCCTTGTCGGTGACGATCAGCGGGTTGATCTCCAGCATCTCCATGTCCTTCTCGACGAAGAGACGATAGAGCGTTCCCATCAGCGCCACGCATTGTTTGATCTGCGGGCCTTCGAGGCCCAGCGAAAACGCGATGCGCCGACCGTGATAGGGTTGGTAGCCCGTGGCGGGATCGACGCTGAACGACAGGATCTTGTCGGGCGTATTCGCGGCCACTTCCTCGATATCCATGCCGCCCTCGGTCGAGGCGACGAAGCTGATGCGGCTGGTCTGCCGGTCCACCAGAAGGGCCAGATACATTTCTGTCGTGATGCCCGAACCATCCTCGATGTAAATCCGGTTCACCTGTTTGCCGGCGGGGCCTGTCTGCTTGGTGATCAGCGTGCGACCCAGCATCTTGCGGGCCTCTTGGGCGGCTTCTTCCACCGATTTGGTCAGGCGCACGCCGCCCTTTTCACCCGCGTCGGGTTCCTTGAAATGGCCCTTGCCGCGGCCGCCAGCGTGGATCTGGGCCTTGACCACCCAAAGCGGGCCGTCCAACTCTCCCGCAGCGGTCTTGGCGTCTTCGGCCTTCATCACCGCCCGGCCGTCCGAGACCGGCGCGCCATAGCTGCGCAGCAGCGCCTTGGCCTGGTATTCGTGGATATTCATGTGTCGGTCCTTCCGGTGGCCTCTTCGGCCTAGCCAAAACACACCCGACCGCGCGAAAAAACAGTGATTTTCGCTGGTCGGGGGAAAAACCGACATATGTGATCACACGCTGAAAATGTGTGATCACATATCACGCGCCCGTGTTGGATTGATTCGCGCGGTCGTCCGTCTTCGGTCAGCCTTTCGCGGCCGCGCCCTTGCCAATTGCCAGCAGCAGATCCGTCGCCCGCGCCATGTCCTGCACCGCGACCCATTCCAGCGGCCCATGGATGTTCTGCATGCCCGTAAAGAGGTTGGGGCAGGGTACGCCCATTTCTGTCAGGCGCGAGCCGTCGGTGCCGCCGCGGATCGGCACCGAGACCGGCTCGATCCCCAGTTCGCGCGCCGCATCGCGGGCCAGTTCGACCGGCGTCATGTCCTTTTCCAGCCAGTAGCGCATGTTGCGGTATTGCGGGGTGATCGCGCAGGTGATCTGCGCGCGCGGTTCGGTTGCGGCCACGGCCTCGCAAACCTTGCGAACCATCGCGCCCTTGGCCTCCAGCCCGTCCAGTTCGAAATCGCGCAGGATCACACGCACTTCCATTTCCGACGACCCGCCGCTGAGGTCGGTGACGTGAATGAAGCCCTCGCGCTCGTCTGTGGTTTCGGGGGTCATCGTGGCCTGCGGCAGCATGTCGACGATCTTGGCGGCCAGATGCGCGGCGTTCACCAGTTTGCCCTTGGCAAGGCCGGGGTGGATCGAGACGCCCTTGATGGCGATCACCGCCCCATCGGCGGAAAAGCTTTCATATTCGATTTCGCCCAGCTTTCCGCCATCGAAGGTATAGGCAAAGTCGGCCTTCAGGTCGGCGGGCAGGCGCCTGTCCACGCCGCGACCGATTTCCTCGTCCGGGGTGAAGGCGATGCGCAGCGGCGGGTGGGCGATTTCGGGGTGCGTCAGCAGATGCCGTGCGGCCGTCATGATGATGGCAACGCCTGCCTTGTCGTCAGCCCCCAGCAGCGTCAGGCCAGAGGCCGTGATGATATCGCACCCGATCTTCTCGGCGAGGTAGGGATAGGCGGCCGGCGACAGAACAAGGTCCGGCGCGTCGGGGTAGGTGATGTCGCCACCATTGTAGCCCTTGATGACCCGTGGTTTCACGCCTGTCGCGTTGAACTGCGGCGCGGTATCGACATGGGCCAGAAACCCGATCGTCGGCCCCGGCGCGGTGCCGGGAATGGTGGCGATGACGGCGCCATACTCCGTCTTCGTGATCTCGGCCGCGCCGATCTCGGTCAGTTCCTGCACCAAAAGATCCAGGATCTTGTGCTGGATCCCGGTCGAGGGTGAACTGGCGCTGTCAGCATCGGACTGGCTGTCGATGGCGGCATAGCGGGTCAGACGGTCGGTCAGTTCGGTATCAAAACTCATGGGGGCCTCCTGCGGTTACGCGGAGTTGGAGGCGCCGGGGCGCGGGAAGTCAAGGGCGGGCGCCGTCGGTTTCCGGGCCCAGAAAGGCCGGTGCCACGCTCCAGCGCGGCCATGTTGCGACAGGTGATGGCCGGATCAGCCTTGCCAGCTGCGCGCCGCGCTATTTCTGCGCTCTTTCAGCCGCGTCGCAGGCCTTGGTCGCCCAGCGGATCAAGACTTCGGGATCTTCCAGCACCTCGACCGGTGTTCGGAAGAAGTTCAGCTTGCGGCTGTTGTCCTTGCCATAGCTGTATTGCGGCATGTCGCGCGCAACAAAATCGCCGATATTGCTGTCGTCGACCTTCAGCCAAAGGGCCCCGTGCTTCACCTTTGCGAAGGCAACACCATTCCTCAGAAGTGCGGTGCCCCCAAACATGTTCCTGGTCTCGAACGCACCGAGGCTGCCGAGCTGATCCAGCACGAACGACCTGAACTCGACATCAACCGTCATTTACGGCGCTCCCTTCGGTTTCATCGGCGAGCCGGGTATTTCCAGACAACCGCCAAGCAGGTCATCACATTCCGCTGGTCATGAGAATATTCATCTCGGCGAAACCCTTGTCGCGGACCGGCATCAACGCGGCATAGGCGTCCGACATAAAAATCCGGGCGATCGTCTCTGGCGAGTCGAAGTCCATCACCATGACCATCCCGCTGTGGTTGCCATTGATGACCTCGGTGACCTTGAGGCGTTTCACCAAAGTCCCGCCAGCCCCCAAGAGCAGGGGCATCACACCCTGCAGGTATTCCTGCACCGCCGCCATTTCGCTCGGAATCGGGGTGCCGGTGACTACCAGAGTTGTCTTGTCGCTCATGTCTTTCTCCAAAGGGCTTAACAGAACAATCGTTCTGATATATCGCCCGTCGATGACTGTCAATCGGGGGCCGTGATGGGGCGCAAGAAGAACCAGAGCCGGGATGAGGTGCTGAACAAGGCCATGCAGGCGTTTCGCGCGCACGGCTACGGTGGCACGTCGGCTGACATGCTGGTCGATCAGACCGGTGTCAGCCGCTATAGCCTTTATGCGGACTTCGGCAGCAAACAGGGGCTCTTCGCCGCCGCGCTTGAACGCTATGATGCGCAGGTCATCAGCCACAGCTTCGGCCCGCTTGAACAGGCCGATGCAGGACTGGACGAGATCAGCGCGTTGTTGGCCAGTTACGGATCGGCCTGGAATGGCCATGCGGCGGGGAAGGGTTGCCTGCTGTGCAACACAGCCGTCGAGTTCGGTGCCGAAGATCCGACCGATGCGGGACTGATCCATCTTTATTTCAGACGGCTGTCGAGTGCGTTTGCAAACGCGCTTGGGAATGCGCAAAGGCGGGGACAGGTCCGCAGCGCGCTAGATACGAGCGCTGAAGCGGATTTCCTCACCGCGCTCGTGCTGGGCCTTTTCGTGATGATCCGCGCAAAGGCACCGACCGCGATGATCGAAAACGCCGCAGGGCTGGCAATCTCGCATGTTGCCGGTCTGGCAGAATGAAGAATGCGCGCCCCATCGGGCGCGCATGTCATCAGATCAGACGGGCAGATCAGGCCAGCGACGGGTCGATTTCCTTGCAGGCGGCGACCAGACCTTTGACCGCATCGACCGACTTGTCGAACATCGCCTGTTCGGCCTTGTCCATCTTGATCTCGACCACGCGCTCAATCCCGCCGGCGCCGATCACGGTGGGCACGCCCACGTAGAACCCGTTGAGCCCATAGGCGCCATCGACATGCGCGGCGCAGGGCAGCACGCGCTTGTGATCCTTGAGGTAGGCTTCGGCCATCTCGATGGCGCTGGTCGCGGGCGCGTAGAACGCGCTGCCGGTTTTCAGAAGGCCCACGATCTCGGCGCCGCCGTCGCGGGTGCGCTGCACGATCGCGTCCAGCTTCTCCTGCGTGGTCCAGCCCATGGCCACCAGATCGGGCAGCGGGATGCCGGCAACCGTGGAATAGCGCACCAACGGCACCATCGTGTCGCCATGGCCACCCAGCACGAAGGCCGTAACATCGCGCATCGACACCTTGAACTCGTCGGCAAGGAAGTGGCGGAAGCGCGCGCTGTCCAGCACGCCCGCCATGCCGCAGACCTTGTGCGCGGGAAGGCCCGAAAATTGCTGCAGCGCCCAGACCATCGCGTCGAGCGGGTTGGTGATGCAGATGACGAAAGCGTCGGGCGCGTGGGTCTTGATGCCTTCGCCCACCGATTTCATGACCTTCAGGTTGATGCCCAGCAGGTCGTCGCGGCTCATCCCCGGCTTGCGCGGGACGCCGGCGGTCACGATGCAGACCGCCGCACCCTCGATGTCGGCGTAATCGTTGGTGCCCTTCAGGGCGACGTCGAACTTGGCCGCCGGGCCGCTTTCGGCGATGTCGAGCGACTTGCCCTGCGGAATGCCCTCGGCGATGTCGAACATCACGACATCGCCCAGTTCCTTGATGGCGGCGAGGTGGGCGAGGGTGCCGCCGATCTGTCCGGCGCCAATCAGCGCGATCTTCGGTCTGGCCATGTCAGGATGTCCCCATGCTGTGGTATGAATTCGCGGCATTGCCTAGTCCCTTGCCGGGCGCTGCGCAAGCCTGCCGCGCTGCGGCATCACGCGGTCGCACCGGGGCGGCTGCGGCGCGAGGGGACTGTTGCCCTCTTCATGTTTGCGCTAAAGCCTTTTCGGCCGGGCGGTTGAGGGACAATTGCCCGGCCTTCAGGGGCACGCAAGATGCATGACATGACGTTCTGGGTGGCGGCCTGCCTTGCGGCGGTTTTCGTCGGCATGAGCAAGGGCGGCCTGCCGGTGATCGGCATGCTCAGCGTGCCGGTGATGAGCCTGGTGATTCCGCCGTTGACGGCCGCGGGCCTGCTGCTGCCGGTCTACGTCGTGTCGGACATGTTCGGCCTTGTCGCCTACCGGCGCGATTTCAACGGCCGGGTGCTGGTACTGATGATGGTGGCGATGACCATCGGCGTCGGCATCGGTTGGGCCACGGCGCACCTCGTGCCCGAAAGCTGGGTGACGGTGCTGGTGGGGGTGATCGGCACAGCCTTCGCGCTGAATTTCATCCTGCGTCGGGGCCAGTCGGCCGAGGCCCGCCAGATGCGCGTGGCGCCGGGCCTGTTCTGGGGAACGATCTCGGGGTTCACCAGTTTCGTCAGCCATTCGGGTGGCCCGCCGTTCCAGATGTACGTGCTGCCGCTGAAGCTGTCCAAGACGGTCTTCGTCGGCACAACGACCATTGCCTTCGCCTATGTCAACACGCTCAAGCTGATCCCCTATTACGCGCTGGGCCAGCTCAGCCTCGACAACCTGCATATCGCGGCAGTGCTGGCGGTGCCCGCGGGGCTGGCCGTCTTTGCCGGGGTGCGACTGGTCAAGGTGCTGCCCGAGGCGCTGTTCTTCAAGGTGGTGATCTGGGCGCTGCTGGCCGTGTCGCTGAAGCTGATCTGGGACGGGCTGGTCTGAGGCGCCTGCCGCAGCCGCATTGCTGCATCGCGGCGAAAAGCGCTTGAAACGAACCGGGTGATCTGTCTGTTTTGCGCGCAATATTGTTGCGAGGCGAATCATGCTCACCCGGTCCTGTCGTTCCGTGCTCTATGTCCCCGCGGACCGGCCGCGTGTTCTGGACAAGGCCCGCGACCTGCCGGCCGATGCACTTATCTTCGATCTGGAAGATGCCGTCGCCCCCTCCGAAAAAGCCCGCGCGCGAGACACGCTGATCGCCGAACTGGCGCGCGGCGGCTTTGGCGACAAGCTGCGGCTGGTGCGGATCAACGCGCTGGGCACGCCTTGGGGGCACGACGATGCCGCGGTGCTTGCGGGTGCCGCCTGCGACGCTGTTTTGCTGCCCAAGGTCGAAACGCCCGGCGATCTGGAGGCGTTGGCGGGCCTGCTGCCAAGCCTTCCTGTCTGGGCAATGCTCGAAACGCCGGGAGGTATCCTGAACGCTGCCGCGATCTGCGCCCATCCGCGCCTGCAAGGCGTGGTGATGGGCACCAACGATCTGGCCTTTGAGCTGGGCGCACGCCACGTCGCGGGTCGGGCGCCGCTGCTGACCGCGTTGCAGACCGGGCTGTTGGCTGCGCGTGCCCATAACCGCATCGCGATTGATGGTGTTTACAATGCCCTGCGCGATGCTGACGGGCTGGCCGCAGAATGTGCGCAGGGCCGCGACATGGGGTTTGATGGCAAATCGCTGATCCATCCCGCGCAGATCGAGGCCGCCAACAGCGCTTTTGCCCCCAGCGATGCCGAAATCGCGACCGCACGACGTCAGATCGCCGCCTTCACCGAGGCGCAACGCGCCGGACAGGGCATTGCCGTGGTTGATGGTCGCATCGTCGAGACCTTGCATATCGCCACGGCGCGAGCGACCTTGGCCAAGGCCGAGGCAATTCGCCTGATGGAGGCATCATGACACTTCTGATTTTGGGACTGATCCTGTGGGTCATTCCGCATTCGTTCAAACTGATCGCGCCCGGCATGGCAAAGTCTATTCCCGAGGGCCCGCGCAAAGGTGCGGTAGCATTGCTGACGCTGGTTTCGCTGGTGTTGATGGTGGTGGGCTACCGCGCCGCGCCCGTTACCGGCGGCTATGTCGCACCCTCCTGGGGCGTACATGTCAACAACCTGCTGATGCTGATCTCGGTCTATCTTTTCGCGGCCTCCGGGATGAAGACGGCGATCACCCGCGTCGTGCGCCATCCGCAATACACAGCCGTCATCCTCTGGGCCATTGCACACCTACTGGTGCATGGCGACATCGCCTCGATCCTGCTCTTCGGTGTGCTGCTGGTCTGGGCCGTCGTGGGCATCATCCTGTCTAATGCGCAAATGCAGTGGACCAAGCCGACCGGACCCGTGAACATGGGCAAGGAAATTGGTGCCGTGATCGGCACGCTCGTTGTCGTGGCGGCGATCGGGTACGTTCATATTCTTCTGGGCTATCGCCCGTTCGGAGGCTGACATGATCGCCTATCGCCTGCTCACCGACGACGATACGTCCTCGTTCTGCCATAAGGTGACCGAGGCGCTATCGAAGGGTTGGACGCTTTACGGCGACCCGACCTATGCGTTCGATGCGGCCAATGGCGTGATGCGCTGCGGGCAGGCGGTAACCAAGGAAGTGCCGGGTGAGTATTCGCCGGAAATGAAGCTGGGGAAGCTTTAGGCCGATGGCCGACAAGACCAACCCCGGCCGCTTTTTCGAGGATTACGCGGTTGGGCAACAGATCGTCCATGCCGTGCCGCGCACGCTGTCGGGTGGCGAACGGGCGCTTTACCACGCGCTTTATCCCGCCCGACATGCGCTGACCTCGTCGGATGCCTTCGCGCAGGGCTGCGGCCTTCGGGCAGCACCCCTGGACGACCTGATCGTGTTCCACACGGTTTTCGGCAAGTCGGTGCCGGATGTCTCGCTCAATGCCATCGCCAATCTCGGCTATGCCGAGGTGCGTTGGCTGCGCCCGGTCTGGCCGGGCGATACGCTGGCGGCGCGGTCCGAGGTGATCGGGGTCAAGCAGACCTCCAGCGGCACCTCGGGCGTCGTCTGGGTGCGCACGACCGGTACCAACCAGCATGGCGAGACGGTGCTGAGCTTCGTGCGCTGGGTGTTGGTGCGCCGGCGCGACACAGGCCCCGCGCCCGACACCGTCGTGCCGCAGCTGGCCCCCGCCGTCGCCGCGCCGGACCTCGTCATCCCGCCGGGCCTCGATTTCAGCCGCTACGATGTCGCGCTGGCGGGCGAGCCGCACCGCTGGGGCGACTACGCGGTGGGCGAGGTCATTGACCATGTCGATGGCGTGACTGTCGAAGAGGCCGAGCACATGATGGCCACGCGCCTGTGGCAGAACACCGCCAAGGTGCATTTTGACCGGGGCGCGCGGCCCGACGGGCGGCGGCTGGTCTATGGCGGGCATGTCATCAGCATGGCGCGTGCGCTGTCGTTCAATGGGCTGGCCAACGCGCAGATGATGGTGGCGATCAACGCCGGCAGCCATGCCAACCCCTGCTTTGCCGGGGACACGATTGGTGCCTGGTCCGAAGTGCTGGACAAGGCCGAAACGACCGCGCCCGGTGTCGGTGCGCTGCGCCTGCGGCTGGTGGCCACCACAGGCGAGGCCGGCCGCCTGCGCGATGCCGAGGGGCGCTACCTGCCCGACGTGTTGCTTGACCTCGATTACTGGGCTTTAATGCCGCTATGACCTTTCGTGCCGCCGGACCTGCCCTTGCCCTCTCCCTCGCGCTGACCGCCGGGGCGGCAACAGCAGGAACGGTCTGCGCGCTGGACAAGGCGATAGAGGTGCCCCTGTTTCACGCCGCCGAGGCATCGCTGATGCGGGGCGACTTCGCGGGTTTCTTCAGCGTGATGCAGGACAATGGCCTGGTCGATTCCAACAGCAATGATGTCCGCACGGCGATCCAAAGCCTTCGCAATCTGGCGCCTCAAGGCTTCGACTTTTGCCGTGTGACTGTCCAGCGGCACGACGTCGGTGGCGCAATGCAAGAGATCGTCGTTTTCCATGCACCCGGAGAGCGCTTTCCTCTCTTTCTTTACCTTGCGGCCATGTCCAACGGCGAGAAGGACGAGATCATGGCGTTCCGAGTCGGGTTCGACTTTCGCGAGGCCGTCGACAAGTTGTTCTGACCACGATGCGCATCGGGCGTGATCACACGGGCCAAATGTGTGATCACAAGCACGAAAAATTGCTGCGTGCGCAGCATCAACCGCGTAAATCGGGCCTTGCCCGGGCGTGACTTGCGCCGAAATATGCGTCTATACCAGTGCAACTCCGCCACCCGAGTGCGGACATGACGACCAAGAAGGGAAATGCCATGGCCGAAGCACAGGGGCCGACCCGCCCCCTCTCGCCGCACCTGCAGATCTATCGCTGGCAGATGACGATGGTGTCGTCGATCCTGACCCGGATTACAGGTAACGCCCTGATCGTGGGCGTTGTGCTGGGCGTCTGGTGGCTGATGGCGGCTGCGATCGGGCCGGGCTATTTCAACTTCGTCAACGCGATCGCCACCTCTTGGTTCGGCGATCTTGTCTTCACGCTGAGTGCCTGGGCGGTCTGGTATCATTACCTTGCCGGGCTGCGGCACCTTTACTTTGATGCCGGTCACGGCCTCGACGTCGCCACGGCGGAAAAGCTGGGTTGGGCCTGCGTCATCGGCTCGGTCGTGCTGACCGTCATCACCCTGATCATCGTCTGAGGAGGGCGGCCATGCGTTATCTGACAGACCGCAAGCGGGCCGAGCGCAAGGGCGCCTCGGGCACCGGTACGGAACACCAGTGGTACATGCAGGTCAGCGCCGTCGCGCTTGCCTTCCTCGTGCCGACATTCCTCATCGTCTTTGGCCGCGCGCTGGGTGGCACCCGCGATCAGGTCATCGCCACCTTCGCGAACCCATGGGTGGCGATCCTGACCGGCATGGTGCTGTTCGTCTCGATGCAGCATTTCCATCGTGGCGCGCGCATGATGATCGAGGACTACACCCACGGATCAACCCGCAAGGGCCTGATCATGCTGGCGATTTCGGTCGCCTATACGGTCATCGCGATGGGCGCCTATGCCCTCGTGAAGATCGCGGTCTAAGGAACGGAGCCACCATGGCAGCTTATGACTATGAAACCCATGTCTACGACGCCATCGTCGTGGGCGCCGGCGGCTCGGGCCTGAGGGCCACGCTGGGGCTGGCAGAACAGGGCCTGCGCACCGCCTGCATCACCAAGGTCTTTCCGACCCGAAGCCACACCGTGGCCGCCCAAGGTGGCATCGCGGCCAGCCTGTCGAACATGGGGCCCGACCACTGGCAGTGGCACATGTATGATACCGTCAAGGGGTCGGACTGGCTGGGCGACATGGACGCCATGGAATACCTCGTGCGCGAGGCACCCAAGGCGGTCTACGAGCTGGAACATTACGGCGTGCCCTTCAGCCGCACCGAAGAGGGCAAGATCTATCAGCGCCCCTTCGGCGGCCATACCACCGAGTTTGGCGAAGGCCCGCCGGTGCAGCGCACCTGCGCCGCCGCCGACCGGACCGGCCACGCCATCCTGCACACGCTTTACGGCCAGAGCCTCAAACAGCAGGCCGAGTTCTACATCGAGTATTTCGCCATCGACCTGATCATGTCTGACGATGGGCAGTGCCAGGGCGTGCTGGCGTGGAAACTCGATGACGGCACGCTGCACGTCTTCAACGCCAAGATGACGGTTCTGGCGACCGGTGGTTACGGCCGCGCGTTCTTCAGCGCGACCAGTGCGCATACCTGCACCGGCGACGGTGGCGGTATGGTGGCGCGCGCGGGCCTGCCGCTGCAGGACATGGAATTCGTCCAGTTCCACCCCACCGGCATCTACGGCGCGGGCTGCCTGATTACCGAAGGCGCGCGGGGCGAGGGCGGATACCTCACCAATTCCGAGGGCGAGCGGTTCATGGAACGCTACGCCCCCACCTACAAGGATCTTGCCAGCCGTGACGTGGTCAGCCGCTGCATGACGCTGGAAATTCGCGAAGGGCGCGGCGTGGGGCCAAACAAGGACCACATCCACCTGCACCTCAACCACCTGCCCAAGGAAACGCTGGACCTGCGCCTGCCCGGCATCTCGGAAAGCGCGCGCATCTTCGCCGGGGTGGATCTGACGAAGGAACCCATCCCCGTATTGCCGACGGTCCATTACAACATGGGCGGCATCCCCACGAACTTCTGGGGCGAGGTCATCAACCCGACCGCCGACAACCCCGATGCTGTCGTGCCCGGCCTGATGGCCGTCGGCGAGGCGGGTTGCGCCAGCGTGCATGGGGCCAACCGCCTGGGCTCGAACAGCCTGATCGACCTTGTCGTGCTGGGCCGCGCCGCGGCGCTGCGGGCGGGCAAAGTGGTGGACCACGAGGCGCCCAACCCCGAACTGAACATGGCCTCTCTGCAAAAGGCGCTCGACCGGTTCGACGCGATGCGCCATGCCGACGGCGGCACCCCCACGGCCGAGTTGCGGCTGGAAATGCAGCGTACCATGCAGGCGGACGCGGCGGTTTTCCGCACCGACAAGACTCTGGCCGAAGGTGTCGAGAAGATGGAGCAGGTTGCCGGGAAGATGGGCGATCTGAAGGTCACCGACCGCAGCCTGATCTGGAACAGCGACCTGATGGAAACGCTGGAACTGGCCAACCTGATGCCCAACGCGCTGGCCACCATGGTCAGCGCCGAGGCGCGCAAGGAAAGCCGCGGCGCCCACGCGCAGGAGGACTACCCCGATCGCGACGACAAGAACTGGCGCAAGCACAGCCTCGCATGGGTCGACGGCGCCAAGGTGCGGCTGGACTATCGCCCCGTTCACCTTGATCCGCTGACCAAGGAAGAAGATGGCGGCATCGCGCTGAAGAAGATCGCCCCCAAGGCGCGCGTCTACTGATGCGGCGCGCGGGCCCCTTCGTGACGCTGGGCGCGTTGGGCCTGCTGGCGGGCTGCGCCCCGCCGCCGCCGCCCTCGCCCGAGCAGGCGGCGCAGGAATGCGAGGCGCGTGCGCGAGCGGCACAAGGGCCCACCGGGCGCGTCTCGATCGGGGTCAACAACCGCGGCAACAGCTACGTCGGCGGGGCCGTGGGCATCACCAGCGACTACCTGATGGGGCGTGATCCGCTGGCGGTCTACAACGCCTGCGTAATGAACCTGACCGGGCAGGCGCCCTACCGCCCTCCGGTCCTGCGTTGAGGGGAAGGGGAATGAAGGCACCGGTTCTACTGATCGGCCTGATCGTGCCGCTTCTGGCAGGTTGCATGCAGGCGGCCGGGCGGGGCGCGGCCCCGCCGGCCGTGGTGGCCGAAGAGGCGACCAAGGCCGCGGCGCGCTCGGTCGTGGCGCCGCTGGTTGCGGCCCAGGTGCCCGAGACCGAGGCCGACGCGCTGACCAACTGCATCCTCGACAATGTCACGCCCTCGGAACTGACCAGCATCGCCGCGGCCGCCAGCGCCCCCAGCGTGGACCCCGCCACGGCCAACCTGATCTCGGGCGTACTGGCCCGGCCCGAAACGATTTCCTGCGCGACCGTCGCGCTGACCAAATGACACCCATGCGCGGCCCGACGGCCGCCCACCGCTGAACAAGGAGCCGGATCATGGTTCAACTGACCCTTCCCAAGAACAGCAAGATCACCATCGGCAAAACGTGGCCGCGTCCCGAAGGTGCCAAGAGTGTGCGCAAGGTGCAGATCTACCGCTGGAACCCCGACGACGGGAAGAACCCGCGGCTCGACACCTATTTCATCGACATGGACAACTGTGGCCCGATGGTTCTGGACGCGCTGATCAAGATCAAGAACGAGATCGATCCAACGCTGACCTTCCGCCGGTCCTGCCGCGAAGGGATCTGCGGCTCTTGCGCGATGAACATCGACGGGATCAACACGCTGGCCTGCATCTACGGGATGGACGAGATCAAGGGCGACATCAAGATTTACCCCCTGCCGCACATGCCGGTGGTGAAGGACCTGATCCCCGACCTGACCCATTTCTACGCCCAGCATGCCAGCATCATGCCGTGGCTGGAAACCAAGACGAACCGCCCGCAGAAGGAATGGCGCCAGTCGATCGAGGACCGCGCCAAGCTGGACGGCCTTTATGAATGCGTGATGTGCGCCTCGTGCAGCACGTCCTGCCCCAGCTACTGGTGGAACTCGGACCGTTACCTTGGCCCCGCGGCACTGCTGCACGCCTATCGCTGGATCATCGACAGCCGCGATGAGGCGACGGGCGAGCGGTTGGACGATCTGGAGGATCCGTTCAAACTCTATCGCTGCCATACCATCATGAACTGCGCCAAGACCTGCCCAAAGGGCCTGAACCCTGCCAAGGCGATTGCGCATATCAAGCACATGATGGTCGATCGGCACGTCTGAGGCCGGGACGGTGCTGCGTGACCTCCTGATCCTCGGGGTCGCGGCGGCGGGACTGCTGGTGTTCCTGTCGCCGCCAATGCGGCGCTGGCAATTCTGGCGGGCCATGGTCACGCCGCTTGCCTCGATCATCGGCTCCGGCTTTCTGGTGTTGGGGCCAATCCTGAATGACAGCCTCGGCATCTGGGCGCCGCTGGCGATGGCGCTGTTGGCGGCGCTGGCCTATGCCTTTGGCGCGGCGATCCGCTACAATATCGGCGGCGGCGCGGACGGGTCCGGTCGGGCGGGTCGGGTGTTCGAGACGGTGGCAGGATGGACGCTGGCGGCCTGCTACGTCATCTCGGTCGCCTATTACCTGAACCTTCTGGGCGCTTTCGCGGTGCGGCTAACGCCCTTCGACAGCCCGCTGGCCGCGCGGATCGTGACCAGCGCGGTCTACATCGTCATCCTCGGCGTCGGCTGGACCAAAGGTTTTGCAGCACTCGAGGCGATGGAGAAATACGCGGTCAGCCTGAACCTTGCCGCGATCCTTGGCCTGCTGATCGGGCTGGCGCTGTTCTTCGGTGACAAGGTTACCGCCTCGGGTCCGGTGATTTCGTCCCCCAGCGTCGGGCCCTGGGCGGCGCTGACGCTGTTTTTCGGCATCCTGATCACCGTGCAGGGGTTCGAGACCTCGCGCTATCTGGGCGATGAATACGAGGCGGGCCTGCGTGTGCGCTCGATGCGCGCCGCGCAGATCGCTTCTGCGGCCATCTATCTCGTCTATGTGACGTTGCTGGTACTGTGCTTTGCCCCGGGCGCGGCCAAGCTGACCGAAACGGCCATCATCGGCATGACAAGCAACGTCTCGCCGGTTCTGCCTATCGTGCTGACGGCGGCCGCATTGGCCGCACAGTTCAGCGCCTCCGTTGCCGATACGACCGGGGCGGGCGGGCTGGTTTCGGAACGCTCCGGCGGTCTTGTGGGCAACCGGATGTCCTACGCGGTGCTGGTCGCGGCGGGGTTGGCGCTGACATGGACAGCGGATGTCTTTGCGATCATCTCCTATGCGTCGCGGGCCTTCGCGCTCTACTACGCGGTCGAGGCGGCGATTGCCGCCCTGGCGGCCCGGCGCGAAGGTGACCGCAGGATGTGGGCGTTCGCGGTTCTTTGCCTGTTGGGAATCGCGATTGCGGCCCTTGGCCGGCCGGTGGAATAGCCGGTCTTAGGCCGGTGCGGGGCATGGGCAGGCCGTGGCCAGTTGCGGCGTCGCCACCGGTCCGCGCCACCAGTCCCGCAAATCAGCCACCAGTTCGGCCCGCGTCGCCCGGCGCCAGCCGTCGGGCGTGCCGGTGAAATAGGCAACAAGAGTCAGCTGCGACTTTCCAACTGCGGTTTCCAGCACGATATCTTCGGGCAGGATCGTTTCACGGCCGTAGAGGTGCCGCGTGGGCAAGGCGAGATCGGGCAAGACCTGTCCTACCAACTCGGCGCAATAGACCGCATTGGGCGTGGCATTGTCGAAATGGAAATCGAACGCGCCGCCCAGCCTTTGCGCAAAACCCTCCGCCGCCGCGCGCCGGGCCGACCAACCCAGTTGGGGCCGCATGACCACTACGGCGTCGGTGTTCAGCACGACCTCTGCCGGCGACAGGTGCACCCCTTCGGCATCGGCCTCGATGAAAACCTGTCCGTCGCGGATCGCCTGATGCTGTGGCACAATTCGCGGACTGGACCAGACGCCAAGCGCGCGCAACTGCGCCTCGGTGCCAAGATAGACGGCGACATGTGTAAAGCGGCCGGGCAAGAACCGGCTCGACAGTCGGCCGCGGTTCGACATGTCCAGAATGTCGAGCGGGCGGAGCGCATCCAGAATTGCTGCCTGGGCGTCGGGGACAGCCAGATATCCGGTGCGCACCGGGCTGTCATGGATCAGCCGGCCAATGGGTTCTGCAAGCGGATCGGTCAACGCGACGACGACGGGCGGGTAGACGGCCGGGCTGTCACAGCAATGCTCCAGCGGCGTGCCTGCCAGTGCGGGCGCGACGCTGCCCGCATCCTGCACCGGGGTGCAGGCCGCCAGCCCCGCCAGCAGCACCACGACAAGCGCAACGAAACGCCCGATCATCCCCATGTCCCCCTCGCACCATTGCAGCGCAAGCGGCGGCACGGGGCAAGGGCGCGATGGTCAGGAATACCGCTCGACCGAGGCGGCCTGATCGTCGTTGTAGCGGTCGCCGTAGGCCCAGCCGACCGGCAGGATCTGCGCGATCTCGGCCATCATCTGCGCAGTCAGGTCAATCTCGTCGGCCCCGGCCCAGTCGCCCACATGCGCGGCGCTGCGGCTGCCGGGGATCGGCAGCAGGTGATCGCCCTGCGCCAGAAGCCAGGCCAGCGCCAGCGCGGGCGGGGTCAGGCCGTGATCGGCGGCATAGGCACGGAACGCCATCAGGTGCGGCAGGTTCAGCGCCCAGTTCTCGGCCGAGAAGCGCGGGATGGCGCGGCGGAAATCGGTCTGCTGCAGCGTCTCGGGGCGGAACACCTCGCGCCCGAAGATGCCACGCGCCAGCGGCGAGAAGGGTACGAAGGCCACGCCAAGGCGCGCGCAATCCTGAATCAGGCCCAGTTCCGGGCCGCGCGACCACAGCGAATATTCGTTCTGCACCGCCGTGACGGGGTGTTCGGCATGGGCGCGGCGCAAGGTATAGGGCGCGATTTCCGACAGGCCCCAGCCGCCGATCTTTCCCTCGGCGATCAGTCGACCCATCGTCTGGGCGACCTCCTCGATCGGGCGGGATTGCTCGTGCCGGTGGATGTAGAACAGGTCGACATGGCTAACGCCCAGCCGCCGGAGCGAACCTTCCAGTTCGGCCCGCAGGTAGGCTTCGGAATTGTCGATCCGGCGTACCTTGCCCGGCACGATCCCGGCCTTTGTGGCAATCACCGGGCTGTGGCCGCGCAACGACAGCCAACGCCCGACAACGGTTTCCGACAGGCCCGCACCGTAGATGTTGGCGATGTCGAAGAAGGTGATGCCAAGGTCCCATGCGGCATCTAGCGCGGCAAGGCTGTCAGCCTCTGTCGTGGCGCCGAAAAGACCCCCGAAGGACAGACAACCAAAGCCGATAGCGGAAACGGTAGGCCCTTCGGCCCCAAGACGGCGGGTTTTCATCGTTTTCTCCGGTCAGGCAAAGGCGGCGGTCAAGGCGATTTCCACCATGTCGCCAAAGCTGCGTTCGCGCTGGTCGCTAGGCAGGGCCTCGTGTGTTTTCAGGTGGTCGCTGACCGTCAGCACCGCCAGCGCGCGTCGCTTGTAGCGGGCGGCGAGGATGTAAAGCTCGGCCGCCTCCATCTCGACGCCAAGAATGCCGTGCCGTTCCATCTCGGTGGTCAGATCGGGACGTTCGTCGTAAAAGACATCCGAGGAATAGATGCCGCCGACATGTGTCGTGACCCCGCGCGCCTTTGCCGCTGCGGCGGCGGCCGACAACAGGCCATAATCGGCGCAGGGGGCAAACGACAGCTCGCGGAAGATCCCGCGCGATGGAGTCGACATGGTCGAGGCGGTCATCGCGAGGATCACGTCGCGGATGCCGACATGGTCCTGCATCCCGCCGCAAGAGCCGATGCGGATCAGCGTCTGCGCGCCGTAATCGCGAATCAACTCGTTGGCGTAGATCGACAGCGAGGGCATCCCCATGCCAGAGCCCTGGATCGTCACGCGGTGGCCGTTCCACGTGCCGGTAAAGCCCAGCATCCCGCGCACCTCGTTCACGCAGACCGCGTCCTGTAGGAACGTCTGCGCCGCCCACCGGGCGCGATAGGGGTCGCCCGGCAGCAGTACCGTTTCGGCAATCTCGCCGGGTTTGGCCCCGATATGAACCGTCATTCTTGGCGTCTCCATCTCGCTTCGCTAGGATCACGGTTACAAGGTCACGACGGAGAAACCAATGCGCATCGGCCCCGCGATTGCATGTCTGGTTCTTGCGGTCGTGCCTGCCGCCGGCCGTGCCCAGGACATGCGCGAGGCGGCGCTGGCCAAGGAAACGCTGCGCGCCCTGCAGGCCACGTCCTTTGCCAAGCATCGGGAATATTGCGGCTATATCGGTTTCGACCGCGACGGGCAGCTGCGCGCCACCGTCGCCGAACCCGGCACCAAGGCGGGGTGCGACATTCACCGCCCGCCCGGGTGGCGCCTGACGGCGTCATACCATACGCACGGGGCCTTCGACACCGACTATATCGGCGAGATTCCCAGCGATACCGATATCGAAAGCGACCGCGACCAGAACATCAACGGCTACGTCGCCACGCCGGGCGGCCGGTTCTGGTTCGTCGATACGGTGAAGATGGAGGTCCGCCAGATTTGCGGACCGGGGTGCCTGCCCGTCGCGCCGCACTTTTACAAGGCGGCGGACGGGCCGGTGGCGCAAAGCTATACCTACGCCGAACTCGTCAAACGAATGCAGGAATAGGGCTTCAGATTTCCATCGTGGAAATGTCGATGCCTTTCGCCTCGGCGTCCTTGATCCAGCCGGGTTTGCGCCCGCGGCCTGACCAGGTTTCCGCCGGATTCGCCGGATTGCGATAACGCGCCGGATTCTTCGCCCCGCTCGAGGCCGATTTCGCCCGTCCGCGACCCGAAGCACCCGTCAATTCGGCCAAGGAAAAGCCGTGCGCGGCGGCAGCTTCTTCAGCAGCCTTCCGTGCCATTTCGCGTTCGCGCTGTGCAACCCTTACCAGCGCTTTATCGATGTCGACGCGGAGCGTTTCCAGCTCCCGGCGGGACATCGTGTCTAGATCAATGTTCATCCAACTCTCCAAAATGGTTGCCCGGTTTCTCTCGGACAACTCCGCGGTTCATGCGGTATCTAAACCGGCGGGAATGGCAATGGATACCGACGTATACTACACTAAAGTATAGGTCAATATGGGCTAATTCAATTTCGATTTATTCTGCAGCGATGTCGTCAGTATCGACCAAAGCGACGATGTCTGCAATGATCCGATTCAATTCGAAATCCTTCGGCGTGTAAACTCTCGCCACGCCCATCTCGTGCAGGCTTGCCAAATCGGCGTCCGGAATGATGCCGCCCACGATCACCGGGACATGGCCAAGCCCGGCGGTGACAAGCCCGGACATCACCTCTTTCACCAGCGGCAAGTGAGAGCCCGACAGGATCGACAGGCCGATAACGTCCGCCTTTTCTCGCAGGGCCGTAACGACGATCTCTTCGGGTGTCATGCGAATGCCGTCATAGGTGATGGCCATGCCGCAATCGCGCGCCCGAGCGGCAATTTGTTCGGCCCCGTTCGAATGGCCATCAAGCCCCGGCTTGCCCATCAGGAACCGAAGCCGATGGCCCAGCCTGGCGCTGACGGCATCAACCTGCGCCCGCAAGTCATCCAAACCTTCGGTTCTGTTCGAGGGATGCGGTGAAACGCCCGTGGGCCCGCGATAAAATCCAAAGATGTCACGGACGACCTCGGCCCATTCCCCGGTGGTGACGCCGGCACGCGCGCAGGCAATCGAGGCTGGCATGATGTTTTGTCCGCCCGAGGCGGCACGGCGCAGCCCTGCCAGCGCGGTGGCGACTGCGCTGGCGTCGCGCGCCGTCTTCCATGCGGCCAGCCGTTCCAGCTGGTCGGCTTCGGCGGCAGGATCCACGACCATGATCGTGTCGGTGCCCGCCGTCAGGGGCGAAGGCTCTGCGTTCTGCCAGCGGTTCACGCCCACCACCACCGTCTCGCCCGCCTCGATGGCCGCGATGCGGGCGGCGTTGCTGTCCACCAGGCGCGACTTCATGTAGTCGATCGCTTTGATGGCGCCACCCATTCCTGCGATCTGAGCCATTTCCAATTTTGCTGATTCTTTGAGCTCTTCAACTTTTCGCGCTATCGCCGGATTGCCGTCGAAAAGGTCCTCGTATTCCAGCAAATCCGATTCGTAAGCTAGAATTTGCTGCATCCGCAGGGACCATTGCTGGTCCCAAGGCCGCGGAAGGCCCAGGGCCTCGTTCCATGCCGGCAATTGAACAGCCCGCGCGCGGGCATTCTTTGAAAGCGTAACGGCGAGCATTTCCAACAGGATACGGTAGACGTTGTTCTCGGGCTGCTGTTCGGTCAAGCCCAGCGAGTTGACCTGCACCCCGTAGCGAAAGCGGCGGTACTTCTCCTTGGTCACACCGTAACGCTCGCGGCAGATCTCGTCCCACAGCTCGGTGAAGGCGCGCATCTTGCACAACTCGGTCACGAAACGGATCCCCGCATTGACGAAGAACGAGATCCTGCCAACCATCTCCGGAAATGCCGTTTCAGGTACCTTTGCCCGCAGATCGTCGAGGACGGCAATTGCTGTGGCCAGTGCAAAGGCAAGTTCCTGTTCCGGTGTCGCGCCAGCCTCCTGCAGATGGTAGGAACACACGTTCATCGGGTTCCATTTCGGCAGGTGCTCGCGGGTGTAGGCCGCGACATCCGTAATCATCCGCAGCGACGGCGCGGGTGGGCAGATATAGGTGCCGCGGCTGAGATATTCCTTGACGATATCGTTCTGAACAGTGCCCTGCAGCGCAGAAATATCGGCGCCCTGTTCCTCGGCCACCGCAATGTAGAGCGACAAAAGCCACGGCGCCGTGGCGTTGATCGTCATCGAGGTATTCATCTGGTACAGCGGCAGACCATCGAACAACATCCGCATGTCCCCGAGATGGCAAATCGGAACGCCAACCTTGCCAACCTCGCCCCGTGCCAGCGGATGGTCGCTGTCATATCCCGTCTGCGTGGGAAGGTCGAAAGCCACAGACAGGCCAGTCTGGCCCTTGGCAAGGTTACCGCGATAAAGCGCGTTCGACGCCGCGGCCGTTGAATGTCCGGCATAGGTCCGAAAGAGCCACGGGCGGTCCTTCTGGGTCTGTGGCATCGGCAGTCCTTCAGGTAATAAAATTACGTTTGAAAACACCTACCGGACATTTTGTGCCAATGTCAATTCGCCGCAGCGCGGCATTGCGCCGCTTGCCGCCCGTCCGGCGCGGTGCGATGGTGCAACCTCAGCCACGCACAAGAGATCGGCCCAATGACCCTGTTCTTTGACGTTGTATTGGCGGTCCACCTTGCTGCCTTGGCGCTGGCTGGTCTGGCGTCGTTCGGCATGCCGATGGTGGCCCGTGCGCTTGCCAACGCCCCGCCCGAAGGTCGCGCAGCCCTTGGCGCCCTGCGCGGGCGCATCGCCAATGCCGGGCTGATGGCGCTGGGCACGCTGGTAACAACCGGCACAGTGCTTCTGCTGATCGGTGTGAACAAGCCGCTGGGCCTGTGGTTCGGGGCCAAGCTGACGGCGGTTTTCGTGCTGGCCTGCGTGGTGTTTTACGCACGCGAAAATGCGGCGAATGCCGCAAAGGGCGATGCGGCGGCGCAGGCTCGCGCGCCGAAACTCGCCCGCCTCTCGACCGCGCTGCTGTTGCTGGTCATCCTGTTGGCTGCGCTCGCCTTCGGCTGAGGCCACGCGCGCCGCTTTACCAGCGTCGCGTTTCCTGCGACCGTCCGGCCATGTTCACGACGGTCGCGATCCCGCTCTGGCTGCTGGTGCTGATCCTGCTCTTCGCGGCGGTGACCTTCGCGTCGCATTTCCTGTTTCCCTCGGTGCGCTGGTTCTTTCGAAAGCGCGCCGAGCGCCTGGTGGCTCGCCTCAATCAGCGCCTGACCCGCCCGATCGAGCCGTTCAAGCTGGCCCGCCGGCACGACATGATCCAGCGGCTGCTTTACGACCCCGACGTAACCCGCGCCATTGTCGAGCACGCCAAGGCCGAAGGCGTGCCCGAGAACGTCGCCTTCGAACAGGCCCGCCGCTATGCGCGCGAGATCGTGCCGTCGTTCTCGGCCACGGCCTATTTCACGTTCGGCACGCGGCTGGCCAGCTGGATGTCGCGCTCGCTTTACCGGATCCGGCTGGGTGCCTTCGACCGTGACCGGCTTGAGGCGATAGACCCGCAGGCGGCCGTGGTTTTTGTCATCAACCACCGCAGCAACATGGACTACTTCCTTGTCACCTATCTTGCCGCACGGGCCGGTGCGCTGTCCTACGCGGTGGGCGAATGGGCCCGTGTCTGGCCGCTGTCGACGGTGATCCGGATGATGGGGGCCTTCTTCATCCGGCGCAAATCGCGCGGAGGCCTCTATCGCCGGATTCTTGCGCGCTACGTTCAGATGGCCACGCAGGGCGGTGTGGCGCAGGCGGTGTTTCCCGAAGGCGGGCTCAGCCTGAATGGCCGACTGGCTCCGCCCAAGCTGGGGTTGTTGCGCTACATCATCTCGGCCTACCAACCTGACGGGCGCGCTGTCATCTTCGTGCCGGTGGCGGTGAACTATGACCGGGTGATCGAGGACCGCATCCTGATTGCTGCGGGCAAGGCAGGCGAACGCCGGTTCCGACCACCGCTGTCCACCGTTACGGCCGCGCTCGCAGAACATTTGTGGCAGCGCATCACCCGGCGGTTCAAACCGTTCGGCACCGCCTCTGTCAGCTTCGGCGAACCGCTGGATCTAGGTCCATTCATTGACACCGTGAAGGCGGATCTCGGCACCGCATTGGGTGCCGAGATGATGAAACGGATCGCCGCTGTGATCCCGGTCTTGCCAGTGCCGCTGGTGGCCCGGCTGATGCTTGCCGGGGCCGTGACTGACCGAGCCGAACTGCGCATCGCGGTGCAGGGCGCCCTTGATGTGCTGGCAAGCCGGGGTGTGGCGCTGCCGCGTCGCGACGCCGCCAAGATCACCAGTGATGCGCTTGATATCCTGATCAAGCGCAAGCTGGTGCTGGAAGACGCAAATGGCCTGCGCGCCGCCCCCGATGCCGCCGATGTGCTGGGCTTTTACGCCGACTCCATCGCGCACCACTTCTAGACCCGTCACAGGTAATTTCTTGTCAGGTCCACTTTGGTTTCCTAGGCTCTGTCTGGGCGGAATTTCGCCGAAGGCAACAGGAGATTTTCACATGTACTTGAGGACTACGCTCGCCGCCGCGCTGGTTGGCATGACCCTTGCGGGCTGCGATACGACGACAACGACCACCACCTACGCTGCCGTCGATCGCCACGTGCGCATCGTGAATCATACCAATCGCACGATCTATCGCTTCTACGGCTCGAACGTAGGCACCAATTCATGGGAAGAGGACATTCTTGGTCAGGACGTCCTGCTGCCCGGCCAGTCGGTGAACATCAACTTCAATGATGGGTCGCGCTACTGCAACTTCGACTTCAAGATCGTCTTTGCTGACGGCAGCAGTGCCGTCGAGAGCAACATCAATGTCTGCCGCGTGGGCACCTACACGTTGAGCTGACATCAAAAACGCTGCAGTGCGGCGGACATAAAATTACAAATTTATGTCCGCCTGCATTGCAATATTGCGCATCAAGTTCTATCTCTGGGCCAACGCGTCGATTCTGCGGCGCGGCAACAGCCGTGATGCCCAGGGAGGAGAACCCGCATGGCCCTCGATCAGACCCCGCCCGTGGCCACCTACGACGCGCCGAAGAAAGAGCTTTATGAGGTGGGCGAGATGCCTCCCTTGGGCTATGTCCCGGCGCGGATGTACGCATGGACCATCCGGCGCGAGCGTCATGGCGAGCCCGAGACGGCGTTTCAGGTCGAGGTGGTCGACACGCCGCAGCCCGACAGCCACGAGGTGCTGGTCATGGTGATGGCGGCGGGCGTGAACTACAACGGCGTCTGGGCCGGGCTCGGTGTGCCGATCAGCCCCTTTGACGTCCATGGCGCCGAGTATCACATTGCCGGATCTGACGCCGCGGGCATCGTCTGGGCCGTGGGGGACAAGGTGAAGCGCTGGAAAGTCGGTGACGAGGTCGTCATCCACTGCAATCAGGACGACGGCGACGACGAGGAATGCAACGGCGGCGACCCGATGTTCTCGCCCAGCCAGCGGATCTGGGGCTATGAGACGCCCGATGGCAGCTTTGCCCAGTTCACTTGTGTCCAGTCCCAGCAGCTGATGGCGCGCCCGCGCCACCTGACATGGGAGGAAAGCGCCTGCTACACGCTGACGCTGGCCACCGCCTATCGCATGCTGTTTGGCCACAAGCCGCACGAATTGAAGCCGGGGCATAACGTGCTGGTCTGGGGCGCATCGGGCGGTCTGGGCTCTTACGCGATCCAGCTGATTAACACCGCTGGCGGCAACGCGATCGGGGTGATCAGCGACGAGGACAAGCGCGACTTTGTCATGAGCCTTGGCGCAAAAGGCGTGATCAACCGCAAGGATTTCGCCTGCTGGGGCCAGATGCCCACCGTCAACACGCCCGAATACAAGACGTGGTTCGCCGAGGTGCGCAGGTTTGGCAAGGCGATCTGGGAGATCACCGGCAAGGGTGTGAATGTCGACATGGTGTTCGAACATCCGGGCGAAAGCACGTTTCCGGTCAGCGTCTTCGTGACCAAACGCGGCGGCATGGTGGTGATCTGTGCCGGCACGACCGGCTACAACCTGACGATGGATGCGCGCTATCTCTGGATGCACCAGAAGCGGGTACAGGGCAGCCACTTTGCCAACCTCAAGCAGGCCAGCGCCGCCAACCAATTGATGATCGAGCGTCGGCTGGACCCGTGCATGTCCGAGGTGTTCAGCTGGGCCGATACTCCGTCCGCCCATACCAAGATGCGCCGGAACGAGCATAAGCCGGGCAATATGGCGGTGCTGGTGCAATCGCCCCGCACGGGTTTGCGCACCTTCGAGGACGCGGTGGCCGATTCGATCCGCTAGAGGGCGCGGCCACCACATCCACCAACATCTTGTTTACTTCTGACGTGATAGCGTGGCCTGCAAGGATATCGTCACCCCTTGCTGGAAAGGCCGCGGATGGGAAACAACTGGATCATCGACGTACTCGACGACTTGCAGGTCTTTGCAAGGCTGAACGATCTGCCGTCATTTGCTGGCCAACTTGAAGCGGCCCGCGCAGCGGCCATCGACGACATCGCCGCGCGCCGGCGTGCGGGCCAGGGTGCCACTCATCCCGCGCGCGACGATGCCGCCACGTTTGCCGCCAATGCGCGCGCCCGTCCCGGCCCCTGAAAGGCGACTGCGTCGGCGCCGGGCGCTCTGGTCCTGACGCTGCGGCGCGGCTAGGGTGCGCGCATGACCGCACCTGTCGCTGCCCAGCCCTCGCCGTTCACCCTTTCATCAGACCAGGCCGAGGCTTGGGATGCCGTTGCGGAGCTTCTGCAAGGGGCGGGCATCGACATTGAAAACGGTATCCTTACCCCGCCCGAGGGCAAGGAGGCGGGCGTGATGGCCGTGATCGGCAAGGCAGGATCGGGCAAGACGATGCTGCTGGCCGCGATGGTCCGGGCGCTGCGCGATGCGGGCGTTGATGTTATCTCGGGCGACTGGGAGGGGCGCCGGCGCAAGGACCGCCGTACGCTTGCCGTGCTGGCGCCCACCAACAAGGCCGCCAGCGTGCTGCGCAATCAGGGCGTGCCGGCCACCACCATCCACCGGATCATCTACACCCCCGTCTATGACCCGGAATACGAAAAGGTCGCCGAGTGGCTGGCCGGGCAGGGTGACCGGCCTGTCATCGAAGGGCTGAGCGAGGTCGCGCTGGACCGCGCCTGGGCCGGTTACCAGATCAATACCTCGGTCCCGGCCGCGTTGGCCGCGGCCGGGTTGCGTGGCAGCGATTTCATTACCGGCTGGAAGCGGCGCGAAGACCCGCTCGACATCGGCTTTGTCGATGAATCCTCGATGCTGGACGAGCGGCAGTTCGATGACCTGAAAGAGATATTCCCGACCCTGCTGCTCTTCGGGGATCCGGCGCAACTGCCGCCAGTGCAGGGCAATGGCCAGATGGTGTTCGACACGTTACCGGACCCGCGCAAACGGGTGCTGCACCGCGTCCACAGGCAGGATGCCGACAACCCCATCCTCGATCTCGCCCATGCGCTGGCCGATCCGGCGCTGGATTTCCAAGGGTTCGAGGATATGGTGGCCGAGGCCGCCCGCCGCGACGACAGGGTGGTCATGGCCGAACGGGTCGAGGCCGATCTGATGGCGCGCTCGCCCGTGCTGGTCTGGCGCAACGCCACGCGGATCAAGCTAATCCATGCCTTTCGCGCCGCCTTCGACGCCCCGGTCGACAACCTCCTTCCGGGCGAGCCGCTGATCTGCGACGGGATCGAACTGCCGCTCAAGCATCGCAAACGCCGGCTGGACCTTGAGGCGCGCGGCCTGATCAAGGGCGCACAGGTCATCTACCTTGGCCCCGGCCGTAATCCCGGCTTCAGCCGCCTGCATGTCATCGGTGCCGAAGAGCCGCAGGTCAGTGCCGCCAGCATCGTCAAGATCGAGCAGGAGGGCGATACCGAGCCTTTCATTCCCTATGCCGCCAAGATGGGGGCGGCATTTCTGCACGGGGCGGCCGTGACCATCCACAAGGCACAAGGCTCGCAATGGGATACGGTGCAGGTCTTTGCGCCCGACATCTTCGTCGCCGCGCGGATGGGCCGGGTGGAGGCGGGGCAGCCTTTGTGGAAACGGCTTGCTTATGTCGCCATCACAAGGGCTCAAACGCGGCTGCGCTGGGTGGTCCGTAACAGGCTCGGTCGCCCGACCGCGCCGCTGGGGATCGACGATCTGCGTGCCGGGCCCGCACCCTTGGCGCTTGAGCCGGGCGAAGTTTAACGCCGCAACCGTTCGAAAATGGCAGAGGCACCATAGCCGGCCAGCACTGCGATCACCAGCGACAGCGCCCCGTAAAGGTAGGCGTGCTGGTGGGCCAGGTTGTAAAGCCACCGCTCCAGTCCGACCTTGTAGACCGGAATCGTGGTGTCGTATTCGTCGATGACCTGACCATTGCGGGTCAGGAAGATGCGGGTCTTGTAGTCGCCCTCGACAAGGTTTGACGGCATCGGAATGCGGGTCCCGAACAGGGTGTTCTGGTCCAGCGTCACGGATCCTTGCAGCACCTGATAAAGGCCCGATTTCTGCCGGATCCGGATCAGCGCCTCGGTATAATCCTGACTGTTGGTGACCAGCGCGCCGACCTGCCGGATCGCGCGCGGGATCGAGATCTTGTAGCGGACGTCCTCGATCTCTTTCAGGATCAGGCTGAGCGGCGCGGTGGTGGCCACCGCGTAATAGGACGGCGCGGAATCGACATGGACCGAGTTCGTGTTGATCCAGATACCGAACCGGTGTTCCTTCTGCCGCACGGTCAGCGGGCTTTCGGGGCCGGCGACAGTAATGATCACCCCCATCAGGCTGTCGCGTGGCGGAGGCGAATCGCGGTTTACGGCGCCGAAAATCAGGATGTTCTCGCCGTCGAAATTGGTCGAGATCGTCACCGAATTCTGGCTGAGGCCCAGCACGATCTTTTCATCCGCACCTGCGGGACCGGCCAGCGCAAGCAGCAGAAGAAGGGCGAGGCGCAGTTTCATACCGCGGAAGCCAGCGAGAAAAGCTCGTTGGGCTTCAGGACAAGGCCAAGTCCCAGCTTGACGCAGACGCCCAGCACGACCAGCGCCAACAGGATGCGCAGCTGTTCGGCCTTCATCCGGGTGCCGATGCGCGCGCCGATCTGTGCGCCCACCGCGCCCCCGAGCAGAAGGAGCAGCGCCAGCACCATATCGACGGCATGGTTGGTGACTGCCTGCAGCATCGTGGTGAAACCGGTCACGAAGATAATCTGGAAAAGCTGAGTGCCGATGACGACCTTCGTGGGGATGCCCAGCAGATAGATCATCGCCGGGACCATGATGAATCCGCCGCCCACGCCCATGATCGCCGAGATCATGCCGACGAGGAATCCCACGATGATCGGTGGAATCACCGAGATGTAGAGGCCCGACACCCGGAACTTCACCTTGAAGGGCAGGGTATGCACCCAGCCGTGCCGCTTGCGCACCGGTGGCGCACCGCCCGGCCGGCGCGCGCGGATCAGCGCACCAAGGCTTTCGACGAACATCAACGACCCGACTGCGCCCAGCAGCACCACGTAGGAGATGTTGACCAGCAGGTCGACCTGTCCGCGCGACTTGAGGAAGTTGAAGATCACGATCCCCACTGCAGAGCCCAGAAGGCCACCGACCAGCAAGACGCTGCCCATGAAGAAATCTACCGTGCGGCGCCGGATATGGGCCATCAGCGCCGAAACGGACGAGGCGACGATCTGATTGGTCGAAGTCGCCACCGCGACGGCAGGCGGGATGCCGATGAAGAACAGCAGCGGCGTGATCAGGAACCCGCCGCCAACCCCGAACATGCCCGACAGGATGCCCACCCCGCCACCGATCCCGAGGATCAGAAAGGCGTTCACCGAGATTTCGGCGATGGGAAGGTAGAGATACATGTGTCGCGAGTCCGGCACCGGCGGGATCGACCCCACCTGACGCATTTGCGCCCCGGCTGTCAAACCCCTCGGCCGCAAAAGGATGTGATTTTTAGAATATGTGGCGGGCGCGCGCCGGATGCAGACACCTGCTCAGAGCTGCGCCAGCGCCCGGCGCAGCACCTTTTCCAGCTTTGTCGCACCGATTGGGGCCATTGCCTTGGTATGCGCGTGGCTGATCGCCTCTGTCCCAAGGCCAGCAGCCATATTCGTGATGGTCGAAATCGCTGCGACCCGCAGGCCCAGAAAACGCGCCAGAATCACTTCCGGCACCGTAGACATGCCCACCGCATCGGCACCCAATGTGCGAATCGCCCGGATCTCGGCCGGGGTTTCGAACGACGGCCCGGAATACCAGGCGTAAACACCCTCGGCCAAGTCCACCCCGCCGTCCCGCGCCGCGCTGACGAGCGCGGACCGCATATCCGGGTCATAGGCCGCCGTCATTGGAACGAAGCGGGCATCTGTCTGCTCGCCGATCAGCGGATTCAGTCCGGAAAAATTGATATGATCGGTGATGCACATGATCGACCCGGTCGGCATCTCCGCGCGCAGCGATCCGGCCGCATTTGTCACGATCAGCTTGTCCGCCCCCAGCGCGCGCAGCACCTCCAGCGGCAGGCGCATCGCCGCCGGGTTACCAGCCTCGTAATAGTGCGCGCGCCCACCGAAGACGGCCACGCGCACGCCCTCCAGCATCCCGACCACCAGCCGTGGGGCGTGCCCCGATACGCCTGCATGCGGGAAGCCCGGCAGCGCGTCATAGGGGATGGCCGGCCCGTCAACCGCGTCCGCGATATGGCCCAGACCCGACCCGAGGATCAGCCCCAGCGCGACAGGTGCCGGACCGGCAATGGCGCGGATCTCGTCGGCAAGCGCCTCAGCGTTCCTTGACATAGGGCTCGCCCCCGGCGCGCGGCGGAATCGCCTTGCCGACAAAACCGGCGAGGATCACCACGGTCAGGATGTAGGGCAGCGCATCCAGCAGCTGTACCTGTACCTTCACGAACAGCACCTTCTCCAGCAGGTCGGGACGCAGTGCCAACGCCTGCAGAAAGCCGAACAGGAACGTGGCCATCAGCGCGTACCACGGGCGCCACTTGGAAAAGATAAGCGCAGCCAGCGCGATATAGCCGCGCCCGGCCGTCATGTCCTTGATGAAACCCGCTTGCAGACCGGTGGACAGGTAGGCCCCCGCGATGCCGGACAACACGCCGCAGATCGCCACCGCGGCAAAGCGCATGCCGATCACGCTGACCCCCGCGGTATCCACGGCGGCAGGATTCTCGCCCACTGCGCGCAGGCGCAGGCCAAACCGGGTACGGTAAAGCGCCCACCATGTCAGCGGCACGCAGGCCAGCGCGACGTAAACAAGGATCGTATGGCCAGAAATCAGGTCCGCATAGATCGGCCCGATGACCGGCACGTCCTTGAGTTGGTCGACATAAGGCAGATTGATGTCGTTGAACCGCGCGGCGCCCCGCAGCGACGGGGTGCGGCCGCCCTGCTGGAACCAGCTTTGCGCCATCAGAACGGTCATGCCCGAGGCCAGAAAGTTGATCGCGACGCCCGAGATCAGCTGGTTGCCGCGGAAGGTGATCGAGGCGAGCCCGTGGATGCCCGCCAGTACCAGCGACGCACCGATGCCCGCCAGAAGCCCGACCCAGACCGATCCGGTGACCGCGGCCACCGCAGCCGACATGAAGGCCGAGACCAGCATCTTGCCTTCCAGCCCGATGTCGAAGATGCCCGCGCGTTCCGAGAAGAGGCCGGCAAGACAAGCCAGCAACAGCGGCACCGACAGCCGCACCGTGGCGTCCAGCACTTGCAGGATGGTGATCAGGTCCATGGCCTTACTCCGCCGGCGTGGGTTTGGGGGCGGGCGCCGGTTTGCGCCGCAGCGCAAGAAACAGCTTTTCCAGCGGCATCCGCACCATGTTGTCGAGCGCGCCGGTGAACAGGATCACCAGCGCCTGGATCACCAGCACAAGCTGCACCGGGATGTTGGTATCCTGGCTGAGAATGGCGCCGCCCTGGTAAAGCGCGCCGAAAAGCAGGGCCGCAAGAAACACCCCGAACGGGTGCGAGCGGCCCATCAGCGCCACCGCGATGCCGATAAAGCCCGCCCCTTCAGTCGAGTTGAGCACCAGCCGTTCGGCCTCGCCCATCACGTTATTGAGCGACATCATGCCCGCCAGCGCGCCCGAGATCAGCATCGAGACGACGATGATGCGCGTGGGATTGATGCCGGCATATTTCGCCGCCGGTTCGGAATGGCCAAAGGCGCGGATTTCGTAGCCCAGCCGCGTCCGCCAGATCAGCGCCCAGACCGCGAAACAGGCGGCAATGGCGATGAAGAAGCTGATATTGGCCGGCGCCCCGCGCGAGAACGGGATGCCGAACATACCCAGAATGTCATGGAAGTTGGGGATACTGGTGACTTTGGGAAACTTGCCGGTCGCAGGTTCCATCGACCCCATTGGTTTCAGAGGGCCGACAAGGAGGTAATTCAACAGCGCCGCGCCGATGAAGTTGAACATGATCGTGGTGATCACGATGTGGCTGCCGCGCTTGGCCTGCAGCCATGCCGGGATCAGCGCGAAGGCCGCGCCGAACAGGGCCGAGCCCACCGCCGCCGCCAGCAGCGCCAAAGACCAGTGCGGCCAGGGCAGGTAGATGCAGACCAGCGCCACGCCCAGACCGCCGATCGACGCCTGCCCATCGCCGCCGATGTTGAACATCCGCGCATGGAAAGCGACCGCCACGGCGAGGCCGGTAAAGATGAAATTCGTCGTGTAATAAAGGGTATAGCCCCAGTTATAGGCCGAACCGGTGGCGCCATCGACCATGATCCACAGCGCCTTTACCGGGTCTTCGCCGATCGCCATGATCACCAGCGCCGAGATGATCCCGGCCAGCAGAAGCGAGATGACCGGGATCAGGATCACATCGGCCCATTTCGGCATCTTTTCCATCTCAGGCGGCCTCCCCGCTCATGCCGGCCATCAGCAGGCCCAGTTCCTTGGCGTTGGTCTTGTCTGGCAAGCGCTCGCCCATGATGCGCCCGTCGAACATCACCGCGATCCGGTCGGCAAGGCTCATGATCTCGTCCAGTTCGACCGAGACCAGCAAGATCGCCTTTCCCGCGTCGCGCAGCGCCACGATCTGCTGGTGGATGAACTCGATCGCGCCGATGTCCACACCCCGCGTCGGCTGACCCACCAGCAGCAGGTCGGGATTGCGGTCGATCTCGCGCGCCAGAACCAGTTTCTGCTGGTTCCCGCCGGAGAAATTCTTGGCCGCCAGCAACGGGTTGGGCGGGCGGACGTCGAATTTCTGCATTTTCTCTTCGGTCGCGGCGCGGATCGCGGCGTTCTTCATGAACAGGCGCGACTGCTGGTATTCCGGCGCGTTGTGATAACCGAAGGCGATGTTCTCCCAGGCCGAGAAGTCCATGATCAGCCCTTCGCGCTGCCGGTCCTCGGGGACGTGGGAAATGCCGCTTTCGCGCCTTGTGCGCCCGTTCGAATGGCGCAGCGTGGCGTCGATGGGCTGACCGTTGAGAAGGATCTCGCCGGTGCCGCGCTCGTATCCGCCCAGCACTTCCAGCAGTTCCGACTGCCCGTTGCCCGCCACCCCGGCAATGCCGAGGATCTCGCCCGCGCGCACCTCGAAGGAGATGCCGCGCAGGCGATGCACGCCCTTGTCGTCCGTCACCTTCAGGTCACGCACCTGCAGCACGGGCGCGCCGGGTGTGGCGGGTTTCTTGTCGACCCGCAGCAGCACCTTGCGGCCCACCATCAGTTCGGCCAGCTCCGGCGGCGACGTGTTTGCGGTGCTGACATGCCCCACCATCTGGCCGCGCCGCATCACGCTGACCTCGTCGGTGATCTCCATGATCTCGCGCAGCTTGTGCGTGATCAGGATGATCGTCTTGCCCTCGCGTTTGAGGTTCTCGAGGATGCGGAACAGGTGATCGGCCTCGGCAGGCGTCAGCACGCCCGTGGGCTCGTCCAGAATCAGGATGTCGGCCTTGCGATAAAGCGCCTTGAGTATCTCGACCCGCTGTTGCGCGCCGACGCCGATATCCTCGATCAGCGCGTCGGGATCGACGGAAAGCTCGTATTCTTCGGCCAATTGCTTGAGTTGCTGACGCGCCTTGGCAAGGCTGGGCCGCAACAACATGCCATCTTCGGCGCCAAGGATGACGTTTTCCAGAACTGTGAAATTCTCGACCAGTTTGAAATGCTGGAAAACCATCCCGATGCCCGCCTCGATGGCGGCCTGGCTATCGGGGATGGCTGTCTTCTTGCCATTGATGAAGATCTCGCCCGAGTCGGCCTTGTAAAACCCGTAGAGGATCGACATCAGCGTCGATTTGCCCGCGCCGTTTTCGCCGATGATGCCGTGGATCGTACCGGGCATCACCCGGATCGAGATGTCCTTGTTCGCCTGGACGGGGCCGAAGGCCTTGGAGATGCCGCGAAGCTCGATGGCGGGTGTCGCGTCGGTCATGTCGGGGGCGCCTGCGTCGGATATAGAAAAGAGGGCCGCGCACGTCTTGATGCGCGGCCCCTGTCAGTCACGGCCTTGCCGCCAGCCTTAGAAGGTCAGGCCGGGGCAGGTCTCGTCGGTGGTGTAGTCATGCACCTTGATCGTGCCGTCGGCGATCTTGGCCGCGGCCTCGTCCACCTTGGCCTTCATCTCGTCGGTGATCAGGCTGGCGTTGTTGTCGTCGAGGGCATAGCCCACGCCGCCATTGGCCACGCCCATCACGTTGACGCCGGTCGTCAGGTCGGTGCCGGCCTTGAACGCGTCATAAACGGCGTTGTCGACATGCTTGACCATCGAGGTCAGGACCTGGCCGGGGTGCAGGTAGTTCTGGTTGCTGTCCACGCCGATCGACAGGATGCCCTTGTCGGCAGCGGTTTGCAGCACGCCCACGCCGGTGCCGCCCGCCGCGGCATAGACCACGTCGGCGCCCTGGCTGATCTGCGCCAGCGTCAGCTCGGAACCCTTCACTGGGTCGTTCCACGCGGCCGGGGTGGTGCCGGTCATGTTGGCGATGATCTTGGCATCGGGGTTCACGGCCAGAACGCCCTGGGCATAGCCGCAGCCGAACTTGCGGATCAGCGGAATGTCCATGCCGCCGACGAAGCCCACGGTGCCGGTCTTGGAGGCCATCGCGGCCAGCATGCCCACGAGGTAGGAACCTTCATGCTCCGAGAACACCACGGAGCGCACGTTGGGCGCGTCAACCACGGCGTCGATGATGACGAACTTGGTGTCTGGATAGTCGCCGGCGATGTCGCCCAGCGGCGTCGCGAACGAGAAGCCGGCCATCACGATCGGGTTGTCGCCGGCCTCGGCGAAGCGGCGAAGGGCCTGTTCGCGCTGGGCGTCCGATTGCAGCTCGGTCTCGGCGAAGGTGCCGCCGGTTTCCTGCGCCCAACGCTGCGCGCCGTTGAAGGCGGATTCGTTGAACGACTTGTCGAACTTGCCGCCGAGGTCGAAGATGATCGCTGGCTCGGCTGCCACGGCACCGGCCGTCAGGGCAAGCGCGGCGGTCGCCCCGAGGAATTTCTGAAAGAGGGTCATTGGTGTCTCCCTTGACGTGTTAGGCAACCCGGACGGGGCGCCTTTGGCCCCCCGAAGTTACTGACATCTGGCGTGTCAAAGTCAATTTAGGGAGCAGAGATAGGGGGCGGTCAACCGATATTTCGCACTTCTGCGTGCATCCTTGACCAAACGATCAAATCAATGGCCGGCCCCAAGCGGGCATGTCATCACAAGGGCATCGACGGCCGGCCCGGCGGGCGGATGATAATACGCCTTGCGCCGCCCCGATTCGGCAAAACCTGCCGCGAGGTAAAGCGCACGGGCCGCCGCATTATCGGCTGCGACTTCCAGAAATGCATGCGCCGCGCCGCGCTTGGCGGCTTCGGCAAGAAAGGCCGCGACCAGCGCGCGGCCCTCTCCGCGGCGGCGTGCGGCTGGGGCGACGGCGATGGTCAGCAACTCGGCCTCGTCGGCGATGACCCGGCCAATCACAAAGCCATGTGCGCTTTGGTGCAGAAAGCTGCCGGGGCCTGCCAGCACTTCGGCAATCTCGGCCGCGCTCCAGGGCCGGGGCGTGACGAAGCTGTCGGCATGCAGGCGCGCCAGCGCGCCGGGATCAGCCGCTGTCATGGCAGCAGGACAGGCGCGGGATCACGCGGCGGCGCGGCCTCGGCGCCCCTGACGTAAAGCGGTGCCGGGCGCTCCGCCGGCAGGCCATCGGCCAGCCGCTGCGCGGTGATGGCGGCGATCCGGGAAAGCGAGGTGGCCGCGTCAAGATCGGGGGCAAGGGGCGCGCCGGGCGGCGTGCCCTCGGGCACAAGCTGCGGCGCCTCGGCCCCGTCCGCGCTGAAAAGCCGCAGGTAAACCTGTCCTCGCGGCGCGGGAACGAGCGCGGCAATCGGCCGCTGCTGCCCATCGGCGAGGACGGTGAATCGGTCGATTCCATAGGCGGGTTTGCCAAGGCCCAGTGCAAGACCGCGCGCTGCAGCCACGGCAATGCGGATGCCGGTGAAGTTGCCTGGCCCGGTGCCCACGCCGAGCGCGTCAAGATCGGCCCAACGCAGACCGGCCTCGGCCAAACAAGCTTCCAGAAATGGCATCAGCCGCTCGGCCTGCCCTTTCGCCATGGGTTCCACCCATGCTCGCGTCTGGCCACCAGACAGAATGGCGGCGGCGCAATGCGCCGCCGCTGTATCGAATGCCAGAACGGTTGGACCGGGCATCGTGTGCCGATCAGGCAGCCACGGGGCGAACTTCAACGACCTCGGGAATGAAATGGCGCAGCAGGTTCTCGATCCCCATCTTCAGCGTCAGAGTGGATGAGGGGCAGCCCGCGCAAGAGCCTTGCATATGCAGGTAGACGATGCCGCGGTCAAAGCCGTGGAAGGTGATGTCGCCACCGTCCTGCGCCACGGCTGGGCGCACGCGAGTGTCGAGCAACTCCTTGATCTGGTTGACGATGTCGGCATCTTCGCCGTCATGCGCGGCGTGCCCGTCGCCGGTGGCCCGGCCGTTGGTCATCGCCGGCTGACCCGACTGGAAATGCTCCATGATCGCGCCCAGAACCGCCGGTTTCAGGTGATCCCAAGCAATGTCATCGGCCTTGGTCACGGTCACGAAATCCACGCCCAGAAACACGCCGGTAACACCCTCGACCGCGAAAAGACGCGTCGCAAGGGGCGACGGCCCGGCACTGTCCGCTGTGGGAAAATCGGCTGTGCCAACCTCCAGCACGTCCTGACCGGGCAGGAACTTCAGCGTCGCGGGGTTCGGGGTGGATTCGGTCTGGATGAACATCTTTACCAACCTTTTCTGTCAGGCTTCAGATATGCCCGTGGCGCGAGGCCAAGTCAAGGTCGGCCCCCGAAAAGAGCGGGGCCGCCCGGTAGGAGGGCAGCCCCGCAGGCCTTGGGGGAGGGCCTTACATCATCGAGTTGTGCGACATCATCCCATGGCTGGGCGCCATCACGTTGTAATCCTGCATGGCGGCGTCGCGCCCATTGATCGTCAGAACCGCGATGATGTCGGTTGCAGGCGCAGTGCCCACGTTGACCTTCACGTCGGTATTGGCGCCTTGGTGCACGTCCACCATGCCCAGCAACGCGCCCGGCTTGCCGCCATCATTGGCGAACACCTTGACCACGCCATCATTGGCGGCCGTGATCGTGCCGAGGTTCAGCACGTCCTTGTAGGGCAGCGTGTGGGGCAGCGTGAAGTAGCTGGACGGCGCGGCCAGTGTCATACCGGCGGAACCAAGCGTGGTCGCAAGAGCAACAGCAAGAGTAGTGACTTTCATGTTCTGTCCTTTCCATTTTCGGGATCGCGGCAGGCAGGCAAAACGCCCCGCCCCGATCGACACGACAGCACCTAGGCGCCGAAACGCACTGTGGAAGGCGATGGAACTACACGAAAAATCGACCGGGATGTGACCGGGTCAAACCCTTGACAGAACGCGGATTCATCCTGTCGGCACCCGCTGTGCGGCGCTGCGCCACCGGATGTGCGATCAGCGCACGCCAGAGGGCCTTGTGCCCCTACTGACGGCCTGGACGCCGGTCACGCGTGACAGAGTGTCAACAAGATGTGAGAGGGGCGGGAGCCGCGAATGCCCGCCCGATCAGGTGATTTCTTCCAGCCGTTCCTTCGACATTTCGCCCGGAACGATGGTGATCGGCACCGGCAGGCTGCCCGATTGACGGCTGAGTTGGGTCACCAAAGGGCCGGGCCCCTTGTTTTCGTTTCCCGCGCCTAGCACCAGCACGCCGATCTCGGGATCGGCCGCGATCTGGGCGATGATCTCGTTCACCGGCTCGCCTTCGCGGATCACCAGTTCGGGGTTCACGTGCTGGCGGTCGCGCATCCATTTGGCAAAAACATCGAAATGGGCCTGAATGCGCTCTGTCGCCTCGGCGCGCATGATCTCGGCCACGCCCATCCAGTTGCGGAACTCGTCCGGGCGGATGATTGACAGGATCGTCACGCCTCCACCGGTCCGGGCGGCCCGCATCGCGGCGAAACGCATGGCGTTCAGGCACTCGCGTGTGTCGTCGAGGACGACGAGGAACTTGCGCATCGGGTTCTCCTTGATCCGGAGCGCATATTGGCCGATGCCGATTGCACTGGCAACGGGGCGGCGCATGCCGCGCCCGGCCCGGCAGGAAGGAGCCGCTGGATGCCCGCACATCTTTACCCCGCCCATATCGTCTGGACCGGCAACAGGGGCGACGGCAACCGTCGCTATCGCGGGTATGACCGGACATGGACGCTGCAAACCCCCGGCAAACCGCCCGTTGCCTGTTCCAACGATCCCGCGCTGGGCGGCGATCCGGGCAAGTACAACCCCGAGGACATGCTGATTGCCGCGCTTTCGGCCTGCCACATGCTGTGGTTTTTGCACCTTGCCCATGACGCGGGCATCGTGGTGACGGGCTACGAGGATGCCCCCGAAGGCGTGGGCGAGGTGCTGCCCTCGGGCGCGGGCCGCTTCGTGTCGGCCACGCTACGCCCGGTCATCACCGTCGCGCCCGGCAGCGACCTGGCGTTGGCCGACAGCCTGCATGGCAAGGTCCACGAGGTCTGCTTCATCGCGCGGTCGTTGAACTTTCCGGTCAGTGTCGCTGCGCGCTACGTCACCGGCTAGACCATCCGCCGCGCCTGCCGGAACGCGCGGCGCCCGACAAGGTGGGCGAGAAAGGCCAGCGCCTGCAACGCCGACAGATAAAGCGCGGCCAATGCCGCGATCGTCAGGTGCGACAGCCGCACCAGCGCGCGGAACACGCGGTTCTTGCCCAGTACCGCGATGACGCGCCGCGTCTTGGGGCCCATCGCCGTGGCGGTCTTGGCCAGTTTCGCCGCATCCTCGGCGGTATCGACGTTGCGCATCAGCACGATCGTGTCGGTCAGCGAGGTGTGCCCGGCGACCTTGGCGATGTCGCCGCCCACATCAGCGAGGCGGCCAAGCCGCACGGTATCCACGACCTCGTCCAGCGGGGCCCGCCCGATGGCCCAGGCCCCGATCATGGCGGGCCGCAGCCCGATATCGGCCAGCCGCGCCAGTTCGCGGGCAAAGCGCGGCGTAAGCGTGCCCAGCCGTCGCGCCAGCCGCAGTGCGGTGGTGCCGATCTTGACCGAAGTCGTCGTGCCGCCCGACAGCACGATCGCCCCCGTCGCCGCCAACCCGACGAAGGCCAGCGTAACGTCAATGCGGTCGACATCGTCCCCCGCCGCCCAGTTCATCGCCTCGCGCCGCAAGGTGTTGAGATCGCCCAGCGGCGACAGTTCAAGCGGCAGCGCGCAGGTTGCCATCAGCGTCAGCGAAGGGCAGGTCGCGATATCGGCCATGCACTGCGCGCAGCCCTGGATCGTGGCCCATGTCCCCGTGCGCTCGGCCGTCAGCGTGTCGATCCGGGCCTGCATTTCGGCGTCGGGGGCAAGGCCCTGGTCGGCGGCGATCTGCTGCAACGTCACCACCCGGTCGTAATCGCCCGAATCCAGCGCGGCGGCCAGTTCCCCGCGCAGCCAGTCCGGCGTCACGGTGCCCGCCAGCGCCCGGTCCAGCGCGCGCTGCACCTCGACCGCGCTGCGGGCGACCAGCGGTTGGGCGAAGGGGTTCTGCGTCAGCGTCCAGAGCGCGAAAAGCACCGTCGTGCCGAAGGGCGCGACCCAAAGCAGCAGGCGCAGCGCCCGCCGCAACTTTCCGCCGCGCCTCACCCCGCCGTCGCGGCCCAGTCCCAGTACATCTCGCGCACCCGGCGGGTCATCGGGCCGACCTGGTACTGGCGGTCATCGAAGGCGGTGACGGGGGTCACCTTGCTCATGTTGCCCGACAGGAAGACCTCGTCGGCCCGCCGCACGTCGTCGAAGCTCAGCACCGTCTCGTGCACCTTCACGCCATCGGTGGCGAGGTTGGAGATGTGCCGCGCCCGCGTGATCCCGGCGAGGAACGTGCCGTTGGCGATCGGGGTGAAAACCTCGCCGTCCTTGACGATGAATACGTTCGCACTTGCGCTTTCGGCGACGTTGCCCAGCGCATCGGCGACCAGCGCGTTGCCAAAACCCTTGGCGCGCGCCTCGGCCAGCATCCGGGCGTTGTTGGGATAAAGGCAGCCCGCCTTGGCGTTGACCACCGCATCCTCCAGTACCGGGCGGCGGAACCGCGTGGTGGTCAGCGTGGTCGAGGCATCGGGCGCGGCAAAGGGAATTTCCTCGAGGCTGATGGCAAAGCCGGTGGCGCCCGGTTTTGGCACGATGCCGGAGGTGTCGCCATCAAGCGCCCAGTACATCGGCCGGATATAGACCGGCGCGTCCTTGGGGTAGAGCGCCAGCCCCTCGCGCACCAGCGCCTCGATCTCGTCATCGGTCTTGGTGGGCGTGATCATCAGCGCCTTGGCCGAACGGTTGACGCGGGCGCAATGCGCGGCGAGGTCAGGTGCAAGGCCGTTCACGTAGCGCGCGCCGTCGAACACCGTGGTCCCCAGCCACGAGCCGTGATCGGCCGCGCGCATGATCGCCACGTCGCCTTCGTGCCAGCTGCCGTTGAACCATGTGCGGATATTGCTGCCCGTCGCCATGCCTGCCTCCTGCCATTGACGGCGGGACCGTAGGGTGGGGTCGCGCAAAGGTCCAGATACAACGAAAAACGCGCCCGGGTGGGGAAACCCGGACGCGTCCGTCATTGCCGGGTGGGACGCCCCGGCGACCAATCCCGGGGGGCGCCGGGCACTGGAAACGCGTGTCGCGGCGGACAGTCGGGCCTCGACACACGCGCGAGGTTAGCCCGAGTCGGAATCTGTTTCATGACAGGCTGAAGCCTGTCCGGTTGCGCAACTTGTTATCCCGCCGGCGCCCAAAGCACGTCGTCGATCCGCGGCGCCCCTGTGGCCAGCATGACCAACCGATCAAAGCCCAGCGCGATGCCCGAGGCCTGCGGCATGATCTTCAGCGCGGCAAGAAACGCCTCGTCGATCGGGTAGCGCTCGCCATAAATGCGGGCCTTTTCCTTCATGTCGGAGGTAAAGCGGCGGCGCTGTTCGTCCGCGTCGGTCAACTCTCCGAAACCGTTGGCCAGTTCCACCCCGCAGGCATAAAGCTCGAACCGTTCGGCAAGCCGCGGATCGTCGGGACAGGGGCGGGCCAGTGCCGCCTCGGCCAGCGGGTAACGGTCGAGGATGGTGGCGCGCCCGTGGCCCAGGTGCGGCTCGACCTTGGCCACCAGAACGCGCGATAGCAGGTCCGACCATGTGTCGTCCGCCACCACCCGCAGCCCGCCGTCCGCAACCTGCGCCGCCAGAGCGGCCGCGTCGGGCGTGCCATCGGTGCCCAGCGTTGCCATCAGGTCGATCCCGGCATGGCGCCGGAACGCCTCGACCACCCCCAGCCGTTCGGGCGGCGCGAATGGGTCGCAGGTGGCATCGCCGAAGCGCAGCTGGGTGGCGCCCGTCGCCTTGGCCGCCAGCCGCAGCATTGCCACGCAATCTGCCATCAGGGCGGTGTAGTCCTCGCCCGCGCGATACCACTCCAGCATCGTAAACTCGGGGCTGTGCAGCCGCCCGCGTTCGCGATTGCGCCAGACATGGGCGAAGGCGGCAATCCGCGTCTCGCCCGCAGCCAGAAGTTTCTTCATGGCGAACTCGGGCGAGGTGTGCAGATACATCTGCCGCGCCTGCCCGTCATTGCCGATGGCCTGCGTGGCGAAGGCGTGCAAATGCGTCTCGTTGCCGGGCGAAGTTTGCAGAGCCGCAGGGTCTACTTCGATAAACCCTTCCTCGATCAGCCAGCCGCGCAGCGCCGCCTGCACCCGGTTACGCGCCAGAAGCAGCGGCCGGCGGTCGGCATGGCGGGCAGGGTCCCACCAGGGGGTATCGGCACTCATGCGGCTTGCCTTTGATCTGGCGATTTCGGTTCAGATGCGCTAGGGGGCGATCCGAAGCGCGGTGCCGAGATACCGCGCGCCTCCGCAATCGACAAGGAACCGCCCGTGAAAGTCATCGCTTCTTCCGTCCGCAAGGGAAACGTCCTGGAGATGGACGGCAAGCTTTACGTGGTGCTGACCGCCACCAACTTCCATCCTGGCAAGGGGACACCGACCACCCAGATCGACATGCGCCGCATTTCCGACGGCGTGAAGGTCAGCGAGCGGTGGAAGACCACCGAACAGGTCGAGCGCGCGCACGTGGACGAGAAGGAATACGATTTCCTCTACGAGGATGCCGAGGGTTTCCACTTCATGGAGCCGCAGACCTACGAACAGGTCACCGTGACGCCCGACGTCATCGGCGATGCCAAGGTCTACCTGCAGGACGGGATCCGGGTTTATCTGCAAACCTATCAGGAGGTCGCGATCTCGATCACCCTGCCGCAGAAGATGACATTCGAAATCACCGAGACCGAACCGGTGGTGAAGGGCCAGACTGCGTCCTCCAGCTACAAGCCCGCGATCGTCGATAATGGCCTGCGGGTGATGGTGCCGCCGCATATCGGCGTGGGCACGCGCATCGTGATCAACACCGACGACAACTCTTACGTCGAACGCGCCAAGGACTGATCGAGGTCGACGGCGGCGCGCAGCGCAACCGCCGCGCCTAGCGGGCGAAACCCGCCGACGGCACGTAGCCTTCGATCAGCCGGGCGTGAAGCGGCCCGTCTGCCATCCATGCCAATATTTCGGGCGTGACCTTCCCAAGGAAGGTGACCTCGGACAGCGCGGCTGCCTCGTGCAGCGCCGCCATCTCTGGCCAATCCATGGCTATGTCATGGTGGCCGGTCCATGCGGCGGCATCGGCATAGTCGATCACCGCGCGGCCCTGTGCGGACGCAGCATCCACCCAGAACCGGTAGGACAGAACCCCCGGATGCCCCTCGCGGCGCACCCGGTCGGCCAGCGCCTGCGTGGCGGCGACAAAATCCTCCGCGGACCCCCGCAACCCATAAAGGTTCAGGATAGTGAGCCCGCCCGGAGATGCCCCCGCTGTCACTTTCCCAGCAACCCCACGATGTCGTAGGTCTGCCGCAGGATCGGCGCGGCGATGTCGCGGGCGCGTTCGGCGCCGCGGGCAAGTATACGGTCGATCTCGGCCTTGTCGGCCATCAGGCGGGCCATCTCGGTGCTGATCGGGGCCAGTTTGTCCACCGCCAGGTCGGCCAGCGCCGGTTTGAACACGCCCCAGCCCGCGCCTGCATATTGCGCGATCACCTCTTCGGGGGTGATGTCGGCGAGGGCGGCGTAGATATCGACGAGGTTGCGCGCCTCGGGCCGGCCCTCCAGCGCCTCGAACGTGTCGGGCAGGGGGGCCGGGTCGGTCTTGGCCTTGCGGAACTTCTTGGCGATGCTGTCGGCGTCGTCGGTCATGTTGATGCGTTCCATGTCCGATTCGCCGGACTTCGACATCTTCTTGGTCCCGTCGCGCAGGTTCATCACCCGCGTGGCCGGGCCGCCGATGACCGGCTCGCTCAGCGGAAAGAAATCCACCTTGAAGTCGTGGTTGAACTTCGCCGCGATGTCGCGCGTCAGCTCGACATGCTGCTTCTGGTCCTCGCCCACCGGCACATGGGTGGCGTGGTAGATCAGGATGTCCGCTGCCATCAGCGCGGGGTAGGCATAAAGGCCAAGGCTGACCGCCTCGGCATTGGCGCCGGCCTTGTCTTTGAACTGGGTCATCCGGTTCATCCAGCCCACGCGCGCGACGCAGTTGAAGATCCAGGCCAGCTCGGCATGTTCGGGGACTTGGCTCTGGTTGAACAGAATCGATGTCTCGGGATCGATGCCCGACGCGATGAAACCGGCCGCCACCTCGCGCGTGCCGTCGCGCAATTCGGCCGGGTTCTGCCAGACGGTGATCGCGTGCAGATCGACGACGCAATAGATCGTCTCGAACTCGCCGCCCTGCATCTGAACAAAACGCTTGATCGCGCCAAGGTAGTTGCCAAGGTGCAAGCCGCCCGAGGGCTTGATCCCGGAAAAGACGCGGGGGGTGAAGCTGGGCTTTGTCATGATGGCGTCCGCGTGGTGCTGGAGGGCTGGATTATACGGCCCGCAGGGCTTACCCATGCGGCCAGTTCCCGTCAACCGAAACGGGACGCCAGTGCGGAGGCAGGCATGAGCATCGAATACCCCGTCAACCGGATTCCGCCCGTCGTGCTGGGGCTGGCCGCCGCGATCCTCGTGATCGAGGCCATCCTCAGCCTTGCCGGCTACGGCATCATCGGCGGGCAGCTTGGCGTCGGCTGGCGGTCGAACGCGATTCAGGACTGGGCGTTCTCGCCCGCCGTGCTGGACCGGGTGGTGACCTATCACGACTTCTCGCTGGAGATGCTCAAGCGGTTCCTCAGCTACAGCTTTGTCCACGTCAACTTTACCCATGCGCTTTTCGTCGCGGTGCTGCTGCTGGCGATCGGCAAGTTCGTGGGCGACGTGTTCAGCGGGCTGGCGGTGCTGGTGGTCTATGTCGGCGCCGCGATCTTCGGCGCGCTGGTCTACGGGCTGGTGGCGCAGGGGCGCTATCCGCTGGTCGGGGGCTACCCGCCGGTCTACGGGCTGATCGGGGCGTTCACCTACCTGCTGTGGCTGCGGCTGGGCCAGACCGGGGGCAACCAGTATCGCGCCTTCACGCTGATCGGTTTCCTGCTGGCGGTGCGGCTGATTTTCACCTTCGCCTATAACGCCGTGGCAGGCGCGGGCCTGCTGGGCGGCGCCGCGGGCGTCAGCCCCGAGGTGTTCTACGGCTTGGCCGATGTCTCGGGCTTTGTCGCGGGCCTTGCGCTTTCAGTATTGGTGGCCCCCGGCGGCTGGTCTGCCTTCTTGCGTCGCCTGCGTCAGCGCACCTAGCGGCGAAAGGCCCGTCGGAACTCGGCCAGACGAAACGCGCCAAGCACCTGCCCAAAGCCGAAATATCCCACGATCCCCACGGCGACCAACAGCGCAAGGGCGCCGTATCGCAGCGTGGGCACGTGCAGCAGCGGCGCCAACACCTGCGCCGCCAGCCACAAAAGCCCGCCCATCAGGATCGAGGCGAGGCAGATCCGGACGATGCGGCGGCGGAAACGCGCATCCCACTGCGCTGCCTCGCCCATCCCGCGGGAGCCGCGCCAGAGAAGCGCCACCGTCGCCCAGCCGGCGAATGTCGTGCCGAGCGCCGCCGCGATCCAACCGATGAACGGTGAAAGCCCGACGGCGAAGAGGATGTTCACGATCAGGCTGACAATGGCGTAGTTGAACGGGCTGCGCGTGTCCTCGCGCGCGTAGAAAAGCGGCTGCAATGCTTTTTGCAGCACGAAGGACGGCAGGCCCAGCCCGTAGACAGCCAGTGCCAGTGCCGTGGCCTGCGTATCGGCGGTGGTGAACGCGCCGCGCTGGAACAGAACCGAGATCAGCGGCACCGGGATCACGATCAGCGCCACCGCGGCGGGGATGGTCAGGGCCAGCGAAAACTCGCAGGCGCGGTTGAAGGTGTCGCGCCCGCCCACCGCGTCGCCCGCGCGCAGCCGGCGCGAGAGATCCGGCAACAACACAACGCCGACCGCCACGCCAACCACGCCCAACGGCAATTGGTAAAGCCGGTCTGCATAGTTCAGCCAGGCAACGGCGCCTTCGAAGAAGCTGGCCACCTGCCGGCCGACCAGCAGGTTGATCTGCACGATCCCGCCGGCCAGCACGGCCGGGGCGGCAATAACGGCCAGCCGCTTGAGCTCCGGTGTCAGCCTTGGCCGGCCCAGCCGCAGCGGAAAGCCCGCGCGCCGCGCCGCCCACCAGACCAGCGCCATCTGGGCGATGCCTCCCAGCGGCACCGAAATTGCAAGGCTGTCGCCCACCTGCAGGCCAAGCGCATGGTCAATCCCCATCCCCAGCGCGTCCGATACGGGCCGCCCCATGGCTGCGGCCAGCAGGATGGCAATGATGAAAATGACGTTCAGCAGCACTGGTGCCGCCGCGGCCGCCATGAACCGCCCCGTCGCGTTCAGCACGCCCGACAAAAGGGCGGCCAGCGAGATGAAGATGATGTAAGGAAACGTCATCCGCCCGTAGGCCACGGCCAGCGTAAACCGCTCATCCCCAATGAAACCGCTGGCCATCAACGTCACCAGCACCGGCATCAGGAGAATGCCCGCGATGGTGAACAACGTCAGGATGAAGGCCATGCCGATGAAGGCGTCCTGCGCGAAACGTTCAGGCGCGTCATCGCCCTCCAGCTTTTTCGCGAACATTGGCACAAAGGCCATGTTGAACGCGCCCTCGGCGAAGAACCGGCGGAACATGTTTGGTAGTGAGAAGGCGACGAGGAACGCCTCGGCCACCGGCCCGGTGCCCAGATAGGCCGCGATCATGATGTCGCGCACGAAGCCCAGAACGCGGCTGACCAACGTCCAGAACCCGACGGTAACAAAGCCTGAGACGAGCCGAATGGGTTTCACGGCGGACGGTCCTGCGCGAAGTGCCTGTTGCGCCGCCTTCTACGGCTTTGCCGTGCGCGGGGATAGGGGGCTCATCGCTGCTCGGTCAGGGCCGGGGCGGGAAACACCGTGTCATAGGCCCAGTTGAAGGCAAATGTGTAGACGAGGTAGAAGCCCGAGAATGACAGGTCCATCGCGAGCGCCGGCCAAGGGCCGATCTGCAGGTACAGCGCGATGAACGGCACCAGCACCAGCAGCAGCCCCGCCTCGAAAGCCAGCGCATGCAGTACCCGCAGCGCGGGTGTCTTGGCCGTCCCGCCGCGCATCCGCAGCAGCGCCCTGTCGAAAACCAGGTTGAAGCCGTAATTCCATGCCGTCGCGATGCTGGCGCTGATCACGGTCACCACGCTCATCGCCTGCCACGGCTGGCCAAAGGCCCATGCGCCCAGCGGCGTGACGATCAGCAGCGCAATCGCCTCGAAGCTGATGGCATGCCTGATCCGGTCGCCCGTTCGGCGGAGCCCCTGTGCCACTGCGGGATCAGGCGAGCCGGCCATGCCCAACCCGCCCCGAAGACCAGCCTGGTTTGCCCGCCCACATGCCCACGGCATCGCTGCCGGACATGTCAAAACAGGCGGTTTTCTCTGGGCATCTGATCTGTTTACCCACCCCGCGCCCTTTCCGCCCCTTTCTCGATCGCTTCGCGCAGCTTGCGCTCCAGCGAGGCGCGTTTGCTTTCGGACTGGTATTTCAGGCCGAACATGTCCTTGACATAGAAGCTGTCGACGACCTGTTCGCCGAAGGTCGCGATCACGGCGCTGGCGATGTAGACGTTGTTGGCCGCCAGCGTGCGCGTCAGGTCGTAAAGCAGGCCGGGCCGGTCGCGAGTATCGACCTCGATGATCGTGTAGATGTCCGACCCGTCATTGTCGAAGGTGATCGATGTGGGCACGCGGAACGCCTGCTCGCGCTTCTTCATCTTGTCGCGGTCTTTCAGCGCATCGCGCGCGACCACCTCTCCCTTCAGCGTGCGAATGATCATGTTGCGCAGGCGCGGCAGGCCGCCTTGTTCGTAGGGGTGGCCCTCGGCGTCCTGCACCCAGAAGATCGCCGTCGCGAAACCGTCTTTGGACGTGTAGGTGCGGGCATCCACGATGTTGGCTCCCACCAGCGCCAGCGCGCCGGTCATGCGCGAAAACAGGCCCGGATGATCCGACATCGTGAAACAGGCCCGTGTGGCGTCGCGGTCCGGATCTGGCTTGAGGTCGATCCGGATGTCGTCGGCACCCAGATTGCGCAGCATCCCGGCAAAGACCACGTGCGCGGCCGCTGGCAGACCTTCCCAGTAGGGCGGGTAGTGGCGGTTGGTCTCGATCCGCAGGTCGCGCGTATCCCAGTCGGCCAGTGCCTCGCGCAACGCGCGCCGCGCCTCGGCCCCCTGTGCCGCGCGGTTGAGGTCCTCCAGCCCGTTTTCCAGCGCGTGCTTGGTGGCCTTGTAAAGGCCGCGGAACAGCATTGCCTTCCAGTTGTTCCAGATCGTCGGGCCAACACCGCGGATGTCACAAACGGTCAGCACTGTCAGCAGGTCCAGCCGCTCGGTCGATTTTACCGCCTTGGCAAAGTCGCGCACCGTGCGCGGGTCGGCGATGTCGCGCTTCTGCGCCATGTCCGACATCAGCAAATGATAGCGCACCAGCCATTCGACCGTTTCGCAGTCCTTGCGGCTTAGCCCCAGTCGCGGACAGACCTTGCGGGCGATCTGCGCACCCAGCACCGAATGATCCTCGGGCCGGCCCTTGCCGATGTCGTGCAGGAGCAGCGCGACGTAAAGAACCTTGCGGTTGACCCCACGCTTGAGGATGCCGCTGGCGACGGGCAGTTCCTCGACCAGTTCACCGCGCTCGATCTTGGACAGGCAGCTGATGCACTGGATGATGTGTTCGTCCACCGTGTACGAGTGGTACATGTTGAACTGCATCATCGCCACGATCGGCTTGAACTCGGGCAGGAAGGCATCCAGCACGCCCAATTCGTTCATCCGTCGCAGCGCGCGTTCCGGGTTGCCGTGCTTCAGGAGCAGATCAAGAAACAGCCGGCTGGCCTGCGGATTTTCCCGCATGTCGTCGTCGATCAGCGCAAGGTTCGCGGCCAGCAGGCGCATCGCGTCGGGGTGAAGCAGGTGGCCGGTGCGCATCGCTTCTTCGAAGATGCCCAGCATGTTCAGCTTCTCGCCAAGGAAGGCGTGTGTATCGGCGACCGTGATACGGTTCTGCTTGATCACATAGGGCGCTTTCACGCGCTTGCGCCGGGACATCAGCCGGATCAGCATCGGCTCGGCCTTGGTGTGGGCTGCTTCCAGCGCGGTCAGGAAGATCCGGGTCAACTCGCCCACGCGCGTGGCGTGGCGGAAATAATCCTGCATGAAGAACTCGACCGCGCGCCGCCCGTTTCCGTCGCGGTATCCCATCCGCGCCGCGACCTCGACCTGCAGGTCGAACGTCAGCGTGTCGGTCGCGCGTCCGGTGATCAGGTGCATGTGGCAGCGCACGGCCCAAAGGAAATCTTCGGCGTTGCGGAAGGTGGCGTATTCCTCGGGCGTAAAGACCTTCAGCCGCACGAGTTCGGCAGCTTTCTGCACGTCGTTGACGTACTTGCCGATCCAGTAAAGCGATTGCAGGTCGCGCAGCCCGCCCTTGCCCTCCTTCACGTTGGGTTCGACGACGTAGCGCTGACCACCCTGCTTGCGGTGCCGCTCTGTCCGCTCGGCCAGCTTGGCCTCGATGAAATCCGTCGCCGTGTTCTTGAACAATTCCGACCAGAGCCGGCTGCGCAGCGAGGCCGCCAGCGCCTGATCCCCCGCAAGGAACCGCAACTCCACCAGCGCGGTGCGGATCGTGTAATCCTCGCGCGCAAGGCGGATGCAGTCCTTCACCGTGCGGCTGGCATGACCCACCTTCAGCTTCAGGTCCCACAGCATGTAAAGCATCGATTCAATGACGCTTTCGGCCCAAGGCGTGATCTTGTAGGGGGTCAGGAACAGCAGGTCGACGTCCGAGAAGGGCGCCATTTCGCCCCGGCCATAGCCGCCCACCGCGATCAAAGACAGCTTTTCGCCCTCGGTCGGGGTGGCCAGCGGATGCAGCCGCGTCAACGCGACATCCAGCACCGTCGTGACAATCTGGTCTGTCAGCCAGGCATAGGCGCGGATTGTTGCACGAGAGTCGAAGGGACGGGCGGTGAAGGCCGCAGCAATGGCGGCATTTCCACGCTCACGCGCGGCAGTCAGGACCCCCACAACCGCCTTGCGCACGGCCAGGTCATCGGCGCAGCTCGACAGTGCCTGATCCAGCGCCGCGGCAACGGCGTCGGCATCAAAAACGTCATGCGCCGGACAGATCAGGCTGTCCGGCGCGTCTTCGATTTCAAGGGGCGCGGCCCGCTCAGTTGATGAGGCCGACAAAAGATCTGGGAGCTGGGTCAACAATCACAACCTGGTTGTTCTGGACCTGCGCAACCGCAAGTCCGCGTTCGTTCGTGCCGTCGGGCAGGAAGCGGAAAATCCCGGCCGTCCCCTGAAAGCCCTGCGGTTGCGCCAGTGCCGCACGTCCCAGCGGGTCGGACATGCCCGAGGCGACAAGCGCCCCGATTGCCGCGATGCCGTCATAGGCAAGGCTGGCCAACGGGTGTGGCGCGCTGCCATAGGCGGCGGTGTAGCGGCTGGTGAAAAGGCTCGTCATCTGCGGATCGGGCTCGGCAAAGATCCCGCCCTGCAAGCCCGGCAGCGCCAGTGCCTGCGGCGCCGCATCCCAACGGGTCAGCCCGATATACCGGGTCGTCGCCGGATCCACCCCGCGTTCGGGCAGGGCTGTGGCAATGATCGGCAGATCAGAATTGATGCTGCCGGTCAGGAATACCGCCTGTGCGCCGCTCGATTTGACCGCGTTGGCGATGCCGCCGGCCGCGTCAAGAATGGCAGCCTGTGTCAGCGCATAGCCCTGATCGCCCAGCATTGTGCCACCATTGGCCGAGATCGCGCCGGCAATCGCGCTGCTGCCGGTATTGCCTTGAATGTCATTGCCATGCACCACCATGAAGCTCGTAGTGCCGTTGGCCATGGCGTATTTCACCAGCCGGTTGGCAGTGTTGTCGAACGTCGAGCCGAGGATGAAAACATTGCCACCGGCGATCGCGGCATTGTTGGAGAAGGCCAGCACGTTGACCCCGCGCCCGGCAACGGCGCGGCCGGCGGCATTCGCGGCCTCGGCATAAAGTGGCCCAAGGATGATCTGCGCACCCTCGTTGACCGCTTGAGTCGCAACCGCGGCGGCCTGCGCCGGATCGCTGCCCGTGTAATAAACCTTGAGGTTAACCTGAACGCCGTTGAGATCGGCGATCGCCAACCGCGCCGCGTTCTCGAGGTTCTGAGCAAGATAGGAATCGGCCGAGAGGCCCTGAGCGGCGGTATCGGCGGCGGCGCCCGGCTGGGCCACCGGCGATGGCGCGCTGGCCATAGCGGGCAGGTCCGCGGCAGCCGTCGGGGTGTTCGCGCCGGGCAAAAGCAGTGCCACCTGAACGGTTCCACCACTGACGGAAGGCCCCGCCGGCATCAGAGCGACAGGATCACATGCGGCAAGCGTCAGCATTGTGAAGAGGCCAATGAGCCAGATGGCGGGCTTGCGGATCTTTGCCAAAAGTTCAAACATCAAACGCTCATCCCCTGTCTTGCGCGGATCGGGCACGGCACGGCGGGGTCATGCGCCCCGCAGTCCGTACCGCATGCCGCCATCATAGGGACGGCGACAAGGGGGTCTAGGCTTGAATTTCAAGATTTCACCGCTGGCGCCGGGCCTCTACCTTGTCGCAACGCCAATTGGAACAGCGCGTGACATCACGCTGCGCGCGCTCGACGTATTGGCAAGCGCCGATATCCTTGCGGCCGAGGACACGCGCACCGCCCGCAAGCTGATGGAGATCCACGGCGTGCCGCTGGCCGGCCGGCCGCTGGTGGCGTTCCATGACCATTCCGGCGCCAATGCCGTGTCACGTCTGGCGGCCGAGATCGCGGCAGGCAAGGCGGTGGCCTATGTCTCGGAGGCCGGCACACCGCTGGTCGCCGATCCGGGCTTCGAACTGGCACGCGAAGTTGCTGAAAAGGGCGGGCAGGTTCTTGCCGTGCCCGGCGCGTCGGCCGTGCTGGCGGCGCTGAGCGTGGCGGCGCTACCGACCGACCGGTTCCTTTTCGCGGGCTTTCTTCCAGCGGGCAAGGCGCAGCGCGAAGCGGCCATCGCCGAATTGCGCGACGTCCCCGCCACGCTGGTATTCTACGAATCTCCGAAGCGGGTTCAGGAAATGTTAACCTCGCTGCGCGACGTTCTGGGGGCGGACAGGCAGGCGGCTGTCTGTCGCGAACTGACCAAGCGGTTCGAAGAGGTGCGCCGCGGCCCGCTGGGCGAGGTAGCTGATGCCATGGCCGAAGGCCCGGCGCGCGGTGAATACGTTGTGGTGGTGGGCCGGGCCGGGGCGCGGGCCGTCGCCGAGGCCGATGTCGAGGCGGCGCTGCGCGAGGCGATGACCAGCCTGCGGGTCAAGGATGCTGCCACGCTGGTGGCCGGTGCGCTCGGCCTGCCCCGGCGCGAGGTTTACCAGATCGCCCTGAAGCTGTCGGAGGATCAATGACCCCAGCGGCCCGTTACCAGTCCGGCCTTGCCGCTGAAGAGGTGGTGGCTGCCGCCTATGCTCGGGCCGGATGCCCGGTTTTGCGGCGCCGCTGGCGCGGCCCGGGAGGCGAGATTGACCTGATCGCGCGCGACGGTGACGGGCTGATCTTTGTCGAAGTGAAGGCCGCGCGCAGCTTCGATACTGCCGCCCAGCGTATCGGGCCGCGCCAGCAGGCCCGGATCATGGCCTCGGCTGCCGCTTTTCTTGAAGGCGAGCCGCGCGGGCAACTTACCGACGTGCGCTTCGACGTTGCGCTGGTTGACCGGCGCGGTGCCGTCCGTCTGGTTCGCAATGCCTTCGAGGGTGGTTGAGGCCCCCATTGCCTTGCGCCCCGTGCTGCGCCATGTAGCGGCCATGGCTTGAAGAAAGGGTGCCCCGATGCCGCTCAAGGTCGCCATCCAGATGGACCCGATCGGTCCCATCAACATCGACGCAGACAGCACGTTCCGCATCGCCGAAGAGGCGCAGGCGCGGGGACACACGCTGTTCTACTACACGCCCGACAAGCTGGCCTACGAAGAGGGGCGGATCACCGCGCGCGGCTGGCCGCTGAGCGTGCGCCGGGTGAAGGGTGACCATTTCACGCTGGGCACTGAGGAGGTGGTGAACCTTGCCGATTTCGACGTGGTCTGGCTGCGCCAGGATCCGCCCTTCGACATGGGCTACATCACCACCACGCACTTGCTGGATCGCATCCATCCCAAGACGCTAGTGGTGAACGACCCGTTCTGGGTGCGCAATTACCCCGAGAAGCTGCTGGTCCTGCAATTCCCCGACCTGACCCCACCCACCGCCATCGCGCGCGATCTTGCCACGCTGCGCGCCTTTCGCGACCGTCATGGCGACATCATTCTCAAGCCGCTTTACGGCAATGGCGGCGCGGGCGTCTTCAAGCTGACCTCGGACGACGGCAACCTGGCCTCGCTGTGGGAGATGTTCGCCGGCATCAGCCGCGAGCCGCTGATCGTGCAGAAATTTCTGCCTGCCGTCGCAAAAGGCGACAAGCGGGTGATCCTTGTCGATGGAGAACCCGTCGGCGCCATCAACCGGGTGCCCGCCAAGGGCGAGACACGCTCGAACATGCACGTGGGCGGCCGGGCCGAGAAGGTTGCGCTGACCGACCGCGACATTGAGATCTGCGAACGGATCGGCCCCCTGCTGCGCGAAAAGGGGCAGGTCTTCGTCGGCATCGACGTGATCGGCGACTGGCTGACCGAAATCAACGTGACCTCGCCCACCGGCATCCAGGAGCTGGAACGGTTCGACGGCACCAACGTGGCCGAAAAGATCTGGCAGGCGATCGAACGGCGCCGGGGTCTTTAGGCGGTTGTCCTGGCAACTGTCAGTCCTGACCTTTCTGATGCGGCGGGTTGGCAAGCCGCAGCTGCGCCGGACCCGCACCCCCGAAGATGCTGCGCGCAATTTCGACCGCGCCGCGCGCCACTGGTTCCGGGTGCCGCCTTACACGCTGCACCTTGTCGATGACCAAGGTGCGGTGCCGTTGCACTGGATCAGCAGCGGGCCCGTCGCGCGGGGGCGCGTGATCCTGTTCCTGCATGGCGGCGCCTACTTGTCGGGGAGCCCGCGCACCCATCTGGGCCTGCACGCGCGGCTGGCCCGGCTGACCGGGGCCGAGGTTTGCGCGCCGGACTACCGATTGCTGCAGACGGCGCCCTTTCCTGCCGCCTTCGACGATGCCTGCGCGGCGTGGGACGCATTGATGACGCGCGGCTATCGCCCCGAAAACATCGTGCTGGGCGGCGATAGCGCGGGCGGCGGCCTGATGCTGGCGCTGCTGGCCGAACTGACGCGGCGCGGCACGCCGCCCGCCGGCGCCTTTGCCCTGTCGCCCTGGGTGGACCTGACACTTTCGGGCGACAGCCTGCGCGCCGCGCCCGAGGCGATCCTGCCGGTCGAGCGGATGGCCGAGGTGGTGCAATACTACCTTCACGGTGCCGAGCCGGCCGATCCCCGTGCTTCGCCGCTTTTCGCGAATTTCGCCGCGCCACCCCCGGTGCTGATCCAGGTTGGCAGCGAAGAAGCGCTGCGCGATGACGCCACTCGCATGGCCACCCACTTGCGCGCGGCCGGAGGCGAGGTAACGCTGGAAGTCTGGCCGGACGTGCCGCATGTCTGGCAGATCCTTGACGGCTGGTTGCCCGAGGCGCGACAGGCGCTGATCCGACTGGCCGATTTCGTTCAGACCTCCTTGGACAGCGTCAGCCGGTAGCCTACCGCCTCGGCCACGTGCGGCAGGGCGACGCCCGCGGCGCCCTCAAGGTCCGCGATCGTGCGCGCGACCCGCAGGATCCGGTGATAGCCCCGCGCCGACAGGCCGAAACGTTCGGCCACCCGCGTCAGTAATGCGCGCCCCTCGGCGTCGGGCGTGGCCACCTCTTCCAGCAGCGCGCCCTCGGCATCGGCGTTGACGCGCACGCCCTCGACCCCGGCAAAGCGTGCGGCCTGTGTCGCGCGCGCCGTGGCCACGCGCGCCGCCACGCTGGCCGAGCTTTCGCCCGATTGCGGCAGGTCCAGGTCGGCAAAGGCCACGGGAGGCACCTCGACCCGCAGGTCGAAGCGGTCCATCAACGGGCCCGAGATGCGGCCAAGGTAATCCTCGCCGCAGGCGGGCACGCGGGCGCAGGCGCGGGCCGGATCGGACAGGTAGCCGCATTTGCAGGGGTTGGCCGCGGCGACCAGCAAAAAGCGGCAGGGATAGCGGACATGGGCATTGGCGCGGCTGACCATGATCTCGCCCGTCTCGATCGGCTGGCGCAGGGTTTCCAGCACGGCGCGCGGAAACTCGGGGAACTCGTCCATGAACAGAACACCGTTATGCGCCAGGCTGACCTCGCCCGGTTTCGCCCCGCGCCCGCCGCCCACGATCGACGGCATCGAGGCGGTGTGATGCGGCTCGCGGAAGGGGCGGGTGCGGCTGATCCCGCCCTCGTCCAGCAGCCCCGCCAGAGAATGCACCATCGAGGTTTCCAGCGCCTCGGCGGGTTCCAGCGGCGGCAACAGGCCGGGCAGGCGCGCGGCCAGCATCGATTTGCCCGACCCCGGCGTGCCCACCATGAAGAGGTGATGCCGCCCGGCGGCGGCGATTTCGAGCGCGCGCTTGGCCCGCTCCTGTCCCTTCACGTCTGCAAGGTCGCGCACGCCTACGTCCCGGCGAACCTCGCCCGGCTCGGCCGGGCTCAAAAGGCCCTTGCCGGTGAAATGGCGGATCGTCTCCGAAAGGGTGCCGGGGGCAATGACCTTGGCCGCGCCCACCCACGCCGCCTCGGCCCCGCAGGCCTGCGGGCAGACTAGCATCCGCCCCTCGCCCGCGGCGGCCATCGCGGCGGGCAGCGCGCCGATCACCGGGACCAGCGTGCCGTCCAGCGACAGCTCGCCCATCGCCACCGCCTGTTCCACCTCGTCCTTGGGCAGGATGTCGATCGCGGCCAGCAGCGCCAGCGCGATCGGCAGATCAAAATGGCTGCCCTCTTTGGGCAGGTCGGCGGGCGAAAGGTTCACCGTGATCCGCTTGGAGGGGAGCGCGATGGCCAGCGCCGTCAGCGCCGCGCGCACCCGCTCGCGCGATTCGCTGACCGCCTTGTCGGGCAGGCCAACGACGGTAAAGGCGGGCAGGCCGGGCGCCACGGCGCACTGGACCTCGACCATCCGCGCCTCGATCCCTTCGAAGGCCACCGTGTAGGTTCGCGCGGTCATCGGCCTCCCCCGTTCACCATGGTTAACGGGTAGCGTCGCGATGGTTGAGGAATGGTTAACGCGTTGACAGGGCCGGCTCGGGCCAGGGCTTGCGCGGCCAGTCGCGGTCGTAAAACGGCTGGTCGGGGCCGTGAGTTTGCGCCAGGGCGAACCACCGGCGGAAGGACGGATGCGCAAGATGCGCCGCGACATAGTCCTGTGCCGCGGCATCCACCAGCAGCGAATAGCCCGCGATCCGCGCCGCGACCGGGGCAAAGAACGCGTCCGCTGCCGAATAGGCCCCGCAAAGCCACGGGCCGGTCGCCCCGGTCTGGGCCCGCGCCCAGCCCCAGATCGTCTGCAGGCGGTCCAGATCGGCCAGCACCGCGGCGGGCGGCGCGCAATCGGCAAAGGCCTGGCGCAGGTTCATCGGGCAATGTTCGCGCAACGCGCCAAAGCCCGCGTGCATCTCGGCGGCCAGCGCGCGGGCCACGGCGCGCGCGGCGGGGGCGGCGGGCCAGATGTCCGCCTGCGGGTGACGGCTGGCCAGTTCCTCGGCGATGGCCAGCGTCTCGGGCACCACGGTGCCTTCGGGGGTGCGCATCACCGGCACGGTGCGCGCCGGCGGGAACCCGGCCAGCTTCGCCGCGAAATCGTCGCAGTAAAGCTGGGCCACCGTCACCCGCGCCGGGATCGCGAAGGCATCGAACACCAGCCAGCCGCGCAGGCTCCAGCTGGAATAGGCATAATCGCCGATAAGCAGGTCGTAGGTCATTGGTCCTCCGCTCGGTCGCGCCACTGTGGCAGCGGGGGCGGGCGGGCGGAAGGGGTCACGCGCGGTGATTGACTCGTCCGACCTGCCAGCCCTCCGCGCCCCGCCGCACCTCGGTCAGGCTGAGATTGTCGATCTTCTGGGCAAAGGCTGCGCGGGCGCTCTGGCCGCGGGCGCGCTGCACCACGCGCAGGATCGGGCCGAAATGCGCGACCACGATCAGGTCGGGCAGGCCGAGCGCCAGCAACCGGTCGATGGCCGCATCCACCCGGCCCGACAGCGCGTTCCAGCTTTCGCCGCCGGGCGGCGCGATGTCGCCGGGTCTGTCCCAGTAGGCGCGCAAGGTGTCGGGGTCCTCGGCCTCGACCTCGGCAAAGCCGCGCATTTCCCACGCGCCAAAGCTGATCTCGCGCAGCGCGGGGTCATGCGGCAGGCGGGGGCGGTCCAGCGCGTCGGCGGTGGCGATGGCGCGGCCAAGGTCGGAAGAGACCGCCGGCGCCTCGGGCAGCGCCGCCCGCAATCGGGCCAGCGCCGCGGTATCGGACAGGTCGGCCGGAAGGTCCGTCCAGCCAACCATCGCGCGGGCATGTGTCGGCCCGTGCCGCACCAGCCAAAGACGTGTCACGCGGCCCCCTTCAGCACCAGCGGCAGGCCCGAGATCACCGCGACCACCGTGTCCGCGGCGGCCGCAAGGCGCTGGTTCAACCGACCTTGGGCATTGCGGAACCGCCGCGCCAACGCATTGTCGGGCACGATGCCCTGTCCCACCTCGTTGGTGACGACGATCACCGGCGCAGGGCAGGCGGCCAGCGCGGCAAGCAGACGCTCGGCCTCGGCGTCCAGATCAGCCTCGGCCAGCAGGTGATTGGTCAGCCACAGCGTCGCGCAGTCGATCAGAACCACGGCCTCGGCGGCCAGGCCCTCCAGCGCGCCGGGCAGGTCATAAGGCGCCTCGATGGTCACCCAGTCGCTGCCGCGGCGGTCCCGATGGGTGGCGACCTTGGCCTTCATCTCGTCATCCCAGGCCTGCGCGGTAGCGATGTAAATACGGGGTGTGCGGACAGAAGCGAGGGCCAGCCCCTCGGCATGGGCAGACTTGCCCGATGCCGCGCCCCCCGTGACGACTGTGAGTTTTTGCAGGTCCATCTGTGCGCTCCTGGGGCGGTCCCGGGACTGATCCGGCCGGGTTACCGACGCGTCACTAAAATGAACAGCGCGAACGGTGCTGCGCAACAATCAATCTGAAGGGATGTATCATGGCGTTCGACGGATATGGTGATGCGGCCCTGTCGCGCAAGGCGATGCGGGCGGAACTTCTCGACGCGGAAACCGAATTGCGGCTGGCCTACGCGTGGCGTGACCAGCGCGACGAGGATGCGCTCCACCGCCTGATCACCGCTTACATGCGGCTCGCGATCTCGATGGCGTCCAAGTTTCGCCGTTACGGCGCGCCGATGAACGACCTGATCCAGGAGGCCAGCCTTGGCCTGATGAAGGCCGCCGACAAGTTCGATCCGGACCGCGGCGTGCGTTTCTCGACCTATGCCGTGTGGTGGATCAAGGCCAGCATCCAGGATTACGTGATGCGCAACTGGTCGATGGTGCGCACCGGGTCGACCTCCAGCCAGAAATCGCTTTTCTTCAACATGCGCCGCGTGCAGGCCCGGCTGGAACGCGAAGCCGCCGCCGCGGGGGTTGAACTGCAGGGCCACGAGCTGCGCCAGATGATCGCGACCGAGGTCGGCGTTCCGCTGGCCGATGTCGAGATGATGGAGGGCCGGCTGTCGGGTTCTGATTTCTCGCTCAACGCGACTCAGTCCTCCGAGGACGAGGGGCGCGAGTGGATCGACGTACTGGAAGACGAGGGCACGCAGGCCGCCGAGACGGTTCAGAACAATCACGATACCGCGACCTTGCGCGAATGGCTGGTCACGGCACTGTCGGGCCTGAACGCCCGCGAACGCTTCATTGTCCGCGAACGCAAGTTGCGCGACGAGCCCAGGACGCTTGAAAGCCTTGGAGACGAGCTTGGCCTGTCAAAGGAACGTGTGCGTCAGCTTGAAGCGGCGGCGTTTTCCAAGATGCGGAAATCGCTTGAAAGCCAGTCGCGCGAGGTGCTCAACTTCCTCGTATGAAATACCTGATTGCGGCGCTGCTGGCGCTGGGAACGATGAGTGCCGGGGCGCATGCCCAGGATAGTGCGCCGGTGGCGCAGATCACCGTGCTGGGCGAGGTCCACGACAATCCCGCCCATCACCTCGTGCAGGAAGAGTGGGTCGCGCGGATAGAACCCGCCGCTCTCGTCTTTGAAATGCTCAGCCCTGAACAGGTGAAGGCCGCGCAGGGCATCGACCGGCATGATGGCGAGGCATTGCAGGCCGCCTTCGATTGGAACGCCTCGGGCTGGCCCGATTTCGAGATGTATGCACCGATCTTTGCCGCCGCGCCCGATGCACGACTTTACGGCGCAGCCCTGCCCAAGGACACCGTGCGTGCCGCGATCGCCAAGGGGGCCTCCGCTGTCTTTGGCCCCGATGCCGCGAAATTCGGCCTTGGTCCGATCGATGGGCTGGAACTCGCGCAGCGGGTGGGCGAGCAGAACACGGCCCATTGCGGGATGCTGCCCTCCTCGATGCTGCCCGGCATGGTCGAGGCGCAGCGTCTGCGTGACGCGCATTTCGCGCAGGTGGCCCTGCAGGCGCTGGACGACACCGGCGGGCCGGTCGTTGTCATCACAGGCGATGGGCATGCCCGCAAGGACTGGGGCATTCCCGCGATGATCCATGCCGCCCGGCCCGACGTAACGGTCTTCTCGCTGGGCCAGCTCGAGGATGGGGCCACCACCGACCCCAATCTAGATACGCCGCCCTTCGACCAAGTCCTGACTTCGCCAGCCCCCACGGGTCGCGGAAACCCCTGCGAAGTTTTTCGCTGAGCGTCCTGTCCGTCGCGGCGATTGCCGCCGCCCGCCGATCTGCATAAGTTCGGGCGCAAGTCAGCCGGAGGGCCACCGATGCTTGCGGGCAAGCGCATTCTTCTGATCATCGGCGGCGGCATCGCGGCCTACAAGGCGCTGGAAACCATCCGCCGCCTGAAAGAACAGGGCGCCGCCGTGGTGCCGGTACTGACGCAGGCGGCCGAGGAATTCGTCACGCCGCTCAGTGTTTCGGCGCTGGCGGGGGTCGCGGTGCATCGCCACCTCTTCGATCTGACCGCCGAGGCCGAGATGGGCCATATCGAGCTGAGCCGCGCAGCCGACCTTGTCGTTGTCGCGCCGGCCACCGCCGACTTGATAGCGAAAATGGCAGGCGGTCTGGCCAACGATCTCGCCTCGACCCTGCTTCTGGCGACAGACAAGCGCGTGCTGATCGCGCCCGCGATGAACGTCCGGATGTGGCTGCACCCGGCGACGCAGCGCAATCTGGCCACGCTTCGGGCCGACGGCATCCTGACCGTCGGACCGAACGAGGGCGACATGGCCTGCGGCGAATTTGGCCCGGGCCGCATGGCCGAACCGGCCGAGATCGTCGCCGCCACCGCCGCAGCACTGGGCGAGGGGCCCCTGAAGGGGCGCCACGTGCTGGTCACCTCCGGCCCGACGCATGAGCCGATCGACCCGGTGCGCTACATCGCCAACCGCTCGTCCGGCGCGCAGGGGGCCGCCGTGGCACGCGCGCTAGCCGATCTGGGCGCGCGCGTCACCTTCGTGACCGGCCCCGCCGCCGTCCCGCCGCCCGCGGGGGTCGCGGTGGTGCAGGTCGAGACCGCGGCGCAGATGCTGGCCGCAGTGCAGGCCGCGCTGCCCGCCGACGCCGCCGTTTTCGCCGCCGCGGTGGCCGACTGGCGGGTGGCGGGCGCAAGCGCGCAGAAGATGAAGAAACAGGCGGGCCGGCTGCCCGCGCTGGAACTGGCCGAAAACCCCGACATCCTTGCCACCGTCGCGCAGATGGGCGCAGGCCGTCCGCGGCTTGTCGTGGGTTTTGCTGCCGAGACAGAGAACGTGCTGGCCCATGCCAGCGCCAAGCGGGCGAAGAAGGGTTGCGACTGGATCGTCGCCAACGATGTCTCGCCCGCCACGGGCATCATGGGCGGGACCGAGAACGTGGTGACACTGGTAACCGAGGCCGGGGCCGAAGACTGGCCGCGCATGGGCAAGGATGCGGTGGGCCGAAAGCTTGCCCAGCGGATCGCCGAGGCATTGGCATGACCGGCCATGTGACCAAGGCCGGGCCTCCGGCGGGAGTATTTTTGGCCAGAAGAAGGGGCGAGGCATGCGCCCTGTGGTGAAGGTTGCCCGCGTGCCGGGGGCCGATACGGCACTGCCCCTGCCCGCCTACCAGACCGCGGGCGCGGCGGGGGCGGACCTTGTCGCGAACTTTCCCGAAGGCGCGCGGGACGGGTTGACGCTCGCTCCCGGCGCGCGCGCACTGGTGCCCACGGGGCTGCGCATGGCAATTCCTGACGGCTTCGAGGTGCAGGTGCGCCCGCGCTCGGGCCTGGCGCTGAAACACGGCCTGACGCTGCCCAACAGCCCCGGCACCATCGACAGCGACTATCGCGGGGAAGTGGGCGTGATCGTGATGAACGCGGGCGATGCGCCCGTCACCATCCGCCACGGCGACCGCATCGCGCAGGCCGTGGTGGCGCCCGTGGTGCAGGCGGCATGGGCCGAGGTCGGCGCGCTGGACGAGACAGAGCGCGGCGCGGGCGGTTTCGGTTCGACAGGAGGGGCGGGATGATCCTTGTCGGCGTCATGGCGGCGGCGATTTGGGGCCTGGGCATGTTGACCGGCGCGCCCACCCGCGCGCGCTGGACCATGCTGGCCGTGCTGCTGGGCGCGGTGATGCTGGAACAGGTGCTGCTGCCGGCGGGCCACCCGTTACGAGAGGCGACGGGGCACGACGTGCGGTTCTGGCTGCTGCTGGTCGGTTTTGCCGCTGTTGTCTGGGCGTATCGGGCCGGGCTTGGCACCCTGCGCAACCGGGCCCGTGTGCCCGACGCAGTGCCCGAGCAGGGTGGCTTTTCCGAGCCGGAGCTGGAACGTTACGCCCGCCACATCATGCTGCGCGAGGTTGGCGGACCGGGTCAGGCGCGACTGAAGGGCGCGCGCGTGCTGGTGGTGGGTGCAGGGGGCCTCGGCTCGCCCGCACTGCTTTACCTTGCCGGGGCCGGGGTGGGCACGATTGGCGTGATCGACGATGATACGGTCGATGCCTCGAACCTGCAGCGGCAGGTGATCCACGGCGAAGACCGTCTTGGTCTGCCCAAGGTGCAGTCGGCGGTTCAGGCGCTCGCCGCGCTGAACCGGCATGTCACGCTGCGCCCCTACAACCGCCGCCTGACGGACGAGATCGCGGCCGACCTGATCGACGACTATGACCTCGTCCTTGACGGGTCTGACAATTTCGCCACTCGATACCTGCTGAATGCCGCCTGCGCCAAGGCGGGCAAGCCGCTGGTTGCCGCGGCGATCACCCAGTGGGAGGGCCAGATCAGCGTTTATGACCCGGCCCATGGCACGCCCTGCTATCAATGTGTCTTTCCCGAGGCGCCGGCGGCGGGCCTTGTCCCCACTTGCGCCGAGGCTGGCGTGATCGGCCCGTTGCCGGGCGTGCTGGGCGCGATGATGGCGCTGGAAGCGATCAAGGTGATCACCGGCGCGGGCGAGACGCTGGCCGGTCGGCTGCTGATCTACGACGCGCTGGATGCCGATACGCGCGTCATGCGGCTGAAACGGCGCCCCGATTGCCCGATCTGCGGAGCCGCCGCCTAGCCGAAGCGATAGCTCGACGCGGTGACGCCGCCGAACAGGCCGGTATCGTGATAGACCATGCGCGCGGCCTCGTCCTCTGCCGCGCCAAGTGCGACGAAAAGCGGGACAAGATGATCTTCGTCCTTGTGGGCAACGCGGGCATAGGGCGCCTCTTCCCAATGCTCCAGCGCCTTGGTCCGCGCGGCGGGCGCTTGGGCCAGCGTGGCGGAAAGCCAGCGGTCGAACCCTTCCGACGGCTCCTTGGCCCCGGGCCCGAAAAGCGCAAGGTTATGGTACGACAGGCCCGAACCGATGATCAGCACGCCCTCGTCCCGAAGCGGCGCAAGGGCCCGGCCAAGGGCAACGTGTTCCTCGGGCGAATAGCCGTGGCGCAGGGAAATCTGGAACAGCGGCACATCGGCTTGCGGATACATCACGTAAGCCGGCACGAAGGTGCCGTGGTCAAAGCCCTGCCTGTCGTCCAGTCGCACTGGCAGTCCGGCAGCGGCGATCAGGTCGGCCGCGCGACGGGCGATGTCGGGCGCGCCGGGGGCGGGGTAGGTGATCTGGAAGGTATGCGGCGGGAAGCCGCGATAGTCGTAGACCATCGGCGGCGCAGGGCTGGTCATGACGGCAAAGCTGTCATCCTCCCAGTGGCCCGAGATCATCAGGATCGCCTTGGGCCGCTCCGGCAGGTCGGCCACCATTTGGCGGAAACTCTCCTCAAGATTAGAGAACATCGCCCGCCAGTCGGGCATCCAGGGCCAGGGGCCGCCGCCATGGCTGATGAAATAGGTGGGCATGCGGGTCATCGGCGTGGTTCCTTCATCTGCTGATGCAAAGGTGCGCCTGCCGTCCTCGTGAGACAAGCGCAACCGGATGTGAATTTCGGACCTGCCATCGTGCACTGGCGCACGTTGATGCCGCGTCGTCGTCACCTGCCTGCCGGGGCGGCACAAGACGGCAGGAGAACCGGGAAACATGCGCCGAGTGACCGGATTGCGATCCGCGCCCCTTGCCTTGGCCGCGACTGGCGGCATACTCGCGCGCAATCACATCACGGAGAGATATCCATGAAATTCCTCGCCATCCTCGCCGCCGCCGCGGCTTTCGTCGCCGGAGCGGCTGTCGCCGATACCGCGCTGCCCGATCTGCAGGGCCGCGAAATTACCGTCGTGACCGAGAATGCCTATCCGCCGCTGCAGTTCATCGACAAGGACGGCAACGCGGTCGGCTGGGAATACGATGCCGTGGCCGAAATCGCCAAGCGGCTGAACTTGCAGGTGAAATACGCCAATATCAGCTGGGACGCGATGATCCCGGCGGTCAGCGAAGGTCAGTTCGACATGGGCATGACCGGCATCACCATCCGGGACGACCGCAAGGAAAAGGTCGACTTCTCCGACCCCTACATGCGCTCGGAAATGCTGATGATGGTGCGCGGCGATGAAACCCGCTTCACCGACGCGGCCAGCTTTGCCGCCAACCCCGACCTGCTGATGGCCGCGCAGCCGGGCACCACGCCCTTCTACGTGGGCGTCTACGACGTGCTGGACGGAAACGAGCAGAACCCGCGGATCAAGCTGTTCGAGACCTTCGGCGCGGGCCTTCAGGCGCTCAAAGCCGGCGACGTGGACCTTGTCCTGTCGGATTCGACAGCCGCCAACGGCTATGTCGCCGCCTCTGATGGTGGGCTGAAGATCATCGGCCAGCCGCTGGGCGCCGAGGATTTCGGCTTTATCTTCCCGAAGGGCTCGGACCTTGTCGCGCCGATCAATGCGGCCATCGCTGCGCTCAAGGCCGACGGCACGTTGGACGCGCTGAACAAGAAGTGGTTCCTCGACTACAAGATGGGCGAGTGAGCCCGAAGGCGGGGCCGGTTCTGGCCGGCCCCGGCATTTTCTCATGATTCCGACCCCGCCACAGGACCGCGATTTCCCCTGGTGGCTTGTGATCGCCGGGATCACCGGCGCATGGCTGCTGTATCAGGTCATCGCCGACGCGATCTATGCCAAGGTCTTGGCGACGCTGGTGCAGGGCGTCACCATTACCATTTTCGTTACGCTGGTCGCCTATTTCCTCGCCTGTCTGCTGGGGCTGGGGCTGGCCCTTGCTGCGCAGTCGCGCTGGCTGGCGGTGCGACAGGTGGCCCGGTTTTATGTCGAGATCATGCGCGGCATCCCGATCATCGTGCTGCTGTTGTACGTGGCCTTCGTGCTGGCCCCGGCGGCGGTGGCGGGGTGGAATGCGCTGGCCATCCCGATCGGTCTGCCCGAGATCAGCACCCGCAACGTGCCGCTGCTGTGGCGCGCCGTCATCGCACTGACGCTGGCCTATGCCTCGTTCCTGGCCGAGATCTTTCGCGCCGGGCTGCAATCGGTCGACAAGGGGCAAATCGAGGCGGCCGAGGCGCTGGGCCTCAACCGCTGGCAGCGCTTTCGGTTCATCGTCTTTCCGCAGGCGTTCCGCACCATCCTGCCGCCGCTGGGCAACGATTTTGTCGCGATGGTGAAGGATTCCAGCCTTGTTTCGGTCCTTGGCGTCAGTGACATCACGCAATTGGGCAAGGTTACGGCGGCGGGCAACTTTCGTTACCTTGAAACCTACAACGTCGTGGCGCTGATCTACCTGATCATGACGATCGGGCTGTCGCTTCTGCTGCGGCGGCTGGAACGGCGGCTGCGCCAGCGGCAGGGCTAGATCGCCGCCGGGGGGATGGCCGCGGGCGGCGGGACGGACTAGGTAGGGGCCAAAGGAGACCTGCCATGACCAATCCGCTGCTGACAGACTGGACCACGCCCTTCGGTCTGCCGCCCTTCGACGCGATCACCGACGATGATTTCGGCCCCGCCGTGCAGGCGGCGCTGAACGAGGCGCGCGCCAACATCGCCGCCATTACCGACAATCCCGACGCGCCGACATTTGCCAACACGATCGAGGCGCTCGAACTTGCCGAAGGCCGTTTGAATGCTGTTCTGGGCGCGTTCTTCACGGTGGCGGGCGCCGACAGCAACCCCGCGCGCGAGGCGTTGCAGCGTGAGTTTGCGCCGATGCTTAGCGCCTATGGCTCGGAGATCACCCAGAACCGCGCGCTGTTCGACCGGGTCGAGGCGCTGTGGACCCAGCGCGAGACGCTGGACCTGACCGACGAACAGGCGCGCGTGCTGCTGCTGACGCGGCGCGGCTTCGTGCGCGCGGGGGCGCAGCTGGAAGGCTTCGCCGCTGATCGTCTGAAAGAGGTGAAATCGCGCCTTTCGGTGCTGGGCACGCAATTTTCGCAAAACCTGCTCGCAGACGAACGCGAGTGGGAGATGCCGTTGTCCGTGGCCGACCTTGCCGCGCTGCCCGACTTCGTGCAGGCCGCCGCGCGTGCTGCCGGGGCCGAACGCGGGGCAAAAGGCCCGATCGTGACGCTGTCGCGCAGCCTGATCGTGCCCTTCCTGCAGTTTTCGCCCAACCGCGATCTGCGGCGGCAGGCCTACGAGGCGTGGGTTGCCCGTGGCGCCAATGGTGGCGAAACCGACAACCGTGGAATTGCCGCCGAAATCCTCGAACTGCGGGCCGAGCGGGCCATGCTTTTGGGCTATGACAGCTTTGCGGACTACAAGCTGGAAACCGAGATGGCAGGGACCCCACAGGCCGTGCGCGACCTGCTGATGCAGGTCTGGGAGCCCGCAGTCACGGCGGCCGATGCCGACGCAGAACGGCTTCAGGCGATGCTGCACAACGATGGCCAGACCGGCCCGCTGGAGCCTTGGGACTGGCGCTATTATTCTGAAAAGCGCCGCCGCGCCGAGCATGATCTCGATGAAGGTGCCATCAAGCCCTACCTGCAACTCGACCGGATGATCGAAGCGGTTTTTGCCTGTGCCAACCGCCTGTTCGGACTGGAATTCCAGCCGGTCGACGGGCCGCTTTATCACCCGGACGTGCGGCTGTGGGAGGTCACACGCAAGGGCGAGCACGTCGCCGTTTTCGTGGGCGACTACTTTGCGCGGGCCTCAAAACGCTCGGGCGCGTGGTGCACGGCGATGCGGTCCCAGCAGCGGCTGGCGGGCGAGGTGCGGCCGATCGTCATCAACGTCTGCAACTTCGCCAAACCCGAGGCGGGCCAGCCGGCGCTGTTGTCCTATGACGATGCGCGCACGCTGTTCCACGAATTCGGCCACGCCCTGCATCAGATGCTGTCGAACGTGACCTATGAGAGCATTTCCGGCACCTCGGTGGCGCGCGATTTCGTCGAACTGCCGAGCCAGCTTTACGAACACTGGCTGGAAGTGCCCGCCGTGCTGGAAGAATTCGCCACCCATGCCGAAACGGGCGAGGCGATGCCGGCCGAGATGCTGAAACGCCTGCTGGCCGCCTCGACCTATGACATGGGGTTCCAGACGGTCGAATACGTCGCTTCCGCGCTTGTCGATCTGGAATTCCACGAGGGCGAGCCGCCGGCCGACCCGATGCAGAAGCAGGCCGAAATTCTTGAAGGGCTGGGGATGCCGCACGCCATCGGCATGCGCCACGCCACCCCGCATTTCGCGCATGTCTTCTCCGGCGACGGCTATTCCGCGGGCTATTACAGCTACATGTGGTCCGAGGTGATGGATGCCGACGCCTTTGCCGCCTTTGACGAAGCGGGCGACCCCTTCGATCCTGCGCTGGCAGAGAAACTGGAGCGCAACATCCTGTCGGCCGGTGGCAGCGCCGAGGCGGCCGAGCTTTACACCGCGTTCCGTGGCCGGATGCCAGGGGTAGAGGCGTTGCTGAAGGGCAGGGGGCTGGCCGACGCGGCCTAGCCGCGCGTGTCCTCGGGGTGCTTGGTCACCCCGACCGGATCCTGATGGATCAGCACGTCGGCGCGCGGATGGGCGGCGGTAATGGCCCGGCGCAACGCCGCCCCGATCGCGTGCGTTTCGTTCAGCGTCTTCGAGCCGTCCAGCTCGACATGCATGTTGACGAAAACGCGGCTGCCAGAGACCCGCGTCTTGAGGTCGTGAAAGCCGTGGATCCCGGGAAAGTTGCCGGTGATCCGCGCGATGTCCTCGATCATCGCGGGGTCGGCCTGCCGGTCCATCAGCGCGTCCCAGGCCTGCTTGCCGATGCGCACCGCGCCTGACGCCAGAAAGGCCGCCGCCCCCAGCGCAAAGACGCTGTCGATTTGCCCCAGATTGTACCGTGCCGCCGCCCACAGCGCGACGATGGCCCCGATCGACGGGATCATGTCGCCGACGTAATGCAGCGAATCGGCCATCACCACGCGGTTGCCGGTCTTGCGCGCGACCCGCCGCTGCCACCAGACTAGGGCCAATGTCAGCAGGATGGAAAACACCATTACCGCAATGCCCGCGCCTTCGTCGCGGGGCAGCGATACATCGGGCGATATCAGCCGGCGCACCGCGGCCACGGCAATGACACCGGCCGCGGCAAGGATGAACAGCGCCTGACCGAGGGCTGCCAGATCCTCTGCCGAGGTGTGGCCAAAGGGGTGATCCTCATCGGCGGGCTTGGCGGCATAGGCGATCGCGGCCAGCCCGCCCAGCGACATCATCAGGTCCAGCCCGCTATCAGCCAGCGTTGCGGCAACGGAAAGCGAGCCTGTCGCGGCCAGCGCCCAAAGCTTGGCCAGCACCAGCAAAAGCGCCACGGCCACCGACATCAGTCCGGCCGACAGGTTCAGGTTGGTTTCATGGGCGCGTGTCATGGGCTGCGACTAATGTAGGAACGCGCCGGACGAAAGCCTAGTTCCGGATCTCGTCGGCGTCGACGCCCCAGAGCACCGACTTGGGCGTCCATCCGCTATAGCCCCCGGCGGTGATCCGGCACCACGTCTTGTCGCAGGTGCCCAGCCGCCCGATGACGCCGGCCTGCAGGATCGCGGTTTCGGCGGCCTTGGTATCCGGCAGGGCGTAAAGCGGTTCCATATCCTTGTCGACGATCACCGTGCGCACGCCCGACAGCATCGAGTAGTGCACCCAGCCGCCCATCCCGTCACGGTCAATGACGCGGCGCCAGTGGCCGTATTCAGCCACCACCTGCAACGGCATGTCGCGGCGGGTGAACACCCAATCGATCCGGTGGCTGAGCGAAGGCCCCCGCCGCACGTTGGCCTCGTTCGTCTTGAGCGAGACGTAGCGCGGCAACGGCAGGTTTGTGACAGGACCCAGCGCGGTGCCTTCGGCAGCGGGTTGCGACATGTCCGCATCCGCTTCAAGTCCCGAATCAGGCGCGGTTGCGTCCGGGGCCGTGGCGCCCGTGTCTGTCGAGATGGCCGGGGCAGACTTGCTTGCCAGCGCAAGGGCCGGAACCAGCCGCTCTGCGTTGCCCGCGGCGCCAATGCCCGTCACGAGGACGGCGAGAGCCGCCGCGCCTATCCATGTCCGCATCTGCATGATGCCCTGCCTGTCACTGCGTCTGCCCGCGGGTGCGCGGTCTTGTGCCGCGTCTCCCGTACAGGCAATCTGCCATCAAGCAGCGCGAATGCAAAGCCAAGGAGGCGATCACATGCCCGGGAAACGTCTGAGTGTTGTCGTCACGCGACGGTTGCCCGCGGCAGTAGAGACGCGGATGAGCGAGCTTTTCGACGTCACCCTCAGCCCCGACGACAAGCCGATGACGCGCGAGGCGCTGACCGCGGCGATGCAGGGCGCCGACGTGCTGGTCCCCACCGTGACCGATCAGATCGACGCGCGGCTGCTCGCCGCGGCGGGCGACAAGCTCAAGCTGATCGCCAATTACGGCGCGGGGGTGGACCACATTGACGTATCCACGGCCCGCCAGCGCGGCATCCTTGTGTCCAACACGCCCGGCGTCGTCACGGACGATACCGCCGACATGACACTGGCCCTGATTCTCGCCGTGACCCGGCGCATCCCCGAAGGGCTGGCGCTGATGCAGTCGGGCGACTGGAAGGGGTGGGCCCCCACCGCCATGCTGGGCGGGCGGATCGCCGGGCGGCGGCTGGGCATCCTCGGCATGGGTAGGATCGGGCAGGCGGTGGCGCGGCGCGCGCGCGCCTTTGGCATGCAGGTGCACTACAACAACCGCCGCCGTCTGCGCGCCGAGGTCGAGGAGGCGCTGGAGGCAACGTGGTGGGAAAGCCTTGACCAGATGGTCAGCCGCATCGACATCCTGTCGATCAACTGTCCCCACACGCCGGCGACCTTCCACCTGATGAACGCGCGGCGGCTGAAGCTGATGAAACCCGACGCGGTGATCGTCAACACCAGCCGCGGCGAGGTGATCGACGAGAACGCGCTGACCCGGATGCTGCGCGCGGGCGAGATCGCGGGCGCGGGCCTTGACGTGTTCGAGCGCGGCGCCGAGATCAACCCGCGCCTGCGCGAACTGCCCAACGTGGTGCTGCTGCCGCACATGGGCTCGGCCACCGTCGAGGGCCGCGCCGAGATGGGCGAGAAGGTGATCATCAACATCAAGACCTTCGCCGACGGCCACCGCCCGCCGGACCTCGTCGTGCCGGGGGTCATGTAGGGACGAGTCGCGCCCGCACCTCAACGTTGATTGATGTGAGCAAAGGGCGGCGGCCGCACCGGGAGGGCGGTCCGCCATTGTCACTGATGTTGCACAGCGACCCGGCCAAAACCGCAGCAACACGGACAAACTTCGCAAAAGCAGATCTTGGCAAGGCTCCTCAGTGAGCCTTGCCCTCGGGGCGTCTAAAGCGGGATCTGCTGGCCGATGGCGACAATCCGGTCGGGGGGCAGGTTGTAGCTGTCCGAGAAGCGGGTCGAGTTGCGCCAGAGGAAGGCGAAGTAATGCTGGCGCATCGTCTTCAGCGGTCCGCCATCCGCCTCGGGCAGAATCGATTCGTGGCCGAGGTAGAACGTGGCCGTGTCAGGGTCGATGTCGAGGCCCACGACCGAGCAGAAGCGCAGCATCACCGGCACGTTGGGCGACTGCATGAAACCGTAATGCGCCACCACGCGGCTGAAGCCGGGGGCAAGGCTTTCCACCTCCACCCGTTCCGCCGAGGGCACGCGCGGCACGTCCTCGATCACGATGGTGACGAAGATTACCCGCTCGTGCAGGACCGGCGCCGTCGCCATCTCGCGGATCACGACCGAGGGCGTCGCGTCGCGCGACGAGGTCATGTAGATCGCCGTGCCGGGCACGCGCAGCGGCGGGTTTTCCTTGATCCGGGCAAAGAAGGTGTCCAGCGGCTCGCGCTGGGCCTTGGTGACGGCACGGACCTTGGCCAGTCCGGCCCGCCAGACCGCCATCGTGGTGAAGATCATCGCGGCCACAAGAACGGGGTACCAGCCGCCCTCGAAGAACTTGAAGATATTCGCGCCAAGAAAGGCCACGTCGACCACCAGAAAGCCACCGGCCAGCCCGCCCGCAACCCATGGGTTCCAGCCGAAGCGGCGCGCAACGAAATAGGCAAGGCACGTGGTGATGACCATGTCGGCCGCCACCGCAAGGCCGTAGGCCGCAGCAAGGTTGCCCGACGAGCGAAAGCCAAGGACAAGGCTGATCGTGGCGATCATCAGCGACCAGTTCACGAAGGGAATGTAGATCTGGCCGATATGTTCGCGGTCAGTCTGCAGGATCTGCACCCGGGGTAACTGGCCCAGCTGCACTGCCTGCCGCGTCAGCGAGAACACGCCCGAAATCACTGCCTGGCTGGCAATGATCGTGGCCATGGTGGCCAAGCCCACCAATGGGTAGTGGGCCCAGTCCGGGGCCAGCGCATAGAACGGGTGTTCGATCGCGTCGGGGTTGGCCAGCACGCCCGCGCCCTGTCCGAAATAATTCAGCAGCAGCGCCGGCAACGCGACGAAGAACCATGCCATCCGGATCGGTTCGCGTCCGAAATGGCCCATGTCGGCATAAAGCGCCTCGCCCCCCGTGACGGCCAGAAACACCGTGCCCAGCACGATGAAGCCGGTCAGCCCGTTATGGGCCAGAAACCAGGCCGCGTGCATCGGGTTCAAGGCGGCCACAACCCCGGGATGCTGCAGGATGCCGCCCAGCCCCAGCAGGCCAAGGACAAGGAACCATGCCAGCATCACCGGACCGAATAACGCGCCGATCTGGCTGGTGCCCCGCCGCTGGAACGAAAACAGCGCCAGAAGGATCGCCACGGTAATGGGAAGTACGAAATTGTCGAAGGCCGCCGATTCTACCGTCAGCCCCTCGATGGCCGACAGGACCGAGATCGCGGGCGTGATCGTGCCGTCCCCGAACAACAGCGCCGCGCCGAACAGCCCCATGATCATCAGGACATGCTTGCGGCTGCCCGGCTTGGCGTTCCACGGGTTCAGCAGCGCCACCAGCGCGATGATCCCGCCTTCGCCCCGGTTGTCGGCGCGCAGCACGAACAGCAGGTACTTGATCGAAACGACAAGGATCAGCGACCACAGGATCAGAGAAAGCACCCCAAGGATGTTGTCGATGCTTGGCCCGACATGTGTGGGCCCGTTGAAGCACTGTTTGAGTGCGTAAAGCGGGCTTGTGCCGATATCGCCATAGACCACGCCCAAGGCCGCTACGGACAGCGCCAGCAGCGGTTTTGCGGATTCGGTGGTTTCGGGGGCTGTGTCGCCGTGGGCGGCGCCGGTCGATTGACCCTTGTCCGACATGCCGGACCTCGTTTGTTCGTTTGCGCGGACCATATTCTCGCTGCGCTGCAGCTTCCAGCGCAATCGCAGCGACGTTCTGTCAGCCGAAGTGGATGGCTTCGCTTGCCCTTACATCGGCCCCTGCCTCGGCCAGCGCGGCGTTGCATGCGGCCACGATATCTCCGGCGCCTTGTCCGTCGTTGTCCCATGTCCCGTGCGCATCGGCGGCCAGCGTGACGGCGATGCCACGCTCCAGCGCCGCGCGGGTGGTTTTGCTGACGCAGAAATCCGACTGATTTCCGGCGACGACCAGCGCCGTTATGCCCGCCTTGGTCAGGTTTTCGGCCAGATCGGTGCCAAAAAAGCCATTTGGCCGCGTCTTGTCGATGACCAGGTCGTCGGCCTGCCGGTCGAGGTCAGGATGAAGCGGAAACGATGCCGCAGCGGGATCGAACTCCGACCCATCTTCGCAATGGCGCAGGAATATCACCTGTCTGTCCGCGCCCCGCGCCAGGCCGATCAGCCGGTTGATATTGCTCAGCACCTCGGCCCCGTTCGGGATCGGCGGAATGTCGCCGAAGCCGTCGAAGAATGCGCATTGCGCGTCGATGACAAGGAGTGCCGTGGCCATGTTGCACACCTCAGACAGTCAGGATGGTAGAGCCGGTCGTCTTGCGCGCCTCAAGCGTGCGGTGCGCCTCAGCCACGTCGTCGAGGGCAAAGCGCTGGTCGATCCGGATTTTCACCGCGCCCGACAATACCTTGGCGAACAGTGATTTCGCCATGTCCTGGCAGGTTTCATGCTGCGCAATATGCGAGAATAGCGTCGGCCGCGTGATCTTGAGCGAGCCCTTGGCGGCCAGACGGCCAAGGTCGAACGGCGGCACCGGCCCCGAGGAACTGCCAAAAAGGATCATGAAACCCAGCGGCGCAAGGCAGTCGAGCGAGCCGTCGAACGTATCCTTGCCGACCGAATCCATCACCGCGGCCACCCCGCGGCCGCCCGTGATCTCGCGCACGCGGGCCACGAAATCCTCCGTCCGGTAATTGATCGCGTGGGCTGCGCCGTGGTCCAGCGCCATCGCGCATTTCTCATCCGAACCGGCGGTCCCGATCAGCGTGATGCCCTCGTCGCGGGCCCATTGGCAGGCAATCAGGCCAACGCCCCCGGCGGCGGCGTGAAACAGCACCGTGTCACCCCGCTTCAGCGGTGTGGTGCGATTGAAGAGGTATTCCACGGTCATCCCCTTCAGCATCATCGCGGCGCCTTCCTCGAAGGAAATGCCGTCGGGCAGGGGGCAGACGTGGGTCGCTGGCATCACCCGCGCCTCGGTATAGGCGCCGGGCGGGTTGGCGGCATAGGCGGCGCGGTCGCCGGCCTTCAGGTGCGTCACGCCGTCGCCCACCGCCTCGATCACCCCGGCAGCCTCCATGCCAAGCGCGGCCGGCTTCTGCTGCGGGTAAAGCCCGGTGCGCTGGTAGACGTCGATGAAGTTCAGGCCAATCGCAATGTGGCGGATGCGCACCTCGCCCGGTCCCGGTTCGCCCACCGGCCGGTCTTCCAGCCTCAACACCTCGGGGCCGCCGTTTTCATGGATGACGACGGTGCGGGCGGTAGTGGTCATGGCTGTCTCCTGTGATGCAGAGTTTGCGGCAGACAATAGCGCGGCACCCGCCCGGTCAAGCGCGGTCTCAGCGATAGACCTGCTCTTCCGTCGGGAAGGTGCGCGCTTTCACCTCCTCGGCATAGCGGCGGACCGAATCCTCGATCATCGGCCCCAACTCGCCGTAGACCTTGACGAATTTCGGTGTCCAGGGGTTCAGCCCCAGCATGTCCTCCAGCACCAGGATCTGCCCGTCGCACTCTGCGCTGGCGCCGATGCCGATGGTGGGGATGTCGATCATCTTGGTGATCTTCGCGGCCAGCGGCTCGACCATGCCCTCCAGCACCACGGCAAAGGCGCCTGCCTCGGCCACGGCGCGGGCATCGGCAAGGTGATGCTCCCACTCGGCCTCCTGCCGGCCTTGCGTCTTGAAGCCGCCCATCACGTTGACCGATTGCGGCGTCAGCCCGATATGCGCCATCACCGGGATGCCGCGCTCGACGAGGAAGCGGATGGTTTCGGCCATGCGCGCGCCGCCTTCCAGCTTGATCGCGCCGCAGCCGGTTTCCTTCATCACGATCGCCGCGTTGCGGAAGGCCACGTTGGGGCTTTCCTCGTAACTGCCGAAGGGCATGTCGACCACGATCAGGGCCTTCTTGGTGCCCCGCACCACCGCACGGCCATGCATGATCATCAGGTCAAGCGGCACGCCGATGGTCGATTCCATGCCGTGCATCACCATGCCCAGGCTGTCGCCCACCAGGATGAAATCGGCGTAGCGGTCGACGATGGCCGCGGTATGCGCGTGATAGGAGGTCAGCGAGACAATCGGCTCGCCCCCCTTGCGCCGCGCGATCTGGGGCACAGTGGTGCGGCGCACGGTCTGGGTCTGGGTACTCATTTTCCGATCTCCCTCTGGTCGATCAACAGAACTTCGGCCGCCGGCGGCCCGAAGGCGACCGACAGCATGATGGCAAGTGGCCCGTCCGGAGGACCGGCGACAGGGGCCAGCGTATCGGCGGCGACGATGTCCACCGCCTTGAGCCGCGCGCGCGGCTCGGCGCCGATCTCGGCCGCGATCCCGGCGCGCATGTCCTCTACCGTGGCCCCGCCCGCGGCCAGCGTCGCGGCCCGCTCCAGCGCGCGGTGAAGTACCGTCGCCGCCTGCCGGTCTTCGGCCGATAATCGCACGTTACGCGACGACATCGCCAGCCCGTCGGCCTCACGCAGCGTGGGCACGGCGTGGATCGTGATAGGCATGTGCAGGTCGCGCACCATACGGCGGATCACCTGCAACTGCTGATAATCCTTCTCACCGAACCACGCCGCGTCGGCCTGCACGATGTTGAAGAGTTTCGTCACCACGGTGGCCACGCCGCGGAAATGGCCGGGCCGCACGACCCCGTGCAGCATGTTGGCAAGTTTGATCGTCTCGACGATGGTTTCATCACCGGGCGGGTACATCTCTTCGACTGACGGGATAAACACCGCGTCCACGCCTGCGGCCTCCAGCATGGTCAGGTCGGCGGCCTCTGTGCGTGGATATTTCTCAAGGTCCACAGCATTGCCGAACTGCGTGGGGTTGACGAAGATTGTCGCAACCACCCTGTCCCGCGCCGCCTTCGCGGCCGCCACCAGCGCCATGTGCCCGGCGTGAAGCGCGCCCATCGTGGTGACCAGCCCCACATCCTCGCCCGCGGCGCGATAGGCCGCCACCGCGGCCCGGATCCCGGCGATGTCACGACAGACCAGCATTGGCGCCCCCCTTGCCCCAAGGATGTAATGGCCTGTTCCAAGGGGGGCAAGCCGGGCTGCCTTTGCCTTGCAAATATCCTCGGGGGGTGAATTGGCCGTCAGGCCAAGAGGGGGGCAGACAGCCCCCCTCCCGCACCGGTCCGCGGCGCGTGGAAACGTCGCATTCGGCGCGTCACAGGTCGGCTGGCTCTCGCTCTGCGTCCGGCTTTGCGACAGATTGCGGCGAGAGTCGCGCGGAACGGAGTCAGTGATGCAAACCCATGTCAAAGCCCTTGTCGTCGGTGGTGGTGCCGTCGGCACCTCGATTGCCTATCACCTCGCCCGCGCCGGCTGGTCAGACGTGATGCTGCTGGAGCGCGACGAGCTGACCTCAGGCTCGACATGGCACGCGGCAGGTCTCTTGCCGCTCTTCAACATGAGCTACGCCACGACCCACATCCACAAGTACTCGGTCGACTTTTACAAGACGCTGGAGGCCGAGACGGGGCTGAACGCCGGTTTCGCCGTGGTCGGCAACCTGCGCATGGCACAGACACAGGCGCGCATGGACGAATACATGGTCTATGCCACGACCGCCGAAACCTGCGACGTGCCCTTCGAATGGCTGACCGCCAAGGACATCAAGGACCGCTGGCCGCTGGTCAGGACCGATGACCTGCTGGGCGCGATCTTTCACCCCACCGACGGCTACATCAACCCCGCCGACGTGACGATGGCGATGGCCAAGGGCGCGCGCCAGCGCGGCGTGATGATCGAGCGCAAGTGGCAGGCCGATGCCTATGTGTGGAAGGGCGACCACTGGGAAGTGACCTGTTCGAAGATGGTCGAGAAGGGCGGCAACCTCGTTCCCTCGGACGAACAGATCGTCATTCATGCCGAGCATGTCGTGACCGCCACCGGCAACCACGCGCAGCGCACCGCGCGGCTCTTGGGCATCAAGTCGCCCGCGATCCCGGTCGAGCACCAGTTCATCGTGACCGAGCCCGACCCGGCCCTGGTCGAGTGGCGCAAGGACCACCCGCAGCACCCCGTTCTGCGCGACGCCGATGCGAAATGGTACGTGCGCGAGGAGCGCGGCGGCTGGATCCTTGGCCCCTACGAGGAAGGCGCGCCGGCACGTTTTGCCCATGGCGTGCCCGACAGCTTCCGCGCCGACCTCTTCCCGCTCGATCTGGACCGGATCGAAGAGGAGTACATGTCCTTCATCCAGCGTATCCCGTCGTCCGAGCCTGTTGGCCTGAAGGACGATTTCAACGGTCCGATTTGCTATACCCCCGACGGCAACCCGCTGGTCGGCCCCGCGCCGGGCCTGCGCAACATGTGGCTGGCCGAGGGCTTTTCCTTCGGCATCACCGCTGCGGGCGGCACCGGCTATTACCTCGCCCAGATGATGGTCGAGGGCGAGGCCGAGATCGACATGGCCAGCCTCGACCCCAAGCGCTACGGCAGCTGGATGACGACCGAATACGCCTCGCGCAAGAACGAGGAATGCTATTCCCACGTCTTCATCCTGCACCACCCCGACGAGGAACGCGGAGCGGCCCGCCCGCTGCGCACCTCGCCCGCCTATGACCGGCAGAAGGCGCGCGGCGCGCAATTCGGGCAGGTCAATGGCTGGGAACGGCCCAACTACTACGCGCCCGAAGGCTTCGACGACCACGCAGCCCGCAGCTTTCGCCGCGGTGGCTGGTGGCAGTACGCCGTCGAGGAGGCCAAGGCGACCCGCGAGGGCGTCGGCCTGATCGACGCGACCGCCTTCACCAAGCATATCGTCAAAGGCCCCGGCGCAACCGCCTTCCTCGACTGGTTCACCACCAACAAGCTGCCCAAGGTCGGCCGCATCAACCTGACCTATGCGCTGACCGCGGCGGGCACGACGCGGACCGAATACACCATCGTCCGGCTGAAGGAGGACGAGTATTACCTCGTCTCCGCCGGGGCCTGGACCGATTACGATGCCGATTTCCTGCGCAAGGCCGTGGCCGACAAGGAGGCCGAATTCGGCCGGATCGAGGTGCAGAACGTCACCACGCAATGGGGCGTCTTTGCCATCGCCGGGCCGAAGTCGCGCGACGTGCTGAAATCGGTCATCAACGATGCCGATCCCGACACGGCGCTGTCGAACAAACGCTTCCCGTGGCTGTCGGCCCGTCCGATCGAGCTGGGCATGTGCCCGGTCAACGCGATCCGCGTGGCCTATACGGGCGAGCTGGGCTGGGAACTGCACCACCCCATCGAGATGCAGAATTACCTCTTCGACCTGCTGGAAAAGGCAGGCGCGGCGCAGGGGATGAAACTGGTCGGCGCCCGCGCGCAGAACTGGCTGCGGCAGGAGAAATCCTACCGCGCCTTCGGCACCGAGCTAGGCCGCGACGCGACCCCGCTCGAGGCCGACCTGCCGCGTTTCGTGGACCTCTCGAAAGAGTTTCACGGCAAGCAGGCGATGCTGGACAAGGGCCTGCGCAGCAAATGCGTGACGCTGCTGATCGACGGGCCGGCCGATGCCGACCCCTGGGGGCGCGAAGTGCTGTTCGCACAGGACGGCACACGGGTGGGGCGGCTGACCTCGGGCGGCTATTCGGTGGCCTTCGGCAAGTCGATCGGGATGGGCTATGTCCGCCCCGACCTGGCCGAGGTGGGAACCAGGCTGAAGGTGCGCATGTTCCGCGAGCTTTGGGATGCGACCATCGTCGAGGACAGCCCCTACGACCCGGCCAACGCCTCGATCCGTGTCGACGGCTGAGCCCTAGCGGCCCGACTTGCGAGACCAGCGCGTGGCCAAGCGCCGCGTGCGCAGCATCAGCGCGGCGACCGGCCCCTGCAGGAAGGGCAGGTCCAGCGCCAGTACCATCAGGCCCAACGGCAGCATCCAGATGCCAAGGACCGGTAGGAAAGAGAACACGCCGCCGAAGATCAGCAGTAGCCCCAGCGGCACCCGCACGGGCCGCGCGCGGTTGCTGCGCAGGTAGCGGATGAACCGCCTCAGCCGGGGGATGTCCCGCTCCAGCGCGTCGAACTGCCGGTCCAGCCGTTCGGCCGGGCGGGCATTGGGCGTCTGGTCAGGGGTGTCCGGATCAGTCATGCGGCGGACATGGGGGTCGCGCGCCCGCCTTTCAATCGCTCAGGCGCCGAAACGGGTGGGCGACAGCGCCCCGGCAAGTTCGGCCCCGATCTCGGGCGGGCGGGCGGCCACGATGTCGGCCAGCAGTGCGCTGGCGGCGGGCGCAGTCTGGAAACCATACCCGCCTTGCCCCGCGAACCACAGAAAGCCTGCATCTTCGGGCGAGGGGCCGATCACCAGCGTCCGATCGGGCGCGAAGGTGCGCAGCCCGGCCCAACTGGCCAGAAGCCGGGTGACGGGTTCTGTTACGGCCTCTTCGTAGCGGGCCAGACCTTCGGCCAGGACCATGTCGTCGGGCCAGGCATCATGCGGCTCGGCAGGGTCCTCTTCGCTGGGCGAGACGATCAGCGCGCCGGCGTCGGGCTTGCAATACCACAGGTCATTCGCGCCGAAGACCATCGGCCAGCGCGAGGTATCCAGCCCGCCCGGCGCGGGGATGCGCGCCATCGACCGGCGCAGCGGCGTGAACCCGATGGGTGCAATGCCCGCCAGCCCGGCCACTTTGTCCACCCAAGCGCCTGCCGCGTTGACCAGCAGCGCGCCTGCGAAATCGCCCTTGGGCGTGGTCACGTCCCAGCCGGTGGCGGTGCGGCGGATTGCCGTCACCTCGGCCCCGGTCACGATCTGCCCGCCATTGTCCCGCAACTCGCGCGCGAAGTTCTGGATCAGCCGGTCGGTGTCGAGGTCCCATGCCTTGGGATCATGCGCGGCAAAGGGCGCGTGGGCGTCGTTGAGGATGGGGAAAAGGGCGCGCGCCTCGTCCGGGTCCAGCCGCCGCAGCCCGGTCTTGCGCACCTCGGCCTCGAAGCTGTCCTGCAGCGCGGCGGAGCCTACCAGCATGGTGCCGCGCGGGCTGGTGACGCCGCCATTGGCATGCTGGTGATAGTCAGCGCTGGCCCGGTTCAGCGCGACAACGGTGTCGCTGCCATAGGTCGCTTCGAACAGCGCCGCCGACCGGCCCGAGGCGTGATAGGCCAGCGAGGATTCCCGCTCCAGCACGGTGACCCGGCCCAGGTGCGACAGGCGCGCCCCGGCCGAGATGCCGGCAATGCCGCCACCGATCACGATGATGTCGCTCACGCTTCCTCCAGCCGGTCGGTCGCGGGTGGTGGCGCGGGCGAAAGGGCGGCGATGCGCGCGTAAAGCGCCTCTGTCATCTCGATTTCGGCGGCGGCGAGCGAGGGGCGCAACTGCGCCACTGAACGGGCCGAGATCAGCGGGCTGGGCCGGGCGGAATGGCCCATCACCCATGCCACGGCCAGCGTGGCGGGGCTGGTGCCCAGCTCCTCGGCCAGTTGCGCCAGCGCCGCGGCGGCCTCGTGCATCCATGCAGGCGCGTAGCGGGCGGCGTAACGGTCGTCCTCGCTGAGCCGGCCGGTTTCGCCACGGGCATATTTCCCGGTCAAAAGGCCCCCGCCCAGCGGCGAATAGGGCATGACCGCCATCTGCTGGTCCATCGCCATCGGCAGAAGCTCTACCTCTGCCTGCCGCTTGACGAGGTTGTACATCGGCTGGATCGCGTCGATCCGCGTGCCCAGCCGGGCGCAAACGGCCTGCCCCTTCATCACCTGCCAGGCGGCCCAGTTCGACACGCCGATATGGCGGATCAGCCCGGCCTGCTGCATCTTGGCCAGCGTCTCGAACGTTTCCTCCAGCGGTGCGTCGCCGTCCCAGCGGTGCAGGTACAGCAAGTCGACCGCGTCCATGCCCAGCTGGGACCGGCAGGTGTCGAACTGCGCGCGGATGTTGGCGCGTCCGCAGCCGCCCATGTAGCCCACCTTGGTGGCAAGGTAGATATGGGCGCGCTCGGTCGCCACGAACCCGCCCAGCAGGCGTTCCGACGCGCCCTCGGTATAGCCCACGGCGGTGTCGAAATGGTTGATCCCGGCCGCGCGGGCGGCATCGTACATGGCGCGGCTTTCCACCGCGTCAGCCCGCCCGCCGAATTGCATCGTGCCGAAGGCAAGGCGTGAGACGGGGGCGCCGTCAGGTGTGTGCAGGTCTGTCATGGCGGCAATCTGCGACGGGGCGGCGGCAGAGGCAAGCCGCCGCGCGCCGTGGTCGTCCACTCAGCCCTTCTGCACTTCTTTCAGCTTGTCGATGCCCATCATCTTCAGCGCGGCCTTCTCGTAATAGGGCTCGGACTCGCCCTTGCGGATCTTGCGCATGAAGTATTTCTCGAAGCCGATCTTGGCCAAGTGCACCCACTTGCCCGAGGACGACCAGTTGACGTTGCGCGGCGGGATCTGCGGCTGGGCGACGAAGGCAATGCCGCTGTCGCCGAAATCGGCAAGGCAGACCGCGTTCCAGGAGCCAACCTGATCGGGCTCCTTGCCGCGCAGCAGGTTGCCGATGTTGTGCGCTGTCGCCGTCACCATCGATTCGATCATGAAACCGGTCTTGGGCACACCGCAGGGCACCGGCGTGGGGCCGGTCGGTGGAATCGCGATGCAGACGCCGATCCCGAAGATGTTGGGATATTTCGGGTTGCGCTGGTGCTTGTCGACGATGGTGAAGCCGCGCGGGTTCGATAGCCCGTCGATGCCCATCAGTGGCTTGATGCCCCGGAAGGCCGGCAGCATCATCGAGAACTTGAAGGGCAATTCCTTCTCGCCAAGGCTCGACCCGTCGTCGGCGATCTGCTCGACCGTCATCTTGCCGTCCTCGACCTTTTTCACCTTGGACGAGGTCATCCACTTAATGTGCTTGTCGCGCAGTTCCGATTCCAGAAGGCCCTTGGTATCGCCCACGCCGTCAAGGCCCAGGTGCCCGACATAGGGTTCGGCGGTGACGAAGGTCATCGGCACCTTGTCGCGGATCTTGCGGCGGCGCAGTTCGGTTTCCAGGATGAACAGGAATTCGTAGGCCGGGCCAAAGCAGGACGCGCCCTGAACCGCGCCCACCACGATGGGGCCGGGATCCTTGCAGAACGCCTCGAAGCGGTCATGCGCGCTTTCGGCGTGATCGACGTGGCAGACCGACTGGGTAAAGCCGCCATGCGGTCCCAGCCCCTCGATCTCGTCGAATGCCAGCTCCGGGCCCGTCGCGATGACGAGGTAATCGTAATCGACCGAGGTGCCGTCGACCAGGTCGATGCGGTTCTCCTCCGGCTTCACTTTCTCGGCCGCGACGGGCCTGAAGGCGATGCCCTTGCGCTTCATCACCTTGGCAAGGTCGATCTGGATGTCCGACTTCTCGCGCCAGCCGACGGCAACCCAGGGGTTCGACGGCACGAAGTGATAGACGGGATCCTTGGTGACGACGGTAATCCTGTCTTCCTTGCGGATCTGGTCGGCCAGTTCGTAGGCCATGATGGAACCGCCAAGCCCGGCCCCCAGTATGACGATATGTGCCAATGCATTGCCCTCCCGGCTGCAATCGGGGGCCTGCCGCCCCCATCGGAATGCATCAGTATACCTAAATGTTTTGATGATCCGTCCTTGATCTGGATCAAGGTCCGGGCGGCCCTCCGGCGGCGAGGTCGGGCGCGCGGGCCGACCAGCCCTGCATCAGCGCCACCGCCACGCCCAGCGCGATGGCCTGCGGGTGCTTGCCCAGGCGCGGATCGCCGATCGGGCAGGCGATGCGGGCAATCTGTTCGGGCCGATGGCCCAGCGCGGCCAGGCGCGACCGGAACCGCGCCCATTTCGTGGCCGACCCGATCAGCCCGCAGCCGGCAAAGCCCCGGCCCAAGAGCGCGTGGCAAAGCGCAAGGTCCATCTCGTGGCTGTAGGTGACGATCAGGTGTTCGGCATCGCGCGGCGCGTGGCGCGCAAGCAGCGCGGGATCGGCCGCCGTGACGGTCTCGACCCCCTCCGGCACGGTGTCGGGAAAGCGGTCCGTTCCGGTGTCGATCCATGTCAGCGCGACATCGGGCAGCGGCGCCAGCACGCCCACCAGCGCCCGGCCGACATGGCCCGCGCCCCAGATCCAGACCTGCCGCGCGGCCGGCGTCGCCCCTTCGATGACCCAACCCGCCACCTCGACCGGGCCGGGGCCTGCGGTTTCCAGCCGGCGCGCCACCGCCGCAGGCATGGGGCCGGCCCCCTCCAGCGGTCGGGCGAAGGGCAGGGCGGGCAGGCTGCCGATGTCAAACCGTTCGATCAGCAGCGTGACCGACCCGCCGCAGCACTGGCCCAGCGCCGGCCCCAGCGGCATGGTGCGGACCTGGCGGTCCGGCCCGCCCGCCAGCGCCCCACGCGCCGCCGCCACCGCCTCGAACTCCAGCCGTCCGCCGCCGATCGTGCCGTCGTGCCCGCCAGCCTCGTCCGCCCCCCAGACCAGCATCTCGGTCCCGGCCTCGCGCGGTACCGATCCGGCCGTGCGCAGCACCAGCACGCGGGCCACCGCGCCCCGCGCCGCCACCGCCGCCCGCAGCCGGGAGAGGTCGAAGGTCATCCCCGCACCCGGCCCAGGGCGGCCAGCACCCGTTCCGCCGTCGCGGGCGCGTCCAGTGCCGGATAGGCCGCGCCGCAGGCCGCCACCGCGTCCGACAGCGCGAGGAAAGCCGAGATGCCCAGCATGAAGGGCGGCTCGCCCACCGCCTTGGACCGGTAGACCGTCTCGGCCGGGTTGGCGGCATCCCACAGCGCCACGTTGAAGACCGGCGGCCGGTCCGACACCGCCGGGATCTTGTAGGTCGACGGCGCATGCGTGCGCAGCCGCCCCTTGTCGTCCCAGACCAGTTCCTCGGTCGTCAGCCAGCCTGCGCCCTGCACGTAGCCGCCCTCGATCTGGCCGATGTCCAGCGCGGGGTTCAGGCTGGCGCCGGCATCATGCAGGATGTCGGTGCGCAGGATGCGGTTCTCGCCGGTCAGCGTGTCGATCACCACCTCGGTCACCGCGGCGCCGTGGGCGAAGTAGTAGAACGGCCGCCCCTGCCCCTTGATGCGGTCCCAGGTGATGTCGGGCGTGCGGTAGAACCCGGTCGACGACAGGCTGACGCGGTTCTGGTAGACCAACGCGGCCGCCTCGGCGAAGGTCATGCTCTCGCCGCCGACATGGACCATGCGATCGGCAAAATGCACCGATGCGGCGTCGGTCTGGGCGCGTTCGGCCAGGAACGCCGCCATCCGGTCGCGGATCGTGTCGCAGGCCGCCTGCACCGCCATCCCGTTCAGGTCCGACCCGGACGAGGCCGCGGTGGCGCTGGTATTGGGCACCTTGCCGGTATCGGTCGCGGTGATCTTGACCGCCGCCACTTCCACCCCGAACCGCGCCGCCGCCACCTGCGCCACCTTCTGGAACAGGCCCTGTCCCATCTCGGTGCCACCGTGATTAAGGTGGATCGAGCCGTCCTGGTACACATGCACCAGCGCGCCCGCCTGGTTGAGGTGGGTCAGCGTGAAGGAGATCCCGAACTTCACCGGCGAAAAGCCGATGCCGCGCTTCAGGATCGGGCTTTGCGCGTTCCACGCGGCAATCGCCGCCTTGCGCGCGGCATATTCGCTGGTCTCCAGCAAACGTTCCGTCATCTCGTGCAGGATGAAATCGGTCACCTCCATCCCGTAGGGCGTGGTATTGGCCAGCGGCCGGAACCCCTCGGGCGAATGCGGCCCTCCATAGCGTTGGCCATGCCCCGTCCCGCTCGACAGCTTCGTCGCGCTGCCTGCCTTTGCCTTGGAAATATCCTCGGGGGGAGTCCCGGAGGGACGGGGGGCAGACAGCCCCCCTTCCGCCGCCCGATAATAGTTGATCCGCCGGATCTCCACCGGATCGCGGCCCAGGGCGTGGGCCACATGGTCCATCACCCGCTCGATCCCCAGCACGCCCTGCGGCCCGCCGAAGCCGCGATAGGCGGTGGCCGATTGCGTGTTGGTCTTCAGCCGGTGCGAGGTGATGCGCGTGGCAGGCAGCAGGTAGGCATTGTCGGCATGCAGCATCGCCCGGTCCGCCACCGGCAGCGACAGGTCCAGCGCCCAGCCGCAGCGCGTCCACTGGGTGAACGCCACGCCCCGCAGTCGCCCGTCGTCGTCATAGCCCACATCGTAGGCGATGCGGAAATCGTGCCGCTTGCCGGTGATGACCATGTCGTCGTCGCGGTCATAGCGCATCTTGCAGGGGCGGCCCGTCAGTCGCGCGGCCACGGCACAGGCCACCGCCAGCGCATTGCCCTGGCTTTCCTTGCCGCCGAACCCGCCGCCCATCCGCCGCACCTCGCAGCGCACGGCATGCATCGGCAGGCCCAGCGCCTCGGCCACCTTGTGCTGGATCTCGGTCGGGTGCTGGGTCGAGGAATGGACGACCATGTCGCCCCCCTCCTGCGGCAGCGCCACCGCCGCCTGACCTTCGAGGTAGAAATGCTCCTGCCCGCCCATCTCGATCACGCCTTGCAGGCGGTGCGGGGCGGCAGCCAGCGCCGCGTCGACATCGCCCTTGGACCAGATCCGCGGCCCTTCCTCGAACCGGCTGTTCGCGGCCAGCGCCTCGTCGATTGTCAGGATCGGCGTTTCCTCGGCGTAGCTGATCTGGCCCAGCCGCGCGGCCTTGCGGGCGGCCAAATGGCTGGTCGCCACGACGATGAAGATCTGCTGGCCCACGTAGTGCACCGCGCCATCCGACAGCAGCGGTTCGTCATGGGCCGAGGGCGATACGTCGTTGGCAAAGGGCAGGTCCTCGGCCGTCAGCACGGCCATGACACCCGGCGCGGCCTTCACCGCCGACAGGTCCATCGCGGTGATCCGGCCGCGCGCGATGGTCGAGAGCCCGAAGGCCAGGTGCAGCGTGCCTGCCGGCGTCGGGATATCGTCGATGTAGCGGGCCCGGCCCGTGACGTGCAGCGCGCCGCTGTCATGCGGCAGGGGTTTGGCCACGCTCATGCCCGCACCTCCATCAGGTCGGCCGGTTGTCCCGACATCTCGGCGTAGTAGCGCCGCAGCATGCCTTTCGCGGCCTCCAGCCGGTAGGCGGCACTGGCGCGCATGTCCGACAGCGGCGTGAAATCCTGCTCAAAGGCGGGCAGCGCGGCTGCGACGGTCGCCTCGGACCAGGCCTGTCCCAGAAGGGCGGCTTCCACCGACGCGGCGCGTTTGGGGATGCCCGCCATGCCGCCGAAGGCGATGCGGGCGGCCGTCACCTTGCCGTCCTCGATGGTCAGGTTGAAACAGCCGCAGACGGCGGAAATGTCCTGATCGAACCGCTTCGACAGCTTGTAGCAGCGCAGCGAAGGCGCGCGCAGCGGCAGCGTGACCGCCTCGACGAACTCGCCCCTTTCGCGGTCCTGCTTGCCATAGTCGAGAAAGAACGCCTCCAGCGGCATCTCGCGCCGCGCATCGCCCTTGCGCAGGTGCAGCGTGGCGCCCAGCGCGATCAGCGCGGGCGGGTTGTCGCCGATGGGCGAGCCGTTGGCGATGTTGCCGCCCACGGTCGCGGCATTGCGCACCTGTTCCGACCCGTAGCGGCGCACCATCGTGGCATAGCTGGGGTGATAGACCTCCAGCACGGCCAGCATCTCGGTCATCGTCACGGCGGCGCCGACGCGCAGCGTGTCGGTGCCGATCTCGATGCCCTTGAGATCCGCGCAGCGGTTGAGGAAGGCGACCTTGGGCAGATCGCGCAGCTGCTTGGTGATCCAGAGACCCACATCGGTCGCCCCGGCGATCAGCGTCGCGTCGGGGTTGGCCAGGTACCATGCCGCAAGGTCATCTGCCGTCTCGGGGGCGAAGGGGGCCGGCCCCGGATCGAACCCGTCGAGCGGTTCGTCCATCCAGTCGGGCGCTTCGGCGGCCTCGGCGGCCTGCGCGGCGCGGATGATCGGGGCATAGCCGGTGCAGCGGCAAAGGTTGCCCGCCAGCACCACGTCATGATCGGTGCGCCCTTGCAAATGCCCGGCGGCCAGCGAGGCCACGAAACCCGGCGTGCAAAAGCCGCACTGGCTGCCGTGATGTTCCAACATCGCTGCCTGCACGGGGTGCAGCGCGCCGTCGGGGCCGGAAATCCCCTCGACGGTGCGCACTGCCTTGCCGTGCAGTTGCGGCATCAGCAGGATGCAGGCGTTGAGCGCGCGCACGCCATTGTCGTCGGTGACAAGCACGGTGCAGGCGCCGCAATCGCCCTCGTTGCAGCCCTCCTTCGTGCCGGTCAGCCCGCGCGTCTCGCGTAGCCAGTCGAGCAGGGTCCGCGTGGGAGGGGCATCCACGCGGATCTCCTCGCCATTAAGAATGAACGCGATATCGGTCATGCAACGTGCCGGCCGCTGTCTGTTGCGCGGGGCTTTGCCCCACCTCGCCCCGGCCCGATGCGGCGGAATGCCGGGGGTCATTGCCAGACCCAAGAAAAGCGGCCTTTGCGCGCGCTGGCAAGTCCCGGCTTTGATGGAAAGCGCGAAGCAGTTTCCGCCTGCGCAGAAGAAAGGCAAAGATGCGACGTTGACCGGCTCTGCCCACTGGCGCCAGGGCGCGCGGCTCCGCTATGGTCTGAGCCATGACATCCCAGCCCCGATTCATCCACCTGCGCGTGCATACCGAGTATTCGCTGCTGCAGGGTGCCGTCCCGGTCAAGAAACTGGCCGGTCTTGCCGCCGACATGGGCATGCCCGCCGTCGCAGTCACCGATACGAACGCGATGTTCTGCGCGCTGGAGTTTTCCGAATACGCCTCGAAGGCGGGGGTGCAGCCGATCATCGGCTGCCAGCTGGACCTGGCCTACCTGCCGGCGGAACCCGGCAAACGGCCCGAAGCGCCCGCGCCCGTGGTGCTGCTGGCGCAGTCCGAGGCGGGCTGGCGCAACCTGATGAAGCTGAACTCCTGCGCCTATCTCGACGCGCATGGGGAGTTGCCGCAAGTCACGCTGGACGAGTTGGCCTCCCATGCCGCGGGGCTGATCTGCCTGACCGGCGGGCCGGACGGGCCGGTGGGCCGTCTGCTGCGGACCGGCCACGCGGCGCAGGCACAGGCGCTGGTCAGCCGCCTTGCGGCGATCTACCCCGACCGCCTTTATATCGAGTTGCAGCGCCATCCCGGCGATGGCGGCCTGCCCGAGGCCGAGCGTCTGTCCGAACGCGGCCATGTCGAGATGGCCTACGCGATGGACCTGCCGCTGGTCGCCACCAACGACGTGCATTTCCCCAAGGCCGACCTCTTCGAGGCGCACGACGCGCTGATGTGCATCGCCGAGGGCGCCTATGTCGACCAGCAGGAACCGCGCCGCCGCCTGACACCCCAGCACTACTTCAAGTCGCAGGCGGAAATGGCGACGCTGTTCGCCGATCTGCCCGAGGCGCTGGAAAACACCGTCGAGATCGCGCGGCGCTGCGCCTTCAAGGTGTCCAAGCACCCGCCGATCCTGCCGCGTTTCGCCGATGACGAGGTCAGCGAGTTGCGCCGGCAGGCGCGAGAGGGGCTGGCCGCGCGGCTGGCTGTCATCCCCCATGCAGCCGCGGTCGAGGATTACGAAAAGCGGCTGGATTTCGAACTGGGCATCATCGAGCAGATGGGCTTTCCCGGCTACTTCCTGATCGTGGCCGATTTCATCAAGTGGGCCAAGGACCACGGCATCCCAGTGGGGCCGGGCCGCGGTTCGGGTGCGGGCAGCCTTGTGGCCTATGCGCTGACCATCACCGACCTTGATCCGCTGCGCTACAACCTTCTGTTCGAACGCTTCCTCAACCCCGAGCGGGTGTCGATGCCCGACTTCGACATCGACTTCTGCATGGACCGCCGCGAAGAGGTGATCCGCTACGTGCAGGAGAAATACGGGCGCGACCGGGTGGGCCAGATCATCACCTTCGGCGCGCTGCTGTCCAAGGCCGCGGTGCGCGACGTGGGTCGGGTGCTGCAGATGCCCTACGGCCAGGTCGACCGCATCTCGAAGATGATCCCGAATGAAGGGGTCAAGCCGGTCAGCATCGAAAAGGCGCTGGCCGACGAGCCGCGGCTGCGCGAAGCTGCGAAGGAAGAAGAGGTGGTGGGCCGCCTGCTGGATTACGCCCAGCAGATCGAGGGGCTGCTGCGCAACGCCTCGACCCATGCCGCGGGCGTGGTGATCGGCGACCGGCCGCTGGACGAGCTGGTGCCGCTTTACCAGGACCCGCGGTCGGACATGCCGGCCACGCAGTTCAACATGAAATGGGTGGAACCGGCGGGGCTGGTGAAGTTCGACTTTCTGGGCCTCAAGACGCTGACGGTGATCCAGAACGCGGTGGCGCTGATCCTGAAATCGGGCCGGCCTCTGCATGTCGCGGCCGACGGCACGAAACTTTACGACCCGCCCAAGGGGGCCGAGAACGACATCGGGGCGATCCCGCTGGACGATGCCAAAACTTACGAGCTTTATTCTCGCGCGCGCACGGCGGCGGTGTTCCAGGTGGAAAGCTCGGGCATGATGGACGCGCTCAAGCGGATGAAGCCCACCTGCATCGAGGACATCGTGGCGCTGGTGGCGCTCTACCGTCCCGGCCCGATGGAGAACATCCCGACCTATTGCGAGGTCAAGAACGGGCAGAAGGAACTGCAATCCATCCACCCCTCGATCGACCATATCCTGGCCGAGACGCAGGGCATCATCGTCTACCAGGAACAGGTGATGCAGATCGCGCAGGTCATGGCGGGCTACAGCCTTGGCGGCGCCGACCTGCTGCGCCGCGCGATGGGCAAGAAGATTGCCGAGGAGATGGCCAAGGAACGCCCCAAGTTCGAGGCGGGCGCGATGGCCAACGGGGTGGACAAGAAGAAGGCCAGCGAGGTGTTCGACCTGCTGGAGAAATTCGCCAACTACGGCTTCAACAAGTCGCACGCCGCCGCCTATGCCGTGGTCAGTTACCAGACGGCCTGGCTCAAGGCCAATCACCCGGTCGAGTTCATGGCAGGCGTGATGAACTGCGATATCCACCTGACCGACAAGCTGGGCGGCTATTTCCAGGAAGTGCGCAAGGGGCTGGAGCTGGAAACGGTGCCGCCCTGCGTCAACCGCAGCGAGGCGACTTTCGACGTGGTCGAGGGGCGGCTGGTCTATGGCTTGGGCGCGCTGAAGAACGTGGGCGTCGAGGCGATGAGGCTGATCGTCGCCGGGCGCGGCGACAAACCCTTCACCACGCTTTTCGACGTCGCGCGGCGGGTGGATCTGAAGAAGGTGGGCAAGCGCCCGCTGGAGATGCTGGCGCGGGCCGGGGCCTTCGACGTGCTCGACCGCAACCGCCGGCGCGTCTTCGACAGTCTCGATGCGCTGGTGGCCTATTCGGCGGCGGTGCACGATCAGCGCGCCTCGGCGCAGGTCAGCCTGTTCGGCGAGGCGGGCGAGGATCTGCCCGAGCCGCGGCTGGCCAACGTACCCGACTGGCTGCCGTCCGAGCGGCTGGCCGCCGAACATGCCGCGGTGGGCTTCTACTTGTCGGGCCATCCGCTGGATGACGACATGGCGGCGCTGCGGCGCAAGGGCGTGCTGACGCTCGACGAGATCGCCGCCCGTGCGCAGGGCGGCGGCTATGCCGGCAAGATCGCGGGCAGCGTCGCCCGGCGGGACGAGCGCAAGTCGGCGCGCGGGTCGCGCTATGCCTTCGTCACCCTGTCGGACCCGACCGGGCAATACGAAGTGACGGTGTTCTCCGAGGTACTGGAAGCCTCGCGCGATTTGCTGGAGCCCGGTGCAAGGGTCGTGCTGAATGTCACCGCGACGATGGAGGGCGACCAGCTGAAGCTGCTGGCGCAGGGTGTAACGGCGGCTGACGCCGTGGTGGCCGAGGCGGGCGCGACGGGCCTGCGCATCTTCATCTCGGGCGCCGAGGCGGTGGGCCCGGTCGCCGCGCTGCTTGACCGCGCGCAGCAGGACGCGCCACGGGCCGGACGCGGGCCAATCCTGTTCAACCTGATCGATCCGGCCCTGCCCGGCGAGACCGAGATTGACCTTGGCCGCGAATACCCGGTGACGCGCGAGATCAGGGGCGCGTTGCGCTCGCTGCCCGGGGTGATGGAGGTGGAGGATGTCTGACGCTGACCGCGTGGCGCTGGAAGAGCGCATCGCGCACCTGACCGCAATGGTCGAGGACCTGTCCGACATCGTGGCCCGGCAGGAACGCGAACTGGCCGTGTTATCGCGTCGGCTTGGCCTGTTGATGGAGCGCGAAGCGGGCCGTGAGGCCGATGCGGGCGGCACGGTTCCTCTGGCAGACCAGCGGCCGCCGCATTGGTGAGGCCGGGGAGGGGGCGCTGCCCCCGCGCGCGCTGCGCGCCCCCCGGAGTATTTCCGGCAAGATGAAGCCGCAGGGCCCTCGTTGCCCTTGGGCGCGGGGCGCGTTAAAGGCAGGCGCGATTGCAGCGCCGGGGACCGCAGATGGCCAAGGACAAGAAGACACCGCGCCCGAAGGCGGAAACGCCGAAAGGGTTCCGCGATTATTTCGGCGCGGAAGTGACCGAGCGTGCCGAGATGCTGGCGAAGATCGCGGCGGTCTATCATCGCTACGGCTTCGACGCGCTGGAGACGAGCGCGGTGGAAACGGTCGAGGCGCTGGGCAAGTTCCTGCCCGACGTGGACCGCCCGAACGAGGGCGTCTTTGCCTGGCAGGAATTTGACGAGAAGGACCGGGGCGACTGGCTGGCGCTGCGCTATGACCTGACCGCACCGCTGGCCCGCGTCTATGCCCAGCACCGCAACGACCTGCCCACGCCCTATCGCCGCTATGCGATGGGCCCGGTCTGGCGCAACGAGAAGCCGGGGCCGGGGCGGTTCCGCCAGTTCTATCAATGCGATGCCGATACGGTGGGGGCGGCCAGCGTGGCCGCCGATGCCGAGATCTGCGCCATGCTGGCGGATGTGTTCGAGGATCTGGGTCTGGCCGGCGATTACGTCGTCAAGGTCAACAACCGCAAGGTGCTGAACGGGGTGATGGAGGTGGCGGGCGTGCTCGATCCCGCCGACCCGGAAAAGTTCGCGCGTGAGCGCGGCATCGTGCTGCGCGCCATCGACAAGCTGGACCGGTTGGGGGCGCAGGGCGTGCGCGCCCTTCTGGGCGAGGGCCGCAAGGACGAAAGCGGCGATTTCACCAAGGGCGCAGGGCTGTCGGACGAACAGGCCGAGGTTGTCATGGGCTTTGTAAGTGCTAACGATTTCGTTCGGAAATCGCTCTTCAATTCGATTGGCACTAGTCCGAGAGAAGCCGATTACCTGCGACGTGGTGCAGCGGCCCAGGGCAATCGTCCCAAGAGTAGCGAGGTAACGCAGCGGGAAGATTTTGGCTCTGTCTGGAATGTATCCGTCCTTGAGCACCTTGCCGGGCTGGTTCGCGGCAGTGAGGTCGGCGGTAATGGTGTAAACGAACTCAAACAGATCGCGGAATTGTTGGAGGCGCAAGGCTACAGCTCCGATCGTATCGTCATCGACCCCTCGGTCGTGCGCGGCCTCGGTTACTACACCGGCCCGGTCTTCGAGGCGGAGCTGACCTTCGAGATCACCGACGAGGACGGGCGGCCGCGGCAGTTCGGCTCGGTCGCGGGGGGCGGGCGTTATGACGACCTGGTGAAGCGGTTCACCGGGCAGGAAGTGCCGGCGACGGGCATTTCCATCGGGGTGGACAGGTTGCTGGCCGCGCTGCGCGCCAAGGGGCGGATCGGCGGGCAGGCGGCGACGGGGCCGGTGGTGGTGACGGTGATGGATCGCGAGCGGATGGCCGAGTACATGGGCATGGTGGCGGAGTTGCGCAGCGCGGGCATCCGCGCCGAGCTTTACCTCGGCAATCCCAAGAACTTCGGCAACCAGTTGAAATATGCCGACAAGCGCGGCAGCCCGGTGGCGGTGATCGCGGGGGCAGACGAGGCGGCGCGCGGCGTAGTGCAGATCAAGGACCTGATCCTTGGCGCCGAGATTGCCCGGAACGCCAGCCTGGAGGAATGGAAGGACCGCCCGAGCCAATACGAGGTGCCGCGCGCCGATCTGGTGGCGCGGGTGCGCGCCATCCTGGACGGGCAGGGCAGCGACGGGCCGCGCGGATGACCATTTCCGCGGCTGCACGGGACGAGGCGGCGCGGCTGACAGCGCTATTTCGTGCCGCGGGCGCGGTGCCGGTCGAGGCCGACATCCTGCAGCCCGCCGACACGCTGCTGGACCTTTACGGCGAGGACATTCGCGCCCGCGCCTACGTCACCGCCGACCCGCTGCGCGGCGAGTTGATGCTGCGGCCCGACTTCACCGTGCCGGTGGTGCAGATGCACATGGAGGCGCAGGCCGAACCCGCCCGCTATACCTACGCGGGCGAGGTGTTCCGCAAGCAGGAGACCGACGAAAGCCGCCCGGTGGAATACCTGCAGGCGGGCTACGAGGTGTTCGACGGGCAGGCGCCGGCCCGCGCCGATGCCGAGGTTTTTGCCGAGATCGCCGGTGCGCTGGCCGGGCTGCCGTTGCGCGCGGCGACGGGCGATATCGGCATCCTTGCGGCGGCTGTCGGCGGGCTGGAGACGACGGCGGCGCGCAAGGCGGCGCTGGCGCGTCACATCTGGCGGCCGAAGCGGTTCCGCGCGCTTCTCGACCGGTTCTGCGGGCTGACGCCGGTGCCGCCCAGCCGGGCCGCGCTGCTGGCCGCGGCCGACCCCTTTGCCGGGGCGGGCCCCGAGATTGGCCTGCGCGGGCGCGACGAGATTGCCGCGCGGGTGGAGGCGCTGCGCGAAGATGCCGCCGCGCCGCCGTTGTCGCAGGATGAACGGGCGCGGCTTGATGCGCTGCTCTCGCTCAAGGCGCCGCTGCCGCTGGCATTGACGGCGCTGGAAGAGATCGCGGTGCGGATGCCCGCCATCGGCCCGGCTGTCGCGCGCTTTGCCGAACGGCTGGCCGCGCTGGAGGCGCGGGGCGTGGCGGTGGACCAGTTGGGCTTCGAGGGCAGTTTTGGCCGGACCGCGCTGGAATATTACGACGGGTTCGTTTTCGGCTTCATGGCCGAGGTGCGCCCCGACCTGCCCCCCGTCGCCTCGGGCGGTCGCTATGACGCGCTGACGGCTGTGCTGGGGCGCGGCCGGGCCGTGCCGGCGGTGGGCGGGGTGATCCGGCCGGAACTGGTGGTGCGGCTGCGGGGGGACGCGGCATGAGCGTGAAGCTGGGCGTGCCGTCCAAGGGGCGGCTGATGGAACAGTGCTTCGACTGGTTCGGGAGCCGGGGCGTGCGCCTTAGCCGGACCGGGTCGGACCGGGAATATGCCGGCGCCGTGGACGGCATCGAGGGTGTGGAACTGGTGCTGCTCAGCGCGGGCGAGATTCCGCGCGAACTGGCGGCGGGGCGCATTCACCTTGGCGTGACGGGCTCGGACCTGGTGCGCGAGAAGATCGGCAACTGGACGTTTCATTGCACGGAACTGGCGCCGATGGGCTTTGGCCATGCCGACCTTGTCGTCGCGGTGCCGCAGGCCTGGGTCGATGTCGATACTCTGGACGATCTCGATGCGGCGGCGGCCGCGTTCCGCGCGCGCCACGGCTTTCGCCTGCGGATTGCCACGAAGTATCACCGCCTCGTGCGCGAGTTCCTGCGCGAACATGGCGTGGCCGATTACCAGCTGATCGACAGCCAGGGCGCGACCGAGGGCACGGTGAAGAACGAGACCGCCGAGGCGATCGCCGACATCACCTCGACCGGCGAGACGCTGCGCGCCAACGGCCTGAAGGTGCTGGCCGATGGCCTGATCCACGCCAGCCAGGCCACGCTTTTCGCCGCGCGCGACGCGGTCTGGAGCGAGGCCGACCGTGCGGTCCTGAACGGGCTGCGGGCGCGGCTGGGACTTGCGGCGGATGCTTGAAAGGCCGAGAGGCCGGGCATAGGTTGAGATATGAGGCGGCAGGTCGCCGCCTCTGTCCAGTCGAGATCATCGCCCTGAGGCGTTTCCGTCAGGCAACCCTGATTTTCCCTGAACAGGTTATCCGCGTCCGATGTCCGGGCGCGGTTTGTCACGTCATGTCACCGGGCCCGCGGGCCCGTCTGGAGAGCGAGATCATGGGAAAAGGCGACAAGCAACACGGCAACAAGGAAGCCAAGAAACCAAAGCAGGAAAAGCCGAAGGTTCTGGCGACCGCCAACACGATGGCCGGCAAGGACACCGTGCAACTCGGGTCCAAGAAGGCCAAGTAGACATCGGCGGCAGGGCCGGGGTGGCCCGGCCCTGCCGCTTTCAGCCTTCGGCCCTTAGCTGATCACGCAGCAGCCGCCTCAGGATCTTGCCCGAGGCGGATTTGGGGATCGCGTCGACGAAGTCGATCCGGTGCAACTGCTTGTAATGGGCCAGTTCCCGGCCGAGATGGGCGTTGATCGCCTCGGGGTCCGGCCCGCCCTCGGCCCGCACCACGAAGGCCATCGGCAATTCGCCCGCCTCCGGGTCGGGCAGGCCCACGACGGCGGCATCGGTGATGCCGGGCATCGCCACCAGCGCGGCCTCGACCTCGGCCGGGGGCACCTGAAAGCCCTTGTACTTGATCAGTTCCTTCAGCCGGTCGACGATGAAGAGGTAGCCCTCGTCATCGACGTAGCCGATGTCGCCGGTATGCAGCCAGCCATCGGCGTCGATCGTCTCGGCGGTGGCGGCGGGGTTGTTGAGGTAGCCCGTCATCACCATCGGGCCTTTCACCCACAGCTCGCCCTCTGCACCCGGGCCCTGGTCCTGCCCGGTTTCGGGATCGACGATGCGTGCCAGCGCGTTCGGCACCAGTTTGCCCGCGCTGCCGGGCTTGTGCGCGCCGGGGTGGCTGGCATGCGAGACGGGGCTAAGCTCGGTCATGCCGTAGCCCTGCATCGACAGGCAGTTCAGCCGCGCCGCCACTGCGTTGCTCAGTTCCGCACCCAGCGGCGCCGCGCCGGAAAACACGATCTCGACCGCCGACAGGTCGAACTGGTCGACCAGCGGATGCTTGGCCAGTGCCAGCGCCACCGGCGGCACAAGGATCATTCGGCGGCTCTTGTGGTCCTGGTTGATGCGCAGGAAAAGCTCGAGGTCGAAACGCGGCATCGTCACGCCCACGCCGCCCCCGCCCAGCCCGATATTCATCAGCACCGTCATCCCGTAGATGTGGAAGAAGGGCAGGAAGGCCGCCGTCACCTCGCCGGGGCGATAGTCGATCGCGGCGATGGTCTGGTCGACGTTCACCACCATGTTGCGATGGGTCAGCTTCACGCCCTTGGGCAGGCCTGTGGTGCCCGAGGAATAGGGCAGCACGACGATATGGCGGTCGATATCGACCGGGGCCTGCTCCATTTGCGGATCGCCCATCAGCGCGGCAAGGGGCGTGGCCCCCTCGGCCTCGCCGATCACCACGATCTCGGTCACGCCAGTGCCCTCGATCGCCTCGCGCGCGGTGTCGAGGAAAGCCGGGATCGTCACCAGCATCTCGGCCCCGGCATCGGTCAGCTGGTGGCGCACCTCATGCGCGGTATAGGTTGGGTTGATCGTCGTCACCGTACCGCCGGCCCATGCGATGGCATGGAAAACGGTGCAATATTCGGGGATGTTGGGCGCCATCAGCGCAATCGTGTGCCCCGCGCCCATGCCCCGCGCGCCCAGCCCGCCCGCCAGCCGCCGCACATGGTCCATCACGTCTGCCGCTGTCAGGCTGCGTCCGGTCGGGCCGTCGATCAGCACGACCTCATCGGGGCGGTTTTCCAGCCCGGCAAAGACCCTCTGGGTGATGGTTTGATCTGTCAGCGGAATATCTGGCAGCGGGCTGCGGTAGATGTGCATGATGGTTTCCTCCCGAGGTCGAACATTCCATAGCGCGCACCACCTGTCTGCCGCAAAATCTACAGCACCCCGATCTCGGCCAGCGCGGCTGACAGGGCTGGGGGCAGGGCGTCTTCGTTGGCCTTGGCGCGCGTCAAGTCGCGCGGGGCTTCGTCCACGGGCAGATAGCGCCAGCCCTGAAACGGGCGGCGCAAGACCGGCGTGACGCGCACAATCGTCGGGTCCAGCACGATGGCGCAGCGGCGGATGCCGTCGCCGCCCGTCACCTCGTCCAGCCGCACGATACCTTGGCGGCACAGGATCGAGCCCTTGATCACCCAGTAGATCGAGCCGCCGTTCAGCACCTCGGCCTCGCGCGCGGGCCACATCCGCGTGACGTGGCGCGGCAGGCCGTCGGCCGTCTGCGCGCGCGGCTGTTTCTGCCAGTCGGCAAGATCGGCTACATCCTCGGTCCCGACCGAAAGCTTCACCAGATGCACGGTGTTCTTCAATTGTTCACCCCATATCTTGTATGGTAAAGTAGCGCGCGTTAACGATTCTGCCAGCCCTTCCGTACTGCCTTTTCGGTTTGACCGGACAGTGCGCGCAGCCTAGTCTGGCTGCCTGCCCCAGCCACAGGACACCCGCATGACCCGTTTTGCCGCGCCGATCGCCGAACAGATCTGGGACATGAAGTATCGGTTTCGCGCTGCCGACGGCACGCCCATCGATACGACCATCGAGGATACATGGCGCCGCATCGCCCGGTCCATGGCGGCGGTCGAAACCGATCCAGCCGCTTGGGAAGAGCGGTTCTTTGCCGCGCTGGAGGATTTCCGGTTTCTGCCTGCGGGCCGCATCACCGCCGGCGCGGGCACAGCGCGCACGGTGACGCTGTTCAACTGCTTCGTCATGGGCACCGTCCCCGACAGCATGGGCGGCATCTTCGAGGCGCTGAAAGAAGCCGCGCTGACCATGCAGCAGGGCGGCGGGATCGGCTATGATTTCAGCACGATCCGGCCCAAGGGCGCCGCGGTGCACGGCGTAGCCGCCGATGCCAGCGGGCCGCTCAGCTTCATGGATGTCTGGGACGCGATGTGCCGCACCATCATGTCGGCGGGCAGCCGGCGCGGCGCGATGATGGCCACCATGCGCTGCGATCACCCCGATATCGAGGCGTTCATCACCGCCAAATCCGACCCGGCCCGCCTGCGCATGTTCAACATGAGCGTGCTGGTGACAGACCCTTTCATGGCCGCGGTCAAGGCCGACGGGCCGTGGGAGTTGCGGTTTGACGGCAAGGTCTATCGCACGGTGCAGGCGCGCGAGTTGTGGGACCGGATCATGCGGTCCACCTATGAGGTGGCCGAGCCGGGGGTGATCTTCATCGACCGCATCAACGCGATGAACAACCTGAACTATTGCGAGACGATCGCGGCCACCAACCCCTGCGGCGAACAGCCCCTGCCGCCCTACGGCGCCTGCCTGCTGGGATCGGTCAACATGGCGCGGCTGGTGGATGCCCCGTTCGGCCCCGGGGCGCGGCTGGACGAGGATGCGCTGGACGACCTTGTCGCGACCGCTGTGCGCATGATGGACAACGTCGTCGATGCCAGCGGCTTTCCCCTGCCGCAGCAGCAGGCCGAGGCGAAGGCCAAGCGCCGCATCGGGCTGGGTGTGACCGGGCTTGCCGATGCCCTGATCATGCTGGGCTTGCGCTACGGGACCGAGGCCGCGGCGACGCAGACCGAGGCGTGGATGCACCGCATCGCGCGGGCGGCCTACATGGCATCGGTTGAAATCGCGCGCGAGAAGGGGCCTTTTCCGCTTTTCGATGCCGAAAAGTTCCTGGCCTCCGGCGCGATGCAGCACATGGATGCCGACGTACGCGCGGCCATCGCCGAACACGGCATCCGCAACGCGCTGCTGACCTCGATCGCCCCCACCGGCACGATCAGCCTATACGCCGGCAACGTCAGTTCCGGGATCGAGCCGGTTTTTGCGCATGCCTACACGCGCAAGGTGCTGCAGAAGGACGGGACGAAGACCGAGGAAGAGGTCGTCGATTACGCGGTGCAGATGTGGCGCCAGATCAAGGGTGACGAACCGCTGCCCGACCATTTCGTCAACGCCCAGACGCTGAGCCCGCTGGAGCATGTTCGCATGCAGGCGGCGGCGCAGAAATGGGTGGATTCGTCCATCTCCAAGACCATCAACTGTCCCGAAGACATCTCCTTCGAAGATTTCAAGGACGTGTACATGGCCGCGTGGGACCAGGGCTGCAAAGGCTGCACCACCTACCGGCCGAATGACGTGACGGGGAGCGTGTTGAGCGTCAGCGAGAAACCGGCGGAAGCGGCCCCTGCCGCACAGCCGGTCAAGACGCCCGTGGCGCACGACGACAGCGTCATCTACATGACCGAACCGCTCGACCGGCCGCAGGAGCTTGAGGGGACCACCTACAAGCTGAAGTGGCCCGACAGCGAACACGCCATCTACATCACCATCAACGACCTGATCGTGAACGGCCAGCGCCGGCCCTTCGAGGTGTTCATCAACTCCAAGAACATGGAGCATTTCGCCTGGACGGTCGCCCTGACGCGGATGATCAGCGCGGTCTTCCGGCGCGGTGGCGACGTGTCCTTTGTCGTGGAAGAGCTCAAGGCAGTGTTCGATCCGCGCGGCGGCGCGTGGATGGAAGGGCGCTACATTCCCTCGATCCTCGCCGCGATCGGTGGCGTGATCGAGAAGCACATGATCCAGATCGGCTTTATCGCGGGCGAGGGGATGGCCCTGAAATCAGACCCGAAGGCCGAGGTTGTGACGCTGCCCGGCAAGCGCGGCAAGGCCTGCGCCAGCTGCGGCAGCTATGACCTGCACATGGTCGAAGGCTGCGCCACATGCGGCAATTGCGGCTATTCCAAGTGCGGCTGAACGGCCAGTTGATTGGCTATCTCGGTCGCCTCTGCCATTGCGGTCAGGAAACGGGTCACGGCCTTGCGTTCGTCCTTGGTCATCTCGCTGGCCAGCCGGGCCAAAGCGGTGCGTAGCGGCTCCTCGGCGGTGTCGATCAGGCTGCGGGCCCCCTCGGTCGGCGCGATGTAGATCTTGCGACGGTCGGCCGGATCGGGCTGCCGCAAAACCAGCCCTCTTGTCTCCAGCCGGTCGATCAGGGCGGTGACGCCGGCGCGGGTCAGGCCGACACGTCGTGCCAACTCGCCCGAGGCGCAGGGCGCGTCCAGCACCTGCACCAGCGCCCGCCGCTCCACTGGGCTGAGCCCCTGAGCCGCGCATGTTGCCGCATCAAGGGCCTCGGCCGCGCGGCGCCAGCCCGCATACGCGGTCTCGAGCTTGGACATGGCGGTCTCCTCCCGATTGTTCACGGGATGGACATATCAGCAAATCGTCCTGTCGGGAATCCGCGCCCCGGCCCTCAGCCCCGCTGGGCCAGAAGCGCGCCATCGGCCTCGGGACCGAGCCGCGCGAACCACAGCGCGGACCCCGACGCGACAAGCCCCACCATCGCGAAGACCAGCGGGAAATGCACCGCCGAAAGGGACGCGCCGCCGAAGATCCTTTGTGCCGTCTCCAGCCCGAAGGCCGCCAGCGTGATGCCGACGGTGCTCGACAACTGTTGCAGCACCGCGTTGAAGCTGGTCGCGCTCGACAGTCGCGCGGCGTCCACCTCGGCATAGGCCATCGCGTTGCTTGCGGTGAACTGCAACGAGCGGCTGACCCCACCCACGAACAGCACCACGACCATCAGCGCATAGGGCGTTTGCGCGGTGAAGAAGGCGGGCGAAAGCAGGAAAAGGCCCGCGATCAGCGCGTTGACCGTCAGCACCCGGCGAAAGCCCCAGCGCTGCAGGATCGGTTGCGCGGTGAATTTCATCAGCATCGCGCCCGCCCCGGTCGCGAAGGTCATCATCCCCGACTGGAAGGCCGACAACCCGAACCCCAGCTGGAACATCAGCGGCAGCAGGAAGGGCATTGCGCCGCCGCCCGACCGGAACATCGCGCCGCCAGCCGCGGCGATGCGGAAACTGGGCAGCGCCAGCAGCCGCAGATCGACCAGCGGCACGGCCACGCGAAAGCTGTGGCGCACGTAGGCGACGATCAGCGCAAGGCCCCCCAGCGTCAGCGCGGCCACCATCGCGGGCGTGGCGATCGACAGGCCGGCCATCGTCAGCCCGGTCAGAAACGCGGCAAGCCCCGGCCCGATCATCAGGAACCCGACCGCGTCGAAGGTGACCCTGGGGCCGGGCGGCAGGCGCGGGATGAAGACGCTAACCAGCACGATGCCAAGGACCGCGATCGGGATGTTGATCCAAAAGATCCAGCGCCAGTGGAAATAGGTGGTGATGAAGCCGCCCAGCGGCGGGCCCATCACCGGCCCCATCAGCGCCGGCACCGTCAGCCAGGCCAGCGCCGCAACAAGGCCGGACTTCTCCGTCGCGCGCAGCACGATCAGCCGGCCCACCGGCACCATCATCGACCCGCCGATGCCCTGCATGACCCGCGCCAGTACCAATTGCGTCAGCGTGTCGGACAGCCCGCAGGCGATCGAGCCCAGCGCGAAAACGGAAATGGCCATGCGAAACACCCGGCGCGCGCCGAACCTGTCGGCGGCCCAACCCGAGGCCGGGATGAAGATCGCCAGCGCCAGCAGGTACGACGTCAGCGCCAGTTTCAGCAGGATCGGGTCCGTATGCAGATCACCCGCGATCACCGGCAGCGAGGTGGACAGCACGCTGGCGTCGAGGTTTTCCATGAACAGCGCCGTTGCCACGATCAGCGGCACGGTGCGCAGCCTGACGGCGCTTCGGGCGATTGTGAATGCGGACAAGGGCGCGACCCGGATCAGGACGATGGGACTGCGCCCCTTCTGGCAGATTGGCCGTGCCAATGCCAGAGGCCGCGCCCGGAACCAGCCCGGCAACCTGTGACTCTGTAGCCATAGCCGGTCCACGGACTGGCGCGCGGGACGGTTCGCGCTGGTCTGCCGGGCCGGGGTTTTCTATAGACATCAGTGCCGGGGGGCGCAGAGACGGAGACGACCATGCGCTTTCCTTTCGCCGCTTTGCTGGCGTTGGCATTCCTGTACACACCCGTGGCGCGTGCCGACGGCTGGTTCGGTGGACGGACCACGTTGGGTTATGGCCGGCTTTTCGACAACGACCAGCTTGGCGACGGGATGGACCGCTGGCGCAGCGGCGCCTACGCGGTCAGCGTCATACGCGGCAAAAGCTGGGACGGCGCGCTGCCCACGACCCCGGGCGAACTGCTGGAATACCGCTTTCGCGCCGAGATCATTGCCCCACGCTACCTCAACGGTCCCGGCTCGGACGACCGGCCCTATGTCGGGGCGCTGAGCTTCGGTGTGCATACCCATTTCCAGGCTGCGGGGCAGGAAGTGGCGCTGGGCGCCGATGTTGTCGCGATCGGCCCTCAAACCGGCCTTGGTGATTTCCAGACCGCGCTGCACAAGGCGCTGTCGATGCCGACGCCGCGCGTGCTGGACACGCAGCTGGGCAATCAGGTGCAACTTGGTGCAACCTTGGAAGTCGGGCACAACTTTCGCCTGAACGACAGGCTGACCGTGCGCCCGTTCTTCGAGGCGCAGGCCGGGGTCGAGAACCTGTTTCGACTGGGCACTGACGTGATCATCGGCGCGGTCGGGCAAACCGACATGCTGGTGCGCGATGTCCCCACCGGGCAGTTCTACCGCGCCGTCGAGGGGCAACCCAATGGCTTCGGCTATGTCCTGGGCGCAGATTTCGCCAGCGTTGGCCGCAGCATCTATTATCCCGCTGACCGTGGCATCACGCCCGAATCCACACGTTATCGCGTGCGGGCCGGCCTACACTGGCAGATCGCCGAAAAAGTCTCGTTCTTCTATGGCGCGACCTATCTTTCGCCTGAGTTCGTGGGCCAGCCCGAGGGTCAGGTCGTCGGATCCCTGAAGCTGAATTTCAATTTCTGACAAGGTAGTTGGCGGTCGACCTTAAAGTGTATTGATCGCAACACGCCTCCTCTGTTACCATGCCGCATCGAACCCGCACGTCAGAGGCGGGACATGAGTTGAGGCAGATAACAGGTATGGGAACGGCCTTTCGTGGCACGTTCGTCATTTCCTGGTCGCAAACGGAACTGGACGGCCTGCGCGCCGCGCCGCTGGATTGCCTGCGCACGGGCGCATCGTGGGGCTGGACCGGCGAGGCGGTGCGCGTGGACGGGCCCAGCGGGGTCTTGCCGCTGGGCGATGCGATGGGAATGGCGGACATCCGGGCGCGCGCAGCGCTATCGGTCCGGCGGTTGCGGGGCGACGTCGACGTCGCGCCGCCGCCCGCCGCCCCCGACCTTGCCGTCGCCGACCTGTTCGACCAAAGTTTTGACGTGACCGACGGAGAGGGTCTTTACACGATCACCCTCGTGCCGCTGGGTGCCGGGCGCAGACCGCTTTTGATGTTCACCGGCCTCATTCCGCCGCGCGAGACCGAGCTTTGGGTCATTCGGGCGCGCATCGCCTCCGAGTTGCGCGCGCAATGCATTCCCCGTGCCGGCGGCGTGATCTGTTTTACCCCGGGCACCATGCTGTTGACCGCCGACGGCCCGCGCGACGTGGCAAGCCTGTGCGAGGGCGACCATGTGCAGACCAAGGACAACGGCTGTGTCGAGATACTTTGGCTGGGTCGGCGCCATGTCAGTGGCGCGCGGCTGATGGTGATGCCGCATCTCTACCCCGTGCGCCTGCGGGCCGGAGCGCTGGATGCCGGTGTGCCCGATGCCGGCCTGCTTGTCAGCCCCGATCACCGGATGGTGCTGCGCGGGCCGCGGGCAAGGGCGCTGTTCAACACCGATGAGGTGCTGGTCACGGCGCGCGACCTGATCGACGATCAGGCGGTGCAGATCGACCGGTCGTGCCGTGAAGTTACCTATGTCCACCTGTTGTTGCCGCAACACGAGGTGGTGTTTGCCAACGGGGTCGAAACCGAAAGCTTTCACCCGGCCAGCGCCGAGATGGGCGGCATGGGCGCAGACGACCGTGACCGCCTGTTGTCGCGCCTGCCGGAGATCGCGCGCGACCCGTCCGCCTACGGCGCCTTCGCCCGCCGCCCGCTAAGCATCAGCGAGGCCGCGATCCTGCGCCACGATGCGGGGTGGTAGCGGGCCAGATTCCGCCAATTTGCTTTCCCAAGGACTGTGGTCAACGATAGATGACCGAAATACTGTTGTCCCAACCGTTCGATTTGGGCCAATTCTTGGGACCTTCCAAAACCGGGTATGAAACTCAGCCGGACATTCGTCCTGATCCACAACCGGACGGCTTTGGGCGCCGCGCGTCGTTGCGTGGCGCGTGGCTACGGCCTGATCGCTGGAAGCTTCCACATCCATCGCCAGCTTTCGCAGCGTGACCTTCCGGCGATTGCGGGCGCGGACCTGATCCCAGACGAAGCGGCCGGTCAGGTTCTCGAGCTTGTGGCGGAGACCGTCGATAGGGTCGAGGCGCTGCTGTCCCCCGAGTTGCCCGACGACTTGCGCGCAACCTTGCTGGGCGTTCTTTGCAAGGGTTTGTTCGAATACTTCGGACTGCTCGCCGCCAGCGGTGAACTTGGTGCAGAGATTCTCCGGTTCGACTGGCGCCGCGGCTTGGTTTCGGCGCGCTCTGCGCTTCGCCGGCAACTGAGGTATGCGCGTTTGCCCGCTTTGCCGGTCAGATTTGGGCCTCGCCGTGCGGGTGCCGTGGCCCCTTACGAGCTTGATTTCAGGACGCCCTCGGGGGCGAAACTTGGCAATGACTGTGGCCCATCTCGGAAGGTTCGCTTGCGCCTGGCCAGCGTAAGAACGCCTAGCGATCTGCTAGAGAATGCACGTCTGCGCCGCGGTGGCGTTGCTGGGCCGGACTACACGATCTGCGTGCATCGGAATCAACGTATTCCTTTCACCGTTTTCGCCACAGCGCCCGAGACGGCCCTTGACCCCGACCTCGCAGAGTTTGTCAGAACGACGACCGAAGAGGCCACGCGCGATTTCCTGTCGCATCGGGACGCGATGGCGCGCTTCGTTGCGGATTTCGGACGGCCCGAAAGGGCCCGTTTCAATTTCATCAAGCACGAGGGGATGGCAGGGTTTGCAAGCGCGCTGAGCGATCTGGGGGTGGAAACCACCATGTTGAGCCACGGTTGCATGGTGCCGCATGGGCCCGATGTCCGGCGCCGCGTGGCTGAGCGCCTGTCATCCGCGATCTATAATTCCCACCCCTCGATCAAAGTCATCGCCCCCCGCTCGCCGCTTCAGGCCGCGGGCAAGCTTCCGTGGCAAGTCGTAGACTCGGTCGTCCGGCTGGTCCCTCCAGCCGCTGAAGCTCCCGCAAGTTTGCCTTTCCGGGTACTCTTCGCCCCCAACTACCTGCCGTGGCATGAATGTTTTCATGGTATGGCGATCAGCGACTTCGACACATATCATTGCATCGAGGCATTGGCGGGCGTGATCGCCGGCCTCGATGATTTTCGGATGGACCTGCGGATAAGGACAACGCCTCTTGACGTTGCGAACGCGAAAAGGGTCCCTGAACTGATTGCCATCAAGCCAGAGGATGTCGCTCATCTCATCGCGCCGGAGAAGGGGATCTACGACGCGACCTATGGCTCGCATGCGACGCTGATCGCAGAGGCCGATCTTGTTGTGACCGAAGGCGTGACCGCGGTGATCTTCGAGGCACTCGAAGCGCGCAAGCCGGTCCTTCTATTGCAACGGTCGCGGGAACTTACGCCGTCTCTGCCGTCATGGACGCTCGTCGATCTGGCCAACCACATTGACCGCAATGCTGTCTATTCTGCCTCGATCGCCGATGATCTTGCTGCGGTGCTGCAAATGATACGCACGCGCCACAACGGCCGACCGCTGCGAAACGAGGAGTTATCTGGCCTGATCTGGACAGACCCGGCAAGCTGACGAAGAGCCAAACCAGACAGAACTTTAGCATGTTGACTCCGCCGCGCGCGCCTCTATAAGCCGCCCATTCATGGTGTTGGTGGCCCTCGCAAGGGGATGCCTGTCGGGGCTTCGGCCCAAAGGACAACGCCCTTTTGTAACGTCAAAAGGAGATCAGACGGTGACCAAACGCACCTCTGCCAAGTACAAGATCGACCGCCGGATGGGCGAAAACATCTGGGGCCGCCCGAAATCCCCGGTGAACAAGCGTGAATATGGTCCCGGCCAGCACGGCCAGCGCCGCAAGGCCAAGATTTCCGACTTTGGTCTGCAGCTGCGCGCCAAGCAGAAGCTGAAGGGCTATTACGGCGACCTGACCGAAAAGCAGTTCCGCCGCATCTATGCCGAGGCCGAGCGGGTCAAGGGCGATACCGGTGAAAACCTGATCGGCTTGCTGGAGCGCCGTCTCGATGCGGTGGTCTACCGCGCCAAGTTCGTGCCGACGGTGTTCGCTGCGCGCCAGTTCGTCAACCACGCCCACGTCACCGTCAACGGTCAATCGGTCAACATTCCGTCCTACCGCGTGAAGGAAGGCGACGTGATCGAGGTCCGCCAGAAGTCCAAACAGCTTGAACTGGTGCTTGTCGCCAGCCAGTTGCCCGAGCGTGATGTCCCCGACTATCTCGAGGTTGACCATTCCAAGATGAAGGCCACGTTCGTCCGCCAGCCCAGCCTGGCCGATGTGCCCTACCCGGTGCAGATGGAACCGAACCTCGTCGTCGAATTCTACGCCAAGAACTGATCGGCCGTTCAGGTCGTTCCGGGGGCCGCACCGCTGGTGCGGCCCTTTTGCGTTTCCCTACCAGCCCGGCGGCCGGCCGATCGGGAAGGCGCCATAGGCAAAGGTCACCGTCACCTCGGGAAACGTCAGCACAGTCGGCCGCAGCGCCTTGTCGAACAGCACATTCACCGGGACCCCCTGCGCGACAAAGGCGGTGGCCGCGCAACCCGGCGTGCCATCGGCGCAGGGCGACCGCGTGCGCGTGGGCGGGCCGTCGTCGAAAAGGCCGTGGCGCAGGTTGCCCCAGGAAAACCGCTCGGCATAGATCGGCGGCATCCGGGCCATGCTGAATTCTTCCAGCCCGGTCCCCGCCACAGGATCCAGCAGCGTGCCGCCCATCGCGCCGGTGGCCATCGCGCTCATCTTTGGCAGGAACATCGCCTTGGCACCGGGTGGGAACGGCACCCACCGGCCACCCTCTCGCACCGCCACGTCGTTGGGCTTGAGATACATCTTCACCCCTTCGGAGGGGATGCTGAACTCGGTGAAGTCGTCGCGCGCCGTGTAGGTCGCCACGACATCGCGCATCTTCATCTGCACCATGCAATTGGCGCTGACCTCGATCTCGCCCATCTCCAGGGTGCGGCCGACGCCATCGAGCCCCGGCGCCGTCACCCGCACCTTGACCGTCTGGGCCGCGGACGGCGCGGTGAACGATGGCCCCGGCCCGATGCTGCCGGCGCTGGCCCGCAGGTCCGCGAATGTCAGGATTTCGTCGATATCGGCCTTGTCCAGCGGGCTTTCCACCTCGATCGGCAGGGTCTTGCCCGGCTCCACGCAGGCCGGCAGGACCAGTGCGATCTTTGCCGTTTCCGCCCGCAGGACATAGGTTTGCGGGGCGGTGGTGGCCGGAGCGTCGGCCACGTTCGAGACGCGGACGTTGAACGGCTGCCGCATCCGCCCCGGCTCGGCCCGCATCGGCGCGAGGAACCGCGCCTTGCCCGGCAGCACCCGCGTCCCCACGATCAGCCGCAGGTCCTCGATCCGGTCGGCCTCGGGTATCGAGATGACGGTGGCATAGAAGCGGTCCTTGTCCTCGACCATCGCCCAGTCGCCCACGAACTCGGGTGATACATCGCTGTAATCGGCGGCCACCTCCGCGACGTTCCGTTCGCGCCGGTCCGCGGCGCTGAGGTCGCCGGCCATGACGCGGGGCCGAGGGGCAATTTCGCCAACACCGGCCGGCAGGCCAAAGTTCTGCGGACCGGTCGCATGGTTGGCGATGAACTGCGGATAGGCCTCTGAAAGGCGCGTGCCCCGCGCCGCAAGGCCGTTGTCGAACCAGATCAGCCCGTGCGCCCCGTCCGCGGGATTGGCGGCAAGCAGGGGAACAAGGTAGTCGATTCCGTCGCGCGCACCCAGGTCCTTGCCAAGGAAGTAGAAGAACTCGCCGCGACTATACGGGTCGGATGGCGTGTGCAGGGGTTCGGTGTAATTGCCGGCCCAAAACACATAGGGCGTGTATTTGTGGCCGGTCCAGCCAATTCCTACGGCTGCGGGCATCCCTTCCCGATACCAGTCCTCGGGCGAGGCGTAAAATCCGGTGGCCTGCTGGACCCCGTGAAACAGTTCATGCGCCAACGTGTCGGTATTCTCGATAAGGACGTCGCTGGCAAAGGGCACCGCGGCGGTCGTCGCGGCGTTGAAAAAGTACTCGTAGTTGAGAAAAATCGGACCTTTCGAATAGAATCCCGCCGTCTTCGGCCAGAAGGTCTTGTCGGCGCTGAGGTAGGTTGAAGGGTTCTGGACATAAAGACGCGGACCGTCCGCCGACAGCACGGGCGCGGGGAAACCGAACGATCCCATCCAATCGCTGATCTCGCGTATTTCGCGCGTCGTCCATTCCCTGACAGCCGCATATTTCGGCTTGTCGGCGTCGAATTGTGCTTGCTCGGCCGGTCCGCAGGCAATGCAGTTCGGCTTGTCGCCTTGAATCGTCATCCGCCAATCGAGCGCCGGCCAGTCGGCGTGGGCAAGGCTAGGCAACAGGGCGAAAAGGCTGGCGAGCACATGTTTCATAAGCAGATTTCCTGAATACTGGACCGAACTATCCCTTGATCATTTCCATCGGGCCGGCTCTGGCAATTGAAAACTGCCCGAGGGTGGAAGTTTGCAATCCGGCAGGGTGCCGCGTATCTGTGACCGATCGGTCAGGACACGGAAGACATGCTGCAATCACACCCGCTTTACGGACGGATCGAAGGCGCGGTGGTCATCATCGGCTTCGGCTCGATCGGGCGCGGCACGCTGCCGTTGATCGAACGGCATTTCGACTATGACGCCGCGCGGCTGGTTGTGATCGATCCCGATCCGGCCACGCACCTTTTCCTGTCGCAACATCATCATCGGCACCTTCAGGTTGCGCTGACGCCCGAGAATTACCGTGAGGTTCTGGGCGAGGTCTTTGGCGAGGATGGCGGGTTCTGTGTGAATCTGTCGGTCGATGTCGGTTCTCTTGACGTGATGAATTTCTGCAGAGAGCGCGGCGTTCTCTACATAGATACAGTGGTTGAACCGTGGCCCGGATTTTACGACAGCACCGGCGACAACGCTGCGCGCACCAATTACCGGCTACGGCAGGCGGTGCGCGATATCGCTGCTGCCAATCCCGGAGGGACGACGGCTGTCAGTTGCTGTGGGGCAAATCCCGGCATGGTGTCGTGGTTCGTCAAAGAGGCGCTGTTGCGGCTGGCCGAGGATACCGGCCACGCGGGCGCGACGCCCCCGTCGACGCGCGAAGGCTGGGCGGCGCTGATGCAAGGGCTGGGTGTAAAGGGCATCCATGTGGCCGAGCGTGACACGCAAGCACGCCGCCAGCCACGTCCGCGCGGCACCTTCGTCAATACATGGTCTGTCGACGGTTTCATCTCTGAAGGGCTGCAACCGGCCGAACTGGGCTGGGGGACGCACGAGACATGGTTTCCCGAAAATGGCCACCGGCATGTGTCCGGCTGTGGCGCCGCGATCTGGCTGGACCGGCCCGGCGCGATCACCCGCGTGCATAGCTGGTGCCCTACGCCCGGCCCGCAATTCGGCTTTCTGGTGACCCATAACGAGGCGATCTCGATCGCCGACTATTACACGGTTGGCGATCCGGCCGCGCCAGATTACCGCCCGACATGCCATTACGCCTATCATCCTTGCGACGATGCGGTGCTCAGTCTGCACGAGATGTTTGGCGCCGGGCGGCCGCAGGAGACACAGGAAATCCTCGATGCCGACGAGATCGTCGAGGGCGGTGACGAGTTGGGTGTGCTGCTTTATGGGCATGCGCGTAATGCCTTGTGGTACGGCTCGCGCCTGAGCAATGCCGAGGCCCGGCGGCTGGCCCCCTATCAGAACGCGACCGGTCTGCAGGTGACATCTGCCGTGTTGGCCGGGATGGTCTGGGCGCTGGAGAACCCCCGCGCGGGCATCGTCGAGACCGACGAGATGGACCATGTCCGCTGTCTGCAGGTGCAACGTCCCTACCTCGGCCCGGTCGAGGCGCACTACACCGATTGGACGCCGCTGGCCCACCGCTGGCAGCAGTTTCCAGAGGACATCGACGAGGCCGACCCTTGGCAGTTTCGCAACGTCCTGGCCTCTTGATGGCGTGGCGGCACCTTGTCTCTGGCCTCCGTCGGGGCGGGGGGCTAGAAGGACGCGACAGCTGCCAAGCGCGAGATTGAGATGGCGCCCAAGATCGAACCCCAGCCTGGAATCATGGACATCGCCCTTTATCAGGGCGGTCAATCCGCGCTGCCGGGGCAGGGCGACGTGCTCAAGCTCTCGTCGAACGAGAACCATTATGGCTTTTCCGACAAGGCACGCGAGGCGTTCCAGAAATCCGCCCGAACGCTGAACCGTTACCCCGGAACCGACCATGGCGCGCTGCGTACTGCAATCGGCGAAATTCACGGGATTGATCCCGACCGCGTGATCTGCGGCGTCGGCTCGGACGAGGTGCTGCAGTTCGTGGCACAGGCCTATGCCGGGCCGGGGACCGAGGTGATCCACACCCAGCACGGCTTTGCGATGTACCCGATCCTTGCCCGTGCGGTAGGGGCCACGCCGGTTGCGGTGCCTGAAGTTGATCGAACCGTCGATGTCGATGCGATCCTGCGCGCCTGCACCGCAAAGACACGCATCGTGTTCCTGACCAACCCCGGCAACCCCACCGGAACAATGCTGCCCGAGGAAGAGGTGGCCCGGCTGGCCGAGGGCCTGCCGCCCCGTGCGATCCTTGTCATCGATTCCGCCTATGTCGAGTTCGCCGAGGGGCGCGACGGTGGCATCGCCCTGGTCGAGGCGCGCGAGAATGTCGTGATGACCCGCACCTTTTCCAAGCTTTACGGGCTGGGCGGGCTGCGCATCGGCTGGGGCTATGGCCCGCAGACGATCATCGACGTGCTGAACCGCATCCGGCAGCCGTTCAACCTGTCCGATACCCAGCTTGTCACCGCCGAGGCTGCGCTGCGCGACCGCGACTTTGCCGAGCGGTGTGTGCATGAAAATGCCAAGTGGCGGGCCTGGATGGCGGGCCGACTGAACGAGATCGGTGTCGATTGCGATCCGTCCTTCACCAACTTCGTGCTGGCTCGTTTCGAGAACGAGGACGAGGCGCTGGCCTGCGACGCACACTTGAAATCGCAGCGTATCATCGTGCGTCATGTTGCCAATTACGGGCTGCCGCACTGCCTGCGCATCACCGTGGGTGATGAAAGTGCCTGCCGCCGCGTGGTTCACGCCATCGCCCAGTTCAAGGGCGCGCGGGTGAAAGAGGCGGTGGAATGAGCGTGATCTACGACCGGGTCGCGTTGATCGGGTTGGGTCTGATCGCGGGGTCGATGGCGCTGGCGATGAAGCGCGCGGGCCTCGCGGGCGAGATCGTGGGCACCGCCCGCAGCGCCGAGACTCGCGCCGTGGCGCGCGAGATCGGCCTGTGCGATCGCGTGGTCGATACCGCTGCCGAGGCGGCCGACGGGGCCGATCTGGTGGTGCTGTGCGTGCCCGTCGGCGCGATGAGCGCGGTTGCGGCCGAGATCGGCCCGGTGCTGAAACAGGGCGCCACCGTCAGCGATGTTGGTTCTGTCAAGGGCGCGGTCATCGCCGCCGTCGCGCCGCAGCTGCCTGAGGGTGTGCATTTCATCCCCGCCCACCCGCTGGCGGGCACCGAGCATTCCGGCCCGCGCGCGGGCTTTGCCGAGTTGTTCGACAATCGCTGGTGCATTCTTGTGCCCGGCGATGCCGACCGCGCGGCGGTGGCGCGGTTGCGCGCGCTGTGGGAAGGCATCGGCAGCAATGTCGACGAGATGGAGGCCGATCACCACGACCTCGTCCTTGCCGTCACCAGCCACGCGCCGCACCTCATCGCCTACACGATGGTCGGCGTGGCCGACGATCTGGGCCGTGTCACCGACAGCGAGGTCATCAAATATTCCGCCGCGGGTTTCCGCGACTTCACCCGCATCGCGGCCTCTGATCCCACGATGTGGCGCGACGTGTTCCTGACCAACAAGGATGCGACGCTGGAAATCCTCGGCCGTTTCACCGAGGAACTCTTTGCGCTGCAACGCGCGATCCGTACCGGCGACGGGCAGCACCTGTTCGACTATTTCACGCGCACGCGCGCCATCCGGCGCGGCATCATCGAGGCCGGGCAGGATACCGCCGCGCCCGACTTTGGCCGCACACCCTCCAAGGCGGGCTAGAAAAGCCGCGGCGCGGGGCCCAGCGGCAGCGGCCCCAGCATCATCCGGCCATCGGCAAGGCGCAGCGTCAGCTTGACCGCGCCATCCGCGCGCGCACCCAATGCGGTCCATAGCGGGGCCGCCTGCGGCGCGATCAGGCCCGCGCCTACCAGCATTTTCACAATTTGCGGCCATCCCGACAGCGTCAGGTCAAGGCTGCCTGAAAGCTGGCCGCTGGTATCGATTGTCAGGTTCCCCGCTCCGTTCAGCGCGAGGTCGCCCCAATGCGCCTGCACCGATTTCACGGCGATCCCCGTCGGGCGCGGTGGCGTGCCCGCGACCGCGTGGCGGTCAAGCGGCCGGTCGAAAGTGACGGTGCTGTCGACATGCATGTCGGCAATGGGTTCGGGCAGCGCCTTGCCGGGGTCGATGACATCGAGAACCTCGGCCGGCAGGCGCAGGTTCACCACGTCGGCGTAAAGATCGTAGCCTTGCGGCGCGCCCGAGGGCCGCAGCGCGAAAAGCGCATGGTCGATCTCGGCCTGCCATCCCTTGTCGGAGGTCGCGGTCGCCACCCCCACCTCGGCCGTCAGCCGGTCCAACCGCAGCGCGGGCGTGGGCGCGACCGAAACGCTGGCCTTCATGCCCTGCGCCTGCACCGCAACGCGCTGCCCCGGCAGGGTCAGCGTCTGACTGTCGGGCCAGATGGCGATCAGGTGATTGGGCTGGTAGCTGAGCGCCAGAAGCTGGAAGAAGGCCGCCTTCCAGCCGATGCCCGTCTTGGGATCGGCCAGCGCCGGATCGCTGAGCGTCGTGTCAAAGCGCGAGGGAAAGCCCACCGTCTTGAGGTCGCTGAAGCCCACCTGCCAGCCATCTGCGGCCAGTTCGCCCAGCAGGGCGCGGCCCTGCCGTTCCACCGCGAAGGCGCCCACGAACCAGTAGCCGCCGTAAAGCCCGGCCAGCACAAGGACAACGATCAGCAAACGGCGCATCCCCGCCCCTTCCTTTCGGACACCGAAGGGTGTTTACAGAGCCGCGATGACAAGGACCAGCCCGATAGAGACGGCCGACCCGCTTTGGGTCTTCGGCTATGGATCGCTTCTGTGGAACCCCGGTTTCGCCCCGGCCGAGGCCGTGGTCGCGCGGCTGGACGGCTATCACCGCAGCTTTTGCATGCTGTCGATCCACCATCGCGGCACAGAGGAGGATCCGGGCCTTGTGCTGGCGCTCGATGCGCTGGATGGGGCCACCTGCACCGGCATGGCCTTTCGCGTCGCCGCAGCCGACCGCGATGCGGTTCTGGCCGACCTGCGCGAGCGCGAGCTGATCTCGTCGGCCTATCTCGAACGGGTGCTGCCGATTGGGCTGGCTGACGGCCGCGTCGTGCAGGCGCTGGCCTACATCGTCGATCCGGCGCACCGGCAATATTGCCGCTTTCCGCTGGAACAGCAGGCACAGATGATTGCCCATGCAACGGGGGGTCGCGGGCCGAACTGGGAATACCTCGACAATACCGCACGCCGCCTGCACCAGATCGGCATTGCCGACCCTGATCTGGACTGGCTGGAGGGGCGCGTTGCGGCCCTGCGGAGCGCGGCACAAGGCCACGAAAAGGCATAAATCATTTGGGTTTCGACGGGTCACGACCTATGGTGCGGCAAAAGAAGCAGATGCAAGGAACCTGTCCGTGACGGACAAGCGGGAACCCGAAACAGAGCCCCAGTTCACCCAGCCCTTCCGCCAGATCATCTCGATGCTGGTGGCGCTCGTCTTGGTGGGGACGGGGGCCTATTTCGGGTATCGGACGCTGACCGCGGTGTTCGAATCGAACCCCTATCTCAACACTGTCATCCTGACCGTTTTCGCGCTGGGCGTGCTGTCGTGCTTTGCGCAGGTGGGCCAGTTGTGGCGGTCGGTGCGCTGGATCGAGGAATTCGCCAGCCAGCGCGTGGGCGCCACGTTGCCGCCCGCGCCGGGCCTGCTGGCGCCGCTGGCCACGCTGCTGCGTTCGCGCGGGGCGCGGATGCAATTGTCGGCCTCTTCCAGCCGGTCGATCCTCGATTCCGTCGCGCAGCGCATCGACGAGGACCGCGAGATCACACGCTACCTTGGCAACACGCTGATCTTCCTGGGCCTGCTGGGCACCTTCTATGGCCTGGCCACGACGGTGCCGGCGCTGGTGGAAACCATCAAGTCGCTTTCGCCCGCCGAGGGTGAAAGCGGCGCGGATATCTTCAACCGCCTGCAGATCGGCCTTGAATCGCAGCTGGGCGGGATGGGAACGGCGTTTTCCTCGTCGCTGATGGGCCTTGCCGGTTCTCTCATCGTGGGCCTGCTGGAGCTGTTCGCGGGCCATGGCCAGAACCGCTTTTACCGCGAGCTGGAGGAGTGGCTGTCCTCGATCACGCGTGTCGGGTTCTCTTCGGGCGACGAGGGCGGCAGCGGCGAGGGGGCCTTTATCGCCAGCGTCATCGACCAGATGGCCGAGCAGATGGAAGCTCTGCAACTCATGTTCACGCAGTCAGACGTGGCGCGTGCCCATGTCGATGAACGTCTGGGCGAACTGGCCACTTCGGTCGGCCAACTGGCGGCAAAGCTGGGCAACGACGAGACCAATCAGGTGTTGCTGCGCGTGGCCGACGGGCAAGAGCGCCTGATCGAAAAGCTGCGCGACAGTGGCGTCGACGGGATTGATGCCGAAAGCCGGATGCGCCTGCGCTCTATTGATGTGCAGCTTCTGCGCATATTGGAAGAGATGTCGGCAGGACGGCAGGAATCGATTGCCGATCTGCGCAGCGACATTGCCGGTCTGACGCGCGCTTTGCGACAGGGCCGGGGCCGTCCGCAACCCGCCACCGAGACCGAGCGGAGCTAGACGATGGGCCTGAGCCGTCGCTCATCGCGCTTCCACGCTTCGATCTGGCCGGGCTTCGTCGATGCGATGACGGGCCTGCTGCTGGTGCTGATGTTCGTGCTGACCATCTTCATGGTCATCCAGTTCGTGCTGCGCCAGACGATCACCGGGCAGGAAACCAAGCTCAACGCGCTGACTGCCGAGGTCAACCAACTGACCGAGGCACTGGGGCTGGCGCAGGACAAGTCGGCCGCGCTGGGCGATCAGGTCAGCACGCTGACCACTTCGCTTGCCGCCGCCAACGACAAGGCCAGCCAGCAGGAGGCCCTCATCGCCAGCCTGCGCGCCCAGTCCGATCAGCAGGCGGCGGCGCTGTCGGCGGCCAATGACAAGATCACCGGGTTCGAGGCGCAGGTTGCCGGGCTTCTGGCCGACCGCACCGACCTGCAGAACAAGGTGACCAGCCTGCAAGGCGACGTGGCGCAGAAGGTGTCGGAGGCCGAGGCGCTGAACCTTGCTCTGGCGCAGGCACGTTCCGAGATTGACGCCAATACCGAAGCGGCGCGACTGGCCGCCGCCCGGCGTGATGCGATGCAGGCCCTGCTGACCGAGCTGCAGGCCAAGGCCGGTGCCGACGCCACCCGCATTTCCGACCTTGAAGCGCAGCAGATGGCCGATGCCGCCGCCGCGCAGGCGCTGCGCGACAAGCTGCAGAATTCGCAAGCCGAGCTGACCTCGATGACGCTGGCGCTGGAGGAACAGCGCAAGAAGGCCGAGGAAACACTGACGCTGCTGGCCGCGACGCAGGACGCGCGCGACCAGTTGCAGGCGAACCTGACGGCGGCGCTGTTGGCCCAGCAGCAGGCGGAAACGGCGCTGGGCGATGCGCGGGCGCAGGGGCAGGACCTGTCCACCCAACTGGCCGCCGCGATTGCCGCGCGCGATGCCGCCAACAGCGATCTGGCCAGCGTCAAGGAGGCGCTGGACCAAGCGTTGAAGGACGCGCAGATGTCGCAGGAGGACCTGCAGCGCAAGCTGGCCGAGGCGGTGCTGGCGCGGCAGAACGCCGAATCCGCCGCCACGTCCGCCGCGGCCGACAGCGCCACGTTGCAGGACCGGTTGGCCGAAGCGCTGTTGGCCAACCAGAAGCTCACCGATCAGGCCAATACCGCCCAGCAAGACGCGTCTGACCTACAGACCCGGCTGGAGGCCGCGCTGGCCGCTCTTTCGGATGCCAAGGCGCAGGCCGCCGGCCAGATGACCGAGGCGCAACGCCAAGCGGCGCTGCTGGCCTCGGCCAATGCCGCACTCTCGGACCAACAGGCGCAGTCAACCGAGGCGCAGCGGCAGGTTGCACTGCTCAATCAGCAGATCGCGGCGCTGCGTACCCGGCTGGGCAACCTGCAGTCACAACTGAACCTTGCCGACCAGAACGACGCGCAATCGAAGGTGCAAATCCAGACGCTGGGCAATCAGCTTAACACCGCGATGGCCCGCGCTTTGGCCGCTGAGACGCGGCAGCGGCAACTGGAAGAGGCCGAGCGCCAGCGGCTTGCGGCCGAGGCGGCGCGGTTGCAGGCGCAGAACCAGAACCTTGAGAAATACCGTTCCGAGTTCTTTGGGCAGTTGCGCGACCTGATGGCCGGACAACAGGGCATCCGCATCGTGGGGGACCGGTTCGTATTCTCGTCGGAAGTGCTGTTTGATCCGGGGCAGGCGACGCTGTCGGCCGACGGCAAGGCCGAGATCGCCAAGGTCGCGGGTATCCTCAAGAAGATCTCGGCGCAAATCCCCGACAGCATCGACTGGATCCTGCAGGTGGACGGCCACACTGACGATGTGCCGCTAAGTGGGACGGGTGAGTTCAAGAACAACTGGGAACTCAGCCAGGCCCGCGCGTTGTCGGTTGTGCTGTTCCTGATCAACGACGAGGGGCTCGACCCGCACCGCTTGTCGGCAAACGGGTTTGGCGAGTATCAGCCCATCGCGCAGGGTGACACCCCGGAAGCCCGCGCGCAGAACCGTCGGATCGAGCTGAAACTGACGGAAAAGTAGGGGCCTGAATGCGAAACGCCCCCGCCTGTCAGGCGAGGGCGTTTGCCTTTTCGTGAGTGGCCGACGCCTTAGTCGGCGGTCAGAAGAGGCGGCTTGTTTCCTGTCAGCCGCGGCTGTTCGGGCGACTCGATCTGCAGGTCGAGCTTGCCGTCCTTGACCGCCACTTTCACCAAACCGCCCTTGGTCAGCTTGCCAAAGAGCAGTTCCTCGGCCAGCGGCTTCTTGATGTGCTCCTGGATCACGCGACCCAATGGACGCGCGCCCATCTTGTCGTCATAGCCCTTGTCGGCCAGCCATTCGGCGGCAGGCTTGGTCAGCTCGATATGCACGTTGCGGTCGATCAGCTGTGCTTCGAGTTGCAGCACGAACTTTTCGACGACCTGCAGGATCACCTCCTTGGGCAGCGCACTGAACGAGATGATCGCATCCAGACGGTTGCGGAACTCGGGCGTGAACATCCGTTCGATCGCGGCCGTATCCTCGCCCTCGCGGCGGTCGCGACCAAAACCGATGGCCTCGCGCGCCTGTTCCGAAGCGCCCGCGTTCGACGTCATGATCAGGATCACGTTGCGGAAATCCACTGTCCGGCCGTTGTGGTCGGTCAGTTTGCCGTGATCCATCACCTGCAGCAGGATGTTGTAGACATCCGGGTGCGCCTTTTCCATCTCGTCAAGCAACAGGACGCAATGTGGATGCTGGTCCACGCCATCGGTCAGCATCCCGCCTTGGTCAAAGCCAACGTAACCCGGCGGTGCGCCGATCAGCCGGCTGACGGCATGCTTCTCCATGTATTCCGACATGTCAAAGCGCAGCAGCTCCACGCCCAGCGTATCGGCGAGTTGCTTGGCGACCTCGGTTTTGCCGACACCGGTCGGGCCGGCGAAAAGGTAGTTCCCGATTGGCTTTTCAGGCTCACGCAGGCCCGCGCGGGCCAGCTTGATCGCCGAGGACAGTGCCTCGATCGCTTCGTTCTGGCCGAAAACGACGCGTTTGAGCGAGGTTTCAAGGTCCTTGAGCACCTCGGCATCGTCCTTGCTGACGTTCTTGGGCGGGATCCGGGCAATCTTGGCCACCACGGCCTCGATCTCCTTCAGGCCGATGGTCTTGCGACGCTTGCTTTCGGTCAGAAGGTGCTGGGCCGCGCCCGCCTCGTCGATGACGTCGATGGCCTTGTCGGGCAACTTGCGGTCATTGATATAACGCGCCGACAGTTCCACCGCCGCCTTGATCGCGTCGGAGGTGTACTTGATCTGGTGATGATTCTCGAAATACGGCTTGATGCCCTTGAGAATCTTGATCGAATCCTCGACCGAAGGTTCGTTCACGTCGATCTTCTGGAACCGACGGCTCAGCGCGCGGTCCTTCTCGAAGTGCTGGCGGAACTCCTTGTAGGTGGTCGAGCCCATGCAGCGCAGCTTGCCGCCCTGCAGCGCGGGCTTCAGCAGGTTGGAGGCGTCCATCGCCCCGCCCGAGGTCGCGCCAGCACCGATCACGGTATGGATCTCGTCGATGAAGAGTACCGCGTCGGGATGCGCCTCAAGCTCGTTCATCACGGCCTTCAGACGTTCTTCGAAATCGCCGCGATACCGGGTGCCGGCCAGCAACGCGCCCATGTCGAGCGAATAGATCGTGGCGCCGGCCAGAACTTCGGGTACCGCGCCTTTGACGATCTTGTAGGCCAGCCCTTCGGCGATCGCGGTCTTGCCAACCCCGGGGTCGCCCACGAGCAGCGGGTTGTTCTTGCGGCGACGGCACAGCACCTGGATGCAACGCTCAACCTCGTGGTCGCGCCCGATCAGCGGGTCCACGTCGCCCTTCTTGGACTTCTGGTTGAGGTCGACACAGTACTTGCGCAGCGCACTTTCCTTCTCTTCCGCCTCGGCCGCCACGGGTTCCTCCTCCGACGACGATGCCCCGGTGATGGGGCGGGATTCGCCGAAGGCGGGATCTTTGGCGACACCATGCGCAATGAAGTTGACCGCGTCGTAACGCGTCATTTGTTGTTCCAGCAGGAAGAAGGCAGCGTTCGACTCACGCTCGGCAAAGATGGCGACCAGCACGTTTGCGCCCGTCACCTCGGTCCGGCCAGAAGACTGCACGTGGATCGCTGCACGCTGGATCACCCGCTGGAAAGCGGCGGTGGGCACGGCCTCGGAGCCGTCCACGTCGGTGATCAGGGTCGACAGGTCGTCCTCGATGAAGTCCTCCAGCACCTTGCGCAGCTGGTCGAGATCAACCGCGCAGGCGCGCAGGACGCGGCTTGCATCGGGTTCATCCAGAAGCGCAAGAAGCAGGTGTTCGAGCGTCGCCAACTCATGGTGGTGGGCGTTGGCCAGCGCCAGCGCCGCATGGATGGACTGCTCGAGCGTATTGGAGAATGACGGCACGTTGCGTGCTCCTTTGATCGGAGGTCGGACGGAGGAGGGTGCCCCCGCACAACCGTGGCCTCTTGTCCTTAAAGTTTGGTGTTCCAGCCCAAGCTTCAAGTATTTTTTCGTCACTTGCCCTACACAAAGCACTTCCGTGACTGGAAAGCATGCGCTTTGGCTGGGCTTGGACCGGTCATGGCGGTTTTGTGGTCAAAACCGGTCTTTTCTGTGACGCACTTCCGCGAATACCTCGACATCGGGCGCTGCGCCCATGCCGATCGCGGTCTTCAGGCCGGGATCGTCTGCCCGCAGGAAAGGGTTGGTCCGGCATTCCGTCTGAAGTGACGACGGCACTGTCGGGCGCCCTTCGGCGCGGGCGGCGTCGATCTCGGCTGCTCTTGAGATAAGGTCGGCATTGCCGGGGTCAATGCTTAGCGCGAAACGGGCGTTGGCGGCGGTGTATTCGTGACCGGAACAGACGCGGGTCTCGGGCGGCAGGGCGCGAAGGCGCTGCAGGCTGTCCCACATCTGGGCGGGCGTCCCTTCGAACAGCCGACCGCAGCCCAGCGCCATCAGGCTATCGCCGGTAAAGACGGCGGCCGCGGCGGGGACATAGAACGCGATATGGCCGACCGTGTGGCCCGGCACGTCGATCACCCGCACCTCGGCGCCGCAGCTACTGAACGTCTCACCCCCCGCCACGGCCAGATCAAGCGCCGGCAGCCGGTGCGAATCGGCCGTGGCACCAATCACCCGCGCGCCATGCGCCGCGCGCAGGTCGTCCACGCCGGTTGTGTGGTCGGCGTGGTGGTGCGTGATCAGGATATCGTCCAGCCGCCAGTGTCGGGCGGCCAGCTCCGCCGCGATCGGGGCCGTTTCTGGGGCGTCGATCAGGGCGGTCTGCCCGGTCTCGCTGTCATGCAGCAAGAAGGCGTAGTTGTCGGCGCGGCAGGGAATGGTGACAAGTTCAAGGGGCATGGCAAAAGCGCCTCCGGTTGATATGCTTTGCACAACCCTTGCCCAAACAGGCCCGGCCCGCAATGCATCTGGACGTGCTCGACCTGCGCAACTTCTATTATCGCAGCCCGCTGGGAAGGGCGGCGCAGAAAGTCATCCGCGATCAGCTTGTGGGGCTGTGGCCCGAGGCGCAGGGGCAGACGGTGGTGGGCTACGGCTTTGCCGTGCCGCTGCTGCGTCCCTACCTTGCGAAGGCGCGCCGGGTGATCGGGCTTATGCCGGGGCCGCAAGGCGTGATGGCGTGGCCCGCGGGGCAGCCGAATGTGAGCGTGCTTTGTGAAGAGGCGATGTGGCCGGTGCCCACCGGCATGGTCGACAAGCTGGTGCTGATGCATGGGCTGGAAACCTCGGAACACCCGTCGGCTGTTTTGGAGGAAGCCTGGCGCGTTCTGGGGCCCGGCGGGCGCGTTGTGTTCATCGTGCCAAACCGCGCGGGCATATGGTCGCGCACCGATCGCACGCCTTTTGGCTACGGCCGCCCCTATTCGATGAGCCAGCTTGAGGTGCAACTGCGGAGCCACAACTTTGTGCCGGAGCGCACGTTATCGACGCTGTACCAGCCGCCGTCGCCGCGTCGGGTTTGGCGCAAGGCCGCGCGTTTTCTTGAAACGGCCGGCCGGCACATGCCGGTTTTCGCCGCTGGCGGCGTGTTAATCGTCGAGGCCAGCAAACAGGTGACAACGCCCAGCCGGATGCGTCTGACAGAGGCGGTGCGCCGTCCGCTTCGTGTGCTTGAAGGGCTGGGCGCGCCGGCGCCCGAGCCTGCGCGGCGGCCCCAGCCGACAAGCCTTTAGGCGGCGTGCCGCGTCGCGGCGCTCATGCGGCCATAAAGCCTCGGTGAAGGCCCTCCAAGGCGGTTGCCCCACCCCAAAGCCTCTGCTACATGCCCCCCATCTGACGCTTCCGTGATCGCGGGGGCCATTAACGCTGCCCTCCTGCCGGATCTGCCCGGCCCGGGACCGGGCGCAAGACATCGGAAGGGTGGACGTGTCCGAACCAGCTTCGATCTCGACCGGAATTGCCGCGCGCTATGCCAGTGCGGTGTTTGACCTTGCCAGCGACGACAAGGCGCTCGACGGGCTGGAAAAGGACGTTGACGCGCTTGACGCCGCACTGGGTAGCAGTGCCGACCTGCGTGCGCTGATCTCTTCGCCGCTTTACAGCCGCGAGGAGCAGGCCAGCGCCATGGCCGCGATCTCTGAAAAGATGGGCCTCGCCGCCACCACCGGCAACCTGCTGGGCCTGCTGGCCGAAAAGCGGCGCCTGTACGTTTTGCCGCAGCTACTTGCGGAACTGCGCGGCATGCTGGCCGAGGCCAAGGGTGAAGTCACCGCCGAGGTGATCTCGGCCCGTCCGCTGAACAAGGTGCAGTCCGAAAAGCTGGCCAAGACGCTGACCGCACAGGTCGGCAAGACCGTGAAACTCACCACGTCCGTCGATGAAAGCCTCATTGGCGGTCTTATTGTAAAAGTGGGCTCGAAGATGATCGACACCTCGATCAGTTCGAAGCTCGGCGCACTCCAGAACACCATGAAAGAGGTCGGATAATGGCGATCCAAGCGGCGGAAATTTCCGCGATCCTGAAAAATCAGATCAAGAATTTCGGCCAGGAGGCGGAAGTCGCCGAAGTGGGCCGCGTGCTGTCCGTGGGAGACGGCATCGCCCGCGTCTACGGTCTGGACAACGTGCAGGCCGGCGAGATGGTGGAATTCCCCGGCGGCATCCGCGGCATGGCGCTGAACCTTGAATCCGACAACGTGGGCTGCGTGATTTTCGGCGCCGACCGCGACATCAAGGAAGGCGACACCGTCAAACGCACCAAGTCCATCGTGGACGTGCCGGTGGGTGACGAACTGCTGGGCCGCGTCGTTGACGGCCTTGGCAACCCGCTCGACGGCAAAGGTCCGATCAAGACCGCCAAGCGCGGCGTGGCCGACGTGAAGGCCCCCGGCATCATTCCCCGCCAGTCGGTGCACGAACCGATGGCAACCGGTCTGAAATCGGTCGACGCGATGATCCCGATCGGCCGCGGCCAGCGCGAGCTGATCATCGGCGACCGCCAGACCGGCAAGACCGCCATCGCGCTCGACACGATCCTCAACCAGAAGTCCTATAACGAGGCCGCCGGCGACGATGAGAGCAAGAAGCTCTACTGCGTCTACGTGGCCGTGGGCCAGAAGCGGTCGACCGTGGCGCAGCTGGTCAAGAAGCTCGAGGAATCGGGCGCGCTGGAATATTCCATCGTTGTCGCCGCGACCGCCTCGGACCCTGCGCCGATGCAGTTCCTTGCCCCCTATTCGGCGACCGCGATGGCCGAGCATTTCCGCGACAATGGCCGCCATGCGCTGATCATCTATGATGACCTGTCCAAGCAGGCTGTGGCCTATCGCCAGATGTCGCTGCTGCTGCGTCGTCCGCCGGGACGTGAAGCCTATCCGGGCGACGTGTTTTACCTGCACTCGCGTCTGCTGGAGCGTTCGGCCAAGCTTAACAAGGATTTCGGCTCGGGCTCGCTTACCGCGCTTCCCGTCATCGAAACCCAGGGCGGCGACGTGTCGGCGTTTATTCCGACCAACGTGATCTCGATCACCGACGGTCAGATCTTCCTCGAGACCGAATTGTTCTATCAGGGCGTTCGTCCGGCCGTGAACACCGGTCTGTCGGTTAGCCGCGTGGGCTCTTCTGCCCAGACCAACGCGATGAAATCGGTCGCCGGTCCGGTGAAGCTGGAGCTGGCCCAATATCGCGAAATGGCTTCGTTCGCGCAGTTCGGCTCCGACCTTGACGCGTCGACGCAGGCGCTGCTGAATCGTGGTGCGCGCCTGACCGAGCTGATGAAACAGCCGCAATACGCGCCCCTGACCAACGCCGAGATCGTCTGCGTGATCTTCGCGGGCACCAAGGGCTATCTCGACAAGGTCGCCGTCAAGGATGTCGGCCGGTTCGAGGCTGGTCTGCTCAAGCATCTGCGGACCAACCGCCGCGACGTGCTGGACATGATCACGAAGGAAGACCCCAAGATCAAGGGCGAGGCCGAGGCCAAGATCAAGGAAGCGCTGGACGAATTCGCCCGCGATTTCGCCTGACCACTGGCTTCGGGATAAGGAGAGACGGGTTTGCCCAGTCTTAAGGACCTCAAGAACCGGATCGCGTCGGTCAAGTCGACCCGCAAGATCACCAAGGCCATGCAGATGGTGGCCGCCGCGAAACTGCGGCGGGCGCAGGAAGCAGCCGAATCGGCGCGTCCCTACACCGAACGTTTCAACGCGGTGATGGCAGGGCTTGCGGCCTCGGTCGCCGGGTCGCCCTCGGCGCCGCGGCTTCTGGCCGGCACCGGCAGCGACAAAGTGCACCTGCTCGTCGTCATGACGGCCGAGCGGGGGCTGTGCGGTGGCTTTAACGGCAACATTGCCAAGCTGGCCAAGCAGCGCGCCGCGCAACTGATTGGTGAAGGCAAGACGGTAAAGATCCTGACCGTCGGCAAGAAGGGCCGTGACAGCATGCGCCGCGATTATGGCCAGCTGTTCGTCGGTCATGTCGACCTCAGCAGCGTCAAGCAGATCAGCTATGGCACCGCGCAGAACATCGCGCGGGACGTATTGGGCCGCTTCGATGCCGGCGAATTCGATGTCGCGACGATCTTTTTCGCGCGTTTCGAAAACGTCATCAGCCAGGTTCCGACCGCGTTGCAGGTCATCCCCGCTGCGTTCGATGAGGTCGAGGGCGAAACCACGCTCTATGACTATGAACCCAGCGAAGAAGCGATCCTGAACGACCTGCTACCGCGCGGCGTTGCGACGCAGATCTTCGCGGCCCTGCTGGAGAACAACGCCTCGTTCAACGGCGCGCAGATGAGCGCGATGGACAACGCGACCCGCAACGCCGGAGAGATGATCGAAAAACTGACGATCGAGTACAACCGCTCGCGTCAGGCCGTCATCACCAATGAGCTGATCGAAATCATTTCGGGCGCCGAAGCGCTCTAAGAGAACCGGAGAAACGACATGGCAAAAGCAAAGGCTACCGGCAAGATCACCCAGGTGATCGGCGCCGTCGTCGACGTGCATTTCGAGGACAAGCTGCCCGAGATCCTCAACGCCCTGACCACGGAAAACAACGGCAAGGTGCTGGTGCTGGAAGTGGCCCAGCACCTTGGCGAGAACACGGTCCGCGCCATCGCGATGGACGCGACAGAGGGCCTCGTGCGCGGCGCCCCGGTGACCGATACCGGCGCGCCGATCTCGGTGCCGGTCGGCAACGCGACGCTGGGCCGCATCCTGAACGTCATCGGCGAGCCGGTGGACGAAAAGGGACCGGTCAATGCCTCCGAGCATCGCCCGATCCACGCCGAGGCCCCCAGCTTCGAGGCGCAGTCGACCGCGTCGGAAATCCTCGTGACCGGCATCAAGGTTGTGGACCTGCTGGCGCCCTACGCCAAGGGCGGCAAAATCGGCCTGTTCGGCGGCGCCGGTGTGGGCAAGACGGTTCTGATCATGGAACTGATCAACAACATCGCCAAGGTGCACTCGGGCTTCTCGGTGTTCGCCGGGGTGGGTGAACGTACCCGCGAGGGCAACGACCTCTATCACGAGATGATCGAGTCGGGCGTTATCGTGCCCGACGATCTGGAGAAATCCAAAGTGGCGCTGGTCTATGGCCAGATGAACGAGCCGCCGGGCGCGCGGATGCGCGTGGCGCTGTCCGGCCTCACGCTGGCCGAGCAGTTCCGCGACCAGTCGGGTACCGACGTGCTGTTCTTCGTCGACAACATCTTCCGCTTTACCCAGGCGGGGTCCGAGGTGTCGGCGCTTCTGGGCCGTATCCCCTCGGCCGTGGGCTACCAGCCGACGCTGGCCACCGACATGGGCGCGCTGCAAGAACGCATCACCTCGACCAAGGCCGGCTCGATCACCTCGGTGCAAGCCATTTACGTGCCCGCCGACGACCTCACCGACCCTGCGCCGGCGACCTCGTTCGCGCACCTCGATGCGACGACCGTGCTGAGCCGCGCGATTTCCGAGCTGGGCATCTACCCAGCCGTGGACCCGCTCGACTCCACGTCGCGCCTCATGGACCCCTCGGTCGTGGGCGAAGAGCACTACCAGGTCGCCCGCGACGTTCAGGGGATCCTTCAGCGTTACAAGTCGCTGCAGGACATCATCGCCATCCTCGGGATGGACGAACTGAGCGAAGAGGACAAGCTGACGGTGTCGCGCGCCCGCAAGATCCAGCGCTTCCTGTCGCAGCCCTTCGACGTGGCCAAGGTGTTCACCGGTTCGGACGGCATTCAGGTTCCGCTGGAAAAGACCATCGCCTCTTTCAAGGCGGTTGTGGCCGGTGAATACGATCACCTGCCCGAGGGCGCCTTCTACATGGTCGGTGACATCGAAGATGTGAAGGCCAAGGCGGCCCGGATGGCCGCCGCCGCCGCTTAAGGAGCCGACATGGCAGACATGATGCAATTTGACCTTGTCTCGCCCGAACGCAGGCTTGCCTCCGTTCAGGCGTCCGAGGTGCAGATCCCCGGTGCAGATGGTGATCTGACGGCGATGCCGGGCCACGCGCCCGTCATCACCACGCTGCGGCCCGGCGTGCTGAAGGTCGTGCATGGGTCGGGCAACGACGAATACATCGTCTCCGGCGGCTTTGCCGAGATCACCGCCGAAGGTGTGACCGTGCTGGCCGAACAGTCGATGCACCGCACCGAGGTGACCCAGGAGATCTATGACAAGATGCTGGCCGAGGTCCGTGCCTATCATGCCGAAGTGCGTGAAAAGGGGCTCGATGCCAACGGCCTGATCGACGATGCGGCCAAGCTGATCTCGGACATGGTGGCGATGGGCGACCACATCGGCCTGTCCAACGACTGATCTGGCGAAATATCGAAACCGGGCCGCGGCGCAAACTCAATGCGCCGCGGCTTTTCGTTTTGGAGTGGATTTCCCCAAGGTCAACTGGCAGGCTCACGATAACGGCATTTGACATGGCGGGCATGAAACAGCTGCGAAACCATTTGATCGGGGTGGATCAGGGCGATCTTATCCTGTTCTCCGATTTCGAGCATGACGGCCTGATGTGGACGGGCAATGGTCCGCGGCAATCGCGCAGCCGTGTCACATTCAGCCAGCCTTTTCGAAACGCACCTGCCGTCCATCTCTCGTTATCGATGTGGGACATGTCCAACACCACGAACGCCCGTGTCGACCTTCAGGCCGAGGAGGTGGATGGCGAAGGCTTTGTCATCCAGTTCCGCACATGGGCCGATACCCGCGTTGCGCGGGTGCGGGTGGCATGGCTCGCCATCGGCGAGGTGGCCCATGATGACGACTGGAGCGTCGATTAGGAGGCGAGGTCGGAATACATTCCCTCGTAGATTGGCAGAAGCGTTTCGTGATCGAAAAGCGACGAAACGCTGGTGCCGTTCCAGATGTTCAGGATCGCCTGCGCAAACATCGGCGCGGTCGGCACGATCCGGATCTTGGCGCAGTCGCTCACCGGTTTGGTGGGTTCGATAGAATCGGTGATAACCACCGATTGCAGCTGCGAGGCGGTGATGCGGCTGACCGCCGGTCCGCTCATCACACCGTGGGTTGTGTAGGCATGCACCTCGGCGGCGCCGCCTTCCAGCAGCACGTCGGCCGCCTTGCACAATGTGCCGGCCGTGTCGCACATGTCATCGACGATCAGGCAGATCTTGCCGGTGACATCACCGATCACCGTCATCTCGGCCACTTCGCCGGCTTTTTCGCGCCGCTTGTCGACTATGGCCAGAGGCGCGCCGATCCGTTGTGCCAGTTCGCGCGCACGGGCCACGCCGCCAACGTCGGGCGAGACGACCATGATGTCCTTCAACCGGTCCTTGAAGTTGTGCCGGATATCCAGTGCGAAGATGGGCGAGGCGTAGAGGTTATCGACCGGGATATCAAAAAAGCCCTGAATCTGGGCCGCGTGCAGGTCCATCGTCAGAACCCGTTCGATGCCCGACTGCACGATCAGATTGGCGACCAGTTTCGCGCTGATCGGCGTACGCGCCTTGGTGCGTCGGTCCTGCCGGGCATACCCGAAATAGGGGATGACGGCCGTGATGCGCGACGCCGAGGAGCGCCGCATCGCGTCTGAGATGATCAGCAACTCCATCAGGTTGTCGTTGGCCGGGTTCGAGGTGGGCTGGATGATGAACATGTCCTCGCCACGGACGTTCTCGAACACCTCAACGAAGATCTCGCCGTCGTTGAACCGTTCGACACGGGCATCGACCAGTTTCACACTCATTCCGCGGTGCATCGACATCCGCCGTGCTACCGCCTTGGCAAGCGGAATGTTGGCGTTGCCCGAGATCAGTTTCGGTTCAATCATCGCAGCCATGTCTGGGGGTCCTTCCGGCAGGGGCCGTGCATTGCAACGGATTCGTGACGTTGACACCGCCTAGCACAGGGCTACGGTCGCGCAAAGATTGGAAAGGCCCCATTCATGGCGCATGTCGACTACTTCCTGTCCACGATCTCGCCCTTCACCTACCTCGCCGGGACACGGCCCGCCGAGGTGGCGGCGGCAGCCGGCGCGACGATCACCTACAAGCCGCTGGATATCGGCGGGCTGTTCGCGCGCACCGGCGGGCAGGCGGTGAAGGACCGGCATCCGGCACGGCAGGAATACCGCCTGATGGAAATGCGCCGCCAGGCTGACAAGCTGTCGATGCCGCTGAACCTGCAACCCGCCTTCTGGCCGGTCAACGGCGCGCCTGCCGCCTACGCGATCATCGCGGCGCAGAACGCGGGCGGCGGCGATCTGGCTGCGCTGGTGGCCGGCATCACGCGCGCGGTCTGGGCCGAAGAGCGCAATATCGCCGAAGATGACGTTGTGCGCGATTGTCTTGCCAAGGCCGGGTTCGACCCGGCGCTGGCCGACAGCGGCCTGATGACCGGGGCCGAAACCTATGCCGCCAACCTTGAAGAGGCTGTCGGGCGTGGTGTCTTCGGCGCGCCGTTCTTCATCACCGATGACGGCGCGCGATTCTGGGGACAGGACCGCATCGCCGATCTGGCCGCGCACCTGTCGGCCTGAGCCTTGCGACCGCTGCTGCTAATCCATTGCACGCTGGGCCATGGCGGCATGTGGCGCGCGATGTTGGGTGCGCTGCCCGGCCCGCGCGAGGCGATCAGCGTCGAACTGCCGGGGCATGGTCGCGCCCCGGCGATGGACCCCGTCCGTCCCTTGCACGATCAGGCCACCGCCCTTGCCACAGCTGCCCTGCCAGAGCAGCCAGTAACCGTGATCGGACATTCCTACGGCGCGACGGTCGGCTTGCGCCTGGCGCTGGAAAACCCGTCGCCCGTGGCTGGGTTGGTGCTGATCGAACCGGTCTTGTTCACCGCCCTGCGCGACACCGCGCCGGCCGTTCGGGCACAGGAGGGCGATCATTTCGGGCAGATCCGCGCCCTTTTCGAAGCAGGGCGGCCCACGGACGCGGCACGCATGTTTGTCAGCCGATGGGGCGGCGCGCCTTGGGATGACATTCCGGCGGCCGCCCGTGCCGCGATGGCCGCACAGATGGAAGTGGCCTTGGCAACCGATGCCGTCGTGGGCCACGACAGCCCCGGCCTGCTGGCGCCCGGCCGGTTGGAAGGGCTGGAGATACCGGTCCTGCTGATCGAGGGAGCGGCTTCGCCTTCGGTCATCAGTCTCGTCCAGCAGGCACTGGAAGCGCGGATGCCGCATGCCCGCCGCGTGATCATTCCCGGGGCCGGCCACATGGCCCCCGTCAGCCATGCCGATGCCGTCGCCAAGGCAATTGCCGCGTGGGAGCCTTAGCCAGCGAGCAGTTGCAGGAACCGGTCGATATTGCCCGGACTCATCGACCAGTCACATACCAGTCGCGCCAGCAGCAACTCGTCCGGCGGCCCGTCCTCGACCGCATCGTCATACATCGAATAAACCGCGCCCGCCGCGAACAGGCGCTGGTGGACATGTCTGGGAAAGCGGGCGAAAGCCATATTGGCCTGCGGTGGATAGGCCAGTTCGCCCACACCACTGGCCTTGATCCCGGCGACCAGCCGGGCACAGGCGGCGTTCGCACTGCGCGCCATCTCCAGCCAGAGATCGTCCTGCAGGTAGGCTTCCATCTGGGCCGAAAGATAGCGGTGCTTGGAAAAAAGATGTCCAGCGCGCTTGCGCCGCAACTCGAACTCCCAGGCGATGGCCGGGTCGAAGATGATGCAGCCCTCGACCCCCAGCAACCCGTTCTTGGTGCCGCCGAAGCTGACCGCGTCGATGCCCGCCTTCCACGTCATCTCGGCCGGGGTGCAGCCCAGCACGGCCAACGCATTGGCGAAACGCGCGCCATCCATGTGCACCTTCAGCCCGAATCCGTGCGCGATGCCGGTCAGCATTTGCAGTTCTTCAAGGCTGTAGACGGTGCCCTTTTCGGTTACCTGCGTCAGCGAAACCGGACCGCGCTGCGGCCCGTGAACGCCACGGTTATTTTCCTTCAGGATCGACGCCTTCAGAGCGTCGGCCTGCATCCGCCCGTCAGTATCGGGAACCAGCGTCAGCTTTGCGCCGCCGGTGAAGAACTCCGGCGCGTTGCACTCGTCCTCGTTGATATGGGCCATCGACGTGCAAAAGATCGTGTCCCACGGCCGCGTCATGCTGGCCAGCAACAGCGAGTTGGCCGCCGTCCCCGTAGCGACGAGGTAGACTGCCGCCTCGGGCGCTTCGAACACCTCGCGCAGCTTCCTTGTAACGCGGTCCATGATAGGGTCGGCGCCGTAACTTGCCATGTAGCCCTGATTAGCAGCGACTAACGCCTGCAGGATGGCGGGATGTGCCGGACCCGTATTGTCGGAAGCAAAGAACATCAGGCAGACCCTTAGTCAGATTTTCGGATATTCATCGAATCAGAGGGGTTCATCGATGATATGGTTTTCCCAGTCGTCTTCGTCCAACTCGACTTCGGAAACGGTAAGCCGTTGCACGCTGACACCGGCGTCGTGAACGCTCTGCCGCGTCCCGCTCAGCAGGGGGTGCCAAGGGTAAAGCGGACGGCCTTCGTGCAAGAGGCGATAGGCACAGGTCTGCGGTAACCAGTAGAGGTTCTTGAGCAAGGTCTTGGGCGTCAGCACGATGCACTCTGGCACATAGTCGTGCCGGGTGGCGTAGCGGCTGCAAAGGCAGGTCTCGTCGTCCAACAAGCGGCAAGCGATGCGGGTCAGCGCCACTTCGCCGGTATCTTCGTCTTCGATCTTGTTCAGGCAACACTTGCCGCAGCCGTCGCACAGCGCCTCCCACTCGCGCCGGTTCATCTTTTCCAGCGGTTTGTTTTCCCAGAACCGGGGGGCAAGCCCGGTGCGGTCGATCGGGTCATCCGACATCGGCAAGGATCTCCCGCGCGCGATCACAGTCGGCCGTCATCTGGGCGATGAGCGGCGCGAGGCCGTCGAATTTCAACTCCGGCCGCAGATATTCGACCAGCGCGACCGATAAGGTGGCACCGTAAAGATCGCCCTTGAAGTCGAACAGGTAGGTTTCGCAGTTCGGGACATTCTCGCCAAAAGTTGGCCGCACGCCGATCGAAGCCGCGCCGTCGTAACTGCCAGCATGGGGCCCGTCGAGCACGTCGACCTTCACGGCATAGACCCCGAATTGAGGCGGATGAAGGCCGGCGATAGACATGTTGGCTGTGGGAAAGCCAAGGTCGCGGCCGCGTTGATCGCCCCGGATCACTGCGCCCTCGATCCGGTACCAGTGGCCCAGCATCGCCGCGGCGTCGCGGGGGCGCCCTTCGCTTAGCGCGGTACGGATCGCAGTGGACGAGATATCGCCCTGACCAAGATCGACCATCGGCGCCACGCTGACGCCAAACCCCATCTCGGCGCCGAAGCGGGCCAGATCATCGGCCGTCCCACGCCGGCCCTTGCCGAAACAGAAATCTTCGCCCACCACCACATGGGCCAAGGCCAGCCGCTCGACAATGACGTTTGCCGCGAAGTCGCGCGGGCTGAGCGCGGCAAGCGCTGCGTTGAACGGCACTTCGTAAAGTTTCCTGACCCCAAGCTTCTCCAGTCGGTGTGCGCGCGCGGCCGCGTTCATCAGGCGAAAGGGCGGGGCATCGGGTGCGAAGAATTCGCGCGGATGCGGTTCGAAAGTCATGACGCCAAGGGGCACTTCGAGCCGCCGTGCCGCCTCGGCCGCGACATCGATGACCGCGCGGTGGCCAAGGTGAACACCATCGAAATTGCCGATGGCGACGGCAGCCCCCTTATCGGCGGGATCAACGTAGAATGTATCGCGGATGATGCGCATGGCCCTTGAGGTATCCGGCCCGACGCGCCCGCGCAAGGCACCCGATTTCGCGGGCGCGGCCTAGTCGAACTTGCGCGACGGGGCCAGTACCGTGGCTTCTCCGACCAGTACGCGCTTGCCTTCGACTAGGCAGCGGGTATCGAGGGTGACACGCCGCTTGGCATGGTCGATGCCGGTCACCTCGACTTCAGCCAGAACAGTGTCGCCCGGACGCACAGGCGCCAGGAATCGCAGCGACTGGCCAAGGTAGACCGTGCCATGACCCGGCAACTGCTCGCCGATCACGGCCGAGACGAGGCCCGCCGTCAGCATGCCATGCGCGATGCGCCCCTCGAAAATGGTGTCCTGGGCATACTCGTCGTCGAGGTGCACGGGGTTCCGGTCGGTCGAGACCTCGGCAAAGAGTTCGATGTCGCGGTCGGTTACCTGCTTGCGCAGCGACCGGACCATCCCGATCTCGAGATCCTCGATGCAGATCGTTCCGCGGGGTGCGTTGTCCAGCATAGCCTCGTCACCAGGTAATATTGCGTCTTACCTAGGCTTATATACGAAACAATATTACCTTGCAATCATCGAGTCGGAGCCGCTCAGCGCAAGTAACCGATCGCGTAGGTCGGTTCCTGACGCTCAACGGCCAGGTAGGCTGCCAGCGCATCCGCGTCGGGCTGATCGGTGGTGCGGGTTTCCTCCACCGCGAGGCCACCGGTGATGAAGATGCTGTCCAGCCCCTCGGTGGCGGCACCAAGGATGTCAGTGCGGATGCCATCGCCGATGCAGATGATCCGGGGCGTTTCACCCACCCGGCCTGTCCGCGCCAGCCGCCGCCGGGCCAGGTCGTAGATCGGCGGGTGCGGCTTGCCGAAATAAAGGCTTTCGCCGCCTATCTCGGAATAAAGCTGCGCCAGCGCGCCGGCACACCATTCCCGCGCCTCGCCCCGGTCGACCACGATGTCGGGATTGGCGCACAGCAGCTTAAGGCCACGCGCCTGTGCCTTTTCGAAATCGGCGCGATAAAGGCCGGGATCGGCAAACGGGTCGAACGGGCCGCAGCACACGATGCCCTCTGCCTCGTCCAGCGGGACCTGGGTGATCTCGACGGGGTTTTCCAGCAGGTGAAGCGGGCTGAAAAAGCTTTGGTCGTGGTCCTCGCCGATGAACCAGACCTTGTGGCCCACCATTCCTTCAAACATCGCCGCACGCGCCGAATCGCCCGAGGTGGCAATCGCGTCCCACGCGTCAGTGGGAATGCCCAGCTTGGCGATCTGCGCCTCGACCGGCCCGCGCGGGCGAGGGGCATTCGTCACGAGGACCACGGTGCCGCCCCTTTGCCGAAACGCCTGCATCGCGGCCACGGCGGCGGGAAAGGCGTGCAGCCCGTTATGCATGCACCCCCACAAATCGACGAAGGCGGCGTCATAGTCACCGCTGATCTCGGCGAAGGTCTGGATGATGCGGGTCATGGCGAGCCTTTCATGCGGGTTCAAGGGCGCTTCTAACCGGTTTGCAGCGCCTCTTGAACCTGCCTTCTGCGCCTGCCCGGCCTGTGCCCTGCGCGCGGCTTGCAACCCGCGAAATCCGCGCACTACTATCCTCGACATGACATGGACTGCGATCACATCGACTGTCACCGCTTCGTTTCTCGCCTCGTTCGTCGAGGTGGTCGAGGCATTTACCATCGTTCTGGCCGTCGCGCTGACGCGCAGCTGGCGTCCGGCGCTGCTGGGCACGTTTGCCGCGCTGGCGCTGCTGGTCGCGCTGGTGCTGGTCTTCGGGCCGCTTTTCGCGCTGATCCCGCTGCAGGTGATGCAGTACGTGATCGGGACATTGCTGATCCTGTTCGGCATGCGCTGGCTGCGCAAGGCGATCCTGCGCGCCACCGGCTTTATCGCGCTCCATGACGAGGAGGCGGCCTTTGCCAAGGAAACCGACGAGCTGAAACGGCAGGCCGCCGACAAGCGGGCCGACTGGCTGGCGGGCATGGCGGCCTTCAAGGCGGTGCTGCTGGAAGGGGTCGAGGTGGTCTTCATCGTGATCGCCGTGGGCACCGCGCATGGCATGACGGCAATTGCCGGGGCCGGCGCGCTGGGGGCTGTCGTGGTGGTGCTGGCGGTGGGGGCCGTGGTGCATCGCCCGCTCAGCCAGGTGCCGGAGAATGCCCTGAAGTTCGCGGTTGGCCTGATGCTGACCGCCTTTGGCCTGTTCTGGACGGGCGAGGGGCTGGGCGCCGACTGGCCCGGCGCAGACCTGTCCATCCTCGGCCTGCTGGCGGTGCTGGCGGCCTTTTCCTACGTCGCCGTGCGGATGCTGCGGGCGGCCCACCTGCGGATTGGAGCCGCGCAATGAGCTTTGCCCTGTCTGTGCTGAAGGAACTTTTCAGCCTGTTCGTCGATGACGGCAACCTTGCCTTGCAGGTGCTGGTGCTGATCGCGGCGGTGACTGCACTTGTGCGGCTGGCGGGGCTGGCCCCGCTTGCCGCGGGCATGCTGCTGTTGCTGGGATGTCTGGCGATTCTCGCCGTCAGCCTGCGGCGCGCCTTGCGCCGCTGAGGAACATTGCGGGTCCACGGGCCGTCCTGAGGGATGAGGCACGGCGAATTCGGACAGGGCACCGTGGAGGTGGCCATTTGTCCGCGTCATACGCGCAGGCACTAGGGGCGCCAGCGAGATCAGGGCCAAAGATTTCACGGACCCCGCAACAGGTAGTCACAGCGCGCGCGGGCCAAGCCATGGGTCAGGTTCGGCGGTGGAATCAGGACCTTGCCGGCCTGAACTTTCGGGCAAGCAACGCCCCTCCAAATATTACAGGATATCGTGAACGCAATTTCTTGGGTTTTGTCATGGAACTGTCACGTCCGGCTTCTAGGCCGGCCCCACGTAACGGCCCGGGTACTGCTGCCCAGGGCTCTTCGACGTGAAAAGACAGGAGAATTACCGTGAGCTTCATGAAGAACATCGTGGCCGGGGCAGCTGCTGCTGCGCTCAGCCTGGGGATGGCCGTCGCCGCCCAAGCCGACGACATCTCGGGCGCAGGTTCGAGCTTCATCTACCCGGTCTTTGCCAAGTGGGGCGAAGCCTACAAGACCGCCACCGGCATCGGCCTGAACTACCAGTCGATCGGTTCGGGCGGCGGCATCAAGCAGGTTGAAGCTAAGACCGTGACCTTCGGCGCCTCGGACAAGCCGTTGTCGGATGACGAACTGGCCGCCCAAGGCCTCGTGCAGTTCCCGATGATCTCGGGCGGTATCGTGCCGATGTACAACATCGACGGCATCGAGCCGGGCCAACTGGTCCTCGACGGCACGACCGTTGCCGACATCTACCTCGGCAAGATCACCATGTGGAACGACCCCGCCATCGCCGCGCTGAACCCCGATCTGACGCTGCCCGCGCAGCCGATCGTCGTGGTGCACCGTTCGGACGGGTCGGGCACGACCTTCAACTTCACCGACTACCTCTCGAAAATCTCGGCCGAGTGGAAAGACCAGATCGGTTCCGACACCGCCGTCGAGTGGCCCGTCGGCCTTGGCGCCAAGGGTTCCGAAGGCGTTGCCAACACCGTCAAGCAGACCGCTGGCGCGATCGGCTATAACGAGTATGCCTACGTGATCCAGAACAACCTCGGCTATGCCAAGATGGTCAATGCCGCTGGCAAAGTGGTGGAGCCCTCGCTCGATACCTTCGCCTCGGCCGCCGCCAACGCGGACTGGACCGGCGTGAAGAACTTCCACGTCATCATCACCAACCAGCCCGGCGACAACAGCTGGCCCATCGCTGCTTCGACTTGGGTCATGATCCACTCGAACCCCGATGATCCGGCGGCCGCCTCTGCTGCCCTGACCTTCTTCAAGTGGGCCTACGAGAACGGCCAGCAGGAAGCCAAGGACCTTCAGTACGTCGCGATCCCCGACAACGTCGTCGCGCTGATCGAGAAGTCCTGGGACGCGATCCAGCATGATGGCAAGCCCGTCCTGAGCATGAACTAAGCCCAGACCGCGGCACAGCTTCGGACGGGCGGGGCAACAGCCTCGCCCGTCCTTCCATTTTCGACAAGAACGACATATCAGGGGATTGGCCTTGGCGCTGACATCGGACATCGGAAAACCCATGGAGCCCGACCAGACCTCCCGAACCAACAGATTGCTGATGCAGGACAGGGCGTTCGTCAGCCTGACCTGGCTATCGGCCACGACAGTGGTGCTGGTTCTTGCCGGCGTCATGCTGTCGTTGCTCTGGGATTCGATTCCTGCGCTGAGCACTTTCGGTCCATCGTTCCTGTGGACCGAACGCTGGAGCCCGGCCAAGGAAATATTCGGCGCCGCTGCCCCGATCTTTGGCACGCTTGTCACGTCGATCATCGCGATGATCATCGGCGTCCCGCTCAGCTTCGGCATTGCGGTCTTTCTTACGGAAATCTGCCCGATGCCGCTGCGGCGCCCGATCGGTATCGCGATCGAACTTCTGGCCGGCATTCCGTCGATCATCTATGGCTTGTGGGGGTTTTTCGTGCTGGCACCGGTGATGCAGCACACCGTTCAGCCTTTCCTCATCGAGACATTCGGGCAGGTGCCGGGAATCGGCCTGCTGTTTTCCGGCGCACCCTACGGGATCGGTATGCTGACCGCCTCGCTGGTGCTGGCGATCATGATCCTGCCATTCGTCACCTCCGTCACCCGCGACGTGTTCGAAACGGTACCGGTCATGCTGCGCGAAAGCGCCTACGGAATGGGAATGACCACATGGGAGGTCGTGCGCTACATCATGATCCCCTATACGCGCCTTGGCCTTGTCGGCGGCATCATGTTGGGCCTCGGCCGCGCGCTGGGCGAGACGATGGCGGTCACCTTCGTGATCGGCAACTCGCACCGTATCGCTACGTCGCTGCTGGCGCCCGCCACCACAATCTCGGCCTCGATCGCAAACGAGTTCAGCGAGGCGACATCGGGCCTCTACACATCCAGCCTGATCGCCCTTGGCCTGATCCTTTTCGTCATCAGCTTCTCGGTGCTGGCGATGGCAAAGTGGCTGCTCGGCCGCGTTGAAACCTTCTGAGGCCCGCGCGATGACCACTTCATCCCCTGTGACTGCTCGCCGCTATCGCCGCAACCGCGTGGCGCAGGCCCTCTCGGTGCTCTCCGCGGCCGTGGGCCTGACCATCCTGGCGTTGATCTTGTGGACGCTGCTCTGGAACGGATTGCAGGGCCTGCGGCTGTCGCTCTTTACAGAGATGACACCGCCGCCCGGTTCGGACGGCGGACTGGCCAACGCGATCTTCGGGTCGGTCGCGATGACGCTGGTGGGCATCCTCATCGCCGCGCCGGTCGGGGTGATGGCGGGCACCTACCTGTCGGAATATGCCGGCGGATCGCGGATCGGCGAGGCGGCAAAGTTCATCAACGACGTGCTGTTGTCGGCCCCCTCGATCATCGTGGGCCTGTTCATTTACGCGGTGCTGGTTGTGCCCTTCGGCCATTTCTCGGCGTGGTCTGGCGCAGTGGCGCTGGCGGTCATCGCGTTGCCCGTCATCAATCGCACCACGCAGGACATGTTGGCGCTTGTGCCCAATTCCCTGCGCGAGGCCGCGGCCGCGCTGGGCGCGCCACGCTGGAAGGTGATGGTCTTCGTGATCTGGCGCGCGGCGCGATCGGGCATTCTGACCGGTATCCTGCTGGCCGTCGCGCGGATCTCGGGCGAGACGGCGCCGCTGCTTTTCACCGCGCTCAACAACCAGTTCTGGTCGACAAACATGGACGCGCCAATGGCGAACCTGCCCGTTGTCATCTACCAGTTCGCAATGAGCCCCTACGATGACTGGCAGCGCCTGGCCTGGGCCGGTGCGCTTGTCATCACCATCGCGATCCTGACACTCAACATCGTGGCCCGCACCCTTGCCGGGCGACGCCGCTAACGGAACCGCCAAGCCATGGACACCCGCATCATGACCGAACCGACCCCCGTGACAGACGCCTTCGCCGGCCTCAAGAACCGCCGCTCGCGCGAGGATCATCCGGTCAAGGTTGAGGTGCGCGGGTTGCAGTTTCACTATGCCAACGGCCATCAGGCGCTGCACGACGTCAACCTGACCCTGCGCGACAAGACCGTGACGGCCTTCATCGGGCCGTCGGGCTGTGGCAAGTCCACGCTGCTGCGCGTGCTCAACCGCATGTTCGATCTTTATCCCGGCCAGAAAGCCACGGGCGAAGTGCTGCTGGACGGGCGCAACATCCTGTCGCCGCGCGAGGATCTGAACCTACTGCGCGCCAAGGTGGGCATGGTGTTTCAGAAACCCACACCCTTCCCGATGTCGATCTACGAGAATATCGCCTTCGGCATCCGGCTTTACGAAAGGCTGTCGAAGGCCGAGATGGCCGACCGGGTGGAGGCCGCGCTGCGCGAGGCGGCGCTGTGGGACGAGGTGAAGGACAAGCTGCACCAGTCCGGTCTCGGCCTGTCGGGCGGTCAGCAGCAGCGGCTGTGCATCGCGCGCGCCGTGGCGGTCAAGCCCGAGGTCCTGCTTCTGGACGAGCCGGCCTCGGCGCTCGACCCGATCTCGACCGCCAAGATCGAAGACCTGATCGACAAGCTGGCCGATGAGTATTGCATTGCTATCGTCACCCACAACATGCAGCAGGCGGCGCGGACCTCCGACTACACCGCCTTCATGTACCTGGGCCAGTTGATCGAGTTCGACCGGACCGAGACGATCTTTACCGCTCCAAAGAACAGCCGAACCAATGACTACGTGACCGGCCGCTTCGGCTAGGTCGCGCATCTGTCAGGTCAGAAGGCATCCGCCCCGCGGAGCCCTTCTTCTGGCTTCAAATACTCCCGGGGGGAGGCCGGCGCAGCCGGGCGGGGGGCAGCGCCCCCCTGCGCCCGATCAGATCTTGAGCGCCGGGATGATCTGCTTCTTGCGGCTCATCACGCCGGGCAGCACCACGGTGTCGCCGTTGACGGTCACGCCAAAGCTTTTCTCGGCGATATCCTTGACCAGCGTATTGGGCACCAGCAGCGTTGCCTCTTCGTTGAGGATGTCGACGATGAAAAGCAGGACCTGATCGGCCCCGTCCTCTTGCGCCACGCCGTCCATCGCCGCCATCAGGCTGGCCTTGCGGTCGAGCAGGACCTGCGGTGCGGTGGTCTCCAGCACCGAGACGCGTAGTTCCTTGCCGCTGACGGTGTATTCCTTGCTGTCCATCCGCAGCAATTCTGCGTCCGAAAAGCGCGACACGTCCGACTTTGCCGCGAACATCTGCGCGGCGAAGGCGGGGATGTCGACGCCGAGGTCGGCCGCCAATTGCTCGGCAATTTCCCGATCGGCCGGCGTGGTCGTGGGCGAGCGGAATTCCAGCGTATCCGACAAGATGCACGACAGCATCAGGCCGCGGATGCCGGTCGGGGCATGGCCGGCATGCCCGCCCATCATCTGGTACATCAGCGTGGCAGTGCAGGCGACCGGACGAATGGTAATCTCGATCGGCCCGCTTGTTTCGAGCCCGCCGACCAGCTTGTGGTGGTCGATGATTGCGCGGATATCGGCCTTGCCGATATTTGCGGGCAATTCGGCGGGGTTATTGGTATCCACGACCACCACGGGCTGCCCGTCCTCGACATCCGAGATGACCGGCGGCAGCTCGAATCCCCAGTGTTTGGCGACGAACTGCGCCTCGGTATTGGGCGTGCCCAGCAGCCGCGCCTCGGCCGGCTGGCCCATGTGCGACAGGTACCATGCCCAGATAAGCGGGCTGCAGGTGGCGTCGGTATCGGGGGACTTATGGCCGAAGACGAGTGTGGTCATGGCGGAATCCTTGCAAGCGGAACTGGAAATCGCGGGCCTTATAGAAAGCGGCGCCCCGATTGTCACGCGGTCAATGCCGCATGGCAGCATGGTGCACCGGGCATGGCCGACGGCCGGGTTTTAGCCCGGCCGTCGGGGATGCACCATGAAAAAGCCCAGCTGCATCAGTTGCTGGCCCAGCCAGAGCCGCAGCCCCGGAGGCGGCGGCGTGTCGCGCCCCCGCGCGAAGCGCGGATCGGCGGCAAGTTGAACCAGCGTGGCACGTGGCCGGTCCGCCGGGGCCTGTGGCATGGCCGGCTGATCGACCGCCTCGGGCAGGCGATGCGGATCGGGCATCAGCCGCAATTGCGCGGGCTGGTGCCGTCTGGCGGGCAAGCGATCACCGGCGGGATGAGGGCCGACGGCGCCGCGACCGGTCGGATGACCGGCAACGAAAACGAAGGGTAACATCGGAAGTGTTCCTGACGATGGAGAGAAGGATGCGCGGGGACATGGCCCGGCGCGGGCATGCTGCGGCTCTGCTTCAGCAGAGAATGATGGTTCCTTGGTTCATTGCAGCCTCCTTCGTCAGCGCGACTTGCGCAGCGGGTGAAGAGCAAATACGTGCACGGGGTCGGTCTTGCAAAGCCTGTTTTCGGCCCGTCCCAGTATATTCACGCGGGCGTGACTTTTTTGCCAAGGCCTCGCTTGACAGCTCTTCTGGCGACGCCTATCTGCCTGCTGTTAGCACTCGACCACAGAGAGTGCCAACACCCCGCATCGCGGGGCGCAGAAACGCTAACGCAAGGAGCTGCAAGAATGGCTTTCAAACCGCTGCACGATCGCGTGCTGGTTCGCCGGGTCGAAGGTGAAGAAAAGACCAAGGGTGGTCTGATCATTCCCGACACCGCCAAGGAAAAGCCCGCCGAGGGTGAAGTTGTTGCCTGCGGCGACGGCGCCCGCAAGGATTCGGGCGAATTGATCCCGATGGCCGTGAATGTCGGCGACCGCATCCTGTTCGGCAAATGGTCGGGCACCGAGGTCACCGTCGACGGCGAGGAAATGCTGATCATGAAGGAAAGCGATATCCTCGGGATCATCTCGTCGAAGGGCGCGTCGGCCAAAGCCGCCTGATCCGTCCCTTTCGTCCCCCCCCCAACAATCAAGACAAGTCAAGGAGCTACCAATATGGCTGCCAAGGACGTCAAGTTCGAATCTGATGCCCGCAACCGCATGCTCAAGGGCGTTAACACCCTTGCCAACGCGGTGAAGGTCACGCTCGGCCCGAAAGGCCGCAACGTGGTCATCGACAAAAGCTTCGGTTCGCCCCGCATCACCAAGGACGGCGTAACCGTCGCCAAGGAAATCGAACTGGAAGACAAGTTCGAGAACATGGGCGCGCAGATGGTGAAAGAAGTCGCCAGCCGCACCAATGATGAGGCCGGCGACGGCACCACCACCGCCACCGTGCTGGCGCAGGCGATCGTCATCGAGGGCATGAAGTCGGTTGCCGCCGGCATGAACCCGATGGACCTCAAGCGCGGTATCGACATTGCAACCGCTCGCGTCGTCGAGGCCATCAAGGCCGCTTCCCGCCCGGTCAGCGACAGCGACGAAGTTGCCCAGGTTGGCACCATCTCGGCCAACGGCGAGAAGGAAATTGGCCGTCAGATCGCTGATGCGATGCAGAAGGTCGGCAACGAGGGTGTCATCACCGTCGAAGAGAACAAGGGCCTTGAGACCGAGACCGACGTGGTCGAAGGCATGCAGTTCGACCGTGGCTATCTGTCGCCCTACTTCGTGACCAACGCCGACAAGATGACGGCCGAACTCGAAGACGTGATGATCCTGCTGCACGAGAAGAAACTCTCGTCGCTGCAGCCGATGGTCCCGCTTCTGGAAGCCGTGATCCAGTCGGGCAAGCCGCTGCTGATCATCTCGGAAGATGTCGAAGGCGAAGCGCTGGCGACCCTCGTGGTCAACAAGCTGCGTGGCGGCCTGAAGATCGCCGCCGTCAAGGCGCCGGGCTTTGGCGACCGTCGCAAGGCCATGCTGCAGGACATCGCGATCCTGACCGGCGGCCAGGTGATCTCGGACGATCTCGGCATGAAGCTGGAATCGGTGACCATCGACATGCTTGGCCGTGCCAAGCGCGTTTCGATCACCAAGGACAACACCACCATCGTTGACGGTTATGGCGAAAAGGCCGAGATCGAGGCGCGCGTCGCCCAGATCCGTGGCCAGATCGAAGAGACCACCAGCGACTACGACAAGGAAAAACTTCAAGAGCGCGTGGCGAAACTCGCCGGTGGTGTTGCCGTGATCCGCGTCGGTGGGATGACCGAGACCGAGGTCAAGGAACGCAAGGACCGCGTTGATGACGCACTGAACGCGACCCGCGCGGCCGTTCAGGAAGGCATCGTCGTCGGTGGCGGCGTGGCCCTCGTGCAGGCTGCCAAGCACCTCATCGACCTCAAGGGTGCCAACTCCGACCAGGACGCGGGCATCGCCATCGTCCGTCGTGCGCTGGAAGCGCCGCTGCGCCAGATCGCCCAGAACGCGGGCGTCGATGGTGCCGTGGTTGCCGGCAAGGTTCGCGAAAGCGATGACCTGAAGTTCGGCTTCAACGCCCAGACCGAGGAATATGGCGACATGTTCAAGTTCGGCGTCATCGACCCCGCGAAGGTCGTGCGTACCGCGCTTGAGGATGCGGCCTCGATTGCTGGCCTGCTGATCACCACCGAAGCGATGGTGGCCGATCGTCCGAAGAAGGACGAGCCCGCCATGGGCGGCGGCGGCATGGGCGGCATGGGCGGCATGGACGGCATGATGTAAGCTGTCCCGTCGCTGACGGACTGCGGAAAGGGGGCCCTTGGGCCCCCTTTCTTTTTTGGCGGGTCGTAATTGGTCACGACCAATCGAGGCGTCGCGCAACTGATCTTGTGCGGAGCCATGCAAGGCGCGAGAAGCATGCATGCGCCTTGCCCTGATGATCCTTGCCGCGCTGATCGCGCTAGCGGCCAACTCGGTCCTTATCCGCCTCGCCGTTGTCGAATACGGGGCCGATCCTGCTGCCTTCGGCGTGGTCCGGGTGGCGGCAGGGGCAATGGCGCTGGCGCTGCTGATGTGGGGCAGCGGACGGCGCTGGCCGCCGATGGCGACGGGCCGCAGGTTGGCCGGGGCGGGAATGCTGGCGCTTTACGTCGCGGGATTCTCGCTGGCCTACCGGACGCTCGATGCGGGGCTGGGTGCGCTGCTGCTGTTCGGTGCGGTGCAAATGACGGTTTTTGCGGTTGTCGTCGCGCGCGGCGAAGCGGTGCCGCCGCGGCGCTGGATCGGCGCAGGCATCGCGTTTGCGGGCCTCTTGGTGCTGCTCTGGCCCGGCGGCACAACGGGGCATGTTGCGCTACGTGATGCTTTGGCAATGCTTGTCGCTGGCGGGGCTTGGGGCATCTACACCTTGCTGGGCCGTGGCGGGGCCGATCCGGTGCCGGCGACCGCCGCCAATTTCGTGTTGGCCCTGCCACTGGTCCTGCCGCTTTGGGCGCTGGCGGGTCATGGCCTGTCATTTCCGGCACTGGGGCTGGCCGTAACCTCGGGCGCGGTGACGTCGGGTCTGGGTTACGTGCTGTTCTACAGCATCGTTGCGCGGATCGACGCGACGCTGGCCGGGATTGCGCAACTGTCCGTTCCGGTCATTGCCACGCTGGGCGGCCTTGCCCTGATCGGAGAGCCGGTCACGCTGAGGCTGGTCCTTGCCGGGGCGATGGTTCTGGGCGGCATCGGTTTTTCGATCCGCCGCGGCGGTGCTCAGCGCAGGATCGGCTCGAGCGGGTCGTAGGCCGGCGCGCCCGGGTCGCGCCAGGCCACGGCGGCAAGGCTGTCAGGCTTGACCCGCAGTGCCGCCATCTGCGCCCGCGTGACCCAGCGACGCATGCTGACCACGCCCTCGGGATCTGTCCAGTCGCCATCAGGATCGCCCTTCAACAGGCGGCAGCGAAAGTAGATGTCGACCTGGTGAAACGGGCCGGTCGGATCATGGAATTCATTGACGAGGCAGGGCGCGCCGACCGCCACGTCAAGGCCGGTTTCCTCATGAACCTCGCGCCGCAGGTTGTCGGGCAGCGAGGCATGCGGTTCGACCCCGCCGCCGGGCGCACACCACAAGTGGCTGCGCCCTTTCCAGGCATTGACCAGTAACAGCCGACCTTCGCGCAAGATGATCGCACGGGTGGCAAGACGAACGGGCGGTTGTCGCGACGCGGCAGGCATAGCGCCCAACCTGCCGCGCGGGCCCGTGGGGTGCAAGCCGTGAATGCCCGCTGTCAACCGGCCCGGTCTGCGTGTTAGATCGCTGTTCATGAAACCCGTCGCCCAGGTCAGCGCGCGCCTGTTGCCCGTTCCCGAAAAGCATGCCGCCGCGCCCGAGCGCGACGCGGTGGTGCTGTTGCATGGGCTGGGCCGCACACAAGCGTCGTTCACGCTGATGCAACAGGCGCTGGAGGACGCGGGCTATTGCGTCGTCAATTCCGGCTATCGCTCGCGCGAGGCGCATGTCGAGACGCTGGCCGACAGTACCCTGCCGCGCGACGTGGCCGCCTGCGGCGACCGGCGCGTGAACTTCGTCACCCACTCGATGGGAGCTATCGTCCTGCGCGCTTGGCTAGCACGGCACCGCCCGGCGCGAATGGGCCGCGTGGTGATGCTGGCGCCGCCAAATGGCGGCTCGGAACTGGTGGACGCGGTGGCGGGTCTGACGCTGTTCGGCTGGATCCTTGGCCCCGCGGGATTGCAATTGCGCACCGGCAAGGAAGGGTTGCCGCGGCAATTGCCCGATCCTGACTATGCTGTCGGCATCATCGCCGGAGACATGAGCCTGAACCCGGTCTTTTCGGCCGTGATCGGCGAACCGAACGACGGCAAGGTCTCGGTCGCCTCGACACGGCTCAGCGGCATGACCGATCACCTTGTCCTGCCGGTCAACCACACATGGATAATGATGAACCCGCTGGTCATCGCGCAGGTGCGGGCATTCCTTGCCACGGGCCGGTTCGACCGGGCGCTCACCCTGCGCAACGTCATCTTCCCGCCGGGCTGAGGCAGGGGGGCGCTGCCCCCCTCGGCCATGCGGCCTTCACCCCCCGGGATATTTGCAAGGCAAAGGCGGGCAGGTGGGGTTCGTCAGGGCCTGACGATGCGGTTGACATGGCCCATCTTGCGGCCCGGCCGCGCCTCTGCCTTGCCATAGAGGTGGATCGCGGCGCCCTCGGCGGCGAGTTCCGGAAGGCGGGCGATGTCGTCGCCGATCAGGTTTTCCATCTGCACGTCGGCGAGGCGCGTGCCGTCGCCCAGCGGCCAGCCCGCGATCGCGCGGATATGCTGTTCGAACTGGTCGATCAGGCAGCCGTTCTGCGTCCAGTGGCCGGAATTGTGAACCCGCGGCGCGAATTCGTTGACCACGAGGCCGTCGGGCGTCACGAAAAGCTCTACCCCCATGACCCCGACGTAATCGAGCGCGTTCAGCATCCGTGCCGCGATAAGGACGGCATCCGAGCGTAGCGCGGCCGAGATACGGGCGGGCACCGTCGTGGTGCGCAGGATGCCGTCGCGGTGCAAGTTTTCGCCGGGGTCGAAACAGGCGACAGCCCCGTCAAGCCCGCGGGCGCCGATCACCGAGATCTCGGCCCGGAATGGCACGAAGCCTTCGAGGATCGCAGGCGCGCCTTTCAGCGAAGCGAGGGCGTTTGGCGCGTCATCCGGCGCCATGATCCGCGCCTGTCCCTTTCCGTCATACCCCAGCCGGCGGGTCTTGAGGATGGCGGGCGTACCGATTTCGTCCAGCGCGATGGCAAGGCTGGCGGCATCTTCGACCGCGGCAAAAGGCGCGGTGGCAAGGCCAAGGTCCTGAAGAAAGGTCTTTTCGGTCAGACGGTCCTGAGAGGTGGCCAAGGCCCGGCGGCCGGGCCGGATCGGACGGGTGGCCTCGAGCAGGTCGAGCGCGGCGGTAGGCACGTTCTCGAACTCGTAGGTGATGACGTCGACACTGGCGGCGAAGGCGGCCAGCGCCTTGGCATCGTCATAGGGGGCGGTCGTCAGGGCATGGGCCACATCGGCCGCGGGTGCCGCACCGGGCTCGAATATGTGGGTGCGATAGCCCAGTCGGGCCGCCGCGACAGACAGCATCCGGCCCAGCTGACCGCCGCCGAGGATGCCGATGGTCGCGCCTTGGGCCAGCGTCTCAGTCATCTGTCGGAACCTCGGGGATCGAGGCGGACAGTGCCGCGCGCCATGCATCCAGGCGGGTGGCAAGCGCCGGATCGTTCAGCGCAAGGATTGCCGCGGCCATCAGGCCAGCATTGGCCGCACCGCCGATCGCCATGGTGGCGACCGGATAGCCCTTGGGCATCTGAACGATGGAATAGAGCGAATCGACGCCGGAAAGCGCCTTGGTCTGTACCGGCACACCGATCACCGGAAGCCGGGTCTTGGATGCCATCATGCCCGGCAGGTGCGCCGCCCCGCCGGCCCCGGCGATGATCACCTTAAGCCCGCGATCCACCGCCGCATGGCCATAATCCCACAGCCGGTCGGGGGTGCGGTGGGCCGAGACGATGCGCGTCTCGTAGGGCACCGCCAGTTCGTCGAGGATCTCGGCCGCGGCGCGCAAGGTCGGCCAGTCAGACTGGCTTCCCATGATGATGCCGACCTGGGCTATGCTCATCGCCGCTCCCCCTCGTCAAGGAAGCGGCACCATAGCAGGGCAATCGCCACGCGCAATCGCCCGGCAGCGGCGGATCAGGCGATGATGTCGGGCAGGATGCGGTCTTCCAGCTGGGTGATCTGGTCCTTCAGCATCAGCTTCTGCTTCTTGAGGCGCCGCAGCGTCAGCATGTCGGCTGAGCCGCGTTCCTGCAGGGCATGAATGGCCTCATCAAGGTCGCGGTGCTGCGATTTCAGCATCGCCAGCTTGACGCGCAAAACCTCGACCTCGTCCATTCTGGAAAAGCTGTTCAACGCATCCGTCCCCATGCGAACTTTGCCTGCAACATAGGTCCTGCGGGCCCATTCGCCTAGTGCTTCCTCTTGCAGGGGGGCGGCGCACGCCCCATATTTCCAAGGCTGGCTGCTGCAGGATGCGGGGCCACACCTGACTGTCGCTTTGTAAAGGACGTGTCGCATGACGAAATTGACCCTGGGGACCCATCCCTTTCTTCTGGGTTTTGAACAGCTGGAACGTTTGGTGGAACGCACCGCCAAGACCGGCAACGATGGCTACCCCCCCTACAATATCGAGCAGACGTCTGAACGCTCGTACCGGATCACGCTTGCCGTGGCCGGTTTCGCCGAGAGCGACCTGTCGATCACCGTCGAGGATAACAGCCTCGTCATTCGGGGACGGCAGAGCGACGACAGCGAAGGGCGTATTTTCCTGCATCGGGGGATTGCCGCGCGGCAATTCCAGCGCAGCTTCATCCTTGCCGACGGTGTCGACGTTGGCGAAGCCGTGATGGAAAACGGCCTGCTGCATGTGGACCTAACAAGGTCGGTCCCTGACAGCGTCGTTCAAACGATCAAAATCAGGAAGGGGTCCGGAAAATGAATACCAAATTCGACTTGTCGGCCTTGGGCGACAACGTGGTTTACGTCAAGGCGGTGCCGGTGGCATCACTGCCGTCGGAGATGCGCGACCGGGTCGGTGACCTTGAACAGTTGTTCGCGGTCCACCGTGCCGATGGCGAGCAGATCGCCCTTGTCGCCGATCGCCAGCTTGCCTTCATCCTTGCCCGCCAGCACGACATGGTTCCGATGACCGTGCATTAGTCGCGACGGAACTTGACCTCTGGGCCGTTGCAACGGCATCAGGGCCGCGACATTTCACGGCCGACCTTTCGGAGACCTTCATGACCGTTTCGACCTACTCGCGCAGCCAGATAATCCTGCACTGGCTGATCGCGCTGGCGATTGCCTTCAATTACCTTTTCTCCGACGGCGTGAGCCATGCCTATCGGTCGTTCCTGCGCAGCGGGCAGGCGGTATCGGACATCGGCGCGACGGTGCATGTCTATGTGGGTTTGGCGGTGATCGCGCTGGTCGCGCTTCGGCTGGTGCTGCGGTGGGTGCGCGGCGTGCCGCCGGCACCTGCCACCGAATCAGAGTTGATGCGGCGCGTGGGCGAATGGACCCATCTGGCGCTTTACGTCCTGATGCTGGGTGTGCCGGTGCTGGGCGCAGTGGCGTGGTACATGGGCATCACCGCGGTCGGCCAGCTCCATTCGCTGGCGGCGAACCTGATCCTGTTGGTGGCTGGCCTGCACGCTGCGGCAGCACTTTTCCATCATTACATCCTGCGTGACGGGCTGCTGTTGCGCATGGTGCGGTTCTAGGCTGCATAAACCGCGCTAAACATTCGGCCGAGCGGCCTAAACCGGGGCTGTGATCAACCCCGGTTGAGTTGTCATCCTTGTGCCTGCCCGCCCATCACGGGCCCTGCCGGACGAACCCAAGCGGGTCGGCCGGGCAAGGGGGCCGGATGGGCCGGCCCCGGCCAAAGGATTTCGACACATGGCGCAGCCGACAGGGTATTCCCGCATCCAGATCGTCCTTCACTGGACCATTCTTTTCCTTATCATCGCAAATTACCTGACGGGCGAGGCGATGATCGCCGCCTTTGACGGGTTCTATGAAGACGGCGTCGATGCCATGAGCTGGCAGGCAGGCCTGCATGTCTGGTTCGGCACGGCTATTCTTGCCGCGGTGGCGCTGCGCCTTGGTCTGCGCTGGCGGCGCGGTGTGCCGCCGCTGGCCCCACAGACGCATGACGTGATGGCGGTGGCCGCGCATCTGACTCATGCCGCTCTATACGGGCTGCTGATGGCCGTGCCGGCCCTCGGGATGCTTGCGTGGTTCGCCGGTTGGACCGAGATGGGCGATGTTCACGTCGTGGCGATGAATGTGCTGATGACGTTGATCACGCTGCATGCCGGGGCGGCGCTGTTCCATCATTACGTGCTGCGTGATGGTCTGCTCATGCGGATGATGCGACCATCCTGAGTTTTGGTCAGTCTGATCGTCAGGCTACTTGTCATGAAGAAGGGTGCGCGGACGAAGCCGCGCACCCTCGACTTCTTCAGCGGGGCCTCAGGCCTTGATCAGGCCCATCGCCTCAAGCTTCAGGATCACCTGGTGCGCGCAGTTATCGACATCGGCGGTCTCCGTTTCGATGCGCAGTTCCGGATTCTCGGGCACGTCGTAGGGGTCGGAGATGCCGGTGAACTCCTTGATCTTGCCTTCACGCGCCAGCTTGTAGAGGCCCTTGCGGTCGCGGCGTTCGCATTCCTCGATCGAGGTAGCGACGTGGACCTCCAGAAAGGCGCCGTACTGTTCGACATCCTCGCGCACCGCCCGACGGGTGGCCGCATAGGGTGCGATCGGGGCGCAGATGGCGATCCCCCCGTTTTTGGTGATTTCCGACGCGACGTAGCCGATGCGGCGGATGTTCAGGTCGCGGTGTTCCTTCGAGAAGCCCAGTTCCGAGCTGAGATTCTTGCGCACGATGTCGCCATCGAGCAGCGTGACGGGACGTCCGCCCATCTCCATCAACTTGACCATCAGCGCGTTGGCGATGGTCGACTTGCCCGAACCGGAGAAGCCGGTGAAGAACACCGTAAAGCCCTGCTTGGACCGCGGCGGCCGGGTGCGGCGCAGTTCGGCCACCACCGCGGGAAAGCTGAACCAGTCCGGGATCTCCAGCCCCTCTGACAGGCGGCGTCGCAGCTCGGTGCCCGAGATGTCTAGGATGGTGACGCCGTCCTCGACCTCGTCGCGCGGCTCGTACTGGGCGCGCTCCTGGACGTAGACCATCTGTTTGAAATCGACCATCTCGATGCCGATTTCTTCCTGATGCTTCGCGAAAAGCTGTTGCGCGTCATAGGGGCCGTAGAAATCCTTGCCCTGGCTGTTCTTGCCGGGGCCGGCATGGTCGCGGCCCACGATCATATGGGTGCAGCCGTGGTTGCGCCGGATGATGCCGTGCCAGACCGCCTCGCGCGGGCCGGCCATGCGCATGGCCAGATTCAGAAGGCTCATCGTGGTGGTCGAGGAGGGGTACTGGTCCAGCACGGCCTCGTAGCAGCGCACGCGCGTGAAATGGTCGATATCGCCGGGCTTGGTCATGCCGACGACGGGGTGGATCAGCAGGTTCGCCTGCGCCTCGCGCGCGGCACGGAAGGTCAGTTCCTGATGTGCCCGGTGAAGCGGGTTGCGGGTCTGGAAGGCCACCACGCGGCGCCAGCCCATCTTGCGGAAATAGGCGCGCAATTCGTTGGGCGTATCGCGACGCGCGCGGAAATCGTAGTGCATCGGCTGCTGGATGCCGGTGACCGGACCGCCAAGATAGACCTTGCCGGCGGTATTATGCAGGTAATTGACGGCAGGGTGCGCCAGGTCGTCTGCGCCATAAACCTTTTCCGCTTCGTGCGCCTTGTTGGGGATCCACTTGTCGGTCACCGTCATGGTGGCAAGGATCACGCCTTCCTGGTCACGCAGGGCGATGTCCTGACCCATTTCGACGCTGTCGGCGAATTTCTCGGAGACATCGAGGGTGATGGGCATCGGCCAGAGCGTGCCGTCGGCCATCCGCATCTCGTTGACCACGCCGTTGTAATCGGCCTCGGACATGAAGCCCTTGAGCGGGTAGAACCCCCCGTTCATCAGCAGTTCCATGTCGCAAATCTGGCGCGGCGTGAGGTCGTGCGAGGGCAGGCTGCCTGCGGCGACTTTCAGCTTCTGCGCGCTTTCGTATGAGACATAGAGCTCCGGAATCGGGGCGAGGTTGTTCTGCATGACGTCGTTCCTGTCCTTCGGTGAAATGTAGATGGGGGCCGAACCGGTCAGTTCGGCGTGCAGCGCGTGGTATTCGGCAAGCTTGAGCGCGAGAAAGCGATCGGTCAGGCGGGCCTTTTCCGAGGCGCCGCGCGCTGTCAGCGCATAGGCAAAGCGCTGTCGGCGGTCGGGGCCTTCGCGACCGGTGACGCGGATCAGCCCGGCTTCGGTGATCGCGCGCAGGTGCGCGTTGAGCCGGCCAAGGCTGATGCCCAGCGCCTCGGCAGTGGCCCGCTGCGAGGCATCGGGTGCCCGGTCCAGTTGGCGCAGCAAGCGAAAAAGCTGCTCTTCCTCTGGCCGTGCGGTCTGGGTTTCGGGGGCGGACATCGGGCGACTCAAGTGTGTTCAGTGATGAACACATAGGCGGCACGCTCCGCGCTGGGAAGCGAAACCTGCGAAATTGAGGGAAAACGGGCGGCCGTGGCCCAATAGCAACAGGCGGACAAACGAAAAGGGCCTGTCTGCGGACAGGCCCCTGATGGTTTCTAGCCGATGGATCCGGCGCAGGCCTGCGCTGTTACGCCATCGCCGGTGCCAGCGCCTCTTGCGCGGCCAGCCAGTGTTCGGCATCCAGCGCCGCCATGCAGCCCATTCCGGCGCTTGTCACCGCCTGACGATACTTGTGATCGGTCAGGTCGCCCGCGGCAAAGACACCGGGAATCGACGTTTCGGTCGAGCCGGCCTTGACCTTCACATAGCCACCGTTGTGCAGCTCCAGCTGGTCCTTCACGAGTTCCGACGCAGGGGCATGTCCGATGGCGACGAACACGCCCTTGGCCGGGATCTCGGTGATCGCGCCGGTGCGCACGTCGCGCACGCGGACGCCCTCGACACCCAGCGGATCGGCAGCACCGATGACCTCGTCGATCTCGTGGAACCACAGCGGTGTAATCTTGGGGTGCTTGAGCAGCCGCTCCTGCAGGATCTTCTCGGCGCGCAATTCTTCACGGCGATGCACCAACGTGACCTTCGAGGCGAAATTGGTCAGGAACAGCGCCTCTTCCACGGCCGTGTTGCCGCCTCCTACGACGACAATCTCCTGCCCGCGGTAGAAGAAACCATCGCAGGTGGCACAGGCCGAAACGCCGAAGCCGCGGAATTTCTGTTCCGATGGCAGTCCCAGCCATTTCGCTCGCGCACCGGTCGCCAAGATCACCGCGTCGGCCTTGTAAACAGCTCCGCTGTCGGCGGTGGCGGTGAAGGGGCGCGATGACAGATCAAGAGATGTGATGATATCACTGACAATCTCGCAGCCCATCGCACGGGCATGGGCCTCCATCCGCACCATCAGGTCGGGGCCCTGTACCTCGGTGTCGCCGGGCCAGTTCTCGACCTCGGTGGTGGTCGTCAGCTGGCCGCCCGGCTCGATCCCCTGCACCAAGACGGGGTTCAGCATTGCGCGGCTGGCATAGACGCCGGCCGTGTAGCCGGCCGGACCCGAGCCGATGATAAGGACGCGCACGTGGCGGGGGGCGGAAACGGACATGGCTGGGGCCTTTCGTTGACGTTACCGCGAGGATATAGGCCCGCGCCGGGCCGGTGGGAAGGCCGCCCGGGCGCTCGGTTGCGCGCAGTCAAAATGCCGAAAGGATATTGCGCAATTACGAAATATAATTGCGTCCCGGCACCGTTCAGCATAAGGTTCGAAAAAATCATTGAGGGGGAGCCATGCCCGGAACCAAGCTGGACGAGATCGACCGGATGATCCTTGCGGAATTGCAGGCAGACGGCCGGATGACCAATGTCGAGCTTGCGCGCCGCGTCGGCATTTCCGCGCCGCCCTGTCTGCGCCGTGTGCGGACGCTGGAAGAGCAGGGGTTCATCCTTGGCTACCACGCCGAAGTTGATCCACGTGAACTGGGATTCGAAGTGCAGGTCTTCGCCATGGTCGGCTTGGTCAGCCAAGCGGAGGTAGACCTGTCAGCCTTCGAAGAGCGTTGCCGTGGCTGGCCGCTTGTCCGCGAGTGCCACATGCTCAACGGCGAGGTGGATTTCATCCTCAAATGCGTAGCGCCCGACCTGCGAAGCTTTCAGACCTTCCTGACCGAGCAGTTGACGGCCGCGCCCAACGTGGCCAGCGTCAAGACGAGCCTCGTCATCCGCTGCGCCAAGGACGATCCGGGCGTGCCTTTCGACGTGCTGGAAGAAAGGGTGCGCCGCGAGGCCTGAGCCCGTCTCAGGCGACGCTGCCGAAGTTCAGTTCTGCCAGTGCGAGGCGTGGCAGCCGCAACGGCCCAAAGCCCGCAGGATCGGACAGATGCGGGAACATTGATAGCCATTGACGGCGCAGGTCGTGCCCGAGATCAAGTTTCGACAGCGGGCCGGGGTGATAACTTTCGCTGACCACACCGCTGGCGCGAAGCAGCACGTGATCGGCAAATGCGAGGTGGAACACTTCGACAGGGCCGGGCGGTGCGACCTCGACGATATTCACGCCATCCAGCAGGTCGGTCACCGGCACCAGAACGCCCTGTGCGGTGTCTGACCGGTGGGCCGCGGCGCGCCGCACGAAGATGCGGGCGGCGGGGCCAAGTACGGTGTGATGCTGCGCCGCGTCCGGATCGTCGGGCAAGACGCGTACCAGCCGGCCCATCTGCGGGCGCTGTCCGGGGGCATCTGCTGTCATTCGCGTCGTCCCACGCCACAACAGCTGGCGCGGACCGTCTTCGGTGATAATCTCGTCGCCGGGCCACAGGTCTTCGATCGCAGTCTCACCTTGAACGGTGCGAAAGATCGTGCCGCGGGCAAAAGCCGATACGGCCGCTTCAAAGGCTGGCAGGGCCGGCGCGACAAGCGTGGTTTCCTGCAGCGTTCCGTCTTCGCCAAGAAAGCTCAGGCCGTAGCGGCGCGACAACCGGGTTCTGGATGAGGCTGCGTCAGACTGCGCGTTGCGCGGTTGCGCCACTGCTTGACGAGAAGTCCCCGGAACCGGTCTTTGCTCTGTCATCGCGTTACCTCAGCGCAGCGTGCTCGCTTATTGCGCTGCAAAGGCGGCAGGTGCCGTCATTGGCGAAAGGGTGCGTTGACCGGGCCCGGCGGGTTTGCGTGAGGCCTCGGTGGCGCGGCGAGCAGCGATCAGGGCGGCGCGACGTGCGCCACGGCTCCACGGCATCTGCACCTCGCAGATCTCGGCTGCGGCGATCGTCGCCGTCATCCAGCGCTTGTCGGTCTTCATGGTCTCGCCCTTCTGCTGCAATTGGCCCGTCACGGGCACATCACTTGCCTTGCAGGGTGGCGGGGCAACCGGGCAGGAATGGGGCGATGCCCCGGCGCTTTTGGTGCCATTGCCGGGCGGCCCGATGGCGATGGGGAAGATCGCGACCGTGGCGTCAAAAACCAAATGGAAACAGGGCGGTGGCGTCTTGACCTTGGTCACTGCCTGATCCGCGCCAAGGCCGATCGTGGCGAAATCGCGGCAAGTGTTGGCGAGTCTGCGGCTACAGCCGGATCGCGGCGATCAGACGGCCGTAATCGGCCTCGCGCGCATGAACGCTGCGGCGATAGCTGTAGAATCGGGCCGGGTCTGAATAGGTGCAATGCCGCGTCCATTCCGCTTCGCCGATGCCAGCCTGCCGCAGGCGGTAAAGGCCGAAACCGGGCAGGTCGAAATGCGCCCGGTCGCCCTGTCCACCGGCGAAGAATCGGCCATAGGCCGGGTCGGCATCAAGGAAGCGGTCAACGAACTCCGGGCCGACCTCGTAGGCGCGCTGGCTGATCGTGGGCCCGATGACGGCGACGATCTGCGCGCGATCGGCCCCCAGCCCCTCCATCGCCTCGATTGTCGCCTCGAGGATACCGTCAAGTGCGCCCTTCCAGCCCGCATGTGCCGCGCCAATCACCCCCGCCTTGGCATCGGCCAGCAGGACCGGCTGGCAATCGGCGGTCAAGATCGACAGGGCTAGGCCCGGCCGGTCTGTCACCATCGCATCGGCCTGTCCTCGCGACGTATCGGGGTCGGTCACCGTGACAACGCGGTCTGAATGGACCTGGTGGACCCCCAGCAGGTGGTCGGCCGGCACGTTCAGCGCTGTGGCGACTCGCGCGCGATTGATGCTGACCGCCTCGTGCTGGTCGCTGCTGCCGTGGCCACAGTTGAGACCGGCAAACACCCCCGACGAGGCCCCGCCCGCCCGGCCGAAGAACCCGTGGGTCAGCGGCGCCAGAGCGTCAGCGGTGATGATGTCGAGCGTCATACGTCAAGTCCTGGCGGCGGGGGCGCGCCTTCGGGAAAGAGTCCCATCACCTTGAACAGGTCGCCCATTTCCTCGGCGGCGGTCAAGCGGCGATATCCCGCAAGGTGACTGGCGCGCGTGGGATCGCTCATGCCTTGGGCAAGCGCCGCGGCGCGGGCGCCGATCCCGAGGCGTTCGAGGAATCGGCCTTGCGCCGTCAGCCGGCTGGCCCGGGCGGGACGGCCAGCACGGGCCAGCGCGGCGAAATCGACATGCGCGGTCAGGTCGGCCTCGCCCGGCCGGGCCAGCGGATCGGCGGGGGCATGGCCCGCCACCGCCTGCAAGGTATCGCCCAGCGACATCCAGTCGCCGTAATCTATGATCAGCGCCGCCCCGCCACGGGCCGCGATGCGGGTGCCGATCTCCGCGGCAATCGCGGGCAGGGCGGGGGCCAGTTCCACCACCTGGCCCTCGGCGGTCCCGGCCAGGCGTTCGTCCAGCGCGGGCACCGGCAGCGGGTCCGAAAGGCCGATCCGCAGCGCTTTCCCGTCAAGCCCCACCACGCGCTCGCGCCAGCCCGTGCCGTCCCGCTGAAACTGGCGGATCGGAAGGGCGTCGAAGAACTCGTTGGCAATCAGGAAAAGCGGCGCATCGGGCAGGTCGGCCACGCCCTCATGCCATGTCGCCTCGCCCACCAGCCGGGCCTGCGCCGCGCGCAACACGGGCGACGCTTCGACAAGATGCACCTCGGCTGCCTGCAGGAACCCCGGCACGGCGCGTAGCGCCCGCAGCGCATCGGCCATCAGCGTGCCGCGCCCCGGGCCAAGCTCGGCCAGCACCACAGCATCCGGGGCGCCTTGATCCAGCCATGCCTGACCCAGCGCAAGTCCCAGCAATTCGCCGAACATCTGGCTGATCTCGGGCGCCGTGATGAAATCGCCGGCCCGGCCCAGCGGGTCGCGGGTAGCGTAATAGCCATGCGCGGGATGCCACAGGCACATCGCCATGTACTCGGCGATGGTCATGGGCCCATCTGCGGCGATGCGCGACGCGATCAGCGGTGCAAGTGGCGCGTCGCTCATCGTGCGCGGCGGGCGGCCATGACCACGGCCAGACCCACCAGCACCATCGGCAGGCTCAGCGCCTGCCCCATCGTCAGGCCGTAGCCATGCCACTGGAAGGCAAGGCCCAGCGGGTTGCCCGGCCCCTGAAACTGGGCATCGGGTTGGCGCACGAATTCCAGCGCGAAACGGATCGCCCCGTAGGCGGCAAAGAAGGTGCCAGCGATCAGCCAGGGCTTCTTCAGCGCGCCGCGCCGGAACGCCATCACCAGCAGCAGCGTGCCCAAGAGCAGCCCCTCCAGCGCCGCCTCGTAAAGCTGCGAGGGGTGGCGCGCGCAGGGGCCTGCCAGTGTGGCGCAGCTTTGCGCCGCCTCGCCGGGAAAGATCACGCCCCAGGGCAGGTCGGTCTGCCGCCCCCACAACTCGCCATTGATGAAATTGGCAATGCGCCCCAGCATCAGCCCCGGCGGGGTTGCCAGCGCGATCAGGTCGGCGACGCTGCCAAGCCGCAACTTCTGCACGCGGGTATAAATGAGGATCGCCACCGCGACGCCCAGAAAGCCCCCGTGAAACGACATGCCGCCTTCCCACAGGATCGGGATCTCGACGGGATGGGAGAGGTAATAGGCGGGCTTGTAGAGGATCACATAGCCCAGCCGCCCGCCTGCGATGATCCCCACGATGATCCACGTCATCAGGTTTTCCAGCTGCAGCGGCGTCATCGGCGCGGCCTCGCCCGGCCAGAGCCGGGGCCGGTTCAGCGCCATCAGCGCGATGCGCCAGCCAATGACGATGCCGGTGATGTAGGCCAGCGCGTACCAGCGCAGGGGAAAGTGCATCCCGAAAAGCGAGATGGTGAACACCTCGGGCGACACGTTGGGAAACGGGATGGCGGCAAACATGGCGCCTTGGTGTCCCCGGCCTGCGGCAAAGTCAACGCCTGCGCGCGCCTTGCAGCGCGCCTCCGCGCGGCCCATATAGCGGGTCAGCCGTCAAAGGAGCCCGCGATGCAGACCCGCAACAAGATTCTCGACGATCTCGGCCAGCTGATGACCAACGCCATGGGCGTGGCGCAGGGCGCAAGGGACGAGGCGCAGAACGCGATGAAATCGCTGATGGACCGCTGGCTGGCCGACCGTGATTTCGTGACGCGCGAAGAGTTCGAGGCGGTCCGCGCCATGGCCCAGAAGGCGCGCGAGGAAAACGCGGCGCTCAAGGCCCGGCTTGACGCCATGGACGCCGCGAAAAAGTAGTCTGCCCGTCAGCCCTTCGCCAGAACATGGGCCACGACGGCATTGGCATGCCCGTGGCCCATTCCGTGTTCAGCTTTCAGGTGGCCCACGATCTCCATGTGCTTTCTGCCGGCCTGCGCCCGCACGATGGCGAACCAGTGCTCCATCGGTTGACCGTATTTCTTCTCGATCGACGGGAAGTAGGCGGCGGGGCCTTTGACGGCGCCATCTGCCATTCTCAGAACTCCCCGAGGTAGGCCACGAGGATATCCAGCGCCGCCTGCAGGTCGGATTTCTCGACCATCTCGGTCACCGTGTGGATATAGCGGGTGCCGACCACGATCCCCACCGCACGCGCACCGGCCGCGGCCTGTTGTGCCGCAGCGCCATCCTGTCCGCCCGCGGCCAGCATCGTGCGCTGGTAGGGGATCTTCTTCTTGATGGCCAGCGCCTCGATCTCGGCCACCAGCGCCTTGTCGGCGATGAAGGACGAATCGCGCACATGCAGGCCAAAGCCCTGGCCCTGGCGCGTTGTCGCCATCTCTTCGGGGATGCCGGGGGTGTCGCAGGCCAGCGTCGTGTCGATGCCAAGGCCGATATCGGGCTTGATCGCGTAGGAGGCCGTGCGCGCCCCGCGCAGGCCCACCTCTTCCTGACAGGTGAAGGCCACGTGAATCTCGGCGCCGCGGCCCTTTTTGCCCAGTGCACGGATCGCCTCGATCCCCAGCCAGCAGGCGATGCGGTTGTCCAGCGCCTTGCTGACGAACTTGTCGCCCATCTCGAGGAAGGGTTCGTCCATCACCACGTAATCGCCCACCTTGACGACATCCTTCGCCTTCGCGCCCATCCCCAGATCGACGAAGAACTCGGTCACCTCGGGCACCTTCTTGCGGTCCTCGGGGCTGGAAATGTGGATCGGTTTGCCGCCGGGGTTCATCACGCCCTTGAGGTCGCCCTGATCGGTGCAGACCAGCACCCGGCGCGAGAAGAGGTTGCGCGGATCAAAGCCGCCGACGGGCTGCAGGTAGACAAAACCCTTGTCGCTGACATGGCTGACCATGAACCCGATCTCGTCCATGTGGCACAGCAGCATGACCTTGGGCGCGCCCTTCTTCTTGGCGTCGCGCCGGCACAGCAGCGATCCCATCGGGTCAACCGTCACCTCATCGAACAGCCCTTCGGTCTCGGCGGTAATAAGCGCGCGCACGCGTTCCTCGTGGCCGGGGACGCCGGGGGTTTCGCAAAGCTTTTTCAGCAGGTCGGTGTTCATTCTTGCCTCCGTGTTTCGGCGCCCAATCTGGCCCGTGCCGAAGGCGGTGGCAATGGGGACGCGGGCAGGCGGAAAATGCGCGGCAGAGCCGGTTATCCCCAAGAAACTGCTTTACAGGACACCCATTCAACCCGCACGATATGTTGTAGGGGCGGATCGGGAACCCCACCGCCTCTTGAGCAGGCACCAAGCGTTTGGGGGCGCCTTGGCGAACCAACGCTACAACAAATGAGGCCGAGCAGATGGCACTGTCCGAGCAGTATGTCGATGAGGGTGATATCCATCCCATCGACGTGGTTGAGCACATCGCCACACATCATGACTGGGAATTCGACCGGATCGCTGACGACCAGATCGCGATGGCCGTCGAGGGCCAGTGGCGGACCTATTCGTTAACGCTGGCGTGGTCAGGAGCGGACGAAACCCTGCGCCTGATCTGCACCTTCGAGATGGAGCCACCTGCCGAGAGGCTGCCCGCGCTTTATGAAACGCTCAACCGGGTCAACGACATGTGCTGGGCGGGCTCGTTCACCTGGTGGGGTGAACAGAACCTGATGGTCTATCGCTACGGCCTTGTCCTGGCGGGCGACCAGATTGCCAGCCCCGAGCAGATCGACACCATGATCGGTGCCGCAGTGATGAGCGCTGAACGCTTCTATCCGGCGTTCCAGTTGGTCGCATGGGCCGGGCGCTCCGCCGAGGATGCGGTCAAGGTCGCCATCGCCGAGGCGTACGGGCGCGCTTGAACCCCGCGCGCGCGGGCCGTAACACTGGCCCCCGCAGACGGTGGAGGCATGCCAATGAACATGGATGACGTCGCGCGCCGGGGGCTGGTGCTTCTGGGCTGCGGCAAGATGGGCTCGGCCATGCTGGCGGGCTGGTTGAAGGGCGGATTGCCCGCTGGTTCGGTCTGGGTGATCGACCCGAACCCCGGCGACTGGCTGAAGCGGCAGGGCGTTCACATCAACGCCGATTTGCCGGCCGATCCCGCCATCGCCCTGATCGCGGTCAAACCGCAGATGATGGGCACGGCGCTGCCCTCGATGCAGGCGCTGGGAAATGGCGGCACGCTGTTTCTGTCAGTGGCTGCGGGCACCCCGATTGCCACATACGAGGCGGTACTGGGCGCGCGGACGCCCGTCATCCGGGCCATGCCCAACACGCCGGCCGCCGTTGGCCGCGGCATTACCGCGCTGATCGGCAACGCGCAGGTGGACGAGGGCCAGATGGCGCTGGCCGAGGCGCTGATGCAGGCCGTGGGCCAGACCGTGCGGCTGGACGACGAGGGCCAGATGGATGCCGTGACCGGCGTGTCCGGTTCGGGCCCGGCCTACGTTTTTCACCTGATTGAAACGCTGGCGGCCGCCGGCGCGGCGCAGGGCCTGCCCGCCGATCTTGCCATGCAACTTGCCAAGGCCACTGTCGCGGGCGCTGGCGCGCTGGCCGAGGCGTCCGAGGACAGCCCATCCCAATTGCGCGTAAACGTCACGTCGCCCAACGGCACCACGCAGGCCGCGCTGGAGGTTCTGATGGACACCGAGACGGGTTTTCCAGCGCTGCTCAAGCGCGCCGTCAAAGCCGCGACGGACCGCTCGAAGGAGCTGGCCCGTGGCTGAGATTTCCATCGACGATTTCCTGAAGGTCGACGTGCGGGTGGGCCGGGTCACGCGGGCTGAGCCCTTTCCGGAGGCGCGCAAGCCCGCGATCAAGCTCTGGATCGATTTCGGCGACGAGATTGGCGAGAAAAAGACCTCGGCCCAGATCACCGTCCATTACCGGCCCGATGATCTGGTCGGGCGGCAGGTGCTGGCCGTGGTGAACTTTCCGCCGCGCCAAATCGGCAAGTTCATGTCCGAGGTGCTGGTGCTGGGCCTGCCGGACAAGGATGGGGCGATCGTGCTGATCGGCCCCGACAGCGAGGTGCCTGCGGGCGGGAGGATGCATTGAAGAAACTTCTTGTGACGCGGGTCATCGCCGAGCCGGTTCTGGAGCAGGCGCGCGCCCTTTTTGACACCACCGTGCGCACCGCGCCGGGCGGCCTGACCGAGGAAGAGGCCGCCGAGGCGCTGACGCGTTATGATGCGATTTTGCCGACGCTGGGCGATGCCTTTACTGCGGCCGCATTTGCTCGGGCCGGGGCCGACCTGCGCTGCGGGATGCTGGGCAATTTCGGCGTGGGGTATAACCATATCGACGCCTCCGCCGCGCGGGATGCAGGCGTTTCCGTCTCGAACACACCCGACGTGCTGACCGATGCGACGGCCGATATCGGCATGTTGCTGGTGCTGGCTACCTGCCGCCGCGCCAGCGAGGGCGAGCGGATGTTGCGCGCGGGCGAATGGGGCGGCTTCGGCCCGAAATCGCTGTTGGGGCTGCAGGTGACCGGCAAGGTGCTGGGCATCGTCGGCATGGGCCGGATCGGGCAGGCGGTGGCGCATCGCGGCCATTACGGCTTTGGCATGCCGGTGATCTACTACAACCGCTCGCGCAAGGAGGCACCGATGCCGGCGCGGCAGGTTGAAACCCTTCACGAACTGATGGGCGAGGCCGATATCGTGGTCGTGACCACGCCCGGCGGTGCTGAGACGACGAAGCTGATCGACGCCGCGGCGATTGCCGCGATGAGGCCCACCGGCGTGCTGGTCAACATCAGCCGGGGCGAGGTGGTGGACGAGACCGCGCTGATCGAGGCGCTGGAGGCGGGCACGATCGCCGGGGCGGGCCTTGATGTCTACGAGAAGGAGCCGCGCGTTCCGGAACGGCTCCGGGCGCTGTCAAACTGCACGCTGCTTCCGCATCTGGGGTCTGCCACGGTCGAGACACGGCAGGCGATGGCGCAGATGGCGCTGGACAACATCATCGCGTGGTCCGAAGGGCGCGATCCGCCGCAGCGTGTAAACTGAACCGCGGGTGCTTGCCGGCTGAGTATTTGCGCCAAGGTGAAACGGTCAGGCGGGGCGATCGCCAACCGCCTCGCGCCAGTGGCGGCGGCACAGCGAAACGTAGCGGTCATTGCCGCCGATCGAGACCTGGTCGCCCGTGGTCAGCACGTTGCCGTCGGCATCCTTGCGCACCACCATCGTGGCCTTCTTGCCGCAATGGCAGATCGTGCGCACCTCGCGCATCTCATCGGCAATGGCCAGAAGCGTGGCCGAGCCGGGAAAGAGGTGGCCGAGGAAATCCACCCGCAGGCCGAAGCACATGATCGGCACGTTCAGGTCGTCGACCGCGCGGGCCAGTTGCCAGACTTGGTCGGGCGACAGGAACTGCGCCTCGTCAACGAAGACGCAGGCGCAAGGGCCGGTATTGAGCCGCGCTTCGATCTTGGCGAAAAGATCTTCGCCGGGCGCGAATGTATCGGCAGGCTCGCCGATGCCAATGCGGCTGGCGATCCGGCCGAAACCGGCGCGGTTGTCCAGCTGGGCGGTCATCAGGTAGGTCTGCATGCCCCGTTCGATGTAGTTGTGTGACGCCTGCAGCAGCACGGTCGACTTGCCCGCGTTCATCGTCGAGTAATTGAAATAGAGCTTGGCCATGGCGCAGCCCTTAGCGCGGGGTTTGCCGGATTGGCAAGCGGTGCGCGCGGGTGCTGGGACGCTAGAGGATGGTCAGCAGCGTCAGGACCGGGGCCAACGGACCGGTCAGAAGGACCGCGAGAAGGAGAAAGATGCTCATACCCTCCTTTCGACGATGACGGACCCCACCGAATAGCCTGCGCCGAAGGAACAGATCAGCCCGATGTCGCCCTGTCCAAGATCGGACGAGTGCTGCGCGAAGGCGATCATCGAGCCCGCCGAAGAGGTGTTGGCATAGTCCTGCAGGATGTTGGGCTGTTCGCCGGGGCCGGGTTCGCGCCCCAGCACCTTGCGCCCGATATAATCGTTCATCGCCTTGTTGGCCTGGTGCAGCCAAAGGCGCGACAGGTCATCCGCGCGCAGCCCCTCATCGGCCATGTGGGCGGCGATATGCGCGCTGACCAGCGGCAGCACCTCCTTGAACACCTTGCGGCCGTTCTGCATGAACTGCATGTCGCGCCGGTCTTCCATCTGGTCGTGGCTGCGGCGCAGGAAACCGTTGTTGTTGCGGATGTTGTTGGAAAACTGGGTGGCGAGCCGGGTAGAGCGGACGCGGAAATGCGCGCCTTTGGCCAGGTCCTCGCGTTCCAGTAGGGTGGCGGTGGCGACGTCGCCGAAGATGAAGTGACAATCGCGGTCGCGCCATTCGAGGTGGCCAGAGCAGATTTCCGGGTTGATCACCAGCGCGCGGCGGATCGAACCGGCGCGGATCATGTCAGTTGCAGTCTGGATGCCGAAAGTGGCCGAGGAGCAGGCGACGTTCATGTCGAAGGCGAAGCCGCCGGTGCCCAGCAGCGCCTGGATTTCGACCGCGATGGCGGGATAGGCGCGTTCCATGTTCGAGGCGGCGCAAAGGACGGCATCGACCTCGGACGCCGAGACACCGGCCATCTCCAGCGCCTGCTGCGCCGCCTTCACCCCGATCTCGGCCATAAGCGAGGGTTCGTCGTCGCTGCGCGGGGCGAAGCTCGGGAACATGCGCGCCGGGTCCAGCACGCCCGCCTTGTCGATGACGTGCCGCTGTTCGATGCCGGAGGCCGCGACGATAAACTCGGCCGAGGAATGCGCCTTGGCCTCTGCCGTGCCGGCGGCGATGGCCGCGGCATTCTCGGCGTTCCAGCGGTCGGCATAGGCGTTGAAGGAGGCGACAAGCTCGGCGTTGGTGATGGTCTCGGACGGGGTGAAGACCCCGGTTCCGGTGATCGCGGCGTGCATGCGGGCCCTCCTCGGCTGGTGCGAAGGGTAAGGGGCGCGCGGGGGGCTGTCGAGAGGCGCGAGATTGTCCTTCGGTTTCGGTCCGCGCAGGCATAGGTTACGGACCAGAACCGGGTGACTGGCCCGGAGCAGCGAAGGACAAGACATGGGTATCACAAGCATCATCATCCTCTTGATCGTCGGCGCGATCGCGGGCTGGCTGGCAGGGCAGATCGTCAGCGGCTACGGCTTCGGGCTGGTCGGCAACATCGTGGTGGGGATCGTGGGCGCGGTGGTGGCCGGGCTGATCCTGCCGCGGATCGGGCTGGGCTTCGGCGGCGGGGTTATCGTTTCGATCATCCATGCGACGCTGGGCGCGGTGATCCTGCTGTGGCTGATCAAGATCGTGAAACGGGTCTGACAGGGCGATTTTGCGGGCGTCCCCATGGGGACGACTTGCAAGTTTCTGAATTATATAGATATTCTTTGTTGGTATGGCGTGAGCCATGTTGGCCGCACCTGGCGCGTCCACTTTTCAACGGCGTGTTTGGGGCTATGATACGGGCATCCCGAACAGGAGGATTTGCGCATGTCGAAGACCGTGAAAGACTACATCGCCGAGGCCAACGCGGTGGTGCCGCGCGTGACCAAGGCAGAGGCCGAAGAGATGATCGCCTCGGGCGCTCTGGTGGTCGATGTGCGGGACGAACCGGAGGTTGCCAAGTCCGGCAAGGTGGCCGGGGCGCACCACGTATCGCGCGGGATGCTGGAGTTCCGTGCCGACGAGGGCACGCCCTATCACGACCCCGCCTTTCGCCGCGACCGGCCGACGATCGTCTATTGCGCCTCGGGCGGACGCTCGGCGCTGGCCGGCGCACGGCTGAAGGAAATGGGCTATGAAAAGGTTTATAACCTTGGCGGGTTCAAGGACTGGGCCGAGGCCGGCGGCGCGGTGGAGCACCCGATCGATCCGGGAATGTAAGCGTGGCTTGCCCGATTTGGGCGGCGGGCCTGATCCTTGGGGCCGATGATTTGCGAGCTTTGGCGAATGGAATGACGCCGGGCGTGGTTGGCGTGCGATGACCATGGGCGTGACGATCATCGTGATCGGCGTGGCGCTGATGGCCGTCCTGTTGGTCGGCCTCCTGTTGCGACCCGGCCGGGTAGCAGAACCCGAGCTTCCGCGCATCCTTGTCGACGGGTCCAACGTGATGTTCTGGGACGACGAGACGCCGAAGATCGAGACGGTGTCACGGGTCGTCTGGGTGCTGCGTGACCAAGGCTACAAGCCGGGTGTGATTTTCGATGCCAGCGCGGGCTACAAGATCGTCGGGCGATACCAGGACGACGCCGAACTTGCCGCCCTGCTGGACCTGCCCGCCGAACAGGTGCTGGTTGTTCCCAAGGGGACGATCGCCGATACCTACCTGCTTGGTGCCGCGCGCGACCTTGGTGCGCGGATTGTCACCAATGACAAGTACCGGGACTGGGCCAAGGACTTCCCCGAGGTGCGCCGGCCGGGCCACCTGATCCGGGGCGCCGTCAAGAAGGGAAAGGTGCGGTTGGAGGTGTAGGGGGGCGTTGGATGAGCCTTGGCTGCGCATGCCACACTTATGGCCGGCGTTGCCCCAGAGCCCTGGCCGGGTCGTTTCGGCCCCCTACATTGGAGGGAATTGACCAGGGTAGCGGCGCCAGTTTCCGGTTCCACCGACCGTTCCGGCATAATATGGCGTCTGTTGCATGCTATAGGTTGACGGCGCGGCTCCGCCGCATCCCTGTTCTGCCTGAGCCTTGACCAGCGCATCGTAATGCCCGCGGGCCGAGGCGAGCTGTGCCGACTGATCTACCGTCAATGGCAGTGCAAAGACGGCGGGCCAGAAGATGACCAGTGACGTTGTGACAAGCGCTGTATCCCATTGCGCCGAATTGCGCTGCTGGGCAGTCACGTAAACCACGTAATGCGCAAGATTCTGCCTTTCCTGTGCAAGTTCCTGGCAGGTGGCACCACGGTAAATAATGCTGGGAATGTACGTTGCAGGCACGTTGCTTGCCTGCTCGGCACAGCCCGAAATTGCAGTCGCGCCGATTAAGGCGGCGGCATGAAGGAAGCGGTTGAATTGCATGTAAGTTCCTGACGTTGGCAGCGTTATCTATTGGCGCATGCAGCCAGTCCGGAGTCAATCCCGGTGAAAATGCGAATTGGATAATTACATCTCAAATATATATAGATATGCGATTGCTTTTCGGAAATGCCAGGGCTTATCTCTTATTATGTAAATGACCTACTTTCGATAATATGGCCTACCTTTCCGACCATAGCCCAAATCGTTCCTGTTGGCAGGGGCGTCCAAGCGGACCTGTTGGCGCGAGGGCGAACTCGGCGAAGTGCTTCGGCCCGAGGGCAGCGCGCTACCTCCGCCCCGGCCTGCTCTTCCCGCCCCGCTGCCCCGGCCGCCCGGCCGTTGACCTTCCGCTCATTTTGCTTGCCTCATCCACCGCCCTGTCAACGGCCTGTTGCCGCGCCAACGGGTCGTCGGAGATGACAAGGTCGACGGTTTCCAGCCGCTTGATCTCGTCGCGCAGGCGCGCGGCCTCTTCGAATTCGAGGTTCTCGGCAGCCTTGCGCATGTCGGTGCGCAAGCCGTCCAGCACGGCCTCGAGGTTGGCGCCGTGCAACGGCTTGTCGACCCTCGCGGTGACGCGGGCCATGTCCACGTCGCCCTTGTAGAGGCCGGCGAGGATGTCCTCGACGTTCTTCTTGACCGTGGTGGGCGTGATGTTGTGCTCGACATTATAGGCGATCTGCTTGGCGCGCCTGCGGTCTGTCTCGCGCATGGCGCGTTCCATGCTGCCGGTAATGCGGTCGGCATACATGATGACGCGGCCGTCGACGTTGCGGGCAGCGCGGCCGATGGTCTGCACCAGCGAGGTTTCCGAACGCAGAAACCCCTCCTTGTCCGCATCCAGAATGGCCACCAGCCCGCATTCGGGGATGTCGAGGCCTTCGCGCAGCAGGTTGATGCCGATCAGCACGTCGAAGGCACCAAGGCGCAGGTCTCGCAGGATCTCGATCCGCTCGATCGTGTCGATGTCGGAATGCATGTAGCGCACCCGGATGCCCTGTTCGTGCATGTATTCGGTCAGGTCTTCGGCCATCCGTTTGGTCAGCGTGGTGACAAGCGTGCGATAGCCATCAGCGGCGACCTTGCGCACCTCGTCCAGCAGGTCGTCGACCTGCATGTCCACGGGGCGTATCTCGACCTTGGGGTCGATCAGGCCGGTGGGGCGGATGATTTGTTCGGTAAAGACACCGCCGGCCTGCTCCAGCTCCCACGCGGCGGGGGTGGCGCTGACGAAGACGGATTGCGGACGCATCGCGTCCCATTCCTCGAACTTCAGCGGGCGGTTGTCCATGCAGGAGGGCAGGCGGAAACCATGCTCGGCCAGCGTGAATTTGCGCCGATAGTCGCCCTTGTACATCCCGCCGATCTGCGGAACCGAGACGTGGGATTCATCGGCAAAGACGATGGCGTGGTCGGGGATGAATTCAAACAGGGTCGGCGGCGGTTCACCCGGCGCACGACCCGTCAGATAGCGCGAATAGTTCTCGATCCCGTTGCACACGCCGGTCGCCTCGAGCATCTCAAGATCGAAGTTGGTGCGCTGTTCCAGCCGCTGGGCCTCCAGCAGCTTGCCCTCGGCCACCAGCTGGTCGAGGCGGATGCGCAGCTCTTTCTTGATGCCCTGAATGGCCTGCTGCATCGTCGGTTTCGGCGTGACGTAGTGAGAATTGGCATAGACGCGGATCTTGTCGAAGCTGTCGGTCTTTTCGCCCGTCAGCGGGTCGAACTCTGTGATGCTTTCCAGCTCTTCCCCGAAAAACGAGAGCCGCCATGCCCGGTCCTCAAGGTGGGCGGGGAAGATCTCCAGCGAATCGCCGCGCACGCGGAAGCTGCCGCGCTGGAACGCCTGGTCGTTGCGGCGGTATTGCTGGGCGACCAGATCGGCCATCACCGCGCGCTGGTCATAGGTCTTGCCGGTGACCAGGTCCTGCGTCATCGCGCCGTAGGTCTCGACGGAGCCGATGCCGTAGATGCAGCTGACCGAGGCCACGATGATCACGTCGTCACGTTCCAGCAGCGCGCGGGTGGCCGAGTGGCGCATCCGGTCGATCTGTTCGTTGATCTGCGATTCCTTCTCGATATAGGTATCGCTGCGCGGAACGTAGGCTTCGGGCTGGTAGTAGTCGTAGTAGCTGACGAAGTATTCGACTGCGTTTTCCGGGAAGAAGCCCTTGAATTCGCCGTAAAGCTGGGCCGCCAGAGTCTTGTTCGGTGCAAGGATGATCGCCGGGCGCTGGGTTTCCTCGATGATCTTGGCCATGGTGAAGGTCTTGCCCGTGCCTGTGGCACCCAACAGGACCTGGTTACGCTCGCCCGTGTTGATCCCGCCGGCCAGTTCGGCGATCGCCGTGGGCTGGTCGCCGGCTGCCTCGAACTCGGTCTTCAGCACGAACCGCTTGCCGCCTTCCAGCTTCTCACGCGTCTTCACGTCGGGGGCGGGATTGGACAGCACGGGCGGGCGTTCTGGCAGACTGTCGGAATGGGCATAGGCCATGGGGGCGACTCCTTGGGCAACCTGCCTAGAATTGATCCCTTTTTGTTCCGGTTCAAGGGCGCAGACCCGCCGAGCCCGCGTCGCGGCCTTGTCCGGGCGCAAGGCGAGGGCTAAGGCCGACCCGCATAGCGGGCTGGCGGAGGCATCATGGAACAGGCATTTCCGGGCAACCTTGCACTTTTTGCGCTTCTCAACGCGAGCGCTCAAGCGCCGGGATGGGCCGTCGGGCTGGCGGTGTTTCTGGCCAACGGACTGATCTGGGTCTTGCTGGCAGGGCTGATCGCGCTGTGGGTCGCGGGTCCGGCGGCGATGCGGCGGGCGTTGATGGCCGCGGGTCTTGCGCTGGTGATCGGGATGACGTTGGCGCTGGGCGTGGCGTCGATGAACGCGGCACCGCGCCCGTTCATGGCCGGGATCGGCCATACGCTGGTTGCCCATGCTGCCGACTCGTCCTTTCCCAGCGACCATGCGACGCTGTTCTGGTCGCTTGGGCTGGGCCTGCTTCTGGCCACGCCGATGCGTGCGCTCGGATGGGCGATCACGCTGGCAGGTGGCGCGGTGGCCTGGGCGCGGGTCTATCTTGGCGTCCACTTTCCGCTGGATATGGCGGGATCGGCACTGATCGCACTGATCGCTGCGCTTGCAGCCCGCGCGATCCTTCGCCGTGTCGGGCCGGGGCCGCTTGACGCGATCGAGACGCTCTATCGGCGCGTGCTGCCGGTCTCGCGCTGAGGTCGTCGGTCGACGGGCCCACTGCGGGCTTGCAGGCGCGCGCGGTTTTGCCGATAACGCCAAGGCTAGTTTCAGGGGACGATCATGCGCGCACGCATCTACAAACCAGCCCGTACCGCGATGCAGTCGGGCACGGCCAAGACCCATGAATGGGCGCTGGAGTTTGCGCCGGCCTCGGCCCGCGAGGTTGATCCGCTGATGGGCTGGACCAGTTCTTCCGACATGGAAAGCCAGGTGCACCTGCGGTTCGAGACGAAGGAAGAGGCGCTGGCCTATGCCGCGCATCATGGCATCGACGCCGAAGTTCAGGAACCCAAGGAGCGCAAGTTCAACCTGCGCCCCGGCGGCTACGGCGACAACTTCTCCTCCAAACGCCGCGGCGCCTGGACCCACTGAGATCGGCAAAAACGCTGGCCCGATTGCGGCCAAGCGGGTAGGACACCGGCAGCGGTCCCATAGCTCAACTGGATAGAGCAGCTGACTTCTAATCAGCAGGTTGGGGGTTCGAGTCCTCCTGGGATCGCCAGTCCGACGAGGCCACTGGTGCGGTCCTGTCGGCCCTGCTAAGGCGCCTTCGGGGACCGGGGACGGACAATGGCACTCAGCGACAACATGCGCGGCGCGCTTCTGATGGTGGGGGCGATGACCGCCTTTACCTGCAACGACGCCTGCATGAAAGCGCTGGGGACCGAACTGCCCCTGTTCCAGGCCCTGCTGTTGCGCGGCATCGCGACCACCGCGGCGCTGGTGGTGCTGGCGCTGGTGATGGGGCAGTTGCGCTTTGATATCGCCCGGCGGGACTGGGGCTTGATTGCCCTGCGCACGGTGGCAGAGGCGGCTGCGGCATGGTTCTTTATCACCGCTCTCTTCCAGATGCCGATCGCCAACGTCTCGGCGATCCTGCAATCGCTGCCGCTTGCGGTCACTCTCGCTGCCGCGCTCGCCTTTGGCGAACAGGTGGGCTGGAAGCGGATGACGGCGATCGCCGTCGGTTTCATCGGCGTTCTGCTGATCGTGCGGCCGGGAACCGACGGGTTCACGCATTACTCCGTCTTTGCGCTGCTGTCGGTGGCCTGCGTCACCGTGCGCGACCTTGCCGCGCGGCGGATGACACGCAGCGTGCCCTCGATCCTCGTGGCGCTGGTGGCGGCGGCGGGCGTGACGCTCTTTGCGGCCGTCGGTTCGGCCTTTATTGACTGGGCGCCCGTGACGCCGCGCGCAGGATGGCAACTGGCGGGTGCATCGGCCTTTGTGATCGGCGGCTATATCACGTCGGTCGGTGCGATGCGGGTGGGCGAGATCGGCTTTGTCGCGCCGTTCCGCTATGCCAGTCTGCTTGTCGCGCTGGTGCTGGGGCTGGTCCTGTTTGGCGACTGGCCAGATGGCCTGACGCTGGCAGGCGCGGCGCTGGTCGTGGCGACGGGGCTGTTCACGCTCTATCGTGAAAGACGCGCCGCCCGGCGTGTTCCGGTGGGTCTGCGGATACGCTGATTTTGGCCGGAAACGGACCGCCGCGGGGCGTTGACAGCCCCGGTCCAAGCCCCTATACGCCGCTCATCCGGATCGGGGGTATTGCCTCCTGTCCGATATCAGAGCTGACGTGGTCATGATCCGGGCACCTGTCGCCCCGATCCTCTGGATGCCCACCGCACCGTTCCTCCGGTAAGGGAACGACTGCGGGTTTTTTGTGCTTGGTGATCGCGCCCTGCACGTTGCCGGAAATCGGCGGACCTTCGGGGCCGCGACACATGTGGAAGTAACGGGGAACACAGCCCAATGCCAACGATCCAACAGCTGATCCGCAAACCGCGGCAGCCCAAAGTCACCCGGTCGAAGTCGCAGCACCTCGAATCCTGCCCGCAGAAGCGTGGCGTGTGCACCCGGGTCTACACCACGACGCCGAAGAAGCCGAACTCGGCCATGCGGAAGGTCGCCAAGGTGCGTCTGACCAACGGTTTCGAGGTGATCAGCTACATCCCCGGCGAAAGCCACAACCTGCAGGAACACTCGGTGGTCCTGATTCGCGGCGGTCGGGTCAAGGACCTTCCCGGCGTCCGTTATCACATCCTGCGCGGTGTCCTCGACACCCAGGGCGTGAAGAACCGCAAACAGCGCCGGTCGAAGTACGGCGCGAAGCGTCCGAAGTAAGGAGAGACCGCCATGTCGCGTCGTCATGCCGCCGAGAAACGCCAGGTCCTGCCGGATGCCAAGTATGGCGATACCGTGCTGACCAAGTTCATGAACAACCTGATGGTCGACGGCAAGAAATCCGTCGCCGAACGGATCGTCTATTCCGCTTTCGAGCGGGTTGAGACCAAGTTGAAGAAATCGCCCGTGGAAGTGTTCCACGAGAGCCTGGACAACATCAAACCGTCGGTCGAGGTCCGCTCGCGCCGTGTCGGTGGTGCGACCTACCAGGTTCCGGTTGAAGTGCGCCCCGAGCGCCGCGAGGCGCTGGCGATCCGCTGGCTGATCGCCGCGGCCAAGAAGCGCAACGAACACACCATGGAAGAGCGCCTTGCGGGCGAGCTGATCGACGCGGTGAACGGCCGCGGCACGGCCGTCAAGAAGCGTGAAGACACCCACAAGATGGCCGATGCGAACAAGGCCTTCAGCCACTACCGCTGGTAACATCTAAGCCTAAGGACCTGCCCAATGGCACGCGAATACCCCCTCAAGCGATACCGCAACTTCGGGATCATGGCGCATATCGACGCCGGCAAGACCACCACGACCGAGCGGATCCTGTTCTACACCGGCAAGAGCCACAAAATTGGCGAGGTGCATGACGGCGCCGCGACGATGGACTGGATGGAGCAGGAGCAGGAGCGCGGGATCACCATCACCTCCGCGGCCACGACCACCTTCTGGCAGCGTCAGGAAGACCCCACGAAAGAAGGCACTTCGGACACGAAGTACCGCTTCAACATCATCGACACCCCCGGCCACGTCGACTTCACCATCGAAGTCGAGCGTTCGCTCGCCGTGCTTGACGGCGCGATCTGCCTTCTTGACGCCAACGCCGGTGTCGAGCCGCAGACCGAAACGGTGTGGCGTCAGGCCGACCGCTACAAGGTGCCGCGCATCGTCTTCGTCAACAAGATGGACAAGATCGGTGCCGACTTCTTCAACTGCGTGAAGATGATCAAGGACCGCACCGGCGCGACCCCGTGCCCGATCGCCCTGCCGATCGGCGCCGAGGACAAGCTGGAAGGCATCATCGACCTGATCAAGATGGAAGAGTGGGTCTGGGAAGGTGAAGACCTGGGCGCGTCCTGGGTCCGCAAGCCGATCCGCGACAGCCTCAAGGACATGGCCGACGAGTGGCGCGCCAACATGATCGAGATCGCCGTCGACATGGACGATGCCGCGATGGAGGCCTACCTCGAAGGCAACGAGCCCGACGAGGAGACCCTGCGCGGTCTGATCCGCAAGGGCTGCCTGACGCTGGCCTTCGTGCCGGTCACGGCCGGTTCCGCGTTCAAGAACAAGGGCGTGCAGCCGCTGTTGAACGCGGTGATCGACTTCCTGCCGTCGCCGCTGGACGTCCCGGCCTACATGGGATTTTCGCCCGATGACGAGACCGAGACCCGCAACATCGCCCGTCATGCCGACGATAGCGAGCCCTTCTCGGGCCTCGCCTTCAAGATCATGAACGACCCCTTCGTGGGTTCGCTGACCTTCACCCGGATCTATTCGGGCCTGCTCCGGAAGGGCGATCAGGTTCTCAACACCACCAAGGGCAAGCGCGAGCGCATTGGCCGGATGATGATGATGCACGCCATCAACCGCGAGGAAATCGAAGAGGCCTTCGCGGGCGACATCATCGCGCTGGCCGGTCTGAAGGACACCACGACCGGTGACACCCTCAGCGACACGGCCAAGCAGGTGGTTCTGGAAACCATGACCTTCCCGCAGCCGGTCATCGAGATCGCGGTCGAGCCCAAGACCAAGGCCGACCAGGAAAAGATGTCGGCGGCGCTGGCGCGTCTGGCGGCCGAAGACCCCTCTTTCCGTGTCGAGACTGACCTGGAATCGGGCCAGACGATCATGAAGGGCATGGGCGAACTTCACCTCGACATCCTGGTCGACCGCATGAAGCGCGAGTTCAAGGTCGAGGCGAACATCGGTGCGCCGCAGGTGGCCTATCGTGAAACCATCGGCCACAAGATCGAGCACACCTACACCCACAAGAAGCAGTCGGGTGGTTCGGGTCAGTTCGCCGAGGTCAAGCTGGAGATCAGCCCGACCGAGCCTGGCGAGGGCTATTCCTTCGAAAGCCGCATCGTCGGTGGTGCAGTGCCGAAGGAATACATCCCGGGCGTCGAGAAGGGCATCAAGTCGGTGATGGATTCGGGCCCGCTCGCCGGGTTCCCCGTGATCGACTTCAAGGTCGCGCTGCTTGACGGCAAGTTCCACGACGTTGACTCGAGCGTTCTGGCCTTCGAGATCGCCTCGCGCATGTGCATGCGTGAAGGCCTCAAGCGGGCCGGCGCCAAGCTGCTGGAGCCGATCATGAAAGTCGAAGTCGTGACGCCGGAGGAATATACCGGCGGCGTCATCGGCGACCTGACCTCGCGTCGGGGCATGGTGCAGGGGCAGGACAGCCGCGGCAACGCGAACGTCATCGATGCCTTCGTGCCGCTGGCCAACATGTTCGGCTACATCAACACGTTGCGCTCGATGACCTCGGGTCGCGCCCAGTTCACGATGCAGTTCGACCATTACGAACCGGTTCCGCAGAACATCTCGGACGAGATCCAGAAGAAATACGCTTAAGGGCGGCGGGCCGTCAGGCCCCCCCTGCCATCACCCCGGACCGGGCGATGCCCGCCGACCAGAAATTGAAGGAGACCCATCATGGGCAAGGCAAAGTTTGAACGCAACAAACCGCACGTGAACATCGGGACGATTGGTCACGTTGACCACGGCAAGACGACGCTGACGGCGGCGATCACGAAGTATTTTGGTGATTTCCAGGCCTACGACCAGATTGACGC
>NZ_WGLM01000002.1 GCF_016125575.1 Limimaricola sp.
AGATGGTGATGCCGGGCGACAACCTGAAGTTCAACGTCGAGCTGATCGCCCCGATCGCGATGGAAGACGGCCTGCGCTTCGCCATCCGTGAAGGCGGCCGTACCGTCGGCGCCGGCGTCGTCTCGAAAATCATCGAGTGATTTTCGCGCGAAATTGACGAAGGATCGATGGGGCGGCTTGGGCCGCCCCTTTCTTTTGCCAGTTTGCCACGGAACGCCCGTCGATGACGACCGCACCCAGCCTTTGGCGCCACCGCGATTTCCTGCGGCTTTGGGCGGCGCAAGCCGGCAGTGCCGTCGGCGCGCGGATCAGCCGCACGGTGCTGCCGATGCTGGCCCTGCTGACGCTGGACGCCAGCGCGTCCGAAGTCTCGGCGCTGGCCGCGCTCAGTGTCGCGCCGGGGCTGGTGGTGGGGCTTTGGGCCGGGCGAATTGTTGATGCGCGGGCGCGGCGTCCGCTGATGATCGGGGCCGATCTTGCCCGCGCCGCGCTGATCCTGACCGTGCCCGTTGCCGCGCATCTGGGCGCGCTGGCCATGCCGCAGATCTATCTTGTCGCCGCCGCCGTTGGCGCGGCCAGCGCGCTCTTTTCCATTGCCGAGATGGCTTATGTTCCGGCGCTGGTCGGTCCCGCCCGGATCGTCGATGCGAATGCCCGTCTGGAGGCGACCGATTCGGTGGCCGAAGGCGTGGGGCCATGGCTGGGCGGCGTGCTGGTGCAGATCGTCGGCGGACCACTGGCACTGGCGGTGGACGCGGCAAGCTACCTGTGGTCGGCAGCCTTGCTTGGCCGGATCGCCATGCCCGAGGCTCGGCCCGTACCAACATCTGCCGCGCGCACCCACCCGCTCGCCGATCTGGCAACCGGTTTGAAGGTATGCCGCGACCATCCCCCGCTGATGCGTCTGCTGGCTGTCGAGGCCGTGACGACGTTGGCGGGTGGTGTCCTTTTCGCGCTTTACACCGTTGTCGCACTGGGCACGCTCGGCCTTTCGCCGGCCGTGCTGGGCCTGCTGATCGGTGCGGGCGGTATCGGCAGCCTTGCCGGCGCGCTGATGGTGGGCCCGCTGTTGAGGTCGGTTCGCGAAGACACGGCGCTGCGGTTGACGCTTGCGGCGGGCCTCGTGCTGAACCTCACCGTGCCGATGGCGCTGCTGCTGCCGGGGCTGGCGCTGCCGCTTCTGGCACTGGGGCAGGTGGCGGGCGATGCGTTTCTCACCGCCTTCGGCATCCTGGCGCTCAGCCTGCGCCAACGGGTCGTGGCCGACGCGGTGATGGGGCGGGTCGCGGCCACCTTCCGCGTGACAAGCGATGGCTGCCTTCTGGCGGGGGCCGCACTGGCCGGGCTGCTGACGCTGTTCCTGCCCTTGGCGGCGGTCATCTGGGCGGGAACACTGGCCGGGCTGACCGCCATTGCGGTGCTTGGGCGCGGGGGCATGTCGGCCCTTGATTCCCCCCCCGAGGTGCCGTAATCCCGCCTTGGCCATAGGGGTATAGCTCAGCCGGTAGAGCGACGGTCTCCAAAACCGTAGGTCGCGGGTTCGAACCCTGCTGCCCCTGCCACGCCCTCCCACCTTCGGACTCCGCGAAGATCAACGGCACGCCGCCCTTGGCAAGGCCGCGCCGCGCGGGCTACAACGCCCGTCAACGAATGCGGCAAGGGGCGGGACACGGGGCCGGTGAGCGATCTGATCCAGACCCATTTGCATCTGGGGGCGCACAAGACGGCCACCACGCATCTGCAAAAGCTGATGCACGCCAACCGCGCGGCGCTGGTCGAGGCGGGCGTGCGCTATTACGGGCCGGAATTCCTGCGTCGTCCCCGCCGTTCGATCGGGACAAGTTTCGGGATCAACCCGGACGCCGTACATCGCAATGGCAGATCGCCGCTGGAACAGCTTGATTTTCTGGCCAAGGGCGATCGGCTGGTGGTGCTGTCGGACGAGAATTTTGCAGGCCCTCTGCATGACGGCGCCGGCAATGTGATGGTCCCGCTTTATGAAGGCGCGGCGGCGCGGGTGGCGGCGTTGGCCGCGGCACTGGCGCCCAACCCGCTGCACCTTTTCCTTGCGATCCGGCAACCGACGACGTTTCTGACCTCGGCCTATTCGCAAAGCCTGTTTGGCGGCGTGGCGATTGGCGCGGGCGGGTTTCGCGACCTCAATCCGCCCGACCGGCTGGACTGGGCCGATCTGGTCGCGCGGCTGGCGGCGGTGCCCGGCCTCGCGGGGCTGACGGTCTGGCGATACGAGGATTACCGGGCGGGCCTGCCGTCCATCCTAGAGGCGCTGCTGGGTCCTGCGGCGGCGGTGTTGCCCGCCCCCGCGGCACAGCCGGCCAATCAGGGCCTGTCGGTGCGGGCGCAGAAGGCGGTGATGGAGTGGGCGGTGCACGGGGTGGAGGGGCCGCTGGCGCAACGCGCGCGCCGCCGCTTCCCGGTGACCGAGGACAATCCCGCCTTCGACCTCTTTGAGGCCGACGGCCACGAGGCCGCCGCACGCGCCTATGCCGACCAGGTGGACCGGATTCGCGCTCTTCCCGGGGTGCGTCTGCTGGAGCCGGCGACAGAGGACACGGCGATGGCGGCGCGGCAGGCTTGAAAACCGGTCCGTGCCCGCGTATGTGGCCCGACAACGGCGCGCTGCCCGGTGCGGTGCGCGATGTGACAAGGGAACGACGCAGATGGCCCGACCCAGCCCGATGCAATTCATACAGCAGACCCGGTCCGAGATCGGCAAGGTGGCCTGGCCCAGCCGGCGCGAGGTTTTGCTGACCACCGCGATGGTGGTGGCCCTGACGGCGCTCATCTCGACCTATTTCTCGGTCACGGACCTGTTGATCCGGCAGGGCCTGCACCTGGTTCTGGGCATGTTCGGCTCCTGAGCTGGCGTGTTTGCGGGCCGCGATGCGGTCCGGCGTCCACGGAAAATTGCGCGCCAGCCCTTGCACTTGGACGGCTCCGGAGGTAATAGCCACGGACTTCGGAACAAGGGCGTGCGGCGATTCGTGTTGCACGCCGATTTTGTTTTTCCGAAAGGCAGGTTAACTGCCTGAAGCGACATGAACTTTTCCGGTCCACGGGCCGGCGCGGCGAGGGTACGAAAAGAATGGCGAAGCGGTGGTACTCGGTCAGCGTGCTCTCGAACTTCGAGAAGAAGATTGCCGAACAGATCCGCACCAAGGTCGCCGAGCAGGGGATTGAGGAGCAGATCGACGAGGTTCTGGTGCCGACCGAAGAGGTCATCGAGGTGCGCCGGAACAAGAAGGTGACGACCGAGCGTCGTTTCATGCCCGGCTACGTGCTGGTGCACATGGAGATGTCGGACGAGGGTTATCACCTGATCAACTCGATCAACCGCGTCACCGGGTTTCTTGGGCCGCAGGGCCGCCCGATGCCGATGCGTGATGCCGAGGTGCAGGCGATCCTTGGCCGGGTGCAGGAGGTCGAGGAAAGCCCGCGCACCCTGATTCATTTCGAGATCGGCGAGAAGGTGAAGGTCACCGACGGGCCGTTCGAGGATTTCGACGGGATGGTTGAGGAAGTGGACGAGGATCACCAGCGCCTGAAGGTGTCGGTGTCGATCTTCGGTCGGGCCACCCCGGTAGAGCTGGAATTCACGCAGGTCTCCAAGCAGGGCTGACGTGACGGCCCTCGCCCCGGATTTTGAGGGGGGTGGGTCCGTGGGAGGCGAGGGCGCCGCGGCGCTCGGACCGGACCACGCAACGAGAGGCCAAGGGGCGCGCCCCGCGGCTGTTGGAATGGCGGGGCGACCCGCCGCAGAACAAGGAGAGGCCTCATGGCCAAGAAGGTAATGGGCAAGCTGAAGCTGCAGGTGAAAGCCGGGCAAGCGAACCCCTCCCCGCCGGTCGGTCCCGCACTGGGCCAGCGCGGCATCAACATCATGGAATTCTGCAAGGCGTTCAACGCCAAGACTGCAGACATGGAACCCGGCGCGCCGACCCCGGTCGTGATCACCTACTACCAGGACAAGTCCTTCACGATGGACATCAAGACGTCGCCGGCGTCCTACTTCATCAAGAAGGCTGCCAAGCTGCAATCCGGCTCGAAGACGCCGGGCAAGTCCACCGCCGGCTCGGTCAGCGTGGCGCAAGTCCGCGAAATCGCCGAGGCGAAGATGCGCGACCTCAACGCCACCAGCGTCGAGGCGGCGATGAAGATCATCGTGGGCTCGGCCCGCTCCATGGGCATCGAGGTGAAGTGATGGCAAAGCTGGGAAAACGTGCGAAGGCCGCCAATGCCGCCTTCGAAGGCAAGCAGAACCTGTCGGTCGCGGATGCGGTCGCGCTGGTCAAGGCCAATGCCGCAGCCAAATTCGATGAGACGATCGAGATCGCGATGAACCTTGGCGTTGATCCGCGTCACGCCGACCAGATGGTCCGCGGCACGGTCAACCTGCCCAACGGCACCGGCAAGTCGGTGCGCGTGGCGGTCTTCGCGCGCGGCGTGAAGGCGGACGAGGCAAAGGCCGCGGGTGCCGACATCGTCGGCGCCGAGGACCTGATGGAAACCATCCAGTCCGGCAAGATCGAGTTTGATCGCTGCATTGCCACCCCCGACCTGATGCCCGTCGTCGGTCGTCTGGGCAAGATCCTCGGCCCGCGCAACCTGATGCCCAACCCCAAGGTTGGCACGGTGACGATGGACGTGACCGAGGCCGTGACCGCCGCCAAAGGTGGCCAGGTGCAGTTCAAGGCCGAGAAGGCGGGCGTTGTCCATGCCGGCATCGGCAAGGCCAGCTTTGACGCGGCCAAGCTGGAAGAGAACCTGCGCGCCTTCGTCGAGGCTGTTGGCCGGGCGAAACCCGCCGGGGCCAAGGGCACCTATATGAAGAAGGTCGCCATCAGCTCCACCATGGGCCCCGGTGTCAGCATCGACATCGCGTCGGCCACCGGGAACTGAGCAAGAGATTCCCGCCCCCTCGGGGGTGGTGAATGGCGGGGCCAGACGATCGGCCCCGTCCTGTCCGAGACGGAGGGCAGGGGCCCGGATCTGATCCAGCCCCGCTAAGTCCTTCCCGAGATGGGAAACGAGACAAGATTTCCGTTCGAAGGCCGCTGGCCTTCCTTCGGGCGATCAAGGCCTCGGGACCCTGTCACTGGACCCGAACGGTCCCCGCGCCTGCGTGGGGATCAACTAGAGCCGGGGTGAGTCATGCGACAAGCCCCACCACTTGGAGTGAAACTGTGGATAGAGCCCAGAAAGAGAAAGTGGTCGAGGAACTCGGCCAGATCTTCGAAAGCTCTGGCGTCGTGGTGGTTGCCCACTACGAAGGCATGACGGTTGCACAAATGCAGGACCTGCGCGCGAAAATGCGTGATGCGGGCGGGTCCGTGCGCGTTGCCAAGAACAGGCTCGCCAAGATCGCCCTTGAGGGAAAGCCCTGCGAAAGCATCGCTGACTACCTCACTGGCATGACCGTGTTGTCCTACTCGGAAGACCCCGTCGCCGCGGCGAAGGTGGTTGATGCCTACGCGAAGACGAACGACAAGTTCGTCATTCTCGGCGGCGCCATGGGCAACGCGGCTCTGGACCCCGATGGCGTGAAGGCCGTCGCTCAGATGCCGTCGCGTGAAGAGCTTATTGCTTCGATCGTGTCGTGCATCGGCGCGCCTGCCAGCAACATCGCCGGGGCCATTGGCGCACCTGCTTCGAACATCGCGGGCATTCTTTCGACGATCGAAGAGAAGGCTGCATAAGCGATCTGAACTGTCTGCGGGGTTGATACCCCGTCGTTGGAACACACCTTAACCGAACGGAAAGCATAAAATGGCTGATCTGAACAAACTCGCCGAAGAGATCGTGGGTCTGACCCTTCTCCAGGCACAAGAGCTGAAAACCATCCTCAAAGACCAATACGGCATCGAGCCGGCCGCCGGTGGCGCCGTCATGATGGCCGGTCCGGCCGCTGGCGCCCCTGCCGAAGCCGCTGAGGAAAAGACCGAGTTCGACGTCGTCCTGAAAGACGCCGGCGCGCAGAAGATCAACGTGATCAAGGAAGTCCGCGCGATCACCGGTCTTGGCCTGAAAGAAGCCAAGGATCTGGTCGAAGCCGGTGGCAAGATCAAGGAAGGCGCTGCCAAGGCCGAAGCCGAAGAGATCAAGGCGAAGCTGGAAGCTGCCGGCGCCAAGGTCGAACTGGCCTGATTTCGGCAATGAGGGCGCCGCACGCGTCCTGAACTAAAGGCTGGGTCCGCGGATTCGCGGGTCCAGCCGAACCTGTCTTGGCGGAGGGCGATGCAAGCGCCCCCCTCTTGGGCAGGTTCCCAAGGTCGGGAGGCGCCCGGTGGGACGGGCGCCACGAATAGACCGGGAACCCCCGTTCTCGATTGGGCGACATGGCGCGGGCCCCGCGCGTCATGACCCCGCAGAGATTTGAAAGGTGACGACACCCATGGCTCAGTCCTTCCTCGGCCAGAAACGCCTGCGTAAGTATTACGGCAAAATCCGCGAAGTCCTCGAGATGCCGAACCTCATCGAGGTTCAGAAGGCATCCTACGACCTGTTCCTGAACTCTGGCGACGGCGAGATGCCGGCCGACGGTGAAGGCATCAAGGGCGTGTTCCAGTCGGTCTTTCCGATCAAGGACTTCAACGAGACCAGCGTGCTGGAATTCGTGAAATACGAGCTGGAAAAGCCGAAATACGACGTCGAGGAATGCCAGCAGCGCGACATGACCTACAGCGCGCCGCTGAAGGTGACGCTGCGCCTGATCGTATTTGATGTCGACGAGGATACCGGCGCCAAGTCGGTCAAGGACATCAAGGAACAGGACGTGTTCATGGGCGATATGCCCCTGATGACGCAGAACGGCACCTTCATCGTCAACGGCACCGAGCGGGTCATCGTATCCCAGATGCACCGCAGCCCCGGCGTGTTCTTCGACCATGACAAGGGCAAGACCCATTCCTCGGGCAAGCTGCTGTTCACCTGCCGCATCATTCCCTATCGCGGCTCGTGGCTGGACTTCGAGTTCGATGCCAAGGACCTCGTCTATGCGCGCATCGACCGTCGCCGCAAACTGCCGGTGACGACCCTGCTCTATGCCCTTGGCATGGATCAGGAAGGCATCATGAATGCCTATTACGACACCGTCGACTACGCGCTGGACAAGAAGGGCAAGAACTGGGTCACCAAGTTCTTCCCCGAGCGGGTGCGGGGCACCCGTCCGGCGCATGATCTGGTTGATGCCGATACTGGCGAGGTGATCTGCAAGGCCGGCGAGAAGATTACGCCGCGTACCGTCCAGACCCTGATCAAGGAAGGCAAGGTCAAGAACCTGCTGGTCCCGTTCAACTCGATCGTGGGCAAGTTCGCCGCGCGCGACATCATCAACGAGGAAAACGGCGCGATCTATGTCGAGGCCGGCGACGAACTGACGCTGGAGATGGACAAGAACGGCGAGGTGATCGGCGGCACGGTGAAAGAGCTTGTCGATGCCGGCATCACGTCGATCCCCGTGCTCGACATCGATAACATCAATGTCGGCCCCTACATTCGCAACACGATGCAGGCCGACAAGAACATGAACCGGGAAACCGCGCTCATGGACATTTACCGGGTCATGCGCCCGGGCGAGCCGCCGACGGTTGATGCCGCCAGTGCCCTGTTTGACACGCTGTTCTTCGATTCCGAGCGTTATGACCTGTCGGCCGTGGGCCGGGTCAAGATGAACATGCGCCTCAACCTCGATGCGGCCGATACCATGCGCACCCTCAGCCGCGAGGATATCGTGGCCTGTGTCAAGGCGCTGGTCGAGCTGCGTGACGGCAAGGGCGACATCGACGACATCGACCACCTCGGCAACCGCCGGGTCCGTTCGGTCGGCGAGTTGATGGAGAACCAGTACCGCGTCGGCCTTCTGCGGATGGAGCGCGCGATCAAGGAACGCATGTCGTCGGTCGAGATCGACACGGTGATGCCGCAGGACCTGATCAACGCCAAGCCGGCCGCGGCCGCGGTGCGCGAGTTCTTCGGCTCCAGCCAGCTGTCGCAGTTCATGGACCAGACCAACCCGCTGTCCGAAGTGACGCACAAGCGGCGTCTGTCGGCGCTTGGGCCGGGCGGTCTGACGCGCGAACGCGCGGGCTTCGAGGTGCGCGACGTGCACCCGACCCATTACGGCCGGATGTGCCCGATCGAAACGCCGGAAGGCCCGAACATCGGCCTGATCAACAGCCTCGCAACCTTCGCGCGGGTGAACAAGTACGGCTTCATCGAGACCCCGTATCGCAAGGTCGAGAACGGCAAGGTGACCGACGAGGTTCACTACATGTCGGCCACCGAAGAGATGCGTCATACGGTTGCGCAGGCGAACGCCACGCTCGACGAAGAGGGCAACTTCATCAACGAGCTGGTCTCGACCCGGCAGTCGGGTGAATACACCCTTGCGCCGCGCGAACAGGTGGACCTGATCGACGTCTCGCCGAAACAGCTGGTTTCGGTTGCCGCGTCGCTGATCCCGTTCCTTGAGAACGACGACGCCAACCGCGCGCTGATGGGCTCGAACATGCAACGGCAGGCCGTGCCGCTTCTGCAGGCCGAGGCGCCGCTGGTCGGCACCGGGATCGAGGGCGTCGTTGCCCGCGACTCGGGCGCGGCCATCATGGCGCGCCGTGCCGGCATCATCGACCAGGTCGATGCGGCCCGTATCGTTGTGCGCGCCACTTCCGACCTCGAACCGGGCGATCCGGGCGTCGACATCTACCGGATGCGCAAGTTCCAGCGGTCCAACCAGAACACCTGCATCAACCAGCGTCCGCTGGTGAAGGTGGGCGACACCGTGATGAAGGGCGAGGTCATTGCCGATGGCCCCTCGACCGACATGGGTGAACTGGCGCTGGGCAAGAACGTGATCGTCGCGTTCATGCCGTGGAACGGCTACAACTACGAGGACTCGATCCTGATCTCCGAACGGATCGTGAGCGATGACGTGTTCACCTCGATCCACATCGAGGAATTCGAAGTGGCCGCGCGCGACACCAAGCTGGGGCCGGAAGAGATCACTCGCGACATCCCCAACGTGGGCGAAGAGGCGCTGCGCAACCTCGACGAGGCCGGCATCGTCTATATCGGCGCCGAAGTGGGGCCGGGCGACATCCTTGTGGGCAAGATCACCCCCAAGGGCGAAAGCCCGATGACCCCGGAAGAGAAACTGCTGCGCGCGATCTTCGGCGAAAAGGCCAGCGACGTGCGCGACACCTCGCTGCGTCTGCCGCCGGGCGATTTCGGCACGGTCGTCGAGGTGCGGGTATTCAACCGGCACGGCGTCGAGAAAGACGAGCGTGCGCTGCAGATCGAGCGGGAAGAGGTCGAACGCCTTGCCCGTGACCGCGACGACGAGATGGCGATCCTCGATCGCAACATCTACGCGCGTCTGAAGTCGATGATCCTTGGCAAGGTCGCCGTGAAAGGTCCGCGTGGCTTCAAGGCCGGGTCGGAAATCACCGAAGAGGCGCTGTCGGAACTCAGCCGCGGCCAGTGGTGGCAGTTGGCCCTCAAGGACGAGGCCGACGCGCAGATCGTCGAGGCGCTCAACGAGCAGTACGAGGTGCAAAAGCGCTCGCTCGATGCCCGCTTCGAAGACAAGGTCGAGAAGGTCCGCCGTGGCGACGATCTGCCCCCGGGCGTGATGAAGATGGTCAAGGTCTTCGTCGCGGTGAAGCGCAAGCTGCAGCCGGGCGACAAGATGGCCGGCCGTCACGGCAACAAGGGCGTGATCTCGAAGGTGGTGCCGCAGGAAGACATGCCGTTCCTCGCCGACGGGACGCCGGTGGACTTCGTTCTGAACCCGCTGGGCGTGCCCAGCCGGATGAACGTGGGCCAGATCCTTGAAACCCACATGGGTTGGGCCGCGCGTGGCCTTGGGATCCAGATCGACGAGGCCGTCAAGGAATACCGCCGGTCGGGCGATCTGACCCCGGTGCGCGATGCCATGAAGATTGGCTATGGCGACGATGTCTATGACGAGGGCATCGCCGAGATGGACGAGGACCGGCTGGTCGAGGCGGCGTCCAACGTTCGCCGCGGTGTGCCGATCGCAACGCCCGTCTTCGACGGCGCCAAGGAGGCCGATGTCAACGACGCGCTGCGCCGTGCGGGCTTCGATACCTCGGGCCAGTCGGACCTGTTCGACGGGCGCACCGGCGAGAAGTTCAGCCGCAAGGTGACGGTGGGGATGAAGTACCTGCTGAAACTGCACCACCTTGTCGATGACAAGATCCACGCGCGTTCGACCGGGCCCTACAGCCTCGTCACCCAGCAGCCGCTGGGCGGCAAGGCCCAGTTCGGAGGCCAGCGTTTCGGCGAGATGGAGGTCTGGGCGCTGGAAGCCTACGGCGCCGCCTACACCCTGCAGGAAATGCTGACGGTGAAGTCGGACGACGTGGCGGGCCGGACCAAGGTCTACGAATCGATCGTCAAGGGCGAGGACAACTTCGAGGCCGGCGTGCCGGAATCGTTCAACGTGCTCGTCAAGGAGGTCCGCGGTCTGGGCCTCAACATGGAACTCCTGGATGCGGAGGAGGAATAGGGCGTTCGCGCCCCGTTCAACCCATCCCCTGTTATGTAAGGACGCAAGATGAACCAGGAACTGACGAATAACCCGTTCAACCCGCTGACGCCCGCCAAGGCATTCGACGAGATCAAGGTCTCGCTCGCCTCGCCCGAGCGCATCCTGTCGTGGTCGTTCGGGGAGATCAAGAAACCCGAGACGATCAACTACCGGACCTTCAAGCCCGAGCGCGACGGCCTGTTCTGCGCCCGCATCTTCGGGCCGATCAAGGACTACGAGTGCCTGTGCGGCAAGTACAAGCGGATGAAGTATCGCGGCGTCGTCTGCGAGAAATGCGGCGTGGAAGTCACGCTGCAGAAGGTCCGGCGGGAGCGGATGGGCCATATCGAGCTGGCCTCGCCCGTCGCCCATATCTGGTTCCTGAAATCGCTGCCCAGCCGCATCGGCCTGATGCTGGACATGACGCTGCGTGATCTGGAACGCATCCTCTACTTCGAGAACTACGTGGTGATCGAGCCCGGCCTGACGGACCTGTCCTATGGCCAGCTGATGACGGAAGAAGAGTTCCTCGACGCGCAGGACGCCTACGGCATCGACGCCTTCACCGCCAATATCGGCGCCGAGGCCATCCGCGAGATGCTGGCCGCCATCGACCTCGACGCCGAGGCCGAGAAACTGCGCGCCGACCTCAAGGAAGCGACCGGCGAACTCAAGCCCAAGAAGATCATCAAGCGGCTGAAGATCGTTGAAAGCTTCATCGAGTCGGGCAACCGGCCCGAATGGATGGTGATGACTGTGATCCCGGTCATCCCGCCGGAACTGCGTCCGCTGGTCCCGCTGGACGGGGGCCGTTTCGCGACCTCCGACCTGAACGATCTTTACCGTCGTGTCATCAACCGCAACAACCGCCTCAAGCGGCTGATCGAGCTGCGCGCGCCCGACATCATCGTGCGCAACGAAAAGCGGATGCTGCAGGAATCGGTCGATGCGCTGTTTGACAACGGTCGTCGTGGCCGCGTGATCACTGGCGCCAACAAGCGTCCGCTGAAATCGCTCAGCGACATGCTGAAAGGCAAGCAGGGCCGGTTCCGCCAGAACCTTCTGGGCAAGCGGGTGGACTTCTCGGGCCGTTCGGTCATCGTGACCGGCCCCGAACTGAAGCTGCACCAGTGCGGTCTGCCCAAGAAAATGGCGCTCGAACTCTTCAAGCCGTTCATCTACTCGCGGCTCGAGGCCAAGGGCCTCAGCAGCACGGTGAAACAGGCCAAGAAGCTGGTCGAAAAGGAACGCCCCGAGGTCTGGGACATCCTTGACGAGGTCATCCGTGAACACCCGGTTCTGCTGAACCGCGCGCCCACGCTGCACCGTCTTGGCATCCAGGCGTTCGAGCCGATCCTGATCGAGGGCAAGGCGATCCAGCTGCACCCGCTGGTCTGCTCGGCCTTCAACGCCGACTTCGACGGCGACCAGATGGCCGTGCACGTTCCGCTGAGCCTCGAGGCCCAGCTGGAAGCGCGCGTGCTGATGATGTCGACAAACAACGTGCTGTCGCCTGCCAACGGCGCGCCGATCATCGTGCCGTCTCAGGACATGATCCTGGGTCTCTACTACACCACGATCGAGCGTGAGGGCATGAAGGGCGAGGGCATGTCCTTCTCGACCATCGAGGAGGTCGAACATGCGCTGGCCGCGGGCGAGGTGCACCTGCACGCCCGCATCACCGCGCGCATCAAGCAGATCGACGAGGAAGGCAACGAGGTCATCAAGCGTTACGAGACTACGCCGGGCCGCCTGCGGCTGGGTGGCTTGCTGCCGCTCAATGCCAAGGCGCCGTTCGACCTCGTCAACCGCCTGCTGCGCAAGCGCGAAGTCCAGCAGATCATCGATACCGTCTACCGCTACTGCGGCCAGAAGGAATCGGTCATCTTCTGCGACCAGATCATGGGCCTCGGCTTCCGCGAGGCGTTCCGTGCCGGCATCAGCTTCGGCAAGGACGACATGGTCGTGCCCGACAAGAAATGGGCGCTGGTCGAGGATACCCGCGATCAGGTCAAGGACTTCGAACAGCAGTACATGGATGGCCAGATCACCCAGCTGGAGAAGTACAACAAGGTCGTCGATGCCTGGTCGAAGTGTAACGACAAGGTCACCGACGCTATGATGTCGACGATCTCGGCCAAGCAAAAGGACGACAACGGCGCCGAGAAAGAGCCGAACAGCGTCTACATGATGGCCCACTCCGGTGCCCGGGGTTCGGTCACGCAGATGAAGCAGCTGGGCGGGATGCGCGGCCTTATGGCTAAGCCAAGCGGCGAGATTATCGAGACGCCGATCATCTCGAACTTCAAGGAAGGTCTGACCGTTCTTGAATACTTCAACTCGACCCACGGCGCCCGGAAGGGTCTGTCGGACACCGCGTTGAAGACCGCCAACTCGGGCTACCTGACCCGTCGTCTTGTCGACGTGGCGCAGGATTGCATCGTGCGCGAAAAGGACTGCGGCACTGACCGCGCCATCACCGCCGAAGCGGCCGTGAACGCGGGCGAAGTCGTCTCGTCACTGGCCGAGCGTGTGCTTGGCCGGGTGTCGGCCGATGACGTGCTCAAGCCCGGCACCGACGAGGTGATCGTGCAGGCTGGCGAGCTTATCGACGAACGCCGCGCCGACCTGATAGAGGTGGCCGGTGTCACCAAGATGCGTATCCGCAGCCCGCTGACTTGCGAGGCCGAAGACGGCGTTTGCCAGGCCTGCTATGGCCGCGACCTTGCGCGCGGCACGATGGTCAACATCGGCGAGGCGGTGGGGATCATCGCCGCGCAGTCGATCGGCGAACCCGGCACCCAGCTGACGATGCGGACCTTCCACATCGGCGGCGTCGCGCAGGGCGGACAGGCCTCTTTCCTTGAGGCCTCGCAACCCGGCAAGGTCGAGTTCCGCAATGCAGTTCTGCTGGAAAACGCCGTGGGCGAGCAGATTGTCATGGGCCGTAACATGGTTCTGGCGATCGTCAGCGAGGACGGCGAGGAACGTGCGCAGCACAAGATCGGCTACGGCACCAAGATCCTTGTCAAGGAAGGCGCGGACGTGGCGCGGGGCACCAAGCTCTTCGAATGGGACCCCTACACCCTGCCGATCATCGCCGAGCGGGCCGGGACGGTGCGTTACCTCGACCTTGTCAGCGGTATCTCGGTCCGCGAGGAAACCGACGATGCCACCGGCATGACCCAGAAGGTCGTGGCCGACTGGCGTTCGGTGCCCAAGGGCGGCGATCTGAAGCCCGAGATCCTGATCGTCGGCGCTGATGGCGAACCGGTCCGCAACGATGCGGGCAACCCGGTCAGCTACCAGATGTCGGTCGACGCGGTTCTGTCGGTTGAGGACGGTCAAGAGATCCGGGCCGGTGACGTGGTTGCGCGGATCCCGCGCGAAGGTGCCAAGACCAAGGACATCACCGGGGGTCTTCCCCGCGTGGCCGAATTGTTCGAGGCCCGTCGTCCCAAGGACCACGCCATCATCGCCGAGATCGACGGCTACGTGCGCTTTGGCAAGGACTACAAGAACAAGCGCCGCATCGCGATCGAGGCCGCCGAAGGTGATGGCCGCGTCGAATACATGGTGCCCAAGGGCAAGCACATTCCGGTTCAGGAAGGCGACTATGTCCAGAAGGGTGACTACATCATGGACGGCAACCCCGCACCGCATGACATCCTTGCCATCATGGGTGTCGAAGCGCTGGCCGACTACATGATCGACGAGGTGCAGGACGTCTACCGTCTGCAGGGCGTGAAGATCAACGACAAGCACATCGAGGTCATCGTCCGGCAAATGCTGCAGAAGTGGGAGATTGCCGAAAGCGGTGACACGGTCCTGTTGAAAGGCGAGACGGTGGACAAGGCCGAGTTCGACGAGGCCAATGCCAAGGCGGTCGCTCGTGGCGGTCGTCCGGCGTCGGGCGAGCCGATCCTGCTGGGTATCACCAAGGCGTCGCTGCAAACCCGCAGCTTCATCTCGGCGGCGTCGTTCCAGGAAACCACGCGTCTGCTCACCGAAGCTTCGGTGCAGGGCAAGCGGGACAAACTGGTTGGCCTCAAAGAGAACGTCATTGTCGGCCGGCTGATCCCGGCGGGCACCGGCGGGGCCACCAGCCGCGTCCGGCGCATCGCCACCGAGCGGGACAACGTGGTGATCGAGGCGCGCCGGGAAGAGGCCGCCGCGGCTGCAGCGCTGGCCGCCCCCGTGGCCGAGGAGACCGCAAGCGACGACTTCGAGACGCTGATCGTCGAGACGCCCGAAAGCCGCGACGAATAAGCGTAACGCATTGTAAGACATGCAGAACCCCCGGAGAAATCCGGGGGGTTTCGCGTTTTTCGCCTAGCCCCAGAAGGTTCGGGCGAGGTGGTAAAAGACCGGCGCCGCAAAGACCACGCTGTCGAATTGGTCCAGCACGCCGCCCTGTCCGGGGATCATGTGCGACCAGTCCTTGATGCCCCGGTCCCGCTTGATCGCCGCCATCACGAGGCTGCCGAACTGCCCGGCGGCCGAAGCTGCGGCCGCCATCGCTGCGGCGCCCCACGGCCCGAAAGGCGTGATCCAGCTGAGCGCCGCGCCGATCGCCGCGGCACAGGCTACGCCGCTGGCCATCCCCTCCCACGTCTTGGGCGCCAGCCCCGGCGCGATCCGCCGCCGCCCGATGCGCCGCCCGATGAAATATTCCAGCAGGTCGCCCAGCTGCACCACGATGACGAGAAACGCGATCAGCAGGATCGCGCGGTCGCCGTGATCGGGCAGGTCCAGCATCATCAGCGCGGGCACGTAGCTGACGCAGAAAACGGCGATCATCAGCCCCCATTGCGTTTCCGCCACGCGGATCAGAAAGCGCTGCGGATTGCCGCGCAGCGCCGACAGGATCGGCAGGCCAAGGAAGGCATAGATCGGAATGAAAGTGGCACTGGCCCCCTCCCAGCGCAGCCCGACGAAGACGAACTGCAGCGGCAGGATCACGAAGAAGGCCAGCGCCAGCGCGATATGATCGGCCTGCGCCTTTGCCGTCAGCGTCAGGAACTCGCGCAGCGCCGCGAAAGAGGCAAAGCCGAACAGCACCACCACCCCGGCCCGCCCCAACAGCAGCGCCAGCGCCAGCAGGATCACCATCGCCCACCACGACTGCACCCGCATCAGGTAGCTTTCCAGCGCGGGTGAGGGGCGGTCGGGGTCGCCCCGCCGCCGCATCGCCTCGCCGAAAAGGCCAAGGGCGATCAGCAGCACGCAGATCCACAGCGTCAGCGTCAGAAGGTCTGCGGTGGTGGCACTCACGGCCGGGCCTCGGGTGCCAGCGTCCGCAATGCTTCGGATGCGCGGGCGAGGAAAGCTTCCTTGCTTTCTCCCGGTTTGACGTGGAGCGGCGTGCCGAACGTAACGGTACAAATCAGCGGCAGCGGAATGATCTCGCCCTTTGGCATGATCGAATTGAGGTTGGCGATCCACGTCGGCACAAGGTCCACCTGCGGCCGCTGCACCCCGATGTTGTAAAGCCCGGCCTTGAACGGCAGCAGGGGCTCCGGCCCCATATTGCGCCCACCCTCGGGGAAAAGGATCAACGACGACCCCTCGTCCAGTGCAGCCACCATCGCCGCGACCGGGTCGCTCGTGCGATGCTCGGGCCGCCGGTCGATCAGCACGGCGCGGAACACGTCACGCCCGGCGAAGGCCCGCAGCGGTGTCTTCAGCCAGTAATCGGCGGCCGCAACGGGGCGCGTCCGGCGCCGCAGCGCGGGCGGCAGCACGGACCAGACCATCGGCATGTCGCCGTTTGAGGTGTGGTTGGCGAAGTAGACGCGCAGGCCCGGCTCCGGCGCAATCCCGCGCCAGTCCGCCCTGACGGCAGTGATGAACCGCGCGAACAGTCGAATGCCGTTGCCGGCCATATCGGCCAGGAAGCGGCGAAAGATCTGGCGCAATCGGTCCATGGCCGCAGTCTGGCGAAGGCCCGCGCGCTTGGGAAGGCCCGCCGCTTCAGACCTTGACCGGCGCACCCCCGGCAAAGACGTTCACGCCGTGATAGCCGATCGGGCCTTCCTGCATTTGAAGGTGCAGCCCGTCGCCAGAATAGGGATGCGCGCGTGCCAGCGCCTCGTCCACCTCGATGCCAAGGCCGGGCGCATCCGGCACCGGGATATAGCCGCCCTCGACCCGGATCGTGCCCTTGATCAGCGCGTCATGAAACGGCGTCTCGATCGTTTCGGCCATCAGGATGTTGGGAATGCTCGCGGCCAGCTGGATGTTGGCGGCCCATTCCACCGGCCCTGCATAAAGGTGCGGCGCCATCTGCGCGTTGTAGACTTCGGCGATTGCGGCGATCTTCTTGGTCTCCCAGATGCCGCCTGACCGGCCCAGCGCCGGCTGCAGGATCGTCGCCGCCCCGGCCTTCAGCACGGCAGCGAACTCGGCCTTTGTCGTCAGCCGCTCGCCGGTCGCGACCGGAATGCGCACGGCTGCCGCGACCTTGGCCATTTCGTCGATGTTGTCGGGCGGGATCGGCTCCTCGTACCAGAGCGGATCAAAATCTTCGAGGGCGCGGCCCAGCCGGATCGCACCACCGGTGCTGAACTGCCCATGCGTGCCAAACAGCAGGTCCGCATCGTCGCCCACCGCCTCGCGGATCGCACGGCAAAAGGCGACCGAAAGAGAAATGTCATGGCGCGACGGCATGTGCCCGCCGCGGATCGTGTAGGGACCCGCCGGGTCGAACTTCACCGCCGTATAGCCCTTTGCCACCATTGCTTCAGCGGCCTCCGCGGCCTGTTCGGCCGAGGCCCAGAAATCGGGCAGGGTATGGCCCTTCTGCGGGTAAAGGTAGGTATAGGCGCGGATGCGGTCGTTCATCCGCCCGCCGATCAGCGCGTGAACCGGCCGGTCGCGATCCTTGCCCAGAATGTCCCAGCAGGCCATCTCCAGCCCCGCCCACGCGCCCATCACCGTCAGGTCCGGCCGCTGGGTGAAGCCCGCCGAATAGGCGCGGCGGAACATCAGCTCGATGTTCTCGGGGTTCTCCCCCGCCATGTGGCGGCCAAAGACATCGCGGATCACCGCCTCCATCGCGGTCGGGCCCACCGACGAGGCATAGCATTCGCCCCAGCCGGTGATCCCGCTGTCGCTCGTCACCTTCACAAGGATCCAGTAACGCCCGCCCCAGCCCGGCGCTGGCGGCGCGGTGACGATGATGTCCAGATCGGTCAGCTTCATCGGCTCTCTCCTTCTTCTGGCCCCAAATACTCCGGGGGGGAGGCCCGGCACGGGCCGGGGGGCAGCGCCCCCTTGCGCCGTCACCCGAAGACGATGACGTTCCTCTTTGCCGAACCCGAGCGCGTGTCCGCGATCGCCTCGTTCACCTGCTCCAGCGTCCATCGCCCGGAAATCAGCTCGTCCAGCTTCAGCCGCCCCTGGCCGTAAAGGTCCACCATCCAGGGGATGTCGCGCTTGATTACCGTGTTGCCCATCTTCGAGCCGACCATCCCCTGGCTCCAGGCCGCGAGGTTGCCCAGCTCATAGCTCGACGCCTGCCCGGAATGGGGCATGCCCACCAGCACGATGTTGCCACCCTTGCCGATGTAGTTGATCGCCTGGTCATAGGCGCGGGCCGAGCCCACGGTGACGAAGACCGCATCGGCCCCGCGCCCCAACAGCGCCTTGGCCTCTTTCCATGGTGCGTCCGCCGAGGCGAGTACACCGTCCGTCGCGCCGAACTCCTTGGCGATGGCCAGCTTGGCCTCGGACATGTCAACTGCCACGATCCGCCGCGCGCCCGCGATGCGCGCGCCCTGGATTGCGTTCAGGCCAACGCCGCCCGCGCCGATGACCACGCAGTCCTGCCCTGCGCGCAGCCCTGCTGCGTTCACCACCGCGCCGATGCCGGTGATCACCCCGCAGGCCAGTAGCGAGGCCGCCTCCATCGAGACACCCTCGGGCAGCACCACGATCTGGCTCTGGTCCACCACCACCTTCTCGGCGAAGGCGCCGCAGGCCATCGCCTGATGCAGCTTGCCACCGTCGGGCATGCTCAACGGCCCGTTATCGCCGTCATAGGGCGTGTCGCACATGTAGGGTTTTCCGGCGGCACAATGGGCGCAGGTGCCACAGGCGCGGATCAGTGTCACGACGACCGGGTCGCCCACCTTGAGCCCGCGCACACCAAGGCCCACGCCGCTGACATGGCCCGCGGCCTCGTGGCCATAGACCGCAGGCAGCGAGCCGCCCCAGCCGCCATCGGCATAGGTGATGTCGGAATGGCAGATCGCGCAGGCGGCGAGGGTCACCTCGACCTCGCCCATCTCGGGCGCGCGCAGCGCCACATCCTCGATCGTGAGGGGTTCGCCGAAAGCATGGCAGACGGCGGCTTTGATCAACGTCATGGGTCACCTTTGAGGGTCCGGTTTCGGGGCGAGACTGGCCCTCCCGCCGGCCCCCTGCAAGGCACAAACCGACCGTGCCTGTCGCGTTCAGGCCGGTACGCGCGGCCGCATCGCGAAAAGGCCGATACTGCCCACGGTCAGCAGCCCGGCCAGCAGGAACGGGGCCCCCGGAAGGTAGGGGCCGCCCCCGGTGGTGAAGTACCAGAAGGTCTGTGTCATCAAGAGCGGCGCGACGATGACGGCCACCGCATTTATCGCGCTCAGCGTGCCTTGCAACTCGCCCTGCTGGTCGTCGGCGGCGGCCTTGGACATGATTGCCTGCAGCGCCGGCCCGGCAATGGCGCCGAAGGCCGCGACCACGGTGAAGGCGAGGCAGGCCCAGCCGTTGGTGACAAAGCCGAGGAAAATGAAAGAGGCAACCTCGACCCAAAGTCCCACCACGACCGCGCGCGACTCGCCCAGTCGGCGCAGGATCGGGCGCATCAGTACGCCCTGCACTATCGCAATAGAAATGCCATAGACGCCCAGCGACAGCCCGATCATGCCGGGCCCCCAGCCGAACCGCTCTTCCCCGAAATAGGCCCAGACCGCGGGGTAGACGAAGAAGGCCAGCCCATAGACGAAGATCATCGCCAGAAGCGGGCGCAGCCCCGGCAGCGCGCCGATGGCGCGGAAGGCGCCCAGCGGGTTGGCCCGGCGCCAGTTAAACGGGCGGCGGATGCGGTCGGTCACCGTTTCGGGCATCACGAACCAGCCGAAGGTGAAATTGGCCAGCGCCAGCGCCATCGCCGCGTAGAACGGCGCGCGCGTGCCGTAGATCGCCAGCAGGCCGCCCATCAGGGGCCCCACCACGAAGCCCACGCCGAAGGCCGCACCGATCAGGCCAAAATTGGCGGCCTTCTCCTCGGGTTTCGAGATGTCGGCCATGTAGGCGCTGGCCGTCGATTGCGTGGCCGAGGTGATGCCGCCGATGATCCGGCCCACCAGCAGCAGCCAGATCGTGGGCGCGACGGCCATGATCAGGTAATCGACCGCCATCACCGCCAGCGAGATCAGCAGCACCGGCCGCCGACCGAACGCGTCCGAAAGGCTGCCCAGTGTCGGGCCGCACAGGAACTGCATCACCGCGAAGGCGGTGGCAAGGATCCCGCCCCAGACCGCGGCATTGCCCAGGTCGCCGCCATGCACATCGCGGATCAGATCGGGCATGACCGGCAGGATCAGCCCGATGCCGATGGCGTCGATTGCGATGGTGATGATGATGAAGGTCAGGGGCAGGCGGTTGGGCATCGAACGCTCCGGCAGACGGATGTCTCACCCTTAGCTCGCCCGGCGGCGCGCGCAAGTCACGCCGTGGCGAAACCGTCCAACGCCGTGGCCAACCCGTCCGGGTCGGCAAGGAACGGCGAATGCGAGGTGGGCAGTGTCACCACGCTGTGCGACGGCCAGCCCGCCGTCATCTCGCGCTGGGCCTCCGGGGGGATCGCGCGGTCGGCGCTGCAGATGACGTAGGCGCGCGGCACCTCCGGCAGGGGGCCAAAGGGGGTTTCCTGCGGGCCGATTGGTTCGGGCCCAAGCTGCCCCACCGCCCAGCGGGCAGTCGTTGGGACGACATCGTGATAAAACCGGTCGATCGCCAGGTCCGTGTCGAAGCTGTAGGTCACGCGGCGCGGGTCCACCACGATGGCATCCCGCAGCGGCTGGCGCTGCGCGGCCCGGCGGAGGTCGGCCACCGACAGGCCCGGTTGCGGGACGTAGGCGCAGACATAGACGATCAGCGCGATCTTTTCGGGCGCCAGCCGCGCGGCCAGCGTCGCGGGGTAGCCGGCCGCCGAATGGGCGACCAGCACCGCGCGCCCGTCGATGGCCGAGACGATGGCCGCGGCATAGCTGTCCAGCGTCACATCGCCGGGCGGCGTAGTGTCGGCGCCATGGGCGGGCAGGTCCAGCGGGCGCGCCACATGGCCGCGCCGTTCCAGCGCAGGCACCACGTCGCGCCAGGCCCAGGCGCCGTGGCACGACCCCGCGACCAGCACGAACTCAGCCATGCCCGATCTCGGTCAGGAACCCGGTGAGCGCGGCGGCATAGGCTTCGGGCGCATCGACGCAGGGCAGGTGGCCCGACCGGCGCATCAGGTGAAAGCGCGCGCCGGGGATCAGGTCCACCGTTTCGCGCACGAGGTCGGGCGGGGTCGAGCCGTCCTCGGACCCTGCAATGCCCAGCGTCGGCAGGCGCAGGCCGCTGGTGGGCGTGTAGAAGTCGGTGCCGGCAATCGCTGCGGCCCCGCCGCACCAGCCCTCGACCGGGCAGGCGCGTAGCCGCGCATCCCAGTCGCGCGCGGCGGGGCTTTCGCGAAAATCGCGGTGGAACCAGCGCGCCACGGTGGCGTCTGCCACGGCCTCGACCCCGCCCGCGCGCACGGCGGCTATCCGGTCTTCCCAGATCTGCGGCGTGGCGATGCGGGCGGCGGTGTTGGACAGGACCAGCCCGCGCACGAGGTCCAGCCGCTTGACGGCCAGCCCCTGCGCGATCATCCCGCCGATCGACAGGCCGACGAAGACCGCCTGCTTTACGTCCAGCGCGGCACAGACTGCCTCGACATCGGAAATCAGCGCGCCCATCGTGTAGGGCGCGGGCGGCACGTCGGACTTGCCATGTCCACGCATGTCGACCGCGATAAGCCGCAGCGTGTCAGGCAGAAGCGGCAGGACGTCGTCCCACAGGCGGTGATCGGTGCCCAGCGCGTGCAGGAACACGACCGGCGCGGCGATCCGGTGCGCGACACCGCTTTCGCGCACGAACAGGCGCACGCCGTCGCGGGTGATGAAGTGATCGGGCATCGGCGCCTAGTCCCGGATCGCACGCATGAACATCGCGGGGTCCACGTTGCCGCCCGTCGCCACCGCGATCACGGCATCCCCATCGACTGTCTCGGGATGAAACAGCGCCGCTGCCAGCGCCGCCGCCCCGCCCGGCTCCAGCACGATGCGCAGGTGGGCGAAGGCCGCCCGCATTGCGGCAAGGCATTCGGAATCGGTGACATCCAGCCCCGGCCCGCACAGCCGCAGCATAATCGGAAAGGTCAGCTGCCCCGGCGCGGGCGTGATGATCGCATCGCAGATCGAACCGGCAAGGCGCGGGTTGCGGTGGATCGACCCGCTGGCAAGAGAGCGCGCCACGTCGTCGAACCCCGCCGGTTCCACCGGCCGGGCGCGCAGGCCCGGCGCCTCGGCCTCGAGCGCCAGCGCGATGCCCGCGGTCAGGCCGCCGCCGCCGCAGCAGACCAGCACGTCGGCCTGCGCGATGCCCAGCGCGGCCGCGTCTTCGGCAATCTCCAGCCCGGTCGTGCCCTGCCCGGCGATCACCTGCGGATCGTCGAAGGGCTTGACCAGCGTCAGCCCGCGCTCGGCCGAGATGCGCGCGCCGATCTCGTCACGGTCCTCCGTCAGCCGGTCGTAGAACACGATCTCGGCCCCAAGGGCGCGGGTATTGGCCGCCTTCACCGCCGGCGCGTCCGAGGGCATGATGATGACGCAGGGCGCGCCGTGCGCCCGCGCCGCCAGCGCCACGCCCTGCGCATGGTTGCCCGAGGAAAACGCGATCACGCCCGCCGCGCGCTGGGCGTCGTCAAGGGCCGAAACCGCGGCCCAGCCCCCGCGCGCCTTGAACGATCCGGTCAGTTGCAGGCACTCGGCCTTGACGTAGACGCGCCGCCCCGCGATCGCGTCCAGCCCCGGCGACCATAGCATCGGCGTGCGCCGGACGTTGCCCTGCGCACGGGCCGCCGCGGCACGGATCATCTCGATGTTCATGTCAGCAGCCCCTTCCAGCGGTTCAGCGCCTCCAGCGCCTGAGGTTCGTCAAGAAACGGCACGTGGCCGCGCCCCGGCACCTCGGCCAATATCATGTCCGGGCGGCGCCGGGCCATTTCCGCGACCGTCGCCGCGCTCAGAAGGTTCGAGTTCATACCGTGGATCAAGGCCAGCGGCAGCCCGGCCAGCGCATCGAACAGCGGCCAGAGGTCGGGCTGGGGCTGCGCCAGCCCTGCCAGCATCGCCTCGCGCAGCGCCGGATCGTAGCGGTTGACCAGCCCGTCGGGGGTTTCCTCGAACAGCGCCTGTGCCTCGGCCAGCCAGCGTTCGGGCGGCACGCCGTCAAAGCCCGGCAGGCCGCGGGCCCGCGCGGCGGCGACCTCGGCCAGGGTCTTCTGCGGCGGGTTGCGGCCGATATAGCCCGCGATATAGGCCAGCCCCTCGGGCGCGATCTCGGGGCCGATGTCGTTGAGGGCGACGGCGCTCAGCCGGTCCCTGGCGGTGGCCGCCAGCGCCATCGCGATCAGCCCCCCGCGCGAGGTGCCAAGGATCGCCGCGCGCGCCAGCCCGAGGTGATCCATCAGCGCCAGCACGTCGGCGGCCTCCTGCGGCACGGTATAGGTGGCCGGATCGGCCCGGTCCGACCTGCCACGCCCCCGGTAATCCAGCCGGACCAGCCGCAGGTCGGCCAGGTGCGGCGCGGCGAAATCGAAATCGGCGCCGTTGCGGGTCAGGCCGGGCAGGCACAGCACCGCCGGGCCCTGCCCGTGATCGGCGTAGAAAAGCCGGGTGCCGTCTGTCGCGCGGAACGTCGGCATCAGACGAGGTCCGGGATGCGGGTGAGATCGGGCACGACATGGCTGGGCTGCGCCCAAACACGGTCAACCGGTGCGTCCGCGCGATTGACCCAAGCCGTGCAAAAGCCATAGCCCGCCGCGCCGCCAGCGTCCCAGCCGTTGGACGACACGAACAACACTTCGTCACGGGCGCAACCAAAGCGCGCCTCGACCATCGCATAGACCCGCGCGTCGGGCTTGAACACGCCCACGCTTTCGACCGAAAGCACATCGTCAAGATGCCCGCCGATTCCGGCCGAACGCACCGCGTCGGCCAGCATGCCGGGCGAGCCGTTAGACAAGATCGCGCAGGTCAGCCCGCGCGCCTTCAGCGCGGCAAGAACGGCGGGCACCTCGGGAAAGGCTGCCAGTTCGCGGTAAAGCGCCAAAAGCCGCGCGCGCAGGTCGTCATCGGCCAGTCCGGCCGCCTCCATCGCCCAGTCGAGGCCATCCTGCGTGACCTGCCAGAAATCCACATGCTGTGCCGCGATGGCGCGCAGCCAGCTGTATTCCAGCTGCTTGGCGCGCCAGTCGCGGGCCAGTTGCGGCCAGACCTCGGCCAGCCGTTCCCGGCCGGGTTCGGCAGCGGCCAGACGTGCCGCCGCGTTCACGTCAAGCAAGGTTCCATAGGCATCGAAGATGCAGGTCGTGATGGTCATGCCATGGGGCTCCGTCGGGTTCGGCGTCAGACTGTCATGCGTGCGCGCCGGGGAAAAGGGCCAAACCGGTTTGCATCGGCGGCCCGGGTTGCCTACCTTGGGGGCGGTATCATCGGAGCACCCGCACTAGCCGGCCTCCTTCATTCACCCCCCAGACATCGAGGAATATCACATGACCCAGGTCAAACCGGGCGACGTCGTCCGCATTCATTACACCGGCACGCTTGACAGCGGCGAGACTTTTGACAGCTCGCAGGGCCGCGATCCGCTGGAATTCACCGTGGGCTCGGGCCAGATCATCCCCGGCCTCGACAAGGCCATTCCGGGCATGGAAGTGGGCCAGCAGAAGACCGTCGAAGTGCCCTGCGAAGAAGGCTATGGCGCGGTTGACCCCAACGCGCGCCAGTCGGTGCCGCGCGCGCAAGTGCCCGACAATATCCCCGTCGATCCCGGGACCCAGTTGCAGATGAAGACGCCGTCGGGCCAGACGATGCCCGTGACCGTGGTCTCGTCGGACGAGAACGAGGTCGTGCTGGACGCCAATCACCCGCTGGCGGGCAAGACGCTGACCTTCGCGATCGAACTGGTCGAGATTAAGGCCGCCTAGGCACCGTGTTCAGGCGGCCCATTGGCCGCGGCGGCGGGGTCCATCCAAAGCGGGCCCCATGCATGTCCGTCGGGGTCGGTGAAGCCGATGCTGTACATAAAGCCGAGATCCTCGGCGCCATGCACCTCGGTGCCGCCGTGCGCAACCGCGCGGCGGCCCAATTCGTCCACCTCTTCGCGGCTTTCGCACGAGATCGCCAGAAGGTGCTGCGACTGTTCGCGCGGGTTGCCCACCGGCAGGTTGGCGAACCCGGCATAGCGGTCATGGGTCTGGATCATCACGAAGATCTGGTCCGAGACCACCACGCAGGCCGTGGTATCATCGGAAAAATTCTCGTTCACCGAAAAGCCGAGGCCCTCGTAGAACCGGCGCGAGACGGCGAGGTCCTGCACTGGCAGGCTGATGAAGATCATGCGGGACAAGGGGGTGCTCCTTCGGCAGTTGTCGAGGCACCTTAGGACCGGGCCCCGGCCGCTGGCAAGCGGCTGCGCACGGGGGCGGCTCAGCCGGCCGCCTCGTCCTCGATCTGCGCCAGCAGCCACTGGTGAAACCGGGCAAGCGGGCTGCCGGGGCGCAGTTTGCCAGCGGTGACCAAGTGATATTGCAGGTCTGACGTGGCCGTCTCGACAAAGCAGCGCACAAGGTCTCCGGCCGCAAGCGCATCGCTGACCAGAGATCGGCGGACCAGCGCAAACCCCTCGCCCCGCTGGCAGGCCGCGATCATCTCGGCAAAGCTGTCGAACTCCGGCCCTCCGTCAAAGTCGAAGAACTTCGCCGCGTCCTGCATCGGATAGAGTTGCGCCAGCCATCGTCTCCAGTCCAGCAACGTGTGGCGCGCGCCCGTGTAGCGCAGCAGGGGCGCCGTGGTCAGCGCCATCTGCGGCGGCAGCGTCCGGGCCAGTTCAGGCGCGCAGACGGCAAATTCCTCGTCCAGCCCCAGCGGCGTTGCCTGCAGATCGGGGCTGCCCGGGCCAAGCCAGATCGCGGCATCCACCTCGCCCCCCAGGACATCCGCCCGCCGGTATTCCATCACCAGGTTGACGCCGATGCCCGGGTGCGCCTCGAAGAAATCGGCCAGCCGGGGCGCCAGCCAGCGGCTGCCGAATTCGGGGATGGTCGAGACGGTGATCTTGCGCTCGGACCGGGTGCGCCGGGCGGCGTGAAGCGTGTCGTGCAGCTGGGCAAGGGCGGTCTGGATCGCTGGCCGGATCTGCGTGCCCAGCGGCGTCAGCGCCACGCCCGGCCGTTGCCGCACGAAGACCGGGGCGCCAAGGAAGGTTTCCAGCTGCGCAATCTGGTGGCTGACTGCCGTCTGGGTCAGGCCAAGTGTCTCGGCCGCCCGGGTAAAATTCTCATGCTCTGCGACCGCCAGAAAGGCCCGAAGGCAGGACAGCGGGGGAAGCGGGCCTGTCATCATGAAAATCCATCATGGTTGGCATGGCGAGGTTTCGTTTCCAGACTCCATGGATATTGAGCGAGATGGCGCATGTCTACGCGCATCTGGATTGGAAATGTCATGAAGATTATTGGTCGTCTATTCGCCCGCAGGGCCGCAGCGCCCCCGCCGCCGCACACAAACGCACTGCGCCGCGACCTTGGATTGGTCGAGGAACCCCGGCGCGCGCCGGACTGGTGGCAGCTTTAAACGAGGTTCTCGGGCTGCGGCATGCCGATGACGTGGAAGCCGCCATCGACGCGCACCACCTCGCCGGTGGTGAAGGCGCCGCCGTCCGAGGCCAGCCACACCGCCGTGCCGCCCACCGCCTCCAGCGTGGCATTGGCGCGCAGGGGCGCGTTCTGTTCGGTATGGCGGAAGGTGCGCCGGGCGCCGGCAATGGCCGAGCCTGCCAGCGTCTTCATCGGGCCGGGGCTGATCGCGTTGACGCGGATCTTCTGCGGGCCAAGATCGTTGGCAAGGTAGCGCACGGCCGATTCCAGCGCCGCCTTGGCCACGCCCATGACGTTGTAGAACGGCGTTACCCGGTTCGCGCCCTGATAGGTCAGTGTGATGATCGTGCCGCCGTCGGGCATCATCTCGGCCGCGCGGCGGGCGACGTCGATCAACGAATAGCAGCTTATCGTCAGCGAATTCTGGAAATTCGCCTTGGAGGTGTCGATGAAACGGCCTGACAGTTCGGCCTTGTCGGAATAGGCGATGGCGTGAACCACGAAATCCAGCGTGCTCCATTCCGCTTTCAGCGTGGCGAAGGCCCCATCCATCGACGCCTCATCGGTCACGTCACAGTCCAGCATGATCTTGCCGTCCACCTCGGCCGCAAGCGGGGCTAGGCGTTTGCCAAAGGCCTCGCCCTGGTAGGTAAAGGCCAGTTCGGCGCCCGCGGCATGCATTTCGCGCGCGATGCCCCATGCGATCGAGTGGTCGTTGGCGACCCCCATGATCAACCCGCGCTTGCCGGTCAGCGACAATGTCATGGTGTCAGTCCCTGAATTTGGACAAAAGCATCGAGCCGTTCGTTCCGCCAAAGCCGAAGCTGTTGGTCATCACCGTGTCGAGGCCCGCGGCATCGACCCGCGTTGTCGCAATCTCTGCCGGATGAAGCGCGGGGTCCAGCGTTTCAACGTTGATCGACGGGGCGATGTAGTCGCCCTTCAGCATCAGCAGGCAGTAGATGGCCTCTTGCGCGCCCGTCGCGCCCTGGCTGTGGCCGGTCATCGACTTGGTCGAGCTGATCGGCGGCGTCGTCCCCTCGCCGAAGACGCGGCGCACCGCCTTCACCTCGCCAACGTCACCCACGGGTGTCGAGGTGCCGTGCGCGTTGATGTAGCTGACCTTGCGGTCTTCGGGCAGCGTTTGCAGCGCCAGCCGCATCGCCCGCTCGCCGCCCTCGCCCGAGGGGGCGACCATGTCATGCCCGTCGCTGGTCGCGGCAAAGCCCGTGACCTCGGCATAGATCTTCGCACCGCGGGCCTGTGCATGTTCAAGCGATTCCAGCACGACGATCCCGCCGCCGCCCGCGATGACGAAACCGTCGCGCCCTGCGTCGAAGGCGCGCGAGGCCTTCTGGGGCGTGTCGTTGTATTTCGCCGACATCGCGCCCATCGCGTCGAAGAGGCACGACAGCGTCCAGTCGAGTTCCTCGCCGCCGCCCGCGAACATCACGTCCTGCTTGCCCATCATGATCTGTTCGGCCGCGGCCCCGATGCAATGCAGGCTGGTCGAGCAGGCCGATGTGATGGAATAGTTGATGCCCTTGATATGGAAGGCGGTCGACAGGTTCGCCGAAATGGTCGAGCCCATGCACTTGGGCACCGCGAAGGGGCCAATCCGCTTGGTGGCATTGGTCGCCAGCACCGACTGGTGCGCGGTGAACATGGCGCTGGTCGACGGCCCGCCAGAGCCCGCGATCAGCCCGGTGCGCGGGTTGACGATGTCGGCCTCTTCCAGCCCGGCATCGGCGATCGCCTGGGTCATCGCGATATGGGCATAGGCCGCACCCGGCCCCATGAACCGCAGCGCGCGCTTGTCCACATGCTCGGCCAGGTCAATTTTCAGCGTGCCGGCGATCTGGCTGCGAAAGTTGCGTTCGGCCATCTCGGGGCTTGCCTCGATACCCGAACGGCCAGCACGCAGGGCAGCATCCACCTCGGCGGCGGTATTGCCGATGGGCGAGACGATTCCCAGCCCGGTGACGACGACGCGGCGCATGGGCGCACTCCTTGCTTGGGTCAGTTGGCCGACAACGCGACCTTCATGTCCTTGACGATGTAGATGACCTCGCCGTCGGCTTCGACCACGCCATCGGCCACACCCATCGTCAGACGGCGGGTCTGGATCGCCTTGGTGAAATCGATCTTGTAGGTCAGCATCTTGCGGTCGGGGCGGACCATGCCGGTCAGCTTCACCTCGCCCACGCCCAGCGCATAGCCGCGCCCCTGCCAGCCGCGCCAGCCAAGGTTGAAGCCGGTCAGCTGCCACAGCCCGTCAAGGCCAAGGCAGCCGGGCATGATCGGGTTGCCGGGGAAGTGGCAGGCGAAGAACCACAGGTCGGGCGTGATGTCGAACTCGGCCAGCACGTGGCCCTTGCCATGCACCCCGCCATCCTCCGAGATCTCGGTGATCCGGTCCATCATCAGCATCGGCGGCTCGGGCAGCTGGGCGTTGCCGGGTCCGAACAACTCGCCGCGGGCACAGGCCAACAGGTCATCCTTGCCGAAACTGGTGGGGTAGATCGCCATGCAGTGCCCGTCCATTGCTGCCCTTGCCGTTCTCGCCCCTCTAGCATCCGGGGGTGAAGAAGGGCAAGTGTGCAGGGCCGGGCGCGCCCGCCCGGCGCGGCCTGCGCCCCTTGCCGGACGCTGTTTTGCATTGAAACTCGGCTGCGAAGGGCCATATTCGGCGGCATGGAAACGAAATTCGCATCCCCAGTGTCCGAGGCCGCGCGCCGCGGTGCCGAATGGCTGGCACAGGCGGCGCTGCGCCCGACGCGGCAGCGCGTTGCGCTGGCGGCGCTTCTGGTGGGCGATGGCCGGTCGCGTCACGTGACCGCAGAGGGCCTGTTCGACGCTGCTTCTGCCGCGGGTGAGGGTGTGTCGCTGGCCACCGTCTACAACACGCTGCGGGCCTTCTGCGCGGCTGGGCTGATGCGCGAGATCGTCGTCGACGGCTCGAAATGCTACTTCGACACCAACATGTCGGATCATCCGCATTTCTACTGGGAAGAGACCGGCCAGCTGACCGACGCGCCCGCCGACCAGCTGGATATCCGCCACCTGCCGCGCGCACCCGAAGGTGCCGAGGTGGCCGCGGTCGACGTGGTGATCCGCCTGCGCCGCCGCTAGGCCAGCGCGCCCGCCTTCCACGCCCTGACGGCATCTTCCACCGAATGATGCACCGCGCCCGGCCCGAAGGCCGCGATCAGCCCGGTGCGCCGCGCCGCGCCCGTAGCCGTCTGCGATTCCAGCCGCGCCAGCGCCACCGCGAACCCGCCCGCGCGCCATCCCGCGACCCGGTCGCGCAGCAGGTCCGCGCCGGTGAAGTCGATGCTGGCCACCGCCGCCGCCTCGATCACCAGCAGGCGGGCGGGCCGCGTGGCCAGCGCCGTGTCGATCTGCGCCAGCATCCCGCGGGTATTGATGAAGTTCACCGGCGCGCCCAGCGCCATCACCAGCACGCCGTCTTCGCGCTGGCCGGGCCGTTCGGGCGTGTCGGCCCACCAGATCGTGGTGCCGGGCAGGCGCAGCAACTCGCGGCATTGGGGCCGGGCGATGGTGTAAAGGCTGTGGACCAGCGACAGCACGATCGCGAGGCCCACGCCTACGCCGATCGGCAGGAATACGACCAGCGCCGCGCTTGCCACCAACAATAACGCTTCTTGCGGGCTTTGCCGGGCGATGCGCAGCGCCAGCCGCGCCCGCACGATCCGGGTTGCGATGAAGATCAGCGTACCAGCCAGCGCGGCCTGCGGCACCAGCGCCAGCAGCCCGCCCCCCGCCAGCACCACCACCGCACAGACGGCCACCGCCAGCACCCCCGCCAGTTGCGACCTCCCGCCCGAGTTGGCGACGATGGCGCTGCGCGGCGGGCTGGCGTTGACCGGAAAGGCACCCAATGCCGCTGCGGCGATGTTGGCCGCACCCAAGGCAGCGAAAGTCCGGCCGATTGCGTCCTCACTTTCGGGCAGGGCGCCGTCATCCAACGCCTGCAGAACCGCCGCGGTCTGGATCATCACGAGGACCGCCACGACAAGCGCCAGCGGCAACAGCGCGGCGATGGTTGGCCAGCCGGGCAGGGTCAGGTGCGGCACCTGAAGCTGCAGTGTCACATCGCCCAGCACCTCCAGCCCGCCTGTCCCCCGCCCAAGGGCAAGAACGAGGCCAAGACTGGCAGCGAGGCCCAGCAGCGGGCCGGGCAGACGCGGGTTCAGCCATTCGGCTGCCAAGGCTATGGCCAACATGCCCCCGCCCACCGCCAACGGCAGCGCATGCGTGCCTTGCAGTGTGGCCATCACGTCCCACAGACGTGCCGCCCCGGTGCCGGGCGGCGTGGGCAGGCCCAGCAGGACGGGCAGTTGCCCGATGACGATATGCACCGCGATCCCGATCAGGAACCCGGTCGTCACCGGCTGCGACATCAGGTCGGCCGCCCAGCCAAGCCGCATCACCCATGCGCCCAGCAACAACAGGCCCACCATCAGGGCCAGCACTACCGCCAGTCCGGCCACCTGCCCACCGCCTGCCAGCGCCAGCACGGCCAGCGTGCCGCCGATGACCGGGGCGATGGTGGAGTCGGCCCCGACCGACAGCGCCCGTGCCCGGCCGAAGACGGCGAAGGCCAGCGTGCCGGCCGCAAAGGCCAGCAGGCCCGTTACCGGCGGCAGGCCGATGAGCCGCGCGGTGGCCAGCTGTTCGGGAATGGCGATGGCCGCCAGCGTCAGCGCCGCGGCGGCATCGCCCGGCAGCCATGTCGCACGATAGCTGCGCAACGTGGGAAAAAGGCCGCCGCCGCTGGATGATGTGCCCATGCCGTCAGGGTTGCGGCTGGCCCAATCGCCTGTCAACGACAATCCCCAAGTGCCAGCCGGCCAGCCGCCGCCGGCCGCAGATTCGCGGGCTGGACAAGGTCACTGCGGGCTGGCCCAATGGCAGCCGCCGACATGGCGCGAGAAGGAGAGGCAAGATGATTACAAAGCGCGACTTCTACATTGATGGCCAATGGACCGGCCCGCTTTCCGGCCGCGATTGGCAAGTCATCAACCCCGCGACGGAGGAACCGGTTGCCGTGATTTCGCTGGGTGGCGCCGAGGACATCGACCGCGCCGTCGCCGCCGCCAAGGCCGCCTTCGACAGCTGGTCGCGCACCACGCCGGCCCACCGGCTGGCGTTGCTGGAAAAGCTGCTGGAGATTTACCGGCGCCGCTATGACGAGATGGTCCAGACGATCACGCTGGAACTGGGCGCGCCCGTCACGATGTGTCACGACCAGCAGGCCGACGTGGGCGTTGGCCACCTGCAGGGCTTCATCGACGCGATGAAGGCGCTGGAATGGGAAGAGACCCTGCCCAACGGCGACACGCTGGTGCGCGAGCCCATCGGAGTTTGCGGGCTGATCACGCCCTGGAACTGGCCGATTAACCAGATCGCGCTGAAGGTCATCCCGGCGCTCGCGGCGGGCTGCACCTGCGTGCTGAAGCCGTCCGAATTCACGCCCCTCAACGCGCTCCTCTACGCCGAGATGATCGACGAGGCGGGGTTTCCGCCGGGGGTCTTCAACCTTGTCAACGGTGACGGGGTGAACGCCGGTGCGGCGCTCTCCCGCCACCCCGACATCGCGATGATGTCCTTCACCGGCTCCACCCGCGCGGGCACGGCCGTCAGCATCGACGCGGCGCCGACCGTCAAGCGGGTGACGCTGGAACTGGGGGGCAAATCCCCCAACATCGTCTTTGCCGATGCCGACCTGGACGAGCGGGTGCCGGCGAGCGTCGCCGAATGCTTCAACAATTCCGGCCAAAGTTGCGACGCCCCCACCCGTTTGCTGGTCGAGGCCAGCGTCTATGACCGCGTGGTGGAGTTGGCCAAGGCTGCGGGCGAGGCGCAGGCGGTGGGCGACCCCACCAAACCCGGCGACCATATCGGCCCGCTGGTCAGCGACGTGCAGTTCGGCCGCGTTCAGGCCCTGATCGAGGCGGGTGTGGCCGAGGGCGCGCGCGTGCTGGTGGGCGGCCCCGGTCGGCCCGAGGGGATGAACCGGGGATACTACGTGCGCCCCACCATCTTTGCCGACGTCAACAACCAGATGCGCATCGCCCGCGAAGAGGTGTTCGGCCCGGTGCTCGCCCTGATCCCCTTCACCGACGAGGAGCAGGCGATCGCGATTGCCAACGATACGCCCTATGGCCTTGCGGCCTACGTGCAGACCGGCGACATGGCGCGCGCCCAGCGTGTGGCTCGGCGGCTGCGCGCCGGGATGGTGCATATCAACGGCGGTCCGCACCGTTACGGCAGCCCCTTCGGCGGCTACAAGATGTCTGGCAATGGGCGCGAGGGCGGGCGTTTCGGGATCGAGGATTACCTCGAGATCAAGACGGTCCATTTACCCTGAAACGCCAGAACGGGGCGTTTTTGGATTTGATCATTTTTGTGCCTTGCGCCAAACTCTACCCCGGCGCGGGACACATCCGGTCTGCGCGCCGTTGAACCGGCAAGGGGGTGCTGCCGTCTTGGACCAGAAAACACCCAATCCACCCGCGCACGAGGTTGCCTACCGCAGGCTGCGCGAGATGGTGCTGGATGGCGAGTTGGAGCCCGGACAGGCGGTAACGATCCAAGGGCTGGTCGCGCTGTTGCAGTCGGGGATGACCCCGGTGCGCGAGGCAATCCGCCGCCTGATCGCCGAGGGCGGACTGGAGTTTCAGGGCAATCGCCGCGTTTCGGTCCCGGTACTGGACCGGCCCCGTATCGAGGAACTGGCCTTCGCGCGGCTGGCGCTTGAACCCTGGCTGGCGGGGCAGGCGGCAGTGCGGATCCGGCCGGCCGAGATCGCCACGCTGGAACGGATCGACGATGCGCTAAACGCGGCCATCGCGCGGGGCGACGTGCGGGCCTACCTGCGGCGCAACTACGAGTTCCACGCGCGGCTTTACGCGGCCTCCGGTGCGACGGTGCTGACCGGGCTGGTCGATGCGCTGTGGCTGCGGATGGGCCCGTCGCTGCGGGTGGTCTGCGGGCGCTTCGGCACCTCGAACCTGCCTGACATGCATGAAAGCGCGCTGGCCGCCCTGCGCGCGGGCGATGCAGCCGCGACCGAGGCCGCGATTCATGCCGATATCAGCCAGGGCTTTGCCCAGATCCGCCTGTCGTTGGCGGCGGGTTAAGGCGCGGGAGCAGTCCGAAGACGGTCCGGCCCGCGCGCCTACAGCCTGTCGCGCAGGCTGAACCAGACCATGCCCAGCACCATCAGCGGCCAGCGCAGCGCCGTGCCGCCGGGAAAGCGCGGCACAGGGACCGAGGCCATCAGGTCGAACCGCTCGGCCTGCCCGGCAATCGCCTCGGCGGCAATCTGCCCTCCCAGCGTGGCCATCGCCACGCCGTGGCCGGAATAGCCGCTGGCGGTCAGGATGTTGCCGCGCAGCCGCTGGAAATGCGGCATCCGTTTCAGCGTGATGCCCAGCGTCCCGCCCCATGCGTAGTCGATCCGCGCGTCGGCCAGTTGTGGAAAGATCTGCGCCATCGGGCGGCGCACTGCGCGGCCGATATCGGCGGGAAAACGGTCGCCATAGCTTTCGGTGCCGCCGAACAGCATCCGGTTGTCGTCGCTCATGCGGAAGTAGTTGATGACGAACTTGCTGTCGGCGACGGCATGGCCGCCCTTGATCAGCGCGCGCGCCTCGGCCTCGGGCAGGGGGGCGGTGGCGACGATGAAGTTGTTGATCGGCATCACCCGCGCCGCGACCTCGGGCACCAGATGGCCCATGTAGCCGTTGCAGCCTAGCACCACGTAATCGGCCGTCACCCGCGCGCCATCGGTATGCACGATCGCGGGCGTGCTGCCGCCCAGCGAGGTGACGCGGCTACGCTCGAAGATGCGCACCCCCGCGGCGCGTGCCGCCCGCGCCAGCCCCAACGCATAGCGCAGTGGGTGCAAGTGGCCGCCGCCCATGTCCAGCGAGCCGCCGTGATAGGCGGGCGAGGCGACCATCTCGCGCATTTCCTCCAGCCCAAGGGGGCGGATCTTGTCGTAGCCGTATTGGGTGCGCAGCTTCTCGGCATAGGCGTGGCTGTGCGGCACCAGCCGCGCGCGGTGATCGGCGTGGATGATCCCGTCGGTGAACCCGCAACCCATCTGGTGCTTGGCAACAAGGTCGCGCACCAGTTGCACCGCGTCGAGCGACAGCGCCCAGAGCCGGCGCGCCTGCTCGGGACCGACCGTCGCCTCCAGTTCGTCCTGATCCTGGCGCTGGCCCGTGCCCACCTGACCGCCATTGCGGCCCGAGGCGCCGAAACCCACGCGCTGGGCCTCCAGCAGCACCACGTCATAGCCCTTTTCGGCAAGGTGCAGCGCCGCCGAAAGGCCGGTATAGCCGCCGCCCACCACGCAGACATCGCAGCGCAGGTCGCCCTTGGCGCGCGGCAGCTTGTCCAGCGGGGTTGCCGTGGCCGCGTACCACGACCCCGGATATTCACCCGGGCGGTCGTTGACGGTCAGGACATCGTGGGACACGTCGTCATCTGGCTTTCAGCAGGCCGTCGGCCTTGGCCCCGGCATAGGTTTCGTCGAGCGATTTCCTAGCACGTTCGATCAGCGTGTCCACGTCTTCGTGCGAGAAGGTCAGCGGCGGCGAGATGATCATCCGGTCGCCGACATGCCGCATCACCAGGTCGTTGGCAAAGCAGCGTTCGCGGCAGCGATAGCCGATGGTGCCTTCCTTGCCCGCAAAGGCCGCGCGGCGCGATTTGTCGGGGGTCAAGGGCAGGGTGCCCATCATCCCAACCGTCTTGGCATCGCCCACCAACGGGTGATCGGCCAATTCCGCCCACCGCTTGGCAAGATAGGGGCCGATATCATCGCGCACCCGCGCGATCAGCCCCTCTTCCTCGATGATCCGGATGTTTTCCAGTGCCACGGCGGCCGCCACCGGATGGCCGTTATAGGTGTAGCCGTGGTTGAAATCGCCCGCGGCATTGATTGCTTCGGCGACATGGTCGGCTACGATCGAGCCACCCATCGGGATGTAGCCCGAGGTCAGGCCTTTGGCGATTGTCATGATGTCGGGACGGATGCCCATCGTCTGGCTGCCGAACCAGTTGCCGGTCCGGCCGAAACCGCAGATGACCTCGTCGGCGATCAGCAGGATCTCGTGCGCGTCGCAGATCCGCTGGATTTCCGGCCAGTAGGTTTCGGGCGGGATGATCACGCCGCCCGCGCCCTGCACCGGTTCGGCGATGAAGGCGGCAATCTTGTTCTCGCCGAACAGCGCGATCGCCGCTTCCAGTTCGCGGGCGCGCATCAGCCCGAAGTCCTCGGGGCTCATGTCGCCCCCTTCGGCATACCAGTCGGGCTGGCCGATGTGGTAGATGTCGGGGATCGGAAGACCGCCCTGTTCGTGCATCGAGGTCATGCCGCCAAGGCTGGCGCCGCCCATGGTCGAGCCGTGGTAGGCGTTCTTGCGGCTGATGATGATCTTCTTAGAGGGCTTGCCCATCGCCGCCCAGTAATGCCGCACGAGGCGGATGTTGGTGTCGTTCGCCTCGGACCCAGACCCGGCATAGAAGACGTGGTTCATGTGCTCGGGCGTGATCTCGGCCAGCTTGGCCGACAGCGCGATGACCGGGACGTGGGTGGTCTGGAAGAAGGTGTTGTAATAGGGCAGTTCCATCATCTGCCGCGATGCTACCTGCGCAATCGACTCGCGCCCGTATCCGACGTTCATGCACCACAGTCCGGCCATGCCATCGAGGATCTGGTGTCCCTCGCTGTCGGTCAGGTAAACGCCATTGGCCCGTGTGATGATGCGGGCCCCCTTGGCGGCCAGTTCGTTGCCGTCGGTAAAGGGGTGCATGTGATGCGCGGCGTCGATCGCCTGAAGCTCGGCTGTGGGCAGGTGGTTGGAGATGACGTTCATCTGCGGCTCCTGTGAATCTGGGCAAAGGACGGACCCGCGGCTGGCCGGTTGCGGCCCCCGCGCCCGTATCCCGTCCGGTGGGTCTGTGATGTTTGACAGAATATGATCAAAAATAGCCAAGTCAATCCGGCTTCTCCGACAGGCGTGGTCGGGTCGCCCCTGCAGCGGGTGCGATGCCGCTCTTTCAGGCGGCCGATCGGCAGCGGACTTGATTGTCGGCAGGGTTGCGGTGCTGGCGGCGTGATCTGTCGAAAAACGGCAGGAATCAGGGGGGCTCGGGTGACTGCGATGTGCCATCTGCCGCATTTTGCGCCGAAGGCCTGCCGCGCCCTCGTTCTTATGCCTTGAAAAGAGGCAGGATTTCACGCTTTGATGTAGCGACACGGAATCCGGCGTTGCCAAACCGGGTCAGGTTTGATCAAATTGTGGCAGAAGAAGAAGTGGCCACCAAAGGCCAAACGCAACCAGACGGGAGTTACCCCATGTTGAAGAAATGGATGCCGCTTGCCGCGGCCCTGATGATCGGTGCCGGAGCCGCGACGGCCGAGACGGTGCGGGTCTACAACTGGTCCGACTATATTGACGAGTCACTGCTGCAGAAGTTCCAGGACGAGACCGGCATCACGCTGGTCTATGACGTGTTCGACAGCAACGAGGTGCTGGAGACCAAGCTGCTCGCCGGTGGCTCGGGCTATGACGTGGTGGTGCCCTCGGGCACGTTCCTGCAGCGCCAGATCGTGGCGGGTGTGTTCCAGAAGCTCGACTTCTCGCAACTGCCCAACGACCAGTACATGTGGAAGCTGATCAAGGATCGCGTGGCCAAGTACGACCCCGGCAACCAGTATGCCGAGAACTACATGTGGGGCACGACCGGCCTTGGCATCAACGTCGACAAGGTCAGGGAAATCCTCGGCCCCGACGCGCCGACGAATTCGCTCTCGCTGATCTTCGATCCGAAATATGTCTCCAAGCTGGCCGCCTGCGGCGTGCAGATGCTGGACGCGCCGTCCGAAATCATTCCGGCCGCGCTGAAGTATCTTGGTGAAGACCCCGACAGCCACGACCCCGCGGTCATCGCCAAGGTCGAGCCGGTGTTGATGGCGATCCGTCCGTATATCCAGAAGTTCAACTCGTCCGAGTACATCAACGCGCTGGCCAACGGCGAGATCTGCGCCGCGTTCGGCTGGTCGGGTGACGTTCTTCAGGCGCGTGACCGTGCCGCCGAAGCGGGCAATGGCGTGAACATCGCCTACGAAATCCCGAAAGAGGGCGCGCTGATGTGGTTCGACATGATGGCGGTGCCGGCCGACGCGCCCAACCCGTCTGGCGCGATGAAGTTCATCAACTTCATGATGGACCCCCACAACATCGCGGCGGCCTCGAACTATGTCTACTACGCCAACGGCAACCTCGAGAGCCAGAAGTACCTCAATCCCGACGTGATCGGCGATACCGCGATCTATCCGGATGCGGCGACGATGGATAACCTCTACACCACCACGCCTTACGAGCAGTCGGTGCAGCGGGTAGTCACGCGGCTCTGGACCAAGATCAAGTCCGGCGTCTAAAGCCAAGCCGACCAGCCCCGCACCCTTTCCCGGTGCGGGGCTTCTGCGTTTGACAACGAGGACATGATGGCGAACCCAGCGAAGAAGACCGTTTTCGCCCCTTGGGACGACACGAACGAAAAGCCGCTGATCACCTTCGAGGGGGTCACCAAGAAATTCGGCAGCTTCGTCGCCATCGACGACCTCAACCTTCAGATATACACCCGCGAATTCTTTGCGCTGCTGGGGCCCTCGGGCTGCGGCAAGACCACGTTGATGCGGATGCTCGCGGGCTTTGAAACCCCGACGCAGGGCCGCATCACGCTGGCCGGGCAGGATATCGGCCCGGTGCCGCCCAACAAGCGCCCCGTCAACATGATGTTCCAGTCCTACGCGCTGTTCCCGCACCTGACGGTCTGGGACAACATCGCCTTCGGCCTGCGCCGGTCCGACATGCCGCGCGACCAGATCCCCGCGCGGGTCGAGGAGATGCTGCGGCTGACGCGGATGGAGAAGTTCGCACAACGCAAGCCGCACCAGATTTCCGGCGGCCAGCGGCAGCGCGTGGCGCTGGCCCGCAGCCTTGCCAAGGCGCCAAAGCTGCTGCTGCTCGATGAGCCGCTGGGCGCTCTCGACAAGAAGCTGCGCCACGACACCCAGTTCGAGCTGATGGATATCCAGGAAAAGACCGGCACGACCTTCGTGATCGTCACCCATGACCAGGAAGAGGCGATGACGGTCGCCAGCCGCGTCGCGGTCATGAACCAAGGCAAGGTCGTACAGGTCTCGACGCCCGACCGTATCTATGAGACCCCCGCCACCGCCTATGTCGCCGACTTCATCGGCGAGGTGAACCTTGTCGAGGGCGTGGCCAGCCCAAACCCCGCCGGCGGCTATGCCATCGCCTGGGCCGAAGGGCAGGCGCCGATCGTTTCGGCCTGCGACAAGTCCATCGCCCAAGGCGCCCGCGTGAGCTTTGCCATCCGCCCCGAAAAGGTCCGCATCACGCCCGACCGGCCCGAGGGCGCCCAAAACGCGATGCAGGGCAAGGTCCATGACATTGCCTATCTCGGCAACATCTCGACCTATCACGTGCTGCTGCCAACAGGGCAGATCATCAAGGCGCAGACCGCCAATAGTCGTCGTGTCGAGAACCGCGAATTCACATGGGAGGACGATGTCTGGTTGTCCTTCACCGACACCGCCGGTGTCGTCCTGACGGAATAGGAGGCGGGTTCATGCAGCTGCGCCGCACCTTCTTGATCCTCGTCCCCTACCTGTGGATGCTGCTGTTCTTCCTGGTGCCGTTCTTCATCGTGATGAAGATCTCGCTCAGCCAGGTGGCGCTGGCGATCCCGCCCTACACGCCAACGCTGGATATCACCCAAGGCTGGGATGGACTGGTGAAGTTCTTCAGCCAGCTCAGCTTTTCCAACTTCCAGTTCCTGACGACGGATGACCTTTACTGGCGCGCCTATGTCTCCAGCCTGGAGATTGCGACGGTCGCCACGGCCATCACGCTGCTGGTGGGCTACCCCATCGCCTACGGCATGGCCAGCGCGCCGGACGAATGGCGGCCGACGCTGATGATGCTGGTGATCTTGCCGTTCTGGACCAGTTTCCTGATCCGGATCTATGCGTGGATGGGCATCCTCGGGCGCGAGGGCTTCGTCAACAGCACGCTGGAATGGCTGGGCATCATTCACGAGCCACTGACGATCCTGAACACCAACTGGGCGGTCTTTATCGGTATCGTCTACGGGTACCTGCCATTTATGATCCTGCCGATCTATGCCGCGCTGGACAAGCTTGACGTCTCGCTGACCGAATCTGCGCAAGACCTCGGCTGCACGCAGATCAAGGCGTTCTGGCTGATCACGGTGCCGCTGTCGCGGCCCGGCGTGGTGGCCGGGTGTTTCCTTGTCTTCATTCCGGCACTGGGCGAATACGTCATCCCCTCGTTGCTGGGCGGCTCTGGCACGCTGATGATCGGCAAGGTGTTGTGGGAAGAGTTTTCGTCGAACCGTGACTGGCCGGTGGCCAGCGCCGTCGCAGTCGTCCTGCTGCTGATCCTTGTCGTCCCGATCATCCTGTTCCAGCGCAACCAGCAGCGCCAGCAGGAGGCAGAGCAATGAGGCGGTTTTCGTGGTTCAACGCAACCTCTCTGACGCTGGGCTTTCTCTTTCTCTACTTTCCGATGGTGATCCTCGTCATCTACAGCTTCAACGCATCCAAGCTGGTGACGGTCTGGGGCGGCTTCTCGGTCAAGTGGTACGGCGAGCTGTTTCATGATCAGGCGTTTCTCGACGCAGCCTGGGTGACGTTGCGTGTCGCCCTTGCGGCGTCGACTTTGGCGACGATCCTGGGAACCATGGCGGCCTATGTGATGGTGCGCGCGGGCCGGTTCACCGGGCGAACGCTGTTTTCGGGCATGATCTATGCGCCGCTGGTGATGCCGGACGTCATCACCGGCCTGTCGCTGCTGTTGCTCTTCATCGCGGTTGGGCTGGACCGGGGCATCACGACCGTGGTGCTGGCCCATACCACCTTTGCGATGTGTTACGTGTCGGTCGTGGTTTCTGCGCGCCTCGTCAGTTTTGACCGCTCTCTGGAAGAGGCGGCACTGGACCTTGGATGTTCACCCTGGGACGCCTTTCGAAGCGTGACCTTGCCAATTATCGCGCCCGCCGTGATCTCTGGCTGGCTTCTCGCCTTCACCCTGTCTCTTGACGATCTCGTGATTGCGTCGTTTACAACAGGACCGTCGTCGACCACCCTGCCGATCAAGATCTGGAGTGCCGTCCGCCTGGGCGTGAACCCCGAGATCAACGCGCTTTCGACCATCATGATCTCGATCGTGACCGTGGGCGTGATCACGACATCGATCCTGTCCAAGCGGAACGCCGTCCAACGGATGCGTGACGAGCAGAAGGCCCAACAAGCATGACGACGACCAAGGCCGAGTACGACGCGTTCTGCGCCGAATTCGGTGTGCCCGACCGTATCGAGATGATGCTGTGCGACCTCAACGCGGTGCTGCGCGGCAAGTGGCTTCCGGGCGACGAGATCGACAAGTTGCTGAAGGGCGACATGCGCCTGCCCGAGTCGACCTACGCGCCCAACATTCTGGGGTCCGAGGTTGAGGCGAGCGGGCTGGGCTCGCCTAAGGGCGACCCGGACGGTTTTCTCGTGCCAATTCCGGGCACGTTCAAGCCGGCGCCATGGAACAACGGCATCGTGGCGCAGGTGCTGGTCGAGATGGTGGATGCCGAGGACGAGGTGAGTTTCCTGTCCCCGCGTCAGCACCTGAGCAACATCCTTGACCGGTTCGCCGCCGAGGGCCTCAAACCCGTGGTGGCGACAGAGCTGGAATTCTACCTGCTGAAAAAGCGCGAGGCCGATACCGACCCGCCAGAGCCGCCCGATGGCCTGCCTGACACCCAGAATTACGACCTCGACGCGCTGGCGCAGTCGGAAAACATTCTTGTCGAGATCATCGAGACGGCCAAGGCGCAGGGCCTGCCCACCGATGCGCTGATCGCCGAATATGGCCCCGGCCAGTTCGAGATCAACTTTCACCATACCGACGACGTGCTGGCCGCCGCCGATACCGCGATGCTGTTCCGCCGCCTGGTGATCGGGGTGGTCAATGGCCACGGGCTTGAGGCCACGTTCATGGCCAAACCCTATGCCGACCAGCCGGGCAACGGCATGCATGTGCATGTCTCGCTGCTCGATTCCGAAGGGCGCAACATCTTCGCCTCGGAAGATGGCGTGCACCCGCTGCTGAAAAAGGCTGTGGCGGGCGTGCTGGATTCCATGCGCGAGTTCCAGTTGCTCTTCGCGCCGCATCTCAATTCCTATCGCCGCTTTCAGCCGGGCAGCTTTGCCCCCTGTTATCCCGACTGGGGCACAGATCATCGCGGCGCCTCGATCCGCATCCCCGAGACGACGGGGATGGGCGCGCGGCTGGAACACCGTATCGCGGGCGCTGATGCCAACCCTTACCTGGTTCTGGCGGGCATCCTTGGTGGGGTCTGGCATGGCTTGCACAATGACCTGCCGCTGCCGCCGCCCTTGGAAGAGGTCGAGGATGGCGGCGTCGCGCCGCTGACGCATGACTGGATCACCGCCGTCGATTTTTTCGAGAAGTCGAAGCTTGCCGTCGATCTTTTCGGCAAGGAATATCACGACGTTCTGGTTGCGGTGAAACGCGACGAGATCGCGCAGCTGACCACCGTGATCTCATCGACAGAATACCGTTATTACCTCAGCAGGCTCTGAGGCGGCAGATGGCGCAGGACATGCCCACGTCGCTGGTCGCCGGGGTTGCGCCCGGGCGGATCGCCGCGATGGCGTCAGACGCCGCGATGGCCTATGCCGCGCGCCGTCCGCGCACAAACGCTGCTTTGACCGCCGGCGCGGCCGCTTGGCTGGACGGCGTGCCGCTGCACTGGATGAAGGACTGGCCGCAGCCATTTCCGATGCTGGTCGCCCGCGCCGAGGGCAGCATGCTGGAAGATATCGACGGCAACACGCTCGATGATTTCTGCCTTGGCGATACCGGCTCGATGTTCGGGCATTCGCCCGCGCCGGTCGCCCGTGCGATTGCCGCGCAGGCGGGGCAGGGGCTGACCTACATGTTGCCGACGCCCGCTGCGCTGGAGGCGGGCCGACTGCTGAACGAACGGTTCGGCGATTTCCGCTGGCAGGTCGCCACGACCGCGACAGATGCCAATCGTTTTGCCTTGCGCGTGGCCCGCGCCGTCACCGGGCGGCCCAAGGTGCTGGTCTTCAACGGCTGCTATCATGGCACCGTGGACGAGGCGATGGTGACGCTGCAGGACGGCCGGACCGTGGCGCGCCCCGGCCTTCTGGGACAGGTCGCCGACCTTGACCTGACCGCCACCTGCTGCGAGTTCAACGATCTTGCCGCGGTCGAGGCGGCGCTGAAAACGGGTGAGATCGCGGCGATCCTGACCGAGCCGGTGATGACCAATTCCTGCATGGTCCTGCCCGATCCCGGCTTTCACGACGGGCTGCGTGCGCTGGCCACGCGCTACGGCGCGCTCTTGATGATCGACGAGACGCATACCATTTCCAGCGGCCTTGGCGGCTATAGCGCCGTGCACGGGCTGAACCCGGATATCTTCGTCGTCGGCAAATGCGTGGCCGGCGGCCTGCCCACAGCCGTCTGGGGCCTGCGGCCCGCCGTGGCCGCAAGGCTGGCCGAGGTGAACGCCCGGCGGCCCGCCGGACATTCCGGCATGGGCACCACGCTGTCGGCCAATCCGCTGCAATTCGCCTGCCTTGTCGCCACGCTGTCCGAGGTGATGACGCCAGAAAACTATGCCCACATGGAGGCCGGCGCCGCGCGGCTGGAGGCTGGGCTGGCCGCCGCCATCGCCCGCCACGGCGCGCCCTGGCACGTCGTGCGCGTCGGCGCGCGGGTAGAGTTCATCTGCGCCCCCGGCCCGCTGAAGAACGGTGCCGAGGCGGCCCATGCCCACCAGCCCGCGCTGGAGGCCGCGATCCATGCCGACCTTTTGAACCAGGGCTGCCTGATCGCGCCCTTCCACAACATGATGCTGGTCTCGCCCGTCACCTCTGAGGCGCAGATCGACCGCCTGATCGCCGCTTTCGATGCTACACTGACCCGCCTTTTCGCCTGAAAGACCATTGCCATGACCGCCCCCAGCCCCTCGGGTTCCGATCCTGCCGAGGCCCGTGATTTCCTCGACGCCCACCCCGAGATCGAGGCGATCGACATCGTCCTGCACGATTGCAACGGCATCGGGCGCGGCAAGATCATCCGCCGGCACGAGTTGATGGGCTTCTACACCGGCGGGCGGCACCTGCCGATTTCCATCCTTGGCCTCGACATCTGCGGCGAGGATGTGCACGAGACAGGGCTGATCTGGGATCAGGGCGACGGCGATTTGCGTGCCTGGCCCATCCCCGGCACGCTGGTGCCGCTGCAAGGCACCCATCCGCCGCGGGCCGAGGTGCTGATGGCGATGTACACGCTGGACGGCGCGCCCTTCGGATCGGACCCGCGCCACGCGCTGCAACGGCAGGTCGATGCGCTGGCGGCCGATGGCCTGATCCCCGCGGGCGCGTTCGAGCTGGAGTTCTACCTGCTGGCGAATGACCGCGGCCCCGACGGCAAGGTGCAGCCCGCCGCCGACGTGCTTGACGGGCGCCAAAGCCTCAAGACCGAGGTCTATTCGGTCGACCAGCTGCACGGCATGCTGCCACTGTTCTCCGACATCTATGCCGGGGCCGAGCAGGCCGGGATCACCGCCGAGACGATGATTTCCGAATATGCACCGGGGCAGTACGAGCTGACGCTGCATTACCGCCGGGACGTGATGCAGGCCGCCGACGACCTCGCGCGGCTGAAACGCATCGTCCGCGCGCAGGCCCGCGCGCATGGGGTGACGGCGTGCTTCATGGCCAAACCGATGGCCGATCAGACCGGATCGGGCATGCATTTCCATGTCTCGATGCAGAACCGCGACGGGCGCAACGTTTTCGTGGAAGAGACGGAAGGCACGTGGAACCCGACCCTGCTGCACGCGGTGGGCGGACTGAAGGCCACGATGGGCGAATCCATGCTGGTCTTTGCGCCCCATGCCAACAGCTGGCGGCGCTTTGCCAGCCAAAGCTACGCGCCGGTCTCGCCATCATGGGGCGTCAACAACCGGTCCGTCGCGCTGCGCATCCCGGCGGGGGACAGGGCCGCGCGGCGGATCGAACATCGCCCGGCGGGAGTGGATGCCAGCCCCTATCTTGTCGGCGCGACGGTGCTGGCGGGTATCCGCCACGGCCTGTCTCGGCGGATCGACCCCGGCCCCGAGACCACCGGCAACGCCTATGCCGAGGCGCAGGACGGCCCGGCGATTCCGCCCGACTGGCGCAGCGCCATCGTTGCCGCCACGCAATCGGCCTTTCTCAAGGACGCGCTGGGGGCGGACATGCACCGAACCTTCACTGCTGTGAAAGCTGCTGAGTATGCCCGCGTGGCGCGGACGGTCGCCGATGTCGATTTTGACCTCTACCTGCATACGGTCTGATTGTCAGTTTTCATGACAGTCAGATGATCCATGCGGCTCTTCGGGCAGAATTACTGATGCCTCAGGGCCTCGATCGGGTCGAGCCGCGCAGCCCGGCGCGCGGGAAAATATCCGAAGACAACGCCCACCGCGGCGGAAAAGCCGAAGGCAAGCAGGATCACCAACGGGTTGGGTGAAAACGGGATCTTCATCAACGCGGCGGCGATGGCGGCAAGGCCAAGGCCCAGCAGGATGCCCAGCAGCCCGCCCAGCAGCGACAGCACGATCGCCTCGACAAGAAACTGGAGCAGCACCTGGCCCTCCTGCGCGCCAATGGCGAGGCGAATGCCGATCTCGCGCGTGCGCTCGGTGACGCTGACCAGCATGATGTTCATGATGCCGATGCCCCCCACCAGCAGGCTGACCGCCGCCACGGCCGACAGGAGGCCGGTCAGCACCGCGGTGATGCCGGTCAGAATGGTTGCCACCTGTTTCATGTCGAAGACGTTGAAATCGTCCTCTTCGCCCGGACCGATGTGGCGGCGTTCGCGCAGCAGGCTTTCGATCTGCGATTTCGCCACGCCGGTATCCACCCCGTCGCGCACGGAGACGTAGATCATCGTCACGTCAGCATTGCCGGCGATGCGGCGCTGGAAGGTGCGGATGGGGATCAGCACGAAATCGTCCTGGTCGGTGCCGAAGGTCGAGACACCCTGTTCGGCCATCACCCCGATGACCCGGCACGAGATTGACTTGATCCGAAAGCTCTGGCCCAGCGGATCGCCGCTGCCGAACAGCTCCTTGCGCACCGTCTGGCCCAGCAGGCAGACCGCCGCGCCCGACCGCAGCTCGCTTTCGTAAAAGGACCGGCCCAGCACCACCGGGATGTCGCGCGCCGTCAGGTAGGCGCTGTCGGTGCCGACGACCTGCGTGGCATGGTTCTGGTCTCCAAGGATCACCGTCATCGTGCGGGTATCGGCCGGGGCCGCGGCACGGACAGAGGCCAGTTGCGTGGCAATCGCCTCGACATCGCGCAGGTTGAAGGCCGAGGCGGGGTTGCCGGGCTGCGGGCCCTGCTGAGCCTGTCCGGGCCGCACCATCAGCAGGTTGGTGCCCAGTTTCGCCACGTCCGATGTCACCTGCTCGGTCGAGCCTTGCCCGACCGTCACCATCGCGATCACGGCCGCCACGCCGATAACCACGCCCAGCACCGTCAGGATGGACCGCAGCGCGTTGCGGAAGATCGCCTGAACCGCCAGCCTGACCGTCTGCCACAGCATGTCACACCGCCTCGACCGTCGCGCCGTCGCGGGCGATGCGGCCATCAAGGAAATGGATTTGACGATGGGCAAAAACGGCCACGTCGGGTTCGTGCGTGACCATGACGATGGTGATGCCGTCCTCGGTGTTGAACCGGGTCAGAAGCTCCATGATCTCGTGGCTGCGCGCGGTATCGAGGTTGCCGGTGGGCTCGTCGGCCATGATGACGGCCGGCCGCCCGACGATGGCGCGCGCGATCGCCACGCGCTGCTGCTGGCCGCCCGACAGTTCCGACGGGTCGTGGCCCGCGCGGTCGGCCAGACCGACCTTGTCAAGCGCATCCAGCGCCAGCGCCCGTCGTTCGTCATGGGCCATGCCCTTGTAAAGCAGGGGCATTTCGACGTTTTCCAGCGCGCTGGTGCGCGGCAGCAGGTTGTAGCCCTGGAACACGAAGCCGATGTAGTGACGCCGCAGCAGGGCCCGCTGGTCGCGGTTGAGGCCGCTGACATCCACCCCCTTGAACCGGTAGTGGCCGCTGGTCGGCGTATCGAGGCAGCCAAGGATGTTCATCGTGGTCGACTTGCCGCTGCCGCTGGGGCCCATGATCGCCACGAAATCGCCCGCGGCGATGGTCAGGTCGACACCGTCGAGCGCCCGCACCATCGCGTCGCCCATGCCGTAGGTCTTGGTGATCCGCTCCAGCGCGATCAGCGGCGCGTCGGCACTCATGGGCTGGCCATGTCGGTGATCACCGCGTCCCCCGGCGCAAGGCCCTCGCCGGTGACGGCGGTCCGTGTGCCGTCGGTCGCGCCGGGGATCACCTTGACCGGCGCGGGCTTACCGTCTTTCAGAAGCCAGATCGTGACGCTGCCATCGGCGGCGGCCGGCGTGGGGATGCCGGGCGTCTGCGCGGGCCGGCGCGGCACCAGCAGCCCCAAGAGCCCGCCACCCGATCCGCTGCCCGTTTCGGTTACCGGCGGGGCAAAGCGCAGCGCGGCATTGGGCACCAAGAGCGCGTCCTTGACGTGGTCTACCGTGATCTCGGCCGTCGCGGTCATGCCGGGGCGCAGCGACAGGTCGGTGTTGTCGATGCTCAGCGTCGCCTCGTAGGTCACCACCCCGTCCACCGTCTGGGGCGAGAACAGCACCTTGGCGATCTTGGCGGGAAAGCTGCGGCCGGGATAGGCCTCGACCCGGAACGCGGCGGGCTGACCCACCTTGACCTGTCCCACGTCGGCCTCGTCGATATCGACGTTCAGCTCCATCTTCGACAGGTCCTCGGCGATGGTGAACAGCACCGGCGCCTGCAACGAAGAGGCCACGATCTGCCCCACCTCGGCGGTGTGGGTCAGCACCGTGCCCGCGATGGGCGAAGTGATGGTTGCCTTGCTCAGGTTGGTCTGGTCGATGGCAAGGTTGGCGCGGGCGACGTTGACCTGCGCACGCGCCACCTGCGCCGCGGCCAGCGCCTTGGCCTGTGCGGCCTGCGCGGCCTGGAACGCCTCGACAGTGCTGATGTTGCGCTCCAGCAGCTGCTTGGCGCGCTCGAACTGCGCGGTGACCTGGGCGACGTTGGCATCGGCCTCGGCCACGTTGGCGACGGCGGCGTCAAGATTGGCCTGGCTGCTGGCCAGCGTCGCCTGCAGCTTGTCGGTATCCAGCCGCGCCAGCACCTGCCCCACCGTCACCACGGCATTGTCGGTCACCTCGACCGAGCGCACCGTGCCCGACAGTTCGGACGAGATATCGACAAGGTTGGTCGGCTGCACCGTGCCGGTGGCGGTGACAGTGACGGTCAGATCGCCCGTCTCGACAGGTTGCGAGACATAGGCCGAGGCGGCATCGCCGCTGCCCCGCTGCAACCACAGCCACGCACCCCCCGCGGCCAGCACCAGAACCAGTGCCAGCCAGATCAGCCGGCGCCGCCGGCCATGGCCCCGCGCAGAGGCGAGAACGCTTTCAATTTCGGTTCTGGCCGGTTCCACCCAGTCCACCTTTCGCTTGCTTTTGGCCTTGCTAGCCCTGCCGCGCCCACCGCTGAATGATCCATGTCAACCGGCGTGGTCCCGGGTTGCCTGTGATAGATGGGGCCCTTGGGCGCCCCACACCAGTCGGCGCGCCCGGCATTTTGCGCAACCATGTGGATAACTGTCATATCCTTGCTACACCGGCACGATACGAGCCCATTTGCACCCAGTTGGACCGCCCGAAAATGCCTGCGCACATGCCCGCCCTGACCCTCACCGGCGCCCGCGTCCTGAACGAAAACGGGCTTGTCGAAGCACCCGTTTCGCTGGCGGAGGGCCACATTGTCGAGGGCAGTTTCCCGGCCATCGACCTTGACGGATACGACGTGCTGCCGGGCATAGTCGACTTGCACGGCGATGCGTTTGAACGGCACATCGCGCCACGCCCCAGCGCGCCGTTTCCGATCATCTCGGGGCTTGCCGCAACCGACCGTGACGCGGCCGTCAATGGTGTTACTACCGCGTGGATCGCGCAAAGCTGGTCTTGGGAGGGGGGGATGCGCGGGCCCGATTTTGCCGAGGCGCTGCTGGAGGCGCATGCCGCCTGCCGAGGGCGGCTGGCAACCGACCTGCGTGTGCAAATCCGGTTCGAGACTCATGCGCATGACAGCGCTGACCGGCTTCTGGCCGCGGTGCGCCGTTTCGGCATCGACTATGTCATTTTCAACAACCACCTCGACGAAGCCATCGAGATGTCCGAGACGGACCCCGCGGCGATGGCCGGCTGGGCGGGCAAGAGCGGCAAGTCGGCGGCCGAACTGTTGGCCATCGTGACAGAGGCCAAGGCGCGCGCCCGCGAGGTGCCGCGCACGCTGTGCCGGCTGGCAGATGGGTTCGACGTGCTGGGCGTGCGCTATGGCAGCCATGACGATCCCGATGGTGAGACGCGCGAGACCTTCGCGATGCTGGGCGCGCGGATCTGCGAATTTCCCACCGCGCATCAGGCCGCCTCGGTCGCCTGCGCCAGCGGCGACCCGGTGCTGATGGGCGCGCCCAACGTTGTGCGCGGCGGGTCACAGGCGGGCAAGATTGCCGCCGTGGGTCTGATCCGCGCGGGCAAGTGCGATGCGCTGGTTTCGGACTATCACTACCCTGCGCTGGCGCTGGCGGCCTTTCGCCTTGCCGACATGGGCGTGATGGACCTGGCGGCGGCCTGGCGGCTGATCTCGGCTGCACCGGCGCAGATCATGGGGCTGGCCGACCGGGGCCGCATCGCACCCGGCCTGCGGGCCGACCTCGTGGTGATCGACCGCGCGACCCGCGCGATCGAGGCCACCATCGCGGGCGGCCGTGTCAGCCACCTGTCGGGCGAAGCTGCGGCACGGTTCATGGGGGCGGGTGCGGGTCTGCGGTTGGCGGCGGAGTGATCAGGCGTAGCGGCTCAGGAATGCCGCGGCGTCCAGTGCCCTGAAATCCGGCAGAGCCGCGCGCAGCCGGTCATGGTCCCAGTCCCACCATGCCAACGCCACCAAGCGGGCAGCAATCTCGGGCGGCTGGCGATCGCGCAGCTTGTGCGCGGGGTTGCCCGCGACGATTGTGTAGGGCGCGACATCGCGCGTCACCACCGCGCCCGCGCCGACGATGGCGCCGTCGCCCACGCTGACCTCGGGCTTGATCATCGCGCCGTGACCGATCCAGGTATCATGCCCGATCCGGGCCAGCCGCGACCGGCGATGCGCGAACCAGTCGGCATCGTCGGCGGCATCGGCCCAATAGCTGGCCGAGCGATACATGAAATGGTGCAGGCTGGCGCGGTCCATCGGGTGATCGGTCGCGCCGATCCGTACGAAACTGGCGATATTGGCGAACTTGCCAATCTCGGCATTGGCGATGTCGACGTAGCGGTCGCAATAGGAATAGTCGCCAAGGCTGGCATGGGCGATGCGGCTGCCGCGCCCGACCTCCGTGAAGCGGCCCAGCGTCACATCCGTCAGCTCGCAATCGGGATGCACCCGCGGCGCGTGCGCGTCCAGCATGTCAGTGGCCCCCGGCCCCGCCGCGGATCAGCCGGTCGCGCAACTTGCCCGAGATCCAGTCCATCAGCATGACCATCAGGATGATCAGCACGATGTAAAAGGTGACCTGTTCCCAATCCTTCTGCGTCTGCATCGCCTGCGTCAGCAACAGGCCGATGCCGCCGCCGGTGATCGCGCCGATGATGGTGGCGCTGCGGGTGTTGGATTCGAGGAAGTAGAGAAGCTGGCTGAGCAGCACCGGGGTGATCTGCGGGATCACGCCGAAGCGGTAACGCTGCACCGGTTTCGCGCCGGTCGCCCGGATCCCCTCGATCTGTTTGTCATCGACGTTTTCCAGCGCCTCGGAGAAGATCTTGCCGAAAGTGCCGGTGTCGGTCACGAGGATCGCCAGCGCGCCGGTCATCGGCCCGGGGCCAAAGGCGCGGGCCAAAACGATGGTCCAGATCAACGCATCCACCCCGCGCAGGAAATCCAGCACACGGCGGACGCCGAAACGGGCGGTCATCGACGGCGTGAAGTTGCGCGCGGCGATAAAGGCGACCGGCAGCGCCACCAAGGCCGCGCCGCAGGTGCCGAGGAAGGCCATCATCAACGTCTCGGACAGTGCCCATGCCGTATCGGCGTGGCGCCAGATCGGGTTGTGCCAGAAATCCTGCCACATGCCCTGCAGATTGCTGCGCGCCGGGTCCACCTGCGGGCCGGTCAGCAGGCTGATCAGCGAATGTCCGAAATAGGGGCTGTCGACGGTGAACCAGAACATCTCCCAGCCGAAGAAGTAGCGGAACACCTCTGTCTTGGACCTTGTCAGCGTCAGCCGCCCGGTATCGGTGGTGATCGCCAGCCGCGTGGACGAGGCGCTGATCCAGTCTGGCAACGGCTCTTTGAGGTCGCTTGTCACATGGCCGCCGACCAGTTGCGCGGTAATCGTGCCATAGGACGGGATCTCGAAGGTCACCTTGTTGTCGGGCAAGAGGGTGATGACCTCACCCTTGCCCATGTCGATGACGGTGCTGTCCGCACCGGGTTTGACCCAGTCGGGCGGCGCGTCGGCCGGATAGGTGCCCCGGCGGCTGCCCTCGATGGCGACATCCGTGGCGCCCGAGCGGTTGTTGCGCGTCACCACGGTCTTGTAGCTGTAGCTGTCGCGGATCAGCGTCAGGGCATTGTCCATCCGCAGCCGCTGGCCCAGTCCCGCGATGTCGAAGGCGAAGAAGATGTAGACGAAATAGGCGAGGATCACCAACGGCACCGCGATGGCGACCATCCGCTTGCGGCGGAACATGCCCTCGACGCGCCGCGTCAGGTCCGGTCCGGCGATCATCGTGGTCATGTGCGCGCTCCTGCGGTCAGGCGGTTGCGGTAGTGGCTGGAAAGCTGGTCGAAGACGACGATCGCGCCGAAGAGCAGGATGAAGATGGCCGCGGCCTCGTCGAACTTGCCCATGCCCCAGGACATGGTGTTCTTCAGCTCGTAGCCGATGCCGCCCGCACCCACGAAGCCCAGGATGGCCGAGGCGCGGATGTTGATCTCGAAGCGCAGCAGCGCGTAGCTGAGATAGTTGGGCGCGACCTGCGGGATCACCCCCAGCCACATCCGCTGGAACCACGACGCACCGACCGATTCCAGCCCTTCGACGGGTTTCAGGCTGGCATTCTCGTTGACCTCGGAGAACAGCTTGCCCAGCGCCCCGCCGGTGTGAAAGGCGATGGCCACCACCGCCGGGACCGGTCCGCCGCCCATCATGTAAATCAGCACCAGCGCGATCACGATCTCGGGCACCGCGCGCATGATGTCCATGGTGCGACGGAAGACCGGCATCAGGCGGGGCCAGCGCGCCAGCCCCCGTGTTGCCAGCAGCGACAGCACCAGCGCGATCAGCCCGCCGACAAGGGTCGAGACGGCGGCGATGTTGATCGTCTCGATCAGCGAGGGAAAGTAGTGAACGATGTGGCCCGGCAGCTGGTCGCGCTTGGCCCAGGCCTCGGAAATGACGGCCGAGGGAAAATCGAAGATGTTGTGCAGTCCGGACCAGAAGCTGCCGGCGTTGCGGTCGTCGGTGATGACAAAGCCCGAGGCCATCAACGCCACGAACAGCAGAAGTGCCAGCCCGGAATAAAGCCGCTTGCGCCTGACCTGCGCCAGATAGCTGTCACGGATCGCGTCTGGCCCGGAAAGGGGCGGCGCCGGCATGTCTGTCATGGTGGGTCCGATGCAATGGAAAGCGGGCCCCGGGACTCTCCGGGGCCCGCAAGGCAGGAAGGATCAGTTCGACTTCGCGCGACGCACGGCGATGATCGAGTCGTAGTAGGACGGGTCGATCTTGACGAAGCCGCCATTGTCGCCGCCGGCCACGCCGTAGGCGCAGTCGGGGTCGTTGGCCTTGAGGTTTTCCATGACCGCGATGACCTTGGCCTTCACGTCATCGGGCAGCGCGTTGCGCACCACGAAGGGGCCGTTCGGGATTGGCTTGGACCGCCAGATCTCCACGAGATCGTTCATGTCGATCAGGCCCGCGTCCACGGCCTTGCGCAGCGCGCCGTTGTTGAAGCCGTCTTCCCAGTTGCCCTGCCCGTCGGCCCAGGTCACGCCGCCGTCAATGTCACCATTGTTGACCGCGACGATGGTCTGCTCGTGGCCGCCGGTGAAGACGACATCCTTGAAGTATTCACCCGGCGTCACCGAATAGCCTTGCGACGGCAGTTCCACCGACGGGATCAGGTAGCCCGAGGTCGAGTTCGGGTCGCCGAAGCCCAGCACCTTGCCCTGCATGTCGGCCATCGAGGTGATGTTGTGGTCCTTGCGGGCGAAACCGATGGAATAATAGACGTACGAGCCGTCGGGGTTGGCGGTGGTCAGAACCGGGGTCACCGCGGTCGGGTCCTGCACGTAGACACCGGCATAGGACGACGCGCCGAGGCCGGCAAAGTCGATCGTGCCGCCCATCAGGCCCTGCATCACGCCGTTATAGTCGGCGGGCGCGAAGATCTTGGTGGGCACGCCCAGTGCGTCCTCGATGTACTTGCGCAGGCATTCGTTGTTGTTCATGCGGTCGCTGGCATTCTCGCCGCCGAGGATGCCGATGCGGAATTCGGTGATGGGGGCGGCGTTCTGCGCCAGGGCGCCGGTGGCCAGGGCGGTCGTGGCCAGCGCGGCCGCGATCAGGGATTTCATCATCGTCAGGTCTCCGGTTGGGTTGGTCCGGCGGAATGCCGGGGTGGGGTAAAGGGGTCAGGCGGGGGCGCGGACCGCGCGCGAGGCCGCGCGGGCACGGTCGAGCGTGTCGATCTGGGTCGATGTCGCGTCTTCCGAGAAATCCGCCCCCGCGCCGTAGATCTCGCGCGCCATCGCGGTGGTCAGTTGTGCGGGCGTGCCGTCGAAGACGATCTTGCCGGCGCGCATGCCGATCACCCGGTCGCAATAGCGCCGCGCGGTGTCGAGCGTGTGAAGGTTGCAGATCACCATCCGCCCGTCCTCGTCATGGATGCGGCGCAGCGCGTCCATCACGATCTGGGCGTTCATCGGGTCGAGGCTGGCGATGGGTTCGTCGGCCAGGATCACCTTGGGGTCCTGCATCAGCGCCCGCGCGATCGCCACCCGCTGCTGCTGGCCGCCCGACAGCGCCTCGGCCCGCTTGGGCGCATGTTCGGCGATGCCCAGCCGGTCGAGGATTTCGATGGCACGGTGGATGTCGGCGTCGGGATAGATGTTGAACAGCGTCGTCAGGGCCGAACGGCGGTTGAGGGTGCCGTGCAGTACGTTCGACACCACGTCCATCCGCGGAACCAGGTTGAACTGCTGGAAGATCATCGCGCATTGCGATTGCCACTGGCGCATAGCGGCGCCGGTGAGCTGGGTGATCTCGGTGCCCTCGAAGGTGATACTGCCCGAACTGGCATTGGTCAGGCGGTTGATCATCCGCAACAGCGTGGACTTGCCCGCGCCCGAGCGCCCGATGACGCCGATCATCGTCGGTTTGTCGACGCTTAGCGTGGCCTTTTCGACGGCGGTATTGCCGCCGAAGGTCTTGGTCAGCGCGGTGATCTGCAGCATGTAGTGTCCCCTCGTCTTGGCCGACGCCTAGGGCGCGCCGGAGTCGAAGAGGTGACGGTTTTGCGAAGTTAATGTAACGGCGGCCGGCTTGCGGCCCAAGGCAGAAGTCCCCCCTGCCTGCTGCCCGTCAACTGCCTGTGAAACGGGCGCACATGCTTCCGGCGTGGGCGCCGGGAAAGGCGGCCGGACAGGGCTGGAACATTCCGAAAGGGGCCTTGGAGGCGAGTACCGGAATCGAACCGGTCTACACGGATTTGCAATCCGCTGCGTAACCTCTCCGCCAACTCGCCAAGGCCGGTGTCTCATTAGGTTCTGCGGTAGGGCGGGTCAAGCGGATTAGGCGGACTGCCTCAGGCAGAGCACGGTGGCGGGACTGGGCCGATCACTCAAGAAGTTGGCGAAGCAGGGCCACACCCGGCTGCAAAAAAGCCGTTGGGGCGTTGCCTGCCTTCGGACGATATGCAATCACTCGGCGCGACCCATTACCGTCCCCTACCAGAGAAGAGTGCTGCCCGTGGTCGATTTCACAACTCGCCGGATGCAGATGGTGGATGCCCAGGTGCGGCCCTCCGATGTGACCAAGTTTCCGATCATCGATGCCATGCTTGAGGTCCCCCGCGAGGTCTACGTGCCAGAGAACCTGCGCGAGGCCGCATATGTGGGCGAGAACCTGCCACTTGACGGCAACCGCGTGCTGCTAGAGCCGCGGACATTTGCCAAGATGCTCGACGCGCTCGACATCCAGCCCGACGAGGTGGTCCTCGATCTGGGCTGCGGGCTTGGATATTCGACCGCGGTGATTGCGCGTCTGGCCGAATTCGTCGTCGCGCTGGAAGACGACGCGGCCCGCGCGGACGAGGCGCAGGGCCTTCTGTCGGAACAAGGCGTGGACAATGCCGCCGTGATGACCGGGCCGCTGGCCGAGGGCGTGGCGAAATCGGCCCCCTATGACGTGATCGTGCTGGAAGGCGCGGCCGAGACCATTCCGCCGGCACTTGTCGAACAGCTCAAGGAAGGCGGACGGATCTGCTGCCTTTTCGCCGAAGGGGCCCTGGGCGCGGCGCGGGTCGGCTACAAGATCGACGGGGTGCTGACGTGGCGCCATGTTTTCAATGCCGCGGCCCCGGTGGTTGCCGGGTTCGAGCGGCACATTACATTCGCCTTGTGAGGCCCGGCGTCGCCGCGGCACCACGATGAACGAGGGAAAAAGAAGATGAAGATGAACGCAGCCCTGGCCATCGCGGCCTTGACCGCGGGCCTCGTGTCAGGTGCCGCCGCGCGGGCCGAGACCTTGGCCGACGCCCTGACCTATGCTTATGATCACAGCGGCCTGCTGGACCAGAACCGTGCGCTGCTGCGTGCCGCAGACGAAGGCGTGGCGCAGGCCAATGCAGCGTTGATGCCGATCATCAACTGGTCGCTTTCGGCCACCAAGAGCTATGTCGACCGCTTGGGCGGCGATCAGGCGCTGACAGGCGTTCTGGGCGTGTCGGCACAGCTGACGCTTTATGACAACGGTGCCAACAACTTCGCCATCGAAGCGCAGAAGGAATCTGTTCTGTCCACGCGGCAGGGTCTGCTGAATGTCGAGCAGCAGGTGTTGCTGGCGGCGGTGCAGGCCTATGTCAACGTCACCCAGAGCCGCGAATCGGTTGCGCTGCAACAGAACAACGTGCGCGTTCTGACGCAGGAATTGCGCGCCACGCAGGACCAGTTCGACGTGGGTGAGGTGACCCGCACCGACGTTGCCCAGGCCCAGGCCGGTCTTGCCGCTTCGCGCAGCCAGCTGGCCGCCGCGCAGGGCCAGTTGCAGATGGCGATCGAGGCGTTTACCGCCGCCGTGGGCCGGGCACCGGGCAACCTTCAGCCAGCACCGATGGCGCCCGTCACCTCCAGCGTTGATCAGGCAAAGGCCTTTGCCGCGCAGAACCATCCGCAGATTCTGGCCGCGCAACATTCGATCCGCGCGGCCGAACTGTCGATCAGCCGGGCGCAGGCTGCGATGAAGCCCAGCCTTGGCCTTTCGGCCAGCGTTCAACGCAACGATCTGGGCCAGAATACCGACAGTCTCAGCCTGACGCTGTCGGGCCCGATTTACCAAGGCGGTCTGTTGGACAGCAAGGTGCGCCAGCTGATGGCCAACCGTGATGCCGCGCGTGCCGGTCTGCATGTCACGACCAATGGCATCGTCCAGCAGGTGGGCAATGCCTATGCCAATCTCAGCGTCGCGTCCGCCAGCCTGCAGGCCAGCCAGCAGCGCGTCGATGCCGCTCAAACCGCGTTCGACGGCGTACGGGAAGAGGCGCGGCTGGGTTCGCGCACCACGCTTGATGTGCTGAATGCCGAACAGACCAAGTTGGACGCGCAGGCCAGCGTGATCACCTCGCGCGCCAATCAGGTGGCTGCAAGCTATTCGGTTCTGGCCTCGATGGGCCTCCTGACGGCCGAACACCTGCACCTGCCGGTTCAGTCCTATGACCCCGACGCCTACTACAACCTGGTGAAGGGGTCGCCGGTGCGAATCTCGCCGCAAGGGCAGGCGCTTGACCGGGTGCTCAAGGCGATCGGCCAGCAATAGTTCAAACCCTGCGTTTCGGTTGTCGGACGGTCCGTCTGCGGCTACACTTGTTCCGAGGCGTCGAAAGTAGAACCAATGGCCGAAACGGCAGGCAAGGTCGATATCGAGGACGTGCTGATCTCGGTGCGCAAGCTTTTGCGTCAGGGATTGTCCGACATCGTGGCTGAAACGGCACCGAAACCGGAGCCCGAACAGCCTCCGGCGCCTGAGCGCCTTGTTCTGACGCCGGCATTGCGCGTGTCCCCGCCGCAAACAAAGCCGCGCGGCGCGGCTGCCACCCCGCGACCGGCGGAAGAGGCGCCTGTCAACTCGCAAGACGACACCACGCGCGATGACATCGCCGACCATGCATCGCATGACGACCTGGTGCACGACACCGTTTCCGATCATGCGGCAACGACGCCCGAAATGCTCGACTCCAGCCGCGATTATTTCGCCACCGACCGTTCGCGTCTGGAGGCCATCATCGGCGAGCTGGAGGCCGCTGTCACCCGCCAGCCCGACGAATGGGAACCCGACGGCAGCGAGGTCGAGCAGACGTTCTCGTTCGATTCGATGGCGGGGATGTCTCTGCTCGATTACGCCGAGGATGCCGAGATCGTCGAACCCGCCACGCTTGAGGACACCGCCGAGGATGACGCTGGTGCCCAAGACGCAGAACCAGAACCGGCCGCCGAGGACGACACGGCCGATGCAAGCAGCGATGAGGCCACCGTACAGGATCAGGCCGAATACGAAGACGCGGCGGTCGAAGAACCCGCCGGGTTGGACGGGAATGAAGCATCCCCAGCCGCCGGTGATGCGCTGGATATTGAAGCGGAAGAGGCTGAGGCCGCGCGCTATGACGAACTGGCCGAAGACCCGGTTCATGACGCGGAAATCGCCAATCTCGACGAGAATCCGGATGCCTATCTTGGCGATGTCGCCACTCTTGACGAGGAGTCGCTGCGGGGCCTGATTGCCGACGTGTTGCGGCAGGAATTGCAGGGCGAACTGGGCGATCGGCTGAGCAGCAACATCCGCAAGCTTGTGCGGCGCGAGATCGCTCGTTTCCTCGATTCCCGCGGAAGCTGAGCCGTAGCCCTACACCGGTGCGGCCATCGCAAGAAGGGCGTCAAGGTCGAGATGCGCCTCGACATGGGCGGCCAGCGCATCCAGCACAGTCTCCACCCCGGTTCCATAGTCGGCAAGGCCGCTTTGGCCACCCCAGTCCTGCAGGATGTCGGCGCGGAAAGTATCGGCGGCAAACAACCCGTGCAGATAACAGCCGCGAACCCGGCCGTCGGCACTGGCCGCGCCTTCGTCACGCCCGTCGATCTTCAGCCACGGACGTGCCCGGTCTGGCCCCTCTGTTTGGCCAAGGTGAATCTCGTAGCCGCTGACGGGGCTGCCGGTGGGCAGGTAGGTGGCGTTGCTCAGCGCCAGCCGCTTGTGAGGGCCCATCACCGTAGTCACGTCCAGATGGCCCAGCCCGGCCACCCGGCTGGGCGGCCCTTCGATCCCGTCAGGGTCATCGATCCATTGGCCCAGCATCTGGAAGCCGCCGCAAATGCCCAGCACATGGCCGCCGCGCCGCAGATGCGCGGCAAGGTCCACGTCCCAGCCCTGCGCACGGAAATGCGCAAGGTCCGCGATCGTGGATTTCGAACCCGGGATCAGTACCACCGTGGCGTCGCCGGGCAGGGGACGGCCGGCCTCGATGATCTCGACACTGACGCCTGGTTCAGCCGAAAGCGGATCGAGGTCGTCGAAATTGGCAATGCGGTTGAGGCGCGGGACGGCGATCTTCAGCGGCCCACCGGGGCGGCTGGCCACATCCATCACATCCTCGGCTGGCAGGCGCCATGCATCCGCGAACCACGGCACTATGCCCAGTCCCTGCCAGCCGGTCCTCGCGGCGATAATCTCCATCCCTTCGGTGAACAGGGTGGGATCACCGCGGAACTTGTTGATGGCAAAGCCACGGATCATCGCGCGGTCCTGGTCAGGCAGCACAGCATGGGTGCCGACAAGCTGCGCAATCACCCCGCCGCGGTCGATATCGCCGACCAGCACCACGGGCACGCCGGCGGCGGTGGCAAAGCCCATATTGGCAATGTCGCCCGCACGCAGATTCACCTCGGCCGGGCTGCCAGCACCTTCGACAATGATCAGGTCTTGCGTCACGGCCAGCCTGTGAAAGCTTTCCAGCACCGCCGGCAGCAAGGTGGCCTTCATCGTGCCATAGTCGCGGGCCTTCAGCGTGCCGTGCCGATGACCCTGCACGATCACCTGTGCGCCGATGTCGGTTTCGGGCTTTAGCAGGACAGGGTTCATGTCGATCACCGGATCAAGGCCGGCGGCCCGCGCCTGTAGCGCCTGCGCACGCCCGATCTCGCCCCCGTCGATTGTGACCGCGGCATTGTTGGACATGTTCTGCGGCTTGAACGGAGCAACGCGCAGCCCGCGCTTCAGACAAGCGCGTGCAAGGCCTGCGACCAGCAGCGACTTGCCCACATTCGAGCCTGCGCCCTGCACCATGATCGCCCGTGCCATGCCTGATGTCCCGTCGATTGTTCCCAGCGCGTGATAGGAGGCTGGGTGCGGCAGGTGCAAATGAAAAACGCGGCCCACGATGGGGCCGCGTCAAGAGATAGACAAGGACGGTAGTGTCAGGCCGCCTGGCTTTCCAGTTCGGCAGCGTGGCGACGTTCGCTCTCTTCGCGCGACAACGCGACCGAGGTGCGCACACCCTTGCCGACAAATTCCATCAGGCCCTGCACGACACGCTCATTGGGGTCGATGCCGGCGCAGGACAAAACCTCGCGGCCGTCACGCGACCGCGCCCAGCGGGCGATCTGTTCGGGGCCGTTACCGTACTTCTTGTCATCCGCAATGGCATCGTCCAACGCGGCCAACACCACTGCGGCAAACAGTTTGCGCGCGCGGTTGCCTTGCTCGTTGTTGTAGGCGGTGCCGTCAACGAAATCCTTCATGATACGTCCTTCTTCTTTTTGGTCTTGTAACCCGTCGGTGGAGGCCCTTATGCCGTCTTGCGGCTGATTCGGGGACGCTGATTTTACATGGCAGTCATGCGTCTGACGCATAACTGTCACGCGGGCAAAGCCAAATCTAGTCGTCTTGCCGGCGCCCACCCTCCCAGATATAGGCGACGCTAACGAAGCATCAACCTTTCGCCACAAACTTGACAAAGGCGCACCATGGCCAAGATCAACGGTAACGAAATTCGGCCCGGCGACGTGCTGGACTATGACGGTGGCCTGTGGGCGGCCGTGAAGTGCGACCATGTCAAACCCGGGAAGGGCGGCGCCTTTGCGCAGGTCGAGTTGAAGAACCTGCGCGACGGCCGCAAGCTCAACGAGCGGTTCCGGTCGGTCGACAAGGTCGATAGCGTCCAACTCGACCGCAAGGATCAGCAGTTCCTTTTCGAATCCGACGGCATGCTGACCTTCATGGACAGCGAGACGTTCGAGCAGATTGCGCTGTCGGTCGATTTGCTGGGGGACCGCCGCCCGTTCCTGCAGGACGGCATGATGGTGCAGGTCCAGTATTACGGCGATGAGGCGCTGAACCTCACGATCCCGCCCAAGGTGATCTGCACCGTGGTCGAGACCGAGCCGGTGGTGAAGGGTCAGACCGCCGCCAACAGCTTCAAGCCCGCGATCCTCGACAACGGAGTGCGGGTGATGATCCCGCCCTTCGTCGGCACGGACGAGAAGATCGTCGTCAATACCGAGCTGTTCCAATACGTCGAACGGGCCTGAGCAGACATGTCCGCGCCGCCGAGCCTGTCCGACCGCGCGATCATGATCGCCGCGGTGCGCGACGCGGCGCGAGCCGAGATCATGCCGCGCTTTCGCACGCTGGCCGCCGGCGACGTCCGCTCCAAGGGCGACCCGTCAGACCTTGTCACAGTGGCCGACATCGCCGCCGAGGCGCGCATCGCCCATGACATTGGCGCGGCCCTGCCGGGCCTGCTCGTGGTGGGCGAAGAGGCCGTGGCCGCCGACCCCGCGTTGCGCCCCAGCCTTGCATCCGCTGCAAGGGTCGTGATCGTCGATCCGGTCGACGGAACGTGGAACTTCGCCAAGGGCCTTGCCGTTTTCGGCGTGATCCTCGCCGTGGCCGAGGGCGGGCAGCCCCAGTTCGGGATGCTCTATGACCCGGTGATGGATGACTGGGTCGAGGCCGGGCCGGGCGCAACATGGTTCGTCACCGCCGACGGGTCGCGGGTGCCGCTCACTACCTCCGCCGAAACGCTGCCCGAGCGGATGACGGGCTACGTGCCGACCGGCCTTTTCAATGCCGATCACCGCATGGCACTGGCCACCGCGCTGGCCGATGTGCGTCGCGTGCACAGCTTGCGCTGCTCCTGCCACGAATACCGGATGCTGGCGCAGGGCCATGCCGAGTTCTGCCTCAGCGGCCCGACGCCGCATCCGTGGGACCATGCCGCGGGCGTGCTGGCGGTGCAGGGCGCGGGCGGGGTGGCGCGGTTCCTTGATGGCGCGCCCTACGACACGGCGCGCGAGACAGGCATCCTGCTGAGTGCCAGTTCCGAAACCGTCTGGCGCGAGATCGCCCAGCGGCTCGATTTCCTCGCCTAGATCTCGGCGGTCACCGTCGCATCCCCGGCGCGCATGGGCGATGTCGCCCGGTCGAAACGCAGGTAGGCGATGGCGGCGTCGCCCGCCCGCGTGAACAGCGTACCAGCCGGCTTTTCACCCGCGACAATCTCGGTTCCCGGTTCTGCGGCACCGGTGATCTGCACCCGCACAAGGCCCTTCTTCAGCTCGGTCTTGTGTTTCATCCGCGCGGTCACTTCCTGCCCGACGTAACAGCCCTTGCGGAAATCCACCCCGTGCAACCGTTCAAACCCGGCCTCGAGGATGTAGGTTTCGGGCGTCAGTTCGACTCCGCTTTCGGGGATCAGGTGTGCCACGCGCAGCGCGTCCCAGTCGGTCGCGTCGCTGACATCCGCCTCGCCATAGGCGCGCCAACCCAGGGCGGGATCGCGCGGGTCGGGCAGGGCGCCGTCGGGCGCGGGGCCGATGCCGCGCGACACGATCAGGCCCGTCGGCGCGATTTGCACGTCGGCGCGCAGCTTGTACATGCCCAGCCGTTGCGCCAGCCCAGCCGCCAGCGGCGTGGCCACGTCGATCAGGATGCGCTCGGGCTGCCCGATGAGAAAGAAATCGGCCAGGTATTTGCCCTGCGGCGTCAGCAGCGCGGCATAAACGATGCCACCCCGCGCGCGGGTCACGTCATTGCTGACCAGCCCTTGCAGGAAATCTTCGCGGTCGGCGCCGGTGACGGCCAGAACGGTGCGGTTGGACATGGGGGGCCTCCTTCGCGGCAGATATAGGGTGCCGCGCGGCCCGCGTCAGCCCTGTGCGCCCTCGGCGAATTGCAGGCGGTAGAGGTCGGCGTAGAGCCCGCCACGTGCCAGCAGCGTGTCATGCGTGCCCTCGTCCACCACGCGGCCGCGATCCATCACCACGATCTTGTCCGCGGCCCGCACCGTGGACAGGCGGTGCGCGATCACCAGTGTCGTGCGCCCCTCGCTGAGCCGTTCCAGCGCCGCCTGCACGATGGCTTCGGATTTCGTGTCGAGCGCGCTGGTCGCCTCGTCCAGCAGCAGGACTGGCGTATCGCGCAAGAGCGCCCGCGCGATGGCGATGCGCTGGCGCTGCCCGCCCGACAGGTTCGATCCGCGCGGGCCGGCCGGGCTGTCGAGGCCCTGCGGCAATTGGTCGAGGAAATCGGCCACGTGGGCGGCGCGCAGCACCGTCTCCAGCCGGTCGGGTGCGGTCAGGCCGCGGTCGAGTTCGATATTGTCGCGCAGTGTCTCGTCGAAAAGCGCGGCATCCTGTGTAACGACCGAGAAGAGGCCCCGCAGATCGGCCAGCGTCATCTCGGTTGTCGCCACGTCGCCCAGTGTCACCCGGCCCGCCTGCGGATCGACCAGCCGCGTCAGCACGTTGAAGACGCTGCTCTTGCCCGCGCCCGAGGCGCCGACCAGCGCGGTCGTCTTGCCCGCCTCGGCGGTAAAGGTCAGGCCGCGCAGGACCGGCAGGTCCGCATAGGCCAGTTCCACCCCGTCCAGCCGGATCTCGGGCGCGCCCTTCGGCGCGGGCCTGGGCGCGGCGGGCGAGGTCAGGCGCGGCACCTGCGCGAAAAGGTCATGCACCCGCGCGATACTTGCCGTCGCCGCCTGGAAGAGGCCGCTGACGTTGCCCAGCCGCCGAAGCGGCTCGAACGCCAGCGCCATCGCCGTGAAGAAGGCCATGAACTGGCCCACCGTCTTCTGTCCGGCGATGATCTCGGAGCCGCCGTAGAACAGCACGCCCAGAAACCCGATGCCGGTCATGATATCGATCAGGCCGGGAATGGCGGCCTGCCCGAACGAGGTTTTCACCTCGGCGTCGATCCGCGCGCCGATCAGCGCGGCGTAGCGTTTCGCCTGGTAGTCCTCCAGCGCGTTCAGCTTGATCGCGGCGATGCCGTGGAACACCTCGTCCAGCCGCGTCGACATCTTTGCCGCGATCTCGCGCGAGGCACGCGCCTTGCGCCGCACGAACCCTTGGGCCGCCAAAGAGGGCAGGACAAGGATCGGAATGCCCAGCAGCGCGATCAGCGTCCAGCGCCAGTCGATCCACATCGCCACGCCGAACAGCCAGACGACCGCGACGCCGTCGCGGGCGAACCCGGTGACGATGCCGGTCCAGACGCCGCCGATTGCATTGACGTCGCCCTGCACCCGCTCGATCAGCGTGCCGGGCGGGTGGGTCTGGTGGAACCCGCCATCCAGCCGCATCAGGTGGCGCAACAGGTCGGTGCGGATGGCGGCCGCCGTCGTTTCATTGACGCGGGTCATCACCACCTTCTGGCCGACCGAACTGAAGGCGCGGGTAAAGAAGATGGCCATGATCGCGAAACCGACCAGCCAGATCGCGCTTTGATCGCCCGCGATGAAGATGCGGTCGAACATCGGCTGCATGATGTAGCTCAGCACGCCAAGGGTGGACCCCTCCAGCATCATGAACAGCACCGCCACGGCCAGCCAGCCCAGCCGCCGCGACAGGTAGCGTCGCCACAGCCAAGCGAACAGGGAACGCCCGCTCAGGTCGGGCGCGGGGCCTGTCGTGACGGTATCGGGATCGCTCATCTCTCGCTTTCGGGCAGGGGCAGGCTGTGCCCTATCTTGCCCCCTCTAGTCGGAAACGCCCCGCAAGGGCAAGTTCGGCCGCGTCGCCGATTGACGCCGCCCGCGCCGACGCTAGGGTCCGCTCGTCCAATTCCTAGCGCGGTGTGCCCCGATGCCCCTGTCCCACGGTCGTTCCTATCTTGCCATTCCGGGCCCCTCGGTGATGCCCGACCGCGTGCTCAGTGCCATGCATCGCGCCGCGCCCAACATCTATACCGGCGAGTTGCACGAGGTGACGGCCGCGCTGGTGCCAGATCTGAAGGCGGTAGCGCGCACCCGCGGCGAGGTCGCGATCTACATCGGCAACGGCCATGCGGCATGGGAGGCAGCACTGGCGAACGTTCTCAGCCCCGGCGAGACGGTGCTAATCGCCGCCACCGGCCGCTTCGGTATCGGCTGGGGTGAAATGGCGGCGGGCCTGAAGGCGCATGTCGAGGTGATCGACCACGGACAGCGCGCGCCTGTCGATCCCGCCCGCGTCGAGGCGGCGCTGCGCGCCGATACCGCCGGCACGATCAAGGCGGTGCTGATGTGCCATGTCGATACCTCGTCCAGCGTGCTGAGCGATGTTGCGGCCGTCCGGGCCGCCATCGATGCTGCCGGTCACCCGGCACTGCTGATGGTCGATTGCATTGCTTCGCTCGCCTGCGACCGGTTCGAGATGGATGCCTGGGGCGCTGACGTGATGGTCGCGGCCAGCCAGAAGGGCCTGATGACGCCGCCGGGCCTCGGCTTCGTCTTCTTCAACGACCGCGCGGCGGACGTGCAGCGGCGGGCAGGCTGCGTCACAAGTTACTGGAACTGGGTGCCGCGCGCCCGTCCCGAGATGTTCCACCAGTATTTCGCCGGCACCGCGCCCACGCATCATATTTATGGCCTGCGCGCCGCGCTCGACATGATCGCCGAGGAAGGGCTGGAACAGGTCTGGGCGCGGCACGAGGTACTGGCGCGCACCATCTGGGCCGCGTTCGAGGCTTGGGGTGCCACCGGCCCCGTCGCGCTGAACGTCGAGGACCCGGCACATCGTTCGCATGCCGTCACATCGGTCGGGATCGGGCCGGGCAATGGCGACCGGCTGCGCGGCTGGTGCGAGCGGGTGGCTGGCGTCACGCTGGGCATCGGCCTTGGCCGCACGCCGGCAGATGCCTTCTTTCGCATTGGTCACATGGGCCATGTCAACGCGCACATGGTGCTGGGCGTGCTCGGTGTGGTGCAGGCGGGCCTGATCGCGCTGAAGATTCCGCATGGCGACGGGGCGCTTGATGCCGCCGCGGCCGTGATCGCAGGCGCCGGAGACTAGGCGCGCGCCGCTGCCAGTGCGGCGGGCAGGGCGGCGGCGAAGGCGTCAAGATCGGCAGGCGTGCCACAGCTGACGCGGATGCAGCGGTTTTGCGGCGCGACGAAGGGCATGCGCACGAAGATGCCCCGCGCGATCAGCTCCTCCAGCACTGCCTTGGCAAAGGCGCCATCGCGGCCGCAGTCGATGGTAACGAAATTGGTGGCAGAGGGCAGCGGCGACAGGCCGTTCGCGCGCGCGATGGCGGCGATCCGGTCGCGCGCGGCGGCCACCTGCGCCTGCACATGGGCCAGCCAGTCGCCGTCGGCCAGCGCCGCCAGCGCGCCCGCCTGGCTGATCCGGTTCATCCCGAAATGGTCGCGCACCTTGTCGAAGGCGCGGATCAGGTTGGCGGGGCCGATGGCATAGCCCACCCGCGCGCCCGCCATGCCATGCGCCTTGGAGAAGGTGCGCAACCGGATCACCCGAGGGTTTTCGGGGTCGAGCGGAGGCGCGGTGCCTTCCGGTGCGAACTCGATATAGGCCTCGTCGAGGATCAGCAGCGCGCCCGGCGGCACCGCAGCGATGGTGGCTGCGATTCGTTCGGCCCCGTGCCAGCTTCCCATCGGGTTGTCGGGGTTGGCGAGGTAGATCAGCCGCGCGCCCACCTCCGCCGCTTTGGCAATCAGCGCGGCGGGATCTTCGGCATCGTCGCAGTAAGGCACCGTGTGCAGCACCCCGCCAAAGCCCGCGACGTGGTAGTTGAAGGTCGGGTAGGCCCCGGCCGAGGTGACCACCGCCTCACCCGGGCCGACGATCAGCCGCACCAAGAGGCCCAGAAGCCCGTCGATGCCGCCGCCCACCATCACGTTCCCCGCAGTCACGCCGAGATGGGCCGCCAGCGCGTGGCGCAGGTCATGGCTTTCAGGATCGCCGTATTTCCAGACATCCGCGGCGGCCGCTTGCATCGCCGCGATGGCCTTGGGCGAGGGGCCGAAAACGGACTCGTTGGCGCCCAGCCGCGCCACGAATGCCGCCCCGCGCGCCCGTTCCTGCGTCTCGGGCCCGACGAAGGGCACGGTCGCGGGCAACGAGGCGGCAAGCGGGGTCAGGCGCGGATCATCTGTCATGTCCGCAGCTAATCCGGCGCGCTGCATCGGGGCAAGCGGCCTTGCGCTTCATCTTGCTCCAAATACTCCCGCCGGAGGCTCCCGCCGCGGGCCACAGGAGCCTCCGGCGGGAGTACTGGCAGCCAGAAGAAGCCTCAGCCGATCTCGGCCAGACGGTCCAGCGCGGCCTTGATCTGCGCCTCTTCCTCTTCGCGCAGCGCGAGGTTGGCGCGCGCCTCGTCCACCACTTCGGGCGGGGCGGACTCGACGAACTTGGGGTTGTTCAGGCGTCCGCGCAGGCCGCTCAGCTCTTTGGCGAGTTTTTCCAGACCCTTGGCCAGCCGCGCCTTTTCCGCCCCGATGTCGATGATCTCGGCCAGCGGCAGGCAGAAGGCGGCCCCGGCCACGGGGATGGTGATGGCCCCCTTGGGTGCCTCGGCGGCAGGCGTGATGCTGTCGATCCGGGCCAGCCGTTCGATCAGGGCGCGGTTGTTGGCGAGCGCCGCCTGTCCTGCCTCGTCGGCCTGCAGCTGGATCACCGGCACCTTCAGCCCCACCGGCACGTTGACCTGCGCACGGGCCGAACGGATGCCCTCGATCAGCGAGATCGCCCAGGTCATCTCGGCCATCGCGGCCTCGTCGACCAGCTCCGCGCCATAGGTCGGCCAGTCGGCATGGACCAGCATCTTGGCCCGGCTGCCCAGCGTACCCCACAGCTCTTCGGTGATGAAGGGCATGATCGGGTGCAGCAGGATCAGGCATTGGTCGATGACCCAGGCCATGACCTTCTGCGTCTCGGCCTTCGTGGCGTCATCGCCATCCATCAGGAGCGGCTTGGAGAACTCGACATACCAGTCGCAGACCTTGCCCCAGACGAAGGCGTAAAGCGCGTTGGCCGCGTCGTTGAAGCGGAACGCCTCTAGCGCGGCGTCGACCTCGATGCGCACCTTGGCCGTCTCGCCGATGATCCACTTGTTGACCGTGGCGGTGGCCGTGGGAATGGCCCCGTCGGACCCCACCGCGCCGTTCATCTCGGCAAAGCGCGCGGCGTTCCACAACTTCGTGCCGAAGTTGCGATAGCCTTTGATGCGGTCCTCGCTGAGTTTCAGCACGCCGCCGATCGCCGCCATCTGCGCCATGGTAAAGCGCAGCGCGTCGGCGCCGTAGACATCGACGATTTCCAATGGGTCAATCACGTTGCCCCGCGTCTTGGACATCTTCTCGCCCTTCTCGTCGCGGACCAGCTGATGCAGGTAAACGGTATGGAACGGCACTTCGTTCACCACCGCGAGCTGCATCATCATCATCCGCGCGACCCAGAAGAACAGGATGTCCTGCCCGGTGATCAGCACGCTGGTGGGGAAGTATTTCTTCAGCTCCGGCGTATGCGCGGGCCAGCCCAGCGTGCCGATCGGCCAGAGGCCGGAGGAGAACCAGGTATCGAGCACGTCGGCGTCGCGCCAGACCGGGTAGATCAGGTGCGTCGGGTCCTGATCGACCTCGTAGCGCGCGAGGGCTGCGGCAAACGCCTCGGTCGCGGCGGCCTTGTCGGCCACCTCGACGACGCGGCAGGCATGCAGCGGCGTCGGCAGGCCGGAGATGTCCTTGCGGAACAGCGCTTCGACGCCCTCGAAATCGGGCGCGCAATGATGCGTAGGGTCGCGGTTTTCGACCGCGCCCTTCAGCAACAGGCTGAACATCTCGACCTCGTCCAACTCACCGTCGCCCTCGTCATCGGCAAAGTCGGTGGGCTGGATGCCAAGGCCGTACCAGACCGGAATCTGGTGACCCCACCACAGCTGGCGGGAAATGCACCACGGCTCGATATTCTCCAGCCAGTGGAAATAGACCTTCTCGCCGCTCTCGGGCAGAATCTTCGTGCGGCCGTCGCGCACCGCGTCCAGCGCCGGTTCCACGATCTTGGCGGTGTCGACGAACCACTGGTCGGTCAGCATCGGCTCGATCACCACTTTCGAGCGGTCGCCGAAGGGCTGCATGATCGGCTTGTCCTCGACCTGGATCATCAGGCCCTCGGCATCGATATCGGCCACCACGCGCTTGCGCGCCTCGAAGCGGTCCAGCCCGCGGTATTCCTCGGGGACAAGGTTGATCGCGTCGACCTCGGCCACGGTGAAGGGCGCGCCGGTAGCAAAGCCCTGCGCCTTGGCGGCCTCTTCGGCATAGGGCGCGCCATCGGCCCGCATCTGGCCGCGCGTGTCCATCAGCCGGTACATCGGGATGCCGTTGCGGCTGGCGACGCCGTAGTCGTTGAAATCATGCGCGCCGGTGATCTTGACCGCGCCCGAGCCGAAGGTGGGATCGGGGTAGTCGTCGAGAATGATCGGGATCAGGCGGCGGTGTTCCTTCGGGCCAACCGGAATTTCGCACAGCTTGCCGACGATGGGCGCATAGCGGGTGTCGGAGGGGTGAACCGCCACCGCGCCATCGCCCAGCATCGTTTCGGGCCGGGTAGTGGCGATGGAGATATAATCGCGCGTCTCGCGGAAGGTGACGTTGCCGTCCTCGTCCTTCTCCTCGTAGGTATAGGTCTCGCCGCCGGCGAGCGGATACTTGAAGTGCCACATGTGGCCGGCAACCTCGATATTCTCGACCTCGAGGTCACTGATGGCCGTCTCGAAATGGGGGTCCCAGTTGACCAGCCGCTTGCCGCGATAGATCAGCCCCTTGCGGTACATCTCGACGAAGACCTTGATGACCGCGTCGTGGAAATTGGCGTCCATCGTGAACGCCTCGCGGTCCCAGTCGCACGACGCGCCAAGGCGTTTCAGCTGGTTGCGGATGTTGCCGCCGGACTCGGCCTTCCACTTCCAGACCTTTTCAAGGAACTTCTCGCGGCCCATCTGCGCGCGGGTCTCGTTGCCCTCCCGCGCCAACTGCCGCTCGACCACCAACTGGGTGGCGATGCCGGCATGGTCGGTCCCGGGCTGCCACAGCGTGTCATGCCCGCGCATCCGGTGCCAGCGCGTCAGGATGTCCTGCAGCGTGTTGTTGAAGGCGTGGCCCACGTGCAGCGAACCGGTGACGTTGGGGGGCGGGATCATCACGCAGAAGGTTTCGGCCCCCGGTCGGGCATTGGCCCCGGCGCGAAACGCACCGGCCGCTTCCCATGCGGCGGACAGCCGCGCCTCGGCTTCGGACGGGTCAAAAGTCTTTTCCAGTGCCATCGGGGCCCCCGTTTCTTCTTGATCGCTGCGGTTTAGCTTGCGAGGCTAACAAGGGAAAGCCGTTATGGAGCCGCGCATGCCCTATCCGAAGCGATCAGCAGCGCGGATGTTCTGGGCCGCAGGAGGCTGGGGCGCGGCAATAGCCCTCGCGATGGGCGTGGCATTTGGCGCGGTCGCAGTGACACAACGCACATTCGCGCAAGATCTGGACCGCGACGGCGTCAAGGTGATGGGAACGCTTAGCGATCTGACGTCCACCAGCCGGACCAATCGCACCCCGACATATACCGCGCATTACTACTTTCAGACCCCGGACGAGAACATCGTCTCTGCCAGCCAGACGATCGGCTACGAGGATTATTATGCGTTGCAGAAGGGTGCGCCGATCGAGGTCACCTACCTGCCCGCCGATCCTGCCAAAAGCGAGGTCGTGCGTGGCCGCACCGGTTTCAACGGTTGGATCCTGATGCTGATCTCAGCGGTGTTTCTTGCCGGCGGGGTGGTCTGGGGCTGGGTCCAGTGGGGCCGGTCGAAGATCGAGGTGGCTTTGCGCGAACATGGCGAGGTGCGGAGGGCGCAGGTCGTGGCACACGAGGTGAAGGGCAAAACCAACGACAAGCCAACCTCATGGGTTGCACTTTGGCGGGATGAGACGGGTGCGGAAGGCAAGACCCTTGTGCACAAGGCCAAAACCTTGCCGGCCATCGGAGCGGCACTGACAGTTTACGCCGATCCCAAGGGCGGTGCGAAGGCCGTGTGGGAAGGCGACGTCGGCACGCGCTAACCCGCGCGGTCGATCCGGGTGGACAGGTGAATGAGGCTTTCCAGCGCCTGCACGCCGTCGATCGCGCCGATCCTGTCCAACGTCGTGTCGAGGTCCAGCGTGCTGGCGGTGCGCAATTCGCAGGCCAGATCGAACCGGCCCGACGTGGTGTGGCAACGGATGACCTCGGGCATCTTGCGCAGTTGTGCCAGAACACTGGCCTGCGCGGCCGGCGTCAGGTGGATCAGCACCGTCGCACGGATCTGGCTGCGTCGCACGGTTTCCGCCAGCCGCACGCCATAACCCGCAATCACTCCCGCCCGTTCCATGCGTTCGATCCGGGCCTGAACGGTTGTCCGCGCCAGTCCCAGTCGCGCCGCGAGGGTGGCGACGGGCAGGCGGGCATTCTCGGCCAGAAGGGCCAGGATGCGGCTGTCTGTGGCGTCAGGTTCCGTCATATTATCAAGATTATTGGCAAAATGCCGAAACTGCGAGTCAGATTCGGCGCTCTGCCGCATCATATTGACGGCAACTGACCGTAGACTTGCCAAAACAGGAGGTGCCCGATGCTCGACCATACCCGCATGGCTGCTGACCCGCTGGACTGGATGTCCCGGCATGGTGTTGACGCGCCGGTACATTTCCGCGCCGAGGCTGTGCTTGTTGCGCAGGCAAAGGCCTTTGTTCGCGGCTTTGGCGGCATGGTCACCTACGCGGTCAAGGCGAACCCGGACGAGGCGGTACTGCGTGCGTTGGCGGCCGGCGGTGTGACGGGCTTTGACGTGGCCTCGCCCGAGGAAATCGCGCTGGTGCGCAGGTTGTTCCCCCGCGCGGCGCTGCATTACAACAACCCGGTGCGCAGCCCGGCCGAAATAGCGGCGGGGCTGGCGGCGGGCGTCGCCTCGTGGTCGGTCGACGAGGCGGGCGAGCTGGAAAAGCTTGCGCGCCTTGCGCCGGGAACAGAGGTTGCCGTGCGGTTCAAGCTGCCTGTCGCGGGTGCGGCGTATAACTTCGGGGAAAAGTTCGGCGCGACCCCGGACGAGGCCATCGGCCTTCTGGCGCGGGTCGCCGCGCGCGGGCTGACCCCGGCGCTGACGTTCCATGTCGGCACCCAATGCACGGACCCCTCCGCCTGGGCCAGCTACGTTACCGAGGCCGCGCGGATCGCCGCTGTGGCGGGCGTGACGATTGCCCGGCTGAACGTGGGTGGCGGCTTTCCCTCGGCGCGCGGCGGCGTGGCGATCGACTTGAAACCCTATTTCACTGCCATTCACGCAGCACTTTCGGCCTTTCCGATCTGCCCGGCGCTGGTCTGCGAACCCGGTCGCGCGCTGGTGGCCGATGCCTTTGCCCATGCCGTGCCGGTCAAGGCGCTGCGCCCCGGCCGCGCCTACCTTGCCGATGGCATCTATGGTGCATTGTCGGAAGCGCCCTCGATGGGCGTGCCGCGCTTCAGCGTCCATGCGCCGGGCGGCGCGGCGCGGCAGGGCGCGGCCCGACCGACGGCCGTTTTCGGGCCGACTTGCGACAGCCTCGACCGGCTGCCGGGGCTTGTCCCGCTGCCCGTCGATACCGCGCCGGGCGACGTGATGCTCTTTCGCGGCATGGGCGCTTACGTCACCGGCGTCTCGACCCGGTTCAACGGCTATGGCGACTGGCGCACGGTGTCGGTCGCCAGCCTGTGATCACCCGCCCGTGCTATCCGGTTTGCGCGGATCGGCCGCCTTTGTCATAACGGCAGGGCGGGGCAGGGCTGACAGGTTCCGCGCGCAGGAGGCAAGGTGTCTTTCAGGGACTGGGTTCTGGGCCTCGTCGGGCGGCGCGCCGTCTCGGGCGAGGGCGCGCGTCGCCGACGCGGTCAGGCCACCCATGTCATCATCCTCGACGGCACGATGTCCTCGCTTGCGCCGGGGTACGAATCCAACGCGGGCCTCACCTTCAAACTGCTGCGCGAGGTGGGCAGCACCGCCAACCTGACCGTCTATTACGAGGCCGGCGTGCAGTGGCGCGACTGGTCGGGCACGATGGACGTGATGACCGGAAAGGGCATCAACCGGCAGATCGAACGGGCCTACGGCGTGCTCGCCTCGCGCTATCATCCCGGCGACAGGATCATGCTGATCGGCTATTCGCGCGGCGCCTACGCCGTGCGCTCGTTGGCCGGCGTGGTGGGCATGGTGGGGCTTGTCCGTTCGCGCGAGGCGACGGTGCGGGCGATAAGGCAGGCCTATCGTCATTACCGCGCCGGGGCGACCAGCCCGGCGGCCGAAACATTTCGTGCGCTTTATTGCCACGAAGACGTGCGGATCGAGGCGGTCGCGGTCTGGGATACCGTCAAGGCGCTCGGCCTGCGCCTGCCAATCCTTTGGCGCTGGGCCGAGACCCGGCACGAGTTTCATAACCACGCGCTGGGCCCCCATGTGGGCCACGGTTTCCACGCGCTGGCCATTGACGAGACGCGAGAGGCCTTCGCCCCGGTGATGTGGCAACGGCCCTTGGGCTGGGCGGGGGAAATGCAGCAGGTCTGGTTCCGCGGCACCCATGGCGATGTCGGCGGGCAACTGGGCGACGCGATGGACTCGCGCCCTCTGGCCAACATCCCATTGGTCTGGATGCTGGATCGTCTGGTAGAATGCGGCCTGACTTTGCCGGCAGGCTGGCGTGACCGCTTTGCGCAGGATGTCACCGCGCCGTCGCTGGGCACATGGAAAGGCTGGAGCTTGCTGTTTTTGGCCCGCAGGCCGCGCCTTGTCGGGCGCGACCCGTCGGAAACTGTGCATGAAACGGTGACGGGGCGGGTCGCGGCGCGCTTTGTCGGGCCCGCCTTCACGCCACGTTCTTCAACTCCACCTTGGGCGTCAGGCCCAGCGCATGACACACGTCGCGGGTCAGTTCGGGACGGTTGAGCGTGTAGAAATGCAGGTGCTCGACGCCGCCTTGCAGCAGGTCGTCGCACAGCTCGGTCGCCAGCGCGGTGGCCAGCAGGTCTTCGGTGCCGGTCGTGGCCGCACGGTCGAAGGCGCTGGCGACAAGTGGTGGGACGGTGGTGCCGCAGGCAGCGGCAAAGCGGCGGGCGCCGGCCCAGTTCTCGACCGGCAGGATCCCCGGCAGGATCGGCGCGGTGATGCCGGCATCGGCGCAGGCATCGCGGAAGCGAAAGAAGGTTTCGGCCTCGAAGAAGAACTGGGTGATCGCGCTGGTCGCGCCCGCGTCGATCTTGCGCTTGAGGTGGTCGATGTCGGCGCGCGCGCTGGCGGCCTCGGGGTGTTTCTCGGGATAGGCGCCGACCCGGATTTGGAACTTGCCCGTTTCGGCCAGCGCCGCGACCAGATCGGTCGACGAGGCAAAGCCATCGGGCGCGGGGCTGAAGGCGCCCGCGCCCTTGGGCGGATCGCCCCGCAGCGCGACGATCTGAGTAACGCCCGCAGCGGCGTAATCGGCGGCGATGGCCAGCGTTTCAGCGCGGGTGGCGTCCACGCAGGTCAGGTGCGCAGCCACGTCGAGGCCGGTGCGCTTGCGGATGGTTGCCACCGCTTCGTGCGTCAGTTGCCGCGTGGTGCCGCCCGCGCCATAGGTGACCGACACGAAATCGGGCGCGAAGGGCGCCAGCACCTGCAGCGTGTCCCACAGGCGGAACGAGGCCTCGAGGTTGCGCGGCGGGAAGAATTCGAAAGAGACGGTGGGCTGGGTCATCTTCTGTCCTGACATGCGTGCGACGACCGTTTTCTCCGATTGCAGAGCATGAAGCAAATTCATAACCTTCAGGATGATCATGAAGTTCATTCACGAAAGGCGGCTCGCTTGCATATCGAGTTCCGGCACCTGCGGACGATCAAGGCGATCCATGACACCGGTGGGCTGGCCCGCGCGGCCGACGCGCTGAACATGACGCAATCTGCCTTGTCGCATCAGGTCAAGGGCATCGAGGATCAGGCCGGGGTAGAGCTTTTCGTGCGCCGGTCCAAGCCTTTGCGCCTGTCGGCCGCGGGCATGAAACTGTTGGCGGCGGCAGAGCGGATCCTGCCCCAGATCGCGGCCCTTGAGGCCGAGTTCGCGGGGCTGGTCAGCGGACGGTCGGGACGGCTGCACATCGCGATCGAATGCCATGCCTGTTTCGAATGGCTGTTCCCGGTGCTGGAACAGTTTCGAAAGGCATGGCCCGAGGTCGATGTCGACATCCGCCCCGGCCTGGCCTTCGAGGCGCTGCCGGCGCTCAGGCGAGAGGAGGTGGACGTTGTCATCTCGTCGGACCCCGAGGAAATGCCGGGTGTCGATTTCACGCCGCTTTTCGATTACGAGCCGCTGTTCGTCGCAGCCGCGCAGAACCCGTTGGCGGCGCGCCCTTGGATCGAGGCGGCCGATTTTCGCGACCAGACGCTGATCACCTACCCGGTCGAGCGTGCGCGCCTCGATATATTCTCGCAGCTTCTGACCCCTGCGGGGGTCGAACCCGCGGCGCTCAGGCAGGTCGAGATGACAGCGGTCATCCTGATGCTGGTGGCCTCGAACCGGGGTGTTTCAGTTTTGCCCGACTGGGTGTTGCGGCAGGTTCGCACCAACAGCGAATATGTCACCCGGCGGCTGACCGAGACAGGGCTGACGCGCCGTCTTTACGCCGCGACGCGGGCCGAGGATACCGCGCGGCCCTTCATGGCCCATGTCGTGCGGTTGGCCCGGCAGGAGGCGGTCAAGCTGCAGCGCCCTGCAGCGGGTGGCACTTGGACGGGCGAAAGAGGCGACTGAGCGCGCGGCCCCGCGCCGCCGGATTTCAGGCGGCTGCGCCCGGTGGCCCGGCGCCATGGACAGGGGCGGGCAGCCGCGCCCCTTCGGCAAGCAGACGGGTGCGCGCGTCTGCCAAGGGCATGGCGGCGCCAAAGAGGAAACCCTGCCCGACGGTGCATCCCATCCGCCGCAACTGGCGCAACTGGTCATCCGTTTCCACGCCTTCGGCAACCACCCGCACGCCAAGTCCGGTGCCGATTGACAGAAACCCTGCCACCAGCACATCTGCGGCCGGATCAAGGCCCAGTCCGGCGACAAAGGTGGTGTCGATCTTCAGCTCGTCGAATTCCAGCTGCCGCAGGTGCTGGAATGATGCAAAACCGGTGCCGAAATCGTCCAGCGAGATGCGCAGGCCCAGCGCCCGGAAATGCGCGATGCTGGATTGGATCATCTCCGCCGCGCGCGCGATGAACACGTCTTCGGTGATCTCGAAGGTCACGTGGCCCCGGACCTGCGGATAGCGCGCGATCAGCGCCTCGAGGTCGGACCGGCCACTGCGGGTGGCCAGCGCCACCTCGGGCACGTTGATGGAGACCTGCCCGGGGTCCAGCCCTTCGGCCATCAGCGCGGCCACATCCCGCAGGACGCGCCCGGTAATGTGCGACAGGAATTCGCCCTGCAGCCCCAATTCGTTGACCTGCGGCAGGAAGTCGCCCGGCGATAGCTGGCCCCGGATCGGGTGCAGCCAACGTGCCAGCGCCTCGAACCCGGCGATGCGCCCGGTCTCAAGGCAGACCTTGGGCTGGTAGAAAGGCCGGATCTGCCCCCGCGTCATGGCGTCGAGAATGGCGGTGCGATCTTCGAGGCTGGGGCGCGGTACGAAGCGACCGGGCTCGTAGAGGGCCGCATGCCCCCCGCTTTCTGACTTGGCCTTGAACATTGCCTGATCGGCCTGCGCGCACAGCGCCTCGACCCCCAGTTTGCCGTCCTGCCCAAGGCTGATCCCGACCGAGGCGCTGACCTGCAACGCGCGGTCAAGGTAGTGGACCGGGGCCTGCATCGCGCGGGCCACGCGTTCGGCCAGCCGAAGCGCGGCACCGCTGCCCTCAACCCCCGGAAAGGCAAGGGCAAACTCGTCGCCGCCCAACCGCGCTGCGATGCCTCGGGTCCCGGCGATCCGGCGCAGTCTGCGGCCAATCTCGACCAGAACATGGTCGCCCGCTTCGTGGCTATAGGTGTCGTTGATCGGCTTGAACCCGTCGAGGTCCATCAGGAACACCGCCGTTTGTCCGCCCGGCTGCGGCGCGGCCAGCATGCGGCCCAGTTCGATGTCGAAGGCACGACGGTTGAGCAGACCGGTCAGGCTGTCATGCAGCGACAGATGTTCCAGCGCGCGCAACCGGGCATTGGCCTCTTCGCGCGCGCGCTCCAGCGCATGGGCGGTGTCCTTCTGCTTGGACAGCGTTTCGACCGTGTTGAAGATGTAGACCACCATCATCCCCGCCGTGACCAGCCATTGCCACGGCGAGGCTTGTGCATAGACCATGCCTGCCGAGAGGTAATAGACGACGAAGGCCGCGCTGAACGAGGGGATCATCAGCGACCAGTTGAAGAAGGGGAGTGCTGCGAAGGTATTGGAAATGTGAACGAAAATACCGAACAGCCACAGGTAGCCTGCAAGCAGCATGGCAACCGATCCCTGTCCGGTGAAAACGAATGCGGGAGCGATGAAGGCGCCGATCGAGGTCCAGTTGACCAGCCAGATCACCAGCACCCGCCCGGGGCTTACCAGCGCGTCGCGCGCCGGCATGGTGAGATGAAGGGTCAGCCCGCAGGCCTCGAAAAACAGGATCGCGCCGCCGATCAGCGCCGCGCTGCGCCATTCGCCCAGCCACAGCATGATGCCGCAGACAAGAAACGTCGAGGCCAGCCGCTTGGGCAGGTCGCGCCGCGAGATATGAACGACGAACCGCGACTGATAGCGGATCTTTTCGTATGTCTTAGAGAACATGCGCTGCGGCCACCCCGGTCCTCGTCGCAGTCTAGAGGTCAAGATGACAACAAAAGGTTAACAGATCATTGATGATCGCGGTTGCCGTCGCGCCCCTTGTCGGGGTTGCGCCAACCGCCTATACGCCCCGCCTGACCCCCGAAGGAGCGACAGATGCCCGGCAGCGCGAACCTCAACGTCATGATGAAGACCGCCCGCAAGGCGGGACGCGCCCTGCTGAAGGACTTTGGCGAGGTCGAGCACCTGCAGGTCTCGGCCAAGGGACCGGGCGATTTCGTCAGCCGTGCGGACCGTCAGGCCGAGACAACCATCCGCGACGATCTGATGGCTGCGCGCCCCTCTTACGGATTTGTCGGCGAGGAAGGTGGCGAGATCGCCGGCGAGGACCCGACGCGCCGCTGGATCGTCGACCCGCTCGACGGCACCAGCAACTTTCTGCACGGCCTGCCGCATTGGGCGGTGTCGATCGCGCTGGAACACAAGGGCCAGCCGGTTGCCGGCGTGATCTACGACCCGGTCAAGGACGAGATGTTCTATGCCGAGAAGGGCGAGGGGGCGTGGCTGAACGAAAGCCGGCTGCGCGTGTCGGGCCGGACCCGGATGATCGAATGCCTGTTCGCCACGGGGCTGCCTTTTGGCGGGCGGTCTGATCTGCCTGCGACCTTGCAGGATCTGGCCCGGCTGTTGCCCGCCTGCGCCGGTGTGCGCCGGTTCGGCGCGGCGGCGCTGGACCTCGCCTATGTCGCGGCGGGTCGTTACGACGGCTTCTGGGAACGGCGGCTGCATGCCTGGGACATCGCGGCCGGTGTTGTCATCCTGCGCGAGGCGGGCGGATTCATCGAGCCGTTGAACCCCGAGGGCGACATTCTTGCCGATGGCGAACTCGTCGGCGCGGCCCCCGGCGTGTTCGAAAGTTTTGCCAAGGTCATTCGCGGCGCCTGACGCCATAGTCTTGCCAAAATGGCCGTCTATCCTGACGGCATGATGATTAACATTTTTAAATCCGATTTCTTGCGGTCATTTGCCGCTGCCGAGGACGGCGCGGTAACTGTTGATTATGTGGTGGGTACCGCGATGGCGGTCGGCTTTGGCCTGGCCGTGACGAACGCAGTTTCGGGCGGCGCGGTGGCGTTGGCCGACAAGATCAGCACCGGAATCCAGAACGTGCACGTCGATTATCGGCCGGCCACGTCGGGCACCACGGTGGGAAACTCGTCGGGCACGTCGTCGGGCACGTCATCCGGCACATCGTCGGGCACTTCCGGCGGGTCTTATGGTGGCAGCAGAGACCACGAGGGCCACGACTGAGGCTGACCTAGCGGCGGTCCTTGGGACGGCGCACCACGGGCACGATGCTTGGCGCCAACCCCGTTGCCTCGGGATGGGGTGGCTCGCCGTGGCTTCGCGCCCAGAAAGCGGGCCCGCCGCGAAAAGCCCAGACCGGAATCATCAGCGTCAGCCCCAGTCCGAAGCCGGTCACATGCGCCCAATAGGCCACGCCGCCCCCCGTCGGGTCTGACCCGACGCCGCTGAACAGTTGCAGGCCGAACCACAGCCCCAGCACCAGCCATGCCGGGATCGGGATCAGTCGCGCATAGACGACGAGGAAAATCAGCACGTCGACCCGCGCGCGCGGAAAGAACAGCAGGTAGCCCCCCATCACCCCGGCAATCGCACCAGAGGCCCCGATCGTGGGCACCCGGCTGGCCGGGTCTGCAAGATACTGTCCCAGGTCTGCGCCAACGCCGCAGACAAGGTAGAAGGCGACGAAGCCCGCCGTGCCCAGTTGGTCCTCCATGTTGTCCCCGAAGATCCACAAGAACAGCATGTTGCCCGCAAGATGCATGAACCCGGCATGAATGAAGAGCGAGGTGACAAGCCCGCTGTAATTCTGCCCCGCGCTGATCCGCGCCGGGATCATCGCGTAATCAAAGAGAAACCGGTTCATGGCGAAGTTCGAATTCAGCGCGCCCAGCCCGTAAAGGTAGATGGCCACGTTCAACCCGATCAGCACCCATGTGGCCACGGGTGTGCGGGACGAGGGGTTGTGATCGCGGATCGGGAACATCGCAGGCTCCGGGCGGCTGTCTGAGGATCAGACTAGGCGCCCGGCGCGGATTGTCACCGCATGATTGCGCGTCATGCCGCCGCGCCGGAGACTTGCGCCAGCAGCGCGGCATTGCCGCCCGCCGCCGTGGTATCGATGCAGACGTGGCGTTCGTGCAGCACGTGCGCCGCGTCGGGCCGAGAGGTGACCAGCGCAACCAGCGGGCCCTCGCGGCGCGCCAGCGCCTCCTCAATCGCGCGACCGATCTTGGCTTCGCCCCACCACAACACCGCGCCCAGTGGCGCCAGCGCCGTCAGTGCGGCCGGGTCCACGGCGCCGCCGGCCTGTACCGCGTGACCGCCCAGCGCCTCGACCGCCGCCGCCTGTTCCGCTGCCGCCTCGGGGCCGGGGCCAAGGCAGAGGACAGGCGCGCGCGGATGCAGGCTCAAACGGTTCGATTCGCCCGTGGGGCCGGGCAGGTCACGCACGGGCAGTTTCCGCGCGGCGGGGGCAGCGCGCAGCGCCTTGCCCAGCGCGGCCATGTCGGCGGGCCCGGTCCAGTCCGCGCCCCCCGTTCCTGGTTGCGGGGCGGCAAAGCGCGGCAGGTAGTGCGGTCCGCCCGCCTTGGGCCCGGTTCCCGAAAGGCCCTCGCCGCCGAAGGGCTGGCTGCCCACCACGGCGCCGATCTGGTTGCGGTTGACGTAGATGTTGCCGGCATGCACGCGCTCGACCACGGTCTGCACCCGGTCGTCGATGCGGGTATGCAGGCCGAAGGTCAGGCCGTAGCCGCTGGCATTCACGGCGTCGATCACCGCGTCGATCTCGTCGGCGCGGAAGGTGGCCACGTGCAGTACCGGGCCGAAGACCTCGCGCTCCAGTTCGGCGATGCCCTTGATGCGGATCACCGCCGGGCCGATGAAATGGCCCTCTGCCGGCGCGGCCAGTTCGTGGATCACCCGCCCCTCGGCGCGGGCCTGCGCCACGTGCGCGGCAATCGTCGCATGCGCGGCGGCGTCGATCACCGGTCCGACATCGGTTGCTAGATCGCCCGGGTCGCCCAGCCGCAACTCTGCCATCGCGCCCTTGAGCATCTTCAGCACCTTCCCGGCCACGTCCTCCTGCAGGTAAAGGCAGCGCAGCGCCGAACAGCGCTGCCCGGCCGAACGGAAGGCCGAGGCGACGATGTCGCGCACGGCATGTTCGGGCAGGGCGGTGGAATCGACGATCATCGCGTTCAGCCCGCCGGTTTCGGCGATCAGCGGCGTGCCGGGCGCGCAGGTGCCGGCCATCGCCATGCGGATCTTGCGCGCCGTCGCGGTCGAGCCGGTAAAGACCACGCCGCCCAGCCGCGGATCGGCCGACAGCGCCGCGCCCACCTCGCCGCCACCCGGCAGCAATTGCAGCACCTCGGCCGGCACGCCCGCCGCATGCATCATCTGCACCGCGCAGAAGGCGACCAGCGGGGTCTGCGGCGCGGGTTTCGCCAGTACCGCGTTGCCCGCCGCCAGCGCCGCCGCGATCTGGCCGGTGAAGATGGCCAGCGGAAAGTTCCAGGGGCTGATGCAGGTCCAGATGCCGCGCGGCGCGAGATCGCCCGCCGCGACAGCCTGCGCCGCGTAATAGCGCAGGAAATCGACCGCCTCGCGGACCTCGCTGACCGCGTCGGCCAGTGTTTTGCCTGCCTCGCGCGCCAGCAGCGCGAAAAGCTCGGGCGCATTGGCCTCGTAGGCATCGGCGGCGGCGTTCAGGATGCGCGCGCGGTCGGTGACCGGCGCCTGCCATGTCCGGGCATCGTCCAGTGCTGCGGCAATCACCTCGGCCGAGGCTTCGGCCACCTGGCCTACGGCATCGCCTGCGGCCGGGTTGGTCACCGGGTGGGCCACGCCGGCACCGGCGAATTTCGCCCAGCCGGGGGTCAGCGGGTGTGCCTCCCACGCGGCCTTGTCAAAGGGGGCGCGGCCCGCGTCCAGCGCGTCCAGCGTCGGCGTATGGGTAATATCCCAGCCGCGCGAATTGCCGCGCTCTGGCTGGAACAGGTCTGGCCCGTCCGGCAGGTGCGGTGTGGCGCGCAGCGGGCCGAACGGGTCTGCCGCAACCACTTCGGGAGGGACCGCCTTGTCGACGATCTGGTTGACGAAGCTGGAATTCGCGCCGTTCTCCAGCAGCCTGCGCACGAGGTAGGCCAGCAGGTCTTCATGCGCGCCGACGGGCGCGTAGATGCGACAGCGCGTGCCCTCGGCCTTCAGCACGATCGTGTGTAGCGTCTCGCCCATGCCGTGCAGGCGCTGGAACTCGAAATCCTCGCGTGTCCGGCCCATGCTGCGCGCCATGTCCAGCACCGCTGCCACGGTATGGGCGTTGTGGGTGGCGAATTGCGGGTAGATCCTGTCGGTCAGGCCCAGCAGCTTGCGCGCATTGGCGATGTAGCTGATGTCGGTCGCCTGCTTGGCGGTAAAGACCGGGAAGCCTGCCATCCCCTCGACCTGCGCGCGCTTGATCTCGGCATCCCAATAGGCGCCCTTGACCAGCCGCACCATGATCCGCCGGTTCAGCCGCGTGGCCAGATCATGCAGGTAATCGATGACAAGCGGCGCGCGCTGGCCGTAGGCCTGCACCACGATGCCGAACCCGTCCCAGCCCCTCAGCGCGCCGTCCGACAGAACCGCCTCGATCACGTCGAGCGACAGGGCCAGCCGGTCGGCCTCTTCCGCGTCGATGTTGAAGCCCATGCCGGCGGCCTTGGCCAGAAGCGCCAGTGCCTTCACCCGCGGCACAAGTTCCTCCATCACGCGGGCCTTCTGGGCCACCTCGTAGCGCGGATGCAGCGCCGAAAGCTTGACCGAGATGCCGGGGTTCTCGGCCACGCTGTCATGCGTGCAATGCGCGGCAATCGCCGAAATCGCACGCGAATAGGACAGGTGGTAGGCCCGCGCGTCGGCTTCTGTTCGCGCCGCCTCGCCCAGCATGTCATAGCTGTAGGTAAAGCCCTTGGCCTGCATGCCCTCGGCCCGCTTCATCGCCTTGCCGATATCCTCGCCCAGCACGAACTGACGGCCCATCTCGCGCATGGCGCGGCCAACGGCGGTGCGGATCACCGGCTCGCCCAGCCGTTTGATCGCGCCCTTCAAGGCGCCGGTCAGACCCGCCTGCCGCTCGTCCAGCACCCGGCCCGTCAACATCAGCGCCCAGGTCGAGGCATTGACCAGCGACGAGGCGGAGCGGCCAAGGTGCTTGCCCCAGTCCGACGGCGCGATCTTGTCCTCGATCAGCGCGTCGATTGTCTCGGCATCTGGCACCCGCAGCAGTGCCTCGGCGAGGCACATCAGGGCAATGCCCTCGTCGGTGGACAGGCCGTATTCGGCAAGGAACACCTCCATCAGCCCCGGCTCGGCGCCGGCGCGTATCTGGCGGACAAGATCGGCGCCCTTTGCCGCGATCCGCGCACGCTCCAGTTCGCCAAGCGCCGCCTGTGTGCGCAACGCGTCCAGCGCTGCACCCTCGTCGGCATAGATGGCGGCGTCGATGGCGGCACGCAGGTCCGCGGCGGAGGTCTGGGTCATGATCTGTCCTTGTGATGATCGACCCATGATAGCCGATTGTCGCGGGGCGATTTGCCTGCTAATCGTTCACATGCAGAAGAATCCGCCCGAATTATGGGGGAAGAATTGGCCGAAAGTCTTTCCGATCTCGACCGGTTCGATCGCAAGATCCTCGACATGCTGGCCATCGACGGCCGGATCAGCGTGACCGAGCTGGCCCGCCGAATCGGCCTGTCGAAATCCCCCACGCAGGCACGGCTGAAACGGCTTGAGGAAACTGGTGTCATCCGCGGCTACCGGGCGCTTTTCGACCCGATCCGTCTTGGCCGCGATCACGTCGCCTTCGTCGAGGTGAAACTCAGCGACACGCGTGAGGCGGCACTGGCGGCCTTCAATGCCGCCGTTCTGAAGGTGCCCGAGATCGAACAGTGCCACCTGATTGCCGGGCCCTTCGACTATCTGCTGAAGGTGCGTACCGACAGCATGGTCAGTTACCGGGCCGTGCTGGCAGACAAGATCTCGACACTGCCGCACCTGTCGAGCACGTCAACTTACGTCGCGATGCAGGCGGTCAGGGAAGATGGCCTGCTTCCCGGCGAAGGCTGAGGGGGCTTGACCGCGGGCCGCGTCGCGCCACCATCGTTCCATGCGCTTTGCGATCGTCGCCCTTTGTCTTGTAGCCGCCCCTGCCCTGGCCGAGGAAACCTGTCCGCCGGGGCCGGACCATGGTGCGCAGCTTTCGGCGCTGATGCAGGACCTGCGCACAGCCCCTGACGAGCAAACAGCGACGCAGACGGCTGACAGCATATGGCGGCTCTGGACCGAGGCGCCGGATGCCAAGGCGCAGAAACTGCTCGATGATGCGATGCGCCGGCGAGAAGACTACGATTTCCTTGGTGCGCGCGACCTGCTCGACACCCTTATCGCGTACTGCCCAACCTATGCCGAAGGCTATAATCAGCGCGCCTTCATCAGCTTCTTGCGTCAGGAATACACCGCCGCCCTATGGGACGAGAACAAGGTGCTGGAAATGATGCCTGACCATTTTGGCGCCCTTTCCGGAAAGGCACTGACGCTGATGGCACTGGGCCGCGACGACGAGGCGCAGGAGGTGCTGCGCAAGGCGGTTACCATCGATCCGTACCTGAAGGAACGCGCTTTGCTTCGCCCCGATCCGGGCACTGCCCTCTAGCGCCGCTTTACGCCCCGCTCCGCGCGTTCTAGGACAGAGACGTGCCCGCGTGGTGGAATGGTAGACATCGGAGACTTAAAATCTCTTGGCCCTTGGGCCGTGCCGGTTCGAGTCCGGCCGCGGGCACCAGCCGATCCGGTAAAGCAGATGAAGCGACGCCACATGTCCGGATGGCGGGTGAGGCGCACAACCCCGCGGCCAGTTGCGCATTGCCGGAGGCCGATCAATCCAATTGGCCGTATTGCCGCACGCGAAATTAAGGGTCCGTTGTCGGGTGTTTGCTAAACCCGCGCCAATCGGCGTATGACAAAGCCGGGTTGTGGCTGGAAAAAGTGCAGGGGCGGGCGAATGCGAGCCGGCAATAACCGCTTGGAGGCATGGCTGGCACGGGCGATCTGGCTGCTGATATTCTTTGGCGGCCTGGTCTTCTGGGGTGTGACGCTGTGGCTTGCCGCGGGCTATTTTGCCAGTGCCAAGACAATCACCAGCGACCGTGGTGGCGTCCTGACGGATTACGAGGCTCGGGCTGCCGCGCTTGATGCCAAGGGAGAAGAGATCCGCGTTACCGGCGAATGCACGAGCGCCTGCACGGTCTACCTCGGCGCGCGGCATGTCTGCACAACCCCCGACGCAAGGTGGGGGTTTCACTCGCCGGCCGTGCAGGGCCCGGCTGCCGCTACCTTGGCTGCGTGGGATGCCGGGAAGGGCCCGGACGTGCTTTGGCTGATGACCGACACGGCGCGGCTTGAAATGGCAGGGTTCTACCCAGCGAGCTTGCGGGCCTGGTTTCTCAGCGGTCCTGGCCTGAGGCCGGAGGTTACATATGTGAGCGGAGCCGAGATGATCCGGCTCGGCTGGGCCAGTCGATGTCAGTAATGCGCGCAATTTCTTGACCGGGTCACCTGCAATAGTTGCCTGCGCCGGGCCTCTGTCGCCAGCGTCGCTCTGCCCTAACCGCCGGCCCCGTCAGCCAGGTGCGATCCACGCAAGACCAGCGGGCATTCCAGCCTGACCTGAGTATCGGGCAACGGCGCTTTCGACAGCAGCACGTCCGCGCACCACTGGCCCATCTCGCGGTGCGGTAGCAGCACGGTGGACAGCGGCGGTGCGAGGTGGCGCGCGATTTCCTGGTCGTCATAGCCCATCACGGCAATCGTCTCGCCCGGCTTTTCCCCCAATTCCTTAAGCGCCTCGTAGCAGCCAACGGCCATCAGGTCGTTGGCGCAGAATATCGCGTCGGGCCGGGTGGGGCCGGCCATCAGACGCAGGGTGGCGTCGCGTCCGCCATTGGCGAGGAAATTGCCCTCGACGATCAACGACGGGTCGACGGGCAGGCCCGCCGCCCGCAACGCACGCTCGTAGCCTTCCATCCGCTGGTCAGAGGCTTCCATCCATGGCTCGCCCGAGACGAAGGCGATCTTGCGATGGCCCGCGTCGATCAGGGCGCGCGTGGCCACCTCGCCGCCGCGCCGCTCGGCCGGGACGATGCCGGGCAGCCGTCCCTTGGCCTCGTAGCAGTTCAGCAGCACCGCGCGCTGCATCGAAAGCGCCTCGGGCGGGGTGACCTGCCGCGTCAGGATCGAGCCATAGACGACGCCAGCCACCCGGTCGGCGGCCCATTTGCGCAAGACTGCGCGTTCGTAGTCACGGTCGCCGCCGGTCATCACCACCTCGACCAGCACGTCCGATTTCCACGCCTGTTCCTGTAATCCCTCGATCGAGATCGCGGCGAAGGGGCTGGTGGCAACCTCATCTAGCATCAGCCCGATCACGGTATGGCCGGCCGATTTGGGCGGGCGCCCGGCACCGCGCGGCCGATAGCCCAGCGCCTGTGCCGCTTCTGTCACCCGGCGGCGGGTGTCGGAGCTGATCCGCATCCCCTCCATCCCGTTGAGAACGAACGAGACGGTTGCCTGTGACACGCCTGCGCGCAGCGCCACATCAGTCATCGTGACACGCGTGGGGCGAGGGGAGTCGTCGTCGGCCATTTGCACCGGCTGGGATTCGAGGTTGTTTCTGCTAATAAATATTGCTAATAATATTAGCACAAGGCCGAATCGTCGGTCTTTGGGGGAGCCATTTCAGCGGGGGGGAGCGATGCCGGAGGTCCGGAGCAGACGCCGTCACCTGAGCGAGGCGCAGGCCGCGGTGATCCTGCTTGCGCCGTTTCTGGCAGTTTACGCGGCCTTTCTCATTTACCCGTTTTTCCGTGGCTTCTGGATCAGCCTGCACGACTGGAACCTGATGGCCGTGGCGCTCAATCCAGACGCCACGCAGTTTGTCGGCCTGAAGAATTACATTCACGTCTTGTGGGGCCGCAACATCACCTGGGGCGTCTGGGTCAGCCCGACGCTGCAGGCGCTGGGCCTTGCAGGCCTGGCCCTTGCTGTTCTCCTTCGCCGGATGGACCGGATCAGCCGTGTCACCGCTATCGCCCTTGGCGTGGCGGCGGTGCTGCTGTTTGTCCTCCCTGGTTTCCATCCCGGCGAAGGGGGGCGCTGGTACGACCGGCGGTTCTGGCCAACGGTTGGCCATACGTTGGTCTTCGTGGGTCTGACGGTGCCGGGCGTGACGATATCCGCACTGGTGCTGGCTGCGGCCCTGAACCGCGAGACCAAAGCGATGGCCGTACTCCGCACGCTGTTCTTTCTCAGTCAGGTCCTGTCGGTGACGGTGGTCACGCTGATCTGGCAGATCATGTTCTCGCCGCAGCAGGGCCTGATCGCCAACATCACGAAGCTTTTCGGCGGCTCGCCCATCGTCTGGCTGACCGACGAACGCTTCGCGATGGCGGCGATCGTGGTCACCACCGTCTGGTGGTCACTGGGCATCGCGATGATCCTGTTTCTTGCAGGTCTGCAGGACATCAGCCGCGACATTTACGAGGCCGCGGCGCTGGATAATGCGACCGGGTTCAAGGCATTCCGCTATATCACCCTGCCCAACCTCAAGCGCACCATCACGCTGGTGATCGTTTTGCAGATCATCCTGCATTTCCAGGTCTTCGGGCAGGCTCACTTGATGACGGGGGGCGGGCCCAACGACACCACGCAGGTGCTGGTGCGCTACATCTACCAGACCGCCTTCCGCGACAGCGATCTTGGCCGGGCCGCCGTGATGGCGGTGTTCCTGTTCGTGATCATGGGGGCCTTTTCGGTCCTGCAATTCGTGCTGGGACGGGAGGAGGCGTAATGGGCAACAGGTCTTACGTCTGGCTGGTCGTTGCGCTGTCGATCCCTGCCTTTCTATGGCTGGTGCCGACGCTGTGGATGCTGTCGCTGTCGTTGCAGCCCAATGACGTGCTGGCGCGAACCACGTCGTCAACTGCGCTGGGCCTCGTGCCGCTGCCGTTCACCCTCGACAACTACACGGCCCTTTTCGCTTACGGCAAGACGCCGCTGTGGTTCCTCAATTCGGTGATCGTGGCTTTCGGCATGACACTGGGCGTGCTCGCCGTCTCGACGACGGCAGGTTACGCGCTGGCCCGGCTGCACTTTCCCTTCAAGACGGCCATCACCGTGATCTGCCTTGTCGGGCTGATGGTGCCTGAACAGGCGGTCTTCATTCCACTTTATACGATGTTCGCCGATTTCGGCTGGCACAACAGCTATCACGCGCTGATCCTGCCGCGCATGGCCGTGCCGATCGGCGTCTTTCTGATGATGCAGTTCTTCAAGGCGATTCCGGGCGACATCGAGGAGGCGGCGCGCCTCGACGGCGTGGGCTGGCTGCAGATCTTCTGGTACGTCATGCTGCCGTTGGCGCGGCCGGCGATGATGACGCTGGCGATCCTCACCTTCCTTTACGCCTGGAACGATTATCTCTGGCCGCTGGTTTCGGCCAGCCACCCCGAGTTCTTCACCATCACGCTGGGTCTGGCCAGCCTGCAATCCAATTTCGCGCAATCGGAAGGGCTGGGCCGTGTCATGGCCTCGGGCGTCATCGCCTCGCTTCCGGTCGTGATCCTGTTCCTGATCTTCCAGCGCTACGTCGTGCAAGCCATGACCGTGGGCGGAAGCAAGGGATGAACCGGGGCCAAAGGCCCCACATGAAACCGGGAGGAGACCCATGAAACACCTGTTCATCGGCGCGGCGCTTGCCGCGACCATCGCGACGGGCGCGGCGACGGGAGCGCGGGCAGACGAGACCGTGACTCTGGCCCGCTTCTTTGGCGCCTGCGAGGACGCCGGCACCGATACCACCACAACGGTGGGCGAGGCCTGCATCATCCAGTCCATCATCAATGCCGCCAGCGCCCAGATTCCCGGCGTGACGGTCAAGACGCTGCCAACCGACTGGGGCAACTACTATGACCACATCAAGGCGATGTTCGCCGCCGGCGACCCGCCCGATGTCTTCGTCATCCACCGCTCGGCGCTGGCCGAATATGGCAAGCTGGGCGCGCTGGCCGACCTGACCGACGATCTGGCCGGCGTCGGCATCGACGTGAACGATTTCACCGATAAAGCGATCAAGGCGGCCAGCTATAACGGCCGGATGATCGCCATGCCGATGGATTTCCACGCCAACCTTTTCCACGTCAACATGGACATCATGAAAGAGGCCGGCCTCGTGAAGGACGGCAAGCCGATCCTGCCGAGCAGCCCTGAAGAACTGCTGGCGCAGGCCCAGCAGGTGAAAGAGCGCACCGGCAAGGATTATCTGGCGGCCGACTTCGCGCAGTTCCCGATCGGGGTGCGGCTGGTCGAGGCGCTGCTGTGGCAGCAGAACTCGAACATCTTTACTGCTGACGGCACCGCGACCATCGACACGCCCGAGGCGCGCAATGCGATCCACGCGATCACCCAGCTTTTCGATACCGGGCTTGCCAATCCGAAGCTGAACTATGCCGATAGTCAGCAGGCCTTCCTGAACGGCGATGCGGCGATCCTGGTGAATGGCGACTGGGTGGTGGGCGATTTCACCGACCAGGCCACCAAGCCGGATGTCGCGCTCAAGAACTACTACGTGGCGACCTTCCCGCAGCTCTTCCAGTCGCCGGCGACATGGGCCGACAACCACACCTGGGCAATTCCGGCCTCGCTGAAGGCAAACGACCCCGAGAAATACCAGGCCGCGCTGAAGGTGCTGAAGTTCATCTACGACCATGACATCGACTGGGCCCGCACCGGGCACATGGCGGTGCGCAAGTCGGTGCTGGAAAGCGATGCCTATGCCGCCCTGCCGCACCGGACCGAGTATGCCGGCACAACGGCGATCGCGCACGATACGCCTGCCTCGCCCAGCTACAACGCGATCCAGGACGTGCTGAACCGCGAATTCCAGGCGATCTGGCTGACTGGCAAGCCGGTGGACCAGGCCCTCGCCGACGCGCAGGGCGAGGTGCAGGACATCCTCGACCGCTAAGCTTTCATGCCACCCCGGTCCCCGCTGTTGTTGCGGGGGCCGGACCCTTTCTTTCGACCTGACAGACCGGAGTGCCCGCGATGACCCGATGGACACCAGCCCGGGCGCGGGCCTGGGCGGCGGAGCGGCCCTGGGTCTGCGGCTTTAACTACCTGCCATCGACGGCGGTGAACTTCCTCGAAATGTGGCAGGCCGAGACATTTGACCGCGCGACCATCCTGCGCGAGCTTGGCTGGGCGGCCGAAATCGGCTTCAACGCGCTGCGCGTCAACCTGCACACGCTGGTCTGGCAACATGACCGCGACGGGCTGGCCGAGCGGTTCAACTGGTTGCTGGACGCGGCCGCACGCGCAGGGCTGCAGACCGTGCCCTGCCTTTTCGACGATTGCGGGTTTGGCGGGGACGAACCCGCCTTTGGCCCACAGCCAGAACCAATTCCGGGCGTGCACAACAGCCGCGCAGTGGCCAGCCCCGGGCGCGCCGCGCTGTCAGACCCTGATCTCTGGCCGGTTTTCGAAGGCTATGTGCGCGATATCGTCGGCCGCTTTGCCGCTGATCCGCGTATCCTGTTCTGGGACATCTACAACGAGCCGGGCAATCGGATGATCTTTCACCGCGACGGCGCCCGCGAGCATGAACCGGATTTCACTCCACACAGCCTTGCCCTGATGCGCGCGGCCTTCGACTGGGCGCGGGAGGCACGGCCGATCCAGCCGCTGACGGTGGCAGCATGGACAACGCCCGCGCCGGGCGTCGCCGCCGCACCCTACCAGACCGAGGTTGATCGCGAGGCGCTGGCGCTGTCGGACATTGTCACGTTCCACGCCTACTGGGACAGCGCCCATGTCGCGGGCTTCATCGACCATCTGGCCGCGCTGGAGCGCCCGATGTTCTGCACCGAATGGATGGCACGCCCCGTGGGCAGCCGCATTGCCGACCAACTGACCTTGTTCAAGGCGCGGGGTGTCGGGGCGTTTCAGTGGGGGTTGGTGGCGGGGCGCACCCAGACGACCCTGCCCTGGCCCGCCAAGCTTGTCGCTCAGCACGGTGGAGCGGCCGACAGATCGGTCTGGTTCCACGACCTTCTTCATGCCGACGGCACGCCTTACGATCCCGCCGAAACTGCCCTGATCAGACGGCTGACCAGCGCTGACGCCGGGATCGCCGGCTGACATCGCCTGCCATTGTTCCCCGATTCTCTGGATCATCGCCTTCAAATCCGGATCTGACCGGAAGGGGCGTGGAATCCGGATTACTGCGGAAGATGTGATGCGAGGCCGCTTTCGCCTGCGAGATCGTGGTCGGCGCGTATGTGAAATTCTTGATGTACGACGCGGCCCCAACTGTGCTTGACCAAACGTCATCGCCGGCGAGACCAGGACGCGTGTCAGGCGGTCACGGGGCCACTCTTTCGTATCGGCTGATCAGCAGATTCTGCGCCAGTTTTCGCAAAATTTGTTGAAAAAACAGGGAAATTATGCACGCTCGAAGGTATAGTGAATGAGATCGTACCCGGGGAAAGCATGCCAAACCCCTTGTTCTACAGTAGTGTCGTTGCCCTAAATCGTGATGCCCACCGCCGTCTGAAGCTGACGAATCGGTCGGCGCGATTCGGTTTTGCCAGCGAGTCGCATCTGGTCCCCGCGATGGTGGAAGAGTTCACCGCCGCGGCGCCCGAGCTGCCTATCGCCTTCTTGCCCGGCGGGCCCGCGCCCAGCCCGGTCTTCGTCGCTGGCCTTGCGCCGGGGCAGAACCTGATTGTCGATGCCGAGGGCGGCTGGGACGCGGGTTATGTCCCCGCTTACCTGCGGCGCTATCCGTTCATCATCGGCGAAACGACCGGCACTGATCCGGTCCTTTGCGTCGATTCCACCTATGACGGCCTGACCGAGGACGAGGGCGATCCACTGTTCGATGAAGAGGGTGCGCCGACCCGCGTGGTGCAGGATGCCATCGAATTGACCGGCCGCTTTCGCGATGCGGCAACGCGCACGCAAGGCTTCTGCTCGCGCCTCAACGAACTCGGCCTGCTGCGCAGCGTGACGCTCGACGTCAAGCGGCCGTCGGGCGAGACCACGGTCGTGCACGGCCTGATGACGGTCGACGAAGCGGCACTTGCCGAATTGCCCGAGGAAGATTTCCTCAGGCTGCGTAAAGACGGCTACCTGCCGGCGATCTACGCCCATCTGCTCAGCCTGCGCACGCTTGACCGGCTGAACGACAAACTGACCGCCCGCCAGCAGATGGCGGCCGAATGACAGTTGGCATCCGGGCGCGTGGGCGCCCGGAGATCGCCGCCTGACCAAGAGACACAAGCGAGCCCGCGCGCCGGGCCGCGACTGAGGCCGGAACGGCCCGAAGGGACAGAACAAGATGACCACCAAGACCTCGCCTGCCGGATTCGTCGCCTGTGCCTTCGCCGCCTTCATGGCGCTTCTGGCCGCAGCCCCGGCACAAGCCGAAGCGAATGCGCCCGCCGCGGCCTCCGCCGCGCCGCAGGCGCAGGCCGCAACGCCACTGGTCATCGACGGGTTCCGATCTGCCAAGTTCGGGATGGACGAGGCCGCCGTCCGCGCCGCCATCATCGCCGATTTCGGTGTCAAGGATGCTGACATCAACGCAGGTGAGAACGCGGTGGAGCGCACCAAGATCCTGACCGTCTCGGTGCCCAACTTGCTGCCTGATGGCGGCACGGCGCAGGTCTCGTACGTGCTGGGCTATACCAGCAAGGCGCTGATCCAGATCGGCGCGACATGGAGCACCAAGACCGACCCGGCGATGACACCGAAGATGCTGTTCGACAATGGCGACGTGCTGCGCAGCCATTTCCGCGCCGAGGGCTACCAACCTGACTCGATCAAGCTCAACGTCGCGCTGCCGACCGGGGTGCTGATGTTCCGTGGTTCGGATTCGCAAGGTCATGCAACCCTGCTTTTGCTGCAGGGAACCTACACGGATGGCGCTGACGGCGCCAAGACGCTGACGCCGACCAGCCTTGACCTGCTTTACTCGGCCAACCCTGACGCGCCCGACATCTTCAAGCTGCAACAAGGAGCGTTCTGATGCCTCGCAAAGCCTTCAGACGACAAAAATCCCGCAAGCAGCTTGGCGCCGCGCCCGTGCCGGGCGCTTTCGCGCATTTACCGCCCCACGTTCAGGGCCTCGGCCGCCGCTCGGTCGCGGCAGGGCTAAAATTCGGCGCCAGCAGCCTTGCGCTGGGTGTGCTGACTTCGGCCCTGGCACCGGTCGTGGCCCGCGCGCAAGAGGCAGCACCCGCGCCCGCGCCCAACATCAACATCGTGGCTGACGGCCGTACCCGCACCAATGTGACCGTCGCGGGGTCGACTGCCTCCATCACCACTGCCACGGTTTCGAACCAGACCGGCTTCAACACCTTCTCCAGCTTCCAGCAGGGCGCGGGCAGCACCGTCAACCTCTACGTGCCCGATGGCGCGAGCAACCTCGTCAACATTGTGCGCGGCGGCTCGGTGATGATCGACGGCGTGCTGAATTCCTACAAGGACGGCCAGATCGGCGGCAACGTCTACTTCTCGGATTCCCAAGGCTTCATCGTCGGCCAGAACGGCGTGGTCAACGTCGGCTCGCTGACCGTCAACACGCCGACCGACAGCTTCCTTGACGGGGTCGTCGGTCCAAATGGCAGCGTCAACGACGCACAGGCCGGCCGCCTGATGAGCGGTCAGATTCCGCTGTCGGCCGATGGCTTCATCACGATTTCGGGCCAGATCAACGCCCAAGACGGCATCACCCTGCAAGGGCAGGGCGTGACGGTGAACGGCCCGCAGACCACCGGGAAGGACCTGACCCAGCGCCAGCGTTTCAACGCCACGGTGAACTCGCAAGGCATGACCGAGGGCGCGCAGATGGTCAGCCGCAACGGCGTGATCTCGATCGTCGCTGCAGGCAATGCGCATGTCGGTGGGCGGCTGCGGTCGGGCGGCGCGTCGGGCGGCGGCGGCCGGATCAGCGTGCAGTCGGGCGGCAAGACCACCATCGCCCCCACCGCGATCCTTGATGTCGACGGCACTGCCGGACCGGGTGGCGCGATCGTCGTAAAGGCGCATGATACGCTGGATGCCAAGTCGGGCGCGCTACTGACCGCGCGCGGCACCAAGGGGCCCGGCGGTTTCATCGAACTGAGCGGCGGGGTGGTGAACCTTGGCGCGCTCAACATCGATCTGGGGTCAGATACTGGCAAGGCGGGCGCGCTGCTGATCGACCCGGCCCAGATCACGGTCAACGATGGCACCACCTACGTCACTGGCGGTGCCAGCGTCTCGCTAGTCGCTGACAACACGATCACGGTAACAGGCACTGGCCGGATCGACACCACCAGCACCACCGGCGCCGCGGGCGATATCAGCCTGACCGCGCCCGAGATCACCTTGCAGGACGGCGCGGTTGTGACCGCGAATGACGGCGTCAACGCCGCAGGCACCGTGACCTTCACCGCGACCGAGGCCAATGGTGGCACGGCGCAAATCAATATTGGTGCGGCTACCGTCTCCGGCGGCGACGTCAACCTGCTTGCCAGCGCCACCGCGGCGCCGCTGACGCTGATCGCCTCGACGCCGACAGCGACAGCCTCGGTCTCGATGACCAATTCCAATATCACCGCCACCGGCAAGTTGACGGCGACCGCCACCGCCACCACCTCGGCCAGTGCCGTGCCGCTGCCGATCGGTGTCGTGGTCACCAACGTTTCGGCCACGGTCGATGTGCTGGGCACCACCCAGATCACCGCCGACAGCGCCGAACTCGCAGCCTCTGCGACCGCCTCCAACCTGATCAACACCCAGTCGCTGGTGCCGGCCAATTCCACCGCCGACGGGGCCGTCGCGGTCTCGACCGTCAATTCCACCGCAGCCACCCATGTCGGCGACAGTGCCGGGCTGACGGTCACGAATGATCTTGCGCTTTCGGCCGAGAACACCGTCACCAGCCATGCCAACGCTACGCCCAGTACCGCCACATTCGGCGCCAGCGTCGCGGTCAGCGTCGTCGATGCCACCACGACCGCCACGGTCGACGGCGCGGCCAGCATCCAGGCCGGCAGCCTCGATATCGGGGCCTCGACCGTCAACGACATCGTCGCCACAGCCGCCGCCACGGCGGGCGGGGCCTCGTCCAGCGGCCCGGCTTCGGGCAGCAAGGCGGCCGAATACCTGTCGGACCCGAAATACACCTCGGCCGAAAGCACGTCCGAAGGCAGCGTCTCGGTCGTCGGTGCGCTCGCGATCTCGGATCTGACGTCGACGACGACGGCCAGCATGTCCTCGACCACCGCCGCCACCGTCGGCGGCGACCTGCAGCTGCACACCGATAGCGGCAATGCCGCCGCGGTAACCGCCGACGGGTCTGCCGTGCAATCCAACGTGGGCGTGGGTGTGGCCGTTGGCATCAACCTTGCCAAGGTCGTCAACGCGGCCACGCTGGGCCAGGATGTCACAGCGGACGCCGTTACCGTCTCGGCCAAGTTGCCGGAGGCGCCGGCGACCGTCACCGCCGATGATTTCACCACCACCGCCACCTCGGGCGCGGGCGGCACCAGCGTCGGCGTTGCGGGCTCGCTCGCCGTCAACCTGATTGATGTCCAGAACGCGGCAAGCATTGCCAGCGGTACCACCACAATCAACGGCACCGGCGACGTGACGCTGGAAAGCGAGGGCGAAACCACGTCCGAGGCCAGTGCGACGCCCAGCACGGGCGGGGTCAGCGGTGACGTGGGCGTGGGCGCCTCTGTCGCCATCAACATCGTCGCCAACCGGACCACTGCCAGCGTCGCCGATGGCGCCGGCATCACCGGCGCGGGCGCGATCGAGTTGTCCGCCAAGGCCACCCACGAGATCACCACCGAGGCCGAGACCGGCGCGACCGGGGGCATCGCTATCACGCCGGCGCTGGCGCTGTCGCTGGTCACCAACACCACTTCGGCGCAACTCGGCACCCTGACCGGAACGCAAGAGGCAGAGTCCATCTCGATTTCTGCCGCTCAGCATGCCACCGAAACGACAAAGGCCTCGGGCGAGGCCGCGGGTGACAAGGCTGCCATTGGCGCGGCTGTCGCGGTGGCGCTTGTGGACGATACCGCTTCGGCCACCACCCTGCGCAACCTGGATGCCGCCAATGACATCACGATCGAGGCAGGCGGCGCGTCTTTGAACACGCTGACGGCCAAGGCCAGCGCGAGTGGCGGCGAGGCGGCCGATTCCTCGGGCGAGGCGAAAACGGGGCAGGATTCCAGCGTCGATGCCACGGTGACGAAGAACCTCACCGACGCGACGCAAAAACAGCAGGACGCGGGCGTCGGCGACGGCGAACAGCAAGGCGCCGCCTCGGATGCTGCGGCGAACGAGGATGGTCATTCCGCCTCGACCAGCGAAGGCAAGGTCACCGTTGCCGCAGCGGTCGGCGTGAACATCCAGAACGCCACTGTTTCGGCAGGCATTCCTGATAGCGTCGACGTTACCTCTGGCGGCAAGCTGACCGTCGGCACGGCAGCCAACACCACCGGGTCCGTTAGCGCGGATGGTTCCGCCGTGGGCGAGGCCGGCAGCGCGCCTGCCGCGGTGGGCATCGGCGCGGCTGTCGCGGTGAACGTCGTGCATGCCAAGAATGATGCGACCATCGGCACCGGCACGGTGCACGCGGCGGAAATCGATGTCTCGGCTCTGAAGCTTGACGTGGCCGTGCTGATGGCGGGCGGCACCGCCGACCCGGTCAGCGATACCTATCTTGCCAGTGCCAAGTCGGGCGCGGGCGGATCGAGCGTTGGCATCGCCGGCTCTGTCGCGATCAACCTTGTCGATACAGAAAGCGTGGCGACCATCGCTGCGGGGGGCAACGTTACCCTGACCGGCGGAACCGGCGCCGTGTCCCTCAGCACAGATGACCGGACCGACACGACCGCCAGCGCCCTGCCGGATGAAACTGGCGCCTCGGGCGGCAAGGTGGGCATCGGCGCCTCGGTCGCCATCAACATCCTCGGCAACCGCTCGACCGCCGCGGTGGGCAACGGCACCGATCTGAACGGTGCGGGCGACATTACGCTGTCGGCCACCGCGACCCACGCCATCACCACCGAGGCCGAGGCCGGCTCGGAAGGCGGCATCTCGATCACCCCGGTTCTGGCACTGTCGCTGGTAACGAACACGACCTCGGCGAAACTGGGCACCTCGTCGGTGGCACAGCAGGGCGCGACCGTCAGCCTTCAGGCCGCGCAGCACGCGACCGAGACGACAAGCGCCAAGGGCCAAGCCGCCGGCGGCACCGCCGCCATCGGCGCCGCCGTCGCGGTCGCGCTGGTGGACGATTCCGTCTCGGCCACCACCTTGCGCAATCTCGATGTGAGTGGCGATGTCACGATTCAGGCCGGTGGCGCCTCGCTCAACACACTGACGGCCGAGGCCAGCGCCAGCGGTGGCAAGGCCGCCGATTCCTCCGGCGAGGCCCAGCCGGGCCAGGATTCCAGCGTCGACCAGACGGTGACGAAGAGCCTTTCCGCGGCCACCCAGAAGCAGGCCGACTCGGGCGTCGGCGACAGCGAACAGCAAACCGCCAGCACCGACGCGGCCGGCAACGAATCCGGCCGCTCGGCCTCGACCAGCGAGGGCAAGGTGACCGTTGCGGCGGCGGTGGGCGTGAACGTGCAGAACGCGACCGTGACCGCGGGCGTGCCTGATGGGGTGGGCATCACCGCGGGCGGCACGCTGACTGTCGCCACGGCGGCCAATACCACCGGCTCGGTCAGCGCCGATGGCTCGGCAGTTGGCGAAGAGGGCGCGCAGGCGCAGGTCGGAATCGGCGCGGCCGTGGCCGTGAACGTCGTCCATGCCAAGAATGACGCCACCATCGGGACTGGCGCGGTGCAAGCGGGCAAGATCGACGTTACGGCCAGCAAGCTTGATGTGGCCGTCCTCATGGCGGGCGGCACCGCCGATCCGGTCAGCGATATCTACCTTGCCAGCGCCAAATCCGGCGCGGGCGGTTCCAGCGTGGGCATTGCCGGGTCGTTGGCACTGAACATGGTCGATACCGAGGGGCTGGCGACCATCGCGGCGGGCGGCAGCGTAGCGCTGTCCGGCGGAAGTGGCGCGGTTTCGCTGTCGGCTGACAACCGGACCGAAACAACTGCCAAGGCGCTGCCGGATGAAACCGGGGCCTCCGGCGGCAAGGTGGGTATCGGCGCGTCTGTTGCCATCAACATCCTTGGCAACCGCGCGGATGCAAGTGTCGGCAACGGAACCGATCTGGCCGGCGCGGGTGACATCACGTTGATGGCCACCGCAACCCATGCCATCACCACCGAGGCCGAGGCCGGCTCCAAGGGCGGTTATGCCATCACGCCGGTGGTGTCGCTTGCCCTTGTCAACAACACGACCTCGGCGCAGTTGGGCACGCTTCCGGCAGTCCAAGGCGCGACCGGTGCCGTTTCGATTACCGCCATCCAGCAGGCCAGCGAAACGACCAGTGCCAAGGGTCAGGCCGCGGGCGGCACGGCGGCGATCGGTGCCGCCGTTGCGATCAATCTCGTCAACGATACCGCCACGGCCACCACGCTACGCTCGCTTTCGGCAGGCGGCGACGTGACGATCCGCGCGATGGGCGCCTCGCTGGGCGACCTGACGGCCGAGGCCAGTGCCGCCGGCGCCGCCGAGGCCGATACCTCGGGCGATGCGCCCGCGGGCGAGGATGCGACGGTCAACGACAAGGTCGACAAGCAGCTGACCGACGCCACGCAGAAGCAGACCGACGGCAATGTCGGCACCTCCGAACAGAAGACCGCGACGTCCGACGCGGCCTCGCAAAACCATTCCGCCGAAACCTCGCAGGGCAAGATCAGCGTCGCCGCGGCGGTGGGCGTGAACATCCAGAACGCGACCGTCACCGCGGGCGTGCCCGACGGGGTCGACATCACGTCGCCCACCGGCGTGCTGACCATCGCCACCGCGTCCAACACCGATGGCAAGATCACCACCAAGGCCGACGCCGTCGGCACCGAGGGCAGCCAGACCCAGATCGGCATCGGCGCCGCTGTCTCGGTCAACGTGGTTCATGCCAAGAACGATGCGACGCTCGGCACCGCCACCCATGACGTGCAGGCCCTGACGATCGACGCCAGCAAGCTCGATGTCGCGGCCTATGTCGCCGACGATACCAGCACCGCAACACGGAAGGATTCCTTCCTTGCCAGCGCCACCTCGGGCGGCGGCGGCACCAAGGTGGGCGTGGCCGGTGCGTTGGGCCTGAACCTTGTCGATACCGAAAGCATGGCGACCATCGCCGACGATGCAGAGGTGACGCTGCACAGTGGCAACGTCTCGATCACCTCGGCGGCGCAAACCTCGGAAGTGGCCAAGGCCCTTCCGGTGGAAGGTACGACCGGCGGGCAGGTGGGTATCGGTGCGTCCGTTGCGATCAACATCGTCGGCAACCGCTCGGTTGCACGGATTGGCGAAAACGTCGTGCTTGACGATGCCGACGAGATCACGCTGAAGGCCACGGCCGACCACGAGATCGAGACCGAGGCCGAGGCGGGTGCCGCGGGCGGTGTCAGCATCGTGCCGGTGCTGGCGCTGACGCTGGCCACCAACACCACCGCAGCCACGATCGGGGCCAGCGCCGATACGCTGAACCTCAACGGCGCGCTTGAAGTCGAGGCCGAACAGGGCGTGACCGAAACCACCAACGCCTCGGCCGATGCGACCGGCGGCAAGACGGCGTCGGTCGGCGCGGCACTGTCGCTGGCGCTGATCACCGATACCGTGTCGGTGACGACTGACAGGTCGATCCATGCGCTGGGCGACGTGTCCTTCAAGGCCAGCGGCACCTCGACGGGCAGTCTTACGGTCAAGGCAAGTGCCGAGGGTGCCAAGGGCGCGGATAGTTCCGACAAGGCTACCGATGGCGGTGGCGACAGCGTTGACAGCAAGGTCGACAACCAGCTGGCCTTCGGCAAGTCGACCCAGACCTCCAGCGGGGTGGGCGACAGCGAACAGCAGGCCGGAACCGAGGCGACCTCGGGTCAGGACCACTCGGCCAAGTCGAGCGAGGGCAAGGTATCCGTCGCAGCGGCGGTGGGCGTGAATGTCACCTCCAACACCGTCACCGCGATCCTGCCCGACGGCAAGAACATCAGCGCGGGTGGCCGGCTGACCGTCGCCGCCGTCAATGGCACCGATGGCACGGTCACGGCCGATGCAAGTGCCACCGAATCGCAGATCTCGATCGGTGCGGCGGCTGCCGTGAACGCTGTGACAGAGGTGAATACGGCCAGCCTTGGTGCCGCGACCTACACCGCCGAGGGCGTCACCGTAACGGCGCTGAAGGGCACACCGCCCGATGCGCCGCATGTCGATACCTTCAGCACGGCCGCGACCTCGGGCGCGGGTGGCAGCAAGGTGGGCATCGCCGGGGCACTGGCGCTGAACCTGATCCACGCCAGCTCCACCGCCACGATCTCGGGCAGCGCCACTGTCGATGCCGGGGGCGATACCGTGGTCATCGGCGCCGACCAGCGGATGACCGCTTCGGCCAGCGCGACGCCCAAGGACGACAGCGACGTGACCGGCGGCAAGGTGGCCATTGGCGCTTCGGTCGCGCTGAACCTCATCACTACCACCGCCAATGCCGAGGTGATGGACGGCGCAGGCCTTTCGAACGGCGCCGGGATCAGTGTGTCCGCCGTTTCGGACATCTCGACCGAAACCGAGGCCAAGGCAGGTTCCGAAGGCGGCATCGCGATCGACGCGGTCGTCGCGCTTGCGCTGCTCGACGAAACGACGACGGCGCGGATCGGTACTGGTGCTGCCACCACCACGGCAGGCAATGTCTCGATCACCGCCACCAATACCGGCGAGAACAAGGCCACCGGTACCGGCGAGGCCAAGGCCGGCAAAGTCGGCGTTGGCGCTGCAGTTGCCGTTATCTCGGGCAATGGTGCCCAGGATACCGACCTCAAGAACACCTCCGTGACATCCGCCACGCTGGCCCGTGACCTGACCGCGGATGCGCTGACGATTTCGGCCACTTCCGCGCGCAGCTACGAGGCCTATGCCACTGCCAGTGCGGGCGGCGGCAAGGACAAGGAGCCCTCTGAAACCTCCAACGCCTCCAGCACCCAGACGCTGGGCGAGACCGAGAACTACCAGAAGGGCACCGACGGCTCGAGCCAGGAAACCGGCAATGGCGGCAGCAAGGTAACGGTGGCCGCCGCCGTTGGCGTGGCCGTGGCACAGGATATGGTCACGGCCAGCCTTGGCGACGTGACGGTCAACCTGACCGGCGATCTGAACGTGAATGCCGGCAATGACACCAACCTTGCCAGTAAAGGCGATGGCAGGGCCTCTGGCGCCAATATCGGCGTGGCCGTTGGCGTTGGCCTGTCGATCTCGAACAACGTGGCAAGCGCCAGCATCGCCGATGGGGCGACCGTGGCCAGCGCCGGCGCGATCAACGTTACTGCCGATACCAGCCAGAACATGGGGCAGGAGCCGGGCAAGACCGATTTCCGCAACGGTTTGGGCGCGGTGGCCTTCGCCGGGGCATCGTCCAAGAAGGTCAGCGTCGCGGGCGCGCTTGCGGTGGATGTGTCGAATACCACGACCAGCGCGACGATCGGCGACAACGTCAACATCGGCAACGTCAGCCGCGTGGGCGATGTCACGGTCAGCGCCGACAATACCAGCCGGATGTCGGCCAAGGCGACCAGCGTCTCGACCACGTCGGGCAATGTGGGTATCGGCGCCTCTGTCGCCGTCATCGTGTCCGACAACAATTACACTGCCAATGTCGGCGCCGGCACCAACATCACCTCGGACGCCCTGTCGGTCACCGCGACGAACGAGAAGATCCCGCCGGGGGTGACCTTCAACTTCACCGACCTGAAGAACTTCCAGGAAAACATCGTCAACCAGCCGCTCTTCGGCGCTGGCAACTACTATACCGAGGCAATCGGCGGCGCGGCGGCCGCTTCGGGCACGGTGGCCGTCGAAGGCTCGTTCGCGGTCATGGTGTTCAACGATTCCGCTTCGGCCGCAGTCGGCAAAAGCCTTGCCAGCACGCCCGTCATTGCCACCACCACGGTCAATACCGCGGGCGGCGACGTCACCGTCGCGGCCAAAAACGAGTTTGATGCCAAGGCGTTGTCGGGCGCCGTCTCGCTCAGCGGCAAGGTTGGTGTCGGTGTCTCCAGCTCTGTCATCGTCAGCCACGGCCACACGACGGCGGAACTTGCGGACAGCACGCATCTTGTTAGCGCGGGCGCCGTCGGCGTGACAGCCGATGCCAGCCAGAGCTTCGATGTGGTCGGCATCAGCGCCTCGGGCGGCGGCAACGTCGGCGTGGCAGGCGTGGCCACCGTGCTGGTCTCGGGCAACACGGTGCAGGCGCTGATGGGCCAAGGCGTGCAGGTTGGGGCCGCGGGCGATGTCAGCCTTGACGCCACGAACGATTTCGACGCGCTCAGCGTCGCGGGCGGGCTGGGTGTGGGCGGCAGCGCGGGCGTTGGCGCCGCGGCCTCGGTCCTGACGGTCGAAAACGTCACCCGCGCCGCGATGGCGGATGGCACCTCTGCCGGGACGGGCGTGACCGTCAGCGAGGGCGGCGCGCTCGACATCGGGGCGCATGCGACAGAAACGGCAAAGACATTCGCCGTTGCAGGCGGTGCCGCGGGCACGGCCGGTGTCGGCGCGGGCGCGGGCGTCTATGTCATCGACACCACCACAGAGGCGTTGATGGGCAACTATGCCCGGATCGGGCAGGGCTCGTCGGTAGGCGACATCACTATCGCCGCCACCGATGACAGCACCCTCGATACCTTCCCCGGCGCCGCAGGCGTCGGCGGGTCGGTCGGTGCGGGTGCGGGTGTCGGCGTGGGCGTGCTGACCAAAACTGTCAGCGCCTCCATCGGTGATGATGCGTTCGTGACTGCCAACAATGTCGAGGTGAACGCCCGCAGCGGCGAGGCCATCAATGTCATCGCCATCAGCGCGGGCGTCGGCGGCAGTGCGGGCCTTGCTGGGGCCGTTGCGGTTTACACGGTCACCGATACGACGACCGCCAGCATTGGTCATAACGCGTCCGTCTTGGCCACCGACGACGTGGCGGTCCTGGCCAACGACTTTGCCACGCTGGATGCGCTGGCCGGCAGCCTCGGCGCCGGCGGCAGCGCAGGCGTTGGCGCCTCGGCGGGCATCGTGATCATCGATAATACAACTCATGCCAGCATCGCCGATGGCGCCGCGGTCACGGCATTGGGCTTTGGCTCCGGCACGTCCTATGTGTCTGACTTCACGGTGTCTTTTGGTTCTATCGCCGACAACTTCCAAGGTGCCGACCTGCCCGACTGGGACAGCTCCACCGGAATTTCGGCCGGCAATGCCAGCGCCACCAGTGACGTGGGCCTGACGGCGGCGGCGGCCCGCGACACCGGGCTTGCCCTGCTGACCAAGAGCCGCAGTTCGGCGGCGCAGACCCAGACCGGACATGGTGTGATCGTCAATGCCGCTGGCAAGACCTCGGTCCGTTCGCTGGAGATCGGCTTTGGCGGCGGCGGTTCGGTGGGTGTCGCGCTGTCGGCCAACGTGCCGATCCTGAGCTCCGATACCCGCGCCACGATCGGAGCCGCGCTGATCAACAAGATGACCGGAACGCCGGCGACTGCGCAGGGCGTCACGGTGGCCGCGGCCAACGATACCTATGACATGGGTATTGCCGGTGCGGCGGCCGTCGGCGGCGCAGCCGGCGCGGGCGCAGGCGTCAGCGTGGCGGTGGTCAACACCACCACGATGGCCACGGTCGATAGCGGTGCGAACATGGCTGCGAAGGGCAACGTCAACGTCACGGCCCGCGCGCAATCCGATTTCGTGACCTTCGACGCTGCCTTGGGCGGCGGTGGCACGGTGGGGCTTGCCGGCGGCGTTGGCGTGATCTCGATGACAGATACCACCACCGCAGAACTGGCCGGCACGACCGTCGCCGGTGGCAACGTCCAGGTTCTGGCCGACGATCAGACCCGCATCGCCTCGATGGACGGTGCCGTGGCCATCGGCTTCGGCGCGGCGGGCATCGGTGGCGCGGTCAGCGTCGTATCGCTGACCAAGACGACGACAGCCGACATCGCCGCAAGCGCCAACGTGACGGCGCTGGGTACCGGCAGCGGCAACACCTTCAACGCCTATGACGGCAGCTCGATGACCTCGGCATCGGCGGTCCGCGGCATCAACGTCGCGGCGACCTCGGGCGAAAGCACGCTGACCCTCGCCGCCTCGGCGGCAGGTGGCCTTTATGCCGGTATCAGCGGCGTGGTGACTGTGCAGTTGCAGAACATTACCACGCTGGCCTCGATCGGCGACAACGCGCAGATCAACCAGGACGCCTCGCAATCGGGCGCAAATGGCGGGCAGGACGTGGTGGTCACCGCACGTGACACCAACATCACCAGCGTCTATGCCGGCGGCCTTGCCGTGGGCTTTGCCGGGATCGCGGGCACCGTCGACGTGGGCGTGATCAAGACCACAACCGGCGCCTCGATTGGCGACGGTGCGACGTTGGACGCCAAAAACGATGTCCTTGTCAGTGGCCTGTCGAACAAGGCGGGCAATTCGGTCATCGTCTCGGGTGCGGGCGGTGTCGTGGGCGTTGCTGCCGCGGTGGCGATTTACGACTACGGCAATGGCATCACCCCGGGCGGCACGGCCGACGACAAGCTGGGCGATGCCAGCGACGGACAGAACAACATGTCCGACGTCACCAAACAGGCCAGTGACCAGACCAAGGACAGCGACGGCAACGGCGTCAGTTCGCTATTCACCGGGCCGGACACAGATCCACGCATCGCCTCGGCCAGTTCGCAGGCGCAAACGGCCCGCCAGGGCGTGTCGCTTGATCCTGCAAATGTCGGCCTTGGCGTACCCGCGGGCACCTCGGCCAACATGGGTAGCGCACATATTTCGGCGGGGGGCACACTGGCCCTGCGCAGCCGCGACGATCTGAACACCGATTTCACCGCCGGTGCGGTGGGCGTCGGCATCGCCGGCATTGGCGCCGGTATCGTTGTGCAAAGCGTCGACACGACGAACACGGCGCAGATGTCGGGCGCGGCACAGGTGAATGCCGCCTCGCTTGATATGCTGGCGATGACATCGCACACGCTGAAAACGACGACAGGCGTCGGTGCCGCGGGCGGGTTCGGACTGGCCGCCGCGGTCTCGGTGGTTTCGGACGATTCCGATACCTATGCCTATATCAACGGCGCGACGATCACCCTGACCGGCGGTACGGCTGCCGTGAACGCGGATTCGACCCGCTCGCTGACCACCAAGGCGTACGGTGTGTCTGTCGGTATCATCGGGGCGGCCGGTGTCTCGTGGGCCGAGGGCGATATCGGTGGCAACACCAAGGCCGCGATGGGGGCCGACGCGACCGGTCATGACCCTGCCTTGGGGATGAGCATCGGCGACAGCAGCCATCGCGCGGCGAGCGTTTCGCTGGGCGCAAGCGGGACCGCCAGCACGACATCCGACACGATCGCCGCAGGCGGCGGCATCGGCGTTGCGCTGCAGGGTGCCGTCGCGATGGCGTCGATCGACGGGGCCGTGAGCACGGCCATGCACGCGGCCCATATCTACACAACAGGCGCGATCACCAGCGCGGCCCAGATCAGCAACACGACTGGCACCACGTCCGGCGGCGCGGCGCTGGCTGGTGGGCTGGCGGCCGGCGTCTCGGTCTCGCATTCGTCCGGCTTCACCGACGTCTCCACCACCGTCGATGGCGGTTCGATCCTCGATGGCGGTTCCATCTGGATCAGCGCGAAGGTGTTGAACAACAACAATTCCGCCGTCGCGGAGGCCGTTGCGGGCGCCCTTGTGGGCGTTGCGGGCAGCGACGCGGCCAGCAACAGCGGCGTCACCGCGATCACCACCGTTTCGGACAGCGGCATCAACGCCACGGGTGCAGTCAACATCAACTCCGAAGTCTCGACATCACAGGACTCCGACGCGAGCGGCTTTGTCGGCGGGGTCGTTGCCGTGGGCAGCAACAACGCCTCCTCGGCCTCCGGTTCGACCACGCGCGCGGCCATGATCGACATGTCCGGCGTCAAGGCGGGCTCGCTCAACATCACGGCGACGGGGACGGACAGCAACACCTCCAGCTCCACGGCCGGCTCGGGCGGCGTGGTGGCCGGGGCGGCCTCCAAGGCCGTCACCTCGAATACCAGCACGACAGAGGCTTATGCCGACACGACGAGTCCTTCGGCCAAGTACCTGATCGATGTTGGCAATGGCCTGATGGACGTCAACGCCACCTACACCGCAGTATTCGGCGGAACCGTCGACAGCACCCAGGCCTCGCTGGTCGGCGCCAGCGGTGCCCAGCTGGTGCATGGCGTCGGCGCGACGGTTTCGGCCTACCTCGGCGACGACGCCTATGTGCGGGCGGCCAGCCTTTCGGTCGTGGCCCATAATCTGGTTCACAACTTCTTCGTCGGGGAAACTCCGTTCGACCTGTTCCCCGGTGGGACGGCGGCCTCGGCTTTCGACGTCAACAACGCAGGCTGGAACGTCGATTCCGGTTCGGGCGGCCTTGTGAACCTGCCTGCTGGTAGTTCGACCGCGACGATAACCCAGTCGACCCAGGCCAACATCGGCGCAAATGCCGATATCCGGCTGATGCTGCCCACGTCCGGCACCTCGGCGCTGACGCTTGAAGCCTACAACGAGACGATTGCTCACCAGAAAGCCAAGCTCGATTCCGGCGGTCTTGTCGCGACGGCTGCGGCCTCGGTCGCGATGAACGCGATCCAGAATGCGACCGTCAACATCGGCGATAATGGCAATATCGTCGTCGATCTTGGCGACATTTACATCGCGGCCTGGGGCAATGCCGACATGGACGGGCGCGCCGCGGCGACAACCTATGGTGTTGCCGGTGCGCCCTCGGGCAATGCTGACGCGGTGATGACCGCGAACAATGCGGTAGCGATCGGCCAGAACGTGCGGATCGAAGCGACCAACGGCCTTGACCCGATGGATGGGATCACGCCACCGACCAACGGCACGATCAACATCTTTGCAGGCGACGGACCGGACGGCACGGCGGCCGTGTATCGGCTGGCCACCACGCTGGATCTTTTCAACAATGCCGCGATTCCGATCAGCGGCACCCCCGACCCGAAGTCGATCCTCGTCGACAACGCGCATGTCACGCAGGGCACGACCACGCCCGGCGGTCCGCCACTTATCGGGATCGTTGCGGCCGGCGACATCACGATTGCGGCCGATCGTGGCACCACGACGCTGTCGGCGCTGGGTACCGGTAAGGACATCTATCGCGAGGCGGCGGCGAAACTTGCCAGTGCGGTAAGCAATGCCTTCGGCGGCGATGACGTGTCCTTCGACTACCACGGTGGGACCGTCAGCAGCACCGGCTCGACCTTCCTGACCCTTAACGGGCTGGTCGCGACGGGTCTGCAACGGTTCAAGTCGCTGACCATCGACTATGTCGGCGGATGTGATCCGCACCTGACCACCTGCTACAGCCTGACCGGTAACATCGATTACCAGCAGCCAACCACGGTCAGCCCCGACAACTCGATCATCCTGCAGCGACTGGCGCAGCTGGAAATCCTGATGGAGCAGGCAAAGGGCGATACCGTGGCGCTGGGCGCCTATCGCAACGAGATCACCTTCTTGCACCACAAGCTGGTGGCGATGGGTCTGGGCGATTTCAATGGCCCCAACGGCGCGTTCGAACTGACACCCTACCTGACCGGCAGCTCGGAATACGATCTGTTGCAACAGCAGATCAACACGCAGCAGGGCATCCTGACGAACGTCACAAACGTGTTCCAGCTTGAGGCCAATGTCGTCAACGCCGATATTCCGTCGGTCATCACGGACATCATCGATAACGGCACGTCGCAGGACTACGTCGCCTACGGCAATTCGGTCAAATCGACGATCACGACGCTGCACAACTTCACGTCGATCTACTCTCAGCCTCCGACCATCGACGACGGCCACGGGCACCAGATTCCGAACCCGGCCTACAATGCGTCCTTCATCAACACCTACAATGGCATCGGCGGCAAGCTGAACACCGCGAACACGTATCGCACCGCCATCAACTCGCTCAAGAACACCAACGCGTCGCTGCAGACCCAGGTCAACGCACAGATCGCCATCATCAACGACGCGGCGTCTTCGACCAGCGACGTCAATAACGCCAAGGCCCAGATGGTGAGCCTGCTGGACGACATCGCGACGAACAATGCGTCGATCCAGACTAATGCCGACAGCCTGACGACCCTGATGAACGGGCTCAACAGCGACCTGACTTATCTGGTCAACACCGCCAAAACCTCGGCAGACAACAGCACCGTCAATAATCTGAATTACGCGCCCACATCGACCAGCGACAGCGGCGGTGCGCTGTGGGCCATGGGCAACGCAAAAACTGCAGTCAGCACGCTGTCAACCGGGTTTAGCACTTACAAGAGCAGCGTCAGCGATACCATCGGCGTGCTGAAGGGCATTTCGCCGACGCCGGTCAACGCCTATTCGATCGACAGTTTTGCCAGCACCACGGCGAACATTTTGGGGATCATCAAGGATGCCCAGGATGCGCAGGCCACCGCTTCGACGACGCCCGCCTCGGCGCCGACGACGGTGCTGATCACGCTTGATGACATCGCGGCGCGGCTTGGCAACATCACCCTTCGTGGTGGCGTGGTCACAGGCGGGGGCACCGGCATTCTGTCGGCGCCCGGCGATGCCAAGATCCAGGTGGACAACAATACCGCCGCCTCGGTGAAGCTGAACAACATGATCATGCCATCCTATGACGCGGGCCATGTCCGCGTGAACGGCGTGATGGTGAATGCCAGTGCCGACATCGACCCACTGAACGCGGGCAACGTCACGGCGAACTTCGCCAATGTTGTCACCGGTCTGGTCAGCGGTCAGCCGCAGGTCATCATCAACAGCAACTACAACCCGGCCAGCCAGGTCTTCTACAATCCGCTCAGCACCGATCCTTCGGTCAGCACGCTGATGCCGTCGCCCGATATCGTGGTCAACGGCAACATCAAGAACCCCGACGGGCGTGTGGCGATCACCAGTCAGGCGGGCGACATCTTCGTCTATGGCACGATCGAGGCCGCATCGCTGGATATCCTCGCCAAGAATGGCGACTTCGTGTCGAGCTACGTCAACGGCTTCGACCATGTCGGCGGCGACCCGGCCGGGTTCAACAACGCGGTCAACCCGGCCGAGGCTGGCACCGGCATCATCGTCAACGGTGCAGTGTCGATCAGTGCGCGCTATCTCAACATCAACTCGACGATCCAGAGCGGCATTGCCCAGTGGGATGTCAACATCGCCAACGGCTTCAAGCTGACGGCAACCGATGTTGGCACGATCGGCGTGAACTCCAGCGACGTGCAGGCTGCGCTTGATACCTACATAGCCAACCTCACCTCGTCGGCCTCGCCGTCGACGGTGTCGACGACCGCCTATGTCAATGGCAGCCTCTCGGGAGCGAGCACGCAATCGATCAAGCTCGACCTCAACCCGACCGGGCTGAACCAGACGGAATTGGCGAACGCGATCAAGGAGTATAACGACGCGATCGTCGCGTGGTCGGCCGGGGGCCAGAACGGACCTGCGCCCGATCCGCTTTATACGATCTCCGACAGCGGCGGTCAGGGCCAGCTGATCAACATCCAAAACTACCAGTCAGGCACGGCGTTCTCGCCGCGGCTGGAGTTCACCATTGCCCAGGCCGAGGCCTATGCCAACGCGGGCCATGCCAACAAGACCTACGCGGTCATCACGTCGGGCAGCAATATCGGCGTCGGCTACGATGTGGACCATGCCCAGTTGGTTGTCGATGGCACCGAGGTGCATGGCGGCTATATCCAGATTTATGGCCAGTTGATGAACACCGCCTCGGCGGGTGGGCAACTTAACGTGCTGGACGGCTTCGGCACGATCAACGTCACCAACACCACCAACATCCCGTTGGTGCTGCAGACGCTGAATGCCGGCCCCGATACCACCGGCACGGTGGGCCGTGGCACCGAAGGCAAGATCGACATCACCGACATCACCCACGTCGTCTCGCCCTACACCGTCACCAGCGATGGCAGCGTGGTGCCCAACGGGCCGTCGCAGGTGTCCTTCACCCACGCGGTCTATACGCGCAACTACGACGTGACGACCGGCAGCGCTTCGATTGTGCGGACCTTGCAAGACGGCATGATCGACCCGGTCACAGGCGAGCTGGATTATGGCAGCAACCCGCTGATGACGACGGTTCTGACCGGCAGTGATGCCGGCGGCGCGGACGCCCGCAGTACCTCTTTCGATCTGCCGGACAATCAGCGCTACATCTGGACGACAAGTTCGCAGAACACCGCGACGGTGGCTGTATCCACAACCAGTGGTCAGCTGTTCGGGTCTTCCTCGCTTGAGATCACCAACTACTCGACGCTGACGGCGACCGGGCAGGTGACCAAGACGACGACGCGCCTGGCCGACGGCACCTACCTCAGCCAGGACAACACGCCGACGGGCACGACGGCGTTCTTCAACGACAGTTTCGGTAACCCGGCACTCGCCAAGACCGACACCAACTACTACAGCTACGTCGCCAACTCGACGCTCGATCAGGGCTCGCCGACGGCCGACTCCGTCGTCACTGGCGACTTCTCGTTCCAGACTGGGATCAACTCGCACTTCGACGGGTCGTCAGGGCGCGATTGTAACTGGTGGACGCTCTGCATCTACTCGACCGTCACGTCCTACTACACGATCACGCAGGACTACACGACGATCAAGTCGCACTCGATCCGGGCCGATTTCCCGATTGGAATCAACTTCATCGGCAGTGACAATGCGGCGGTGAACGTTACCTCGAACTCGAACGTCACACTGCGCGATGATGTCACGGCTGCGGCCGGTTCGGTCACAATCGCTGCCAATGGCGGGACCAGTTCGATCTTTGCGGCCAACCCGCAAGCGACGATCACCGGTGATCGGATCAAGCTGACGGCGGCCGGCTCTGTCGGTACCTCGGGCCAGGCGATTCCGGTGCAGATGAACCGCGCCGCGCCGACCGACCCGTTGGTGCCCGCCACGGGGGCCCTCGTGGCAACTGCGGCGGCAGGCAACGTCAACCTCACAGCCCAAGGCTCGGTCCTGATCGAGAAGGTCACCGCCGCGGGCTCGCCCCTGACGGGTGGCGGGCTGCCGACCGGCATCGGCCAGGTCAACATCAACGTCGGGGGCAATATCCGCGCCGCCGCCACGTCAGACTTCATCGATGGCGGGTCGGTTGCCTATATCCAGGCGCCGCGTGTCAGCCTGACCTCGCTCAACGGCGAGATCGGCTCGATCGCCACGCCGCTGATGGTCAATACCGGGTATTCGCTGGACGGCCGCAACTTCGGCGATCCGGTGCTGAATCCCGGCATGAACATGAACCCCTATTACGGGCTGAGTGCGCTGGCCGCGGGCGATATCGGCATCACATCGGGTGTCTGGTCGAGCAATACCCATGGCAACATGCTACTTGATCAGGTCGTCTCGATCGGTGGCGACGTGGCGCTCAGTGCGGCGGGCCAGATCCTCGACAACAACCCGGCCGAAGCGATCGACTCGCGGACCTGGGATCAGCTTGTGGGCTTCTGGGATTCGCTTGGCCTCGTGCGTGGGTCCCCAGAGAACAACGACAAGATCAACCTTGCCATCACCGCTTACCAGAACGGGCGGACCGCGGACTACAATACCTATTGGCAGATCCGCATGTTGCAGTCTGATCCAACGGTCTATGATCCGAACTTCAGCGTCGTGATTGATCCGACGTCATCACGCTACAAGGCGCTGGTGGATCAAGGGGTTGATCCGGCCGCCTTCGCGCAGGCACAAACCGACCGCTACCATGCCCTTAATGCCGAGGTCGGCGACCTGACCACGACCTACGACAAGTCGTTCCAGTATGTCGCCGGTTCGGACGAGATCGACCAGCTGTCGCATGGCGGCGACTGGAGCGAACGGCAACTTGCCCTGTCGCTTTCGCCCGGTGCGCTGAAGACGATCACGGGTACCAATCCTGTCATCAAGGCGCCCAACGTCTCGGGCCGGACCGTGTCGCTAACGGCAGGTATCGGCATCGGTGAGACCGTGAATGGCACCACTTCCAGCCCCGGCGTCGATATTGCTGCCGACATCGATCCCAGCACGCTGTCGCCCGCGCAGAAGATCGCGCTGGTCACAGCCGAGCGGCCGGACCTCGAACTGGTGGTCAGCGCCATCACGCTGCCGTCCGATCCGACGCCGCAACAGCAGGCGGAATACGATGCGGCCAGCACCTTGGGCATCCTCTCGACGCCCACGATCGTGCGGCTCGGGCTGGACGAAGCCGACATGACGCCGGCAGAACTCGCGGCCTTCAACGCCGCCGCTGACGGGCTCGTCGATGCCTCGAACCTGACCATCCGCGTGCTGTCCAAGCGACCGCTGAACTTCGATGCCACCACACGGCTCGACGTCAGCGTCACCGACGCGCCCGGGACCAGCGGTACCGGCACGCCCGATACCGGCATCGCCTATCTTGCCTCCCGCGGGTCGGCGCTTCTGGGCAATGTCAGTGTGCCTGGCAATACCCGGATCAAGGTGCAGGGTTCGATCGCCAATGCCGGCACCACTGGCATCGTCGCAACTGGCGACCTGATCCTCGAATCGGCACAGGGCGGTATCGGCACCGGAATCGTCCCGGGCAGCAACCCGCTGAGCCCGACCTACTTCTCGCCGATGCGGCTGGCCCTGTTGCCGGATGCCACGATCACTGCGCGTGCACAGGGCAGCATTGATCTCGACATGGCTGGAACGGCGCTGGTCGACACGATCTACTCGCCCAAGGACGTGACGTTGCTTGCCGCGGATTCGATCTTGAATGCCAATGACGACCTTCTGATCAACATCCTCGGCACCGACGTGACGCTGACCGCCCAGAACGGCGACATCAAGGGAACGGGGCCGGTTGGCACCGCCCTCAATGTCGGGGTGAACTTCCAGGGCGGCATCACCGCCTCGGCGCCACATGGGGAGATCGCGCTTTACGGCCCGTATGGCCATGCCTTCGTGATCCAGTCGGCGCTGGCACCCAACGCGATCTCGTTGCAGGCTGCGGACGAAATGGTGCTCAACGGCCAGGTTTCTACGGCCGGACCGGTTCAACTGATCTCTGGCGGCCTTTTGGCGATGACCGGCATTGCGCAGGTCAACGCGTCGGTCAGCGATGACATCACCGTCATTGCCGGCTCGATGCAAATGTTCGACGGCGCGACAATGGTGGCGACAGGTGGCAGCATTGGCATCACCACCACGACCGGCGACGCGCTGGTCACCGGCATCACCAGCGGTGCGAACGTCACCATCGGCGCCGCGGGCCACGTGCTGGCCGGGCACGATTCGGCACGCACCGACATCACCGCGCTGGGCACCGGCGCGCTGGTCAAGATCACCGCCGGCGAAGGCATTGGCGATCAGACGCGGACCAATTTCCCGCAAGCGGCATGGCCCTTCGATGGCGTCGTCGCCGAGGGTGAAGATCCGATCATCCTGACCACCGACACCCCCAACCCGCTGATCATCAAGACCCACAAGATCGACCTGACGGCGGCTACCGGCGACATCGACGTGACGACCCCGCTCGACGTCACCGATGCCGCACTAGAGGCGACCACGGGCAATATCGACATCACCGGCGGCGGCAGCTTCCACACCCAGACGATGACCTCTGGCGGCAATGCCAGCATCGTCACGCCCGGTGATCTCGTGGCCGATCTGGTCCATGCAGGAACTGGCGGGCCGGGCACGGTGCATCTGGAAACCACCGGTGGCGCGCTGACCGTCGGCACCTCGACCAGCACCGGCACGCAGACCCTGCTGGCGCTGAACGACGTGGGCTTTACCCAGATCACCACGACCGGCGCCCTGCCGGGCGATCCAGGCGATGTCGTCATCACCTCGACTGATGGCGCCATCACCGGCGGCTCGATCGATGCGGCGGGCTCGGTCCACCTCAATGGCAACGGTATCCAGTTCGACAACATCGTCGCCGGGATCGACGCCATCTTCGACTCGAGCAAGGACATCATCGGAACCCTGCTGCAGGCGGGCAACAACGTCGATCTGACGGCGGGGTCCGATACCTATGCCGGCGACATTCGCATCGGCACGGTGATCGGCAAGACGATGACCTTCGACGCCACGGGCGATCTGACACTGCCCGACGTGCGGGTCGCAACTTCGATCGTGTTGCGCGGCGGCAATGTGACCGCGGGCATCACGCAGGTGCCCTCGGGCCCCGATCCGCTGCTGATGACGCTGACCGGCGGACGCGGTTCGGTGGGCACGATGGCCAACGTGACGGTGGACGCCCCGGCTGGCCTCAGCATTGATGAGTTGAAGTTCATCGATACCGTGCTGGGCACCACGGCGCGGTCGGTCTCGATCGCCGACGCTTACGTGCCCGGATCGCTGTTGCTGACAACGCCGCTGCAGGTGCTGCTCTTTGACGATCGGACGCCCGCGCCGCATTACAACGCCGACGTGCAGTTCCACGAGCCGACGTTCAAGTTCTACCTGAACCTGCAGGACTACTACAGCATCTCGAATGCCTACGTGGTGCAATACGTTGTCTCGCCGCAATCTGCCAACCAGTTGCCGGTGCCGGTCTTCGACGGTGCAGGCCTTGTGCGCGATACCATCCGGGTGATGCGTAACGGCGAGGATTGGGGCACCGGGCCGGGCTCGCTGTTCTGGCTTATGGATCAGGTCCTGCCGCCGGGCACTGTCGTCTATGTGGACGGACAGCAACTGATCATCGACGGAGTGCCCTACGACATCGGGGTGGTCGGTGGACAGGGGCCGGCCGTGCAGCTAGGAAGCGCGCAGTAAAGCGCGAAGAAAAAGGAGCAGGGCAGTGGCACAGAAATCATCGCGCGGGGCGCTCGGGATGCGCCCTCTGCGCTTTGCAGGCTACGTTGGCGCCATCGGGGTTCTGGCCGCGACGGCCGCGTTCGCCGACACCCCGGTCAACCCTGCCACCACTGCCGAACAGCAGGCGCTGCTTCGCGCCCAGCAGTTGCAGGCTGAAAGCGCCAGCCGGATCAGCGGCCCGGTTGTCATCAGCCCCGAACGTGCGCGCGGCGACAGGGTGCCGCCGGGCGGTCCGACGGTGCTGCTCAAGGCGGTCGACATCACCCCGCCCTCTGCCTTCATCAGCCAGGCCGAGCTGGATGCGATCACGGCAAAATACATCGGTCACAATGTTGACTTCAGCCAGATCCAGCAGCTGGTTCAGGACATCAACGATCTTTACGAGAAGAAGGGCGTGGTCACGGCCAGTGCCGTGCTGCCGCCGCAGACGCTGAACGCGGGTGTCCTCAAGATCAACCTTGTCGAAGGGCGGCTGGGCAGCGTTGCCGTTTCGGGCGGCGACAAGGTGCCAGACAACTTCGTGCTCGACCGCATCCACCTGACGACGGCTGGCAACGTCGTGGACGTGCCGACCGCGGCCCGCGACATCGCCCGGTTCAACGCGGTCTATGACGTGCAACTGCGCATGTCGCTGCAGCCGGGTGAGCAGTTCGGGACCACCGACATCGCCTTTCAACTGACAGAGCCGCGGACCAACCAACTGTCGTTCTTCTTCGACAACATGGGCATCCCCTCGACCGGGCAGGGCGAGGGCGGGGTTTATTACCACCGCTACGGCCTGTGGACGACCGATGACAACCTGATCGCCTATGCCACGCTCGCCGCCGGCAGCGCGGCCGGCACGTTGAGCTATGACACCCCGATCACGCCTGTGGGGACGCGGCTGGCCCTTTCCTACAGCAGGTCCGTGGTACGCACGATCAGTGGTCCCACGGCCTCGCTCGACATCCGCGGGCGATCGCAATCGGTCAGCGCGACGTTGAGCCAGCCGCTGTATTTCGACAAAGGCTGGACGATCATCGGGTCGGGTGCTTTGTCCTATGGCACCTCCAACTCGACCTCCGGTGCCACGCCGCTGGTCGATGCCGAGACGACGCGCACCAGCCTTGGCCTGTCGATCTCGCACACCGGCGCGAAATTCTCGTTCAACGTGGCGCCGCAGATCGTGCGCGCCTTCACCAAGGACAATCTGGAGCCGTCGAGCCGCAACATCACGCTGTTCACCGGGTCGTTCAACGGCAGCTATCGCCTCAACGATGCGATCACGCTGACCGGTGCGGGCGCATGGCAATATACCGATGCCAAGCTCATCCCCGGTGACCTGCTGTTCCAGGTCGGTGGATCGGGCACCGTGCGTGGCTACCCATCCGGCGCGCAGGCTGGCGACAGCGGCTTTTTCGGCCAGTTCGAGGCGCACAAGTCGCTCGACAACGTGCGGCAGGGCCTGGATGTCTTCGGCTTCGTTGATCTTGGCGCGGTCTATTCCACGTTCCCGTCCAAGGTGTTCTTCGTCTCGGCCGGCGCGGGGATATCTTATCAGCTGCCCAACAATGCCAAGCTGGAATTGGGCATCGGCGTGCCGTTGAAACAGTCGGTCGACAACCAGAAGGGCGCCGAAATCTATGCCCGCGTCACCGTCAACGCCTTCTAGGCCGGGCTGAACGCCTTGCATCCCTTCGGCGGCAGAGCGCCCGCCGTGGGGACTCAGAAATGATTACTTGACGATAATGCTCAAGATTATACACCTGTGGCTTGTAGCCTCGGGAAAACCCCTTTCATGACGACAGCGCAGCCGATCATTGCCGAAGAACGCGCGCTCGGCCTGTCGGCGAAGGGGGATCACGGCCGGGTGCTGCGAATTGACGTCACCGACATGGCCGCCAGCCTGCCGCCGCAAGAGATCGAACGGCGTCTGATCGAGCTTGGTTTTGTCGAAGGGGCAGAGGTGCGCATCCTCCACGAGGGCCTTTTCGGCCGAGACCCGATCGCCGTCCGCGTCAATGGCGCGACGGTGGCGCTGCGCCGACGCGAGGCGATGGCAATCTTCATCGGCTAAGGGCCCTGCCGGTGATCACAAAGCAGCTTATGGCCAAGGCGCCGTAGCCTCGGTTGCGCATGGGCCGGCCCCTTGTTCGTGCGCAAAGGACTGGGATCGCGGTATTGTTTCAGGAAAACCTTGCGCAGCCGGGCGTGGCTGTGGAAGGTCAATGCGTGCCGCGCGCTTAACACCGGCGCCCCTCTGCGGGATCGCGTACCGATCTGGACGGAGGCGCGACCTGCCGCACAGCAATGGAGCCGGACCATGACACGCAGTCCAACCGTCCGCATTTCCCTTGCCCTGGCGACTTGCGGGGCGCTGCTGTCGGCGCAGCCGGTTCTGGCGGCGGATACCCAAGGGTGGGACACCGCCTCGACAGCCTTCGCGCTGGGGTTGGGGGGCGTTGCGGCGTTTACGACCTATGCCCACAAGGATAGTTCCGGCGGTGTCGAGCTTGCCAAGACCGTTGGCGCCACCTTCCTGGTCACCGAGGCGCTGAAGGCGGCGATCGACGCGCCGCGGCCCGACGGCTCGGGCCATGACAGCTTTCCCTCCGGCCATACCGCGATGGCGTTTGCCGCCGCCACCTATGTCGCGACCCGCTACGGCGACCAGATGGGCCCTTATGTGCCCTATCTCTACGGCGTTGCGGCGTTGACGGGACTTGGGCGTGTCGAAGCCGACAAACATTATCTGGGTGATGTTGTGGCCGGTGCCGCCCTTGGTTGGGGCTTGGCGCGATTGTTCACCACCCCGCGAAACGCCGAGCTTGCGATCACGCCCACGGCGACGGGGGCCTCTGCTACCTACACCTTGCATTTCTGAGCGCGCGATGCGGCTGCTTCGCGAAAGAGCCAGGTCTTTTCGTCATGCCTTTCGCGGGCTGGGATTATTGCTGCGCCAGCCAAATGCCGTCATCCATTTGCTGGCCGCTTTTGCGACGATCGGGTTGGCGGCCTTTTTGCGGGTGCGCGGGGGCGACTGGATCGCGCTGATTTTCGCCATCACACTCGTGCTGGCAGCCGAGGCGATTAACACCGCGCTGGAACGGGTCGTGGACCTTGCCAGCCCCGAATGGAGCGCCTTGGCACGCGATGCGAAAGATCTGGCCGCCGCCTGCGTCCTTGTCTGTGCCATCGGCGCCGTCTGCATTGGTCTAATCGTGTTCTGGCCCTACCTCGTTGCATCCGCAGCCGGCTGACGCAGTGACGCTCTCCGGTACGTGACCGGAATCAAACTTGACTGTATTGATCAAGAATATAAAGGTGCCCGCCGAACCGTTGTGGATGACATCAGAGCATGCTCAGCAAAGCCCAACTGAGCCCGCAAGAGGTGCGTATCCAGCACGAGGGCCCATTCCGCCGCGAGGCGATGGCGATCTTTATCGGCTGACATGGCCGGCCCGCCGAAGCGGGCACTGGAACAAGGGACGGCATATTCGATGGACGACCTGAGCCAGGCCCGCACGTGGCGCTTTGCCATCGTGGGTGCGCCGAACTGCGGCAAGACGGCGCTGTTCAACGCGCTGACCGGCGGACGTCAGAAGGTCGGCAACTATTCCGGCGTCACCGTCGAACGCAAGCTGGGCACAGCCGTGACCCCGACCGGCACCCGCATCGACGTCGTTGACCTGCCCGGCACCTATTCGCTGCGCGCCCGCAGTCCCGACGAAGAGGTGACGCGCGACGTCGTGATGGGCGCGCGCCCGGACGAGCCTGCGCCCGACATGCTGATCGTGGTGGCCGATGCCACCTCGCTGCGCGCCGGTCTGCGGCTTGCGCTCGAGGTTCAGCGCGTGGGGCGTCCGACAATGCTGGTTCTCAACATGATCGACATCGCCCGCCACCGTGGCATCGGCATCGACGAGGCAGCATTGGCAGCAACGTTGGGCATGCCGGTCGTCTCGGCAACTTCTGTGCGGCGTGGCGGGCTCGATGCGCTGTGGGCCGCACTTGACGGCATCATCGCCGGGGGCATCGCCCCGGCGGGCCCCAACACATGGGAAGCACCCGGCGCGCTGCAATTGCGCCGCCTGCAGGGCGAAGCGGACCGTCTGATCGCCGCGGCGGTCACGGCGCCTGCCCGGCCCGACACGCTTACCGGTCGGGTCGATGCGGTGTTGTTGCACCCCGTGGCGGGGTTGCTGATCTTGCTGGCGCTGCTGTTCGTGATGTTTCAAGCCGTCTTTGTCGGCGCCGCCCCCCTGATGAACCTGATCTCGGCAGGCTTTGACGGGCTGGCCGGGCTGGCGCGGGCGGTGCTGCCACCCGGACTGTTGCTAAGCTTTGTGCAGAACGGCCTGATCTCGGGCGTGGGCAGCGTGCTGGTCTTCCTGCCGCAAATCCTGATCCTCTTCCTCTTCATCCTGCTGCTCGAAGACCTGGGATACATGGCGCGCGCGGCCTTCCTGATGGACAAGATCATGGGCGGGGCGGGGCTGCATGGCCGCGCCTTCATCCCGTTGTTGTCCTCTTTCGCCTGCGCGATCCCCGGCATCATGGCCGCCCGCGTGATCGACAGCCGCCGCGACCGGTTGACGACCATCCTTGTCGCGCCGCTGATGACCTGCTCGGCGCGCATCCCGGTTTATACACTGATCATCGGCGCCTTCATCCCGGCGCGGCAGGTCGCGGGGCTCTTCAGCCTGCAGGGGCTGGTGATGTTCGGGCTTTATGCTGCCGGCATCGCCTCGGCGCTGGGCGTGTCCTTTGCCGCGAAGTTCCTGTTCTGGCGTCGCCAGCCATCGCCGCCCTTCATGCTGGACCTGCCCGATTACAAGATGCCCCGCCCGCGCAACATCGGTCTTGGGCTGATGACGCGGGTGCGGGTGTTCCTGCGCCGTGCGGGCACCACGATTTTTTCGATGATGGTGGTGATCTGGGTGCTGGCAAGTTTTCCCGCCGCACCGCCGGGCACGACCGATCCGGCGATCTTCCACAGCTTCGCCGCGATGATCGGCCGCGCGATCGAGCCGGTCCTCGCCCCGATCGGGTTCAACTGGCAGATCAGCATGGCCCTTGTCCCCGGCATGGCCGCGCGCGAGGTCGCAGTTGCCGCGTTGGGCACCGTCTATGCCATCCAGGGCGGCGGCGGCGATGACCCGATGCTGGTGGGCCACGTGCTGGCCCAGAACTGGAGCCTTGCGACCGCGCTGTCGCTGCTGGTCTGGTACATCTTCGCACCGCAATGCGCCTCGACGCTGGCTGTGATCCGGCGCGAAACGGGCGGCTGGCGCTGGATGTGGGTCACCTTCGGCTACATGCTGGCGCTGGCCTATGCAGGGTCTTTCCTGACCTACAACATCGCCTTGGCGTTCGGCGCAGGCTGAGGCGGCGGGCCCGTTAGAACCACTGCCCCGGCTCCATCAGGCCAAGGTCCAGCAACTGCTGCGAATGCCAGGTGAAGCGGGTGGAGTTGTGCCAGCGGAACGTTTGGATGTCGAAGGTCGAGCCCGGATTGCGCTTAAGCGCCTTGGCGGTGCGGAACGAACAGATCGCCGCCGTCAGGTTGTGGTGCCACGGGCAGGCGTAGGTGTTGTATTCCTCGTCGGTGAAGGTGTGATCGGGGCGGAGCTTCAGCCCGGGCTTGGCGCGAAATAGCCCGACCCGGTCGATCCGCCGGCTGGCCCGCGGGATATGCTCTTCGAAGCGCCAGCGCAGCCCGCCGAAGAAATCCAGCTGCCGCTCCAGCGGGTTTCCGTCGGGGCCCTTGCGGGCCAGCGCGTAATACCCCGACCTGTCAAGATGCGCATCGGTCAGCGAGACCGCGCCGGGATGTGCATCCAGATCGCCGGCGTAAAGATCGACCACGTAGGTCAGGATCGTGTCGCGCCGCTCTTCCATGTTGAAGGTCAGCATCTCGCCCACACCGCGATGTTCGCAGAACGGGAAGAACAGGTATTCGGCGTTGTAGCAGTAATAGAACCAGACATCGGGCGCGGCGGCGGTAATACGGTTGACCGCGCCAACCAGCGCGCCTTCGGCGAGCGTGTCGTGATCAATGCGCAGCACCCGACCCGCCGGATCACCCGGAACTTCGACGGCTGGCGGCGCCAGCACGATCAGCTTGCGGAAGCCGGAATCGAGGTGGTGGCGGATTGTCGAGCCAACCTCGACATCGTCCTCGACGAAGATCAGGCACAGCGGCCCCTTCACCAGCGCCGATTTCCCGCGGGCAAGGAACTCGGCAAGACTGCCAAAGCGTTCGGCAGCGACGCCGGCGTTTGGCATCGGTGCGGGAACCGGGCCGCGCGGACCCGTTCCAATCGCTGTCTTGGCGGAAAGGTCGTTCATCGGCGGATGCCTGGCCTCGCTTTTGCGTGCAGGATTGGGTAAATCCCCCTCCATTGCAAGTAGCGGTGCCGGCCTGTAGGACGCCCTGTCAGCCCTTCACTTGTCTGCCCGCCGCCGAAAGGTTCGCCCGATGTCCGCGCCAAAGAAGCTTTTCATCAAGACCTATGGCTGCCAGATGAACGTCTATGACAGCGAGCGCATGGCCGAGGCGCTGGCGGTGTCGGGCTATGCCCGCACCGAGACGCAGGATGACGCGGACCTCATCCTGCTCAATACTTGCCATATCCGCGAAAAGGCCTCGGAAAAGGTGTTCTCCGAACTGGGGCGCCTGCGGGCCCTGAAAGACGAACGGCCTGACTTGAAGGTGGGTGTAGCGGGCTGCGTCGCGCAGGCCGAGGGCGACGAGATCATGCGTCGCGCGCCGGTTGTCGATCTTGTCGTCGGCCCGCAAAGTTATCATCGCCTGCCCGCGATGGAAGAGGCGGTGCAGAAGGGCGCGCGCGCCATCGACACCGACTTTCCCGCCGAGGACAAGTTCACCGTTCTGGCCGGCCGCCCCAAGGCCGCGCGTGGACCGACGGCGTTTCTGACCGTGCAGGAGGGCTGCGACAAGTTCTGCGCGTTCTGCGTGGTGCCCTATACGCGTGGGGCCGAGGTCAGCCGTCCGGCCGACCGTATCCTGCGAGAGGCGCAGGAGTTGGCCGCTTCGGGCGTCCGCGAGATTACCCTTCTGGGCCAGAACGTGAATGCCTATCACGGCCACCCCGGGGGCCTTGCCGGACTTGTCGAGGCGCTTTCGGGCATCGAGGGTCTGGACCGGCTGCGCTACACCACCTCACATCCAAATGACATGGATGACGCGCTGATCGCGGCGCACGGCAACCAGCCCAAGCTGATGCCGTACCTGCACCTTCCGGTGCAATCGGGCAGTGACCGCATTCTCAAGGCGATGAACCGCAAGCATACGGCGGATCAATACCTTGCATTGGTCGAGCGCCTGCGCGCCGCGCGGCCCGATCTTTTGCTGTCGTCAGATTTCATCGTGGGATTCCCGGGCGAGACCGAGGCCGAATTTGAAGAAACGCTGGCGCTGATCCGCACCGTTGGATTCGGCGCGGCCTATTCTTTCAAGTATTCGCCGCGCCCCGGCACGCCCGCGGCCGAGCGGCCCGCGCTGCCCGACGAGGTGGCCGACGATCGCCTGCAACGCCTGCAATCCCTGATCACCGCGCAGCAACATGCAGCGCAGGAGGCGATGATCGGCCGCGAGGTCGAGGTGCTGTTCGAGAAACCCGGCCGCATGCCCGGCCAGCTGACCGGCAAATCGGGACACCTTCACCCGGTCCATGTCACGACCGACCAATTGCGAGTCGGCGATATTGCCCGGGTGCGGATTACTGGAAGCGGTCCGAACTCGCTTTCCGGGGTCGCGACAATACCTGCGTAATCGCGCGAACTGTTCGCCGAATCAGAACGATCGAAATTCGGCCCGATGGCATTGTGGCCGGATTGTGGCACCTTTCCCCGATTTCGGCTTCACAGCCGCGCTCTTGTTGCTAAGGTATCTCAAGAGCGTAAGCTCAAGAACACGATCGAAAAAGATCGACAGGGTATGTGGGGGCTTACCGATGAAGATGTCGGCATTTGGCAAGTGGGCAGCGTCCGTGATGGCGGCGCTTGCAGCTTGTTTCGTATTTGCAACCGCGGCTCATGCGGACGGGGCAGCTGCCGCGCCCACCGCACCGACCGTCGCGGGTCATATCAACTGGGGTATCTGGGTCGACGCCGATGGCTGCCAACACTGGTGGGCCGACGGCGGGGTCGAGGGCTATATGGTTGACCGGGTGGATCCCAAGACGGGCCATCCGATCTGCGCTACAGTCAACCGCTGCTTCGTGGGCAACACCGATCAGCTGTTCGACACTGACAGTTCGCACCTGACGCCGGCGGCCGTCACGCGTCTCAAGCAATTCTTCGAGACTGCGGGTGCCTTTGGCTATGCCGTTTACGGGCATACCGACAGCCGGGCCTCGGACGCCTACAACATCGGGCTGTCGCAGCGACGCGCCAAGGCGGTGGCGGATGTCGGCAGGTCAGTCGGGGCACCCATCGTGCGCGAGATCGGCTATGGCGAGCGCCAGCCGATCGCCACGAACGCAACCCCCGAGGGCATGCAGCTCAACCGTCGCGTCGAAATTGTCTGCTACACATGGTGATCAAGATGAATGCATTTGGCGCGAAGCTTGCAGTTCTGGGGGCGGCCGCCATGCTGGCAGGCTGTGCCGAGGGTCCGCTGGGCGGCCTGACGCCCTATCAACAGGGTGGCCTGATTGCCACCAACCACGATACCGGCATCGACCAGGCTCCGCTGGTCAACGGCGAGGCCGCCATCGCCTATGACGGCGACGGTTGCCAGGTCTGGATCAAGGATGACGGGGTCGAGGGCTATTCCGGCCGTCGGTTCGACAACCGCTCGGGGCTGCCGATCTGCAACAACCTTTATCCGCCGGGCACGGTGGTCGGCAATTACCAGGACCAGGCCGCCCCGATCCGCGACTGGGTGCCGCGCAATCCATGATCGACGGCAACCTGATTGCTCAAGGCCGCGGCATTGCCCGCGGCCTTTTGCCTTTTTGCATCGGCCGGATGTCGCCTCTTCGTGACATTGACCTGCAACAGCTTGTGTATCCGGCGCCAAGTCGCCACGATTGTCCCAACACCTGAGCCGAGGAGTTCTGTTTGGCCACCAGCATCCTGACCCCGCACCGCACCGCGCCCGATAATTCCGAAACGGTGCTGGAATTTCCGGACAACTTCCTGCTGATCGACCTGTGCGGGGAATATGACAGGAACCTGGCCGATATCGAACACCGACTCAGCGTCCAGATCCTGCGCCGCGGCAATCGTCTGAGCGTGATCGGCGATGCCGAGGCGCGCGCTAGCGCCGGCGACGTGCTTCACGCGCTTTACCATCGCCTCGAATCAGGACGCGGGATCGAACCCGGCGACATCGACCGCGAATTGCGGATGGGCGGCGCGGAGCAGGGGACAGGGACCCTTGCCGGCGATCAGAAGGAACTTTTCGGCGCCGGCCGGATCGAGATCAACACCCGCAAGAAACTGGTAGAGCCACGGACCGAGGCGCAGAAGGCCTATGTCCGCGCCCTTTACGAGAACGAGTTGTGCTTCGGCATTGGCCCCGCCGGCACCGGCAAGACCTATCTTGCCGTCGCGGTAGGCGTGAACATGTTCATCGGCGGCCATGTCGACCGCATCATTCTCAGTCGTCCCGCGGTCGAGGCGGGCGAACGGCTGGGTTTCCTGCCCGGCGACATGAAGGACAAGGTCGACCCTTACATGCAGCCGCTTTACGACGCACTGAACGATTTCCTGCCGGGGAAGATGACGGCCAAGCTGATCGAGGAAAAGAAGATCGAGATCGCGCCGCTGGCCTTCATGCGCGGCCGGACCCTGTCCAATGCCTTCGTGGTACTGGACGAGGCGCAGAACGCGACAAGTATGCAGATGAAGATGTTCCTGACGCGACTGGGCGAAGGCAGCCGCATGGTGATCACCGGCGACCGCACCCAGGTCGATCTGCCGCGCGGTATGCCATCGGGGCTGGCCGATGCCGAGCGCATCCTCAAGGGCATCGACAAGATCAGCTTTAACTATTTCACCGCCAAGGACGTCGTGCGTCATCCTCTGGTTGCCGCGATCATTGGGGCCTACGAGGCCGAGGGCGGCGTCTGAGCGCGATGACCGTCGATTGTATGGTGGAAGACCCGCGCTGGGAGGCGCTGGAAATCGAGGCGCTGGCCGAAACAGCCATATGTGCCACGCTGGAGCGGCTGGGGCTTGAACCTTCGGTTTTCGAGGTCAGCCTGATGGTCTGTGACGATGCGCGCATCAGCGCGCTCAACGCCGATTTCCGTGGCAAGCCAACGCCGACAAACGTCCTGAGCTGGCCCTCCGAGGAGCGCGGTGCCGAGACGCCCGGTGAAATGCCGCATCCGCCCGCGCCCGAAGATTTTGGCCCGACCGAGCTGGGCGATATCGCGTTGGCCTATGACACTTGCGTGGCCGAGGCTGCCGCGGCGGACAAGCCGCTGGCAGACCACGCAACCCATCTGCTGGTCCACGGCACGCTGCATCTGTTGGGCTTTGATCACATACGCGAGGCAGATGCGGTCCTGATGGAGGGTCTGGAGACGGAAATCCTTGGCAAGCTGGGCCTTGCCGACCCATATTCGCAAGCGTAATGACGCGATCCTGATCGCGATCCGAGGTAGGAGAAGATGGGCGACACCCCCGAGGGGCCTTCACGACAGGCACCCGCCACAGGCGACGACCCCGCCGAGGGTCAGAGTCGCGGCTTCTTCAGCCGCATCATCGAAGCGCTGGCTCCCACCGACAGCGGTGACGAGGGTGGGGCCGTGCGCCCCGCGAACGGCACCGTGGCTATGCCCGGCATGCTCAACCTGCGCCGGTTGCGCGTCGAAGACGTGGCAATCCCCAAGGCCGACATCGTTGCCGTGCCCGTTACCATCTCGCGTGATGACCTGTTCAAGGTATTTCGTGACAGCGGGCTGACGCGGGTGCCAGTCTATGATGGCACGCTGGACAGCCCCGTCGGCATGGCAAACCTCAAGGATTTCGCGCTACGCCACGGTTTTGACGCGGGCGCCACGCCCTTTGACTTGCGCGCGATGCTGCGGCCGCTGCTTTACGTGCCACCGTCCATGCCGCTGGGCGTACTTCTCCAGAAGATGCAGGCCGAACGCATCCACATGGCCTTGGTCATCGACGAATACGGCGGCACCGACGGTCTGGTGACGATCGAGGATCTGATCGAGCAGGTCGTCGGCGACATCGAGGACGAGCATGACATCGAAGAAGCGCGCACCTTCCTCAAGGAAAAGCCGGGGGTCTACATGGCGCAGGCCAAGACCCCTCTGGAAGAGTTCGAATCCGCCATCGGCATGGACCTGACTGCGCATGACCAGATCGACGAAGAAGAGGTCGATACGTTGGGCGGGCTGGTCTTCATGCTGGCGGGCCACGTCCCCGCGCGGGGCGAGATCGTCACTCACCCTGACGGGGTGGAGTTCGAGGTGATCGACGCCGATCCGCGCCGCATCAAGCGGCTGCGGGTGAGGCTGCCTTCGGCCGAGGCTTCGTGACCCAGCAGCCAGCGACGCGCGGCACCGGCCGCCGGGCGGGCGTGCTTGTCCTGCGGCTGGGCGGGCTGGTGGCGCTTGGTGCGCTTGCCGGGTTGGGGCAGGCGCCGTGGGCGCTCTGGCCGCTGACGCTGGCGGCGCTGACCGTCGCATTTTTCCTGCACGCCCGCGCCACCCGGCCCCGCGCCGCCTTCGGGATGGGCTGGGCGCTGGGCCTTGGCTATTTCCTGTTGACCCTGCACTGGATCATGCAGCCTTTCCAGGTGGATGCCGCGCGCGACGGCTGGATGGCGCCCTATGCGCTGGCGCTGATGGCGGGGGGGCTGGCGCTTTTCTGGGGGGTGGGCTGGGCACTGGCGCAACGGTGGCGGCCCGCCGGCGCATTGGCCCTTGTCGCCGCATGGACGTTGGCCGAGGTCGCGCGCAGCGTCCTGTTCACCGGCTTTCCCTGGGCGCTGATCGGCCATGTCTGGATTGGCACGCCGCTGGCGCAACTGGCGGCCTTCGTCGGGCCGCACGGGCTGACCCTGCTGACTTTGCTGGGTGCTGCCGCATTGGCACAAGCGGGGCGGCGCAGTTTTGTGCTCGCCGCGCTGCCGGTCGTGGCCGGAGCTGTTGCCTGGCCACTGCTTGATCCCGGCCCGGCCCCCGCGCCCGATGCCACGTTGCCGCTGGTGCGCATGGTGCAGCCCAACGCGCCGCAGGACCAGAAATGGAACCCCGACATGGCGGATGTCTTCTACAACCGCCTGCTCGACGCCACGGCAGCCAGCCCCGCGCCGGACCTTGTCGTCTGGCCGGAAACCGCGCTGCCCTACCTGCTGGAATATGCCACCCCCGCTTTCGAGACGATTTCGGACCTTTCACGCGGGGCGCCAGTGGTGCTTGGCATCAACCGGCGTGAGGGCAGCCGCTATTACAACGCGCTGGTCGTTCTGGGGCGCGGGGCGCAGGTGCTGGCCATCCATGACAAGGCGCATCTGGCCCCCTTCGGTGAATACATCCCCTTTGGCGACTGGTTTGCACGGTTCGGCATCCACGGCCTTGCCGCCTCCGAGGGTGGCGGCTTCAGCGCCGGGCGGGTCGGCGATGTGCTGGACATCCCCGGTATCGGCCCGGCGCTGGCGCTGATCTGCTACGAAGGCATCTTCGCCGAAGAGGTCGGCGCATACACCCGCCGTCCGCGCCTGATGGTGCTGATCACCAATGACGCGTGGTTCGGCACCGATGCCGGACCGCAGCAGCATCTTGCGCAGGAACGCCTGCGCGCCATCGAACAGGGCCTGCCGATGGTGCGCGTTGCCAATACCGGCATCAGCGCGATGATCGACGCCAAAGGGCGCATCACCGCGTCCCTGCCGTTGGGCGCCGAGGGTGGGCTGGACGCCCGTCTGCCACCTGCGCTGCCGCCCACCCTCTATGCCCGCTGGGGCGACTGGACCGCGCTGGTGATGCTGATACTGGTCAGTCTCGCGGCGCTTTTCGCCCGTCCGCGCTTTTCGATTGACCCTCGCCGGGCGCGGCAGTAGCCGAGAGGGATTATCATTTGCCGCCACAACGGCTTCCTGGCGTGGCGGTCTACACCCAATGGAGCGTTTCCCCATGTCTCGACAGGACTACATCTTTACCTCGGAATCTGTGTCCGAAGGCCACCCCGACAAGGTCTGCGACCGGATTTCCGATACCATCCTCGATGCGTTTCTCGCTGCCGAACCCGAAGCCCGGGTTGCCTGCGAGACCTTTGCCACCACCAATCGGGTCGTCGTCGGCGGCGAAGTGGGCCTGTCGGATCAGGACAAGTTGCACAGCTACATGGCGCATGTCCCAGACCTCGTGCGCGGGGCCATCCGCGATATCGGCTACGAGCAGGACAAGTTCCATCACGAGACGGTGGAAATCACCAACCTGCTGCACGAGCAGTCCGCCCATATCGCGCAGGGCGTAAACGCCAGCGGCAACAAGGACGAAGGCGCGGGCGACCAAGGCATCATGTTCGGCTATGCCGTGCGCGAAACGCCAGAGTTGATGCCGGCGCCCATCCACTATGCCCATGCGATCCTGCGCCGCCTGACCGAGGCGCGCAAATCCGGCGCCGAACCCGACTTGCGTCCCGATGCGAAGTCGCAGCTGACGCTGCGCTACGTCGAGGGCAAGCCCGTCGAGGTAATGTCGCTGGTCCTCTCGACCCAGCACGCGCATGACAGCCAGACAAGCGCCGACATCCGTGCCATCGTCGAGCCCTACATCCGCGAAGTGCTGCCCGAAGGCTGGCTGACCGCGAACACCGAATGGTGGGTGAACCCGACAGGCACCTTCGTGATCGGCGGGCCCGATGGCGATGCGGGGCTGACCGGGCGCAAGATCATCGTTGATACCTACGGCGGTGCCGCGCCCCATGGCGGCGGCGCGTTTTCGGGCAAGGACCCGACCAAGGTGGACCGTTCGGCCGCTTATGCCGCGCGGTATCTCGCCAAGAACGTGGTTGCGGCCGGCATGGCCGAGCGCTGCACGATCCAGCTTTCCTACGCCATCGGCGTTGCCAAGCCGCTGTCGGTCTATGTTGATACCCACGGCGGGACCGAGGTGGAAACCGCCGCGATCGAGCGGGCGCTGCGCCGGGTGATGGACCTCAGCCCGCGCGGTATTCGCACGCATCTGGGCCTGAACCGGCCAATCTATGCGCGCACAGCGGCCTATGGCCATTTCGGCCGTGCGCCCGAGGCCGATGGCGGTTTCTCGTGGGAGCGGACAGACCTTGTCGATGCGCTGCTGCGCGAGGTCTGAGGCATGGTCGGGTCCGATCCCGGTGGCCTGACCCAGCTTGGGCGGCAGGTGGAAACGCCTGCCAGCCCCGAGGCCGCGATCTTGGAAAAGGTGCCGTCGCCCCATGCCGGCACCGATTACGTCGTGCGTTTCACCGCGCCCGAGTTCACCTCGCTTTGCCCGATGACGGGCCAGCCCGATTTCGCTCATATCGTGATCGACTACATCCCCGGCGACTGGCTGGTGGAATCGAAATCGCTGAAACTGTTCCTGACCTCGTTCCGCAATCACGGTGCGTTCCACGAAGATTGCACGATGATGATCGCGCGTCGGTTGGTCGACCTGCTTGCGCCGCGCTGGCTCAGGATCGGGGCCTACTGGTATCCGCGCGGCGGCATCCCGATCGACGTTTTCTGGCAAACCGGCGCGCCACCGGAAGGCGCGTGGGTTCCCGACCAGGGCGTTGCGCCCTATCGCGGGCGCGGCTGACTTTCGCGCGCGTGTTCTCAATTGAGCGCGCCGTGGCGCGTCCGCCGGAAGGGGGGACGGTTTGGTAAGCATCCGGCCGCGGCTTGACGCGGCGCGGGCGCTTGGGCTACCCCCGGTCCCCGACCAGAGGACCGCATGACCGACACCCCCAAGACCGCCCCCGAGGGCAGTGAGACCGAAGTCTCTGGCACGGACGGCCATCCCACTGGCGCGCCATGGCGCAACTTCTATGGCCGAATCAAGGGCAAGACGATCCGCGCCGCGCAGGCCGAGTATCTGGACGAGGATCTCGGTCCGCTTTCGCCCGGACCGGTCGGCTGGGAGGAAAACCCCGAGCGTCGCCCGCTTGACCTCGCGGCGCGGTTTCCGGGCGCCGACGAGATCTGGCTGGAAATCGGCTTTGGCGGGGGCGAGCACATGGTTCATATGGCCGCGGCCTACCCGGCGATCGGGCTGATCGGCGCGGAGCCCTTTGTCAACGGTGTGGCGATGCTGCTGGGCAAGATCCGCGCGGCAGGTGTCACGAACCTTGCCGTCCATCCCGGCGATGTGCGCGACCTTTTTGACGTGCTGCCCGATGCCAGCATCGCGCGCGCCTTCCTCAACTACCCCGACCCATGGCCCAAGCGCCGCCATCACCGCCGGCGCTTCGTGACGCCGGAGCATCTGACCCCCTTGGCGCGGGTGATGCGGCCGGGTGGGCAGTTCCGTGTGGCCACCGACATTCCCGATTATGTCCGCCAGACACTGGAAGAAGTGCCGCGACAAGGTTTTATGCGCGACGAGGGGGTAACCGCGGACATTCATACGCCCTGGCCCGATTGGCTGCCCACCCGCTACGAGCGGAAGGCGCTGCGCGAGGGCCGCCGCCCGCATTACCTGACGTTCCGCCGCGCCTGAAGCGGGGCAGGGGGGCGCTGCCCCCCTCTGCCTGCGGCATTCACCCCCCGGGATATTTGCAAGGCAAAGGCAGCCGGGTGATGGACCCTGTCGGGTGGCTCGGCTATGAGGCGGCGAGGTTCAATCGAGGTGTCGCCCATGTCCGGCTCTGCCCATCCCGTCCCGATGACTGCCCGCCGCGCCGGCCCGCTGACGGGCGAGGCGCATGTGCCGGGCGACAAGTCGATCTCGCACCGCGCGCTGATCCTTGGCGCCCTCGCGGTGGGCGAAACGCGGGTGACGGGGCTGCTGGAAGGGCAGGACGTGCTGGATACCGCCGCCGCGATGCGCGCCTTCGGCGCCGAGGTGGTGCGTGAAGAGAGCGGCGTCTGGTCGGTGCATGGCGTGGGCGTGGGCGGGTTCGCCGAGCCGGCAAGCGTGATCGACTGCGGCAACTCGGGCACCGGCGTGCGGCTGATCATGGGGGCGATGGCGACCTCGCCCGTCACGGCGACCTTTACCGGCGATGCCTCGCTTAACGGTCGGCCGATGGGGCGGGTGACCGACCCGCTGGCGCTGTTCGGCGCGCGCGCCTACGGGCGTGCGGGCGGGCGGCTGCCGATGACGATCGTCGGCGCGGCCGACCCGGTGCCGGTGCGCTACATGGTGCCGGTGCCCTCGGCGCAGGTGAAATCGGCGGTGCTGCTGGCGGGGCTGAACGCGCCGGGCCAGACCGTGGTGATCGAGCGCGAGGCGACGCGCGACCATTCCGAGCGGATGCTGGCGGGCTTTGGCGCAACGCTGCGCGTGGAGGACGCGCCCGAGGGCCGCGTTATCACCCTGACCGGCCAACCCGAACTGCGGCCGCAGACCATCATCGTCCCGCGCGACCCGTCCTCGGCGGCCTTCCCGGTTTGCGTGGCGCTGATCGTCGAAGGGTCCGACGTGCTGGTCCCGAATATCGGGCTGAACCCGACGCGGGCGGGCCTTTTCACCACGCTGCGCGAGATGGGCGCCGACCTGACCTACGAGAACCCGCGCGAGGAAGGGGGCGAGCCGGTGGCCGACCTGCGCGCGCGCTTCTCGTCCGCGCTCAAGGGCATCGAGGTGCCGCCCGCGCGCGCCGCCAGCATGATCGACGAATACCCGGTGTTGTCGGTCGTCGCGGCCTTTGCCGAGGGGCCCACCGTGATGCGCGGCGTCAAGGAGTTGCGGGTAAAGGAAAGCGACCGGATCGAGGCGATGGCCGAGGGCCTGCGTGCCGCGGGCGTGACGGTGGAAACGGGCGAGGACTGGTGGATCGTGCATGGGCGCGGCGGGGCCGTGCCGGGCGGGGCCACGGTGGCCAGCCGCCTGGACCACCGCATCGCGATGTCCTTCCTGGTGATGGGGCTGGCGACCGAACGGCCGATGACGGTCGATGATGCCAGCCCGATCGTCACGTCCTTCCCGATCTTCGAAGGGTTGATGGCCGGTCTCGGCGCTACCCTGACACGCGACACCAGTGGCCGCGCCTGAGAAGCCCCGGCGCAACTGGCGCGCTATCGTGCTGACCTGCGTGCTTGCCGCGCTGGCAGCCGTGCGAGCCTTGGAATACTGGGCCGGGACCGGTGGGCGGATGCCCTAGAGGGCACGTTCGCCAATCCGCTGAGCCACCATCACGAGGTAGCCGTCGGGATCCTGCAACAGGAATTCGCGCTGGCCGCCCTGACGGTCGCCCCAGTCTCGCCATTTCTCGTGCAGCGGTTCGAAAAAGGGCAGGCCAGCGTCGGTGACCCGGGCCGCCGCGGCAATGACATCGGACACGTAGACCTGGATGATTACGCCACGGCCGAAGGGCTGCTGCAGCGGGCCGGTCTCCCAGCCGCCATCGCGCTGGTACATCATCATCTGCGCGCCGTCAGGATGGGCGAGGCAGGCGAACATTTGCGCGGGCCGGGAAAAGGCCACTGCAAAGCCGATGATCTCCGTCCAGAACGACAACGACCGGGCATAGTCGCTGACCATGATCTCTGTCGCGTGGCTGGCCCATGTGGCGGGCGGTGCGCCTGTTCCCATCGGAACCCCCTTTGACTTGGGGCCGAGGTTAGGGAACAAGGCGGGACGGAACAAGGAAGCGATGCGATGACGTTCACCGTGGCCATCGACGGGCCGGCGGCTGCCGGCAAGGGCACCATTGCGCGGGCGGTCGCGGCGCATTTCGGGATGGCGCATCTGGATACCGGGCTGCTTTACCGCGCCGTGGGGGCCAAGGTGCTGGCCGGGGCTGCGCCCGAGGCGGCGGCGCGCGCGCTGACGCCCGACGATCTGAAAGGCGAGGCACTGCGCACGCAAGCGGTTGCCGAGGCAGCCAGCAAGGTCGCCGCGATCCCCGAGGTGCGCGCGGCGCTGGTTGCGTTCCAGCGCACATTTGCCGCGCGGTCGGACGGCGCGGTTCTGGACGGGCGCGACATCGGCACGGTGATCTGCCCCGCGGCGCAGGTGAAGCTTTACGTCACCGCAAGCCCCGAATGCCGCGCGCAGCGACGGCTGGACGAGCTGGCCGCCAAGGGCATTGCCGGCACGTTCGAAACCATTCTGGCCGAAGTGCGCGCCCGCGACGCCCGCGACAGCGAGCGGGCCACCGCGCCGCTGAAACCCGCCGCCGACGCGGTGATGCTGGACACCTCCGACCTGAGCATCGAGGAGGCGGTCGCGCGGGCCGTGGCCGAGGTGGCGGCGCGGCGCGGATAGGCGCCTTTCGCCTTGCCCTTGCAGGCCGAAACGGCTATGGGACGCCCTGTCGAAGCGGGGATCACACCCGCGAGCATGAGACTGGAGCAGGGCCGGCGCATACCGGCCCTCTTTGTTTTCTTGTTCGACCAACCGCAACCGCAAAGACCGGCGGAGACAACCGCCTGGCCCGAATAGCAACGTCAAAGGAACCGAAAACACATATGTCCGCACGTGCATCCATGGAGGATTTCGAAGCCCTCCTGAACGAAAGCTTCGAAATCGACACGCCCAGCGAGGGCAGCGTCGTCAAGGGCAAGGTCATCGCCATCGAGGCGGGCCAAGCCATCATCGATGTCGGCTACAAGATGGAAGGCCGCGTCGATCTGAAAGAATTCGCGAACCCCGGCGAAGCGCCCGACATAAAGGTCGGTGACGAGGTCGAGGTGTTCCTGCGCCAGGTCGAGAACGCCCGTGGCGAAGCGGTGATCAGCCGTGAAATGGCCCGCCGCGAAGAAGCCTGGGACCGCCTGGAAAAGGCCTATGCCGACGAAGAGCGCGTCGATGGCGCCATCTTCGGCCGCGTCAAAGGTGGTTTCACCGTGGATCTGGGCGGCGCGGTTGCGTTCCTTCCCGGTTCTCAGGTGGACGTGCGCCCGGTGCGCGATGCCGGCCCGCTGATGGGCCTCAAGCAGCCGTTCCAGATCCTCAAGATGGACCGTCGCCGTGGCAACATCGTGGTGTCGCGCCGTGCGATCCTCGAAGAAAGCCGCGCCGAGCAGCGCGCCGAGGTCATCGGCAACCTCTACGAAGGTCAGACCGTTGACGGCGTGGTCAAGAACATCACCGAATACGGGGCCTTCGTGGACCTGGGCGGTGTCGACGGCCTGCTGCACGTGACCGACATGGCCTGGCGGCGTGTGAACCACCCGTCCGAGATCCTGTCGATCGGCGAGACGATCAAGGTGCAGGTCATCAAGATCAACAAGGAAACCCACCGCATCAGCCTGGGCATGAAGCAGCTGCAGGCCGACCCGTGGGATACCGTCGAGGCGAAGTATCCGCTGGAATCGGTGCATACCGGCCGCGTCACCAACATCACCGACTACGGCGCCTTCGTGGAGCTGGAACCGGGGATCGAGGGGCTTGTCCACGTCTCGGAAATGTCCTGGACCAAGAAGAACGTGCACCCCGGCAAGATCGTATCGACCAGCCAGGAAGTCGAGGTCATGGTGCTCGAGATCGACAGCGCCAAGCGTCGCGTGTCGCTGGGCCTCAAGCAGACCATGCGCAACCCGTGGGAAGTCTTTGCCGAGACCCATCCCGAGGGCACCGAGGTGGAAGGCGAGGTCAAGAACATCACCGAGTTCGGCCTGTTCGTGGGCCTGCCGGGCGATATCGACGGCATGGTTCACCTCTCGGACCTGACCTGGGAAGGCCGGGGCGAGGACGCCATCCAGAACTACCGCAAGGGCGACATCGTCAAGGCGAAGGTCACCGAGGTGGATGTCGAGAAAGAGCGTATCTCGCTCTCGATCAAGGCGATGGACGGAGACCCCTTTGCCGAGGCGATCGGTGGGGTCAAGCGTGGCTCGATCATCACTGTCACCGTCACCAAGATCGAGGATGGCGGGATCGAGGTGGAATACGAGGGGATGAAATCGTTCATCCGCCGTTCCGACCTCAGCCGTGACCGCGCTGAACAGCGCCCCGAGCGTTTCCAGGTGGGTGACCACGTGGATGTCCGCGTGACCAACGTCGACAGCAAGACCCGCAAGCTGGGCCTGTCGATCAAGGCGCGCGAGATCGCCGAAGAGAAGGAAGCCGTGGAACAGTATGGCTCGTCCGACTCGGGTGCCTCGCTGGGCGACATCCTTGGCGCCGCGCTGAAAGGCGAAAAGTAAAAGCTTCGGCCATCGCGCCGGACAATCGCCCCCGCCGGTTCCACTGGCGGGGGCTTTTCTTTGGCCCCCTTCCCGGGGGCTGATGGCGCCGCGAATCATCCTTTGAGCAAGATGCTCAGCCACATTCCCGTGACAGCCCCGTGACACCGCGCGACCGCTTCAGAAGTTCAGATTCGTCTTCTTTTGCCTCAGGTCGGGCAGCATTATGCCTACAGCGCCCGTTTCACGCTATTCCGCCATGCCCGTGTTGGGCCTATAGTGATCTCAATGGCAGGGCGAACCTGCAGCGATTTCCGCGTTCCCGGGGGGGCCAGAACAATGATCCGGTCGGAATTGATTCAGCGTATTTCAGACGAGAACCCACACCTGTACCAAAGAGATGTTGAGCGGATCGTGAACACGATCTTCGAACAGGTCACAGAGGCGATGGCCCGTGGCGACAGGGTAGAGTTGCGCGGCTTTGGCGCTTTCTCGGTCAAACGTCGCGATTCGCGTATCGGCCGCAACCCGCGCACGGGCGAGTCGGTCGAGGTCGAGGAGAAGCACGTACCCTTCTTCAAGACCGGGAAGCTGTTGCGCGACAGGCTGAACGAGTCATAACATCGTTCTCATGAAAACCATTCGTTTTGCCTTCTGGGCCATAGTGGGCCTGTGCCTGATCATCGTGGGCCTGGCCAACAGGGGCATGGTGACGCTGCACGCGATGCCCGGCTCGCTGGCGCGTCTGTTCGGTATCTCGCCGGACCTGCAGGTGCCGCTCTTCGTGGTGATCTTTCTTGGCGTCGCGGCTGGCCTGCTCATCGGGTTCTTCTGGGAATGGCTGCGCGAACGCAAATTCCGGGCCGAGGGGCGCGCGCGTGGTCGCGAGGTGGCCGAGCTGAAGCGTCAGATGGACCGCCTGCGCGATGCCAATGGCGACGGCAAGGACGATGTCCTGCAACTCCTCGAAGCACCGGCGCGACGCTAGGCCGATGTCCGGTACAATTCGTGTCAAGATCTGCGGCCTGCGGCTGCCAGGCGACGTTCTGGCTGCGGCAGCCTCTGGCGCCGCCTATGTCGGCTTTGTCTTCTTCCCGCGCTCGCCCCGGGCCGTGACCGCTGAAACGGCGGCCGATCTTGCGCTTTCCGCGCCACCGGGGATCGCCAAGGTTGGGCTTGTCGTTGATGCCGACGATGCCGCGCTGGCCGATATCCTCGACCGCGTCCCCCTCGACATGCTGCAACTGCATGGCCACGAAAGCCCCGCCCGCGTGGCCGAGGTCAAGGCCCGGTTCGGCTTGCCGGTGATGAAGGCGGTGGGCGTCGCCGGGCCCGAGGATTTGCCCGCGCTGGACGAGATGGCGCGCGTCGCTGACCAGATCCTTGTCGATGCCAAGCCGCCCCGCGATGCCGTGCTGCCGGGCGGCAACGGCCTGGCCTTTGACTGGCGGCTGATTGCAGGGCGGCGCTGGCCCGGTCCATGGATGTTGGCAGGGGGCCTGACGCCCGCGAACGTCGCCGAGGCGATCCGACTGACCGGGGCGCGGCAAGTCGATGTCTCGTCAGGCGTGGAAAGCGCGCCCGGGGTCAAGGACCCCGCGCGCATCGCGGCCTTTATCGCTGCGGCACGGGCGTGATCGCGTTCCGTCCCGCGCGACCCGAAGACGTGCCGGCCATAGTGGCACTGCTGACCGAGGACAGCATGGATGCAGCGCCCGGCACGATGGACGGCTACCGCGCCGCTTTTGCCGACCTCGTCGCCGATCCGCGCAACACGCTGCTGGTGGGCGAACGGCACAGCCGCATCGTCGCGACATGCCAGTTGACCGTCATCAGCGGCCTGTCGCTGCGGGCGGCACGGCGGATGCAGGTCGAATCAGTGCGCGTGGCAGCAGATCTGCGCGGGCAGGGGATAGGTGAGGCGATGTTTGCCGAGATTGAGGCGCGGGCCCGCGCCGCGGGCTGCAGCCTGATCCAGCTGACGATGAATGCCGCGCGCAAGGATGCCGCGCGGTTCTATGCGCGCCAGGGCTTCACGGCGTCGCATGTTGGCTTCAAGCGCGACCTTTAGCGGCGCGCGCCAAAGCCCATCCGCGCCATCACCTCGTCGCGCAAAACCATGCGGTGATAGAGCGCGCCCGCGACATGCAAGACAATGAGCAGCGCCAGCACCAGTGCGGCCCAGCCATGCGCGACGACCGTTGGCGCGTGGCGCAGATCGGGCGGTAGCGGTGCGCCGTTGCGGGCAAACACGATATCGTTGAGGTGCAGGCCAATTGCCGTCCACATGCCGAAGACGGCCATCAGCGCGACCAGCAGGTAAAACCCGCCATGCACGGCAACCGCCACCCGGTCCAGCGGGCCGCCGGTAATCTCGGCCGGCGGTCGGGCGGTGACGGCGCGCAGGATCAGCCGGATCACCATCAGCCCAAGGATGGCCATCCCCAGCGCCATATGAATTTCAAGGACGTCGAGTTTCTGCGGCGCGTCCTCGGGCATGGGCGCGATAACGAAATAGCCCCCCAGAAGCATCAGCACGATCAGTGCTGCAATCAACCAATGCAGCACGACGATGACGGGATGATAGCGGCGGACGGGTTGGGCTATGGCCATGGCTGGATGCCTTTTGCAAGCTTTGGCATGAATGAGACGCCGGGTGCGGCCGTCCTGTCAATCGTCGTGCGAAGCGGCACCTTTACCGGGGCCTTGTCTGGCGCTAGGTCAGGGGGCATTGCAGCGAAAGGCAACTGGTTCCGATGGCAAACGACCTTTTCAACAGTTTCATGACCGGCCCGGATGAGAACGGCCGTTTCGGCATGTTCGGCGGCCGCTTCGTGTCGGAAACGCTGATGCCGCTGATCCTGGAGCTGGAAGCGGAATACAACCACGCCAAGACCGACCCGACCTTCTGGGCCGAGATGGACGACCTGTGGAAGCATTACGTCGGCCGCCCCTCGCCGCTTTACCATGCCGCGCGCCTGACCGAGCACTTGGGCGGCGCCAAGGTTTACATGAAGCGCGACGAGCTGAACCACACCGGCGCACACAAGATCAACAACGTGCTGGGCCAGATCATCCTCGCCCGCCGCATGGGCAAGACCCGGATCATCGCCGAAACCGGCGCGGGCCAGCACGGTGTGGCCACGGCCACTGTCTGCGCCAAGTTCGGTCTGGAATGCATCGTCTATATGGGCGCGCACGACGTCGAACGGCAGGCGCCCAACGTGTTCCGCATGCGGCTGCTGGGCGCCAAGGTGGTGCCAGTCACGTCTGGCCGCGGCACCCTGAAGGACGCGATGAACGACGCGCTGCGCGACTGGGTGACCAACGTGCGCGACACGTTCTATTGCATCGGCACGGTGGCGGGCCCGCATCCCTACCCGGCGATGGTGCGCGACTTCCAGTCGATCATCGGCAAAGAGGTGCGCTGGCAACTGGCCGAGCAGGAGGGCGAAGGCCGCCTGCCCGACACGGTCATCGCCGCGATCGGCGGCGGGTCGAACGCGATGGGCCTGTTCTACCCGTTCCTCGATGACCCCTCGGTGGGCATCATCGGGGTCGAGGCCGGGGGCAAGGGCGTGGACGACCGGATGGAGCATTGCGCCAGCCTGACCGGCGGGCGGCCCGGCGTGCTGCACGGCAACCGCACCTACCTGCTGCAGGACGATGACGGTCAGATCCTGGAAGGGTTCAGCATCTCGGCCGGTCTCGACTATCCCGGCATCGGGCCGGAACATGCCTGGCTGCATGATACGGGCCGGGCGCAATACGTCTCGATCACCGATGCCGAGGCGCTGGAGGCGTTCCAGCTGTCGTGCAAACTGGAGGGAATCATCCCCGCGCTGGAGCCCAGCCACGCGCTGGCCCACGTGATGAAGATCGCCCCCACGCTGCCCAAGGACCATATCATCGTGATGAACATGTGCGGCCGGGGCGACAAGGACATCTTCACCGTGGCCAAGCACCTCGGCTTCGACATGAAGGTCTGAATTGGCCGTAAACCTGCGTTTAGTGGCCTTGTCCGGGGGTTGATCTTACCCGTCTAAACGATGCGTCAATTGTGACAGGGGAATTTCGGGTGCTGTGATCGGCCCAGCGGCAAGCACGTCGCATCACAGTCCTGAAATTTCGAAAGGTTCCGTCATGAAACGCATTCTTCTCGCTTCGGCCGCCATCATCTGCCTCAGCAGCGCAGCCGCCCACGCCGACGCATTCACTGATGCCATTGTCAGCAACCTGCAGTCGCTGAACTACACCAGCATCCATATCGTCGATGCTGGTAGCCAGGTTCGTGTCGAGGCGGTGCGCGGCACCGAGACGCTTGAAGTGCTGTATGACAAGACCACCGGCGCCATCCTCAAGCAGGAAACCGGTACGGTTCATTCCGGCACCAACACGACCCCCGGCGTTGACGTCAGCACGGTTGATTCGACCGGAAATACCGATCTTGTGCCGATGGGCACGGGCGACGACAACGGCTCGGAAATGGGTGATGACAATGGCGGCACCGAGATCGGCGACGACAACGGTGGCAGCAATGCCAGCGCGCAAGGATCGAGCAGCAATTCAAGCAGCTCGAACGACAGTTCGAATGACAGCTCGAACGACAGCTCGGGCGAACATTCGGGCGGCGGCTCCGACGATTCGGGCAGCGACGACGGCGAGTGATCGCCGTAAGACTGTAGTAAGCGCCCCTAGATAAAAATGTCGCCGCCCGGCCCCGGGCGGCGATCCGTTGGAGGATCCACGATGTTGCGACGTTTGATCATGACGCTTGTCCTCAGCGTTGCGCCGCTTGCGGTTGCGGCGCAATCGGTGGAGGATTCGATCGTGGCGCAGTTGCGCCAGCAGGGTTTCACCGAGATCAAGATTACCCACACGCTGCTGGGCCGTGTCCGCATTGATGCGACCAGCAAGAGCCTTTACCGCGAGGTCGTGTTCAACCCGACCACCGGCGAGGTGCTGCGCGACTACTGGCGGCAGCTTTCAACCGGTGACGAGGTTGGCCCGATCCTGATCGACCCCTCGGCGGGCGGCAGTTCGGACAATAGCTCTTCCAAGAACGTGACAACGGGCAGTAATACGGCCACCCCCTCGCAGACCAGTTCCGAGGATCACTCCACTTCGGAGCCTTCCGAGCCGCCCGACCCGCCCGAACCACCGGAACCGCCAGAACAGCCTGAGCGCAGCAGCAGTTCTGACGATGGCGGAGATAACTGAGACATGCGATCACCCTTGCATGCGTCGTGCCGAAAGGGCTGCTGAGTGACCCGCCAGTACGTTATTATCCTGATCCTCGCGGTGCAGGTCTTCTGCGCCGCGGTGTTCATCATGAACATCCTTTCGTCCGTCGTGGGCTTTGCGCCGATCGACTGGGAACTGCACGAATATATCGAGATCGCGGCGGCGGTCGGTCTTGTCCTGGGCATCATCCTGGGGGGCGTGGCGCTGCGGCGCACCATGGTTCACGCCGCTCGGATGGAAGAAAAGCTGCGCGCCGCCTCCAGCGCCTTTTTCGATCTTGTCGATGTCCGCTTTGGCGAATGGGGCCTGACGCCTGCCGAATGCGACGTGGCGCTTTTCGCGATCAAGGGCTTCGGTATTGCCGAGATCGCGCAGTTGCGCGGCACCAGCGAGGGCACGATCAAGGCCCAGACCAATGCGATTTATCGCAAGGCCGGCGTCTCGGGGCGGCCGCAACTTCTCAGCCTGTTCATCGAGGATTTGATGACTGACGGGCCGATGACAGCCCGGCCGCAGGCGCGCGTTTAGTCCTTGGCGCGGTCGGCATAGAGGCGCAGCACTTCGAGCGGCACGATATCGAGCGCGCGCGCATGGGTCGCGGCAAGGTTGATGCGGGGGGCGCAGCCCTCGTCATGGGCCTGCATGAACCGCGCGGCGACAAGGCACCAGCGGTCGCCCGGTTTCAGCCCCGGAAAACGCCATTCGGGCCGCGGCGTCGACAGGTCGTTGCCCACGTATTTCGAGAAGGCCAGGAATTCGGCCGTCATCACCGCGCAGACGGTATGGCTGCCGCGATCCTCGGCGCAGGTATCGCAGGTGCCGGTGCGGAAGAATCCGGTCATCGGTGCGGTCGAGCAGGGTTCCAGCGGTTGGCCCAGCACGTTGAGCGACGGCTCCATTTCCATCACGGCAATCCTTTCGCGATCATGCGGAACATGGCGATGTCCTGCGCCTCGACACCAGCATCCTCGAACCCCCGGTCGGCGGCCGTGCGCACGATCACCACGCCGAGCGGGCGGATGATGTAGATATATTGCCCGTAGATCCCGCGCGCCATGAACTCGCCCGGCCCCGCGTCGTGGGGCACCCACCACTGGTAGCCATACCCCAACTCGTCGGGCGTGGTATTGGCGCTGGCCTTTGTCGAGGCGTCGATCCAGTCCGCCGGGACGATCTGTTGGCCCTGCCATTGCCCGCCATTGGCGATCATCTGGCCGAAGCGGGCATAATCGCGGGTGCGCATGTTCAGCCCGCCCAGCACGAAGGCCACGCCGTGCCCGTCTGTCAGGTAGACCGGGTCGGCCTCGAGCCCCAGCGGTTTCATGATTTTGGCATCCATCAGGTCGGGAATGGACTGCCCGGTCGCGCCGCGCAGCACCATGCCCAGCACATGCGTGTCGATAGAGACGTATTGCCATGACGTGCCGGGGGTGGCGCGGCGGGTCTTGATGCCGGCGGCGAAGGCATCCATCGAGCCGCCCAGTGCCAGCACCCGGCCCATCTTGTTGATGTCGGAATTGTAGTCGAGGTAATCCTCGTTGAAGGCCACGCCCGACTCCATCTGCAACACGTTGCGGATCGTCGCGCCGTCATAGGCCGAGCCGACAAGCAGCGGCGCGTATTTCGTGACCTGGTCGTCGAGGCTGGCGATCTTGCCCTCGGTCAGCTCGATTCCGATCAGCGCGGAAAGAAAGCTTTTCGCCATCGACCACGAGATGCGCAGATCCTCGGGCGCGGTGCCTTGCAGGTAATCCTCGTAGACCACGGTGCCGTTCTTCATCACCAAAAGCGAGGTCGCGTTGCGCTGGGTCAGCCAGTCGGTGACGGTGGGCGGCAGGGTGGCGGGCACGCCGGGGGGCAGGGGGCTGACCGGGCCTGCGCCGCGCGCCATCGCGGCGTGGTAGAAGAGATCCTGCATGTGGCTGAAATTGTGAACGATCTTGCCCTCCGAGAAGAGGCTGTTCACGGCCAGCAGGCGGCGGATGTCGTCGCGCTTCCAGACCCCGACCACGACAGCGGCCAGAACCAGCAGCAGCGTGATCCGCCGTATCCATCTCACGAACTTGCGCATTTCACCTTCCCCGTTTCGCCCCCGAGAATGACGGCCATGACGGCAAAGGCAAGGGGAGGCGGGCGCGTCAGGAACGGAAACGGTCGGCCAGTTTCTGCAGCGGGCTGCGGCTGTCCTGGGGCTCTGGTGCGGGGGTGGTCTTGGTTTTCGCGGCGGGCGGCGCAGTGCCACCGCCTGAGCGTGGCGGTGCGGTGCGCGCGGCGACTGCGTTCATGAACGCCGCGCCGTCGCCGGCCGCCAGCGCCGTCGCCCCGTCGGAAATGCCGCGCATCAGGTCGTCCAGCCAGTCGGCATCGGCCTTGGCAAAATCGTGCAGCACGTAAGCTGCCACCCGATCCTTGTGGCCGGGATGGCCGATGCCCAGCCGCACCCGGCCATAGCCCTCGCCCAGGTGCTGGTGGATCGAGCGCAGGCCGTTGTGCCCGGCATGGCCGCCGCCCTGTTTCAGCCGGCACTTGCCGGGGGCAAGGTCCAGCTCGTCATGGATGACGATAATGTCGGCAGGGGCGATCTTCAGGAAATCGGCCGCCGCGCGCACCGACTGGCCCGAGAGGTTCATGAAGGTCTCGGGTTTCAGCAGGATCACTTTCTCGCCGCCCAGCCGCCCCTCGGCCACCAGCCCCTGGAACTTCGACCGCCAGGGCGCAAAGCCGTGATCAGCGGCGATACGGTCCACCGCCATGTAGCCGATGTTGTGCCGGTTGCCCGCGTATTGCGCGCCCGGATTGCCAAGTCCGACGATCAGTTTCATGGGCGTTTCATAGTCGTTGCTGTGTTTAGGCGCGAGACAAAAGCAAACGGGGCCCGAAGGCCCCGCGCATCAAATCAGTTCTGAAGGAGGCGATCAGGCCTCTTCGGCCTCTTCGGCTTCGTCTTCGGCGCCGTCATCGGACAGCATCACGGTCGGGGCCGAGATGTTGGCAATCACGAAGTCACGGTCGATCACCGGCTTGACGCCGGCCGGCAGGGCCACGTTGGAGATGTGGATCACATCGCCAAAGTCGGTGCCATCGAGGTCGACAACGATATGCTCGGGGATCGAGTCGGCACGGACGTTGAATTCAACTTCCGAGCGCACGACAACCAGCACACCGCCGCGTTTGATTCCGCGCGATTTGTCGTGGTTCACGAACTCGACCGGCAGGAACATGTTCACGCGGGTCGAATCGGTCAGTCGCATGAAGTCGATGTGGACGGGCAGGTCCTTGACCACGTCGCGCTGAACCGAACGGCAGATGACATGGGCGTCCGGCTGGCCTTCGACCTTGAGGTTGAACAGCGTCGCCAGGAACCGGCCCTTGCGCAGCCGAGCCAACAGGTAGTCGAACGGGATGTTGATGGCGACAGGATCTTGTCCGCCGCCGTAGATGATGCCCGGTACTTGCCCGTCGCGGCGAGCTTGACGGGCGGCCCCCTTGCCTGTCCCCGTCCGTACCGTGGCGTGAAGATCAGTGATCTTGCCAGCCATGTGGTGTCTCCAATATGGGGGGCCCTCCTCCAAGGGTGTAGGGCCCGGTGAAGTCGCGCGTATAGAAGCCTTCGCGCCGAAAGAAAAGAGGGCCGTTCAGGGCCCCGTGCATTTTCCCGCTTGCCTTGACGCGGGCGCGCTGGCACCGCTCGCGCCATGTCATTGGTCGCGTCGCTCAGCCTTGCCCGTCGCCCTGCTACCGCCTTCGCGGTCGTCGGGGCGTTCTGGGGTGCCTTTGCGGCCTATGTTCCGGTGATCAAGGCGCGGCTGGGGGCGGATGACGGGCTTTTCGGCCTGCTGCTGCTGGGCTCGGCCACGGGCCTGCTGACGGCGATGTGGTTGGCGCCCGTGGTCGACCGTTGGCTGGGCGCGCGCGGCATGCAGGCGGCGGCAGTGCTGTTCGCATTGGCATGGTTCCTGCCGGGACTGGTGCATTCCGTCTGGCTGTTCCCGGTCGCGATGTTCGTGGTGGGCACCACCTCGGGCCTGCTGGATGTGATCATGAACAGCCGCGTCAGCGATCTGGAGGCGCGGCATGGCCGGTCGCTGATGAACGGGGCGCATGGCATGTTCTCGCTGGGTTACGGGCTGTCGGCGGTGCTGTGCAGCTTTACCCGCGAGGCGGGCCTGCCGCTGGAGGCGGTGATCGCGCTGCTGGCCACGATCACGCTGGTGCTGTTGCCGATGATGAAGACCGGGGTCGACAGGGTGGCGGCGGCCGAGGGGCACGTGGGCGGCTATCCCCTGTGGCCGATCCTGTTGTGCGGCGGCGTGACGCTGATCGCCTTCATGTCGGAGGCGACGGTCGAGGCGTGGTCGGCCCTGCATATCGAACGCACGTTGCACGGCGGCGCGGCCGAGGGCGCGTTGGGCCCGGCGATGCTGGGCCTGACCATGGCCTTCGGGCGCTTCGGCGGGCAGGTGGTGGCCGAGCGGATGGCGGAACTGGCGGTCATCGTGCGCGCGGCGGTCCTGTCGGCGCTGGGCGCGGCGATCGCGGCCACGGCGACAGGCCCCGCGATGGCCTATCTGGGTTTCGGGATCCTCGGGCTGGGCGTGTCGGTCATTGGTCCGATGGCGCTGGCGCTGGTGGGCAAGATGGTGGCGCCGCACCTGCGGACCGAGGCGATCAGCCGCGCGGCGGTGATGGGCTTTTCCGGCCTCTTCCTTGCCCCGGTCTTCATGGGCCTGCTCAGCCAGGCCTTCGGGCTGCGCGTGGCCTATGGCTGCGTGGCGCTGCTGTTGCTTGGCGCGCTGCCGCTGGCGCGCGCCATCGCCGCGCTGCGCCGCGCTCAGCCCGCCTGACGCAGCCAGAGCCGGCCATAGGGCGGCAGGGTGACAAGATTGTCGACCACCGCAAGCGGCGCGCCGCTGAGCAACTCGTCATAGCCCTGGCCGGGGGGCAGTTTCAGGCCCCAGGGGCTGATCTGGCGGGGCGTTTCGGTGAAGTTGAAGATGCAGCTGACCTTGCGGTCGTCGGCCAGCCTGTCAAAGGCGAAAAGGCCCCGGTCGCCCAGATCTACGATGCGCGTTGGCACCCATGAGGCCAGTTGCGGCGTGGCTTTGCGCACTGCCAGCAGACGCTGGACGGCGGCATGGATGCGCGCGGCGGGCGTGCGCTTGGTCGCCAGCCCCGCGACCACGCCCCAGTCCATCGCGGGGCGCTGCATCCAGCGGCCATCCTCGCGCAGTTCGGGGAAGTCCTCGAAGGCGTAGTCGTTGGTCAGCCCGATCTCGTCACCCATGTAGAGCAGCGGGATGCCCCCGAACGAGGCGATCAGCGCATGGCCCATCACGATGCGCGCAACAGCCAGGTCCAGTGCTTCTTCGTCATCTTCGTCCAGCGCCTTTTCAAGGCCTGCGAGGCTGGCAAAGCTGCCATTGGTGCGCCGGTCGCCGGTTTCCGGGTTGGACTGGAAATCGGCTCCGCGGGCAAAGCTGCCGGGAAAGCTGCCATTGTAGAAATCGGCAAGGAAGTTGCGGTGGCCCGGCCCGGTCATTGGTGGAACATGGGCCGCGTCCTCCTCCGTGATCGCCCAGCCGATATCGTCGTGACAGCGGATGTAGGTGGCGAAACAGGCGTGGCGCACGCTTTCGGGGAAATGGGTGGAGAGCACATAGGTCATCAGCCGCGTGTCGCGCGCGGCCAGTGATGACCAGTACTGCACCATGAGGTTGTTATGATAGGCCAGATGGCTTTCGCGGCCCTCATGGCGGCCCTGCCCAAGGTAGGGCACCAGATCGGTCGGCCCGACAATCGCCTCGGCCTTGCAGATGACCGCCGGGGCGGCAACGCGGATCGCCTGCACCAGCGCCTGCAGGATGTCGTGCACCTCGGGCAGGTTCTGACAGCCGGTGCCCATCCGCTTCCACATGAAGGCCACGGCATCGAGTCGGAATACCTCCACGCCCTTGTTGGCGAGAAACAGGATGGTGTCGAGGATGGCGAGAAAGACCTCGGGGTTTTCCCAGTTCAGGTCCCACTGGTATTCGTTGAACGTGGTCCAGACCCATTTGTTGAGATCCGGGTAGAAAGTGAAGTTGCCCGGCGCCTGCGCCGGAAAGATCTCGACCAGCGTGCGTTCGTATTGCCGCGGCAGCGTGGCATCGTCGAACATCCGGTAGAAGGCCTGATAGGCGGCCTCGCCCGCCCGCGCGCGCATCGCCCAGTCGTGCTCCTTGGCGGTGTGGTTCAGCACCATGTCGATGCATGGGCTGATGCCCGCGGCGCGGAAGGCGGCGCAGGCGGCCGCGAACTCGTCCATCGTGCCGAGGGCGGGGTTGATCGCGCGGTAGTCCATCACCGCGTAGCCGCCGTCCGACTGACCGGGGCGCGGCTTGAGGCAGGGCATCATGTGGGCATAGGTGATGCCGAGGTCCTGCAGGTAGGGAATGCGCGCGGGAAGATCGGCAAGCGTGCCTGCGAACTTGTCGATGTAGAAGACATAGGCCGCCATGTCCTGCGACAGGAACCAGTCGGGATCGACATCGCGGGCGAGGTCCAGCGCGCGCAGATCGGCAGTGCGCTCGGCCCAGTGCCGGGCCAGAAGCGCGCGCAGGCGTGGCAGCAGGGTGTCGAAGCCGGGCTGGTGGCCGTAGATGCGGCTCAGCGGCCCGGTCAGGTCGCGTTGGCCGCGTCGCCAACGCAGATCGAAAAGCATCGCGTCGTCGCCTGCGGGCGTGGCCGATTTCCTGCCCTTGCCGCCTGTTCGCGCCATTGCTGCCCTCCGCCTGACTTGCCGCTTCGCGACTATGGCACCTGCGCGTGTCAGGGCAAGATGTCAGGCCCAGCGGCCCTCGAAATCCTCGGGGACCATCACGGTGTCGCGGCTCATGTCGTGGATGTCGCGGCGGCCACAGAGCGCCATCGAGATGTCCATCTCGCGGTGCAGCACCTCCAGCGCCTTGGTCACGCCCTGCTCGCCCATCGCGCCAAGGCCATAGATGTAGGCCCGCCCGATCATCGTGCCCTTGGCCCCCAGCGCCAGCGCCTTCAGCACGTCCTGCCCCTTGCGGATGCCGCTGTCGAGCCAGACCTCGGTCTGGTCGCCCACCGCCTCGACGATGGCCGGAAGCGCGCGGATAGAACTGATCGCCCCGTCCAGCTGGCGGCCGCCGTGATTGCTGACGACAATCGCGTCGGCGCCGATCTCGACTGCCTTTTTCGCATCTTCGACGTCGAGAATCCCCTTCAGGATAACCTTGCCACCCCACTTTTCTTTCAGTCTTGCAACCATAGACCAATCCAGCCGGGGTTCGAACCCCTCGTTGGTCCAGGCCGCGAGCGAGGACATGTCGGTCGCGCTTTTCGCGTGGCCGACGATGTTGCGGAAGGTGCGCCGCTTGGTCTGCAACATGCCGAGGCCCCAGTGCCACTTCGTCGACAGGTTGATGATGTTGGCCAGCGTCGGCTTGGGCGGGGCCGAAAGGCCGTTCTTGATGTCCTTGTGCCGCTGGCCAAGGATCTGCAGGTCCAGCGTGATGACCAGCGCGGAAACGCCCGCCTTTTTCGACCGGGCGATGATGTTGTCGACGAAATCGACATCCTTCATCACATAAAGCTGGAACCAGAACGGGGCCTTGGTGTGCTCGGCCACGTCCTCGATCGAACAGATCGACATCGTGGACAAAGTGAAGGGAACGCCGAACTTCTCCGCCGCCTTCGCCGCCTTGATCTCGCCATCGGCCGATTGCATGCCGGTCATGCCGACGGGCGCCAGCGCCACCGGCATCGCCACGTCATGGCCGATCATGGTGGACCGCGTCGTGCGGTCGGTCATGTCGACTGCGACGCGCTGGCGGAACCTGATCTTGTCGAAATCCGAAGTATTCTCGCGGAACGTCTGTTCGGTCCAACTACCGCTTTCGCAGTAATCGTAGAACATCTTCGGCGCGCGGCGTTTGTAGATCCGCTTCAGGTCGTCAATCGTGGTAATGACGGGCATGGCAAGGCCTTTCTCCTGAATTGGTCAGGTTCTGCTACCAATGACGCCGGGTTCTGACAAGCGCCTCACGCGCCCGTGCTCGGCTTGGCGAAACGGCGGTCAGGCACGATCCACAGCACGGCCACCGCCACGACCAGCGCAAGCGCCCCCCAGTTAAAGACGAAGGCCAGCGGCAGCGCTGCGAGGTAGGCCAGGATCGACAGCGTATCCTTGGCGCGATTTCCAAGCGATTTGGCAAAATCCGAACCCTTGCCGTGCTGCGCGATCAGCGCGCGTTCCAGCAGGTTGTAGGCAAAGCCGCACATCAGCAGGTCCAGCGCGTAAAGCGCCATCGGGAAGTTCGCAAATTCGTTCTCGCCGACGAACGCAGTGGTGAACGGCAGCAGCGACAGCCAGAACAGCAGGTGAAGGTTTGCCCACAGCACCCAGCCGCCCACGTGATGCACGGCCTGGAACATGTGGTGGTGGTTGTTCCAATAGATGCCGACCATGACGAAGGACAGCACATAGGACAGGAACACCGGGATCAGCGGGATCAGCGCGGCGGGCCCATCACCGTGCGGCACCTTCAACTCCAGCACCATGATGGTGATGATGATGGCCAGAACGCCATCCGAAAACGCCTCGATCCGGCCCTTGTTCATGCCCGCTCCCCAGTCATATGGCCCGCAAAGACTAGGGGCCGCTGCGTGGCGCGGCAATATGGCATGCGCGCAGGGAAAGCGTTCAAATGCAAGATATCTTGCAGTGCCCGGTTAACCTTGCATTCGCCAATCGTCGGTTTGATCGGGGCGAAGTGCGGGGTAACGGGTGTGATGACGTCACAGGAAACGGACATTCAACAGGGATGGCGGCTGGTCGCGGCCTCGGTTCTTGTCCTGACCACGGCGATGGGCCTTGTTGCGCCGGAGGTCGTCAACCTTGCCGCACTGCCGGGGTGGCAGGGCCTTGTGTTGCGCTGGGCAATCTCGCTGGTCGTGGCGGCCGGCCTGCTGTTGCCGATGGTTCTGGGCTGCAGTCAGCGCAGCCTGCACGCCGTGCGCGCTCAACGCGAGCGGGCCGAGGCGCGATTGCGCTACATCGCTCGGCATGACCGGCTGACCGATCTGCGTAACCGCGACCGGCTGCTGGGGCTGATGGCCGAACGACTGGAAGCGGGCGAATGTCTGGATCTCGTGGTCGTCGACCTCGACCGGTTCAAGCCGATCAACGACCTGCATGGCCACAAGGCCGGCGACAGGCTGCTTTGCGCCGTGGCCGACCGCATTCGCGCGCTCTGTGGCCCGGCCGATCTGCCCTTTCGGCTGGATGGCGGCAAGTTTGCAATGTTGATCGCAGCCAATGGCACCCGGGCCGAGCATCTTGCAACGGCGCTGTCCGCCAGCCTTGCGCGGCCGTTCGATATGCCGAACCGGACCGCGCAATTGGGCTGCAGGATCGGCATTGCGCGCTCGGGTCCGGGGCTTGCGCCCGCCGACATTGTCCAGAATGCGGAAGATGCGATGCACAAGGCGCGCGCCACCGCTGGCGCAATTTGCGTCCGCTACGATCTGGCACTGCGCGACATGCTGCGCGAAAAGGCCAGCTTCGAGGCGGACCTGCGCGAGGCTATCGCGCATAACAGGATCGTCCCCTATTTCCAGCCGATCTATGCCATCGACGGGCGCGCCATCGTCGGGTTCGAGGTGCTTTCGCGTTGGCTGCATCCGGTGCGCGGCTTCGTGCCGCCCGACCGTTTCATCGCGCTGGCCGAGGATCTGGGCCTGCTTGACCGTCTGAGCGATCAGGTTTTGCGCCGCGCCTGTGCCGCGATGGCGCGGCTCGACCGCCGGCTGGACATGTCGTTCAACATCTCGCCCTCGCAATTCGGCAATCCGATGCTGCCGGGCCGGATAAAGGCCATTCTTGACGAGCACGGCATCGCGCCGGCGCAGTTGGAGATCGAGATCACCGAGCATGCAGTGGTCAGCGATGTTGAACAGGCCCGCCACATCATCGCCGAGTTGATCGGGCTGGGCATCCGCATCTCGCTTGATGATTTCGGGACCGGGCAATCCAGCTTGGCGACCCTGTCGCAGTTTCCATTCCAGAAGTTGAAGATCGACCGCAGCTTTATCGCCAGCGTCGATTCCAGCCCGCAGAACGCCAAGATCGTGTCCGGCGTGCTGGCGCTTGCAGCCTCGTTGAACATGAACGTCACCGCCGAAGGCATCGAAAGCGAGGGCGAGCTGGAATTCCTGCGTGCGCATGCCTGCGGTTTGGGGCAGGGCTACCTTTTCAGCCGGCCGTTGCCCGAGGCCGAGTTCGAGTTGCTCGTCTCTATGACAGGGCAGGCCACCGCGCCGGCCGCAGTACCGGTTACCGTGCCGCTGCACCGCAAGACCGGGTAATTGCGTGGTCCGATCAGGCCGCGTGTGCGCCTTCGGCCAGCGATGCGACAAAGCCCAGCACCTCTGCCGTGCTTCGGCCCTCACCGATCATCTTGACGATGGCAGAGCCAACCACGGCACCATCGGCGACGCTGGCGATATCCCGCGCCGCCTCTGGCGTAGTAATGCCGAAGCCCACGATGACCGGCAGGTCGGTCGCCGCCTTGATCCGCGCCACCTCGGGGGCCACCTCGGCGCTTTGCGCCGCCGCGGCGCCGGTGATGCCGGTGATCGAGACATAGTAGACGAAGCCGCTGGTATTCTGCATCACGCGCGGCAGCCGCCGATCGTCTGTCGTGGGCGTGGCCAGCCGGATGAAGTTCAGCCCTGCCGCCTGTGCGGGCAGGCACAGCTCGGCATCCTCCTCGGGCGGCAGGTCGACCACGATCAGTCCGTCGATGCCCGCCTCCTGCGCCTCGGCCAGAAACCGGTCGACGCCACGCGAATAGATCGGGTTGTAATAGCCCATCATCACGATCGGCGTCGTCTGATCCGTTTCGCGCAGCGCGCGCGCCATATCCAGCGTCTTGGCCAGCGTCTGGCCGCCCGCAAGCGCCCGCTGCCCGGCCAGCTGAATCGTTGGACCATCGGCCATCGGATCGGTGAAGGGCATCCCCAGCTCGATGATGTCCACGCCCGCGCCCGGCAAGCCACGCACGATCTCCAGCGAGGTAGCGTAATCGGGATCGCCCGCCATCACGTAGGCCACGAAGGCCTTGCGCCCAGCGGCCCGCAACTCGGCGAATTTCGCGTCAATCCTCGACATGGCTGTCCCCTGTTACCCTTGTCGCGTCTGTGCGCGATGGGCGGGGGAAAATCAATGCCCCTGCGGCCCGTCCCCGGCGCCGGGCATGGTCGAAATGATCCATGCCGTGCCAAAGCGGTCGCGAACCATGCCGAAGCCGGGGGAAAAGAACGTCGGCCCGAAGGGATTGACGACAGCACCACCCTCGGCCAGCCGGTCGAACACTGCCTGCCCGCGCGCCACGTCCGGCGCCGTCTGCATCACGCTGAAGCCCGCCTGCGGGTCGCCCTCCACGCCTGGCGGATAATCAGAGGCCATCAACGTGCCGTCGCCCAGCGACACCTGTCCGTGCAGGATGCGCTGGCTGCCGGCCCAGTCCGCCTGCGCGTCCGGCCCCTCGCCATAGCGCATCATCTGCAGATCGGTGCCGCCGAAGACATCGGCGTAAAAGGCCAGCGCCTCGGCGCATTGGCCTCGAAAATGCAGATAGGGCATTGTCGGCATCTCAGGTCTCCTTGGGGTCGTCAGTCAGGACCATCCAGCGGATGCCGAAACGGTCCGTCAGCGCACCCATGCCAGGGGTGAAGAACTCGGCCTTGAAGGGCATCCGCACCGTGCCCCCCTCGGCCAACCCGTCGAATACCGCACGGGCCTTGTCGACGGTCGGAAAGCTGATCGCCAGCGAACTGCCCGCCATCGCGGCCGTTTCGCCCATCACGTCGTCGGCGCCGTAGATCCAGCCCTCACCCACCTTCAGTGCTCCGTGCATGACAAGGTGCTGCACTTCGGCAGGCATCATCGCGCCGGCGGGCGAGGCGGCCACGGTCAGGATTTCGGGTGCCTCGGCATCAAAGACATCGGCATAATGCGTCAAAGCCGCGGCGCAATCGCCGCGAAAGAAAAGGTAGGGGATCGGGGTGGGTTGCATGCATCGCGCTCCGTCGGTCTGGCCAGACATTGCCCGAAATCGTGCGATCGTGGCAAATGAAACGTAGCGATACGGCACGCATGCTGTAATCTGCCTGCCAGCACTGCAATCCGAGCGCCATGGCCACGATCCGTTTCACCGCCAACCTGTCGAAACACCGTGACACACCGGTGATCACCGCTGCGGGGACCAACGTGCGCGCGGTGATTGATGAGGGCCTTGCTGCCGATCCGTTGCTGAAGTCTTACGTGCTGGACGAACAGGGGCGGCTGCGCAAGCACGTCAACATCTTCGTCGACGGCCAGATGATTGCCGACCGCGCGGGCCTGTCGGACCCGGTCGACCCAGAGGCCGAACTTTACGTGATGCAGGCGCTTTCGGGAGGATAGCCATGGATCATCTGCACGTCGCAACCCGCAAGGGCCTTTTTCGGTTCGACAGGCGCGGCACGGGCTGGGTGCTGGCGGGCCAGCCCGCCTTTCTGGCAGAGCCAGTCAGCGCGATGCTGGACGATCCGCGCGACGGCACGCTTTACGCGGCGCTGCATCACGGCCATTTCGGCTGCAAGCTGCACCGCTCGGACGACCGGGGCGCGACATGGCGCGAATTGCCGACGCCCGCCTACCCGAAATCCGACGCACCCGACGCCAAGGCGCTTTTCATGATCTGGACGCTGGTCCCCGGCGGCGCCGACCAGCCCGGCACGATCTGGGCCGGGACCATCCCCGGCGGCCTTTTCCGCAGCGACGATCGCGGCGAAAGCTGGGTCTTGAACGAAGCGCTCTGGAACCAGCCCTCGCGCCCCGGCTGGTTCGGCGGCGGCTATGACGATGCCGGCATCCATTCGATCCTGGTCGACCCGGCCGACAGCGCCACGATGCTGGTGGGCATTTCCTGCGCGGGCACGTGGCTCACGCATGACGGCGGCGCCAGCTGGCAGGTGGTGGGCAAGGGGATGATGGCCGAATACCTGCCGCCAGAGCGTGCCGACGATCCGGTGGGCCAGGACCCGCACCTGTTGCAGGCCTGCGCGGCCGATCCCGCGCGGGTCTGGTGCCAGCACCATTGCGGCATCTATGTCAGCTCCGACCGCGGCCATACCTTCACCGAGATCAAGGAGGCCGGCCCCTCGACCTTCGGCTTTGCCGTGGCCGCCCACCCGACTCAGGCCGACACCGCCTGGTTCGCCCCGGCGGTGAAGGATGCCTCGCGTGTTCCGGTGGACGGCAAGCTGGTGGTGACCCGCACCGATGACGGCGGTCGCACCTTCCGAACGCTCTCGCGCGGGCTGCCAGAGTTGTCCTACGACCTCATCTACCGTCACGCGCTGGTCTGCGACGCGACCGGAACCGCGCTGGCGATGGGCTCGACCACCGGAAATCTCTGGACCAGCGACGACGGCGGCGAAAGCTGGACGCAGCTTCACGCCAACCTGCCCCCCATCGCACAGGTCGCCTTCGCCTGAGCCCCCTGGGCACCTTTCTTCTGGCCTGAAATACTCCGGGGGGAGCGCAAGCGGGGGGCAGCGCCCCCCTCTGCCGCCCGTCCGGGGCGCTTGCCTAACCGGCCCCCGCGCCGTATCAGCGCGGCCGGAACACCCGGGAGTGACGTGCGATGGGCTTCAAGATGGGAATCGTGGGGATGCCCAATGTGGGCAAATCGACGCTCTTCAATGCGCTGACGCGGACGGCGGCGGCGCAGGCGGCGAACTTTCCCTTCTGCACGATCGAGCCGAACGTGGGCGAGGTCGCGGTGCCCGATGCGCGCCTCGACAAGCTGGCCGAGATCGCCCATTCGAAACAGATTATCCCCACCCGGATGACCTTCGTCGATATCGCCGGGCTGGTGAAGGGCGCGTCCAAGGGCGAGGGGCTGGGCAACCAGTTCCTCGCCAATATCCGCGAATGCGATGCCATCGCGCATGTGCTGCGCTGCTTCGAGGATGACGACATCACCCATGTCGAGGGCCGGGTCGACCCGGTCGCCGATGCCGCGACGATCGAGACCGAGTTGATGCTGGCCGACCTCGAATCGGTCGAGCGGCGGCTGGCCAACCTCAGCCGCAAGGTGCGCGGCGGCGACAAGGAGGCGCTCGACCAGGTGCGCCTGCTCGAGGCCGCGCAGGCCGCGCTGAACGAGGGCAAGCCCGCCCGCACCGTCACCGTGGCCGACGAGGACCGCAAGGCGTGGCGAATGCTGCAACTGCTGACGACCAAACCGGTGCTTTACGTCTGCAACGTCGAGGAATCCTCGGCCGCGACCGGCAATACCCAGTCGGCCCGCGTGGCCGAGATGGCTGCGGCCGAGGGCAACGCGGCGGTGGTGATCTCGGCCCGGATCGAAGAGGAGATCAGCCAGCTCGACGACGAGGAGGCGCAGATGTTCCTCGAGGAAATGGGGCTGCACGAGGCGGGCCTCGACCGGCTGATCCGCGCGGGATACGAGCTTTTGCACCTGCAGACCTACTTCACCGTCGGCCCGAAAGAGGCGCGCGCCTGGACGATCCCGGCGGGCACGCTGGCGCCGCAGGCCGCGGGGGTGATCCACGGCGATTTCGAGCGCGGGTTCATCCGGGCCGAAACCATCGCCTACGATGACTTCGTGAGCTTGGGTGGCGAGGTGCCGGCGAAGGAAGCGGGCAAGATGCGGGCCGAGGGGAAAAGCTACGTCGTCAAGGACGGCGACGTGATGCATTTCCTCTTCAACACCTGAGCGGTCCGCCGCCCTAGGGCACCACCACGATGGACCCGACATGCGCCTTGTCCAGAAAGGCGCGCTGGGCGGCGTGCAACTCCCTCAAGGGATAAGTGGCGGCAAGCTGCGGGCGCACCTGCCCGCGTTCGACCATCCTGACGAGGCGCGCCATGTTGCCCGGCGGCACGATGGTGGCGCCCATTAGCCGCAAATCCTTGTAGATCAGGTCGCGCAGGTCGAATTGCACCACCGGCCCGCCCAGCGCGCCCGAGGCGGCATAGCGCCCGCCCTGCCGCAGCGCGCCGATCAGCCCGGCAAAGACCGCGCCGCCGATCACGTCGATGGCCGCCTCCACCGGCCCGCCCGCCGCTGCGCGGATACGCTCGGCAAGATCGGGCGCGCGGCTGTCGACCACCGCGTCGCAGCCCAGCGCGCGCAGCCGGTCGGCCTTGGCGGGTGCGGCAAGGCCGATCACCCGTGCGCCGGAGGCATGGGCCAGTTGCACCGCCAGCGTGCCCACCCCGCCAGAGGCGCCGGCGACGACCACCGTCTCGCCCGGGCGCGGCGCGGTCTTGCCGACAAGGTTGTCGGCGGTGGTCAGCCCGCAGGGCAGGGTGGCCAGTTCGGCATCCGGCAGGTCGGTCTCGATGGCATGGGCATTGGCGGCGCGGATGACCGAGTATTGGGCAAAGCCGCCGTCGCAATCGGTGCCGTAATAGGGCGCGTTTGCGGGGTTCAGCCAGTCGCCCGCACCCAAGAGCCATGGATCGACCAGCACGCGCTCGCCCACGCGGGCGGCGTCCACGCCGGCGCCCACGGCCACGATCCGGCCCACCGTGTCGGCCCCCTGGATCAGTGGAAAGGGAATGGGTTTGCCCGTCCAGGTGCCGGTTTCCATGGCGATGTCGGCCAGTCCCGCGCTGCCCGCCGCGGCATCGACGCCCGCCGTCGCCGCGCGGGAATACCAGCCGATGCGGGTGTTCACGTCGGTGGCGTTCAGCCCGCAGGCCCCGACGCGGATCAGCACCTCGCCCGGCCCCGGGTCGGGGCGGGGCACGTCGGTGCGCCAGACCAGCCGGCCCATGTCGCCATGCCCGGTCAGGACCATGGCCTGCATCGTCTCGCCCATCACCCGTGCCCTCCTGCCGTGCCGCGTTACCCGGGGTAAGGTGCGCGGGCGGGCCGCGTCAACCGGCCCGGCTCAGTCCAGCGTCACGACCTCGCCCAGCGCGGGGCACTGCGTGGCATGTCCGCGTTCCGTCAGGGCCACCTGCATGCCCGCCATGCCGCGGTCAGGGTCGCCATGCACCAAGAAGGTCTTGCGCGGTTGCCCGGTATGGGCGTGCCAGTCCAGCAGTTCGGGCTGGTCGGCATGGGCGGAAAACCCGTTGATGGTGTGAACATGCGCCTTGACGGCGATGGTCTCGCCGAAAAGCCGCACCGATTTCGCACCGTCGACGATGCGCCGGGCCAGCGTGCCGGGGGCGGCGAAGCCCACGAAGACGACGCTGCTGTCGCGCCGCCAGAGATTGTGGCGCAGGTGGTGCAGCACCCGCCCGCCGGTACACATGCCCGAGCCGGCCATGATCACCGCGCCACCGTGGATGCTGTTGATCTCCATCGAGTGGGTGCGGTCGCGGGTGAAGGCCAGCGCCGGCAGGCCGAACGGATCATGCCCCTTGCGCAGCAGGCGAGCGAATTCCGGGCGGAAGGCCTGCGGGTAATGCGCGAAGATATCGGTTGCCGAGATCGCCATAGGGCTGTCGAGAAAGACCGGCATCGTGCCGGGCAGCTTGCCCTGCTGGACCGCGCGCGCCAGCACGAAAAGCACCTCCTGCGCGCGTTCCATCGCGAAGGTCGGGATCACCGCGTTGCCGCCGCGCTTCAGGGCGTCCTGCACCGCCGTGACCAATTCGTCGACGGAAGCGTCGAAATCGCGGTGGCGGCGGTCACCATAAGTGGTTTCGATCACCACGTAATCGGCTTCTGGCGGCGGAGTGGGATCGGGCAGCACCGGGTGACCGCGATTGCCGATGTCGCCGGAAAAGACGATGCGGCGGGACAGGCCGCCTTCGGTCACGTCAAGGACCAGCGCGGCAGAGCCCAGGATGTGGCTGGCATCGATGAAGGTGACCTGCACGCCGGGGCCAAGGTCAAGCGGTCTGCCGTAATCGGCGCTGCGCCCAAAACGGTCGAGGGCGGCCAGCGCGTCGGCGATGCCGTAGAGCGGCGCGCGCGCCTTGCGGCCGCGGCGGCGCAGCGGGCGGGAATGCCGCTCTGCCTCTTCCTCCTGCAGATGGGCGGAATCGAGCATTACCAGCCGGGCCAGTTCGCGGGTGGCGGCGGTGGCCACGATCTCGCCCCGAAAACCGCGGCTGACCAGCAGCGGGATGCGCCCGCAATGGTCCAGATGGGCATGGGTCAGAAGCAGCACGTCGATCTCGGCTGGGTCAAAGCCGAAGGGCCCCGCATTTTCGATCTCGGCGTCGTGGCTCCCCTGGAACAGGCCGCAATCGACAAGGATGCGCAGCCCGCCCGCCTGCAGCAGGTGGCACGATCCGGTCACGCCCCGGTCGGCGCCGTGAAACGACAGCTGCATCGGCCTTCCTCCTAGTCGAACAGCGGCTGGCCGCGGGCGCGGTACCAGCCTGCGATGTGGGCGAACGCCTCGCCCGCGGTGGTGGCGAAGTGGAAAAGAGCGCGATCGGCGGGCGCGATGACGCCCTCGGCGACCAGAAAGTCGAAGTTCACCGCCTGCGACCAGAATTCCGGGCCGATCAGCACCACCGGCAACGGTGGCATCTTGCGGGTCTGGATCAGCACCAGCGTCTCGAACAGCTCGTCGAAGGTGCCGTAGCCGCCGGGAAAGGCCACCAGCGCGCGGGCGCGTTGCAGGAAATGCAGCTTGCGCAGGGCGAAGTAGTGAAACTGAAAACACAGGCCCGGCGTCAGGTAAGGGTTCGGGAACTGTTCATGCGGCAGCGCGATGTTCAGGCCGACGGAGGGTGCCCCTTCCGCCCAGGCGCCGCGGTTGGCCGCCTCCATGATGCCGGGCCCGCCGCCCGTCATCACCGCGATGCGTTCGCCGTGGGGCCGGTCGCCACGCGCCGCGATCAAGGCCGCGAACTCGCGCGCGATGTCGTAGTAGTGCGCCTTGGCGGCGAGGCGGCCGGCAATGGCGCGGTCGCGCTGGCGGTCGGGATCGTCGGGTGCCTCGGCCAGCCGCGCCTCGGCCTCGGCCACAAGGCGCGCCGCCGCCTGCGGTTCGCAGATGCGGGTGCTGCCGAAGACGACGACGGTATGTCCGATGCCATGCGCGGCCAGCCCAAGTTCGGTCTTGAGGTAGTCAAGCTCCAGCCGGGGACCGCGCACCGCGTCGCTGCCGAGGAAATCGGGATCGTCCTCGGCCATCCGGTAGCTGGGGTTCTCCATCGTGCTGCGGATGCGGGCGGGCGCGTCGGGATCGTCGCGCGGCTCTTTCGGAACCTGCCAGGGCAGGGTGCCGTCATTGGGCGGCGGGGTGGCAGGGTCGGCCTTGCGCGACATGCGGTCAGGATGAACGCGCACCGCGCGCTGTCAAGAATCTGTTGCAGCCGGGGCGTAAGCGGGTGGCCAGCCGCGCAAGGCAGGGTTCGCCTGCCGGTGTCGCCCGGCCATCCTGAATGGAGAGATGAGATGAAAACGAAATACGCGCTGTTCCTGACGGCGAGCGCCGCGGCGGTCATGATCGCCTCGGGCGCCTCGGCCCAGAGCATGGACGAGCTGATTGCCGGCGCCAAGGCCGAGGGCCAGCTGACCACCATCGCCCTCCCGCATGACTGGTGCGGCTACGGTGCCGTCATCGACGGTTTCAAGGCGAAATATCCCTTCATCACCGTCAACGAACTGAACCCCAACGCGGGCTCGGGTGACGAGATCGAGGCGATCAAGGCCAACAAGGGCAACATGGGCCCGCAGGCGCCCGACGTGATCGACGTGGGCCTGGGCTTTGGCCCGCAGGCGGTGGCTGATGGTCTGCTCGCCCCCTACAAGGTGTCGACCTGGGACGAGATCCCCGATTCGGCCAAGGATGCAGACGGTTACTGGTACGGCGACTATTACGGCGTGCTGGCCTTCGGCGTGAACAAGGACATCGTCACCGACGAGCCCACCAGCTTTGCCGACCTGATGGATGGCAAGTACAACGCCGCCGTCGCCATTCCGGGCGATCCGCGCACCGGCAACTCCACCATGATGACCGTCTATGCCGCGGGCCTGTCGCAGCAGCCCGGTTCGGCCGGTGCCGACGCGCTGAACGCGGGCATCTCCTACTGGAAGGCGATGAAGGAAAACGGCAACCTCGTGCCGGTCAATGGCTCGGCCCAGAACCTGGCGCAGGGCACCACGCCGATCTACTTCGACTGGGACTACAACCTGCTGGCGATGCGCGACAAGCTGGCCGGCAACCCGCCGGTCGACGTGGTCGTGCCCTCCGACGGCGTTGTCGCGGGCGTCTACATCCAGGCGATCTCGGCCTACGCGCCGCACCCGAACGCGGCCAAGCTGTGGATGGAATACCTCTACTCGGACGAAGGTCAGTTGCTGTGGCTGGCGGGCTACTGCCACCCGATCCGGTTCAACGCCCTCGCCGCCGCGGGCAAGCTGCCCGCCGACCTGATGGCGAAACTGCCGGCGGCCGACAACTACGCCAAGGCGGTGTTCCCGTCGCTGGACGAACAGGCCGCCGCCAAGACCGCCACGGCCGACAACTGGGCCACCCAGATGGGCGCGCAATAAGCGCGGCCCCGGCCTGATCGGCCCGAAAGCCGTGCCGGGCGGCGGGAGCAGTCCCGCCGTCCGGTTTCACCATTTAACAGACGCGGTCCGGGGCAGGATGGACCGCAGGGGACGACGGACAGCATGACAGCCATGACAGAGGCCGGAACTGCCGCAGGATTGCGCGAAAGCGCGCCGCAGCCCCGCGCGGGCGTGCCGGCGCGCGGACGATGGGACTGGCTGGGGGCGGTGCCGTTCCTGGCCTTCGTCATCATCTTCATGTTGGCCCCCGTGAGCTACCTGATCATCGGCGCCTTCCAGACGCCCAAGGGGGCGTTCACGCTGGGCAACATCGCCGACCTCGCCTCGCCCAACATCGCCGCCTCCTACTGGCTTTCGATCCGGCTCAGCCTCGCCTCGGCGCTGATCGGCACGGTGACGGGGCTGATGCTGGCCTGGGCGGTGGTGCTGGGCGGGCTGCCGGGCTGGGTCAGAAGTGCGGTGACCACGTTTTCCGGCGTCGCCTCGAACTTTGCCGGCGTGCCGCTGGCCTTCGCCTTCATCGCCACGCTGGGGCGCATCGGCCTTGTGACGGTGATCCTGCGCAAGGTGTTCCACATCAACCTTTATGCGACCGGGTTCTCGCTCTTCTCGTTCTGGGGCCTGGCGCTGACCTACCTCTATTTCCAGATGCCCCTGATGCTGCTGGTGATCACGCCAGCGCTGGAGGGCCTCAAGCGCGAATGGGAAGAGGCCGCGGCCAGCCTAGGCGCCAGCCGCCTGCAATACTGGCGCTTCGTCGGCGCGCCGGTGCTGGCGCCCTCGGTGCTGGGCTGTTTCCTGCTGCTGTTCGCCAATGCCTTCGGCACTCTGGCCACGGTCATCGCGCTGACCGGGTCGAACTTCTCGGTCGTGCCGATCCTGCTGTTCCAGCAGATCCGGGGCAACGTCCTTTACAACCCGAACCTCGGCTACGCGCTGGCGGTGGGAATGATCGCGATCATGATCGTGACCAACACCGCCTACCTCGTGCTGCGCACCCGCGCCGAAAGGTGGCAGAAATGACCCGCCGCTTTCCCATCCTGCCCACGCTGATCGTGCTGGCCGGGGCCGCCTATTTCCTGGTGCCCCTCTACGCCGCGTTCCAGTTCTCGTTGCAGATGAAACGGGGCGAGCTGTCGTTCGAAGCCTACCGTTCGGTCTTTGAAAGCAGCACGTTTCTCAGCACGCTGACCTTTTCCACCGTGGCCTCGGCGGCGGCGATCTTTTTCGGCGCGGTGCTGGTGGTGCCCACGGCCTACTGGGTGCGGCTGAAGCTGCCGAAACTGCGCCCGGTGGTCGAGTTCCTGTCGCTGCTGCCGCTGATCATTCCGCCCGTGGTGCTGGTCTTCGGCCATATCCGCCTCTTCGGCTCCAACTCGATCCTGCCGCTGACGATGTCGAGCTGGGGTACCAACATCCTGCTGGTGATCGGCTATGTCGTGCTGTCGATGCCCTACATGTTCCGCGCGGTCGACAACGGCATGGCCTCGATCGACATCGCCACGCTGACCGAGGCCGCCGAAAGCCTTGGCGCCTCGCGGCTGCGCACGATCATCGACGTGATCTTTCCCAACGTGCGCTCGGCCATCGTGTCGGGGGCGTTCCTGACCTTCTCGATCAGCCTGGGCGAGTTCGTGCTGGCCAGCCTGCTGAACCGTCCCGCCTTCGGCCCCTACATGGTGCAGCTGGGGCAGGATTACGCCTACCAGCCCGCCGCGCTGGCGATCATGAGCTTCGCGCTGACCTGGATCCTGATGGCGCTGATGCAGATGGCCGCGACGCGCAAGCCTGGCCAGCGCCTGTTCCGCCCCTCCCGTTCCCTTGCCGCGAGCAAGAGCCAATGAGTTTCCTGACCATCTCCGCCCTGCGCAAGAGTTTCGGCGCCAACACCGTCGTCAAGGAGTTCGATCTTGGCGTGCAAAAGGGCGAGTTCATCTCGCTGCTCGGCCCCTCGGGCTGCGGCAAGACGACGGTGTTGCGCATGGTCGCAGGGTTCGAGACGCCCAGCGCGGGGCGCATCCATATCGACGGGCAGGACGTGACGGCGCTGCGCCCCAACCAGCGCAACATCGGCATGGTGTTTCAGGCCTACGCGCTGTTCCCCAATCTCAGCGTGGCCGAGAACGTGGCCTTCGGGCTGCGCGCGGCACGGGTTCCCAAGCCGCAGATCGCCGCCCGCGTGGCCGAGATGCTGGAGCTGATCGGCCTGCCCGACCTTGGCGGGCGCTACCCGTTCCAGCTGTCGGGCGGGCAGCAGCAGCGCATCGCGCTGGCCCGCGCGCTGGCCGTGCAGCCGCGCGTGCTGCTGCTGGACGAGCCGCTTTCGGCGCTCGACGCCAAGATCCGCGTGTCACTGCGCACCGAGATCCGCGAGATCCAGCGGCGGCTGGGCATCACCACGATCTTCGTCACCCACGACCAGGAAGAGGCGCTGTCGATGTCCGACCGCGTGGTGGTGATGAACGGCGGCATCGCCGAGCAGGTGGGCGCGCCCTTCGAGATCTACAACCAGCCCGCGACGCGGTTCGTCGCGGGGTTCGTCGGCACGCTGAACACGCTTCAGGCCACCGTGGCCGATGCGCAGACCGGCACGCTGTCGCTGGATGGCCAGCATGTGCGGCTGGGCCGGGCGCTAAAGGTGCCGGCGGGCAGCGCGGTCAGCGTGGCGCTGCGCCCCGAGGCGGTGCGGCTGGGCCGGGCCGAGGGGCTGGACGTGGTGCTGAAGGCCCGCATCGACGAGGTGAACTTCCTCGGCTCGGTCATCCGCATCCGTGCCGACATGGGGGTGGGCAAGGTTTCGCTCGACACGTTCAACCGGGCCGACGCGCCGCCGCCGCCGGTGGGCAGCGAGGCCGAGGTGAGCTTTGCCGCGCGCGACGCGATCGTGCTGGATCACTGACGCCGGGCCGCTTGTCCGAGCGCGGGTTTTCGGCCACCCTCAAACCCCGATGCGGCATTAGACATGCCGCTTGCCGGGGGTGCCGCCGTTGACCGGACTTGCCATATCACTTCCCACGCTGGAGACCGAACGGCTGGTCCTGCGCCCGCCGGCCCTGCGCGATTTCGAGGCCTATGCCGCCTTTCTTGCCTCCGACCGCGCGGCGGGCATCGGCGGACCGCGCCCGCGCGACATGGCCTTCGGGGATTTCTGCGCGCTGATCGGGCACTGGCACCTGCGCGGCTATGGCCGTTGGGTGGTCGCCGACCGCCACACCGACGCAGCACTTGGCGTCGTCGGCCTGATGCTGCCCGAGGGCTGGCCGGAACCCGAGATCGCATGGTCGGTCTTTGCCGGGGCCGAGGGGCGAGGCATTGCCCGCGAGGCGGCGATCCGGGCACGGCGCTATGCCTACGAAACGCTGGGCTGGACGCGCGTCGTCAGCTGCACGAAGGCCGACAACTTGCGCTCGATCGCGCTGGCGCGGCGGCTGGGGGCGGTTCACGAATATGACCACGACCATCCCCGGCATGGCCGGCTGCTGGTCTGGCGGCACCTGTCACCAGCCGAACTGGGGATGTGACGGGGGCGCGCTGTTTGGCAGCAGCGATGCCGGGGTTCCGCCCAAGAATCGGGCAGCCGCGCGTTCGCTTGGCACCTTGCCGTCACATGCCGCTTGACCTGCGCCCGAATCGCTCGCAGCATCCTCATATCTGAACATTTCTACGGCATCCGCGCCCCGCTCTCCTGACGGCCCCCGGCCTTCGGGGGATGGGGCGTTTTCGTGTGGGGAAACGCATGAAGACGCGTATCGAGATCGGCCTGCTTTACTCGCGTTCGGGCAGCTATGCGCTGATCGGCGAGGCGTGCCGCACCGGGGCGCTGGCCGCGATGGACGAGATCAACGCCGACCCCGCGCAGCCCTTTACCCTTGTCCCGGTCGAGCGTGATCCGGGCGGCAACATCGACCTTTACGCGCCCATGTGCGAGGACATCCTGCGCGGGTCGGGCGCACGCCACGTCATCGGCTGCGTCACCTCGTGGAGCCGCAAGGAGGTGATCCCGGTCCTGGAACGGATGGGCGGCACGCTGTGGTACGCGGTGCCCTACGAGGGGTTCGAGGCGTCCGACCATGTCGCCTATACCCATGCCTGCCCCAACCAGCACCTGTTGCCGCTGCTGGACTGGGCGATGCCGGCCTACGGGCGGCGCGCCTATCTGGTCGGCTCGAATTACATCTGGGGTTGGGAGATGAACCGGCTGGCGCGCGCGCGCGTCGCGGCCGCGGGCGGCGAAGTGCTCGGCGAGCGGTACCTGCCGATCGGCGACACGGACGTGGCGCGGATGATCGACGAGATTCGCGCGACCCGGCCCGCCTTCATCCACAACGCACTGATCGGCCCGTCGTCTTATGCCTTCATGGCGGCGATGCGCCGGCTGGCGGACGAGGATGCACGCTTTGCCCCCGACCGTTGCCCGGTCCTGTCGTGCAACATGACCGAATGCGAGCTGCCCGCGATGGGCGACGATGCCGCGGGACTGATCGCCGCCGGGCCCTATTTCCGCGGCGCTGGCGGCTGGCCGGGGCGCGACGGCTTCGGCTCTTCGCACGAGGCGGCGGCCCATGCGGCTGTGCACCAGCTGGCGGGCCTGCTGGCCGGGGCGCCCGCGCGGGCCAGTGCACCGCTGGCCGACCTGTTGCAGGCGCCGCTGCCCGCCGGTTGCGCCATCGACCCGCAGACGCATCACACTACGCTTCCGGTCCTGATCGCGCAGGTGAAGGACGGCGCATTCCGGGTGCTTTCGCGGCAGGCGGCGGTGGCGGGCGACCCCTACCTTGCGCAGGACCGCGGCCAGCCCCGGCCGGCCTTGCGGGTGGTGTCATGAGCGGGCGGTTGCAGGTGCCCCCCTTGGGCGGCGCCCGCGCGCTGATCGTGCACCGGCCACACGTCGTGGTGCAGGCGCTGGGCCGCCAACTGACGGCGATCGGCCTGAAGGTCGATACCGCATGGCCCGAGGCGGGTGCCGCGGCGCTAAGCGCCGATTTCGTCTTCTACGATGCCGACATGGGCCATGATGGCCAGTTTCCCTGGGCGCCGGGCGCGGGCCCCGTGCCGATGATCGCGCTGATCGGGTCCGAGGCGCCGGGGCGGATCGAATGGGCGCTGCGGATGGGCGCGGATGCGCAACTTCTCAAACCAGTGGGCGATGGCGGGGCCTATTCGGCCCTGCTGATCGCGCGGGTGGCGTTCGAGGCGCGCCAGCGGCTGGCGGCCGAGGTGGCGGGGCTGAAGGCCCGTATCGACGCGCGCCAGACGGTGGTGCACGCGGTCGTGCTGCTGATGGGGCAGGGCCGCGACGAAAGCACGGCGTTTGACCATCTGCGCCAGCTGGCGATGCGCTGGCGCGTCAGTTTCGAGGCGGCGGCGGAACGGGTCGTGGCGCAACTTGACCCGCAGGAGGCCGATCATGGCCGACGCCGCAGTCGTTGATCCGCGCCGCCCGGCCGGGGCCCTGTCGCGGCTGGCCCGGCACAAGCTGGCGCTCTTCGGGCTGGCCGTGATCGTGGTGATTGCCGCTGCGGCGATCCTTGCGCCACTGGTCGCGCCCTTTGCCCCGGACGAACAGAACTTCGATGGCCTGACACTTCAGGGCTCGCCCCTGCCGCCGGGGGGCACCTACCTTCTGGGCACCGACCTGCTGGGCCGCGACCTGCTTAGCCGGATCATCTGGGGCGCGCGCACCTCGCTGATTATCGGGATCGCCGCCAATGGCATGGCGCTTCTGATCGGGACATTCGTGGGCGTGATCGCGGGCTATTTCCGCGGCTGGGTGGGCGCGGTGCTGATGCGCTTTACCGACCTGATGATGGCCTTTCCGGCACTCCTGCTGGCGATCTGCCTTGCGGCCATCTTTCAGCCCTCGCTGTGGATCGTGGCGCTGGTGATCGCGCTGGTGAACTGGGTGCAGACGGCGCGGGTGATCTATACCGAGACCTCGTCGCTGGCCACGCGCGACTTCGTGGCGGCCGAACGCACGCTGGGCGCCAGCACGGGCCGCATCCTGTGGCGGCACATCCTGCCGCACCTCGTGCCCACGATCATCGTCTGGGGCACGCTGGGCATTTCCACCACGGTGCTGCTGGAGGCGACGCTAAGCTACCTTGGCGTCGGCGTGCAGCCGCCCACGCCCAGCTGGGGCAACATCATCTTCGAGAACCAGACCTATTTCCAGACCGCGCCCTGGCTGGTCTTCGTGCCGGGGGCCGCGATTTTGCTGCTGGCACTGGCCTTCAACCTTGTGGGCGATGCGCTGCGCGACGTGCTGGACCCGACGCTGCGGGGGTCCGACCGATGACGGCCTACCTTCTGCGACGGCTGGTGCAATCGGCGCTGATCCTGCTTGGCGTCAGCTTCATCACATTTTTCCTGCTTTACGTCCTGCCCGCCGACCCGGTGCGCCAGATCGCGGGCCGCGCGGCGACGCAGCAGACGGTCGAGAACATCCGCCACCAGCTGGGTCTCGATCAGCCCTTCGTGGTGCAATACATCCGCTACCTTGGCGGGCTGATGCAGGGCGACATGGGCCGCAGCTACCTGCAAAAGACTGAGGTGGCGAGCCTGATCGCCGCGCGCCTGCCGCCGACGCTGCTTCTGATGGCCGCGGGCATCTTCTGCGAACTGGTGCTGGGCCTGACGATGGGCGTCATCGCCGCGCTGCGCCGGGGCCGCGCCGCCGATACCGGGCTGATGATCACCTCCTTCGTCGCGGTCTCGGCGCCGCAATTCCTAGTCTCGCTCCTGCTCCTCTACGTCTTTGCCGTGCGGCTGTCGTGGTTTCCCATCGGCGGTTACGGCACCTTCCGGCACCTCGTGCTGCCCGCCGTCACCCTCGGCATCTTGGGGTCGGGCTGGTACGCGCGGATGATGCGGTCGAGCATGATCGAGGTGCTGCGCGCCGATTTCATCCGCACTGCGCGGGCCAAGGGCCTGACGCGCGCGCGCGTCATCCTGCGCCACGCGCTGCCCAACGCCATCCTGCCGGTGATCGCGATGATCGGCATCGACATCGGCATCTTCATGGGCGGCGTCGTGGTGGTGGAAAGCGTTTTCGGCTGGCCGGGCATCGGCCAGCTGGCATGGCAGGCGATCCAGCGCGTCGACATTCCCATCATCATGGGCGTCACGCTGGTTTCGGCCTGCGCCATCGTCGCGGGCAACCTGATTGCCGACCTGATCGCCCCGGCGATCGACCCCCGCATCCGCATTCGTTGAAACTGTCCAACCAAACGGGAGAACGTTATGAAAAGACTACTACTTTCGACCGCGCTGACACTGGGCCTCGCGCTGCCCGCCCTTGCGGCGGATTACACGCCCGACCCCAATGCCAAGCCCGGCGGCGACATCATCGTCACCTACAAGGACGACGTCGCCACGCTTGACCCCGCGATCGGTTATGACTGGCAGAACTGGTCGATGATCAAGTCGCTCTTCGACCGGCTGATGGACTATGTCCCCGGCACGACCGAGCTGCGCCCCGGCCTTGCCGAAAGCTATGACGTGTCCGACGACGGTCTGACCTACACATTCCACCTGCGCACCGGCGTGAAGTTCCACAACGGCCGCGAGATGACGGCCGAGGACGTGAAATACTCGCTCGACCGCGTGACGAACCCGACCACGCAGTCGCCCGGCGCGGGCTTCTTCGGCTCGATCCTCGGCTATGACAAGATGGCCGATGGCTCGGCCACCTCGCTGGAAGGCGTAAAGGTGATCGACCCGCAGACCATCTCGGTCACGCTGTCGCACCCCGATGCCACGATCCTGCAGGTGATGGCGCTGAACTTCGCCTCGGTCGTGCCGAAGGAAGAGGTCGACAAGTGGGGTACCGATTTCGGCCACCACCCGGTGGGCACCGGCGCTTACAAGATGACCGACTGGACCATCGGCCAGCAGGTCGTCTTCGAGAAGAACACCGATTACTGGCGTCCGGGCGTGCCCTACATCGACAAGATCACCTTCCAGGTCGGGCAGGAGCCCATCGTCGCGCTGCTGCGCCTGCAGAAGGGCGAGATCGACATTCCCGGCGACGGCATTCCACCCGCGAAGTTCACCGAGGTGATGTCGAACCCCGACGAGGCCAAGCTGGTGGTCGTCGGCGACCAGTTGCAGACCGGCTACGTCACGATCAACGTCAACATGAAACCGCTGGATGACGTGCGCGTGCGGCAGGCGATCAACATGGCGATCAACAAGGACCGGATCATCCAGATCATCAACGGCCGCGCCGTGCCCGCCAACCAGCCGCTGCCGCCCGACATGCCCGGCTACAACAAGGACTACGCGGGCTATCCCTACGACGTGGAAGGCGCCAAGGCGCTGATGGCCCAAGCGGGCCTTGCCGACGGCTTCGAGACCGAGCTTTACGCGATGAACGCCGACCCCAACCCGCGCATCGCGCAGGCGATCCAGCAGGACCTGGCCCAGATCGGCATCAAGGTGACGATCAAGTCGCTCGATCAGGCCAACGTCATCGCCGCGGGCGGCGACGGCACCGCGCCGATGATCTGGTCGGGCGGCATGGCGTGGATCGCCGACTTCCCCGATCCGTCCGACTTCTACGGGCCGATTCTGGGCTGTGCGGGAGCCGCGCCGGGCGGCTGGAACTGGTCGAAATACTGCGTGCAGAGCTTTGACGAGATGGCGACCAAGGCCGATAGCATCGCCGACCCCGCCAAGGCCGACGAGCGCATGGCGATGTGGTCGGACATCTTCACCAAGATCATGGCTGACGCGCCCTGGGCCCCCGTCTTCAACGAGAAGCGCTACACGATGAAGTCGGCGCGCCTGGGCGGGGATGACAGCCTTTACGTCGATCCGGTGACGATCCCGGTGAACTACGACTACATCTACGTGAAAGAGTAGGCGCATGTGCAAGGACTGCAATTACACCATTCACGGTGCGCAGCATCACTTCGGCTGGGACAATTCCATTGCCCCGGTCGAACGGGTGGAGCCGGGATCGACGATCCTGTTTCACTGTCATGACAGTTCGGCGGGCCAGCTTGGCCCGTCGTCCACCGTCGAGGACGTCAAGACGCTGGATTTCGGCAAGATCAACCCCGTCTCCGGCCCGCTCTGGGTGGAAGGGGCCGAACCGGGCGATGCGCTGAAGATCACCATCGACAGCTTCGCGCCCCAGGCGCAGGGCGGCAAGGGATGGGGCTGGACGGCCAACATCCCCGGCTTTGGCCTGCTGGCCGACCAGTTCACCGACCCCGCGCTGCACGTCTGGACCTATGACCCTGACAGCCTGGCCCCCGCGCTTTGGGGCAAGGAAGGCCGCGTGCCGCTGAAGCCCTTCGCCGGCACCATCGGCGTGGCCCCAGCGGAAAAGGGCCTGCATTCCATCGTCCCGCCCCGGCGCGTGGGTGGTAACATGGACATCCGCGATCTGGCGGCGGGCACCACGCTCTACCTGCCGGTCGAGGTGGCGGGCGCGTTGTTCAGCGTGGGCGACACGCACGCAGCCCAAGGCGATGGCGAGGTCTGCGGCACGGCCATCGAAAGCCCGATGGACGTGGTCCTGACACTGGACCTGGTGAAAGGGGCGAACCTGAAAACCCCGCGCTTCACCACGCCGGGGCCGGTGACGCGGCATCTGGACGCCAAGGGCTACGAGGTGACGACGGGCATCGCGCCGGACCTGATGACGGCGGCGCGCGACGCGGTGGCGAACATGGTCGATTTCCTGTCGGCCACGCGCGGCATGGCGGCGGTAGATGCCTACATGCTGGTCTCGACCTGCGGTGATCTCAGGATTTCCGAGATCGTGGACATGCCGAACTGGGTGGTCAGCTTCTACTTCCCGCGGGCCGTTTTCGAGTGACGGCTGAAGCAGGGTTCCGCCCGGCGGCAACGCCGGGCAGCGCCCGACCCTCCCCCCCGGGGAGGGCGCTTTGCACCCACCCCGAGGGTCGGGCTCTGCCCTCCTTTCTTTGTGCTACCTCACAGGACACCCCTGCCACATGACCCCGACCCAAGACGTCCTGCGTGTTGACGCCCTGACCGTTTCGGTGCGCACCGAGGACGGTCTGCAGCCGCTTGTCTCGGACATGACGTTTCGCCTTGGCAAGGGCGAGACGCTGGCCATCGCGGGCGAAAGCGGATCAGGCAAGTCGATCACCTCGCTGGCGATCATGGGCCTGTTGCCGCCGCCCGCGGTGCGGGTCACGGGCGGCGCGGTCATCCTCAATAGCCGCGAACTGACCCAGCTGCCCGAGGCCGAGATGCGCGCCGTGCGCGGCGACCGCATCGCGATGATCTTTCAAGAGCCGATGACATCGCTCAACCCGGTGATGACAGTGGGCACGCAGCTGGTCGAGGCGATCCGCGCGCACCAGCCGGTCAGCCGCGCCGCCGCCCGCGCGCAGGCGCTGGAGGCGTTGAAGGCCGTTCGCCTGTCGCAACCCGAGCGGCGGCTGACACAATATCCGCACGAATTGTCGGGCGGCATGCGCCAGCGGGTCATGATCGCCATGGCGCTGGCGCTGAAACCCGAGGTGCTGATCGCGGACGAGCCGACCACGGCGCTGGACGTCACCGTGCAGCGCGAGGTGCTGGACCTGCTGCGCGATCTTCAGCGCGAGACGGGGATGGCGATCCTGCTGATCACCCATGACATGGGCGTGGTGGCCGAGATGGCCGACCGCGTCATCGTGATGCGCAACGGCCGGATCGAGGAAGAGGGCGACGTGCGGCAGATCTTTGCCGCGCCCGCCGCGCCCTATACCCGCGACCTGCTGGCCGCGGTGCCGCGGATGGGGCAGGGCCGCCGCGCGCCGCCCCCGCCCGCCGCCGCGCCGGTGGCCCGTTTGCAGGACGTGCAGGTGCGGTTCGACCTGAAGGGCGGCGTGCTGGGCCGCGTCACGCACCGGGTGCATGCGGTCGAGCATGTCAGCTTCGACATCGGCGCGGGCGAAACCTTTGCGTTGGTGGGCGAATCGGGTTGCGGCAAGTCCACGCTGGCGCGCGCTCTGGTGGGGCTGGTGCCGCACGAGGGCCGGATCGAGGTGGACGGGCAGGTGCTGGGCGCCCTCGATACCGCCGGGCGCAAGGCGCTGAGCCGCGCGGTGCAGATCATCTTCCAGGACCCGATGGCCGCGCTCGACCCGCGGATGAAGGTGGGCGATCTGGTGGGAGAGCCACTGCTGATTCACGGGCAGGGCGACGGGCCGGCGCGGGCCGCGCAGGTCGCCGACCTGTTGCAGCGCGTGGGGCTGGAAGCCGCGCACATGGACCGCTACCCGCACGAGTTTTCCGGCGGCCAGCGGCAGCGCATCTGCATCGCCCGCGCGCTGGCGCTGCGGCCGAAGCTGCTGATCGCCGATGAAAGCGTCTCGGCGCTGGATGTCTCGGTGCAGGCCCGCGTGCTGGACCTGCTGGCGGCGCTGAAGCGCGAATTCGGCATCGCCACGCTGTTCATCAGCCATGACATGGCCGTGGTCGAGAACGTGGCCGACCGGGTGGCCGTGATGTACCTGGGCCAGGTCGTCGAGATGGGGACGCGCGCGCAGGTCTTCGGCGCGCCGCGCCACCCTTACACGCAGCGCCTGATCGCCGCCGTGCCGGTGCCCGACCCCACCCATGTCCGCCCGCCCGCACCGCGGCTGGCCGGCGACGTGCCCAGCCCGGTGCATCCGCTGGGGCAGGGCCCCGCGCGGCTGCTGTTGGCGGATGCGGGCGATGGCCACATGGTGGCGGCCGAGTAATCACCAATCGCGACGACACGGAACGGGGCCGAGGGGCGGGGCGGGCTGGGGTGGATTTTTCGTTGGGGCTTGCTAATAACTGACTGGTCAGTTATTAGTGTGAGCGTTCCCTTCCGAGGCCTCCCATGCCCGATCAAGCTGCCACGCCGAAATTCCGCCGCCGGGCCGAGGCGCGCCCGGACGAGGTGCTTGACGCCGCGCTGCGGCTTTTCACCGAGAAAGGCTATGCCCGCACGACGATGGAGCAGGTCGCGCGCGAGGCCGGCATCTCGAAAGGGGCGGTATATCTCTACTTTCCGTCCAAGGCGGCGCTGCTGGAAGGGCTGGTGCAACGCGCGATCAGCCCCTTCGCCGCGGCGGCCGTGCAGGGGCTGGAGGGCTATCGCGGCGATCCGCGGCCGGTGATCCGCCGGGTTCTGACGATGATCGTGGCGCAGGCCACAGCGCCGCAGGCGCTCGCCGTGCCGCAGATGGTGATCCGCGAGGCGGTGCATGTGCCCGAGATCGCGCAGATGTATCGCGACAACGTTCTCGACCGGGTGATCCCGGCGCTGACGCGCCTGATCGCGCAGGGCGTCGAGGGCGGGCATATCCGCGACGTCGATCCCGAGCTGACGGTGCGCAGCGTCGTTGGGCCGATCATGGTGCATGTCGCGCTGGCCGAGGTCTTTGGCATCCAGCCCGCCGGCGGACTGGCGATGGACCGGCTGGTCGAGAACCACCTGACAATTCTCTTTGCCGGGCTGGAACCGGAGAAAGGCCGAGCATGAGCGCGCTTTGGTCCACCATCCTTGGCTATCTTGCCGTGATCATTCCCGCATTGGGCGGTCCGGGGGTGCCTGAATATAACGGCTACATCGAGGCCGATTACACCTATGTCGCCGCCACCAGCCCGGGCCGGATCACCGCGCTCAGTACGACCGAAGGCGCGATGGTGAAGGCGGGCGACCTGCTGTTGACGCTTGACGACACCGCCCAGCAGGCCGCGCTGAAGGGTGCACAGGCGGCGGTGGCGCAGGCGCAGGCCAACCTCGATAACCTGATGACCGGCAGCAGGCCCGAAGAGCTGGACGCATTGCGCGCCGCGCTGCATCAGGCGCAGGCGCAGCAGGTGCTGGCGCAAAGCAATTTCGAACGCTCCAGCGAGCTGTTGTCGCGCGGTATGGTGCCTTCGGCCAAGGTCGACAGTGACAAGGCTGCGTTGGACAGTGCCAATGCGCAGGTCGAACAGTTGACGGCGCAATTGCGCGTGGCCGAACTGCCGGCGCGCAATGCCCAGCGGCTGGCGGCAGAGGCGGCGCTGGACGTGGCGCGTGCACAGGCCGATCAGGCGCAGTCGGCGCTGGACGATCGCAGTGCCACCGCGCCCATCGACGGCAAGGTCGAGCATGTCTTTTACGACGTGGGCGAGGTGGCGGCGACGGGTGCGCCCATCATCTCGATCTTCCAGCCCGATGCGCTGAAGGTGATCTTCTTCATCCCCGAGCCCGAGCGCGCCGCATTTGCCATCGGCGACGCGATGTCTGTCAGTTGTGATGGCTGCGGGCCGGGCCTTGGGGCGCATGTCACGCTGCTGGGGTCGGCCCCGCAGTATACCCCGCCGATCATCTACAGCCGATCCGAGCGTCAGCGACTGGTGTTCCGCGCCGAGGCACGGCTGGACCCGGGCAGCCACCTCTTGCCGGGCCAGCCTGTCAGCCTGACCCGCGCGGACGCGGTGACGCAATGATCGAGGAGGCCGAAAATGCCATCTCTGTCCGGGGGCTGACCAAGATCTTCGGCGACCGCAAGGTTGTCGACAACTTCGACATGGATGTGCCGAAGGGCTCGATCTACGGATTTCTCGGCCCCAACGGCAGCGGCAAGACCACCACGATCCGGATGATGTGCGGGCTTCTGACGCCCAATGGCGGCGAGGGCCAGTGCCTTGGCTACGACATTCGAACCGAACCTGACCGGATCAAGGCCAACGTGGGCTATATGACCCAGCGCTTTTCGCTCTACGAGGACCTGACGATCCGCGAGAACCTCGATTTCATCGCGCGGATGTTCGGCATGAAGGGTCGGCGCAAGGTGGTCAAGGACGCGCTGGCCGATCTCGGCCTGTCGGACCGCGCCAACCAGTTGGCCGGCACGCTGTCGGGCGGGTGGAAGCAGCGGCTGGCGCTGGCGGCCTGCCTGCTGCACAAGCCGCGCCTGCTGCTTCTGGACGAGCCGACGGCGGGGGTGGACCCCAAGGCGCGGCGCGATTTCTGGGACGAGATCCGCGCGTTGTCGGCGCAAGGCGTGACGGTGCTGGTCTCGACCCACTACATGGACGAGGCGGTGCAGTGCGATTTCATCGCTTACATCGCCTATGGCAAGAAGCTGATCGCGGGGCCGGCGGCCGAGATCCCCGACATGATCGGATTGCAGACATGGCGGGTCGAGGGGCCGAACCTGACCGCGCTGGAGGCCGAACTGCGCGCGACCGAAGGGGTCGCGCAGGTGGCGCGTTTCGGCGCGGTGCTGCACGTTTCGGGCATTGATGCGGCCGCGCTGGACAAGGTGGCGCAGGCGCAGATCGCCAAGGGCACGCATAGCTGGACCAAGCAGAAGGGCGGGCTGGAAGAGGCGTTTATCTACCTCATGACCGGCGTGCGCGACAATTTCGCGATCAACGGACCCGCCAACGGACCTGCGGCGGCAGAAGGACAGGCGTGATGTTCTCGCTCTCGCGCTTTCTTGCGGTGATGGTGAAGGAATTCGTGCAGATGCGGCGCGACCGGGTCACCTTCGCGATGATGGTTGGCGTGCCGATCATGCAGCTGTTCCTGTTCGGCTTTGCCATCAACTCGGACCCGAAACACCTGCCCACGCTGATCGAGATGGCTGACGAGGGGCCGATCACCCGCGCGATCCTGATGGGGATGAAGGCATCGGATTATTTCGATTTCGTGGGAACCGTCACGGGCCAGGCCGAAGGCGACCGCGCGCTGCGCGACGGCACCGCCGATTTCGTCGTGGTCATCCCGCCCCGGTTCGAGCGGGACGTGGTGCGCGGGCTGAACCCGCAGATCCTGCTGGCCGCCGATGCCTCGGACCCGGCGGCGGCGGGTGGGGCCGTGGCGGCGATCTCGGGCATCGTGACGCAGGCGATGGCCGACACGCTGACCGGGCCGCTGAAATTCGCCGCCGCCCGGCCGCCGCCCTTCTCGGTAGCCGTGCACAAGCAGTTCAACGCCGAGGGCCGCACTTCGACCAACATCGTGCCGGGGCTGCTGGGCATCATCCTGTCGATGACGATGGTGCTGATTACCTCTGTCGCCATCGTGCGCGAAAGCGAGAAGGGCACGATGGAGACGCTGATCGCCACGCCTGCCCGCCCCGCCGAGGTGATGCTGGGCAAGATCCTGCCTTACGTGCTGATGGGCTACATCCAGACGATCGTGTTCCTGATCGCGGCGCGGCTGGTCTTTGACGTGCCATTCGTGGGCAGTCCGCTGGCCTTCTTCGTGGGCTTCAACCTGTTCATCGTGGTGAACCTGGCGCTGGGCTTTCTCGTCTCGACGGTGGCGCGGAACCAGATGCAGGCGATGCAGGTGTCGTTCTTCCTGATTCTGCCGTCGATCCTGCTGTCGGGGTTCATGTTCCCCTTTGCGGGCATGCCGGGCTGGGCGCAGGTGCTGGGCAGCATCCTGCCCACCACGCATTTCCTGCGGCTGACGCGCAAGGTGATGCTGAAGGGTGCCACGCTGACGGACATCCGTCCCGAGATGCTGGCGATCGGCCTGATCATGCTGGTTATCGTCACAATCGCGTTACGTCGGTACCGTCAGACGCTGGACTGATTGCGGCGCACTGCATCGTGTTCGCGCAATGTTTCCGGTCAATTTCGCTGTTCCGTAGGGTCAGATGCAACCGGTGCTTGCCATTTCGAATGTGTCGCTAAACTATCCCGTCATTCCCGCGCCCAGAGCTGCGGGATCCGGAGTGATGGCCGAACAGCGGCCGCAACAGGGAGACTTCAATGTTCATCAAACCAACCATGATGGCCTCGGCCGCAGCTTTGCTGCTCGCGCTTGGACCGACCTTCGCTGTGGCTGAAAGCAGCCACGTTGCAGCGGGCGACGTGCTTGCCCCCGCCGACCAGCAGACCTTTGTCTCGCGCGAGCTGGACGAATTCCCGTCGATCGACCCCAACCTGATCCAGGACGTGTCGGGCAACGACGTGGCCCGTCAGCTGTTCGAAGGCCTGATGAACCAGGACGACAAGGGCAACCTCGTGCCCGGCGTCGCCACCGGCTTTGATGTCAGCGCCGACAAGATGACCTACACCTTCCACCTGCGCGACGACGCCAAGTGGTCGGACGGCTCGCCGGTCACCGCCAAGGACTTCGTCTATTCCTGGCAGCGGGCGGCCGACCCGGCCACCGCCTCGGAATACGCCTGGTACATGTCGCTGATGGGCATCGCCAATGTCGATGACGTCATCGACGGCAAGCAGCCGCCCAGCGCCCTGGCCGTCGCCGCGCCCGACGATCACACCTTTGTCGTGACGCTGTCGCAGCCGCTGCCCTACTTCCCGCAGATGGTGGTCAACGCCGTGACCTTCCCGGTCCCGCAGAAGGCGATCGAGCAGTATGGCGCCGACTGGACCAAGCCGGGCAACATGATCTCGAACGGCGCCTACATGCTGACCGAGCGCGTGCCGCAAGAGAAACTGGTGATGGAGCGCAACCCCAACTACTGGGATAACGCCAACACCGTCATCAACAAGGTCACCTACCTGATCATCAACGACGAGAACCAGGCGCTGACCCGCTACCTCGCCGGCGAGCTGGACAAGACCGAAATCCCGACCGGTCAGTATCCCCGCCTGAAGGAAGAGTATCCGACGCAGGCGCAAAGCTTCCCGCTGCTCTGCACCTACTACTACAACTTCAACCTGTCGGATTCGGGCCCCGAGGCGCTCAAGGACGTCCGCGTGCGCGAGGCGCTCAGCCTTGCTGTCAACCGCGACGTCATCGTCAACAACATCCTGCAGGGCGGCCAGAAGCCGGCCTATACCTTCACCCACTGGGCGACCGCCGGGTTCGAAGCGCCCGACCTGCCGATCATGGACATGACGCAGGACGAGCGTAACGCCAAGGCGCAGGAACTGATGAAAGAGGCAGGCTACGGCACCGGCGGCAAGCCGCTGTCGCTGGAAATCCTCTACAACACGTCTGACGCCCACAAGGCGCTGGCGGTGGCCATCGGGCAGATGTGGAAGCAGACGCTGGGTATCGACACCTCGCTGAAAAACGAGGAGTGGAAGACCTTCCTCGACGATCGCGGCAAGCAGAACTACGAGATTGCGCGCGGCGGCTGGTGCGGCGACTACAACGAGCCGTCGACCTTCCTCGACCTGATGACCTCGACCTCGGGCTACAACGACGCCAAGTACGAGAACCCGAAAGTCGACGCCCTGATGAAGGACGCGCGGCTGGCCGACAATCCGGAAGCGGACTACACGCAGGTCGAACAGATCATCGCGCAGGACGTGCCGGTGTTCCCGGTCTACGCCTATGCCAGCGTCAAGATGCTGAACGACAAGATCCACAACTGGCCCGTGGATAACGTGCAGCAGAACTACTACGTCAAGGACATCTACAAGGTTCAGTAACCTTGTCCTGATGCGCGCCGCGTCCCCGTTTCCCGGGGGCGCGGCCCATTTCCTTTTGCGGCGCGGAAAATCCCCATGTTCAGTTACATCGTCAGGCGCATCGCCGTCGCGATTCCGACCCTTCTTATCCTGGTCGTGATCTCGTTCATCCTGATGTTCGCGGCCCCCGGCGGACCCTTCACGTCCGAACGTCCATTGCCGCCCGACCTGCTGGCCAACATCAATGCCAAGTATGGCCTCGACAAACCCTACTGGTACCAGATCATCCATTACATCTGGAACGTGGTTGCGCATTTCGATTTCGGTGCGTCCTTCAAGTACAAGGACCAGACCGTCGCCGACATCATCAAGCAGGGCTTCCCGGTGACGCTGACCTACGGATTCTGGTCCTTCGTCGTCGCCGTGCTGGTCGGTGTCAGCCTCGGCGTGGTGGCCGCGATCCGGCAGAATACCTGGCTTGACTACCTGGCCGTCGGCATCTCGGTCGGGGCGCAGGCGCTGCCCAACTTCGTGCTGGCGCCGATGCTGGTGCTGGTCTTCACGCTGTGGCTGGGCTGGTTGCCCGGTGGCGGATGGAACGGGGGGCAGTGGCCTTACCTCATCATGCCGGTGATCGCGCTGTCGACCTCCTACATGGCCTCGATCGCGCGGATCACACGCTCGTCGATGCTGGAAGTGCTGAATGCCGGTTTCATTCGCACGGCCAAGGCCAAGGGCCTGCCGATGCGCCGGATCATCTGGCGCCACGCGATGAAGCCCACGATGCTGCCGGTGCTGTCCTACCTTGGCCCCGCCTTCGTGGGGATGATCACCGGTTCGGTCGTTGTCGATGTCTATTTCTCGACCGGCGGCATCGGGTTGTTCTTCGTGAACTCGGCCTTCAACCGCGACTATTCGACGATGATGGGCATCACCATTCTGGTGGGCGCGTTGACGATCCTGTTCAGCCTTGTGGTCGATGTGCTTTACGCATGGATCGACCCCAAGATCCGTTATTGAGGGGGAGGGACCGATGGTATTTCCCGACAAGGCGACCGCGGACGGCCTGATCGAGGCCGCCGCGCTGTCCGAGGCCAAGGGCCGCTCGCTCTGGTCCGACGCGGTGGGCCGTTTCCGCCAGAACAAGGCTGCGGTCTTTGCCCTCTACGTGCTGATCGCGATCACGCTTTTCGCCTTCCTTGGCCAGTTCCTCGCCGCCTATTCCAACGAAGAGATCGACTGGAGCCGCTTGGGCAACATCGCCCAGACCGGGGCGCCCTCGTTCTCCAACGGGCATTACTTCGGTCTCGATGACCTCGGGCGTGACCTTTACGCACGTACCGTGCAGGGGACGCGGATTTCCATCCTCGTGGGTCTTGTCGGGTCGCTGATCGCGGTGGTGGTGGGCACGCTTTACGGCGCCATCGCAGGCTATGCCGGGCACCGGACCGACAACGTCATGATGCGGATCGTCGACATCCTTATGTCGATCCCCTTCATGTTCGTGCTGATCCTGCTCTTGGTGATGTTCGGCCGGTCGATCGGGATGCTCTTCGTCGGTATCGGCCTGATTTCCTGGCTCGACATGGCGCGGATCGCGCGGGGCCAGACGCTGACGATCAAGAACAAGGAATTCGTCGAGGCGGCAGTCGCCACCGGTGTGCGGCCCTTTACCATCATCCTGCGGCATATCGTGCCGAACCTGCTGGGCATCGTCGTGGTCTATGCGACCCTGCTGATCCCCGGCCTGATCATCACCGAAAGCTTCATCAGCTTCCTCGGTCTGGGCGTGCAGGAACCCTCGACCTCGCTGGGCGCGCTGATCTCCAAGGGGGCCAGCCAGATGCAGTATGGCGTGATCTGGCAGCTTCTTTTCCCGCTCTTTTTCTTCCTCGCCACGCTGTTTGCGTTCTTCTTCGTGGGCGATGGCCTGCGCGATGCGCTCGACCCGAAGGACCGCTGACATGGCCTTGCTTGAAGTTCAGGACCTGCGGGTCACGTTCCGCACCAATGACGGCCCGGTCAACGCGGTCAACGGCGTCAGCCTGCAGATCGACGCGGGCGAAACTCTGGCCATCGTCGGCGAAAGCGGGTCCGGCAAAAGCCAGACCGCTTTTGCCGCGATGGGCCTTCTGGCACGAAATGGCGAGGCCACGGGCGAGGCGCGGTTTGACGGCAAGGACCTGCTGAAGATGTCGCAGCGCGACCTCAACAAGGTGCGCAGCCAAGAGATTGCGATGATCTTCCAGGACCCGATGACCTCGCTCAACCCCTACATGCGGATCTCGGACCAGATGGCCGAGGTGCTGCAACTGCACAAGGGTATGTCCAAGCGCGCGGCGGTGGCCGAGGCAGTGCAGATGCTGGACGCCGTGCGTATCCCCAACGCATCCAGCCGGATCACGATGTTCCCGCATGAGTTTTCGGGCGGGATGCGACAGCGCGTGATGATCGCGATGGCGCTGCTGTGCCGGCCGCGCCTGCTGATCGCGGATGAACCCACCACCGCGCTCGACGTGACGGTGCAGGCCCAGATCATGGACCTGCTGGGCGATATCCGGCGCGATTTCGGCACTGCCGTGATCCTGATTACCCATGACCTTGGCGTCGTCGCGGGGTTCTGCGACCGGACGCTGGTGATGTATGGCGGGCAAGTGATGGAAGAGGGGCCGACGATGGAGCTGTTCGAAAGCCCGTCGCACCCCTACACGCTGGGCCTGCTGAAGGCCGTGCCGCGCGTCGATCGCGATGACGAGATGTTGCAGACCATCGCCGGAGAGCCGCCAGACATGTCACGCCTGCCCGCCGGGTGCCCGTTCAGCCCGCGCTGCGAGATGGTCGAGCCGATCTGCGCCGGGACCAAGGCCGCGCTGGTGAATTTTGAGACGGGACGGCGCCGGGCCTGTCACCGCGCTGTCGAGGAGGTCGCATGATGCAACCCATCCTGTCACTGCAAGATGTCTCGGTCACGTTCGACGTGCGCCGTTCGGGATCGTGGCCGTGGACGCCGCCGATGAAGTTGCAGGCGGTCAGCAAGGTCAGTTTTGATCTTGCGCCGGGTGAATGCGTCGGGGTGGTGGGCGAAAGCGGATCGGGCAAATCGACACTGGCGCGCGCGGTGATCGGCACGGTGCCGTCGTCGGGTGGCAAGGTGCTTTTCGAGGGCAAGGATCTTGCCTCGATGGATGCGCTGACCCGGCGCCGTCACCGCCGCGATGTGCAGATGATCTTTCAGGACCCGCTTGCGGCGCTGAACCCACGCATGACAGTGGGCGAGATCATTGCCGAGCCATTGATCACGCACGAACCCAAGACGCCCCGAAGTGAAGTGCGCCACCGCGTGCAGGAACTGATGGAGCGGGTGGGCCTGCTGCCCAACCTGATCAACCGCTATCCGCACGAGTTTTCCGGCGGGCAATGCCAGCGCATCGGAATTGCCCGTGCGCTGATCGTCAAGCCCAAGCTGCTGATCTGCGACGAGCCCGTCTCGGCGCTGGACGTGTCGGTGCAGGCGCAGGTCGTCAACCTGTTGTGGGAATTGCAGCGCGACATGGGCCTGTCGATGATCTTCATCGCGCACGACCTGTCGGTGGTTAAACATATCAGCGACCGGATCGTGGTGATGTACCTGGGCCGGCTGATGGAAACCGCCTCGTCCGAGGTGTTGATGACGCGGCCCAGCCACCCTTATACGCAGGCGCTGATCGCCTCGGTGCCGATTCCAGACCCGCGCAAGGAAAAGGCGCGCAAGCGTCCCATTCTGGAGGGCGAACTGCCCTCGCCACTGGCGCCGCCCTCGGGCTGCGTGTTCCGCACCCGCTGCCCCAAGGCGCAGGCGGCCTGTGCTGGCGACCGGCCACCGATGCTGGAGGTAGGCAAGGGCCATGCCGTGGCTTGCCCCTTTGCCGAGGCCGAGGATGTGCTGGCTGTGGCGGGTTAGGTCCGGCAAGCGCGATTTACCGAGATGGCTTGGGCACTTGGCCCGCGCCTAGTAGTCCTTCTGGTAGAAAATCCCCAGCCCTGTTGTGCCGTCGGATGCCGCACTTCCCGTCGCGGTGATCGTGGGTGTCACGTCAAGGTTGAGGTTGATGGTGCTGGTCCCGTCGCTGCCGATGGTCACATCGGTATAGACCTTGTCGGTCAGGTATTTGCCCACACGCACGGCAGCGTTGCCACTGGCATCCGATGTCAGGTCGATATCGTCGACGCCGATACCCTTGCGCAGGTTGTCGATGATGCCGCTGCCACCGCGCCCGGCCAACGTCGCCACCGCAGAGGCCAGTTGCACGGCCTGCAACGGGCTGATCGATTTCAGATCGCGCCCGAAGAGAAGCTGAGACAGAACCTCGTCTTGCGGCAGTTCAGGCGAGGAGGAGAAGGTTACGGTGGGCTCGGTCGCGGGGCCCGACACGGTGATCTTCACCGCCGTGCCCGACCTCGCGGTGGTAGAGGCGACAAGCCGCAGCGTTGGCACGAAATTGCCCGCCAGCGTGATCGCCCCCTCGTCGAGGTCAAAGCGCTGCTGCAGGATGTCGATCCGGCCGCGGATCAACGAGAAATCACCCGCGGGCACGACATTGGCCGAGGTGCCGGTAATTCGCAGCGTGCCGCCCAGCTCGGCATCCAGGCCACGGCCGCGCACGAAGATGCGCTGTGGCGCGCGAATGGTGATATCGAGCGGGTAGGGCCGGCTGCGCGCCAGCGCGGCGCTGGTCGCGGGTGCGGCCGAGGCGCCGGCCCGGGCCAAGGTCCTGCGCACTGGCGCGGAGGCGCCGAGATGGGTGACGTCCGGCAGGTCACCCAGCGCGCCGATGGGGGAAGAGGGCACCTGAACCTCGGTTTGACCCACATCGATGTTGCCGGCGATGCGCGCGCCGCCCGTCAGCGGCCCCTTGACCGTCAGTGCGCCTGAAACGGTTGTTTGATAAAGCGTCGGATCCTTCAGGACGAGGCCAGAAAGCGTGACGTTCAGATCAGCGGAATAGGGCGCGGCAAGGCCGACCGGACCCCGAACGCCCAGCTGTCCGCCGCTTCGCGAGGCCCCGCTGGCCACCAACCGGGCGCTGCCGCCGGAAAGGGTGACTGTGGCGTCAATCCCCTCGATCGACTGGCCCAGCGTCGGCGCGGAAAGCTGCGCACCGCTGGCACGGATGGTGCCGGTCATCGACGACAGCGCCGGCGGGCCCTTCAGGGCAAGATCGAACCGCGCGACACCCGCCAAGCGCCGTGGCGACAGCACACCGTTCAGCAGGCCCAAGGGCGCCTGCCCCGCAAGCGTAAGGTCAAGGGCCATGTCGGGATGGATTCGCCCATTCAGCGTCGCGTTGGTGCCGCCGGGGCCGGTGGCATCGGTGCTGAGGCTCCAGTCGCCATTGGCCTCCAGCTTGGCAGTGCCATTTGCCGTGGCGGGGCCGCGGAAATCGGGTGCGATCAGGCCCAGATCGGCCAGCCTTGCGCTGTAGTGGGCGGTTCCCCCCGTGCCCTCGCCGCTGATCCCGCCCGAGACGGTCAGCGCAGGCGTCGACAGCGCAATATCCTCGACCCGCAGGCCGCCGGGCCGGTCGCGCAGCACATGGGCATTGATCTGGCCCGCGCCGCGCAGCACCGCATCGGCCTGGGGCTGACCAAGGGCAAGGTCCTGGCTGGTGCCGGTCACTGTCAGGTCGAATTTGCGCATGTCGGTCGCGATGCTGCCGGTCACTTGGGCGTTCAGCGCCCCTTTCAGCGCCCGGCCCGTCACCGCGGCAAAGCGGCCCAGATCCACCGCGTTCAGGGCCGCCTTGCCCGCAACATCGCCACCGGCGGGTTGGGTCAGGTCCGCGCGCAGTGTTGCGCCCATTGCCGTTGCATCTGCCGTCAGGGTTGTGGCGCCGGTTGCGTCGCGGCTGGCCTTGGCGGAGATCCTGCCCGCGCCGGCAAGCTGCGGCAACACGCGGGCCAGATCGGGCAGGTCTGCGGTCAGGTCCAGCCCGGCAGCAGGCCCGTCCTCTGCCATGTTGGCGTTGCCGGTCAAATGAATGGCGGGTGTGGCGAGCGTGACGTTGCTGACGCTGTCGGTGCCATCCTTGCGCCGGGCATCGAGCGTCAGCGTGCCCTGTCCGCGCAAGAGGCCGTCCAGCGCGGCAATGCCGGTGCCGATGTCGCGCATCGTCGCGTCAATGTGCAGGTCCGCGGTGCTGGCGTCGGGCATCGCGGCGCCGGTTATGGTGGCCGCCAGCGACCCCGCCAGTGGCCTTCCGGCAAGCAGGGCAAAGCGCGCAAGATCGGGCGCTGTGGTGGTCAGCCGCAGATCGAGCGGGCTGGTGCCATCGGGGCTGGTGCCGTCGAACTTTGCCGTTGCAGCGCCGACGCTGGCATCGGCGCTCAGGGTGAGGCCGCCATTGGCCGCCCGCCCCGCGTCGACGTTCAGGGTAGCGGGGCCGGTCAGGCCGGGATAGGCGAGGCCCGCATCGGTTATCGCAAGGCTGGCCTGCGCGTGGCTGGCGGCACTGGTGATGCTGGCCTGTCCGGTTAGTTTCAGCGCGGGCGTCTGCAGGCTCAGCCCCTCGATCCGCGTGCCGGAAGTGTCGCGCACCAGCCGCACGGCCAGTTGCCCAGTCCCGCGCATCACCCCGTCCAGCGGCGGCAAGCCGACCGACAGATCGGTGCTGGTGCCGCTGATGCGCGCATCAATGCCGCCGTCAAGCGGCGTGGCAGTCGCACTCAGCGTCAGGTCCGCGCCGCCGCCAAGGGAACGGCCGACCAGCGTGCTGAACTGGGCAAGGTCCGTGGCCGAGGCGCGCAGGCTGGTGCTGACCTGCGGCCCGCCATCGGGCAGGCTGATGCTGGCCTGCCCGTCAAGGGCCAGTCCGGCACCCTTCAGCGTCAGCGCGTCAATCACCACTGGCCCGGCGCCATCGCGGTGCAGGCGGAAGCGGCCCGACAGACTGTCCCCCAGCGCCTGAGTCACGCCGGCACTGTCGAATTTCAGTCCGGTCGCACCGTAGTCCAGCGCGGCGGTCAGTTGCGCGGGCGTGGCGCCATCGGGCCGGCGGATGACACCGCCGCCGGACATGGTGACCGAGGGGATGTTGAGGCCCGGTCGGGCAAGATCGCGCAGATCCAGCGTCGCGCTCCAATGCGGCCCCTTGGCGGCGTCGAAGGCGACCTGCAGGTCGGCCCCCTGCACCGTGGTGCGCGGCCCGGCCATCGGCAGCAGCACCGGCGCGCCCGAGGCATCACCCATCTGCCCGGTCAGTGTGAAGGCCGCGGGCCAGCCATCCGCGGCGATGCGCGCGTTGCCCGACAGGCGCAATGCGGCAGTGCTCAGCTGCAATCCTTGCAGGTCGATCCCTCCATCGGCGGTCTGCGCGGCATCGGCCACAAGGCTGACCGACGTGCCGAAAAAGGCGCGGTATTCGGGCAGGAACAGCGTGGTGACATCGCCGGCCACGTCGAGGTGCAGACGTTGCGCCGCGCCGCCCGTCCCGTCAGAGGTCAGCGCGAAATTGCCGGTCAGCCGTTCGACCCCGTCAGTCGCAAGGCTCATCTTCGCGGCGTAGGCACTCAGCGGCGCGGTGCCTTCGATCGCAAGGCGCAGCGCGGGCGCGCCGGGCAGGCCGATCAGCGTGGTGGCAAGGCCACCCGAGGCCTCGTCCAGCGCCAGCTTCAGGCCCAGCACGCCGGTCACGTTGGAATAGCTGCTGATGACGTTGAAACTGCCCGCGGGGCCGTTTTGCCGCGTCGCGGTCAACCGGGCCACGCCCTTGCCGCCTTCGAGGCTGAGATCGCCTTGCAGGGCAAGCTCCACCGGTTCGCCAATGATCGAGGCGCCCAGCGCGATGGTACCGACCTCCAGCTTGCCGATATTGATGGCCACAGGCAGTTCGGGCAGCTTGAAGGGTGCGGCCTCGGGCGATGGCGCTGACGGCGGGCTGTGCGGCATGCGCGCCACGGTGATGCGTTTGGCCGACAGGTCCTGCACCTCGATGCGGCCGGTCAGCAATGCGCCGCGGTCCCATGTCAGCGTCAGCCCCTCCAGCGTCAGCCACACGCCCTGATCATCAGCGACGGTCAGCTTGTCGATCGTGGCTTGAGAACTGAGCGCGCCGGCAAAGCCATAGATCAGCACCTCGCGGCCATTGCCCGACAGCGCACCGGTGATCATGTCGGTGATAAAGCCGCGATCGGCCTGTTGTTGGGCACTGTCCTGCGCCAGTGCAGGCAGGGATGACCAGACCAGCAGAAGTAGGGCGGCGAGCAGTCTCAAAACGCTTGTCCTATGCCAAGATAGACCTGCAGGTTATGGCCCGCGCCATCGCCGCTGACGGGCACGGCAAGGTCCAGCCGGATCGGCCCGATGCCGGTGTCGTAGCGCACGCCAAGGCCCGCACCCGCCTGCCAGCTGCCATCGGTCAGGGGCGTGGAGGAGGCGCCGACATAGCCCACGTCGTAGAAGCCCACCAGGCCGATCGCACCGGTGATACCCACCCGAGCCTCGGCCTGCACCCCGGCATAGGACATCCCGCCCAGATCGAGGCTGACTGGCCCCATCCCAAGATCGCGCGTCACCGTCACGCCAAGGCCCTGATAGGGCTGGCCGCGCACCGTCTGGGTGCCGCCCGAGTAGAACAGCATGTCGGTCGGTGTCTCGGTGACGTCGGGGCCCAGAACCGACCCGACCTGCCCGCGCAATGCAAAGGTGACGGGGTGGGATTGTCCGAAGCTGTGATAGATCCGCCCATCGGCGTAAAGGCGCCCGCCCGACCCGATGCTGCCGGTGCCCACGAATGGTGTGATTTCGAGGTCGAGATAGGTGCCGTTCTTCGGGTTAAGCTTGTCGTCGCGCTTGTCGCGGGTGCCGGTGATGGGCAGGCTGAACACCGAATAGCTGCGCGCGCCCAGCGCATCATCGACCTTGGCCGTGGTCAGTGCAGCGCCGCCGCTGAGGGTCAGGTCATTGCCGATCAGCCGCGTCAGGCCGACGCTGATGCTGGCCTGGTCGAGAAGGTAATCGGTCTCGTCTTTCCGCATGATCGAGGCCGTCGCGTAAAGATCGGTATCGACGTGGAACGTGCGGGGGCGGTTAAAGGCGGCCGAAAGGCTGTAATCGGTGCCACCGCTTGTGCCGCCGATATTCGAGACTTTGCCATCGATCCGAAGGCTTTCGGCACCGCCCAGCAGGTTACGGTTGAGCCAGAAGGTGGACAGCGCCAGTCCGTCGACGGAAGAAAGTTCTATGCCGAAGCCCAGACGGTGGCGCTTTTCCTCGATGACCTGCGCAGTGACGGGCAGCGTATCGCCCGGTCCGGCGGCATCGGCAGGTACCACGGCGACGGAACGGAAGGCGCCGGTGCGGCGCAGGCGCTGGGCCGCGCGGTCGATATCGGCAGGGTCGTAGATCTGCCCGTCGGGCAGGCCGGCGATCTCGGCAATTCGGGCGGCACTGACGGCCTGATTTCCGGTGACGGCCAGCTTGCCAAAGGTCAGGACGGGCCCGGGCGCCAGCGTGACCGCAACATCAAGCGTGTCTGTCTTGTGGTCGGCGGTTATCTTCTGCGCGCCGGTCTTGGCCAGCGCGTGGCCCGCTGCGCGCCATGCGTCCAGCCCGTCCGAGACTGCGGTGCGGATGGTTTCGGACCGGGCCGTCTGGCCGGTGGCGAAGTCGGCCGGCAGGGTGGTGTCGGCCGGCAGAGGCGAAATCGCCACCTGCCCAAAGCTGAAGCGTGGGCCGGGGGTGACGGTGATCTGAACCGTGCCGATATGCGCGGGTGCATCAAGCGGCGCGATCGTCGCGGCCTCGCGCCCGTCCACGGTGATCGAGATGGTGCCGCCATAATAGCCCTCGGCGTAAAGCCCGGTCAGCAGGCGGCGATAATCGGCGCGGGCGGCGGCGACGTAATCCATCGGGGCGGGATTGGCGCTGTCAGGCACGGTTGCCGTCAGCGAGGCAGATTTCAGCACCCGTTCCAGCTGGGCATCGCCACCGGTCACGTCAATCTGCACGCTTTGAGCCGCCGCAACCCCGGCCCAAAGGCAGGCAGCGAGGGCCAAAATGGTGTGACGGGCCGGTTTCCCCGGGAGATTCGGCAGTGGCATCTGTCTGTCGGTCGGGGACATGGTTCAGAGCATAGCCCAGCCACCCCACAAGGAAAATGCCCGACGGGGTTTCGGCGGCACTTCGCGCAAGATTCAGGCGAATGGATCGGGGCTGTAACCTACGGCGGCAAGGTACAGGCCCTGAGGCGGGCAGACCGGGCCGCAAGCGGCGCGATCGCGGGCCTCCAGCGCGCGGGCGACGTCGTCCGGCGTCCAGCCGCCGGCACCCACCCTCTCGAGTGTGCCGACGATGCTGCGCACCTGGTTATGCAGGAAAGACCGGGCCCGGACGTGAAAGCGATACTCCGCCCCGTCGGGGCGGTCCACGGTTTCGATCCGCAACTCGTCCAGCGTTTTGACCGGGCTTTTCGCCTGACAGAGCGTCGAGCGGAAGGTGGTGAAGTCATGCCGTCCGATCAGGTGCGCCGCACCTTCGCGCATCGCCTCCACCTCCAGCCGGTGACCCACCCGCCAGGCCAGCCCCGCCTCGTGCGTCAGCGGCGCGCGGCGGCAGATCAGCCGAAAGAGATAGCGCCGCTCGATCGCCGAGAACCGCGCGTGCCAGTCGTCCGCCACCCGCGCGCAGGCGGTGATGGCCACGGGGGCGGGCTTCAGATGCCAGTTCAGCGCCTCAGACAGGCGGAACGGGTCCCAGTCGCGGGCCAGGTCGCAATGGGCGACCTGGGCCAGCGCATGGACCCCGGCATCGGTGCGCCCGGCGGCGGCGATGGTGTGTGGCCCCGCCTCCAGCCGCGCCAGCGCGGCCTCGACCGCGCCCTGCACCGAGGGCTGGTCGGCCTGCCGCTGCCAGCCGGCAAATGGCGCGCCGTGGTATTCGATCCTGAGGGCGAAACGGGGCATGGTCCGGGGCCTTAGGCGCAGGCCTGCGCGAAATCAATCCCTACACAGCGGACGCGGGGCTGCCTATCTTGGTCGGGAACGACAGAAAGGGCGGCGCGTGGTCATTTCCACCGTGGCGGACGGGATCACGCGGGGCGTGGAGGCGGTGGGCGACGCACTGGGTGCGCCGTTTGGCGCGTCGACGTTGCGGCTGGGCGTCACCGGCCTCAGCCGTGCCGGCAAGACGGTGTTCATCACCTCGCTTGTCGCCAACCTGATGAACCGCGGCCGGATGCCGGGCCTTGCGGCCGCCGCACGTGGCGCGATCAGCTCGGCCTATCTGGAACCCCAGCCCGACGACACGCTGCCGCGGTTCGATTACGAAACCCACCTGGCCCGGCTGACCGCCGCGCAGCCAAGCTGGCCCGACGGGACGCGCGCGATCAGTGAATTGCGGCTTTCGCTTCGGGTCCAGCCCAGCGGATTGCTGGCAGGGCTGCAAGGACCAAGGGTGCTGCATCTCGACATCGTCGATTATCCAGGCGAGTGGCTGCTGGACCTTGGCCTGATGGAGCAGGATTTCGCCGGATGGTCGGCCCGGGTGCTGGCGCGAATGCAGGCCCGGCCAGAAGCGGCGGAATATCTGCGCGCAGTCGAGGGCCTTGATACCGCGGCACCTATGTCCGAGGCGGCGCTGAAGGCGCTGTCCGCAGGGTTCACCAATTATCTGGAGGCCGCGCGTGCCGCTGGGTTCTCTGACCTGACGCCGGGACGCTTCTTGTTGCCGGGCGATCTCGCGGGATCGCCCGTGCTGACCTTCGCGCCGTTGCCACCCGCGCCCGGCGCACCGCGCGGCTCGCTCTGGTCCGAGGCCGCGCGCCGCTTCGAGGCCTACAAGCGCAAGGTGGTCACACCGTTCTTTCGTGATCATTTCGCGCGGATCGACCGGCAAGTTGTCCTCGTCGATGTGCTTGGCGCGCTGGAGGCAGGCCCGGCCGCGCTGGACGACCTGCGCGAGACGATGGCCGACGTGTTGGCCGCGTTCCGGCCGGGGCGCGCGGCTTGGCTGGCGCGGCTGCTGGGCGCGCGGCGGGTGGAGCGGATCCTGTTCGCTGCAACCCGTGCCGATGCCTTGCATCATGCCCAGCACCCGGCGCTGACCGCCCTGACCGGTGCGCTGCTGAGGTCCGCGCGGGACCGGGCGGAGTTTGCCGGCGCGCGCACGATGGCGTTATCGCTGGCGGGCCTGCGCACCACTGTCGAGGTGGCGGCCGAAGGCGACCGCCCCGACATGGTGCGCGGGCGGCTGGCCGAGACCGGCCGGCAGGCCGCCTTTCACCCCGGTACCTTGCCGGAGGACCCGGCCGCATTGCTGTCGGCGGCGCGAACCGGGGCGGATGCGTGGCCCGGCGCAGGCTTTCGCACGGTGCAGTTCGCGCCCGCGCCCTTGACGCTGCGCGAGGGCGAGGGCCCGCCGCATATCCGCCTCGACCGCGCGGCGGAGTTCCTGATCGGAGACCGGCTGTGAGCGCGCCGATCAACTTCGGGGTTTGCCTGTGTACTTGGATATTTCAGGCCGGACCTGGCACAAACGGTGGCGCTTGGGCCCGTGGATTTGCTGAATCACAACCAAGGGCCCAACGGATCGAAGGCGCGCGGTTGTCCGATTTCGTGATGGTCCGACATGGTGGAGGTGCGCGATGACCGAGCAACGCGACAGCGGTCCGGTGCTGATCGACCTCGACGAAGAGACCGCCCCGGCCCAGCCCGAGGCGGCACCAATGGTGCCCGAGGAGGGCGCGCCGCAGGGCCCGGCGGCGATGCAGCGGCTGGCAAGTGCGGCCGCGCGCCCGCGGTCCCGGCTGGGAGCGTGGTTCTGGTCGCTGGGCGGCTCGCTTGTCACCTTTTGGGCCGGACTTGCGGCCTGGGACTATGTTACGGGCCTGCTGGCGCGCAACCCGGTGCTGGGCGGCATCGCCACGGCGCTGCTGGCGCTGTTCGTGGCGGTCGTGACGCTGATCTGCCTGCGGGAACTGGCAGCCTTCGCGCGGCTGCGCCGCCTGGATACCGTGCACCGGGCCGCGCTGGCCGCGGTGGCCACGCATGACCTTGCCGCGGCGCGCGACGTCACTCGGCGGCTTGACGCGCTTTATGCCGCGCGCCCCGATACCGCATGGGGCCGGGCCCGTCTGGCCGAGCGGCGGGACGACATTCTTGATGCCGACGATCTGCTGCACCATGCCGAGACGGTGCTGCTGGCCCCGCTCGACGAGCGCGCCAAGCGCGAGGTCGAGGCCGCGGCGCGGCAAGTGGCCGCCGTCACCGCGGTGGTGCCGCTGGCGCTGGCCGATGTCTTTACCGCGCTCACCGCGAACCTGCGGATGATCCGGCGCATTGCCGAGGTCTATGGCGGGCGCGCGGGGTTGCTGGGCAGCTGGCGGCTGACCCGCAACGTCATGGCGCACCTCGTGGCGACGGGGGCCGTCGCGGTGGGCGATGACCTGATCCATTCGGTGGCGGGAGGCGGGCTGCTGTCGCGGCTCTCGCGCCGCTTTGGCGAGGGGGTGATCAACGGTGCGCTGACCGCGCGCGTGGGCGTAGCCGCGATCGAGGTTTGCCGGCCGCTGCCCTTTGCCGCGCGCCCCCGCCCTTCAGTCAGCGGGCTGGTGCAGCGGGCGCTGACGGGGCTTTTCGGACGCGCCTAGCGCAACAGCGGCACGCCCCCTTCGCCGCGCATCCGCTCGACCACGCCGGCGCGCAGCGATCGGCCGATGCGGTGCGCCAGTGCCGACCATGCAGCGGCCTGATCGGGGGCAAGCTCGCGTGCCAGCGTCGCATCGAACAGGCGCAGCCATGTTTCGAACATGCCCGGCCGGACATTGCCGGCATCCTGATGCGTCGCCATCACGTTGCCGTCATACTGCCGCTCGCCCAAGATTGAATTGCGCCAGAACGCGGCGACCTTGGCCTCGTGCGTGGGCCAGTCGCTGACATGGGCGGCAAAGACGCGGCCCAGCATCGGATGCGCGCGCACATCGGCGTAGAAGGCGGCAACGACGCGGGCGATCTCCGCCTCGGTCACGGGGAATTTCGGGGGCAGGGCTGTCATGTCGGTCTCCGGCCCGCATCTTGCGCAGGATGGCCGCCAAAAGCCAAGGGCCGGGCCGCCCGCGTGCCCACTGGACGCGCGGGGCGGGCCTGCCTATAAGCCCGGCCATGATGACCCGCCCCCTTGCGATCATTGCCCGAATTACATGCCCGGCGTTCTGATCCATCAGACGCCGGACAACAGGTGCAGGCCAGTCCGCGCCGCCCCCGCCCCTTCCAGAAGACTGCCGAGATAGGACGCCCGAAATGTGCGCCGATACGCCCGATTACAAAGACACCCTGAACCTGCCCCGCACTGATTTCCCGATGCGGGCCGGCCTGCCCGCACGCGAGCCCGGCTGGCTGGAACGCTGGGCGAGAATCGGTGTCTATGACCGGCTGCGCGACAAGACCGGGCGCGACCCGTTCATCCTGCACGATGGCCCCCCCTACGCCAACGGGCACCTGCATATCGGCCACGCGCTGAACAAGATCCTCAAGGACATGGTGGTGCGCAGCCAGCAGATGATGGGGCGCGACGCGCGCTACATCCCCGGCTGGGACTGCCACGGCCTGCCCATCGAATGGAAGATCGAGGAGCAGTATCGCGCCAAGGGGCTGAACAAGGATGACGTGCCGGTTGTCGATTTCCGGCAGGAATGCCGCAAGTTTGCCGAGGGCTGGATCGACATCCAGCGCGAAGAGTTCAAGCGGCTGGGCGTGACCGGGACATGGGCCGACCCGTATCTGACGATGAATTTCCACGCCGAACGGGTGATTGCCGAGGAATTCCAGAAGTTCCTGATGAACGGCACGCTTTACCAAGGCTCCAAGCCGGTGATGTGGTCGCCCGTGGAGCGCACCGCGCTGGCAGAGGCCGAGATCGAGTATCACGACCACAAGAGCCACACGATCTGGGTGCCGTTCCGGGTGGTTGAGTTTGATGTTGACGCCTATCAGGAAGCGGTTCTTGAGGCTGGAGCATTTCTGAGATCGGCCCCGATCAAAGATATCGAAGGCGATAGGGTCAAAGTTGATTCCCAAGTCACCGAAGAGCTGAAGGCCCGAGTGGACAATCCGCCGACGGACTTGGTAGGCGCAAAAGTTGTCATCTGGACGACGACGCCGTGGACGATCCCTTCGAACAAGGCGGTCGCCTTCAATCCGGCGATTTCCTACGGCCTATACCGGGTGGAAACGACGGCTGACGAAAGCTGGACGAAGCGCGGCGACCTGTATCTGCTGGCCGACAAGCTGGCCTCCGAGGCCCTGGAGAAATCCCGCGTGACGGCGCACACCCGCGTCCGGGGCGTGACGGCCGCCGAGCTGGAAAGTCTGGTCATGGCCCACCCCTTCTCCGGGGCCGAAGGTGCGGACGGGTTCTGGGACTACGAGGTCCCCATGATCGCGGGCGATCATGTCACCGACGACGCCGGCACCGGCTTTGTCCATACCGCGCCCAGCCACGGCGCGGACGATTACGAGGCGTTTGCCAGCCGCGGCTGGCAGGACCGGATGACCCACAATGTTGGCGAGGACAGCGAGTTCCTGCCGCATGTCCCCTTCTTCGCCGGGCTGCAGGTCTTTGATTCCAAGGGCAAGGAAGGCAAGGCCAACGCCGCCGTCATCGACAAGCTGGTCGAGGTGGGCGGCATCATCGCGCGCGGGCGCCTGACCCATTCCTACCCGCATTCGTGGCGCTCCAAGGCGCCGGTGATCTTCCGCAACACGCCGCAATGGTTCGCCGCCATCGACCGCGAGGTCGGCGACGGGCAGGACACCTATGGCAAGACGATCCGCCAGCGCGCGCTGACCAGCATCGACCAGCTGGTGACCTGGACCCCGCAGACCGGGCGCAACCGCCTGCATTCGATGATCGAGGCGCGGCCCGACTGGGTTCTGTCGCGCCAGCGCGCTTGGGGCGTGCCGCTGACCTGCTTCACGAAAAAGGGCGCGCTGCCGACCGACCCCGATTTCCTGCTGCGCGACCCGGCCGTCAACGCCCGCATCCTGCAGGCCTTCGAGGCCGAGGGCGCGGATGCCTGGTACAAGGACGGCGCAAAGGAACGCTTCCTTGGCAACGATCACGACCCCGCGGCCTATGACCAGGTCTTCGACATTCTCGACGTCTGGTTCGATTCAGGCTCGACCCATGCCTTCGTTCTGCGCGACCGGCCAGATGGCGCGCCCGACGGGCTGGCCGACCTTTACCTCGAAGGCACCGATCAGCATCGCGGCTGGTTCCATTCCTCGATGCTGCAGGCCTGCGGCACGCGGGGGCGGGCGCCCTACCGGGGCGTGCTGACGCATGGCTTCACCCTCGACGAGAAGGGCATGAAGATGTCCAAGTCGCTGGGCAACATCATCGCGCCCGAGAAGGTGGTGAAGGAATACGGCGCCGATATCCTGCGCCTCTGGGTGGCGCAGACCGACTATACCGCCGACCAGCGGATCGGGCCGGAAATCCTGAAGGGGACGGCGGACAGCTACCGCCGCCTGCGCAACACCATGCGCTTCCTGCTAGGCTCGCTGGCCGATTTCACCGAGGCCGACCGCGTCGCGCCCGAGGCGATGCCTGAACTGGAACGCTGGGTGCTGCACCGGCTGGCCGAACTCGACCAGGTCGTGCGCGAGGGCTATGCGCGCTACGATTTCCAGGGCGTGTTCCAGGCGGTTTTCACCTTCGCCACGGTGGATCTGTCGGCCTTCTACTTCGACATCCGCAAGGACGTGCTGTACTGCGACGGCGACACCGCGCGCCGCCGCGCTGCCCGCACCGTGCTGGACCTGCTGTTCCACCGGCTGACGACGTGGCTGGCCCCGGTGCTGGTCTTCACGATGGAAGAGGTCTGGCTGGAGCGTTTTCCGGGCGACGACAGCTCTGTCCACCTGCAGGACATCCCAGAAACGCCCGCCCATTGGCGCGATGCCGCGCTGGCCGAGAAATGGGCGAGCGTGCGCCGCGTGCGCCGCGTGGTCACCGGCGCGCTGGAGGTCCAGCGCACGGCCAAGGAGATCGGCGCCAGCCTCGAGGCCGCGCCGGTGGTCCACGTCCCCGACGTGGACACGGTGCACCTGCTGGCCAGCGTCGATTTCGCCGATCTCTGCATCACCTCGGCCATCGCGCTGACCGCCGACCCGGTCCCGCAAGAGGCGTTCCGCCTGCCCGATGTGCCGGGCGTCGGCGTGGTCTTTGAACGCGCCGAGGGCGAGAAATGCCTGCGTTGCTGGAAGATCCTGCCCGACGTCGGCAGCCACAGCCACCCCGGCACCTGCGCCCGCTGCGACGCGGCGCTGGGGTGAAGGCCCACCTCGATACGCCCTTCGGCCCGTTCTGGGCCGAGGTGCGGGAGGGCGCGGTAGTGGCTGCGGGCTGGGGGGCCTGTGCGGAGGCGGGGCAAGACCCGGTTCTAGACGCGGCGCTGGCGCAGCTTGCGGCCTATTTCGATGGCAAGCTTGAGGCGTTCGACCTGCCGCTGGCGCCGGTGGGCGGCGCGTTCCAGCAGGCGGTCTGGCAGCAGATCTCGGCCATTCCCTTCGGCTTTACCCGGACCTACGGCGATCTGGCGAAGTTGACGGGCGGCAGCGCGCAGGCGGTGGGGCAGGCCTGCGGCGCCAACCCGATCCCGGTCATCATTCCCTGTCACCGGGTCTTGGGAACCTGCGGGCTGGGCGGCTATTCGGGCGGCCGGGGCATCGAGACCAAGGTGCAGCTTCTGCGGCTGGAAAGCGCGGGCGGCTTGCTGATCTGACGGGGGGCCTCAGCCCTCCTTGCCGTAAAAAACCTGCTGGGCGGCGCCCGCGGCGACGAGGTAGACCGAGGACAGCACCAGCCCGTAATGCGCCCAGTTGCCCGGGCTGAAATCGACCATCGCGGCCCAGCCGGCAAAGCCGGTCCAGGCCAGCGCCATCGGCAGCGTCACGCTCCGCCAGCGCTTCGTGCGGACAGGGTGGACGAACTTGACCGGCAAGAACATCGCCACCGCCAGCACCGCCACAAGGACGAGGCTGACCCAGAAATCGGGTTTGGTGGCGAACAGCACCAGCACCACCATGTTCCAGCAGCCCGGAAAGCCTGAGAACGAGTTGTCCTTGGTCTTCATCCGCGTATCGGCGAAATACATGGCACTTGTGAACGTGATGACGATGATCGCCAGCCAGCCGGTCCAGCCCGGCAGCAGCCCCGACTTGAACAGCGCATAGGCTGGCACGAAAACGTAGGTGAGGTAGTCGATGATCAGGTCCAGCAGGACGCCATCGAAGACCGGCGCATTGGTGCGCGTGTCGTAGCGGCGGGCCAGCGGGCCGTCGATGCCATCGACGAAGAAGGCCACGACCAGCCAGAGGAACATCAGGCTCCACTTCGTTTCGACCGCGGCAAGCATCGCGAGCATTGCGAAGACTGCCCCGGTCGCGGTGAGCAGGTGAACGAGAAGGGCTTTCTGGCGTAGTGTCATCGCCCTGTCATGCCGCATGAGGCGCGGCAGGGCAACGGGCGAAACGGCCTGCGGGCAGAACCGTGCGCCTCACCGGGCCGATCCGCCCGCGGCGCGGGGATGGGCGGCGTCGTAAACCTCCATCAGGCGGGCGGCATCGACGGCGGTATAGGCCTGCGTCGTCGACAGGCTGGCATGGCCCAGCAATTCCTGAATCGCGCGAAGGTCGCCGCCGGCGTTCAGCAGATGGGTGGCGAAGGAATGGCGCAGCGCGTGCGGCGTGGCGCTGGCGGGCAGGCCCAGTTGCAGCCGCGCCTTTTCGGTCACCTTCTGGATCGGTCGGGGTGACAGCGGACCGCCGCGCACTGCGCGGAAAAGCGGCGCGTCGCGCGCGACCGGCCAAGGCGACAGGGCAAGATAGGCTGCCACGGCAGCGCGCGCGGGTGCGATCACGGGCACGATGCGTTCTTTGCCACCCTTGCCGCGAATGCGCAGCGCCTCGCCCATCGGCCAATCGGCGCCGGTCAGTCCCAGCGCTTCGGAAATCCGCAGGCCGCAGCCGTATAGCAGCGTCACGACGGCGGTATCGCGCGCGGCGACCCAAGGCTCGCGCGCCTGCGCCTCGACAGTGTCCAGCATTGCGGCGGCGGCAGTTTCGCTGAGTGGCCGGGGCAGGCGGCGGCCAAAGCGCGGCGCACGCGCGGCGAGCACGGCACTGGCATCAAACCCTTCGCGGTCGGCCAGCCAGCGGGTGAAGGATTTGACCGCCGACAGCGCACGGGCCAGCGACCGGGCCGAGACGCCGCGCGCGCGCTCATGCGCCATCCATGCCCGCATGTCCGAGACGCTGACGCGGGCCAATGCGGCAAGGCCTTGCCCGCCACCGTTATGCTGCCCGAGAAAGGCGAGATAACCCAGTACGTCGGCCCGGTACGCCGTCAGCGTTGCCGTGGCCGAGCCGGTCACACCGCGCCGATGATCAATCCAGGCCGCCAGCACATCGGCCAGCGCGGGGGAAATTGCGATGTCGGGGGCGCTCACGCCAACCAGCGGCGCATTGCCCTTTCGAACACGCCCGCGAAGAAGGCCAGCAGGTCGGTCCCCTGCTGGGGGGTGAAGTGATGCGGATCTTCCGCGCCCATCAGCAGCAGGCCCGGCAGGCAGCCCGCCCCGAAATCCAGCTTCATGCAGGCCTCGGAGCGGATATAGGCGGACTTGTCGCCATAAGGTCCGTCGTCGTGAACGGCCACCTGACGCAGCGTGATCTGGCGCGCGGGCGTGCCACGCCCTTGGGTGATGTAGTTGTCGACAAAGCCCGGCGGCACGACGCGCAGCACGTCGCCCACGCGTTCCAGGGCCGCGTCGGCGGCCTGCCCTTCGGTTTCCAGCACGAGGCGGATGGCATCGACGCGCAAGGTATCGGCCACGTCGCCGGCCAGGTCGTGGAGGAAAACCTCGAACTGGGTCGCGTCCATCATCCGCAGGATCGCGCGGTGAATCTGGTTGGTGCCGGCAAGGTTTTCATAGGCGGCGGCGATGACCGACCGGTGGGTATCTTCCAGCCGGTCGAGCCGCGCCTCGAGCCGTTCCATCGCGATGCCGCGCAGGTCGACGATGTTCGATCCCATCGACTTTTCATTGGCCGCCACCAGCGCACGCATGATGTCGTGATCGCTCAGCAAGAGCTCGGGATCGGAAATGATTCTTTCGCGGACGGAATCGTCCATCAGGGGTTTGCCGGTCATCTGCTCTCGCTCGGTTCTTTTGTTGGCCGGACCTTAGCAGGCTTTCACGGCGATTTCTGCCCCTTTTTTCCGATCCCGGCCGGAAAAACCGCGCGGCCTAAAGGATCTTGATGCCGGCCTTGGCCACGTCGGCCATGAAGCCGGCCAGACCCTTGTCGGTCAGGACATGATTGGCCATCGCCTTGATCACCGACGGCGGCGCGGTGGCCACGTCGGCGCCGATCTTGGCGCATTCGCTCATGTGGTTGGCCGAACGGATCGAGGCCGCGAGGATCTGGGTGTCGAACCCGTAATTGTCATAGATCGTGCGGATATCGGCGATCAGGTCCAGCCCGTCGATGTTGATGTCGTCGAGCCGCCCGATGAAGGGCGAGATGAAGGTTGCGCCCGCCTTTGCCGCCAGCAGCGCCTGGTTGGCCGAGAAGCACAGCGTGACGTTGACCATGTTGCCTTCGCCCGACAACACCTTGCAGGCCTTCAGGCCATCCCATGTCAGCGGCACCTTCACGGCGATGTTGGGGGCAATCGCGGCCAGCTTGCGGCCCTCGGCGATCATCGCGTCAGCCTCCAGCGCCACGACCTCGGCCGAAACCGGGCCTTCGACGATCTCGCAGATTTCCTTGATCACGCCGAGGATGTCGCGCCCCGACTTGGCAATCAGCGAGGGGTTCGTGGTGACGCCATCGACCATCCCCAGTGCGTGCAGCTCGCGGATCTGGTCGATCTCGGCGGTGTCTACAAAGAATTTCATGGGCTCTCTCCGGGCTTGGGGTTGGCAGGAACTGGTGCAGCGTTTACCCCAAGGGAACCTGTCCCGAAACCCTCAAATGTCGGTCGCGATGTCCCCCGAAGTTTTTGCCGAAGGCGATATCGTGGGCGTTCTGACGACCGAACCGCTGGATCGCGTACTGGATTATCGTGCGCCCGAAGGCGGTTGCGCGGTCGGTGCCTTTGTCATTGTGCCGTTGGGGCCGCGCCGGGTGCTTGGCGTGGTCTGGGGCCCAGGACAGGGCGACTTTGACCGCACCAAGCTGCGGCAGGTTGCGGCGGTGCTGGATGCTGCGCCGATGCTGCCGGGAATGCATGATTTCCTGACACGCGTGGCCGATTACACGCTGACACCGCTGCCCGCGATGCTGCGGCTGGCCACCCGTGCGCCGGGGCTTGGGGCCCCGCCCGCCACACGCCGCGTCTATCGTCGCGGTGACGCGGTACCTGACCGAATGACCGATGCGCGCGCCCGCGTTCTGGCCGTGCTGGACGAGTTCGGCGGGCTGTCGTTCACGCTGGGCGAATTGGCGGCGCAAGCAGGGGTGGGGACCGGCGTGATCAAGGGTCTGGTGGCGCAAGGTGCCGTGAGCGAACAGGAGGCGCCGCGCGATCTGCCTTTTCCGCCGCTTGACCCCGACCTGCTAGGCAAGGCGCTGACCCCCGATCAGGCGGTGGCAGCCGATGCGCTGCGCGCGGGTGTGCGCGGGCAGGCCTACGGCGCGACATTGCTGAAGGGCGTGACCGGGTCGGGCAAGACGGAAGTTTACCTTGAGGCGGTGGCCGAAACCTTGCGCATCGGGCGGCAGGCGCTGGTCCTGCTGCCCGAGATTGCACTGACCGGCGAGTTTCTGACGCGGGTGGAGGAACGGTTCGGCGCGCGTGCGGCCGAATGGCATTCCGGCGTTACCCAGACCGAGCGGCGACGGGTCTGGAAGATGGTGGGCGAGGGCGGCGCGCAACTGGTCGTGGGGGCCCGCTCGGCCCTGTTCCTGCCGTTCCGTGATCTTGGCTTGATCGTTGTCGATGAAGAACACGACACCTCCTACAAGCAGGAGGATGGCGTTCTTTACAATGCGCGCGACATGGCCGTGCTGCGCGCCCATGTCGAGGCGGCGCAGGTTGTGTTGGCCAGCGCCACGCCCAGCCTTGAAACCTGGGTCAACGCCGAGGCGGGGAAATACGCGCGGTTGAACCTTGGTGCGCGTTTCGGCCCCGCCGTGATGCCGCAGATGGACGCGATCGACATGCGGACCGAGGATTTGCCCTCGGGCACTTGGATATCGCCCACCCTGCGCGCGGCCGTGGCGCAGCGTATGGACAAGGGCGAGCAGGCACTGCTCTTTCTCAATCGGCGCGGCTATGCCCCGGTCACCATTTGTCGCGCCTGCGGGCACCAGATTGGCTGCGAGACCTGTGATGCGCGGATGGTGGAACATCGCTTTCTCAAACGGCTGATGTGCCACCAGTGCGGCGCGACAAAACCGATGCCAGAGACCTGTCCCAGTTGCGGTGTCACCGGGCGTCTGGCGGCGGTCGGTCCGGGTGTCGAACGGCTGGCAGAAGAGGCGGCGGCGGCCTTTCCGCAGGCGCGCCTTGCGGTGCTGTCGTCTGATCTTTTCGGCTCGGCCCGTGCGCTGAAAGAGGCGATTGCCGAGATTGCCACAGGCGGCGCCGACATCATCATAGGCACGCAGCTTGTGGCCAAGGGGCACAACTTTCCGCTGCTGACGCTTGTCGGCGTGATCGACGCGGATCTTGGCCTGCAAGGATCGGACCTGCGGGCGGCGGAACGCACCTTTGCGCTGATGCGGCAGGTGGCGGGCCGCGCGGGCCGGGCCGAGGCGCCGGGCACCGCGCTGCTGCAAACTTTCCAGCCCGAGCATCCGGTGATCCGCGCCATCCTTGCTGGCGACGAAGATGCGTTCTGGCGTGCGGAAGCCGCGGAACGCAAGGCGGCGGGCGTGCCGCCTTTCGGCCGGATGGCAGGCATCGTGCTGTCCTCGCCCGACGTGCAGGCGGTGTTTGACCTTGGTGCAGCAATGGCGCGCAAGGACGGGCCCCTGCGCCGGATCGGGGCGCAGGTCTGGGGGCCGGCGCCCGCGCCCATTGCCCGGATCCGGGGACGCCACCGGGTGCGTCTGCTGGTCAAGGCCGACAAGGCCGCGCCGCTGCAGGCGGCACTGGCGGAATGGGCCGCGCAATTCCGCCTTCCCGCCAACCTGCGCCTTTCCATCGACATCGATCCGCAGAGTTTCTACTGATCTGGGATCAGGAAAGGGTGCGCCATGAAAGCCATCGTGATCGGCGCCGGACCGGCGGGGCTGGCCAGCGCCGCCTGCCTGCAGGAACGCGGCATTTCCGCGACCATTTACGAGGCCGCCGCCCAGCCGGGGCAAAGCTGGCGAAACCATTACGACCGGCTGGAACTGCACACGGTTCGGGGCCGTTCCGGCCTGCCTGGCCTGCCGATGCCTGCCGATTATCCCCGTTATCCCAAGCGCGCCGACGTGGTGCGTTACCTTGATGATTACGCGCGCCATTTCGGTCTGGCGCCTGTCTGTGGCACCCCTGTTCTGCGCGTCGTGGAGGAGGGCGGCACATGGCAGGTCGAAACGGCGCAGGGGCCGGACAGGGCCGATGTCATCGTTTTTGCGACCGGCATGGTGCAACTGCCCAACTATCCGGACGTGCTGGGGCTGGACGGGTTTGCCGGCCGGGTGATGCATTCCGCGGACTATCGCAATGCCGCGCCTTTCGCCGGGCAACGTGTGCTGGTGGTGGGCTTTGGCAATTCGGGCGGGGATATCGCGCTGGATTTGATGGCGGCGGGCTGTGCTGTCGACATGGCGGTGCGCGGGCCGGTGAACCTGCTGCCGAAAGAGCTGTTCGGCATTCCGATCACGTCGTTCGGGCTCTTGCGCAAGATCTTTCCCTACCGTGTTGCGGACGCGCTGACCGCGCCGATCCTGCGCTGGAAGCTGGGGACTGTCGAAAGCTACGGCCTGATGCCCGCGGGCAAGGGGCCGGTCGCCCAGATCGTCGAAGACGGGCGCATCCCGCTGATCGACGTTGGCACGCTGCGGATGATCAGGGCGGGGCACATCGGCGTGCGGCCGGGGCTGGCGGCGATTGATGGGGCGCGCGTGAGCTTTGCCGACGGCAAGGCGGCAGACTATGACGCCATCATGCTGGCCACGGGGTATCGTGTGGATCTGACGCCGATCCTTGGCGATGCGCCCGACGTGCTGGAGAACGGGCGTCCGCGTGTCAGCGGCGGACCTACCGCGCGACGGGGGCTCTATTTCTGTTCCTACACCGCCTCGCCCAACGGGCAATTGCGCCAGATCGGCATCGAGGCGCGGGAGATTGCCGCAGATGCGGCCCGTCTGGCGGTTTGATCTGCGCGAAATCGCAGGGCCTGCTCCGCGAAAACGCACTCGCCAGACCCGACAAAACGGCGTAATCGGCAGTCATGCGCAAGACCATCGTGAAGCTCGCCGACGCCAAAAGCCTGCCCTTGTGGCGCGGGCCTGTGGCGCTGCTGTTCCTGATGGCGATGGCGCAGCCGGTGTCGTTTGCCACATGGTCGGCGCTGCTGAACAACTGGGTGATCCATGCCGATCACTTCACCGGGCAGGATATCGGCTGGCTGCACACGGTGCGCGAGATCCCCGGTTTTCTTGCCATTGGGGTGATCGCGATCCTGATGTTCGTGCGCGAACAGGTCCTGGCCACCATCGCGCTGGGCCTGCTGGGCGTGGCGACCGCGCTGACAGCACAATTCCCCTCGATGGGCGGGATCCTGATGATCACGCTGCTCTCCTCGATCGGGTTCCACTACTACGAAACGGTCAACCAGTCGCTGCAATTGCAGTGGATCGACCGCAAACGCGCGCCGCAGATGCTGGGCTGGGTTTCGGCCGCGGCCTCGGGCGCGACGATCGCGGCCTACTTGCTGATCGTGCTGACATGGAAGCGGTTCGATCTGAGCTATAACTTTGTCTACATGGTCGCAGGTGGCTTTACGGTGCTGGTCGCGATCTTCTGCTTCTTCAGGTACCCCCAGTTCGAAAGCCCGCATCCTCAGCTCAAGACCATGGTCTTCCGCCGCCGCTACTGGCTTTATTACCTGCTGCAACTGATGGCGGGGGCCCGGCGGCAGATCTTTACCGTTTTCGCGGGCTTCATGATGGTCGAGAAATTCGGCTTTGCCGTCGACCAGGTGACGGCGCTGTTCCTGATCAACCTGCTGGCCAACATGGCGCTGGCGCCGCTGATGGGCCGCGCGGTTCATGTCTTTGGCGAACGCGCGACACTTCTGTTCGAATATGGCGGCCTGTTTATCGTCTTCGTGATGTATGGCGGGGTTTATTTCTATGGCTTCAGCGTTTGGGTGGCCGCTGTTCTTTACGTAGTCGACAACATCTTCTTCGGGCTGTCCTTCGCGCTGAAAACCTACCTGCAGAAGATCGGCGACCCCGGCGACATGGCCCCCACCGCAGCAGTGGCCTTTACCATCAACCACATTGCGGCGGTCGTGCTGCCGGTGACGCTGGGCTATGTCTGGCTGATCTCGCCGGGCGCGGTGTTCTGGCTGGCGGCGGGCATTGCAGCGATCTCGTTCTGCCTCGTCATGCTGATCCCGCGCCATCCCGGACCGGGGCAGGAAACGATCCTGCAGGGCGGGCCGATGGGCTTGCCTGCGGAATAGGTTGACGGCGGCGCGCGGCGGGACTAGCCCCGCGCGCATCCCTGCAAGCGAGGCCTGCGATGACAACCTATGCCGCCCTGACATCCCTGCCCGGGCTGGAGCGCGCCGAGGCTTTGGCCGAGGCGATGGAGCGGCTTGATCCCGAACCCACCGGCGTCGGCGTCACCGAGATCGAGGATGGATCGGGCCTGTTCGAGGTAGGGGCCTATTTCATCGACGCCCCGGACCTTGCCGGGCTGGCCCTGCTCGAATCCTTGCATGGCGTGCGGCCCTTCGTGGTGTCCGAGGTGCCCGACGAGGATTGGGTCGCCAAGGTGCGGCGCGAGCTTGCGCCGGTCGAGGCCGGGCGGTTCTTCGTCTATGGCAGCCACGATGCCGACAAGGTGCCCGAGGGACGCATCGCCTTACTGATCGAGGCGGCGATGGCCTTTGGCACTGGGCATCACGGCACCACGCTGGGCTGCCTGCGCGCGCTGGACCGGTTGGTGAGCGATGGCGTGCAGCCGTCCCGCGTGGCCGATATCGGCTGTGGTACGGCAGTGCTGGCAATGGCGGCCGCCCGGGCCTGGGATTTGCCGCGCCCGGTGCTGGCCAGCGATATCGACACGGTGGCGGTCGAAGTGGCCGAGGCCAATGTCGCGGCCAACGATCTGACCGGACGCGTGACCTGCCTGGAGGCGGCCGGGTTCGATGCGCCGGCGCTGCTGGCGGGTGGACCCTATGATCTGGTCTTCGCAAACATCCTCAAGGGTCCGCTGATCGCGCTGGCGCCCGACATGGCGCGCCACGTCGCGCCCGGCGGCTGGCTGATCCTGTCGGGCCTTCTGCGCGAGCAGGCGGCCGAGATCATCGGCGTCTATGCGGCCGAAGGGCTGGCCCTCGACAGGCATGACGAGATCGGCGACTGGGCCACCTTGACCTTGCGCCGCAACGGTTGAATCCGCGTCGCGCGCGATTGCCCCAAAAAAGCCACAAATAACCCCCATTCTCGCCTTGCGAGCGTGGGGGCGCTTTGCGGAGGCTGCCTTGGGACACACGATTCAGGATTTTCATCGCCGGCTTGACAGGATCGGACGCGCGCATGCGCGACTTTCCTCAGGACCGGTCAAGGCGCGTGTCGCGCCTGACGGGCTGATCATGCTCGTGCCAAAGCGACACGTGCCGTTCTCTTCGTTCAAGCTGCTGGTGCTGGTGCTGGCCTGCGCGCTGATCCTGAAGACGTCACTTTTCATCGCCATGGGCGCGGGCGTCTACGAACAGCGCGTCCAGATGCTGGCGCAGGGAACCCCGGCCGAGCGTGCGGGGGCATGGGCGCTGCAGGCCGATCCCGTCACGCGGGGGTTGGCATGGGCGTTTTACGACACAGTCGCGGCCGTGCGCAGGCAGGCCCTCTGAAACGGCAAAGGCCGTGCCGGTTTCCCGGCACGGCCCTGTCTTTCATCCCGTCCGATTGTTCGGAGAGATCAGCTACGCGAGGTGCTGATGGCGACGGTGTCGATGTCGCCGTAGCTCAGGCCGATATCGTCGAGTTCGCGGGCCGACAGGCGCGACAGCGATTTGCGGGTGATGCGGGCGTTGTTCCACATCGCGACGGCATTCATCGCGTTGCGGAAGAAACCGGCGATGCGCGAGGGCGCGACGGGGGCGAAGGCGCGGGTGGTATCAATGGCGGTCATGGTCTTTGATCCTTTTCGGGCGGGACTGCTGCGGTGCAGCGTCGTTTCGGAATGAGCCGCATCTAGGTGGTGGCGTTTGCGTCCGCCAGTGTCGTTTTTGCATAGGTCACATGCGTTTTCGGAATGCCTGTTTTTTTGGCATGACCCCCTGTAAAAGCCTTGTAAACAAGGGGCTTGGAAATGTCGGCGGCAGATCGGCGGATGCCGCTTTCAGACTGCATTTCTGGCCGGATCATGGCGCGCGGGCAGGGCGGCTGCCGCGGCGCCAGAAATATTCGCCGTTGGCGTCTGTTCGCCTTTTGTGCTAACCCTGTTGCAAGAACACAACGACCGAGGGGCGAGTATGCGGGTTTTGGGGATCGACCCCGGTTTGCGCAACACCGGATGGGGCGTGATTCGGGTCGAGGGCGCGCGGCTGAGCCATGTCGCCAATGGCGTCTGTCACCCTGTCGGAGACACCCTTGCGGCGCGGCTGCGGTCGCTTTTCGACCAGTTGAGCGAGGTGGTGCGCCTGCAGGCCCCCGAGGCGGCCGCCGTCGAGAATACATTCGTCAACAAGGACGGTGCCGGCACGCTGAAGCTGGGGCAGGCGCGAGGCATCGCCCTGCTGGTGCCGGCGCGCGCCGGGCTGGAGGTGGGCGAATACGCGCCCAACGCGGTGAAAAAGGCGGTGGTCGGCGTGGGCCATGCCGACAAGGTGCAGGTCCAGCATATGGTCCGGCTGCAACTGCCCGGCGTTGATCTGGCCGGGCCCGATGCCGCTGACGCGCTTGCCGTGGCAATCTGCCATGCCCATCACCTGCAATCAGCGGGCCATCTTGCGCGCGCCATCCTGAGGGCCGCCGAATGATCGGCAAGGTCGCGGGCATTCTCGACTATCGCGGAAACGACCACGTGCTGATCGACGTGCGCGGCGTGGGCTACATCGTCCATGTCTCGGATCGCACGCTGGCCGCACTTCCCCGCGTCGGCGAGGCGGCCGCACTCTATACCGATCTGCTGGTGCGCGAAGACCTGATGCAGCTTTTCGGCTTTACCACGCTGGCCGAGAAGGAGTGGCACCGCCTGCTGATGACGGTGCAGGGCGTGGGGGCCAAGGCCGCACTGGCGATCCAGGGCGCGCTGGGCCCCGATGGCGTCAGCCGGGCGATTGCGCTGGGCGACTGGTCTGCCATTGCGCGGGCCAAGGGCATCGGGCCCAAGACCGCGCAAAAGGTCATCCTTGAGCTGAAGGATAAGGCACCGGCGGTGATGGCAATGGCAGGCGCCCCCGCGACCCTGCCGCAGGACGCGGTGATCGAGCCCGCCGCGCCCGCAACCGCACCGGCCCGCAAGGCCCCCCCGCGCGATAACCCCGCGCAGGCCGAAGCCCTGTCGGCGCTGGGCAATCTGGGGTACGCGCCGGGCGATGCCGCGGGCGCCGTCGCGCAGGCGCTGGGCGAAACCCCCGGCCTTGACACGGCGACGTTGATCCGTGCCGCGCTGAAACTGTTGGCGCCGAAGGGATAAGGCATGACCACGATCGTCCGGGCAGGTTCATTGTGGTGGCCAACGATTGACCGCAGATTGAACGCATGACCCAACCCGACCCCACATTGCGCCCCGACCCGCTGCCGGAGGATCAGGACCGCGCGTTGCGGCCGCAGCGGCTGGACGAGTTCATCGGACAGGCCGAGGCGCGGGCGAACCTGCGTGTCTTCATCGAAAGTGCGCGAATGCGCGGTGTGGCGATGGACCACACGCTGTTTCACGGGCCTCCCGGTCTGGGCAAGACGACGCTGGCGCAGATCATGGCGCGCGAGCTGGGCGTCAATTTCCGCATGACCAGCGGGCCTGTTCTGGCGCGCGCGGGTGACCTGGCCGCGATCCTGACCAACCTCGAAGCGCGCGATGTCCTTTTCATCGACGAAATTCATCGCCTGAACCCGGTGGTCGAAGAAATCCTCTATCCCGCGCTGGAGGATTTCGAGTTGGACCTCGTGATCGGCGAGGGGCCTGCGGCGCGCACCGTGCGGATCGAGTTGCAGCCCTTCACGCTGGTTGGCGCCACCACGCGGATGGGCCTGCTGACCACACCGTTGCGCGACCGTTTCGGCATCCCCACGCGGCTGGAATTCTACACCGCTGACGAGCTTTATCAGATTGTCTCGCGCGGGGCCCGGTTGCTTGGCGCGCCCGCCGACGAGGCCGGGGCGCGCGAGATCGCGCGGCGCGCGCGCGGCACCCCCCGCATTGCAGGGCGGCTGCTGCGCCGGGTGGTGGATTTCGCCGTGGTCGAGGGCGATGGCCTTGTCACCCAAGAGGTGGCCGACCGCGCGCTGACCCGGCTCGGGGTCGATCACCTTGGCCTTGACGGGGCCGACAGGCGTTACCTGCGGCTGATCGCGGAAAGCTATGGCGGCGGGCCGGTCGGCGTCGAGACGCTTTGCGCCGCGCTGTCGGAAAGCCGTGACAGCCTTGAGGAGGTGATCGAGCCCTTCCTGCTGCAGCAGGGGCTGATCCAGCGCACGCCGCGCGGGCGGATGTTGACCGCCGGCGCGTGGCGGCACCTGGGGCTTGACGCGCCGCGCCGGGAGGCGGACCTTTTCGGAGATTGACCGAGACGGAGATTGTTTGATGTCTTTTCGTACATGCCTTGCGGCTGCGGCCCTTGCCGCACTGGCCGTAACGCCTCTTGCCGCGCAAGATCTGCAGACCCCTTCTGGGCCGGTGCGGATCGAAAGCGTCGACGTCGATGGCGCGCCGGTGGACCAGATGTTCGTGGGCAAGACGCCGGTCGATTTCGATGCCCCTGCGACGATGGTCTGGGTGCAGGAAAAGGTAGGCTCGCTCCTGCTGGTGGGGCTGTCGATGGGTGGCAATGCCTGCCCGGCGCATTTTGCATGGGTCCACACTGCGCAGGGCGACGTGCATGCCAGCCCCAGCTTTGGCACCTGTTCGGAACTCGTCACCGTCAGTCATGATGCGCAGACGGTCACCGTCACCATGCCCTCGATGACACCGGGGGCGGGAAACGTCTCTTATGTCTATGACGGCCACACGATCAGCGAGGTCGCGGTGGGAGAGGTGCCTTCGGGCCATCCGCCCTCTGCCGGGGCTGACGCATGGATCGGGCAGTACCCCTATGATCTGCTGGTCGCCGCCGAGTGGCGCGACAGGTTCGTGGCCCTGATGGGCGAGGCTGATTACCAGCGCGCCCAGCAGGTCATCAGCCTGACCACGCCGATGGAAGTCGAGGGCGATTGGGTGGCCGGCAGCGGCTGCGTGCAGGGGTTCTGCGATGAAAGCGATGGCGCGGTGGCGATCAACCGGGCTGACGGCCGGTTGCTGGTCGCGCTTTGGACGCAAGGCAGCGCGCCGCGCCTTTGGGGCGAGGCGCAGGGCCCGCTGCCGGACAAGATCCGTCCGGTCATGGCGCACCCGGGCTGACGGTTGCATCGCGCCGCCCGCGCGCCTAATCCAAGGATGGCAAGCAACCAAGGCACGCCATGACGCCCGAACAGATCGCCGCCATGTTCACCGCCTCGGATGGCGCCTTCTTTTGCGCGCGCTGGGGCAGGCCGATTGTCCCGGTCGTCTTTGGCGTTGACGACGCGACGCTGTCGGTGATCAAGGGCGCGATCGAGGCTGTGGTGACGCTGGCCGGTCACAAGATGGCCGAGACCGACCCGGAGCTTGGCGCCAACCTGATGTTGTTCTTCTGCCGCGACTGGGCCGAGCTGGCCGAGGTTCCGGGCCTTGATCGGCTGGTGCTCGATCTTGCCCCGCTGGTAGACCGTCTGATGGCGGCCAAGGCCAACCAGTACCGGTTTTTCCGTTTCGATCCTGACGGCGCGGTCAAGGCCTGCTTTGCCTTCCTGCGGATGGACCCGGCCCTGGCCGCGATGCCGGCAGAGACGCTGGCGCTTGATCAGGCCGTGAGAGCGATCCTGCCATGGGGACCAGAGGCGTTCCGCGCCACATCGCCGTTGGCGTTGGCCAAGGGCGTGGCGGTGCTGCGCCCCGAAATCGCGGCGGTGATCCGCGCCGCCTATGACCCGGTCCTGCCGGCGGCCGCCACGGATGCCAGCCACGCACTGCGCCTGTTTGCGCGGGCCGGGGCGGATGGTGCGGGGACGGCTGCCGCGACGCAGACGCAACAAGGGGGAGGCCGGTCATGACCCATCGCTGTACCTTGCGGGTCTATTACGAAGACACCGATCTTGCCGGAATCGTCTATTACGCCAATTACCTGCGCTTTATCGAACGGGCGCGGACGGAATGGGTGCGGGCACTGGGTGTTGATCAGGTCCGGCTAAAGGCCGAAGAGGGCATCGTATTTGCGGTGCGCCGGATCGAGGCCGATTACCTGCAACCTGCCCGTTTCGACGATGAATTGACGGTGGCCACCACTGTCGAGGCACAGACCGGCGTGCGGCTGGTGCTGCGTCAGGAAGTGTTTCGCGCCGGCGCGCTGTTGTTCAATGCGCAGGTCACGTTGGTTGCGCTGAATGCCGCCGGACAGCCCGTGCGCCTTCCGGCGATGATCCGCCGACAGATTCACTGACAATTCCGGCCCTTTCCGCGCTGTGATAGCCGACGCGATGGATTTCCCGCGTCGGATCAGGTAAACGCTTCTGCAAATCAGAGGCCCAACCGGCCCGACCCCGAGAGAGCAGGCAAATGGACGTAGTCACCGATTATTCGATGTGGGCGCTGTTCGCGCGCGCCACGATCCTCGTCAAGCTGGTCATGCTGTTGCTGATCGCCGCTTCGGTCTGGTGCTGGGCGGTGATCGTGGACAAGATCATCCAGTACCGCCGCGCCCGGGCCGAGGCGGCGGTGTTCGACCGCGCCTTCTGGTCGGGCGAGCCGCTGGACGAGTTGTTCGACAAGATCGGCACCGCGCCGCGCGGGCAATCCGAAAAGGTTTTCGTCGCGGGGATGCTGGAATGGCGACGCAGCCACCGGCAGGATGGCGGGCTGATCGCGGGCGCACAGGCGCGTATCGACCGTAGCATGGACGTGGCCATCGCCAAAGAGGCCGGCCGCCTGCAGAAGGGCCTGCCGGTGCTGGCAACCGTTGGGTCGACCGCGCCGTTCGTGGGGCTGTTCGGCACCGTCTGGGGCATCATGAATGCCTTCATCGACATCGCCCAGTCGCAGAACACCAACCTTTCGGTCGTGGCCCCCGGCATTTCCGAGGCGCTGTTTGCCACCGCGCTGGGCCTGATGGCGGCGATCCCGGCGGTGATCTTCTACAACAAGCTGAGCGCGGATGCCGATCGCATCATCTCGGGCTACGAAGCCTTTGCCGATGAGTTCGCGACCATCCTGTCGCGCCAGCTGGACGCCTGAGCATGGCCGCGGGTGTCATGAAACAGGCGAGCGGGGGCGGAAGTGGCCACCGGCGCCGCCGTCGCCGGGCGCAGCCGATGTCCGAGATCAACGTCACGCCGCTGGTCGATGTGATGCTGGTGCTGCTGATCGTGTTCATGGTGGCCGCGCCGCTGATGACGGTCGGCGTGCCGGTGAAGCTGCCCAAGACCGAGGCCAGCGCCCTTCCGACGGATCAGGAAGAGCCGCTGACGGTGACGCTGACCGCCTCTGGCGAGATCACCTTGCAAAAGACAGTGGTGCCCCGCGACCAGCTGGTTGACAAGCTCAGGGCCGTGCTGGCCGAGCGCAAGTCGGACCGCATCTATCTGCGCGCCGATGCCGCCAGCAGCTGGGACGCTGTGGCGCAGGTGATGGGTATTCTGAACGCGGCAGGCTTTTCCAATATCGGGCTGGTGACGGACACGGCGACGCACAGCGCCGGGTCCACCACCGGGTCGGGCGGCTGACCGGCAGGCAAGGGAGATGGCGCAGCGCTTCAGTACGGGGACGACCGTTTCGGCGATCGGCCATCTGGGGCTGATCGTCTGGCTCGTCGTTGGCTGGGGCCTCGATTCGCAGCCGCAGCCGATGCAGGTGACCGAGGTTTCGGTGGTGACGGGCGAAGAATACGCCGCGCTGCAGGCGGCACAGTCGCCGCAGCCCGACACACCTGCGCCGACGGCGTCGGTCGCGCCGGAACCACGTCCCGCGGCACCGCCCAAGCCCGAACCGACGCCTGCACCCGCGCCGGATCCAACGCCCGCTCCCGTGCCGACGCCCGCGCCGGATCCGACGCCGACCCCGCCAGCGCCGCCCGCACCGCCCGAGCAAAGCGCCCCGGCCACCACGCCCGACCTTCCGCCGGCGGCCGAGGCGCAGCCGCGCCCGGCGCCGCGCATTGCCCCCACGCCCGCGCCCAAGCCGCCAAGCGATGCGCAGGTCAACGACACCGTAACGCAGCCGGCCGCGCAGGATGCGACCGCCGCCACCGTTGTCCCCAAACCCGCCGAGGCAGCCGCTCCGCCCGAGGCCGCGACCCAGATCGTGCCTGAATCGGCCAAGCCCGCCGCCGCCCCGGTGACAGCCCCCACAACTTCGGCCCGTCCTGCGGCGCGCCCGACACCGCCCGCGCCGCCGCCAGCACCGACCCCCACACCGACCCCCACGCCGACGGAAACGCCGCCGCCGACGCCCGCACCGCAAGCCCCGGCAGAGGCGGCCGTCAACGATGCTGTGGCGGCCGCACTTGCCTCGGCGCAGGCATCCACGCCGGGCTCGTCGGCAGCGGTGCAGGGGCCACCGATGACCGGGGCGGAGAAGGACGCGTTCCGCCTGTCTGTGCAGAACTGCTGGAACGTGGATAACGGCTCGCAATCGGCCTCGGTGGTGGTAACAGTCCAGTTCGACCTGTCGCCGCAGGGCAAGGTGGTGGGCGATGTGCGGCTGGTCTCGGCACAGGGCGGCCCGCAATCGGCGGCGGATTCGGCCTTTCAGGCGGCCCGGCGCGCGGTGTTGCGGTGCCAGCGGGACGGCTACCAGTTGCCGGCGGACAAGTATGAGCAATGGAAACAGGTCGAGATCACGTTCGACCCTTCAAGCATGCGGTTGCGGTAGGAGAGTGGCGATGACCCGCCGATCCTGCCGGTGCCCGGTGTTGTTATTGACTAGCGGTTGGCCAGAATGAGACTGACCGCGCAGAGAACGGGAGAGACCATGGCGATGAGGTTCCGTATCACGACGCTTCTGATGGCGCCGCTTCTGGCGCTGGGCCTGTTGCAGGCGGCACCTGCCACGGCGCAGGGCGGCCCGTTGAGGATCACCATCACCGACGGCGTTATCGAGCCATTACCGTTTGCCGCGCCGGTCTTTCAGGCCGAAACACCCGCATCGTCGCAGGCCGCTGCCAACGTGACCGGCGTGATCGCGGCAGACCTCGTTGGCACCGGCCTGTTCCGGCAGTTGTCGCCGTCGTCCTTCATCAGCCCGTTCACCTCGTTCGCCGCGCCCATCGCCTACCCGGACTGGCGTGCCATCAACGCGCAGGCGCTGATCGTGGGGGCGGTCGCGGTCAACGGCGACCAGATCACGGTCAAGTTTCGCCTCTTTGATGTCTTCGCGGGCACAGAAATGGGCGACGGGATGCAGCTTGCCGGCAGCGTCGGGGGCTGGCGCCGCATCGCGCACAAGGTCGCCGACCAGGTTTACCAGCGGATCACCGGCGAGGGCGCGTATTTCGACAGCCGCATCGTCTACGTGGCCGAGAGCGGGCCGAAGGACGCCCGGCAAAAGCGGCTGGCAATCATGGATTACGACGGCGCGAATACCCAGTATCTGACCGACAGCGGGTCGATCGTGCTGGCGCCGCGGTTCTCGCCTACGGGCGACCGTGTGCTTTACACCAGCTACGCGACCGGCTTTCCGCAGATCTACATGATGAACGTCTCTGCGGTGAGCCAGCAGCAGATCGCCACGCCACCGGGCGAAATGGCGTTTTCCCCACGCTTCTCGCAGGACGGGCGGCAAGTGATCTACAGCCTGATCAACGGCGGAAATACCGATCTGTACCGCACTGACCTCGCCACCGGGCAAAGCGAACGCCTGACCGATGCACCCTCGATCGAGACCGCGCCCAGCCTGTCGCCGGACGGCAGCAAGATCGTCTTTGAAAGCGATCGTTCGGGGACCCAGCAGCTTTACGTCATGTCGGTCAACGGCGGCGAGCCCACGCGCATTTCCTTCGGCGACGGCAAGTATTCCACCCCGGTCTGGTCGCCCCGTGGTGACCTTATCGCCTTTACCAAGCAGAATGCGGGCCGCTTCCATATCGGCGTGATGCGCACGGATGGGTCCGAAGAACGGCTGCTGACCGCCTCTTTCCTTGACGAGGGGCCGACATGGGCGCCCAACGGCCGTGTCATCATGTTCAGCCGCGAAAGCCAGGGCGCTGACGGCACGTCGTCGCTTTACACCGTCGACGTCTCGGGCCGGAACCTGCGGCAAGTGCCAACGCCAACCGGTGCATCGGACCCGTCATGGGGGCCGCTGCAACCCTGACAACCTGCCCGTCGTGGTAATTCCCTCAGGCCCCGCGCCGTGCTAGACTGACCTTTAACGAGCACAAGAACACACAGGACAACTCCCATGCACATGATGACCAAGGCTGCCATCCTCCTTCTGGCGCTGTCTACCGCGGCCTGCACGCGGCCCGACCGTTTCGGCGCGGGTGCCGGTGGCGCCAATGGTGCCGGCGGCCCCGGGGGCATCACCTCCAGCGCGCTGGGTGATGTAAACGACCCCAACAGCCCGGCCTACTTCAACCAGGCGATCGGCGATCGGGTGCATTTCGTCGTGGACCAGTCCACGCTGACGCCCGAAGCGATGCAGACGCTGGACGGGCAGGCCACGTGGCTGCTGGCGCATGCCGATTACCAGGCCATCATCGAGGGCCATGCCGACGAACAGGGTACGCGCGAATACAACCTTGCGCTTGGCGCACGTCGGGCCAACGCGGTGCGGGAATACCTTGTGTCCAAGGGCGTACCCGGCAGCCGCCTGCGCACGATCTCATATGGCAAGGAACGCCCGATCGCGACCTGCTCGAACGAATCGTGCTATAGCCAGAACCGCCGTGCGGTGACGGTGATCTCTGTCGGCAACATGGGCTGAGGAGGCCGGTTGCGATGACGCGCTTCGGCATCTGCCTGATCGCCGCCGTGCTGACGGTCGCGGGGGCGATGCCCCTGCGCGCCGACAGCCTTGTCGACATCCGGCAGGAGATTGCCGCGCTCAACGATCAGGTGCAGTCGCTGCGCGGCGAGTTGACGGCCTCCGGTGGCTTGACCACCGGCGTCGCGGGCAACACGCCGCTGGAACGGCTCAACAGCATCGAGGACGCGCTGCAGAAGTTGACGGCCAAGACCGAAGAGCTGGAATTCCGCATCAACCAGATCGTCACCGACGGCACCAACCGTCTGGGCGATCTGGAATTCCGCGTCTGCGAGCTTGAGACGGGCTGCGATGTCAGCAAGCTGGGCGATACCGCGCCGCTGGGCGGCACGGCCAGCACCGTGCCCGCACCGGCCCCCGCACCACAGACCGGCACCACAGCGTCAGGCACCTCGACCGGGCCGGAGTTGGCCGTGGGCGAAAAGCAGGACTTTGATCTTGCCCAGCAGGATTACGACGCCGGCAATTATCAGGGCACGGTCGACAAGCTGGCCAATTACGCCACTGACTATCCCGGCGGGCCGCTGGTGCCGCAGGCGCACATGCTGCGCGGGCAGGCGCTGGCGCAACTGGGCAAGATGACAGATGCCGCGCGCTCCTATCTCGATGCCTTCTCGGCTGCGCCCACCGGCGATGTCGCGCCCGAGGCGCTCTACCGGCTGGGCGACGCGCTGGGAAAGATCGGGCAGGTGCAGGATGCCTGTGTGACGCTGGCCGAGGTGGGACGCCGCTTTCCCGGCAACCCGGCCGTGGCCGAGGCCGCGACCGCGATGCAGGGCTACGGCTGCCAGTGACCGAAACTGGCGTCGCCGGGGCCGATGCCGGGCTGCGCGCGGCACTGACCGCCGGCATGGCCGGTCTGCCGGACGGGCCCCTAGGGGTTGCCATCTCGGGCGGGGGCGATTCCACCGCGCTGTTACACCTGTTGCAGGAAACCTTTCCGGCGGCCGACATGCGGGCGGTGACAGTGGATCACGGACTGCGTGCCGAAAGTGCGGCGGAAGCTGTGCAGGTAGCGGCCCACTGCGCCCGGCTGGGCGTCGCGCATGAGACGTTGCACTGGACCGGCTGGGACGGGCGGGGCAACGTGGCAGCCGCCGCGCGCGAGGCGCGCTATGGCCTGATTGCCGGCTGGGCGCGGGCCAATCAGGTGGCCGCGGTACTGCTGGCCCATACCGCCGACGACGTGGCGGAAACCTTTCTGATGCGGCTGGGCCGTTCGGCCGGGGTTGATGGCCTTGCCGCGATGGCGGCGCGGTTCAGGCGCGGGGGTGTCTGCTTTGCCCGCCCGCTGCTGGAGGTCGGCCGCGCCGATCTGCGCGCCTACTTGTCCCGCCATCACATCGACTGGACCGACGATCCCAGCAACGATGACATGACCCGCGAGCGTCCTCGCATCCGCGCGGCACTGGAGGTGCTGGCCGGGCTGGGCATCCCGCCCGGGACCATCGCGCACTCTGCCCGCGCGCTTGAGAGTGCGCGTGCCGCGCTGGAGCATTACGCCGAAGCCGAGGTGGCGCGCCGCGTGACCGAGGACAGGGGCGATCTGTTGCTGGATGGGGCCGGGCTGCCTGCCGAAATGGTCCGCCGCCTGCGCTTGGCAGGGCTGGCATGGATCGGGGGCGAGGGGTATCCGCCACGACAAAGCGCCCTTGATGCGATGGACGAAGGCTTGGCGGTGGCGGGCCGGCACACGTTGTCCGGCTGCGTGGTGATGCAGCAAACCGGCCACCTTCGCATCACCCGCGAGGCGAATGCCGTGCGCAATCTGGCCACGACCACGACCGCGATCTGGGACCGCCGCTGGCAATTGGAGGGGCCGCACGCGCCCGGACTGGAGGTGCGCGCACTTGGCGAGGGGCTGCGCGATTGCCCCGACTGGCGGCAAACCGGCCTGCCGCGCGCTTCGCTGGCGGCAGGGCCCGCCGTCTGGCGGGGACAGGCGCTGATCGCGGCGCCGCTCGCGGGGTTCGGCACCGGCTGGAGCGCGCGGATTGTCGCGCCTTTCCGGATTGGGCGGCTTGTGCATTGAACACAGACCATTGATGTCTATTTTACTCCCCGAGGCGATGTGCGACACTTGCACTCGCCATCAGGCTTTCTGAGGAGTTCCACTTGGGCAACGCACGCAACATCGTCTTTTGGGTCGTCCTGTTCCTGCTGGTGCTGGCGCTGTTCAACCTGTTCAACGGCGGCCAGACCGCGATGAACACGTCACAGCGCAGCTATTCCGATTTTGTCGCAGCCGTGCAGAACGGTACGGTGACGCAGGTGACCGAGAATGGCGAGCAACTGATCTACCGCGGCAGCGATGGGCGTGACTACACCACGATCAAGCCGCAGGATGCCCAGATCACCGACCTGCTGCTGGAAAAGAAGATCCCGATCACTGCGAAAAGTCAGGAAACCAGTGGGTTGCAGACTTTCCTTGTCAGCCTGCTGCCGTTCCTTTTGCTGATCGGTGTCTGGGTCTACTTCATGAACCGGATGCAGGGTGGCGGACGTGGCGGTGCAATGGGCTTTGGAAAAAGCCGGGCAAAGCTTCTGACCGAAAAGCATGGCCGCGTCACGTTTGACGATGTGGCCGGCATCGACGAAGCCAAGGAAGAGCTGGAAGAGATTGTCGAGTTCCTGCGCAATCCGCAGAAGTTCTCGCGCCTTGGCGGCAAGATCCCGAAAGGCGCGCTGCTGGTCGGCCCGCCGGGGACTGGTAAGACGCTGTTGGCCCGTGCCATCGCGGGCGAGGCCGGCGTGCCGTTCTTCACCATCTCGGGCTCGGATTTCGTGGAAATGTTTGTTGGTGTGGGTGCCTCACGCGTACGTGACATGTTCGAACAGGCCAAGAAGAACGCGCCCTGCATCGTGTTCATCGACGAGATCGACGCCGTGGGCCGGTCGCGTGGCGTCGGCTATGGCGGCGGCAATGACGAGCGCGAGCAGACGCTGAACCAGCTTCTGGTCGAAATGGACGGGTTCGAGGCCAACGAGGGCATCATCATCGTCGCGGCCACCAACCGGCCCGACGTGCTGGACCCTGCGCTGCTGCGTCCCGGCCGGTTCGACCGTCAGGTCACCGTGCCCAACCCCGATATCAAGGGCCGCGAAAAGATCCTCGGCGTGCATGCCCGCAAGGTGCCGCTGGGCCCCGATGTGGACCTGCGCATCATCGCGCGCGGGACGCCCGGCTTCTCGGGTGCGGATCTCGCCAACCTCGTGAACGAGGCGGCGCTGATGGCCGCGCGTGTCGGCCGCCGGTTCGTCACGATGATCGATTTCGAATCCGCCAAGGACAAGGTGATGATGGGTGCCGAGCGGCGCAGCATGGTCATGTCCGAGGACGAGAAGAAGCTGACCGCCTATCATGAGGCGGGCCATGCCATCGTCGGCCTGAACGTCCCGCAGCATGATCCGATCCACAAGGCCACGATCATTCCGCGCGGTCGCGCGCTTGGTCTCGTGCTCAGCCTGCCGGAACGGGATCAGTTGTCAGTGAGCTTTACCAAGTACACGTCCAAGATCGCCATGGCGATGGGCGGCAAGGTGGCCGAAGAGCTGATTTTCGGCAAAGAGAACGTGACCAGTGGTGCCACCAGCGATATCCAGCAGGTCACGAAGATTGCCCGTGCGATGGTCACCCAGTTCGGCATGTCCGACAAGATCGGTCACATCGACTATGCCAACGAACAGCAGTCCTACCTTGGCGCCTATGGCGGCGGGACCAACCATTCCGCCGAGACGCAGAAGCTGATCGACGAAGAGGTGCGCCGGATCATCGACGAGGGCTATGACACCGCCAAGCGTATCCTGACCGAGAAGCGGCAGGATCTGGAGCGGCTGGCGCAGGGCCTTCTGGAATACGAAACGCTGACCGGCTCCGAGATTACCCGTGTGATTGCCGGCGAACCGCTCAACCGTGATGACGGTGCCAGCGGCGCGCCACCCTCGGGCGGTTCGGCGGTGCCGTCGATCCCCAAGGCGGGGACCCGCAAGCCAAAACCTTCTGGCGGGATGGAGCCGGAGCCTTCGGCCTGATGGCAACCACCACACCGGACTGGAACCCCGAAACCTATGCCAGGTTTCGGGGTTTGCGTTTGCGACCCGCGCTGGACCTGCTGGCGCAGGTCGGAGAGGTGCCCGCGGGTGACATCGTGGACCTCGGCTGCGGCGACGGGGCGGTGGGCCCCGCGTTGCGGCTGCGCTGGCCCGACCGGCGGCTGGTGGGCATCGACGCCAGCCCGGCCATGCTGGCTGGCGCGCGCACATGCGGGGCCTATGACGCGCTGATCGAGGCCGATGCCGGCACGTGGCAGCCGGCCGCGCCCCCCGCGCTGATCTTTTCCAACGCGCTGCTGCACTGGCTGCCCGACCATGCCACGCTGCTGCCGCGGCTGGCAGGGCTACTGGCGCCCGGCGGCACGCTGGCGGTGCAGGTTCCCGGCCAGCACGATGCGCCCAGCCACGCGCTGTTGCGGCAGGTCGCGCGCGATCTGCGTCCTGACCTGTTCGACTTTTCTGCCTATGTTCCGCCGGTCGCGATGCCCGCCGATTACGCGCGCATGCTCGCTCCCCTGGGCACCGTCAGTGCGTGGGAAACGACCTATCTCCAGCGCCTGGCCCCGGTTCTGGCGCCGGTCGAGGACGGCCACCCGGTGCGCCGCTTCACGCAGTCCACCGCGATGCGCCCCTTCGTCGAGAAACTTGGCGACGACGCGGCGGACTTCGTGGCCGACTATGACGCGGCGCTGGCGCGGGTCTATCCGCCCGAACCCGATGGATCGGTCCTGTTCCCGTTCCGCCGCGTGTTCTTCGTGCTGACGGTCTGAGGGCTCAAGCCAGCGCCGCCGTGCGATAGAGCACCACCTTCAGCCCGCCATGGGCGATCGGCGGGCCGGGCGGCAGGAAGGGCAGGGCGGTGGCCTTGGCCAGCCCCGCGTCGGACGTGACGATGGCAACCCGCCACCCCGAAAACCGCTCTGCCAGCACCTTGCCCAGCGTCGCGTAAAGCCCGAAGAGCAGCTTGCGCTCGCCGATCCGCGCGCCGTAGGGCGGGTTGACGATGACAAGGCCGGGCGGCCCTTCGGGGCGCGCGAGATCGCTGATCGCGGCCCGGGTGAAGGTAATGCAGGGGGCGACGCCCGCGCGTTCGGCATTGGCCGTGGCCATGCGGATCGCGCCGCTGTCACGGTCGGAGCCGAAGAAGCGCGCGGGCGGCAGGACGGGCCGGGCGCTGCCGCGCAAGGCTTGCCACGCCGGGGCATCGAAGCTGGCCAGCTTTTCAAAGGCGAAGGTGCGCGCGCGGCCGGGGAAAAGCCCCGCTGCCATCTCGGCCGCCTCGATGGGAAAAGTGCCCGAGCCGCACATCGGATCGACCAGCGGTTCGGACCCGTCATAACCACAGGCGCGCAGCATCAGCGCGGCCATCGTCTCGCGCATGGGTGCCTTGCCCACGGCCTGTTTCAGCCCGCGCCGGTGCAACGGCTCGCCCGAGGTGTCGATGCTGAAGGTGCACAGGTCATCCTCGATCCGCACTTTCAGGGTCAGGCCCGCCTCCGGCGTGGTGGTGAACCCCGCCGCCTGCAACCCGCCCTCGATACGCTGCTGCGCCGCGCCGGCGTGGTAGATGCGCGAGGCGCGCGTGCTGACCTCGACCTTCAGCGGCACATCGGGGCGCAGCGTGTCGGCCCAAGGAAACTTGCGCGCGCGCTTGTCGAGTTGCGCAAGGTGCATCGCGCGGAAGCTACCGATGCGCGCCAGTACGCGCGCGGCCCCGCGCAACATCAGGTTGGCGCGCCAGACATCTGGCCAGCCGCCGGTGACGGTGACGCCCCCCTCGGTCACGACCGGGTCGGCGAACCCTGCCGCGCGCGCCTCGTCGGCCAGCGCGGGTTCAAGGCCGGGTGGCGCGACGAGGAAGATGTCAAACGGGGCCATGTCCATCGGCCGGGCATAGCGCGATCCGCGCCCGCCTGCGAGGGGCAAAGAAAAACCGGCCGCAAGGGTGCCCCCGCGGCCGGTTCAAGATGTCAGCCCGCCTCAGGCGAGGTCGAAACGGTCGGCCTCCATCACCTTGGTCCATGCTGAGACGAAGTCGCACACGAACTTGCCCGCGGCGTCGTCCTCGGCATAGGCCTCGGCCAGCGCCCGCAGTTGCGAATTAGAGCCGAAGATCAGGTCAACCCGCGTCGCGGTCCACTTGATCTTGCCGGTCTTGCGGTCGCGCCCCTCGAAAGTGGACGCAGCATCGTCGGTGGGTGCCCAGACGGTGCCCATGTCCAGCAGGTTGACGAAGAAATCGGTCGTCAACGCGCCGGGCCGGTCGGTCAGCACGCCATGCGCGCTGCGGCCCGCATTGGCATCCATCGCGCGCATCCCGCCGACCAGAACGGTCATTTCCGGCGCGGTCAGCGTCAGCAGTTGCGCCTTGTCGACCAGCAGCTCCTCGGCCGAAACCGAGTAGGCTTTTTTCTGGTAGTTGCGGAAGCCGTCGGCGATGGGTTCCAGCACGGCGAAGCTTTCCACGTCGGTCTGCTCCGCGGTGGCGTCCGTCCGGCCGGGCCGGAACGGCACGGTCACGTCGATGCCGCCGGCCTTGGCCGCCTGTTCGACCCCGACATTGCCCGCCAGCACGATCAGGTCCGCGAGCGAGACCTTGGTCGCGCCCTTGGCGTTGAAGGCGTCGCGGATGCCGTCCAGCACGCTCAGCACCTTCGCCAACTGGTCGGGCTGGTTGACCTCCCAGTCCTTCTGCGGCGCAAGACGGATGCGCGCGCCATTGGCGCCGCCCCGCTTGTCCGACCCGCGAAAGGTCGAGGCCGAGGCCCACGCGGTGCCGACCATGTCCTGCACCGACAGGCCCGATTTGGCGATCTCGGCCTTCAGGGCGGTGATGTCGGCCTCGCCCACCAGCGGGTGGTCGACGGCCGGGACAGGGTCCTGCCAGATCAGGTCCTCGGCGGGCACTTCCGGCCCGAGGTAGCGCGCCTTCGGCCCCATGTCGCGGTGGGTCAGCTTGAACCACGCGCGGGCGAAGGCATCGGCGAACTCGTCGGGGTTGGCATGGAAATGGCGCGAGATCTTCTCGTAGGCCGGGTCCATGCGCATCGCCATGTCGGCGGTCGTCATGATGATGCGGTGCGTGCGCTCGCCGGTTTCGGGATCGGGCGCGTGGTCCTCGGGCTTGAGGTTTTTCGGCGTCCACTGGTTGGCGCCTGCGGGACTTTTGACCAGCTCCCACTCGTAGCCGAAGAGCACGTCGAAATAGCCCATGTCCCACTGGGTCGGGTTGGGCGTCCATGCGCCCTCGATGCCGCTGGTGATGGCGTCGCGGCCCTTGCCGGAACCGTAGGAAGACAGCCAGCCAAGCCCCATCGCCTCGATCGGGGCGGCCTCGGGCTCGGGACCCACAAGCGCGGCATCGCCCGCACCGTGGGTCTTGCCGAAGGTGTGGCCGCCCGCGGTCAGCGCGACGGTTTCATAATCGTCCATCGCCATGCGGGCGAAAGTCTCGCGGATGTCGCGCGCCGAGGCCAGAGGATCGGGGTTGCCGTCGGGGCCTTCGGGGTTGACGTAGATCAGGCCCATCTGCACGGCGGCCAGCGGATCTTCCAGATCACGCTCGCCCGAATAGCGGCTGTTGGGCTTGTCAGAGGTCGCCAGCCATTCCGTTTCGGCGCCCCAGTAGACATCCTCTTCCGGTTCCCAGATATCGGCACGCCCGCCGCCAAAGCCGAAGGTCTTGAACCCCATCTGCTCCAGCGCGACGTTGCCGGCAAGGATGATCAGGTCGGCCCAGGAAATGGCGTTGCCATACTTGCGCTTGATCGGCCAAAGCAGCCGCCGCGCCTTGTCGAGGTTGCCGTTGTCGGGCCACGAGTTCAGCGGCGCGAACCTTTGTGCGCCCGCGCCCGCGCCCCCGCGCCCGTCGCCGGTGCGGTAGGTGCCCGCGCTGTGCCACGCCATGCGGATGAACAGGCCGCCGTAATTGCCGTAATCGGCCGGCCACCAGTCCTGCGAGTCCGTCAGAAGGGCCGTCAGATCGGCCTTGAGCGCGGTATAGTCCAGCTTGCCGAACGCCTTGGCGTAGTCGAACTCTGTGTCCATCGGGCTGACCAGCGCCGAATTCTGGTGCAGGATTCGCAGGTTCAACTGGTTCGGCCACCAGTCGCTGTTCGAGCGCGCGCCGAAGGTCGTCGTCGCGCCATGCATGACCGGGCATTTGCCCATGTCGTTTCCGTCCATTCTCTGGTCCTCCTGATTACGCTGCATGAAGGCAGGCGGGGCCCGTCAGGCCCCGTGTCTGGGGGGACCCTAACAAAGGCAGTTCATTAGTTTAAGTTGAATCTACTGATCGAGACGATAAGCTCACCTTATCATGAGCCTGACCCTCAAGCAGTTGCGTTATGTCGAGGCACTGGCCCAACATGGCCATTTCGGCCGGGCGGCGGAGACTTGCGCAATCTCGCAACCGGCGCTGTCGATGCAGGTCCGCGACCTTGAGGAGCGGCTGGGTGCGGCGTTGTTCGAACGCGGCGCGCGCGGTGTCAGCCTCAGCCCCTTCGGGTCCGAATTCCTTGAGCGGGCGCGCGATATCCTGCGCGCGGTGGACGAGCTGGAGGATCTGGCCCGTGCCGCGCAGGGGCAGCTGGCCGGACGGCTGCGGCTCGGGGTGATCCCCACCATCGCGCCCTACCTGCTGCCGGGCTTTCTTGGGCGATTGATGCGCAGCCATGCCGATCTGGACATTCACGTGCGCGAAACCCTGACGCCGAGGCTGATCCGCGAGCTGGACGAGGGGCGCCTCGACACCGCCATCGTCGCGCTGCCGGTATCCGAGCCATGGCTGACAGAGATGCCGCTTTTTTCCGAGAACTTCCTTCTGGTGCGTCCATTGGCCGAGGCCAACCTGCCTGTGCCTGACCGCGAGTCGTTGCGCGAAATGCGGCTGCTCTTGCTGGAAGAGGGGCATTGCTTTCGCGACCAGGCCCTGTCGTTCTGCAACCTTCACGCCAGTGCACCGCGGGAATTGTTGGATGGCAGCTCTCTCTCGACGCTGGTGCAGATGGTGGGTGCGGGCATCGGGGTGACGTTGATCCCGGAAATGGCCGTGGCGGTGGAAACCCGATCGGCCCCGGTGGCCACGGCGCGCTTTCCCGCGCCCGAGCCCAGCCGCACTATTGGCATGGTTTGGCGCAAGACTAATCCGCTTGCCCCGCAGTTACAGCAAGTGGCCGAGGTGCTGCGCGAAGCGGCCGGGTGACATGCCGCGAGGGGCCCGCCAGGCCGGGCTTTAAAATATTCGTAATTTGACATACGTCAACGTTGGCCGCCGTCGGCAGCCCTAATTTTGATTCGTGTTCGTTTAACCAGTGAGGGAGTCGTCATGACGATCCAAACCAAATCCCGCCGTACCCGACTCGTCGCCTCTGCCATCGCGCTCAGCGTCGCGCTCGGCACGGGCGTGGCGCTAAGCGCATGGTCGCTCGGCGCCGGTCCTGTTCAGGCCCAGACCCAAGGCAATGGCAACCAGGGCGCCACCAACGGCCAGGGTGGCACCGGCGGCGGTGTCAACCAGGGCAATAACGGCAACCAGGGTGCCAATAAAGGCGGCGAAGAGCACTCCGATAGCGGCAGCGAGGAGGGTGGCAAGGGCCCGATGGCCGGTCAGGGCGGCCCCGGCGAGGACAGCGATGGCAAGGGTCCGCAGGCCGGCGCGCAAGGCGACAATGGCGGCGGCAAGCCGATCTGGGCGCAGGAGGGCATCCCCGAGGTCGAACTGGGTCGGCTGAACGTGGCCCGTTCGCCCGGCGCGGTGCTCGACCGGGCTTATGAAGAGGCGCTTGCCTCGCTCACGCCCGAGATGGCGTCGTTTTACAGCCTCAGCGAAGACGACATGATCATGCAGTTGTCGACCGCGTTCGACACGGTCAGCTACATCGACTCGCCGTTGCAGAACCTTGCCCTGCTAAAGGACGCGCTGGACGGCAGCTCCGTTCTTAACACCGTGCCGGGCATCAGCAACAATACCGACCTGCTGCAGGCCGTGTTCCTTGGCACCGCCTCGGACAAGACTGTACCGATCTCGCCCGACACCGTGACGGCCGTGACCACGATCCTTGGCACGCCCGTCACCGGCGCGGCCGCCGTGGCCCTTGCCATCGAGGCCGAGAAGATCCGCATCGCGATCCTCGCCGGTCACGGCTGATCTGACGATTAGCAACGGCGCCGGCCCTGCCTTCGTGGCGGGGCCGGCGTCATCACGAAAGTGGCGAGGCTGCAACGGCCCGATTCGCCCAAGAAACGAGCACGTTGCCAGATCGCCCGCCGATTCGTATCACGGAACGCAAATATCCTGTTCCGTTCATATCAGCAGCGAGGTTACGCAATGAAATTCCTTCCCGGCATCGCTGTTGTCGCAGCCCTTTCGGGCTCGTGCATGCTCCCCGTCGCTGCAAGTGCCGATGGCGCGCCAATCCTTGGTGGCAACCCCGCCAGCGTGACCTACGGCCCCTATGCGCGCGTCGAACTGGGCGCTGCGATGGCCAGCTTCGGCGATGCTTACTGGCTGCCGCCCAACTACCCCACCGACCCGAAGGTCGTGTTCGATCTGGGCGACGGTCATCCCGGCTTTGGCAGCATTGCGCTGGGCCATGACTGGATGAACGGGTTTCGCGCCGACGTGGGCCTTGTCATGACCGGCAAGTCCGGCCTGGCAGGCCCCTGGTCCTATACCGACCCGTCCACGCCCGGCCCCCATGCCGACATCACCGGTGGCGCAGTCCACACCACTGCCGTGATGGCAAGCCTGTTCTATTCGCCGCTGGAACAGCGCGGCAGCAGCGCCCGGGTGCAGCCCTTCCTCGTGGGCGGCGTCGGCTTTGCCAGCAACGCCGTCGACGACTGGACCCGCACCAATTTTACCGCGCCACGCGACGATCGCACCTTTTCCGGCGCGACAACGTCATCTTTCGCCTGATCACTGGGCGCAGGCGTGTCGATGCAATTGACCCCACCGGGCAAGCCGCCAGTGATCCTTGAAATCGCCTATCGCTATTATGATTTCGGCACCGCCCAAGGCGGCACCGACGTTGTCGCCGGCGGCGGCGCCTCGACACCGGTTCAAGGCCTGACCTTCCATAATACCGATCAGGTGCTGTCGGTCAGCCTGCGGATCCCGCTGACGCGGTATTGACGGTGAAACAGGGGAAACGTGGCAGCCCGTAGGGTTGTCACATTTTCAAGCAAAATCAACGAACTAGCCCGTCCAACTGGGCTTAACCCCCCATTGAAACGAAAGCGGAATTTTCGCTTTTGTCCAACACTTCCGCGCCCCTGCGGCGTGAAAAACCCCGGTGCGCTGGCGGGCGCGACCGGGGCTGGATTTGTGTCTGCTGAAAACACCTGCGCCATTGTAGCGCGGGGGGATGGTCATGGCAATGCTTGATCATCGCGGGTTCGACCTTTCCGACCTTTCGCTGTCCCGGCCCGAGGCGATCGACGCCTGGTTCCCGGCCCTGGGCCTGCCCGACACGGTGCAGCACGCGCCCGGCCAGTGGTCGGCGCTGGCGACGTGGCCCGGCGACCGGATGATTTTCTCCGACGAAACCGAGGGCGAGCTTGTCATGTGGCCCGATCATCGGCCGCACCGCGTGCAGGTCGAGTTTTCGGGCGACGTGCTGTGCGAGGGCATGGAGCGGCTCATCTGGGCGCCTGCGGAATTCGTGGCGCTGGCGATGGCCATGCGCGACGATGACGATTACCTCGACGAGGACCGCGCGCGGGCCTGGGTGGCGAACCTGCGGGGCACGCCCGAGCCTGTGGCGCCGTCGCCGTGGCGCTCTGCGGCCGATCTTGCCGGCGTGCCGGTGCCCGATCGGCGCTGGCTGATCGAGGGCCTTGTGCCCGATCGTAACGTGACCCTACTGACCGGCGACGGCGGGACGGGCAAGTCGCTGCTGGCGCTTCAAATGGCCGTTGCCGTGGCGACCGGCGCCGAATGGCTTGGCCAGCCGGTGCGCGCGGGCCGGGCCGTGGTCGTGTCGGCCGAGGATGACGCGGACGAGGTGCATCGCCGCTTGCATGGCATCGCGCTGGGGCTTGGCATGGGCCTTGGCGACATGCCTCGGCTTGTGTTCCGTTCGCTGGTCGGTGAGGGCGCGCTGCTGGCCGAGAAGGGCCGCACGGGCTTCAAGCCTACTGCCCTGCTGGCCGAGATCGAGGCGGCGGCCGAGGGGGCGCGCCTGGTGGTGCTGGACACGCTCGCGAATTTTTATCCCGGCGACGAGAACGACCGCGCGCAGACGACGCATTTCGTTGACCTGATCAAGGGCGTGGCCCTGCGCGCCCGCTGCGCCGTTCTGTTGCTCGCGCATCCGTCCAAGTCGGCAATGGACAACGGCGCGGGCTACTCGGGGAACACCGCGTGGAACAACGCCGTCCGGTCCCGCCTGTACCTCAAGCGAATCACGCGGCAGGACGGGGCCGAGGTGATCGAGCCAGACCCGGACGCCCGCGTGCTGCGCACCATGAAGGCGAACTACGGGCGCGCCGCCGGCGAGATGTCGCTGTCGTGGTGCGGCGGCCTTTTCGTGCCTTCCGCGCCCGAGACAAGCCTTGATCGGGCAGCCGCGAACGCGAAGGCCGATCGGGTGTTTCTGGCGCTGCTGGACGCCCGCGAGGCGAGCGGCCGGCACGTCTCTCACAATCCCGGCCCGACCTACGCCCCGGCAGTTTTCGCGCGCGACGACGAGGCCGAGGGGCTTACCAAGCGGGCCCTTGCGGCGGCTATGGAGAGGCTCTTCGCGGCCGGCCGGATCGTGATCAAGACGCACGGATCGGGCGCTAAGGCACGCTCGCATATCGGCCGTGGAGGTGAGAATGAGTAAGGTGCAACTAGGGTGCAACCCCCGGTGCAACCCCCCGTGCAACGGGGGTGCGCGACATACCCCTTATACCCCTAGGGTGTTGCACCCCCCCGTTGCACGGGGGGAGGGTGCACACCTTGCCCGATCTGGCCGGGCGCTGGGTTTGGTCCCAATGCCCCGGCGTTTTTTGAGGGGGGGGTTCGGGGGGGGCGCTTTCCCTTTCGCGCTGCGCGGCACGGAGGCGGCGGCATGACCGGCAAGGCTTCAACCAAGGCGCTGAACTTTTTGTCCCGGCTTCGCATTCCCGAGGGGCCGAAGGCCGGCGAGCTGATGAAGCTGGCGCCGTTTCAAAAGCGGTTCGTCCGGGGCGCGCTGGCGGATGGCGTGAACGTCGCCGTCCTGTCGATCGGGCGCGGCAATGCCAAGACGGCGCTGTCGGCCGGGGTCGCCTTGGGCGCGGTGATGGGGAAATGGGACGCGCAGCCTCGGCGGGAAATCCTGATCGCAGCGCGGACGCGGGATCAGGCGCGGATTGCCTTCGATTTCGTCGTCGGCTTCATTCGCGGGCTGGCCGAGGCCGAGCAGGAACAATTCACGGTGCGGCGCTCGCCCCGGCTGGAGATCGAATTCGAGGGCGACGGCGGCGGGCACGTGATCAGGGCGATTGCGGCCGATGGCAAGACGGCGCTCGGGTCCGCGCCGACGCTGGTCCTGATGGACGAGCGGGGACATTGGGCCAAGGATCAGGGCGACGCCCTCGAACATGCCCTTCTCTCGGGCATGGGCAAGCGCGGCGGGCGGGCGCTGATCATCTCGACCAGCGCAGCCGATGACGCGCATCCGTTTTCCGTTTGGCTCGATCAGGATCAGCCGGGCGTCTACCGACAGGAACACCGGCCCGCGCCCGGCCTGCCTGCGGACGATATTGCCAGTCTGAAAGAGGCGAACCCCGGCGCCGAATTCGGGATCGGCTCTAACCTGGAATGGCTGCAAGGGCAGGCGCGGCGGGCGATTGCGCGGGGTGGATCGACGCTGACGAGCTTCCGGCTCTACAACCGCAACGAACGCGTTTCGGCGGAAACGCGCGACGTTTTGCTGACCGTAGACGAATGGCTGTCCTGCGAAGTTGACGCCTTGCCACCGCGCCAAGGCGGGGTTGTGATCGGGATCGACCTTGGCGGCAGTGCCAGCATGACCGCAGCGGCGTTCTACTGGCCCGTGACCGGCCGAGTCGAGGCGCGCGGGTGGTTCCCCTCGCAACCGGGACTTCTCGACCGTGGGCAAGCTGATGGCGTCGGAAGCCGATATTCCGAAATGAGCGAACGGGGCGAGCTCACAACGCTGGGCGCGGCAACGGTGCCAGTCGCGGCTTGGCTGGGCGAGATTCTGCGCCACGTCGAAGGCGAGCAGATTACGGCGCTGGTGGCTGACCGATACAAGCAGGCCGAACTTGGCGAGGCGATGGACCGGGCCGGGGTTCGGTGTCCGATCGTCTGGCGCGGCATGGGATTCCGCGATGGCGGCGAGGACTTGGAAAGGTTCCGGCGCGCGGTCTTTGACGGCAAGGTTCTTTCGGCGCCGTCGCTGCTGTTGCGGTCCGCATTCGCGGACGCGGTTTGCCTTCGCGACCCGGCGAACAACCTGAAATTGGCGAAGGCACGATCGCTGGGCCGGATCGACGCGGCGGCGGCAACCGTTCTGGCGGTGGCCGAGGGCGCCCGCGTGACGGCCCGCCCGGCGCGGGCGGGCGGGGGGCTGGCATGGCTGTGAGTCGCAAGGACTACGCCGCGCACTCACGGCGCGTCACGAAATCGCCTCGCTGGAAGGCGCTGCGGATGCAGGCGCTGGACCGCGACGGCTGGCAATGCGTCCAGTGCGGCGAGCGCCGCCGGCTGGAAGTGGATCACATCCTGCCCGTCCGCGATCGGCCGGACCTCAGCTTTTCCCTGTCAAATCTCCAATGCCTATGCGGGCGGTGTCATTCGCGAAAGACGCGGATCGAGATCGGCCTGGGGCAACCAAATCCCGCCCGGCAGGCCTGGCGGCAACTGGTCCGAATGGGCCGTAATTGAGCAGAAAGGATGAACGAATGCTCGAAAGTGTGAAGATCGCCCGGCGTCAGTCGGAAATCCGCCAGAGCCTTGCGGCCCTGGTCGGAAAAGAGAGCGCGACCGAAGACGAGGTGCGCAAGATCGAGGAGCTCGACCGGGAATTCCGGTCGAACGAAACCCGGTATCGGGGCGCCCTGATCGCTGAGGATCAGGAGCGGCGCGAGGCCGGCGACGAGCTGGAAACGCGAAGCGACAAGGAATGGGCCGAGATGATGGCCGGCTTCGAACTGCGCCAGGTCGCGCTTGCCCTGGACGAGGGCCGGCAGCTCGACGGCAAGACCGCGGAAATCGTGCAGGAACTGCGCGCCGCCGGCGGGTTCCGGGGTATCCCGGTCCCGTGGGCCGCGCTGGAACGCCGGGCCGGCGAGACCGTCGCCAGTGGCACGCCTGACCCGATCGGCACGCGGCCGATCATCGATCGCCTTTTCGCCCAGTCGGCGGCGTCCCGCATGGGCGCGCAGATGATCGCGATCGATTCCGGCGCGGTCGAATGGCCGGTGACGACTTCGAGCGTAGCGGCCGGTTGGGCCGATGGCGAGACGGCGAGCGTGGCCGGCCCGAGCGTCTACGCGACGACCGATCGGCCCTTGAAGCCCGAGCAGACGCTGGGCATCACGATGAAGGTCACGCGCAAGGCGATGAAGCAAACGGGCAGCGCGCTGGAGGCGGCCATTCGCCGGGACATGAACGGCGCGATCGGCGAGGCGCTCGACAGGGCGATTTTCCTCGGTTCGGGCAGCTCGGGCGAGCCTTTGGGCGTGGTCGCCGGCGCGGCGACCTACGGCATCACGTCGACTGCCTTCGACGCCGCGGCGAGCTATTCGGCGTTCCGGGCGGCGTTCGTGAGGTTCATGATCGCATCGGCGGCAAGCTCGCCGGCCGAAGTGCGGGTGCTGATCCGGCCGGAGATTTGGGACTACCTCGACGGCACGATCGCTTCCGGCAGCTCGACAACGTGGGAGTGGGATCGGCTTATCAAGGCGGTGGTCGCGGGCAACGTGACCATGAGCGCGAACGCCCTTGCCGCGCCGACCGGCTCGCCCGCCGCGGCATCGGCATTGCTGACGACCACGGCCGGCGGCGTGCCGCCGATCTTCGTCGGGACGTGGGGCGCGATCGACATGATCCGCGACCCCTATTCGGACGCGGCGTCGGGGGGCCTGCGGCTGACCGCGCTGGCGACGATGGACGTGACCGTCTCGCGGCCGGCTCAGCTCCAGCTCATCACTGGGCTTCAGGTGGCGTGATGGAGCAAGGCGGCGCGATCGGAGAGTTGGAACTCCGCCGGAAGGCCCGCGACGGATCGCGCCGCCTTCGCGGGAAATTTCCCTATAAAAAAAGGGCAATCCTGAGCGATGGGGGCCGCACCGGCCGGCCGCGTAAGGAAGAATTCGCGCCTCATGCTTTCGCGTGGCGCATCAATCAACCGGATCAGGATATTCATCTCCTGATCGGGCACGACTACGGCAAACCGTTGGCGTCGCGCAGCGCCGGGACGCTGGAAATTCACGACGCGGCCGACGCGGTTATTTTCGACGCGACGATCACGCCAGAGCTGCAAGGCGCTCAGTATGTCCAAGATTTCTTCGCGGGTTTTGTTGCCGGTCTGATCGGGGGAATTTCGCCGGGATTTCGCATCCCGCCCGAGAGGGTGGCGCCCAAGGCCGAGGTGACGACCGAAGAACCGCCGTCCGAGGGGATGGCACTGATCCGGACGATATTCGAGGCGCTTCTCTATGAATTCAGCATGGTGACGGTGCCGGCCTACAAAGACACCACGGTTGAGGAACGCGGCGGCCTGATCCTGCCGCCCGATCCGGCCGAGGGCTTGCGGCGATCTCTCACGCGATGGAGGGCCTGACATGACGACGACAATCAGTGAAACCGAGGCGGCTCCGATCGCCTATCCTGACCCGCCGGCGGGCCTGTCCACGGCTGCGGCGGCGCTCGATCCTGACGCAATCTGGGCGCGGATCGAAGCCTATATCACGACGCGTTGGACGGCGCGCGATGTGGTCTGGGTGGTCGAGGGCGCGGGGCTTTGGGCGCCGCCCCTGACGCCCGCGACGGTGGCGACTGTCGAGGTTTGGGCCGACGGCGCCTGGAGCGCGGTCACGCCCGAGGCTTCGCCGGTGGGCGGCTACGATTTCGCGGACGATAGCTGGTATCGCGTCACCGCCAGCGTCGGCGGCGGGACCGTTCCGGCCGCGGTCCTGGAGGCGTTCCGGCGGCTGGCCGAGTATTCTGCCGCGATCGGCGATTTCGGCATGATGCAGGGCAAAGCGGGGTCAAACTCGTTCACCGGAAAGGTCGGAGAGATCGAGGCCAGCGGGACGCGGGCGCCAATGTGGGCGGCGCGGGCGCTGCAACAATCCGGCGCGGCAGACCTGCTGCGCCGCTATCGGAGGGCTCAGTGATGTGGCCATTTCGCAAGCAAAAAAACGAAACTCGGGCCAGCGGGACCGGTTACACTGCGGCAATCATGGCGGCGCGCGAAAGCTACATCGCCGGCGCCGCGGGCGTGGGCGAGCTGACCGGGGCGGTGCAGACATGTGTGGGCTTGTGGGAAAGCGGCCTAGCCCTTGCCGATGTGCAGGGCACCGACCTGCTGACCCGCGCCGCGATGGCGATTGCCGCACGCGGGCTGGCCCTGCGGGGCGAGGCGGTGTTCCTGATCCGAGAAACGGGCCTGGTGCCGGTGTCCGACTGGGAGGTTTCGACCCGCGACGGCGTGCCGCGCGCGTATCGCCTGAGCTTGTCCGACGCCGGCGGCGGCCGGTCGCAGACGGCCCTTGCGGCCGAGGTGCTTCACTTTCGGCACGGCAGCGACGCGACGGCGCCATGGACCGGCACGGCGCCGCTGCGCCGCGCGCAACTGACGGCCGGCATGTTGCAGGCGATCGAGGCCGCGCTCGCCGAAGTCTACGCGGACGCGCCGCTTGGCAGCCAGATCGTGCCCTACCCGGAGGCGACGGAACCTGAGAAAGAGCGCCTCGGCCGGGCGTTCCGGGGCAGCCGGGGGCGCGTGATCCTGCGCGAATCCGTCCAAGTCTCGGCGGCCGGCGGCCCGGCGCCGATGCAGGATTGGCAACCGCGCGACCTGTCCCCCGACCTCTCGAAGTCGCTGACAAGAGAGCACCTTGCCGGGGCGCGAGATTCGATTTGCGGGGTGTTCGGCGTCCTGCCGGCGCTTCTTAATCCGGCCACTACAGGGCCTATGGTGAGAGAAGCGCAAAGACACCTTGCGACGTGGGCCCTCCAACCGATTGCCATGCGCATCGCGGAAGAGGCCAGCGCCAAGCTGGGCGGCGAGGTGATGGTTGACACGCTGCGCCCGCTTCAAGCTTTTGATGTCGGCGGCCGAGCGCGGGCGCTGGGGGCGCTCATCACGGCGATGTCGGACGCGAAGGCGGCCGGGATCGAGGGCGAGGCGCTTAACAAACTGCTAACGCTGGTGAATTGGGGCGAGGGCGACCACGCCGCCTGAGACGGGCAGGGCGCGCCCTGGGCTCATCTGCCGCCCGAAGCGCCCCGGCAAGTCGGGAAGTGCCGTTACAACACCGACAAGGCGCGGCTGGCTTCCTACCGGCGTGGCGCGGGCGGCGGGCGGGTTGCAGCGCAGCGCCGCCGGGGGCCGGTCCGAAAAAGGGCCGGCCCCTACTTCTTTCGGAGGGCGACGCCGGGACCGTTGCCGTTTTCGGGCGTGAAGACGACGCCCGCCCCTTCAAGGGCGGCGCGGATCGCGGCGACGGTCGCTTCTCGCAAGTTTTCGCCGCGCTCAAACCTAGCGACTGTATCGGGTGAAACGCCCGCCAGTTGCGCAAGATCGCGGACACCTAGGCCAGTTGCCGCGCGGGCCATTTTGCATTGCGTTGCGTTCATATCGTAACCACGTTCTGAAATAGCTTGACCGTTTCAGGGCCATGTCGTATCGTAACGATGTTATGAAACATAAGCAAGGACTACACAATGACGAACCCGCATGACATTCCCGCCGACGCGCTTGAGCTTCTCGAAGACATCCGCATGCAGGCCGTCCACCTCAATGAGATGTTGTTCGCCGTAGATTTTATGGACAACTGCGCGCAGGACGAAATCAAGGTCAGAAGCGCCACAACGTCGCTGATCATGATCGCCAAGTCGCTCAGCGAGAAGTTGCTGGCCGACCTTGACCGGGTAGCCGGATGAGCGCGGTCAGTCTGGCGCGGAACAATCCCGGTTGACGTGTTGCGCCTCTCACGCTATGTCTGTGAGAAATCAATCACGACGAAGGACGATTACATGAATTCCGCTAATTTTGCCGAACGACTGGGGGTTTCGCAAGACAACCTCCGAGACTGGCGCCGCCGCGGCGTATCGCTTGGTGGCGCTGCGGTGAACGGCCGGGTTGATTTTTCCGACTTCGACCTGATCGCCGCGCGCGTCATGATTAACCTGGCCCGCGCGGCCTTCGACCTGCCTGACGCATGGCGCGCGGCGACCGTAGTCGCGCCGTGGGTGGCTTCCGCGCTCAACGTCAAGGTGCCCACCGATCGGAACGTGACCGCGAGCGGCGAGCGTCCGCGATTCGCCGTGAAGACGCCCGCCGGCGTGCACCTGCGTGCCAGTTTGGAAACGCTGGCCGATCTGGATTTTTCTGTTGCCTCAGTGATCCTGATCGACCGCGTGACCGACGCGGTTCGCGCCGAAATGGAGGCCGACGACTGATGGCCCAGCCGCGCGCCGCATTGAAGCAATCCGACCTGACCCGCTACGCCAAGGCGATGCGGGCGGCTGGAATTGCCGAGTGGCGCGTGGAGGTGCAGCCGGGAGGCAAGGTTACGATCATCGCCGGAAAGCTGGACGAGAAGCAGGCCGGTCCCGATCCCGACGAGCTGCTCAAATGAGGCGGCGCAACCGATTCCCCGGCGTCCGCAAGAACGTGGTCAAGGGCCGCGTTTACTGGCGTTTCGAGGCCGGCGATTTCCGGTGTAACCTGCCCGGCCCGTATGGCGGCCCCGAGTTTCTGGCGGCCTATGAGGCGGCCTTGGAGGGTGCGAGGGCGCCGCGCTCGACGGCCGAACCTGACACGGTGGCATGGCTGATCGAGCAATACCTGGGCAGCCTGAAATTTGCCAATTTGTCGCCGTCTCGCAAGCGCAGCATCCGGGGCGAACTGGACTGGTTGCGCGAGACTGCTGGCAAGTATCATTTCGCCCGCCTTGAGGTGCGGCACGTCGAAGCCCTCATGGCCAAGAAGGCCGGCCCGACCGCGGCGAACACCGTCAAGAAAAACATGTCGATGCTGTTCAATTTCGCGGCAAAGAAGCTGGGATACATCGGCCCGAACCCGGCAAAATTTGCCGAGCGCATGAAGGTCAATCCGGACGGCTACCACACCTGGACCGATGCAGAGGTTGACCGTTTCCTAGCCCGCCACGGTGCCGGATCGACGGCGCGACTGGCGGTGCTGTTGGCCCTGAACACGGGCATGGCGCGGCAAGACCTGTGCCGCGTCGGCTGGCAGCACGTCAGCGCCGGCCGGATTGCCTACAAGCGTGGCAAGACGAGCGTCGCGGCCGATCTGCCGATCCTGCCCGACCTGGCGGCCGAACTTGCGCTGATCCCGTCCGGGCGGCTGCTATTCCTCACGCACGGCGACGGGAAGCCATACAAGCCCGAGACGCTGGGAAACTGGTTCCGAGACCGGTGCAGAGAGGCAGGCGTGCCGGGTTCGCTGCATGGTCTGCGCAAGGCCGGCGCGACCCGCCTCGCCGATGCCGGTGCCTCGAATTGGGAAATCGCGTCATACCTCGCACACGCCGACACAAAGCAGGCGGACGTTTACACGAAGAAGGCGAACCGCGCCAAGCTGGCGGATTCAGGGTTCGCCAAGCTCTCCAACGTGTCCAACTTTCCCGATCCGTTGGACAGAAAGGCAGGAAAAGGCAATGAATAACAATAGCTTAGCGGAAGAAATGGCAGCCCGTAGGGGAGTCGAACCCCTCTTTTCAGGTTGAAAACCTGACGTCCTAACCGATAGACGAACGGGCCACAGAAGGTGGAGGTCTCTTAGGCAAAGGCCGGGGCGAGGGCAAGGGGGTTTTCGCGGGCAGGTGCAAGAATCCTGCGTTACGCTCAGCCCGCCGGCGCGGCATCGTCAAGGCGCAGTTGCACGCGGCGCCGGCCCTGCCAGTCATTCACCTCGACATGGCCGGCAAGATGGAAGCGGGCGCCGCCATGGGCCATCAACGCAGGGCCAAGCGGGCCATCCATCGCGCCAAAGCCGATCGCCTCCAGCCGCCCGCCATGGCCGTCCGAAAGCCGCAGCTTGAGGTGGCCGGACCCCACGATGCGCGCGTCTGTAATGGCAAGGTCCGGGAATGCAAAGCGCGGCGCGGGCGCGGCTGCGCCAAAGGGCCCGGCCGCCTCGACCTGCTCGATCAGTTCGGGTGTCGCGGCCCCCGGCATAAGGGCGGCATCGATGCGCAGATCGGGTCGGCCGCCTGCGCCGGCACCCTGCTGCGCCAGCAGCTCGGCCAGACGCGCCATCGCGGGTTCGACCATGTCTCGCTTCACCGTCAGGCCCGCGGCCATCCGGTGGCCACCACCCTTGACCAACAGCCCTTCGGCCGCGAGCCGCTGGACGGCCGCGCCAAGATCGACGCCCGGAACCGACCGGGCCGACCCCTTGCCCTCGTCGCCGTCCAGCCCGATCACCACGGCCGGGCGGTGCGTGGTCTCCTTCAGCCTGCCGGCAACGATGCCGATCACGCCGGGGTGCCAGCCTTCTCCCGCGGCCCAGACCAGCGGCCCCTCCAGCCCGCGCGCCTCGGCCTGTTCCAGTGCCACTGCGCGCACCTGCGCCTCGATCTCGCGCCGCTCGGTATTCAGCTCGTCCAGCCGGGCGGCCAGCGCGCCCGCCTCGGCCGGGTCGGGCGTGGCCAGCAGCCGCGCGCCCAGATCGGCCCGCCCCACGCGCCCGCCGGCGTTCACCCGCGGCCCCAGCAGAAAGCCAAGGTGATAAGCAGTTGGCGCGCTCGCCATCCCCGCGACATCCGAAAGCGCCACCAGCCCGGGCCGTTGCCGCCGCGCCATCACCGCCAGCCCCTGCCGCACGAAGGCACGGTTGACCCCGATCAACGGCGCGACATCCGCCACGGTGGCCAGCGCAACAAGGTCAAGCAGATCCATCAGATCAGGTCCACTCTGCCCCGCGCCGCGCATCTGGCGGTTCGCCTCGACCAGCGCCAGGAACACGACCCCCGCCGCGCACAGGTGGCCAAGGTCGCCGCTTTCGTCCTGCCGGTTCGGGTTCACCACGGCCAGCGCCGGTGGCAGCGTCTCGCCGCCCAGGTGATGGTCCAGCACCAGCACGTCGGCGCCCTTCGCCGCGGCAATCGCCGCGTGGCTCAGCGTGCCGCAGTCGACGCAGACGATCAAGTCGTGCGCTTGGGCCAGTGCCGCCATCGCGGGCGGGTTGGGTCCGTAACCTTCGTCAATCCTGTCGGGAATATAAAGCGTCGCCTCCCGCACCATTGCCCTCAGCCAGACGATCAGCAGCGCGGCCGAGGCGCCGCCGTCCACGTCGTAATCGGCGAAGATCGCGATGCGCTGACCTTGCTCGACCGCGCGCAGCAGCCGCCCGGCCGCCACTTCCATGTCGCGCAGCGACCGCGGGTCGGGCAGCAATTCGCGCAGCGTCGGCGCCAGCCACGCGCCCGATGCCTCGGGCGCCACGCCGCGCGCGGCCAGCACGGCACAAAGCGCGGGCGGCAGGCCAACCTGCTGCGCCATCGCCGCGGCCAGCCGTTCAGCCTCCGCGCCGGGGCCCACCCAGCGCCGCCCGCCCAGACTTTGCTCGACATTCAGAAAGGCGCGGTCCGTCCCCGTCATTGCGCGCGGGTTCTCCTTCTTCTGGCCCCAAATACTCCCCGCCGGAGGCAGCCGGCCCCGTCAGGGGCCGGCCCCCCGCTCAGGGCATCGGATTGCGGTAGCTCATCCGCCGGACAGATCCGGTTTTCGAGCGCATCAGGATCGTCTCGGCCGTGACATAGCCCACCTCGCGCTTGATCCCCGGAAGCAGACTGCCGTCGGTCACGCCGGTTGCGGCAAAGATCACGTCGCCCGTCACAAGGTCGTCACGGGTATAGACCCTGTCGAAGTTGGTGATGCCGGCCTTGCGCGCGCGGCCCTTCTCGTCGTCGTTGCGAAACAGCAGCTTGCCAAACATCTGCCCGCCCATGCATTTCAGCGCGGCGGCCGCCAGCACGCCCTCGGGCGCGCCGCCCGCGCCCATGTACATGTCGATGCCGGTCAGGATGGGGTCCGCGCAATGCATCACGCCGGCCACGTCGCCATCCGTGATCAGCCGGATCGCCGCCCCGGTTGCGCGGATCTCGGCAATCATCGCCTCGTGGCGCGGGCGTTCCAGCACGCAGACGGTGATGTCCTGGGTCGAGCATCCCTTGGCCGCGGCGAGCGCCGAGACGCGCTCGGACGGGCTCATGTCCAGCGTCACCACGCCGCGGCGGAACCCCGGCCCGATTGCCAGCTTGTCCATGTAGACATCCGGCGCGTGCAGCATCGAGCCGCGCGGGCCCATCGCGATGACGGCCAGCGCGTTGGGCATGTCCTTGGCGGTCAGCGTGGTGCCTTCCAGCGGGTCCAGCGCGATGTCAACCGCGGGGCCATCGCCGGTGCCCACCTCCTCGCCGATATAAAGCATCGGCGCCTCGTCGCGCTCGCCCTCGCCGATCACCACGACACCCTTGATGTCGAGCTTGTTGAGCTGGGTGCGCATCGCGTCCACCGCGGCCTGGTCGGCGGCCTTCTCGTCGCCGCGCCCGATCAGGCGGGCGCAGGCGATAGCCGCGGCCTCGGACACGCGGGCAAGGCCCAGCGACAGCATGCGGTCGTTGAAATCGGCGGGGTGGGACATCGGGCGTTTCCTTGTCTGAGGTCACGCCATGCCTACCCTGCCGATCATGACAGCCGCAAGGCGCGCGAACCGGGGTTTCGTCGCTAACATCGCGCCCCCAGGGCGCTTGCCTGCGACGCGGGAGCGCAGTTGAGTGATCCGGCAACGGCAGGGGCGCGGCGATGATCACGGTTTACGGCGAGGGGCGGGGCCTTCGGGTGGTCTGGCTGCTGGAGGAAATGGGCTTGCCCTACCGGCTGCGCGATGTCGACCTGCTGGCCGACGTGACGCAGGATACCGCGTTCATGGCGCTCAACCCCGCGGGCTTCATCCCGGCGCTGGTCGATGGCGCGGTCACGATGGTCGAATCCATCGCGATCATGGAATATCTGATGGCCCGCCACGGGCCCACGCCGCTGATGCCCGCGCCCGAGGACGCGGCCTTCCCCGCCTACAAGCAGTTCCTGCTGCTGGGCGAGGCCGGGCTGGGGCAGGCAGGTTATTTCTGGTCGAACGCGCTGCGCCTGCCCGAAGGCCAGCGCGACAACCCCACGGCCCGGCACACGAAATACCAGTTCGACAGCCGGCTGAAGCTGGTCGAGCGGCAGCTGGCCGCCGCGCCCTACATGGCCGGCGCGGCCTTTACCGCCGCCGACATCTCGGTGGCCTACGCGCTTGACCATGCCCATTACAGCGCGGCCTATCCCTTTGGCCCGTCCGTGCGGTCCTACCTCGACCGGCTACATGCCCGGCCCGGCTACCAGCGGGCGCTGGCGGCCTGCCCGGCGACGCGGGGCTGGTATGCGTCGACGGGGCGTTAGGGCACCGGCGGGCCTATTCCGGCAGGTGGCAGACTGCCTCGATGTTGTTGCCATCAGGGTCTAGCAGGAAGGCGCCGTAGTAGTTGGGATGGTAGTGCGGCCGCAGGCCCGGCGCGCCATTGTCGCGCCCGCCGGCCTTCAGCCCGGCGGCATGGAACGCCGCCACCTCGGCGCGCGAGCCGGCTGTGAAGGCCACGTGCACCGGCGGGGTCTGCGCGGCGCCCTCGTGCAGCCAGAAGGCCGGGCCCTCGCGCCCCCAGCCGCCCACCTTGACGCCGCCAGTGATCTCCGCCGGCAGCGTCACCGTATGCCGGATGCCCAGCGGCGCCAGCGCGCCGTCGTAGAACGTTTTGGCCGCATCGAAATCGCTGACGCTCAGCCCTGTATGGTCGATCATCGTCATCCCCCTTGCGCAGGTAACGGCGTCAGGGGGTCATATCGGGCTGGCCGCTGTCAAGCTGTCGCTCAGACCGCCTCGATCCGGATTGCCACGGGAGCACCTTCGACCACGCCCGTCGCGGCAAAGGCGGCCAGCGCCTCGTCCAGCGCGCCGCGGGTGGTCTTGTGGGTGACGATCAGCACCGGCGCGCTGGTGTCCTGATGGCCGTACTGCCGCATCCGGTCGATGCTGATGCCCGCCTCGCCCAGCACGCGGGCGACCTTGGCCAGTGCGCCGGGTTTGTCGACCAGTTGCATCCGCAGGTAGTAGGGCGCTGGCACTGCCGCGCGGGCGGCGCGGGCCTTGCGCAGGCTGGTCGCGGGCTGGCCGAAGGTGGGCATCCGCACGCCGCGGGCAAGGTCGATGACATCGCCCATCACGGCGCTGGCGGTGGGCCCGCTGCCCGCGCCCGCGCCGCGCAGCACGATCTGGCCCACCGCGTCGCCCTCCAGCACCACCATGTTGGTGCCGCCCTGAAGCTGCCCCAGCGGCGAGGTGTCGGGGACAAGGCAGGGCGACATCCGCTGTTCCAGTCCGCGCCCGGTCATCTGTGCGACACCCAGAAGCTTGATCTTGTAGCCCATGTCGGCGGCCTGCACGATGTCGTCGATGGTGATCGCGCCGATCCCTTCCAGTTCCACCGCGCCGAAATCCACCTGCGTGCCGAAGGCGATAGCGGCCAGCAGTGCCAGCTTGTGGCCCGCGTCGATGCCGCCCACGTCCAGCTCGGGGTCGGCCTCGAGGTAACCCAGCCCGTCGGCCTCGGCGAAGGCCTCGGCATAGGTCAGGCCGGCATTCTCCATCCGCGTCAGGATGTAATTGCAGGTGCCGTTCATCACGCCCATGACGCGGGTCATCGCGTTGCCCGCCAGCCCCTCGGTCAGCGCCTTGATCACCGGGATGCCGCCGGCGACGGCCGCCTCGAAGCGGATCACGCGGCCCTGCGCCTCGGCCGCCTCGGCTAGCGCCTGGCCATGGATCGCCAGCAGCGCCTTGTTCGCGGTCACCACGTCCTTGCCCGCGGCCAGTGCCGCCTCGGTCGCGGCCTTGGCCGGCCCGTCCGAACCGCCCATCAGTTCGACCAGCACGTCGACATCGTCACGCCGTGCCAGTGCCACCGCGTCATCTTCCCATTCATAGGCGTCCAGCGGCACGCCGCGGTCCTTGTCGCGCGTGCGCGCGCTGACGGCGCTGATCGTGACCGGACGACCCGCGCGGGCGGCCAGCAGGTCGGCATGGGTCTGCACGATGCGCACCACGCCCGAGCCGACCGTGCCCAGACCGGCGATTCCAAGGCGAAGGGGGCTGGTCATGGCAAGGCGTTCCCGTGTGCTGAAAGGCGTGCCCGAGGCTGTTACCGCGAAGGCGGCGCTACTGCAACGCGGTGGTGTCGATGCCTGCACGGATGCGCGCCAGCGTGGCCGCATCTATGGCAGGCGCGCGAAGCGATGCCGCCCGCGCGCGCAAGGCCGAGACGCGCGCGAGGATCGGTGCCGAAAGGTCGGGTGCGGCGACGGGCGGGGTGTTGCGTGGCTGGCCCGCCGCGACCAGCAGCGGATCAAGCGGGACGAGCGCGGGGAAAGGCGCCGCCTCGGCCGCGGCCGAACTGGCCGACATCGTCCGGGGCGGCGCCGCGCAGCCGGTCAGGCCCAGCGCGAGGGCAAGGGCAGTTGCAAGCAGGGCAGGGCGGCGGGGCATCGGCGGGTCCGGGCAGCGGCAGGGTCGCCCCACCAGCCTATGCCGCGCTGCGAGGGGCGGCAAGCCGCAGCTAGTGCGCGGGCCGGATGAAGGTGCCGTTGTTCAGTTCGCGGATCGCCTGCCGCAACTCGTCCTGCGTGTTCATGACGATCGGTCCGTGCCACGCGACGGGTTCCTCGATCGGCGCGCCCGAGATCAACAGAAAGCGGATGCCCTCGGGCCCGGCCTGCACCGTCACCTCGTCGCCGGTGCCAAAGCGGATCAGCGTGCGGTTGCCCGACATGTCGCGGATGTTCACCTCTTCGCCCATCACTTCCTTTTCCAGCAGCACACCATGCGGGCGCGAGGCGTCGGCAAATTTGCCTGCGCCCTGAAAGACATAAGCGAAAGCGCGACGGTAGGTGTCGACCTTGAAGGTCTTTTTCACGCCCGCCGGCACGAAGATGTCGAGGTATTGCGGATCGGCGGCGATGCCATCGACGGGGCCGGTCTGGCCCCAGAAGCTGCCGACGATGATCTTAACCCGCGTGCCGTCACCATCGACCACCTCGGGAATGTCCTTGCCCTTGACGTCCTGGTAGCGCGGCGCGGTCATCTTCAGGCCGGAAGGCAGGTTCGCCCAAAGCTGGAATCCGTGCATTTGCCCGGCGATGTTTCCCTTGGGCATCTCCTGGTGCAGGATGCCCGACCCGGCGGTCATCCACTGCACGTCGCCCGCGCCAAGCTTCCCCGAATTGCCAAGGCTGTCGCCATGCTCGACCGTGCCGTTCAGGACGTAGGTGATCGTCTCGATCCCGCGATGGGGGTGCCACGGGAAACCGCGGATGTAATCGTCGGGCCGGTCGCCGCGGAAATCGTCGAAGAGCAGGAACGGGTCCAGCTCGGTCGGGTCCTGAAAGCCGAAGGCGCGGTGCAGGCGGACGCCCGCGCCCTCCATCGTGGGCATGGCGCGGCGGGTTTCCAGCGTGGGGCGAATGGACATGGGTGCAACTCCTCTTTGGTGGCGAAGATAGGGCGTGCCTTGCGCACTTGCCACGCGCGGCCCCGCACAGCCATGGTGCATCCGCGAAGCAGGCATGTCGCATTGGGGCCAGACGGGCATCAGGGCGCCGCGCAAGGGTCGCGCGCAAACGGCAGGGAGGAATTGCCATGAAGGTCGGGTTCATCGGATTGGGAAATGTCGGCGCCAAGCTGGCGGGAAGCGTGCGGCGCAACGGGTTCGACCTGTCGGTGCATGACCTCGACGCGGCGGCGGTTGCGGAGATGGTGGCGCTTGGCGCCCGCGACGGTGGCAGCCCGGCAGCGATGATGCGCGACTGCGACGTGGTCATCACCTGCCTGCCCTCGCCCGCCGCCTGCGCTGCGGTGGTCGAACTGATGTTGCCCGAGGTGAAGCCGGGCAAGATCTGGATGGAGATGTCCACCACCGACGCCGACGAGGTGGCCCGTCTTGGCGCCGAGGTGATCGCGCGCGGCGGCATGGCCGCGGAATGCCCGGTCTCGGGCGGGTGCCATCGCGCGGCGACCGGCAATATCAGCATTTTCATGGGCGGCACGCGCGAGACCTTCGACGCGGTCTTTCCGCTTTTGAAGGTGCTGGGCCGGCGCATCCTGCATACCGGGCCGCTGGGTACGGCCAGCACGCTGAAGGTGATGACGAACTACCTGGCCACCGCGAACCTGCTGACCTGCATCGAGGCGATGGTCACGATGAAGGCCGCGGGGATGGACCTTGCCACCACCTATGAGGCGATCAAGATTTCCTCCGGCACTTCCTTCGTCCACGAAACCGAAAGCCAGATGATCCTGAACGGCTGCCGCGACATCAACTTCACGATGGACCTGGTGAAGAAGGATATCGGCCTTTTCCAGCATATCGCCGAAGAGGCCGACGTGCCGCTGGAGATCAGCCCGCTGATGGTCTCGATCTTCGAGGATGGTATCCGGCGCTATGGCCCGCGTGCCCAGTCCGACCGCATTGTCGAGCGGTTGGAAGAGGCGACAGGCCTCAGCATCCTCGCCCCTGGCTTTCCCGCCGAGATGATCGACGACGAGCCGGAAGAGCCGGGTTACGAGGTGGTGCCGCTACGCTGAGGCTGGTCAAGGCCGTCGGGCCGGGATAGGGCGCGGACGATGGAGACGCCGATGACCAGACTTTCACCTGATCCCGATGCCGACGGCATCATCATGCGCGCGGCGCCCTCGCCGTTTCGCCGGGTCTTTGCGTGGACGGTCCTGATGGTACTGGGCGCGCTGCTGATCTGGTTCGGTGTGGTCGAGGCCGCGCCGGCCGCCGTACGTGCGGCGCTGGTCACCGGTGGCGCCATGGCGATCTGGGCCGGCGAACGGCTGCGCCGCCTGACATGGCTGATGCTGGTGCTGACCGACACTGAATTGCGCGACGGCGAAGGCCGGGTGTTGGCGCGGATCGATGCCATCGACCGGGTCGAGCGGGGAGCCTTCGCGATGAAGCCGCCCAACGGCTTTCTCCTGATGATGAAAGAGCCGGGTCCGCGCGTCTGGGTGCCGGGTATCTGGTGGCGGATGGGCCGTCGCGTCGGGGTGGGTGGCATGTTGCCCCCGCATCTGGCCAAGCACATGGCCGAGACGATCGGGCTGATGCTGATCGAACGCGACGCCGCTGCGCGGACCTAACAGGTCAGGTCGCTGGGGCTCCAGTTGCTGTTCTTGCTGCTCCAGCACAACTGCGAGGCAAAGCGCGGGCGGGTAATGATGAAGTTCTGGAACACCATCGCGTTAAGCCCCACCGACATGATCGGCTCGTAGGGCGACCATGTCTCGACCAGGATCGCCTTTTCGCCCGGCGGCATCGTCGGGATCTGGTCGCGCAATTCCTTCAGGCGGGTATCGGTCAGGACCGGCGCGCCGCCCCGCGTCTGCGACCAGACCACGTTGAAAACGCGGGAATCGTTCGGGTCCGAGGTGTTGTCGTTGTAATTGCGCTCGATCTCGGTGATCCGCATCTTGGGATTGCGACCCGCATGGGCCAGCATCTTTTGCACCTTCCACACCGAATCCAGATAGGTATTGGTGATTGGCTGGGTTTCGCGGCTCAGCATGTCCGAGACGGTATAGGCCGATTTCAGCACCGTCGTCTGGGTGCGATAGGCATCAAACCAGATGTAGGTGGCCATGTAGCACCACGCCAGCACCGGGAACATCAGGATCGCCTCGACGGCAATGCTGCCACCCTCGTCGTCGCGCAGGCGGGCGATCAGGTTGTGGAGAAGACGCGCAAACATCACAACGGCTCCATCACGAAGGCAGACATCGAAACGAGGGCGTACATCCCGCCACTTTCCTTGTGGACCTGATAGCCCAGACCCATACCCGGCAGCAGCGGTTTGAACAGCGAGCAGACGCGGAGAACCATCAACTGGTTTTCCTGCCCGTTCTGGAACTTGACCATCGGCGAAAAGGGTTCGGAGACATCGACGCAGTCTGGTGTTGACGGGATGTCGGACCAGTTGCGCAGGTCGACGCGGCGCATCTCCAGCTTCATCGTGTTCACGCAGTCGGGCAGGATGCCCGCGCCGCTGCAGATCATCCGCTTGATGTCATATGAGCTAAACGAGGTCTTGGTATTCAGGCGAATCTCGCGCACGGCCATGTCAAGGCCACGCTCCAGCATCGCCTGCCGGGTCTGCAACAGCCCCAGTTCGACCGCCGAAACGAAAAGCACCATGAAGGCCGGGAAGACCAGCACGAACTCGATCGTGGCGGTGCCGTCTTCGCGGCGCCAGAGCCGGGACAGGGAACGGAGGGCGGTGCGGATCATTGGGTCAGCTTCAGCTTGGCGATGTCGCTGGCGATGGCCGCGAAGGCAACGCTGATGTTTGTGCCTTGCACGTCAAAGTAGTGACTGGGCGAACTTGCGCAGTCCAGCAGCGTGGACTTGCCGTGCGAGCTGGCCTCGAAAGCAACGGTATAGATCACGATACCCTTGGCCTTGGCCGCGTCGCAGGTGGCCGAAAGGCGGTTGTCGGCGGGCGTCGAATCCATCACCGTTTCAAGCGCATAGTAGGTGGCGACATAGGTGTTGTAGCTGATGTAGCCGTAGCGATAGGGCTCGTAAAAGAAGTTCGAATAGATGACGGTGCGCACCCAGTTCGAATAGACGTCCTGCCAGCTGAGGTGCCGCACCGTCGAGGAATAGTCGATCCCCTGCCCGGGCTGGGCGGACTCGCCGTTCAGCTTGGTATAGTCAGGAAAACCCTGCGGATAATTGTGGATCCGGTTGTAATACGACTGGCCCAGCCAGAAGAACGTGTCGTCGGTGAAGTTGTTGGGCGTGTTGTTGTCGCTGACCAGGATCGAGAAGCGGTTGTTGCTGGTGCCGCCCAGCGTGTCGCTGGAATGGGCCTTGTTCACCCAGATCGTCGAGAGCCCCGACTTGTAGGGTTCCGCCAGATCATATTCCTGCGTGTTCTCACCGTCAGTCATCACCACCAGCACCTTCAGCGTGTCTGGTGCGGTGAAAGAGAAGGGCCGCCCGGCAGAGGCCGCCTCGACCTTGCCAGCGCCAATCAGGCCGGTGACCATCGGCTGCGAACGCGGGTCAAGCAGCGAGACGCCCCACTTCACGCCAAGGTCGATGGCGGTGTTGCCGAAGCTGACGAGGTTCTGGATTTTCGTGCGCAAGCTGGATTCGTTAGACGAATCGATGGTGATCGCGTTTTCGGTGGGCTTGAAGCACCACGGACGCTGGATCGGGCTCGCGTTGGTGTTGGTTTCGGCGCCGTAGTCGAAATCGGACACGCGGTTCCGCGTGATCGCGGTGTCGATCCAGGTGTCGGTGACCTCATTGGCGCCGATCAGCGGGCAATACGACATGTCGTGCTGAGAACTCAGCGGGTAATAGGCTGCCATGTCGGGCCCGATGTTAACCACCGCCGAATAGGGCACGATCGAAATCGTCGTCAGGCCCTGGCTGCCGGGCGCGTTGTTGGCCAGAACCGTCGAGACGAAGGATTTGGCCGCCGTGCGCAGGTTCGAAAGTTTGTTGTTGTTCTGCATCGACGAGGACATGTCGAGCACCAGCGAGACCTCGACGTTGGTCACCCGCTCTTCGGCAGTGCTGGCGGCAGGCGCGGTCATCTGGTTGATGCCCATCATGTTCATGAAGAACATCTGGACGGGCAGCCGTGTCTGGGCGCTCACAACCTTGTAGTTCAGGCCCTGCTGCACCGAGGGATCGCCCACCAGCGCGTTGATAAGACCGGCGCGGGTCAGGTAGTCGCGAACCACGTCGGCAGCGGGCAGCGTCTGGTTGAGGTTGGCGGCGGCCAGCACCGCGCGGTCAATGGTGGCCTGAAGCCTTGTGCGCGTGTTCTCGAAGCGCATCGTGTCCACCGCCATGCCCCCGACCATCAGCATCAGGACAAGCAGGAACAGCGACAGGATGATCATGCTGCCGTCGCCGTCATCGGCAAAGCGGACGAGGCGCCGGACAAGGGCACGTCCCGGATGAACGATCTTGCGTGACATAGGCCACCTTCCCAACCACTTCCCGTGCCACGTCTGGGTGGCCGCGGGGTGTTCCACTCGATCCCCCTAGATTGATCCTGAATGCGACATCTTTAGGGCGTCACGGCGTCGATATGCGGCATTGGTCCGTCTTGCGCACCAGTCGGTGCATTCCGCCATCCATCCTTTCCGTGAAGGCGACAGTGACGACGCGGGCGAATCGGCCCCCTCCGGCCGCTCAAGCGGTCGAATGGCCCGATTTCGGTATTTCTCCCGTTTTTTGGGCAAATGCCGAGCGAAGCTGGCTAAAGTCCCCCCAGAGGGTCCGGCAGGAGGGCCGGCCCGCACGTCCGGGAAGGAACGCACCCATGACCACTGCCCCTGCCATGCCGCTGGAGCCCAGTTTCCGCGAATCCGTCGACATCATGTTCAATCGTGCTGTCGCGCTGATGGATCTCAGCCCGGGGCTGGAGGAGAAGATCCGCGTCTGCAACTCGACCTACACGGTTCGGTTCGGTGTGCGCCTGCGCGGGCAGATCCATACCTTCACCGGCTACCGTTCGGTGCATTCCGAGCACATGGAACCGGTCAAGGGCGGCATCCGCTACGCGATGAGCGTGCATCAGGACGAGGTCGAGGCGCTTGCGGCGCTGATGACCTACAAATGCGCGCTGGTGGACGCGCCCTTCGGCGGCTCCAAGGGGGGGCTAAGGATCGACCCGCGCGAATGGGAAGAGCACGAGATGGAGCAGATCACTCGCCGCTTCACCTACGAACTGGTCAAGCGCAGCCTGATCCATCCCAGCCAGAACGTGCCCGCCCCCGACATGGGCACCGGCGAGCGCGAGATGGCCTGGATCGCCGACCAGTATCGGCGGATGAACACCACCGACATCAACGCCGCTGCCTGTGTCACCGGCAAGCCGATCAACGCGGGTGGCATCCAAGGCCGGACCGAGGCCACCGGGCGCGGCGTGCAATACGCCCTGCGCGAGTTCTTCCGCCACCCCGAGGACTGCGCGAAGGCCGGGCTGACAGGCGGCCTTGAGGGCAAGCGCATCATCGTGCAAGGCCTTGGTAACGTGGGCTATCACGCCGCGAAGTTCCTGCAGGAAGAAGACGGCGCAAAGATCATCGGCATCATCGAACGCGACGGCGCGCTGTTTTCCGAAGAAGGGCTGGATGTCGAGAAGGTGCGCCAGTGGATCGGCAAACACGGCGGTGTGGCCGACTACCCGAAGGTGAAATACCTCAAGGACGGCGCGACCGTGCTGGAGGCCACGTGCGACATCCTGATCCCTGCGGCGCTGGAAGGCGTGATCAATATGGGCAATGCCGCCCGGATCAAGGCGCCGCTGATCATCGAGGCCGCCAACGGGCCCGTCACGGCCGGAGCCGACGAGGTGCTGCGCGACAAGGGCACCGTCATCATCCCCGATATGTATGCCAACGCGGGTGGCGTGACGGTGAGTTACTTCGAATGGGTCAAGAACCTCAGCCATATCCGCTTTGGCCGCTTGCAGCGCCGCGCCGAGGAGGCGCGCCACCAGTTGCTGGTGGACGAGTTGGAGCGGCTGAGCGCCGACAAGGGGCTGGGATGGCAGCTGTCGCCCGGGTTCAAGGAAACCTACCTGCGCGGCGCTGGCGAGCTGGAACTGGTGCGCTCCGGCCTCGACGACACGATGCGTGCGGCCTACCAGGCGATGCGCGCGGTCTGGCATGGCCGGCCAGAGGTGCACGACCTGCGCACCGCTGCCTACATCGTTTCCATCGGCAAGGTCGCGGCCAGCTACCGCGCCAAGGGCCTTTAGGGACCGGCCGCCAGCGCGGCGCAGAATTCAGCGATGTCGGGCGCGAAATCGCCACGCTCGACCCGCGCGCGGGCGACATAGAGCGTGGCCAGCGGTTCGCGCCCGGCCAATCGCGCGAAATCGGCAAAGGCGCCGGCCGGACGGCGCGGATCAGCCCCGGTCATCACCAGCCCCAGTCGCGGCGGCAGGGCCGGATGGGCGCGCAGGAAACTGGCCATCGGCACCGCGACCCGGCCCGCCCAGACCGGTGCTGCCAGCACCAGCGCGCCGAAACGCGGCCAGTCCACAGGCGGCACCTCGACGGGCGTATCGGCACCGGCCCGCGCCGCCCGGCCCCAGACCAGCATCCCCCAAAGGCCCCCGGCGCGCACCCGCGGTGCCACGATCCTGTCCATCTCGACGGCAAGTTCGGCCGCGACGGCCGCAGCCACCCGCGCCGTCCGTTCTGACCAGGAATAGCACAAGACCCGCGTCATCGGTCGCTGCCTCGCCTCGGTGTCAGGCATACCCTGCACTTTATCCTGACCCGGCACGGTGATCTGAATCAACCGGGGTCGCGGGCAGATGCCTCTTTGTCGAAAAGCGACGTTTCGGTGGCGCAACGGGCTTGATAGGGTCATCCCCGACAACAGAGTCGGGCAAGGGGCGCGCGCGGGCATGGGCTATTCTGGGCTTCGGGTGATCTGGGAAGGGCTGACCGGCCAGACAGGGTGGAAACCCGTCTGGCGCGACCCGGCACCCAAGCCCGAATATGACATCGTCATCATCGGCGGCGGCGGCCACGGCCTGTCGACCGCCTATTACCTCGCCAAGGAACACGGGCTGCGCAACGTCGCGGTGCTGGAAAAGGGCTATCTCGGCGGCGGCAACGTGGGCCGCAACACCACCATCGTCCGGGCCAACTACTTTCTGCCCGGCAACAGCGAATTCTACAGCCATTCCCTGAAGTTGTGGGAAGGGCTGGAGGCCGATCTGAACTACAACGTGATGCATTCTCAGCGCGGGCTGATCAACCTGTTCCACTCCGACGGGCAGCGCGACGCCTTCGTGCGGCGCGGCAATTCCATGATCAACCAGGGCGATGACGCGATCCTGCTCGACCGCGAGGGCGTGCGCAAACACCTGCCCTATCTCGACTTCGACAACGTCCGCTTCCCGATCTACGGCGGGCTGCTGCATCCGCGCGGCGGCACCGCCCGGCACGATGCCGTGGCCTGGGGCTATGCCCGTGGCGCGGACCGGCGCGGTGTTGACCTGATCCAGAACTGCGAAGTCACCGGGATCGACATCGAGGGCGGAAAAGTGAAAGGCGTGCAGACCACGCGGGGGGCGATCCGGGCCAAGAAGGTTGGAATCGTGGTAGCGGGCCGGTCGGGCCAAGTGGCCGCGATGGCCGGGATGCGGCTGCCGATCGAAAGCCACGTGTTGCAGGCCTTCGTCACCGAGGGGCTGAAGCCGGTGATCGACCATGTCGTCAGCTTCGGCATGGGCCACTTCTATATCAGCCAATCCGACAAGGGCGGGCTGGTCTTCGGTGGTGATCTGGATTTCTACCCATCCTACGCCGCGCGCGGCAACCTGCCGATGAAGGAACACGTGATGGAGGCCGCGATGACGCTGATGCCGATGATCGGCAAGGCGCGGGTGCTGCGGTCCTGGGGCGGGATCATGGACATGACGCCCGATGGCAGCCCGATCATCGACAAGACCGAGACCGAGGGCCTCTTCATCGATTGCGGCTGGTGCTACGGCGGGTTCAAGGCGGTGCCCGGCTCGGGCTATTCCTTCGCGCACCTGATCGCCACCGGCACCCATCACGCCCCCGCCGCCAAGTTCCGGCTGGACCGCTTCCGCACCGGGCGCGGGCTGATGGACGAAGAGGGCACCGGCGCCCAACACAATTTGCACTAGGGGACAAAGATGCGGATCACCTGCCCGATCTGTGGCGAACGCGACCGGCGCGAATTCTATTACGGCGGCAACGCGGTGCTGGCCGACCGTCCCGCGCGCGACGCGGGCGAGGCCGCGTGGGACGCCTATATCCACCTGCGCGACAACCCTGCTGGCACAAGCCGCGAGTTGTGGCAGCACGAGGTGGGCTGCGGCGCATGGATGGTGGTGGAGCGTGACACCGTGACCCACGCCGTGCACGGCGCCACGCTGGCCCCGGGGGCCGCGCGATGAGGGTCGAGGGCAAGGGGCTGATCGACCGCAGCCGGCGCGTCACCTTCACTTTCGACGACCGGCGGATGACCGGCTACGCGGGCGATACGCTGGCCTCGGCGCTGCTGGCCAACGATGTGCGGCTGGTCGGGCGCAGCTTCAAGTATCACCGCCCGCGCGGCATCCTGACCGCCGGGTCGGAAGAGCCCAACGCGCTGATGACCATCGGCACCGGCGCACAGGCGGAACCCAACCAGCGCGCGACCACGCAGGAACTGTTCGACGGGCTGGTGGCGCAAAGCCAGAACCGCTGGCCCTCGCTCGCGCGTGACGTGCTCAGCGTGAATGACCTGATCTCGCCCTTCCTCGGCGCGGGGTTCTATTACAAGACCTTCATGTGGCCGCGAAGTTTCTGGGAGAAGCTTTACGAGCCGTTCATCCGGCGTGCTGCCGGCCTTGGCGCGCTCAACGGCCGGAACAACCCCGACCATTACGAGCGCGCCTTTGCCTTCTGCGACGTGCTGGTGATCGGCGCGGGGCCGACCGGGCTGATGGCCGCGCTGACGGCGGCGCGCGCGGGGGCCGACGTGATCCTCGCCGACGAGGATTCTCGCATGGGCGGCCGTCTGCTGGCCGAGACGGGCGAGGTCGACGGCAAGCCGGGGCACCTCTGGGCCGAGGAGGTGCTGGCCGAGCTGGCCGCACTGCCCAACGTGCGGCTGATGCCGCGGACCACCGTCACCGGCGCCTATGACCAGGGCACCTATGGCGCGCTGGAACGGGTGGGCCAGCACCGCCCGCGCGAACCGCACCTGCCGCTGGAATGTTTCTGGCGCATCGCCGCAAAGCGCGCGATCCTCTGCGCCGGCGCGCTGGAACGGCCGATCGCATTTCCCAACAACGACCGGCCCGGCATCATGGCTGCGGGTGCCGTGCGCGCCTACCTCAATCGCTGGGGCGTCGCGCCGGGCCGCGCCGTCACCATCTTCGGCAATAACGACGATGCCCATCGCACCGCGCAAGACCTTGCCGCGGCGGGCGTGAAGGTGGCAGCCCTTATCGACAGCCGGACGGGCATCGAGGTGAAGGCCGATTATCCGGTCCTGACCGGCGGGCGCGTGGTGGCAACCTCGGGCCGCTTGGGCCTTGCCCGCATCACCGTGCAGCATGGCGGCGGCACCCGGACGATTGCCACCGATTGTCTGGCGATGTCGGGCGGTTGGAACCCCACTGTGCACCTGACCTGTCACATGAACGGCCGGCCGGAGTGGCGCGAGGATATCGCCAGCTTTGTTCCCAAACCCGGCGCCATACCGGGGCTTGTCGCCGCGGGCGCTTGCAACGGCACGTTCTCGACTGCTGGGTGTCTGGCCGAAGGGGCGCGGGTGGCAGCAGAAACGCTGGCCGATCTGGGCATGTCCGCCACCAAGGCCGACCTGCCCCGGGCCGAGGATGGTGCCTACGCGATAGAGCCGCTGTGGCACATCCCCGGCAAGGGCCGCAAATGGCTGGATTTCCAGAACGATGTGCATGTGAAGGACATCAAGCTGGCGGTGCAGGAGAACTTCCGGTCGGTCGAGCACATGAAGCGCTACACGACCCAAGGCATGGCGACCGATCAGGGCAAGAACTCCAACGTCGCGGCCCTGGCAGTGCTGGCCGATGTCTCGGGCCGTGGCATCCCCGAGACCGGGACAACCACCTTCCGCCCGCCCTACGTGCCGGTCTCTATCGCCGCGATGGGCGCGCAGGCGCAGGGAAAGGGCTTTGCCCCGCAACGCTTCACCACCTCGCACGCGGCCAGCGTCGAACGCGGCGCACCGATGATCGAGGCCGGACTGTGGTACCGCCCCAGCTATTTCCCGAGGCCGGGCGAGCGGACGTGGAAAGAGGCCTGCGACCGCGAGGTAAAGATGGTGCGCAGCGCCGTGGGCATCTGCGATGTCTCGACACTGGGCAAGATCGACATTCAGGGGCCAGACGCCGCGGCCTTCCTCGACTTCGTCTATGCCAACACCTTCTCGACCCTGCCAGTAGGCAAGGTGCGCTATGGCCTGATGCTGCGCGAGGATGGCCATGTCATGGATGACGGCACGACCGCGCGGCTGGGCGAGACGCATTACGTGATGACCACCACCACCGCTGCCGCCGGTCCGGTGATGCGGCATCTGGAATTCGTGGCGCAGGTGCTGCGCCCCGATCTGGACGTACAGATGATTTCGGTGACCGAGCAATGGGCGCAGTTCAGCGTCGTGGGCCCGCGCGCGCGGGCCGTCCTGAATGGCGTGCTCGATACCCCGATCGACGACACCTCCTTTCCCTACATGGGCTGTGGCGCGGTCAGCGTCTCGGGCGTGGCAGGAAGGCTGTTCCGCATCTCGTTCTCGGGCGAACATGCCTACGAGGTGGCGGTGCCCGCGCGCTATGGCGAAAGCCTTTACCGGCTGCTTCTGGCGCAGGCCGAGGTGTTGGGTGGCGGGCCCTACGGGATGGAGGCGCTCAACGTCATGCGGATCGAGAAGGGCTTTATCACCCATGCCGAGATCCACGGCCGCACCACCGCCTTTGACATCGGCATGGACCGGATGGTCAGCCAGAAGAAAGACTGCATCGGGCAGGCCGCGTCACGCCGTCCAGGGCTGCTGGAGGAGGGGCGCGAACAGCTTGTCGGGCTGAAACCCCTGCAGCCGGCGTCGCGCATCACGGCCGGGGCGCATCTGTTCGACGAGGGCGCGGCGACCAAGCGCCAGAACGACAAGGGCTATGTCACCTCCGTCTGCTGGTCGCCGACGCTGGACAGCCATATCGCGCTGGGCTTTGTCGCGAATGGCCGCGCGCGGCTGGGCGAGAAGATCCGCGCGGTCGATCATCTGCGCGGCGTCGACACCACCTGCGAGATCGTGAACCCGGTCTTTTTCGACCCCGAGGGAGGACGCCTGCGTGGCTAAACTGATTGCGCTGACCCCCTGCGCGGGGCTTTTGCCGGTGACCGAGGGTAGCGTCACCCTGACCGAGATCGAGATGGACCGCATGGCCTCGATCGCGCCCTTCGCGGGCAAGGCTGCCGCGGTCGGCAAGGCGCTGAAGAAGGTGGGCTTAGGTTGGCCCGCGCCGGGAACCAGCATCACCGGCAAGGGGGCCGAAGCCGCGTGGTTTGCAACCGGCAAGGCGCTGGTCATCGACGCGGATGTGCCCGACCTCGCCGGTCTTGCCGCCGTCACCGACCAGACGGACGGCTGGGCCGCGGTGCGGATCGAGGGGGCGGGCACGCTGGACGTGCTGGCGCGCCTGCTGCCCGTGGACCTGCGCGCGCTGGCCGAGGGGGGCTGTGTCCGCACGGTGGTGGGCCACATGCAGGCGCATGTCACGAAGGCCGGGCCGGAGGCGTTCCGCATCCTCGTCTTCCGTTCGATGGCGCGCACGCTGGTGCATGAGCTGGGCGAGGCAATGGCAGGCGTGGCCGCGCGGGGCTGAGGGCGCCGATGTCCCCGCTTTGCAGCGGGGCCAGCCTCCGGCGGGAGTATTTGGAGCAAGATGAAGCCGCGGCGCGCGCGCTGGACTTCGCCCTGAGGCGGGCGGATAATGCCGCCCATGTCGCTGTCCCCCGCCTTCATCGACGAGTTGCGCGCGCGGTTGAGCCTTGCGCAGGTGGTCGGGCGCAAGGTGATCTGGGACAACAAGAAATCCAACCCCGGCAAGGGCGATCTTTGGGCGCCGTGCCCGTTCCATCAGGAAAAGACCGCCTCTTTCCATGTCGATGACCGCAAGGGGTTCTTCTATTGCTTCGGCTGCCACGCCAAGGGCGACGCGATTTCCTTCGTGCAGCAATCCGAGAATGTCAGCTTTGTCGAGGCGATCGAGATCCTTGCGCGCGAGGCCGGTCTGCCGCTGCCCGAACGCGACCCGGCCGCGCAGGAAAAGGCCGACACCCGCAGCCGGCTGAGCGAGGTGATGGAAAAGGCGGTGCAGTTCTATCGGCTGCAACTGAAGACCGCCGCGGGGGCCGAGGCGCGCGCCTACCTTGCCCGCCGGGGCCTTGACGAGGCGGCGCGCGACCGCTGGGGCATCGGCTTTGCCCCGCCCGGCTGGGAGACGCTGCGCGAGGGGCTGGCAGCGAAGGGGGTATCCGAGGCGGACATGCTGGCGGCGGGGCTGCTGAAACCCTCCGACAAGGGGCGCAAGCCCTATGATGTGTTCCGCAACCGCATCATGTTCCCGATCCGCGATGCACGGGGCCGCGCCATCGCCTTTGGCGGCCGTGCGATGGATCCGGGCGAAAGCGCCAAGTATCTCAATTCGCCCGAGACGGTGCTTTTCGACAAGGGCCGCAGCCTTTACAACCACGGCCCTGCGCGCGAGGCGGCGGGCAAGGGCGCGCCGCTGATCGTGGCCGAAGGCTACATGGACGTGATCGCGCTGGCCGAGGCAGGTTTTGGCGGAGCTGTCGCGCCCTTGGGCACCGCCGTGACCGAGACGCAGCTGGAGATGCTGTGGCGCATCGCACCCGAGCCGGTTGTCGCGCTGGACGGTGATGCGGCAGGGCTGAAGGCGGCGATGCGGCTGATCGGGCTGGTGCTGCCTTTGCTGCAGGCGGGCCGTTCGTTGCGCTTTGCCCTGCTGCCCGAGGGCAAGGACCCGGACGAGCTGATCCGTGACCGTGGGACGGACGCGATGCGCAAGGCCGTCGAGGGCGCTGTCCCGCTGGTCGAGTTGCTGTGGCGGCGCGAGACCGAGGGCCGTGTCTTTGACAGCCCGGAGCGGCGCGCGGCGTTGGACAAGGCCCTGCGCGATGCGATCGCGGTGATTCCCGACGCCGGGCTGCGCGGTCATTATGATTCGGCCCTGCGTGAAAAGGCGCGCGCGTTGTTCCGTCCGCAGCGCGCACCCTTCCGGCCCGGCGCCGCCCGTGGCAGCCGCTTTGGCCCGGTCGAACCGTGGCGGCGCGAGATGGCGCCGATGGCCTCCAGCCGCGCCTCGGCACTGGCGGCTGGCGATGGCACGGCAGAGGAATTGCACGAGGCCGTCATCCTTGCTGCACTTGTCGCGACGCCCGTGGTGCTGCCCGAATTCGTGGGCGAGCTGGAGCGGCTGGATATGCACTCTGCCCTGCACCGGCGTCTGCGCGACGCGCTGCTGCGGCTGGCCGATGTTCCCGATCCCGGGGCTGCACTTGCCGCGGAAATCGGTGCGGAAGCCCTTGAAAAGCTGATGCGTCAAAGCCATGTCGCCATCAGCCCCCCGGTGCGCCGGCCCGGCGATCCCGAAACCGCGCGCATGTGCCTGGCCGAAGAACTGGCCAAGCTCAATGCGCGGCGCGGCCACGCACGCGAGGTCGCGGACGCGGTCGAGGATATGTCCGGGCTGGTCGACGAGGGGCTGACATGGCGGCTGGGCCAGGCGGCGCAGGCGCTTCAACGCGCGGGCCACGGAAGTTCCGAGGACCGCGGAGAATACGTGACCGGGGCGAACGGTGTGCAGATCCGCAAGGACGAGCGCGACGCGTTCCAGAAACTGATGGACGAGATTGATTTCGCCAAGCCTGAACGCCCGACCGATTCGCACTGAGTCGCCACAGCACGGCGAATTCGGCTGCGCAGAGGTTGCGAATCACCTGGCATCCGGATTGATTCGGCAAAAGCGAATCACCCTTCCGTCCCGCCTTTGACCCTTCTTCGAGGAGCCCGCGATGGCCGCTAAAGACACCGACGAAAGCAAGGACGTGGACCAGGACAGCGACATCTCGCTGGACATGAGCCAGACCGCGGTCAAGAAGATGATCGCCGACGCGCGCGAGCGGGGCTACATCACCTATGACCAGCTGAACGCGGTGTTGCCACCCGATCAGGTCAGTTCCGACCAGATCGAGGACGTGATGTCGATGCTCTCGGAAATGGGCATCCAGGTTACCGAGGAAGAAGAAAGCGAAGAGACGGACGGGCCGCAGGGTTCGACCGACGTGGTGCCGCTGGGCGGCAACCGCGACGTTGCGCTGGCCGGTTCGGAAACCGAGAAGCTGGACCGCACCGACGATCCGGTGCGCATGTACCTGCGCGAGATGGGCTCGGTCGAGCTGCTCAGCCGCGAGGGTGAGATTGCCATCGCCAAGCGGATCGAAGCCGGGCGCAACACGATGATCGCGGGACTTTGCGAAAGCCCGCTGACTTTCCACGCCATCACTATCTGGCGCGACGAGCTGCTGTCCGAGGACATCCTGCTGCGCGACGTGATCGACCTTGAGACGACGTTCGGCAACCAGTTGGGGCTCGACGACGACGAGGAACCGGTTGTTGAAACCAGCGCTACCGAGACCAAGACACGCGAAGAAACGCCCGAGCTTGATGCCGATGGCAACCCGATTTCCAAGGAAGACGACGAGGACGACGAAGAACAGGCCAACATGAGCCTGGCCGCGATGGAAACCGCGCTGAAGCCGCGGGTGCTGGAGACGCTGGAGGTTATCGCGCGCGACTTCTCCAAACTGTCGGAAATGCAGGACGCCCGCATGTCGGCGACCCTGAACGAAGACGAAAGCTTTTCCGAGCGCGACGAGGACCGCTATCAGAAACTGCGTTCCGAGATCGTTGAACTGGTCAACAGCCTTCACCTGCACAACAACCGCATCGAGGCGCTGATCGACCAGCTTTACGGGATCAACCGCCGGATCATGTCGATTGATAGCAACATGGTGAAGCTGGCCGATCAGGCCCGCATCAACCGGCGCGAGTTCATCGACGAATACCGCGGCCGGGAACTGGACCCGACATGGCTGGAAGACATGGCCGCGAAGGCCGGGCGCGGCTGGCAGGCGCTGGTCGAACGTTCGACTGACAAGATTGAAGAGTTGCGCGCCGAGATGGCACAGGTGGGCCAGTATGTCGGCGTCGACATCACCGAGTTCCGCCGCATCGTGGCCCAGGTCCAGAAGGGCGAGAAAGAGGCCCGGCAGGCCAAGAAAGAAATGGTCGAGGCCAACTTGCGCCTCGTGATTTCGATTGCCAAGAAATACACCAACCGCGGATTGCAGTTCCTTGACCTGATCCAGGAAGGCAACATCGGCCTGATGAAGGCCGTCGATAAGTTCGAATATCGCCGCGGCTACAAGTTCTCGACCTATGCGACGTGGTGGATCCGGCAGGCGATCACCCGGTCCATCGCCGACCAGGCGCGCACCATCCGCATCCCGGTCCACATGATCGAGACGATCAACAAGCTGGTGCGCACCGGCCGCCAGATGCTGCACGAGATCGGCCGCGAACCGACGCCCGAGGAACTGGCCGAGAAACTCCAGATGCCGCTGGAGAAGGTCCGCAAGGTGATGAAGATCGCCAAGGAGCCGATTTCGCTGGAAACCCCGATTGGCGACGAGGAAGACAGCCAACTGGGCGATTTCATCGAGGACAAGAACGCGATCCTGCCGCTGGATTCCGCGATTCAGGAAAACCTGAAGGAAACCACGACCCGCGTTCTGGCCTCGCTGACGCCACGCGAGGAACGCGTCCTGCGGATGCGCTTCGGCATCGGCATGAACACCGACCACACGCTGGAAGAGGTCGGCCAGCAGTTCAGCGTGACCCGCGAACGCATCCGCCAGATCGAGGCCAAGGCGCTGCGCAAACTGAAGCACCCGAGCCGGTCACGCAAGCTGCGGAGTTTCCTGGATCAGTGAGGGATCAAATGACAAAATCGCTCACGCAGGGGAAAAGCCCCAAAACCTCAATTGGAAAACCGCATAAGGCATCTACTGTCCACGCCAAGGTGCCCGCGGCCTCTGCTCTGACCCAACGAGTGATCAAAGACTCTTCATCCACCCACCGCGACGCCCTGAAGCGCCTCGTAGATCGGTAGATGCACTACCGCGTCAGGCTTGCTGATGTGATTGCGGCGCATGACGAAGCCTTGACCTATGGCGGCAGGGCAGGGGTGGTGAACCTCGGTGGGATAGAGTCCGCCATAAGCTTGCCCTATGCCGGCTATCACCGATCTATTTCGCGCAAGGCGGCCGCCCTTCTTCGTTCGCTTGTCCAGAACCACGGCTTCGTGGATGGCAACAAGCGGACCGCTTTGCTGATAACGGACCTGTTTATTCGACGTAGTGGTTACCATCTGAACCTTGATCCAAAGGAGCGGTTCGATGACCTGATCGTCGATGTCGCTAGCGGCCGTGTCGGGTTTGACGAGTTGGTCCCCTGGTTCAAAGCCCGATTGGTCCGGCGCTGATATTCCCTTCAACAGGAACGGCCGCACTTCCTCGCAGGGCCTTTTCCGGTTAGCATCCCAAGTGGTCCAGAAACGGAGCCTGCCCATGCCATTTCTCTCGCGCCTCTTCGGGGGCCAGGCCGCGCCGGCGGGCGACAGCGACGAAGCCGTGGAATACAAGGGTTACGAGATCACGCCGACGCCCATCCGCGAAGGCAAGGGCTTTCGTATCTCCGCGCGGATCGGTGGCGAGGTGGATGGTGTGCCCAAGACCCACACGCTTGTTCGCGCCGATGTGCTGGAATCCCGCGACGAGGCGGTGAAGGCCGCCATCGCCAAGGCGAAGCTGGTGATCGACGAGCAGGGCAACCGCATGTTCGGCTGACTGCGGTCTGGATCGTTATTTCAAATCAATGCTTTGCGATTTGTCCCCATGGGGACGCCGTCAAAACCCGTCGGGATAGAACCCCTTGAGCTCTTCCTTCAACGGGTCCAGCGCCGCCTCGTAGCGTTTCCATCGCTTGACCGAGGTCGTGTAGACCGGCTGGCGCACCTGCGCGACAGACAGCGTCTTGACCCGCTTTTCGTTCTTCTGGAAGTCGAGGCAGGCATCGTCCCAGGGCAGGCCAAGGAAATCGATCACCTTGCGCGCCATGCCTTCGGTATCGGCCACCACCTGCTCGTATGGCACTTCCATGATCGGGATGGGCAACACCTTTGACCAATGCTCCATCAGGCGGCGATACTGGATGAAGTAGCGCCCGAGGCTGGTGAAATCCTGGGTGTAGCTGTGCCAGTCGTTCAGCGGCTGCATGTACATCGAGACACAATGATCCATCGGATCGCGCGTGGCGTGCAACACCCGCACACCGGGCAGGATCCGCGCGGCCAGCCCCAGAAGTTCGAAGTTGTGCAGGTTCTTGTCGACGATACGCAGCGCGCCATTGGCCGCTTCGTTCGATTTCTGCAGATAGTGCCCCCCGGCCTCCTGCGCCTTGGCAGGGGTCAGGCCGCGAATGGCCTCGACCAGTTTTGCCCCTTCATTGTCGCCAACACGGAGATGGTCCCGGATGCCGCGCATCAGCCCGCTTTCACCGATACCGTCAATCCGCGGATGGCTGGACAGGATCTGTTCCAACAGCGTGCTGCCACAGCGCGGCAGGCCCACGATGAACACCGGCGTCTCGCCCTCGGCCCCGATGCGGCCAAAGAAATCGGCCCGCGTCATCCCCGTCATGTCGTTGACGAAGCGCAAGTAGGCCGGGCCCTCATGCTTTTTCCCGTCCGCCTCCTTGGCCTCGGCGAATAGCTGGATGGCCAGATCATAGTGACCCAGATCGTCCTCGGCCTTTGCGAGGAATTTCAGAAGCGGGCCGTGATACTGCCCGCCAGCCTTGCGCACGGCCGGCACCATGACATCGCGCAAGTACAGGAAGATCGGGTCGTCTTCGGTGAATTTGACCGCCCTGTTATAGATGTTCTGGACGAAGAAGTTGTCTGGATCCTCGGCGAAAATCTCCCGGCAGAGCGTCGCACATTCCTCCAGTTTTCCTGCCGAGCGCAGGTTGGAGGCCAGCAGCAATCGCGACTGCATGTGTCGGGGCCGGATCTTCAGCGCGGTCTTGATGCATGCGATGGCATCTTCGTAGCGTTCCAGCCGCTCGTAGACGGTCGCAGCAACATAAAGCATGTCTGGATTGCGCGGCGCGATCGCCATGCCGCGTTTGGCATGCTTCAATGCCTCGTCGAACTGGCGCAGGCGGCAATGGCTTTCGGCGAGTTCCTGGTGGGTATCGGCGAGTTGCGGGGCAAGCTTCAACAGCTTCTCGCCATAGGTCAGCGCCTGGGCCGGGCGCCCCACGCGGTTAAGCACCCGCGCCATGCCCATCAGCCCAAGGATATCCTTCGGCCGGTCCATGAGCAGCCGGTTCAGCCGCGCCATCGCTTCGTCCGAGCGTCCGGCATCATGCAGCGCCAGCGATTGCTGGACGAAGGCCAGGGTTGAGGGTTTCGCCATCCGATGCTCCCGTGCTTGCTCGCAGATGGTCCATCATGCGTCGCGCGTCAAGACAAGGGGCGTGATCCAGCGGCAGGGGTGCTCCCCCGCATTTTGGGGTGGAAATTGCCCCCTACCCAACTTCTGGCAAGGTGCCTATAGTACCTGTGGAAAACTGGGGAAGAACACCCAAAGGCAGAGTTGAGGGATAGACATGCGTTGCCCGTTTTGCGGAAACGTCGATACCCAGGTCAAGGATTCGCGCCCGGCCGAAGACCATGTGGCGATCCGCCGGCGGCGCTTCTGCCCGGCCTGCGGCGGGCGGTTTACCACCTACGAGCGGGTGCAGCTGCGCGACCTCGTAGTGATCAAGACCTCGGGCCGCCGCGAAGAGTTTGACCGCGACAAGCTGGAACGCTCGGTCCGCATCTCGTTGCAGAAACGCCCGGTCGACCCCGAGCGGATCGACCAGATGGTCTCGGGCATCGTGCGCCGGCTGGAATCCCTGGGCGAAACCGATATCCCCTCCAAGGTGATCGGCGAGATCGTGATGGAAAGCCTCGCGCGGATCGATACCGTCGCCTATGTGCGTTTCGCCAGCGTCTACAAGAACTTCCAGGCGGCCGACGACTTCGACAAGTTCGTCAACGAACTGCGGCCGACCGGCAAATCCGACACGTGAGCGCCGCGCAAGACGCCCGCTTCATGGCGCTGGCGCTGGCCCTTGGCCGGCGTGGCATGGGCCGGGTCTGGCCCAATCCGGCGGTGGGCTGCGTCATCGTGCGGGACGGGCGCATCATCGGCCGTGGCTGGACAGCCGATGGCGGCCGCCCCCATGCCGAGGTGCGCGCGTTGGAACAGGCAGGCGCGGCAGCGCGGGGCGCCACCGCCTATGTCACGCTCGAACCCTGTTCGCATCACGGCCAGACGCCGCCCTGCGCAGAGGCGTTGGTCGCGGCAGGCGTGGCGCGGGTCGTGGTGGCCACGGGCGATCCCGATCCGCGGGTGGCCGGCCGGGGCATGGCCATCCTGCGCGCGGCGGGCATCGCGGTGGAAACCGGCGTGATGGAGGCGCAGGCGCGCGCCGATCAGGCCGGGTTTCTCGCCCGCGTCACCGCCGGGCGGCCCTTCGTGACGCTGAAGCTGGCCGCCACCCTCGACGGCCGCATCGCCACAGCGACTGGCGAAAGCCGCTGGATCACCGGGCCCGCCGCCCGCCGCGCGGTCCACGCGATGCGCGCGCGCCATGACGCGGTGCTGGTGGGCGGCGGCACGGCGCGGGCCGATGACCCGATGCTCACCGTGCGCGATCTCGGCATCGAGCGCCAGCCGGTCCGCGTGGTGATCTCGCGCCGGCTCGACCTGCCCGAGGCGGGCCAGCTTGCCGTCTCGGCGCACGACGTGCCGCTCTGGCTCTGTCACGGCCCCGAGGCGGCGTCGCGGGTGCCTGCATGGCAGGCGCGCGGCGCCCGCTGCCTCGAAGTGCCGGCCGAGGGGCGGCAGCTCTCGCTCGCCGCGGTGCTGGCCGCGCTGGCGGGGCAGGGCCTGACGCGCGTCTTCTGCGAGGGGGGCGGCGGCATCGCCGCTTCGCTTCTGGCAGGCGATCTCGTCGACGAGATCGCGCTTTTCACCGCGGGCCTCGCCATCGGGGCCGAGGGTACGCCCGCGCTTGCCGCGATGGGCCTCGACCGTCTGGCGGATGCGCCATGCTTCCAGCTGGCCGAGGCGCGCGCCCTCGGTCCCGACGCGCTGACCCTCTGGCGCCGCGGCTAACCCCTTCTTCTGGCCCCAAATACTCTCGGGGGGAGGCCGCCCGGCACGGGAGGCCCGGGGGGCAGACAGCCCCCCGCCACCGCCGCCGGCAAGCCTCCGACCTAACGCCAGAGCCAGGGCATCGAGGCGAAGGCGCCCTGCAGCTTGGCAAGCGCGCGATTGAACCGGCCCGGCGCGGGAATGTCGCCCATGGCCAGCCGGTCCAGTACGACCTCTGGCGGGCAGGCGCGACCAGTGACCGGGTCGTGATAGCGCGGATAGGCAATCAGCACGGCATGGGCCAGCGCCACGATGTCGGGCCGGGCGACGCGCCGGGGCAGGGGCGCGGCGCGGTCCTCGGCCAGGCCCCAGCCCGCATAGAACGGCGTGCCGAGGCAAACCACCCGCTTGCCGCGCAAAAGCGCTTCGAAGCCCAGCGTCGAGGTGATCGTCCAGACCTCGCTGACGGCCTCCAGCGCCGCGACCGGGTCGGTGCGTTCCAGCACCGCGTCGGCAAAGGCGGCGGCATCAGGCACCGCGCCGGGGCGCAGCCCGGCTTCGACATCGGGGTGGGGCTTGTAAAGGATCACCGCCGCGGGGTTGGCCTTGCGGGTTGCCTCCAGCAGCGCGCGGTTGGTCCGCACTTCGTCCGCGCCAAGGCGGATCGAGGCGTCGTCCTCTACCTGACCAGGCACGAGGATGCGCCGCCCGGCGGGCAGGCCCTGCGGTAGGGCTGCGCCGCCAAGATTGTACTTGGTCAGGTGGTCGCGCAGGATGCGCCGCACCAGCGCCTCGGCCCGCGCACGCGCGTCCTGCGGCAGGGCCTCGGCGGCGGCGATCAGACGCTCCAGCCGGCTTTCGCGGGTCGGGTCGTAGTAGATGCCGAGGTCGTCCAGCACCAGCGACAGCGGGGCGATCAGATCGGCCCCCAGCCCGCGCGAGCGGATCAGTCCATCCTCGACATGCACCGCGCCCGCGGCGTCAAGTGCCTTCGTGGTCTTGCCCGCCCAGACCATCAGGCGCCGCCCGGTCGCGCCCGCACGCGCCACTGGCGCGCGATCATCGAAAATCACGCGTTGGGCTTGTCCGAAGACGCGCTGCAACGGCGCGCGTTTCCACAGCCGCATCCCTGTCGCGACCCAGCCCGCCCGGTCCTCGCGCCAGGCGCGGGTTTCGGCCTCGAACTGGGTCAGCGCCTCTTCGAAGCTGCACAGCCTGTCCCGGAAGACATCGTACCATGTCGGGTAAAGGATCATCGCCGCGGCGAAAAGCTGGGGCCGGGTCAGCCGCCGTTGCCGGCGGTCCAGAGGTGTGCGGTCGTCCGACAGACCCCAGCCGATGTAGAAGGGCTGGCCCAGCACCACCGGGCGATGGCCCGACAGGATGGCCTCGAACCCCATCTGGGACGACACGGTATAGACGGCCACCGCCCCCTCCAGCAGCGCCCAGGGCGAGACTGGCGCGTCGATCAGGGTGATGCGGTCGGTCGCGTCGGCAGGGCCGAAGTAGCCGGGGCGGTGGCCGGCTGCGGTTTCCGGGTGCGACTTGATGAGGATCCGCGCGCCGGGGTTTTCCTCCTGCGCGAGGAACAGCATCTCGCGGAAGGTGTCGGGGGTGGCCCTGCTGGCCCTGACCGAGGCATCGCCGCGGGTCTGGTCGATCAGCAGGACATAGCCAGGCTCCGGCACCGGCAGGGCGGGTTCGCAGCCGGAATACTTGCTGAGATGTCCGGCCTTCATTCGGGCGATGCCCGCGCGCGCCCGGTCAAGCAGCGCGGTATCGTCCAGCGGTTCCTCGGACAACAGGGTTTCAAGATCGCTGACCGTGGCGGGGTCGAAATGCACGCCGCGCCGGTCCAGCGTCAGGCCCAGCGGCGGCGCGCCCTCGCGTCCCGGCAGGACCGAGCGCAGGAACGCATCCTCGACCCGCAGAAGCGGGCTGTCGGTCCACTCCGCCACGGCCTCGCCCCGCGGGCTGGTCGGGCTTTGGCCCCAGACGCCGACAAGGTCGCCCGCGCCGGGCTTGCCTAGCCGGATGTCATAGCCTGCCAGTTCGAGGATGCGGCGCACCCGTCCCTGCGTCAGGAACCCGCCGTTATAGACATATAGCCGTTGCGAACCGGGGCCGGTCGCAGCCTTTGCCCCCTCCGGTCCCGGAGGGCCCACCTAGAGGCCGGCGGCGGTCGCCGCATTGGCCACGACACGGCCGCTGTTGAGCGTGCCGGTAATTGCCGCGATGGTCTTGTTGAACTGGGTGAAGGGCGCCTCGGTGACATAGACGGTGTCCTTGTCGCGAATAGAGAAGTCGCGCGCCATGAACATGCCATTGGGTTTCGTCAGGTCGAGGACGTAGATCACCCTTTGCGCACCTTGCAGGCTGTTATCGCCCACCAGCTGCCGGGCGATCTCTTCGGGTTCGTTGCGGAACACGAAGACGCCCGTCGGGTCGGCGGAATTGGCCGTCAATCCACCAACCTGCGCGATCGCTTCGATCGCCGAGATCGTCTGGCTTTGGAAACTGACGCGGCTCTGGCTGCCGGTCGCGCCAAGCGCGGTAAAGCTGCGGGTATCCTGCTGCACGACGATGCGGTCGCCGTTTCTCAGCGCGATATCGTTGCCGGGATGATTGTAAAGATCCTCGAACCAGATCGAGCCCGATTTGTTGCCGCGGATCAGGGTGATCTGGGCGATCTCGGGCTTGACGGTCACGCCGCCTGCCTTGGCGATCATCGCCGAGAGGGTGCGGGTCGGCCGCTCGATCGGGTAGACCCCCTGTCCACCCACCGCGCCGACGATCGACACGGTCGAGCCGTCGCCGGGTACCCGACGCACCATGACTTGAGGTGAGGGTGTCTGATCCTGCAGTTTCTCGGTGATCAGGCGCTGCACTGTGGTGGGCGAATTGCCTGCCGCATGGATCGTGCCGGCATAGGGCACGAAGATGTTGCCGTTGCCGTCGACCTCGATATCGGTCAATTGCGAGGCCTTGGCGCCGGTCGGGGCCAGCAGGCCGGTATCGACATTCTCGAAGATCGTCAGCCCCAGCTTGTCACCGGGCGAGATCGTGTCTGATCCCAGAACGCCCGCATTTTCGAAGCTGGCCGAAAACCCCAGCGCCGGTGTCAGCGAGGCGATGCGGTTGACCCTGTCATCGACGGTCAGGACATAGGCGTCGCCTTCTCGCAGGACTGAACCCGAGAAGATCTCGCGCTTGTTGGGGCCCGAACGCGGCAGGCCGCAAGATGCCAGCAGCGAGGCGCTGCCCAAAAGGAAGATGCGCCGCGACGGACGCCCGGTGATGGAGTTCACTGCTCGGTCTCCTCGACCTGTTTTGTTCTGCCTCGGTATTCTTCTTGGTATTTTTTCAGGTAAACTATCGGAATCCGTGATGAAAAGCTAGATCTTATGCGCAACCTTCCGGGCCGGGCGGCGGCCAGTGTTGCCGCTGGGCCGCGTCAGCCAAGAGTGCGCCCTAGGTTTTGTGGCTGTCACTTGACGATGCGCAAGGGCTGCCTTGGCGGGGCGTGACCCGCAATCAGTGCGGCATAAGGGTCTTCCTCGGCCAGCATCATGTCGACGACCTGTCGCAGCAATTGCCGCCGCCCGCGGGCCGAATAGTAGCCGCCGGGCACCTGGCTGGTTTCCAGAAGAAAGCGGCGGAAGTCGCGATAGGCGCGACTGTCGGGGCGCATCGGCTGGGCGAAGAAGTCTGCAAGCGGTTGATCCGAAACGAATTCCGGCTTGGCATAAACGGCCTCGCCGAAAACTTTCAGCGGCAAGGCGCGCCACAGCGCCTGTTGCCCGGCGGTGGAATTGACGGTGACGGCGGTGCGCGCGTGGTCCATCAGCCGGGCCAACTTGCCGCCGCGGACATAGTGCATCCGCCCTTCCACTCCGTGCCGGCGTGCGATGGTGTCGATCACCTGCGCTGTTGGCGTGCGGCCGTTTTCCAGCGGATGCGCCTTGAAGACAAGGTGGTGGTGCCCCGGTGCGCCCTCGGCAAAACCGGCAATCACAACCTCGAGAAAATCGGCCATCGTCGCAAATGGCGAATGGGCAAGGAAATTGCTGTCATGTTCAAGCTGCAGCAGCACCAGATGATATGGAAAGCCGCCATACTTGATCCGCGCGTTGGCGATCATCCGGTCCATCGCGATGAACGGCATCAGCAGCAGGCGCCGGGTGTAAAGCAGGGTTTCGGTCGTCAGCGGCAGGTCGCGGTGCGGGCGGAAGGCGCGGTAATCGCGATTCCGGAACAGCACGAACCAGTGATAAAGCGCGCCGTAAAAGACGTGGTGGCGCATGTCGCCCCAATGCGCGGGGGGTTCGGGCACCTCCAGATCGGACCGGGCCAGCGCCTTGCGCATGTCGGCGACGCTGAGGCGCATCAGCCGCGAATGCCCGTTGGACCCGTCGCGCTCGTAACTGACCCAATAGGGCCGCATATAGCCCTCTTCGAAGACGTGTACGCGCACTCCTTGGGCCTTGGCCCGGGCGACAGCCTGCGCATGGATCGGGCGCACATCGCCATAAAGCACAAGGTCGGTGATGCCGTGCTGATCGATCAGTCCGGCGCAGGCATCGGGCCAGTCCTCTGGCGTGCCGCGGTAGGGGATGTAGCCCTCGCCGCCGAACCAGAACGCGCGGTCGCCAGCATTGAAGCCCACGCGCCAGACCGCGCAATCGGCGCGGCGCAGCATCTTGGCCAGTTGCGCGAAGAACGGCCCGTGCGGCCCCTGAAGAAACAGGAAGCGGCGCTGGTCGGGTCTGGGCGCAGGTGTCGTCACGTCTGGAGCGGTCCTGATTTTGGCGTCGGGCGATCATGCCCTGTCGGTTCGACGAAATTAAGGCATGACGTGACGTTGGCTGCCAGCCGCCGTCATGACCGGCGACCGCTTGTTTGACCTGCGCCAAGCGGTTACGTCATGTGGCGAGACAACAAGGGGGCTGCGGGCCATGTTCACCGGCATCATCACCGACATTGGCGAGATCCTCGAACTTGAGCAGAAGGGCGACCTGCGGGCGCGGATCGGCACCGCCTATGACGTAGGCGGTATCGACATCGGCGCCTCGATCGCCTGCGACGGGGTCTGCCTGACGGTGATTGCACTGGGCAAAAGCCCGCGCGCGTGGTTCGACGTCGAGATCTCGGCCGAAACGGTCAGCAAGACCAACCTTGGCGAATGGAACCCGGGCCGGCACGTGAACCTAGAACGGGCGCTGAAGGTGGGCGACGAATTGGGCGGTCACATCGTGTCGGGCCATGTCGACGGTGTTGCCGCGGTCGTGTCGGTCAAGGCAGAGGGCGACAGCACGCGGGTGCGGTTCCGCGCGCCGCAGCGGCTGGCACGGTTCATCGCGCCCAAAGGGTCGGTCGCGCTTAATGGCACCTCGCTGACCGTGAACGAGGTGGATGACTGCGAGTTTGGCATCAACTTCATCCCCCATACCAAGACCCACACCACATGGGGCCGCGTCGCGGAGGGCGATTTCGTCAACCTCGAGGTCGACACGATGGCCCGTTACGTGGCCCGGCTGCGGGAATGGGATTAAGCGGCCCCGGCATCGGCCATAACGGCGGGCCCGCGGACGACACGGGCTTCAGCTGGCGCCGTCATGCCTGGACGCAGGCGCGCGCCGCGCTGCTGCCGACCCTGCCGATCGAGGTGGTTCGCCTGCGGGTCCGCCGCGCGGCCGAACTGGGCCTTCCCTACAGGACCTATGCCAGCGTCCGCGCGGCGACGGGGCATGACCTGATCGGCTTTCTCTTCTCGTCGAACGCGCTTGGGTTGCTGCGCGACGAGGCCCTGCCGCCCGAACGGGCCGCGCGGCTGGGCCTACTGGTCGCGGGGCGGCAGGCGATCGTGCATCGGCCGCTGTCGCCCGCCCGGGTCGCCCGCAACCCGCAGATCGACGGCGCCGCACCCGCGCCGGTCTTCACCGACAGCTGGGCCACGATGCGCGACCGGATCGCCGCCACGATCCGCGCGACAGGCCATCCGGCCGACCGCTGGCTGGTGATCGGGGAAACCGCGTTCGAACGGGACTGGGCCGAGGCCGGGCGCACGGCGGGCTTCCTGCCCGGCGCGGCCTATTTCGCGGCCTCGTAGCGCAGCACGCCCGCCACCCTTGGACCGGCCCCGTCGGAGGGGTGGTTGACGCCGTCCATCACCTTGACCTCGGCGAAATCGAACGGGCTGACACCTGCGAGGCAGGCCACGTTCACGCCCAGCTCTGCCGGGTTCGACCGGCGCTGGTGATGGGTATAGATGCCGCAGATGCCGCAGAACCAGTGCCGCGCGGTGCCCGTGTTGAACTGGTAAAGCGTCAGCGCCTCGGCCCCCGACAGGATGTGCAGACCGTCCAGCGGCGCGGTCACGGCGATGGCGCCGCGCATCCGGCAATAGGAACACGAACAGCGCCGGGCGCTGCCCAGCCCGGCGGGCAGGGTCACACGGAAGCGCACGGTGCCGCAGTGGCAGGCCCCGTCGCGTGTCTCGGCAGTATCGGTCATGCGGCGGCCCTTTCCCTTGCCCCGTCAACTTGCGCGGCGGCGCGCCGGCGGGTCAAGCGCCCCTTCGGCCCTTTCCAACGCGGCGCGGCTGGGCTATCTGGCGGCCAGAAGTTGCGGGGATGCGGCGATGACGACATTTGAAGAACCCGGACCGGTCGAGCGTGACTGGAGCGACGCGATTTCCTCGATCGAGGAGATCATTGCCGATGCCCGCAACGGGCGCATGTTCATCCTTGTCGATCACGAGGACCGCGAGAACGAGGGCGATCTGGTGATCCCCGCGCAGATGGCCACGCCGGATGCAATTAACTTCATGGCCATGCATGGGCGCGGGCTGATCTGCCTGTCGCTGACCGGCGCGCGGGTTGATGCGCTGGGCCTGCCGCTGATGTCATCGAACAATTCCAGCAGGCACGAAACCGCTTTTACCACCTCGATCGAGGCGCGCGAGGGGGTCAGCACCGGGATTTCTGCGCATGATCGTGCGCTGACGGTGGCGGTTGCGATCGACGCCTCCAAGGGTGCGGCCGACATCGCCACACCGGGGCACGTCTTTCCGCTGCGCGCGCGCGAAGGCGGCGTTCTGGTGCGCGCGGGCCATACCGAAGCGGCCGTCGACATCGCCCGGTTGGCGGGGCTGAACCCGTCTGGCGTGATCTGCGAGATCATGAAGGAAGACGGGACCATGGCCCGTCTGCCCGACCTGATCGCCTTCGCGCAGAAACACGGGCTGAAGATCGGCACCATTTCCGACCTGATCGCCTATCGCCGTCGGCACGACAATCTCGTCAAGGTGCAGGCGAGCGAGACCATCACCAGCGAATTCGGCGGCGAATGGCAGATGCGCGTTTTCGCCGACCAGACGCAGGGCGCCGAGCATGTCGCGCTGATCAAGGGCGACATCTCGGGCGACGCGCCGGTGCTGGTCAGGATGCATGCCTTCGATCCGCTGCTCGACATGGTGGGGACCGGCCCGCGGGGCCGCGCGGCCGAGTTCGGCGAGGCGATGCGGCTGATCGCTGACGAGGGGCGCGGTGTCGTCGTACTGCTGCGCGACCTGCACATGAAACTCGCCGGGCATGAAGAGGTTTCGCCCCAGACGCTGCGGCAGTATGGCCTTGGCGCGCAGATCCTGTCGGTGCTGGGCCTCAGCCAGATCGTCCTGCTGACGAATTCGCCAAGACCCAAGGTGGTGGGCCTCGAGGCTTACGGCCTCGAAATCGTGGGAACCCGCAAGATATCGGAGATCGGATAATGGCTGGGGCTTCGCATTACACGCTGGAACGGGCCAGCTTTGCCGATCCGGTGAAGCTGCTGATCGTGGTCGCGCCCTATTACAAGGACATCGCCGACCAGCTGATCGCCGGCGCCAAGGCCGAGATCGAGGCGGCGGGCGGCGCCTGGGACCTTGTCGAGGTGCCCGGCGCGCTGGAAGTGCCCACCGCCATCGGCATCGCCAGCCGGATGAGCAATTTCGACGGCTACGTCGCGCTGGGCTGCGTCATTCGCGGCGAAACCACGCATTACGAGACGGTCTGCAACGACAGTTCCCGTGCGCTGCAACTGCTGGGCCTGCAGGGCCTGTGCATCGGCAACGGCATCTTGACGGTGGAAAACCACGGTCAGGCCGCGGCGCGGGCCGAGGTGGCGGGCCAGAACAAGGGCGGCGGGGCCGCGGCCGCGGCGCTGCACCTGATCGCGCTGTCGCGCAAATGGGGCCGGGCCGAGAAGGGCATCGGATTCACCCGCGACATCCTGATGGCGCGCGCCGGGGATTCCGACAAGGCATGACCAGGGCATGACGATTTCCAACAACCAGCTGCGCAAGATGAAGGCGGCCAGCCGGCTTTACGCCGTGCAGGCACTGTTCCAGATGGAGGCGTCCGGCCAAAGCGTGGACGCCGTGATGCGCGAATTCGAAGACCACCGTTTCGGCGCCACCTACGAGGGCGACGAGATGATGGAGGGCGATCCCGACACCTTCCGCGCGCTGATGGAAGGGGCTGTGGACAACCAGGCCAGTATCGACCAGATGACCGACCGCGCGCTTGTGGCGAAATGGCCGATCGCCCGGATCGACCCGACTTTGCGCGCGCTGTTCCGCGCCGCGGGGGCCGAACTGGTGGCCGAAAAAACCCCGCCGCGCGTGGTCATCACCGAGTTCGTCGATGTCGCGCGTGCCTTCTTCCCGGAAGGCAAGGAGCCGCAATTCGTGAACGCCGTGCTGGACCACATGGCGCGCGAGGCGCGGCCGGCAGCGTTCTAGCCTGCCGGGATCGGCCGGCTGGGCACCCAGGCATAGCCGTTTTCGCACAGGATGACGCATTCGCGCAGGCCGTGCGGCTTGTTCGTGGGCGGTTGCAGCAGGGTGCCGCCAAGCGCCTCGGCCCGCTCTGCCGCGATGTCGGGATCTGTCTCGAACAGGCGCAGCTCTATCCCGGCGCCTCGCGCGCCCGCCTCGGGCAGAAGCGAGGGCAGGGGATGGGCGTGGTAGGTGGCGTCGGCATGAAGCTGCAACAGCGCCGTGCCGTAGCGCAGGATCGCGAAATCGGGGCTGACGCGGTGGGCGGTCATCGCGAAGGCGCCCGACAGGAAGGCCACCTGCCGCCGCACGTCGCGCACCAGCAGGTTCAGCCCCAGCCCGTGCAGCGCGCGGCCGAAATCTTCGGCGCTGACCGTTTCATAGTCCATCACGCTCTCCTGCGCAGTCTTGATCATTGGAAGTGCTTCACAACCGGCCCCGGATGGCCCACATTGAGCGCATCAGCATCAACGGAGCAATGGCCATGCCGCAACTGATCCGGGTCTATATCCGCCACGTCGCCATCGGGTTCGCCGTTTCAGCGGTGATGGTCGCGGCGCTTCTGGCGTTCAACGTCGCCAACCTCTGGCACCTTGTCTCGACCTCCGACGTGGGGGTGATGGCGGTGGGGCTGCTTTGGCTGTTCAACGGGCTTGTCTTTGCAGGCGTGCAGTTCGGGATCGCCATCATGGGCATGGCCGAGGATGATGACGACGAACCGCGTGGCGGCACCCGCGCCCGCGTGATGCTGGCCGAGCCCGTACCGGTGCGCGTGACCCCGGCCAACCCGCGCGAGCTGCGCCGCTGAGGCCGAGATGAGCGCGCCCGACCCCGACAAGCTGGAGGACATGGTCCTTCAGGCGATTCGCCAGCATCGCCGCCGGTTTTCCTGGCTGGGGATCGTGCTGATCGTGCTGGGGCTTCTGGCGCTGATGTTTCCCTTCGTGGCCAGCATCGCCACCAAGGCCGTGATCGGCTGGTTCTTCCTGATCTGGGGCGGCACGGTGCTGTGGCACGCCTTCCAGGTGCGCGACTGGCCCTCCGCCTTGTGGAGCGGCGCGGTGGGCGTGCTGAACCTCGCCATCGGGGTCTACCTTGCTTTCTTCCCGCTGACCGGGCTGATCGGCCTGACCTTCCTTGTCGGCATCCTGTTCCTGTTCCAGGGCGGGTTCGAAGCCGCGCTGGCGATGAACCACCGCCCGCGGCAGGGCTGGATCTGGCTGGGGCTGAGCGCGCTGGCCTCGGTCGTGCTGGGGATCATGCTTGTCGCGGGCCTGCCCAATACGGCGCTTTGGGCGCTGGGGATGCTGGCGGGCATCAACGCGCTGTCGTCGGGGCTGTCGTTCCTGATGTTGTCGCGCGTGCTCTGACGCGTGTCAGGGGGCGCGGGTGGCGGGAACCGCGGCAACCGTGGACGTCCTTGTTCCCGAGGACCTGTGTGAACAGGTGGGCGCCAGATAATCAGGCCTGGACCTGAACAGAGCCAGCTCCCTCGGATTTGCTTAAGGCCACTGGAATCTGGACGCTTGTCACGAGAGGGGCAGAAACCCGCCACCCCAAGACGTAGGGCGCGGACCCCGGGCGCGCAAGGGCCATCTTGTTGCAGCGCGCTTGACCGATGTTCACGCATTGTTCATAAATTGCCCATGCGCGACGATGCCGACAGTCCCGTTCTGCAACCCGGCCAGCGGCTGGCCCGCGGCGTATGCCGGCATCTACTGGGCCATGACTTCGTGACGGTCGAGGAACTGGTGCCCGCGACCGGCCTGCGTGTCGACGTGATGGCGCTGGGCCCCAAGGGCGAGGTCTGGGTGATCGAGTGCAAGTCGGGCCGCGCCGATTTCATGGCCGACCACAAGTGGCAGGGCTACCTGGAGTTCTGCGACCGCTTCTTCTGGGCGGTCGACGCCGATTTCCCGACCGAGCTGCTGCCCGAGGAGACCGGCCTGATCGTGGCCGACGACTACGACGCCGAGATCGTCCGTATGGGCCCCGAGGCGCGGCTGGCCGGCGCCCGGCGCAAGGCATTGGTGCAGAAATTCGCCCGCCATGCCGCCCTGCGCGCGCAGGCCGCGCGCGATCCGGGCCTTGTGCGCGCCTGGTAGGCGGTTCACTTTTCGCACCCTCGCGGCTAGGATTTTTCGGGACAGTCAACGTGACAACGGGGATTGCCGATGATCGAAGACATTTCCTTTCCCTCGGAAGGCGCCGCCTTGCGCGGCCGGTTCTATGGACACCCGCGCGGCGGGCGCGCCGTGGTGGTGATGACCCACGGCACCTCGGCCACCATCACCATGGTGACCGATCGATATGCCGAGGCGATCCATGCCGCGGGGTTCGACGTGCTGCTTTACGACCACCGCAATTTCGGCCGCTCGGGCGGCGAGCCGCGGCATGAGATCAACCCCTGGCTTCAGGCGCGCGGCTATCGCGACGCGGTGGCCTGGCTGCGCGAGGAGCGCGGGGCGGGGCGCGTGGCGCTTTGGGGCGACAGTTATTCGGCGATGGTGGTGCTGGTCGCCGCCGCGCTGATCGACGATATCGCCGCGGTCGTGGCGCAGATCCCGGCCTGCGGCATCTCGATGCCGCCCGTCGCGCCGTCCGACGAGGTGCGCGCGCAGATGCGCGCGATCCTTCAGGGCGGCGACATCTCGGGCGGTCCGGCGCAGACCACCGGCCCGCTGCCGGTGGTTTCGGCCGACCAGTTGAACGCACCCTCGCTGCTGGCGCCAATCCAGGCCTATCGCTGGTTCATCGAGTTCGGCGGCCGGTTCGGCACCGGCTGGGAGAACTGCGCGACGCGGGTGGTCCCGGCCACGCCGGTGCCCTTCCACCCGGCGCTGACCGCGCCCTACTTGACGATGCCGGTGCAGATGATGGTGGGGCGCGAGGACGAGATGGTGCACTGCAACCCCGCCGTCCAGCGCGCCGTCTTTGACGCGATCCCGGGTGATAAGGAGTTCCGCGAGATCGACGGCGGCCATTTCGGCCTGCTGTGGTATCCCGGCCCGCTTTTCGACGAGGCGGTGCAGGCGCAGACGGCCTTTCTTGGCCGGGTGCTGCGTTAGCGCGTCACTTGCGCTTGGGGGCTACCGCGCGGGCGGCCTGCGCGGCTGCGCGGATCTCTTCCGCAATTTCCTCGGCCTCCTCGGGATCGAAATCCATCGGGATCTCGACGCCGCCGCCCTCGATGAAGATTCGGACCATGCCAAGGCTGGTCGGGCCGATCTGGATGTTCGCCTCGATATCGCGTTCGGTGTCGATGCCCATCGGAGCCTCCGGTGTGATGACGGCGTGACGATTGGCGCCCGCCTTAGCGCGGAGCATACGCGATTGGCAAGCCGGAGCCTGCGGGCGGGCCTTGCAATCGGGCACGACGGGCGCTAATCCCCCTGCCAGTGCCGCCTTAGCTCAGTTGGTTAGAGCGCTGGATTGTGGATCCAGAGGTCCCCCGTTCAAGCCGGGGAGGCGGTACCATCCCTCAAAGAGTCAGTCGGTAGCTAAGACTCCTATGTTTCAAGAGAAGTCTGTGTGCCTATTCTTGAACAAGCCAAGCGCTCATCTGTTTTTGCGTGTCTTGGCGACATCTAGCATCCACCGTAGTTCTTTCTGCCACTGGCGGTAATGGTGTAGGTGCCCCCGCGAGGCCCGACGTAACATCTACTAGCATAGCTGAAATGCGTCGTTGCCGCCCGCGCCGCTGAGACATGATGCGTTGCGTTTGCCCTTAAAGAAGTCCCCCACTCGCAGGCCAATCCATCGCCGTCTCGATCGAGACCACTTGGATCCTCCGCAGGACCACCATGTGCAAGGAAGTATTGTTGGGCGCTGGCCGCAGAACTGAAATCGCTACAGTTCTTCGTATCTGTCATCGCCGTCTGTCTGGAATAGATTTGCCTACCAAATGCGGCACCAGTGGTCTTGCCAAGATAGTCGGCGCCGGAGGAAAACTCCCCGCGCTGGCCAAGTTCGGCCTCGACCAGCGCCAGTCTCCTAGCTTGGGCTACTCCATGGGCTCTCCACAGTTCTGAAGTGCTCAAGGATGAAATATCGGATTCGCTGCCAGGTGATCTGTCACAGCCGCTTATTGCAAGCACCAGAACGAATGAAATTACCGCCAATTTCATTACAATTCTCCTGAACTATAATTCCAACAATGATCGCAATTCCGTCCAGTCGGTCAAGCGGCGGCGCGGTCGAAGTGAAGCAGAGCCTTCTCAATGTTGGCCCAGGCCAATGACTGTGCGTGGTGCTAACCCAGTGGAAATACGGCACGATGTCAGGCTGGTGTCAGGCTGACGATGCATCGCCAAGCCGGAACAAGGCTGGCAAAGATGCAGGGCAGACGGGCAGAGGTGGCGGCGCTGGTGATGACGCTGGCGGTGTCGGGGACGGGGGTGGTGCTGTTTCGCGTGGCGCATCTTCCGTTGCCGTGGCTGCTGGGGCCGATGCTGGGCTGTCTTGTCGCGGCGCTTGCCGGTCTGCCGCTGCGGGGCGCGCCGCGCGCGAGCATGGTGATGCGCACGATCCTTGGCGTGGCGGTGGGCGCCTCGATCACGCCGGCGCTGGTGCACCGCCTGCCGCAGATGACCGCCAGCCTTGCGATGATGCCGCTGCTGGTCGTGGCCGTGGGCGCGGTGGGCTATCCGCTCTTTCGCCGGGTTTTCGGCTTTGACCACCCGACCAGCTATTACGCCGCGATGCCGGGCGGATTGCAGGACATGCTGGTCTTTGGCGCAGAGGCGGGCGGCGACATGCGCGCGCTGGGCCTGATCCACGCGACGCGGGTGCTGATCGTCGTCAGCCTGCTGCCGCTGGTCTTCGCCTACATCCTCGGCGTCGACATGAGCCGCCCGCCCGGCCTGCCCGCCGCCGACATCCCGGTGGTGGAACTGGCGCTGATGGCCGCGGCGGCGATCCTGGGCTGGCAGGGCGCGCAAGCGGTGGGCCTTTTCGGCGCGACGATCCTTGGCCCGATGATCGCCGCTGCCGCGCTGAGCCTGGGCGGCATCATCTCTCACCGCCCGCCCGCCGAGGCGATTACTGCCGCGCAGTTCTTCATCGGCTTCACGGTGGGGGTAAAATACACCGGCATCACCCCGCGCGAGGTGCGCCGCGTTGTGGGCGCGGGCGTGGTCTTCAGCCTGCTGACGCTGGTCATCGCCGTGGGCTTCGCCGGAGTGGCGATCTGGCTGCATGTCGTGCCGCCGGTCGAGGGGCTGTTGTCCTTCTCGCCGGGCGGGCAGGCGGAAATGGCGGTGCTGGCCATCGTGGCCGGGGCCGACGTGGCCTTCGTCGTCAGCCACCACGTCGTGCGGATCGTGATCGTGATCCTCGGCGCGCCGATCGTGGCGCGGCGGTTGCGCTAGGGGTCGCCTGCGGCGACGCGCTCCGCGCGGGAGTATTTCGGGCCAGAAGAAGGGTCAGGCGATCTCGATTTCCGCCACCAGCGGCCCCCAGCCCGCGCCGTGCATGTCGCGGTCGGCGGCGATGCCTTGGATCTGCGGGCGCGGCAGGCTGAACTTGACCACCGCAAGATCGGCGATGTCGAACCGTTTGATGGCGTCGGGCGTGGTGTGAAACAGCGCCGCGACGGTCGCGGTCGGCAGCCCTGCGGCGATGCGCCGGAAGGCCGCGTCGTTGCCGCAGAAGATGTCGATCGTCACCCAGAAGGGGCCGGCGTTCTTCGAGCGGACCTTTTCGGCGATCTGGCCGATCTCAGGCATCATGCACCTCCAGCCGGAAGGCGGACATCGGGTCGTCGAGCCGCAGGACGTGGTTGAGACAGAACTCCCAAGCCGCGCCGCGGTCGATCTCGGGCGGTGAGAAGGGGAAGGCGAAGGTGGGCTGGTCCTCTTGCGGCGTCAGCGGGTGGTGCAGGACCAGCGGGTTGAGCAGCTTGGCGATGTCCTGCGCGGCCTCTTGCGTGGCGGCGGTGACGATGGCGAGCACGCCCACCTCGGCCGCCGCGGGGGCGGCGGTTTCCAGCGGGCCGAGCGTGGCGTCGACGCCGATCAGGCGCAGTTCCAGCCGGTAGTCGCCGGCGTTCAGGCCCATCCGCGCGGCGACGCGGGCGGCGTGCCGCTCTTCGATCTGGGCGCACCAGTCGCGGATATTGGCGACATAGCGGCCATCGCGCACGAGCGTCAGCAGGATCGTCTGGAACCCGGCGCGCCGCGCGCCTTCAAGCTTGACCATGTAGGCCGGCGCGGGCACCCATTCCGCCCCTTCGACCCGGACTGTGCGGGAATCCTGGGGGGTGTAGGTTGCGCGGGTCACGTCGAGGTGGCCGCCGGGTTCGTAAAGGATGAAGGGGTCGGAGTTTTCGTAAAGCATGTGCGCGGCCACCGTCTGCGGCGTGCAGGCGGCTTGCGGTGCCAGCGGGGCAACGGTGAAGCCGGTCGCGTCGATATCCAGCTGTAGAACGCCGGTTTGCGGGTGGGTGGCGCAGAGCGCGCCGCATTCGCCCACCTTCGCCCCGTGCCAGGCAGCGCCCGCATGATCGCCCCGCATCAACGGCAGGGCGGCGATGATCGCGGTATCGGTGGTGCGCCCCGCGATGACGATCTCGGCCCCGGTTTCCAACGCCGCGGCGATCTGCTCGGTCCCGGCCAGCGCCACGATATGGCTGCAGGCGGCCACGCCTTCGGCATCGACCTCGGGCGCGGCGGGTAGCGGCGTGATGCGGCCCTCGCGCAGCGCGGCGGCCATCGCGGCGGGGGCCTGTTCGCATTTCAGCGTGGCGATGCGCGCCGAAAGGCCCAGTTCCGTCAGGCATTCGCGGGTGATGTCGGCCATCCAGTCGACCATGCTGTCGGTCCCGCAGGTGCCGGCGGTGCCGATCACCAGCGGGCATCCGGCGCGGGCGCGCGCGGCGACTAGGCCCTTCCATTCGGCCTTGGTCGAGCTGCGGGCGTATTTCGACACGCCCCGGCCAAGGTAGGACGGCCCGCTATCGGTCGAGCCGCCATCGATGGCGATGATGTCGGGACCTGCCGCGATGCCGCGGTCCAGCGCCTCGGCGTCGTAGCCCAGCCCCAGCGCGCCGGACGGGATCAAGATGCGTGTCATGTCAGTCCCTCACCCCGCCATCGTCGATGTCGTCGGCGACCAGTTGCGGCTTTCGGATGATGCGGCGCAAGGCGATAGGCGCGAGAAAACCCAGCACCGCCGCAATCCACAGGCCCACGGAGACCGGCGAGGCGAAGAGGTAAGTCCAGTCGCCATCCGACAGCACCATCGCGTCGCGCAGGTCCTTTTCCATCGCGCCGCCCAGCAGGATGCCCATGATCACCGGCACCGTCGGCACGTCGAGCTTGCGCAGCATGTAGCCCAGCACGCCGAAGGCGGTGACGAGAAGCAGGTCGAAATAGCTGCCGGTCAGCGCGTAGATGCCCACGAAGCTGACCATGGTGACACCCGGCATCAGGATGGCCGGGGGCACCTGCAGGATGCGCACGAAGACCTTCACCATCGGCACGTTCATCGCCAGCAGCACGAAATTGGCGATGAGCAGCGAGGCGATCAGCCCCCAGACCACGTCGGGCCGGTCGGTGAAAAGTGTCGGCCCTGGCGTGATGTTGAGCGTCATCAGCACCGCCAGCAGCACCGCCGTGGTGCCCGAGCCGGGCACGCCCAGCGTCAGCATCGGCACCAGCGCGCCACCGGCGGCAGCATTGTTGCCTGCCTCGGGCGCGGCCACGCCCTTGGGCACCCCGGTGCCGAAACCGGCGTCTTTGCCAGCGATGGATTTCTCCATCATGTAGGTCATGAAGCTACCAAGGCTGGCGCCCGCTCCGGGAAGGACGCCGGCGAAAAAGCCCAGGACCGAGGAGCGCAGCATCGTCCACTTGCTGTCCCACAGGTCGCGCCACGGCACGGTGACCTTGCCCAGCTTGACGCCCACGGCGCTGCCCTTGCCGTGTGTTTCGATGAAGAAGAAGACCTCTGACACGGCAAACAGGCCGACGATGGCGACGAGAAAGTCGATCCCGTCATTGAGGTGCATGTTGCCGAAGGTAAATCGCGGCATCCCCGACCGGGTATCAAGCCCGATCATCGCAATGCCCAGCCCGATGCAGGAGGCGACCGCCGCCTTGGCCTGATTGGACGAAGAGATGCCGCCCAATGTCGAGAATGCCAGAAGGTAGAGTGCGAAATATTCGGCCGGGCCAAACTTGTAGGCGACCTGCGCCAGAAGCGGCGCCATGATCATCAGGCCCAGCGTGGCAAGCATGGCGCCCACGAAAGAGGCCACGCCCGAGATCACAAGCGCATCACCGGCGCGGCCCTGCTTCGCCATTGGGTAGCCGTCGAGCGTGGTCATCAACGCGGGTTCATCGCCGGGGATGTTGAGCAGAATCGAGCTGATCCGCCCGCCATACATCGCCCCGTAATAGACCGATGTCAGCAGCACCAGCGCCGCCGTGGCATCAAGGCCCAGCGAGAAGGTCAGCGGGATCAGGATTGCGACGCCGTTCGAGGGGCCAAGGCCCGGCAGCGCGCCGACGATGGTGCCGATGAAGCAGCCGATGACCGCCAAGAGCAGCGTGTACGGCGTCAGCGCAATGCCGAAGCCCAGCGCGAGGTTGTGAAACAGGTCCATCATGGGCGGGCGTCCTCAGAGGCCCATGCCGCGGGGCAGGGCGAACAGCGACAGGCCAAGGCCAAAGCGGAAAAGCACGAAGAGCCCCACCGAAATCCCAACGCCTGTGGCCAGTGCGGGCAAGGCGCGGGGCCGGATCTGGTAGCTGACGATGGCTGCGGCCACTGCCGTGGGCCCGACGAAACCCAACGGCTTGAGCGTATAGGCATAGGCAACCAGCACCACCGTGGCGATGGCCAGCGCACCCAGCGTGCGCAGGGCTGGCCAGTCAGGTTCGGGATCGGGGCGCATCAGCATGACCACGCCGCAGATGAAGGCCGCCGCGGAGATCAGCATCGGGAAAGTCTTGGACCCGACAGGGTCCGCCAGAAAGCTGGTACGGATCTGGGTGGCGCCCGCAAAGAATGCGAGCGCCACGAGGATCACGACCGCGCCGAAGATGCGGTCGCTGGCCATTACTGGATCACACCGATTTCCTTGGAGAGTTCGGTCGTGTCGGCGATCACCTTGTCGACCCAACCCTGGAAGTCGTCACCGACCTTGGTGAAGGGGGCAAGACCGTTGGCGGCCATCGCGTCCTTCCATTCCTGGCTGTCGGCCACGGCCTGCAGCTTGGCGGCCCAGGCGTGGAACTGGTCGTCGCTGATGCCCTTGGGCACGTAGAGGCCACGCCAGTTCACGGCGACGACGTCATAACCCTGCTCCTTGGCGGTGGGGATGTCCTCGAAGCCCGGCACTCGGTCTTCGGTCAGGACGGCCAGCACGCGGACCTCGCCCGACTTGATGAAGCCCACGACCTCGGACATGTCGCCAGTCATTGCCTGGGTGTGGCCGCCGATCGTTTGCGTGATCGCGTCCGCGCCGCCGTCGACGCCGATGTATTTCACCGCACGAATGTTGGTAAAGCCCGCGGCCTTGAGCACTTGCAGCGGCTTCATGTGGTCAAAGCCGCCGGCCGCCGAACCGCCCGCGAAGGCAACCGAACCGGGATCGGCCTTGATCGCGTCGACGAGGTCGCTCAGCGTCTGGTAGGGGCTGTCCTTGGCCACGACGATCACGCCCGGATCGGCACCGATTGCTCCGACCCAGCGAACCTGGTCCGCGGTCGCGCCGCCGAAGGCGTTCTGGGCAAGCCGCGTCGTGGTGGCCGACGAGGCCGCGACGATCAGGTCGGGGTCGTTGTTGCGCTCGTTCACGACATAGCTGAAGGCGGTGCCGCCGCCGGCGCCCGCCATGTTGGTGACCTGCACCGGCGCGTCGACCTGCTTGATGTCGAACAGGATCTTGCCGATCTGCCGGCAGGTGAAGTCCCAGCCGCCGCCGGGGTTGGCCGGGGCGATGCACTCGGTCGCAAAAGCGCCGGTGCCGATAAGGGCGAAGGCCGCGCCGCTTAGCAGCGCGCGAAGGGTCTTGGTCATGGTGGTCCTCCCTGGTTCCATGCGTGCCGGGGCGCAGGCCTTTGGCCCGTCCTCATGCCCCTTGCGCTGGCCAGACTTCGCGGACAACCTGACACCAACCTGTCATGGTGCCGAAAAATCGGGCGTTTTGTGAAAAGGCGGAGAAGGTGCGTTTCCTGCTGGTCGAGGACAATGCCGAACTGGCGCAGACCGTGCAGGCGCGGCTGACGCTGGACGGCCACGGGGTGGACTGGGCCGCCTCGCTGGATGCCGCCGAAGATCACCTGGCCACCGCCGCCTACGACCTCATCCTACTCGACATCATGCTGCCCGATGGCGACGGGCGCGATTTCCTTGCCGCCCATCGCCGCGCCCGACGCGACACGCCGGTCATCGTGATGACCGCACGCTCGGCCGTCAGCGACCGGGTGGCGCTGCTGGATACCGGGGCGGACGACTACATCACCAAGCCCTTCGACTTTGCAGAGCTGGAGGCGCGGGTGCGCGCGGTGTTGCGCCGCCGGGGCGGCGCGGCGCAGACGGTGCAGACTTTCGCCGACCTCATCTTCGATCCGCTGGCCGCCACCGTCGCGGTGGATGGCGAGGCGCGCGAGTTGCGCAACCGCGAACTGCGCCTACTGGAGGTGCTGATGTCCGCGCCGGAGCGCATCTATTCAAAGACCCAGCTTTGCGACCGGCTGTTCTCGGCCGCCGAAAGCGTCAGCGACAACGCGATCGAGGTCTATGTCGCAAGGCTGCGCCGCAAGCTCGATGGCAGCCGCGCGCGGATCGAGACGGTCCGTGGTGTCGGCTACCGCCTGACGGTGGCATGAGGGCCGCCGCCCCCGGCTCTATCCGCCGCCGGCTTCTGCTGCAACTGTTGGGCGGGGCAGCGGTGCTGTCGGTGCTGCTGTACCTTTCGGTGCGCGGGGTCTCGCGCTCGGCGGTTGAACAGACGCAGGACAGCATTCTGGGGGCTGCCACAATCGCCGTCGCCGAACAGCTGCGCGGCACCGACGAGGGGGTGGATATCGACATTCCCTATACTGCCTTCTCGATGCTGGGCGCGGTGGGGCAGGACAGGGTGTTCTACCGCATCATCGTCGATGGCGCCGACCTGACCGGCTATGCGGACCTGCCCGCGCCCGATGATGCGCCGCCGGGGCTGAACCCGCTCTTTTACTCACGCCCGTACCAGCAGGCGCTGGTGCGGTTGGCGGCGGTGAACCGCCCGGTGATCGCGGGCGGGCATACCGCGCAGGTGCAGGTGATCGTCGGCCAGACCCGCAGCGCGCAAGAGGCGATCGTGGCCGATATGGCGTGGCGGGCCGCGGCGCTGGGCCTTGGGTTCTTTGCGCTGGCGGCGTTGCTGGCCGTTCTGACGACGCGGTCGGTCGTGCGGCCGCTGGACAGGCTCGCCGGGGCGCTGGGCCGGCGCGGCCCGCAGGACCTGCGCCCGGTGACACAGCCGGTTCCGGTGGAACTGGCGCCGCTGACGGCCGCGCTCAACGGCTTCATCGCGCGGCTGTCGGGGGCGCTCAAACGTACCGAAACCTTCATCGCCGAGGCAGCGCACCATATCCGCACGCCGCTGGCCACGCTGCGTGCGCGGGCCGAGATCGCGCTGCGCCAAACCCAAGACGAGGCCACCCGCGCCAGCCTGCGTGAAGTGATCCGCGCCGTCGACGACAGCGCGCGCGCGGCAGGACAGCTTCTGGAACATGCCGCGGTGGTCTATCGCAGCGACCAGCGGGCCGAGGCGCCGCTGGACCTTGCCGCGCTACTGCGCGACATCGGCCAAAGCTATGCGCCCGCCGCCGACATGGCCGATGTCGCGCTGGCCGTCAGTGTGCCCGACAGCGCGGTGATGCTGACCGCCGACCGGCTGCTGGTGGAAACCGCGTTGCGCAACCTCGTCGACAACGCCATCAAGTATTCAGGGCCCGACGGGCGGGTCGAGATGGGGCTTGGCGTTGCGCAGGGCCGCGCCACGATCCGCATCGCCGACCGGGGCCGGGGCCTGTCGGGGGCAAGTCTTGCCGATCTGACGGGCCGCTTCCGGCGAGGCCGCAATGTCGAGGATGTTGTGGGCTCGGGGTTGGGACTGACCATCGTGCAGGAGGTCGCGCGCGCCCAGCGTGGCCGCTTCACCTTGCGCGAACGCGACGGAGGAGGCTCATGCGCCGAACTGACCTTGCCGCTGGACTAAGGCGCCTTTGCCTCGCCCTGCTGGCGGCTGCTGCGCTGGCCCGGCCCGCGGCGGCTTTGACTTTGGAGGAAGAGACGCTCTTTCCGGGCACGCCGGGCGGGCCGGTTCTGACGGTGCTGTCGACGACCGACACGGCGATCTTCCAGCCTCTGGTCGTCGCGTTTCAGGCGCGCCGGCCGGACATCACCCTGCGCTATCAGGTTGCCGGCAGCCAAGAGGTGTTCGCGGCGGTGCATGATGGCGCAACCGAAGCGGATCTGGTGATTTCCTCGGCAATGGACCTGCAGATGAAGCTTGCCAATGACGGCTTTGCTGCCCCCCATCACGCGGCCGAAACGGCGGCGCTGCCGCCTTGGGCCCGGTGGCGCGACCAGTTGTTCGCAGTGGCGCAGGAACCGGTGGTTCTGATCGTCGATCGCCGCGCGCTGGGCGGACTTGCGGTCCCCCGTACCCGTGCGGCGCTGACAGCACTTCTGCGCGACCATCCTGACAAGTTCCGCGGCCGCATCGGCACGTATGATCCGGTCCGCTCTGGCGCGGGCTATCTCTTTGCCACGCAGGATGCGCGCCAGTCCGACAGTTTCTGGCGACTGGCCGAGGTCATGGGCGCGCTGGCGCCCCGTCTTTACGCGTCCTCTGCGACGATGATCGCCGATCTGCGGGCCGGAAGGCTTGCGCTGGCTTATAACGTGCTTGGCAGTTACGCCGCTTCCAGCCTGCCGCCTGCAGGTGACGTGCAGATTATCGAGTTGCAGGATTTCACTCATATCCTGCTGCGCACGGCGCTGATCCCGCGCACCGCGCCCACCCCGGACCTTGCCGCGGCCTTTCTCGATTTCCTGCTGTCGAATACGGGCCAGCAACTGATGGCGCAAAAGGCCGGCCTGCCTGCCATCGACGAGGCGGCGCTGGCCGCCGACCAGTCGCTCCGGCCGATCCGGCTGGACCCGGGGCTGTTGGTCTATCTCGACCCGCTCAAGCGCCGCCGGTTTCTGGCGGAATGGAGCGCGGCCCTGCGCCAGCCCTGACGCTACTTGACCTCGATCGTCTGGCGCAGCGCGCCGGTGGTCCGGTCGAAGATCAGGATGCGGTTGTCAGAGGTCACCACCGCATACCAGTTCACCCCTTGGGTAAAGGCCGTTGCGGTTGCGCCACCGGGCAGGGTGATCTGGTCCGGCAAGACGGGGGCGGGCGCGTTCAGCCGGGTGACAAGCGCGTAGATTAGGACTACGAACCCCGCGATCATCACGACCGTCAGCACGGTCACCAGCCGGCGCAGCATGACAAGATGCGGCGGCAGCGCCGCAAGGTCGTCAGGAGCTTCACCCATGGCCACATCCCCCGGCACGGACATCGTTACGTTCCGGATCGCCGCCGACCCGCCTGCGCGCCTAGATAAGGCGCTTTCACGCGATGTGCCAGCCGCGGCCGATCTCAGCCGCTCGCGCCTTGGACGGCTGATTGCCGAGGGGGCGGTGACGATCGACGGCGCGGTGGTCACCGATGCCCGCGCGCGGGTGGCCGAGGGGGCCGAGGTTGTCATTGCCGTGGCACCCGCCACCCAAAGCCATATCGGCGGCGAGGCGATCCCGCTGACAATCGTGTTCGAGGATGATGATCTGGTCGTCATCGACAAGCCTGCGGGCATGGTCGTTCATCCCGCGCCCGGCTCGCCCGGCGGCACGCTGGTCAACGCGCTGATTGCCCATTGCGGCGACAGCCTGTCGGGTGTGGGGGGCGAAAAGCGGCCGGGCATCGTGCATCGCATCGACAAGGAAACTTCGGGGCTTCTTGTCGTGGCCAAGTCCGACAAGGCGCATCACGGGCTGGCGGCCCAATTCGCCAAACATACGGTCGAGCGGCGCTACCTTGCCCTTTGCGCGGGCGTGCCCGACCAGAATGATCCGCGCCTGCACGGTGTTCGTGGAACCAGTTTCGAGCCGGGCAACATCCTCAAGATCCAGACGCTGCTGGGCCGCCACAAGACCGACCGGCAGCGGCAGGCGGTCAGCTTCGACAATGGCCGTCACGCGGTGACGCGGGTGCGCATCGTGCAGGCGCTGGGCACACCGCCGGCGGCTGCGCTGGTGGAATGCTGGCTGGAAACCGGGCGCACCCACCAGATCCGCGTGCACATGGCCCATGCCGGGCACGGGCTGATCGGCGATCCGGTTTATGGCGGGCGGCGCAAGCTGCCGGTGGCCGCCGTCGGTGCCAAGGGGCAGGCCGCTGCGTTGTCCTTTCCGCGGCAGGCATTGCATGCCGCGACGCTGGGCTTCACCCATCCGGTGACGAGCAAGAAGATGCGGTTCGCCTCACCCCTGCCCGCCGACATGGCCGGTCTGCTTGCGGCGCTGGGCGGCACGCTGCCGGGCTGAATTCAGCGGCGCAGCGCGGCCCAGAAAAGCCAGAGCATCAACAGGATCTCGCCGAAAAAGAGGTATGCGGCCAGGCCAAGGGCGTATCCCGGCCAGACCAGCGGGCCGTAGGCGTCGGCGAAGTAGGCCAGCCCGCCGATCGCAACCAGGGCCGCGATTAGACGTGGCACGATCCTGCTGCGCCATCCGGCAAGGCCAAGCACCACGAGGTGCGCCCCGAAGATGCCAAGGCTCAAGGCCCAGTCGGCCGAGAAACGCGCGACGTCGGCCACTGCCGCGGCATCACCCGCGGCTGCCAGCGGCTGGGCCGCAACGAGGTGCGATGTCGCCACCGCCAGCATGACCGCGTAGGCAACGCGCAGCCACGCGGCCAACAGCGCCAGACCGTCGGCCCCCGGCCGCAGGACAAGATAAAGACCCCATGCCGCGACGATGTCGGCCAGCGCGATCAAAATGAACGCCAGCGCCGCAAGCCGAAACCGCGGCCCTTCCACGATTTGCGCCAGTGCATCTGCCTCGGCCGCGCCGGTGACGGCCGTGGTCGTCAGCAGGCCAAAGGGGCCGGCGACGGTCATGAACAACAGCGCCAGTCCGGCGGCAATGGCAGGGGCGCGAGGCAAACTTGCGGGAGGTGTCATTGGCAATCCTTTCACGTCGCTGTGATCGCCATCTTGGCCCAAGTCGCGAAACAAGGCAAAACCTGCGCCCAAAACGCCGTTTTCCAGCTTGTGATGAGCCATCTCGTCTGCGTGAGCGCGCAGAAATCTGGCTGGCCCCGCGCCGGAGAGCCGTTCATACAACGTTCAAGCTTCACGGGTACGGACCTTGACGTTGGCCGATACCGCTACCATATCCATGTTAAGCCCTTAAACATCGGGAGAGGGGACAACGACATGACGACCTATGCCAATCTGCCGGCACCGTCGCCGGAACAGGGACTGAACCGCTACCTGCAGGAAATCCGCAAGTTTCCGATGCTGGAGCCGGAAGAGGAATACATGCTGGCCAAGCGCTGGATCGACCACGAGGATGCCGCCGCGGCGCACAAGATGGTCACCAGCCACCTGCGTCTGGCTGCCAAGATCGCGATGGGCTATCGCGGCTATGGCCTGCCTCAGGCCGAGGTGATTTCCGAGGCCAACGTGGGCCTGATGCAGGCGGTCAAGCGGTTTGACCCTGAAAAGGGGTTCCGCCTCGCGACTTACGCGATGTGGTGGATCCGGGCCAGCATCCAGGAATACATCCTGCGCTCGTGGAGCCTTGTGAAGCTGGGTACGACCAGCGCGCAGAAAAAGCTGTTCTTCAACCTGCGCAAGGCCAAGGCGCGCATCGGCGCGCTGGAAGAAGGAGACCTGCGTCCAGAGAACGTCAAGCAGATCGCGCATGACCTTGGCGTGACAGAGACCGAAGTGGTCAGCATGAACCGTCGCCTTTCGGGCGGTGATGCCTCGCTGAACGCAATGGTGGGCTCGGACGGCGACAGCGCCACACAGTGGCAAGACTGGCTTGAGGATGAAGACGCCAATACCGCGCATGACTACGAAGAGCGGGACGAGCTGGACGCGCGCCGTGCGCTTCTGGCCAAGGCGATGGAAGTGCTCAACGAGCGCGAGCGCGACATCCTCGTGCAGCGTCGCCTGTCGGACGAGGCGATCACGCTGGAAGACCTGTCGGCCCGCTACGATGTCAGCCGCGAGCGGATCCGCCAGATCGAGGTGCGCGCCTTCGAGAAGCTGCAGCAAAGGATGCAGGAACTGGCCCGCGAGAAGGGCATGCTGGAAACCGCCTGAACGCGGCGACGCGAGTCATAGAAGCAACAGGAAGGGCGGGGCGTTTGCCTCGCCCTTTTCTATGCCGGTTACGCTCTGTAGTCTTTCGACAAAAGGCAGGGCAGGGAGCGAAACATGAGCGGTGCAGTGCGCTGGGGCGTTCTTGGGGCGGCGAAATTCGCCCGTACCTTCATGGCGCCCGCCATTCATGCCGCCGCGGGCGCGGAACTGGCCGCGCTGGCGACGTCGGACCCGGCCAAGGCGGCGGGATTTCGCGCATTCGCGCCCGGTTTGCGGGTGCATGACAGCTACGAGGCATTGCTGGCCGATCCGGGTATCGACGCCGTCTATATCCCGCTTCCCAATCACCTGCATGTCGACTGGACGCTGAAGGCGCTGGCGGCGGGCAAGCATGTATTGTGCGAAAAGCCGCTGACGCTGCGGGCAGACCAGTTTGATGCCGTCATCGCGGCGCGTGATGCCAGCGGTCTGCTGGCGGCCGAAGCCTACATGATCGTGCATCATCCGCAGTTTCACCGCGCCCGTGCACTGGTCGCGGAGGGTGCGATTGGCAAGCTGGGCCATGTCGAGGCGGTGTTTACCTACAACAACGCCAGTGACACCGCCAATATCCGCAACAAGCCCGAAACGGGTGGCGGTGGCCTGCCCGATATCGGCGTTTATACCTTCGGGGCGGCGCGCTTTGTCAGCGGCGAGGAGCCCGAGGCGATAACCCATGCGGCGATCCGCTGGGAGAATGATGTCGACGTCTACGTGCAGATGGCGGCGCGGTTCCCCTCTTTCAGCTATGGCGCGACTGTCTCGATGCGGCTGTTCCCGCGCCAACAGGTGGTGTTTCACGGCGACGCAGGCGTGCTGACGCTGACCTGCCCGTTCAACGCGGGCGTTTTCGATCAGGCCGAACTGGTGTTGGAAAACAGCGCAGGGGTGCGCAGCGTCGAACGCTGGCCCGGCGTGAACCATTATGTTCTTCAGGTCGAGGCGTTCGGCCACTCTGTCCGAACCGGGGCCGCCTATCCTTGCCCGCTGGAATTCAGCAAGGGAACGCAGAGGATGATCGACATGACGTTCGCGGCGTCCGATGCCCGGTGAGATCCTGATCCACCTGCCGCGCCACATGTTGGCGAACGTGCGCGACAACCCCAGCCAGTTTTATGCCAAGCTGCGCGATGGCCTGAACGCGCGCGGCGCGCGCGCCTCGCTGGTGGAGCGGGCCGCGATGAATGCTGCCCCTGCCGCCGATGATGGCGATTTCCATTTCATCCACCAGATGGTGCTGCGTCAGCCGAATGTCCTGTGTACCGGCCTCGCCTACGTCTATCCGTTCTGGTACGCCGATCCGTCCGGCATTTACGGCGACAGTTCGCTGGCCGAGGCCGAGTTCGACCCGCGCGAGGCGGATGCCGAGGAGGCCCGCGTATTTCATGTCCGGCTGCACCGGCGGCTGGTGGAAGGGCGGATGTCGCGCTACGGCCAGAAGCAGGAGCCAGAGGTGCTGCCGGAGGGCTGCGTTGCGGTGTTCCTGCAAGGCGGCTCGGACATCCTTGACCGGGTCCAACATGTCACGACGCCCGAAATGGTGGCGGCGGTGCTGGACGGCGCGGGGGACCGCGCGGTGGTGATCAAGCCGCATCCAAAGGAAAACGGCCCCGAAGTGATGGCCTGGCTGGCCGACATCGCCGCACGTGACCGGCGCGTGATGATCTCGGATGCCAATATCCACGACATCCTTGCGGTCGCTTCTGTGTCGGTCTCGATCAGTTCGGCGGTGGCGCTGGAGGGGATGATTCACCACACGCCCGCCATCCTCTTTGGCCGGTCGGACCTGCGCCACTGCGCGATCACGCTGAAAACGCCCGCGGGGTTCGACAAGGCGCTGGAAATGGCAACCCAGATCGACTGGCCGTTCGAGGCGTTCCTGTACTGGTTTCTCGGGCAGAACACGATCAACGCGGGCACGCCGGAGCTGGTCGATCAGGCCATCGCGCGGATCGCGGCGCAGGGGGCCGATATGGGCCGTCTGGGACTGGGACGCAGGCCGGGTCTCTTGCGCGGCGCGGCACGGCGCCCCACATCATCGGCAGGTTAAAACCTGCTGAAAGGGGTCTGTGCGATGTCGGGTGTTAACGAGGGTGAAGAGACGGCGGAAATCGGCGAAGGGCTGGGCCCGCGCCTGCTGTGGATGATCGTGATCGCGGTGATGATTTCGGCCGCGCAGACGGTGCTGGGGGTGGTGACGGTGGTGCAGTTCATCGTCCTCCTGACCAATCAGCGCCGGCCCAACCCGCGGCTGGCGGCCTTTGGCACCGCGCTGGGGATCTGGGTGGCCAAGGCCGCGCGCTATCAGACGGCGGCGAGCGAGGTGAAGCCCTGGCCCTGGACGCCGCTGGATTGAGGCGGGGTCAGGGGGGCGCCGCCCCCCGGCGCGTACCGCGCCTCCCCCCGGGAGTATTTGGGGCCAGAAGAAGGGCTTGCGGAGCGTCCCCACGGGGACGGCTGGCAAGACATTGATTTTCAATGGTGATTTCTGGTAGCGTGAAGATGTCACCTTTCAGGAGGGCATGGGCATGGCGGGTGGATGGGCAAAGGACGGCGCGGTCAGCGAGCAGATCGAAGCCTCGATCGCCGATGAATTGGCGCGACTGAAGGCGCAGCGCGGGCCGGTGGGCGAAAGCCTGACCCACTGCGCGGAATGCGACGAGCCGATCCCCGAGGCGCGGCGGCGGGCTGTGCCCGGCGTGAAGCTGTGCGTGGCCTGCCAGCAGGAGCGCGACGGCCGGTTCCGGGCGCGCGGCGGGATCAACCGGCGGGGGTCAAAGGACAGTCAGTTGAAGTGAGGGGGGCCCCTTCACCCCTCCATCGCCTCCAGCTCGTCAATCATCCCGGCAATGACGCTCAGCCCCTTGTCCCAGAACTTCGGGTCGCTGGCATCCAGGCCGAAGGGGGCCAGCAACGCCTTGTGGTGTTTGGAGCCGCCCGCGCGGAGCATGTCGAAATACTTGGCACGGAAGTCGGGGTCGCCCTCGGCGTAAACGGCGTAGAGGGCGTTCACCAGCCCGTCGCCGAAGGCGTAGGCGTAGACGTAGAAGGGCGAGTGGACGAAGTGGGGGACGTAGGCCCAGAACGTCTCGTATCCCGGGGCGAAGTCGAAGGCGTCGCCAAGGCTTTCGGCCTGCACCGACATCCAGAGCGCGTCGATATCCTCGGGCGTCAGTTCGCCCTGCGAGCGGGCGGCGTGCAGCTTGCATTCGAAATCGTAGAAGGCGATCTGGCGCACGACGGTGTTGATCATGTCCTCGACCTTGCCCGCCAGCAGGACCTTGCGTTCGGCCTGGTCTTTCGCGCGTGACAGCATGGTCTGGAAGGTCAGCATCTCGCCGAAGACGGAGGCGGTTTCGGCCAGCGTCAGCGGGGTGGAGGACAAAAGCTCGCCCTGGCCCGCGGCCAGAACCTGGTGCACGCCGTGGCCCAGTTCATGCGCCAGCGTCATCACGTCGCGCGGCTTGCCGAGGTAGTTGAGCAGCACGTAGGGGTGCGCGCTGGTGACGGTGGGGTGGGCAAAGGCGCCCGGCGCCTTGCCGGGTTTGACGGCTGCGTCGATCCAGCCCTTGTCGAAGAAGGGCTGCGCGATCTCGGCCATCTCGGGCGAGAAGGCGGCGTAGGCATCGAGCACGGTCTTTTGCGCCTCGTCCCATGGGACGGTGCGCGTGATCTCCATCGGCAGGGGCGCGTTGCGGTCCCAGACCTGCATCCGGTCAAGGCCCAGCCATTTCGCCTTCAGCCGGTAGTAGCGGTGCGACAGCTTGGGGTAGGCGGCGACCACGGCGTTGCGCAGCGCCTCGACCACCTCGGGTTCGACATGGTTGGCAAGGTGGCGGCCGGTCTGGGGCGTGGGAAAGCCGCGCCAGCGGTCCTCGATCTCTTTTTCCTTGGCCAGGGTGTTGTGAACGCGGGCGAAGGTCTTGATGTTCTGGCCCAGCACGCGGGCCAGTTCGTGCATCGCCGCCTCGCGCTTGGCGCGGTCAGGATCGGTGAAGAGGTTCAGCACGCCCTCCAGCGTCAGTTCCTCGTCGTCGATGGTGAAGGTCAGGCTGGCGATGGTCTCGTCAAACAGGCGGTTCCATGCGGCGGCGCCAACGGTGGACTGGTCGTGCAGGAATTTTTCCAGCTCGTCCGACAGCTGGTAGGGCTTCATCGCGCGCATCCGGTCGAAGACGGGCTTGTAGCGGGCCAGATCGGCATTGGCGGCCAGAAGGCCCGCAAGGTGGGCGTCGTCCAGCCGGTTGAATTCCAGCCCGTAGAAGACCAGCGGCGTGGTATAGGCGGTGATCTTGTCCTGCAGGTCGGACATCTGCTTGGCCCGCGCGCTATCGGTGGTCAGCTGGTAATAGCGCAGCCCGGCATAGGACATGATCCGGCCTGAAACCTCCTCGATCTTCTCGTAACGTTGCACCGCTTCCAGCATCTGCGCGGCTGTCAGGGTGGCCAGCTTGCCCTCGTAATCGGCGGCGAAGCTGGCGCAGGCGGTTTCGACGAAGGCGAGATCGCGGGTTAGTTCCGGGCAGTCGGGGGCGGGGTAAAGATCCGTCAGGTCCCATTCGGGCAGGGGGCCGATGGCCTTGCCGCCAGAGGTGTTGGCATCGAAAACGGGACGGGTGCGGGTCATGCTGGGGGCCTTTCCTTGCCTGCGTTGCCGGGCAACATAGGGGCAGGCCGCGGCCGGGGAAAGCCGCGTTGCGCCGATCTAGCCGTGCTGTCGCAGGATCTCGCGCAGGGTGCCCAGCGTGTCGGCCTCGGCCGCGGGCTTGTCCCGGCGCCAGCGCAGGATGCGCGGAAAGCGCAGGGCGATGCCGGATTTGTGACGCGGGCTGGCCTGGATGCCCTCGAAGGCGATCTCGAACACCAGTTCGGGGGGCACTTGCCGGACCGGGCCGAAGCGTTGCAGCGTATGGGCGCGGACCCAGCGGGTGACCTCGGCGAACTCGGCATCGGTCAGGCCGGAATAGGCCTTGGTGAAGGGGGTAAAGCCGTCGCCGTCGCGCACGGCAAAGGTGTAGTCGGTGAAAAGGGTTGCGCGGCGGCCGTGACCGGCCTGCGCATAGATCATCACCGCGTCGATCGTCAGCGGATCGACCTTCCATTTCCACCAGTCGCCACGCTTGCGCCCGATGCCGTAGGCGCTGGCAAGGCGTTTGAGCATCAGGCCCTCGGCGCCGTTCTCGCGCGCCGTCTCGCGGGCGGCGGCTAGTGCGGGCCAGTCGGTGGCTGGCAGCTGCGGCGACAGGCGCAGCGGGGTGTCCTCGGGCAGGCCGTCCAGCAGCCTCGCCAGCTGGGCGCGGCGCTGCGACAGGGGCGCGCCGCGCAGGTCCTGCCCCGCATCTTCCAGCAGGTCATAGGCCATCAGCAGCGCAGGCGCCTCGGCCAGCAGTTTCTTCGGCACGCTCTTGCGGCCAAGGCGCGGCTGCAGGCGCGCGAAGGGCAGGGGAGCGCCGTCGGCCCAGGCCAGCACCTCGCCGTCGATCACGGTGCCTTGCGGCAGGCGGTCGGCCAGTTGCGCCAGTTCGGGGAAGCGGTCGGTGACCAGGTCCTCGCCCCGGCTCCAGAGAAACCAGTTGCCGCCGCGCAGCACGAATTGCGCGCGGATGCCGTCCCATTTCCATTCCGCCGCCCAGTCGCTGACCGGGCCAAGGGCGGCGATGTCGTCTAGCGGGCTGGCCAGACAGAACGGGTAGGGGCGCGACAGGTCTGCGGCGGGGTCGGGCGCGGTGATCAGCGCCTGCCACGTCGTGGTGTCGGGCGTCCAGCCGCCCATCAGGCGATGGGTCAGCGCGGCCTCGTCCTGCCCGGTCGCCTGCGCCAGTGCGCGCGTCATCAGCTTCTGGCTGACGCCGACGCGAAAGCCGCCCGTCAGCAGCTTGTTGAAAAGGAACCGTTCGGTCCCGCCAAGGCTGTCCCACGCGGCAAGGATGCCCGCGCGGCGCGCCTCTTCGTCCAGCGTGGACAGGCGGCGCAACTCGGCGATCCAGCCGGCAAGGCGGTTCTCGGCGCTGCGGGTCGGGGGCGGCAGGATCAACGACAGGGTTTCGGCGAGGTCGCCGACGACGGGGTAGGATTCCTCGACCAGCCACAATGGCAGCCCCGCCGCCTCGGCTGCCCAGTCGCGCAGGCGGGTCGCGGTGATGGCGCGGCGCGGGCGGCGGCCGGAGAACAGCGCGACGGTCCAAAGCCTGTCCTCGGGTGGGGCCTCGCGGAAATAGGCGGCGAGGGCGGCGGTTTTCGCCGTGGTGCTGCCGGTCGCGTCAAGCGCGGCAAAGAGGGCGGCGAAACGTTTCATGTGCCCGCCTCTTCGGCGGTGTCGAGGCTTTCGCCCTCCCACCCGGTGCGCACGATCCGGGCGTCATAACCCTGTTCCTCCAGCCAGCGGCGAAAGACCGCCGTGTAGCCGTGGGTGACATAGATGCGCTCGGCCCCCGTGGCGGCGATGGCGGCGTTGAGGCCGGCCCAGTCGGCATGGTCGGAAATGACAAAGCCGCGTTCGGTCCCGCGACGGCGGCGGATGCCGTGGATCGCCATCCAGCCCGAGGCGAAGGCGGTTTCAGCCGGGCCAAAGCGCCGCGCCCAGGGCCCAGACAGGGCTGACGGCGGCGCGATGACCAGCGCGCCGGGATGCGCGCGCGCGTCGGTTTCGGCCGTGACGCGCAGCGTGGGCGGCAGGGCCACGCCCTGCGCGCGCAGCACCGCGTTGGTGTTCTCGACCGCGCCATGCGTCAGGATCGGGCCGATGTTGCGGTTCACCATCGTCAGCAGGCGCTGCGCCTTGCCCAGCGAATAGGCCCCCAGCAGCGAAGCGCGGCCCTGCGCGGCATTGGCGGCCCACCAGCCGTCGATCTGCGCCTTCAGCGTGGCGGCGTCGGGCCATGTGAAAACCGGCAGGCCAAAGGTGCATTCGCTGATGAAGGTGTGGCAGCGGACCGGCGCGAAGGGCTCCGACAGCCCGTCGTCGACAACCTTGTAGTCGCCCGAGACGACCCAGACTTGCCCGGCCACCTCGACCCGGATCTGGGCCGAGCCGGGGACGTGGCCCGCGGGGTGGAACGACACGCGCGCGCCGCCGATCTGGCGCGCCTCGCCATAGGCGATGGTCTCGAGCGTCACATCGCCCAGCCGCAGGCGGATCACCGGCGCGGCAGGGGCGGTGCAAAGGTAGGCACCCATGCCGGGGCGGGCGTGGTCGGCATGGCCATGGGTGATCAGCGCGCGCGGCACCGGGCGCCACGGGTCGATGTGGAAATCGCCCGCGGCGCAATAAAGCCCGGCATCGGTGAAACTCAGCACGTCCTCCATGCGTCCCAGCCTAGCGCCCGCGCGGCGCGGGGAAAGGGGCCTTGCCAAGCGCGCGTGGCTGTGGCCCAAGTCGGGCAAGGTGGAGGGCTTGGGCGATGCGAACGGCGGGACTGAAGGCGCGGATGATGGCGGGAGAGGTGCTATCGGGCACCTTCGTGAAGATCCCTGACGTGACGGTGATCGAGGTGCTGGCCCAGTCGGGGCTGGATTTCCTTTGCCTTGATACCGAGCATGCGGGCTTTGGGCGCGACCGGCTGGATGCCTGCCTTGCCGTGGCCCGCGCGCTGGACATGCCGGTGCTGGTGCGGGTGTCCGCGGGCACGCCCGAGGCGATCCTGCAGGCGCTGGATGCCGGCGCCGTGGGCGTGGTTGTGCCGCATGTCTATTCGGTGGACAAGGCCGAGGAGGTGGCGCGCGCCGCGCATTTCGGTGCAGGCGGGCGAGGCTATGCCGGCTCGACCCGCTGGGCGGGCTTTGCCACGCGGCCGATGGCCGAGGTGCTGGCGCAGGATGTCGAAACCATCGTGATAGCCCAGATTGAAGAACCCGAAGGGGTGGAGGCCGCGCAGGCCATTGCCGCGGTGCCGGGGATCGACGCGCTCTTTGCCGGACCGGCGGACCTTTCGGTGGCCTATGGCCATGACAATACAGGCTCGGACGACCTGCAACGGGCGCTGGCGCGAATCGGCGAAGCGGCCCGCGCCGAGGGGCGGGCCTATGCGACGTGGGTCTCCAGTCCGGCGCAGGCCGCGGACTGGGCGCGCCACGGCGTCAGCGTCTTCGTCGTGGCCTCCGAGCATAGCTGGATGCGCGAAGGGGCTGCGGCAGCGGCCCGCGGCATCAAGGCGTTGGGCTAGGCAGGTGCAAGGGCATGGGCGCGGAAATGCGCGACCATGCCGTCATAGACACGGGCACGAATGGCCGGAGCCTCCATCATCACCTCATGCTGCGCGCCGGGCAACATGGTAAGCGTGCCGCCGGGCCAGCCCGCCATGACATGCCGAATTCGGCCCACATCCACAATCGCCTCTTCGCTGCCGAGGAAGGTGATGCAGGGATAGGCGGGGGCCTTTTTGCGTGCCAGTTCACGCGTCTCGGTCAACGCCTCGTGCAACCAGTGCATCGACGGGCCGCCCAAGGCGAGGTCGGGATGGGCGCTGATCTGCTGGCGCATGTGGTGATACATGTCGCGGTCGGAGGTCAGCGTGTTTCCTGCGAAATCCTGCCGCAGCGGGTAGGGTTCGGCCTCTTGCCCAGGCGCGAAGCGGCGCGACATGCCCAAAGGCTTGCTTAACGTTGAGACGGTCCATGCCACTGGGCGCAACGCCGGGGACATCATGATGCCCCACATCGGCGCAGAGAAGGCTGCCGCACGCACGTCGATGCCACGGTGCAGTGCCCGCAGCCCGATCGCCCCGCCCATTGAATGGCCCACAAGGAAATAGGGTGCGGGCAAGGCCAGCGAGCGCACATGCGCCACCACCGCGTCGACATCGCGCTGGTAGTCCGAGAAATGCTCGACATGTCCCAGCTTGCGATTGTCGGAAAGCCGGTCTGCAAGGCCCTGTCCGCGCCAGTCCACCGCGATGCTGGCAAAGCCCCGCGCGGCCAGTTCACCTGCCGGGCGGCCGAACTTTTCGACAAACTCGGTCCGGCCGGGAAACATCAGGACGGTGCCCTGCGCCTCGGTCACGGGCCAGTGGGCGACGCGGATGCGCACCCCGTCATCGGCGCGCAGCCAATGCGCTGCCCCACCCTTCGGGCCGTCGGCAATCTCGGCGAAGTAGGGGGCGGCCTCCATCCTCAGGCCAGCACGCTCGACAGTTTCAGCGCGAGCCCCATGTCGCCGTCGACCGAGAGCTTGCCGGTCATGAATGCGGCGGTGGGGTTCTGGTCGCCCTCGAGGATGGCGCGGAATGTTTCGGCCGAGGCAGTCAGCGTCACGTCGGCCTCTTCGTCGGAGGCGCGGGCGCCGGCACCGTCGATGATGATGGCGCCTTCGTCCTTGATCACGAACTTGGCCGAGCCATCAAAGCCCGCGCCGCCCATCTTTGCGTTCAGCGCGGCCACGGCCTCGGTCAGAACATCGCTCATCGGTGGAATCCTTTCGTCAATGTGACCTGAGCCTACTGGCATCGGTCGCTGTTCGAGTTACAACTGTTATATGGCGATCAGACGGCGTGGCATCAAATATATCGTTACGGCACTTGGCCTGTGCCTTGCGCTGGTGCCGGGTGCATGGGCTGATCAGGCGCGTCTTGACCAGTTGTTCGACCAGTTGAAGAACGCGACGCCGGAAAATCACGACGCGATCGAGAAAAGCATCTACGACGCATGGTCGCAAAGCGGGTCAGCCACCATCGACCTGCTGCTCAAGCGGGGGCAGGACGCGCTGCAGGCGGGTGATGCGCAGGCCGCGGTTGAACATTTCACCGCCGCGATCGACCATGCGCCGGATTTCGCCGAGGCCTATGACGGCCGTGCCAGCGCCTATTTCCAGCTTGACCTTGTCGGGCCGGCGCTGGACGACCTGCGTCAGACGCTTGTGCTGAACCCGCGTCATTTCGGCGCGATGCGGGGGATCGCGATCATCATGGAAGAGATTGGCAACGACCGGCAGGCGCTGGCCGTTTATCAGGCAGCCCTTGCGCTGGATCCGATGGCGACCGATGTGCAGGATGCCATCACGCGGCTGCAACAGAAACTGGAAGGCCGCGCGCTCTGACGCCGGCCCCTCCGTCCGGGGACAATCATGACCACGCCCGCCCGGATCACGGCCGTTCTCGGCCCGACCAACACCGGCAAGACGCATTACGCCATCGAGCGGATGCTGGCGCATCGCAGCGGTGTGATCGGCCTGCCGCTGCGGCTCTTGGCGCGCGAGGTTTATGACCGCATCGTCAAGCTGCGCGGGCCGGGCGTGGTGGCGCTGGTCACCGGGGAAGAGCGGATCGTGCCGCCGCGGGTGCAGTACTGGGTCTGCACCGTCGAGGCGATGCCGGAGGGCATGGGGGTGGATTTCCTTGCCGTCGATGAGATCCAGCTTTGCGCCGATCCCGAGCGCGGCCATGTCTTCACCGACCGGCTGCTGCATGCCCGTGGCCTGCACGAGACGCTTTTCCTTGGCTCTGAAACGATGCGGCAGGCGATTGCCGCGCTGGTACCCGACGCGCAGTTCGTCAAGCGGGAGCGGTTTTCGACCCTGACATGGACAGGTTCGAAAAAGATCAGCCGGATGCCGTCTCGTGCGGCTATCGTCGCGTTTTCGGTTGAAAATGTGTATGGGATCGCCGAGCTGATCCGCCGGACCAAGGGCGGCGCGGCGGTTGTCATGGGCGCGCTCAGCCCGCGCACGCGCAATGCGCAGGTTGAAATGTATCAGAACGGCGACGTGGATTACCTTGTCGCCACCGATGCCATCGGGATGGGTCTGAACCTGGACATCACGCATGTCGCCTTCGCCGGGCTGACCAAGTTCGACGGCCGCCGAGTGCGGGTGCTGGCCCCGGACGAGCTGGCCCAGATCGCGGGCCGCGCCGGACGGCACATGACGCATGGCACTTTCGGCGTGACCGGCGAGGCGCCAGAGATGGATGACGATGTGATCGAGGCGATCACCGAACACCGCTTTCGCCCCGTCACCCGTCTGCAATGGCGCAACAGCGCGTTGCAGTTTGGCTCGGTCAAGCGGCTGTTGCAGACGCTGGAGGAACGCACCGAAAATCCGCTGCTGACCCGGGTGCGCGAAAGCGATGACCTTGCGGCACTGCGGGCCCTGTCGGAAGATCCCGAAGTGATGGCGCGGGCCAGTGACGGCCGCTCGGTGCGGCTTTTGTGGGATGTCTGCCGGATCCCCGACTTTCGCGGCATTTCGAAGGCCGAACATGCGGCGCTCTTGACCGAGATCTTCAATTTCCTGCACCAGCACGGGGCGATCGCGACCGACTGGTTCGCGCAGCGGCTTGCCCGTGTCGACCGTCCCGAGGGCGACATCGACACGCTGTCAAAGCGGCTGGCCTATGTCCGGACCTGGACCTACGTCGCGCAGCGCGCCGGCTGGTTGCGGGACGAATCGCATTGGCGTGAGGAAACACGCGCTGTAGAAGACCGTTTGTCAGATGCGCTGCACGGCGCGCTGACACAGCGATTCGTGGATCGGCGCACCAGCGTGCTGTTGCGGCGGCTCAAGCAGAAGGACAGCCTCGTGGCGGACGTGAACGACAAGGGTGAAGTGACAGTGGACGGCGAATTCGTGGGCCGTCTGGAGGGTTTCCGTTTTCGCATGGACAAGGCCGGCAGTCCTGACGAGGCGCGCACGTTGCGGGCGGCCTCGGCAAAGGCGCTGGCGCCGCATTTCCACCTGCGCGCCGACCGTTTCTACAACGCCCCCGATACCGAGATCGACTTTACCGAGCAGGGCGGGCTGATGTGGGGCGATCAGGCAGTGGGCAAGCTGGCGCTGGGCCCGGATCCGCTGCGCCCGACCGTCGTGGCCTTCGTCGATGACGAGGCGAAACCGGAGGTGGCCGAGAAGGTAAAGCGCCGGTTGCAGCACTTCATCGACCGCAAGGTCGCGACCGTGATGGAACCCCTGCTGAAGCTGCAGGCCGACGAGACCCTGACCGGTATGGCGCGCGGGTTCGCCTATCGTCTGATTGAGCATTTCGGCCTGATCCCGCGCGGCGAGGTGGCCGAGGATGTGAAGTCGCTTGATCAGGAAGCGCGCGCCGCGCTGCGCAAGCACGGAATCCGCTTTGGCCAGTTCACCATTTTCATGCCCTTGCTGTTGAAACCCGCGCCAACGCGGCTGCGGCTGGTGCTGTGGTCGCTGGCCAAGGAACTGGAAGAATTCCCCGAGGCGCCGCCGCCCGGCCTTGTGACCGTGCCCACGGTCGAGGGGCTGCCGCCCGGCACCTACGCGATGGCGGGCTTTCGCGCCGCAGGCGAGCGGGCGATCCGCATCGACATGCTGGAACGTCTGGCCGACATGCTGCGCGACAAGGACAGCCGCAACGGCTTCGAGGCGACGGCGGACATGCTGTCGATCACCGGCATGACGCTGGACCAGTTCGCCGGGCTGATGGAGGGGCTTGGCTATCGCGCCGAGCGGGGCGAGCGGCCCAAGGTCAAGGCACCGCGCGTCGTTGATGCCGACGTGGTGCCAGAGGCCTCTTCCGATCCGGCGCCCGAGACTCCTCCCGACACGCCGGCCGACCCGGGCCCCGACACGCCCCCCGCGCCACCGGCCGAGACGCCGCCAGAGACGCCGCCCGAGGTGCCGGGTGATGCCCCGGCCGAAACACCCGAGCCGGCACCGGAATTGCCAGAGCCGGACATGCCGGAACTGCCGGACATGCCGGATGCGCCAGAGATGGAGCAGTTCGTCACTTTCACATGGGCCGGGCGCGGCCAGCGTCGCGACAGCGCCGAGGGCGGCCGTGCCAAGCGTGGCCGTGGCAAGGGGCAGGGCGGACAGGGCCAACCGGACAAGGCGCAGGGCGAACGCCCGCGCGGCAAGGGCCGCCGGCAAGGCAAACCCGGCGGCGAGGGCGCAAAGTCCCGCACGGACGAGGCGCGCCCACGTCAGGACAAGGGCCGCTACGAAAAGCCGATTGATCCTGACAATCCGTTCGCTGCCGCGCTTGCGGGGTTCCGCACCAAGTGAGCGAGGCGACGATCCGCGTCGACAAGTGGCTGTGGCAGGCGCGGTTCTTTCGCACCCGCACCTTAGCCACGGCGCTGGTCAGTGCGGGCAAGCTGCGGATTGACGGCGTCCCCATCTCCAAACCCGCGCGGATGGTTGGCCCCGGCGCAGTGCTGACCTTTCCGCAAGGCAACGCGGTGCGCGTGGTGCGGATCATCGCCTGCGGCGACCGGCGCGGGCCTGCCCCCGAAGCGCAGGCGCTTTACGATGATCTGGCACCGCCGTCCGCGGCGGCACCCGACCCGGCCGATGCGCCCGCGCCCGGCTTTGACGGCGGCGGCAGGCCGGGCAAGCGCGAGCGGCGCAACATGGCGCAACATCGCCGCGACGCGGACCCATTCGCGCTTGAATGAGCGGGCTGTCTGGCCTAGTTGACACTCGACAAAATCGGAACCTCCCTTCATGACCTATATCGTCAACGACAACTGCATCGCCTGCAAATACACCGACTGCGTCGAGGTCTGCCCCGTGGACTGCTTCTACGAGGGTGAGAACATGCTGGTGATCCATCCCGACGAATGCATCGATTGCGGCGTGTGCGAGCCGGAATGCCCCGCCGACGCAATCCGGCCCGACACCGAACCGGACATGGAGAAATGGGTGGAGTTCAATCGCAAGTATGCGTTGAAATGGCCTGTCATCATCACCCGCAAGGATCCGTTGCCCGAGGCCGAAGAAATGGACGGCAAACCGGGCAAGATGGACCTGTTTTCCGAGGCGCCGGGCACCGGCGGCTGACCGATTCGGGCTCGCCGCTTTGGTTTGGTGCCGCGGACTGTCACAAAACCGTTGAATTTGCAGGAATCTCGGGCGTTTGGGGGACATCCTTCCATCGGACCCATTTTTCTGGTATGATATGTCCAATGTTGCCAATGAACTGACCCCGACAGACCCTGACGACCGGCCGACGGCGAAACACGAATCGCCGCCGCTCTTTTGTCGACTGTGGCCTGCTTGAAAGGATAATCATGTCGAAGACCCGCAAGAGCGATTTCAGCCCCAACGATTTCGTCGTCTATCCCGCGCATGGGGTGGGCAAGATCGTGTCGATCGAAAAGCAGGAAGTCGCTGGGTACGAACTGGAACTGTTCGTGATCTCGTTCGAAAAGGACAAGATGACGCTGCGCGTGCCGACCAACAAGGCGACCGAGGTGGGCATGCGCTCGCTGTCGTCGCCTGACGTGGTGGCCCATGCGATGAAGACGCTCAAGGGCAAGGCCAAGGTCAAGAAGGCCATGTGGTCGCGCCGGGCGCAGGAATACGAACAGAAGATCAACTCGGGTGATCTGATCGCCATCGCCGAGGTGGTGCGCGACCTGCACCGCGCCGATGATCAGCGCGAGCAGAGCTATTCGGAGCGGCAGCTTTACGAGGCCGCGCTGGAGCGCCTGACGCGCGAGATCGCGGCCGTTGCCGGCAATGACGAGACGGCTGCTGCGCGCGAGATCGACAGCGTGCTCGTTGGCCGCGCAGCCTGAGCAACGGTTCGACCGATTGGAACGGGCCGCGCCGCCTGGCGCGGCCTTTTTTCTTGGTTAAAGCGCGCGCCAGCCGATGTCGTGGCGATAAAACCCCTCTGGCCAGTCCACGGCATCGACCATCGCATAGGCCGCGTCGCGCGCCTGTTGCAGGGTGTCGCCGCGCGCAGTCAGGTTCAGCACGCGGCCCCCGTTTGCGACAATCGCGCCGCCCTGCGTCGCGGTGCCGGCATGAAAGACCGCACGCTTGCTGTCGTCGGGCAGCCTATCCAGCCCGTTGATGATGCTGCCTTTTTCGTAGCCGCCGGGATAGCCCTGCGCGGCCATGACAACCGTCATCGCGTGATCGTCGGCCCAGTTCACCTGCGCCTCGGCCAGCCGCCCTTCGGCACAGGCCTGAATCGCGTCGAGCGCCTGCGCGCCCAGCCGCATCATCAGCACCTGGCATTCCGGGTCGCCGAAGCGGGTATTGTATTCGACCAGGCGGGGCTGGCCGTTCTCGATCATCAGCCCGGCGTAAAGAACGCCCGAGAAAGGCGTGCCGCGGCGCGCCATTTCCGCCAGCGTGGGCCGGATGATCTGCTCTAGCGCGCGGGCCTCGACCTCGGGTGACAGGACGGGGGCGGGGGAATAGGCGCCCATGCCGCCGGTATTTGGGCCGGTGTCGCCGTCGAATGCGCGCTTGTGGTCCTGGGCGGTGCCGAAGGGCAGCAGCGCCTCGCCGTCGGCCAGCACGAAAAGCGATGCCTCCTCGCCGGTCATGAATTCCTCGATGACCACGACAGCGCCCGCCGCGCCCAGATGGCCTGCGAACATGTCGTCGATGGCGGCCAGCGCCTCGGCCTCGGTCATGGCGACGACCACGCCCTTGCCCGCGGCCAGCCCGTCGGCCTTGATGACGATGGGCGCGCCATGGGCCTGCACATGGGCGCGGGCGGGGCCGGCCTCGGTAAAGCGGGCATAGGCTGCGGTGGGCACGTTTGCCGCGACGCAGATCTCTTTCGTGAAAGATTTCGACGATTCCAGCTGTGCTGCGGCTGCCGAAGGTCCGAAAACGGCAAGTCCTGCTTGTCGCAGCCTGTCGGCCACGCCGGCCGCCAGCGGCGCTTCGGGGCCGATCACGACAAGGTCGATCCCGTTCTCCTCGGCAAAGACGGCCAGCGCGTTGCCGTTGAGGATGTCGAGATCGGCGCATTCGGCGATGGCGGCGATGCCCGCATTGCCCGGCGCCACGATCAGCCGGTCGCATTTCGGGTTCTGTCGGATCGCCCAGGCAAGGCTGTGTTCGCGCCCGCCGCCGCCGAGGATCAGGATGTTCATGTCCGGTGGCTCCGCTTGGCCTTTGCTGGGGCGCGTTCTAAGGTTGGCGGCAGACGATCACAAGTGCGACCGACAGGGGACGGCATGGACCTTCTGGAAGAGCCCGGGCAGGGCGGCAACGCCCCGGAATTCACCGTGTCGGAAATCTCCGGCGCCGTCAGGCGCGTGATCGAGGGCGAGTTTGGCATGGTCCGGGTCCGCGGCGAGGTGGGCCGCGTCGTCGTTGCGCGCACCGGGCACATGTATTTCGACCTCAAGGACGACCGCAACGTGCTGGCCGCGGTCAGCTGGAAGGGCCAGGTTGCGCGTCTGACACACCGGCCCGAAGAGGGGATGGAGGTGATCGCCGTGGGCCGGCTGACCACCTTCGGCCCGCAATCGAAATACCAGATCAACGTCGAGGACGTGATCCCGGCCGGTGCCGGCGCGCTGATGGCGATGCTGGAAAAACGCAAGGCGAAACTGGCGGCCGAAGGGCTGTTTGATGCCGCGCGCAAACGGCCCTTGCCCTATCTGCCCGAGGTGATCGGCGTGGTGACCTCGCCCACAGGCGCGGTGATCCGCGACATCCTGCACCGGCTGCGCGACCGGTTCCCGCGCAAGGTGCTGGTCTGGCCGGTCGCGGTGCAGGGGGCGGGCTGCGCGCCGCAGGTCGCCGCCGCGATCGAGGGGTTCAACCGGCTGACGCCGGGCGGCGCGCTGCCGCGGCCCGACCTGATCATCGTGGCGCGCGGTGGCGGGTCGATCGAGGATCTGTGGGGGTTCAATGAAGAGATCGTCGCGCGCGCTGCCGCGGCCTCGGACATTCCACTGATCTCGGCCGTGGGTCACGAGACCGACACGACGCTGATCGATTATGCTGCCGACCGTCGTGCGCCCACACCCACGGCAGCGGCAGAACTTGCCGTGCCGGTGCGTGCGGAACTGCTGGCGATGCTGGGCAACCACGAGGCCCGGCTGGTGCGCGGGGCGGCCCAAGCGCTGTCAACCCGCGGTCAGCGGCTGCGCGATCTTGCCCGCGCGCTCCCCCGGCCCGAGGCGCTGCTGCAATCAGCGCGCCAGCGGCTGGATGCCGTCGACGCCCGGCTGCCGTTTGCATTGCGTGCGGCGACAGGGCGCAAGCGTCTGCGCCTGACCGAGGCCTCTGGCGCCTTGAAACCGGCGCTGCTGCGGCGTCAGCTCGTTCAGGATCAGCGTCGGCTGGGCGACTGGTCGGGCAGGCTGGTGCCTGGACTGGTGCGCAACCTCGCCAACCGGCGGCGCGACCTTGGGGCGGTTCCCCGCCTGCGCCCGCGGCTGGTGGCCGAGGGGCTAAGCCGCAAGGCCGAGCGGCTGGGCGACCTCGTGCGCCGCTTTACCGAGCGCAGCCGGAGCGACCTGTCCACCCGGGCCGATCGGCTGACGGCGCTGGCCCGGCTGCATGAGACGCTGGGATACCGCGCCACGCTGGCGCGCGGCTACGCGGTGATGCGGGGCGACGGCGCGGTGATTTCGACAGTGGCGGCAATGCGGGCGGCCCGTGCGCTGGAGGTGGAATTCGCAGATGGCCGCGTCGCGCTGGGTGGCCGCCCGGGCCGCAAGCCGCGCGACGAGGAACCACCCGAGCAGGGCGACCTGTTCTAGCGACGCTTCAGACCGATGGGACGGGTCCGGCACAGGCCAGTGGCGCATCCGGCCCCGGCACCTCCAGAAGCGGCCCAACCCCTGGGTGGTTTTGGTAAAGCGCGCGCAAGCCCTTGGCAGTTTTGAAGAAAATCCAGCATTGTGGCGTCGGGTCGTCTTCGTAGACAAAACATATCCTGCTGCCATTCGGATACCAGCGGCCCGCGGTACAGGTTTGCCCGTCGTCAGACCACAGCACCGTGCGGTCGGGCCCGTAATGCTCGCGCCCGTAGGTTGTGGCGCCTTGCTCGGCATAGGTGATGGTGCGGCCGGTGGTATAGGCCTCGAACGCGCCGGCGCTCATCGGGCCCTGCTGGGGCGTATCTGCAAGCGCTGCGGTCGCGCTAAGCAAAAGGGCCAATGCCGCTTTCACGATTGGGCCTCCCATGCGGCAACGCGGGGGTCCATCACCCGCCGCCAGAGACGTGGCCAGAGGGCGATACAGGCCATCACCGGCAGACTGTGCGGCAGTTCCGGTCCGGCATCGAGGCGCAGCGCGGGGTAGGGGCGCGCGGGGTGCGCATGGTGGTCGGAGTGGCGCGGCGCGTTCAGCATCATCGCCGAGGAGTACCAGTGCGGGCTGTTCCAGCTGTGACGCGGCCTCACCGGCTCGGCCCGGCCCGAGGGCAGGGTGCTGCGTGTCAGCCCGTAATGCTGCACGTAATCCGACATCAGGATCTGCACCTGCGCAAAGGCCGCCAACCCCAACCACAGCGCCACGCCAACGATCCCGGCCAGCGCGAAAGCCGCGGCCAGCGTCAAGACCGCGCCGAAGACATAGATGACATAGGGGTTGCGCCAGCCGGGCCGGCCGACGCGGGCCAACCGCGCCGCCTCGGCCCGCAGGCCCGCACGAAACGCCCCCATCCAGCCGCGCCGGGCGAAGCGGTAGAAGCTTTCGCCACGCCGCGCGGTCGAGGGATCGGACCGGGTGGCGACATGGACATGGTGGACCAGCACATGCGCCGAGGCATGGTGGCCATAAAGCAGCGAGACGTAGAGGGCCACGCCCAGCCCGTGCAGCACCCGCCCGCCGCGATGGATCAGCTCATGCGCGTTGGGATGGCTGACCTGGCCGAAGAACAGGCCGGCCGCGACGAACACCCCCAGTTTCGCCGCCGGACCAAGCCCCGGCCCGGCCAGCGCGGGCAATACCAGCGCGATCAGCGCGAAATGCGCCAGTCCCAGCGTCACCGACAATGCGTCGCCCGCCGGAAACTCGGCCCCCTCCAACGCTGGCGTGACGCGCGCGACCAGCGCATCGAGGCCCGCCGCCATTGCGGTCATCACCAAGAGTGCAGCCAGCGCCCAGCCACCACCACGCATCGCCGCCACCCCGATCAAGGCGACCGGCAGCAGCGTGGCAAGTGCGAAAAGCACCATCGGCGGCAGGGCGGTAAAAGGGCGGCGTGGCGATATCATGTCCCGCGATATAGCATGGCGTATGACGCCGGTCAGGCCTTGCGTTGAGGGGCCGCATCCGGGCTTGCCGGGCGGGCCCGTCCGGCCATAGCGTGTCGCATGAACGCCTGGCTGATCCTTCCCGCCGCCTGTCTTGCGCTGATTTTCTGGGCCTGCACGGCCATGCCCGAAAGCTGGGGCAAAAGCGTGGTCAAGACCGCCTCGGTCGCGCTGTTGGCGGCCTCGGCGGCCGTATCGGGCGCACCGGGGCTGCTGGTGCTGGGCCTTGCGCTTGGCGCGGCTGGCGATTTCGCGCTGTCGCGACGGGGCGAGCGGGCCTTTCTTGCCGGCGTTGCGGCCTTTGCTGCGGGGCATCTGGCCTACCTTGCTCTGTTCATTGCGCGTGGTGCGCCGGTCTGGTCGCCCACGGCGCCCGGCTGGGTACTGATCGGGCTGGGCCTTGGCATGGCGGCGCTGCTCTGGCCGCGGACGGGCGCGCTGCGCTGGCCTGTCATGGCGTATCTCGTGCTGATCGTGGCAATGGGGCTGGCGGCATTCGCGCTGCCGCTGCCGGGGCTGGCTTATGCCGCCGCCCTTTTCATTGCCTCCGACAGCCTGCTCGCGGCCGAGCGGTTCCTGCTGCCGCCCGGTGCGCTGCGGCGCGCGCTGCCTTGGCTGGTCTGGCCCCTCTACTGGCTGGCGCAACTGCAGTTCCTCTCGGTTTTCGCAGGCCCTGCCGGGATCTGACCCTTTCCTCCTCCCGCGAAGCCCATTAGGTGAACTTATTCACCGCCGGAGGGCCAAGATGTCTTTCTTCAAGAAAATGAAGGATCGCCTGCTGCGCTCCTCGTCCCGGATCGACGAAGGGCTTGATGCCATCGTCGACGAGGCGCCCGCCGCGCCGGCACCCTCCTCCGCACCCGCTCCTGCGCCGTCCAGCCCTGCCACCACACCCGCCGTCCCGGACACGTCGCAGCGCCGTGTGCTGGACGACGCGATGCTGGAAGAGCTGGAAGACCTGCTGATCGGCACCGACATGGGTGTCGACACGGCCCGCCGGATCACCGCCAATATCGCCGAGGGGCGGATGGGCCGTCGCCTGTCGGCCAACGATATCAAGGGCCTTCTGGCTGACGAGGTGGCCCGCGTGATGGAAGGCGTGGCCCGGCCCATGCCGCTGTTCCCGAAAAAGCCGCAGGTCGTGCTGGTGGTGGGCGTCAATGGCTCGGGCAAGACCACGACGATCGGCAAGCTGGCCGCGCAGTTCCGTGCCGCGGGCAAGTCGGTGGTGATCGCCGCGGGCGACACGTTCCGCGCCGCCGCCGTCGAACAGCTTCAGGTCTGGGGCGAGCGTGCCGGCGTGCCGGTGATGACAGCCCCCGAGGGCTCTGATCCCGCCAGCCTCGCCTTCGATGCGATGGGCCGCGCGCAGGCCGAGGGGGCGGACCTCCTGATGATCGACACCGCGGGCCGGCTGCAGAACCGCGCCGACCTGATGGAGGAGTTGTCCAAGATCGTCCGCGTGATCCGCAAGAAAGACCCGGACGCGCCGCATAACACGCTGCTCGTGCTCGATGCGACGACTGGCCAGAACGCGCTGAACCAGGTCGATGTGTTCCGTGCGCTGGCGGATGTTTCTGGCCTCGTGATGACGAAACTTGATGGCACCGCGCGGGGCGGCGTGCTGGTGGCGCTGGCAGACCGTTTCGGCCTGCCGATCCACGCCATCGGCGTGGGCGAACAGATCGACGATCTGGCCCCCTTCGACCCGCAGGAATTTGCCCGCGCGCTGGTGGGGCTGGACGCGTGACGCCCTCTTCTTCTGGCCAAAAATATTCTCGGGGGGAGGCCCCGGTACGGGGCCGCGGGGGGCAGACAGCCCCCCGCCACCGCGCGGAGACACCAGTGAATGGGTGAATGGCTGGTTTCCCTCGCCGGTACGCCCGAAGGGGCCCGGCTAGCGATGGTGCTTGCGCTGATGTCGGCGCTGGCGCACGCGGTATTCGGCGCGTTGCAGAAGGGCCGGCACGATCCGTGGCTGTCGCGCGGCGCGATCGACGGTTGGCTGGCAATCATCTCGGCCCCGGTCGCGATCTTTATCGTGCCGGCGCCCACGGGCCTGACCCTGGCGATCCTCGCCGGCGCGATCGTGATCCATTTCAGCTACAAGATGACGATGGCGCTGGCCTATGACCGCGCGGCCTACACGGTGGTCTACCCTGTCGTGCGCGGCACCGGCCCGCTGGTGACGGTCGCCTTCGCCTCGGTCGTCTTCGGCGAGCATTTCCACCCGATGCAATGGCTGGGCGTGGCCTGCCTGTCGGGTGGGATCCTGCTTCTGGCGCTGCGTAACCTGTCCGAAGAACACCTTGACCCGATGGCGATTCGTATTGGCCTGGCTTGGGCCGTGGCCTGCGGCGTGATCGTGGCGATTTACACCACCTACGATGCCTGGGGCATCCGGCAATCGACCGATCCGTTCACCTTTCTGGCGTGGTTCTTCTTCATCACCGCGCTGGATTTTCCGTTTATCGCGCTTTGGCGGTATCGGCGCATGGCCACGCCGCCGGTGCTGGGGCCGCTGATGCTGCGCGGCTTTGCCGGCGCTGTCATCGCGTGGTTCAGCTTTGGCGGTGTCATGATGGCCACGCGGCTCGACAAGGTGGGCGAGGCGGCTGTGCTGCGCGAGACGTCAACCGTTTTCGCCGCGCTGATCGGCTGGTTCATCCTCGGTGACAAGGTTGGGCCACGGCGGCTTTTCCTGATGTCGCTGATTGCGCTGGGCGCCGTGATCGTTGAAATGGGACGGTAGCAGGGAGACAGGAATGGCAGAGCGCCACATCAACCCCATCGTCAAGCAGGTGCTGGAACTGGGCCCGACGCTGGCCTTCTTCGTGATTTACCTGCGCATCAAGGACGCGCATTTCGTCATCGGCGGGACCAGCTATTCCGGCTTTATCGTGGCCACGCTGGCCTTCATCCCGGTGCTGCTGATCGCGATGGGCGTCTTGTGGCGCCTCTCGGGCCGGCTCAGCCGGATGCAGGTGCTGACCGCGCTGATGGTGATCGTGTTCGGCGGTCTCACGGCCTATCTGAACGACGAACGTTTCTTCAAGATGAAGACGACGATCATCTACGGCCTGTTCGCCCTGATCCTCGCTTTTGGCCTGCTCAGGCGGCAAAGCTACCTGCAATATGTGATGGGTGAACTGTTGCCGATGCAGGACGAGGGCTGGATGAAGCTGACCCGCAGGCAGACGGTTATGTTCGCCCTGCTGGCCATTGGTAACGAAGTCGTCTGGCGCACCCAGTCGACTGATCTCTGGGTCAAGATCGAGACCTTCGGGTTTCCGCTGGCGCTGTTCCTGTTCCTATGGCTGCAGATCGTGTTGCTGCAACGCTACCTGATCGAAGAGGATACGGCGGGCGGCGACTAGCCCCGCATTCGCCGGGGCGGCCTTACCTCATTTCGCGAAAGCCATGCAGCCCGGCACTTCGCGCGGCAAGGCCCGCACCGCCGCTACCTTTTGTCTGCCGCAGGATATCGAGCTGCCGGCGCGATACGGGCAGAGCAAAGCTGCCGCCGCAAAGATCGCCATGCACCCAGGTGATCCGCGCCGAGACCCGTTCACTGGCGAAATGCAGGACGATCAGTGCGCCACGGGCCATAGGCGGCGCGCCCTGCAGGCGAAGCCCCGTGGCGCTGACATTGATGACACGGGCCCGGCCGCGGCCCTGTGGCGTTTCCACCGTCAAGTCGCAACTGCTGGGCCAGCGGGTATCGCGGTAGCGCATGTCGCCCCTGTTTGCCGGTTTGCACCAGTGCCAAGGGTGGCCCGATTCGGGTTAAGCTTGGGTGAAAGGCCGCGGCCCGCGGTGCTTGACGACGCGGGGCACCGCCGCTAATCCTGCCTGCGTGGCGATTTGACCGGATTGCGGGCCACGTTAAACATGCCGCTAAAGAGGACCAGGGCCGCCAGCCCCGATGCCTTGCCGGTATCGGGGTTTTTTGTTGCCCGGGCAGCGGGCGGAGGACGAAAAGAATGGCTGACTGGACCAAACGCACCCGGGCCGTGCATGCCGGCACCCGCCGCAGCCAGTATGGCGAGGTGAGCGAGGCGATCTTTCTCACCCAGGGTTTTGTCTATGACAGCGCAGAACAGGCCGAGGCGCGGTTCCTCAAAGCGGGCGAGGACGAGTTCATCTATGCCCGCTATGGCAACCCCACCGTGCGCATGTTCGAAGACCGCATCGCCGCGCTGGAAGGCGCCGAAGATGCCTTTGCCACCGCCAGCGGCATGGCCGCCGTAAACGGCGCGCTCAGCGCGATATTGAAGGCGGGCGACCATGTCGTGGCAGCGCGGGCACTTTTCGGCTCATGTCTTTATATCCTTGAAGAAATCCTGACGCGTTTCGGGGTTGAGGTGACTTTCGTCGATGGCACCGATCTGGACCAGTGGCGCGACGCGATCCGGCCGGGCACGAAGGCCGTGTTCTTTGAAAGCGTGTCCAACCCCACGCTGGAGGTGATCGATATCCGCGCTGTCGCGGAACTGGCCCATGCGGTTGGTGCGCTGGTGATCGTGGACAACGTCTTTGCCACGCCGGTTTTTTCCGATGCGCTGGCCCAAGGGGCCGACGTGGTCGTCTATTCGGCGACCAAGCATATCGACGGGCAAGGCCGTGCCCTTGGCGGTGTGATCCTCGGCACCCGCGATTTCGTGCGCAAGGTGGCAGAGCCCTACCTGAAACATACCGGTGCCGCGATGTCGCCCTTCACCGCCTGGGTGATGCTGAAAGGGCTGGAGACGATGGAACTGCGCGTGCGCGCACAGGCCGCGTGCGCGCAGGAGTTGGCGAAGGCGCTGGTGTCTGACGGGCGGCTGGCCCGCGTCATCTATCCGGGCCTGCCCGATCATCCGCAACACGCGCTGGCCATGGCGCAGATGGGCGCGGGCGGCACTGTGCTGTCGATCGACGCCGGCAGCCAAGAGGCAGCATTCAGCCTGCTTAACGCATTGGAAATAATCACGATTTCCAATAATCTGGGTGATGCGAAGTCGATCGTGACCCATCCCGCCACCACCACCCATCAGCGCCTGCCAGCAGAGCAGAAAGCGGCGCTGGGCATTACGCCGGGGCTGGTGCGGCTGTCGGTTGGGCTGGAGGATCCGGCCGATCTGTTGGCCGATATTCGGCGCGGCCTCGCGGCGATGTGACGGGAATCGAGGTTGATCCGGACGGTCCTGAGAACCGTATTCTTGAGGTAAGAACGCTCCTGCCGCGATGCCCCGTTTCAGGGGCTGCGCAACACCCGAAGGGGATCCCCGACATGAACGTCCATTCGTCCGATTTCGATCGTCTGCCAAGCCGTGCCGAAGCTGCCGAGGCGCTTGCCCTGCTGCGCCGCTGGGCGTCCGAGGCAACGCAGACCGAGGTCGATACGCTCGATCCTGCCGTGGCGCGGCTGATCCCGGGCGGCACCGGGGATGACTATCCCGTGCTGTCACGCGCCTACCCGCATGATTTCGTTGTGGACGAGGCCTACAAGGACGCGATGCCCGACCTGCAAAATGGCCCGGCCTCGCTGATCAAGGGCGCGAACCGGCAGATCCAGCATGTCGGCATCTCGAACTTTCGCCTGCCGATCCGCTACCGCACCCGCGACAATGCTGAAATGACGCTGGAGACCAGCGTGACAGGCACCGTCAGCCTCGACGCCGAGAAGAAGGGCATCAACATGTCCCGGATCATGCGGTCGTTTTACCGTCATGCCGGCGAGACCTTCAGCTTTGACGTGATCGAGCGAGCGCTGAACGACTACAAGACAGACCTGCAAAGTTTCGACGCCCGTATCCAGATGCGATTTTCCTTCCCGATGAAGGTCAATTCACTGCGTTCTGGCCTGTCGGGATTTCAATATTACGACATCGCGCTTGAACTGGTCGAGAAGGACGGAGAGCGCCGGCAGATCGTTCATCTCGATTATGTCTATGCCTCGACCTGTCCCTGCAGCCTTGAACTGAGCGAACATGCGCGGCAGTTTCGTGGCCAACTGGCGACCCCGCACAGCCAGCGCTCGGTCGCGCGGCTGTCGGTCGTTGTCGCGCCGGACACCGAGGTGCTGTGGTTCGAGGATCTCGTCGAGATGGCGCGCGCCGCGGTGCCGACCGAAACGCAGGTGATGGTCAAGCGCGAGGACGAGCAGGCCTTTGCAGAGCTGAACGCCGCAAATCCGATCTTCGTCGAGGATGCGGCGCGGCTTTTCGCCGAGCAGTTGCAGGCCGACCCGCGCATCGGCGATTTCCGCGTCGTGGCCAGTCATCAGGAAAGTCTGCACAGCCATGATGCAGTCAGCCTGCTGACCGAAGGCCCGACCTTTGCAACCGAGAGCCTTGATCCGCGGCTTTTCGCAACGCTTTTCCACGTCGGCTAAGCACGCTCGGCGCTTTCGGTCGCTGCGAAAATGGGGAAAGATGCCGGCAAGGGCGGGGCGTTCGCGCGTCCCGCCATTGTCTTGACCGGAGGATCCACAATGCAACGCACCCTTGGCGCGCACCTGTCACACATGCTGCGCGACCGCGGGGTCGAGGTGATCTTCGGCATTCCCGGCGTCCATAATCAGGAAATGTATCGCGGCATCGAAGAAGCCGGGTTGCGCCATGTCCTTGCCCGGCACGAGGGCGGCGCGGGCTTCATGGCCGATGGCTATGCCCGTGCCACGGGACGGCCCGGCGTGGCCTACGTCATTTCCGGGCCGGGCCTGACCAACGTCATGACACCAATGGGGCAAGCCTATTCCGATTCAGTGCCGATGCTGGTGCTGTCCTCGGTACTGGACGAAACCGCGGCCCGTCGGGGGCAATTGCACCAGATGCGCGACCAGGTCGGTGCGGCACGGACGGTTTGTGAGTGGTCCGAAATGGCGGTAACGCCGCAGGCCGCCTATGCCCTGATCGACCGCGCCCTGCAGGAGATGGAGCTGGTCCGGCCGCGGCCCCGCCACATCTGTCTGCCCATCGCCGCGTTGCAGGGCAATGCAGCCGCCTTTGGCCCCGCGCCCGAGGGGTCGGCGGCGCGTCCCGGGTCCGATCCGGCGCTGCTGGCCGAGGCCGCGGCGCGGCTTGCCACCGCCGTGCGCCCGCTGATCGTGCTGGGCGGCGGGGCGGCGGCGGCGCCCGAGGCGGCGCGCGCGCTGGTCGCCAAGAGCGGGGCGGCGGTTTTTACCACCTATGCCGGACGGGGCCTGATCGCGGCGGATTGGCCCACCTCGTTCGGCAGTTTCCTCGCCCGCCCTGGCAGTGCCGACGTCTTTGCGCAGGCCGATCTTGTCATCGCCATCGGCACGGCGCTGTCCGAAGTTGACCTGTGGCGCGCGCATCCCGGCCATAGCTGTCCGCTGATCCGCATCGACATCGACCCCGAAGAATTGCTGTCATTCCCGGCGGTGCTGCGGATCGCGGGTGACGCGGGGCGGGCGATGGAAGGGATTGCCGCGGCGTTGCCCGCATCGCGCGGCCCGCTCTGGCCGGTAGAGGATGTGGCCGCGACCAAGGCCACGTGGCGGGCCCAGATCGCCGCCGAACGGCCCGGTATCTTGCCGGTGGCCGATGCCCTGCGCGCCTGCCTGACGCCCGAAGCGATGATCTTTTCCGACATGACCCAATTCGCCTATGCCACGCTGGAAGTGTGGGAGGCGCCAAAGCCCAATCTCTGGCACCATCCGCATGGCTTCGGCACGCTGGGTTACGCGCTGCCGGCCGCGATTGGCGGGGCGGTGGGCCGGCCCGGTCTGCCGACGCTGGCCATCGCGGGCGATTACGGGTTTCAGTATACGATTCAGGAACTTGCTGCGGCGGTGGAGCTGGGCCTGAGCCTGCCGATCATCCTGTGGGACAATGGCAAGCTGGGCGAGATCGAGGACAGCATGGTGCGCGCGCAGATCGCGCCGAACGCCGTGATCCAGCGCAATCCCGATTTCCTCAAACTGGCCGAGGCCTACGGTGCGCGGTCCGCCGCCCCCCAAACGCTGGACGCGTTTCAGGAGGCGGTACGAGAGGCGCTTGTCGCGCCGGTGCCGACGCTGATCCACGCCACGCCGGCGCTTGGCGCTACCAGCAGCTGACCAGAGCGGTGGTGTCGGCGGCGCGCCGGGCCAGTTGCGGCGCGGGCATGAAGCCGGTCGTATCGGTCGTCGTCACCTCGACGCCGGCCTGATCCAGCGCCCCGACAATCGCCGCGCTGTCGACAGAAAATCCTACCCCGGCGGGCAAGACCCGTCCGTCGGCCGGGCGTGACGGGGCCAGCATGCCCAGCACAGCGCCACTGCTGTCAAAGACCGGCCCGCCGCTGTCGCCTTCTTCGGTGGCTACCTCAAGGCGGCGCAGGCTGTCTTCACCGGACAGGCCGCGCACATCGGCCAGTTTGCCGAAGGTCACGGACGGCGCCGAAAGAACGCCGCCGAAGGAATACCCACCGACGGCCACCTCGCTTTGAAGGCGCGGAACGGCCGTCTGGAATTCGGCCACGGCCAGCGGTGCCAACTTTTCCGCCGGCGTCAGAACGGCGATGCCGAGCGTCGGATCGGTAAAGGTAACGGCCGCGTCATGTTCGTCATCCACCGTCACGCGGGCGCAATCCTTGACCGCATCGGTGGTGGTCAGGACCATGCCGTCGGCGCTGATAAAAAAGCCTGAGCGGGTCAGCTGCGGTTTGCGTACTGCAAGCCCCGACACCATGTCGACCGACTGTTCTTCGCCCGGCGGCACCAGACCGGGGTCGAGCACGCCATCAAGACTGCGGAAGCTGGACTTCATCGCGTCGCGGATGCGTTTGAACGCCCCCTCCTCGTCCGCCGGCCAGACAAGGGTGAAGCCCTTGATGGTGCCATCCTTCAGCGTGACCCAGGTATAGGAATGGATGCTGGCATCCTGCCCGTCGATCTCGAACCCGTCCGAGGATTTGCCGCGGGGCCCGTTGGGCGGCACAAGGGCCAGTGTCTGCATGATTTCATAGAGCCCGGCCATGCGGTTGGCATCGCCCGGCTGCGAGATCAGGACGACGTGCGCCTTGCTGCCATCGGTGGCGGGATAATCGGCAAAGGGTGGGTTGTAGGCGCCGAACGCCACGCGCGCGGCGGGGATCTGAATCTCGATACCGGCGCCGGTATCCTGCACCGTCTTCATGCCCGCCTCTGTCAGCACCCGATTGTAATTCGACAGCAATTCGGCGCGTTGCCCGGTGGTCAGAACGCCTGTCGCGTCATAGCCCTTCTGCGTCTGCCATGCAGCCATCGCCGAGCGGGTGCCGGGGCCGAAGGCGCCGTCGATGCCAGAGTTATAGACGCCGGCCCATTGCAGCGCGATCTGGAGCGCCATGCGCTCATCCGCGGTCAGCCGGGCCTCCGAGGCGCGAGCCTCGGCCGGGGTTTCATCGATGATGGGTTCGGGGGCGGGCTGCGGCGCGGCGGCGAGCGTGGTGTTGTCGGTCTCGGCCCCGTCGGAGGCGGTGTTGGTAGCCGTGTCGGCGCCAGTGCCAGTGTCCGCATTCGTGTTGGTGGCCGTCTCGGCGGCCGGCGGCGGGGCCCCCACTGGCCAGAAACGATTGGTGTAAAGCCCGCCCTCGCTGACGAAACTGTCCGCCGGGATTTCGCCCTGCGCCTGCAACTGCGCCAGCACTGCATCGGCATCGGGCCGGTTGTAGGGGCCAAGCGCGATGGTGTACCAGCCCGATTGCAGGACAAAACCGTTCACGTCGGGCAGCCGGGCTGCAAAACTGCGGGCGCGGTCAAGTGCTTCGGTCAAAGTGGGCAGCGCCTGAACCTGCACCCAGCTTGTCTGTGCGGCAGCCGGCAGGCCCAACCAGACCATCGCCACAACCGCCAGCCATCTTCTCAACATCGTTCGCCTGTCCCCTTGAAAAATATCATCCTTCGGCATTGCGCGGCAGACTAGCAGACCGTGGGCCCGGTGCAGCACAAAACTGACCGGATGCGGCATAAGGTCAAACCGGCGTGGCAGGGCGGCGCCCCCTGATTGACCCCTCTGCGCCCGCAGCCTATGGAACGCGGGCAACGCGACCACCCCGAGGGACAGCAGATGGCCGACCAACCGCGCAGTTTCCAGGAGATCATCCTGCGGCTTCAGGCGTACTGGGCCGCGAAGGGCTGCGCGATCCTGCAGCCCTATGACATGGAAGTGGGCGCCGGCACCTTTCACCCAGCCACGACGCTGCGCGCGCTGGGCAGCCGGCCCTGGGCCGCGGCCTATGTCCAGCCCTCGCGCCGCCCGACCGACGGGCGCTATGGCGAAAACCCCAACCGCCTGCAGCACTACTACCAGTTTCAGGTCCTGATCAAACCGTCGCCGCCGGACCTGCAAGAGCTGTATCTCGGCAGCCTCGCCGCGATCGGGATCGATGCCAGCCTGCATGACATCCGCTTTGTCGAGGACGACTGGGAAAGCCCCACGCTGGGTGCTTGGGGCCTTGGCTGGGAGGTGTGGTGCGACGGGATGGAGGTGAGCCAGTTCACCTATTTCCAGCAGGTCGGCGGGCATGACTGCGCCCCGGTTTCGGGCGAGTTGACCTACGGGCTGGAGCGGCTGGCGATGTACGTGCTGGGCGTCGACCATGTCATGGAGATGCCGTTCAACGATCCCCAGACGCCGATCCCGCTGAGCTATGGCGACATCTTCCGCCAGACCGAACAGGAATATTCGCGCTGGAACTTCGACCAGGCCGATACCGCGATGCTGTTGCAGCATTTCGAGGATGCCGAGGCCGAGTGCCGGCGCATTCTGGACGCGGCGCAGCCGGATGGCGCGGGGCGCACAATCGTGATGGCGCACCCGGCCTATGACCAGTGCATCAAGGCCAGTCACCTCTTTAACCTGCTCGACGCGCGCGGCGTGATCTCGGTGACCGAGCGGCAGGCCTATATCGGGCGGGTTCGGGCACTGGCCAAGGCCTGCGCCGATGCCTTCGTGACCACCGCCGCAGGTGGGGCCGCGGCATGAATGCGCGTCTGGCGATCCTGGCGATCCTCGTGACCGCGGTCATTGCGGGGGGTGGCCTTTATTACTTGCAGGTCTACGCCTTCTATTCCCCCGTGACGGCCGCACGGGTTGCAGAAGTGCAACTTGTCTCCGTTGCGACGGGCAAGCCGGAGCTGATTGCGTTCGATAACTTCAATGCCATCGACAGCGACAGCTCGCCCATCCGCTACCGCGCCTGCTTTACCACGGGCGTTCCGATCGATGTTCTGAAGCAGACCTATCAGGTCTATTCCGACCCGGAACCGCTGAACGCCCCGCGCTGGTTCTCTTGCTTCAATGCGCAGGACATCGGCGCCGCGCTGGAAAAGGGCGAAGCGGTGGCCTTTCACGCCCGCGATAATCTTGTCTACGGCGTCGACCGTGTCGCCGCGATTTTCCCCGACGGGCGCGGCTATGAATGGAACCAGATCAATGCCTGTGGCGCGGTCGTCTATAACGGCGATCCCGCGCCCGAAGGCTGCCCGCCCGCACCCGAAGGACTGAACTGATGCCCGACCTGCTGATCGAGTTGTTTTCCGAGGAGATTCCGGCCCGGATGCAGGCCCGTGCCGCCGAGGACCTGCGGCGGATGGTAACGGATGGCCTTGTCGAGGCGGGGCTGACCTATGCCGCGGCGGGCGCCTTTTCCACGCCGCGCCGGCTGGCGCTGTCCATCGAGGGGCTAAGTGCGCAAAGCCGTGCCGTGCGCGAAGAGCGCAAGGGGCCAGCCGTAGGCGCGCCCGACAAGGCGATCGAGGGCTTCTTGCGCTCCACCGGGCTGACGCGCGAGCAGTTGGAGGTGCGCGACGACAAGAAGGGGCAGGTCTATTTCGCCGTTCAGACGCGGCCCGGCCGCCCCGCCGCCGCCATCGTGGCCGAGGTGCTGGAGGCCACGATCCGCAATTTCCCTTGGCCCAAGTCGATGCGCTGGGGCGCGGGCAGCCTGCGTTGGGTGCGCCCGCTGCATTCCATCCTGTGCATTCTCGTGACCGAAACGGGGGCCGAGGTGGTGCCGCTGGACGTGGATGGCATCGTGGCAAGCGACACGACGCGCGGCCACCGCTTCATGGCGCCCGATGCGTTTTCGGTTTCCTCCTTTGAGGATTACGAGGCGAAGCTGAAGCGCGCGCACGTGGTACTGCGCGCCGATGAACGGGCCGATGCGATCTGGCATGAGGCGACCGGGCAGGCCTTTGCGCGGAGCCTAGAGGTGGTCGAGGATGCGGGGCTTCTGGCCGAGGTGGCGGGGCTGGTCGAATGGCCGGTGGTGCTGCTGGGCGATATCGCGCGCGAGTTCCTTGGCCTGCCGCCCGAGGTGCTGCAGACCTCGATGCGCACGCATCAGAAGTTCTTCTCATTGAAAAACCCCAAATCGGGCCGAATCGAGGGGTTCGTCACCGTCGCCAACGTGGAAACCGCCGATCATGGCACGACGATCCTTGCCGGCAATGGCAAGGTGCTGACGGCGCGGCTGTCGGACGCGCGGTTCTTCTGGGACAACGACCTGCGCACCGTCAAGGCGCAGGGGCTGGAGGGCATGGCCGAGGGGCTGACCAACGTCACCTTCCACAACAAGCTGGGCAGCCAGGCCGACCGGGTGGCGCGGATCGCGGCCCTCGCGCGTGAGATCGCGCCCATGGTCGGCGCCGCGCCCGATCTGGCAGCGGAGGCCGCGCGCGTGTGCAAGGCCGACCTGCGGTCGGAAATGGTGGGCGAATTCCCGGAATTGCAGGGGCTTATGGGCCGCTATTATGCCGAGGCCGCGGGGCTGGAACCCGCCGTGGCGGCGGCCTGCGAGATGCATTGGAAACCGATGGGCCCGTCCGACGCGGTGCCGACCGAGCCTGTCAGCATTGCCGTGGCGCTGGCCGACAAGATCGACACGTTGTGCGGCTTCTGGGCGATCGACGAGAAGCCCACCGGGAGCAAGGACCCCTACGCGCTGCGGCGCGCGGCGCTGGGGGTGATCCGCATCGTTCTGGAGAATGGGTTGCGCCTGCACCTCGACCGATTGTTCGACACGCAGATCCTACGCCTGCGTCACGGCGACGAGGGCGTGTCGGGTCACCTTCTAGGCACGCTGGCCGCACATGGCTTTCATGCCGAGTTCCACGCCGAGGCCGCGCGCCTTGGCGCCGAAGCGGAGGCCTGGGTCGCCATGGTGCGCGAGGGTGATGTGGGGGAGGTCAGCGACAATCTCGTCGCCTTCTTCCACGACCGCCTCAAGGTTTTCCTGCGCGACGAGGGCATCCGGCACGACATCATCGACGCTTGCCTCGCCATGCCCAATCGCGACGACCTGACGCTGCTGGTCAAGCGCGCCCGCGCACTGGCCGCCGTTCTGGCCACCGAGGATGGCACGAACCTTGTGCAGGGCTTCAAACGGGCCAACAACATCCTGACGCAGGCCGAAGCGGCCGACGGGGTGGAGTATTCGTTCGGGGCCGATCCAAAGTTTGCCGCCGACCCGGCCGAAAAGGCGCTGTTCTCCGCCCTGGATACGGCCGAGGCGGCCATTGGCCCGGCCATGCAGGCCGAGGATTTCGCCGCAGCGATGGCCGCGATGGCCGCCCTGCGCGGCCCGATTGATGCCTTCTTTACCGCCGTGCAGGTGAACGACCCCAACTCGGTGCTGCGTCGCAACCGGCTGAACCTGCTGCACCGGATTCGGGAAACCTGCGCGCAGGTGGCCGACCTGACCCGCATCGAAGGCTGACACGCGGCTGTCAGCCTTCCTTTACACATGCGGCGGGGCGCGCGTATGCTGCGCCACGACAAAGGATGTGCCGCAGTGCAGAAACACACGACCTTTTCACCGGTCACGCTTATCACGCCGACCGCTTCGATGTCGGCCGCCGTTCATGGCGGGCGGGCGAAGTGCCTGCAGCGGCTGGTCCGGCTGGACCTGCCGGTGCCCACCACGGTGGCGCTGTCCTTTGCCGCCGTGGCCGAGATCGCCCGTGGCGGCCTGTCTGATGTCACTGAAATCCTTGCGCCTTTCGGGGATGCGCCGCTGTTGTCGGTGCGTCCCTCCAGTCAAGACCCGGACTGGGGCGGGCCGGGCGCGATCCTGAATATCGGCATGAACGATGCCCGCCACGCGGCCCTGAGCCAGACATTGGGCGAGGCGACAGCGACGGCCCTTTACCTGCGTTTCGTGCAGGCCTTTGCGCTGCATGTCGCGCGGCTTGATCCCGAGGCCTTCGACCTGCCGGGCGAACCGACGGCGGTGGCGCTGTCGCGGATGCTGCAGGCCTATGAAGACGAAACGGATGAGCCCTTTCCGCAGGATGTGGACGAGCAGCTGGCCGAAGTGCTGCGGTCGATGGCGCGGGCTTGGGACGGAACCACGGCGCGGCTTTTGCGGCAGGCCAAGGGTGCGCCCGAAGATGCGGGTCTGGGCCTTGTGGTGCAGGAAATGGCGCTGGGCGTGGGGCAGGGCCTGTGCGGGTCCGGCGTGATCCAGTTTGTCGATGCCGCGACCGGCGCGCCGCAGATCACTGGCCGCTACCTGAGCCAAAGCCAGGGCCGCGAGGCGCTAAGCGCACCCTCTGGCGCGATCTATCTGACCCGTGATCCGCGCGGACCCTCGCTGGAAGACGACGCGCCGGAGGTGTTCGAGGCGCTTTGCACCTATGGCGCACTGGTCCGCAGCCGTCTGCGCGAAGAAATGCAGATCGAATTTACCATCGAGAACGGGCATTTGCGGATCATCGACGCGGTGCGCGTGCATCGGGCCAACCGGGCCGCGGTGCGCATCGCGGTGGCACTGGCCGAGGACGGCATCATCCCGCGTGACGAGGCGGTGATGCGCGTGGACCCCGGCGCGCTGTCGGAAATGCTGCACCGACAGGTCGACCCGGACGCCGCGCGCGACCGCATCGTCAGTGGCATCGCGGCCAGCCCCGGTGCGGCCACCGGCCGGATCGTGCTGACCGCGGACGAGGCGCAGGCGAGTGCCGCGCGGGGCGAGCCCTGCGTGCTGGTCCGGCGCGAGACGACACCCGAGGACATCCGCGGCATGCATGCGGCCAAGGCGGTGCTGACAGTGCGCGGCGGCATCACCAGCCATGCCGCGGTGATCGGGCGCGGCCTTGGCCTGCCTTGCGTGGTCGGCGCCTCGGACCTTGAGATCGACCGCAAGCACGGCCTGATCATCACCCCCGGGGGCCGCAAGCTGCGTGCCGGCGACATCATCACCGTGGACGGCACCAGCGGCGAGGTGCTGGCCGGTGAACCGGCAATGCGCGAGGCGGCGCTGGACGGCGCGTTCCAGACCTTGCTGGCATGGGCCGACACCTTCCGCGACATCGGTATTCGCGCCAATGCCGACACGCCCAAGGACGCGCAAACCGCGCGCAACTTCGCCGCGCAAGGCATCGGCCTCTGCCGGACCGAACACATGTTCTTCGAGGGCGACCGCCTTGGCGTGATGCGCGAGATGATCTTTGCCAATTCGCCCGAGGACAGGCGCGCTGTCCTGACACGTCTGTTGCCAATGCAGCGGGCCGATTTCGCTGCGCTTTTCGAGATCATGGAAGGGCAGCCTGTCTGCATCCGCCTGTTCGATCCGCCGCTGCACGAATTCCTGCCATCCGACCGCGCGGGCCTGCGCGACCTTGCCGCGCAGCTGGCCCTGCCGCTGGCTGAGGTGACGGCGCGGGTCGAGGCGCTGAGCGAGTACAACCCCATGCTGGGTCTGCGTGGCGTGCGACTGGGCATCACCGTGCCGGAAATCTACGACATGCAGGCGCGCGCCATCTTCGAGGCGACCGTGGCCGCGCATGGGCGCAACCGGATGGTTGTGCCCGAGGTGATGATCCCGCTGGTCAGTGCCAAGCGCGAGGTGGAACTGGTCAAGGGCCGGATCGACGCGGTGGCGGCTGCGGTGCAGTCGGAATCGGGCGTGGCCTTCACCTATCGTCTTGGCGTGATGGTCGAGACGCCGCGCGCGGCGCTGCGTGCGGCCGAGATCGCCCAGCACGCGGCGTTCCTGTCGTTCGGCACCAATGACCTCACGCAGATGACCTATGGCCTGTCGCGCGACGATGCCGGCCGGTTCATGTCGACCTACGTCAAGCAGGGTGTCTTTCCCGAAGACCCGTTCCACAGCCTCGACATCGAGGGGGTGGGAGAGCTTCTTTCGATCGGAGCAGCGCGGGGCCGGGCCGGCCGTCCGAAGGTTGTCCTGTCGATCTGCGGCGAACATGGCGGCAGCCGATCGGCCATCGCGTTTTGCCGTGAACACGGCTTTGACTACGTCTCGTGCTCGCCCTTCAGGGTGCCCGCCGCACGACTGACTGCCGCGCAACTGGCGCTGCTGGATCGGGAAGAACTTCAAGTGGAATCTGAGGTATAGCCCGTAAATACCTGTAAAAGCGAAATAACCCACGTCGGCGAAAAATGGCCTTCTTGGCATGGAAAGGGCGTGGATGGGTGGACGTTGCACGTGGATTGGCCTAAGAGCGCCCCGCCTGCGCGGGGTCAATCCGCGTGAAACGAAGAGTTGGAGACATGACGGTCTCATTCCGACAACGGGTGGCGCGGTACCTGGCCCTGGCGGCCGTGGCGCTTGCATCGCTTGCCGGCGTCGCCCATGCCGATGATCTTCTCGCGTCCCGACTTGGCGCGCTTCTGGGCGAAGAACGTCAGGCGCTGGCCGTCGTTCCAACTGCGCGCCTCGTGGCGCTGACCGCACCGCCCCCCTCCGCCGCACGCAGCGCCCCCGATCAGGTTCATTACGACACCGCGTGGCTTGACAGCCTGCCCAAGGCGACGGGCGACGCGCAGTGGCAGTGCCTGTCGCAGGCGCTGTATTTCGAGGCCCGCGGGGAAAGCGTGCGCGGCATGTTCGCGGTGGGCGAGGTCATTCTCAACCGCGTCGACAGCGGTCTTTTCCCGTCAAGCGTCTGCGGTGTGGTCCATCAGGGCTGCCAGTTCAGCTATCTTTGTGACGGCCGGTCGGACGCGATCCATGAACAGGCGGCCTGGGACGAGGTTGGCAAGGTGGCGCGGGTTCTGCTTGACGGTGCGCAGCGCAACCTGACCCACGGCGCGACCTATTATCATACCGTCAGCGTCACCCCGTCATGGGCGCGCCACTTTGACCAGACTGCCGCGATCGGGGCGCATCTGTTCTACCGAAACGACGCCGATATCGTGACCGCGGCGAACTGACGTCGCATCCGGGCCCGGGGCAGGCGCGGATGGGCGCTTGCCGTGGGCCGAGGGGGCTAGTATCGCGCGGTCTGCATCGCCCCGGGGGACCGCCATGACCGATGACATCCGCCTTGCCTTCGCCCATCCCGCCGAGCGGGCCGAGGCCAGCTCCACCACGCCCTGCGACCGCATTTCGTTGCGCGATTACGTGGTCGAGGTCGAGATCGGTGCCTTTCAGCAGGAGCGTGGTCATCGCCAGCGGGTGCGCTTCAACGTGGTGGTCGAGGTGGCCCCGCAGCGGGGCGAGATCGACGACGATGTCGATCGCATCCTGTCTTATGACCGGGTGACCGAGGCGATCGGCGCGGAACTGGGTGCCGAACGGATCAACCTGTTGGAGACGCTCGCCGCCCGCGTGGCCGAGCGCATTCTGCGCGAGCCGCAGGCGCAGCGCGTCTTTGTCCGGATCGAAAAGCTGGATCGCGGCCCGTTCGCGCTGGGCGTCGAGATCGTGCGCGGTCGAGGTGAGGTGGCGCGCGCCGGTCAGGACCATGTTGCGGTGCCTCACCCGCAGGTCGTTTTCCTGTCGAACGCCGCCATCGCATCGCCGCACCTTCCGGCGTGGATTGACCAGCTTGTCGCGGCTGGTCTGCCGCTGATCCTCACGGTTGGCGCGGCCGACCTGCCCGCGCCGCAGACGCCTGTAGCGATGGCACAACGGCGAATCGACCTGCTGGCGATCGAGCAGAATGCATGGGTTCTGGCCGGGCGTGACCGGCGCTGCATGGTGGTGGGGACGCGGACCGAACTCGACTGGGCGATGAAGAACGGACAGACCTGTGTCTGGGCGCCGTCCAAGATCGTGCTGGACGCGGTCGACGGCCCCTCGGCCAGCCCGCGCGACGCGGCCGCGCTGGCGGCATGGTTCGCAGGGCAGATGCAGGCGGCCGATCTGCTGGTCATCGGGGCCGAGGCTCCGGCGGCTGACGTACCCGTGCGCAGCCTGCCCGCCGATGTGGCCCGGCTGGCATGACGGCACGCTACCGGCCGATTCCCTTCGCCGATCCCGGCCTTTCGGGGCGTGGCCTGCCGCTGGGGGGCGGCTGGATGCGCTTTGCCGAGGCCGAGAAGCTGTCGCGCGGTGCGCCGCCCCAGATCGTGCCGCTTTCGGCCATTCCCGACGATGTGCTGGAGCGGCTCAGCGCACCGCGCGCGCCCTTGGCCGGGCTGACGATGGACCGGCCGCGGCTGATGGGCATTCTCAATGTCACGCCCGACAGCTTTTCCGATGGCGGCCATTTCGATGCGCCCGAGGCGGCGCAGGCGAGGGCCAAGGCGCTGGTGGCCGCCGGGGCTGACATTGTCGATATCGGCGGCGAAAGCACGCGGCCCGGTGCCGCGCCCGTGCCCGCGGAGGCCGAGATTGCCCGCACCGCGCCTGTGATCGCGGCGATCCGGGCCGATAGCGCCGTGCCGATCTCGATCGACACGCGCAAGGCCGCCGTCGCCACCGCCGCCATCGCCGCCGGGGCCAGCATGGTCAATGATGTCGCGGCCTTCACCTATGACCCGGAATTGCGGCGGATCACCGCCGAGGCTGGTCTGCCCTGTTGCCTGATGCATGCGCAGGGCGACCCGCAGACGATGCAGGACAATCCGCGCTACGACGATGTTGTCCTTGATATTTATGACTTTCTTGAGGCCCGGGTGGCCGAGGCAGAGGCCGCGGGCATTCCGCGCGCGCGGATTGCCGTCGATCCCGGCATCGGATTTGGCAAGACGTTGCAACACAACGTGACGTTACTGCGTGCGCTCAGCGTCTATCATGGCCTGGGATGCGCGATCTTGCTGGGCGCCTCGCGCAAACGCTTCATCGGCACGCTTTCCGGCGTGCCGCAAGCGGCGGACAGGGGGCCGGGATCGGTCGCCGTGGCGCTGCATGGCGTGGCGCAAGGGGTGCAGATATTGCGGGTCCATGACATGATGGAAACGCGGCAGGCCTTGCGCCTGTCGGAGGTCCTGTTGGGCCTGCCGGACGAACGGATGGGGACATGACACGCAATCTTTTCGGGACGGACGGGGTGCGCGGCACAGCGAATGTTTACCCGATGACGGCCGAGATGGCCTTGCGGCTGGGTGCGGCCGCTGGGCGCTACTTTCGCAATGACGGGATGAACGGGCACCGCGTGGTGATCGGCAAGGACACCCGGCTGTCGGGCTACATGTTCGAGAACGCGCTGACCGCAGGGTTGACCAGCACCGGCATGAACGTGCTGCTGCTGGGCCCGGTGCCGACGCCGGCGGTGGGGCTGCTGACCACGTCGATGCGCGCGGACCTTGGCATCATGATTTCGGCCAGCCACAACCCCCATGCCGACAACGGCATCAAGTTCTTCGGGCCTGACGGCTTCAAGCTGTCGGACGACGCCGAGCGCGAGATCGAGGCGCTGATCGAGGGTGAGATCGAGCCGGCGCAGGCGGCGAATATCGGCCGGGCCAAACGGATTGACGATGGCCGTTTCCGCTATGTCGAGCGGGTGAAATCGACCTTCCCACACGGAATGCGCCTGAACGGGCTGAAGGTGGTGATCGATTGCGCCAACGGCGCGGCCTACAAGGTGGCGCCCGAGGTGTTGTGGGAACTGGGTGCCGAGGTGATCCCGGTGGGCGTCAGCCCCAACGGCACCAACATCAATGCCGGCTGCGGCTCGACCGACACGCGCGCGGCCGCGCAGGCGATCCGTGACCATGGCGCTGACGTGGGCATCTGCCTCGACGGCGATGCGGACAGGGTGATGATCCTGGACGAGACCGGGCAGGTGGCCGACGGCGACCAGATCATGGCGCTGATGGCCGCCCGCTGGGCCGAACAGGATCGGCTGCGGGGCGGCACGTTGGTGGCGACCGTGATGTCCAACCTCGGGCTGGAGCGGTTTCTGGCTACCCGGGGGCTGCACCTTGAGCGGACGGCGGTCGGCGACCGCTATGTCGTCGAGGCGATGCGGCGCGGCGGCTGGAACCTGGGCGGCGAGCAGTCGGGCCATATCGTGATGACCGATTTCGCCACGACCGGCGACGGGTTGCTGGCGGGGCTGCAGTTTCTTGCCGCGATGATCGAGACGGGGCAGCCCGCCTCGGCGCTGGCGCGCAATTTCGACACGGTGCCACAACTCTTGCGCAACGTTCGCTACGAACGCGGGCAGGACCCGCTGGCGGCGGGCCCGGTGCAGGCGGCCATTGCCGCGGCCGAAGGCGCGCTGCAGGGCAAGGGGCGGCTGCTGATCCGCAAGTCGGGGACCGAGCCGCTGGTGCGGGTCATGGCCGAATGCGAGGATGAGGGCCTGCTGGTCCGCTTGGTCGACGAGATTGCAGGGGCGGTGCAGGCCGCGGTCTGACGCGACGCAAGGTCAGTCTTGGCGGGGGCATGGCCGGGATGCATGATCTGGCCATGGAAGACGCAAGCATTACCTCGATCTTTGCTGTGCAGGCGGCGGGGGCCGCCGCCCGGCGCGTCAGCTTCGACCGGGCCGCGCGGATCGCCGCGCTGGAAACGCTGCGCCAGACCGTGCTGCGCTACCGCCCGCAGATCGTGGCCGCGATGGCCGAAGATTTCGGCAAGCCAGCGGCCGAGGTGGAACTGTCCGAGATCCTGCCGGTTGTGCAGGAGATTGCCCATGCCAAGCGGCACCTGCGCCGCTGGATGCGCCCGCGCCGGGTGCGCCCGACGCTGGCGATGCTGGGCACCGTGGGCCGCGTCCGGCCCGAGCCGCGGGGCACCTGCCTGATCATTGCGCCTTGGAATTACCCCTTCACGCTGGCGCTGGGCCCGCTGGCCTCGGCGCTGGCGGCGGGCAACGCGGTGATCGTGAAGCCCTCCGAACTGGCGCCGGCCAGCTCGGCGGTGATTGCCGCGATTCTGCGCGAGGCGTTTTCGCCCGACCAGGTCGCGGTGGTCGAGGGCGGGGTCGACGTGGCGCAGGAGCTGCTGGCGCAGCCCTTCGACCACATCTTTTTCACCGGCAGCCCCGAGGTGGGCAAGATCGTGATGGCCGCCGCGGCCAAGACGCTGGCCTCGGTCACGCTGGAGCTGGGGGGCAAGTCGCCCACCATCGTCGGGCCGGGGGCGAACATCGCCAAGGCGGCCCGGTCCATCGCCTGGGGCAAGTTCTGCAATACCGGGCAGACCTGCATCGCGCCGGATCATGTCTTTGTTCACCGCAGCGTGGCCGACGCCTTTGCCGAGGCGCTGCGCAAGGCCATTAGCAAATATTACGGCGCCGCGCCCAAGGCGTCGGCCGATTACGGGCGCGTGGTCAACGCGCGCCATTTCGGCCGGCTGAAGGGGCTGCTGGACGAGGCGGTGGCGCGTGGGGCGCGGGTGCTGCAGGGCGGCGAGGTGGACGAGGCGACGAAATACATTGCGCCAACGATTCTCACCGACACGACCGAAGCGATGGGCGTGTCACAGGAAGAGCTGTTCGGGCCGATCCTGCCGCTGATCGTCTATGACGAGATCGACGCGGTGATCGCCCGGATCAATGCCGGGCCGAAGCCGCTGACGCTTTATGTCTTCGAGCGGGACCGCGCCTTTGCCGAGGATGTCATCGCGCGCACCAGCGCGGGCAGCGTGGCGGTGAACCTGACGCTAGTGCAGTTCCTGCACGAGAACCTGCCCTTCGGCGGCATCGGCAATTCGGGGCTGGGCGCGGCGCATGGGCATGCGGGCTTCTTGGCTTTTTCCCACCTCAAGCCGGTTCTGCGGGACCGTTTCTCGGTCCTGCCTATCCTTTTTCCGCCCTACACCGGGTTCGTGCGCAGGGTGATCCGGGTGCTGACCAAGGTCGTGGGCTGACTCAGGCGCGCGCCGTGAAGAGGCGCACCGCCTGTCCCCATTGGCTGATCAGCAGGCCGGTCAAGATCAGGCCGAGCGCGGCGAAGAAGCTGAGCGGTAGCGTCTCGCCCATGATCGCCCAGCCGAAGATGACCGCCCAGAGCGGCACCTGATAGTTGACCAGTGTCATGAAGACCGACCCGGCGCTGCGGATGACCGTGACGCGCAGCAGGGCCGCCAGCGCGGTCGGCACGAAGCCCAGAAACAGGATGGCCCAGCCGGTGGTGCCAGACTGCCAGTGCGGTACGCCCTCGGTCAGCAGCATCAGCGGAATCAGCGCCACCGCGCCCACGACCAGTGTCAGGGCGGCCAATGCGAAGCTGTCCATCGGCGGGCAGCGGCGCGTCAGGACAGAGGCGGTGGCGTAGCTGATCGTCGCGGCAAGGCAAGCGAGTTGGCCGAGCGGCTCCATCCCGGTGCCGATGCGCAAAACGCCGGGCCCGATCAGCACCAGCGCGCCGACGAAACCCACCACCACGCCGATCGCGCGGCGGGCCGACAGGGGCTCGTCACTGAAGACATGTGCCATCGGCAGCACGAAAAGCGGCAGCGCCGCCATGCTGATCCCGGCAAAGGCCGAGGGCACGTATTGCTGGCCCCAGCTGAGCAGGGTGAAGGGCAGCGCGGTGTTGAGCACGCCGATCAGCGCAAGGTGCGGCCATAGCGCGCGGCCCGGCATCGGGCGGCGCAGCGCGAGGGTCAACGACATCAGCGCGACCGCGCCCAGCGTCGTGCGCGCGCAGGCGACCGTGACCGGCCCGTAGCCACGCAAGGCCACCGAGACGACCATGAAGGTGCCGCCCCAGATCAGGCCGAGCGCGAGGATCGAAAGCCAGTTGGCAGGCGTGGGGTGAGTTGTCATGACATCGCGGCCCTGCGCGGAACGGGCTGGCGGCCAGCGCCCCCCGCGCGGGGAATACCTGGGGCAAGATGAAGGGGGCGCCGCCCGGGCGCCCCCTTCGGAACGATCAGTTCTTGGACTTGTCGACCAGCTTGCCCTTGCCGATCCACGGCATCATGGCGCGCAGCTTCTCGCCCACCTGTTCGATCTGGTGTTCGTCGTTCAGGCGGCGGGTGGCCTTGAAGAAGGGCTGGCCCACGGCATTTTCCTGCATGAAATCACGCACGAACTTGCCGGTCTGGATGTCGCGCAGCACTGCCTTCATCCGCGCCTTGGTCTCGTCATAGGGCAGGATGCGGGGGCCGCTGACATACTCGCCATACTCAGCCGTGTTCGAGATTGAGTAGTTCATGTTCGCGATGCCGCCCTCGTAGATCAGGTCCACGATCAGCTTCACCTCGTGCAGGCATTCGAAATAGGCCATTTCCGGCTCGTACCCGGCCTCGACCAGCGTTTCGAAGCCCATGCGGATGAGTTCCACGAGGCCACCGCACAGAACGGCCTGTTCGCCGAAGAGGTCGGTTTCGCATTCCTGGCGGAAGTTGGTCTCGATGATGCCCGAGCGGCCGCCGCCGATGGCGGAGCAGTAGGACAGGCCGATTTCCATCGCCTTGCCCGAGGCGTCGTTGTTCACGGCCACCAGGCAGGGCACGCCGCCACCTTTGAGGTATTCGCCGCGCACGGTGTGGCCGGGGCCCTTGGGCGCCATCATGATGACGTCCACGTCCTTGGGCGCCTCGATCAGGCCGAAATGGATGTTCAGGCCGTGCGCGAAGGCGATGGCGGCGCCGGGGCGGATGTTGTCGCGGACATACTTGTTCCAGGTATCGGCCTGCAACTCGTCGGGCATGGTGAACATGATCAGATCGGCCCAGGCCGCGGCCTCGGCAATGCCCATAACCTTCAGGCCCTCGCCCTCGGCCTTCTTGGCGCTGGGCGAGCCATCGCGCAGCGCGACGACAAGGTTCTTGGCGCCCGAGTCGCGCAGGTTCAGCGCATGGGCGTGGCCCTGGCTGCCATAGCCGAGAATGGCGACCTTCTTGTCCTTGATCAGGTTCACATCGCAATCGCGATCGTAATAGACGCGCATGGGGGCGCTCCTTCCAGCGGGGTTTCGATTGCGCGCACCTTAGGCGTGGTGCGGGCGGGTTTCGAGGTGGTTGGCGCGCAAATCGCGGCCAGATTTGCGATTGTCATGCGCAGATGGCCGTAATACTGGAAAGATCATGCTTGACGATACCGATCGCCGCCTTCTGCGCCTGATGCAGGCCGAGCCCAGCCTTGGCGGGCCGGAACTGGCGCATCGCTGCGGCCTTACGCCCGGCCGGACCGCGCGGCGGCTGGAACGGTTGCGCGCCGAGGGTATCGTGAAGGGGCAGGAGGCGGTGATCGACTGGCGCGCGCTCGGCTACGCGGTGACGGTGTCCTTGCGCATCACGCTCGACAAGACCGCGCCGCGCGCCTTTGACGAGTTTATGGCCGCCGCCCGCGAGGTGCCCGAGGTGATCGAGATCCAGACCTTCCTCGGCCGGGTCGACGTGCGCCTGCACATCATCGCGCGCGACCTCGCGCATTACCAGGACATCTACCGCGCCCGCGTGCTGACCCTGCCGCACCTTGCCGATATCGAGGCGCTGCTGACGCTGTCGAGCATCAAGGCCGACGAGGCGCTGCCGCTATGACGCCGCTAGACGCCACAGACCGGGCACTGCTGCGGCTTCTGACGCAGGACGCCGCGCAACCGGCCAGTACGCTCGGCCGGCGGCTGGAACTCAGCCAGCCCGCGACGTGGCGTCGCATCCGGCGGCTGCAGGAGGCGGGCATCCTCGCCGGGCGGCGGCTGGTGCTGGATGCCGAGAAGCTGGGCTTTGGCGTGACGGTGTTTCTTGGCGTCAAACTTGCCGCCAAGGGCGCCGCGCGGCTGGAGGATTTCGAGCGCGCGGTGACCGCGATCCCCGAGGTGCAGATGGTGGAACACGTGCTGGGCCTTTACGATTACCGCCTGCGCGTGGTGGCCCGCGACCTTGCCGATTTCGAGCGCGTGCTGCGCCGCCGGATCATGACGCTGCCCGGCGTCGGCAATGTCGAGGCCAACGTGCTTTTGTCCGAGGAACGCCGCCCCGGCCCGCTTTGAGCAGCCAAGAAAGATTTGCCTTCGTGCCCGTCCCGCCATAGCTCTGCATCCCAGACGGATGAAGGAGACGGACATGGACGGCAATCGCACCCAAACGCGCCAACCGGTGGACCCTGACGGGCTGATGGAATTCTCGGTCGTCTTCACCGACCGCTCGCTCAACCACATGAGCAAGGCGTTCCAGCAGGTCATGCGCGACATCGACGCAGGGCTGAAAGAGGTCTATGCCGCCGATGCCGTGGCCGTGGTGCCGGGCGGCGGCACCTACGGGATGGAAGCCGTCGCGCGCCAGTTCGGGCAGGGCCATGCCTTCATCCTGCGCAACGGCTGGTTCAGCTACCGCTGGACGCAAATCTTCGACGCGGGCCAGTTCGCCGCGAAAACCACGGTGATGAAGGCTCGGCAGGCGGGCAACGACACCCGCGCGCCCTTTGCACCTGCGCCCATCGCCGAGGTGGTCGCGGCGATCCGCGAGGCCCGACCCGACGCCGTCTTTGCGCCGCATGTGGAAACCAGCGCCGGAATCATCCTGCCTGACGACTACGTCGCGCAAATGGCCGCCGCGGCGCACGAGGTCGGCGCGCTGATGGTGCTCGATTGCATCGCCTCGGGCTGTGTCTGGGTCGACATGAAGGCGACCGGTGTCGACGTGCTGATCTCGGCCCCGCAAAAGGGCTGGTCCTCCACCCCGGCGGCGGGCCTCGTGATGATGTCGGACCGCGCCAAGGCCCGGTTGGCCGAGACCACGTCGAACTCCTTCGCGCTCGACCTCAAGAAATGGTCGCAGATCATGGACGCCTACCTTTCGGGCGGCCATGCCTACCACGCCACCATGCCCACCGACAGCCTGCGCGCCTTCCGCGACACGATGGAGGAAACCCGCGCGATGGGGTTTGCCGCCGCGAAAGAGGCGCAATGGGCGCTGGGCCGCGCGGTGCGCGCCCTGCTCGCCGGCAAGGGCGTGAAATCGGTCGCAGCACCGGGCTTCGAGGCGCCGGGCGTCGTGGTCAGCTACACCGACGACCCGGACGTACAAAACGGCAAGAAGTTCGTGGCAGAAGGTATGCAGATCGCCGCCGGTGTGCCGCTGCAATGCGACGAGCCGGCCGATTTCCGCACCTTCCGCATCGGCTTGTTCGGGCTGGACAAGCTGGCAGATGTGGATGCCACCGTGGCAAAGTTGAAGACGGTCCTGGACAAGGTGCTCTGACCAACCCCTTCTTCTGGCTGAAAATACTCCGGGGGGTTCGCGGGGGGCTGGCCCCCCGCGCTTTATCTTCCCGCGCCCAGGCCCAGCCGCATCAGGCTCCGGCGCACCGGGGTGGCGGCGTATAGTGCCTCAATCCCCTTGGCGCGCAGGTCACGCAGCAGCGGCGAGCCCGCCATCGAAGCACGATTGAGCGCGTCGACGCCTGTCACCCGCAACCGCACCTCCGCGTGGCGGCGGCGCTGGTAGGCCTCCAGCATTTGTGCATCGCCCAGCCGCTCGGGGGCGGCGCGGGCGAGGTCCACCAGCTTGGCCAGATCGGCGAGGCTCATGTTCAGGCCCTGCGCGCCGATTGGCGGCACTACATGGGCCGCCTCGGCCATCAGCGCCACGCGCTCGGCCACCATTGACCGGGCGACCTGGCTGATGATCGGCCAGCGCATCCGCTTCGAGGCAAGATGCAGCGGCCCGGCGACATGGGCCGAGCGCGCCGTCGCCTCCGCCGCGAAGTCGGCCCCGGGCAGGGCCAGCAGGCGCGCAGCCTCGGCATCGGGCACCATCCAAACCACGGCCGAGCAGGGCCGCCCGTCATGGTCGGGCAAGGGCACCAGCGTGAAGGGGCCGCCAGTGCGGTGCACCTCGGTCGAGACATTGTCGTGCGGCGCGGCATGGGTCACGGCAAAGGTCACTGCGGACTGGCCGTATCGCGTGGTCTTCACGCCGATCCCTGCGGCCTGCCGCACCGCGCTGTCGCGCCCGTCCGCGCCGATCACCAGCCGGGTGCGCAGTCGGCTGCCATCACTGAGGGTCACCACCGCTTCGGTTTCGCGGGTGAACAGGCCGGTAAAGCGGGTGCCCGGGCGGAAATCGGCGGCGGGAAGTTCGGCGATCCGCGCCACCATCTCGCGCCGCAAGAGCCAGTTAGGCAGGTTCCAGCCAAAGGGATCGTCGGAAATCTCGGCCGCGTCGAAATCGCGGGTGACGCGGGCCTCCGGCTCGGGCCCGCCGGCATCGACGATGCGCATGACCTGCAACGGCGCGGCATGGGGCAGCAGCCGGTCCCAGAGGCCAGCGGCGCGCAGCACGTCCCGCGCGGGCTGCAGGAAGGCCGTGGTGCGCAGGTCGGCGCCGTCCGCCGCGGCCTCGGTCACCGGCGGCGCCGGATCGACGCAGACGACGGAGAACCCGGCACTGGCCAAGGCCGCCGTGGCCGTCAGCCCGGCCACGCCGCCGCCCGCGATCACGATATCGGTGTCGAACCTGTCCATGTGCCAGACATAGGCCCCGCGGCTCAGGCGGAAAAGCCCGCGCGCACCACCTGCGACAAGAAATCCGTCAGGTCGGGCGCATGGAAATGGACGTGGTCGTCGGTGGCCGCGGCAGGGGCGACGTGGACCGTGCGCATCCCCATCGCGTGCGGCGCGGCAAGGTTGCGCGCGTCATCCTCGAACATCGCACCCTCGTCGGGCCGCAGACCGTCGAGGGCAAAGATCGCCTCGAAGGCGGCCTGTTCGGGTTTCGGGCGAAAGCCGGCATGCTCCACGCCATAGACCGCGTCGAAGACCCCGGCGAGGCCGCGTGCGGCCAGCACCCGGCGGGCATAGGGCTCTGAGGCGTTGGTATAGACGATGCGCCGTCCCGGCAGCGCGGCGATCAGGCGCGCCAGCTCTGGCGCGGGGGTCAGCGCGGAAAGGTCGATATCGTGCACGTCCTGCAGGTAGGGGTCCGGGTCCAGCCCGTGTTCCGCCATCAGCCCAGCCAGCGTGGTGCCGTAGCGGGCCCAGTACTGGGACCGCAGACGGTTGGCCTCGGTCGGTGCCACGCCAAGCGCGGCGGCGACATAGGCCGTCATCCGCCGCTCGATCTGGTCGAAAAGCCGCGCCGCTGGCGGGTAAAGCGTATTGTCGAGATCAAAGACCCAGGCCCGGACATGGGCAAAGGCATCAGACAGCGGATCAGGAGCGGACATCATGGCGGCACGCTATGCCGGTTCGGCCATTGGCCGCAACGGCTTGATCGACGGGCGCGGCGGGCGCTAGGGTGCGCTACCCTTTTCAAGAGCCGCCCATGACCGACATCAAGACGCCCCAGAAAGACGCCTATGCCCTGATCCTGGAGGCCATCGACAGCCACGTGTTCAAGCCGGGCGATCGTTTGGTCGAAAGTGACCTTGCAGAGCGGTTCGGCGTGTCGCGCACCCCGATCCGCGAGGCGTTGCAGCGGCTGGAGACGCAAAGCCTGCTGACGCGCGATGGCCGCTCGCTGATCGTGGCCTCGCTTGATCACACGCAGATGGCCGAGCTTTACATCGTGCGGGGCGAACTGGAGGGGCTGGCAGCGCGGCTGGCCGCGCGCCACGCCACGCCCGAGGAGGTGCGGGTGCTGCGCGACATGCTGGAGGCCGACCGCGCGCTGGTGGGCGATCCGGCCGCGCTGGCCCGGGCCAACCGGCGGTTTCACAAGCAGATCCACCTGGCCAGTCACAACCGTTTCCTCGTCCAGCAGCTTGACCTCGTTCATCGCTCCATGGCGCTTCTGGCGACGACATCGCTGGCCGCCGAGGGGCGCGGCGAAGGCGCGCTGGAAGAACACGGCGCGATCGTCGCCGCGATCGAGGCGGGCGATGGCGCCGCGGCAGACAAGGCCGTGCGCGATCACATCTCGCGCGCTTTTGTTACCCGGCTGAAGCTGGACGCGCAGGCGGTTGAACGGCAGGCCTGAGCGGCGCAGCCGGCGCGGTGTGCACAAGGGCCGGGACGCCATGCAGGCCATGCGCGGTCTTGTCCCAGTAAAACGGGCGGCGCAGCAATTCCCACAGGGCCTTGTAGACGGCGAGTGTGGCCAGCGGGAAATAGAAGGGCAGCGTCAGCGCCCAAGGGATCAGTCGGGCCTTGTCCGCGCGCCACGCGCCCAGTCCCGCCGCCGCCAGATCTACCAGAGCGGACGCCGCGAAGAGGCCGCCGACAGCCATGTGAAGCTGCGCCGGCACTGCGGAGGCCAGCGGCCCGCCGAGGCCCATGGGAACCAGCCAGAAAGCCCATAGCAGCGGCGCCAGCGCGAATTGCGTCAGCGTTCCGGCCAGCAGCACCTGCACACCGAGGAACCGGCGCGGCCCCAGTTCGTGCCACAGCCTGCGGGGCGCGCGCAGATGCACCGCCCATGTCATCGCGTAGCCCTTCAGCCAGCGCGAGCGTTGCCGCACCCAAGGCCAGGCCCGGCAATTGGCCTCCTCTGTCGTCACGGTGTCGATGACCTCGGTCACGTAGCCCGCGCGGGCCAGCCGCACACCAAGGTCGGCATCCTCGGTCACGTTATGGGCGTCCCAGCCGCCAAGGCGTTCCAGCACTTGTCGGCGAAAGAACAGCGTTGTGCCGCCCAGCGGCACCACCAGTCCCAGCCGAGCAAGGCCGGGCAGAATGACGCGGAACCAGACCGCGTATTCAAGTGTGAAACAGCGTGCGATCCAGTTTGTCGCATCGTTGTAGAAGTCCAGCCGCCCTTGCAGGCAGACCACTTCGGGGCCACGCGCGGCGAAGGTTTCGACGGCATGGGCGACCTGTCCGCGCGCAGGGGCATCCTCGGCATCGTAAACCCCCACGATGCTGCCGCGCGCAAAACGCAGCGCATAATTCAGTGCCCGTGGCTTGGTCTGAACCCGGCCCGGTGGCACGCGTATCGCGCGCATCCATCGCGGCAGGTTGATTTCCCGTAGGGTCTGCGCGGTGGTCGCATCGCTCGCCTCGAGGATCAGGATGACGTCAAGCAGGGCGTGCGGGTAATCGGTTTGCGAAAGGCGCGCGATCAGGTGCGAGGCAATGGCGCGTTCCTCGAAGAGCGGCACCAGCAGCGTGACGATGGGCAAGCGCGCGGGGCGGGGGCGACACGCGGGTTCGGGCGCGGGGCGAAGGCTGGCCAACAGCGCGGCAAGTTTCAGGCCTGTGCCCGCGACCAGCGTCAGCACCGTCCAGCTCAGCAGCCCTGCCAGCACCGCGCGGGGGGCCATCAGCGCGGCCATGGCCAGCCCGGCCAGTGCCAGCGCCAGCACCCGACCGGGCCCCGTCGCCCAGTCCCGGCAACTGAGCCGCTCGGGCAGCTGCGCCTCGGCCGCGCTGGCAAGGCCCGCGCCTGCAGCGGTGTGAATGGCGGCCTGCAGCGCAGTTTCGGTCGTCACCGCGAGGCGCACGGGGCCCAGCTGGCGGGTAAGCGCGGCGCGGTGGCGCGCGAACTGTTCGGGCCGCGCGCTGAGCACAACCGTTTCGCCCCCCGTCCGGCGCCACGGCAGCAGGCCGCGCCGCAGGCACGCGGCGGCGCCTATGCGGGCCAGAAGGCGCGGATCAGCCGGTTCGGCCAGCGGGTCGATCACCCCGGTTCCAAGGATACTTGCCTCGATCTCGGCGATCTGGCGGGCCGGCAGGGCAAGGTCATAGCGCAGAATGTCGGCCAGCCGCCCCTCATGTCGCATGGCCTGTCCGCGCGCGTCTGCCAGACGGCGGGGCGAGACCAGCCCACGGTAGATCAGGGCATTTGCCAGCGCCTGCGCATGCCCGGATGCTACGCCGCCATGGCGGGCACCACTTTGCGTTGCATGCAGGGTCGCGCGCCACCGCGAGGCGCTGCTAGCCAAATGCGAGAGCCTTGCCTGCTGTTCCACCGCGCTGCGCAAACCCCTGGCCGTTGTCGCGACAGGGTGGCCCGGCGTTGGTTAACAGGCCGTTAATGCCGTCTCAGGCGCGGCGCGCCTCCATGGCGGCGGCGAAACGCTCGAACAGGTAGTAGCTGTCTTGCGGGCCGGGGCTGGCCTCGGGGTGGTATTGCACGGAAAAGACCGGCCGATCAGCCATGCGAATGCCGCAGTTCGACCCGTCGAACAGGCTGACATGTGTCTCGACCACGGCCTCGGGCAAGGTCTGGCTGTCCACGGTAAAGCCGTGGTTCATCGAGGTGATCTCGACTTTGCCGGTCTCAAGGTCCTTCACGGGGTGGTTTGCACCATGGTGGCCGTGGTTCATCTTGATGGTCCGCGCGCCCAGAGCCAGCGCCAGCATCTGGTGGCCGAGGCAGATACCGAACAGCGGCACCTCGCTGCGGTCGAGGACGCCACGGATCATCGGTACGGCATAGCTGCCGGTCGCGGCCGGGTCGCCGGGGCCGTTCGACAGGAACACACCATCGGGGTTCAGCGCCAGCACATCGTCAGTGGTCGCGGTGGCCGGCAGCACGGTGACATCGCAGCCCGCGCTGGCAAGGCAACGCAGGATGTTGCGCTTGGCGCCGTAATCGACCGCCACGACCTTGAACCGTGGTGCGGTCTGCCGCACGTAGCCCTGCGGCCAGGCCCAGCGCATCTCGTCCCAGTGATAGGATTGCCGGCAGGTCACCTCCTTGGCGAGGTCAAGGCCGACGAGGCCCCGGAATCCGCGCGCGGCGGCGACAAGGGCGGCGATGTCGAAATTGCCCTCGGGATCATGGGCAAGGGCCACGTGCGGCGCGCCTTGCTGACGAATGGCGCGGGTCAGGCGGCGGGTATCGATGCCGCCGATGCCGATGCGGCCCATCCGCGCCAACCACGTGGCAAGATCGTCTGTCGCGCGCCAGTTCGAGGGTTGGGTCGGGTCCCATTTCACCACCATGCCAGCCGCGACGGGTTCGGCGGTTTCGTCGTCTTCGGCGTTGGTGCCGGTATTGCCGACATGGGGAAAGGTGAACGTGACGACCTGACCGGCATAGGAGGGATCAGTCATGATCTCCTGATAGCCGGTCATCGCGGTGTTGAAGCACAACTCCGCCGTGGTCTGGCCGGTTGCGCCGAAGCCGTGCCCGAAGAACAACGTGCCATCGGCCAGCGCGAGGCAGGCAGTGGGTTTGTCCTGGCGGCGCTCTGTCATCACTTTGCTCCCCCGGCAGCTGGATCGTCCGCCTCCTACGGGCTGGCCCGGGCTGGGTCAAGGGCGGGCGATGGACTGAGGTGAGGGCTGGCGATGGTACGGGTGGCGGTCCCTCGCGCGGTTGGTCCGCATCAGGTTGTCAGTCCGCTCCGAGGGGCGTAAGGATGCGGCCTTGATCCGCCCTGCCTTGATGTGCCGAGGACCCCTGATGGACATGAGAACACGCCTGACCAATGCCCTCAAGGAGGCCATGCGCGCCAAGGAGGCGGAACGGCTTTCCACGCTGCGGCTGATCAATGCCGCCATCAAAGACCGCGAGATCGCCGCGCGCGGCGAGGGCGAGGACCCGGGCGTCAGCGATGACGAGGTGCTGGCGATCCTGTCGAAGATGGTCAAGCAGCGGCAGGAAAGCGCGCGCGCCTACGAAGAGGGCGGGCGGCTGGAACTGGCCGAAAAGGAACTGTCCGAAGTCAAGGTGATCGAAGAGTTTCTGCCGCGGCAGTTGACCGAGGCCGAGACCGAAGCCGCCATCGGCGCGGCCATTGCCGAAGTGGGGGCCGCCAGCATCCGCGACATGGGCCGCGTGATGGCGGCGCTGAAGGCGCGCCATGCCGGACAGATGGATTTCGGCAAGGTCGGCCCGGCGGTCAAGGCCCGGCTGGGCTGAGGCCGCTCAGTCGCGCTGCTCGCGCAGGGCTTTGAGCCGCGCGCGCACTTCCCCGATCAGTACGCGCCGTTCCTCTTCCGTCAGGAATGCGCCCAATTCGACCGTGCGGCCGGCACCCTGAAGTGTCAGGTAATCCTTGACCGGCCCGCCCTCGGGCAACAGGTCGGCGCGGACCCAGAAAGGGTTCGCCTCCCATTCCTGTTTCGGGCCGCGCGGGTTGTAACGGACAAGGTGCATCCGGTCGGGCCAGAACCGCAATTCTTCCAGGGTCGAGCCGTCGCGGTAGCTGCGTTGCAGCGCCCACCACAGCCCCGCGATTGTCGCGACGAGGAAGGGCAGCAACCCCCACAGCACCGGCGAGCCCAGCACCGCCATCAGCGGCAGGCCGATCACCGCCGCGCTTATGCCCACGAAGATGACAAAGCCCTTCTTGGGAAGCGAGCGGTAGGGCCAAAGATGCAGCTCGGCCAGCGGCGCGGCGGCATCGGCGACAGGGGTGATCCATTCGTAGGGCATTGGCGCGGGCGGCTGGGTCCGGTTGGGGGGCAAAGAAAAGGCCCCCGGATCTTGCGAGCCGGGGGCCTAGAAGGTCAGGTCAGGCCCGGCCTAGTGAGCGTGGGAATGGTCCCAGTCGCTCTGCTTGGCCAGCGTTTCGAACGTGTGTTCGGGTGGCGGGCAGGGCAGGGTCCATTCCAGCGTGTCGGCCCATTCGTTCCACGGATTGTTCACGGTGATCTTCTTTCCGTAGAACAGCGTGTAAAACAGCACCACGATGAAGAACAGGAACGAGGCGAAGCTGATGAAGGCGCCGATCGACGACAGGTGGTTCCAGTAGGCGAAAGCCTCCGGGTAATCGATGTAGCGCCGCGGCATGCCCTGACGACCAAGGAAGTGCTGCGGGAAGAACGTCAGGTTCGCACCGATGAACATGGCGAAGAAGTGGATCTTGCCCGCCCATTCCGGCATCATCTTGCCCGAGAACTTGGGCAGGTAGAAATAGATGCCGGCGAAGATGGCGAAGACCGCGCCAAGGCTCATCACGTAGTGGAAGTGCGCCACGACGTAGTAGGTGTCGTGATAGACCCGGTCCACGCCCGCCTGGCTGAGCACCACGCCGGTCACGCCGCCGACGGTGAAAAGGAACAGGAAGCCGAAGGCCCAGAGCATCGGTGTCTTGAACTCGACCGAGCCGCCCCACATCGTCGCGATCCACGAGAAGATCTTGATGCCGGTGGGCACCGCGATGACCATCGTGGCCAGCATGAAGTAGGACTGCTGGGTCAGCGACATGCCCACGGTGTACATGTGGTGCGCCCAGACGACGAAGCCCAGCACGCCGATGGCGACCATCGCGTAGACCATCGGCAGGTAGCCAAAGACCGGCTTCTTCGAGAAGGTCGAGACGACGTGGCTGATGATGCCGAAGCCGGGGATGATGATGATGTAGACCTCGGGGTGGCCGAAGAACCACAGGATGTGCTGGTAAAGGATCGGGTCACCGCCGCCTTCGGGTTGGAAGAAAGTGGTGCCGAAGTTGCGGTCGGTCAGCAGCATGGTGATGGCGCCCGCAAGCACCGGCAGCGCCAGCAGGATCAACCATGCGGTCACGAAGATCGACCACGAGAACAGCGGCACCTTGTGCAGGGTCATGCCCGGCGTGCGCATGTTGAGGAAGGTGGTGATCATGTTGATCGCGCCGAGGATCGACGAGATACCCGACAGGTGAACGGCGAAGATCGCGAGGTCCATGGCGTAGCCCGCGCTTTGCGTCGATAGCGGCGGGTAAAGAACCCAGCCAACGCCGGCGCCCAGCCCGCCCTCGCCACCCGGCGAGAACATCGAGGCGACACCCAGCGAGGTGCCCGCCACGAACAGCCAGTAGCTGAGGTTGTTCAGACGCGGGAAGGCCATGTCGGGCGCGCCGATCTGCAGCGGCATCAGGTAGTTGCCGAAGCCGCCGAACAGCGCGGGAATGACAACGAAGAACATCATAAGCACGCCGTGATACGTGATCAGCACGTTCCACAAGTGCCCGTCGGGGGTACAGGGCTGCGTGGCATCGGGGATCAGGCGCATCCCTTCGGCGCACATGAACTGGACGCCCGGATACATCAGCTCCATCCGCATGTAGACGGTGAAGGTGACCGAGATCAGACCGACGAAACCGGCGGTGAACAGGTACAGGACCCCGATGTCCTTGTGGTTGGTGGACATGAACCAGCGGGAAAAGAAACTCCGCTTGTGATCGTGATCATGGCCGTGAATGGCGGCGTCTGCCATGTGGCTCTCCCTCTTGGCTACTCGTTGGCCGCACGGATCTTGGTGACCGAGTCACATTGCGCCCGGCGGCTTTGGGTTGGTTCTAGTGGCTCACGCCCGGGGGAGCAATATTGGAAAGCCGTGATGGCTTGGGTTAAATTGGCGCAGGGCGCGCCGATGGGCAGTTGCCGGGAAAGGAGCCTTCAATGGGTTTGTCGATGACCGTGCTGGCGGTGCTGGCGCTCTATCTCTTGCAGCTTTTCCTTCAGGAAACCTCGCGATTCGGCTTCGACCTGGGCGGGATCGTCGGCAATCGCGACCGGCTGCCGCCCCTCTCCGTTTACGCTGGCCGTTTGGAACGCGCCAAGGACAACATGCGCGAGGCGCTGCCGCTGTTTCTGGGGTTGGCGATGCTCAGCCTTGTCCGTCCCGAGGTGCCGGAATTGGCTCGACAGGGAGCGTTGTTTTTTCTTGTCGCACGGGTGCTTTACGTGCCGGCCTATCTCAGCGGCGTGCCACTGCTGCGCTCTGTCCTCTGGCTTTCGGGGATCGCCGGTCTGCTGATGATGGGCTGGCCAATTCTGGCGGGTTAGGCGCGCCTAGCTGCCGCGCGGTGTCATTGCCGCGTCGAACGTGCGGCGCAGCGCCACGTCGAGATCGGTCATCGTCACCGGCAGGCCCAGATCGACAAGGCTGGTGACGCCATGTTCGCGGATACCGCAAGGCACGATGCCGGAGAAATGGCCAAGGTCGGGATCGACGTTGATCGACAAGCCGTGAAAGCTGACCCATTTGCGCAGGCGGATGCCGATCGCGGCAATCTTGTCCTCGCGCGGGCTGCCGTCGGGGCCGGGCGCCTTGTCGGGCCGTTCCACCCAGACGCCCACGCGGCCCTCGCGGATATGCCCGGTCACACCGAACGCGGCCAGCGTGGATATGATCCAGCCTTCGAGGTCCTGCACGAAGCGGCGCACGTCATGGCCGCGCGCGCCCACATCCAGCATGACGTAGACCACGCGCTGGCCGGGACCGTGATAGGTGTATTGCCCGCCGCGCTTGGTGTCGAAGACGGGAAAACGGCCGGGATCGGTCAGATCAGCGGGTTTGGCACTGGTCCCGGCGGTGTAAAGCGGCGGATGCTCGACCAGCCAGACGCATTCGTCCGCCTGCCCCGCGGCAATGGCCTGCGCGCGCGCTTCCATGAACGCCTCGGCCTCCCGGTAACCGGTCAGCCCCTCGCTGGTCTTCCATTCCACCACGGCCGCTCTCCCGCCCTGTCTTTTTCCGCCTTTTTCGACTCGGACGAAATTCAAACGGCGTGTTATCATCGGTCATATTGTTTGACCATTGTTGGGGGGATTTTGAGGATGTCGAGACGTTCCATCTTGGCTGCGGCCCTTGTTGCTGCCGTCATGTCCATGCCGGCTGAAAGGGTGATGGCCGACAGCAACGGGGTGCTGGGCGGACTGATCATCGGCGGCCTGATCGGGAGTGCGATTGCAAACAACAATCGGCGGACAGTGCGCGGCACAAGTTACAGTTCCGCCACGCTGAACGCCAACCGCGAGACACAGACGGCCCTGAATTATTTCGACTTTCCGGTGGGTTATGTCGACGGCGTGCTAGGCCGCAACTCGCGCACCGCGATCGCCAATTACCAGAGTTTCCTTGGCTACGAACCGACGGGCGAGCTGACCGAATACCAGCGCTCGATGCTGGTGGACGCGTATCACTGGGCCTCGGCTGGCGGGGTCGATCCGGCCGTGATGGCGCAGGGCCCGCGTGGTGTGCTGCAATATTACCGCGACGAGCGGACAGGCGCGCCCAAGGTCGTTCAAGAGGCGCCACTGCCCGACGCCGCGCCGGCCGCCGATGCCCGGCAGGCAGATGCCCGGCAGGCCGATGCCGCCCCGGCGCTGCCCAACTTCATGGGCGCGGCCAGCGCGCAGCCCTCGCTGGCGTCGAACTGCAACAAGGTCAGCCTGATCACGAACGCCAATGGCGGCTTTGCCACGGTTGCGACGATGACCGATGCCGATTTCACGCTGAACGAGCAGTTTTGCCTTGCCCGGACCTACGCGATTTCGCAGGGCGAGGATCTCGCCGCGGAGGTGCAGGGCTTCACGCCCGATCAGATCGCGACGCAATGCGCCAGTTTCGGCCCCGCGATGAAGGACGAGATCGCCGCATTGTCGCTGCAGCCGCGCGACGCGGTGCTGCAACAGGTCAGCGCCTTTGTGCTGAAGACCGGGATGGCCCCGGCACAGCTGTCGGCGACGGCGCGAATCTGTCTCTCGGTCGGCTACCGCACGGACGCGATGGATGTCGCGATCGGCTCGGCGCTGTTGCTGACGGCGCTGGGCGAAAAACCCTATGCCGAGCTTATCGGCCATCATTTGGCCGAAGGGTTTGGGACGGCACGGCGGCCTGACCTTGCGATGGCATGGTACCAAAGCGCCTTCGACGCGCTGGCTGCGGGTACCCCTGCCGTCTTTGCACCAACCCAGCCCGATCGCCTGCAATTGCTGCAAAAAGCAGCTTTCCAGGCCTCCGGCATGTCCTCGCCCCACGGCTCTGCCGACAATGTGGCGCCCAGCTCGGTGCCGGTCGCGCTGCCCTCGTTCGGGGTGACGACCGGGCAATAGACGGGCGTCGGCCCAGCGGTCATGTCGATTGCCGGGCCGGCTCGCGAAAAACCGCTTCACAACCTTCTTGGGAGCCGGTAAGAGACCGCCCACCAAGCCTTGGCGTGCGGTCGTGGCGGAATTGGTAGACGCGCAGCGTTGAGGTCGCTGTTCCTTAACCGGAGTGGAAGTTCGAGTCTTCTCGACCGCACCAACATCTCGCCCGAAGGCGGGAATATCTCTGAAAAAGCAGATACCTCGCCTGTTCAGGGCAGGATTGCGAGCCAGCCCCAGACCGACAGCACCGACAGCGCCGTGCCGATTAGCACGGCCGAGGCCGCGACGCGGCGCGCGCGGCCATACATGTTGGCGAACACATAGGCATTCACCCCCGGCGCCATCGACGACGTGATGATGGCCGAGCGAAACTCGGCCGTGCTCAGCCCCAAGGCGCTGCCCAGCATCCAGACCACCGCCGGGTGCAGCAGCAGCGAGCAGCCGGTGATGTAGAGAATCGTGCGCAAGTCGCCTTCGGGCCGGTAGCGGTAGAGGACGCCGCCAAGGCCGAAGAGCGCCGCGGGAAGTGCTGCGCGCGTCATCAGGTCTATCGCGTCCGCCAGCACGCCGGGGACGTGGTAGCCCGAGAGATTCACCGCGAAACCCAGCGCGATGCCGATCACCAGCGCGTTGCGGAACATCGCCCGCAACACCTTGGCCGGCAGCAGCGCCAGCGAGGCGCCGCGCGCACGCACGATCTCCATCGTGGTGATGCCGACCGCGTAGCAGAAGGGCGCGTGAAACGAGATGATCGCGTAATTGGCGGTGAGGGCGCCCGCGCCATAGGCCCGTTCGGTAATCGGCAGGCCGAGGAGCAGCGAGTTGGAGAAAAGCCCGACAAAGCCGATCGCCACCGCGTCTTCCCAGTCGCGCTTGAAGATCAGCCGCGCGCCCGCAAGCCCCGCGGCGAAACCCATCAACGCGCCCGCGTAGAAGCTGCCCAGAAGCGGCAGGTTGAAGCTTTGCCCCAGATCGAGGGTAGAAATCGCGCGGAACAGCAGGCAGGGCAGCGCGAAGCCCTGGGTGAACTTCATCAGCCCGTCGACGCCCGAATCGGAAAACAGGCCGCGCCAGACCGCGACATAGCCGAAGCACAGCACGATGAAGACCGGCAGGACGACGTCGAGCAGAACGCTCATGTCGCGGCGGCCGGGGCGGGGGGCCAGCCCCCCGCAGCCCCCCGGAGTATTTGCGGCCAGAAGAAGGGCAGGGCCGTCACAGCGGGAAGCTCAGCGTCATGCCGTCATGGGCGGGGGTGACGTTGGCGGGCGTCTCGGCCTCAAGCGTGTCGAAGTCGAGATCGACATGCAGGTCGGTCAGGACGGCGAGGCGCGGCCGGGCGCGAGCGATCCAGTCCAGCGTCTGGGCGAGGTGGGCATGGGTAGGGTGCGGTTTGCGCCGCAGCGCGTCGACGATCCAGCACTCCAGCCCGTGCAGGTGCGCCCAGGCCTCTTCGGGGATGTCGGAGACGTCGGGCATATAGGCGACATCGGCCACGCGCAGGCCTTGCGCGTCGATGTTGCCATGGGTGACGGCGAAAGGCGTGATGTCGATCGGGCCGCCGGCGCCGGTGATGCGGAACGGGCCCTCGATGGTGTTGAGGTCGAGGATCGGCGGGTAGCTGGACCCGCGCGGCTGCACGAAGGCGTAGCCGAAGCGGTTCAGCAGCGCCTCTGTCGTGGCGGGATCGGCCCAGACCTGAAGGCGTGCGCGCATGTTGAAGACGATCATGCGCAGGTCGTCGATGCCGTGGACATGATCGGCATGGGCGTGGGTGTAGACCACCGCGTCAAGCGCGCCCACGCCGGCGTCGAGCAGCTGCATGCGCAGGTCGGGCGAGGTATCGACGAGGACGCGGGTGGTGCCGCCGGCATCCTCGCGCGTCAGCAGGATCGAGCAGCGGCGGCGGCTGTTCTTGGGGTTGGCCGAGTCGCAATCGCCCCAGTCGCCGCCGATGCGCGGCACCCCGCCGGACGAGCCGCAGCCAAGGATGGTGACCGTGAGCGTCGCCATCAGGCAGCACCTTCGTTGCGCGCGGCGCGGGTAAAGAGCCTGTCGAAATTGGCCGATGTCAGCGCGGCGAAGGCGGCGTAGTCCATCCCCATCACCTCGGCGCCGACGCGGGCGGTCAGCGCGACGTGGGCGGGTTCGTTACGCTTGCCGCGATGGGGCGGCGGGGCGAGGTAGGGGCTGTCGGTCTCGACCAGCAGACGCTCGGGCGGGCAGGCGGCGAAGATCGCCCGCAGCTCGGCCGATTTGGGGAAGGTCGCGATGCCCGACATCGACAGGTAGAAGCCGAGATCGAGCGCGGCATGGGCCAGCGCCCGGGACGACGAAAAGCAATGCATGACGCAAGAATAGGCGCCGTTGCGGTATTCCTCGGCCAGGATGCGGGCCATGTCGTCGTCTGCGTCGCGGGCGTGGATGATCAGCGGCAGGCCGGTTTCGCGCGCCGCGGCGATGTGGATGCGCAGCGAGGTCTGCTGGATCGCGGCACTTTCGGCGGTGTAGTGATAATCGAGCCCGGTTTCGCCGATGCCCACGAATTTCGGATGGCGGGCCAGCGCGACGAGTTGGTCGACGGTGGCCAGCGGTTCTTCGGCCGCGCTCATCGGGTGCGTGCCTGCGGCGTAGAAGACGCCGTCGTAGCTTTCGGCGATGGCGCGGACCTGCGGTTCCTGCCGCAGGCGGGTGCAGATGGTGACCATGCGGGTGACGCCGGCCGCGCGGGCGCGGGCGATGACGGCGTCACGCTCGCCCTCGAAATCGGAAAAATCGAGGTGGCAATGGCTATCCACGACCTCGGGCAGGCCGGTCGGGTGCGGCTGTGTCTCGGGCTGCGGGGGAACCATGCGGGGTTGCCTCAGGCTGCGGCGACCGATTGCGCCGTCTCTTCGATCCTGAAGATCATATCGAGGATCAGCGCGGCAGGGTCAAGGTTGACCGCCCGTCCGCGTTCGGCCCGTGCCCCAAGGTCTTGCTGCGCGACGGCCCAGGCCCGTGCAGCGCCGGCATCTGGCGAGAGGCGGGCGAAAAGCGCGGCCTCGCCGTCAGCAGCCTCAAGGGCGGGGGGGCCAAGGACACCGGTCCGGGCGAGCCGGGCCAAGGCGAGATCCATCAGCGTGACGGCAAGCGCGAAGCGGCCATCGGTTCCGCGCCCGGCGCAGCTGTCGGCCAGCCGGATTGCCGCGGGCCGGTCAAGCCGGGGCAGGCCTGCCAGCAGTCCCACCAAATCGCGGTAGAGGGTCAGCCCATCGCCCTCGATCAGCCGGATCGCATCGCCGACCGAGCCGGCAGCCAGCGCACCCAGCGCATCGGCCTCGGCCGCAGTATGGCCGGCCTGTTCCAGTGCGGCGCGCAAGTCCGCCGGCGAGAGCGCGGCGCAGCGCAATTCGCGGCAGCGCGACCGGATGGTGGGCAAGAGGCCGGCCGGTCGGTGCGAAACCAGCAGCAACGTGGCCAGTGCCGGTGGCTCCTCAAGCTCCTTGAGCAGGGCGTTGGCGGCGGCGGGGCCCATCTCGTCGACGCTGTCGACGATCACCACGCGACGGCCACCATCGGCTGCGGACAGGTGGAAGAAGGATTTCAGCCCGCGCACACGCTCCACCGCGATGGTCTGGCTCAGCCGGTCGCCCTTTTCAGTCGGGCCGCGGCGCAGAACGTGCAGCCGGGGATGTGCCCCGGCGTGAACAAGCCGGGCATCGGTGTTGCCCTCGGGCAAGGCCAGCGTGTCAGGCGGCGGCGCGGCGAAAAGTCCGCCCGGTGCGGGCTGGGCCAGCAGGAAGGCGGCGAGTTTCCACGCCAGCGTCGCCTTGCCCACGCCGCGCGGCCCGGTCAGCAGCCAGGCCGAATGCAGCCGGTCTGCGCGAAAGGCATCAAGGAAATCCGCCTCGGCATGGGACTGGCCGAAGAGGCGTGCCGCCTCGCGCGGGTGCGGCGCGCCCTCGATGCGGTCGGGTTCGGGCAGGTCTTCGGGGGCTAGGGCCATGCGTGGACCCGCGCCAGCACATCGGCCGCGACCACCTCGGCCGGGCGGTTGCCGTCGATCACCTGACAGCGGGCCGGGGCACTGGCGGCAAGTGCCAGAAATCCCGCGCGCAGGCCATGCTGAAAATCGAGGCCGAATTCTTCGAACCGGTCCTCGCCCGAGCGGCGGGCAAGGCCGCGGGCCAGCGCGACCTCGGGGTCCATGTCGATGACAAAGGTCAGGTCCGGTTCACGCCCGATCATCAGCGCGTGCAGGCTGTCGACGGTGGCGCGCAGGTCGCCTCGCGTTGTGCCTTGGTAGATGCGTGTGGAATCGGCGAATCGATCGCAGATCACGGTTTGCCCGGCGGCCAGCGCGGGGCGGATCGTCTTTTCAAGGTGGTCGCGCCGGGCCGCGGTGAACAGCAGGATCTCTGTCTCGGCCGACCAGCGGCCGGGATCACCGGTCAGCAGCAGGGTGCGGATTTCCTCGGCGCCAGGGCTGCCGCCGGGTTCGCGCGTCAGCACAACGTCACGACCGGCGGCACGAAGGCTTTCGGCCAGCATCCTTGCCTGGGTCGACTTGCCCGACCCGTCGATGCCCTCGAATGTGATGAAGGGCGCGCTCACCTGCGGCGCGTCTGTCAGGAGGCGCCGGGGGCAGGCGCCGCCGGCTGTTGCGGGCGAACCCAGCGCAGCAGCACCTGCGCCGCCGTCTGCAGCCGCGAGACAAAACCGCCTGCCGCCACCGCCTCTGTCGCCACCAGCGGCACTTTCACGTCTTCCATCCCGTCGAAATGGAACACCATCTCGCCCAGTTTCTGGCCCGCCGCCACGGGGGCCTGGATTGGTGCGGAATAAACGATCTGCGCCTGCACCTGATTGGGAGCGGTGACCGGGACCAGCAATGACACGTCACTGCCCACGGTCATGCCGACACTGGGCGCGTCGCCTGCCCAGACAGGCGCGGTGGCAATGACCTGCCCTGACTTGGCGATCTTGCGCATCAGGAAACTGCGGAAGGCCCAGTTGATCACCCGTTCGCCTTCTGCCGCGCGGGCCTGCGCGGTGGGCAGGCCGTTGAGCACCGCCAGCACCCGGCGGCCGTCCTGCATCGCGGTGCCGACAAGGCCATAACCCGAAGCCTCGGTATGGCCGGTTTTCATCCCGTCGGCACCGGCGACACGGCCCAGCAGCGGATCGCGGTTTTCGACATTGGCGGGCGCACGGCCGTCATAGGCGAAGGTCTGTTGCGAGAAGTAGTGAAAATATTCGGGATAGGTCTTGATGATATGGACCGCCAGCGTGGCAAGGTCATGCATGCTCATCAACTGGCCCGGATCGGGCCAGCCCGAAGCATTGGCGAATTGCGAATGCGTCAGTCCCAGTTCCTTGGCACGCGCGTTCATCTGCCGGGCAAATTCGTCCTCCGAACCGGCCAGCCCTTCGGCTACGGTCACGCAGGCATCATTACCCGACAGCACGATGATACCTTGGATCAACTGCTCGACCGTGGGTCGGTCGGTTTCGTTGAGAAACATCGTCGAGCCGCCCATGTTCTTGGCCCGGGTCGACACCGCAAAGACTGAATCCAGCTTGACCCGGCCTTCCGACAGCGCCTTGAACAGCAATTCGATGGTCATCAGCTTCGACATCGAGGCGGGCGGCATCGGCATGTCGCCGTTCTTGTCCAAGAGCACGGTCCCGGTGTTCACATCGACGACGTAGGCCGCGGTTGCCGAGGTATCGAACCCGTCGGCCCGCGCGGCAAGCCCCGCGATGGCCAGCGCAACGGAAAGCAGGAGACGGATGATGGAACGGGTCATCGGCACGGGGGGCCTTTCTGTCGGGTCGGATCAGTTGGTGACGAAATAGGCGTCGGGAAAGCCCTGCGCCTTGACCTTGGCCAGCGCCGTCCGCCGTTCGGCCGGATCGGTCAGCGGGCCCACCACGACGCGCCAGAACTCCTTGCCCTGGCTTTCCTGGTGCAGCACCTGCGCGGTGACGCCTGCGGACTTCAGCCGGTCGACGGCGCGGGTGGCGTTGGCCTCGATGCTGAAGATGCCAAGCTGGATGAACGGTTTGGCCACGGCGGCGGTGGGCCGGGCTGCCGGGGCCCGCGGGGCCGGTGCTGCAGCCGGGGCCGCAGTTGCAGGGGCCGCTGCGGCGACACTGCCCGGTGCCATCACCGGGCCGGGCGAAGACGCCTCGGCCGCATCGATGGCCGCCGACGCTCCGGCCGTGACCGGATCGAGCGGTGTTGCAGAGATATCGGAGGGCTGGTCGAAATTGGTGGTGGCCGCCGGCGGTGCGGGCGGCGCGGTGGGTTCGCGCCGCAGGGCCGTAACATTCAGGGTCGCGGGCGCGCCGGCAAGCATTCCCAGCGCGTCGGCGGCATCGGACGAGACCTGCAACGCGGGGCCGGGATTGTTGCGCTCGCGCCGGAAAAGGGCGCCGATCACGAACTTGCCATTGGCCTGATTGCGGATGATCACCCGCTCGGGATCGGTGACATCAGGGTGCGCGACCCAGACCCCGCCCAGCGACGGCCGTCCGTCCCAGAGCCCCTCGCCGGTATATTGAAAGACATTGGGCGCCTCGACATCATGTTCGACCAGCTGGACAGATGCATTGTCTCCGCTGGCCTGCGCGCTGGCTGGCGCGTCGGCACCGCCGCTGCCGCCACCGCCAAGCCCCGGCATCGCGAAATGCCCGTTGGCATCGCAGCCCGCCAGCGCCAGCGCCGCCAAGGCGCCCGCCGCGAAGAGACCCGGCCGATCCATCCTGCGCAAAAGCCTGCTCGTCATGTCATTTCCCCGCCTGGCGCGGCCGGTTTTCCGGCGCGCGGACCGTTATCCGGTCATCGTTGCCTGCCCTGATCGGAGCCGCCGTCATGAACGTGACAGCCCCGACACCGCCTGCAAGATACCGACCCCGCCGCGGTTTTGAAAGCCCACGAGACCGGGCCGGACCCGATTTCCGCCCCACCGGTGCGCAAAGGGGCGGATTCTTGCGCGTGTCGAGGTGCGCGCACGCTCTGGACCGGACCGCGGGATTGTGCCACCACACCGCGGCATCCCGCCCCACCGACATGACGGAGCGGGACCAGATGGAAGCGTGGCCGAGTGGTTTAAGGCTCTGGTCTTGAAAACCAGCGTACGGGAAACCGTACCGTGGGTTCGAATCCCACCGCTTCCGCCACCACATATGGCATTGAATTTAAATGAAACTATGCCTCAAATACTGTGGTATGTTTTCCGCGGCTTGCGTTACCAGGCATCTCCTAGTGACTTGAAATCACGGGCTAAATTGGAGGGCCCGCGATCGGAATTCCCGAATTCCTAGTCGGGCGTTTTATTGTCGCATCCCTTGGGGGATCAAGATTGCACGGCATATGCGTGGCCGTGACCAGACTGCCGCACGATACCTCGGCCTGATGTAAAGTCATGAAAACCCAGTGTTTCTCATACGCTTCAGGGTCACCGTTTCTGACGCCGCTCGACCCCGGCGGGGTCAGCATCACGCCCAGTATGCCCCCTTGACGCCACCCGCCTATGACATCAGTTCGGCAACAGCCGCATCCGCAGAGGCCAGCGCACCCTCCATCCAGCCCACCCATTCCGGGGCGACGTCGCCACCGATCACCCGGATCGGCCCGAAGCTTGGTGCGAAGTCGGCCGCTGGGTCATGGCCGGCCCGGGCGGACATCCAGCTTGCGCCGAACCCCGGTTCGGCTCGCCAATCCTGCAGACCAAGGCGACGCGCCGGGTTGCCCGGAAAGGCTTTGGCGAGGAGCGTGGCCGGGTCGTGGCCCGCGATGTCGCGGGCAAGTGCATGGGCACACAGCAGCGTGGTTCCGTCTTGCACCCATGAATAGGCAAGCCGCAGGGGAGACCGCTTTGACAGATGCTCTGGCGGCGGGGGGCCGTCGATTTCGGCCCAGATCTTCACATCTTCCCCGGCATTGGCGCGGCCAGACGTGTCGGGCCCGACCGTTGTAATCGGCGGATCGAAGGCGATGTGATGAAGGGCCGCCACCGGCACGGCGAGCAGAATGTGCCGGGCCCGCCATGACCTCCCGGCGGCATGTGCCGTGGCCGTGCCGTCCGGTTCGACCACGATCCGTGCGACCCGGATCCCGGTTTCAAGCAGTCCAGTCGGCAAACTCTCGGCCAGGGCGCGGGCCAGCCCACCGCAGGTCCGGGCGAGCCGGGCCGACGGGGGCGCAAACGTGCCTTCGAGTCCGCCACCATGCAAGGCGATCTCGCCCCTCAGCATGGCGGCCGAAACCTCGCCCGGATCTGCGCCGGTCAGGGGATAGATCGCGACTTCGAGAAGGTCGCGCGCCACCTGGTCGGGAATCAGCCGTCGCAGGAGCGTGCCGATCGAGACATTTCGCTCATCCTCAGCCGGGGGTGTGTCGAACCAATGCTGAACCGCGCTCATTCCAGCCGAGAAATTCGGGTAGAGAGCCTGCAGATCTTTCAGGCGCGCAACCTCGCGCAGACCCGGTACGTCCCAGACGGTCGCTCCATCCTCTTCCTCCAGCTCGAAGTCGAATTCCCGTGCCAAGGCCATCATGCGCCGATGAAGTGTCGGGATCAGCCACTCGGCACCCCAGTCCACCTCGCGCTGCCCCGGCGCCAGCGCTGAAGAGCGCGTGCGACCCCCGGGAAAGTCGAGTGCCTCGAGCAGCTTGACAGACTGTCCGGCAGCGGCCAGCGACCGTGCCGCCGCGAGGCCGGCGAGCCCGGCGCCGACGATCGCCGTGTCATGACTGGTCCCCGAGCCCTGCCCGATCATCATCATTCTCCCTCCACCGAACTTGTCCAGGTGGCGCGGCGTTCTTGCACCGTTGTCTCAATCGCGCGGCCGATCAAACAATTCCTGCTGCCATCAAGCGTGTTTCGGGGACGTGCAGTTGCCGGAAAAGGGGCGAGGGGGCCGTCCGACCACCGACGAAGCCGCCCGGTTCAGCTGGCCGTGGCCTTCCGGCAGCGGTCAGCTTAGACTTCGGCGAGGAAATGTAACGGCGGCTGATCCTATGCGCCTGCTGATCGTCGAGGACAACGCGCAGTTGGCCGCCTGGCTGGCCCGCTTCCTGCGGCACGAGAATTACGTGGTCGATGTCATTGCCGATGGCGAGACGGTGGTCGACGGCGCCGACCTCGACGCCTTCGACCTGGCCATTGTCGACCTCGGGCTGCCCGGTATCGGCGGGCTTGAGGTGGTGCGCCACATCCGCGCCCGCCACAGCACCTTGCCCATCCTGATCCTGACGGCGGAAAACGGGCTGAAAAGCCGGGTCACCGGCCTAGATTCCGGCGCGGACGATTACATGACCAAACCCTTCGAGGTGGAAGAGCTGGAGGCCCGCATCCGCGCGCTGATCCGCCGCTCTGCCGCCAAGGTACAGTCGGAGATCCGGGCAGGACCGCTGGCGCTGGACCAGAAGAGCCGGATGTTCAGCATAGACGGCGCGGCGCTGGCGCTGTCGCCGCGCGAGCACGTCACGCTGGAGGCGTTGCTGCGGCGTGCAGGCGCCACGGTCAGCAAGGAGGTGCTGATCGAATGCAGCTACGGCTACGACGATTCCGTCAATCCCAGCGCGATCGAGGTCATCGTCCACCGGTTGCGGCGCAAGCTGGAACATAGCGGCGTGCAGGTCGTCACGCTGCGGGGGCTGGGCTACATGCTGCGGGTCGAGACGCCGTGACAGCGGCCGGGGCGCGCCAGACCGGGCGGTGGCGGCGCAGCCTGCGGCTGAACCTGCTCTTGTGGCTGATCGGCCCGGTCATCGCGACGCTGGCGATCAGCCTCGCGCTGTCCTACGCCACTGCGTTGCGGCAGACGACGCGGATCATGGATCACCAGTTGCTGGCCTCGGCGCGGATGATCGCCGAACAGGTCCGCTATCGCGACGGCGCGATACGGGTCGTAGTGCCCCCCGCCGCGCTGGAGCTTTTCGCCTCCGACAGCCATGACGAGGTTTCCTACGCCGTCATCGGCCCCTCGGGCGACCTCGTTGCCGGGTTCCCGGGCTTTGACACCATCCCCGGCCTGTCCGGTTCGCAGACAACCACGGTTTTCGCCGGACGTTTCCGCACCGAGGTGATCCGTGGCGCGCTGCTGTCGCAGCCGGTGGTCACGCCGGGCGGCACGATCAATGTCAGCGTGGTGGTGGGTGAGACGTTGCGGGCGCGCGACGCGCTGTTGCGGTCGCTGTGGCTCGAAGGGTTCTTGGAACAGGCCGCCCTTGTGATCGCTGCCGCGGTCTCGATCTGGATCGGTATCAGTTTCGAATTGCGGCCCATCATGCGGCTTCGGCAGGCCGTGCTTGGCCGGCCGGCCGGATCCTTCGCGCCGATCGACGCGGACGCGGTTCAGGTCGAGGTGCAGCCGCTGGTCGCGGCGCTGAACGACCACATGGCGCGGCTCGAGGCCGTGATGCGCCGCCAGCGCGGGTTTCTCGACATGGCCGCGCATCAGATCCGCACCGCGCTGACGGTGATGCGGACGCAGGCCGGGTTTGCCCGGCGCACCCGCGAGGTCCCCGACATGCGCGCCGCGCTGGCCGATCTCGATGACAGCCTGCGCGCGATGACGCGGATGGCCAACCAGTTGCTGACGCTGGGCGGGATCGAAAACGACCGCGCCCATCCGCTTCCCCAACCGGTGGACCTCGCAGGTCTGGTGCAGGACATCGCCGCACAGATCGCGCCCCGGGCCGTCGACGCGGGCATCGACCTCGCGGTCGAGGTGGTGGCGCCCTGCCGCGTGATGGCGTCCGACCTTCTGCTGCGCGAGGCGGTGACGAACCTCATCGACAACGCGCTGCAACATGCCGGGCGCGGCGCCGCAGTGACCGTAAGCGTCGCGCAGGCCGAGGGCATGGGCCGCTGCCGGGTCTGCGATACCGGGCCGGGGGTGAATGCCTCTGACCGCGAGGGGCTGTTTTCGAGGTTCCACAGGGGCGACAACGCACGCCCCGGCGGCAGCGGGCTGGGCCTCGCGATCACGTCGGAAATCGCCGCGATGTATGGCGGCCGGGCCTGGCTGCCCGATCCTGACGAGGGGCCGGACGGGGGGCCTGACGAGGGGCGCGGGTTCTGCGTGGCCTTCGACCTGCCCCTGGCCTCTAGTTGACCGGCACCGCGTCGACGAAGGCATTGGTGAAGGTGCGCGTAAGGTCAACGGCGCTGCCCGCCACCCCCGGCATCACCGCAGCCAGCACCCGTTGCACGTTGGCCGGGCCATCGGGCGGCATCCGCCCGTCGACGCTGAACATCGACTTTCCGCGCGCAAGGGCCGCCACGTACATCGCGCGATCCCCGGCGTAGAAGTCGTCGGGCACGAGGGTGGCGATCTGGTCGGCATCATGGCTGGCGATGTAGCGCAGGCCATGGACCAGCGCGTTGGCCAGCCGCTGCACCGTCTGCGGATGCGCGTCGATCCAGGCCGCATCCATGTAAAGGCAGGCGGCCGGGTAGGGGCCGCCCAACACCGCCCTTGTCGCGGCAAGGCTGCTGAGATCGACCAGGACCCGCGCATCGCCCGCCGCGATCAGCCGCGAGACCGTCGGTTCGGTCGTCATCGCCGCCTGTATGTGGTCCTGCCGCAGCGCCGCGATCAGCGTGTCGCCCGCGCCTACCGGCACCGGCGTGACATCGCTAAGCTTCAGCCCCGCCGTGATCAGGAGATACTTCGTCAGGAAATCGGTGGATGAGCCAAGGCCCGTCACGCCGAGGCGCATGCCTCGCAGGTCAGCGATGTCCTGCACCTCGGGGTGGCCGGTCGAGACCATTTCGACCTCGCCCGGCGCAAGCCCAAGCTGGACGACCGACCGGGTATATTTGCCAAGCGCCTGCAACTCGATGTTGTGGTCGTAAAAGCCGATCACGCCCTGAACGGCGCCGGCCAGCATTTCATCGGCCGCCTCGACACCGGCGGGCTCGGACTCGATGGTGACGTCAAGCCCCTCGTCGGAGAAATAGCCCAGCCGCTGGGTGACGATCAGCGGCAGGTAAATCTGCTTTTCCACCCCGCCCACCATCAGCGCCACCTGCTCGGCGCGGGCCGCGGCCGGGCCGATCGCCAGCCCGATCAGGAAGGCCGCCAAGGTTCGCCTGAAATCGTTCATGCGCAATACCCGCCTGTCATGACCTGTCGCGCCTGTCTTGCCGCTACTGAACCACGGCACGGCGCTCCGTGTCGACCCGGCTACGGCAAGAGCGGGGGACATGCCCCCGCTCCGCCTTTCGGCAAGGGTCCTTCGACCTAGTTTAGCCCTTCCAGCTTCAGCGCGGCCTGAACGTACTGGTCGGTGAAGGTCGCGGGCAGGTCGACGTTGCCGCTGATCTTGCCGGCGGCCTTCTCGATGTCGAGGACGGTCTGCGGTCCATTTTCGGGCATCATGCCGAGGCCATCAAGGTTGAACTGGCCCCAGTCCTGCTGCAGGGCGGCAATGTATTCGTCCTGCGAGCTGAGCTGGTTGGAGACGAAGTCCTTCGGCATCACGTTGGCCACATCGGCCGCGGTATGCGTCTTCATCCAGTTCAACGTGGCGACCAGCGCGTTCACGACGCCCTGGGTTTCCGTCGGGTGGGCATCCGCCCAGGCCCGGCTGACCAGCACGTTGGCGGCGGGGAAATCGCCGCCCAGCCATTTGGTGACGCCAGCGCCGGTCGAAAGATCGATGGCCGGGTAGCCCACGTCGAGTTTCTGGATCGCGTTGACAGTGGGCTGGCTGGTGATGCCGCAGACCGCCTTGCCGAATTTCAGCGCGGCGATCATCGTCTGGCCCGCACCGGCGGCGATCTTGGTGTAGTCGGTCGGCGCAAGGCCCGCCCGCGCCGAGACGTAGCTGACAAGGTCATCGGTGCCAGAGCCAAGATCGGTGACGCCTACCGCTTGGCCCTTCCAGTCGGCGGGCGAGGTGATGTTGGTGCCCTTGGCGCACATGATCCGTTCGCCCGGTGCGACCGACAGCTGGATGATGCCGATGATGTCCTTGCCCTTGGTCTGGAAGTCGATGGTGTGGACATACCATGCCCCCGCCATGTTCACCTGCCCCGAAACCACCGCGTCCTCGGCGCCGACGCCGCCGTTCTGTTCCGTCGAAAGCTCGACATGGACGCCGTATTTTTCATACATGCCAAGGCTTTGCGCCAGCTGGTAGGGCAGGTAGATCTGTTTGTCGATGCCGCCGACCATCAGCGTGACGGTAGGCATGTCGGCCGCCATGGCCGCGCCGGCCATGCCGATGCCGAGCGGCAGGACGATTGCCGCGGCCGCCATGCGCAGGGCCGAAAAGGTGGATCTTGTCATCGTGGTCTTCTCCTCCGTGGGTGGGTCCGGTGTCCGGATCCGGGTTGTGGGCTGAAACGGCCTCCTCGCCGCTAGAGCCCCTGAATGTTCTGGTCTGTGTTCGACGGCGGCTGCCAGGCGAGCAGACGACGCTCGACCATCGCCATCAGCGCCTCGGCGCTGAGGGCCAGCGCGCCGATCACCAGCATCGCGCCGAAGACGCCGTTGGCATCGAAGGTGTTCTGCGCGGTCGCGATCACGAGGCCGAGGCCGCGCTGTGAGCCAAGGAATTCGCCAACGATCGCGCCGATGATGGAAAAGCCCAGCGCGACATGCAGGCTGGCGATGATCCATGTCATCGCCGAGGGCACCACGACGTGGCGCACCACCTGCAACCGCGAGGCGCCCAGGATGCGGGCGTTCGACACCAAGTTGCGGTCCACGCTGCGCACGCCCTGAAAGGCGTTGAAGAACACGACGAAGAACACCAGCACCGCGGCCAGCACCACCTTGGACGGCAGGCCAAGCCCCAGCCACATCACGAAGATCGAACCCAGCACGATCCGCGGCAGGGCGTTTACGATCTTGATGTAGGGGCCGATGACCTCGGCAAGGTAGGGGATCTCGCCCAGCAGGACGCCCAGCACGATGCCGCTGCTGACCCCCACAAGGAAACCCAGCAGCGCCTCTTCCAGCGTGACCCAGATCTGCAGCCAGAACGACCCGTAGGCGGTGCCGTTCAGGCCCCAGTCCCACAGCCGGATCACGATCCCGACGGGCGAGCCGAAAAAGAACGGGTCGATGACACCGGTCATCGCGCCGATCTGCCAGCCGCCCAGAATGAAGGCGGCGATGCCGATCTGGCCCAGCAGCACAAGGCGCTTGTGCCGCAGGACCCGCGCATGCGCCTGCGCGGCAAGGGCCTGCTCGCTTGCCCCGGCGGGGGTTTGCGTCGGGGCCTCTCTTTGGGCCTGCGGTTGGGCGATCTCGGCGGTCATGCGGTGTTTCCTTGATTGCGGGTCGCGTCGGCGGCGCGCGCGTAGGCCTGTTCCACCTCCTCGCGCAGGGCGCCCCAGATCTGCTGGTAAAGTTCGAGGAACCGTTTCTCGAAACGGATGTCCTGCACGGCACCGCGCGGGCGCGGCAGGTCGATGTCGAAAACCGCCTTGACGGTGCCGGGCCCCGCGGTGATCACCACGACCTTGTCGGCAAGGCCGATCGCCTCTTCGAGGTCATGGGTCACGAACATCACCGAAGGTCGTTGGCGTTCCCACAGGTTCAGCAATTCGTTCGACATGATCGCGCGGGTCTGCACGTCGAGCGCCGAGAACGGCTCATCCATCAGCAGGATCGAGGGCGCGTTGATCAGCGCCGCGGCGAGGCTGACGCGCTTGCGCATCCCGCCCGACAACTGGTGGGGATAGTGGTTTTCGAACCCGGTCAACCCAACGGTCTGCAACCATTCCATCGCGCGGGCCCGCGATTCCGCATGGGGCATGCCGCGGAACATCGGGCCAAGCGCCACGTTGTCGATGACCGGCTTCCACGGCATCAGCGCATCGGCCTGAAAGACGAAACTCGCCCCCTTGGTGATCCCGTCCACCGGCTTGCCGGAGACGGTGACGGTGCCCGCGGTAGGCCGTTCCAGCCCGGCGGCGAGCGTCAGCGTGGTGGACTTGCCGCACCCGGTCGGGCCGACGATGGCGCAGAACTCGCCCGGCGCGACCGAAAGGTTGATGTCGCGGATCGCGGTCATCACTCCGCCGGTGGGGGTGACGAACCGCTTGGTCACGCCGACAAGATCGACCCCGCCGGGGGTGTCCGCGGCGGCGGTCATGCGCCGCACCGCAGGCAGTCGAAGGGGCAGGGCGCGGGACAAGGGCCCCGCGCCGGGATCGTATCGGCCATGATGTCAGTTCCTCCCAGAACACGCAGGCTCCGGGGGCAAGTGATGTCTTCGCCAGAGCCGTGACCGGACCCTAGACGATCAACCTTTCAACCAGCTTTCAGCCCGACGAGGCAGGCCACCAAGCCCATGCAAGGGCATCTTTCCGAAAAAAAAGAAGGTCTGTCCGCAAGTACTGGCCGGGGGGCCAGGAAGAGGTTGTCGCCGCGGACAGACCTTCGAAGGAACCATTCCGAGGAGGGAATGTCGGCGTTCCTTCGCCGCCTTGCCCGATCCGTGATCTTAATCGAGGCTCGGCGTAGCGTCACATTGGCTGCCGATTCTTGCCGAATTGTTTGCAGGTGCCAATCATCGCGCCGTGGTGTCGGACAAAGTGCCGGACCGCGGGCCTTACGGGCCCGGCAGGTAGCCCGCGAAAGCCTTGGTAATCTCGTCCGGAATGATCGTGTGGCCGAACCGCCCGGCAAAAAGCGACAGCGGCGACTGCAGGACATTGGCCCCATGGGCCCTGTCGCGGAACAGCCGGGCGCCGACATAATGCATATGGCGCAACATGCCGCGGGCGCGGCCACGCGACAGCATCATCGCGACCGCCCGTGCACGCAGCGAAGGCCGTTCGGGATTGGCCAGAAGCGGTTCAAGGAACATCCCCGTCGTCACCGAGCCGGCATAAACCGCCTTTTTCACCGTCTTGATCCGGTCGAAATCGGCCACGGCCTTAAGGACCTGCCCCTTGATGACAAGCGTGTAGAGGTGCGCCTTGGACCCCGGCGTGACCAAGTTGAGCGCCTGATCGAGGCAACGGATGGCCGCCTCGGTCTCGCCCGCGAAGCCCCGCATCTGGCCGACCAGCACCAGCGAATTGGTGGCCGAAACGCTGGCGCGATAGGCATCCTCGGTCAGCGCGTGGGCAAGGTCGAAATAGCCCCGGTCGACGAAATGCAGCAACTTGGCAGCGGTGATCGCATAGTCGGGTTGCGCCTGCACATGGGGCAGGGCCTCGAGGACGAGGCGTTCGATCTCGTCCTCGTCCTGCCGCGTGTCGACGTTGTCGCCCTGAAAGATCACGTGGCCGATCGAGACGTACTTGCTGTGAAGGTTGACCGCGGCCATCAGCTTTAGGACCGGGTCGTCAGGCGCGGCCTCGCGCAGGCTGCGCAGCCGCGCCTCGTTCTGCAGCCAGACCTTTTCGTAGCGGGTTTCGGCAAGGCTGATGATCTCGCGCAGGCGGCGGTCGCTGTCCTTGGTCGTGCCATCCGCCATCGACGACCCGCTGGCGGCCTCGAACATCGCCACCGGAAGGGGCACGGCGTTCTCGACCCGCGTCGCCATCCGGTGCCAGGCATTGTCGAGCAGCAGGCGGGCGACCTCCGCCGCGCTGTCTGCGGTCTGACCGCCCGGCCCCGGCGCATTCGGCAGCAGCAACCGGTGCAGCGCCAGAATGTGGTCGCTGCGGAAATCCCTTGCTGCGGCGATGCAGTTGATCCGGCCCTCTTCCTCGAAGAATGTCAGGTCGACCGACAGGCGCGGTGCCTCGCCCGCGAAGGCGGTGGGCGGCGGGATCTCGGGCAGCAGCACGACATTGCGTTCGGCCCCAAGGGCGGATTTCACCGCGGCGCAAAGGGCCGTCGCAAAATCCCTCGCATGGGGGCGCAGATCGCCCAGGTTTTCCAGCCCGCGCAGGGGGCCGACAACGACATGGGTCTCTGGATACTTTTCGCGGGCCGCAGGGGCGCGGTCGATCCAGACATATCCCTCGCCGTAGCGCGTCGCGATGAAGCGCGGGTCGCGCGCATCGTCGCCCAATTTGCGCCGGATACGGTTGATCAGAAAGTCGATGTTGCGGTCCCGCTTGTCCGATCCCGGTTCGCTGACGGCGTCGAGGATCTGGTCGCGGGTCAGCACACGGTCGGGGCGATTGACCATCAGCGCCAGCGCACGCGCCTCCGACCGGGTGAACTGAATCCGCTCCCCGTCCTCCCTTTCAAGGAAGGAGAAATCGGCCGAGAAACTCTGGCCGGTCAGTTTTTCGACGCTGCTAATCGTTGCCCCCGCGAGTGGATGGCCCACGGGGCGGCAACTTAAACCGAATTCTCGTCCAGTCCATAACCCTCTGGAACGGGCCGGCATTCGTCCTTTCGGGCGAAGGCCGTTGGTGCGCGCGTCAGGTCATCGCGAAGAAGGCGAGGCTCAGACCAGCCGTGGCGAAGGTGTTCAGGATCATGCCGATGCTCGCGAAAGACCCTGCCGCCTGCGAGATGGCGAAGGCGCGGGCGGTTCCCAGTCCGTTCGCCGCAAGGCCCAGCGCGAAGCCCACGGCCCGCTCGTCCGTGACGCCGCCGAGGCGCAGGATCCACGGGCCAAGGGCCGCACCGACGATCCCGGTCAGCACGACGATGGCCACTGTCAGCCCCACCGCCCCGCCCGCCGCAGTCACGTAACCAATCGCGGCGGCCGATGTCGTCGAGCGAAAGGCAAGCGTATCGGCAAGCGTCTGGGCCACCGCCGGGGAGGCGAGGCGTAGAGGCGGAAGCATGCCGCTAAGGATCGCCATCGAAGACCCGGTCAGCAGTGCCACCGTCAGCGGAAGGCGCGCCGCGCTGATTTTCGAGGTCTCCCGCCACAGTGGCACCACCAGCAGAATGAAAAGCGGCTCCATCGCCAGATGGATCGGCGCCGTGTCCCGGAAATAATGCGCGTAGGGCACGTGCAACGCCCAGAGCAGCGCCACGATGGTGAGGATCGAGAGCAGGATGGGCTGCAGGGCCGCGCAGCGCGGGGCCAACCGCTGCAACCGGCAGCCGGCCAAGTATATCAGGACCGTCAACGCGGGCCATGTCAGCGGATTCGCGTCAACGAGGTGCCCAAGCATGTCGGTGCTCATGCCTCTTGCCTCTCTCGCGCTGCGCACACCTCGTTGTCCGCGGCCAAGGGGCATCCGGCGGGTCTGCCGGCGCGGAGGGCGTCGGCCCTTGCCGCTGGCCGTCGCGGGCGGCGGGCCAGCAGGTGCTGGGCCAGCAGGCCTGTCAGCAGGATCGTCAGCAGGGTGCCGCCGATGACCGAGATCAGGATCGGCAGCCAGCTTTCCCGCAAGGTGCCGCCAAGGTCGATGACCCCCACGCCTGCCGGCACGAAGACAAGCGGCCAGAACCGGATGGTTGCGTCAAAAAGATCGGCCAGTTGTGGGTCCGGCCCGCCGCGCCAGCGAAACCGCAGGCCGAGCAGGAATATCGCCAGAAGCGCGCCCGGAAACGGCAGCCCAAGCCCCCCGGCCAGCGCGTCGCAGCCGACCGCCAGCGCGGCCAGCAGGGCCACCGCCATCAACACGGCCGGCCGCCCGGCCGGACCATGAGACCGCCGTCATGGCCGTGTCCGGCCGTTGGAGTGTTCATGTCAGTTCCAGCTTGCGCGTGTCATTGCCCGCCAAGCCTTGCCTACGATTGTTGTAGAAATGTTGGCTTGCCGACATGGTCCGTGCCAGCAGGCAGGATTTCACGCCGACGTGACCGTCAGGGGGCAGGGAAAGGCGGGATTGCAGGACGGCGCAACCGTTCCAGTTCAGCTGCCCGGCATCGCGGTGTCGTGCAGTTGCGCGTTGGCAGCGACCAGCTTGGTCCGGGTATCGCCCGCGACGGCATGTTCGATGGCATGGCGAAGCTCTGCGTCGCGCTGGCACAGCTTTTGCAGCGCTTCCGAGCGGATCATGAAATAGCGCGCAGGCGTCAGCAGGCCGATCGTGGCGGTCGCCTCGCCGCCGCTGAAACAGGTCATCTCGCCGATGAAATTTCCGGGCCCGCAAGCGCCTATGCGTCGGCCGCGCAGGCTGACATCGGCCTCTCCTTGGGCAAGGTAGATCAGCGCGCCTAGGCTTTGGCCCTCGGTTGCAAGGTCGGTGCCCGCCGCGGCCTCGAACCATCCGCCCGCGTCGAGAAACCTGCGCGCCGCGGGCCGGGCCATGCCGGGGAACTTCGACGCGATGAACGCCTGTTCTTCCGGCGTCAGGCGCGTGGTGCGTTCCAGGATGACCATGCGCAGGATGCCGGTCAGGCTGATGACGATCCACACCGTCTGGATGATCGCCGAGGACAGGTTGAACGCACCGACAAGCGAGACAAGAACCAGCGCGGCGGCCAGCAGGTTCGCTGTGGCGTAGGTAAACCCGTTGCCGCGCACGAGGCCGAACTGAAGCGCTGCATATGATCCGATGTAGAGAACAACGCCAAGCAACCCGGCGATATTCAACAGTGCCGGCATTTCACCGCCTTGGATCATGGTGTTCGCAATTCATGAAGAGGGCCCCCGGCGAAGCCTATCGCGAACCGGGCTTCAGGCACAATCAGCGATTGTGCCCGAGGGCAGGGGCCGGGCCGGAAATGCAGCTATCGCAGCGCCTGCGCCAGCGCGGTGGTCCGTTGCAGCCGTTCGGCCAGCAGCGTCAGAAGTGCCGCTTGCAGCGCCTGGCCCAGGTCGGGGGCGATGCGCATCAGCTGGTCCAGCGCGGGCCGGGTGATGACGACGACCTCGCCATCGGTGTCGGCGGTGATGGTGGCGGTGCGCAAACCGTTGGTCAGAAACCCGATCTCGCCGATGATCGTGCCCGGCAGGAAGCGCGCGACGCGGAACGACCGGCCGGATTCGGCGTTGGCATCGGCGGCGCGCGTGGCCGTCATCTGGCCCTCGGCAAGATAAAGCATCGACTCGGCCGGTTCGCCCTCGGTCAGCACGACGCTGCCGGCGGCGATCCTGCGCGTCGCGAAGACGGGGCCGCCGGGCAATTGCTGGGCCTGATCAAGGATCGTTGCAAAGGCCCCGGCGGCGTGATCGCCGGGGGATGCGTCGGCCAGCCGCTGCTCTTCCAGCCAGACCAACGCATCGTCGAGCGTGTCGAAGAGGCGTGCCGTTTCCAGCGCTGTGGCCCGGCGCAATTCGCGCGCGATGGCGGGCGAGAGATCGGTAAAGACAAGGTCCGCCCCGATCCGCCGCGCGGCGCGGGCGGCGCGCGCCAGCATCAGGGCGGTCGAGATGTCCATGCCGGTCACCCGCCTGAGGCACAGGACAATCCAGCGCGGCCGCGGATCGGCGGCGGCGATCTGCGCCGAGAGCCGCTCGGACAGGCGCTGGGTGGAGCCGAAGAACAGATAGCCCTGAAGCTCGAAGATCAGCGTCTCCGCGCCATGCGCGGCAAGCAACCGGCGCACCGCCGGGGGCCGTTCGGTGGACGAGGGCCGCTCGCGCCCCGTGAAGGCGCTGCGCAGGACATCGACGCGCGCATAGGCGATGACGAATTGCAGCATGGCCAGCACGAAGCCCACGCCGATGGCCGTCACGAAGCCGAAGGCCAGCGTGGCGGCAAGGATCAGCAGGATCGTGGCGCAATCGCGGGCGGGCCAGCGGCGCAGGCTTTGCCACAGCCAGCGATGCGCCATGCCCGCGCCGACATAGATCAGGATCAGGCCGAAGATGCCGCGGGGCAGCAGCGAGATCAGCCCGTTGCCCGCCAGCAGTACCAGCGCGACACTGCCCGCCGCGCCCAGCCCGGCAAGGCGCCCCGGACGCTCGACGATGCCGCCGACAAGGTGGGACAGGCTGGGCGAATGAAAGCCCGGCAAGCCGCCGACAAGGCCTGCCACGACATTGGCAAACCCGGCGCGGCGCAGCTCGCGGTCGAGGTTGATGCCCGCGGCCTGGTCGCTGCCCGCCTCCAGTCCCGCGATGTTCAGGATCGCGGCGAAAAGGACAAGCAGCGCGACGGTGGCGACAACTGGTGCTGCGCCAAGCAGCGCGTCGGCATCGACCAGTCCGGGCAACGTAGCCAGCCGCAGGGCGGCAGGAACCGCTGCGCCGGTCGGCCCACCGGACCCGGCCGGGGGGATGGCCTGCGCGTGACCGAGAGCCGCCAATCCGCCGTAAAGGGCCAGCGCGACCGGTAATGCCATGCGAAAACGGCGGCTTGCGCTAAACCATGCTGCAATGACGGCCAGAGCAAAGGGGCCTGACCAGCCGCGCACCGCGTCAAGCTTCAGCAGGTCGGACGGCGCGGCGCTTGCGCCCGCGGGGCCGGCGGCCAGCACGATCCCCTTGAGGATCAGCAGTGCCGCCGTGGCGGCCAGAAAGCCGCCCAGCACGGGGTGGGGAATGAAACGGGCGAGGTTGCCCAGCCGGCAGCCCCCGAAGGCCAGCAACAGCAGACCGGAGGACAGAGTCGAAACTACGACCAGGGCCAGCACGGTCGCAAACAGGGGGGCCGGTGCGGCCTCGGGCATTCGCGCCGCCAGCGCCTGCGCCCCCGCCGCCAGCGCCACGGCTGCCACGCTTTGGCTTTGCCACATCGCGCCGCCGTGCCGGGCAAAGACGGCCCCCAGCAGGGCGAAAGCCAGCGCGCCATAAAGGACAAGCCCGTTCGCCTCGCCCCGGAAGGGCGCGAGCGGCCCGGAAAAGATCAACGCCGAGAAGGACAGAGCCGACAGCGCCATCACGAGGCCCGCGATCAGGCCGGCGGACAGGGCGCGCGCCGCGGCCAGCGGCGCATGGCCTGCCGGGTCCGGCGCGGGCGCGGCACTGGCCCGTCCGACCGTGGGCTGGATGCCGCTTCTAGGGGCCACGCCCACCTGCCATCTGCTCGATGTTGTCGCCCATGCGATTGGCGATCAGCCGGGTCAGGTAATAGCCGAACGCAGAATCGCGGTGATAAAGTTCGATGATGCGGTCGCGGTCGATCACCAGCAACTCGCAGTCGTCCACACAGACCGCCGAGGTGGTCCGCAGCCCGTCATCGGCGAACATGCCGACCTCGCCGAAAAGGGCGCCCGCCTGCAACTCCTTGCCGATCTCGGTCAACAGGATCCGCCCCTTCGACAACAGGTACAGGTGTTCGGCGCGGTCGCCCTTGTGAAAGAGTTGCGTGCCCCCGGGAACGGCGCGCCGTGTCATGAAGGGCACCAGCACATCGACATCCGCGCGGCCCTCCGCGGCCCTGCGGATGCGGCGGAAGGTCTCGACATGCTGCCATGTCCTGAAAACGTTCAACGGCAGAAGCGTGGCATGAAGCACCAGGATCGGCACCAGCCCAGCGCCGGCGGCATAGACGATGAAGGCGACGTTCGAGAAGATGGCAACCATCCGCAGCGGAACGATCGTCTTCATCGAGAAGGTGATGAAAACCAGTGCCGAGGCGACGTAGCCAGCGATTTCAGACCAATGCATGATCATATTTCGTTTTGAAACCGCGGCATGAATGTCAGCGATACCCTACACGTCGATCACATATCTACAACAACTTGAACGCATTTGCCGGCCCCTTGGCGCAACTTCGAGGGTGGGCCGGGTGAACGGCGGGCTACGCCGCCCATGGCAGCGTCCTCAGCGCATGAAGCCTTGGGTCATCGCGGCGAAATGGGGAACCTCCTGCGCCTCGAACTGGCGCAGCGCCGAGGCGAAAAGGCTTTGCGCCTGCGGCCTGTCGCGGCGCGCGCGGGCGATCAGGCCCATGCCCATCTCGATCCGGGCCCGCTGGAAACCTTCGGGGATGATCAGCGTGTCGGTCAGGTGGCGATAGGTCTCTTCCGCGATGGTGCGTGCGCGCAGGCGCAGTTTCACCGCGGCGGGCATCTCCGCCAGCGCCATTTTCGGCGGATCGAACGGGCTGGGCAGAAGGCCCGCGATGGTCAGCATCAGTTCGGCCTTCTTGATGTAGAATTGCTGGTAAAGGCCGCGTTCGGCCCCGGCGCGCACCATCGTCTCGGTCCGCGCCAGCATGTCCAGCCCGGCGCGCACCTTGCCCCGCTTGAAATAGAGGGCAGAGGAATAGAAGGCGGCGATGACGGCCATTGTCATGTCGCCGCGCGCCCGCCGTTCGTCCGACAGCTGTTCGAGGCTGGCATTCTCGATCGTCTCGTCGCCGGTCATCAGGCGCGCGCCCAGCAGAAAGACTAGCGAGGTGGTGTAATCCATCGTGCCCGGCAGCGAATGTTTCATGCCCTCGGTCGCATGGACCATCGCGCCCTCGTGATCCTCGACCATCGCGCAGATCGAGGACTTGACCCAGCCGGCAAAGGCATGGGCGCGGCTGTCGTTATGGGTTTCGGCGTAGTGCTGCAACTCGGCCGCCATCGCGTTCGCGCCGTGCAGGTCGCCCTGCTGGCGGTAATAGGCGGCCATTTCGTAGATGCGCAGCTGGTCGAGGTGCGGATCCATGCCCGCTTCGACATAGGACCGGGTTTCCTTGAAAAGCCCAGCAACCTCGTCCAGCGTGCCGCCCAGCACGTCGTTGAGGATGTCCATCTTCACGATCTTGACGATTGCAAGGTTCCGGTCGTCGCCGGTTTCCCGTGCGATCTCGATCGCCTCGTCGATCATCTGCAGCGATTCGTTGTCGCGCGAGCACTGGTTGGCGGCCTTGGCGCGCAGGGTCAGGCAGATGATGAGGGGCGTGCGGCTGGCCATGGCCTTCAGCCGGGGCAGGTGCCGGTCCACCACGTCGGACAGTCTCGTCCAGTTGCCGACAACGTCCAGAACGCGGGCATAGGTGATCAGGAAATTAGCCAGTGTCGTGTCGTCGATGTCGGCCTCGGCCTGCTCCAGCAACTGGTCGATCCGTTCGAGATGGGCGATGCAGACATCCAGCGCGTAGACCTGCCAGGCCGCCTCGGCCCCCTTGACGTAGAAGGTCACCGCCTTGCCGCGCAGCCCTGCCCTGTCGTAGTGGCGGGCGATGTCGGCGGCCCGCTCTGTTCCGGCATCGGCCTCGACGTCAAGAAGGATCTCGGCCGCGCGCGCGTGCAGTCGGCGCGCCTCGCTATCGGGAACGCTGTCGATGATCGCTTCCTGGACCAGCACATGCGAAAAGCGCCAGTGCCGTGTGCCCGCGACAGGCTCGACCAGCCCATGCTGCGAGGCCAGTTCAAGAACCCGCGTCGCCTCGTCTGCATCGCTGACGATCAGGCGGATATAGCCGTCCTTGATCAGGCGCCCCACGAAGGCCGCCTGCTTGAGCGCCACCTTCTCCGCGTCGCCAAGCGCGTCGAAGCGGCTGAAGACAAGGTGCTGGATCGACCCGATGCGCAGGCCGGACGGCAGCGTCATCTCGCCGCCGCGCGCGGGGTCCGGCAGGACATGGCGCATCAGCTCCTCGGCGAAAAGCGGATTGCCCTCTGATTTCTCGAAGATCTGCCGCTTCAGCGCGTCGGGGGCCGCGACACCGGGAAAGGTCGAGGCGATGAGGGCGGCGATGTCGTCCTCGGTCAGCGGGGTCAGTTGCAGCAGCGTGCCCGGTCCGCCGGGGCTCGCGATGTCCACGGGCTCGCGGCTGGAGATCAGCAGGCGCGCGCCCGAGGCGGGATCCGCCATCACCTCTTGCAGCAGGTCGCGGCTGAGGCTGTCGAGCCAGTGCGCATCCTCGATGACCAGCCGCCGCGCGGGATCGGCGGCAAGGTTGCGCAACGCGTCGCGGATCTGGCGGCGGATGTCGATCGCGCTGGTCAGGTCGGGGGCGTCGTGATCGGGCGTGGCGCGCTGAAACCGCCCGATCAGGTCGACAAGCTGTTGGCTGGGCGTCTGGCCCGCGCCAAGCAGCCCCCCCAGCCAACCGGCGATCTGGGCGCTTTCCTGTGCACCGTCCAGCCGGGCGGCGTCGCGCAGCAGGGCGATCAGCGGCCGCAGCGACGATTGCACGTCTGATGGGCCGCAATAGGCGACGCTGACGCGCAGCCCCTGCGGCAAGCGGTCGAGCGTTTCCCGCACAAGGCGCGATTTCCCGATCCCCGGTGGGCCGATCACGGTCAGGACCGGCGCGTCGGCGGCAGGCGCCAGCAGCCATGCCTCGATCCGGTCGATCTGCTCGGCCCGCCCGACGCAGCCGCCCGAGCCGCGCGCGATCCGCGCATCAAGCGAACTGCGCTGGTCGTGCAGCGCGACGAGGCGATAGATTTCCTGCGCCTCGGCAATGCCCTTGAGGTCATGCGCGCCGACGCTCTCGACCTCGCCATAGCCTTCGATTTCTTGCTTCACCTGCGCCGAGCAATAGACCTCGCCCGGCGGGGCGAGCGACTGGATGCGCGAGGCGATGTTGACGGCGCTGCCCAGGGCATTCAGGCGGTTGCTGTCGCCCATGCTAAGTGCTGCGACCATCACCTCGCCGCTGGAAATGCCGACCCGCAGCCGCGGTGTCGCACCGTAGCGCGCCTCGAGGTCGGCTTGTTTCGCGGCAAGACCCGCCTGCAGCGCCAGTGCCGCCCGGCAGGCGTTGAGCGTGGCATTCTCGATAGCCACCGGCGCGCCGAAGATCGCGAAAACGCTGTCGCCGGCATATTCGACGTAATAGCCGCCGAAGGAATTGATCGTTTCGACGGCGTCGCGCATCAGGTCCTGCATCAGCAGAAACGTTGCTTCGGGACCCAGCCTTTCGGCCAATTCCGTCGATCCGACAAGATCGACCATCAGCGCCGCGACCCAGCGTTTTTCGCCCCGCAAATTCGTGTCGACATAGAGCATTGGCCGGGTCTCGACAGAAATGACTGCCCCGATGGATCTCGAGGTCAGACGCAATGCAACGACGGGCGAATATCCGCATCCGGGTGGTGCCAATGCAATTGTGAATGGCGCACGACCCGATGGCAGGGATTGCCTGGTTGATCGGTTGGTAACCCTAGGTTAGCTTTACCCTCAGTCAAGTCCTTGATCACCCTGCCATTCGGGAGAATGTCCAATCGCCTTCAAGGTCATTCTTTCGGACATCCATGCCGGCGCCCCGGAAAGCCTGTTGACGGTTCTCGAAGCGCAGACGTTCCGGGTCCTGCCACATATGGTCAGCGTGACGACGCAGGCATTTCGCGATGCATTGGCGGTTACGCTGTCCAGCCTGGACCTGCACGAGAAACCCGATCTGGTGCTACTTGGGGATATCCTTGACCTGTCATTTTCACCGCCGGACGAAAGCGCACGGATTCTGACCGCCTTTCTGCAGGAAATGCGAATCGGCAGCGCCTTCGGCAAGGTTGCCTATTTGCCGGGTAACCACGACCATGAAATGTGGACGGCCGACCGTTTTGGCGCCACGGCCAATCCGGGCCTGTCGCCCGGTGATCCGGCGTTCTGGGCCCATACCTCGCCCACCTTCGCGTCGCCCGGCGCGGTCGGGACGACGGGGATTCTCAACCGGATCCTGCGCGATGCCGGACATGCCGGAGAGGTCGCCACCTACTATCCCAACATGGGGGTGGCGCGGCCCGCAGCGCAGGCCGGGGACGTCCCGCGGGCGCTGGTGCTGCACCACGGCCACTTCATCGAAGGGGCCTACCGGCTGATGACGCGGATCCTGTCGATGATGACGGGCGAGCCGATGCCGGTGATGACGGCCGAGAACCTCGAGGCGGCCAATGGCAGCTGGATCGACTTCGCGTGGTCGACGCTGGGCGATGCCGGCGCGGTGGGGCAGGCGGCGTCGCTCGCCGAACGGCTGATGGTTACGGGCGGGGGCGCGCATGCGCTGCAACTGCACCTTGGCGCCGTGCTGCAGGCGCAGTTGCGGAAGCTGTTGCCGTTGCCGCATTCCAAGGGCATCGCGCGGGCACTGGGCTATGCCAGCGACGCGATGATCGATGCCTTCGTCGGCGCCTATTCGCAACTCGAACGCTACAGTTACGGCGACCACCTGACGCCATCCTCGCGCGCGGGGCTGGTCGATTACCTCGCGCAGGTCGTGGCCGGGCAGATGCGCGACGAGTTGAAGATGCAAGACCTGACGGCGCAGACCACCTTCGTCTTCGGCCATACGCACAAGCCCTTTGCCGACCGCGTTGTCGTGCCGGGCTTTGCGCGGCCGGTCTCGGTCTACAATACCGGCGGCTGGGTGGTGGACACCTCGCAGGTCGATACCGTGGAGGGTGCCGCGCTGGTCTTCGTGGACGACGACCTGAACACCGCCATGCTGCGGCTTTTCTCGGTCGGCGGCGGAGGCAGCTTGACGGAACCGGCGGTCGTCTCGGCCGACCCGACGCCCGATGCCACAAACCCGATGGTTCAGAAGCTGCAAAAGGCGGTCACGGCCAACGCGACCGCGTGGGAGCGGTTTCGCCGCAATGTCGAGACCGACATCCAGATCAAGCAGGACATGTACTTGTCCAACGCAGAGCGCGCCGAAAGCGCCTATGTCTCGCAGCGGAGGCTTTCGTGAGGTTCAGCATCACCCGGATTTCCACGAGCCTGCCCGCGATCCTCAAGGATCGGTCGTCGGGGCCGGATCTGGGCCAGGTCTTCGATGCGATCGTGGTGGGCTCGGGCTATGGCGGGGCGATTTCAGCGGCCAAGCTGGCGCTGGCCGGGCGCAAGGTGCTGCTGCTGGAGCGGGGCCGCGAGATCCTGCCCGGCGATTATCCCCGCACGCTGGCCGAGGCGCAGCAGGAAACCCAGATCACCACCGCGCAGGCGGGCCGGTTGACCCGCGTGAACGGCATGCTCGACCTGCGCATCAACAAGGACATGAGCGTTGTCGTCGGCTGCGGCCTTGGCGGCACCTCGCTGATCAACGCCAATGTCTCGATCAGCCCGGTCGAGGGCGTGTTCACCCAGACCGAAACCGGCCCGGACGGCAAGGAACGCCATCTGTGGCCCAAGGCGTTTCGCGTCGCCGCCGACGGCACGCCCATCGCCACGCCGCTGGCGGCCGAATATGCCGAGGCCATCGCGGGGCTGGGGGCGCAGCCATTGCCGGCCAGCAAGACCTTTCCCAAGATCGAGGCGCTGAAGAAGGCCGCCGACGAGCTTGGGTATCCGTTCGAGCGGCCGCCGATCAACGTGACTTTCGCTGACGGCAAGAACCATTTCGGCAACTTCCAGCCAGTCTGCACCGATTGCGGCGATTGCTGTTCGGGCTGCAATTACGGCGCGAAGAACACCACGCTGATGAATTACCTGCCCTTTGCCGCCGCGAACGGGGCCGAGATCGTGACCGAGGCCGAGGTGTTCACGGTGGCGCAGGAGGGCGGCCTCTGGGAGGTCCGCATCAACGCCTTCGGCCAGCCGGCCAAGGACGGGTTTGACGTGAAGGCGCAGCTTGTCGTGCTGGCGGCGGGCACGCTGGGATCGACCGAGATCCTCAAGCGGTCCGAGGCGGCGGGGCTGAAGCTGGCCTCGGGCGCGCTGGGCCTTGGGTTTTCCGGCAATGGCGACGTGCTGGGCTTCGGCTTTGACGCCAACCGCGAGACGGATGCCGCCAAGGCCCCCAGCCCGATCTACAGCATCGGCGCAGGTGTCAACGCGCCCGACCAGCCGCAATATGCGCCGGGGCCCTGCATCACCGGCGCCATCCGCATCGACATGGGGCCCGGCGACGCGGTGCGCGATGGCGTCCTGATCGAGGAGGGCGTCGCGCCCGGGCCATTGTCGCTGATCTATCCGGGCATCTTCTTCATCCAGGACGCGGTGAACAGCAACCTGATGCGCTTTCCCGACGCACAGCGCCGGATGGAGGACATTCAGAACCTCGGCAACGACCTGCTGGGGATGAAGGACCTCTCGGATCTCGCCTATACCGGCGCGGTCGCCAATACGCAGTCCTACCTGCTGATGTCGCATGACGATGCCGGGGGCAAACTGTGCTTCAACGCCCAGACCGACAGTATCTGGGTCGACTGGCCGGGCGTGGGCAGCCGGTTTCCGTTTCCGCGCGACAACGACATCCTGCGGCAGGCCAGCGATACGATCTGGGCCAACTACGTGGCCAACCCGCTGTGGGACGAGGCGTTCGGCTGGAAGGTCATCTCGACCCACCCGGTCGGCGGCTGCCGCATGGCCGACAGCGCCGAAGACGGTGTCGTCAACGCCGATTGCCACGTCTTCACCGGCACGGGCGACGAGGTTTATGACGGGCTGATGGTCTGCGACGGGGCGGTGATCCCCTCGGCGCTGGGGGTCAACCCGCTGCTGACGATCAGCGCGGTGACGATCCGGGCGATGGACAGGCTGATTGCCAAGCGCAACTGGCCGGTCACGTCCAGTCCCAAACCGGCCGCGTCGACCTCGCCGAAGGTAAATCTGACACCGCTTGAACCGGCCCCCTTCGCGGCGCTCGAGACGGCCCTGAATTACGCAGCAGAGCGGCTGGGGCAGGCGATTCTGGGCATAGCGCTGGGGCGGGGCGGAACGGTCAAGACCGAGCTCTTCGACGCGGCCCGGACCTTTGTCAAAGACCATGTTTCCGGCTGGCAGCAGCCGATCGCACTCGGCCTGATCAACAAAGCCGAGAAGGCGGCGGACATGAAAGACGATTTCCTGCCCGCTTTTGAAACCCTCAAAGGATACGTCACCAAGATTCAGGGCGTTCTGACCGGCGGGGGCGCGTCATCAAGCGATGATGTCGCCGCGGCCCTGCTGGGCGTGGTCGAGGAGATCGTGGGCGAACTGTCATCGGGCCTGTCGTTTTCCGAAACCATGTCAGGGGCGGTGGCGCAGCTTCCCCAAAGGCCGCACCCGGTCTCCGATCCTTACCGGATCGGCGCGGCGCAGGGCGCAGTCGAAGGGGCGACCATCGAGGCCCTTTTCGTCGTTTCGACACCGGATGTCGACGACATGATGAAGGATCCACGCCATCCTACCGCGTTGGGCGGATCGCTGGTGGTGGCCGGCACTCTGCCGGGGCTGCCGGCGGGCACCTACACCCTGTCTGATGGCACGTTCGAGCTGCTCAGGCAGGACGACACCGAGGTGGACCGCTGGCTGATGACCTATGCCGGTAAATTCCACGACGGCCTGACGTTTTCGGGCTACAAGGTGTTGCAGCGCCGACCGGGCAGCAACTGGTGGACCGACCTGACGACGCTGAACGTCGATATCTTCGATGCTTCGGGCAGCGCCGGGGTGCCGCTGGCCCGCGGGCAGCTGACACTGGGCGTGCAGGACTTCGTGCGGCAAAGCCAGACTATTCGCGCCGCGTTCAACGGCGCGCTTGGCGAGATGGGCATTTTCAACAAGGTGATCGAGGCCATCGAGGGGCATTCGCTGAAGACCCTCGTCAGGTCCTCCGACTTTCTCAACGGGCTGGCCCGCTTCGGGTTGAAGACCTATGGGACCGATGCGCAGGGCAACCTTCTGCCGCAGGCCAATGCCCTTGCCGCGCTTGCCGATATCGACGCGCCCATGCTGTTTGCCACGCTGATCTTCGAGGCCTATGGCGGGCTGCCGGCCTACCTCTACAACTATCCCGCCCGCAACGTGCCCGCTGGCGCGATGCCCCGTCCCGACGGCGGAACGCTGCCCGGCTTCCCGGAGATCAAGGCGCAGCCCCTGTCGGAAACCGTCGCGGGCGCGACGATGCAGCTAACCCGCTTTGAAGGGGGCAAGAAGGGGCCGGTGATCGTGGCCAACGGGCTGGGATTCCGCGGTCTGGGATTTGCCCTGATCAATCCCACCTCGAAGGCACCATCCTTCGTGCAAAGCCTGCTGAAGGAAGGTTACGACGTCTGGGTGTTCGACCATCGCGCCAGCCCGCAGAACGTGGGCACGAACGGCAAGGTCAACATCGACTACACCATCGACCAGATCGCCGAGGTGGACTGGGGCTGGGCCATCGATACGGTGCTGAAGGCGCGCCCCGACGTAAAGGACGTGCAGGTCATGGCCCATTGCCTGGGCGGGCTGACGGCGATGATGGCGGTCGCGGGCGGCCATGTGCGCGACATCCGGCAGATGATCGTCAGCCAGTTCAGCCTGCATCCCGTGACCAGCTGGTTCAACGAGCTGAAGGCCGATACCAACCTCGCCGCACTGATCCGAAGCGGGCTGGACATGACCGAGCGCGTCGCGATCGCGCAGCTGACGGGAAATCCCCTGCTGGGTGACCTGTTCGAGAAGCGCGAGATCTTCGATCTGTGCAGTGCCGTTCCGCCCGCGGGCAAACGGACGAAGGAGCAGGACCTGGCCCTGCTCATCGACACCCTTCTGTGGCGCGCGCCCTTCCCCGCGGGCGAGCCCTGCTACAGCCCGACCTGCCACCGGGTGTTCGGCGTGTTCGGCCAGGTCTACCTTCACGCCCAGCTTGACCAGTTCACGCACGAGGCGATCGGGGCGATGGCCGGACCGGTGGCGACCCGCCCGTTCCTGCAACTGGGCAAGATGATGCGCGCGGGCCTCGCGGTCGATGCGGGCGGGCGCAGCGCCACCTACATGGCGCATCCCGAGCGGTTCACGTTTCCGGTTCACCTGATCTCCGGTTCGCGCAATCAGCTTGTCACGCCGGACACCACGCTGCGCACCCAGCGCTGGCTGCAGAAAGGCACGCCCGCAAATGCGCACCTTTTCACCCGGCAGGTTTTCGACGGCTTCGGTCATCTCGACTGTTTCATCGGACGCGATGCGCCCGCCAAGGTCTTCGGCCCGCTGATCGACCGGCTGAACGCCTTCAACTGATCCGCTGCGCCGCCGGGGCACTGTCAGCGCAGATCTCTTCTCAACGTCGAGCACCGTCCTGCACGAGCGTGGCCGGCAAGTGCCGCTCCTGATGGAGGTCGGGTCGCAAAACGGGCTGAAAATCCGCAGCAATCGGCTAGAAATACTCTCTGTCCTGTGTGCCGTGCCCGCCTTGCGTCCGGGCGAGCAACGAAAGTGAAGACGAGTTGAAAAAGCTGGGTCTCGATGCAACGGACATCCGCATCCTGAGTGCCGTCCAAAGCCATGGGCAGTTGAGCAAGTCGCGATTGTCCGAGATCGTCAACATCTCGGCCACCCCGTGCTGGTCGCGACTGGACCGGCTGAAAGCGGCCGGCTACATCCGCGGTTATCACGCCGATGTCGCCCTTGAACGGGTCTGCGACCTGACACAGGTGATGGTCACAGTGTCGCTGACATATCACCGCAAGGCCGATTTCGACCGGTTCGAAAGCTGGGTCGCGCGGCACGACGAGATCACCGAGTGTGTCGCCACCGGCGGCGGCATGGACTACGTGATGAAAACCGTTTGCCCGACTTTGGCGGCCTTTCAGGTCCTCATGCAGGACATGCTGGATGCCGAGATCGGCGTCGACCGATACATGACCTACATCGCGACTCGGGTGGTCAAGGCAAGCCGGCCCAACATCGCGAAACTGGCCGGTTCGGTGTCGCGCGACCGAACGGTCTGACAACGGCCTCAACTTCAGCCCGAGCGGACCGCAGCAGGCCGGTTTTTTGGACCGCATCCCGCAGCCTTCACCGACTAGACAAGCGTCACATTCAACCCGCGTCCGTGGCGCAGGCCCGGCGACAGCAAAGGCGAAAAACGATGAACGCAGACGACTTCGGCTTTGGCACGCAGATCCGGAAATCGCCCTATTTCGACGCCACCGTGCGTTGGGGCGCCAAGGGATTTTCCGTTTACAATCATATGTATATCCCGCGTGATTTCGGCGATCCGGAGCAGAACTTCTGGAACCTCGTGAACGACGCGATCCTGTGTGACGTGGCCGTCGAGCGTCAGGTGGAAATCACCGGTCCCGATGCTGCGAAATTCGTCCAGATGCTGACGCCGCGCGACCTGTCGAAGATGGCGGTCGGCCAGTGCAAGTACGTGCTGATCACCAATGCCCAGGGCGGCATCCTGAACGACCCGATCCTGCTGCGGCTGGCCGAGAACCATTTTTGGATCTCGCTGGCCGACAGCGACATCCTGCTTTGGGCGCAGGGTGTGGCCGTGCATGCAGGCCTCGATGTGCAGATCGGCGAGCCGGACGTATCCCCGCTGCAGCTTCAGGGGCCGAAGTCCGGCCAGATCATGCAGGCCCTCTTCGGCGACGAGATCCTGAGCCTGAAATACTACTGGCTGCGCGAGCTGGAGCTTGACGGCATCCCGCTGATCGTATCGCGCACCGGCTGGTCAAGCGAGCTGGGCTACGAAATCTACCTGCGTGATGGTTCCAAGGGCGATGCCCTGTGGGAGCGGATCATGGCCGCGGGCATGGAATATGGGCTGAAGCCCGGGCACACCTCGTCGATCCGGCGGATCGAAGGCGGGATGCTGTCCTATCACGCCGATGCGGACATCCACACCAACCCCTACGAGCTTGGCCTCGACCGGTTGGTCAACCTCGATATCGAGGCCGAGTTCATCGGCAAGGCGGCGCTCAAGCGCATCCGCGACGAGGGCGTGACGCGGATGCAGGTTGGGCTGATCATCGATACCGACCCGCTCAAGGGACCGAACACGACGTTCTGGACGATCAACCGCGACGGCGCCGAGATTGGCAAGGTCACGTCTGCCGTCTACTCGCCCCGGCTTGAGCGGAACATCGCGCTGGCCATGGTCGCGGTCGAGCATGCCCAGATCGGCGCGCAGGTCGAGATTGTGCTGCCCTCGGGACCGACCACGGCGACGATCGTGGAACGTCCGTTCTTCGACCCGAGAAAGTCGCTGGCCGCGGCCTGATTTGGGAAGGCACCGGGTGCTGCGGGCACCCGGTTTCATTCAAGTGCTGCCACCGCCCTGACCGGGGCGGTGGCCGTGGGACATGCTGACCGAAAGCGTCCCGATCAACACATTCCGAAGGCCCCGACATGAGCATTCTGCTGCGCGACCTCGATGCCGACGGCATCCTCCGCCTGACCTTGAACGATCCGGGCCGGCGCAATGCGCTGTCCGAGGCAATGCTGACCGCGCTGGGCCAAGCCGTTGCCGCGGCCGGCTCCGATCCGCAGGTGCGCGTCATCGTGCTGGCCGCGAACGGCCCGGCCTTCTGTGCGGGACATGACCTCAAGGAGATGACGGCGGGCCGCGCCGGGGCGGATCGCGGGAGGGCCTATTTCACCAAGGTGATGACGCAATGTTCGGGCGTGATGCAGGGCATCGTTTCCTGCCCCAAGCCGGTTATCGCCGAGGTGACGGGCATTGCCACGGCGGCGGGATGCCAGCTGGTGGCCAGTTGCGACCTCGCATTTGCGGCCCAGACGGCGCAATTCAGCACCCCGGGCGTGAATATCGGGCTTTTCTGTTCGACGCCGATGGTCGCCTTGTCCCGCAATGTCGCGGCCAAGCACGCGATGGAAATGCTGCTGACGGGCGACATGACCCCCGCTGCACGCGCTGCCGAAATCGGCCTCGTCAACCGGTGCGTTGCGCCCGATGAGCTGCGCGCAGAAGTGATGGCCGTCGCGCGCAAGATCGCCTCGAAATCCTCGATGACACTGGCGACCGGCAAGCGCGCCTTTTACGAACAGCGGGATTTGCCGCTGGCCGAGGCTTATGCATACGCCTCGCGCGTGATGGTCGAGAACATGCTGGCGCATGATGCTGAAGAGGGCATCGGCGCCTTCATCGGCAAGCGCGCGCCGCAATGGCAGGATGCCTAACCCATGGCGAACCCCTTCAATACCGGTCTTGACCGTAACCCCGCGAACTACCAGCCGCTGACACCGCTGGGCTTTCTTGAACGTGCGGCGCTGGTCTTTCCCGACCATGTCGCGATCGTCCATGGTGCCATGCGGCGCACGTATGGCCAATTCTATGCGCGCGCGCGGCGATTGGGCTCGGCTCTGGCGCAGGCGGGTATCGGGCGGGGGCAGACGGTGTCGGTTCTGCTCGCCAACACGCCGGCGATGCTGGAATGCCATTACGGTGTGCCAATGTGCGGTGCCGTGCTGCACGCGATCAACACGCGGCTCGACGCGGCGATTATCGCCTTCCAGCTTGACCACGCCATGTCGCGGCTGGTCATCGTGGATGCCGAGTTCCTGCCGTTGTTGCAAGAGGCGCTGGCCCTGTGCAAGGCGCCGCCCGCCGTCATCGTCTACGACGACCCGGAGTTTGACGGTCCGCGCATCACGCATCAGGACGACGATTACGAGGCATTCCTTGCCACGGGCGATCCGGACTTTGCATGGCTGATGCCCGAGGATGAATGGGACGCCATCGCGATCAGCTATACCTCGGGCACCACAGGGGATCCCAAGGGCGTGGTGACCCATCACCGGGGTGCCTACCTGCTGGCGCAGGGAAATGCGCTGACGGCCTCGATGGCCAAACACGCGGTCTACCTGTGGACGCTGCCGATGTTCCACTGCAACGGCTGGTGCTTTCCATGGACGCTGTCGGCCATCGTGGGCACCCATGTCTGCCTGCGGCAGGTCCGGGCCGAGCCGATCTGGGCGGCGCTGGCCGACGAGGGTGTTACCCATCTTTGCGGTGCGCCGATCGTCATGTCGCTGATGATTTCTGTTCCCGACACGATCAAGCGGGCCCTGCCGCGCCCGGTGCAGTTCTTTACCGCCGCGGCGCCGCCACCTGAAAAGCTGTTGGCCGACATGAAGACGGCCGGCTTCGATGTGACCCACCTTTATGGCCTGACGGAAACCTATGGCCCGGCGGTGGTCAACGACTGGCATCCCGACTGGTCAGGTCTGCCACCCGCCGAACAGGCACGGCTGAAGGCGCGGCAGGGCGTGCGTTACCTGCCTCTGGAGGGGCTTGACGTGCTTGACCCCGAGACGATGCGGCCCGTGCCGCACGACGGCCAGACCATGGGCGAGGTTATGTTTCGCGGCAACGTCGTGATGAAGGGCTATTTCCGCAATCCCGCGGCCACGCAAGAGGCCTTCAAGGGAGGGTGGTTTCATTCCGGTGACCTCGGCGTGGTCCATCCTGACGGCTATATTCAGCTTAAGGACCGGTCGAAGGACGTCATTATCTCGGGTGGCGAAAACATCTCGTCCATCGAAGTCGAAGAAGTGCTTTACCGGCACGATGCAGTGGCCGTCGCGGCCGTGGTTGCCATGCCGCACGCCACCTGGGGCGAGACCCCCTGCGCCTTCGTCGAATTGGCCGACGGGCAGACCACCGACTCCGCTGCGCTGCGGGCGTGGTGCCGTGATCATCTTGCCCATTACAAGGTGCCCGGCGTTTTCGTATTTGGCCCGGTTCCGCGCACTTCCACCGGCAAAATCCAGAAATTTGCCCTGCGAGAGAAGGCGCGCGCGCTCGACGTCGAGCGGCATCAGCCTGTCGGGCGGACGGATCATGCGAAAATCGGGGCGAAAATCGGGACGGAAGGCGTGGTCGGCACGGTTGAACGGCCTATCTGACAAAGGCCGGCGCAGCAGGCGGCGACAGGCAATCGACCGCTTGCGCAATGCGCTGCAGCGTGGTGAACTAAGACAACGTCCGGCATCGCCGGTGCGGGCAACGGAGGGATGAGGAAATGCAACTTCTGGCCAATATCGTTGGGGCGGTCGGTGCCATCGTTTACGTCGGCTATTTCGCCCTGTCGGTCGGTGCGCCCTCGCTCAGCATCATCGTTGCTCTTTCGCTGGCGATGATGGTTTATTCGTTCTACGACGATATGCGCACGGCCGCGTCGCGCGCGGTCCGGCTGGCCGACGCCAAGAAGGACTGACACGCCGCGCAGGCGTGAAAAGGGCGGCCCGCTGGCCGCCCCCCATATACTGAAACTCGAAGCAGACGCGCCGTCAGGCGGCGGTTGCGATGCGGTTCCACAACCAGTTGGCCGTCCGCAGCAGCCGCGCATCGTCGCCCACTTTCCCGACAAGTTGCACACCCAACGGCAGGCCGTTCGGCCCGGTCATCAGCGGCAGCGACAGTGCGGGCGTTCCCAGAAGCGACCACGTGGTGCAGAAAACGGGGCTGCCCGTCGTCTCGATCCCCGGCGCCTCGCCGGGGGTGGCCGGGGTGAGGATCGCGTCGAACTCGTCAAAGATCGCGTCCAGCGCGCGCGTCAGCACCGGGATTCTGGCCAGCGCCCGGATATGGGCGGCCGCCGTAATCTCTGACCCGCTTTCAATCATCGCGCGCAGCCGCGGGCTCAGCTGGTCCTTGCCGCGCTCGTATTCCGGGGCAAGGCTGACGGCGAGTTCCGGATCCTGGATCAGGCGATGCAGCTCTACCGCCTCGGCAAAGACCTGCGGCAGCTCGACCGTTCCCACACTCTCGCCCAACTCATCGACAAGCTCGGCGAATGCCTCTTGCGTGCTGGCCCCGGCTTGCTCCCAAAGCGGGCTGCGCACGAAGGCCACCCGTGGTGGCAGCGGTGGCACGGATGTGGCTGTCGCCAGAAGATCGGAGCGGGCATGCAGGCGTTCGGCGGTTTCGCCGGGGTCGGCATCCATCAGGACCTCGGCGATCAGGGCCGCGTCGCGCACCGTGGGGGCAAAGACGCCGACCTGATCAAGGGTGCGCGAGACCGACAGCATCCCGCGTCGCGAGATCAGCCCGCGCGTTGGTTTGTAGCCGACCACACCGCAGAAGGCCGCCGGCCGGATCACCGATCCGTTGGTTTGCGAGCCGACGGCAAGCGGCACCATGCCGCTGGCCACCGCCGCGGCCGACCCGCTGGACGATCCGCCCGGCGTGCGCGACGGGTCGACGGGATGATGGGTCTTGCCGGGCTGAAAGGTGGCAAGTTCCGTCGTCACCGTCTTGCCCATGATGACAGCGCCCGCTTCGCGCAAGAGCCGCACCACGGTGCTGTCTTCCAGCGTCCGCCGCCCGGCATGGAGCGGCGTGCCATCCTCGGTCGGCATGTCGCGGGTGTCGAAGATATCCTTCACCCCGACCGGCACGCCATGTAGCGGCCCGATCGGTTGGCCCTGCGCGCGCAGCTTGTCCAGCTTGCCCGCCTGCCGAAGCGCATGATCTGGGTCGATAAAGGCCCATGCCTCTATGCCCGGGTCCACTTCGGCAATCCGCTTGAGGTGGGCCTCCGTCACATCCGTGGCGGTGATCCGGCCGTCACGCAGGGCTTTCTGCGTGGCGGCCAGTGTCGTCATCTCTGTCTCGGTCATCTGGCGTAGAGCGTGTTCGGCAGCCACAAGACGATCTCTGGGTATATGTAGATCAGTGCCATGGTGATGAAGACCATGAAGACGAAGGGCAGCGAACCGGCGAAGATGTCCGACAGCTTGACCTCCGGTGGCGAGACACCCTTGAGGTAGTAGGCCGCCATGGCCATTGGTGGCGTGTTGAACGAGGTCTGGATGTTCAACGCGACGAGGATGCCGAAGACGATCGGGTCAACCCCGAAGAACTTCAGCAGCGGCAGGAAGATGGGCACGAAGATGATAATGATCTCGGTCCATTCCAACGGCCAGCCCAGCAGGAAGATGATGGACTGGGTCAGGATCAGGAACCCGACCCGGTTCATGTGCAGGCCCTTGATCAGCTCTTCGACCAGCCCTTGGCCGCCCAGATAGGCAAAGACCGACGCGAAGGTCCACGAGCCCACGAAGAGGAACGTCACCATCGCCGAGGTGCGCGCGGTCAGATAGACCGCCTCTTTCAGCCGGGTGAAATCCAGTTCGCGATAGGCGGCGGCCAAGAGCAGGCTGCCGAATGCGCCAACGGCGGCGGCCTCCGTCGGGGTGGCAAAGCCAAAGAGGATCGCGCCCAGCACCGACAGGATCAGCAGCGCCAGCGGGAAGAACGAGGTCAGCAGGGCAAGGAAGATGCTGAAGTAGGATTGCGTCACCTCGCTGGCCGGCATCTTGGGCGCAAGCTTGGGGTTGATGATCGCGCGGCCCACCACGTAGATCACGTAAAGTCCTGCCAGCAGAAAGCCGGGAAGAAAGGCGCCTGCATAAAGCTTGACCACGGATTCCCCTGCCGTGGCGGCGTAAAGGATCAGCAGGATCGACGGCGGGATCATGATACCAAGGCACCCGCCAGCGCAGACCACGCCGGCCGCCAGCTTGGTGTCGTAACCCGCCTTCAGCATTGCCGGGAAGGCCAGCAGGCCCATCAGCGTCACCACCGCGCCCACGATGCCCGTGGCCGTCGCGAAAAGTGCACAGGTCACCAGCGTCGCCACGGCAAGCGAACCGGGCACGCGCCGCGCCGCGATCTGGATCGAGTAGAACAGCCGATCAAGGATGTTGGCTCGCTCCACCACGTATCCCATGAACAGGAATAGCGGCACCGCCGTCAGCGTGTCGTTACTGAGAATGCTGAACGTGTTCTGCACCAACAGGTCGAACACGCGGTTGTTCAACAAGTGGCTGAACTGGTCCGGGGTGGCATAGGCAAAATAGCCAAAGCCCACTGCCATGCCCATCAGCGTGAACACCACCGGGAAACCCAGCAGCACCACGAAAATGAACAGGACGATCATCAGAAGGCCGAGTTCGCCGCCCATTACGCTTTCTCCCCGGCATGGCCCTTGGCCATTTCAATTTCATCGTGGGTGGCCATGAATTCTCGCTCGTGAAGGATGGCGGTTTCCATTTCCTCGACATCCTGTGCGCGCTGTGGCCAGCCGCCCGTGCGCAGGCAGTAGATGCAGCGCATCACCTCGGCCGCGCCCTGCAGCAGCAACAGCGCCCCCGCGACGGGGATCAGCGTTTTCAACGGAAAGATCGGGATATCGACCGGGCTGTAGATGCTGACCTCGTGGTAGCGCCACGATTTGGCCGCATAGCTCCATCCGGCGAAGGTCAGGGCGGAGACGCCCGGAAAGAAGAACAGGACATAAAGCGTCAGGTCGATCGTCGCCTGCTTCCGCTCTGACAGAAGCCGGTAGATGATGTCGCCGCGCACATGCGCGTTGCGCGAAAGCGTGTAAGCGCCCGCCATGATGAACGACGCCCCGTACATGTTGTACGACAGGTCGTAGTTCCAGTCCGTGGGGTTGTTCATCACGTAGCGGACGAAAACCTCATAGCAGGTCCCCAGCGTCAGGATCAGGATATACCACCCGAAGGCCTTGCCGATCGCCGTGCTGAACTGGTCGATCGTTCGTATCGCAGAAAGCATGGTCGCGCCTCACACTTCTTTATTGTCGCCACGAACAGGACGGCGCGAACGCCGTCCTGCCCCTGTCGCTGTCGCGGCAGATGCCTCAGAGTTCGAGCGGTTGCTCGTCCCCGAAATAGTGGGTGTAGGCCAATGCAAAATCGTTGTTCATCATGATGTTGCAGTAGGCCCGGTTCTTGGCGAACTCACGCTGGCTGTCGATGACCTTCTGGAAGAAGGCATCCTGGCCGTATTGCGCGGCAACCTTGTCCCACGCGTCCAGCTGTGCCGAAAGCACCGATTGCGGGGTCCGCTTGACGGTGACACCGGCCTCCTTGATCTGCTGGAGGTAGTCGGCATAGCTCGAATAGGCGAGCTGCAGGTTGGTCGAGTTGGCAGCCTGCACCGAGTGGTTGATGATCGCCTGCTGTTCCTGGGCGAGCCCGTTCCAGCGGTCTTTGTTGATCTCGAATTCAAGGCATTCGTTGGCCTGGTGATACGAGCTCAGCATGTAGTACTTGGCCACATCGGGCGCGCCGAAGCGGAAGTCCGAGGTCGGGTTGGAGTACTCGAAGGCGTCGATGACGTGCTTTTCCATCGCCGGCACGATCTCGCCGCCGGGCAGCTGGGTCACCTTGCAGCCAAGTTCCTGCATCACGTTGGCGGCAAGGCCCACGGTGCGGTACTTGAGGTTCTGCATGTCGTCGATCGAGGTGATCTCCTTGTTGAACCAGCCCAGCGGCTGGGGCGACTGCGGCATGTGGAACCAGCCGACGATGTTCAGCCCGAGGATGTCCTGGGTCAGTTCCTTGTAAAGGTCCTTGCCGGGTCCGTAGAACCAGGCCAGCACGCCATGGGTATCCCAGCCGAAGCAGGGCCCGGTGCCGAACAGCGACGCGGCACGGTTCTTGCCGTACCAGTAGGCGGGCACGAGGTGGCCGGCATCGAGCACGCCGTTGGACACCGCGTCCTGCACTTCGTTGGTCTTCACCACCGCGCCGACGGTCAGGTAATCGATCTTCAGGCGGCTGCCGCCCAGATCGTTGATCGTGTCGACAAGCTGCATCGCGTAATCGTTGAAGATGTCGCCCGGGGCCCACGACCCCTGCATCTTGAGCGTCGCCGTTTCGGCGCGCGACACTTCCGGCATGGCGAGCGTCGCCGCGCCGGCGACAGCCGCACCGCCGATAAACCTGCGCCGCGAGACTCTCTGATTCTTGTCCGTCATCTTATCCTCCCTTTCAGAATTGGGTCCCAGCACCCTCGACACTGGTACCGCACACATTGGCCCCAGACGGCTGCCTCCCCGACAGGGCGCCCCGGACCTCAGCTGGCGTATCGAAAACGGTGATCGCGCCATCCAATGCGCCGGTTTCACGACACATCAACTCCGCATGATAGGTGACCGGGGCCGTTAGTCCAGACACTTTGGTAAGAAAAGTTGACCTCCTTGGGCCCTTACGCAACTTTTCGCGCCGCCGGTCTTGTGACGTCCTGCCCCGGCAAACATCAATTGCGCGCCCCGTCAGCTATCTGCCCGGCATCATTTCCTGATCTCGAATGGGACGATCCCGCATTGCGCCACCCCTGCGCCCAAGCAGCAGCTGGCCATCTTCATATCGCTTGCGGCTGATGTCGCGCGCACGGCACCTCACGCGGAATCGGCAAATCGTGACCCAAAATGACCGATTCAGGTCAAGAAAGTATCAGTGCCATGCCGGAACCGTAGTAGCGGGGCCCGGAATCGGGGCGTAACCTCATTCTAAAGGGTGCCCTGAGAGGCACCGCCCTCGGGGAGGAGGGAGGCCGCAAGCGGGGCGATCCGCGCAGCCGGAAGGGAGGATGTGCCATGTTGAAACCTGACCTGGAAGTCGTCCAGATCGGCCGCAGCGAATCGTTCAAGGCGTGGGAACACGGCTATCCGTTCCACACCGTGCGCTGGCACTTTCACCCCGAATACGAGATTCACCACGTCGTCGAGACCTCGGGGCGCTACTTCGTGGGCGACTTCATCGGCAGCTTCGAGCCGGGCAACCTTGTGCTGACCGGCCCCAACCTGCCGCATAACTGGGTCAGTGACGTGCCCGATGATGCGCAGATCCCCCTGCGCAACCGGGTGTTGCAATTCACCGAAGAGTTCGTCGCCAAGGCCACAGCACTTTTCCCCGAGATGGCACCCTGTGCGCGCATCATGGAGGCCAGCCGCCGCGGCGTGCTGTTCACGCCCAAAACGGCGGCCGAGGTCGGCCCGCTGCTGGCCGAACTGATCCCGGCGCGGGGCGTGCGCCGGCTGGAGCTGTTTCTGGCCATCATCGACAGGCTGTGCAGCGCCGAGGGCGCGCGGCCGCTCTCCAGCGCCGATTACCTGCCCGACCCGTCGGGATTCATGTCCGAGGGGATCAACGCCGCGCTGGCCTTCATCAACGCCAACCTGACCGAACCCTTCGGCGAGGCAGACCTGGCCGCCATCGCCGGGCTGAGCCCCAGCGCCTTCTCGCGCAGCTTTCGGCGCCATACCGGCATGGCGCTGGTCAAGTATGTCAACCGCCTGCGTATCAACCTCGCCTGCCAGCTTCTGATGGGCGACGAGGCGCGCTCGATCACCGACATCTGCTTTTCGTCGGGCTTCAACAACATCTCGAATTTCAACCGCCAGTTCCTTGCCCAGAAGGGCATGACCCCGTCCGAGTTCCGCCGTCTGCTGATCGGCAACATCTCGGCGCTGGCGGCGCAATGAGACTGCCTATGCGGAAGGAAATGAACATGACAAAGCCGAACCGCGACTGACTGGGCCGGCGGGCCAGCCCCCGCCCGTCCCCCCCAATTTCGACCCAGCGCAAGGCCCCTTGCGGCCGGCCCGGCGACAGCCCTGTCGCCGCACGCCCCCGCTTTGCCCCGCGCCGGTAAACGGCCCTGCACGCGGTGACCCGCGCGTGCACCGGTCTGCATTCAGACGGAGGTCACACGTGGAGGAAAACCGATGACATTTTCGACCCTGAGAACCACCAGCGCGCTTGCGCTTGCGGCCAGCCTGCTGGGCGGCGCGGCCTTTGCCCAGACTTCGGGCACCGTGGCCTTCCTGATGCCTGACCAGGCCTCGACCCGCTACGAACAGCACGACTTTCCGGGCTTCAAGGCCGCGATGGACAAGCTTTGCGCCGATTGCACGGTGATCTACCAGAACGCCAATGCCGACGTGGCGCTGCAACAGCAGCAGTTCAACTCGGTCATCGCGCAGGGCGCCAAGGTGATCGTGCTTGACCCGGTCGATTCCGCCGCCGCCGCGGGGCTGGTGCAGATCGCCCATTCGCAGGGCGTCAAGGTCGTGGCCTATGACCGCCCGATCCCCGACACCCCGGCCGATTTCTACGTCTCCTTCGACAACGAGGGGATTGGCCACGCCATCGCTGCCTCGCTGGTCGATCTGCTGAAGGCCAACGGCGTTCCGGCGGGTTCAGGCGTGCTGGAAATCAACGGCTCGCCCACCGATGCCGCGGCGGGGCTGATCCGCGACGGTGTTCACTCTGCCTTGGCAGATTCCGGCTACAAGACACTGGCCGAGTTCGACACGCCCGACTGGGCGCCGCCCAAGGCGCAGGAATGGGCCGCGGGCCAGATCACCCGCTTCGGCGACCAGATCAAGGGCGTGGTGGCCGCAAATGACGGCACCGGCGGCGGTGCGATTGCCGCCTTCAAGGCCGCCGGCGTCAACCCGGTTCCGCCGGTCACCGGCAACGACGCGACCATCGCGGCGCTGCAGCTGATCATCGCGGGCGACCAGTACAACACCATCTCGAAACCCTCCGAGATCGTGGCCGCGGCCGCCGCGCAAGTGGCGATGGACCTGATGAACGGCAAGACGCCCGAAGCGACGACGACGCTTTACAACACGCCGTCGCAACTGTTCGTGCCGGCGGTCGTGACGCGCAAGAACATCAAGGCCGAGATCTTCGACAAGGGCATCCAGACGCCCGACCAGGTCTGCACCGGCGAATATGCGGCCGGCTGCAAGGAACTGGGCATCACCAACTGAGGCCAAGGGGCTGCGCCGCGTATCGTCGCGGCGCAGCCTGACACCGGACGCACTGACGCGGGGGAGAGGACCACCATGACGACGCAGGCAACGACCCATGCCGGGCAGAAGGGCGAACTTCTTCTGCGGCTGAAGGGCATTTCCAAGCAGTTCGGGGCGGTCACCGCGCTTTCGGACATCGAACTCGACATTCACGCGGGCGAGGTGGTGGCGCTGGTCGGCGACAACGGCGCGGGCAAGTCGACGCTGGTCAAGGTGCTGGCGGGCGTGCACCAGCCCAGCTCGGGCACCATCGAATATCGCGGGCGGGCGGTCAGCCTGTCCAGCCCGGCGGCCGCCCTTGAACTGGGCATCGCGACCGTGTTTCAGGACCTCGCGCTGTGCGAGAACCTTGACGTGGTGGCCAACCTTTTTCTGGGTCACGAGATCAATCCCTGGCGGCTGGACGAAGTGCAGATGGAGGTCCGCGCCTGGACCCTGCTGCAGGAACTGGCCGCGCGCATCCCGTCGGTGCGCGAACCCATCGCCTCGCTGTCGGGCGGGCAGCGCCAGACAGTCGCCATCGCGCGCTCGCTGCTGCTAGATCCCAGTATCATCATGCTGGACGAACCCACCGCCGCGCTGGGCGTGGCGCAGACGGCCGAGGTGCTCAACCTCATCGAACGGGTGCGCGACCGGGGCCACGGGGTGATCCTGATCTCGCACAACATGGAGGACGTGCGCGCGGTGGCCGACCGCATCGTCGTGCTGCGTCTGGGCCGCAACAACGGCACCTTCACCGCCGAGACCAGCCAGCAGGACCTTGTCGCCGCGATCACCGGCGCCAACGAGAATGCTGTTTCGCGCCGTGCCGCGCGCCACCAAGAGTTGACGGAGGAGTGAGCCGATGAGCCAGAACCAGATTTCCGCCGCCGCCAAACTCGATCAGGCTGACAGCCGCGTGCGACATGACGAAGGCATTGCCGGCGCCATTCGCGCCTTCTGGGACAGGGTGCGCTCGGGTGACCTTGGCATGCTGCCGGTCCTTGTCGGGCTGGTCCTAATCTCGGTCGTGTTCACCCTGCTAAACCCGGTCTTTCTTGCCCCCAACAACCTCGTCAACCTCATCTTCGATGCCGCCGCGATCGGCCTGATCTCGCTGGGCGTGGTCTGCGTGCTGCTTCTGGGAGAGATCGACCTGTCCATCGGCTCGATGAGCGGGCTGGCCTCGGCGCTGATCGGGGTCCTGTGGGTCAACAGTGGCCTGCCGGTGGCGGTCGCGGTCTTGGCGGCGCTGGCTTCCGGCGCGGTCGTGGGGCTGATCTACGGCGTGCTGCGCAACCGTTTCGAAATGCCGAGTTTCGTCGCCACCCTCTCGGGCCTGCTGGCACTGCTGGGCCTGCAGCTTTACCTGCTCGGCGCGACCGGGTCGATCAACCTGCCCTATGCCTCGCCGCTGGTCCGCTTCGGGCAGATCCTGATCATGCCGGCGTGGCTCTCTTACCTGTTGGCGTTGCTCCCCGGGTTAAGCGTGGTGTTGACAGGCATGGGCACGATGCGCCGTCGCCGCGCGGCGAACCTGTCCAGCGCGGGCCTCAGCGTGGTGCTGGCTAGGGCAATCATCCTGACCGTCGCGCTGGTCTTCTGCGTCTATTACCTCAGCCTCGGGCGCGGTGTGCCATGGATGTTTGGCGTTTTCGTGCTGTTCGTGCTGGGGCTCGACTATGCCCTGCGCCGCACACAATGGGGCCGGTCGATGTTCGCGGTGGGCGGCAATGCCGAGGCCGCGCGGCGGTCAGGCATCAACGTACAGCGCATTCGCCTGTCGGCCTTCGTGCTGTGTTCCAGTTTCGCCGCGCTGGGCGGCGTGTTCTCGGCCGCGCGGCTGGCCTCGGCCAGCCAGCAGGCCGGCACCGGCGACGTGAACCTCAACGCCATCGCCGCGGCGGTGATCGGTGGAACCTCGCTTTTCGGCGGGCGCGGCTCGGCCTGGTCGGCGCTTCTGGGGGTGATCGTCATCCAGGCGATCTCGAACGGGCTGACGCTGCTGAACCTCAGCTCGTCCCTGCGCTACATGATCACCGGCGGCGTGCTGGCCATCGCGGTCATCGTCGACTCGCTCGCGCGGCGCTCGCGTGCCAGCCACGGCCGGGCCTGAAAGGAGAAGGACAATGACGTTGCAACTGCAAGGCAAGGTCGCGGCGGTCACCGGCGCGGCCTCGGGGATCGGCCTCGAATGCGCCCGCGCGATGCTGAAGGCGGGGGCGAAGGTGGTGCTGGTCGACCGCGCCGGGGAGAGGCTACGCGCGCTTTGCACCGATCTTGGGCCCGCTGCCTTTCCGCTGGTCGTCGACCTGATGGACCCGGCCAGCGTCGATGGCATGGCCGACCGGATCGTCGCGCTGGCCGGCGGGCTCGACATCTTCCACGCCAATGCCGGGGCCTATGTCGGCGGCGACGTGGTGACGGGCGATCCCGATGCATGGGACCGGGTGCTGAACCTCAACATCAACGCCGCCTTCCGGTCGGTCCGGGCGGTGCTGCCGCACATGGTGGCGCAGAAATCGGGCGACATCATCTTCACCAGTTCCATCGCCGGGATCGTGCCCGTGGTGTGGGAGCCGATCTACACCGCCTCGAAATTCGCGGTGCAGGCTTTCGTGCATACCGTGCGCCGGCAGGTGGCGCCGCATGGCATCCGGGTGGGGGCAGTGGCGCCGGGGCCGGTGGTGACGGCGCTGCTTGATGACTGGCCCAAGGCCAAGATGGACGAGGCGCTGGCCAATGGCAGCCTGATGCAGCCCGTCGAGGTGGCCGAGGCGGTGATGTTCATGCTGACCCGCCCACGCGGCGTGACGATCCGCGACCTTGTCATCCTGCCGGCCAGCGTGGACCTGTGATGGCGCGCGACTGCTATATCGGCGTCGACGTGGGCACCGGCAGCGCGCGCGCCGGGGTCTTCGACCGCGCGGGGCGGATGCTGGCTTCGGCCCGGCGCGACATCACCCTTTTCCGCGCCGCAGGGTCCGTTGTCGAGCAATCCAGTGCCGAGATCTGGGCCGCGGTTTGCGATTGCGTGCGCCGCGCCGTGGCTGCGGCAGCCGTCGCGCCCGCGCGCATCGGCGGCATCGGCTTCGACGCGACATGTTCGCTGGTGGTGCTGGGGCAGGGCGGCGCGCCCTTGCCGGTCGGGCCGTCCGGGGACCCGGCGCGCGACATCATCGTCTGGATGGATCACCGCGCCACCTACCAGGCGCGCCGGATCAACGCGACCGGCCATGACGTGCTGCGCTATGTTGGCGGCGTGATCTCGCCCGAGATGGAAACGCCGAAACTGCTGTGGCTGAAGGAAAACCGCCGCGCCACCTTCGACGCCGCATGGCAGTTCTTCGATCTGACAGATTTCCTGACATGGAAGGCCAGCGGCAGCCTTGCCCGGTCGATCTGCACGGTGACGTGCAAGTGGACCTACCTCGCGCATGAGGGGCGCTGGGACGCGGGGTATTTCCGCGCCGCGGGGCTGGAAGAGTTTGCGGATGAGGGCTTTGCTCGCATCGGGACCGACGTGGTGGCGCCCGGCACCGCGCTGGGCCAGGGCCTGACCGAACAGGCCGCCATCGCGATGGGCCTGCCGGTGGGCACGCCCGTCGCGGCCGGGCTGATCGACGCCCATGCGGGCGGGATCGGCACGGTCGGGGCCACTGGTAGCGATCCGACGGCGAACATGGCCTATGTCTTTGGCACCTCCTCCTGCACCATGACCACGACGCGCGATCCGGTCTTTGTGCCGGGCGTCTGGGGACCCTATTTCTCGGCCATGGTGCCGGGGTTCTGGCTGAACGAGGGTGGCCAGTCGGCCGCGGGCGCAGCGATTGACCAGTTGCTGGCGCTGCATCCTTTCGCCGCCGAGGCGCGCGGCCTTGCCGCCGATGCCGGCCAGCCGCTGCCGGTCTGGCTGGCCGGGCAGGCCGGCGATCCGTCGCAGGCGGTGCGGCTGGCGGCTGGGCTGCACGTGGTGCCCGAGTTTCTGGGCAACCGCGCCCCCTTTGCCGATCCGGACGCGCGGGCGGTCATCGCCGGGCTGGGGATGGAGAACGATCTGACCAGCCTTGTCGCGCTTTACGTGGCGGGGCTTTGCGGCATCGGTTACGGCCTGCGCCAGATCATCGCCGCGCAGGCCGATGCGGGCGCGCCGATCGAACGGATCATGATCAGCGGCGGCGCAGGGGCGTCGGACTTGGTGCGGCAACTGCTGGCCGACGCCACGGGGACCGAGGTTGTCGCTGCCCGCGCGACCGAGCCCGTCTTGCTGGGGGCCGCGATACTGGGTGCGGTGGCGGGCGGCGGCTTTGCCGATATCGTCACCGCGATGGCGGCGATGTCTGCGCCCGACCGCAGCTTTGCCCCCGCCACGGGCGAGGAGGCCACCCAGCACGCGCGCCGCTTCGACGCCTTCACGCGCTTGCAGGCGCTGGCACGCGACTTGCGAGGGTCGGAGTAAGGGCTGCAACACGCCTTGTGCAGCCCCTTGCCGCCCGCAGGTCCATCCGGGCAAAGGGACGCTTAGAACCGGTCTGGAAAGCATAACATCACCTGCTGGATGTCGAGGTCGCTGGAAAATGCCTCGGCGTTGCGGGTCAGCATGTCGTGGACGAAATCGCGGCGCGAGCGGGTGCCGTCGACGGGCGAGAGGTGCGCCGTGTGATGGCGCGTGCGGCCACGGAAACGAAAGAAGATCGGGAACGGCATCGGCGGTCTCCTGCATGGGTCAATGACCGGACGTTAGAGCGGCCTGGCGGGGGGCTGGTATCCGGCACAACGTTGTGTTGTTCTACGAAAATGAAGAGCCGATTTCGCAATTGGTCAGATGTGCGCATCTTCCTCGCGGTGATCCGCGCAGGCTCCACCCTTGGCGCTTCGCGGCGGCTGGGGATTGCCCAGCCCACCGTCGCCCGCCGGATCGAGGCGCTTGAACACGAGATGGGACTTGTTCTTTTTGACCGCGACAACAGGGGGTTCCGCCCCACTGCCGCCGCACAGGCCCTGCTGCCGCTGGCGCAATCGATGGAGGCTGCTGCACTGGCACTGGAAGAGCGCGCGCAGGATTTGCAGCGCCCCCGTCCGATCCGCATCACCGCGTTTTCGCCCAACTTCTCGGCCCGTGTCAGCGACATCTTCACGGCTTTCTCGGAACGCCACCCGGATGTGGCTTTTGCCTTTCTGCCGGGGGGCGAGATCCTCGACCTCGCGAAAGGCGAGGCCGATATCGCCCTGCGCGTCACCCGGACGCAGCCCGACCCTGACCTGATCTGTCGCAAGATCAGTACCGCGCATTTCACTCTTTTTGGTGCACCCGCCTATGCCCGCGCGCATGGCCTGCCGACCTCGCCCGAAGAGATGGGGGAACATGTCCTTGTCGATTACGTGCCGCATGGTGGCCAATCGTTCCATCACGACTGGCTGGCGCGGCACGTCCCCCCCGATCGGATCGTTGCCATCTACGGCGAGTTTGGCCTACTCGAGGCCGCGATCCGGGCGGGCCGGGGTCTTGGCGTGATCAACCTGCGCCTTGCCGAGGCGGACGAAGCTTCTGGGCGGCTGATCCGCTGTTTTCCGCCGCCCGAGGCATTGTCCGCCGACCACCTGATGCTGGTCGCGCCCGAGGCCTACCGCCGTCCCGACGTGCGGGCCTTCACCCGCTTCTTCGCGCCCCGCTACGCCGCGATCTTTCGTTAGCGGCGCGCAAGGGCGGCCGCCGGCCACCAGCGCAAGCGACCGAAAGGACAGACAATGGAAAATACTTCACGCGCCGTCCTTGGCGCCCTTCACCTTGTCGCGGCAATGGGCTGGCAGGTGCTCTGGGGCCTGATCCTCGGTTTTGCCGTTTCGGCCATCGTCGACGCGGTGGTTTCGAAGGCAGAGCTGCAAAAGCTGATCCCCGACGCCTCGGCCCGGTCGGTTACGCGGGCGACATTGCTGGGTGCTGCCTCGTCATCGTGTTCCTATGCGGCAGTTGCGATTGCGCGGTCGCTCTTTCGCAAGGGCGGCGATTTCACCGCAGCGATCGCGTTCCAGTTCGCCTCGACCAATCTGGTGATCGAGCTGGGGCTGTTGCTGGTCGTGCTGATGGGCTGGCGTTTCGGGCTGGCCGAGTTCGTGGGTGGGCCGATCATGATCGCGCTGCTTGTCGTAGGCTTTCGCGCGTTTCTGCGCCCCGGCATGGTCGAGGCCGCCCGGCGACAGGCCGACCGCGGCCTGCAGGGCCGGATGGAGGGCCATGCCGATATGGCCCAGATGGACAAGTCCGGCGATTGGCGCTCGCGGCTTGCCTCGCCCAAGGGCTGGGACGCGATCAGCCATTACTTCGTGATGAACTGGTCGATGCTTTGGCGTGACATCGCGGCGGGCCTGGTGATTTCCGGCGCTTTGGGTGCGTTGGTACCCGACGAATTCTGGCACGCGGCTTTTCTGGTCAACGACCCGACGCTGGGCCGCCTCTGGGGGCCCTTGATCGGCCCGCTGATCGCGGTGGCGTCATTCACCTGCTCGATCGGTAACGTGCCGCTGGCCGCAGTGCTGTGGAATGGCGGGATCAGTTTCGGCGGGGTTGTGGCGTTCCTGTTCGGCGACCTGATCATTCTGCCGATCCTGAACATCTACCGCCGCTATTACGGGATGAAGATGGCGATCTTCCTTGGGGCCATGTTCTATGCCGCGATGGTCCTTGCCGCGCTGGCGGTCGATCTGGTCTTTGGCGGGCTGGGCCTGATCCCCGAGATGCGCCACGTCAACGTGGGCGAGGCGGCGTTTTCACTGAATTATACGACGGTGCTGAACGTCGTCGCGCTGGTCTTCGCGGGCTGGCTTTACCTGCGCTACCGGCGGAGCGGCGGGCCGCGGATGATGCGTGCGATGAAGAGAAATGGGCAGGGGCATCAGGACCAAGCATAGGCCATTTGCCCCCGTGGCGCAGGTGCCGGGGGCCAGATGCGTGCCGACGATCACGCCATGCATCAGTCGTCCCGGCTGCAGGGGCTGGCGGAGTGAAAAGCGACAATAGGCGGATCGTGCGGAACGGAGCGGAGCTGCAGATCATCTGGATCGCAAAAGGATGAGGCTGCCGCGCCCGCTATCGGCCCCACCCAGAGCCAGCCAAAGGCATGGTGCGGAACCATGACCTCGGGCGCCTTGGTAGGGGCCAAGGCCGATGTTCCGGTCGCGACGTGGACCAGCACCGGCGGGCCTGCCTGCAGGAGCCGGGCGAGTGGCATGGAATATTGCCTTTGCTCAACGCCAGATGCCCAGCGCGCCACGGGCAGCGGCTTCGGTGGCGGCACTGGTCGCGCGATAGCGGGTCCGGCAGGCCGATATCGGCGCGCAGGTGATCGGTCAGGTCGCTGGCGGCGGGGCTGCACGCAGGGTGGCGCGGGCCGAACACGACGATCACGCGGATCATCGGCAGCCAGTTGCGGCGGGGGCGGAGTGTTATCGAAGATGTCATGGCAGTCGGGCCTTTTCTTGAAACGGGTCTATTGGGCGGCGAGGGTGGGCGCGGCCAGCGCGCGGCAAATCGGGGCAAGGCAGGGATGCAGCATCGTCCAGGCGGCGAGGGCCGCCACGGCCAGCCCGGACCCGCCCAGCAGCGCGGTCAGGCTTTGCGCCGCCACCGCGCCCGAGACCGCCTGCGAAATCGGCACGAGCCCGATATTGGCCAGCATCAGCATGCTCATGACCCGACCCAGCATCCGGCGCGGCGTGTGGCCCTGCAGCCAGGTGTAAAGCAGGATCGCGAGATAGCCGTTGCCAAGGCCCACCGCCGCCAGCATCGCGGCGTCGCTGGCGATGCTGCGTGAAACGGCCAGCGCAGGCAGCACCGCCGCAAAGCCGAAAAGCAGCGCGATCAGGATCGCCCGCACGGCGCCTGCCCGTGGGCGGGGCAGCACACCGGCGGCGGCCAGGCCCACCAGATTGCCAAGCGAGAAGGCCGACATCAGCAGGCCGAACGCCGTGGCGCCTTGCGGCAGGCGGCCCGCCGCGATCAGAGGGATGCCAACCAGAAGCGGCCCGACCAACAGAAAGTTCACCGCGGCAAGCAGCAGGAACATCATCCGCATCGGGCCGTCGTGCCAGACATGGGCCAGCGCGTCGCGGATCTCGGCCAGAAGGCCGTCGTCGCCTTGAGCGGGCGCCGGGGCCGCGCCGCCCCGGATGAATAGCAGGCAAAGCCCGGACGCCGCGAAACTTGCCGCATCCAGCGCGTAGGCCCAGCCGGTGCCGTCTGCGCCGGCCGCCGCGCCACCCACCAGCAAGCCCGCCAGCGAGGGGCCGACGAAGGCCGCGACCTCGGTCAGGGCCATCTGCACGCCATTGCCGGCGCCCAGTGCCGTTTCGGGCACCAGAAGCGGCAGGATCGCCGTTTCGGCCGGCACCGCAAAGCCCGCAACAGTGCCAAAGGCAAGGCTGAAGCCAAGGATCAGCGGGATGCCGGCCTGTCCGCCCAGCACCGCCGCCGCCATCAGCCCGACCAGCGCAAAGCGCAATGCGTCGGCCAGATACATCATCCGCCGCGGCGAGATGCGATCGGTCACCGCCCCGCCCAGCAGCATGACGCCGGCGCGCGGCAATCCCTCAAGCGCAAGGACCAGCCCAAGAAGCATCGGGTCATGACTGACCTGCAGCACCAGCCATGGTGTCGCGATGAGGGCAAACTGGTCGCCGAGGCGCGACAAGATGCTGGCGGTCAACAGCAGGCGGAAATCACGGTTCCGCGCAAGCTGGCGCAACGGGGTCTTGGCAGGGGTCGTCATGGCTTTCTCCTTCGGTCGAACGGCTGGCCCCGAGTCGTCGGGACGCGGCCTGATTAAGGATGCAAAGAAATCTATGCAAGTATTTATTTGCATAAAAATGTTTGCAACCGCCGCGTGCCTTGATAGAACCAAGGCATGGACAACGAGGGATCAGTCAGAACGAAAGGAAACCGGCGCGATTCCGGGGCACTGAAGGCCTTGGCGCACCCTGATCGGCTGCGCATGCTGGGCATCCTGCGGTTCGATGGTCCCGATACAGCCTCGGGGCTGGCCAAGCGGATGGGGCTGACCTCGGGTGCCACGTCCTATCATCTGCGCCACCTCGCCCGGCACGGCTATATCGACGAGGCGCAGGAGCTTGGCATAGGGCGCGAGAAGTTCTGGCGCGCGTGCGCACAGGCCGGCGGCGACGATCCGGCCCAGATGGACGAAGGGCGCGCGATGGCCGAACTGGAGATGGCGCGCGCGCTGATCGGCCAGCACACCGGCTACATGCAGCAGGCGCTGGCCCAGTTTCCCGGCCTGTCGCCGGACTGGCGCGCGGCCTCGAATGCCAGCGACTACATTCTCAGCATGACCGCGCCAGAGGCCCGCGCGCTCAAGGACAAGCTGACGGCGCTGTTATGGGAAGAGGTACGCAAAAACGCTCCCGCCGACACGAAAGCGCGGGCGGGAACGCGTCAGTTCATGGTGATGCTGCATGCCTTCCCGTTTCCCGGCGCGGCCGAGACCGGGCCGGAGGAAGAAGACTGACCTGCTCTAGTCCAGCCCGTATTCTGTCATCCGGTCCAGCCCTTCGGTCAGGAACTCGCCCACTTCGGGTTGGCCCAGCAGGTAGCGACTGACCGGCCCGTCATGGCGTTCGCGTGCTAGCAGCATCGTTTCGTCCCATTCCTCGGGTTCGGCATCGCCGCGTCCGATCCAGAACAGCGCGACCAGCGCGTCCTTCTGTTCGTCGTTCATGCTTTCGATTTCCTGCGTAATCTCGTCACGACTCAGATCGCCGGGCGATTCCTGCAACTCTGCGGAAACCTCGTCATCGCTGGCATTGCCGCCCGGATCGGAGATGTCGGTGTCTTCGCGGGCCATCACGGCGTCCAGCCGCAATACCAGCTCCTCGATCTCGGAAGTGTCAAAGGGGAGGGCGACCATCGGATTCTCCTGTCTTTTCATGATTGCCAGACTAACGTCGGCGATGGCGAGTGCACTCGGGCTTGTCGGACGGCTCGCCCGGTCGGCTGGAACCTGCCGGGATGGTCAGATCTCGATCTCCAGCTGCGGGCGGCCGTCCGACGTCCGCTCGCGCGAGGCGCCATAAGGGCCAACGGTGCCCGTCACCCGCTTGCGGAAGTTCGAAAAGCTGTCGAACGTCACCACGTCCACCGCCTCGTCAAGGTCCAGCTCCAGCCGGAACCAGCCGGGCCGCACCATTTCGACCGCGCGGACCGTCGCCGCAAAGGGCTGCGACAGATAGTGCCCCTGCACGCGCCCGCCCGGCGTGAACCCCTCGGGCGGCCGGTTGCCGATGGCCGCATGCAGCGAGTTCCAGTCGCGGTAGCCCAGCTGGTGGGCCACCAGCTCCAGCGCCTGCGCATGGCTGATCGTGGTGCCGTTCGCGGCCAGCCCTTCGCGCAGGCGCACGGCCTGTGCCTTGGCCCCGGCGATGGTGGGAAGATCGTTGGCAGTCATCGGGCAAGCCCCTCCACGGGCATGTTGAAGAGTGTTCCGCGCCGATGGGCGCGCACAAGGACAAGGATGGCGACCACGGCCAGCAGTGCCTCGGCCAGCGGCGGCGTCCACCAGACCGCGCCGGGCCCAAAGGCCAGCGGCAGCGCGAGGCTGAGTGGCAGGGCGAAAAGATAGGGCTTGGTCAGGCCCATCAGGGCTGCGCGTGGGGCGTCGCCGACGGCCTGGAAATGGCCCGCCAGCATCAAATGCGGCCCCGACAGCAGGTAGAGCGTGACCATCACCGGCATGATCGCGGCAACCTCCGCCACCACCGCGGGGTCGGTGACAAATATTGCACCGATGCGCGCGGCCTGCGTCATCGCCAGCCCCTCGACCGTGGCGCAGAAGGCCAGGGCCAGGATCAGCGCCAAGCCAAGGCTGGCCCCCGCGCGGGCCTTTTGCCCTGCGCCATGGGCATGGCCGGTGATCGTCTGCATCGCTTGGCTCAGCCCCAGCAGCGGCAGGATGGCAAAGGTCATCACGCGGGTGACGATGCCATAGGCCGTGACCGTGGTGGCGTAATGCGGCGCATGGGCCAGTTGCAAAGCGGCAAGGATTGCCGAGGCGCCAAGCGCCATGCCGATGAAGCTTAGCCCCTGCGGCGCGCCCAGTGCCAGCATTGCCCGCCACTGGCCGGTGCCCGCACCGCGCAGGCCGGGGCGCAGCACCGCGTAGCCGCGGGCGCGAAAGATCAGCACCAGCGCCAGCGCCAGCGCCTGTGCTGCCGCCGTGCCCCAGGCCGCGCCCGCCACGCCCAGCCCGGCCACGGCGATCAGCAGGTAGTCGAAACCGATATTGGCCAGCGTCACCAGCAGGCCCGCGAGGGCCATGAAGCCCACCCGCCCCTCGCTGCGCAGCGCGTCCGATTGCACGGCCAACAGCACAAAGAGCGGCGAGAAGACGACGGTCAGGCCAAGATATGTCGCGGCCAGCGGCGCCAGCGCCGGGTTGGCGCCCGCCGCCAGCGCGATCAGCGGGCGTCCGGCGGCAAGGTAGGCCATTCCCAGCACTGCGGCGGCGGCCAGCGCCAGCACCTGCGCGCCGGCGAATGTGGCCTGGGCTGCGTCATGATTGCCGGCGCCCAGTTGGCGCGCCAGAAGGCTGGCCATGCCGCTGGCCACGATCGTCGCCGTGGCTACGACCAGCATGTAAAGCGGAAAGGCCAGCGTTACCGCGGCCAGCGCCGACGGCCCGGCATAGCGGCCCAGGAACAGGGCATCGGCCACGCTGAGCATGCCGTTGACGGCCATCAGCAGGATGATCGGCAACGCCGTGCGCGCAAATAGCGCGGGCAGGGGGCGGTTCAGGTAAGGATTATCGGCGGACATGATACGGGCACTCCTCGCGGTCGGGTCTCGCAAGGTGGATGGGTTCCGCATTGCCACCCGCGCGAGACGCGCAGAGGGGTCCGTCATCAAAGCATCGTCACAGAACTTCACCATGACCCTTGGCGGGTCCGCGGAAGGCAGGCGTCTGCGGCCGACTGCCCCCTACGCCGCCCGTCGCCCGCCTGTCAAGCCGCTTTGTGCCGATTCAGCCCCGCATCCGCGCGCCCGTGGCGTCGTAAAGCGGCGCGCCGGTCACCTCGGCCGGGCGCATCTGTCCGCCGATCTCGACCAGCAGCCGGGCGCCCGGCGCGGCCCTGTCGGGCGTGACATAGCCCATCGCGACCGAGCGGCCGACATGGTGCGCATAGCCGCCCGAGGTGACATGGCCCACGCAGGTCTCGCCCTGCAGGATCGCCTCGTCGCCCACCACGTCGAGGTCGGTCTCGACGATCATGGTGACCAGCTTCAGCGCCGCGCCCGCCTCGCGTTCGGCCAGCGCGTCCTTCTTGCCGATGAAGTCCTTGGTCCAGTCGATGAAGGCATCCAGTCCGCTCATCGCGGCGGTATAGTCGGGGCGGTATTCCAGCCCCCAGACGCCCCAGCCCTTTTCCAGCCGCAGGCTCATCAGCGCGCGCGCGCCATAAGCGCGCAGGCCGAGATCGGCGCCGGCCGCCTCCAGACCTTCCCACAGGCGCAAAAGGTAAGGCGGTTCGCAATAGATCTCGAAGCCCAGCTCGCCCGAAAAGCTGATCCTGAGCAGCATCACCGGCACGTCGCAGACGACCGTTTGGCGCAGGTCGCGAAAGCGCAGCGCGCCCACGTCCTCGCGCGTCACCCGTGCCAGCAGGTCGCGCGCCCGCGGCCCCGAGATGGCGACGCCCTGCCAGCGGTCCGAGACATTGGCATAGCGCACGCCGTCCGGCGGCAGGTTCTCTTCGAACCAGCGGCGATGCATTTCCTGTGCCGTGCCCGAACCCAGCAGCACGAAACGGTCTTCGGCCAGGCAGCTGACGGTCAGGTCGCCCGCCAGCTTGCCCCTGGGCGACAGCATCGGCGACAGCGCCACGCGCCCCGGCGCGGGGATCCGGCCCGCCAGCATCCGGTCGAGGAAGGCGCGCGCGCCGGGGCCTTCGACGCTGTGCTTGCCGAAATTGGCGATCTCGATCATGCCCACCGCGCCGCGCACGGCGGCCACCTCGCGCGCGACGTAGCCGTGGCTGCGGTTGCGGGCGAATGTCGGCTCTTCATGCGCGTCGGCGGGGCCGTCGGCGAACCACAGCGCGTTTTCCAGCCCGAAGGAAACGCCCATCACCGCGCCCTTGGCGACCAGCCGGTCGTAAAGCGCGGTCGTCTTCTGGCGGCGGCCCTTGGGCAGCGTTTCGTTGGGGAAGGTCATGACGAAACGGCGTTCGTAATTCTCGGCCGACTTGACGGTGCCCCAGTCGGGCGTGGCGAAATCGCCGAAGCGGGCGATGTCCATCGCGCGCACGTCGATCTCGGGTTCGCCCTCGATCATCCATTCGGCCAGGCTCTTGCCCACGCCGCCGCCCTGGCAGAAGCCCGCCATCACGCCGACCGCGGCCCAGTAGTTGCGCAGGCCCGGCACCGGCCCGATCATCGGGTTGCCGTCGGGGCCGAAGGTGAAGGGGCCGTTGACCACCGTCTTGATCCCCGCCTGACTCAGCGTCGGGATCCGCTCGAAGGCCAGTTCCAGCCGGTCTGCCACGCGGTCGAGGTCGGGCGGCAGCAGTTCGTGGCCGAAATCCATCGGCGTGCCGCCGACCTTCCACGGCGTCGATTTGGGCTCGTAGGTGCCCAGCAGCATGCCGTTGCGTTCCTGCCGGAAGTAGATGTTGGCCTCGTAGTCGATGCCGGCGGGCAGGCGCTGGCCGTCCTTCATCCGCTCGACGATCGCGGGAATGTCCTCGGTGATCAGGTAATGATGCTCCATCGGCTGCACCGGCAGGCCAAGGCCCGCCATCCGCCCCGCCTCGCGCGCCCAGAGGCCGGCAGCATTCACCACGTGCTCGGCCCGGATGGTGCCCGCGGGCGTCACCACGTCCCAGTCGCCCTGCGTGGTCTTCCGCGTCTCGATCACCGGGGTATGGGTGAAATACTGTGCCCCATGCACCCGCGCGGCCTTGGCATAGGCATAACAGACGCCCGACGGGTCCACGTCGCCATCCAGCGGATCCCAGAGCGCGGCGATGTAATGGCTGGGGTCGATCAGCGGGTGGCGGCGGGCCACCTCGTCAAGGCTGATGAACTCCTGATCCAGCCCCATATAGCGCGCCTTGGAGCGTTCGCGTTTGAGGTAGTCGTGCCAGACCTCGGTCGAGGCGAGGTAGAAGCCGCCGGTATTGTGCATCCCCACCGAATGGCCCGATGTCGCCTCGATCTCCTTGTAAAGGTTGATAGTATAGCCCTGCAGGCGGCTGATGTTGGGGTCCGAGCTGATCGTGTGGATCTGCCCCGCCGCGTGCCAGCTTGACCCGCTGGTCAACTCGTCGCGCTCCAAGAGCACCACGTCCTTCCAGCCGAACTTGGCAAGGTGAAATAGGATCGAACAGCCCACCACGCCACCGCCGATGATGACGACGCGGGCATGGGCGGGAAGGGTGGTCTGCGACATGGGACACCTCTGCAGGCTGGCGGGCCGGGACGCGGCCGGGTGGGGCGGTTTCGTGGCAAGGGCCCGGTGGACCCTGCCCGCTGGCGGGGCAATACCCCATCGACCATGCATCACGAATGCGGCTCACGCCAAGCCCCGGTGCGGGATCGCTGGCGGACATCCTCACGGGTCTGGGACAACCGGTCGCTTGCCCTCGGCGCAGGTGCGGCCTAAGACGACCGGGAGTTGCAGAGGACCAGACCACATGGCCGAGGCGAACCAACCCTCCCCCGAAGACCGCCCGAAATCCCGCCGCGTCGGCGCACTGATGCAGTTGTGGCCCTTCATGGCGCCCTACAAGCCGATGCTGATCGCGGCCACGCTGGCCCTTGTTTTGACCGCCAGCGTGACGCTTGTTTTGCCATTGGCGGTGCGTCGCGTCGTCGACACGTTCGAGGCGCAAAGCGCGGTGCTGCTGGACCAGTATTTCGGCGCGGCGCTGTTTCTGGCGCTGCTGCTCGCCGTGGGCTCGGCGCTGCGCTACTACCTCGTCACCCGGCTGGGCGAGCGGGTGGTGGCCGATATCCGCAAGGCTACCTTCGAGAAGATGATCGGGATGAGTCCCGCCTTCTTTGAACGCATTATGACGGGCGAGGTGCTTAGCCGCATTACCACCGACACCACGCTGATCCTGTCGGTCATCGGCTCGTCGGTTTCGGTGGCGCTGCGCACCTTGCTGACGCTCTTCGGCGGGCTTGTTCTGATGTTCATCACCTCGGCCAAGCTGGCGGGGCTGGTGCTGCTGCTGGTCCCCGTGGTGATCGTGCCCATCGTCGTGATGGGCCGCCGCCTGCGGCGCCTGAGCCGCGATAACCAGGACTGGATCGCGCAATCCTCGGGCAATGCCTCGGAATCGCTCTTGTCGGTGCAGACCGTGCAGGCCTTTACCCACGAGGCCCTGAGCCGCGTGCGCTTTGACAAGATGACCGAGTCGAGCTTTGCCTCCGCCAAGGCGCGCATCGGCACCCGCTCGATCATGACGGCGATCGTGATGTTCCTTGTCTTCGCGGGCGTGCTGGGCGTGCTCTGGATCGGCGCGCAGGACGTGCGCGCCGGCAACATGAGCGCGGGCGAGCTCGTGCAGTTCGTGATCTACTCGGTCCTTGTCGCCGGCGGTGTCGGTGCGCTGACCGAAATCTGGGGCGAGCTGCAGCGCGCTGCCGGCGCGACCGAGCGTCTGGTCGAACTGCTGCATGCCGAAGACGATGTGGCCGATCCGGCCAGCCCGGTTGCGGCCCCTGCCAGCCGGCGGGGCGAGATCATCTTCGACGACGTGGTATTCCACTATCCCGCGCGCCCCCATGTCGCAGCACTCAACGGTGTCAGCCTTGACGTGCGGCCGGGCGAGACGGTGGCGCTGGTCGGCCCTTCCGGCGCTGGCAAATCGACCATCATCCAGTTGCTTCTGCGCTTTTACGATCCCCGCTCTGGCGCGATCCGCCTTGATGGCGTGGACTTGCGCGCGATGGCGCGGGCGGATTTCCGTCGTCATATCGCCCTTGTCCCGCAGGACCCGGTGATCTGCGCCGACACCGCGCGCGAGAATATCCGGTTTGGCCGTCCCGGCGCCACCGATGCCGAGGTCGAGGCCGCGGCCAAGGCCGCTGCCGCGCATGATTTCCTCGTGGCGCTGCCAGATGGTTATGACAGTTTCGTGGGCGAACGCGGCGTGATGCTGTCGGGCGGCCAGAAACAGCGGATCGCCATTGCCCGCGCGATTCTGCGCGACGCGCCGGTGCTGCTACTCGACGAAGCGACCAGCGCGCTGGACGCGGAAAGCGAACGCGCCGTGCAGCAGGCGGTCGACAAGCTGGCCGAGGGGCGCACCACCCTGATCGTCGCGCACCGTCTTGCCACGGTGAAAAAGGCCGACCGCATCATCGTGCTGCAGGACGGCCAGATCGTGGCGCAGGGCACACACGAGCAACTGGTCGCGGAGGGTGGCCTTTACGCCCGGCTTGCCCGGCTGCAATTCACCGAAGGCCTCGCTGCGGAGTAGCAAACGCGCGGCCACAACGGCGGTTTCGCAGCGTCAGACTTGCGGCGCAGGGGCTTTGTCATCATCTTCCATCAGACGCCGAACCCGCGGAGGAAACGGGAGGCGCAGGGAGGGTAGAGTATGAGTTACGCCGGGATCGCCGACCGCGACGCGATCGAGAACCAGATGCCGTGGTCTGAACGACCGCTGCCAGCCACCACTTACGGCCTGCTGTCAAAGACGGCCTCGAAATATGGTGGCCACAACGCCGTAAGTTTCCAGCTTCTGTCCGATCCCGCCTCGAAGAAGGAAACTCTGCGCTGGCTGCAACTGCAGGAAATGACGGCGCAGACGGCGAACCTGCTGCGCAGCCTTGGTGTGGGTGAAACCGACGTGGTTGCCTGTGTTCTGCCCAACTGCACGGAAACCATCCTGACCTACCTCGGTGGGCAAGTCGCCGGCATCGTCAACCCGATCAACCCGCTGCTCGACGCCGAACAGATCGCCGGCATCCTGCGCGAGACGGGGGCCAAGGTGCTGGTCACGCTCAAGGCGTTCCCCAAGACCGACGTGGCGCAGAAGGCCGCGCGCGCGGTGGAACTTGCGCCCAACGTCACCCACGTGCTGGAGGTGGATCTGGTGCGCTACCTCACCGGCCTCAAGCGGGTGATCGTGCCGCTGATCCGGCCCAAGAACCCCGTCGCCCACAGGGCAAAGGTGCTGGATTTCAACGCCGAGATCGCGCGCCAGCCGAAAAAGCTCGCCTTCGCCGATTCGACCGCCGACCGGGTGGCGGCCTATTTCCATACCGGCGGCACCACCGGCCTGCCGAAGGTGGCGCAGCACCGCTATTCGGGGATCATCTACAACGCCTGGCTGGGTGACGAGCTTCTCTTCACCGAGAAGGACGTGATGATGTGCCCGCTGCCGATGTTCCACGTCTTTGCCGCCATCGTGGTGATGGGCGCCTCGCTGGCCTCGGGCGCGCATGTCGTCTTTCCCACGCCGCAGGGCTACCGGGGCGAGGGGGTGTTCGACAATTTCTGGAAGCTGATCGAACGCTACAAGGCCACCTTCCTCATCACCGTGCCCACCGCGATGGCCGCGCTGATGCAGCGCAAGGTCAATGCCGACATCAGCACGCTGCAAATGGCCTTTTCCGGCTCGGCCCCCTTGCCGGTGGAGCTTTACAAGCGGTTCGAGGCCGCGGCGGGCGTGACCATCTGCGAAGGCTACGGCCTGACCGAGGCGACCTGCCTCGTCTCAATCAACCCGCCCGACGGGGTCAAGAAGATCGGCTCGATCGGCATTCCCTTCCCCTATACCCAGGTCAAGATCATGAACGTGACGACCGGGCAGGAATGCCCGACCGACACCGTGGGCGAGATCTGCATTTCCAACCCCGGCATCTATCAGGGCCGCACCTATACCGACGCCGACAAGAACCGCAGCCTGTTCTACCCCGGCCCCGAGGGTGACCAGCAGTTCCTGCGCACCGGCGACCTGGGCCGGATCGACGAGGACGGCTATGTCTGGATCACCGGCCGAGCGAAGGACCTGATCATTCGCGGCGGCCACAACATCGACCCCGCCGAGATCGAGGAGGCGCTGGCCGGCCATCCCGCCATCGCCTTCGCCGGCGCCATCGGCCAGCCCGATGCCTATGCCGGCGAGGTGCCCTGCGCCTATGTCGAGTTGATCGACGGGGCCGAGGTCAGCGATGCCGAACTGATGGCCTTTGCCAAGGATCACATCGCCGAACGCGCGGCCCATCCCAAGCACCTTGAGATCCTGCCGGAACTGCCCAAGACGGCCGTCGGCAAGATCTTCAAGCCCGACCTGCGCAAGCGCGCGATCACCCGCATCTACAACCAGGCGCTGGAAGGCGCGGGCCTGCCCGCGCAGGTGGTCGAGGTCGTGGAGGACAAGAAACGCGGACTGGTCGCGCATCTGGCCAAGACCGGCGAAGTTGGCGATGACGCGGTCGCGCAGGTGCTGGGCGTATTCACGCAAGGCTGGGAGTGGCGGCCGTGATCCCTGTCTTCGACGGCCATAACGATTTCCTGCTGCGGCTGTTCCTCAACGCGGGCGACCGCGCCGCGATCTGGGATGGCAGCCGCGGCGGCGGCCACCTCGACCTGCCGCGGATGAAGACGGGCGGGTTCGCGGGCGGCTTCTTCGCCATCTTCCTGCCGCCCGCCGCCGAGACCGGCAATGCCGCCGATTTCGACCGCATGATGGCCAATCCGCCCTATGACCTGCCGCTGCCCCCGGCGCTGGACCTTGCCGCCGCGCAGCCGATGGCGCTGGCAATGGCGGGCCACCTGATGTGGATGGAGCGCGCCAGCGGCGGCGCGTTCCGCGTCTGCCGCAGCGCGGCCGAGGTGCAGGCGGCCATGGCCGAGGGCGTGATCGCCGGCATCATGCACATGGAAGGGGCCGAGGCGATCGGGACCGATCTCGATGCGCTGCACGTCTGGCACGCGGCGGGCCTGCGCTCGATTGGCCCGGTCTGGAGCCGACCCACCGCCTTCGGCCACGGCGTGCCGTTCCGCTACCCCTCCAGCCCCGATACCGGGCCGGGCCTGACCGAGGCGGGCAAAGCGCTGGTGCGCGAATGCGATGCGCTGGGCATCATGATCGACCTGTCGCACCTTAACGAGAAGGGGTTCGACGATGTCGCGCGGATCAGCGGCAAGCCGCTGGTCGCGACCCATTCCAACGCCCATGCCGTCACGCCCTCGGCCCGCAACCTGACCGACCGGCAGCTGGACGCGATCCGCGACAGTGGCGGCATGGTGGGGCTGAACTTCGCCGCCGCCTTCCTGCGGCCCGATGGCCGGCGCGACCCCGATGTCGGCTGGGATCCGGTCCTGCGCCATCTCGACCACCTCGTCGCGCGGCTGGGCGAGGATCATGTCGGCCTCGGATCGGACTTCGACGGGGCAGTGGTGCCCGCGCCCATCGGCGATGTCACCGGCCTTCCCGCGCTGCTTGGCGCGATGCGGGCGCATGGCTACGACGAGGCGCTGATCGCAAAGATCGCGCACCGAAACTGGCTGGCCCTGCTGGGGCGCAGCTGGGGCGCATAGGCCGCCCGGCCGTGCCCTGATGGGCGGGGTGCGCGGCCATGAAGATTGCGCTTGCCGCCGCACCGGCGCTTGCCCTACCAAGAGCGGGCACGGCGGGAGAACTGGTCATCCAGTGCCGAAGGAGCAACCGCCCCGGTAATCTCTCAGGCGCAAGGACCGCCGTGTCGACAGGAACTCTGGAGAGTGGCGTGCGCGCCCGCCGAAGGGATAACGATCTCAGGCTCCCGGACCGGCCGGGAACGGACAGAGGGGGCATCGTGACGCGGGCGCGGCCCGCAGCGATGCCGGTTGCGCCATGCATCCCGGCGGGGAGATTGGGATGACGGACGACGACCTGCTTCAAACGCCGCTGAATGCGCTGCACGCCGAACTGGGCGCGCGCATGGTGCCTTTCGCGGGCTACGCGATGCCGGTGCAATACCCGATGGGCGTGTTGCAGGAACACCTGTGGACGCGGGCCAAGGCGGGGCTGTTCGACGTCTCGCACATGGGCCAGGTGCTGCTGCGCCCCCGCTCGGGCGATGTCGCCGATGCCGCGCGCGCGCTCGAGGCGCTGGTGCCAGTGGACCTGATGTCGCTTGCGCCGGGGCGGCAACGCTATGCGCTGTTCACCAACGCGGCGGGCGGGATCGAAGACGACCTGATGGTCGTCAACCGCGGGGATGACCTGTTCGTGGTGGTCAACGCCGCCTGCAAGGCCGCCGACATCGCCCACATGCAACAACACCTGTCAGAGGCGTGCGACGTGGTCGCGCTGCCCGAACGGGCGCTGCTGGCGCTGCAAGGCCCCGCGGCCGAGGCGGTGCTGGAGGCGCTGGTGCCGGGCGTGGCGGGGATGCGGTTCATGGACGTGGGCGTGTTCGAGGGCAGCCACGGCGCGCTGTGGATCTCGCGCTCGGGCTATACCGGCGAGGATGGGTTCGAGATCTCGGCCCTGGCCGCGCAGGCCGAGGCCCTGGCCCGGGCGCTGCTGGCGCATCCCGATGTCGCCCCGATCGGCCTTGGCGCGCGCGACAGCCTGCGGCTGGAGGCGGGGCTGTGCCTTTACGGCGCCGATCTCGATGCCACGACCTCGCCGGTTGAGGCGTCGCTGACCTGGGCCCTGCAGAAGGCCCGCCGCCCCGGCGGCGCCCGCGCGGGCGGCTATCCGGGCGCCGACAGGATCGGGCGGGAACTGGCCGAGGGGCCGGCGCGGCTGCGCGTGGGCCTTCTGCCCGAGGGCCGCGCGCCGATGCGGGCGGGCACCGCGCTTTTCGCGGTCGAGGCCGGGGGCAGCGCCATTGGCCATGTCACCTCCGGCGGCTTTGGCCCCTCTCTCAACCGGCCTGTCGCGATGGGCTATGTCGCCGCGGACGACGCCGCGCCAGGCACTCCACTCTGGGGCGAGGTGCGGGGCAAGCGCCTGCCCGTGGCCGTCGTGCCGATGCCGTTTCAACCCACCACCTACAAACGCTGATCCACCGGAGGCAACATGCTGAAATTCACCGAGGAACATGAATGGCTGCGGGTCGAGGGCGACACCGTCGTCGTCGGCATCACCGAACATGCCGCGACGCAACTGGGCGACATCGTCTTCGTCGATCTGCCCGAGGAAGGCACGGAGGTGACCAAGGACGACGAGGTCGTCACGATCGAAAGCGTCAAGGCCGCCTCGGACATTCTGGCGCCGATGGATGGCACCATCGTCGAGGTCAACGACGTGCTGGCCGACAATCCCGCCCTCGTCAACGAGGACCCGCTGGGTGACGGCTGGTTCTTCAAGATGGAGATCGAGGACAAGGCGGCGCTGGACGAGTTGATGGATGAGGAAGCCTACCTGAAATACATCGGCTGAGGGCGGTCGCCCTCGGGCGGGCCCGAGGGCGATGCCTCCGGCGGGAGTATTTCGGGCAAGATGAAAGGGCCCGACCGGCCCGCAAGGAGAGGCGCGATGCCGTTCACACCGACCGAATACCTGCCCTATGATTTCGCCAATCGCCGCCATATCGGCCCTTCGCCTGCCGAGATGGCCGAGATGCTGAAGGTCATCGGCGCCGAGAGCCTTGATGCGCTGATCGACGCCACGGTGCCCGAAAGCATCCGCCAAGCCGACCCGCTGGATTTCGGCAAGCCGAAATCCGAGGGCGAACTGCTGAACCTGATGGAGCGGGTGGCGGGCCGCAACAAGGTGCTGACCAGCCTGATCGGGCAGGGGTTCTACGGCACCGTCACCCCGCCCGCGATCCAGCGCAACATCCTCGAAAACCCGGCCTGGTACACCGCCTACACGCCCTACCAGCCCGAGATCAGCCAGGGCCGGCTGGAGGCGCTGCTGAACTACCAGACGATGATCTGTGACCTGACCGGGCTGGAGATTGCCAATGCCAGCCTGCTCGACGAGGCGACGGCCTGCGCCGAGGCGATGACGATGGCCGAGCGGGTGGCCAAATCGAAGGCGTGCGCCTTCTTCGTCGATCATCACTGCCACCCGCAGAACATCGCCGTGATGCAGACCCGCGCCGCACCGCTGGGGATCGAGGTGATCGTCGGCGACCCGGCCGAGATGGAGCCGGAGAAGGTCTTCGGCGCGATCTTCCAGTACCCGGGCACCTACGGCCATCTGCACGACTTCACCGCGCCGATCGCCGCGCTGCATGCGGCCGGCGCCATCGCGGTGATGGCGGCCGATCCGCTGGCGCTGACGCTGCTGAAGGAACCGGGCGCGATGGGCGCCGACATCGCCGTTGGTTCGACCCAGCGGTTCGGCGTGCCGCTGGGCTATGGCGGGCCGCATGCCGCCTATTTCGCCTGCAAGGACGCCTATAAGCGCGCGATGCCGGGCCGCATCGTGGGCGTCAGCATCGACAGTCACGGGCATCAGGCCTTCCGGCTGTCGCTTCAGACGCGCGAACAGCATATCCGGCGCGAGAAGGCCACGTCGAACGTCTGCACCGCGCAGGCGCTGCTGGCGGTGATGGCCTCGATGTATGCCGTGTTCCACGGGCCTGTCGGCCTGAAGGCCATTGCCCAGCGCATCCACCGCAAGACGGTACGGTTGGCCCGCGGGCTGGAGGCGGCGGGGTTCACCGTGGAACCGGACGCCTTCTTCGACACGATCACCGTCGATGTCGGCCCCCTGCAGGGCGCGGTGATGCAACTGGCCGTCGAAAACGGCATCAACCTGCGCAAGGTGGGCAGCACAAGGGTGGGCATCAGCCTGGACGAGCGGACGCGCCGTTCGACCATCGAGGCGGTCTGGCGCGCCTTCGGCATCGACCGCAAGGACGACGACCTGACCCATCGCTACCGCATCCCCGAGGCGCTGAACCGCGAGAGCGATTACCTGACCCACCCGATCTTCCACATGAACCGGGCCGAGACCGAGATGATGCGCTACATGCGCCGCCTGTCGGACCGCGACTTGGCGCTGGACCGCGCGATGATCCCGCTGGGCTCCTGCACGATGAAGCTGAACGCGGCGGCCGAGATGATGCCGCTGACATGGCCCGCCTTCTCGATGATCCATCCCTTCGTGCCTCTGGATCAGGCGGGGGGCTATCAGGACATGATCGCGGACCTGTCGGCAAAGCTCTGCACGATCACCGGCTATGACGCCATCTCGATGCAGCCCAACTCGGGTGCGCAGGGCGAATATGCGGGCCTGCTGACCATCATGGCCTGGCACAAGTCGCGCGGCGACACGCAGCGCCGGGTCTGCCTGATCCCGGTCTCGGCCCACGGCACCAACCCCGCCAGCGCGCAGATGGCAGGGATGGACGTCGTGGTGGTGGGGCTGGCCGATGACGGCGACATCGACCTGGCCGAGTTTCGCGCCAAGGCCGCCGCCGCGGGCGACAGGCTGGCCGCCTGCATGATCACTTATCCCAGCACGCATGGTGTCTTCGAGGAAACGGTGCGCGAGGTCTGCGCGATCACGCATGAATTTGGCGGGCAGGTCTATATCGACGGGGCCAACATGAACGCCATGGTCGGCCTGTCGAAACCGGCCGAGATCGGCGGCGATGTGAGCCACCTCAACCTGCACAAGACCTTCGCCATTCCGCATGGCGGCGGCGGCCCCGGCATGGGGCCGATCGGGGTGAAGGCGCACCTAGTGCCGCACCTGCCGGGCCACCCCGAAACCGGCGGCGCCGAGGGGCCGGTTTCCGCGGCACCCTGGGGCTCGGCCTCGATCCTGCTGATCTCTTGGGCCTATATCCAGATGATGGGCGGGGCCGGGCTGACGCAGGCCACCAAGGTGGCGATCCTGAACGCCAATTACATCGCGCGGCGGCTGGAGGGCGCGTTCGACGTGCTGTTCAAGGGGCGCACGGGGCATGTGGCGCATGAATGCATCCTTGATACCCGCCCCTTTGCCGAAACTGCGGGCGTCACCGTGGACGACATCGCCAAGCGCCTGATCGACAACGGCTTTCACGCGCCGACGATGAGCTGGCCGGTGGCCGGCACGCTGATGGTTGAGCCCACAGAATCCGAGACAAAGGCCGAGCTGGACCGGTTCTGCGACGCGATGCTCGATATCCGGCGCGAGATCGGGCGGGTGGAAGCGGGCGACTGGCCGCGCGACAACAACCCGCTGAAGAACGCGCCGCATACGGTCGAGGATCTGGTCAGCGACTGGGACCGTCCCTACAGCCGCGAAGAGGCGTGCTTTCCCAAGGGGTCTTTCCGGGTGGACAAGTACTGGGCGCCGGTCAACCGGGTGGACAATGTCTATGGTGACCGTCACCTTGTCTGCATCTGCCCGCCGCTGGAAAGCTATGCGGAGGCAGCCGAATAACGACGAGCCGGACCGGAGGACATGATGACCAGGCACGAGCGCAACTATATCGCCGGGGACTGGCTGGACGGGGACGAGCCCATCGCCAACATCAACCCTTCCGACACGTCCGACATCATCGGCCATTATGCACAGGCGACGTCGGCGCAACTGGATGATGCGCTGGAGGCAGCGCGGCAGGCCCAGAAGGCATGGGCGGCCACCGGGCTGGAGCGGCGGCAATCGGTGCTGATGGCCATTGGCAACGAGCTGATGGAACGGGCGGCCGAACTGGGCGAGCTACTGAGCCGCGAAGAGGGCAAACCGTTGGTCGAGGGCAAGGGCGAGGTCTTCCGCGCCGGCCAGTTCTTTACCTACTACGCCGCCGAGGTGCTACGGCAGTTGGGCGAGAACGCCGATTCGGTCCGCGCCGGTGTTGAAGTGGATGTCCGACGCGAGCCGGTGGGCGTGGTGGCCATCATCAGCCCGTGGAACTTCCCCACCGCCACGGCCAGCTGGAAGATCGCCCCGGCGCTGGCCTTCGGCAATGCTGTGCTGTGGAAACCGGCGAACCTGACGCCGGCCAGCGCCGTTGCGCTGACCGAGATCATCAGCCGGCAGGACATTCCCAAGGGCCTTTTCAACCTTGTCATGGGGACCGGTCACGCGGTGGGCCAGCGCCTTGTCGAAAGCCGCGCCATCAATGCGATCAGCTTCACCGGTTCGGTTCCAGTGGGTCGCGGCATCGCTGCTGCCGCCGCGCCGAACTTTACCAAGGTGCAGCTTGAGATGGGGTCGAAGAACGCGATGGTCGTGATGGATGACGCCGATCTTGACCTGGCCGTTGCGCATTCGCTGAACGGGGCCTTCGGGGGCACGGGGCAGAAATGCACCGCCTCGTCGCGACTGGTGGTGCATGAAAAGGTGCATGACGCCTTCGTCGAGCGGCTGGTGGCCAGCGCGCGCGACCTGCGGGTGGGCCACGCCCTGCACGAATCGACGCAGATCGGCCCGGTCGCCAGCGCGGGCCAGTTGGCCGAGAACCTCGACTGGGTGGAAAAGGGCCGGGCCGAGGGCGCGGAACTGGCCTGCGGTGGCGAAAGGCTCAACCGCGATACCGAAGGCTATTACATGGCGCCGGGCGTTTTCGTGAACACCACCAACGCGATGCAGATCAACCGTGAGGAAATGTTCGCGCCGCTGGCCGCCGTCATCAAGGTGGGAAGCTATGGCGAGGCGCTTTCGGTGGTCAACGACACGCGCTTTGGCCTGACTTCGGGCATCATGACGCGCAGCCTCGCCCGCGCGTCGCATTTCCGCCGCAACGCCGCCACCGGCTGCGTCATGGTTAACCTGCCGACAGCCGGCACCGATTACCACGTTCCCTTCGGCGGGCGCGGCGAAAGTTCTTATGGCCCGCGCGAACAGGGGCGCTGGGCGGTCGATTTCTATACCACGGTCAAGACGACCTATTCTTTCGCAGGCAGCCCGGAATGAACTTTCGCATCGACAACCTGCAATACGCCAACTGGTCGGAGAAGATCTTCCGCCAGATGCGGGCAGGGGGCCTCGATGCCGTTCATGTCACCATCGCCTACCACGAAACCTTCCGCGAGACGGTGCTGCAACTGGAGGCGTGGAACCGCTGGTTCGAACGTTTCCCCGACCTGATCTTTCAGGGCTTCACCGCCGCTGACGTGGCCCATGCCAAGGACACCGGGCGCACGGCCATCTTCATGGGATTTCAGAACCCAAGCCCGATCGAGGACGATATCGGGCTTGTCGAGGTCTGGCACCGGTTAGGCGTGCGCTTCATGCAACTGACCTACAACAACCAGTCGCTGCTGGCGACGGGCTGTTACGAAGATCACGACACTGGCCTCACGCGGATGGGCAAACAGGTGGTGGCAGAGATGAACCGTGTCGGCATGGTCATCGACATGAGCCATTCCGCCGAACGTTCCACGCTGGAGGCGATCGAGCATTCGAGCCGGCCGATCGCCATTACCCATGCCAATCCGCATGTCTGGGCGCCCGCCCTGCGCAACAAGTCCGATACGGTGATCCGCGCGCTTGGCAAAAGCGGCGGGATGCTGGGCTTCTCGCTTTACCCCCATCACCTGAAGGGCAAATCTGCCTGCACCTTGCAGGATTTCTGCGAGATGGTCGCGCGCACCGCCGAGATGATGGGGCCCGAGCATGTTGGCATCGGCTCGGACCTTTGCCAGGATCAGCCTGACAGCGTGGTCGAATGGATGCGCACCGGCCGCTGGACCAAGCAGGTGGATTATGGCGAGGGGTCTGCCGCAGCGCCCGGTTTTCCGCCGATGCCCAGCTGGTTCCGCGACAACCGTGATTTTCCCAATCTTGAAAAAGGGTTGCGCGCGACGGGGCTGAACCCCAAGGAAATCGCCGGCATCATGGGCAACAACTGGGCGCGTTTCTACGAGGTCAGTTTCGGAGGCCAGGCATGACCGATCCCGCAGCGCAGACTGCACCTGACATTGTCCCGCGTCCACCCGCACAGGTGATGCGGCTGGCCCGGCTGGGCGCGTTCCACCAGCATCGCCTGTCCTTCCTGCGCATCCTGCTGCGCCGCGCCAAGGCCGAAAGCTGGCGCTATGATCGCCGGGTGTTCGACGTCGATGCGCGCGGCGTGGGCCACGCGGTGCTGAGCATGCACACGCCCAAACATGTCTATAGCCTTGTCGCCTTTGCCCATGATCTGCCGCCTGAGATGCGCTCGGACCGGGTGATCGCGACCGCATGGGACGCCACCTTCGCCTTGTTCGACGGCCTCCCGACCGAGGCTGAAATTGCCGACCTGCGCGCCAACATCCCGCTGCAGGAAGCCGGGCGCGTCGGGCCCAAGGTGCTGTCGGTCAGTCGCGCCAACCGTTCCGTGCGGCTTTGGGATTACGTGGTGGGGTGCCTTGCCGCCGGACATCAGCCCGACGCTGAGCGGATCGAGGAGGTGGGCTACCTGATGCGCACCACGGCCGTTTATGGCTCGGGCAAGCTGGGTGCCGCGGACCGCGAGGCGACTGCCGACCGCCCCGAGTTTCAGCCGCCTTTCCAGATCGAGATGCTGGCGGTCTGGCTGATCCGCACCTTCGTGATGGACCTTGTCGAACATATGGCGCGGGCGACATCGCCGCAGGCCGTCCCGCTTGATCCCGCGTTGCGCCGCCGCTTCGGCATCGGCAATTCCACCGGCCTTGGCATGGCGCCCTACCTCATCAATCACCCTGTCCTGCTCAACAACTGGATCGGTGTGCGCGAAGAGGCGCTGGCCCGCGTCCGCCGGGTGCAAACCGCCACGCCCGAGGCCGCGGCGACCTTCCGCAGCCTTGTCGCCCGAGCCCGGCTGAATGTCGATCTCTGGCGGTCCGCGCATCCGCTGCAACTGGAGAAACTGGCCGAACTGCGCGCCGATCTCGACCGGCTGCTTGCCCATCTCGACACCGCCGACCTCGTTCATGACGATCCGTGGGACCGCCTCTGGCGGTGGGCCGAAGAGGCGCTGGGGCTGGAGGGGCAAGAGGCCGTGGTCTCGCTCCTGCTCGAACCTTATGGCGATCTGGTCGACGGGATGGATTGCTGCATGGCCGCTGACGAGGCCGCGGCCTTTCGCATCGACGCCACGATGAGCGTTGGCCGCCTCGCCGCGATCCTGCGCGATACCTACGGCTGGGCCCTTGCGATCGACTGGGACGCACCACCGGCGCAGGCCCGTGCCTGGTACACCTCGGCCGAAAAGCTGGAACCGCGGCTGGGGGAACGCTGGGCCGAACCTGTCGGCGACTACGAACAGCCGCTTTCGCCCGGGCGCGACGCCGCGCGGCTGGCCGCGACGCTTGCCGACTGGTCGGAGGCCGCGAAGGTGGCCGAGGTGCTGCTGCGTCATCCCGAACACCGCCACATCATCCGCCGTGCGCAGATCGCCGCGCGCCACCCCTATGCCGAGATCCGCGACAACACGATCGGCGCCGAGGTGCTGCCGATCGACCTGCTCCGCGCGAAACTGGCCTTCTTCGGCGCGCAGCATTTCGATCCGCGCTCGGACCGTTGGGTGCGTATCAGCCTCTATCCCGGCGCGCCTTTCCCCGACGAACTGGCCAGCGCCGATCCCGACGACTGGACCTACCCGACGCTACCGGCATGAGCTGGTCGCTCAACGAGGTAGAGGCGCTGGCGCGCAAGGCAGCGCGCGGTGCGGGCCTTAGCTGGGGGCTGGCCGAAGAGGCCGGGCGGGCGACACGTTGGCTCATCGCTCATGGCCTGCCGGGCGCCGAGGTCCTTTCGGCCGCGCTGACCCGCCTCGACGGCCTGCCGCACGACGCGGTGGCCCCACTGGATGGCTGGCAGGCGCGCGACGTGCTTTGCCCGATCACGACAGGTGCCGCACTGGCAGACCTTGGCGCGGCCGGAGGGGGCGATTTGCGGTTGGGCCCCGTCGCGGGGCCCCTGCTGCTGCTGCCGTTCATTGCGCCCCATGTCGTGACGCTGTCGTGGGATGGCGTGCGGCTGGGCATGCGCGATGAGGCGGTGATCCTTGGCGGTGCCCCCGATGGCGTGCGCGCGGCGATCGCCCAAAGCGTTCGGATCGAGACCGGACCGGCCGAAGGTCGTGCGCTGCCATTGCAAGACCGCGCAGAACTGGATGCCGAGACGGTCAGCCGTCTCGATGCCTTCGCGCAGCGCACCTATGCTCCCGCGACCGAGGCAAGCCGCATTGCCGGGGCCGGCGCGGGACTGGCCGATAACGACTAGGCCAGCACGCGCCGCGCGGCTCTTTTCACGGCGGCCCGCACGGCGACGCACATTGGCGTGACAAGCGTTACACCCCCCCTCACCTCGGCGATGTCCTGCCCATATCAAGAGGCAACGGCGCCCCGGTCCCAAGGCGAGACAGGATCGGCGCGCGCCGGCCGAGGTTGCGCGTGCACCGCGCGTCCTCATTCCAAGGGAACCCGTCTCGCTGGACAAAACGACATGACACCCACATCTCCACTTCGCCGCGCACGGTCGCTTCTCATGGCCAGTGCGGCCGCGCTGGCCATTGGCTCTGTCGCGGTGCCCTTTCCCTCGGCCCTGCAGGCCCAGACGGCCAATGCGCCTGCCAGCCTCGTGACCCCCGACGGGTCATTTGCCGAGATCGTCAAACTGGCCAAACCCGCCGTGGTCACGGTGACCACCCAACTGACCGCGCAGCCCGCCTTCAGCGCGCCCGCGCCCGGAATGCCGGGGCAGGGGCCGCAAGGACAGGGCCAGATCCCCTTTGACCAGTTCTTCCAGCATTTCTTTGGGCCGGGCGGACCGGGCCAGATGGCACCGGGCCCCCAGCGCGGCCAACCTGACGCGGCACTTGGCTCGGGCTTCATCATCCGGGCTGACGGCTACATCGTCACCAACAACCACGTCATCGACCATGCATCCAAGATTACCGTCACGCTTGACGATGGCACGGATTATCCGGCCAAACTGGTCGGCACCGATCCCAAGACCGACATCGCGGTCCTGAAGATCGACGCCACTGGCCTTCCCACCGTGCAGTGGGGCGACAGCAACGCGATCGAGGTCGGCGACCAGGTCGTGGCCATCGGTAACCCGTTCGGCATTGGCACGACGGTGACACGCGGCATCGTCTCTGCTCGTGGTCGCGACCTGCACAATGGCCCCTATGACGACTTTCTGCAGGTCGACGCCGCGATCAACCACGGCAACTCTGGCGGGCCGCTGATCAACGTGGCGGGCCAGGTGGTGGGGATCGACAGCGCGATCTACTCACCCAATGACGGCAGTGTCGGCGTGGGCTTTGCCATTCCCTCGGATCAGGCCCGGGCCATCGTCACGGGGCTGATCGACAAGGGCAAGATCGACCGCGGCTATCTTGGCGTGCAGATCCAGAACGTGACGTCTGACATTGCCAATGCGCTCAGCCTGCCGGATTCGCACGGTGCGCTGGTGGCGCAGGTCAACCCCGACACACCGGCCGCCAAAGCCGGGCTGGAGGCGGGTGACGTCGTGATCAGCCTCAATGGCGTCAAGATCACCGACAGCCGTGACCTGTCGCGCAGCGTTGCGGCCATCCCGCCGGGCCAATCCTCGACCTTCGGGATCTGGCGCAACGGGGCTGAAAAGGACATCACGGTCACGCTTGCCTCGCTGCCCGCGACCCCGGCAGCACCCGACCTCAACTCCCAGCAGCCCGATACCAACGGGACTGCGGTGCCAAGCCTCGGGCTCAACCTTACGCAGTTGACGCCGGATATTCGCCAGCAGCTGGGCCTGCCAGATACCGAAACCGGACTGGTCATCATGGGCATCGACAGCAACTCGCCGCTGACCGATGTCGGGCTGAAGCCGGGCGATGTGATCGTATCGGTCAACACCCACCCGGTGATGACGCTGGACGCGCTCGACAAGGAGCTCAAGACGGCCGCCGACGACGGCAAGCACTCGGTGCTGCTGATGATCGACCGTCAGGGCAAGCAGATGTTCGTGGGCGTGCCGGTCGGCAAGGTCTGACCCTCGGCCACGACGAAAGGATCAGGGGCCGTCCGCAGGGGCGGCCCCTTTTCTTTATTCCCCGAACGACAGCGGCGCCGCGCCTGTCAGCAGGTCCAGCGTGGTGCGCGCCACGGCATCTGCATTGGCCTCGACATCGTAGCCGTCGACCATGTTGAAATAGACCTCTTCGATGATGCCTTCATGCGCGCGGGCCATCAGTGCACCCGCGGCCTGCTCCAGCGCGGCATGGTCGATCTCCATCGCCGCGATCGCCTCGAAATCGAGGCCCGGCGCGTAGCGCACCACGCCCGGCAGCGACCCGTACCACGCCTGCCCGAACACCATCGCCGGCCGGCCCTTGCGAATGGCCTCCCATCCGGCGGTGCCGGTGACGGTCGCGGTAAAGCGCGCGTTCGCGGCCAGTGCGGCGGTATTGGCGTAAGAGGGCATGAACTGCACCGCCGGGATCCGGGCCAGCCGGTGAAAGAACATCGGCCCGCGCGCATAGGCGCCCTGGCGGGGGTTTTCCTTGACATAGATCTTCCAGCCTTCGGGCAGGTCGCGCGCCAGGGCCTCGATCATCAGCGCCTGGTCACGGTAGATGCCGCCCAGCGATGACGTGGACATCTCGGGCTGGTTGTGGAGCGGCACGTAGACAAAAGGCAAGGACAGGTCAATTTCCGTGCCCTCGAACTCGGCCAGGTGTTCGAAATAGGCAAGTTCGTTGACGTGGAAGAATTGCGCGAAGGGGTCGCGCCAGTCCGGGAAACTGCGGTAGATCGCGTTCATTCGCCGCACCGTGCGGGCGATGAAGGCCGGGTTCAGCAGCTTGGCGGGATCCTTGCGCGCCATGTACTGCACCAGCTGGCCCACGCCGCGAGCGGTCAGCTTTCCGGGCTTTCCGGGCTTCTGCCAGCTGTCCTTCATGTAGAAAAGGTCGGGCGCCGAACCCTTCTCGATCGGATAGGGCGGCGCGTCGCTGCCGGACAGGTCGAAATGCCCGTAATCCTCGATCCGGCTCATCGAGAAATAGCGGTTGGGAAAGATCGTCTGGCACAGCACGATGGTGCGGATGCCCAGCGATTGCGCGACCTGGTACATCACCATGTCATAGGTCAGGTGCGGGACGTTGTAGAACAGGACGTGTGTCACGCCCTCGTCCAGCATCCGCTGCGCGAAGGCATCCGAGAGGATGTGGAAATAATCGAGGTAATCCTGCAGGTTCTGGATGTTGTGCGACCGGTAGCGATAGGCCGGGGCCGAGCGGTGCATCTGGTCCACCGCGGTTTCCAGCGAGGCGGCGAATTGCGGCGAGGCGATCAGCGCCATGTTCGCCCCGGTCTGGTGCTGGCCCTCCATGAAGGCCCCGCGCCGGCCGCGGCGCACCTCCATCCGGCTGAGCGAGGGCGCGTGCCAGTCTGCATCACGATCGCCCATGTGAATCGCCAGCTCGACCTTGCCCTCCGACAGCGCCAGCATCCGCTCCATGAAGCGTTTGCGGTGCGTGCCACGGGCATCGCAAAGCAGGCGGATCGTCATTCTTTGGCACCCTCAGACAGGACCGCCCGGCCTTAGCACCGCGCCCCGTCAAACTCAATGCAGCGGGGTTTGTGGGCCATGCCCGGCCCGACCGCGGGCGGTCCGGCATCGCGGACTGCCCAAGGCGACTGGCCGCGCATCCCAAACGTGATCGTCGCGCCGCAGTTCTGTGATGTATGTCAATACATTGTAACGCTGCGGAAAGGCCTGTGTTCAGTGCGGGGTCCATCTGGATGGCATGGCAATGATGCCAGATCGCTTCGAAAGGACACCCTCATGAAAATCTCCGCCTTGCCCGCCATCGCCGGGCTTGCCCTTGTCGCCTCTCTCGGGGCGCAAAGTGCTTCGGCTTATGTCAACACCACGAAGACGGCGCCTTATGCCAACCTGCGTACCAGCGTTCAGTCGGACTTTGCCGCGCTGGGCATCAAGGCCAACGCGGCGTCGCTGAGCTATGACAAGCTGACGCGAATCGAACAAGTGCTGAAAAGCCAAGCCAGCACGCATATGAAGGCTGCCGGCGTGATGCATATCATCAAGAGCGAAACCAGCTTTGAATAGGCCGCGACCGAACAGGGGGTCGGCCGCGCGCCGGCCCCCGCTCAGGCGCGAATGCCGGCAAACCGCGTCTGCCAGTCGGCGCGCTCTTCGTCGGTGATCTTGCGGAACGTCACCTCGGGCACGTTGAAGGCATGGCCGGGGGGCAGGGCCTGCAGCGCCCCGGCCACGTCGTCGGGCCAGGACCAGTCGTCGGTCTGCATCGCCGCCATCAGTCCCGCGCTGGCATCGGGGATGAAGGCCGCCGACAGCACCGCGTAAAACCGGATCAGGTTCAGCCCCAGCCGCACCTGCATCGCGGCGACCGCCGGGTCGGTCTTGAACGTGGTCCAGGGTGCAGCCGATTGCAGGTATTCGTTGCCCGCCACCCAGATCGCGCGCAATTCTGCCGCGGCCTTGCGCACCTCGATGGCGTCCATCTGCGCCTGATAGGCCGCGACGCGGGCCGTCAGGTCGGCGATCAGTGCCTGTTCTTGGTCTCCATATGCGCCGCCCTCGGGCACGACCTCGCCGAACTTCGACCGGCAGAACTTGGTGATGCGGCTGACGAAGTTACCCAGCACATCGGCCAGGTCCTTGTTCACCGAGGCCTGGAAGTTCTCCCAGGTGAACTCGGCATCCGAGGTTTCGGGCGCGTGGCTCAGCAGCCACCAGCGCCAGTAGTCGGACGGCAGGATCGCCAGCGCCTGGTCCATGAACACGCCGCGCCCGCGCGAGGTGGAGAACTGGCCGCCGTCATAATTGAGGTAATTGAAGGACTTGATGTAATCGACCAGCTTCCACGGCTCGCCCGAGCCGAGGATCGTGGCGGGAAAGCTCAGCGTGTGGAAGGGCACGTTGTCCTTGCCCATGAACTGGGTGTAGCGCACGTCGTCTGCACCCTTGTCGGTGCGCCACCAGCGTTCCCAGTCGGTCCCCTTGCCCGCGTCGACCCATTCCTGCGCGCAGGCGATGTATTCGATCGGCGCGTCGAACCAGACGTAGAAAACCTTGCCCTCCATCCCCGGCCAGTCGGCGTCGCCATCCTTGACAGGAATGCCCCAGTCGAGGTCGCGGGTGATGCCACGGTCCTGCAGCCCCTCGCCATCCCTCAGCCATTTCAAGGCGATGGAAGTCGTCAGGATGGGCCACGTAGTCCTTATCATTTCGACGCCGTTCCGTATTTCACCGGTCGGCTCAGTCTTAGAGAGAATCCACTGCTCTAACTGCCCGCGCATCGCGGACTGGCGCAGGTAAAGGTGCTTGGTCTCGCGCAGTTCCAGCTCGGTCGAGCCGGAGATGACCGAACGCGGGTTGATCAGGTCGGTCGGGTCCAGCTGCTTGGTGCAGTTGTCGCACTGGTCGCCGCGCGCACTTTCAAAGCCGCAATTGGGGCAGGTGCCCTCGATGTAGCGGTCGGGCAGGAAGCGGCCATCGGCCACCGAATACATCTGGTGCTCGGTCACCTCGCGGATCAGGCCGGCCTCTTTCAGCCGGTGAGCGAAATGCTGCGTCAGGCGGTGGTTCTGCGGGCTGGAGGAGCGGCCGAAATGGTCGAACGACAGCGCGAAGCCGCGCGCGATGCCGGCCTGCACGTCATGCATCTCGGCGCAATATTCGGCCACGGGCTTGCCCGCCTTGGCCGCCGCCAGTTCGGCGGGCGTGCCATGTTCGTCGGTGGCGCAAAGGAACAAAACTTCGTGACTGCGCGCGCGCAGGTAGCGGGCGTAAAGGTCGGCCGGCAACTGGCTGCCCACCAGGTTGCCGAGGTGCTTGATCCCGTTGATATAGGGAATTGCCGAAGTAATCAGGTGTCGCGCCATCGCCGCCATCCGCCGTAAAACCCCGGCGCAATTAGCCCATAAGATGGGCAGGTGCCAGCCTTTGCGTGCCCCCTTGCCGTGATCGAAGGTTTCGCCACCCTCTCGGATCGGGTAAAACAGAGAAAAATGAAGGAGGAACGGCATGAAACCTTCGGTTGCCCTTGGCCTGACGGCGTCGGCCCTTGCGATCGGCGCGGCGATGCCGGCCGCAGCGCAGCAGTTCTACGTCGGCGGCGGGCTTGACTACGGCCAGACCTCGCTGTCCTCGCCCTTGCCGGATGACGGCCACCTCTCCACCGGGTCGGTGCTAGCCGGCGTTACGGTGCCGATGGGGCAGCAGTTCTACCTCGGCGCGGAACTCGATACTTCGCTGGGTGCGAATTACAGCACGGACTACGGCGACACCGTCGACAACATCACCCGCCTGCGCGCCGTCGCGGGCTACCGGTTCCCGACCTATTCGGTCTTTGCGACGCTGGGTGCGGTGCAGGTCAAGGGTGCGCTTTTCGACGGCGACAACGGCACCAGCAAAGGCACCACCTTCAGCCTTGGCGCCGATGTGCCGGTGACCGGCAATCTCGACCTGCGCTTCGAGGTGATCCGCGACCAGGTGGATCTCTTCAACGTCGGATACCGCTGGGACAACACCTCGGCTCGCGTGGCAGCCGTCTACCGTTTCTAGGCCCGACACTGGCCGTGTTCTCCACCGGCCTGATGGATGCGCTTGCGCGAAACGGCACAGCGCCCGCGCTGATGACCCGCGATGGTCAGATCCTGAGCCACGCACGACTGCGCCGCAACATCGCGATCCTTGCTCAGCGGCTGACCAATGCCGGCCTCGCGCCGGGGCAAACTTTCATCGTTCTGGACGAGAACCGTGACCTGCAGATCATGGCCCGGTTCGCCGCCCTTCTTGTCGGCGCCGAAGTGGTGATGTCGCCGGGGCCGAAGGGGTTTCTGGGGACCGGGACCCAGATCGACCGGGCGCTTGTTCCTCCGGGCCGCGCGCATGGTCCCGGAACACCCATCGCCTTCGATCCGGCATGGTTCGCCGATGACGCGCCGGTTCCAGACACGGCGTGGCGCGGCGGCGGCGGGATGCATTTCTCCTCCTCCGGTTCGACAGGCGAACAAAAGTTCATGCGGCTCTCTGATGAGGGCATGGCGCACTGGATGGGCCTGATTGAGGGCCATATCGGGCCGGATCGCGGCCCGCGTCTACTGACCTTGCCTGCCTTTTCCGCATTCGGGCTGTTTCAGTTGACCAAGGCCCTGATGGCGGGTCAAAGCGTGATGGGCACCATGGACGGGGTGGCGGAAACACTGGCGCAATCACACCGCCTTGGCGTGCGCGAAATGGTGCTGACGCCGCCGATCCTTGCCGACGTTCTGGCGGCAATTGCCGATGGAAGCCCGGCGCCCGACATCGTGCGGATCGTCTTCGGCGGAGCCATCGCCGATCCGGGTCTGTTGCGCCGGGCAAGAGAGGTCTTTCCCGCGGCCGAGTTGGTCGTGGTCTTCGGGGCCACGGAGATTGGCCTTGTCGCCTGTGGCCGCTGGCCGGACGAAGGCGCGCCGATGGGCTGGGGCGGCTGGCTGCTGCCGGGGATCGAGGCGCGGTTGGCCGATGCGGGCACTTTCGCCGATTATCCGGCCGAGGCGGGCAGGCTGGGCTTTCGCGTTCCGCCCGTCGCGCGGGCGCTGGGCTATCTTGGCCGCGGGCCGGCCTTCGACCCCGATGGCTGGTTCGACACCGGCGACATTGCCACGATCGCCCCCGACGGCGCGCTGGTGATCCTCGGGCGCGAGGATTTCCTGATCAACCTCGGCGGCGTAAAGACCACGCCCGAGGCGATCGAGGCGCTGTGCCTTGGCCAGCCGGGCGTGGCGCAGGTTGCGGCTACTCGCGTTCCCGGAAAGGCGCATGACCGGTTGGGCCTGATGGTGGCGCCGGGGCGGGGCTTTGACGCGAGCAGGTTGCGCGCCGCCGTCGCCGCGCGGCTGGATATTGCCCTGACCATCGAGGTGCGCGAGGTGGAGGCCCTGCCGCGCCTGCCCTCCGGCAAGATCGACCGCGCCGCCGTCGCCCGCGCCTTCGCCCACGTCTAGCGGCGGGTCGTGCATTCGTGCCGATGCGGGGCTTGTTTGTTCTTTCGCTGCGGCCGCAACTGGACTATTCTTGGTCGCGTCAAGTCTGGAGAATGCGCATGAAACCGTCCGTCCTGCTCGGCCTCACGGCCTCGACCCTTGCGATGGGCGCGGCACTGCCGGCCACCGCGCAACAGTTCTACGTCGGCGGCGGTTTCGACTACGGCAGCACGACCCTGACCGACGATATCGCAAACACCTACGATAGTCACCTCGGGGCACCCACGCTTCTCGCCGGTGTCATGATGCCGGTGTCGCCGCAATTCTATCTCGGGGCCGAGATCGACACCTCGCTAGGGGCTAACCTCGACTCCTCGTCCTTCTCCGGCGGCTCGGTCGACAACGTCAGCCGCCTGCGCGCCATCGCGGGCTACCAGTTGCCGAACTTCTCGGTTTTCGCCAGCCTGGGCGCGGTTCAGTACAACGGCGCGCTCGACAGCGGCGCGACGGGGACCAGCAACGGCACCACCTACGGCCTTGGTGCCCAGGTGCCGGTGACCAGCAACATGGACGTGCGCTTTGAGGTGATCCACGATCAGGTGAACACCTTCGACTACGGCTACAAGTGGGACAACACCGCGTTGCGCGCCGCCGCCGTGTTCCGGTTCTGACCTGACTAATCGTCTTTTCTCGATTGACCTGATGCAGGCGCTGGCTCGTCATGCCAACGCGCCCGCCCTGTTGACGCGCGACGGCCAGACCGTCAGTCATTCCCGCCTGCGCCGCAATATCGGCATTCTGGCCCAACGGATGGCCGCGGTGGGCCTAGCCCCCGGCGACAGGATGATCGCACAGGTCGATAACCGGGATTTGCAGATCATGGCACGATTTGCGGCCCTTCTGCTGGGCGCCGAGGTGGTGATGGCGCCCGACGCAAGCGGATTTCTCGCGTCTGGAGGGACGGTTGACTGGTCGCTGGTGTTTCCCGGTCAGTCGCCGGGGCCGGGCCGGCCCATCACCTTTTCGCCGAACTGGTTTGCCGACGATGCACCGGCCCCGCCCGAGGATTGGCCCGGCGGCGGGGGCATGATCTTTGGCTCCTCAGGCTCGACGGGCCTGCAGAAGTTCATGCTCGCCTCCGATAGCGTGCTTGCCAGTTGGCAACGGCGCGCGCGGACCGCGATTGGGCCCGATTTCGGCAACCGGCTGCTCGGCATTCCGGCGTTCAGCGTCTTCGGTCTGATCTACTTGTCCAAGGCTCTGATCGAGGGGCATGCCGCGATGGGCACGATGGGCGACACCGTGGCGACGATGGTCGCTGCGCGCAATTTCGACGTGCGTGAACTTGTCGGCACGCCGCTGATCCTGAACGACGTGACCGAAGCGGCAGAGGCGGGCCACCCGATGCCCGCCTTCGCCCGCTTCCTGTTCGGCGGCGCCATCGCGGATAACCAGACGCTGGCCCGCACCGCAGCGGCCTTCGCGGGTGCGCATCTCGATGTCGTGGTCGGGTCAAGTGAATACAGCATCTCGACGCTCGGCCGCGTGCAGGAGCGGGCGATTCCGCTGGGCTGGGTCGGCTGGCCGGTCCCGGACACCGAGCTGCGGCTGGACTCGGCGGGTGCCTATACTGGCTATCCGGCGGCGGCGGGGCGGCTGTCAATCCGGGTGCCGGAAGACTCGCGTGTCACCGGCTACCTCAACGGCGCGCCCGCCTTCGATCCCGAGGGCTGGTTCGACACTGGCGACATCGCCACGATCGCCTCCGATGGTTCGTTGGTGATCCACGGGCGCGAGGATTTCCTGATCAACCTCGGCGGCATCAAGACCACGCCGGAATCGATCGAGGCGCTTTGCCTCGCTCATCCCGGCGTCGCGCAGGTTGCCGCCACGCGCATTCCGGGGCAGGCGCATGACCGGCTGGGCCTGCTGGTGGCCGTCGGGCCGGGGTTCGATGCGGACCGCCTGCGCGCCGCCCTGGCCGCCCGCCTGGACCTTGCACTGGCCATCGAGGTCCGCGAGGTGGAGGCCCTGCCGCGCCTGCCCACCGGCAAGATCGACCGTGCTGCCGTGGCCCGCCTCTTCGCCTAGCTGTCGCCCGCCGCGCCGCGCCCGCGCCGCAGCAGCCGCCCGACGATGAAACTGGTGCGCGGGACATAGACATAGCCCATCCGCTCGGCCGGGCTGGGCCGTGCCCGCATCCGCGCAAAGCCGAAGATCACAAGGCCCAGATGCGCCGCCGCCAGCACCACGAAAAGCGCCGGCGGCCCGAAATGCTGGATCAGCACCGAGGTGCCCCAAGGTGCGGCGATGGCCCCCAGGGCGTAAAAGAACATCAGCGCCGCGGACAGTTCCACCCGCGCGTCATCCTCGGCAAAGTCATGCGCGTGGGCTGCCGAGATCGAGTAGATCGGGTAGGTCGACAGCCCCACCAGCCCCGCCGCGACAAGGATCGCCAGCGGGCCCATCTGCGCCGCGCCGATGGTGGCCAGCGACGTGCCGATCGAGGCCACCGACAGCCCGATCAGCACCCAGCGCCGGTCAAACTTGTCGGCCAGCCAGCCCACCGGGTATTGCGCCAGCCCGCCGCCCGCCACGTAGATGGCAAGGAACGTGCCGATCTGGTCGGGCCGCAGCCCCACGGCCTGTCCGTAGATTGGCCCCACCATGCGGAAACTGGCCGACGAGAGCCCGGCCACCATCACGCCCAAGGTGGCCAGCGGCGAGATCCGCCAGCTCAGCGCCGGGCGCAGGCGCGGGGCCAGTGCGGTGGCAGGCTGCTCGGCCCGGCTGATCGCCAGCGGCAGCAGCGAGGCGCAGCAGACGATCGTCAGCAGGTTGTAGGCGATATAGGTGGGCACGCTCGCCAGCGTGCCGATCATGAACTGCGCCCCCAACGAGGCGACAATGTCGACCACGCGGTAGCTGCCCATCGCGCGGCCCCGCGTCTGGTTGGTGACCTTGGCTTGCAGCCATGCCTCGATCACCGTGTAGCAGCCCGCCACGCACAGGCCCGAGGCCAGCCGAAAGAGCGCCCACCATGCCGGGTTCGTCACCAGCACATGAGCCGCCAACCCGATGGCGCCCAGCGCGGTGAAGGCGGCATAGGTGCGCGCGTGGCCCACGCTGCCCATCAGCCGCGGCGCCCACCAGCAGCCGATGAAGAAGCCCAGGAAATGGGCCGAGCCCAGCACCCCCACCTGCGCCGTGCCAAAGCCCGCCGCCAGCCCCGTAAGCGCGTCCAGCGGGCCGACCCCGCCCGAGGACAGCTGCAACAGCATCACCGAGGCGAAGAGCGAGGCAAAGGACAACATCAGGCGCATGGTGCGGCCACTCTGGGCCGGGGGACAGCCGGGCGCAATCGGCTTTGCACGCTTGTCATCGCCGCCGGTCACGCTAGGACAGGCACGACAATTTGAAAGGACCCCTCATGCGCAACGTTTCCCTGGGCCGCTCCGGCATCGACGTGACCGAATGGTGCCTCGGCACCATGACTTTCGGCAATCAGACGCCCCAGGACGATGCCCATGCCCAGATCGACCGCGCGCTGGATGCCGGCATCACCTTCATCGACACGGCCGAGATGTACCCGGTCAACCCGGTCAGCCGCGAAACCGCCGGCCGCTCCGAGACGATCCTTGGCAACTGGTTCGTCAAGACCGGCCGGCGAAACGAGGTGGTGCTGGCCACCAAGGTTTCGGGGCCCAATGGCGGCTTCATCCGTGATGGCAAGGGGTTCGACAGCACTGTCATTCCGCAGGCGATCGACGCCTCGCTCAAGCGGCTCAAGACCGACGTGATCGACCTTTATCAGCTGCACTGGCCGGTGCGCGGCTCCTACATGTTCCGCCAGAACTGGAGCTTCGATCCCTCGGGGCAGGACCGCGCGACGACGCTGGCGCACATGGATGACGTGCTGGGCGCGATGGGCCGGCTGGTGGAGGCGGGCAAGATCCGCGCCTTTGGCCTCTCGAACGAAAGCACCTGGGGCACGACCCGCTGGATCGACCGGGCCGAGGCGGCAGGCCTGCCGCGCGTGGCCTCGGTGCAAAACGAATATTCGCTGCTCTGCCGCCTTTACGATACCGACATGGCCGAGATGGCGGTGAACGAGGACGTGACGCTGATGTCCTTCTCGCCGCTTGCCGCGGGCCTGCTGACGGGCAAATACCAGAACGGCGCGGTGCCCGCGGGCAGCCGCATGGCGCTGAACGGCGATCTGGGCGGCCGCAAGAGCCCGCGCGTCTTTGCCGCCGTGCAGGCCTATCTCGACCTCGCGCGCGAAGCCGGGCTCGATCCGGTGCACATGGCGATGGCCTGGCAGCGGACGCGCCCCTTCACGGTCTCGGCGATCTTCGGCGCAACCACGGTCGATCAGCTCGACCGTATCCTTGCGGGCCGCGACGTGGTGCTGTCCGACGACCTCGTCAAGGCGATCGACACGGTCCACCGCACCCACCCGATGCCCTACTGACCGGCTTCTTCTGGCCGGAAATACTCTCGGGGGGTGAAGGCGACGCAGGCGCCGAGGGGGGCAGACAGCCCCCCTTTTCTCGCCGTGTCGCGGGGCGCGACACGGCGATGCCTCCGGCGGGAGTATTTCCGGCAAGATGAAGCGCAGAGCGAGCGCCTCTCTTGCGCCTCGCCCGGAAATCGGGAACGCTCGCGCCGAGGCAAGGGAGGGTTGCACGATGCCGTTGGCCATGAACCGGGAGGTTTTCATCACCTGTGCCGTGACCGGCTCGGGTGCCACGCAGGACCGCAGCCCGCATGTGCCGCGCAGCCCTGCGCAAATCGCCGAAAGCGCGCTGGAGGCGGCACGGGCAGGGGCAGCCATCGTGCATTGCCATGTGCGCGACCCCGAGACGGGCAAGCCTTCGCGCGATCCTGCGCTTTACCGCGAGGTGACCGAGCGCATTCGCGAATCGGAAACCGACGTGGTGCTGAACCTCACCGCCGGGATGGGCGGCGACATCGTGTTCGGTCCCACCGAACGTCCGCTGCCCCCCGTCGCGGGCACCGACATCGCAGGTGCGGCCGAACGGGTGCGCCACATCGCCGAATGCCTGCCCGAGATCTGCACGCTCGACTGCGGCACCATGAACTTCGCCGAGGCCGATTACGTCATGACCAACACGCCCGGCATGTTGCGGGCGATGGGCGCGATGATGACCGAACTGGGCGTCAAGCCCGAGATCGAGGCGTTCGACACCGGCCACCTGTGGTTTGCCAAGGAACTGGTGAAGGAAGGCGTGCTGAAGGGCCCGGCGCTTGTGCAGCTGTGCATGGGCGTGCCCTGGGGCGCGCCTGATGACCTCAATACCTTCATGGCGATGGTCAACAACGTGCCGCCGGACTGGACGTTCTCGGCCTTCGCGCTGGGGCGCAACCAGATGGCTTATGCCGCCGCCGCCGTGCTGGCGGGCGGCAATGTGCGCGTCGGGCTGGAAGACAATCTCTGGCTAGGCAAGGGTCAGCTTGCCACCAATGCGCAACTGGTCGAACGCGCGGTGGGCATCGTCGAGGGGATGGGCGCGCGCCTGCTCGGCCCTGCCGAGGTGCGCGACAGGCTGGGGCTGACCAAGCGCGCCCCGAAAGCGGCGTGAGCCCGCGCGCGCTTCTTTTCGCACTGCCGCTGGTGCTGGCGGGCTGCGCCATCGTTGCGCCGTCATATCGCGACGCCAGCGTGCCGATCGCCTCGCGCGCGGTCTTCGATCCGTCGCGCTACCTTGGCCTCTGGCACGAGGTGGCCCGCTACCCGGTTGTCTTTGAAAATGGCTGCACCGACGTCACCGCTGAATACACCCAGCGCGACGATGGGCTGATTGGTGTGCACAACATCTGCCGCAAGGCCGACGGCACCACGCGCGATATCACCGGCACCGCCGAAGTGGCAGGGCCGGGGCGTCTGAAGGTACGCTTTCCCTCCGTGCCCTTCGTCGCCGCCGATTACTGGGTGCTCTGGGTGGCCGAGGATTACGGCACGGCCGTGGTCGGCGCGCCCAATGGCCGCTCCGGCTGGATCCTGAACCGCACGCCCACAATTACGCCCGACAGGCTGGCCGCGGCGCGCGAGGTGCTTGATTTCAACGGTTACGACCTGAGCAAGCTGGAGGTACTGAGCCCATGACCCTGCGCACAGCGCTTGCCTGCGCCCTGATCGCCCTGCCCGGGGCGCTGGCGGCCGAAACCTACCCTTGGGAAGGCGCCTGGGTGGTCGAACCGGCCGAATGTGACGGCGACCGCACTGTCTATACGCCCGAGGAATTCGTCACTGCGATGCACAGCTGCAACGTCACCGCCATCACCGCCTTGCCGGGCCTGTCGGCTTGGCGTCTGGATATCCAATGTGGCGAAGGGACGCCGGTCTTTGACGCCAGTCGAATCCTGATGCTGACCGACCGGGCCGGGCCGATGTGGGAATGGTATGGCCCCGGAAAGGGCGCGCCGCTGCAGGTGCAGCGCTGCGCGGACTACTCATGAGGGGCGCGGCGGCCCTGCTGGCGCTGGCCGCGTTGCTGGCGGGGTGCGACAGTGTGCCGGGGGCCGGCGTGGACGGGCAGGGCGGGCTGATCCCGGTTGCGGCTGGCACGCCTCGGGCGGAACGGCTGGTCCTGCATGGCGGACACATCACGTTCGATCAATGCGTGGCGCAGGGCGGCCTGATCATTCAGGACAAGGGCAACCCGATGATGGCCTGTGACCCGACGGTCGACCGTGCACCGCCCCCTGTTGACGAATTCAACCATCCCAGCGTCGAGCCGGGCAAGGTCACGACACAAGCAGGCTAGGAGCGACGGAAAATGACTGGAACGGCGGCGATCATCGGGGGCGGCGTCATCGGCGGCGGTTGGGCGGCGCGGTTTCTGCTGATGGGTTGGGACGTGCGCGTCTTCGATCCCGATCCCGAAGCAGAACGCAAGATCGGCGAGGTGCTGGACAATGCGCGCCGCGCGCTGCCGGGCCTGTCGGATGTTGCGCTGCCCGCGGAAGGGACGCTCAGTTATCACACCACGATGTCCGATGCGGTTGCCGGTGCCGACTGGATTCAGGAAAGCGTGCCGGAACGGCTGCCGCTCAAGCACAAGGTATTCCAGACGCTGCAGGAGCATTGTCGCCCGGAGGCGATCATCGGCTCGTCCACATCGGGGTTCAAACCGTCGGAGTTGCAGAACTGTGCGACCCGGCCCGGCCAGATCGTGGTGACGCACCCGTTCAACCCGGTCTACCTTTTGCCGCTGATCGAACTGGTGCCGAGCGAAGCAAACCCGCCCGACATGGTCGCCCGCGCCGCCGAGATCCTGACCTCGATCGGCTGCTTCCCCCTGCATGTCCGCAAGGAGATCGACGCCCATATCGCCGACCGCTTTCTCGAGGCCGTCTGGCGCGAGGCGCTGTGGCTGATCCGCGACGGCATTGCCACGACCGAAGAGATCGACAACGCAATCCGCTATGGCTTTGGCTTGCGCTGGGCGCAGATGGGCCTGTTCGAGACCTACCGCATCGCCGGGGGCGAGGCCGGGATGCGCCATTTCATCGAACAGTTCGGGCCGTGCCTTTCGTGGCCATGGACCAAGCTGATGGATGTGCCCGAGCTGACCGAAGATCTGATCGATACCATCGCCGTTCAGTCGGACGCTCAATCGGGTGCCCATCCCATCCGTGCGCTTGAACGCATCCGCGACGACAACCTTGTTACCATCCTGCGCGGCCTGAAGGCGCGGGACTGGGGCGCGGGGCGGCTTCTAAACGCGCAAGATCGGCGGATCGATAGCTTACCCGCCAGCCTTGACGACGTGGCCGACCTTTCGGCGCCGGTTCTGACGGTGCTGCGGGCCGTGCCGCTCGACTGGACCGACTATAACGGCCACATGAACGAGGCACGCTACCTTCAGGTTTTCGGCGATGCGACGGACAAGTTCATGGCGCTGGTGGGATGCGACATGGCCTATATCGCCACCGGCGGCAGCTACTTCACCGCCGAGACGCATATCCGCCACTTGTCCGAATGCCGGGCGGGCGCGCGGGTGCGTGTGGAAACCCAATGCCTGCTTGGAGCCGGCAAGAAGATGCACCTCTTTCACCGCATGTTCGAGGGCGAGACGCTGCTGGCCACGGGCGAACACATGCTGATCCATGTCAGCCTTGCCACCCGCAAGGCGGCAGAGCCTGACGCGCGGGTCGCCGAGCCGTTGGGCCGGATCGCCGCCGCCCATGCTGGGCTGCCGCGTCCCGAAGGCGCGGGCGCTGCTGTCGGCGTCCGATGAGCAGGGTCCTGATCACCGCGGGCGGCTCTGGCATCGGCCGCGCGATGGCCACGGCCTTTGCCGCCGCGGGTCATGATGTCTGGGTGACCGATGTCGACGCCGACTCGCTTGATGCGCTGCCTGCGGCCTGGCGGGCCGAGCTTGTCGATGTCTCCGACGAGGCCGCGATGGCGGCGCTTTTCGAACGGATTGTCGCTGAATGGGGCGGGCTGGACGTGGTCTGCGCCAATGCCGGCATCGCCGGGCCCACCGCCAAGGTCGAGGATGTGGCCTGGGACGACTGGCGCGCCTGCCTTGACGTGACGCTGGGCGGCGCCTTCCTGACGGCGAAATACGCGGCGCCGCTGATGAAGGCGCAGCGCGCCGGGTCGATCGTGCTGACCTCGTCCACCGCGGGCATCTACGGCTATCCCAACCGCGCGCCCTATGCCGCCGCAAAGTGGGGCGTGATCGGCCTGATGAAGACGCTGGCGATGGAGCTTGGCCCCTTCGGCATCCGCGCCAACGCGATCTGCCCCGGTGCGGTGGAGGGCCCACGGATGGAGCGCGTGCTGGAACGCGAGGCGGCGATCAAGGGCATGACCCGCGACGATGTCTATCGCGGCTATGCCTCGGGCACGGCACTGGGCGCTTTCGTCACGGCCGAGGACGTGGCTGCAATGGCGCTTTACCTTGGATCAGGCGGGGCGCGGATGGTGTCGGGGCAGGTGATTTCGGTCGACGGATTCACGATCAATCCTGATCCGCAGGTCTAGCACTCACGCGCGCGTATGAAATAGATGATACAAATCAATGTATTGGCCGGCGTCCCCATGGGGACAGCCGGTTTCAGCCGATCTTCGCTCGCCACTCCATCAAGTGCGCTGGCAGGTCGCGGGCAGTGACGCTTGCCTCGCGCACCAGCGTATCGAAGTGGCGGGTCATCGCCTGCACCCGTTCGGTGTCGCGGAAAACAAGGTAGTTGCGGCCTAGGTAAATCGCCGCCAGCAGCGGTCCGAACACCGTGACCGGCGCCGAATAGAGCCGCCGCGCGTCAAACAGCACCACCCGCAAAGACGGGTAAAGCTGGTCCTGCAGCCGCGCCATATGTTCGATCTGTTCGACCCGGATCGCCGCAGGCAGCCCGGCGTAATATCCGGTGCCGGAGGCGAAACTGGCGATCTCGTGCAGCGGGATCGCGATTTCGTAGTCCGACCGCGCGCCGCGCATCCATGCCAGCCTGTCCTCGCTGGCGTTGATCGCCTGCTCTGTCGTCCGGCCCAGCGACGGCTCGTATTCCCACATCAGCATCGCATGAGTCTTCAGCATGTCCGGCAGGCCCGAGGGCACGTACCGGATCTTGTAGCCCGCCGCCTCCTGGTGCCAGGCAAAGATATGTTCATCGACCAGCGCACGGGGCGCTTCGGTCATCATCATTGCCGCGGCGACCAGATCGGCCGCCCGCTCGGGCCGGGCCGACAGCCCCAGCAACCAGTCCGCCGAAACCCCCAGAGCCGCAGCGCATTCGCCGATCAGCTGCGCATTCGGCAACCGCTTGCCCTCGGGCAACAGCAGTTGCGACACCGTCGAACGATCCGCTCCAATCGCCCGCGCCAGCCCCGCCTGGCTTAACCCGGCTTCGCGCAGCGCCTGGCCCAGCCTCTCGCGGAACAGGGTGGCGCGGTCGCGCTTGTCGATTTTTGGCGGCATTGTAGTGTTTTCTCACCAATGATGGGTTTTCGTTGCGAAGATACGAGGTCATCAGCCGCTCTGGCAAGTGCTAGGCTGCCGCAGAAGCGGTGCGGGGACGGCACGGCTCTTCTTGAGGCAGGGAATGCAGAAACGGCGAACCGCCACGGTGGAATGGCGGACATTGGGTGCGATTACAGGGTGTTACGCCCTTTGGGCGCTGGGGGTTTTCGTCCTCCCGCCCGTTTCATTGCCACTCGCCGTCATTGTCACGGCACTTGCCGCGGCCTTTCATTCCTCGTTGACGCACGAAGTGATCCACGGCCACCCCTTCCGTTCGGCCCGACTGAACGCGGCGTTGGTTGCGCCGCCGCTCGTGCTGGCCGTGCCTTTCCTGCGTTTTCGCGATACCCATCTGGCGCACCACAACGACGCCCGCCTGACCGACCCCTATGACGACCCTGAAAGCAATTACATGGACGGCGGCGACTGGGAGGCACGGCCGGGCTGGTACCAGGGCCTGCGGCGGATCAACAACACGCTGGCGGGGCGGCTACTTATCGGTCCCGCGCTGGGTCAGGTGATGTGGATGGCGGCCGATCTGCGCGCGATCCGTGCAGGCGACGGCGCGGTTCTGCGTGGATGGCTCTGGCATCTACCCGGACTGGCACTAGTTCTGGCCGTTGTGGCGGTTTCGCCGATGCCACTATGGGCCTACCTGCCGGCCGCCTATGCAGCGCTGTCGTTGTTGAAGATCCGGACCTTCCTTGAACATCGGGCGCATGAGCGCGCGCCGGGCCGGACCGTGGTGATCGAGGATCGGGGGCCGCTGGCGCTGTTGTTTCTCAACAACAACCTGCATCTGGTGCACCACATGCATCCGCGCGCGCCGTGGTATGCGCTGCCGGGCCTCTACCGCGCCAATCCCGATCGCTACCTTGGCCGGAATGAAGGCTATCGCTATACCAGCTACGGCGAAGTCTTTCGCCGCTATTTCTGGCGCGCCAAGGACCCCGTGCCGCACCCTATCTGGCGGCGCTAGGGCAGGGATCGGTCAAGCGGGCTTTGGCCACCGAGCCGCGTGACAAGGTGGCGTTCGTCGTCGTTGCGGAAGAACGGCACCAAGGCGGGTGGGGCGGTATCGGTCACGCGCGCGGCGATCTCGGCTAGCACCACCTCGGTGATGAATGGCAGATCGAAGGCGCGCGCCTTGTCGAGTGGCACCCATTGCAGATGCGCCAGTTCGTCTTCGGCGCGCCCGAAATCATCCGGGTCGGTGGACAGGGCGGCCGCATCCAGCAGGAAAAATCGCGCGTCAAACCGGCGCGGCCGGCCCGGAGGCGTGACCGCGCGAAAGACGAATTGCAACTTGTCTCCGGCGGGGCGGTGGCCGGTGGCGGCATAGCCACGCCAACCTTGCGGTGGGTCGGGCCACGACGCGCGCGCGCCGGCAACTTGCCCGGTTTCTTCCCAAAGCTCGCGAATGGCGGCGGCCGCAAGCGTTTCGGGGGTCAGTGCGCTGTGTTCGGCCAGCCTTTCGGCGCAAGTCGCGGGCAGCGCGGAGGCAAGCGCAATTGCCGCGTCGCCGGGATCGACAGCGCCGCCCGGAAACACGAATTTCGACGGAAGAAAGGCGGCGCCGGCGCCGCGCTGGCCCATCAGGACCGCAGGCCGGGTTGCCCGGTCACGCAGGACAATGATGGTGGCCGCGTCGCGGATGGCGGTCTTGTCCATGCCGCCCCCGGCCTAGTCCTGACCGCCGAAGCCGTGCATCCGCTTGGCCCACTGGATGGCCACGACCATGCCCTTCAGCCGCGGCAGCAGGAACAGCGACAAGGCCACGCAGCCCACGGTAAAGCCGCCTGCAAGCACCAGCGGCGCGGGCCGCCAGACCTCGAACACGATCAGAATCAGCGGCGCCATGATGTGACCCACCAACAGGATCGTCAGGTAGGCCGGACCGTCATCGGCGCGGTGATGGCTCAGAGTCTCGCCGCAGGCCGGGCAGTGGTCGGCGACATGGAGGTAGCCGTCGAACATCCGGCCCTTGCCGCAGGACGGGCAGCGCAAGGCCAAGCCGCGCCAGACGGCGTCGCGCGTTGGCCGCTCTTCCTCATCAAGGTCACGGGCGAGGGCGGGGTCCATCATGTCGGTCTGGGTCATCGGTAACACTCCTTCGTCATCCTGACAGATGCGCCTTTCGAGGTGCAATTGAAAGGGGGGTGCGGCGCTTGGGCGCCAGTGTTGCGGACCTGTCAGGTTCTGCGCACCAAAAAAGTTTCGCGCCCTGCGACGGAAGTGGTGCGGGGCTGCGTGTCAGGAGCACCAAGGCGGCAGAAAGGCCCGCCCGGACGAGAAACCTGAGGAAGGACCAAGACCATGAAGAAAACGATCCTGATCGCGGCGATGACCGCCGGACTGGTGGCTGGCGCCGCGACCGCGCAACAGGGGCCCGGTGGCCCCGGCGGCCCCGGTGGCCGCGGTGGCCCGGAGATGATGGGCCCGCCCAGCTTCTCGGTGCTCGACACCAATGGCGACGGCGCGCTTAGCCTCGACGAGATGAAGGCCGCGCCGGAGGCGATGTTCAAGGCCGCCGATACGAACGGCGATGGCACCCTCTCGGCCGACGAATTGACCAAGCAGATCATGACGCAGATGCAGGCGCGGATCGAGGCGCGCGTGGCCGACATGATCAAGCGGCTCGACACCAACGGTGACGGACAGCTGAGCGCCGACGAGATGCAGGCGCCGCGGCAGGACCCCGCCACGCGGATGTTCGACCGGATGGATACCAACCATGACGGCACCGTCAGTCAGGCCGAATACGACGCATTTACAGCGTTGATGCAGGAGATGCGTGGCGACCATATGGGCCGCGGCATGGGCCAAGGTCATGAACGTGGCGGCCGGATGGGCGGCGGCTGGTTCGGCAACGGCGGCGGCTGGGGCGGCGGCAACGGCGGCGGCTGGATGGGCGGCAACGGCAACTGAGGCCGGCATTGGGGCCCGGGCTGAAACTGGCCCGGGCCCTCCGCCGATTGCCGGGACGAAGATATGTGGCTACCACGCTGATCCATGAGTTTTGCGACCGCACAAGACCCGCCGGCGCCGGACGAAGCGCTTCTGATCGCCTATGCCAATGGCGATGCCGGCGCTGCGGCGCTGCTGGCCCAAAGGCTGGCGCCGCGCGTTTTGGGACAGGCGGCGCGAATGCTGGGCGACCGGGCCGAAGCCGAGGATGTGACCCAGGAGGCGCTGATGCGTCTGTGGAAGATCGCCCCGGACTGGCGGCAAGGCGAGGGGCAGGTCAGCACATGGCTTTACCGCGTCACGGCCAATCTCTGCACCGACAGGTTGCGGCGGCGGCGGCGCCACGTCGCGCTCGACACGGTGGAGGAGCCGCAGGACGCCAGCCCGCCGGTTGCAGCCCGGATGCTGGACAGGGCGCGGGCTGGCGCACTGCAAGAGGCACTGGCCAGCCTGCCCGAGCGGCAGGCGCAGGCGGTGGCGCTGCGGCACCTCGAGGGGCTGGCCAACCCCGAGATCGCCGCCATCATGGACATCAGCGTCGAGGCGGTCGAAAGTTTGACCGCGCGGGGCAAGCGGGCGCTGGCAGAGGCGCTGGCGGGACGGAAGGCGGAACTGGGGTATCACGATGACTGAGCGGGACATTGAGGACGATTTCCTAGACGACATCTTTGCGGCCGCGCGCCGAACCGAAGCGCAGCCCTCGGCCGCCCTGATGGGCCGGATCATTGCCGATGCTGCAACGGTCAGCGCCGCGCGGGCGGTCCCTGCGGCGCGGGTCGCGCCACCGCGCGGCCTCTGGGCCCTTCTGGCGGCGGTGATTGGCGGCTGGCCCACGCTGGGCGGGCTGGTCGCGGCGACCATGGCGGGATTCTGGATTGGGTTTGCGCCGCCGGCCAGCCTGTCGGGGCTGACGGCCTCGGTGATGGGCGAGACGGTGTCGGTTTCGGTGCTGGCCGCGGACGATGCCTTGGGAAGCGGGGGATAAACGATGGCGGAATCGACGCAAGCCGCGCCGGTGCGGCGCTGGGTGCAGATCGTGCTTGTGGTGTCACTGGCCCTGAACCTGCTGGTCGCCGGCGCGATCGGAGGGCGGCTTTTGGCCGGGCGGGGCCCGGGGCCATTTGGCGGTTTCGACCTGACACTGGGGCCGTTGTCGCAGGCGCTGGACCGGGCCGACCGTGACGCGATCCGGGCCAGCCTGCGTCAACGCCCCGAATTGCGCCCGCTGATGCGCAGCGAGCGGCAGGCTGCGATCCAGTCGCTGATTGACGCATTGCGGGCCGATCCTTTCGATCCCGGCGCCGTCTCGGCCCTCTTTGCAGCCCAGCGTGACCGCGCCACCGCGGCAATGCAGGCCGGGCAAGAGGCGCTGCTGGCGCGCATCACGGCGATGAGCCCGACCGCGCGCGTCGCCTTTGCCGCGCGCCTGCAAGAGCAGATGCGCCACGGTCCGCAAGGCCCCGAAGGCCCGCCACCGGGCTGACCTCAGGCGGCGCTCAGGCTCATCGTCACCATGTTGCGCCCGGCGGCCTTGGCGTCGTAAAGGGCGCGGTCTGCGCGGGCAATCAGACCCTCGATATCTTCGGTGATCGGATGGTCATTGCCCTCCATCGCGACACCGATGGACAGGGTCACCTCCACCGGCGGCTGGCCCTGAAGGGTGGCGAATGGCTGCCCTTCGATGGTGATACGCAGGCGTTCGGCCGCGGCGCGGGCCTGCTCGACACTCGTATTCGGCATGGCGACAAGAAATTCTTCACCGCCGATGCGCGCCACAAGGTCGACCGCGCGCAACGCGTCACGCAGACGCCGTGCCACGCCCACCAGAACCGCATCCCCGATGGCATGGCCCCAAGTATCGTTGATCGCCTTGAAGTGGTCGATGTCGAGGACCATCAGCGCGATGCCGCGTCCTTCGGCGCGGGCCCGGTCGGCAAGGCTGGCAAGGTGCGGGATCGCGTAACGGCGGTTGTAAAGGCCGGTCAGCGGGTCGGTCACCGCCGCGCGCAGTCCAGACTGGACCGAGGCGCGCAATTGGTCCGCCCGCGCCTTGCGCCGCAAGAGCGAACTGATGCGCAGCGCAATCTCATCCATTTCGGTCCCGTCGGTCGCAACGTCGTTCACCCCCAGATCCAACGCCATCGCGGCAAGTTCAGGGGCGTCGCGCGGGCAGATCACCAATTGCGCGGCGTGGCGCGTGTCCGAGCGGCTGCGCAGGTCGGCGACAAGTCGAAACGTGGCCGCAGCCCCCGTGCCGGATCGGGCGAGGATGATGAAGACATCGGGAGCTTCGGACATCGCGCGGGGGGCCAGCGCCCGGTCGGGCGCAAGGCCGATAACCTGTTGCCCCAGCGCCTCGGCCACGCGGCGGGCCATGTCGTGGCGTTGCGTAACCTCCTCGGCGACCAGCACAACGCGGCCGGGTCGGGCAAAATCGCCCGGCGGTTCCGCCAGGCCAAGGACGCGCGCCGTTTCGCCACGCAGGCGAAACTCGGCATCGGTATTGCGCGCGCGCAGCAGGCTTCGGATGCGCGCCAGCATCAGGGCATCGTCGACCGGGCGAACCATCACGTCGTCCGCGCCGGCCCGCAAGGCTGCCACGCCCAGCCCCTCGGCCCCGTCATCGGCAAGGCAGATCACGGCGGTGCCGGTTGTGGCCGGGTCTTTGCGCAGGGCCCGGCAGAACGCCAGCACCCCTTCCGGCCCGTCGGCCAGCGACAGCACGACAAGGTCGGGACGGTCGTTGGCAAGATGGCCCAGAGCCTCGTCACGGGTGGCGCAAGCGGTCACGGCGTATTTCGCCGCCAGCAGCTTTACCTTCAACACGATGCGGTTGGTGACCACGCTATCGACAATCAGCAGCCTGCCCGACATAACTTGAGTCCTCGCGCTGGGTGTGGCGCGAGAGTGCGATCGAAATGGTTAAGAAACGGTTTCCGGCGCTGCAAGGATGATGAATGACACATGACCAAGCCGAGATGGTCGCGATTCAGGCGCTAGGCTGGCTGGCCGGCGATGACACGCTTTTCCCGGACTTTCTCGGGACCACCGGTGCCGATGCCGCCGATCTGCGCAGTCGCGCCGCCGACCCGGCCTTTCTGGCCGAGGTACTGGCTTTTGTCACCGCCGATGATGCACGGATCATCGCCTTTTGCGATTCGACGGGGCTGGGCTACGACTTGCCACTTCGGGCGCGTTACGCCTTGCCCGGACAGGCCGAGGTCAGCTGGACCTGAGCCTTGACTCGCGTCTGCGGGAAGGGCCTTGGTGACCGCGCGTATGCGGCTGAAAGGGCGGGCGATGGCGGTGAATGTGCGGGGTGTCGTCTTTGACAAGGACGGCACGCTTTTCGATTTCAACGCAACATGGGGCGCCTGGGCGCGCGGGGTGATTGCCGACGAGGCGCAGGGCGATGCCGAGCTCGCCGCGCGGCTGGCCGGGGTGCTGGGCTATGACACTGCCGCGGGCGCGTTTCGACCCGGCTCGATCGTCATCGCCGAGACGACGGCCCATGTCGCGCAGGCCATCCTGCCGCTTCTGCCCGGCGCGGATCAGGCCGGGCTGCTTGACCGGCTCAACCGCATGTCCTCGAACGTGCCGCAGGTCGAGGCGGTGCCGCTTGCCCCTTTCATGGCCGGGCTGCGGGCGGGCGGGCTGGCGCTGGGCCTTGTCACGAACGATGCCGAGATGCCGGCGCGCGCCCACCTGGCCCGCGCGCAGGTCGATACGCTGTTCGATTTCGTTGCGGGCTACGACAGCGGCCATGGGGCCAAGCCCGCGCCGGGCCCGCTGTTGGCCTTCTGTGCGGCCACCGGCCTGCCGCCTGCCGCCTGCGTCATGGTGGGCGACAGCACGCATGACTTGCACGCGGGCAGGGCCGCGGGCATGCGCACCGTGGGGGTGCTGACTGGCCCCGCCACGCGTGAGGTGCTGGAGCCGGTGGCCGATGCCGTGCTGCCCTCGATCGCCGGACTGCCGGCCCTGCTCGCGGCATGGAAGGCGGACTGAAGCGCCGGTTCCGGGCGGGCTTGCGCCTGCCCGCGGCAGGCCTAGGATCGCAACGCTCAAGCTAGGAAAGGTTTCCCATGTCGCGTCCGGTGGTTCAGCATTTCTCGGATGTTCTTTGCGTCTGGGCCTATGTCGCCCATGTCCGCACCGAGGAGTTGGCGAAGAAATTCGAGGACCGTGTCGCGGTGGACCTGCATTTCGTCCCGGTCTTTCCCGACGTGCATGGCAAGATCGCGAAATCCTGGGCCGGTCGCGGCGGGTTCGAAGGCTATGCCGACCATGTCGCGCAGGTGGCGGGCCAGTTCGACCATGTCACACTGCACCCCGATGCGTGGCGGGTGACCCGGCCCGCCAGTTCCGGCGCGGCGCACCTCTTTCTGCGGGCCGTGGCGCTGGCCGCCGATGACGCGGGTGCGCCCCTGCGCGACAGCGCGCTTTACCGCGCCGGCTGGGCGCTGCGGCTGGCCTTCTTCGCCGAGGCGCGCGACATCTCGCTCTGGGCCGAACAGGCGGCGGTGACCGAAGCGTTGGGCCTGCCCCGCGCGCCGATCGAGGCGGCACTGCGCGACGGCCGGGCCATGGCGGCGCTTGAGGCCGATACGCGGCTGGCCGCCGAGCATGCGATTACCGGCAGTCCCACGATCCGGATGAACGCGGGGCGGCAGATCCTTTACGGCAATGTCGGCTTCCGGTTGATCGAGGCCAATCTGACCGAGCTGTTGCGCGCCCCCAACCGCGACGACGCAAGCTGGTGCTAGGCGCGCGCGGTCACGCTTGACCCAAAACCGACGCCAGACGTCGCAGACTGGGCCGCGCTTGGGCCGGGGCTGCGCCAGACTCGGGGGTGCAAGCCAAGGAGGCACCCGATGACCGCCACCGACATTACCGTTCCGCACAAGCGCCGCAGCGGCGGACGCGCCGCCAACACCGCGCGGCGCGGCAAGGACCTGTTTCAGCAGATGCCATGGCGGCTGCCGGTCAACACCGACCGCCCGACCGAACCGCTGGGCCCCGAGGGCGTGCAGGCGATCCATGACGGCGCGATGCGGATCCTTGAAGAGATTGGCATCGAGTTCCTGAACGAAGAGGCGCTGGACCTGTTCCGTCAGGCCGGCTGCAAGGTCGATGGCACCAACGTGAAGATGGGCCGCGACTGGGTGATGGAGATGGTGCGCAAGGCGCCTGCCCATTTCACCATCACGCCGCGCAATCCCGACCGCGAACTGGTGATAGGCAAGAACCACATCCTGTTCGGCAACGTCTCGTCCCCGCCCAACTACTTCGATCTTGAACTGGGCAGGAAGGTTTCCGGCACGCGTGAGCAATGCGCGAACCTGCTGAAGCTGACCCAGTATTTCAACTGCATCCACTTCGCCGGAGGCTACCCGGTAGAGCCGGTGGACATTCATCCTTCGGTTCGCCACCTCGACGTGGTTTTCGACAAGATGGTGCTGACCGACAAGGTCGCGCATGCCTACAGCCTCGGCAAGGAGCGGGTCGAGGACGTGATGGAGATGGTGCGCATCGCGGGTGGGCTGACCGAGGAGGAGTTCCAGGCCAAGCCGCACATGTATACCAACATCAACTCCACCTCGCCGCTCAAGCATGACATCCCGATGATTGACGGCTGCCTGCGCTGCGTGCGCCGGGGGCAGGCGGTGATCGTCACGCCCTTCACGCTGGCGGGGGCGATGGCGCCGGTCACGATGGCGGGCGCCGTCACGTTGTCGATCGCCGAGGCGCTGAGCGCGATCGCGCTGTTCCAATTCGTTCGCCCGGGTTGCCCTTGCGTGATCGGCACCTTCACCTCGAACGTCGACATGAAATCGGGCGCGCCCGCCTTCGGCACGCCCGAATACATGCGCGCCACCCAGATGACCGGTCAGATGGCCCGCTTCTACGGCCTGCCGATGCGCGCCAGCGGCGTCTGCGCCGCCAACGTGCCCGACGGACAGGCGATGTGGGAAACCTCCAACAGCCTGTGGTCGGCGGTACAGTCGGGCACCAACATCGTCTACCACGCGGCCGGGTGGCTGGAGGGCGGGCTGATTGCCTGCCCGGAAAAGTTCATCATGGATTGCGAGATCCTGCAGATGATCGAACGCTACCTCGAGCCCGAGATCGTCGGCACCGGCCCTGACGAGATTGCCATCGATGCGATCCGCGAGGTCGGACCGACCGGCCATTTCTTCGGCATCCAGCACACGCAGGACCGCTACCAGCAGGCCTTCTACCAACCCTTCATCAGCGACTGGCGCAACTTCGAGGCTTGGGAGATTGCCGGTGCGGTCTGGACGCCGGAACGCGCGCACCGCATGTTCAAGGACATCATCGGGCAATTCGAACCACCGCCGATGGATGTCGCGATCCGCGAAGAGCTTGAAGCCTTCGTCGCCCGCCGCAAGGAAGAGGGCGGCGCGCCGACCGATTTCTAGGCGCTCGGCCCCCTCGGGGCAGAAAGGTGAGACGGGCGGGCGACGAATCCACGCCTTTCCCCCTGTGGCGCTTGCGATGATGCAGGCCGGAGCCTAGCATTTCCTTATCACTTTCCTGACCCAAACCCGGAGGAACCGTCGATGAAATTCAAGCCCCTTTCCTTGCTGGCCACGGTGGCGCTGCTGCTGCCGACCATCGCCTCGGCCCATCCCGGCCATGGCCCCGCCGTAGGCCTTGTGGCGGGCTTTTCCCATCCTATGACGGGCCTCGATCACATTCTGACCATGGTGCTGGTCGGCGTCTTTGCCGCGCAGCTGAGCGGCCGGGCCCTGTGGCTGGTGCCGGCGGCCTTTGTCGCGATGATGGGCGTGGGTGGTGCGCTGGGCATGTACGGCGTGGGCCTGCCCTTCGTCGAAACCGGCATTGCCGTGTCGGTCATCGTGATGGGCGCGGTCGTGGCGCTGGGCCTGCGGGCGCCGGTCGCCGTGGCGATGGCGCTGGTCGGTGTCTTTGCCGTCTTCCACGGGCATGCCCATGGGGCCGAGATGCCTGCGAATACGGGCGGTCTTGATTTCGCGCTGGGCTTCATGGTGGCCACGGCCACGCTGCATGCCATCGGCATCGCGCTGACGGTCGCGGTGTTGCGGCTGGCCTCGGCCCGCAGCCTGCCGGTCCTGCGCACCGCCGGTGGCCTTGCTGCCGTGGCGGGCCTTGGCCTGCTGACCGGCACGATCTGATCGGACAGTGCCGGGCGGGCAGGGTCCCGCCCGGTGCCGCAGGAGGGCCCGTTGGCCAAGACCTCGCAGCTGCGCCTCGACACGCTCGACCTCTCGCCGCGGCTTGAGGCCGCGGTGTATGAAACACGGCTGGCAGAGCTGCAGCTGGAGTTGCGCAAGATCCAGCAGGCCTACCTTCTGGGCGGCCATAACGGCGTGGTGGTCTTCGAGGGCTGGGATGCGGCCGGAAAGGGCGGCACGATCCGGCTGATGGCGGGTGCGCTGGACCCCCGCAGTTTCAAGGTCTGGCCCATTGCCGCGCCGCGCAACTACTACCTGCAACGCCATTTCCTGTTGCGTTTCATGGAGCGGCTGCCGCCCAACGGCGCGATCTCCGTCTTTGACCGGTCATGGTATGGCCGGGTCCTGGTCGAACGGGTCGAGGGGTTAACGCCCAAGGCACGCTGGAAGGCCGCCTATCGCGAGATCAATGATTTCGAGCGGATGCTGGTCGATGACGGCGTGCGCATTGCCAAGCTGTTCTTCCATATCTCGCCCGAGGTGCAGCTGGCCCGTTTCGAGAACCGCCTGCGCGATCCGCTGAAGCGCTGGAAACTCAGCTACGAGGATTTTCGCAACCGGGGCCGCTGGGGCGACTACGTCACCGCGATTGACGCCATGCTCGACAAGACCTCGACCAAGGTCGCGCCGTGGCAACTGATCCCGGCCAATGACAAGAAATTCGCCCGCATCGCCGCGCTGGAACATATCGTGGCCCGGCTGGGCGCGGGCGTGTCGCTGGACCCGCCACCGATGGACGAGACGGTGATCGGGGCCGCGATGGATCACCTTGAGATTGAGCCTGACCTTGTGCGCAGTCTGCGTGGCCGCACCGAGTGACCGCTTCCGGCGCAGGTTACCGGCCTGCCACCGTTTTGGTATCGTGCGGTGATGCAAAGACAGGAGCGGCAGATGGTGGAACTGGGCCTTGATACATTCGGCGACGTGACGGAGGGGCCCGACGGGCTGAAACTTCCGCATGACCAAGTGCTGCGCAACGTGCTGGACGAGGCGGTTCTGGCCGATGCGGTCGGCGTCGATTTCATCGGGCTGGGCGAGCATCACCGCGACGATTTCGCCATTTCCGCGCCCGAGATCGTGCTGGCCGCCATCGCCGCGCGCACCTCGCGTATCCGCCTCGGCACCGCCGTCACGGTGCTGTCGACAGACGACCCGGTGCGCCTTTTCTAGCGGTTTTCCACGCTGGATGCGCTTTCGAACGGCCGGGCCGAAGTTATTCTGGGCCGCGGGTCGTTCACCGAAAGTTATGGCCTCTTCGGCTATGATCTGTCGGATTACGAAGAGCTGTTCGAGGAAAAGCTGGACCTTTTCGCGCATCTTCTGCGCGAAATCCCGGTCAGCTGGGCGGGCCGCACGCGCCCGCCGCTGGACGGGGTCACGCTGTACCCGCCGCTGTCGGGGCGGGGACTGACCGCGTGGATCGGCGTCGGCGGCAGCCCGGAATCGGTGGTGCGGGCGGTGCGCTACGACATGCCGATGATGCTGGCCATCATCGGTGGCAGCCCGTCGCGGTTCCGTCCCTTCGTCGATCTCTATCAGCGCGCCTATGACCAGATCGGCCGCCCGGCCCGGCCGCTGGGCGTGCATTCCCCCGGCCATGTCGCCCCGACCGATGCCGAGGCGATGGAAGAGGCCGAGAAAGGCCATACCGCGCTGCGCAACCGCATTGGCGCCGAACGCGGCTGGCCCCCCGCGCAACCGGGCGATTTCGCCCGCGAGGTCAGCCACGGCGCGATGTTCGTCGGCGCGCCTGAAACCGTCGCGCGAAAGATCGCCGCGACCATTCGCACGCTGGGGCTGAAGCGGTTCGACATGAAATACAGCCAAGGCACGATGCCGCACGAGGCGATGATGCGCTCGATCGAGCTTTACGGCACCAAGGTCATCCCGATGGTGCGCGACATCCTGGCGACCGACAAGGCCGCCTGACGCGCCGGCGTTGATTTCCGCTGAAAGCATATCTATGTTGCTTTCAGCAGAAAGGATTCCAGATGCCCAGTGCCGCGTCATTTGCCAACGAATCGGCCGCGCCTGTCGCCGATGTCAGCCATGATCCGGGCCGGGTCGTTGCCAAGGCGGTGGTCCGGGCCGCGGGCGAACTGGGGCTGTCGCAACAGGAGCTGGCCAAGATCATCGGCGTCAGTGCCGCAACGGCAAGCCGCATGAAGGATGGCCAGTACGCCCTGACGGGCAAGCCGCTGGAACTGGCGACCTGCCTGATCCGCGTGTTCCGCTCGCTCGATTCGATGACCGGCGGCGAGAAGGCGGTGATGATGGCGTGGATGCACAACGCCAATACCGATCTTGGCGGCGTTCCGGCCGGCCTTGTCGCCACGGTGCCCGGCCTGATTGGCGTGATGAACTATCTCGATGCCGTCCGTGCGCCTGTCTGAGGGCGATTTCGCCCCCTACCAAGGCGGGGTCTGGCGGGTGATCGAGGGGCAGTTCCGGTCGGCCACCATGCGCATCGTCGATACCGATGCCGAACAGGCCGTGCTGGAACAGGTTCTGGAGGCCTCCAAGCCGCCCGTGCCGGAGGAATGCCGGCACCTCGATTACCAGTTCTGGTTGCCCTTTCGCTATGGCTGTTACCCGCGGGCGTCGCGGTTTCGCCGGGCCGGTCCCACGCCCGGCGTCTGGTACGGGGCCGAGGCGCCGCTGACCGCGATCTGCGAGACCATCTGGGGTAAGCTGGCGTTCTTCGCGGCCTCGCCCGGCACGGCGTTGCCACGGCGGCCGATCGAGCACACCGCCGTGCGCGCCCGGATTAAAACGCCCTTCGCGCTTGACCTTACGGCGGGGCACATGCGCGACCGGGGCAACTGGACCGACCCGGATGACTATACCGATTGCCTTGCGCTGGCCGATGACGCGCGCGCCATCGGCGGCGAGGCCATCCGCTATGCCTCGGTCCGCGCGGCCGAGCCGGGGATCAACGTCGCCGTGTTGCGATGCGCGGCCTTTGCCCAGCCGCGGCCCGTGGCGCGGCAGACATGGCATATCCTGCTGCGTCAGGGCCTTGTGCGCGCGCATTGCGAAACCACGCGCAGCAGCCACATGTTCGTGCCGGGGCCCTCGGGGCTACTGCCCGCCGCCTAAAGCATCCCCGCCTCACCCAGCACCTTGCGGGCCGAGCGGAAGCATTCCAGCGCCATCGGCACGCCGCAATAGATGCCGACGACGTGGATGATCGCGCGGATCTCTTCCTTGGTCACGCCGTTGGTGATGGCGCCCTTGCAGTGCAGTTCCCATTCATGCATCCGGCCAAGGGCCGCCAGCATGGTCAGGTTCATCATGCTGCGCGTCCTGGGCGGAATCGCATCATCGCCCCAGCCGAAGCCCCAGCACCAGGCCGTCATCGCCTCCATCCACGGGCGGTTGAAATCGTCGGCGGCCTCCATGCTGGCGGCGACGTAATCTGCGCCCAGCGTGGCCTTGCGCTGTTCCATGCCCTTCAGGAACAGGTCTTCGTCGAAGGTGTCGGTCATGTCCTACCTCAGTTTGATCGCGGTGTTGCGGGTCTGGACATAGTTCCAGAGCGCCTCGCGTCCCTTCTCGCGGCCATAGCCGGATTTTCCGATCCCGCCAAAGGGTGTTTCGACCCCGCCCGCGAACCATTCGTTGACGAAGACCTGCCCGGCGCGCATCGCCCGCGTGGCCCGCATCGCGCGGTCCAGATCACGGGTAAAGACGCCGCCGACAAGGCCGTAGTCGGTGCCGTTGGCAATGGCGATCGCCTCGTCCTCGGTCCGGAAGGGGATGACCGACAGGACCGGGCCGAACACCTCTTGCTGGGCGATCTCCATGTCGGGGGTGACGCCGGTCAGCACGGTGGGCTCCATGAAGGCGCCGGGCAGGTTCAGCGCATGGCCCCCGGTGGCAAGTTTCGCACCTGCCGCCACCGCGCGGGCCACCATGCCCGCCGCACGGTCGCGCTGGGCTTGGCTGACCATTGCGCCCATGTTGGGGCCCGATTCCCGCCGCTCGATCCCCGGACCCACGCTGAGCGCACGGGCAATGGCGGTGGCCCGCTCAACCACCTCGTCATGGCGCGATTCATGCACCACGATCCGGCTCATCGCCGAGCAGACCTGGCCCGCGTTGAAGAAGATGCCCCAGCGGATGTCGGTCTCGAAGGCGTCGAGGTCGGCATCGTCATGCACGATCGCGGCCGATTTGCCGCCCAGTTCCAGCACGCAGGGCACCACGTTCTGTGCCGCCGCCGTGGCAATCGCGATGCCGGTCGCCACCGAGCCGGTGAAGACGATCTGGTTGACCTTGGGGTGCCCGGCCAATGCCGCGCCCGCCACCGGGCCAAGCCCACAGAGCAGGTTGACCGCGCCGGGCGGAAACCCGGCTGCCTGCGCCGCATGGGCGATCATGGTGATCGCCACCGGCGTCAGTTCGGGCGACTTGATGACCACTGTGTTGCCCGTGGCCAGCGCCGCCGCGACCGACCGTGCGGCCATCTCCACCGGGTAGTTCCACGGGATGATGTGGGCGGTGACGCCATAGGGCTCGCACGTCGTGTAGTCGATATAGCCGTCGCCCAGCGGGATTGAGCGGCCTTCGACCGTTTCGGCTTGGTTGCCGTAATATTCAAAATAGCGCGCCGCGCCGTCGATCTCGATCTCGGCCTCCCACAGCGGCTTGCCCTGTTCGCGGGTCAGGACCGGGGCCCAGGTGTTGCGGTGGGCGGCAATCCAGGCGCCCACCGCGCGCACCATGCGGCCCCGTTCGACCGGGCGCAGCGCGGCCAGCGCGCGGCTGGCATGAACGCGCGCGGCGGCCTCTACGGCGCGGTCGACATCGGCGGCATCGGCCAGCGCCACGCGGGTGAGGTGGGCACCGCTGCCGGGGTCGGTCACGTCAATGTGCCCGGCCCCGCCGGGCACCCATGCCCCGTCGATGTAGTTGCGATACGCCGCGTCGATCCCGGTCATGGTGCCTCCTGTCCTTGCCCGGGAAGGGTGGCCTGCCGGGCATGCCATGCGCATCGCGGCACGCGACCCGTGGCGGTCCGCGACCGACCTGTCAGGACAGGCACTGCGCGAGCGCGTCGGCGATTGAGCGGATCAGCGCAGGGTAGAACCCCGCGCCGCGCGGGATGCTGGCGCCCATCGGATCGACGCTGGCCGTTTTCGCGGTGGTGCCTTGCCGCAGCACGTCCGCCCAGCCGGTCGAGGTTTCGGGGTCGGTCAGGACGCAGGCGATGCCGCCCGCGGCGACCCGTGCCTGCAGTTCGGCAATGCGGGAGGGGCCGGGTGCCACCGCATCGGACAGGGTGACGGCCCCGGCGGCGGGCCGGGCGAATCGCTGTTCGAAGTAGTGGTAGCCGTCATGCGGGACGAGGTAGGGCTTGTCCGGCACCCCGGCCAGTTGCGCGCTGACCTCCTGTACCAGCGCCTGCATCTCGGCGGCGCCGGCCTTCGCATTCGCGGCATAGGTGGCTGCGTTGGCGGGGTCGGCGGCCGAGAGGGCCGCGGCAATGGTCTGCATCCATTCGGCAGCGACCACGGGGTCAAGCCACGCGTGGGGATCGGTTTCACCGGGGTGATCTTCGGGGTCGCCGTCGAAAAGGGCGGCATCCCCGCGCAGCACCAGTTTGTCCCAACCGGAACTGTCGAGCAGCGCCATCCGGGTGGCGTTCGGCGCCAGTGTCGCCAGCGGGTCGGCCAGCCACGGCTCCAGCCCCGGACCCATCCAGATCACCAGCCCGGCATCGGCCAGCCGTCCCGCATCCGACGGGCGCAGCGCGTAGTCATGCGGCGAGGCGCCGGGCGGCAGCAACACGTCCGCGCTGCCCAAGCCCGCCATCACCCGGTCTACGAGAGACTGGATGGGGGCGATATCGGTCATCACCTTGGGCACTTCGGCGCGGGCGGCGGTCATGGACAGCGAAAGAAGTGCTGCGGCAAGGAAGCGAATCATCGGGTGGCCTCTTGAGGGTCGGGATCGGCGGGGCTATAGTAGATATGTTATAACATAACAAGTGGCCAATCATGACCCTCGATCCTTTAGGATTTGCCCGGCACGACCATGCCCTATGCGTCCAGACCGCGCTTGACGCCGCCGAAGAGCGCTGCGCCGCGCGCGGAGTGCAGTTCACGCCGGTGCGCCGCCGCACGCTGGAAATCCTGCTGGAGGCACATGCCGCGATGGGGGCCTATGACGTGCTGGCCCGGCTTGACCGCGACGGGTATGGCGACAAGCCACCCGTGGCCTACCGCGCGCTGGGGTTCCTTGTCGATCAGGGCCTGGCCCACCGGATCGAGCGGTTGAACGCCTTTGTGGCCTGCGCCCATCCCGGTGCCGCGCATCACCCCGCCTTCCTGATCTGTCGTGCCTGCGGCCTTGTGGCCGAGGCCGAGGGCGCGCCGGGGGCGGGCCTGCGCGCCAGCGCCGCGCAGACCGGGTTCCGCATCGAACAGGCGATGATCGAGGTCGAGGGGCTGTGCCCGGCCTGCCAGGACGGAGCGTCGGCATGAGCTTGCTTTCCGCGACAGGCATCGCCGCCGCGCATGACGGGCAGGTGGTGCTGCACGATGTCAGTCTTGCGCTGGAGCCGGGCGAGATCGTGACCATCGTCGGCCCCAACGGGTCGGGCAAGTCGACGCTGCTGCGCGTGCTGATCAGCGCGCTGAAGCCGTTGCGCGGCAAGGTCACCCGCGCGCCGGGCCTGCGCATCGGCTACGTGCCACAGCGCCTGCATATCGACCCGACGTTGCCGATCACGGTGCGCCGCTTTCTCAACCTGCCACATGGCGTGGCCGATCCGGATGCGACCACGGCCCTGGAACATGCCGGGGTGCCGGGCGTGGCGGGCCAGCAGATGGCCTCGCTGTCGGGCGGGCAATTCCAGCGGGTGCTGCTGGCGCGCGCCATCCTCGGCCGGCCGCAGGTCCTGATGCTCGACGAGGCGACGCAGGGGCTGGACCAGCCGGGTTCGGCCGCGTTCTACCGCCAGATCGAGGCGGTCCGCGCCGAACTGGGCTGCGCCGTGCTGATGGTCAGCCACGAATTACACGTGGTGATGAGCGCGTCCGACCGGGTGATCTGCCTCAACGGCCATATCTGCTGCGAGGGCACGCCCGAGGTGGTCAGCGCCGCGCCCGCCTATCGCGAGCTTTTCGGCACCGGGACGGGCGGCGCGCTGGCGCTTTACCGCCACACGCATGACCACGACCACGATCACGACCATCCCCACCCCGAGATCGAGGCGGCCGAATGATGCTGGACGATTTTCTGGTGCGCGCCGCGTTGGCGGGGCTCGGCACGGCGCTGGCCGCGGGGCTGCTGGGCTGTTTCGTGGTCTGGCGGCGGATGGCCTATTTCGGCGATGCCACGGCGCATGCCGCCATTCTTGGCGTGGCGCTCAGCCTTGCGTTTCATCTGTCGGTGCTGACGGGTGTGGCGGCGGTGGCATTGGTGATGGCACTGATCATTTTTGCGCTCAGCGAACGCGGCCATGGCATGGATACGGTTCTGGGCGTTTTGGCGCATGGGGGTCTGGCGGCCGGCCTTGTCGCCGTGGCGCTGATCCCCGGCGCGCGCATCAACCTTGATGCCTATCTCTTTGGTGACGTGCTGACGGTGACACGGTTGGACCTTGCGGTGATCTGGGGCGGTGCGCTTCTGGTTGCCGTTGTCCTCTGGTCGCGCTGGTCAGCGATGCTGACAGCCACGCTCAGCCCCGATCTGGCCTATGCGGCGGGTATTGATCCCCGGCGCGAGCAACTGGTGCTGACGCTGATGTTGGCCGCGGTGGTGGCCGTGGCGCTGAAGGTGGTGGGTGCCTTGTTGATTACGGCGTTGCTGATCATCCCGGCGGCGGCGGCGCGCAACTTTGCCCGCACGCCCGAAAGGATGGCGGCGCTGGCAAGCGCATTGGGTGCGCTGGCAGCACTGGGTGGGCTGCGCTTGGCGATGTGGTTCGACACGCCCGTGGGGCCAACGGTGGTCTGCGTGGCGGCCGGCCTTTTCGCCTTGGGCACGCTGGCCGGGCAGGTGCGGACAATGCGCGGCTGATTGCCACCGCGCTGCCCTTTTCCGGCCACGTCCCGGCCGGTTTCGGCCCGGATGCTTCTGTCCTGATCCACGAATCCCGCGAGGTCGAGACGATGAAGATTGCCGCCAAGCTTTGTGCCGCCACTTGCCTGCTGTTCGCTGCCGCCACCGCCGCCGAGGCGGGGGGGTGTTCCGTTCCCGGCAATGCGCAGGCAATGGCCAGCCAGATTGCTGCCGGGCTTAACGCTCAGCGGGCCGCGAACGGGCTGCCCGCGCTGCGCTACAACCCCACGCTGAGCCAAGCCGCGATGGCCCATGCCTGCGACATGACCGAACATGATTTCTTCAGCCATCGGGGCTCGGACGGCAGTACGGCGGGTGCGCGGATGCGCCGTGTCGGATACCGGTTCTGCACGGCCGCCGAGAATATCGCCTGGGGCTATCCGCATCCGGACCAGATCATCTCGGGCTGGATGGCGTCGCCCGGCCACCGCCACAACATGCTGCTACAAGGTGTGACGGATTTCGGCATTGCCATCGCGCAAAGCCCCAAGGGACCATACTGGGTGCTCGACATCGCCTCGCATTGCTGAGGCGGCTCAGACCTCGAGCCAGATGGTAACCGGGCCGTCATTGACGAGGCTGACCGCCATGTCAGCGCCGAACCGGCCCGACTGCACGGGGATGCCAAGCGCCGCCATCTCGGCCTTGAACGCCTGGTAAAGCCGCTCGCCCTCCGCGGGCGGGGCGGCCTGCGAGAAACCGGGCCTGTTGCCGCGGCTGGTATCGGCGGCCAGCGTGAACTGGCTGACCACCAGCGCCGCGCCGCCCACATCCGCCAGGCTGCGGTTTATCTTGCCCGCCTCGTCCTTGAAGATGCGCAGCTTGGCGATTTTCGCGGCCAGTTGCGCCGGCTTGTCATCGGTATCGCCCGCCATCGCGCAGACAAGGATCATCAGGCCGGGCCCGATCTCGCCCACCACCTCGCCCTCGATGCGGACTGCGGCCGCGGTGACGCGCTGGACCAGTGCCCTCACAACTCGTGCGCCCAAGGCGGATTGGCACCGGGGCGGCTGACGGTGACGGCGGCGGCCCGTGCACCAAGATCAAGTGCGGCCCGGATCGTGCCCTCTTCCAGTGATGCGAGTGCCGTCTTGCTTAAGCAGCCTGCGCTGTTGAGCGCGGCCAGCACGCCTGCGTTGAACGTGTCGCCCGCGCCCACGGTATCGGCCACGACGACCTTTCGCGACGGCACGAAGATTGCGTGATCGCGACTGAATCCGGTTGCGCCCTTCGCTCCTTCGGTGATGCAGACCAGCTTTGGCCCGCGGGCAAGGATCCTGCCGGAAAGCTCGGCGATGTCGCCCGCGCCCATCAGCCAGTGCAGATCCTCATCCGACAGCTTCACGATGTCCGAGAGTGCCAGCATCCGGTCGATCCGCGCGCGGTAGGCGGCTGCATCCTTGATGAAGCCGGGGCGGATGTTGGGGTCAATCATGATGGCGCGATGCGGTGCTTCGCGGGCCATCAGGGCCTCGTAGGTGCTGCCGCAAGGTTCGGCCATCAGGCTGATGCCACCGAAAAACATAGCTTTGGCCGACACGACCGGCAGGTCTGCGGTGCGCAGCATCCGGCCGGCACTGTTCTCGTCGTAGAAGGCATAGGTCGCCTGCCCGTGGACCAACTTGACGAAGGCGACGGTACAGGGCCGGTCGGATATCGCGCAGGGGCTGGCATCGACGCGGCTTTCTTCAAGGCTATCGCGCAGAATGTCGCCAAGAAAATCCGACGACAGGCCCGAGAAGAAGGCCGAGGGCGCGCCCAGCCGTCCCAGCGCAATGGCGGTATTGAAGACAGCCCCGCCGGGGTAGGGGGCAAAGGCACCTTCGCCGCCTTGGCTCTTGCGCGGCAGCATGTCGATCAGGGCTTCGCCACAGGACAGGATCATCGTGCACTTCCTATTTTCGTTGGCGCGAACATGACGGCGCGGGGGGCGTGGCGCAAGCCGATTTGACGCGCATCAAGGCGCGTCGTGCCCCCGCATGGCAGGGTTCCGCGGTCGGCACGTTGCCGATGTTGAGGAGGATGTATCATGGTTGAGAAAACGCAAAATCAGGCCGGTTGGCCGGCCCTGTTCGACCCGTTTCGCACCTTCGGCGGGCGTCTGGCCGATTGGCTGAACCCCGCCTCGGACGCCAAGTCTGACGAGAAGGGCTATACCATCACGCTGGAACTGCCCGGCGTCGCCGAGGACGAGGTGGAGCTGACCATCGACGACGGTGCGGTGACTGTCAGCGGCGAAAAGCAGACGACGCGCGAGGACAAGGGCGAGACGTGGTATTTCAGCGAGCGGCAATATGGCAGCTTCAGCCGCACCTTCCGGCTGCCCACCGATGCCGACCCCGACAGCGCGCGGGCCGAATTGAAGGATGGCGTGCTGACGGTCACCGTTGCGCGCAAGGCGCCCGCGGCCAGCACCGCGCGCAAGGTCAAGGTCGCCAAGGGCTGATCAGAACCCCTGCTGTCCTTGCGTGACGGCGGCGACATAGCCGATCCCGGCGGCAAGGATCAGGCCCACGATGACCGCGAAGGCGATCTTCCAGGCCGAGTAGGGCCGTTCGCCCTGCACCTTGCCCGTCACGCCGTTGACGACGAAACGATAGGTCTGGCCGCGATACTTGTACGCGGCCAGCCAGACCGGCAGCAGGATATGCTTGAAAGTGATGTCGCTGATCTGGGTCTGTACGCTGTCGATGCGCTGGTGATCGCCGCCGATGTCGAAGCGAATGTCGCGCAGGATCATCGCGTCCATGATGCTGCGCGCCTCTTTGAAACCGTCCTCAAGCTCTACCTGGTAGCCCTCGGCGCGGAATCCGGCGAGGTATTCGGGCTTGTAGGGTTTCAGCCCGGAAAGGTCCCACGGCGCCAGCCCGTCGGTATAGCGTTTAGGCAGCGATTTCGACGCCAGCACCAGCACGTCGTCGAAGAATCGCGCGACGCGGCCCGCCGCCGGGCGCCAGCGGGTATGGCGCACCTGCCGGGTTTCCATCTTGCCGTTCACCATTACGGTTTCGGTGGTGTAATAGTCGTCGCCGCGCTGGCCGGTATAGGCTGTCTTCGTATCGGCATCATAGGTCCAGTAGGGCACGTAGATGCCCGACATCGCCCGGCCCTTGCGGGCATATTCCTGTAATCCGTTGGGCGCGAACCACAGCCGGCCCAGCCACGTCGTCATTGCCCCGCGCGCGCCCTTTTCGTCCAGCACGAAGGGCAGCAGCCCGCGCGGCTTGATGTGGCGGTGGGTGCCAGTTCCGGTGACGATGGGTGTGTCGCAGAACGGGCAGGAGGTGGCCTGCACATCGCCGTCCAGCTCTGTCACCGCGCCGCAATTGGGGCAAGTGACGGCGCGCGTCTCTTCCATTTCGGCGCCGGGAAGCTGATTGGCGATGGCGGACTTGTAATCCAGTTCCTTGATCGCGGGGCCGGACCATGCTCCTGCCTCCATCGCTTCGGTCGCGCCGCAATGATCGCAGATCATCCGGTTCTGGCCGGGATCAAAACGCATGTCGGCGCCGCATTGCGGGCAGGGGAAATGGCGCTCGCTCTCGGTGGCACCAGAGGCCGATGGCGGGCGGGGCGGGCGCGGAACGGTGGGTATCGAGGTCATGGTCCTAAAGATGCTTGTGCAGGATTCGCGGCGCCATCATCTTCAGCGCCCCGTCGTAGAGCGTGGTATGCCGCCAGAGGTGAAAGATGCCGTGCAGCATGCCGGCCGCCAACAGGACAAGCAACGAGGTCCAGGCCCAGTCGCGCGGGGCGAGCCCCAGCAGCGCAACAAGGTTCAGCCCCGCGGCAACGGCAAGTGCGGCATACATGCCCCGGTGCATCCACGGATAGGCCGCACGGGCCAGTCCCGTCAGCTTCGGCCCCGGCCGGCCCAAGAGCCCGCCAAAGACTGCCATACCGACCCAGAGCGCACCCGCCGCAGTAAAGATCCAGCGCAGGGCGGGCGCACTGGTGCCGCCCTTTATCATCATCAGGATCAGAAAGACGCTGCCCCAGTGCAGCCAGATCGTCAGGGTCCGCCGCATTCTCATGCCAAGATCCTTGGCAGAGCAGGGGCGTCCAGACCGACGAAAGGATCGCGCCACGCGGACAGCGCATCCAGCCCCGAATACCACCGCAGGACTTCGGGGTAGTCAGCCAAGGGCAAGCCCGCCACATCGTTGAATGGCAGGAAGGTGGCCATCCGGAAATCGGCGTAGCTGGGCGCATCACCGCAGAGCCAGTCGCGGTCAGACAGCGCCGCGTTCAACAAGCTGGCAGAATCGTTGAACAGATCGAGCCCCTCCGCCACCTTGGCCGGGTCGACCGGGCCGAGGCCGTAGCGCTGCTTGGTGCCCCTTTCGAAGTGGACCATGTCACAGGCCTGCACGAAGTTTCCCTTTCCCCAGCTCAGCCAGCGGATCATGTCCGGCGCGGCCTTTCCCGTCCGCCAGAAATCGCTGCCTGTCATCAGCGACAGGCGGCAGGCGATCGCGTCGGCCTCCCACAGCCCGGCGCCGTCCTCTTCGAGGATCGGGATCCGCAAGCCGGGGTTCAGCGGACGAAAGCGGTTGGCCTGTCCGGGGGCGAAGGGGGCGGCATGGGCGAAGTCGACCGGCGCATCCAGATACCGCGCCACCGCCACCGCAAGGCGCGGGTTCGGGTTGCGGCTGAAATGCAGCACAGGTCGCATCGCCCGTCATCAGCTTGCCGGTGGCGGCGGGGGCGGCATCACGGTGAAAAGCTGTGCCAGCTCGGGAATGTCCTCGGCCGTTTTCCAGCCGTCCTGCCCGGCGGTCCAGACGAGGCTTTCACGCGTCACCTCGCCCCGGCCCACCATCTGGCCCATCGTCGCGCGCGAAAACGGCCCTGATGTCTGACCGTTCTTGGCGATGTGCCAGACTTTCTCGACCGGCGGCGGCGGGGGAGGCGGCACGGCAGCGGCGGCAGGCGCGGCAGGTTGCGGCGCAGCGCCCCAGGGGCCCGGCTGACGCGCCATCTGGCCTGCCATCGCCATGCCCATGCCCATGCCAAGGCCTGCCCCCATGCCGCCACCCCCGTTGGGGTTGGACGCCGCTGCGGTCATCGCCTCGGCCGCGGAATACTGGGTGAACTTGCCCAGATCGCCCGCGATGCCCATCGAGGTGCGCTTGTCCAGCGCCGCCTCGACGGCTTCAGGCAGGCTGATGTTTTCGATGTAAAGCTCGGGCAGGGTGATGCCGTAGGCCGCGATGGTGGGGGCGATTGCCGTCGCCACCAGCTTGCCCAGGTCGGCCGTGTTGGCGGCCATGTCGAGCACGGGAATGCCGGAGCTGGCCACTGCCTTGGAAAACTCCTGCACGATGATGTTGCGGATCTGAAAGCTGATCTCGTCCATCGTGAATTCGCCGTCTGTGCCGACGATCTCTTTCATGAATACCGCAGGGTCGGTCACCTTGACCGTGTAAGTGCCGAAGGCCCGGATTCGGGTCGGCCCAAATTCGGGGTCGCGCAGCATGATCGGGTTCTTGGTGCCCCATTTCAGGTCGGAGAACCGCGTAGTGTTGACGAAGTAGACCTCGGACTTGAAGGGCGATTTGAAGCCGTGGTCCCAGTGCTGCAGATCCGTCAGGATCGGCATGTTGTTGGTTTCGAGCATGTAGAGACCGGGGGTAAAGACATCGGCCAGTTGCCCTTCGTGGACAAAGACGGCGGACTGTCCCTCTCTCACTGTCAGCTTGGCACCGTACTTGATCTCGTGGCCCTCGCGCTCGAACCGCCAGACCATGGTGTCATGGGTGTCGTCGGTCCATGCGATGACGTCGATGAACTGGCCGGAGAGAAAGTCGAGAATACCCATGGGTCAGGCTCCTGTTGCGAAGATACGCGGGTTATGGTCGGCCGGGGGCAGGGCGGAGGCTAGCACCCCGGCTTGGCGGGTTTCAAGCGGCGCGGGGTGCGGGCGCGGCGCGTGTCGGAATCGGGCGGGCGTTGTCGCGCGTGCGGCTATGCGCCGCCTTCTGGATGCGGCAGATTTGGCGACGGATACGGGAGGGCACAGATGGACAAGGTCAGTTTCACCCAGATGAAGGACGGGACGCGCGAGGAATACGAATTCCTGACCGCGCAAGAGATCGCCCACACCCGCCATACCGCGCAGCGGTTGATGACGGCGTTGGTGGATCTGGACCAGAGCTTGTCGGGATACCAGATCACCCGGCTGGGCCATTCTTTGCAATCGGCCACGCGGGCGTGGCGCGACGGGGCCGATACCGACTGGGTTGTCAGTGCCCTGCTGCACGACATCGGCGACATCTACGCCCCCTACAATCACGATGAATACGCCGCGACCATCCTGCGCCCCTTCGTGCGCGAGCAGTGCGCATGGTGCGTGCAGACCCATGGCGATTTCCAGATGCTTTATTACGGCCACCACCTGCCCGGGTTTGACCAGAACAAGCGCGAACGGCATCGCGGCCACGTCTATTTCGACGATTGCGCGCAATTCTGCGAGCGCTGGGACCAGGCGAGCTTTGATCCCGCCTATGACACGCTGCAGCTCGATTTCTTTGCGCCGATGGTCGAGGAGGTGTTTGCGCGCAAACCCTACGACCCCGCTGTGCTTCGCCCAGGCGCGCGTGAACCGCTGACCGATCCGACCCGCGCCGCCGCAAGGGCCTGAGGGGCGGCCCCGCTCCCTCATACGCCTTGACCTTGCGTCGCCATCAACTCGTGGGCGATCACCCGCGCAATGGGGGCGGCCTCGGCAGCGGTCATGCCGGTCTTCAGGCGCGGGTCGTAAAGCATCCGCAGCATCAGGGCGTCCTGTTTGGTCAAGAGCGCGAATTCCTGGTCGTCATTGAAGATCGATGGCCGCGCCTCGGGGCTGTCATTGGCCAGCCCCATGCCCTGTGCCAGTTCCTCTTGAATGCAGGCGATGCGCATTGCGTCGGGATGTTCGGCCCGGATTACCGCGATGGCATCGGCATAGCTGTAGGAATCGCCCCGCGCAAAGGCGATGACGACACAGAACTGATCACGCGGCAACGTCACAAGGGTTTGAACAGACCCTTCATCGATCCCCGGAAGCAGGCTTCGAAAGAGCGGCGCGCCGGCCTGCCGTTCATCCTCGTTGAGAAACAGCACGAAATAATTGGGCGCGGTATCGGTACGGGTGATGGGCACCCCGGTGAGGCGCGACAGCTTGGCGGCATAGGCCGCCACACTGGCCCGGTCGCGGCTGCGCTGGTCCTCGGGAACCGAGGCGCCGAAGATCGTCGACATCCGGATCGGTCGATCCCAGCGGCGCAGGCGGGTTTCGGTGGCGCGCGGATGGTTCAGATCGCCCTCGCCCGAATATTCATTGAAAAGCGCGATGCGGATGAAGTTGCGCGTCAGATCGGTGTCGGTGAAGGGCGCATCTGGCCCGCCACCATCGCCGCGCAGCAGGCCCTGCTGGATCAGGTCTTTCTGCACACGCGCATAATAGCGCGCCAAGGCCTGGCTTTCGGCCGAAGGGGCGGGCGTGGCAGGGGCCGCGCTGACCGGGCGTTCGGCCGGAGGGGCCGAGGTGACGGGCGGGCCGGAGACGGGCAGCGGCATCGCACAGGCGGAAAGCCCGCCTGCCGCGATGATCAACCGCAGGGCCGTGGCCCAGTTTCCCCGGCCCATCGTCGTGGTTGCCTCAGGCCTGACCCTGGTCGGGCGCGGCGGCGTCGGGGGTGTGGGCCTTGGCCGCGGCCAGCGTGTCCTTCAGGTCGGCCTCCATCTTTTGCAGATCCTGTTCGGCTGCGGCGCGTTTGCGCTTGCCCTCGTCGGCAATCTGCAGGCTTTCGTTGATGGTGGCGATCAGGTCGGCGTTCGCCTTTTTCACCGCCTCGATGTCGAACACGCCGCGCTCCATCTCGGTGCGCACCACCTTGTTGGCCTCGCGCAGGTTCTTGGCATTGGCGGTCAGCAGATCGTTGGTCAGGTCATTGGCCGCACGCACCGATTGCGCCGCCTCGGACGAGCGTTGGATCGTCACCGCCTGCGCCAGCTGCGTCTCCCAAAGCGGCACGGTGTTGACGAGGGTCGAGTTGATCTTGGTCACAAGGCTCTTGTCGTTTTCCTGCACCAGCCGGATCGAGGGCAGCGACTGCATTGTCACCTGCCGCGTCAGTTTCAGGTCGTAGACCCGGCGTTCCAGATCGTCGCGCGCGGCGCGCAGGTCGCGCAGTTCCTGCGCCTTCATCACGCCCGCATCCTCGGCCGCGGCGGCGACTTCGGCCTCCTTTGCGGGGATCGTCGTGCCGTCGAGTTCCTTCAGCTTGGCCTCGCCGGCGGCGATGTAAAGCGCCAGCTCGTCATAGAATTTCAGCGTCCGGTCGTAGAGGATGTCGAGCGACTCGATGTCCTTCATCAGGACATGCTCGTGGCGCAGCAGGTCGTCGGTGATCTTGTCGATCTGTCCCTGCACCTCTTCGAAACGGGCCACGAATTTGGCCATCGGCGCGGCCCGGCCCATCAGCTTTTCCCACCACGATTGCTTGCGCCGCACGTCCAGCTCGCTGACCGAGAAGCCGCGGATCGTGGTCACGATGTCGCGCAGGCTGTCGCCCGCCGGGCCCACGTCCTTGTTGCGCACGCCTTCCAGCATGGACTGGCTGATTTCCTGCAGACCCGCTTGCGCGCCCGACCCGAAGTTGACGATCGAATTGGTGTCGGTCATGTCGATTTCGGCCATCCGCTTGGCAATTGCGTCCGAGGTGGGCGCATCTGCGGATTCGAGTGGCACGATATCGGCGGCGGGTTCCGGCAGGATCGCCTTGGTCACTTTCTCGACCTGCGCAAGCGCGGCGGTCGCCTGATCGCGGACTGTATCGGACATGTTGGTTCCCTCGTTTTTGGCTTATGAGTTGGTGGTGTCCGGTTTGATGCCCTCGCGGCTCAACCGGTCCCGCAATACCTTGATTTCGATATCCATATCGGTGCGCCCGCCCTCCTGCAGATGCGCCGTCATCGTGGTGAAATTGGTTTCCAGATCGCCCAGAAGCGCCTCGTAATCGGTGCGGGCGTCGGCGTCATGGCTACGGCCATAGACCTCGGCGAACTTGGTCGAGGCATCGCGCGCACCCATCAGATAGACCGTCAGGTACTTGCGCGCCCCGGTCAGGTCTCCGGGGTCTTCCTGCACGGTGCGGATCATCCTGCGCGCGGTCGCCTGAAACGCCGCCACGCGGGCTGACAGGGCGCGGTCCTTCAACTGGTCGATCTGCCCGGCCATCGCCGACAGATAGGCCTCGGCCTCGTCCACGACACGGGCAACGCGATCCTGCTGAAAGGTGTCGATGCCTTCGATACGCTTGTCGGCCAACGGGTCGATCCCGAACGCCGCGACGTGCAGGGCCGCCGCCGCGACGCCGTAAATCACCGCGCCCACCATGCCCGCCGTGCCGGTCCATGCCGCCACACCAATGCCGATGCCGGTCAGCCCTGCGGCCAGCATCTTGCGCGGCAGCGCGGGGCGGCGCGCCACCTTGCGTGCGTCATAGGCGGCCTCGGCCCGCAGCCCCTCGCGCAAGAGCCATGCGCCCAGCGCCAGCATTGCCGCGCCGATCAGGGACAGGCCCAGCACCACCGGCCCATCGCGCAGCGCCGAAAAGGCCAGCACGACGGGCGGCAGAAACATCAGGTTCGCCTTGGCGCCCACCGGGTCGACCATGCGCCCGTCGGCAGGGTCGGGCGTATGGCCGGCAGGGGCACCGGGGCTGTATTTGCCGCCAAAACGTTCGGCCATCATCTGCCTCCGGGGGTGTGCCTTGCAATCTGACCTCTTGGCGCGCAACCGCAGAGGCCTTCGAGAATCTGTCCGTGGTCCTAAAGCTCATGCCTTGTGATCCATCGAGAAAGTAGTGGATGGACCCCTTCGCCGCTAGGGGGAAGTTTTCCGTCGATGGCCCGGATCGGCCCCATCGTGACCAAACGAAACCGGCCCAAGTCGTGTTCCTGAGGATGGTCCGGCCGGGCCGGGATTAGACAGAATTGGCCATTTTTGATAAGATCCGGAGTCGTTTCCATTGCAGGAGACCACCTACCAGACAACCAAGAACCTGATGAAAAAGGGGGATAGGAAATGTCGATTTCACGGATTTGTTTTGCCGTGGGGGCGTTCATGCTTGTCGCTGTTCAGGCGCAGGCTGGCTGCCTCAGCATTGTTCAGAACGGAATTTATTCGGCCTGGCAAAACAACTGCAACCGGCAAGTTTATGTCACTTGGGACGACCAAGGGTATTGCGACTGGGATTGCGGTGAATGGCTTGGCCCATATGACACCGTCTCGGCCGGTATCGAAGGCAGAGTCAATTGGTGCGAATACTACGACGGCGCTTCGGGCGGTCCTTGCTGAGGCAAGTGCGGTAAGCCTTCAGGCGGCTCCCAAAAGGCCGCTGGTCACGCCCAGCATCAGCACCAGAAGCAGGATGTAGGCGACAAGGCGAATCCCCTCGGGCATTTCGGCAACCTTTCGTGTTCCGTCCGAAACCAGCGCCCCGGCCGTTCGCATCGCCTGCATCACCGCGTTCAACGCAACGGCGATCGCCGCAAGAAGCAGGAAGAACAGGATGAGGCGTGCCATCAGGGGCCTCCCGGAAACGCGTCATGGCGCCCGTATCAAGACGCCGGAATGACGCCGCGTCGGGGCCGCAGGGGAAAGATGCCCACGCAGGGGCCCGGCATCAAGGGCCCTTGCGACCGGAGGGTGCCTTGCGTGGCGGTTTCGCACCGTGCGGCGGCGTCTTTTCGGGCGCCGCCAAGGGCTTGCGCCGACGCTGCGGTTTCGGCCGGGCTGTTGCGCCCTCGGGGGCAACGCCCAGCTGGTCGCGCAGCACGCGCTGCTTGATCTCCTCGACGGCACCTTCGGCGAGGTTTCCCAGTTGAAACGGCCCGTAAGAGACGCGGATCAGCCGGTTGACCGTGACACCGATCGCCTCCATCGCGCGGCGGATCTCGCGGTTCTTGCCTTCCCGCAGGCCCACGGTCAGCCAGGCATTGGCGCCTTGCTGGCGGTCGAAGGTCACCGTCATCGGCTGATAGCGCACGCCCTCCACCTCGATGCCTGCGCGCAACCGTTCAAGGCTCGCTTCCGAGGCCGTGCCGTTGATGCGCACCCGGTAGCGGCGTAGCCAGCCCGTCGATGGCAGTTCCAGCCGCCGCTTGAGCGCGCCGTCATTGGTCAGCAGCAGCAGCCCCTCGGAATTGAGGTCCAACCGGCCGACAGACATCACCCGCGGCATCTCGGGCGGCAGCGCACCAAAGACGGTGGGGCGGTCCTTTTCGTCCTTCGCGGTCGTCACCAGCCCCGCGGGCTTGTGATAAAGCCAGAGCCGCGGCGGATCGGGCTCGCCCACCGGCTTGCCGTCGACCAGCACCCGGTCGCCCGGCCCGATGTTGAGCGCGGGGCTGTCGATCACCTTGCCGTTCACCTTGACGCGGCCCTCTGCGATCATCCGCTCGGCCTCGCGGCGCGAGGCGATGCCGGCGCGCGACAGCACCTTGGCGATGCGGTCGCCCTCCGGCGACGGGGGTGGCGGGGTCTTTTCCATCCCCCTCCCTTGCCCTGCTTCGCGCCGCCGCGCAACGGCCCCGCTTCATCTTGCCCCAAATACTCGCCCGCCGTAGGCGTCCGGCGGCTTGCGCCGGGAACCGGGCCGGGCATGATGGGCGTCATGACGTTCCGCAGTTTCATGGATATCGCGCTGGCCGAGGCGCGCGACGCGGCGCTTCGCGGCGAGGTGCCGGTGGGTGCGGTGGTGGTAGGCCCCGACGGCACGGTTGTGGCGCGCGCGGGCAACCGCACCCGCGAGACGGCCGATCCCTCCGCCCATGCCGAGATGCTGGCCCTGCGCGCAGCCTGCGCCGCGACGGGCGACGAACGGTTGCCGGGCCACGACCTCTACGTCACGCTGGAACCCTGCCCGATGTGCGCGGCGGCCATCGGTTTCGCCCGCATCGCGCGGCTTTACTACGGCGCGCCCGATCCCAAGTCGGGCGGCGTGGCGCAGGGGCCGCGGATCTTTTCCCATCCGCAATGCCATCACGCCCCGGAGGTCTATGACGGTTTTGCCGCCGAGGAGAGCGCGGCGCTGCTTAAGGCGTTCTTTGCCGAGCGGCGGTGAGACCGCGCCTTGCCGGACGGCCCGCGAGGGTTAGCTTTTTCGCGAAGCCGACCGAGAGGGCCCCCGATGCGCCGCACCACCATTCTTGCCCTTGCCCTCTGTCTTGCCCCGCCCGCCCTCCATGCAGGCGATGCGGCTGCGCCCGACCCGCGCGTCGCCTCGCTGATGGCGGGGCTCGTGATGAGCGAGCGCGAGGGCTGGATGCTGGATTACCTCTTCGCCCACCAGAAGCCCGAGATCGCCGCGGCCCTGGCGCGGCTGAGCGGCTATGACACCGAGACGTTCCGCGCCACCGCGCGGCAGGGCTATGCCCAGCGCGCCGAAACCCTGGGCGTGGTCGATGCCCGCGCCTTTCCCGACAAGGCGCTGCGCGGCGAGGCCGGCGGCTGGCGCTGGGCGATGGTGCCGGTGCTGACCACCTACGAATACGTGGGCACCGGGAAACGCTTCACCATCTGCGCGAACTGGCTGGCCTATGGCGACGGGACGCGCTGGTATCTCGAACAGTTGTCGGATTTTGCCACCCGCGATGCCCTGCGCAAGGGGGTTCCGGCGCTTGCCGATGCGCCGCTGGGCACCCGGCCCGCCTGCGGTGATGCGCTGATTGGGTAAGGGCGGGGGGCTGTCTGCCCCCCGCACCCCCCGAGAGTATTTCCGGCCAGAAGAAGGGCCGGTGGCGGTTCAGATGGTCACGCTGTCCATCGGGTTGAGGTCATGCACGTCGACGCCGGGCAGTCCGGCCTTCAGCGCGTCGGCATTCTGCGCCAGCAGCGGGAAAGTCTTGTAATGGCATGGAATGACCGTCTTGAAGTTGAAGTAGCGCTTGGCGGCATAGGCGGCGCGTTCCATGTCCATGGTGAAGTGGCCGCCCGCGGCGAGGATGCCGATGTCGGGTTTGTGGTAATCGCCCATCCAGTCCATGTCGGCCATGATGTCGGTGTCGCCCGAAAGGTAGATCGTGTGGCCCTCGCCCGCGATCATGTAGCCGCCCTCGGCGCCTGCATAGACCGGGCCGTTCTCGCCTTCGAGCGAGGAGGAATGGACCGCGTTGACCAGCGTCGCCTTGACGCCGCCGAGGCTGACCGTGCCGCCCTTGTTCATGCCGATGACGTTGGTGCCATGGGCCTTGGCGAACCATGTCATCAGGTCGTAGATGCCCACCACCGGCACGCTCAGCTCGGCGGCCAGCGCAGGCACTTCGGAGGCATGGTCGCCATGGCCATGGGTCAGCAGGATGGCGGTGGCGCCGGCAATCGCCTCGGCCTTGCGTTCGGCGGGAAAGACGGGATTGCCGTCAAGCCAGGGGTCGATCAGCAGCTCCTGGTCGGCGATCTCGATACGAAAGCTTGCGTGTCCGAGCCACGTGATTTTCATGGGTCTGCTCCTTTGGTTGGGATGGCGGAAGAGTAGGGCGAGGGTCGGGCAGCGCAAGATGGACTGGACGCAAAAGATCGACGGCTATTGCGAGCGGACCGGCCCCGCCTTCTGGGCCGAGCCGGTCAACGCGCTGACGAACCTCGCCTTTCTGGTGGTCGCGGTGCTGATGTGGCGGCTGGCGGGGCGCGATGCGACGGGCCGGGCACTGTCGGCGGTTCTCTTCGCGATCGGGCTGGGCTCGTTCCTCTTTCACACCGAGGCGACGGCCTGGGCCTCGCTCGCCGACACGATCCCGATCGCGGTTTTCATCCTGTTCTACCTTTTTGCCGTGAACCGCGACGTGCTGGGGCTGCGCCCCGGATGGTCCGCGTTGGCGACGGCGGGGTTCTTTCCCTACGCGGCGCTTGTCGTGGCGGTGTTGGCACGGGTGCCGTTCCTGCGCATCTCGGCGGCCTACTGGACGGTGCCGCTGCTGCTGGTGATCTACACGGTGGCGCTCCGGCGGCGTTGGCCGGTGCTGGCGCGGGGTTTTCTGGTGGGGGCGGGGCTGTTGTCGGCCTCGCTGGTGGCGCGTTCGCTCGACATGGTCCTGTGCCCGGTCTGGCCGCTGGGCACGCATTTCCTGTGGCACCTGCTGAACGCAGTGATGCTGGGCTGGATGATTGCCGTTCTGCTGGATCATCGCGCCACGCATCCGCTTGCGACTGGCGGGGGGTGAAGGTAAAGCCGGGGCCGACCCTTTGACGAAAGGCGGACCCATGTCGATCGACGAAAGCACCGCGCGCCGGGTGGCCAAGCTGGCGCGGATCAAGGTGGAAGAGGCGCAGTTGCCTGCGCTGGCGCAGGAATTCAGCGCGATCCTCGGCTTCATCGAGCAGCTGAACGAGGTCGATGTCGAGGGCGTGGAGCCGATGACCTCGGTCACGCCGATGCGGCTGAAGCGGCGCGATGACGTGGTGACCGATGGCAACCAGCAGGCCGCCGTACTGGCCAATGCGCCCGATGCCCGCGAGGGGTTCTTTGCCGTGCCGAAGGTGGTGGAATGAGCGAGCTGACGAAACTGACGATCGCCGCCGCGCGCGACGGGCTGCGCAAGGGCGAGTTGAGCGCGGTCGAACTGACCGAAGCCTGCCTGTCGCAGATCGAGGCCGCCGATGCGTTGAACGCCTTCGTGCACAAGACGCCCGAGATCGCGCTGGAACAGGCGCGCGCCGCCGACGCGCGGCGCAGGGCCGAGGCCCCCGCGCTCAACGGAATTCCGCTGGGGATCAAGGACCTGTTCTGCACCAAGGGCGTGCCGAGCCAGGCTGCCAGCCGCATCCTCGAAGGGTTCCGCCCGGAATACGAATCGACCGTCACTAGCCAGCTTTTCGACGCGGGCGCGGTGATGCTGGGCAAGCTGAACATGGACGAGTTCGCGATGGGTTCGTCCAACGAAACCTCGTGCTACGGCAATGCGGTCAATCCGTGGCGGCGCGGCAATGACGCCACCGCGCTGACGCCGGGCGGCTCGTCGGGCGGGTCTGCCGCGGCCGTGGCGGCGGACCTGTGCCTCGGCGCGACGGGCACCGATACCGGCGGGTCGATCCGGCAACCGGCGGCCTTTACCGGGATCGTGGGCATCAAGCCGACCTATGGCCGCGTCAGTCGCTGGGGCATTGTCGCCTTCGCCTCGTCGCTGGACCAGGCAGGCCCGATGACCAAGGACGTGCGCGACGCGGCGATCCTGCTGGGCGCGATGGCGGGGCATGACCCCAAGGATTCGACCAGCGCAGACATTCCTGTTCCTGATTTCGAGGCGGCGCTGAGTGGCGACATTCGCGGCAAGGTCATCGGGATTCCGAAGGAATACCGGATGGAGGGGATGCCCGCGGAAATCGAGAAGTTGTGGTCCGAGGGGGCCGCGATGCTGCGCGACGCGGGCGCCGAGGTGCGCGACATCACCCTGCCGCACACCAAATACGCGTTGCCCGCCTATTACGTCATCGCGCCGGCCGAGGCGTCGTCGAACCTTGCCCGCTATGACGGGGTGCGCTTTGGCCACCGGGCCAAGCTCGCGCAGGGCGACGGCATCACCGAGATGTATGAAAAGACCCGCGCCGAGGGCTTTGGCCACGAGGTGCAGCGCCGCGTGATGGTGGGCACCTACGTATTGTCGGCGGGGTTCTATGACGCCTATTACAACCGCGCGCGGAAGGTGCGCACGCTGATCAAACGCGATTTCGAGCAGGTCTTCGACGCCGGCATCGACGCGATCCTGACCCCTGCCACGCCTTCGGCGGCCTTCGGGCTGGGCGAAATGGCCAGCGCGGATCCTATCCAGATGTACCTTAACGACGTGTTCACGGTGACGGTAAACCTCGCCGGGTTGCCGGGCATTTCGGTGCCAGCCGGGGTCGATGGCAAGGGGCTGCCGCTGGGTCTGCAACTGATCGGGCGGCCTTGGGCCGAGGGCGATCTGCTGAACACCGCCTATGCGCTGGAACGGGCGGCAGGTTTTGTGGCCAAACCGGCGCGGTGGTGGTAGAAATACCATCCAAACGGGCAAGAAGGCAGGAACAGCCGTGAAACAGGTTCTGATGATCGGCGCCGCGGCGCTGGGCCTTGCAGCATGTGCGCCGCAAGTTCCCGACAGCGGAGCCGGATTCCGCGAATATGGTCAGTTTCAGCCAGCACCGCCGGCCCCAGTTTCGTCGGCCCCTGCGGCGGCGACGGGCGCACCGCTTGCAGCACCCATGAGCGCGGCAGCCACCACGCCGCCTGCACCGCAGGGCGGCATGCAGCCCGCCATCCCCTCGTCCGATCTGGCCGCGGCCGGCATCGGCGCGGCCAGTCCCGCCGCCGATCCCGCGACCGGGCGCACGGCGGGGGTCGATGCCACGCCGGGCAATGCCGCGCCGCCGCTGATGAACAACCCGGGCCTGTCTGACGAACAAAGCTTTCAGGCCGTCGCCTCGCGCGAGACGATCCAGTCCGACGCGGAGCGCCGTGCGGCGCAGGCCGCCGCCTACCAGGTGGTGCAGCCCGGCGCGGTGCCCGACCGGCCGCAGGATGCCGGGCCCAACATCGTGGCCTACGCCCTGGGAGCTCCCAACGTGAAGGGGCAGGCGTGGTATAGCCGTTTCATCTTCGCCTCGAAGGCGCGCGAGGCGCGCAACTGCGCGAAATACGTCTCCGACGATGCGGCGCAGCGGGCCTTCCTCTCGCGTGGCGGCCCCGATCGCGACCCGATGGGGCTTGATCCTGATGGCGACGGGTTTGCCTGCAATTGGGATCCAGCGCCGTTCAAGCAGGCGGCGGGGAACTGACGGCCGCGCCGCTTTCCCCCAATTACGGACCGCGCCGAAACGGGGCGCGGCCTGACCTCGTGGTCCTTCACTACACGGCGATGACAAGTTGCGCGGCCGCGCGCGACACGCTCTGCAACCCGGCGACCGAAGTCTCGGCCCATTACCTGCTTTCAGAGGCGGGCGAGGTGCTGGCGCTGGTGCCTGAGGAGATGCGCGCATGGCATGCCGGTGCGGGCCGCTGGGGTGCGGTCACAGATGTCAACTCCCGCTCGATCGGGATCGAGCTGGCCAATCCGGGCAACGTGCCCTTTGCCGCACCGCTGATGGACGCGCTGGAGACGGTGCTTGCCGGCGTGATGGCCCGCTGGGACGTGCCGCCGGAACGGGTGATCGCGCATTCCGACTGTGCGCCTGCCCGCAAGATCGACCCCGGCCCGCGCTTCGACTGGGCGCGGCTGGCGCGGCAGGGGTTGGCGGTGATCAGCCGCGCCGCCCCCGTGCCGCCCGACCCCGCCCGCTTTGCCGCCGCGCTGACGGCAATCGGCTATGACTCCGACGTGGCCCCCGAAACGCGCCTTGCCGCGTTCCGTCTGCGCCACAATCCCGGCGCCACCGGGCCGCTGGACGCCACCGACATGGGCCGCGCGCTGGATCTTGCCGCGCGCTTTCCCGTTGACCGGGGCAGGGCGGGGGCGTAACGCCATCTCCGCGCGGATGGCTGGATGATCGCGGGCCGGGAAACCGGTTCGAGGAAAGTCCGGACTCCATGAAGGCAAGGGTGCCGGGTAACGCCCGGCTGGGGTAACCCAAGGGAAAGCGCCACAGAGAACAGACCGCCCCGGCCTGCCGGGGTAAGGGTGAAACGGTGGGGCAAGAGCCCACCGCGGACGTGGCAACACGGACGGCACGGCAAGCCCCACCCGGAGCAATGCCAAATAGGGGCCTCGGGCCGGTGTGATCCTCGCAAGAGGATATCCCGGCAGGGACGCCTGACCCGAGAGGCCCGGGTTGGCAGCTTGAGGCGCGGCGGCAACGTCTGCGTCCAGAGGAATGGTCATCCAACGGGGGGCAACCCCCGGGGACAGAATCCGGCTTACAGGCCATCCGCGCATTTTCGCCCTGTCCTGCAAACGGGTGAGTTTTTTGCTGCCCCTCGGGCGCTGGCGGCGTTAGGCTCGGGCCATCCGTTCACCTGAGCCGGAAGGAATAGCGCAATGAGTTTCATGAAACTGGTGGCCACCATGGCGGTGGGTTTTGCCGCGGCCAAGGGGCTTGATGCCTTCAACAAGGGCGGCGGAATGGCCGGGATGCAGGACCGGCTGAAGAATGCCGGTCAGCCGGGTGGTATGGCCGATCAGCTTGGCCAGATGGCCGAAAAGATGGGCATCCCCGGCGGTGCCGCGACGATGCGAAACCTTGCCCAGCAAATGGGCCAGACAGGGGCCGGTGCAGCAGCGGCCGGGCAAGCTGGTCTTGGCAACCTGATGGGCGCGGTCGCGGGACTGGCCGGTGGGGCCACGCAGGCGATGACCGGCATGGCAGGCGCGCTGCCCGGTACCGGCCCGGCGCTGGCGGCGGGCGAGGACACGGCGCGCCTGATGCTGCGTGCGATGATCATGGCCGCCAAGGCCGACGGCACCATCGATGGCGACGAACGCGCGCGGATCATGGCCTATGCAGGCGATGCGACACCCGAGGAGCGGGCGTTCATCGAGGCGCAGATGGATGCCCCGATCGATGTTACGGCGCTGGCCGCCGACACGGCCGAGACGATGAAAGGGCAGGTCTATGCTGCCGCTGTGATGGCCATCAAGGTCGACAACCCCGCCGAATCCGACTTTCTGGCGGCGCTGGCCGAGGCGCTGGGCCTTGCGCCGGCAACCCGTGACAGCGTGCATTCCGCAATGGGCGGAGCTGGAGCCTGATTGCATCGGGAAACCTGCTTGACTCGCGGCATCCGGCCTGTAAAAGCCGGGTCTCATGATTTCGCGGGCGCCTTGGGCGGTCCGCTGCAAGGAGACCAGACATGGCGAAACCGACGACGATCAAGATCCGTCTGAACTCGACCGCAGGGACCGGGCATTTCTACGTGACCAAGAAGAACGCCCGCACCATGACCGAGAAGATGGCGATCCGTAAATACGACCCGGTTGTGCGCAAGCACGTTGAATACAAGGAAGGCAAGATCAAGTGATCATGCCCGCCGGGTTGACTGGAACAGGGCCGCGCCTCGGGCGCGGCCTTTTTCTTTGGTGGTCATGCTGATCCGTGTTGCCACACCTGAGGACCTTGGGCGGATCGACGCGCTTCTGTCCGCCAGCTATCCCCGCCTGCTGCGCCCTGACTATCCGCCTTCGGTGCTGGTGATGGCTTTGCCGCTGATCAGCCGCGCCAATCCGGCGTTGGTATCCAGCGGCACCTATTACGTGGCCGAGGAGGCGGGGGCGATCCTTGGTGCCGGCGGATGGACACCACGGCGCGGGGGGCAGGCCGAGGTGCGCCATCTTGTCACCGACTGGCGCCATCAACGCCAAGGGCTTGGCCGGGCGATCTTGTCCCACGCGCTGGAGGCCGCACGCGATGTGGGCATGACCACCGCACACGCCGCCGCAACCCGCACCGCCGTGCCCTTTTACGCCGCGATGGGATTCACCCGGCTGGCCGATATCGTCGTGCCGCTGGCCCCCGGCATTGGGTTTCCGGCGGTTTCGATGCGCCGCGCGCTATAGGCGTCCGGTTTCACCAAATATCGGGCTTGTTCAGTGCGGGAACGCCGCGTGAGGGCCCGTTCAGGGCGGGCATGGGCGCATCGGTCAGGCTTTGTCCGATCCACCCGTGCGGCATGCCAAGCGGCATGGGCGCGCGGGCCTGTTCTTCGGTGATCGGCCGGAAACCGACCTTCCGGTAATAGTTGGGATCGCCATAGGTGAGGGCGACCTCGACACCTTCGGCCCGCAGCGCATCGAGGGCATGGGTCAGCAGGGCCTGTCCGACGCCCTGGCGCTGAAATGGCGTTGCCACTGCCATCGGCGACAGCAGGAAGACGACACGGGTGTCCTGCGGGTACACAAGGCGGCTGAAGATCGCCGCGGCGATGACAGCGCCCTCATCCTCGGCGCAAAAGACGCGGATGTCGTCATGAGGCGTATCGGCCAGCAGATCGCGCGCCAATGTGCCGACCAGTTGGCCCTCCGCCTCGCCGTCAGAGGCGGTGAAGGTTGCCGTGACCAGATCGACGATCGCCTGTTCGCGCGCGGCGTGGCCTGTGGTGATTTTCATGGGTATCCCCGATTTTCGAATTGGCACAGGGCGCTTGCTGCGGGTTTTGCAGCGGCCCCGCTTTGGAAGGGCCCGCGGTGCCGGGTGGATTGGCGGCATCGGGCTGGCAGCCGCCAAAACGCAAAAGGGCCGGTGTTTCCACCGGCCCCTGTCTTTTCGTCTGTCCTTGCCTCAGCGGCGATCGCCGAAGAGTTGCAGCAGGAACATGAACATGTTGATGAAGTCGAGATAGAGGCTAAGCGCCCCCATGATCGCCGACTTGCCCAACCATTCCTGGTTCCCGGCCTGCACCTGCTGAAGGTAGATCGTCTTGATCTTCTGCGTGTCGTAGGCGGTCAGGCCCGCGAAGAGCAGCACGCCGATCACCGAAATCGCGAACATCACCGCAGACGATTGCAGGAAGATGTTGACGATCGAGGCCACGATCAGGCCGATCACGCCCATGATCAGGAAGGTGCCCATGGCGCTGAGATCACGCTTGGTCGTGTAGCCGTACAGCGACAGGCCCGCGAACATGACCGCCGTGATCAGGAACACCTGCACGATCGAAAAGCTGGTGTAGATCAGGAAGATCGAGCTCAGCGAGGCACCCATCGCCAGCGCGAAGGCGTAGAAATACAGCTGCGCCGCGGCGGCCGACATGCGGTTGATTACCGCGCCGAAGGCAAAGACCATGCCAAGCGGAAGCAGCATCACCAGCCATTTCAGCGGCGACGTGTAAAGCGCCACGCCGAACCCGGTCAGGTATTCGCCGGGCGCAACCTGCGCCACGGCCCCCGTCGGATCGCTTGTCACAGCAAGACCGGCGATTGCCCAGGCCGCCAGCGCGGTAATGACCATGCCCACGGACATGGTGCCGTAGACTTTGTTCATGTGGGCGCGCAGCCCTTCGTCGATCTGGGCCGTGCGGATCCCGCCCGCCGTTCGGATCGTTTGGTACTCAGCCATCGAGACCTCCAATGTTAACCCTTGGACCCCGCGCCTGCGCGCGAAGAACCTTGTGGAGGATATTGGCAGGTTGCCGCGGCAATTCAAGAACCCCGCGTCAGAGGGGCGTTGAAATCCGATCAAATCTGTCGGATTATCGACTGCCAATCTGCCGTCGCGCTTAGCGCAGCCAATGGGCCGGAACGTCCCAGACCGGGCGTGCAGCTTCGGCTGCGGCCTGACGCGGGCTGAGCCCGATATCGTTCAGACGGGCGTCATCCAGTTCGCGCAGGGCGCGGCGTTGGCGGGCGACAGCCGGCATGGCCGTCAGCCAACCTAACAGGGCAAGGCCGGGACGGGCGGCGGGGAACATTGCGATCTGATCGAACGTGCGCATGGCATCATTCCTTTCTTGATGAATTGGCGCTGAAGTATCAGGATGGGTGATATATAGCAGTGTCGCTTGCATAACTGAAATGAATGTTTTTCAGTCAAACCATCGTGGATCGTGATATGAACCGGAACCTCGACCTCACCGCCCTGCGCTCATTCGTCGCGGTCGCCGACACCGGTGGGGTGACCCGAGCCGCGGCACTGATGCATCTGACACAATCGGCCGTCTCGATGCAGATCAAACGGCTGGAAGAAATGCTTGGGCTGACCTTGCTGGAGCGCGCCGCGCGATCGGTGCGGCTGACGCAAGCGGGCGAGCAATTGCTGGGCCATGCCCGCCGCCTGTTGGCCGCCAATGACGAGATCTTCAGCCGGCTCACTGCACAGGAGTTCGAGGGCGAGGTTCGTCTTGGCGTGCCGACCGATGTGGTTCACCCGGTGATCCCCAAGGTGCTGCGGCAGCTGGCCATCGACTATCCGCGCGTGCGGGTGCAACTGGTGTCGTCCTTCACCCATCCGCTGAAGGCGCAGTTCGCGCGGGGCGAGCTGGATGCCACGTTAACCACCGAAGATGACGTGGACGAGGGTGGCGAGACATTGACGACGATCCCGCTGATCTGGGTTGGTGCGCAGGGCGGGCAGGCCTGGAAGCAGCGCCCGCTAAGGCTGGCCTACGAAGATTTCTGCATTTTCCGGCAGGGCGTGCAGCGTCGCCTCGATGCGGCCGGAATCCCGTGGGAAATGGCGGTGCAGACCAATTCCAGCCGCACCGTCGAGGCCACGGTCAGCGCCGATCTGGCAGTGCACACGATGCTGGAGGGCACCGAGCCGCGCCAGTTCGAGCGGATCGCGCATGGCGGTGCTCTGCCAGAGTTGCGGCAGGTCGCCGTCAACCTTTATGTCCACGATCGCGGCGACGGGCCAGTGGTGCACGACATGGCCCAGATGATCCGCGAAGGGTATCGTGAACTGAGCCTCAGGGGGTGACGACGACCTTTCCGGTGGCCTTGCGACTGCGCATCAGGTCCATCGCCTCGCCCGCGCGGACCAGCGGCAGGACATGGCTGACATGCGGGCGAAGCTTGCCCGCGCGATACCACTCGATCAACTGGTCGAGGCTTTGGCTTAACGCTTGCGGCGCGAACTTGAGGTAGCCACCCCAATAGAATCCCATCACAGTGATGTTCTTGACCAGAAGGATATTGGCGGGGACGGGCGGCACCTCGCCGCTGGCAAAGCCGATGACCAGCACTCTCGCCTCGCGGTTGCAGGCGCCAAGTGCGGCAGTGAAGGCCGCCCCACCCACCGGATCATAAACCACATCGGCGCCGCCCAGCGCGCGAACTTCGGCCTTCAGGTCGGTGCTCGCGTCGATCAGGTGATCGGCCCCGGCTTTTTCCGCGACGGCCAGTTTGTCGGCGCCACGTGCCACCGCGATCACGCGCGCACCCAGCCGTTTGCCCACTTCGACGGCCGTCAGGCCCACGCCACCTGCCGCGCCCAACACCAGCAATGTCTCGCCCGGTTGCAGCCGCGCGCGGCGCGTCAGCGCAAGATGGGAGGTGCCATAGGCGACCTGAAACCCGGCCGCGACCGTGTCTGGCATTTCGCGCGGCACCGGACGGCACAGGGCGGCGGGAAAGAGGCCGTGTTCGGCCATGCCGCCACTGCCGCCAAAGACCGCAACACGAGTGCCCAGTGCCGGACCGGTCACGCCGGGCCCATGCGCGGTGACGGTGCCGCAGACCTCCATCCCCAATGTGAAAGGGGGCGGCGGGGTTTCCTGATAGCGGCCCTCGGCCATCAGCAGATCGGCAAAGTTCAATCCGCACGCGCCGATTCGAAGCCGCACCTCTCCGGGGCCGGGTTCGGGCACCGTCACCTCGGCCAATTCCGGCGGACGATCGAATCCGGTCACGCGGAAGGCTTGCATGAGCTCCCCTTTCTTCCATCTTTTGAGCGGTCTTACCGACTCTAGGCCATGTTTTGCCCATGTGCACATCCTAAAGAACCTGCCGATCGGCCAACTTCGGCCGGAACCGACCTGTCCAAAAAGTCAGGTAGCTTTTTGCAACCGACGCGTGTCTTGTTCGGTAGCCTTCGCGCTTGGGTTCCGTGCGCGAAGGGAGGGCGACCGGCCCAAGCGGTCAGGGTGAGATAAGGAAGAATGACATGAAACATCCCGTTGACGTGCATGTGGGAAAAAGAATTCGCCACAGGCGCTGGATGAACGGTACCACGCAGCAGCAACTCGCCGAGCGTGTTGGGATCAAGTTCCAGCAGATCCAGAAATACGAGACGGGCATGAACCGCGTCAGCGCCTCTCGGTTGTGGGACATCGCGCGCGTGCTGGGCGTGGATATCGCTTTCTTCTTCGAAGGGATGGAAACGCGTCTGCCGACCGATCAGGTCGACAACGGCGATATGCCCGGTGACATCCTGTCGGACAAGGAAGCGCTGGAATTGCTGCGTTCCTACTATGCCATTCCCGAGCCGCAGCGCCGGCGTCTGTTCGACCTTGCCCGCGTGTTGAGCGAAGCGGCCTGACCGCGGCGCGTCCGGCCGGGCTTGACCGGGCTGCGGCCGACAGGGTAGCCGCGCGGTGAAGGGGGCGCCTTTGCGCCCCCCACCGACCGGACCCGACCTGAAATGACCCGATCCATGCCCGATGCCGCGACCTCTGCCGCGCTGATTGCCGTCGCCGACAGGCTGGCCGATGCCGCCCGCCCGGTGACCTTGCAACATTTTCGGCGGCCGGCGCTGCCCGTGGATGACAAGGGCGCTGCGGGCCGGTTCGACCCGGTGACCGAGGCCGACCGCGGCGCCGAGCGCGCGATGCGCGCAGTGCTGGCCGAGGCGCGCCCCGACGATGCGATTCTGGGAGAAGAATATGGCGCCAAGGACGGCACGACCGGGCTGACCTGGGTTCTGGACCCCGTCGATGGCACCCGGGCCTTTGTTTGCGGCGCGCCGACATGGGGTGTGCTGATAGCCGTCTCCGACGCGCAGGGCCCCCTCTTCGGCATCATCGACCAGCCCCATGTGGGCGAACGCTTTCGCGGCGGGCTGGGTCTGGCCGAGGTGGCCGGTCCGCATGGCACGATGCCGCTGCGCACCCGTCCGGCACGGCCGCTGTCGCAGGCCATCGTGCTGACAACCTTCCCCGAAGTGGGCAGCGCGGCCGAGGGCGCGGCCTTTCACGCCGTCGCCCGCCGCGCGCAACTGACGCGCTACGGTCTTGATTGCACGGGCTACGCGCTGCTGGCGGCAGGGCAGGTGGACCTTGTCATCGAGGCCGGGCTGCACCCCTATGACGTGCATGCGCCGATCGCGGTGATCGAGGCGGCGGGCGGCATCGTTACCGACTGGCAGGGCGCGCCCGCGCATGCCGGTGGTCGGGTGCTGGCGGCGGCCAATCCAGCGATTCATGCCGAGGCGCTAGCGATCCTGTCGGCATTCTGATCGCGTCTTGCCAGCGCACCGCGCGCATGGCTAACTTCTGATGCGCGCCCGAGTCCTTGACTTCCCCTTCTGTCGGCCGCGTGGCGTCCCGCCGGCCACCGAAGGGGAGACAGAGGGCCCGAGGGGACAAACCATGCCTGACATCCTGATTTCCAATGCCGACACCATCGTCACGATGGACGACGCCCGGCGCGAACTGCACGGCGCCGACATCCTGATCCGGGGCGGTGCGATTGCCGCCATCGGCCATGATCTGCCTGCGCCGGGCGCGCGGGTGGTGAATGCGGCGGGCTGTGTTGTCACGCCCGGCCTCGTGAACACGCATCACCATCTTTACCAGACGCTGACCCGCGCGGTGCCGGGCGGGCAGGATGCGCTGCTGTTCGGCTGGCTCAAGACGCTGTATCCGATCTGGGCGCGCTTCACGCCCGAGCACATGTTCGTCTCGGCGCAGGTTGGCCTGGCCGAACTGGCGCTGTCGGGCTGCACGCTGACCTCGGACCATCTTTACCTTTTCCCCAACGGCGCGCGGCTGGACGATACCATCGCCGCAGCGCGTGACGTTGGCCTGCGCTTTCACCCGACCCGCGGCGCGATGAGCATCGGCGAAAGCGCGGGTGGCCTGCCCCCCGACAGTCTGGTCGAGGACGAGGCAGCGATCCTTGACGACTGCATCCGCGTCGTCGATGCCTTCCACGACCCGTCCGAGGGCGCGATGGTGCGGGTGGGCCTTGCGCCCTGTTCGCCCTTCTCGGTCAGCCGCGATTTGATGCGCGACGCCGCCCTTCTGGCCCGCGACAAGGGCGTGATGCTGCACACGCACCTGGCCGAGAATGACGAGGATATCGCCTATTCGCTGGCGCAGTTCGGCTGCCGCCCCGGCCAATATGCCGAGGATCTGGGCTGGACCGGCCCCGATGTCTGGCATGCGCATTGCGTGAAGCTCGATGGTTCGGAGATCGATCTTTTCGCGCGAACCCATACGGGCGTGGCGCATTGCCCCTGTTCGAACTGCCGGCTGGGCTCGGGCATTGCGCCGGTGAGGGCGATGCGCGACGCGGGCGTGAAAGTGGGGCTGGGCGTCGACGGCTCGGCCAGCAACGACGCGGGGAACCTCGTGGCCGAGGCGCGCATGGCGATGCTGTTGCAGCGCGTGACGGGCGGGGCCGACAGGATGAGCGCGCGCGAGGCGCTGGAGATCGCCACGCGCGGCGGGGCCGACGTGCTGGGCCGGCCCGATTGCGGGCGGCTGGCCTCGGGCAAGCGGGCGGATATCGCGATCTGGGATGTCTCGGGCATCGACAGCGCCGGCAGCTGGGACCCGGCCGCGCTGCTGCTGGCCGGCCCGACGCGCGTGCGCGACCTCTTTGTCGAGGGACGGCAGGTGGTGGAAAATGGCCACGTCACAACCTTCGACCTTGCAGCTGCGGTTGACAGGCAAAACCGCCTCGCCCGAGAGTTGGCCGACTGATCCCTGACCATTGGAGGCCCGATGCGCCCGCTTCTTGCAGCCTTGATACTCTTGCCGCTTGGCGCCTGCGTGGTGATCCCCATTGGCCCGCCAGCCGATACCGGCGATCCGGCGCCGGTGGGCACGGTCGACGGTCTGGGCCAGCTGCTTAATGGCGAGCGGACGGCGCAGGGCCTGTCCGCCGTTGCGCCCGACAGCCGTCTTGCCGCCGCAGCGCAGGCCCATGCAGAGGATATGCAGGCGAGACGCTATTTTTCGCATGATACGCCCTCCGGCCAGACCGCGGGACAGCGCATCGCCGCGGCGGGCTATTCCGCCTGCCTTTCGGCCGAAAACATCGCCTTCGGCGGGTCCACGGACACGCAGGTGATGACCAGCTGGATGGAATCGCCCGGCCACCGCGCCAACATTCTGCTGCCGGGCGTCACCGCCTATGGCGTGGGCCATGCGGGCAGCTATTGGGTGCTGGACCTCGCCAAACCCTGCTGAGCAGGTTTTCCGTTCACCCAGACTGCACGCACGGCGCGGTCGTCGCCCATCATGATGGTGGGGAAAAGCGCGTCCCAGATGCTGTCGGCGCGCGCCGCGCGCTGGGCGATGGCGGTGGTGGAGGCAAGATCGAGGACCACGAGGTCGGCCTCGGCACCGGGGCCGAGATGGCCGATCTGGCCCGAGAGGTGCAGCGCGCGGGCCGAGCCTTCGGTGGCCAGCCACATCAGCTGCGCGGGATGCACCGCGTGCCCGCGCAACTGGGCAATCTCGTAGGCCGCGGCCATCGTTCGCAGCATCGAGAAGGACGACCCGCCCCCGGTATCGGTGGCCAGCCCCACCCGCAGCCTGGCACCTGCCAGCCCCATCAGGTCGAACAGCCCCGAGCCGATGAACGTGTTCGATGTCGGGCAATGCACGACGCTGGCATCGACCTCGGCCAGCCGCGCGCGTTCGCGCTCGGTCAGGTGGATGGCATGGCCGTAAAGGCCGCGCGGGCCCAGCAGGCCGAAACGTTCGTAGGTGTCGAGGTAATCGCGCGCCTCGGGGAACAGTTCGTGCACCCAGGCGATCTCGGGGTGCTGCTCGCTCAGATGCGTCTGCATCAGACAATCGGGATGCGCGGCCCAGAGCGCACCCAGCGCCTCCAGCTGCTCGGGCGTGGACGTGGGTGAAAAGCGCGGCGTGATCGCGTAAAGCGCGCGGCCCTGCCCGTGCCATTTCGCCAGCAGGGCCGCACTGTCGTCATGGGCGCCTTGGGCGGTGTCACGCAGGTTTTCGGGCGCGTTGCGGTCCATGCAGGTCTTGCCCGCGATCACCCGCATGTCGCGCGTCGCGGCCGCTTCGAAGAAGGCGTCGACGCTGCCCGGATGGATCGTGCAGAAGCTGGTCAACGTCGTGGTGCCATGCGCCAGGGCCAGGTCGAGGGTGGTTTCCGCCACTTTCCTTGCATGGGCCGGATCGCCAAAGCGCGCCTCTTCGGGAAAGGTGTAGGTGTTCAGCCAGTCGATCAGCTGCTTGCCCCAGCTGGCGATGATGCCGGTCTGGGGATAGTGCATATGCGCGTCGATGAACCCCGCGCAGATCAGGGCCTGCCCGTAATCGGTGACCGGCACGGTCGGATGCGCGGCGCGCAGCGCCTCGGCCCCGCCCACGGCGGCAATGCGCCCGTCCTGCACCAGAACGGCACCATGGCTGTCGTGGCGGGTCACCGCGGACCAGTCGGTCGCGAAGGGGTCGCCGTCAAAGGCAAGGGTCTGCCCGAGAAGAAGATGCGTGCTCATGCGCCAAGCCTAGCAGCGGGGCGGGCCCGGGTTAACAGGGCAAAGCGTGAAGCAGTTTCAGGAATGTCGGGCGGATCGACGCTGTCGGCGTTCGGCAGTTGTGGCCCAGATCGCTTGCTTTATGGTGTCGGTCTGTCAGGGGACCGGCCGGATGATCGAAGAACTTGAAAAGCCCGAGGTCGAGGAAGACGAGGACGAAGCCTTCGGCGTGACCGAACGGCTGATCGCGGAAGTGCGCGAGGCCGTCGAGGCGGGCGACAAGGCCCGTATCGACGCCGCGCTGGACCCGTTGCACCCGGCCGACATCGCCCACCTGATCGAGCTGATCGACCCGCGGGAGCGTCGCGCGCTGCTGGTGGTCTGGAAAGGCGGGATGGATGGCGACATCCTGTCCGAGCTTGACGAGGGCCTGCGCGAGGAAATTATCGAGAGGCTCGCCCCGGCCGAACTGGCCGAGGTCGTGCGTGACCTTGAGTCCGATGACGTTGTGGACCTTGTCGAATATCTCGACGAGGAACAGCAGGGTGCGGTCCTCAAGGCGCTGGATGCCCCCGAGCGGGTCGCCGTCGAAAAGGCGCTGGCCTACCCCGAGGAATCGGCGGGCCGGCACATGCAGGTCGAGATCGTGCGCGCGCCCGAGCATTGGACCGTGGGTGAGGCGATCGATTACTTGCGGTCTGACGTGGAACTGCCCGACCAGTTCTACCACGTCATGCTTGTTGATCCGCGGGCCAAGGCCGCCGGCTATGTCACGCTGGGGCGCATCCTGTCGGCCCGCCGCAATGTGCGGTTGCGCGACCTTGTCGAGGACAGTTTCCGCACGTTTCACGTCGATCAGCCCGCCGCCGACGTGGCGCAGGCGATCAACCACTATCACATGATCACGGCACCGGTGGTCGATGACGACGACAGGCTGGTCGGTGTCATCACCATCGACGACGCCATGACTCTTCTGGACGAGGAGCACGAAGAGGACATCCTGCGCCTTGCCGGTGTTGGCGAGGGCAGCATCTCGGACAACTGGTTCGAGACGACGCGGCAGCGGTTCCCGTGGCTCTTCGTGAACCTGCTGACAGCGATCCTCGCCTCGGTCGTGATCTCGTTCTTTGAAGGCACCATCGCGAAAATGGTGGCGCTGGCGGTGCTGATGCCCATCGTCGCCTCGCAGGGGGGCAACGCGGCCACGCAGGGCCTTGCCGTGGCGGTGCGGGCGCTGGCCACCAAGAGCCTGACGCAATCGAACGTCTGGCGGGTGATCCGGCGCGAGATCCTGCAGGGTCTGGCCAATGGCGCGGTCTTTGCCCTGATCATCGGCGGCATCAGTTGGCTGTGGTTCGGCGGGCCGCTGATCGGCGTGGTGATCGGGCTGGCGATGATCATCAACCTTTTCGCCGCCGCGCTGGCGGGGCTGCTGATCCCGTTCGGGCTGGAGAAGATGGGGTTTGACCCGGCGCTGGCCTCGGGTGCCTTCGTGACGACGGTGACCGACGTGGTGGGCTTCTTCTCTTTCCTCTGGCTGGCGGGGGTGATCCTGCTGTGAACGATCTGGCCACGATCAAGGCCGCTGCCCGCGCCGCGGCCTTTGCCCGGCGCAAGGCGGCCTTTGCCGCGGCAGGCGGACGACCGGCGACCGGGCCGCTGGCGGCGGTGCTGTCCGGGCACAGGGGCCGGCCGCTGGCCGGTTACATGGCGATGCGCACCGAGATCGACCCCGGCCCCGCGATGGCCGAGGCCGCGGGCCACGGTGCCGTCTGCGTGCCGGTCATCATGGGCAAGGACCAGCCGCTGCAATTCCGGGAATGGACCCCTGCGGCGCGGATGATCGACGGGCCGTTCGGCGCGAAGGTGCCTGAAACCGGCGGCTGGGTGGTCCCGGAGGTGCTGATCGTGCCGCTGGTGGCCTTCGACCGGCGCGGCGGTCGGCTGGGCTATGGCGGCGGTTTCTACGACCGGACGCTGGAAGGGTTGCGCGCGGCCGGCCCGGTGCTGGCCATCGGCTTTGCCTGGGCCGCGCAGGAGGACGAGGCGCTGCCGCTGGAACCTGTGGACCAGCCGCTCGACCTGATCGTGACCGAGGCGGGCGTGATCACGCCGGGGCGCTGAACGGTAGCGGGGCAGGGGGCGCTGCCCCGGAGTATTTCTGGCAAGATGAAGGGGTCAGCTGCCCTCGGGCTTGATGCGCAAGGCGCGCAGCGCGTTGAGCACGACCGCCACGTCGATGAGTTCCTGCAGCACGGCCCCCTCGACCGGGGTGATCAGGCCGAAGGCGGCGGCGACCATCCCGGCGATCGACAGGCCGATGCCCGCCGCCACGCTTTGCAGCGCGATGGCGCGGCTGCCGCGCGCGATCACGATGCCGGGCAGCAGCCGGTCCAGCCGGTCGACCAGCAGCACCACGTCGGCGGCCTCGGCGCTGGCGGCAGCACCCCTTGCGCCCATCGCCACGCCGATATCGGCCGCCGCCAGCGCCGGGGCGTCGTTGATGCCGTCGCCCACCATCATCGTCGGGGCCTCCATCCGCTCGGCCAGGACCAGCATGACCTTCTGGTCCGGCGTCAACTCGGCGCGCAGCGCGTCGAGGCCGAGGTGACCCGCGATGTTCTCGGCCACCGCGGCGCGGTCGCCGGTGGCCAGCACAATGCGGGTCAGTCCGAGTGCGCGCAGGCCCGACAGGAAACCCGCCATCCCCTCGCGCAGCGGATCGGCCATGGTGATGCGTCCGGCGAGGCGCCCATCGACGCCGACCGAGACCACGACCGAGCCTGCGCGATGGATCGCCCCGTCCTCGGGGTGATCGGCGACACGGGCGCGCACGAACCCGGCGCCACCCACCAGCACCTCGCGGCCGCCGACGCGGCCGGCGACGCCCTCGCCCGCCGTTTCGGAGACCGCTTCGGGCGTGGCCAGCATGATGCCATCGGCACGGGCGGCGGCCACGATCGCCTGGGCGATGGGATGCTTGCTCGACTGGTCGAGCGAGGCGGCAAGGCGCAGCACTTCGCCGGCGTCGATCTCGCCCACCGCCTCGATCCCGGTGATGCGGGGCCGGCCATCGGTCAGGGTGCCGGTCTTGTCGAGGATCAGGGTGCGGATGCCCGCCAGCCGTTCCAGCATGTCGGCGCCCTTGATCAGCACGCCGAAGCGCGCGGCCCGGCTGAGACCGGCGACAAGCGCGACCGGCACGGCGAGGATCAGCGGACAGGGGGTGGCCACGACAAGAACGGCGACCGCACGGATCGGATCGCCCGATCCCAGCCATGCCGCGCCCGCCAGTGCCAGCGTGACGGCAAGAAAGACCAGCGCGTAGCGATCGGCAATCCGGCTCATCGGCGCCTTGGACCGTTGCGCCTGTTCGACCAGCCGGATGATGCCGGCAAAGGTGCTTTCGGCGGCCGGGCGCGTCGCTACCAGATCGAACGCGTCGCCGGCGTTGAGCGCGCCGCTCATCACCGCGGCGCCCTGTTCCATCGAGACGGGCATCGATTCGCCCGTCAGCGCCGAGAGATCGAGCAGCGCGCGGGGGCTGGCCACGGTGCCGTCGGCGGGGGCGACCTCGCCCTGCCGGATCAGAAGGCGGTCGCCCGGCGCAATGGCATCGAGCGCGACCTCTGCCAACCCGCCGTTCTCGTGCCGCATGGCGCTACGCGGAACGCGGGTCAGCAGCGCCTGCATCTCGTGCCGGGCCCGGTATTCGGCAAACATCTCGAGGAAGGTGCCCCCGGTATACATCAGCGCCACCACGGCGGCGGCCAGCGTTTCGCCGAAGGCCAGCGCGGCGGTCATCGAAAGGGCCGCCACGATGTCGAGCCCGACATCACCCCGGCGCAGGCCTTGGATGATTTCCCATGCCAGCCCCGCGATCACGGGCAGGGTGCCGGCGGCCCAGAGCAGGCTGGCCAGATCCGGCCGGCCCACGAGCGCCGCGGCCCCGCCCGAGGCGAGGCCCGCGACGGAAAGGGCGAGCAGGGTCGTCTCGACAGGCGGCAGGCGCATGATGGCGGCTTTCGGGATTGCTGCGACGACCGGCAGATTGCGGCGCGCGGGTCACGTCCGCCTTGACGTGCGTCAAGCCAGCGCATGGCGATGCTTGCTAAGGCCCCCGCCCGCCCCTAACAGGGAGGGCATGAAAATCCTGTTTCTTGGCGATGTGATGGGCCGTTCGGGCCGCGCCGCGATCACGGCAGAGTTGCCGCGCCTGCGGGCCGACTGGCGGCTGGATTTCGTCGTGGTCAACGGCGAGAACGCGACCAGCGGCGTGGGCCTGTCGCCCGATCATGCCCGCGCGATTCTGGCCGCGGGGGCGGACGCAATCACGCTGGGCGATCATGCCTTCGACCAGAAGGAGATGCTGCAGTTCATCGAGACCGAGCCGCGCATCATCCGTCCGCTGAACTATTCCAAGGCTGCGCCCGGGCGCGGTGCGCGCGTCTTCGAGGCGCCGGGCGGGCGCAAGGTGCTGGTGGCCCAGGCGCTGGGGCAGGTCTTCATGAAGCGGCCCTTCGACGATCCGTTCTCGGCGCTGGACGCGGTGCTGCGGCAATACCCGATGGGCGGGATGGTGCAGGCAAGCCTGATCGACATCCACTGCGAAGCGACGTCTGAAAAGATGGCGACGGGCCATTTCTGCGACGGGCGCGCCAGCATCGTGGTGGGCACCCATACCCATGTGCCCACCGCCGACGCGATGATCCTGCCGGGCGGCACCGCCTATCTCAGCGATGCGGGCATGTGCGGCGACTACAATTCGGTCATAGGGATGGACAAGGTGGAACCCCTGCGCCGTTTCATCACCGGCATGCCCAAGGGCCGGTTTGAACCCGCCGCCGGCCCCGCCACGTTGAGCGGGCTATATGTCGAGACCGACGACCGCAGCGGCAAGGCGACGAAGGTCGAGATGGTGCGGCAGGGCGGGCGGCTGGCGCAGGCGGAGCCGGGATGATCCGGGCCAGCCGGCCGGCGGCCGGGCCGGTGCTGGCGCTGTTGGGGATCGGCTGCGCCTGGGGCATGAACTTTCCTCTGAGCAAAATCGCCGTGACGGGCGGCTTTCGCAGTTTCGGGATCGTGGTGCTGAACGCGGCGATCGGCCTTGTGGTCATGGCGGCGCTTCTGCTCTGGCGGCGCAAGGGCCTGCCACTGACCCGGCCGGCGCTGATCCGTTACGTTTTTGTGGGCGTGCTGGGCACCGTCCTGCCCAATGCCGCCAATTATACCGCGGCCCAGCACTTGCCCGCGGGGATCATCGCACTGTGCATGTCGCTATTGCCGATGGTGGCCCTGCCGATGGCGCTGGCCGTGGGGGTGGACCGGGTCACGCCGATGCGAGTTTTCGGGCTCCTTTTGGGCCTGACCGGCGCGATGTTGATCGCGCTGCCCGAGGCCAGCCTGCCGGATCGCGGCAGCGTCATCTTCCTGCCCTTCGTGGTGCTGGCGCTGAGCTGCTACGCCTCCGAGGGCGTGGGCCTGGGCCGGTTGGGGCGGGCAGGACTTGATCCGTTGCAACTTCTGTGCGGTGCGACGGTGGTGGCCTTCGTGTTGGCACTGCCGCTGGCGCTGGCAACAGGGACGCTGGCGCCGCCGCATTGGCCTGTGGACCGGGCCGACATGGCCATCGTCTTCGCCGCGCTGAGCAATGTCGCGGCCTATCTTGGCTATGTCTGGCTGATCGGGCGGGGCGGTTCGGTCTTTGCCGCGCAGGTCTCTTACGTGGTGACGGGCGCCGGCATGGTCTGGTCGATGGCGCTGCTGTCGGAGGCCTACGCGCCGTGGATCTGGGCGGCGCTGGTGCTGGTGCTGGCCGGAGTGTTTCTGGTGCAGCCGCGCGCGGCCCCCGCACCCGCCCCGGTGGTGTCGCGGCCCCCTACGCCGGACGGACGGCTACCATGAGAGGCGCATTTTCCGCCCGCGCGGGGCTTAGCGCGGTACTGCTCTTCTGCGGGGTCAGCTGGGGGCTGACGGTGCCGCTTGGCAAGGTGGCGACGGGCACCGGCTGGGCTCCGCTGACGCTGGTCTTCTGGGAACTGGCGATTTCGAGCGTGGTGCTGGGCCTGATCGTGCTGGTGCGGCGCGACCGGCCACTCCTGACGCGCGATGCGCTGATCTTTTATGTCGTCGTGGCGTTTCTTGGCACGTTGATCCCCAGTTTCACCTTCTACACCTCCGTGCGCCACCTGCCTTCGGGCATCGTGGCAATTCTGATTTCGACCGTGCCAATGGTCAGTTTCCCTCTGGCAATGGCGCTGGGCACCGATCAGGTCGCGCCGCGCCGCCTGATGGGGTTGGGGCTGGGGCTGGCCGGTGTCGTGCTGATCGCCGCACCGGGCGTCAGCTTGCCGGACCCGGCAATGCTCGTCTTCTTGCCGGTGGCGCTGATCGGGCCGCTCTCCTACGCGCTTGAGGGTAATTTCGTGGCCTTTCGCGGCACCGGGCAGGCACCGGTTGCCGCGATGTTCGGCGTTTCGGTCATGGGCACACTGCTATGCCTGCCGGCCATTCTGGCCACGGGGCAGTGGGCGGTGCCGGTGATGCCTCCCGGGCGGCCCGAGGCGGCGCTGATCGCGGGCGCAGTCATTCACGGCGTAGTCTATTCGGTCTATATCTGGCTGGTCGGGCGGGCCGGGCCGATCTTTGCCGGGCTGATCGCCTACCTTGTCACCGGCTTCGGGGTGGTCTGGTCGATGCTGCTTCTGGGCGAACATTATTCGTGGGCGGTCTGGCTGGCGCTGGCGCTGATGCTGTCGGGGATAGCGCTGGTCCAGCCCCGCAAACGCGAAGAGGCTCCGGCCGACGCGGCACTGCCAATCGGCAAGGGGCCGGCATGATTGCCGCGCTGGGCGTATCACCGACACTGCAGGCGCTGATTGCGCTGGGCATCCTGCTGGGCATGCTGGCGATGTTCATCCGCGAGACCTACCCGACCGAGGTGGTGGCGATGGGCGGGGCCGCGTTGATGCTGCTGATCGGCCTTCTGCCCTATGACGCGGCGGTCGCCACGCTGTCGAACGCGGCACCCTGGACGATCGCCGCGATGTTCGTGGTGATGGGGGCACTGGTACGCACCGGCGCACTGAACGAGGTCAGTACGCTGGCCGAACGCTACGCTCGCAGCCACCCGCGGCTGGCGGTGGGGGGCGCGCTGGTTTTCGTGCTGGCGGCCTCGGCCTTTGTCAACAACACGCCGGTGGTGGTGGTGATGTTGCCGGTCTTCGTGCAGATGGCCCGCACGTTGAGTACTTCGGCTTCCAAGCTGCTGATTCCGCTCAGCTATGGCAGCATCGCGGGCGGCACGCTGACGCTGATCGGCACGTCGACGAACCTTGTCGTCGACGGGGTGGCGCGCGCGCAGGGGCTGGCACCGTTCTCGATCTTCGAGATCACGCCGTTGGGGGCAATCATCGCGGCGTGGGTGCTGCTTTACCTCTACCTCTTCGGGCGCCGCCTGCTGCCCGACCGCGATAGCATGGCGACGCTGCTTTCGGATCGCTCGAAAATGCGCTTCTTCACCGAGGCGGTAATCCCGCCCGACAGCAACCTGATCGGGCGCGAGGTGACGGGGGTGCAACTCTTCAAGCGCGACGGTGTGCGGCTGATCGACGTGATCCGCGGCGACGAGTCGCTCAGGCGCAACCTTGATGGCGTGATGCTGCAAGTGGGCGACAGGGTGGTCCTGCGCACCGCGATGACCGAATTGCTTTCCCTGCAACGCAACAAGAGCCTGCGCCGGGTCGATCAGGTTTCGGCGGTGGAGACATCGACCGTCGAGGTGCTGATCACGCCGGAATGCAAGATGGTGGGCCGCCGGCTGGGCGATTTGCGGCTGCGGCGGCGCTACGGCGTCTACGTGCTGGCCGTGCACCGGCGCGACAAGAATATCGGCCGCCAGTTTGACGAGATGATCGTGCGGGTGGGCGATACCCTGCTGCTGGAGGGCGCGCCGGGCGACATCCAGCGGCTGGCCGAGGACCAGAACCTAGGCGACGTCTCCAAACCTTCGGCGCGGGCCTATCGCCGCAGCCATGCCTGGATTGCCATCGCCGCGATGCTGGGCATCGTCGCGCTCTCGGCCCTCAACATCGCGCCGATCCTGCTGCTGGCCGTGCTGGCGATGGTGCTGGTGCTGGTCACCCGCTGCATCGACGCTGACGAGGCGTTCTCGTTCATTGATGGCCGTCTGCTCGCGCTGATCTTTGCGATGCTGGCGGTGGGTGCGGCGCTTGAGAGTTCGGGCGCGGTGGCGTTGGTGGCCAATGGCGCCGCCCCACTGTTGGAAGGCCTTCCGCCGCAGGTGGTGATCTTCGTTGTCTATGTCCTGTCGATGGTGCTGACCGAGCTTGTCTCGAACAATGCGGTGGCCGTGGTGATGACACCCATTGCCATCGGTCTTGCCCATGCGCTTGGCGTCGATCCGCGCCCGCTGGTCGTGGCGGTGATGATGGCGGCCTCGGCCAGCTTCTCCACCCCCATCGGGTATCAGACCAATACGCTGGTCTATGGGCCGGGTGGATACCGCTTCACCGATTTCCTGCGTATTGGCGTGCCTCTCAACCTGTCGCTGTCGGTCATCTGCGCGCTGGTCATCCCGCTGATCTGGCCGTTATAGGCTGGGGTTGCGGGGCGCGGGGCGGCTGGCATATAGAGGCCCGCAAACCGACAACAGACGACAAGAGGTCCAGCATGGCAGGCCATTCCAAATGGGCCAACATCCAGCATCGCAAGGGGCGGCAGGATAAACTGCGCTCCAGCATGTTCTCGAAGCTTTCCAAGGAAATCACCGTGGCTGCCAAGATGGGCATGCCCGACCCGGACATGAACCCGCGCCTGCGTCTGGCCGTCAAGGCCGCCAAGGCGCAGTCGATGCCCAAGGACGTGATCGACCGTGCGATCAAGAAAAGCCAGATGGGCGATGCCGAAAGCTATGACGAGATCCGCTATGAGGGCTATGGGCCGGGCGGTGTGGCGGTGATCGTCGAGGCGATGACCGACAACCGCAACCGCACTGCGTCGAACGTGCGGTCGACCTTCTCCAAGAACGGCGGCAACCTCGGCGAAACCGGTTCGGTCGGCTTCATGTTCGAGCGCAAGGGCGAGATCAGGTACCCCGCCAGTGCGGGCGATGCCGACACGGTGATGATGGCCGCGATCGAGGCCGGTGCCGAAGACGTGGAAAGCGACGACGAGGGACACTGGATCACCTGCGCCGATACCGATCTCAACGATGTCGCGACCGCATTGGAGGCCGCGCTGGGCGAATCGGAAACGACCAAGCTGGTCTGGAAACCCACCACCACGACCGAGCTGGACCTTGAAGGCGTCCAGAAGCTGATGAAGCTGGTCGAGACGCTGGAAGACGACGACGACGTGCAAAGCGTGACGACCAACTTCGAGGCCTCCGACGAGGTGATGGCCGCATATCAGGAAAGCTGAGATCGCTTAGAGGCCGCCAAAGCCCTCCGGGCGGAAGCGGACCAAGGCATTCGGTCCGCGCGGATCGAGGTCGTAGAGCGTCGGGCGATTGGCGAGGTAGGTGCGCCAGTTCCGCTCGGGCATGGTGCTGATGCGGGTGCCATGGTCGTGGTGCATCTTCTGTCCCAGAAGGGCAACGGGCATGCCGCGTCCCTTCGTGCTATGATCTGCGATCACCCCCCTGATACGCCGGTCGAGGTCTGACACGGGATTTGGCGCGGTGGCTGGAACGGTCGCGCTGGGCGGCGCCGCTTCTGCTTGGAGGACCGTGAAGCCGCTGCAGGCCAGCCGGAAGGCTTCTGGCGCCTTGGCTTCTCCCAGCCCCAGAACTGACAGCCCACGCTCTCGCAGGCGCTGGGCGATATGGGTGAAGTCGCGGTCGGCGCTGGCCAGAACGAAGCTGCCGATGTCTTGCGTCAGCGCCAGTTCCATCGCGTCGATGCATAGCAGGATATCGGCTGCGTTCTTGCCGTGGCCGGCGTGAATCGCGCGCAGACGCGGCTGGGTCAGCCAGTCCGAGGGGCGGTTCGCCGCAAGGTAGACGCGCGCGATGTCGACCCGGCCGTGGCGCTCGGCCTCGGCCATGATCTGTGCGCCGTACCTCGGGGCGACGTTGTCGCCGTCGACCAGAACCGCGACGCGTTGCGCCGACCTCTGGGCTAAATCCCTGACCTGTATCATGCGGCACAGGCTGCCAGCCAAATCAGGCGGGATTTTGGCCTTGCAGAGCCATTCCCGGTTGCGGCCACTTGCCTGTCCCGCCGGGCTCTGTCACGTCGTAGACATGACTGCATCGCCCGCCTCCGCCGCGCGTCCTGTCACCGGCATCCTGTTGATGGTCCTGACGGGGCTGCTTTTCGTCGGCGTCACGGCCGGGGTCAAGCATGTGGGGCAGTCGGTGCCGGCGGCCGAGGCGGCGTTCCTGCGCTATGCCCTTGGCCTCGTCTTCCTGATCCCGATGATCCCGCCGATCCTGCGCGCGCACCTCACGCGACAGCAGGTTCAGGTCTTTGCCTTGCGGGGCGCGGCGCATACCATCGCGGTGATCTTCTGGTTCTTCGCGATGGCGCGCATTTCCATCGCCGAGGTGACCGCGCTGAATTACCTCAACCCGGTCTATGTCACGCTGGGTGCCGCGCTGTTTCTGGGAGAAAAGCTGCCACCGCGAAGGCTGGCGGCCGTCATCATGGCGCTGATCGGTGCGCTGGTCATTCTGCGGCCGGGGCTGCGCACGCTGGGGCCGGGGCATTTCGCCATGCTGGTGACGGCGGCGCTTTTCGCGGTCAGCTACCTGCTCGCCAAGCGGCTGACGGCGACGGCCTCGCCCTTGGTCGTGGTCGGCATGCTGTCCTTGACCGTGACGATCGGGCTGGCGCCCTTCGCAGCCGCGGTCTGGATCACGCCGACATGGGACCAGCTGGGCTGGCTGTTCGTGGTCGCAACCTTTGCCACGGCGGGGCACTACACCATGACACTGGCATTCGCGGCGGCCCCACTGACGGTGACACAGCCCGTGGTGTTCCTTCAACTTGTCTGGGCGGTCACGCTGGGTGCCACGGTCTTTGGCGAGCCGGTTGATGCCTTCGTCGTGCTGGGCGGGTTGATCATCGTCGCATCGGTCAGCTTTATCACATGGCGAGAGGCGGTGGCGCGGCGACAGATTACACCAGTGGCGCCCGCCACCAAGGTGTGACGGCGGGCGTCCGTCCCACAAGTCGAGTCTAGTTCTGCCCTGCGGCGATACGGGCGAGGATGGAATCGGCGGTCACGCTGCCCAGTCGCCGGCCGGCCTCGCGTACGCTGAGGCTGCGCACCTGCTGAAGTCGTGCAATCAGATCGCGGACCGGCGTTTCTGCATCAACATCCGGCCCGTCGCCCACGCCTGCGCGCATCACGTCACGCGCAGTCAAGACGCCCAGCGGATTCATGTGGGCCACGAAATCGGCCACGTAGTCATTGGCAGGATCGGTGAAGATGTCGCGCGGGGTGCCGCATTGCACGATCCGGCCGCCCTCCATGATGGCGATGCGGTTGCCCAGCTTGAACGCTTCGTCAAGGTCGTGGCTGACGAAGACGATGGTGCGCTTCAGCTTCTGTTGCAGGTCCAGCAGCTCGTCCTGCAGGCGGTTGCGGATCAGAGGGTCCAGCGCCGAAAAGGGCTCGTCCATCAACAGGATCGGCGCCTCGGTGGCAAAGGCGCGGGCGAGGCCCACGCGCTGCTGCATGCCCCCCGAAAGCTCGCCCACCCTGCGGTCTGCCCAATCCGACAGGCCTACCAGCGCCAGCTGTGCCTCGATCCGCGTGCGACGTTCGGCACGCGAGATGCCACCCAGTTCAAGCCCGAGGCCCACATTGTCGCGCACAGTGCGCCAAGGCAGCAGGCCGAATTGTTGAAAGACCATCGCCACGGCATTCAGCCGAATGCGGCGCAGCACCTCTGGCGGAGCATGCGTGACATCGGTCATGTCCTTGCCGCCATGCACCCGCACCGCGCCCCGCACGACCGGATTGAGCCCGTTGACCGCACGGAGCAGCGTCGATTTGCCAGAGCCTGACAGCCCCATAAGCACCAGGATTTCGCCCTCGGCCACCGTCAGACTGCAATTGTGCACGCCCAGAACCTGCCCTGTGTCGCGCTGGATCTCGGCGCGGCTCTGGCCCGCATCCATCAGTGGCAGGGCTCGGCCAGGCTGGTCGCCGAAAACGATGCTGACATTGTCGAAGATGACGGCGGTCATTTGCGTGTCACCCGCAGCATCCGGTCAAGCACGATGGCCACGACGACGATGACGAAGCCCGACTCGAAGCCAAGCTTGGTGTTGACCGAGCCAAGAGCGCGCACCACCGGCACCCCCAGACCGTCCGCGCCGACATAGGCCGCGATCACCACCATCGAGAGCGACAGCATGATCGTCTGGTTCAGGCCCGTCATGATCTGGGGAAAGGCGTAAGGCAGTTCCACCTTCCATAGCCGCTGGCGGTTGGTCGCGCCAAATGCGGTGGCCGCCTCGCGCAGCGCCAGCGGTGTCGATGCAATGCCCAATTGGGTCAGCCGAATGGGTGCAGGAAGCACGAAAATAACGGTGGCGATCAGGCCCGGCACCATGCCAAGGCCGAAAAAGATGATCGCCGGGATCAGGTAGACGAAGGTTGGCAGCGTCTGCATCAGGTCGAGCACGGGGCTGACCCATTGGTAAAGCCGCGGTCGGTGGGCAAGGAAGATGCCCACAGGCACGCCCAGCCCCATGCAGATGATGCAGGCCGACAGCACCAGCGTCAGGCTTTCGGTCGTTGCCTTCCAATAGCCTTGGTTGAGGATGAACAGAAAGCCCAGAAAGACCAGCAGGCACGTTGTCCACTTGCGTTGCAAAGCCCATGTCAGCGCCACGAAGGCCGCGACGATGACCAGTGGCGGCGGGGTTTGCAGCAGCCATTCGATGGCGCTGATCATCGCGTCCATGCCGGAGGACAACCCGTCGAAGAACCACGCCATGTGCCCTTCGAGCCAGTTGAACGCCTGCTCCGAGACGACGCCTACGGGGATCTTCGCTTCGGTCAGCCAGTTCAGCATCGGCGGGCCTTTCGGGACGGGGCAGGCGGGCGGCCCCGGCAGGGCCGCCCGGATGATGCATGATCAGGTCAGATCAAAGACCAAGCGAGGCCTTGACCGCGGCCATCGCGTCGCCGCCGTCCTTGGTCGTCACGCCGTCCAGCCACGGCCCGATCGTGTCGGGATGCGCCTTGAGCCAATCGGTGGCGGCAACCGCCGGGTCCTTGCCGTCGTCAAGGATCGCGCCCATGATCTCGTTCTCCATCGGCAGCGAGAAGACGAGGTTTTCCAGCAGTTTGCCGACGTTCGGGCATTCCGTGACATAACCCGCGCGGGTGTTGGTATAGACCGTCGCACCGCCGAAATTGGGCCCGAAGATGTCGTCTCCGCCGGTCAGATAGGTCATATCAAAGCGCGCGTTCATCGGGTGCGGTTCCCAGCCGAGGAACACGATGGGCTGGTTCTTGGCATCAAGCCGGGCGACCTGCGCCAGCATCCCCTGTTCCGAGCTTTCGACCAGCTGCATGTCCTTCATGCCGTCGGTGTTATTCTTGATCATGTCGAGGATCAGGCGGTTGCCGTCATTGCCGGGCTCGATCCCGTAGATCTTGCCATCCAGTGCGTCGGCATGGGTGGCAATGTCGGAGAAGTCCTTGATCCCGGCGGCGACGCCCGCGGCGTTGGTGGCCAGCGTGTATTTCGCGCCTTCAAGGTTGGCACGTACGGTGTCCACCGTCTTGGCCTCGCGGTAGGGCGCGATGTTGCTTTCCATCGTCGGCATCCAGTTGCCGAGGAACACGTCAACGTCGCCCGAGGCGAGCGAGGTATAGGTCACCGGCACCGACAGAATCTTGGTTTCGGTGTCATAGCCGAGCGCCTGCAAAACCACGCTGGTGGCGGCGGTGGTGGCGGTGATGTCGGTCCAGCCGACGTCCGAGAAGGTTACCTTGTCACAACCGGCGGCGTTCGCCCCGGTCGCGGCGACAAGCGCAAGGACTGAAAGAGTGGTGGTCAGTTTCATGTGGCGTCTCCCTGCCGTTCGTGGCGGCGTTTATTGATTGATGAGTCAATAAAAACCACCTAAGAGTTTTTAGCAATCAGTTTTCGGGGACATCATGCCCAAGCTCGGGATGGAGCCTATACGCCGTGCGGCGCTTGTCAAAGCGACGATCGACGAGATCGGCGCGGTGGGCAATCTCGACGTGACGGTGGCGCGCATCGCCAAGCGCGCGGGGATGTCTTCGGCGCTGGCGCATCACTATTTCGGCGGCAAGGAACAGATATTTCTCGCCGCGATGCGCCATACGCTGACGCTTTACGGGGCCGAGGTGCGCGGCGCGCTCAGCATGGCGCAGGGGCCGCGCGCGCGGGTCGAGGCGGTGATCCGCGCCGGGTTCACCCGCGCCAACTTCCGGCGCGAAGTGGTAGCGGCATGGCTGAATTTCTACGTGTTGGCCCAGACCCTGCCCGAAGCGCAGCGCCTGCTGACCGTTTATCAGGGGCGTCTGCAATCGAACCTGACCCATGATCTGCGCAAGCTGGTCGGATCCCGCGCGCCCGATGTTGCCTTCCGCCTGGCCGGGTTGATCGACGGTCTTTACCTGCGCCAGGCGCTGGGCACCGTGCTGCCCCGGAACGAGGCGGTGGCCGATCAGGTTATCGCGCTTCTGGACCTCGAGATTACGAAAGGCCCCGCGACGTGACAGCCCCAAACTTTCTTGTCATCATGGTTGATCAGCTGAACGGCACGCTGTTTCCGGACGGTCCGGTCGCGTGGCTTCATGCGCCCAATCTGCGTGCTCTGGCGGCCCGGTCGGCCCGCTTTGCCACGACCTATACCGCCTCGCCGCTTTGCGCCCCTGCGCGCGCCTCGTTCATGGCGGGGCAGTTGCCCAGCCGCACGGGCGTCTATGACAACGCGGCCGAGTTCGCCTCGTCGATCCCGACTTTCGCGCACCATTTGCGCCGTGCGGGTTATCGCACCTGCCTGTCAGGCAAGATGCATTTCGTCGGCCCCGACCAGTTGCACGGGTTTGAAGAGCGGCTGACCACGGACATCTACCCGGCCGATTTCGGCTGGACGCCGGACTATCGCAAGCCCGGCGAGCGGATCGACTGGTGGTATCACAACCTCGGCTCGGTCACCGGGGCGGGCGTGGCCGAGATCACTAACCAGATGGAATATGACGACGAGGTCGCGCACAACGCGATGGCGCGGCTTTACGACCTGTCGCGCGGGCAGGATGCGCGGCCGTGGTGCCTGACAGTCAGCTTCACCCATCCGCATGACCCCTATGTCGCGCGAAAGCAGTTCTGGGATCTTTACGAAGACTGCGAACATCTGGAACCCGAAGTCGGATCAATTGACTATTCCGAACAAGATCCGCATTCAAAGCGGCTTCTGGATGCCTGCGACTATCGGAAATTCAACATTACACCAGAAAACGTCCGCCGCAGCCGTCGCGCCTATTTCGCCAATATCTCGTACCTTGATGACAAGATCGGACAGATCCTGAAGGTGCTGAACGATACAAGGCAGGAGGCGACGATCCTCTTCGTGTCCGATCACGGCGACATGCTGGGCGCGCGGGGGCTGTGGTTCAAGATGTCCTTCTTCGACGGTTCGGCGCGCGTGCCGCTGATGATCGCCTCGCCCGATCTGCCGGCCGGCCGGATCGACATGCCGGTCTCGACCCTCGATGTTTGCCCGACGCTGTGCGACCTCGCCGGCGTCAGCATGGATGCGGTGATGCCTTGGACCGACGGCCAATCGCTTGTGCCGCTGGCCTGCGGTACAGGCGACAGGGACACCGTGCCGATGGAATACGCCGCCGAAGGCAGCGAGGCGCCGCTGGTCGCCCTGCGCGACGGGCGTTGGAAATACGTGGCTTGCACGCTCGACCCCGAACAGCTGTTTGACATGGAAGCCGACCCGCACGAGCTGCACAACCTCGCTGCTGATCCGGCACATGCCGAAACGCTGGCCCGTCTGCGCAAGATGGCCGAGACGCGCTGGAGCCTGCCCGCCTTCGACGCCGACGTGCGCGAAAGCCAGGCGCGCCGCTGGGTCGTCTACGAGGCGTTGCGCAACGGCGCCTATTTCCCGTGGGATTTCCAGCCGCTGCAAAAAGCGTCGGAACGCTACATGCGCAACCACATGGACCTTAACGTTCTTGAGGAAAATCAACGTTTTCCCCGAGGCGAATAACCGCTTCATCTTGCTCCAAATACTCCCCCGCCGGAGGCGCTCATGCCCTATCCCACACAACCCACCGCCAGTCATTTCATCGACGGCGCCTATGTCGAGGACGCCGGGGGCGAGGTGATCGAGGTCGTCTATCCTGCGACCGGCGCAGTCATCGCGCGGCTGCATTCCGCGACCCCGGCGATCATCGACCGGGCGCTGGATGCGGCCGCCCGCGCACAAGCCGAATGGGCGACCTGGACCGGCACCCAGCGTGGGCGTGTCCTCCGACGCGCCGCCGACATCATGCGCGCCCGCAACCGCGATCTGTCGGTTCTCGAAACCTACGACACCGGCAAACCACTGTCCGAAACGCTGGTGGCTGATGCCACCTCGGCCGCCGATGCGCTGGAATATTTCGGCGGCCTCGCCGGCAGCCTGACGGGCGAGCATATTCCGCTGGGCGGCGGCGATTTCGTCTATACCCGGCGCGAGCCCTTGGGCGTCTGCGTGGGCATCGGCGCGTGGAACTACCCCACCCAGATCGCCGCGTGGAAGGGCGCCCCGGCGCTCGCCTGCGGCAATGCGATGGTCTTCAAACCCTCTGAAATGACGCCGCTTTGCGCGCTGAAGGTGGCCGAGATCCTGCACGAGGCCGGCGCGCCGGCGGGGCTTTACAACGTGGTGCAGGGGATGGGCGCGGTGGGTGCGGCGCTGGTGACGGACCCGCGCGTGGCCAAGGTGTCGCTGACCGGGTCGGTGCCGACGGGGCGCAAGGTCTATGCCGCCGCCGCTGCCGAGATGAAGCATGTCACGATGGAACTGGGCGGCAAGTCGCCGCTGGTGATCTTCGCCGATGCCGATCTCGACAGCGCCGTCTCGGGCGCGATCCTCGCCAATTTCTATTCCACCGGGCAGGTCTGTTCGAACGGCACGCGCGTCTTCGTTGAACGCTCCATCCGCCCGGCCTTTGTCGCCCGGATGATCGAGCGGCTGAACGCCGGCGTAGTGATGGGCGATCCGCTGGACGAGGCCACCAATTTCGGCCCGATGGCCAATGCCAAGCAACTCGCCATCGTCGAGGGCTACATCGCCAAGGGGCAGGCCGAGGGGGCAACGCTGGCCCATGGCGGCAAGCGGGTGGGCAACGAGGGCTACTACATCGAGCCCACGATCTTTACCGACGTGACCGACGACATGACGATTGCGCGGGAAGAAATCTTCGGCCCCGTCCTGTCGGTGCTGGATTTCGACACCGAGGAGGAGGCGCTGGCCCGTGCCAACGCGACGGAGTTCGGCCTGGCCGCGGGGGTGTTCACGCAGGACCTCACCCGCGCGCACCGGATGGTCGCGGGGTTCCAGGCCGGCACCTGCTACATCAACACCTTCAACCTTGCTCCGGTCGAGGCGCCGTTTGGCGGCGTCAAGATGTCGGGCGTGGGGCGCGAGAACTCCAAGGAAGCGATCAACCATTATTCCGAGGTGAAATCGGTCTATGTGGCGATGAACCCTTGCGAGGCGCCATTCTGATGCAGGCCGATTACGTCATCGTGGGGGCTGGCAGCGCGGGCTGTGCAATCGCCTACCGGCTGGCCGAGGCCGGGCGGCAGGTGCTGGTCATCGAACATGGCGGTTCGGATGCCGGGCCGTTCATCCAGATGCCCGCGGCGCTGAGCTATCCGATGAACATGCGCCGCTACGACTGGGGCTTTCAGACCGAGCCCGAGCCCTACCTGGGCGGCCGCGTCATGGCGACGCCGCGGGGCAAGGTGATTGGCGGATCCTCCTCGATCAATGGCATGATCTATGTCCGCGGCCACGCCCGCGATTATGACACCTGGGCCGAGATGGGGGCCGATGGCTGGGCCTATGCCGACGTGCTGCCCTACTTCAAGCGGATGGAGCACTGGCACGACGGCGGCCATGGCGGCGACCCGGAGTGGCGCGGCACGGATGGCCCGCTGCACATTACGCGCGGCAAGCGCACCAACCCGCTGACCCGCGCCTTTGTCGAGGCCGGGCGGCAGGCGGGCTACCCTGTGACGGACGACTATAACGGCCGCCAGCAGGAGGGGTTCGGCCCCTTCGACGCCACCATCTGGCGCGGGCGGCGATGGTCGGCGGCCAATGCCTACCTCAGGCCAGCGCTGAAACGGCCCAACGCGCAGCTTTTGCGCGCCTACGTGCGCCGTGTGATCATCGAGGACGGGCGCGCCACCGGGGTCGAGGTGGAGCGTGGCGGCAAGATCGAGGTGATTGGCGCGAATGCCGAGGTGATCCTCGCTGCCTCGTCGATCAACTCGCCGAAACTGTTGATGCTTTCGGGCATCGGCCCCGCCGCGCATCTGGCCGAACATGGTATTCCGGTGGTGGCCGACCGGCCCGGCGTGGGGCAGAACCTGCAGGACCATCTGGAGATGTATATCCAGATGAAGGCGACCAAGCCGGTCAGCCTTTTCACCTATTGGAACCTCTGGGGCAAGGCGCTGATCGGGGCGCAGTGGCTGTTCACCGGCACCGGCCTGGGCGCCTCGAACCAGTTCGAGAGCGCGGCCTTCATTCGCTCTGCCGCGGGTGTGGAATACCCTGATATTCAATACCATTTCCTGCCCATCGCGGTGCGATACGATGGCAAGGTGGCCGCGGGCGGGCATGGGTTTCAGGCCCATACCGGCCCGATGCGCTCGCCCTCGCGCGGGCATGTCACGCTGCGCTCGGCCGATCCGGCCGATCCGCCGAAGATCCTGTTCAACTACATGAGCACCGAGAAGGACTGGCACGATTTCCGCACTGCGATCCGCCTGACGCGCGAGATCTTCGCGCAGGAGGCCTTCGCCCCCTATCGCGGCGAAGAGATCCAGCCGGGACCGCAGGCGCAAAGCGATGCCGACCTTGACGCGACGATCCGCGAACATGCGGAAAGCGCCTATCATCCCTGCGGCACCTGCAAGTTGGGCCGCGCCGATGATCCGATGGCGGTGGTCGATGCGCAGACACGGGTGATCGGGGTGGACCGGCTGCGCGTCGCCGACAGTTCGATCTTTCCGCTGATCACCAACGGCAACCTCAACGCGCCGTCGATCATGGTGGGCGAGAAGGCGGCAGACCACATCCTTGGCCGCCAACCCCTGCCGCCCGCCAATGACGAGCCGTGGATCAACCCCAACTGGCGGGTCTCGCAGCGTTAACGAAGATTAACGAAATCCCCGGTGCCGCCTTGAAAGGGCCATTTCTTAACACTTTGTTAAGAAAATGTTCCGCCTCTGTTCGATCCTGCTGCTTTGCCTTTGCACGGCCCAGCCGCTGCGGGCCGAGATCGTGGGCGCGCTGCGGGTCATCGACGGCGATACCTTCGACGTCGCTGGCACGCGCATCCGCCTTGTCGGCGTCGACGCGCCAGAGGCCCACCAGAACTGCACTACGACGACGGGGGCCAGCTTTGCCTGCGGAGCATGGGTCAGCCGGACGGTGCGGGCCTCGTGGCAGGGCCAGCGCGCCAGTTGCGCGCCGCAAGGAACCGACCGGTATGGCCGGACGCTGGCCACTTGCCAGGTGGCGGGAGAAGACCTTGGCGCGGTGCTGGTGCGGCGCGGGCTGGCCTTTGCCTATCGCGCCTATTCGACGGCCTATGTCGGCGAGGAGTTGGCCGCGCGCCGTGCCGGAACCGGAATCTGGGCCTACCGCGTCGAATCCCCGGCGGCATGGCGGGCCGCCGAACGGCAGGTTGCCGCGCCGTCCCCGGGCACTTGTGCGATCAAGGGCAACATCTCGTCGCGCGGGCGGCTTTACCACCTGCCGGGCAGCCGGGGCTATTCGGTCACCCGCATAGATACCTCGCGCGGAGAACGGTGGTTCTGCACCGAGGCCGAGGCGCGCGCCGCCGGCTGGCGCCCGGCCCGCGCGCCCTGAGGTTGATACGGATCAAGGTGACGGCCCGCGCGCCCGTGCAGTCTGGCAGGGACACGAAACAAGCAAGGAGCCGTCTGGCATGTCGCAACACACCCCCCACGAACTGGCCGAAGAATTTCCCGATCATGTTGAGAAGTTGCAGGCGATGAAGGCCGCAAGCCCGCAATTCGCGGCGCTGATGGACAAGTATCACGAGGTGAACCGGATGATTCACCGTGCCGAAACCGATCTGGAACCCACCGACGACGCCCACATGGAGGACCTGCGCAAAGAGCGGTTGCGGCTGAAGGATGCGGTGGCCGCCGGGCTGCGCACGGGCTGAGCTATTCCACTTCGTAGGGCAGGATACCGCGTTGGTCCGCGTCGATCCGCAGGCGGCCGTCAAGCGGCGGCACCGACCGCTGGTGGCAGGCCTTGCGTTCGCAGATGCGACAGGAAATGCCAATCGGTTCAAAGGCATCTGTCGCATCAAGGTCCATGTGGTCGGCATAGACAAGGGCGCGGGCGTGACGCAGCTCGCAGCCCAGTCCGATGGCATATCGCCGGGTCGGCGCGTTGAACGCGCCGCCCGGTTTCGACACGTCCCGCGCAAGGCAGAAATAGCGCACACCGTCGGGCGTTTCGGCCAGTTGCCGCAGCCAGCGGCCCGGCGTCTCGAAAGCCTGGTGCACGTTCCAAAGCGGGCAGGCCCCGCCGTAGCGCGCGAATTGCAGCGGCGTGGCCGAATGGCGCTTGGTGATCGTGCCGGCCGGATCGACCCGCACGAAAAAGAACGGAATGCCCTTGGACCCCGGCCTCTGCAGGGTGGACAGCCGGTGCGCCACCTGTTCCAGCGAGGCACCAAACCGTGCGGCAAGACGTTCAAGATCGTGGCGCGAGTCTTCGGCGGCCGCCAGAAATGCGGCATACGGCATCAGTGCCGCCCCGGCAAAGTAATTGGCCAGACCGATCCGCGCGATGTCGCGCGCGGCCGGGGTGTGGAACCGCCCCAGATCCAGCGTTGCCTCCAATAGCGGGCGATGCGCCACCAACGCCAGTTGCAGCAGCAGATTAAAGGCGCGGGTGGGGGCCGCGGCGCGCGCAGCCAGCGTCAAGGTCTTTGTTGCTGCATCGTAGCTGCGCAGCGGCCCGGCCTCGGCCCAAACGAGTGTGACGCCCGCCTCTCGCAATGCCGCGACTGCAGCCGCGTCGATGGGCGTGGCCCCGGCACGGGTCGCGAAACGCTCCGCCGCGCGGTCGATCGGATCAAGGTAGTTATCGCAATAGTGAAAGAAGTCGCGCACTTCTTCCCAGGGGGAGGGGTCCAGCCGCGGGTCTTCTCGCCCAAGTGCGGCGTCCAGCGATGCAAGGCGTTCATGCGTTTGACGGTAGGCGGTGTGCAGGTCAAGGAAGGCCCGCGCGAGCAAGGGCGCGTTTGCCGCTGCAAGTCGCAAATCTGCAAGTGCTGGTGTTGGGCCGGGGAACACCGGATCGGCCAGCGCCTCGCGCATGTCGCCGACAAGGCGCGCCTCGTCACCCGATTGCAGTTCGGTCACGTCAAAGCCGAATTCGCGCGCGAGCGAGAGCACGACCGTGGTCGAAACCGGCCGGTTATTGTTTTCCATCTGGTTGAGATAGGGCAGGCTGACGCCCAGCTTTTCGGCGTAGGCGCGCTGGGTCAGGCCCAACCGCCCGCGCAATTCACGCAGTTTCACCCCGGCATAAAGCTTTGGCACGGCCATCGGCCACCTCCCCGCGTCGCGAACACCGCAACATCCTGCCACAGGACTGAAGTTTGCAAAATGACTGATTTGAAAAATGATGATTTTGCAAATTTGCCCAATAGCCCTTCTGCCACCCGCGCGCAGCGCCTATGCTGGCCAAAATCAGGGAGGCGCGCGAGATGAAGGACATCCTCGGGGAACTGGAGGCCCGCCGCGACGCGGCGCGCGCGGGTGGGGGACAGCGACGCATCGAGGCGCAGCACGCCAAGGGCAAGCTGACCGCGCGCGAAAGGCTGGAGCTGTTGCTTGACGAGGGCAGTTTCGAGGAATTCGACATGTTCGTCGCCCATCGCTGCACCGATTTCGGGATGCAGCAGGACCGGCCGGCCGGCGATGGCGTGGTCACCGGCTGGGGCACGGTGAATGGCCGCATGGTCTATGTGTTCAGTCAGGATTTCACCGTTTTCGGCGGGTCGCTGTCCGAGACGCACGCGCAGAAGATCTGCAAGATCATGGACCTCGCGGTGCAGAACGGCGCACCTGTGATCGGCATCAACGATTCGGGCGGCGCCCGCATTCAAGAGGGTGTGGCGTCGTTGGCCGGCTATGCCGAGGTATTCCAGCGCAACATCATGGCAAGCGGGGTCGTGCCGCAGATCAGCCTGATCATGGGCCCTTGTGCGGGCGGCGCCGTCTATTCGCCCGCGATGACGGACTTCATCTTCATGGTGAAGGATACCAGCTACATGTTCGTGACCGGCCCCGACGTGGTGAAGACTGTCACCAACGAGGTGGTGACCGCCGAAGAACTGGGTGGTGCCAGCACCCATACCCGCAAATCCAGCGTCGCCGACGGCGCCTTCGACAACGATGTCGAGGCGTTGGCAGAGGCACGGCGCCTGATCGACCTGTTGCCGCTGAATAACCGTGACAAGGCACCGGTGCGGCCCTTCTTTGATGACGTGGCGCGCGAGGAGCCCAGCCTCGACACCTTGATCCCCGACAATGCGCATACGCCCTACGACATGAAGGAACTGATCCTGAAACTCGCCGACGAGGGCGATTTCTTCGAGATTCAGGCTGATTTCGCGCGCAATATCGTCACCGGCTTCATCCGGCTGGAGGGCTCGACAGTGGGCGTGGTGGCGAACCAGCCGATGGTGCTGGCGGGGTGCCTCGATATCGACAGCAGCCGCAAGGCCGCGCGGTTCGTGCGGTTCTGTGACGCTTTCGAGATTCCAATCCTGACACTGGTGGACGTGCCGGGCTTCCTGCCGGGGACCAGCCAGGAATACGGCGGGGTCATCAAGCACGGCGCGAAACTGCTCTTCGCCTATGGCGAGGCGACGGTGCCCAAGGTGACCGTCATCACCCGCAAGGCCTATGGCGGGGCCTATGACGTGATGTCGTCCAAGCACCTGCGCGGCGATTTCAACTATGCTTGGCCCACCGCCGAGATCGCGGTGATGGGCGCAAAGGGCGCGACCGAGATCCTTTATCGCAGCGAGTTGGGTGACCCCCAGAAGATCGCCGCGCGCACCGGCGACTACGAGGCGCGATTTGCCAATCCTTTTGTCGCGGCCGAGCGCGGGTTCATCGACGAGGTGATCACCCCGCGCAGCACCCGGCGGCGGATCTGTCGGGCCTTTGCCTCGCTGCGGACGAAAAAGCAGGCGAACCCGTGGAAGAAGCACAACAATATCCCGCTGTGACGGGCAAAGAGGCAGGCTATAGATGCTGAAACATCGTGGTTTTCCCGGCCGCCTGCCGGGCACCGATTTTCAATTCACGATTCGCAGGGCCGCCAAGGAGGGCGCGACCAAGCTGATCGCGCGCGAACGCTATGCCGATCGCCGCGCGGTGGACCGGGCCGCAGACGCGGCTTTTCTGGCGGCACTTTGGGATCATTTCGGGGAAGAACCCTTTGAACGGGGAAACCTTGATGCTGGCCGGCTGAGCTGGCTTTTCGGGCGCGAGGTCGTTGCGGCCGAAGATCCCTTCGACCCGACTGATTACGAGGCACTCCTGCGGATCGATCTCGCCCGGGCACGCGCGACGTTCCCCGAGGTTTTCGCCGGAGACAGGGCATGATCGGCGAGAAGCTGCCGGCACCATGCGCCATCCGGCATGTTCCTGCCGTCCGGGTGCGGCCCGCCGGCGCGATGCTGGCGCGATATGTGCCGGCATGGCAGGCTGGAGGTGCAGGGGGCTGCGTCCCCGCGCGGCACCCTGTGGAACGACTTAAATGTTATCCCTTCCCCTGCCGGTCCGGTGCGTCCCTCACTGGACCGGCATCTTTTGCCAGAACCGTGCCGGCGATCCGCCGAAATCCCGCCCGGGCCATCTTTGCGGTTGTAAACTTTTGCGAATGCCCTGAATCTGCAGTTACCGGTAATTTTGCAAAGGGCAGTTCGATATGGCAAAACACGCATGGATTCTCGCGGCCGTCGCCGTTCTCGGTCTTTCGGGATGTCTGGAAAATGACATGCAGCGCGGGCTTGTCGGCGCCGCGGGCGGGGCTGTTGCGGCCAATGCCGTGGGCGTCAACCCGGTCACGGGCGCAGTCGTCGGCGGCGCGATCGGCGCGACCTGCGATCAATATTCCAGCGTCTGCCGCTGACAAAACACGCATAACGACACGACATGACCGCCGCCGGGGCCAAACCGCCCCGGCGGCGGCTTTGCATTTGAAGGACGCCTGCTGATGTTCGACAAGATCCTGATCGCCAACCGCGGCGAGATTGCCTGCCGTGTCATCAAGACTGCGCGCAAGATGGGCATCGCGACCGTCGCCATCTATTCGGATGCCGACCGCAATGCACTGCACGTGCAGATGGCGGACGAGGCGGTGCATATCGGCCCGTCGCCGGCCGCGCAGTCCTACATCGTGATCGACAAGGTGATGGACGCGATCGCCAAGACCGGCGCGCAGGCGGTCCATCCCGGCTATGGCTTCCTGTCGGAAAACCCACGCTTTGCCGCCGCACTGGAAAAGGCGGGCGTCGCCTTCATCGGCCCGCCGGTCGGCGCGATCGAGGCGATGGGCGACAAGATCACCTCGAAAAAGCTCGCCGCCGAGGCGGGGGTTTCTACCGTGCCCGGCTACATGGGCCTGATCGCCGATGCCGAGGAGGCGGTCACGATTTCCCGCCAGATCGGCTACCCGGTAATGATCAAGGCCAGCGCCGGGGGCGGCGGCAAGGGCATGCGCATCGCGTGGTCAGACGACGAAGCGCGCGAGGGGTTCCAAAGCTCCAAGAACGAGGCCGCGGCGAGTTTCGGCGACGACCGCATCTTCATCGAGAAGTTCGTGACGCAGCCCCGCCATATCGAGATCCAGGTGCTGGCCGATGCGCATGGCAATGCCGTCTACTTGCACGAGCGGGAATGTTCGATCCAGCGGCGCAACCAGAAGGTCATCGAAGAGGCGCCGTCGCCCTTCCTCGACGCCGCCACCCGCAAGGCGATGGGCGAGCAGGCTGTCGCGCTGGCCCGCGCGGTGGGCTATACCAGCGCCGGTACGGTCGAATTCATCGTTGATGGCGGCCGCAACTTCTACTTCCTGGAAATGAACACGCGATTGCAGGTGGAACACCCGGTGACCGAGCTGATCACCGGGATCGACCTTGTCGAACAGATGATCCGCGTCGCGGCAGGCGAGAAGCTGCCCTTCAAACAGGCGGATCTGAAGATCAATGGCTGGGCGATGGAAAGCCGGCTTTACGCTGAAGATCCCTATCGCGGCTTCCTGCCCTCCATCGGACGGCTCAGCCGCTATCGTCCACCGGCCGAAGAGGCAACGCCGACCCGCGCCGTGCGCAACGACACCGGCGTCACCGAGGGCGGTGAGATCAGCATGTATTACGACCCGATGATCGCCAAGCTTTGCACTTGGGCGCCCGACCGGGCCCGGGCGATCGAAGAGATGCGGCTGGCGCTTGATGCGTTCGAGGTGGAAGGGATCGGGCATAACCTGCCGTTCCTTGCCACCGTGATGGATCACCCGAAATTCGTCGCGGGCGAGATGACGACCGCCTTCATCAACGAAGAATTTCCCGACGGCTTTGACGGCGCTGTGCTGCCGGAGGCCGCGCTGGAGCGGATCGCGGCAGCCGCTGCCGCGATGAACCGGGTATCGGAAATTCGCCTCGCGCGGATCTCGGGGCGGATGGACAACCACGAACGCCATGTTGGTGAGGATTGGGTGGTGACGCTTCAGGGCAAGGCATTTCCTGTCCGGATCGGTGCCGACAAGGCGGGCGCGGACGTGCATATCGGCGGCCGCGTGCTGCGTGTGACCAGCGACTGGGTGCCGGGCCAGCCGCTGGCGCGCCTGACGGTGGGCGGCGCGCCGCTGGTGCTGAAGGTCGGCAAGGTGCCCTCGGGCTTTCGCGTGCGTTATCGCGGCGCGGACCTGAAGGTGCATGTGCGCACGCCCCGCGCCGCCGAACTGGCCGCGCTGATGCCGGAAAAGCTACCGCCGGACACGTCGAAATTCCTGCTTTGCCCAATGCCGGGGCTGCTTGTGAAGCTCAACGTCGTGGCGGGCGACGAGGTGCAGGAGGGGCAGGCCCTCTGTACCGTCGAGGCGATGAAGATGGAGAACATCCTGCGCGCCGAGCGCAAGGGCGTCGTCAAGGCGGTGAAGGCCGCGCCGGGCGACAGCCTGGCTGTCGACCAGGTGATCGTGGAGTTCGATTGATCAGATGGCGGCGACGAAAACGCCAACTGATCTGCCTCGCCTGGCCATGCTTTCGGCGCTCGGCTGGCTTGCCCTGCTGATCTGTCTGACGCTGTGGAAATTGGGCGGGTCGTTCGAGTATCCGCTTGACGACGTGTATATCCATCTGGCGATGGCCGACAGCTTGCTGCGCGGGGAATACGGGATCAATCCCGGTGAAAACGCCTCGGCCGCGTCGTCTTTCCTTTATCCGTTTCTGCTGGCGCCCTTTGCCGTCGCACCGGTCGAACGTTTCGCGCCGCTGGCACTGAATGCCGCGGGCCTGGCTTGGGCCTGCTGGCTTTGGGGCCGGCTGGTGCAGCGGGCAGGGCTTGCACGTCCGGCGGCGCTACTGTTGGCCGTCGCTGGCCCTGTGCTGCTGAACATGCCGGGTGTCGCCTTCCTCGGGATGGAACACAGCCTGCACGTCGCGGCGACGCTGGCCGTTCTGGAAGGGCTTTGGGTCAGTCTTGAAACCGGACGGGCGAACGCGCTGCTGTGGGTTGGCGTCGTGATGGGGCCGGCGCTGCGGATTGAGGGCCTCGCTGTCTCGGGTGCGGCCTGCCTTGCGCTTGCGCTGGCAAGGCAGTGGCGTTTGGCAATGGCACTGGGCGTGGCCGCGTTTGTGCCCGTCGTGGCTTTCGTGGGTTTGCTGCGCGCAGAGGGGCTGTCTTGGTTGCCGGGATCGGTGACGGTCAAAATGGAAGAGATGGACGGGACCGGCGGGGTGGGGCACCTTGCCTTCAACTTGGCCCATCTCAGCGGACCACCGCTGCTTGGACTGGCCATCGTTTTGCTGATCGGTGCGTTGCTGGGCAAGCAAGTGCTGGACGACAGGGCCCGGCTGGTCGCTGTGGTCTGTGCGCTGGTAGGTCTTGCGCACCTTCTGGTCGGGCGCGTTGGCTGGGCCTTTCGCTATGAAAACTACGTTCTGGTGTTGATGGCCGCGGCCGCGCTGCCGCTGATTGCCGGCTTTGGCCGCAACCTTGTGACGGCGGTCGCACTTTCCGTGTTGCTGCTGGCTTGGCCGGCCTGGATTTACCGGGGCAACCTGTGGCGCTATGGCCCCGACAGCGCGCTGGCGCTGCATTTGCAACAAGGCCAGATGGCACGCTTTGCCCAAGCGTTCTGGCGCGCGCCCGTCGCCGTCAACGACATCGGCCGCGTGGCCTGGCGCAATCCCGATTATGTGCTGGATCTTTGGGGTCTCGCGTCGCCGCAGGCTTACGCGCTGCGGTTGGCATCGCGCGGCGAGGTCGGCTGGGCCGACGGCCTGTTGCAGGCCCATAACGTCGAACTTGCCATGGTTTATCCCAGCCTGCTGGGACAGGCCGCGGGTGCCGGCTGGGTGCCGCTGGGCGACCTCGTTCTGGATGTGCCGAAGGGCTACCTTGGGTATGACCGGGTGCGGTTCTTTGCCAACGGGTCAGGGGCCGCGGCGCGAGCGCGCGATGCATTGGCCGCCTTCCTGCCCGGTCTGCCGCACGGCGCCAGTTTCCTGCCGGCGGGCGCAAAGTGAGCGTTCAGTCCGATACCCCCGGCACCAACGTGCCCGCCGCGCGACGCTCGCGCACTTCTTGTTCGCGGGTCGGCGACTTGTCGATCCAGCGGGTAAGTTCGCGAATGTCCCAAGGGGCGGGCTTGCGCAGCACGACCCGACCGTCCTTGTCGATCAGTGCCAACATGAAGCCGTGCGGATGCAGCTTGGCCCGCGCCGGGCTGGGATGGGCCGGGTCGGTATCGGTGATCACGATCACGTCGCGCTCGGCCAATTCGCGCAGGCCGGCGCGCAGGAATTCGAACTGCCGCTGGTATTGCGGGTCGGCCGGGCTGTCGGCAAAAAGCAGCACTGGACGTGCCACCCAGACGAAGGTGGCAAGGTCGATGCCTGCGGCATCGAACATCTGTTCGCGGTCCGCCTGCCATGCGGACAGCGCGTCCACCGGCGTCGGGCCAGTCTGGGCTGATGTCAGACTGGCCATCGCGGCCAAGGCCGCTGCCAGCACAAGGCGCGCGATGTTCTTCATGTCTTGCGATATAAGTAGCAGGGCGACGAATTCTAAGGCTTTGAAAAGAGACGGGGCCAAGTTTTTCATCCCCGCCGGAAGGAGTGTCCGATGACCGCCAAGGACGATTGGTCCCACATTGCTGCAAAAGAGCTGAAAGGGCGGGACCCGGAAAGCCTGACATGGCAGACGCTGGAAGGCATTCCGGTTCGTCCGCTGTACACCGGCGATGATCTGGCCGGATTGACTCATCTGGGGTCTATTCCCGGCGCGGCCCCTTATACCCGCGGCGTCAAGGCCACGATGTATGCCGGTCGGCCCTGGACCATCCGGCAATACGCGGGCTTTTCCACCGCCGAGGACAGCAACGCTTTCTACCGGCAGGCGCTGGCGGCGGGGCAGCAGGGGGTGTCGGTCGCCTTCGACCTGGCCACCCATCGCGGTTATGACAGCGACCACCCCCGGGTAGAGGGCGACGTGGGCAAGGCGGGCGTGGCCATCGACAGCGTCGAGGACATGAAGATCCTGTTCGACGGTATCCCGCTCGACAAGGTGTCGGTCTCGATGACGATGAACGGCGCGGTCATTCCAGTACTGGCAAGTTTCATCGTGGCGGGCGAGGAGCAGGGCGTGCCCCGCGCGGCGCTCTCGGGGACCATCCAGAATGACATTCTCAAGGAGTTCATGGTGCGGAACACCTACGTCTATCCGCCCGAGCCCAGCATGAGGATCGTCGCCGACATCATTGAATACACGTCGAAAGAGATGCCGAAGTTCAACTCGATCAGCATCTCGGGCTACCACATGCAGGAGGCCGGCGCGAACCTCGTGCAAGAGCTGGCCTTCACGCTGGCGGACGGGCGCGAATACGTGCGCACCGCGATTGCGCGCGGCATGAACGTGGATGATTTCGCCGGGCGCCTGTCGTTCTTCTTCGCCATCGGCATGAATTTCTTCATGGAGGCGGCCAAGCTGCGCGCGGCCCGGCTGCTGTGGCACCGCATCATGGCCGAGTTCAACCCGCAGAAGCCGCAATCGAGCATGCTGCGCACCCATTGCCAGACTTCGGGCGTGTCCCTGCAGGAGCAGGACCCCTACAACAATATCGTGCGCACCGCCTTCGAGGCGATGAGCGCGGTTCTGGGCGGCACGCAAAGCCTGCACACCAACAGCTTTGACGAGGCGATGGCGCTGCCGTCGGCCTTCTCCAGCCGGATCGCCCGCAATACCCAGCTGATATTGCAGGAGGAAACCGGCATCACCCATGTCGTGGACCCGCTGGCCGGCAGCTACTACGTCGAAAGCCTGACGGCGGAACTGGCCGAGAAGGCTTGGGCGCTGATCGAAGAGGTAGAGGGCCTTGGCGGCATGACCAAGGCCGTCGCCAGCGGCATGCCCAAGCTGCGCATCGAGGAATCGGCGGCGCGGCGGCAGGCGATGATCGACCGCGGCGAGGAGGTCGTGGTCGGCGTCAACAAGTATCGGCTGGAAAAGGAAGACACGGTCGACATCCTCGACATCGACAACGCCAAGGTGCGCGCAGGCCAGATCGCGCGGTTGCAGGCGATCCGTGGCAGCCGTGACGTGGCCGCCTGTGAGGCGGCGCTGGCCGAGCTCACCCGCCGCGCGCAGGAGGGGGGCAACCTGCTGGATGCCGCGATCGAGGCGGCGCGTGCGCGGGCAACCGTGGGCGAGATCAGCGCCGCGATGGAACAGGTCTTTGGCCGTCACCGCGCCGAGGTGCGCACGCTGGCGGGCGTCTACGGCGCGGCCTACGAGGGCGATGCCGGCTTTGCCGAGATCCAGCGCGATGTCGAAGCCTTTGCCGAGGCCGAGGGCCGCCGCCCGCGGATGCTTGTCGTCAAGATGGGGCAGGACGGGCATGACCGCGGCGCCAAGGTCATCGCCACGGCCTTTGCCGATATCGGTTTCGACGTCGATGTCGGTCCGCTGTTCCAGACCCCGGAAGAGGCCGCGCAGGACGCCATCGACAATGATGTCCACATCGTGGGCATTTCCAGCCAAGCTGCGGGCCACAAGACGCTGGCGCCGAAACTGGTGGCCGCGCTCAAGGCGGCCGGCGCCGAGGATATCGTGGTGATCTGCGGCGGGGTGATCCCGCAGCAGGACTACAAGTTCCTGCAGGATGCGGGCGTGAAGGCCATCTTCGGCCCCGGCACGAACATTCCCGCCGCCGCGCGCGACATCCTGCGGCTGGTCCGCGAGGCGCGGGGGGCCACGGCATGAGCGGACCCGCGGCACAGTTCGGCGGCCTCTTTTTCCGCGCGAAGGACCCTGACGCGCTTGTGGCATGGTATGCAGAGCATCTTGGTGTGCCATCCTTCGGTCCGTGGCCGCAAGAGGCCGGCATCGCAACCTTCGCACCGTTTCGGGCCGATGACGATTACTGGCCGGCCGACCGGTCCTTCATGCTCAACCTGCGCGTGGTCGACCTGGATGCGCTGATCTCGCGGCTATGCGCATCCGGCATCGCTGTTGAAACGCGCGATGAGTGGGATAGCGGCGATTACGGCCGTTTCGCCCGTGTTACCGATCCAGAGGGCAACCCTGTTGAACTCTGGCAGCCGCCGACATGAGGCGGCGCGGGTTGATCGGGCTGGGCATGGCCGCCGGGGTGCTTTGGGGCCTCGGGCTGGTCTGGGTCGGCGTCAGCTACGTTCCGATCCCCATTTTCCTGCTTGCGCCGACGCTCGCCTTTTCCTTTCTTGGCCCCGGCATCGTCCTGACGCTGATGATCGGCCGTCTCGCGGCGCGGCGCTTTTTCGATGACGCGGCGATTGATGGCGCGCCGTTCGAGCCCGGCAGCAGTGGCGAGATTGACCAGAGGGTGCTGCAGAACACGCTGGAACAACTGGCGCTGGCGCTCGCGCTCTGGCCGCCAACGGCCTATCTGATGCTGGGCTCCGGCCCGGGGGTAGTATCCTGCCTTGGCATCGGATTCGTGATTGCCCGGGTCGCCTTCTGGGCTGGCTATCATCGCTGGCCGCCCTTGCGCGCCTTCGGCTTTGCCGCCACCTTCTACCCGACGATCATCGCATTGGTCTGGGCGTTGGTGATCCGCCTGACCTGAGCCCGGGGGTGACAATGTCTGAAACGACCATCTCGACGCCACATCGTCGGCTCGCGGCCCATGTCGCCCGGCCAAGTGGCGACGGGCCATGGCCCGGTGTCGTGGTGCTGCATGACATCTTCGGAATATCGCAGGTCGCCCGGGATCATGCCGCATGGCTTGCCTCCGAAGGGTTCATGGCCGTGGTCCCCGATCTTTTTACCGGCGGCGGGCGTATCCGCTGCATCCGCGCGATCTTCCGCGATGTGGCGGCCCGCTCTGGCCCGTCCTTCGACGAGGTGAACGCGGTTCGCGACTGGCTGCGCGACCAAGACGGGTGCAATGGCAAGATCGGTGTGATCGGCTTTTGCATGGGCGGCGGTTTTGCCCTGACACTGGCGGGGGACGAGGGCTTTGACGCGGCCGCCGTCAACTATGGTCAGGTGCCCGCCGATATCGAGGCGGTACTGGCCGGGGCCTGCCCCATCGTCGGCAGCTTCGGTGCAAGGGACTCTTCTCTCAAGGGGGCCGCCGCGAGGCTGGAAAAGGCCGCCACTGCGGTCGGCCTTGCCCATGACATCAAGGAATACCCGCGGGCCGGTCACTCTTTCATGGACCCACACCAGATGCTGCTGCCCCGCCTGCTCAAGGTGCTCATCGGTGGCTACGAGGCGGGCGCGGCGGCGGACGCCAAGGCCCGCATCATCGCCTTCTTCCGCGCCCACCTCGCCTGAGCAGGGTCAGGCGGCAGCAGCGGGAGCGGGCGCCGGATCGGGGGCAGTCTTGGCGTCTTGGGTGGCGCGTGGAGCGATCATCAGCACGACGAAGCCCAACAGCGCCGAAATGATCGAGCCGCCCAGCACGCCCAGTCGCACCGCATTCATCAACACCGGGTCAGAAAAGCTGAGCCCGCCGATGAAGAGCGACATGGTGAAGCCGATACCGGCAAGACAGGCGATGCCGTAGATATGCAGCCACGTCGCCTCATGCGGCAGCCGTGCCCAACCCGCCCTGATCAGCAGCCATGCGATGCCGAACACACCGATCTGTTTGCCAAGGATCAGGCCCAGTCCGATGCCTAGCGGCAACGGTTGAAAGAGGTCCGCCACCGACATTCCTGCCAGCAGCACGCCCGCATTGGCAAAGGCGAAGATCGGCAGGATCAAGAAGTTGACATAAGGTGTCAGCGCATTTTCCAGCGCGTGCAGCGGCGACTTGCCCCAGCGGTCGACCAGCGGGATGCAGAAGGCGGTGATCACGCCGGCAAGCGTTGCGTGAACGCCTGATTTCAGCACCAGAACCCACATCACCACGCCCAGCAGCAGGGCAGGCGCCACCCGGTGAGCACCGAGGAAGTTGAGCACAAGAAGGCCGGCCAAAGGCAACAGGGCAAGCAGCAGATACTCGACATGCAGATCCGCGGTGTAGAAAATCGCGATGATCAGGATCGCGCCAAGATCATCAAGGATCGCCAATGTCAGCAGGAACACCTTGAGCGAGACCGGCGCGCGGCGACCCACCAGCGCCAGCACGCCCAACGCGAAGGCAATGTCGGTCGCCGCCGGAATGGCCCAACCGCTCATCGTGGCGGCATTGCCCCAGTTCAGTGCCGTATAGACAATGGCCGGCACCACCATGCCGCCAACCGCAGCAAGGCCCGGCAGCACCACGTCGCGCGGGTTCTTCAGCTTGCCCTCACGCATCTCCCGCTTCAGTTCCAGCCCGATCAGGAAGAAGAAGACCGCCATCAGACCGTCGTTGATCCACAGGAACATCGGCTTTTGCAGCCCGGTGCCGTTGATCGAGATCTCCAGCACCGCGTTCAGCGCCGTCTCGTAGGCATCGCTTAGCGACGAGTTTGCCACCACCAGCGCCGCGACTGCCGCCACCATCAGAAGGATGCCGCCGAAGGCCTCGTGGCGGATCAGGCGGAGGAAGGGGTTGGACGACTGCATGCGAAATCCTGACTGTTTGGCTTATGATTGATCACAACCTAGTGAAAATGACGCTTGCATCAAGATGGGCGGCGCGCTTTCTGGGCACCATGATGCTCGCATTCGATCACATCGTCATTGGCTGCACCGATCTTGCCCACGGCACAGCATGGGCCGAGGCGGCGTTGGGCGTGGCCTTCCAGCCCGGCGGCCAACATGCACGGTTCGGCACGCATAACACGCTGCTGGGCCTTAAGGATGGCCTTTACCTTGAGGTGATCGCGGTTGACCCGGCCGCGCCGCCGGGCCCGCGCTGGTTTGGGCTGGCCGATTTCGAGGGCGCGCCGCGATTGATCAACTGGGTCTGCCGCGCGCCCGATCTGGATGCAGCGCTGGCGGTGTTGCCGGGGGCCTGCGGCCCTGCCGTGCCGATGGAGCGGGGCGACCTGCGCTGGTCCATCGCGGTACCCGAAGACGGCGGCCTGCCATGGGACGGCGCGCTGCCCACGCCGATATCGTGGGCGCCGGGCATCCGCCATCCGGCTGCGCGATTGGCCCCTTCGGGTGTGCGCCTGACAGGATGGGAGGTGCATCATCCGCAGGCGGCAGCCGCCGAAGCGGCGCTGGCGGGCCTTCTGGACGATTCGCGCGTTCGCTTCGTCACCTCGCCCGTGCCGGGCTATCGGGCGAGGTTCGACACGCCATCCGGACCGCGGGTGCTGTCGTGATCCGCCCGGCCACCAGTGCCGATGCGGATGCGATCGCCGCGATCTGGAATCATTACATTCGCACCACGACCGTCACCTTTCTGCCAGACGAGAAAACCCAAGCCGAGGTTGCCGCGCTGATTGCAGGGCCCGATCCGGTTCTCGTGGCCGAGGTCGCGGGCCGCGTGAGCGGCTTTGCACGGTATTTCCCGTTTCGCGCAGGTCGCGGCTATGTTCACACGGTCGAACATACCGTGCTGCTGGCGCCCGGGGCGGAAGGGGCCGGGCAGGGGCGCGCGCTGATGACGTCGCTGGTCGATCACGCCCGCGCCCATGCCAAGCACAGCATCTGGGCCGGCGTCAGTGCCGAGAACGAGGCGGGCGTCGCCTTTCACGGGCGGTTGGGTTTTGTCACCGTGGCGCGCCTGCCCGAGGTTGGCTTCAAGTTCGGTCGCTGGATCGATCTTGTGCTGATGCAGAAAATGCTCTGACAAGGCCGCTGCAGCGCGTTAAGGTTGTGCCCATGTCAATATGGTCCCGAATTGCCGACGCCATTGCCTCGCTCGCCAAGGGCGAGGGCCTGACGGCGATGTTTGACCGCCTTCGCACGCCGCCGGAGCGGTCGGTGGCGTTCGCCATCGCGGTGATCGGGCTGGGCGCCAAGATGGCCAAGGCTGATGGCCACGTCACCCGAAACGAGGTGGCCGCCTTTCGTGAGGTCTTTCACATTGCCCCCAAGGACGAGGGGAACGCGGCCAAGGTGTTCAATCTTGCGCGCACCGACGTTGCCGGGTTCGAGGATTATGCGCGTCGCGTCAGGGCGATGTTTTCGGATGATGACGGCCCTCTTTGCGACCTGATGGAGGGGCTGTTTCACATCGCGCTGGCCGATGGTGAATATCACCCTGCCGAGGATGCCTACCTGCGCAAGGTGGCCGAGATCTTCGGTTTTGACGAGCGGCGCTTTCGCTCCATCCGCGCGCAATTCGTGCCCGAGGCCGAGCGTGACCCCTACGACGTGCTGGGTGTGTCCCCCGATGCGCCGCTGGACGAGGTGCGCGCGGCCTGGCACGCCATCGTGCGCGAAACTCATCCCGACCGGATGATCGCGCGCGGTGTGCCCGAAGAGGCGCTGCGCCTTGCGGAAAAGCGGCTGATGTCGGTCAACCGTGCCTGGGAAGAAATCAGCGAAGCCCGCGCGGCCTGATGCCGCCATGCGGATCGTCACCTACAACGTCGAATGGTTCAATTCTCTTTTCGACGATGCGGGGCGTTTGATCGACGACCATACGTTTTCGGGGCGGCAGGACGTGCGCCGCGATACGCAGATCGCGGGCCTTGGCGTGGTTTTTCAGGCGCTGGATGCCGATGCCGTCATGGTGATCGAGGCTCCTGACGAGAACCGCCGCCGCCACACAGTGCCCGCGCTTGAAGGGTTTGCCGCCCGTTTCGGTCTGCGCGCGCGCGAGGCGCTGATCGGCTTTCCCAATGCCACCCAGCAGGAGATTGCGCTTCTCTACGATCCTGACGCGTTGAGTGCCCGGCACGATCCCCAAGGCGATCCCACGGGCAAGAAGGGTACGGCCGATGCACCGCGCTTTGATGGCGTGTTCCGGCTTGACCTTGATGTCGATGGCACGCCCGATCTCGTGCGCTGGTCCAAGCCGCCGCTGGAAGTTGCCCTGACCACGCGGAAGGGCAGGGTGCTGCGGCTGATCGGGGTACACGCCAAATCCAAGGCGCCCCGTGGCGGTGGCAACGCCGAGGAAGAGATGCGCGATGCCATCGACAACCGGCGCAAGCAGCTGGCCCAATGCATCTGGTTGCGCCTGCGAATCGACCAGCACCTCGCAGCTGGCGAGGACCTGATCGTTCTGGGCGATCTTAACGACGGCCCGGGGCTGGATGCCTACGAAAAGCTGTTCGGGCGATCCGGGTTAGAGGTGCTTCTGGGCGAGGATGGCGGCCCGCGACTTTATGATCCGCATGCGCGGCTGCTGATGGGCGGCAAGACCGCGGCCCAGCCCGCCTCGGCGCGCTTTCGCATTCCGCCTGACGGGCATTTCCTGCAAGCCATGCTGGATTACATCCTCGTCAGTCCGAGCCTTGCCGCGCTGAAACCGGTCTGGCGCATCTGGCACCCCTTTGACGACGCCGCCTGTTATGCCGACGCGCGGCTGCGCAACGGGCTGCTGGCCGCGTCCGACCATTTTCCGGTCAGCCTCGACATCGACATTTGAGCGCGCTTGGGGAATCGGCCCGGCGCGGTTATGATGAACGTATGGTGAAGTTGCGCCCGGTTCTTGTTGCCCTGTTTCTTGCCACCCCGCTGGCCGCCCAAGAGGCGCCGCCCGCCGCTGGCCCCGATGATGGCATGTCCTTGATGGACCGTGGCGCGCAGTTGTTCATGCGCGGTCTGATGCAACAGATGGCCCCTGCCGTTGAGGATCTGCGCGGTCTGGCCGAAAAGGCGGGACCGGCGATGAAGGATTTCGTCGCCACGATGGGGCCTGCGATGCTGGACCTGTTGGCGCGGGTCGACGACCTGCGCAATTACCAGCCGCCTGAATTCCTGCCCAACGGCGATATCATCATCCGGCGCAAACCGGACGCGCCTCCCTTCACGCCGCCGCCGCCCGGGCCACCGCCGCAGGTGGATCTCTAGCCCTTCGACAACGTCAGTCGCCGATGCGGACGGATGTCGTGGCCCCCAGTGCCGCGCCCAATGCGCCTAGCCTTGCCTCGGCCACCTCGCCGAAAAGCGGGCGCGCATGTTCGCTCAGCCGCAAGGTCAGCGTTTTCTTGTTGGGGTGCCATTCCAGTTGGCCGGGCTGTTCGTCTGCGTTCAGCCACAACATCGCGCCCAGCCGCATCGCCTTGCCCAGAACCTCGGCCTGCACCTGCTCGGCTGTTGGCAGCAATTTGAAAAGCGGCTCGAAACGCGAGCCTTCGCGGCGGTTGGAATAGCGGTGCAGCAGCGCAAGCCCGAGGAAGACCCGTTCCTGATGCTTCAGCCCGCCAAGGTTGGCCCGCGTCGCGTTGTCGAAGGCGACCTCGTCACGGTAGTCGGGATGCGCGCGCCAGCTGACATCGTGGAGCAGGCAGGCCGCGCGAATGATCCGCGATTTCTGCCAGTCCGCGCGCGGGAAAAGCGGCCGGACAAAATCGTGCAGGATGCGGCCGAAGCCGGGCAGGCGGGCATCCTTGGCCTCGGCAAAGGCGCAGGCCTCGACCAGTGGATCACGCTCGCGCAGTTCGCGCGGCATCTGCTCGTAAAGCATCCCCTCGCGGATGCCGTAGGACGACACGGCGATGTCCTTGGGCCGGAACACCCTTACCAGTTCGCGCAGGACCTGCACCGCCAACGGCACCAGCGACATCCGGTCGCTGGAGATGCTGCACCGCGCGCGCAGAGCGTCGAGGTCCTGTTCCGCGATGTACTCGGCCGTTGCCGAGACCTGACGCACGGTCATCCGGTATTCGTGCAGCACGGTCAGCGGGTAGCCGCGACGTTCCATGTCGATGCGCGCGATCGCCCGCCACGAGCCGCCGACGAGGAACAGGCGCATGGCCGTCTCGCCGGACATCGCGTCGTGCAACTTCGCGATCTCGGCCTTGATGTAGGATTTCAGGGCCTTCTTGCCGCCCTTGACCTCGCGCAGCTTGAACGGCCCCAGAGGCGAGGTCATGCGGTTGCCCACCCGGCCCTCGGCAAGGTCGGCCAGTTCCATGGACGAGCCGCCGATGTCGCAGACAAGGCCGTAGCTGCCGGGCCAGCCCAGCAGCACGCCTTGCGCCGACAGCCGCGCCTCTTCCCGTCCGTCGATCACCCACAGGCGCACGCCCGTTTCGGCCAGCACCTCACGGCGAAACTCTTCGCCATCGGCGGCCTCGCGAACGGCGGCGGTGGCCACGGCCGTCAGTGGCGGAATGCCCATGCCCTGCGCCAATGCCGCGAAACGGCGGATCGCCGACATTGCGCGCCGCCGGCCTTCGGGGTTCAGGCGTCCGGTCTGGCTGAGGCCCGCCCCAAGCCCGCACATGATTTTTTCGTTGTAGAAATAGGCCGGGCTGCGTGCTGCGCCGTCGAAAACGACAAGGCGCACCGAGTTTGAGCCGACGTCGACCACGCCCACGCGCGAAAGCGCTCGGGCCTTGGGGTCATTGAACAGGGGCCTGCCGAACGGCTCCCACTCGGCACCGTCGTTGTCTGCAGGTCCGTCCATCGCCCCATCCCCTTGCGGCCCGACCATGCGGTCAGCCCGCTGCACTGTCAATCATACGATCGGCGGTAGAGGGTATCAGTCGTCTGTATGGGTCAGTTGCGGCACGTCGGCCGCGCCGGCCGAACCCCGCCCCGAAAGTGACGGGTTTTCCATGAAGAAGCGGTGGCAGTTGAAGGCGAACTCGCCCTCGGCCCAAGTCGCCCGGGTGAAGCTGCCATCGCCTGACATGACCCATGTCTGCGCCACGTCGGCCATGTTGGCGGCCATGATCTGGCTGACGATCTGCGCCTTGACGGTCGCGTTGGTGATCTCGACCAAGGACTCCACCCGCCGCAGCAGGTTGCGCCCCATCCAGTCTGCCGAGGAGATGAAAACCCGTGCCTTCTTGGAAGGCAGCGCAGCGCCATTGCCGAAACACACGATCCGGCTGTGTTCGAGGAAACGCCCGACGATCGACTTGACGCGGATATTCTCTGAAAGGCCCTTCACGCCCGGCCGCAGCCCGCAGATGCCGCGCACGACAAGGCTGATCTTCACGCCGGCCTGGCTGGCGGCATAAAGCGCGTCGATCACGTCCTCTTCGATGAGCGAGTTCATCTTGGCCCAGATCGCGCCGGGTTTGCCCGCGCGGGCGTTGTCGGCCTCGGCCCCGATCAGCTCCAGCAGTCGCGATTTCAGCGAAATCGGCGATATGGCGAGGTTTTCCAGCTCTTCCGGCTGGGCATAGCCGGAGAGGTAGTTGAACACCTTGGTCGCGTCGCGCCCCAGCCGGGCGTCGCAGGTGAACAGGCTGAGGTCGGTGTAGATGCGCGCGGTGATCGGGTGGTAGTTGCCGGTGCCGAAATGCGAATAGGTGACCAGCGCCTCACCCTCGCGCCGCACCACGGTGCTGATCTTGGCGTGGGTCTTGTAGTTGAGAAAGCCGTAGACGACATGCGCGCCCGACCGCTCCAGCCGGCGCGACTGGCGGATGTTGGCGGCCTCGTCGAACCGCGCTTTCAACTCCACCAGCGCCGTGACCGACTTGCCATTCTCGGCCGCCTCGCACAGCGCGTCCACGATGGGCGAGTTGCGCGAGGTCCGGTAAAGCGTCTGCTTTATCGCCACCACGTCGGGGTCCTGTGCGGCCTGACTGAGGAAACGGACGACCATGTCGAACGTCTCGTAGGGGTGGTGCAGCAGCATGTCCTTTTGCCGGATCGCGGCGAACATGTTGCCGTCATGGTCCTGCACCCGTTCCGGCACGCGCGGGCTGTAGGGCGGCCAGAGCAGGTCGGGCCGGCTGTCGAGCACCAGTTCCGACAGGTTGCCGATGCCAATCAGCCCCTCGACCTCGACGACCTCCTCGTCGGTCAGGTGAAGTTCCTGCATGATCATCGACTTGAGGGCCTTCGGCGCGCCTGCCGAGAGTTTCATCCGCACGACTTCGCCCCGGCGGCGGCGTTTGAGCGCGGTCTCGAATTCGCGCACCAGATCCTCGGCCTCGTCCTCGACCTCGATATCGCTGTCCCGCAGCACCCGGAAAGCACAGTGGCCCTTCATCCGGTAGCCGGGGAAAAGCCGGTCGAGGTGCAACAAAAGCAATTCTTCCAGCGGCAGAAACCGCAGGCCCTCGCCGCCGGGGACCTTCACGAAACGCGAGATCTGGTGCGGCACAGGCAAGAGCGCGCGCAAGCCGCGCTTGTCACTTCGCCGCTCCAGTTCGAGCGCCAGCGCGAAACCTTCGTTGGGGATGAACGGGAAGGGGTGCGCGGGGTCTACCGCCAGCGGCGACAGCACCGGAAAGACGTGATTGAGAAAGAAGTCGCCCAGATGCGCGCAATCAGCCTCGTCCAGCGCGTCACGGGTCAGGATGCTGATCCCGGCCGCGTCCATCTCGGCCTTGAGCCCGGAAAAGACCGATTGCTGCCGATCCATCAGCTTGCGCGCGTCGGTGTCGATCAGCACCAGTTGCTGCGCCGGCGTCAGTCCGTCGACCGAGGGTGTGACGTTGTTGGCATGAGCCAGCTCGCGCAGGCCGGCGGCGCGCACGGTGTAGAACTCGTCAAGGTTTGTGGCCGAGATCGACAGGAAGCGCAGGCGTTCCAGCAAGGGCACGCGGCGGTTCTCGGCCTCTTCCAGCACGCGCCAGTTGAAGCCCAGCCAGCTGAGCTCGCGGTTGTAGAACCGTGCGGGACCGGTCAGATCGGCGTCGATGGTCATCGGCGCGGGGAAAGGGGCGGCAAGAAAATCGGCAATGTTCATGAAGTCTTGTCGCCCGGCCAATGTCACAGGATGATGACTGACTATCGCGCGGCGGTCCCGTCATTGTCCAGCAGCTCTCGGGCGAGCCTTTCGTTGATCTCCCGCCCCTGAGCCAGCCCCGCCTGATCAAGCCGCGCAACGATATCGGCCGCGGCCGCGAAGGACCGTTCGATCCGGCGGGTAAGAAAGCCGACCAGCGCCGGTGGCGCGGCTAGTTGCCGGTCGCGCAGGTGCTTTATGATGACCGCCGCCAGCAGCGCATCGTCAGGGTCGGCGATGGCGACGGTGGTGATTGCCTGCACCCGGCTGGCAAGGTCGGGCAGGGTGATGGGCCAGCGGGCGGGCGGGCTTGCCGCGGTCAAGAGGAGGTGCGCGTTCGCATTCGCAAGGTGATTGTGCAGGTGAAAGAGCGCCTCTGCGCCTTCGGGACCGAGCCTGTCGACGTCCTCGATCACCACGTCGCCGGGTGGCGGTGGGGCCAGCCCTTTGCCCAGCCGCGTCGCCTGCATCAGCGTGGCGCCGGTTGCCTGCTGGAACACGCGTGCAAGGTGGGTCTTGCCGCTGCCCGCGGGCCCGGTCAGCACCAGCCGCCGCTGCGGCCAGAGCGCCGGATCGCTGACCAGCGCATAGGCCTGCGCGTTCGATAGGCTGACAAAGAAATCTTCGGCCCCAAGCGATACCTGCGGCGGCCAGTCGAATACCAGTTGCCGCGGCATCAGGGCTGGTCCTCCAGCCCCCGGTAAAGCCGGCCTTCCTTGTAATGGCCCAACGCGAACCGCGCGATCACCCCAAGCATCGCGGAAAAGGGCACCGCCACAAGCAGGCCCACGAAGCCAAAGAGCGCGCCAAAAACGGACAACGCGAAGATCAGCCAGACCGGGTGCAGGCCGACTGACTTGCCCACCAGCCGTGGCGTGACGATGTTGCCTTCCATGAACTGGCCAAAGGCAAAGATGCCCACCACGACAGCAATCATCGTGTTGTTGCCCCAGAACTGGAACACCGCCAACCCGATGGCCAGCGTTCCCCCCACCAGAGCGCCCACGTAGGGAATGAAGGTAATCAGCCCGGCGACCGAGCCGATGACGAGGCCGAAATTCAGGCCCGCCACCATCAGCGACACCGCGTAGTAGGTGCCCATCACAAGACATACGGTGCCTTGGCCGCGGATGAAGGATGACAGGGTCCGGTCAATCTCGGCCGCCAACTGGCGGATCATCGGGGCATGATCGCGCGGCAGCAGATCGTCCACTTCCGCAACCATTCTGTCCCAGTCGAGCAGCAGGTAGAAGGCCACGACCGGCACAACGACCAGCAGAACGGCGATGTTGATGATGCTGAGAGCCGAGGACAGCAGCCCGTTAAAGAGGTCACCGCCTTTGGACTGGATCGCCTGACCGATGGCGATCAGTTGCTGGCGCACCGGATTGCCCTCGACCATGACCTGCGGAAACTTTTCTGTCAGCCAGGCCTGCAACTGACCGAAGAGGGTTGGCGCCATGTCGATCAGCCCGGTCGTCTGCCGGATCAACGTCGGGATCACCAGCAGGATGATCAGCACGAAGACCAGCAGCGCCACGGCGGTGATCACCACCACCGACATCACCCGGCTCAGCCCCAGCCGCTCCAGCCGGTCGGCGATGGGATCAAGGACATAAGCGATGGCACCGGCCAGCACGAAAGGCAGGATGACGTTGCCGAGTTTCCACAGCACGACCATCACCACCGCCGCGGCGATGGCCCAATAGGTGGCTTGCTGGCGGACGGGCAGGGCCATGCGCACTCCGGGGAACCTTACGCGACACTATGTCGGCTGTCCGGGCGGGCAGATCAAGCCCAAAGGCCCCATCGCCGCTTGCCTGCCCCGTCGGGCGCAATTACACCCTCGCGGGACAACGCCATCCCGAAGGACCGCCCGATGCGCCTGAGCCGTTACTTTCTGCCCGTCCTGAAAGAGAACCCCGCCGAGGCGCAGATCGTCTCGCACCGCTACATGCTGCGCGCCGGCATGATCAAGCAGGCCAGCGCCGGCATCTATTCTTGGCTGCCGATGGGCTACAAGGTGCTGCGCCGGATCGAGCAGATCGTGCACGAGGAGCAGGCGCGCGCCGGCCACCTTGCCCTGCTGATGCCGACGATCCAGTCGGCCGACCTGTGGCGCGAAAGCGGCCGCTATGATGCCTATGGCGAGGAAATGCTGCGGATCAAGGACCGGGGCGGGCGCGACATGCTGTTCTCGCCCACAGCCGAGGAACTGATCACCGACATCTTCCGCGCCCATGTCGGCAGCTACAAGGACCTGCCGCTGACGCTCTACCAGATCCAGTGGAAGTTTCGCGACGAAACCCGCCCCCGCTTCGGCGTGATGCGCGGGCGCGAATTCCTAATGAAGGATGGCTACAACTTCGACGTGGACAAGGACGCGGCACTGCACGCCTACAACCGCCACATGGTCAGCTACCTGCGCACCTACGAACGCATGGGCCTGACGGCCATTCCGATGCGCGCCGACAGCGGCCCGATCGGCGGCGACGACACGCATGAATTCCTCGTGCTGGCCTCCACGGGCGAGTCGGAGGTGTTCTACGACGAGGCGGTCACGCAGCTGAAACTGGGCCATCGCGACATCGACTATACAGACCGCGCGCAGGTGGCCGCCGTCTGCAAGGAATTCACCACGCTTTACGCCCGCACCGACGAGACGCACGACCCCGCCATCTACGAGCGCGACGTGCCGGCCGAGCGGCGCAAGGTGGGCCGGGGCATTGAGGTGGGGCAGATATTCTACTTCGGCACCAAGTATTCCGAGCCGATGGGCGCGACCGTCCAGACTGCCAGCGGCGAGAAGGTGCCGGTCCACATGGGCAGCCACGGCATTGGCGTCAGCCGCCTGCTGGGCGCGATCATCGAGGCCAGCCACGACGACAAGGGCATCATCTGGCCCGAGGGCGTGACGCCCTTCCATTGCGGCATCGTCAACCTCAAGCAGGGCGATGCCGAGGCGGACGCGGCCTGCGAGGCGATCTATGCCGCGCTGACGGCGCTGGGCCTCGACCCGCTTTACGACGACCGCGACGCGCGCGCGGGCGAGAAATTTGCCACGATGGACCTGATTGGCCTGCCCTGGCGCATCACCGTGGGGCCGAGGGGCCTCAAGAACGGCGTGGTCGAACTGACCAGCCGCCGCACCGGCGAAAGCGAGGAGTTGCCGCCCGAACAGGCGGTTGCCCGCATCGCAGAGATCTACAAGGGCATTTGAGGCGCGACATGGCCAAGGCACTGATCACATGGGGCGGCTGGGACGGGCATGAGCCCGACAAGGTGGCCGCAATCTTTCGCGCGATGCTAGAAGGGGCGGGCATGACGGTGACCGTCACCGACAGCCTTGCGCCCTTTGACGATGCCGAGGGCCTGCGCGGCTATGACCTGATCGTCCCCGTCTGGACGATGAGCACGATCACCCGCCAGCAGGCGATCAACGTCTCCGAGGCGGTGGCGCGTGGCACGGGGCTTGCCGGCTGTCACGGCGGCATGTGCGATGCCTTTCGCGACCAGGTGTTGTGGCAGTTCATAACCGGGGCCAACTGGGTAGCGCATCCGGGGGGTGACGGGGTGCGCTATACCGTGCAGATCACCGACACCGCGCATGAGCTTGTCGCCGGCATCAACGATTTCACTGTCGAGACCGAGCAGTATTACCTGCATGTCGACCCGGCCAACCACGTTCTGGCGACCACGCAGTTCCCGACTGTGGCATGGTATCACAGCCCCAACGGGCCGGTGGACATGCCGGTGGCATGGACGCGGGCCTGGGGCGAGGGGCGTGTTTACTACAATGCGCTTGGCCACAAGGCGAACGTGATTGCCGATGGCCCCGCGCACGAGATGCTGCGGCGTGGCCTGCTCTGGGCTGCTGCGGGCAAGGCGCTGGCCGATCCCGCGCGGGCCGAGGCGCTGGTCAGCCCCGGCAACCACTTCTGAGCCTGCGCAAGCCCGTGACTTGACGCCGGGGGTCCGCGCCCCCAAGGTCCGCCCGACCGCAGACCAGAGGGACAGATGGCCCGTCGTACCGCCCCGTTTTCCCGTTTCGAATGGATGATCGCCTGGCGCTACATCCGCGCTCGCAGGGCCGAGGGCGGGGTCAGCGTGATGACATGGATCAGCCTTGTCGGCGTGACGCTGGCGGTCTTTGCGCTGATCGCGACGCTGGCCGTCCGCTCGGGCTTTCGGGCGGAGTTCGTCGACACGATCCTTGGCGCCAATGCCCATGTCACGGTCTATTCCATCGGTCAGGTGGGCAAGGATGGCAGGGTGGACCGGACCATTTCCGACTATGCCGCGATGGCACACCGCATTGCCAAGGTGCCCGGGGTGACCCATGCGGCGGCCCTTGTGCGCGGTCAGGTCATGGCAAACTTTCAGAATTACAACACCGGGGTCGAGGTTTACGGCATCGAAAAGGCCGATCTCTTGACGATTCCGCGCATCGCCCATCCGGAGAGCCATCAGGGCAGTCTGGATGCCTTCGGTCCCGGAATCGCCATCGGGTCGGGCGTGGCTCAGCAACTGGGCGTGGGTGTTGGCGACAGGATCAGGCTGATCTCGCCCAACGGGGTGAAGACGGCGCTGGGCACCAGCCCGCGCGTCAGTGCCTACACGGTCGCCTATGTCTTTACCGCTGGCCGCTATGATATCGACCGCACCCGCATCTACATGCCGCTTGACCTTGCGCAGGCCTTTTTCAACCGCGAGGGGCGCGCCGACGAGATCGAGGTGATGGTTGCCAACCCCGACAATGTCGATGCATTGGTGCAGCCAATCCTTACCACGGCGGGGCCGCAAACCACGGCCTGGACGTGGCGCGACAGTGCCGGCGCGTTTCTGCGCGCGCTGACGGTCGAGGACAACGTGATGTTCGTGATCCTGTCGGTTCTGGTGCTGATCGCCTCGATGAACATCATCTCGGGGCTGGTGATGCTGGTGAAGAACAAGGGCCGCGACATCGGCATCCTGCGCACGATGGGGCTGAGCGAAGGCTCGATCCTGCGAATCTTCTTCATCTGCGGGGCGGGGATCGGCACCGCTGGCACCGTGATGGGCGTGATCCTTGGCTGTCTTTTCGCCATCTGGATCGACCCGATCTTCAGCCTTGTGAACTACGTCTCGGGCGGCGGGGTCTGGGATCCGTCGATCCGCGGCATCTATCACCTGCCAGCCAAGCTGGAACTGCGCGACGTACTGTCGGCGGTTGTCCTGTCACTGTCGCTGAGCTGGGTCGTCACTCTTTTCCCGGCGCGCCGCGCGGCGCGCATGAACCCGGTCGAGGCGCTGCGCTATGAGTGACGAAGTGCTGCGCCTGAGCGGGCTGACCAAGACCTACAACGCCGGAAAACCGAACGAGGTGAAGGTATTGCAGGGTGCCGAGTTGACCGTGCACGCGGGCGAGGTGGTGGCGCTGGTGGCGCCGTCGGGCGCGGGCAAGTCCACGCTTCTGCACATCGCGGGGCTGCTGGATACGCCCGACACGGGCGAGGTGCAGATTAACGGGGCCGACATGACCCACGCCTCTGATCGTCGCCGCACGGCCACGCGGCGGGCCGAGGTGGGCTTCATCTACCAGTTCCATCACCTGCTGCCCGAGTTCAGCGCGCTGGAAAACATCGTCGTGCCGCAACTGGCCGAGGGGCATTCCTTTGCCACCGCGGCCGCCCGTGCGCGAAAATTGCTGGATCAGGTTGGTGTGGCAGAGCGGGCCGATCATCGTCCGGCCGCCCTGTCGGGCGGCGAGCAGCAGCGGGTCGCCTTCTGCCGGGCGCTGGCCAACGCGCCGCGGTTGCTTCTGGCCGATGAGCCGACCGGCAACCTTGACCCGGCCACGTCTGAACGTGTCTTCTCGGCCTTGATGGAGCTTGTGCGTGGCACCGGGCTGGCTGCGGTGATCGCCACCCACAACCTCGAGCTGGCCGGACGGATGGACCGGGTCGTGCGGCTTGACCATGGAAAGGTGGTGTGACCATGCGCGTCCCTGTCAGCGAGATTGCAGCGACCACCGAAAAGGCGCTGCTGGCTCACGGTGCGGCCCCGTTCGCGGCGGCCGAGGTGGCCCGCGCCGTCGCCCGGGCCGAGGCATTGGGAAATGTCATCTGCGGCCTTTACTACGTTGAAAGCTACTGCTTGCAGTTGCGCTCGGGCCGGGTGGACGGACAGGCCGACCCGCATGTCAGTCAGCCGCGCCCCGGCACGGTGACGGCCGATGCACGCCTTGGCTTTGCGCAGCCCGCATTTGCCCGCGCGCTGCCCACGGCGGTGGCGGCGGCGCGCGGCAACGGGGTGGCGACGCTGGCGGTCGCGCATGCACATACCTGCACCTCGCTGGGCTACTTCACCGAACAGATCGCGGCGGCGGGGCTGATCGGCATCGGGTTTACCAATGCCTCGCCCGTTGTCGCCCCGCCGGGCGGTGCCGCGCCGGTGATCGGGACCAATCCCATCGCCATGACCGTGCCGGGCGAGGATGGCCCGCGGATGCATTTCGATTTCTCGACCTCGGCCGTGGCGCTGGGCAAGATCACAATGGCCAAGGCCGCGGGCGAGAAAATTCCGCTGGGCTGGGCGGTGGATGCGCAGGGCAACCCCACGACCGACCCGGCCGAGGCGCTGAAAGGTGGGCTGGTCAGCGCGGGCGGCTACAAGGGCTGGGGGTTCGGCCTGATGGCCGAGGTGATGGCAGCCTGCCTGACGGGCTCGGTCAACTCGCTGGACGTGAAGGGGCTGAAACTGCCCGACGGGCCACCGCATGACCTTGGCCAGTTCTACATCCTGATCGACCCCGGCGCGCATTCCGATGCCTTCGCCGCCCGCTTTGCCCGGCTGGCCGAGGCTGTGGCGGCGCAGGAAGGCGCGCGCATTCCCGGCGCGGCGCGGCAGGCGATGACCGAGGTCGAGGTGCCCGACGCGCTCTGGGCGCTGGTCAGCGGACTGGCTGACGCAGATCAAGGCGGCCTCGCACCCCGGGCCTGATCCTGTTAACGTCGCGAAAAACGGCGAGGGAGCAGGCGATGCGGGTTTTCGGAATGGTGGCGGTGCTGGCGCTGGCGGGCTGCGTGCCGCAACAGGGGCAGGACAGCGTGGCGTCGGGGCGCGCGATGTTCATGGAAAACTGCGCGGCCTGCCACGGCGACGACGCCAAGGGCGATGGGCCGCTGGCGGCAAGCCTGGCCAAGGCGCCGGCCAATCTGACAACGCTGGCCGCCCGCCACGGCGGCACCTTCCCGCGCGATTACGTGATGTCGACGATCGACGGCTACCGGCGCGGACAGCATTTCAGCGCCGCGATGCCGCAGTTTGGCGAGGGCGACCTCGGCCCGATCGTGATGGTCGGCAATGCCAACGGGACCACCACGCCGACGCCGGCCAAGCTGCTGGCGCTGGCCGATTACTTGCAGTCGATCCAGCAGAAACCCTAGGCCAGCATGCCAATCGTCAGCAGCACGTAGGCCGCAAGTGCGACCCAGATCGCGTGGGCGTTGTTGCCGGGTAGCTTGACGCCAAGCGCCGACAGCAGCGCCAGCGCGGCCAGAACCAGCGAAATCAGGAAGATAACTTGCGAGGGGGCGTGCAGGTTCATGGTGCGTCCTTTATGACCGATCGGCGACCATGGCATGCCGGCGCATGCCGTCAAAGCGAATTCGCGGTTTAGTCGCAGATCCCGGCGATCTGTACGCCGCGCCACGGCAACAGCGCCTCTTGCGCCAGTGGCCGGCTGAGCGGGGGGAGGCCGAAAACCTTGGCCAGCATGTCGTGCAGGCGCTTGGTGCGGGCGGCCTCGGGGGCCAGCGTGCGGCAGCAGACATATTCCTCCATGATCGCGCCCTGCTGTTCGTAGCCGAGCGAGAGGAAATCGGCGTGCGTGTTGGGGTCGAACAGGTAGGGGTCCTGCGACTGGACATGCTCCATCGCGGCCTTGAGGGGGAAATAATGCGTCTCGTCGCGGTGCTGCCACTGCCAGACATGGACCATTTCATGTGCGATCAGCATCGCGTCGGGCAGGTCGATGCGGCGCGGCCAGTCGGCGAGGAAATCGTCGCGGTAAAGCTGGGGATGGACATAGACGGTCTGGAAGATCGTCATCGCCGCGGTGCCGGTCTGGACGGTGGGGCCGGCGGGTGGCGGGTAAATGCGCTGCTGGCAGGTGACGCGCGGCGGGGCGGCGATGGTGATGGGCGGGCCGCTGGCAAGACCGTCGGAGATGCGGACATGGGCGGGGTTCAGCTGGCCGCCCTGCAGGTCCTCGATGAAGGCCAGCTCATGCGGGGTCAGCGGCCGCCCGCAGGCGGCAAGAAGAAGACAAGCAAGAAGGGCGCGACGCATGGGGCCAGCCTAGCGTGGTTTGCGGCCCGGGGAAGCGGGATTTTGCGGGGTTTGGGCGGGTGTCCCGGGGGGGACGGGACACAAGGGACTGATTTCGTTGGGGGAAAGTGTTAACGGCTCACGGGGACGTGTGAATTGGGGTGCCGCCGTTGCCGAAGAGATGCCCGATGCGAAAGCATCGGGCACGCGCCCGACCCTCCCCCCCGGGGAGGGCGCGTTCCGCACCCACCCCGAGGGTCGGGCGCGGTACATTAGGATTCAGTGTGAAGTACAATCACGAGGATTTGGACTCTGTAAGCATGTCTCGAATGGAAATGGCTTCTCTCAATAGCGTATCAATTTCTTCGATCGCATTCTTTGCTGCCCGCTCAGTTATTGATGAGTCAATCTGAAACCACTGTCTTTCTTTGCCCTTTCCTCGTGGAAAAAAGTGCGCAACATGTATATTCTCATTACTATTTTCGACGAAGAACGCTCCATGAGCGACGAGGTTCCTGTTCTCAAGCCCTTGCTCTATCTTTTCCGCCAACATTGAAATCCTCAAAGAAATGTTGGGTGGGCAATCCTTAGCCGCGTCCTTCAATTCTGCAATTAACTTTGGTGTAGTCTTCTTGATTTCGAGGTGTTTCCTAAGTGCAACGCCATCGTGTTCGTCAACATTACGCGCTTGCATCAATATTTGCCAAACTGCCAGCTCTAAATGGGCTGCCGTCTGAACATAAATCCCGATGCGAACCAGTAATTGCGCCGGAAGCATCTTCTCTACTAGAGTATATTGCAATTATGCCTCAAGATGCCGAAACAAAGAAGGTGGCAATCCACTGACTGACATCAAACATCCAGCTCCTCAACAAACCTCGCATTCTCCTGGATGTACTGGAACCGCAATTCCGGCTTTTTCCCCATCAGCCGCTCCACAAGGTCGCCGGTTTCGCCGGGTTCGTCCTCGTCGATACTGACCTTGATCAGCTTGCGGGTGTCGGGGTTCATCGTGGTGTCCTTCAGGTCCTTGGCGTCCATCTCGCCCAGACCCTTGAAGCGTTGCACGTCGATCTTGCCCTTGCCGCCCAGCCCCTTTTCCAGCCAAAGCGCCTTTTCCGCGTCATCGGCGACGTAAAGGCGTTTCGCCCCCTGCGTCAGCCGGTAAAGCGGCGGGCAGGCAAGGTAGAGGTGCCCGTGATCGATCATCGGGCGCATTTGGGTGAAGAAGAACGTCATCAGCAGCGAGGCGATATGCGCGCCGTCGACATCGGCATCGGTCATGATGATGATCTTGTCATAGCGCAGGTCGTCGATGTTGAATTTCGTGCCCAGCCCGACGCCCAGCGCCTGCGTCAGGTCGGCAATTTCCTGATTGGTGCCGATCTTGCCGCTGGCCGCGCCCAGCACGTTCAGGATCTTGCCCCTGAGCGGCAACAGCGCCTGCGTGCGCCGGTCGCGCGCCATCTTGGCGCTGCCGCCCGCGCTGTCGCCCTCGACGATGAACAGTTCCGTCCCCTCGCGCGCGGTGGCCGAACAATCCACCAGCTTGCCCGGCAGGCGCAGCCGCTTGGTGGCGGTCTTGCGCGCGGTTTCTTTCTCCTGCTTGCGGCGCAGGCGTTCCTCGGCCCTGAGCACGAGGAAATCGAGGATGGCGCCGGCCGATTTCGGGTCGGCCGCCAGCCAGTTGTCGAAATGGTCACGCACGGAAAGGTCCACCAGACGCTGGGCGTCGGCGGTGGCCAGCCGGTCCTTTGTCTGGCCGACAAACTCGGGGTCGCGGATAAAGCAGGAGACCAGCGCGCAACCGCCGGTGATCAGATCCTCGCGGGTGATGTCGGCAGCCTTGCGGTTTTTCGTCAGTTCGCCATAGGCGCGGATGCCCTTGAGGATGGCGTTCCAGAACCCGATCTCGTGCGTGCCGCCCTCGGGCGTGGGCACGGTGTTGCAGTAGGACTGGATGAAGCCGTCGCGCGACGGCGTCCAGTTGATGGCCCATTCCACCTTGCCCGGCACGCCGAACTTTTCCGTGAAGGGAACGGTGCCGGCAAAGGGCCGCTCGGCATAGGTGGTTGTCTTGTCAAGCTGTTCGCCAAGGTAATCGGCCAGCCCGCCGGGGAAATGGAACACCGCCTCGCGCGGGGTTTCGCCATCGTCGATGGCGGTTTTCCAGCGAATCTCGACGCCGGAAAAAAGGTAAGCCTTGGAGCGGACCAGTTTCATGATCCGCGCCGGTTTGAACCGGTGATGGCCAAAGATCTCGGCATCGGGGTGGAAGGTGGTGGAGGTGCCGCGGCGGTTGGGCGCGGGGCCGATCCGTGTCAGCGGACCCTGCGGGATGCCGCGCGAAAACTCTTGTGCCACCAGTTCGCGGTTGCGCGCCACCTCGACCCGCATGTGATCTGATAGCGCGTTGACGACCGAGGCCCCCACGCCATGCAGGCCGCCCGAGGTCTGGTAGGATTTGTCCGAGAATTTGCCACCCGCGTGCAGGGTGCACAGGATCACCTCCAGCGCGGATTTGCCGGGGAATTTCGGGTGCGGATCGTAAGGCATGCCGCGGCCGTTGTCGCGGATGGTGATCGAATAATCCTCGTGCAGTTCCACCTCGATGCGGGTGGCGTGGCCCGCCACCGCCTCGTCCATCGAGTTGTCGAGGACTTCGGCCACGAGATGATGCAGCGCACGCTCATCCGTGCCGCCGATATACATGCCGGGGCGCTTGCGGACAGGCTCCAGCCCTTCGAGAACCTCGATGGAGGAGGCGTTGTAGTCTGACGTGTCGGCGCCGGAAAGAAGATCGTCTGCCATGGTCTGCTCTTGTTCTTGGGCAATGGACCATAGTGTGGCTGATCCGGCGCTCGGGCACAATCTGTTGGTTGCGCCTGGTGCGGGTCAGAAGCTGACGACGCCGGCATTGTAGGTTTCGACATTCACCTTTGTCGGTTTTCCGTCCATCGCCTCGACCTCCAGATGCGCGGGCGGGTGGCCAAGGTCGCTGGCCATCTGCGCCGCCGCCGAATTGCCGCCGCCCGGCAGAATCGACAGCCGCACGCCACCGCCGAAATTGTCTGCGCTGAAGCCGCCGGAGGGCGAGTAATGCCCGTCGGCGCGTAGGTAGGCGGCCAGTGGCCCTTCGCTGACGCCGCCCTCGACGCGCACGTCGACATTGCCCTGCCCGTCGACCAGCAGATGCAGGCTGAAGCCCGGCACCGCCACCGAGAAGCCGGCGTTCAGGCCGGGAATGAGGATACCGAATTCCGGCAGGTCCTCCTTGCAGTCGTAAGATGTGGCGTAGGGTTTGCCTTCCTGACAGGCCATCTGGGCCGACGAGCCCTCGATTTCGCAACTGACGGACTGGATGCCGCCGATGATGGATTTGGGGCAGATCTCCTGGCAATGGAAATCGACGTTGCATTGCCGTGCGGCGGCCGCGGTGTAGGGGGCCGTGACATCGGGCAGTTGCGCCAGCGCCAGCCGCAGCGGCATGCCTGACGGATCGATTTGCTGGGCCATGGCCAGCGCGCGGCCGGCGTCATCGGCCCTGCCTGCCGCGTCGTAGCTGCGGGCGAGGTTGGTCCAGTAAAGGGCGATGTCGGGGGCGGCGGCGGTCGCGGCCTCGCCCGCGGCGACGGCCACGTCACTGTCGCCCATATCGCGCGCTACGTTGCCCAGCGTGTTCTGGAAGGCCGCGTTGCCGGGGTTGAGCGCCACGGCGGCCTCCGCTGCCGCGCGGGCTGCTGCGAGCCAGTCGTCCGGTGCCTTGGCCGGGTCGTCGGCCCACGTCTCGGCCAGAAGGGCCGCGAAATTGTTGAGCGAAACAGGGTCGGTCGGGTCGGCCACGGCCTGATCCCCGAAGAACCACGCGGCGTGGCCGAAGTGGCGGCGGGCATAGAGCATCTGACCCAGCGTGTCGCCGTTGACGCCGGCAGGCAGGTTGCCGCGCAGGCCCGCGAGCGCCGCAGCTTCGCCCGCGGGAAAACCCGCGGCAAGCCCGTCCATCGCGCCGGTGATCTGCCCGGGCAGATCCTGCGCGGCGGCAAGGCCCGGAAGGGTGAGAAGAATGCAGAAAATCGTGGCCTTGCGACCCATCAAATGCGGTGTCATCGCGCACCTCCCTTGTTTTGAAATGCCCAATTCTACCATGATCGGGGGGATTTCAGAAACGCGGGGGAAAGCCTTTGAAAATCGCGGTATTGGACGACTATGCCGGGGCGGCGCTGCGGTTGGCCGACTGGGGCGGGCTGGACGTGACGGTGTTTGCCGACACGCAAGCGGGGCCTGCGCTGGCGGCTCGGCTGCAACCCTATGACGTGGTCTGCCTGATGCGCGAGCGCACCGCCTTTGGTGCCGAGGTGATCGGCGCCTTGCCGCGGTTGAAGCTGATCGTGACGACGGGGCCGAGAAATGCCGCCATCGACATGGCCGCGGCGCAAGCGCGGGGCATCACCGTCTGCGGCACCGAAAGCCGCAAGACCACGACAAGCGAACTGGCGCTGCTGATGATTTTGGCGCTGAACCGGCGGCTGTTGCCCGAGGTGGCGACGCTGCGCGCGGGCGGCTGGCAGGCGGGGCTGGGGCGCGACCTGGCCGGGCTGACGCTGGGCCTGATCGGGCTGGGCAATATCGGCGCGCAGATGGCCGCGCTGGGCCGCGCGCTGGGGATGGAGGTTTGTGCGTGGAGCCAGAACCTGACGGCGGCGCGTTGCGCGGAACTGGGCGTCAGCCAGTGCGAAAGCTTGCCGGCCCTGATGGCGGCCTCGGACGTGTCGAGCGTGCATCTTGTCCTGTCGGAGCGCACGCGCGGGCTGGTGGGGGCTGAGGCCTTTGCCGCCGCGCGGCCAGGTCATGTCTTCGTCAACACCTCGCGCGGGCCGATCGTGCAGACCGGCGCGCTGCTGGACTGGCTGGCGGGGGACGGGGCGGCGATGGCGGGGCTCGATGTCTTCGACGCCGAACCCCTTCCGCAAGACGACCCGCTGCGCGCGGCTGCGGCGGAACTTGACGGGCGGCTGTTGCTGACGCCGCACCTTGGCTACACGACCGAGGCGACGTTCCGCCTCTTTTACACCCAGACGGTCGAGGCGGTGCGGGCCTGGGCCGCGGGCGCGCCGGTGCGGGTGATCGGGTAGCGGATTAAAAAGGCGGCGGCCTCCCCGTGGGGCGGCCGCCGCCCTTAACTTCCGAAGGTGTCAGGCCGGTTCGGCTTCGCGCTTGGCCCACATCGCCTTGAAGGCCGGGCGGGACTGGCAGGCGGCCAGCCATGCGGTGACGGCGGGAAACTCTTCGAACATCCCCGGAAGGGCCTGGGCGTAGCGCAGGCATTCGGCCAGCCCGAGATCGGCGATAGTAAAGCGCCCGCCGACAAGGTGGGATTGCGTGGCAAGATGCGTCTCGATCGCCCGGAGCGGACGGTGCAGCCTCGCCGCGTGATCCTCGACTTCGGGCGCGCCCTTGGGCGCCTGCATGATCGCCAGCGCGTGCGGTTCGACCGCGGTCATCGCGTAAATCGCCCATTGCATCATCTGCGCCTCTTCGGCCAGATCGCGCGGAGCCAGCGGGCCGCCCGCCTTCTTGGCGAGGTAGAAGTTGATCGCGAGCGATTCCGAGATCACCAGATCGCCATCCTTCAGCACCGGCACCGCACCGGCGGGCGAGATGGCAAGGAAGGCGGGCGAGCGGGTGTTCATCGGTGCATCGGCTGCCAGCGGATCGGCAAGGCGATAGGCCTGGATCACCGGGACATGATCGAGCGTCAGGCCAAGTTCTTCGGCCAGCCAGACGTTGCGGGTCGCGCGGCTGCGATAGACGCCGTAAAGGGTGGGCATGGGGGCACTCCGTTGTTGCGCGGCGAGCCTAGCGCGCGCCCCGCGCGGGCGGAAGGGCCGCCCGGCACCTAGACCCGCACCTAGAGCAGCGCCTGCACCACCAGCATGACGACCAGCGAGGCCAGCCAATAGCCCGCATCGACGTTGCGGGCGTAAAGCGATTTCTGGCTGAACGTCGCGCCCGACCATGCCAGCGCGGCAAAGGCCAGCGTCGCCAGCACCCCCAGCGCCAGCAGGTTCTGTGCCCGGCAGATGGCCAGTACCCAGCTCATCAACAGCAGGCCAAGCGCCTGCGCGCCCATCGCGTCCAGCGGCATCTGGCTGGCCGCGCCCAGCTGAACATGGCTGCCTTCGGCCCATTTCCGCCCGAAGGTTGCCGGCAGATAGACGACCCAGCCCAGAAGAAAAGACGCGACCGCGCCGACGATCACGCCGAGCCAGCCGACATTCGTGAAAAGTGCGCCCATGATGTTCCCTCCACCCATTGGCCCACGCATCCTAGCATGTCCCGCGCCGGGCGGATAAACATCCTGCGACACGACCAGAACAGGAGGCAGACCATGCGCATCATCTTCACAGGCGGCAGCGGCAAGGCGGGGCGGCACGCGGTGCCCTACCTGATCGAGCAGGGCCATCAGGTGACCAACCTCGATCTCGTGCCGCTCAACTATCCCGGCGTGCGCAACCTGCGTTGCGACCTGACTGATGCGGGGCAGGTGTTCAACGCCTTCTCGGCCTATGCAGGCTTCGACGAGCTGGAGCCGGGGACGGGCGTGCCGAAATATGACGCCATCGTGCATTTCGCGGCGATCCCCTGCATCCTGATCCGCCCGGATAACGAGACCTACATGATCAATGTGGCCAGCACCTACAACGTGCTCGATGCAGCGGTGAAGCTGGGCATCCGCAAGGTGATCTTCGCCTCGTCCGAGACGACCTATGGTATCTGTTTCTGGGACGGCGAGAAGAAGCCGCAATACGTGCCCATCGACGAAGAGCACCCGACGCTGCCGCAGGACAGCTACGCGATGTCCAAGGTGGTGAACGAGGCGACGGCGCGGAGTTTCCAGGCGCGCTCGGGCTTCGACATCTACGGGCTGCGGATCAACAACGTGATCGAGCCGCATGAATACGCCCAGAACTTCCCCGCCTACATGGAAAATCCCGCGCTGCGGCGGCGCAACATCTTCGCCTATATCGATGCGCGCGACCTTGGCCACATGGTGGATTGCTGTCTGAAGACCGACGGGCTGGGCTACGAGGTGTTCAACGTCTCCAACGACGACATGTCGGTGAGCCTGACCAGCGACGAGGTGATCGCGCAGTTCTACGAGGGCGTCGAGGTGAAGCGGAAGATGGGCCGGCACGAGACCTTTTATGCCAACGACAAGGCCAAGAAACTGGTGGGTTTCCAGCCCAAGCACAGCTGGCGTGACGTGCTGAAATGAGCCTCGCCACGGTCGATCTGGCGGGGTTCGAGGCGGCGACGGGCGCGGCGCGGGCCGCGCGCGCCGCCGAGATCGACCGCATCTGCCGCGAGACGGGGTTTCTTGTCCTGACCGGCCACGGCGTGCCGCAGGCAGTGATCGACAATGTCTGGCAGGCGGCAAAGACGTTTTTCGCCGAACCACACCTGGCCAAGGCGCGGGTCGCTGCGCCTTATGCCGGCTATCCCTATGGCTGGCTCGGCCCCGATTCCGAGGCGCTTGCGCGGTCCAAGGGCGAGGTGACGCCGCCCGACCTGAAGGAAAGCTTCAACGGTGGGCCGCTGGACGTGCCGGAGGGGATGACAGACGCGGATGCGCTGGCCTTCTGCTACCAGCCGACGCTGTGGCCAGACCTGCCGGGGTTCCGCCCGGCATGGGAGGCCTATTACCGGGCGATGGAAGGGCTCGCCGCGCGGGTGATGCGCGCCTTCGCCGCCGCGCTGGGCCTGCCGGAGGACCATTTCGAGCAGTTTATCGCCGCGCCGGTCTCGGCGCTGCGGGCACTGCATTACCCCGCGACATCGGGCGCGCCGCAGGCGGGCCAGCAGCGGGCCGGGGCACATACCGACTATGGTTCGCTGACCATCCTGCTGCCGCAGCCGGGCAGCCGTGGGTTGGAGATCTGGACGCAAGGCGCTTGGGTGGAAGTGTCGGCGCCCGCGGGGGCCTTCGTGATCAACATCGGCGACCTGATGGCGCGCTGGACTGCCGACCGCTGGGTCAGCACGCTGCACCGCGTTGCGGCGCGGCCCGGCCAGCCGGCGCGGCAAAGCCTTGCTTTTTTCCATCAGCCCGACTGGGAGGCAGAGATCGTGCCGCTGGATGGCTCGGACGCCTATCCGCCGGTCCTGTCGGGCCCTTATCTGATGGAGAAGTTCCGCGCGGCAGCGGCAGGTGCCTCCGGCGGAGGTATTTGAGCCAAGATGAAGCCGAAAGGCGACGGCTGGATCAGACGAGGCTGAGCAGAAACTCCATCACCGGCATCGCGTCGGCATAGGCCGCCATCAGCCGGTCGGGCAGCGGCCCCAGCCTATCGAGCGGGCGGGTCGCGACGAGGCCTTTCATGCGCAGCAGCCGTTCCATCGGGTGATCGGCCGTGTAGGGCGGCGGCACGCGCTTGAGCACCGGCTCCCACAGGCGAAAGCCCTGCACCTCGGCCGCCGCGATGATCCCGCCGACGCGCGCGGCGTCCAGATCGACCAGTTTGCGCCAATCGTCGAGAACGGACTTTTCGAACTCCATGATGCCGATGCCGACAAAGACCTCGGAAATGTCGATGCCGAAGAAAAAGGCCGGGTCCTGCCGCCCTTCGGCGGCGACGGTCCACATCATGTGCAGGTGGGTGTTATAGGGGCGTTTGTCCTTGGAGAAACGCACGTCGCGATGCGGGCGGAAGAGCTTGGGCCGGATCGCCTCGCCCGTGAGCGAGGCAAGCTGTGGAGCGATTTCATCGAGAAGGGCGCCGGCTGCAGGCTTGATCTGGTCGTCGTAAGTGGCGCGGTTTTCCTGCCACCAGTCACGGGTATTGTGGGCCTGTAGCGCGGCATAGAAGGGTTGGGCGGTGGTAATCAGCGGGTCGTTCTCTGGCATGGCTCTCTCCGGTCGTCGGGCGCAGGGTAAGGCACGGGGACAGAGTGTCCAGTCCCGGCTGGACGGGGCCGCATCAAGGCCCTAGAGCGGGATCATGCAACAGCCTGACACGTCATATCGCGCCCATGCGCGCGCCGTCCTTGCGCTGGGCCTGCCGCTGGTGGGGTCGAACCTTGCGCAGGTGGCACTGAACGTGACCGATGCCGTGCTGCTGGGCTGGTACAGCGTGACGGCACTGGCCGGGGTGACGCTGGCCACTTCGTTCTATTTCATCATCTTCATCATCGGGGCCGGTTGTGCCTGGGCGGTGATGCCGCTGGTCGCCGCTGCGGCCGAGGCGGGCGACGAGGTGCAGGCGCGCCGCGTCACCCGGATGGGGTTCTGGCTGGTCAGCGCCTTTGGTGCGCTGGCTGTCCTGCCGCTGTGGCATTCCGGTGCGATCATGCTGGCCATCGGGCAAAAGCCAGAGGTGGCGCAGGCCGCGCAGGATTTCCTGCGCATCGCCTCTTTCGCGATGCTGCCGGCGCTGCTGGTGACGGTGCTGCGGTCGTTCCTGTCGGCGTTGCAGCGCACCAGCGTGCTGTTGTGGGCGACGGTGGGTGCGGCGTTCTGCAATGCGGGGCTGGGCTGGGTGCTGATCTTCGGCCGCTTCGGCTTGCCGGCGTTGGGCATCAAGGGTGCTGCGATTGCGACCGTCACGATCCAGGTGCTGGTTCTGGTGGTGCTGGCCGTCTACACGGCGCGCGCGCTGCCGCAATACCGGCTGTTCCAGCGCCTCTGGCGGCCCGATTTCGGGGCGATGTGGGCGGTGGCGCGGATGGGCGGGCCGATCGGGCTGACCTCGCTGGCCGAGGGCGGCCTTTTCAACGCCAGCGCGGTGATGATGGGCTGGGTCGGAGAAGTACCGCTGGCCGCGCATGGCATCGCGATCCAGCTCGCCAGCCTGACCTTCATGTTCCACCTTGGCATGAGCCAGGCCGCGACGGTGCGCGCGGGCCGCGCGCTGGGCCGGCGCGACGAGGCGGGGCTGCGCCGGGGCGGACAGGTGGCCACGGTGATTTCGCTGTGCTTCGCGCTGCTGACGATGGCGGTCTTCCTGGCCATTCCGCAGGTGCTGGTGACGCTTTTCGTCGACAGCCACGAACCCGCCCGCGACGCGCTGATCAGCGCGGGCGTTACGCTGGTGGCGGTGGCGGGCCTCTTTCAGGTCGTCGATGCGGCGCAGGTGATGACGCTGGGCCTCTTGCGCGGGGTGCAGGATACTTCGGCACCGCTGGGGCTGGCGGTGATCAGCTATTGGCTGGTGGGCGTGCCGGTCAGCTACGTGCTGGGCTTTCACGCGGGCCTTGGCGGCGTGGGTATCTGGCTGGGCCTTGTGACCGGGCTGACGGTGGCCTCGGCCCTGCTGATGCGGCGATTCTGGCGGCGGTCGGTTCGGATCGGGATTGTCTGAGCGGCGCTATTCCGCCGCGTCGTCGGCTGCATCCTCGATCTGCTGGGCCTTGCGCCGGACCAGCGCGGTGCGCAGATCGTGCATCGCCAGCAGCAACGCATCGGTCACCGCGTCGAGGTCTGTGGTACTGGCCTCGGATTGAACCCAGCCAGTCGTGAGATTGAGGTAGTCAACTGCGCGATGGATGTCGTCGATGGTGCGCGCGGCCAGCTGAGCCTTGCGGGCCGCCATCCACTCGGCAATGGCGGCCTGATCCTCGGGCGAAAGGGTGCGGTTGCCCTGCGGCTTGACCATTCCATTGCGGATGTTGACCGTCGCGATCTGGTCCATCTCGATCCGGCGCTGGCGGTTCTGGGTATCGACCCGGAACACGGCGGCGCCGTTCTCTTTCACCCGGAAGTAGTAGTCGGGAAGCTCGTCGCCCATCTCAGCCTCGGCCAGTTCTGATCCAGCCTAGCAAGGCCGGCCAGTCAGGGCCACTCCTGCTGTTCAGCCCCATGTGTCGTGTTGCGGCAAATCGTCGGTAATGGTGAACCACGGCGCCTTCGAGCGGACAAAAATATGCGCGGCGGGCCGGATCGTGGGTGCATCCGCCAGCGTGCCCATCGCGACGTGGACCCAGCCGCCCTCACGCACCACCGACCACAGCAGCGATCCGCAGGTGGCGCAATGCATGTCGCAGGCATCGGGGCTGTTACCGTAGGGCCGAAAGGCCGCATCGGCGGTCGGCGTCAGCTGCGCGCGCGGGATGCCCGCGACGGGCTTGAACGCCGATCCGGTCGCGCGCTGGCAATCGGCGCAATGGCAGTTGAAGGCATAAGTGAAGGCATCATCCACGCTGTAGGTCGCGGCGCCGCACAGGCACCGGCGTGACAGGCGTCGAGTTTCGCTCATCAGGTCAACCTTTCGCAAGAGCGCCGGGCGGGCGTGCCAGCCCGCGCAAGCCGTTGCACTTTCCTAGCAGCCCTTCAAGCTGCTCATCATCGGCCCGATCGCATTTTCGATCCAGCGTTCGCTGCTGGCATAGGTCAGTTCGGCCGTGATCGTCGTATCATCTTGCAGACAGTTCAAAGCGCGCTCCGTCCGCCGATAGAAGACGTCTCCGTCGGCGGTATAGCCCGAGTAGGCGAACCAGCTGTCGGTGACCTTCTGATAGGTTATCTCGCCGCCCTCGCGTTTGATGAAGTCCGCGGCATCGCGATAAACCTGCTGCCAGTCGTCCTGCCAGAACAGGCTTGCGTAGGTCACCAGTTTGATCTTTCCCTGCTCTGCCTCGAATTGCGCGCCGTCGGTGGCCGTATCGGAAAACGCGGCGTGCCAGTCGATCTGCCGCGCCGTGTCGTCCTTTGCCGGCACCTCTGATGGAAGGGTGATCTGAAAGCCGAAACGGGCATTGTGATAGACCAACTGGTCTGCGGCTGCGGGCACAGCGGCCAAGCCAGCCGATGCGAGGAGGGCCCCGAAGATTGTCTTCGTCAGTGTCGGCATTTGTTCCCTTCCCGCGCTCAACTTATCGGGAACGTTAGCCAAATTTTCCTGGCAGGGCAACGACACCACCCGGCCCGACACCACGCCGCGACCGAGGCTCTTGGCTGTTACCGCAACCCCGCGCAGAAGGTCTGGATGCGACTGCAGGCTTCGGTCAGGGCCGCGTCCGAAGTGGCGTAGCTGACGCGGAAGTTGGGCGAAAGGCCGAAGGCCGCGCCGAAGACGACGGCAACGCCGGTCTCTTCCAGCAGGGCCGTGGCGAAAGCCGCGTCATCGGTGATTTTCGCACCGCCCGCGCTGGTCTTGCCAATGCAACCCGAGATGTCGGGGTAGACGTAGAACGCGCCTTCGGGCACCGGGCAGGTGATGCCCTGCGCTGCGTTCAGCATCCCCACCACGAGGTCGCGGCGGCGCTGGAACACGGCCTTGTTCGCGGCGATGAAATCCTGCGGGCCGTTCAGCGCCTCGACGGCGGCGGCCTGGCTGATCGAACAGGGGTTCGAGGTGGATTGCGATTGGATCTTGGCCATCGCCTTGATCAACGGGACCGGCCCGGCAGCGTAGCCGATCCGCCAGCCCGTCATCGCGTAGGCCTTCGACACGCCGTTGACCGTCAGCGTGCGGTCGTAAAGGGCGGGTTCGACCTGCGCCGGCGTGCAGAACACGAAGTCGTCGAAGACAAGGTGTTCATACATGTCGTCGGTCATCACCCAGACATGCGGGTGACGCAGCAGCACGTCGGTCAGCGCCTTCAGTTCGGTCCGGCTGTAACCCGCGCCGGTGGGGTTGGAGGGCGAATTGAAGAGGAACCACTTTGTCCGGGGCGTGATCGCGGCCTCAAGCTGTTCAGGCGTGATCTTGAAGGCGGTCTCAAGCCCCGCGGTCACGATCACCGGCGTGCCGCCGGCCAGCAGCACCATATCGGGGTAGCTGACCCAGTAGGGGGCGGGGATGATCACCTCGTCGCCCGGGTTCAACGTGGCCATTAGCGCGTTGTAAAGCACCTGCTTGCCGCCGGTGCCGACGCTGACCTGTGCGGGCGTGTAGCTCAGCCCGTTCTCGCGCGCGAACTTGGCGCAGATCGCGGCCTTCAGCGCGGGCGTGCCGTCGACGGCGGTGTATTTCGTCTGGCCGCTCTCGATGGCGCGGATCGCGGCCGCCTTGATGTTGGCGGGTGTGTCAAAGTCGGGTTCGCCGGCGCCAAGGCCGATGATGTCGCGCCCCTCGGCCTTCAGTTCGGCCGCGCGGGTTGTGACGGCGATGGTGGCCGACGGTTTGACGCGGTCGAGTGTCGCGGACAGAAAGGTCATCAGGCGCCCCCGGTGGCAAATGCTGGCTCAGCGTGTCATAGGGGTGCCGCGACACCCGATCAAGCGACAAGCAAGCGACAAGGAGGAGGCGTCGGATGACTGATAGCGACTGGTACGACGAAGACACCGCCACATTCGGAGACCGGCTGGCCGGTGCACGCGAGGCCGCGGGGCTGAGCCAGCACGATCTGGCCGTAAGGCTAGGCGTGAACACCAAGACCCTGCAGGCTTGGGAAGACGACCGCAAGGAGCCGCGCGCGAACCGTCTGCAGATGCTGGCCGGGATGCTTGATGTGTCGTTGGGCTGGTTGCTGACCGGGCGCGGCGAGGGGATCGAGGCGCCGCCTGTCGCGGGCGACATGCCGGCCAATGTTTCAGAGATTCTTGTCGAGATGCGCGGGCTGCGCACTCAGATCGGCCAGGCCGGCGAGCGGCTGGCGCAGCTGGAAAAGAAGCTGCGCATGGCGCTGAAGGATTTCGCATGAACGAGCCGCGCGAGACCCGGCTGAAAAGGCTGCGGATGCGCGCGATGCGGCGCGGCATCAAGGAGATGGACCTGATCCTGCCGGCCTTTACCGCTACCGATCTGGATGATCTGGATGCCGCGGAGCTGGACCTGTTCGAGGCATTGCTGGCGGAGAATGACCACGATCTTTACCAATGGGTCAGCGGGGCGGGCGTTGCACCGCCCGAATATGCCGGGCTGATCGGGCGGATCGCCGCACGTGCAACCGGCGTCGTGCGACCCGTCTAAAATACCGGAATTATTTGATCTTTTTTGGGCGTGATTTTCGCGCGAGATTTAACCTCTTGTTCGATAATTTCGCCCAACCCTGTCGGCAAACCTGCGCCAGCCGGAGACCGACAGACCATGAGCATTCACACAGACCTGCGCCTTAAGGCGCCCGCCATGCGCACCGGCGGCTTCATGGACAGCTACCTTGATTCGCTGCAACTGGTGGAACGGCTGCATCGTTTGCTGTTGGACGTCATCAAGGACGAGTTCGAGAGGGTCGGCCTGATCGAGATCAACCCCGTGCAGGCGCTTTTGCTGTTCAACGTGGCCGATAACGAGGTGACGGCGGGCGAGCTGAAATCCCGCGGCTATTATCAGGGCTCGAACGTCAGCTACAACCTCAAGAAACTGGTGGATCTGGACTACATGCACCATCAGCGCTGCGAGATTGACCGCCGGTCGGTACGGGTGCGGCTGACCGAGAAGGGGCGGCGGGTGCGCGAGATCGTGGCAAAGCTGTTCGCCGGCCATGCCGAGGGGCTGCAGCGGCAGGGCGTGATCGATTTCGCGGGGATCGAGGAGATCACGACGGCGCTGAGGCGCGTCGAACGTTATTGGTCCGACCAGATCCGCTACATCTACTAGGATGCGCTAGGGCAGGCCGCCGACGACGATGGCCGCCATCTCGCGCAGCAGTTTGCGCGTCATCGCGTCTTCGAATGCGACATAGCCCAGCGCGGTTTCGACGAAGGCATCGGGGCCGCGCAGGACGTTGACCCGGTAATAGGAGGACAGCTCCTTGATATCCATCTGCCGCGTGTCGCCGATGGCCTGGTGATCGGCGCCGACGACAAGGCCATTGATGGTTATGCCGGGCGGGGCGGGGATGCTGGCCGGAGCGGGGCCAAGGTTTGACCGCCCGTCGCCCGAGATGTCGAGCGTGCGGCGCCAGCAGTCCGACTGCCCGGCCAGCAGCGACAGGCCCGTCTGCATCGCGGCGCCCAGGGCCGTGCCCTCGCTGTCGGGCTGGCGCGCGTACGCCCGCAGGGTGTCGGCCACGCCTTCAAGCGCCGTGGCGCTGTCGATCGGCGTCCAGTCAAGGACAAGGTGCTGGTCGGACGGGCCGCTCCAGCTATAGACGGCGACCCGCACCGGGGCGGCGCCGCCGCCCAGCAGCAAGGCACGCACCTTCGGCGAGGTCAGCGCGGCGGCCAGCCCGTCAAGCTGCAGGCGATATTCTGACGCATCCACCGATCCCGACACGTCCAGCCCCATCGCCAGTGCCTGTCGGCATCCCGCGGCGTGGGCGGGCCCGGCCAACGCCAGAGCGAGAAGGGCCGCCGCAAGTCTCATGCCGGGGCCGCAATCAAATAGCCGCTCGGACCAAGGGCGAGCGTCTGGCCCGCCACCTCCGCCGCTTGCCGCGCCAGCACCCGGCCAAGCCCGGCAAGTGTCACCTGCTGCGGATCGGGCGAAAGGTTGAAGACGCAAAGCGTGCCCGCCCCGCGCCGAAAGGCCAGAACCGGCTCTGGCACCTCGAGGAACGTCGTCGCGCCAAGGCGCAGGTCGGCGCTGTCGCGGCGCAGGGCCAGCAGCGCGCGATAGGTGGCCAGCACGCTGTCGGGGCTGGTCTGCAGATCGGCCGCGTGGGCCAATTGCGCGGGCTTGACCGGCAGCCACGGCCGCCCGGTGGTGAAGCCACCCTGCGACGCGGCATGGTCCCAGACCATCGGCGTGCGGCAGCCGTCGCGCCCGAAATCCTCGGGCCAGAAGGCGATGCCCTGCGGATCGACCAATTCGTCGCGGTCGAGCCGCGCCTGCACCTGTCCCAGTTCTTCGCCCTGGTAAAGGCAGAGCGACCCCTGCAGCGACACCAGCAGCGCCGCGCAAAGCCGCGCGAGGCTGTCGCTGTCGGCACCAAGGGCGACCCAGCGGGTGACGTGGCGGTGCACGTCATGGTTGGAAAAGGCCCAGCAGGGCCAGCCCTGCGGCGCACCGGCAAAGAACCCCTCGATGCAGGCACGGACATGGGCGGGGCTGAGCCTGTCACCCAGCATCTCGAACGCATAGGCCATGTGCAAGCGCCCGCCCGAGGTGTAGCTGCCCATCAGCGCGATCGCCTCGTGCATCTCGCCCACTTCACCCACCAGCGTGCGGTCGTCGTATTCATCCATCAGCGCGCGGATGCGCTGCAGGAAGGCGAGGTTCTCGGGCCGGCTTTTCTGGTAAAGGGAATACTGCATGTCGAAGGGGCGTAGGTCGGGCCAGGGGGCGGTGCCGGGCCCGGTGTCGCGTGGCGGGTTGTCGCGCAACTGCCTGTCGTGAAAATAAAAATTCACCGTGTCGAGGCGAAAGCCATCCACGCCGCGATCCAGCCAGAAACGCAGCACATCCAGCACCGCCTCCTGCACGGCGGGGTTGTGGAAGTTGAGGTCGGGCTGCGCGGACAGGAAATTGTGCAGGTAGTATTGGCGCCGATGCGCGTCCCAGGTCCAGGCCGGGCCACCGAACAGCGACTGCCAGTTGTTGGGCGGCGTGCCGTCGGGTCGCGGATCGGCCCAGACGTACCAATCGGCGCGCGGGTTATCCCGGCTAGCGCGGCTTTCGACGAACCACGGGTGTTGATCGGAGGAGTGGTTGATGACCTGGTCGATGATCACCTTCAGGCCCAGCGCATGGGCGCGTGCGATCAGGCGGTCGAAATCGTCCAGCGTGCCAAAGACCGGGTCGATGTCGCGGTAATCGGCCACGTCATAGCCCATGTCGGCCATCGGCGAGGTAAAGACCGGACTCAGCCAGATCGCATCGACGCCCAGCGCGGCGACATAGTCGAGCCGTGACGTCAGGCCCGCAAGGTCACCGACGCCATCGCCGTCGCTGTCCTGGAACGAGCGGGGATAGACCTGGTAGATGACAGCGCCACGCCACCAATCGGGGTTCATCGCCGGCCTCCGGAAGGAAAAATGCCAGAAGATGCTTGCCCGAAACGTTTCGGATTGGCAAGCTGCCGTGAAATCGTCCGCGATCAGAGATTGGCGGTCGGTGCCGGGAGGGGCACGATGACGACGCTGAAGGATCTGAGCCAGCAACTTGGCCTGTCGGTCACGCAAGTCAGCCGCGCGCTCAACGGCCATGCCGACGTCAGCGAATCCACCCGCGAGCGGGTCAAGGCGCTGGCCGCCGAGTTGCATTATCAGCCCAATGTCAGCGCGCGCCGGCTGGTTTCCGGCAAATCTGGCATTGTCGGGCTGGTTCTGCCCCATTTGCCGCTGCCGCCCGAGGATGGCCAGTTCATCCGAATCGTCGGTGGCCTGTCGGCGCATTTCTCGCGCCTGAGGATGCAGTTCGTGCTGCACATCGCCGAGGAGAGCGAAGATATCCTCGATGTCTATCGCCGGCTGATCCAGTCCGGCGCCATTGACGGCTTCGTCATCATCGAGCCGCAGGTGAACGATCCGCGCGTGGCCTTCCTGCGCGACCGCGACGTGCCTTTCGTGCTGCATGGCCGGGACTGCGCGACCCCCGACTATCCTTTCTTCGACATCGACAACCATGCAGTGGCCCGCACGCTGACCCGGGTGCTGACGCGGGCCGGCCATCGGCGCATCGCCTTCATAAACGGGTTGGACGGGCGGGCCTACGTGGCCGCGCGCGAGGCGGGTTTTCGCGCCGCCGCGGCGGCCGAGGGACTGCAGAGCGATGCGTTGATGCACTTCACGGGGGAGATGGTGGAATCGCACGGCCTCTTGGCCACGGTCGAGGCCTTTCGCGATTCTGCCTGTGCGCCGACGGCGCTCATCGCGGGTAATACGCGGATTGCAAAAGGAATTTTTCTGGCATTGGCGGCGCTTGGGCTGAGAGTGCCGCAAGATGTTTCGTTGGTGGCGCATGACGACATCCTGCACGATGCGCTTAGCCATGTCTTCGATCCGCCACTGACAGTCACGCAATCGGCACTTGATCTGAGCTGGGAGCCATTGGCGCATTGCCTTGCCGGGGCCGTCGAAGGGCGATCGCTGTCGTCGTTGCAGCGGATCGGCGCCTGTCGGTTGATCCAGCGCGCCTCGGTCGCGCCGCCCCCCGAAGCCGCCTGATAAACCCGGCCTGAAGACTGAATCACGAATTCCTGAAAACTGCTGATTGACGGATGGCAAATTCTGCCGCTAGCCTCCGAAACGTTTCGGGCGTCAGGGTTCTGTCCCGCTGGCGATTCGATTCAGGGCGATGCAGGCAGAAGACCTGCCTGCCGCCTGGCCAAATGGGAGGAAGATCAATGGAAATGAAATTCGCGCGGCGCTTCATGCGCACCGCTGCGGTGGCCGTGCTTGCCAGCACGGCATTCGGGGCGACCGTCCGCGCCGAGACGATCACGGTGGTGTCGGGTGCCGTCGGCAACGCCGTCGAGAACTTCAAGGCTTACGTCAAGCCGTGGGAAGAGAAGACCGGCAACACCGTCACGCTGGTGCCGATGCCCGCCTCCACAACTGACCAGTTCGGTCAGTACCGCCTGTGGCTCGCCGCCGGCAACTCGGACATCGATATCTACCAGACCGACGTGATCTGGGCGCCGCAGCTGGCCAACCACTTTGTTGACCTGACGGAAGCTGCCAAGGACCTGATTCCGCAGGAGTTCCCCTCGATCGTGCAGTCGCAGACCGTGGGTGGCAAGCTGGTTGCACTGCCGCTCTTTACCGATGCGCCGGCGCTCTACTACCGCAAGGACCTGCTGGAGAAATACAACGTCGCCGTGCCCAAGACCTGGACGGAACTGGCCGCCGCGGCCAAGACCATTCAGGACGGCGAGCGCGCCGCCGGCAACGCCGATTTCTGGGGGTTCGTCTGGCAGGGTAACGCCTATGAAGGCCTGACCTGCGACGCGCTGGAATGGGTCAAGTCCTACGGCGGCGGCCAGATCGTCGAACCCGATGGCACGATCTCGATCAACAACCCCAAGGCCGTGGCCGCGCTTGAAGAGGCCAAGTCTTGGGTGGGCACGATCTCTCCGCCGGGCGTTCTGGCCTATCAGGAGGAAGAGGCCCGTGGCGTCTGGCAGGCGGGCAATGCGGCTTTCATGCGCAACTGGCCCTATGCCTACACGCTGGGCAACGGTGCCGATTCGGCGATCGCTGGCAAGTTTGACGTGACGACCCTGCCGATCGGCGCCGAAGGCGACAGCTCGGCCGCGACGCTGGGCGGCTGGAACCTTGCCGTGTCGAAATACTCCAAGCATCAGGACGCGGCGATCAGCCTTGCCCTGTGGCTGGCCGGCCCGGAAGTTCAGAAGATGCGCGCGCTGAACGAATCCAACCTGCCCACGCTGAAGGCGCTTTACGACGATCCCGATATCGCCGCGAAACAGCCGATCATCCCGCAGTGGAAGAACGTCTTCCTGAACGCGGTGCCGCGTCCGTCGGCCCCGACGCTGAGCCACTATAACGAGGTTTCGGCGAAGTTCTGGTCGGCGGTGCATGACACGCTGTCGGGCAATGGCAGCGCGGCCGACAATCTGGCCAACCTCGAGGCTGACCTGATGGACATCAAGGGTGACAACAACTGGCAATGAGCCGGTGGTCGCCTGTTAGATGAGCATCCAAGAATGGGCGGCGGTGCCTCCGCCGCCCATTTTGTCAATCGAGGGGCCGTAACGTGCCCCCTCCCGGGGAGGGATCCATGACAACGACAAGCCTGGAACATGGCAAGGACAGGGGGGCCAGCCTGCAGCAGCAGCGCGCGCGTGCGGCCTTCTGGTTCCTTGCGCCGATGCTGGTCGCGCTGTTCTGCGTGGCGGCATGGCCCTTGTTGCGTACCATCTATTTCTCGTTCACCAACACCTCGCTCGACAATCTTTATGGCGGGCATCTGATCGGGTTCGGCAACTACTTGCGCTGGCGGACGATGCCGTCGGGGGCGGTGCGCTATTATGGTACGCTGGTCGATCCTGACTGGTGGAACGCGGTCTGGAACACGGTGCGTTTCGCCATCGTCTCGGTCTCGTTCGAGACCGTGCTGGGCATGATCGTGGCGCTGGTGCTGAACGCCGAGTTCAAGGGCCGCGGCCTGGTGCGTGCGGCGATCCTGATCCCATGGGCAATCCCCACGATCGTTTCGGCCAAGATGTGGGCGTGGATGCTGAACGACCAGTACGGCATCATCAACGATCTCGCCGTCAAGCTGCACCTGCTTGATCACAAGCTGGCATGGACCGCCTCGACCGATACCGCGATGATCGCGGTGCTGATCGTGGACATCTGGAAGACCACGCCGTTCATGGCGCTTTTGTGCCTTGCCGGCCTGCAGATGATCCCGCGGGATATTTATGAGGCCACCAAGATTGACGGGATCAACCCGATCCGGGTTTTCTTCAAGGTCACGCTGCCGCTGGTGCGCCCGGCGCTGATGGTTGCCGTCATCTTCCGCATGCTCGATGCGCTGCGGATCTTCGATCTTGTCTACGTGCTGACGCCCAACTCGTCGGCGACAAAGACAATGTCGGTGATCAGCCGCGAGAACATGTTCGATTTCGCCCACTTCGCCTACGGCGCTGCGCAGTCGACGCTGCTCTTCACGATGCTCGCGATCTTCGTGCTGCTCTTCGTGTGGATCGGCAAGGTGGACCTGACCGGGGAGACCAACCGATGACCGCTCAAGCCCTGATCGGAAAGATCCTGTTCTACATTCTGGTTTTCATCATCGTCGTGGTGTCGGTATTCCCGTTCTACTACGCGATCGTCACCAGTTTCGCCTCGGGCTCGCAGTTGTTCCAGATCAACTATTGGCCGCCGAGCCTTGATCTGACGAACTATAACACGGTGCTGTTCGCTCGGAACTTCCCGCGCTCGGTGCTCAACTCGCTTTTCATCGCGACGACGACGGTGGTCTTCGCGCTGTTTCTCGCCGTTACGGCCTCTTACGCGCTGGCGCGGGTGCGGTTCCGGGGGCGGGGGCTGCTGCTGGTCACTATCCTTGCGGTGTCGATGTTCCCGCAGATCGCGGTGCTGGCCGGTCTTTACGAGCTGGTCCGGTTCCTTGGCCTCTACAACACGCCATGGGCGATGATCCTGAGCTACACCATCTTCACCCTGCCATTCACGGTATGGGTGCTGACAACCTTCATGCGCGACCTGCCGATCGAGATCGAGGAGGCCGCGATCGTGGACGGGGCGACGCCTTGGGTCATCATCACGCAGGTCTTCCTGCCGCTGCTGTGGCCGGCGCTGGTCACAACCGGCCTTTTGGCCTTCATCGGTGCGTGGAACGAGTTTCTCTTCGCGCTGACCTTCACCATCCAGGAGACCCAGCGCACGGTGCCCGTCGCCATCGCGCTGTTGTCGGGGGCCTCGGTGCAGGAGATTCCGTGGGGTCCGATCATGGCGGCCTCGGTCGTGGTGACCGTGCCGCTCGTCGTTCTCGTTCTCATATTCCAACGAAAGATCGTCGCGGGCCTGACCGCTGGCGGTGTGAAGGGCTGATCACATGGCAAATATCGTTCTGAAAAACGTCAAGAAGTCCTATGGCGCCGTCGATGTCATCAAGGGCATCGACCTTGAGATCAAGTCGGGGGAGTTCATGGTTTTCGTCGGGCCGTCTGGCTGCGGCAAGTCCACGCTTCTGCGACTGATCTCGGGGCTAGAGCAGATCACCGCGGGCGATCTGGTGTTCGACGGCGAGAGGGTGAACAACGTCATCCCCTCCAAGCGCGGCATCGCCATGGTGTTCCAGTCCTATGCGCTTTACCCGCACATGAAAGTCTACGACAACATGGCCTTCGGCATGAAGCTGGCCAAATCCTCGAAAGAGGAGATGGACGCGCGGGTGCGCAAGGCGGCCGAGATGCTGCAGATCAGCCACCTGCTGGACCGGCTGCCCAAGCAGTTGTCGGGCGGGCAGCGCCAGCGCGTCGCGATCGGCCGGGCCATCGTGCGCGATCCGCGCGTGTTTCTCTTTGACGAGCCGCTGTCCAACCTCGACGCGGCGCTGCGGGTGGCGACGCGGCTGGAGATCGCCAAGCTGCACCACGACATGGAAGACGTGACGATGATCTACGTCACCCATGACCAGGTCGAGGCGATGACGCTGGCCGACCGCATCTGCGTGCTGCGCGATGGCAAGGTCGAGCAGGTAGGCACCCCGTCAGAGCTTTACGACCATCCCAACTCGGTCTTCGTGGCGGGCTTCATCGGCTCGCCCAAGATGAACTTCCTGACCGGTGAATTTGCCAAGGCGCAGAACTGCGCCACGCTGGGCGTCCGGTCAGAGCATCTGCAGATCGTGCCGGACGGGCAGGGGATGTGGAACGGCAAGGTGGTCCATGCCGAGGACCTCGGCTCGGACCATTTCCTTTTCGTCGACGTGGGCTCGGACGAGCCGCTGATCGTGCGGCTGGCGGGCAAGCTGGACACCAAGCTCGGTGCGCGCGTCGGCGTGCAGCCGCTGGAGGGGCAGATGCACCGCTTTGGCCCCGACGACCGGCCGCTGGCCTGAGACCGGGCCGCAGACAAGAGGGGCGGCGCCTGACCCGGCGCCGCCCCTTTTTCTTTACCAGTGGCCAGTATTTTCCATGCTGGCCCAAGGCTCCGCGGATTTCAGGCTTTCGCCCTTCTGCAACAGCTCGATCGAGATGTTGTCGGGCGAGCGGACGAAGGCCATGTGCCCGTCGCGCGGCGGGCGGTTGATGGTCACGCCATTGTCCATCAGGTGCTGGCAAGTCGCGTAGATGTCGTCGACCTCGTAGGCGAGGTGCCCGAAATGGCGGCTGTCCGAGGGCAGCCCCTCGTCCCCGTCCCAGTTGTAGGTCAGTTCGATCGGCGCGGCCTCGTCACCGGGCGCGGCCATGAAGATCAGCGAGAAACGGCCTTTCTCGCTGTCGTGGCGCCGAAGTTCGCGCAGACCGAGAAGCTCATAGAAGGCCATGGATTTTTCCAGATCCTTCACGCGCACCATGGTGTGCAGGTATTTCAGTGGCATCGGGCATCTCCTGTCGTTGTTGTCTGGCGCGCAACCTAGCAGGATGCGCCGCAGAGGCCAGATGCCGTCAAAAGATGCTGCTAGAATACAGAGCGCAGGCCGATGCGGATCTCGGTCGTCTCGCTGTCATAAAGATCGACAGTCGAGGCGGTGCTGCGCAGTTGCAGGCCCAACGTGGGCGCGAACCCGTAATAGTCGTGGTTCTGGAACGTCAGGTCGACGCCCGCGGCCACCGTGCGGTCGTGGCGCAGGCCGAAGAGCGGCAGCGCCTTGCGGTAATCGTTGGCCTGATAAGACAGTGACAGGTCAATCCGGGGCCGCGCGGGTGTTGCTGCAAGGCTGTAGCCCGCACCGAGGGCCCAGGCCGCCTGATCGACCAGTTCCGAGGCAGAGACGGTATTGGAGGCAGAGACCGACACGGACAGGTTTTGCCCGGCCGTGGGCGACCATGACCAGTTGCCGAAGATCGAACTGACGGTCGAGGAGCGGGCGGCATAGTCCTGCCGGTCCCGCCGTTCGAGGCTGGCGCCGTAACCAAGCATGCTGCCTGCCCCAGCGGCCTGCTGGCGCGAGACCGTGACACCTGCGAACTGGCTAAGCGGCGAGCCGCCGTAGAAATTCGCGCCCAACCGGAACGACAGGCCGGTCACCGATTGCGCGTCGCCCGCACGGAACTGCGTGTCATGCGACAGCTCGACTTCCTGAAAGGCGAAATCCCTGCCGGTCACGCCGGGGGCGATGAGGCGGGCATCCTGAGACAAGCTGTAGCTGAGCGACTGCACGGAAAGACCGAGGCGGGACCCGTGGCTGGCGCTGCCCGGCAGACGGTAGCCGAGCCGCGCCGAGAGCGCGTATTCAAGGCCCGAAAGTGCCAGTGCCGGGCCACTGATCTCGCCCCCGGCGACGCGGGCGGATTTCGCCCCGTTGTTGATGTTGGACGAGGGCGTGATGGCGGCGGTGACCTCGGTCGTCAGCGGGTTCATCTGGCGGACCAGCCGGAAATCAGCGATGGCGCGGCTTTTCATTTCGGGCGTTGGGGCGGCCTGTGCGGCGCGACGCAGCCAGAACTGCGCCCTTCCGTAGGCGCCATCGCTGGACAGCACCTGCGCCGTCACGGTGGCCGAGGCAAAGCGTTCGGCATCAGAGCCCGCCAATGCCCATGCCTTGGCCGCGGCCTGCCGGGCGGCGTCAGGATGCTGCAGGGCGCGTTCGGCCTGCGCGAGCGCCAGCCATGCGGCCTGATCGTTCGGGTCGGCGGTGATCAGGGACCGGGCAAGCGTGGCCGCCTCGTCGAGGCGGCCGAGCGTGATGAGTTCAAAGGCAATAGCGCGGGCGCGCGCGGCGTCGGCCGGAGGCGGGGCGGAGGCGGCGGCGGGCTCATCGGCCCAAGCCGCGCCTGCCAGGCAGAGGGCCGTGACGACGGCCCCGAATATCAGCGGCGCCCGCGCCATCGCGTATGCCCCGTCAGGGCTGCTGCGTGGCGATGAACGCACCGACCTCACGGCCTTTCACGGCGTGGACCGCGTCATAGGTGGAGTCTGCGGTGGGCGTGGCCCCTTCAACGACAAGGAAACCCACGATTTCCTGACCGTTCGGACCGGTGAAGCTGCCTTCCCAACTGCCGCTTTGCGCGGCTGTCGTGTCAAGGTTGTAGGTCGTGGCGGTTGCATCCCCCGTCCTGTTCGTCGTCGTGTCGATCGTCGTTTCGTTAAGAACGATCGGAGACAGGTTGCCCAGAAGCGTGCCGTTTTCGTCGTAGATGTGCCGTCCGGTCACGTTGCCCTTGATCGATCCGCCAGTGTCGATGTCTTGAAGGTCCACGTTGATGGTGGCCAGACCGTCGGTCGCGTAAACACCGTTGCTGGCGCCGGTCGTATCCTGCCTGTTCACCACGACACCGGCATAGGCCCCCTTGTACTGGTAGGCCGCGGTGCGACTTGCCGGCAGGCTGGAAGATGTCCGGCCGGCATAGGCCCCGCCGTAGCCGTAGCCGAAATAGGCACTGGTGCCGACTGCGCCGACCAACGAATTGGTGCCGTTCGGGCTGCGATAGATCACGGCCAGATATTGGTCCTCGGCCGCATTCGGGCTGTTGGCAAAGATCTGTGCGCCGTTGGGCAGGATCGCGGATTCCTGATAGGCGCCGCCCTGGCTGCTGACGCCGTCAAAGGGCAGGTTGTTGATGACCAGCGTGTTGGTGTTGGAATTGTAGGTAAACTGGTTGGCCATCAGGAATCGTCCGGTATCCCAGAGATACCGCTTGTTGGGATCGGCCAGGTTCGGATCAACCAGACTGACGGTTCCGTCGGTCGTTGTGGTGGTCGTTGTGCTGGTGTCGGTGGCCGCGGTGCCACAGCCAGCCACGAGAAAAACGGCGGCAAATGCCGCGAAGATTGGTTTCATGGGCCTGCTCACTGCCGATTATCTTGCTTTTGCAAGAGGGTGGACGAGCCGGCCTTGCAAGTCAACGAATTGCCGCACCACGCGCTGACCTTGATGCAGAAATATCGCGCCCCGGTTGCGGGGTCTGACTGCATATGGTTTCTCGACCGGCACCGCCACATAGATGTAGGATCGGCCCTGTCGCGGACTTGCCAGAAGGAATCGCCCCCATGCCCATTACACCGGACCAGCAGGCCGAAATCGCCGCCGCCCGCGCCACGCCCCGCCCGACGCTGCGCGCGGTCAGCGAGGGGATGGAGGCGCGGCTTTACACCGCGCACCCGGTGCTGGACCACGGCTTTGTCCGGGTGATCGACTACATGGGCGACGATGCCGCGATCTGTCAGGCGGCGCGGGTCAGCTACGGGCGCGGCACCAAGAGCGTGCAGAACGACGAGGGGCTGATCCGCTACCTGATGCGGCACTGGCACTCGACCCCCTTCGAGATGTGCGAGGTCAAGCTGCACATCAAGCTGCCGGTCTTCGTCGCACGCCAGTGGATCCGCCACCGCACCGCCAACGTCAACGAATACTCGGCCCGCTACTCGATATTGGACCGCGAGTTCTACATTCCCGCGCCCGAACAACTGGCCGCGCAATCGGTCGTCAACAATCAGGGCCGGGGCGAGGCGCTGGAGGCCGAAGAGGCCGCGCGCGTGCTGGACTGGCTGAAGGGCGACGCCGCGCGGGCCTATGACCATTACGAGGCGATGATCAGCCAGGAGGGCCAGCAGGGGCTGGCGCGCGAACTGGCGCGCATGAACCTGCCCGCGAACATTTACACGCAATGGTACTGGAAGGTGGACCTGCACAACCTGTTTCATTTCCTGCGCCTGCGCGCCGACGCCCACGCGCAATACGAAATCCGCGTCTATGCCGAGGAGATCTGCAAGATCGTGGCCGACTGGGTGCCAGCGGCCTACGCGGCCTTCGAGGATTACAGGATGGGCGGGGTGACGCTCTCGGCCAAGGCGGTGGACTGCGTGCGGCGGATGCTGAAAGGCGAGGTCGTGACGCAGGAAACCAGCGGCATGAGCAAGGGCGAATGGCGGGAGTTCGAGGGGTTTTTGGGGTGAGTGAGCGTCCGCCGCTCGACCTGCTGGCGCTTAATTTGGAAGGACGGCCAGTCGGCTTTGCGAAGTTCCGCGAGGGATATTTGGACTGGCTGCAGCCCACGCTATATCAGAAGGTATATTCCGGCTTTTTTATTGATCCAGACTCCGTGATCTCCGAGACCGATATTAATCGGGCATGGAGTGACTACATATCCACTTCTATGCCCAAAAATAGTCAAATTATGAGCTTTCGCCAAGTTGAGGTTCCGCTCGGGCACTATTTACCTAGGATTGCAAGGGTCGGCATTTCTCACCCTAATGATATAACTAGTGTAATAAAGAAGACCGCAGCCGATATGGAGGCTGAAGCCATTTACTGTGGAAGATTAAGAATTGCGATAGAGAGATTTCAAGAGATCGCCGAAACCGTTCATCTTTCGGAAGATCAAATGTTGGTTTTTGGAGATCAAATTCGTAATCTCTTGATCTTGGCGGCAACGGAGGTCGAGAGTCAGTTCAAGTCGGTTCTCAAGGTAAATGGGATTGCTCCGAAGAATGCTGGAACCAAAGATTACATCGTTCTGAATGGTGTGATGAGGTTGAGCGAGTATAAAGTTAGGCTGGTCGCCTATCCATGGATACAGCCATTCAGCCCGTTTCTTGGTTGGGTGGCATCGGAGCCGACAAAGTCCTTAAGCTGGTACCATGCCTACAACGAGACGAAACATGATAGCCTATCAAGTTTCAGGGTCGCAAACCTCAAGGAGGCGATTTCTGCTATCATCGCGCAGTATATTTTGTGTGTAGCCCAATTTGGGGCTCCACAAATTCAACAACGCTATGATATTTTTCGATCCACTTTCGATATTGTCCAGTATCCAAAGTGGGATGTTTCGGAGATATATGCTTATCAGCGGAGAGAGGAATGGCAGCCGATTGAGCTTACTCGATTGGCTAGAAAATAGTTGCCGTCAATAGTCTCTTGTTGAAGGGAAATCAGAAAAGCTACGTGGCGCCAAAGCCATGTACGCGCTCTGGGCTTCGCCCGTTCCTCGCGGAAAACCGTCCACCGGACGGTATTCCGGTCGCCCGTCACCCCTCCCCGAGGCTCGGGCGCGTGGACCTTGGGACAGGCGTTGCCGCTTGGATCGCCTGATGCGGTTGGGTATAGCGGCCCCACCCAACCCCGGACCTCGCCATGACCCTCTACGGCCTGCCCACCTGTTCGCTCTGCGCCGCGGCGCTCAAGGCTTTCGCGGCGGCGGACATCGCCGTCACCTTCCGCGACATCCGCGCCGACCCGCTGACGGCCGAGGAGTGGGCGCCGCTGATCCATGAATTCGGCTCGACCCTGATCGACCGGAAATCGCCCGCCTATCGCAGCCTCTCGGCCTTTCTGCGGGAATCGGACACCGATGCGCAGTTGCTGGCCAACCCGGTGCTGATGGCCCGCCCGGTCATCACCGACGGCACAAGGTTCACCCTTGGCTGGGACGCGCCGCAGCAGGCCGCCTGGGGCCTTTGACCCACCCCCTTCCTTGCGCCCCGCGCCGGATTCCGCGATACAACCTTCGCCAGACCATCGCCCGAGGATGTCATGTCGGAAACATCGGAAACCTATGATCTTTTCGTGATCGGCGGCGGCATCAACGGCTGCGGCATCGCGCGCGATGCAGCGGGGCGGGGGATGTCGGTGGCCCTCGCCGAGATGAACGACCTTGCCTCGGCCACCTCCTCGGCCTCGACCAAGCTCTTTCACGGCGGCTTGCGCTATCTGGAATATTTCGAGTTCCGGCTGGTCCGCGAGGCGCTGATCGAGCGCGAGGTGCTGTTGCGCGCCATGCCGCATATCAGCTGGCCGATGCGCTTTGTCCTGCCCTACCACCGCGACATGCGGTTCGAGGGGACCACACCCACCTCGCGCCTGCTGGGCCTTGTCATGCCTTGGATGAAGGGCCGCCGCCCGGCCTGGCTGATCCGGCTGGGGCTGTTCATGTACGACAACCTTGGCGGTCGCAAGATCTTGCCGGGCACCACCACGGTGGACCTGACGACCGACAAGACCGGCGCGCCGCTGAACCCCAAGTTCCGCAAGGCCTATGAATACTCCGACTGCTGGATCGAGGATTCGCGGCTGGTGGCGCTGAACGCCCGCGACGCGGCCGAGCGCGGGGCCACGGTGATGACCCGCACCCGCGTCACTGCCGCCCGCGCCGTGGACGGCCAGTGGGAGGTGACGGTGGATGACGGCACCGGCCCCCGCGTGATCCGCGCGCGGATGCTGGTCAATGCGGGCGGGCCCTGGGTGGGCAAGCTGATTGCCGGGACGCTGGGCCTCAACATCAGCGACGGCGTGCGGCTGGTGCGCGGCAGCCACATCGTGACGCGCCGCCTTTACGACCATGACAAGTGCTATTTCTTCCAGGGTACCGACGGGCGGATCATCTTCGCCATTCCCTACGAGACCGATTTTACCCTGATCGGCACCACCGATGCCGAACAGGACGACCCCGACACGCGCCCTGTCTGCACCGAGGCCGAGCAGGAGTACCTCTGCGCCTTCGCCTCGCAGTATTTCAAGACGCCGGTGACGCGCGACCAGATCGTCTGGACCTATTCCGGCGTGCGTCCGCTACATGACGACGGCGCGAAATCGGCCACGGCGGCCACGCGCGATTACACGCTGAAAGTGGACCGTTCGACCGGGGCGCCGGTGCTGAACGTCTTCGGCGGCAAGATCACCACCTACCGGCGGCTGGCCGAACACGCACTGGAAAAGATCGTGACGGTGCTGGGCGTGGCCAAGGGCCCGTGGACCGCCGGCGTGCCCCTTCCGGGCGGCGATTTCGAGGTGACGGGTGTTGATGCGCTGGTCGAACAGATGCGCCGGACCCATCCCTTCCTCACCCCCTTCTGGGCGCGGCGGCTGGTGCGCGCCTATGGCACCGAGGCGCCGCAGGTGCTGGGCGATGCCAAGACGGCCGAGGATCTTGGCCCCGATTTCGGCGCGACGCTGACGGGGCGTGAGGTGCGCTGGCTGATGACGCACGAATTCGCCCGGCGCGCCGAGGATGTCGTCTGGCGCCGCAACAAGCTGGGCCTGCGGATGAGCGCCGAACAGATCGCCGCGCTGGATGCGTGGATGCAGGCCGAGGGAGCAACGCCATGACCCATATCCTTGCCATCGACCAGGGCACGACCTCGACCCGGGCGATCGTCTTTGACGGGACGATGCGGATCGTCGCCACCGCGCAGCAGGAATTCGCCCAGCATTTCCCCGACAGCGGCTGGGTGGAGCATGACCCGGCCGACCTCTGGGCGACCACCGTGCAGACCTGCCGCGATGCCCTTGCGCAGGCCGGGGCAACACCCGCCGCCATCGGCATCACCAACCAGCGCGAGACGGTCGTCGTCTGGGACGTGGCCACGGGGGCGCCCATTCACAACGCCATCGTCTGGCAGGATCGCCGCACCGCCGAGACCTGCCGCGCCCTGCGCGAGGCCGGGCATGAGCCGATGATCACCGCGCGCACCGGCCTGCTGGCCGATCCCTATTTCTCGGGCACCAAGCTGAAATGGCTGCTCGACCACGTCCCAGGCGCGCGCGAGAAGGCACGGGCGGGCGGGCTGAAGTTCGGCACGGTCGACACCTACCTGATCTGGAAGCTGACCGGCGGCAAGGTGCACGCGACCGACGCCACAAATGCCGCGCGCACGCTGCTTTACGACATCCACAAGGGGCGGTGGAGCCGGACGATCTGCGACCTTTTCGATATTCCGCTGGCGATGTTGCCAGAGGTGCGCGACTGCGACGCCGATTTCGGCCAGACCACGCCCGACCTGTTCGGCACCGCCATCCCGATCCGCGGTGTCGCGGGCGACCAGCAGGCCGCCACCGTCGGGCAGGCGTGCTTTGAACCCGGCATGATGAAATCGACCTACGGCACGGGCTGTTTCGCGCTGCTCAACACCGGGACGACGGCGGTGACCAGCCAGAACCGCTTGCTGACGACCATCGCCTACCAGTTCGGCGGCCAGCCCACCTATGCGCTGGAAGGGTCCATCTTCGTTGCGGGCGCGGTGGTGCAATGGCTGCGTGACGGGCTGAAGATCATCCGCGACGCGGCCGAGACGCAAAGTTTGGCCGAGGCAGCCGATCCGCATCAGGACGTGGTGCTGGTGCCCGCCTTCGTGGGCCTTGGCGCGCCCTACTGGAACGCCGAATGCCGCGGCGCGGCCTATGGTCTGACGCGGGCCACTGGGCCGGCGGAACTGGCCCGCGCGGCACTGGAAAGCGTGGGTTTCCAGACCCGCGACCTGCTGGAGGCGATGCGCGCCGACTGGCAGGCCGAGGGCGCGGCCCCCACGCTGCGCGTTGATGGCGGCATGACGGCCAGCGACTGGACGATGCAGTTCCTGGCCGACATCAGCGGTGCGCCGGTGGACCGGCCGCAAGTGCGCGAAACGACAGCGCTGGGGGCCGCGTGGCTGGCAGGCCAAGCGGTGGGCGTTTATCCCGACCGCGCCGGGTTCGCCAAGGGCTGGGCGTTGGAGCGGACCTTCTCGCCGCAGATGGAGCCCGCGCTGCGCGAGGCGCGCTATGCGCGTTGGAAATCGGCTGTGGCGGCGACGCTTTCGGTCTGATCAGCCGACCGGCTGGATCAGTCAACTGGCACCATGTCGACCGCGTGCGAGCCGATCTGCCGACCGGTGACGCGCAGCACCCCCTTGATCGGCGCCACGTCGCCGTAATCGCGCCCGACGGCCACCTCGACATGGTCGGTCGCGGGCACCAGCGCGTTGGTCGGGTCGTAGTCGATCCAGCCACCTTCTTTGCCCGTCCAGGCCCGCACCCATGCATGCATCGCATCGGCACCTTCGAGGCGTGGCCGGCCCGGCGGCGGCAAGGTGCGCAGAAAGCCCGAAACATAGGCTGCCGGCACGCCAAGGCTGCGCAGGCAGGCGATCATGATGTGGCTGAAATCCTGACAGACGCCCTGCCGCTCTGCGAAAGCGTCTGCGGCCGGCGTGCCGACATCCGTCGCCTCGGCGGAGAATGTCATGTCGCGGTGCAGCGCCTCGCCCACCGCGGTCACGACGTCGGCCGCGGTCATGTCGGGCGTAGTCACCTCGCGCGCATAGGTGGCCATGGCGGCATCGACCATCGCGCGGGGCGAGGGGGCCGTGAAATGCACCGGCGATTGCGGGCCAAGGCTGTCAACGTCGGCGATCTCGGCCGCCAGCCGCGCCAGCGGGGTGGCGGGCCCGGGGGGCGCGGGCGCCTGACGGTCGACCCGGGCATGCAGTTGCAGTGCCACGCCGTCATGCGCGCCGCGAAAGCCGAAATCGGTGGTGGCATTGCCGAAGAAATCTGTCCGGTCGGTGCGTCCGTCGGGATGCGGTTCAATCTCGACATGGCCGGCGATCAGCCGTTGCAGTCCGGGCCGCGCAACCGGCATCAGCCGCACAACGTGGCGCCCGCCGGTTGCCGGGCTGGCATAGCGATAGGTCAGGCGAAGCGCGATGTCATAAATCATCGGCGAGTCGATCTGCGGGGCTGGGCGCGGTCATTGCAGGTAGGCATCGCCGAGCAGTTCCGAAAGGGCAAGAATATCGTCGCGCACATCGCGCAGCGCGGCGGTGGTCATGGCAGAGGGCGTGGCGACGGCCAGCCGGGTTTCGGTGGTCCGCGCCTGCCGCACCAGCCCCGACATTTGCGCCTTGTGCCGACCGCCCGCGATGGCGGTAGCATGCTCGCGGATCTCGGCCAGCTGGAAATGGACCGAGCGCGGGTTCTCGGGATCAAGCGCCAGCAAGTCGACAACACTGCCGCGGCTGGGCATGACCGCGTAACGTTGGCGGTGGGTCATCACGCTGTCGGCCAGCTCGATGGCGAGGTCGAGCGCGCCGGTGGGCGCATCGGGATCGGCGAAGGCCGCCAGAAGGTCGGCCGACATCGCACCGCGTTCCAGTGCACGGCCGATCGACAGGAATTGCCAGCCGTGACCGCGATACATGTTCTCGTGCACAAGACCCGAGAAGCCCGCGATCTTGCGCAGGAAAACGCCCATCGCGGCAGCGGCATCGTCGCCGGGCCGCAGCGTGGCCGACAGCCGCTTCATGGTGCGGTCAAGGTCGCTGAGCGCGGCCCAACCATCGACCGAGAACCGGTCGCGGATCTGGCTGGCGGCCGCGACGGCACTGGCCAGCGTGGCAAATAATCCCTCCGGCATCGGCTCGGCGGCAGTCAGGCCGTAACGATCGAGCATCTCGGCAAGCGCGGCAAGCAGCGGGCCGGTGCCATCCTCGCTCAGCCGGCCGTGATAGGCGCGGGCGAGGCGGAGCACACCTTGCGTCCGCTCGACATAGCGGCCCAGCCAGAACAGGTTTTCGGCGGCGCGCGACGGCAGGGCGGGCGCTTCGGCCCGAACGAAAGGCGCGCTTTGCGGGGCAAGCAGGGTTTCGGTCGGCACGGCGGCCTCGCTCAGCACCCAGACATCGGCTGCCGAACTGCCTTGCTGCATGGCAAGTGCCGTGGCATCGGCCCGCTCGGCAATCCGGGCAAAACCGCCCGGCATCACCTGCCAGCCGTTCGGCGTGCGCGCCAGAAAGACCCGGATCGTGACCGGGCGCGGCACCAGCGCGCCGCCTGAAAGGGTTGGCGTGGTCGACAACGTCACCCGTTCCTGCGCGATCAGCTTTGGCCCCTGCGCCACGATCCATGCGTCACGCGCCGCGGCGTCCGACGGGGCTTGCATGCCTTCGGCACCGCCCAGAAACGCCACCTGCGTGGCTTGCGCCGGTCCAAAGGCCAGACGCGCCGCCTGCCGGCGCACCTCTGCCAGCGCTCTGGACTGGCCACACCACCATGTGGCGATATTGGGCAGCCGCAGGTCGCGGCCCAACGTCGCGCGTGCGATGCCGGGCAGGAATGCCAGCAATGCCTGGGTTTCCAGCACGCCCGCGCCCAGTGCGTTGACCAGTGTGACCTGCCCCGCGCGAACCGCGGCCATCAGGCCCGGCGTCCCGATATGGCTGCTCTCGTCGAATTCAAGCGGGTCGGCCCAGCCGGCATCAAGCCGACGCCACAGCACGTTGATGGGCCGCGGCCCGGCAACGGTGCGCACCATCAACGCCTCGTCCTCGACCGTCAGATCACCGCCTTCGAGCAGGCTGAGCCCCATGTAGCGCGCGATATAGGCATGCTCGTAATAAGTGTCGGTCATCGGTCCGGGCGTCAGGATGCCCGCGGCGCTGCCTGCCGCATGGGCCGCCGGGCCCTGCAGCGCAGCAAGCCCGTCGCGGAAGGCCCGAAAGAACCCGGCAAGGCGGTGAACGCGGGCGCGGGCGTAGTAATCGGCAAAAACCCGCGTGGTGGCGACGCGGTTTTCCAAGGCAAAGCCCGCGCCCGAGGGGGCCTGCGTGCGGTCGCCCAGCACCCACCAGCGCCCGTCCGGGCCCCGCCCGATCTCGAAGGCAAGGAAATGCAGGAAATGTCCGCCGCGCGGCGCCACGCCAACCATCGGACGCATCCATTCGGGACTTTCGGCGATAAGGCTGGCAGGCAGATGCCCCTCGGCCACCAGCCGGCCGGGCCCGTAAAGGTCGGCCATCACCATTTCCAGCAAGTCGGCGCGTTCGGTCAGGCCTTTCGCGATCTCCTGCCAATCGTCCTCGTGCAGGATCACCGGAACCGGGCTGAACGGCCAGTCGCGCGCGGCCTGTTCGTTCCGGCCATAGGCACGAAAGAACACGCCCGCATCGCGCAGGTATTGCTCGCCGCGCGCCACATCGGCCGCCAGGGCCTCGGGCTCGCGTCCGGTGAGATGCGCCATCAGCCCGGCCCAGTGAGGACGCATCTCGCCGTCAGGGCCGATCATCTCGTCCATGACCCCCGGAAAGGGGCGATAATTCGACACGGGCGTCGTGCTGGCCTGCGGGGTGGCGGGTGCGCTCATGGCGTTACAGCCCCGGCGCGCGGCGCAGATCGAGCGTCATCGGGAATTCGGGATGTGGCTGTTCGGGTGGCGGCACGTAGGCGCCGGGTGTGTGTCCATGCGCTTCGAACCGGGCAAGGCGGCGCGCCTCGGCCTCGTTGCCGTTGACGGGGAAGGTATCGTAGTTGCGCCCACCGGGATGGGCGACGTGATAGACGCAGCCGCCCAGCGCACGGCCCGACCACGTGTCGTAGATATCCAGTGTCAGCGGGGCATCGACGGGCAAGACGGGGTGCAGCGCCAGCGCGGGCTGCCACGCCTTGTAGCGCAGGCCGGCGACGCTGACACCGTTGGCGCCGGTGGGGGCCAGAGGCAGACGGCGACCGTTGCAGGTGACGGTGTAGCGCGCCGGGTCGGGCGCAGTCAGTTTCACCTGCAGCCGTTCGGTGGAGCTGTCGGTATAGCGCACGGTGCCGCCGATCGCGCCGGTTTCGCCCAGCACGTGCCAAGGCTCCAGCGCCTGCCGCAGCTCCAGCGTGGCGCCTTCGTAACTGGCCTCGCCGCAGAACGGAAAACGGAACTCCGCCTGCGCGGCGAACCATTCCTCGCGCATCGGGAAGCCTGCCTGTTGCAGGTCGCCCAGCACCTCGCGGAAATCCTCCCAGACGTAGTGCGGCAGCATGAAGCGGTCGTGCAGCGCGGTGCCCCAGCGGGTGAGGTTGCCGGTCATCGGCCGTGCCCAGAGCCGCGCGATGATGGCGCGCAGCAGCAGTTGCTGGGCGAGGCTCATCCGCGCGTTGGGCGGCATCTCGAATCCGCGGAACTCGACCAGCCCCAACCGGCCGGTGGGCCCGTCGGGGGAGTAGAGCTTGTCGATGCAGATCTCGGCGCGGTGGGTGTTGCCGGTGACATCGACCAGCAGGTTGCGCAGCAGCCGGTCTGTCAGCCAGGGCAGGGGCGGCGGCCCGGCCTCGGGGTGGGGGATCTGCGCCAGCGCGATCTCCAGCTCGTAAAGGCCGTCATGGCGCGCCTCGTCCACGCGGGGGGCCTGGCTGGTGGGGCCGATGAAGAGGCCCGAGAAGAGGTAGCTGAGCGAGGGGTGCCGCTGCCAGTAGAGGATCAGGCTTGCCAGCAGGTCGGGACGACGCAGGAAGGGGCTGTCCTCGGGCGTGGCACCGCCCACGACGACATGGTTGCCGCCCCCCGTTCCGGTGTGCTTGCCGTCGATCATGAACTTGTCGGCGCCAAGGCGGCACAGGCGCGCCTCTTCATACACCGCCTCGGTGGTGGCGACGCAATCGTCCCAGCTGGCGGCGGGGTGGATGTTCACCTCGATCACGCCGGGGTCGGGCGCGACGCGGATGACGTTGAGGCGCGGATCATGCGGCGGCGCGTAGCCTTCGATATGCACGGGCAGGCCTTGGGCCTTGGCCGCAGCTTCGGCCGCGGCGACGAGTTCGAGGTAATCCTCGACCCGCTCGACCGCCGGCATGAAGACGCATAGCCGCCCATCGCGCGCTTCGACTGAAATGGCGGTGCGTACGATGCCGTTGACGTCCGAAATGGTCTGTTCGACCCGGTCCTGCGTCGCCTCGGCCGCGGTAAAGCTGGAAACGGCATTGGCGCGGTCGGGATTGCCTGCGTCGTCGCCATCAAAATCCGGCAGCGGGCCGCGCGGTTCGAACGTGTCCATCGGATTGATGAACGGATAGGACGAGGCCGGCACGAAAGGCAGCGCGCCCAACGGCAGACGGTAGCCCACCGGGCTGTCGCCGGGCACAAGGAACAGATGCTTGCGCCGCAGCGCCCATTTTTCCGAGATCCAGCCCTTGCGTGCCTTGGCCTGCCAGCGCTGCACCGGCAGGACATAGCCCGACGGCTCGGTCAGCCCGCGCGAAAAGACGCGGGCGATGCGGGCGCGTTCCTCGGCATCCTTGAGTTTCGAATTCTCGGGCGTGACGTTTTCGGGCAGGTTGCCTTCCTTGATGATCCATTCGGCGGGGTCCTCGAAGGCCGGCACGACATTGTCGTCGGGCACGCCAAGTTCGGTGGCGATGGTCTTCAGCAGGGTTTCGGCCTGTTCCTTGGTGGCCTTGGCATCCTTGCCCTCGGCGGCGATGAGGTTGGCATCGGACCAGACCGGTTTCCCGTCGCCGCGCCAGTAGAGGCTGAACGTCCAGCGCGGCAGGGTCTCGCCCGGATACCATTTGCCCTGCCCGTAATGCAGGAAACCGCCCGGCGCGAAGCGGTCGCGCAGGCGGCGGATCAGCTTGTCGGCGAAGGTGCGCTTGGTCGGGCCAACGGCGTCGGCATTCCATTCGCCGGCCTCGAAATCGTCGATGCTGACGAAGGTCGGCTCGCCCCCCATCGTCAGGCGCACGTCGCCGGCCTTGAGGGCCGCGTCCACCTTGTGGCCAAGCGCGTTCAGCGCCTCCCAGCTTTCGTCGGAAAAGGGCTTGGTGATGCGCGGGTGTTCGGCCACGCGGCGCACCTGCATGTCGAAGGCGAAATCGACCTCGGCAAAGCTGGCGACGCCGCTGATCGGCGCGGCGTTGCGGTAATGCGGGGTGGCGGCCAAGGGAATGTGGCTTTCGCCGGTCAAGAGGCCGCTGGTGGGGTCAAGGCCGATCCAGCCCGCGCCGGGCAAGTAGACCTCGCACCATGCGTGCAGGTCGGTGAAATCAACCTCGGTTCCCGAGGGTCCATCTAGCGCCTTGAGGTCCGGTTTCAACTGGATCAGGTAGCCCGAGACGAAACGCGCGGCAAAGCCGAGATGTCGCAGAGCCTGCACCAGCAGCCACGAGGAATCGCGGCAGGAGCCCTTGCCGGTCTCGAAGGTTTCCTCGGGCGTCTGCACGCCGGGTTCCATGCGGATGACATAGCCCACTTCCGCCGCGATGCGCGCATTCAGGCCGACGACGAAATCGACGGTGCGCATCTTCTCGCGCGGGATGGTGTCAAGGAACGCCTGCAGGCGGGGGCCCGCGGGTTCGGGCGTGCGGTAGATGACCAGATCGGGGGCGATATCCTCGGGATAGTCGAAGGGCCATTCCTCGGCGCTGGCCTCGACGAAGAAATCGAAGGGGTTGTAGACGGTCATGTCGGCGACAAGGTCGACCTCGATCTTCAGCTCGCGGACCGGTTCGGGAAAGACGTAGCGCGCCTGCCAGTTGCCGTAGGGGTCCTGCTGGTAATTCACGAAATGCGGCTGCGGACCCACCTTGAGGCTGTGGCTGATCACCCGCGTGCGGCTGTGCGGCGCGGGACGCAGGCGGATCACCTGCGGGCCAAGCGTGACCGGGCGGTCATACCTGTAGTGGGTCAGGTGGTGGATGCTGGCAAGGATCGACATGGGGTTCCCGTGCGTGCTTTGGACCCGATTGGTTTCATATTTGCCGACGCGGCACCACAGATTAATCCCCCAGCGGCCGGGCGGGGCCGGATCGGGGGGCGATTGCACGCGTTTTGGGCAGCGGCGGCGGCCGGGTGTCAGTCGTGCGCGCGTAGCCAGTCGGTGATGATCCGGCGCAGCGCCTCGCCCGAAAAGCTGGGGAAATGGCCGCCGTGGACCACCCGCACCGGCAGCGTCAGCAGCCGCTCCATCGAGCGGCGGTAATCGGCGACGTCGGCATGGTAGGTATCCTCGATCAGCGGGCCGTCATAGACGATGTCGCCCGAGATCAGCACGCCCGTCGCCGCCTCCCACAGCGCGATGCCGCCCGGCGAATGGCCCGGGGTATGGACCACCTCGAACCGCCTGTCGCCGGTCGACAGGATATCACCATCTTCCAGAAGCTGCGTGGCGGGCGCGGGCGTCACCTCGTAGCCGGCGGATGTGTAGGGGGCAGGCGGAAGCGTGTCGAAGATGTCGTCGGTCACGTAGGGGTCGGCCAGCACGGCAGCGCGGGTCGGCGCGGCCAGTAGCGCCGCCTCGGCCCGGTGGACGGCACGCTCGGCGAATTCGTGGTGGCAGCCGATATGGTCGAAATGGGTGTGGCTGGCCACGGCCAGCGTGGCCTTCTCGCTGACCAGCGGCACCCAGGCGCGCAGCGGCACCACGCCCATGCCGCTGTCGATCAGCAGGTCACGCTCGGACCCGCGGATGTGCCAGCAATTGCAGCGATAGAAAGGCTTGATATGCGGCTCGTTGATCAGGGTGATGCCGTCACCCGCCTGCGTCACCCGCCACCAGTCCTCGGCCTTGGCGCGGTTCATTCCGGTTCCCCTGGCAGCAGCGTGACATGGGCGGTGTCGATCGCAAGGTCCACCGTGTCGCCCGGGCCGGCATCCATGCCAACGGGTAGAAGCGCCAGCAACTCCCGTTCACCCACGCGGGCACGGACGCGGCGATGGACGCCCTGAAACACGGTTTCGGTCACCGTGGACCGGCCGACGAAAAGGCCCGGACCGGGGCGCAGGTGTTCCGGGCGCACGCAAAGCGTGATCTCGCCGTCAAGGTTGGTCGGCCCGATCTCGCCGAAGGCGCAGCGCGCGGTGCCGTCGCGCGCGGTGGCGGCGATGAAGTTCATTTCGCCGAGAAAGGCCGCGGCGAAGCGGCTGGCGGGCTGGCGATAGACCCGCTCGGGCGGTCCCTGATCCTCGATCCGGCCCGCGCTCATCACCACGATGCGGTCGGCGATGGCCATCGCCTCCTCCTGGTCGTGGGTGACATGGACGAAGGTGGCGCCGACCTGCGTCTGGATCGCCTTCAGCTCTTCCTGCATGGCGCGGCGCAGGTTGAGATCCAGAGCGCCCAGCGGTTCATCCAGCAGCAGCACGTCGGGTTCCACAGCCAGCGCGCGGGCCAGCGCCACGCGCTGGCGCTGGCCGCCCGAGAGTTCCGCAGGGCGTTTAGCTTCGGCGTCGGGCAGGCCGACCAGCGCCAGCATCTCGCGCGCGCGAGCATGGCGGACGGCACGGGCCGTGCCACGCATCCGCAGGCCGAAGGCCACGTTGTCCAGAAGGCTCATGTGCGGGAATAGCGCGTAATCCTGAAAGACCGTGGTGGTGGGGCGCCGGGCGGCCGGCACGCCGACCATGTCGTGCCCGCCGATGCGCACCGTGCCCTCGCTGGGGTCGGCAAAGCCGCCGATGATGTTGAGCAGCGTGGTCTTGCCGCAGCCCGAGGGCCCCAGCAGCACGCAGTATTCGCCGGCGGCGATGCTAAGGTCCACACCTGCCAGCGCCAGCGTGTTGCCATAGCGGCGGGTCAGGCCGGCGACGTCGATCGGGGCGGTCATGCGCGTCTCCGCAAGGCAAGTTCGGCCGCCAGCACCGCGAAGGCCGAAACGAGAAAGACAAGGCTGCCGATGGCGTTGGTCTTGGGGTTGAGACCCGAGCGCAGGAGGCTCCACAACTCGACCGGCAGGGTGACATCGAAGCGCGACAGCAGGAAGGCGATGATGAACTCGTCCCAGCTGAAGGTCATCGACAGAAGGAAGGCCGCGACCAGCGCGGGCAGGATCATCGGCGCGGTGACCAGCGCCATCACCCGGATCTCGCCCGCGCCAAGGTCGCGCGCGGCGCGTTCGGCGGCCAGTTGCGGCGCGCCCATCGCGCTGGCGCAGATCGCGAAGCAAAGCGGCGCGTTGATGACGACATGGCCCAGCGTGACCGTCATCAGCGAGAGCGGCACATTGGCAAGGTTGAAGCTGGCCAGCAGGCCTAGCCCGATGACGAGGTAGCTGACCGAAAGCGGCGCGGTGATCAGCCCGCGCGCCACGCCCGCCCCGCGCAGGCGGGCATGGGCCAGCCCGCGCGCCGCGAGAAAGCCCAAGAGCAGCGAGACCGCCGAAGACAGCACCGCCACTACGAAGGAATGGCCCAGTGCCGCCATCAGATGGCCGTCGGACAGCACCGCCTGGTGCCAGCGCAGCGAAAAGCCCTTGAAGGGCGGGATGGGAAAGCGCCCGTCCTGGAACGAGAACAGGACCAGCACGTAGACCGGCAGGAAGATGAAGGCGTAGATCAGCGCCATGTAGGTGGCCGAGACGGCGAAGCGGATCATTTCCCCGGCTCCTTCATCCAGCGCGCCATGGCAAGGTAGGCCAGCGTCACCAGCGCCATCAGGACGATCGACAGTGCCGAGGCCATCGGCAGATCGGCCCGGCGGCCCACCTGCAGCATCACCAGTTGCGGCAGGGCCAGGTCCTTGCCGCCGCCAAGGATCTGCGGCGTGACATAATCGCCGATGCAAAGCGCGAAGGTCAGGAAGGCGCCCACCATCACGCCTGGCAGCGTCAGTGGCAGCACGACATGGCGGAAGATGGCGACGGGCCCTGCGCCAAGGTCTGCCGCGGCGCGGCGCAGGTTGGGCGGCAACTGCACGAGGCTGGCATAGATCGTCAGCACCAGCAGCATGGTGAAGAAATGGGTAAAGCCAATGACCACCGCGGCGCGCGAATTGGCCAGGTCCAGCAGCGGCAGGCCCCAGCCGGCCAGCCAGTCGTTGACCACGCCCTTGCGCGACAGCACCAGTGACCATGCGTAAGAGCGCACGATGTAGGAGGTCCAGAACGGGATCACCGCCAGCGTCAGCGCCAGCCGCTGGTAGCGGCGCGGCACCTCCTCGGCGATGATCCAGGCCATCGGGTAGGCCAGCAGCACCGACAAGACCGTGACCGTCACGGTGATCTCGATCGAGTTCAGCGCCGCGCCAAGATAGGCGGGGCGGGTAAAGAAGGCTGTGTAGTTGTCGAGGCTCCAAGTGCGGATCATGCCCGTCGCGGTGGCCTGCCAGAGGCTGATCGCGGCCATCAGCGCGAAGGGCAGCACGAAGAACACCAGCGTCCAGACCAGCGCGGGCGCGGTCAACAGCATGGCGCGACGGCGGTCGCGCGCCTCGATGCCGAGGGCGCGGCTCATCCGTGTCGCGCCACGGAGCGGGCGGCAGCCACTTCGCCCTCCTCGGGAGATCGCGTGGCGATCCTCCCGCGAAGCGGCCGCCGTCCTTCTTGCCTGACGGTCATCGCACTCAATGCGCCAGGAATCGCGTCCACATGTCCTGCATCGCCTGGTCCAGCGCCGCGTCGGGCGCGGGGTAAAGCTGGGCACGGGCGAGGTAGGAGGGCTGGTCATCCCAGCGCAGCGCCACCTTCTGGTCGGCCGTCAGCACGTCGCCGGCCGCCTTGTTGGTGGGCATCCCCCAGTAGCACGAGGAGGTGGCAAGCCGTGCCTGCCCCTCGGGCGACAGGATGTATTTCACGAATTCCAGCGCCATATCGGGGTGTTTGGCCCCGGCGACCACGCCGATGGACTGCGACCAGCGCACCGCGCCCTGTTCGGGCATGATCCAGTCGAGGTTGGGGTTCTCGGCGTGCAGGCCTGCCGTCACCCATTCGCCGCCGCCGAAGAGGATGTCGACCGCGCCGGTCGCCAGCGCCGTCTGCGAGGACACGACCTCGCCCACCGACGCTGCCGAATCCTTCAGCTTCATCAGCGCGTCCTCGATCTTGGGCAGGTCGGCCAGTGTCAGGTCGGCGGTCTTCATGCCAAGGCCCATTGCGACCATGCCGATCACCGGCAGGTAGTAGTCGTAGACGGCGATCCGGCCCTTGAAGTCGCCCGACCACAGTTTGGTCATGTCGGCCATGTCGGTGGCCTTGACCGTGTCGGAGTTGAACGAGACCGTGTTGTAGCCGAACTTTTCCGAAATCGCGTAGGTCTTGCCGTCGATCACCTGCTGGTCGGCCATCACCATTTCGGGGAACATCGTGTCATAGGGCAACTGGTCGGTCGGCAGGGGGGCAAGGATGTTGGCCTCGACCGCGCGGCGCACGTCGATGCCGTCGATCACCAGCACGTCCCAGTCGCCCGGCTTCGATTGCGCGAGGATCGACAGCGCCTGACCGGTGCCTTCGTATTCCTTGAGGTTGACCTTGACGTTGTGCGCCTCCTCGAAGGGCTTGATCAGCGCGTCGTCGGTATGGTCGCACCAGACCAGCGCGTTCAACTCGTCCTGCGCCAGTGCGGCGGTGGTCCAGAAGGTGGTGCCGGCAAGGGCCGCCAGCAGGGTAAGGGTCTTTTTCATCGTGACGTCTCCCTGTTGATTATCGAGGTGTCAGAGCGGCAGGCGAGCCAGCGGCATCGTCATGCAATGCGCGCTGCCGCCACCGTGGGCGAAAAGCCGAAGGTCGGGGTCGTAAACGGTGATGCCCTCGGCACGCAGGGCCGCGTTGACCTTGGCCGAGTGGTGGGGCGACAGCACCCTGTCGTCGCCGAGGCTAAGAAGGTTGCAGGCCATGTCGGCCATCGCGTCGCGGTAGCCTACATTGATATGGGCGATGCCGTGGGCCGCCAGCCAGTCTAGGAACTCGGGCGGCAGGGCATCTTCGCAGGCCAGCGCGAGGCGGTCGGTGACCATGCAGAAGATCACGTCGAGATGCAGGAAATGGTCATCGAAGGGGACCAGCAGCACCTCCCACCCGGCCTCGCGCAGCCAGCCGGCATATTGTTCGGCGCCCGCCTCGCTGGTGCGGCCGCCGGAATGGCCGATGGCGCACAGGCCGGGGCGGATGACGTGGATGTCGCCGCCCTCGATCGTGCCGGCGGTGGCCATGTGCCAGAAGCGCGGCCCGTAGAAATCGAGGATCGCGGCATATTCGCCGCGCCGCTGCGGCATCGCCAGCATGGTCAGCACCGGCCCGCCGGGCGACACCTGGCTGCTGTCGCGGGTATAGACCTGGTAGGGCAGGCCGGGCGCGGGGGTGACATGGTGCAGCCGCACGCCCGCCTCGGACAGCGCGGCCTCGAACTCGGCATATTCGGCCATCAGCGCGGCGCGGTCCATCGGCCGGCCCTCGGCCAGCGTGGCGCGCGCGATCGCGTTGGTGGGGATCCACGCGTAATGGTCGGGACGGCAGAGCAGCACGTCGGTCAGACGGCCGGTTTCCGAGGTCAGGGTCCAGAGCGGGGAATCGGGGTGCGCGGTATCCATGCACGAGATTGTGAGGGCAAAGCTACTGCGGTAAAATAGGAATGATCCGAAGTTCACTTTGACAAGGTCAAACCGAAATGGTCCAGAAAAGCATCGACAGCGTCGATTTCCGCCTCTTGCAGGTCTTTGTCGCGGTGGTCGAGGCGGGCGGCTTTGCCGCGGCCGAGGTTACGCTGAACCTTGGCCTGTCGACGATCTCGGCGCATATGAAGGCGCTGGAGACGCGGCTGGGCCTGACGCTGTGCCAGCGTGGGCGGGCGGGGTTTGCCCTGACCGAGCCGGGGGCTGCCGTCTATGCCGAGGCGCGGCAGCTGATCTCGGCGGGCGAGGGGTTTGCCGCGCGGGTGGCGGGCCTGCGGTCGCGCCTTGCGGGGCCGGTGCGGCTGGGGCTGCTCGACGCCATCATCGGCGATCCGGCGGCGCGCATCACCGAGGGGCTGGCCGTCTTTGCCCGCGCCGCGCCCGAGGCCGAGATCAGGCTGATCCGCCGCCCGCCCGACGAATTGCTGCGCGACGTGGCGGGCCGCGCGCTCGACATCGCGGTGGGCAGTTTCCCGCGGGTGGCGGTGGGGCTGGATTACATCGATCTCTACCAGGAGCGGCATGCCTTCTACTGCGGCAAGGGCCATCCGCTTCACGACCTGCCCGATGCCGAGATCACCCCCGACACGATCCGCCGGCACCGGCTGATCGGGCGCAGCTACTGGGCCGCGCGCGACCTGTCGGCCTTCGCGGGCGAGCGGGTGGGGGCGGTGGTGGCCGACATGGAAAGCGCCGCGTTGCTGATCCTGACCGGCGCCTTCCTTGGCTACCTGCCCGAGCATTACGCGGCCCCCTACGTGGCGGCGGGGCGGATGCGGGCGCTGGCGCCCGACCGCTTCGGCTATGTCGCGCAGTTCCAGCTGGCCTACCTGCAGGACCGGCTGGAGGTGCCCCGCATCGCCGCGCTGGTCGAGGCGCTGCGCCGGGCGCATGGGCGGGGTTAGGTGACAAGGGCAGGGGCGAGGGATCTCGGTGCGCCCGGCGGAAACGCCGGGCAGCCCCCGACCGCCCCCCCGGGCGGGGGCTGCCCTCGGCGTCCCTCAGCCCTCCCAGCCGCGGACCTTCTGGCTCTGTTCGCCCAGGCCCTCGACACCGAGGCGCATTTCCTGCCCCGGGCGCAGGTAGACCTGCGGCTTCTGCCCCATGCCCACGCCCGGCGGCGTGCCGGTCGAGATGATGTCGCCGGGCTGCAGCGACATGAACTGGCTGACATAGCTGACCAGATGCGCCACGCCGAAGATCATCGTCGCGGTCGAGCCGTCCTGCCGCCGCTTGCCGTCAAGGTCCAGCCAGAGGTGCAGCGCCTGCGGGTCCGGCACCTCGTCGCGCGTTACCAGCCAAGGGCCGATGGGGCCGAAGGTATCGGCCGACTTGCCCTTCACCCATTGCCCACCGCGCTCCATCTGGAAGGCGCGTTCGGACAGGTCGTTGACCACGCAATAGCCCGCGACATGGTTCAGCGCCTCGGCCTCGGAGACATAGCGCGCCTCGGTCCCGATCACGACGCCAAGCTCCACCTCCCAGTCGGTCTTTTCCGAACCCTTGGGGATGATCACGTCGTCGTTCGGCCCGATGATGGCGCTGGTCGCCTTGAAGAAGATGATCGGCTCGGAAGGCGGGGTCGCGCCCGTCTCGGCGGCATGGTCGGAATAGTTCAGGCCGATGCAGACGAACTTGCCCACGTTGCCCACGCAGGGGCCGATGCGCGGGTCACCTTCGACCACCGGCAGATCCTCGAGGTCGAGCGCGCGCAGCCGGTCGAGATGCACGTCGTTCAAGGTGCCGCCGGTGATGTCGCCCAGGTGTTCGGACAGGTCGCGGATGCGGCCCTCGGCATCGAGAAGGCCGGGTTTCTCGGCGCCGCTGGGGCCGAAGCGAAGCAGTTTCATGGTCTTTCTCCTCAGGTGTTGGTCCAGCCACCATCGATGGCGATGGCCTGGCCGGTGACGAAGGCGCTTTCATCGCTGGCAAGATAGACGGCCAGCGCGGCAATCTCGGAGGGTTGCCCGATCCGGCCCATCGGCTGGCGGGCAATGAAGGCGGCGCGCGCGGCCTCGACATCGCCCGAGGCGCGGCCCGCGGCCTCGACCCGCGCGTGCCAGCTGGGGCTTTCCACCGTGCCGGGGCAGATCGCGTTGGCGCGGATGCCGCGTGTGACGAAATCGGCGGCGACGGATTTGACCATGCCGATGATCGCGGCCTTGGTCGCGCCGTAGATAAAGCGGTTGGGCGCGGCGATCATCGACGACACCGCGGAGGCAATGGTGACGATCGAACCGCCCCCGGCGTCGAGCATGCCGGGCAGAAAAGCGCGGGTGACCTGGTAGGTGCCGCGAAAGTTGATCGCCACGGAGCGTTCGAACTGCGCGGCATCGCAATCGAAGATGGTGCCGTGCGCAACAAAACCAGCGCAATTGAACAGTACATCGACGGTGCCGACCGCCCCGGCCATCGCCTGCACCGCGTCATTGTCGGTGACGTCAAGGACATGGGTTTCCATCCCGTCGGCCTTCAGGTCATCCAGTAATTCGGCGTTGATATCGGTCGCGATCACCCGCGCGCCCTCGGCCAGAAAGGCCCGCGCCGTTGCCTGCCCGATGCCCGCGCCCGCCGCCGTCACGAACGCCGTCTTTCCTGCCAGCCGCATGGCCGCCCCTCCCTACATCACCGCGCCGATTTGCCATGGCACGAACTCGGCCCCGCCAAAGCCCAATGCCTCGCTCTTGGTGGCCTCTCCCGAGGCGACGCGCAACATCAGATCGAGGATTTCGGCGCCCTTGGTGGCGATCGGCACACCCGCGTCAAGGATGTCGCCGCAGCCGATATCCATGTCTTCGGCCATCCGGTTGTGCATCTGGGTATTGGTCGAAAGCTTGATGCAGGGCACCGGCTTGAACCCGGAGACGGAACCGCGGCCGGTGGTAAAGGCGATCAGGTTGGCGCCACTGGCGATTTGGCCGGTGACCGAGCATGGATCGTAGCCCGGACTGTCCATGTAGACGAACCCCGGCGTGGTCGCGGGCTCTGCGTATTTGTAGACGGCGCGCAGCGGTGCCGTGCCGCCCTTGGCGACCGCGCCCAGCGACTTTTCAAGGATCGTGGTCAGGCCGCCCTTCTTGTTGCCGGGGCTGGGGTTGTTGTCCATCTGGCCACCGTTGCGGGCGGTGTAGTCCTCCCACCAGCGGATACGGTCGATCAGCGCCTCGCCCACCTCGGGGCTGACGGCGCGACGTGTCAGCAGGTGTTCGGCCCCGTAGATCTCGGGCGTTTCCGACAGGATCGTCGTGCCGCCCATCGCCACCAGCAGGTCCGAGGCGGCGCCGAGTGCGGGGTTGGCGGTGATGCCGGAATAGCCGTCCGACCCGCCGCATTGCAGTCCGATCGTCAGGGCAGAGGCCGGCGCGGGCGCGCGGGTGGCTCGGCCTGCGTCCTGCGCCATTTCGCGCAGCATGGCCACGCCGCGTTCAACGGTGGCGCGGGTGCCGCCGGTTTGCTGGATGGTCATGTAGCGGAAGGCGCCATCGGCGCGCAGGCGGCCCTGACCCACAAGGTCTGGCACCTGCATCACCTCGCAGCCAAGGCCCACAAGCAGGATCGCGCCGAAATTGGGGTTGCGTGCCCAGCCCTGCAGCGTGCGGTAGAGCGTGGCATAGCCCTCGTCATCAGCGGCAAGGCCGCAGCCCGTGCCATGGACGATGGGCACTACGCCGTCGATGCCGGGCATCGCGCGCAGCCAGTCGGACTGCTCGGCCGCCTCGGCGATGAACCGGGCGACCGAACCGGCGCAGTTCACCGAGGTCAGGATGCCAAGGTAGTTGCGCGTACCGACCCGCCCGTCGGCGCGGTGATAGCCCATGAACTCGCGCAAAGGGCCCGGATCTGGCAAGGTGCGCAGGTCGGTGCCGAATGCGAAATCTGCGGCATGATCGCCCATGCCAAGGTTGTGGGTATGCACATGGGCCCCGGGCACGATGGCCTCGGTCGCCTGCCCGATGGTCTGGCCGTAGCGCAGAACCCGTTCGCCCGGCGCGATGGCCCGCGCGGCCAGCTTGTGCGCGCGCGGCACCGGGCCGGGCAGGGTGAGGCCGTCGATCCGGGTGCCCGTGGGCAGGTCGGCCAGTGCGATCAGCACGTTGTCGTCTGGATGCAGGCGAAGCGTTTGGCGGGACACCATGAAGGCTCTTTCGGTCAAGGGGGCAGCGGACATGCTAGGGGGCGGGCGCCCCGGCGCGCAAGGGGTCAGGGTGCATCGGGATGCATGAGCCCGGCGGCCTTCAGATCGGCCCAGAGGGCGGCGGGAATGGTGGCGGTAGCGGCGCGCAGGTTCCCTTCCATCTCGGCCAGTCCCTGCCCGCCGGGCACGACGGACACAACCGCCGGGTGGCGCAGTGGAAACTGCAGGGCCGCGCCGACCAGCGGCACGCCGTGATCGCGGCAGATCGCGTCGATCCGCGCGACGCGGGCAAGGATCTCGGGCGGGGCCGGGTCGTAATTGTAGAAGGCGCCGGGGCGCGGCCCGGTGGCGAGGATGCCCGAATTGTAGGGCCCGCCGATGATCACGCCGATGCCGCGCGCGGTGCAAAGCGGCAGGAAGGTATCGAGCGCCTCCTGTTCCAGCAGCGTGTATCGGCCGGCCAGCAGGAAGATGTCGAAATCGCCCCGTTCGGCCAGCCATTGCGCGCCGCGCCAGTCGTTGATGCCCGCGCCGAAGGCCCGGATCACGCCCTGCTCGCGCAGTGAAATCAACGCCTTGTAGCCGCTCGCCATCAAGTCGGCGCGCTTTTCCTCCACCCGCGCCTCGGAGCCAAGATCGAAGGCATCGAGGCTGTGGACGTAAAGGATATCAACCCTGTCGACGCCCAGACGCTCCAGCGAAAACTCAAGGCTGCGCAGGATGCCGTCGTAGGTATAGTCCAGCACCTCGGTCCGCGCAGGTACGTCGAACCACTTGTCCTGCCCGTCGCGGCCTTCGGGCGTGGTGGGGCCCAGCAGCCGGCCGACCTTGGTGGACAGCACGTAATCCGCGCGCGGCTTGCCCCGCAGGAACCGGTTGAGCCGTGTTTCGGCCAGGCCCAGCCCGTAAAGCGGCGCGGTGTCGAAATGGCGCACGCCGCCCGCCCAGGCCCGTTCCATTACCGCCTGTGCGTCGTCGTCCGAGACCGCACGGTAAAGGTTGCCCAGCGGCGCCGTGCCAAGTCCCAGTTCGGTGAACCGCAGCGCGCCCCGGCCGCCCCTGTCCCAGACCCGTGTCGCCAGTGCCATTGCCGCCCTCCATTGCCTGCCGCCAGACTAGGGGCAAAGCGCGGCCGCGTCAGCCGTCCTGCGCATGGCCGCTGGCGGGCCCGTGCGGGCGCGGCTAGTCTTGGCCTGCGTTGCAGACAGGAGAGTGCCGATGACCACCCATGCCCCGATCGTGATCCTTGGCATCTTCGTGGCCGATACCGCGTTTCGCGCCACGCGCATGCCGCGCATGGGCGAGACGCTACTGGGTCAGTCCTTTGCCCTCGGGCCGGGCGGCAAGGGATCAAACCAGGCGGTGGCGGCGGCGCGCGCGGGAGGTCAGGCACATGTGCTGACCCGGCTGGGCCGCGACGCCTTTGCCCAGATGGCGCGTGACATCTGGGCCGAGGCCGGGGTGACGCCCGAGGTCATCGAAGATGCACAAAGCTACACCGGCGCGGCCTTCATCTTTGTCGATGCGGCAACCGGCGACAACGCGATCATCGTCAGCCCCGGTGCGGCGGCGCGCATCTCGGCCGCCGATGTCGAGGCGCATGCGGCGCTGATCGGGGGTGCCAAGGTGTTTGTCACCCAACTGGAACAGCCGATGGAGGCGGCGCTGCGTGCGTTGCAGATCGCGCGCGCCGGAGGTGCCCTGACCATCCTGAACCCGGCCCCGGCCGCCGCCCTGCCCGAGGGGATGCTGGCGCTGGCCGACATCGTTACCCCGAACGAGACCGAGGCCGAGGGGCTGACAGGCCTGCCCGTCACCACGATGCCCGAGGCCGAAACGGCGGCGCGTGCCCTGCGGGCCAAGGGCGCCGGCGCGGTAGTGATCACGCTGGGCGAGAAGGGCGCACTTTACCACGACGCGGAGCACATGGTGCATGTGCCGGCCTTTCACGCCGGCCCGGTCGTCGAAACAACGGGGGCGGGCGATGCCTTCAACGGCGCGATGGCCGTGGCGCTGGCCGAAGGGGCGGAGCCGGTGCGCGCGGTGCGGTTTGGCTGTGCCGCGGCAGCAATTTCTGTCACCCGGGGCGGGGCGGCCGCGTCGATGGCGACGCGCACCGAGATCGACACGCTGATCGCGCGTCACGCGATGTAGGTCTCAGTCGGCGGAAATCATGCTGCCGCCGATCCCTTCGGTGATCGTCCGGGCCGCATCGCGCACGGCCTCGCCGAATCCCGCAATTCGGGTCGGGTCGAACCGGCTGGTCGGCCCGGAGATCGAGATGCCGGCCACAGCCTCGCCCCGCGCATCGAAGATGGCCGCGCCGATGCAGCACATGCCGAGATAGCGCTCTTCGCGGTCAAACGACCAGCCGCGCGCGCGGGTCTCTGCCATGTCGGCGAAGAAGGCCGCAGGCTCGGTCAGGGTGGCGGGGGTGAAGCGGGGCAGGCCCGCGCGTTCCAGCATCCGGCGGACGCGGGCCTCGTCGAGGGTGGCCAGAATCGCCTTGCCGGTGCCGGAGGCATGCATCGCTGTGCGGGTGCCGGGGGCAAAAAAGGCGCGGATCGGGTTCGGCGTCTCGACCTGCCCCACGAACACCACCTCGGCCCCGGTGCCCGAAGTATCCGGTACGGCGAGGTTGGCGGTCTCACCCGTCGCCTCCATCAGGCGGCGCATCACCGGGCGGCCCACCTCCTGCAGGCTGGTGCGCGCAAGGTAGGCCGTGCCGGTCCGATAGGCCTCAAGCCCGACCATCCAGTGCTGCGTGGCCTCGTCGAAGGCAGCATAGCCTTGTTTCTGCAGGGTGGTCAGGATGCGGTGCGTGGTGGGTGCGGGCACGCCCACGGCCAGCGACAGGTCCGTCAGGCTGGCATGGCCCGCGCGGGCCAGCGCGCTGAGCACAATCAAGGCCCGGTCCAGCGCCTGCATCGTCCCGGCTGAGGATTCGGAGAAGGTCAGGCGCGGACGGCCGCGCGGCTTTTTCGGAGTTTGGGCCATGACGAGCAGCATAGCAGCCGCGAGGCAGAGGAGAACATGGTTTTGAAAATATTTTTTGATTTGGTGAGACTGAGGCGCAGGTGAAATTAGGATAATTTATGTATTTCAGTGTGTTGTATACGTCTATCAGCTTTTGGAAAAGCGTTTCGAAAAAATTGCGCCCCGTTCCTTCGCCTGCGATGATGCGGGACAAGGAGGAACCCCCATGTCCGATCAGAACCCGGTCTTCATTCCCGGCCCCACCAACATTCCCGACCGGCTGCGCCTTGCCATGCAGATGCAGACCCGCGACCACCGCGCGCCCGATTTCGTCGATACGCTGCTGCCGGTACTGGAAGGTGCCAAGCGCGTGTTCGGCACCAGCGACGGCAAGGTGATCCTGTTTCCGGCATCTGGCACGGGCGGTTGGGAGGCCGCGGTCAGCAACACGCTGTCGCCCGGCGACACGGTTCTGGTGGCGCGTTACGGCATGTTCTCGCACAAGTGGATCGACCTTTGCCAGCGGCACGGGCTGGACGTGCAGGTGATCGACTGCGCCTGGGGCAGCGGCGCGCCGGCCGACCGGTTCGAGGCGGCGCTGAGCGCCGACAAGGCGCACAAGATCAAGGCCGTGCTGGTCACGCATAACGAGACCGCCACCGGCGTGACATCGGACATCGCGGGCGTGCGCGCGGCAATGGATGCCGCCAGCCACCCGGCGCTGCTGATGGTCGACGCAGTGTCGTCGCTGGCCTCGATGCCGTTCGAAATGGATGCCTGGGGCGTCGATATCTGCGTTTCGGGCTCGCAGAAGGGGTTCATGCTGACGACCGGCATGGCGATCGTTGCGGTCTCGCCCAAGGCGCTGGCGGCGATGGAAACGGCGAAACTGCCGCGCACCTTCTTCAGCTTCGCCGACATGCTGGCGCTGAACCCGACCGGCGGTTACCCCTACACGCCGCCGCTGCAACTGATCTATGGGTTGCGCGAAAGCCTGAAGATGCTGGAGGAAGAGGGGCTGGAAAACGTCTATGCCCGCCATTCCCGTCTGGCCACCGGCGTGCGCAAGGCGGTGGCGGGCTGGGGGTTGCGGCTGGTCGCGGAGGCGCCGGCGCTCTACTCCGACACGGTCAGCGCCATCTACGTGCCCGACGGCTTTGACAGCGACGAGCTGACCAACCACATCTTCCATGAATACGGCGTCAGCTTCGGCGTGGGGCTGGGGCAGATGAAGGGCCGGGCCTTCCGCATCGGGCACCTTGGCATGCTGACCGACGTGATGGTGCTGTCGGGCCTCGCCACGGTGGAAATGGCGATGGCCGACCTGGGATACCCGGTCGCACTCGGGTCGGGCGTCACAGCGGCGCAGGAGTATTTTCGAACATCAAGGCCGCAGAAACTGAGGAAGGCAGCATGAATTCTGATACTTTTCCAACATGGTCCGATGTTGTGCAGGCCCATGCGCGGATCGTCCGGTACATCCACCGAACGCCGGTGCTGACGTCGTCCTACCTCAATGAACGCACCGGGGCAGAGCTGTTCTTCAAGTGCGAGAACTTCCAGAAGGCAGGCGCCTTCAAGGTGCGCGGCGCCTGCAACGCGGTGTTTGGCCTGCCCGAAGAAAAGCTGGCGAAGGGCGTTGCCACCCATTCCAGCGGCAACCACGCGCTAAGCCTCAGCTATGCCGCCGGGCGGCGCGGCATCCCCTGTACCGTCGTCATGCCCCGCACCGCGCCCGAGGCCAAGAAGGCCGCCGTGCGGGGTTATGGCGGCAAGATCGTGGAATGCGAGCCCTCGACCAGCAGCCGCGAGGCCGTCTTTGCCGAGGTCGTGGCCGAGACGGGGGCGGAATTCGTCCACCCTTACAACGATTTGCGGGTCATCACCGGGCAGGCGACGTGCAGTCGCGAATTGTTCGAACAAGTGCCCGAGCTTGACGCCGTGATCGCCCCCATCGGTGGGGGCGGCATGATCTCGGGCACCTGCCTGACGGTGTCCGAGACCCAACCGGGCGTCAAGGTTTATGCCGCCGAGCCGGAACAGGCCGACGATGCCTATCGCAGCTTCAAGGCGGGTCACATCATTGCCGACGACGCGCCGGTCACGGTGGCCGACGGGCTGAAGGTGCCGCTGAAGGAAAACACCTGGCACTACGTGTCGAACTACGTCTCCGACATCTTCACCGCCACCGAGGAAGAGATCATCGCCGCGATGCGTCTGACATGGGAGCGGATGAAGATCGTGATCGAGCCAAGCTGCGCCGTGCCGCTGGCGGCGATCTGGAAAAACCCGGAGGTGTTCCGGGGCAAGCGCGTCGGCGTCATCATCACCGGCGGCAACGTGGACTTGGGCAAGCTGCCCTGGATGAAGGGCTGAAAGGAGCGCGCGATGACCAAGCATATGAACCTGTCCGACCTAGAGGTCGGCTATGACATTCCCGCGCTGCCGGGCACGGACGAGGCGGACATCCAGACGCCCTGCCTTGTGCTGGACCTCGACGCGCTGGAGCGCAACATCACCAAGATGGGCGACATCGCCAAGGCGATGGGCGTGCGCCACCGCGTGCATGGCAAGATGCACAAGTCGGTCGACGTGGCCTTGCTGCAGGAGCGGCTGGGCGGGTCCTGCGGCGTCTGCTGCCAGAAGGTGAGCGAGGCCGAGGTCTTTGCCCGTGGCGGCATCAAGGATGTGCTGGTGTCGAACCAGGTGCGCGACCCTGCCAAGATCGACCGTCTGGCGCGGCTGCCGAAACTGGGCGCGCGCACTATCGTTTGCGTCGATGACCTGGCCAACGTGGCCGACCTGTCGGCGGCGGCGCAAAAGCATGGAACGCAGATCGAATGCCTTGTCGAGATTGATTGCGGCGCGGGCCGTTGCGGCGTGACCACGACGCCCGAAGTGGTGGAGATTGCGCGCGCGATCGACGCGGCGCCGGGACTGAAGTTTGCCGGTATTCAAGCCTATCAGGGCGCGATGCAGCACCTCGACAAATACGAAGACCGCAAGGCCAAGATCGACCTTGCCGTGGCGCAGGTGGCCGATGCTGTGGCTGGGCTGAAAGAGGTGGGGCTGGAGTGTGACATCGTCGGCGGCGGTGGCACCGGCAGCTATTACTTCGAGGGAACCTCTGGCGTTTACAACGAGTTGCAGGCGGGCAGTTATGCCTTCATGGATGCCGATTACGGCCGCATCCTTGACAAGGACGGCCACCGCATCGACCAGGGCGAATGGGAGAATGCGCTGTTCATCCTCACCTCGGTGATGAGCCACGCCAAGCCCGGCAAGGCGATCTGCGACGCGGGACTGAAGGCGCAATCGGTCGACAGCGGCCTGCCGGTGATCTTTGGCCGGACGGACGTGAAATACGTCAAATGCTCGGATGAGCATGGCGTGATCGAGGACCCCGATGGCCACCTGAAGGTCAACGACAAGCTGCGGCTGGTGCCGGGCCACTGCGACCCGACCTGCAATGTGCATGACTGGTACGTCGGCGTGCGGAACGGCAAGGTCGAGGTGGTCTGGCCGGTTTCGGCGCGCGGCAAGGCGTTCTGAGATGGCCGAGATCGTGATCGTCCCCGAGGCGGCCTGCGCCAGGGCTGTCTCCGAAGCCGATGCCTTTACCGCGGTCGAGGCCGTCTTTGCGGCGATGGCCAGGGGCGAGGCGCGCAATTTTCCGGTGATCCGCGAGGCGCTGGGCCATGCCGATGCGCTTTACGGATTCAAGTCGGGGTTCGACCGGGCGGGGCTGGCGCTGGGCGTGAAATCGGGCGGGTTCTGGCCGCATAACGCGGAGATCGGGCTGACTAATCACCAGTCCACGATCTTCCTCTTCGACCCCGATACCGGGCAATTGCGCGCGCTGGTCGGCGGCAATTACCTGACGGCGGTGCGCACGGCGGCGGCAGCGGCCGTGTCTGTCGCACATCTGGCGCGGCCGGATGCACAGGTGCTGGGGATGATCGGCGCGGGTCATCAGGCGGCGTTTCAGCTATCTGCGGTGCTGCGCCAGCGCAAGTTCACCCGCGTCGTGGCGTGGAACCGCGATCCGGCCAAGCTCGACCGGCTTGCTGCGGTTGCGGAAAAGGCCGGCGTGGGATTCGAGGCGGCAGAGCCGCAGGCGGTCTGCGCGGCGGCCGACGTGATCGTGACCATCACCAGTTCCTTCGCGCCGCTCCTGAAGGATGGCTGGGTCCGGCCCGGCACACATCTGGCATGTATGGGCACCGACACGGCGGGCAAGCAGGAGGTGGCAGCCGGGATTGTGGGCGCGGCCAGCGTCTTTACCGATGAGGTCGCGCAATCCGTGACGATTGGCGAGGCACAACATGCGGTGAAAGCGGGGCAGCTGTCGGCCGAGGCGATCATCCCGCTGGGCGCGGTGATCAACGGGGCGCATCCGGGCCGCCAGTCGGGCGACGAGATCACGCTGTTCGACGGCACCGGTGTGGGCTTGCAGGACCTTGCGGTGGCGCAGGTGGCGATGCGGGTGGCGGCCGAACAGGGGCTGGCGCAGACCGTCAGCCTTTGACGCCTAGAGCGCCGTTTTCATCGCGTAGCCAGGCCCGTAGGCCAGCCGCACCCACGTGATCGGCTGCGCGCCCGCCCATGTCGTGCGGGTGACGGTGAAAAGCGCGGCCCCCGGCGCGCAAGCAAGCAGGGCGGCTTCCTCCACCGTCGCAGGCGCCGCGGCCAGCGCAATATCGCCGTGGCTGAAGGGCGCGTTGACGATCAGCCATTCATTGGCGCTTTGCGCCGCGAAATCGGCCTCGCGGATACCGGGCGCGGCGGCGGGGTTCACCCAGCGATCCTCGATCACGAAGGGCCGTTTATCCGCGGTATGAACGGCGCTGAGGTGCAGCAGCGGCCCCGTCAGGCCAAGGGCGGCGGCGACGGGGGCCGGGGGCTGCGCCATCTCCTGCCGCAGCAGGCGGTAGCCGGGCACATGCCCCGCGCCCTCGATCTCGGCGCGGATGATCGGGATCGACAGCGTCGCGCGGCGTACCGGGTGCAGCGCCACGCGGGTGCCCGCGCGGCGGCGCCGGTCCAGCCAGCCGGCCTCGGCCAGGGCCTGCAACGCGCGGTTGACGGTCGCGCGGGCCACGCCGAAGTCGCGCGCCAAGTCGGCCTCGTTGGGAATCGCGCTGCCCGGCGGCCAGCGCCGGTCGCGGATGCGGGCCAGCACCTCGTCCTGAACCTCCTGCCATCCCTTCGGGCCGCTCATGCCGCCTCGCGCAAGCGGCGCAGCGTGGCGCGGTAGCGATCGGTGATGGCGTCATGCCCGCGGTGCCGCCCCGCCTGCACCACGTGGCGGCCCGCGGCCCAGAGATCGGCCACCCGGCCGGGACTGGCAAAGATCCAGGCGTCAAGCGTGGTATCGCCCATCGTGCCATCAAGGTCGGCCTCGTCGCGGTCGAGAGCGACCAGATCGGCCCAAAGGCCCGGCGCGATGGCGCCGGAGGGCCGGCCCGCGGCCTGCGCGCCGCCTCTTGCCGCGCCGTCCCACAACATCCGCCCGGTCGAGCGGCCGGGCGTGGCCAACGCGGCGCGGCTGTGATCGCGCAGGCGCTGGGAATGGTCGAGCTGGCGCAGTTCCTCAGCCAGCGAGATGCGCAGGTTGCTGTCCGAGCCGATGCCCCAGCGCCCGTCCGCGCCGTGCCACCGCACGCCGTCGAAGATGCCGTCGCCAAGGTTCGCCTCGGTGATCGGGCACAGGCCCGCGACCGCGCCGGTGGCCGCAAGACCCAGCGTTTCCTCCGCCGTCATCCGGGTGCAGTGGATCAGGCACCAGCGCGCGTCCGGCGGGGCCGTGTCGAGAAGCCAGCGCACCGGGCGCGCGCCGTGGGCGGCCAGCACCTCGTCCACCTCGGCCTGTTGTTCGGCCAGGTGCATGTGCAGCGGACCGCCCGTCAGCGCGGCAAGGCGGGGCAGGTCGTCGGGCGCGACGGCGCGCAGCGAATGGGGCGCGGCACCCAGCACGGCATCGGCGGGCAGGGCGCGCAAGGCGCGGGCCGCGCCCTGATGCAGGCGGGCGAAGCTGTCGGGCGTCGTGCCGAAGCGTACCTGACCAGGACCAAGCGCGCGGCCATCGCAGCCGCCGAAGCGGTAAAGCACGGGCAGCAGCGTCAGGCCGATGCCGGTGGCCGCGGCGGCGGCGGCGATGCGGGCCGACATCTCGGCCGGGTCGTCATAGGGGCCGCCGCCGGGGCGATGGTGCAGGTAGTGAAACTCGACATTCGTCGCGAATCCGGCCTCGAGCATCTGCATCTGCACGAAGGCGGCGATTGCCTCGACATCGTCGGGCGTCAGCCGGTCGAGGAAGCGGAACATCAGTTGCCGCCATGTCCAGAAACTGTCGCGCGGGTCGGGGCCGCGCGCCTCTGTCAGGCCGGCCATCGCGCGTTGGAAGGCATGGGAATGCAGGTTGGCGGGGGCAGGCAGCAGCGTGTCGACGGCCTGCGCCCCCGGCGGGGCCGGTGCGCCTTCCGTCACCGCCGCGATGCGCCCGTCGGCGCCGATCGTCACCGTCACGTCGCTGGCCCAGCCCTGCGGCAGTAGCGCCTGCCGCGCCCGGATCTCCGCCATCTGCATCCCCTTGACAGGTTAATATGTCTATACATAATAGCCGCCATCCCGCGCCGATCAAGAGGGTTTCGCGCCGATGATCCTGACCCATGCCACGCTAGCCACCATGACCGGGCCCGCGCCCTACGGGCTGGTGCGCGACGGGGCCGTGGTGGTGGATGAGGGGCGCATCGCCTGGGCCGGGCCGATGGCGCAACTGCCGGCCGCCTCGGGCGAAGTAGTGGATTGCGGCGGGCGGTTGCTGACGCCCGCGCTGATCGATTGCCACACCCATGTCGTCTTTGCCGGCGACCGCGCGGCCGAGTTCGAGATGCGGCTGAATGGGGCCAGCTACGCCGATGTGGCGCGCGCCGGCGGCGGCATCCTGTCAACCGTGCGCGCGACGCGGGCGGCGGACGAGGCGGCGTTGCTGGCCGCCGCCCTGCCGCGCGTCGATGCGCTGATCGCCGAGGGCGTGGCGGTGATCGAGATCAAGTCGGGCTATGGCCTTGATACCGAGACCGAGCTGCGGATGCTGCGCGTCGCGCGCCGGATCGGGCTGGTGCGTCCGGTGCGGGTGGTGACCAGCTTTCTTGGCGCCCACGCCGTGCCCCCTGAATTCGCGGGCCGGGCGGGCGATTACCTGTCGGAGGTTTGCCTTCCCACCCTACGCGCGGCCCATGCCGGGGGGCTGGTCGACGCGGTGGACGGGTTTTGCGAGGGCATCGCCTTTGGCGTGGACGAGATCGCGCAAGTGTTTGCCGTGGCCCGAGAATTGGGATTGCCGGTCAAGCTGCATGCCGAGCAGCTGACACAGAGCGGTGGTACCGCGCTGGCCGCGCAGGCGGGCGCGCTGTCGGCCGATCACGTCGAATATGCCACCGCCGGGGATGCCGCGATGATGGCGGCCGCCGGCACGGTGGCGGTGCTGTTGCCGGGCGCCTTCTACACCTTGCGCGAAACGCAGGCGCCCCCCGTGGCCGCCTTTCGCGCGGCGGGCGTGCCGATGGCGCTGGCGACCGATTGCAACCCCGGCTCTTCGCCCATGACATCGCTTCTGCTGGCGATGAACATGGGCTGCACGCTGTTCCGCCTGACGCCCGAAGAGGCGCTGGCAGGCGTGACGCGCCACGCCGCCCGCGCGCTGGGCCTGACCGATTGTGGGCGAATCGCGCCGGGATTGCGCGCCGATCTCTGCCTGTGGGACGCCGAGCATCCTGCGGAACTGGCCTATCGCATCGGCTTCAACCCGCTTTCACGGCGCATGATCGGAGGTGCCCTGTGACGCTGACCCTGACCCCCGGCGCGGCGACGCTGGTCGATCTTGAAACCCTGTGGCGCAGGGGCGTGGCGGCGCGGCTGGACCCTGCGGCGCGGGCGGGCGTCACGGCGGCCGCTGCGCTGGTGGCTCAGGCGGCGGCGGGCGAGGCGGCGGTTTACGGGGTCAATACCGGGTTCGGCAAGCTGGCCTCGGTCAAGATCGCGGCAAAGGACACCGCGACGTTGCAGCGCAACCTGATCCTGTCGCATTGCTGTGGCGTGGGCGAGGCGCTGGAAGAAAACACCACCCGTCTGATGATGGCGTTGAAGCTGTTGTCGCTGGGCCGGGGCGCCTCGGGCGTGCGCTGGGAGTTGATCGCGCTGATCGAGGGGATGCTGGCCGCGGGGGTGACGCCGATGATCCCGGTTCAGGGATCGGTCGGGGCTTCCGGTGATCTTGCCCCGCTGGCGCACATGGCCGCGGTGATGATCGGCGCGGGCGAGGCGCGGGTGGATGGCCGCGTGATGCCGGGCGGCGAGGCGCTGGCGCAGGCCGGGCTGACCCCCGTGGTGCTGGGCGCGAAAGAGGGGCTGGCGCTGATCAACGGCACGCAGTTTTCCACCGCCTGTGCGCTGGCCGGCCTTTTCGCCGCCTGCCGCGCGGCCCAAGCGGCGGTGATCGTCAGTGCGCTGTCAACGGATGCGATCATGGGATCGACCGCGCCGCTGGAACCCGCGATCCACACCTTGCGCGGCCATCCGGGGCAGATCGCCGTCGCCGCGCGGATGCGCGAGCTGATGGCTGGATCGGAGATTCGCGAAAGCCATCGCGCCGGCGACACGCGCGTGCAGGATCCCTACTGCATCCGCTGCCAGCCTCAGGTAACCGGGGCCGCGATGGACGTTTTGTCGTTTGCAGCCAATACACTGGAGATTGAAGCGAATGCAGTCACCGACAACCCGCTGGTGCTGGTGGACGAGGGTCTGATCGTCTCGGGCGGAAATTTCCATGCCGAGCCGGTGGCCTTCGCCGCCGACCAGATCGCCATCGCCGTGGCCGAGATCGGGGCCATCGCGCAGCGCCGTGTCGCGCTGATGGTGGACCCGACGCTGAACCACGACCTGCCGCCGTTCCTCACGCCCGATCCCGGCCTGAACTCCGGCCTGATGATCGCTGAGGTCACGACGGCGGCGCTGATGAGCGAGAACAAGCACCTCGCCAACCCCTGTTCGACCGACAGCACGCCGACCTCCGCCAATCAGGAGGACCATGTCAGCATGGCCGCCCACGGCGCGCGGCGGCTGAAGCGGATGGTCCAGAACCTCGAGGTGATCCTTGGGGTCGAGATGATCTGCGCCGCGCAAGGTATTGATTTTCGCGCGCCCTTGCAGACCAGCCCGGCACTGCGGCGGGCCATGACGGCGATCCGTGCCCGGGTGCCCGCCATCGCGCAGGACCGGGCACTTGCCGCCGACATGACGGCGGCGGCCGACCTTGTGCGCGCCGGCACGCTGGCCGAGGCGGTGGCATGACCGCGCCGGTCGAGGTGATCCGCGGCGACGGGCCGCTGGTGCTGGGCATGCCCCATACCGGGACGTATCTGCCGCCCGAGATCGCCGCGCAGCTGAACGCGCGGGGCCGCGGCCTTGATGACACCGATTGGCATATCGAACGTCTTTACAATGACTTGGTCCCCGATGTTACAATCGTCGGGGCCACGTTCCACCGCTACGTGATCGACGCCAACCGCGACCCGTCCGGCGCCAGCCTCTATCCCGGCCAGAACACCACCGGCCTTGTTCCGCTGACCGATTTCGACGGCAACCCGATCTGGGATATACCCCCGACCGAGGCCGACACCGCCGCACGGCTCGCCGCCTTCCACGCGCCCTATCACGCCGCGCTGGAGGCCGAGATGGCGCGCGTCCAGGCCAGCCACGGCGTGGCGATCCTTTACGATTGCCATTCGATCCGCGCGCGCATCCCGTTTCTCTTCGACGGCACCTTGCCCGACCTGAACATCGGCACCAATTCGGGTGCCTCCTGCGCGCCCGAGGTCGCGGCGGCGATCATGGAAATTGCCGCCAAGGCAGAAGGTTACACGGCAATCCTCAACGGCCGCTTCAAGGGCGGCTGGACCACGCGCCATTATGGCCGTCCCGCTGCGGGCTGGCATGCGGTGCAGATGGAACTGGCCCAGTCGGCCTATCTGTCCGCCGAAGCCGCGCCCTGGGCCTATGACCCGGCCCGCGCCGACCGGCTGCGCCCGGTGCTGGCGCGCATCCTTTCCCGCCTGGCCGAGATGGCCCCCAATTTGCGAGGCTGACCATGACCAATCCCCGCCACAACCTGCGCGACATCTTCCCGCCCACCGGCACCGAGATCAGCGCCAAAAGCTGGCAGACCGAGGCCGCGCTTCGGATGCTCATGAACAACCTGCATCCCGACGTGGCCGAAAACCCGCACGAACTGGTCGTTTACGGCGGCATCGGCCGCGCCGCCCGCACCTGGGAGGATTTCGATCGCATCTGCGCCGCGCTGCGCGATCTGGAAGAGGACGAGACCCTGCTGGTGCAATCGGGCAAGCCGGTGGGCATCTTCCGCACCCATGCCGACGCCCCCCGCGTGCTGATTGCCAATTCCAACCTCGTGCCGCACTGGGCCACGTGGGAGCATTTCAACGCGCTCGATCGCAAGGGGCTGATGATGTACGGCCAGATGACGGCCGGGTCATGGATCTACATCGGCACGCAGGGCATCGTGCAAGGCACCTACGAAACCTTCGCCGAGGCCGGGCGCCAGCATTACGACGGCAACCTGACCGGTCGCTGGATCCTCACCGGGGGCCTGGGCGGCATGGGCGGCGCGCAGCCGCTGGCCGCGGTCATGGCCGGGGCCTGCTGCCTGGCGGTCGAGGTCGATGAGACGCGGATCGATTTCCGCATCCGCACCCGCTACCTCGACGCCAAGGCGCGCACGCTGGACGAGGCGCTGGCGATGATCGCGGACTGGACCGCGCGGGGCGAGGCGAAATCGGTGGGCCTTCTGGGCAACGCCGCCGAGGTTTTCCCCGAACTGGTGGCCCGGATGCGCGCGGGCGGCCCGCGCCCCGACATCGTGACCGACCAGACCTCGGCGCATGACCCGCTGCACGGCTATTGCCCCGCCGGCTGGTCGGTCGCCGGCTGGCGCGCGCGGCAAGAGAGCGACCCACAGGCGGTGGAACACGCCGCGCGGGCCAGCATGAAGGCCCATGTCGCCGCGATGGTGGAGTTCTGGAACGCGGGCGTGCCCACGCTCGATTACGGCAACAACATCCGGCAGGTGGCGCAGGACGAAGGGCTGAAGAACGCCTTTGCCTTCCCCGGCTTCGTGCCGGCCTACATCCGCCCGCTGTTCTGCCGCGGCATCGGGCCGTTCCGCTGGTGCGCGCTGTCGGGCGATCCGGCCGACATCCACGCGACCGATGCCGCGATGAAGCGGCTCTTCCCTGACAACACCCACCTGCACCGCTGGCTCGACATGGCGGCCGAACGCATCGCCTTTCAGGGTCTGCCCGCCCGGATCTGCTGGATCGGCCTCGGCGACCGTCACCGCGCCGGCCTGATGTTCAACGAGATGGTGGCGTCGGGCGAACTCAAGGCCCCCATCGTGATCGGCCGCGACCACCTTGATTCCGGCTCGGTCGCCAGCCCCAACCGCGAGACCGAGGCGATGGCCGATGGCTCGGACGCGGTCAGCGACTGGCCGCTTCTCAACGCACTTCTCAACACCGCCAGCGGCGCCACCTGGGTCAGCCTGCACCACGGCGGCGGCGTCGGCATGGGCTTCTCGCAGCATGCCGGCATGGTCATCGTCGCCGATGGCACGCCCGAGGCCGCGCGGCGCCTCGAACGGGTCCTCTGGAACGATCCGGCCACCGGCGTGATGCGCCACGCCGATGCGGGCTACCAGATTGCCCGCGACTGCGCCAAGGACCACGGGCTGCGCCTGCCCGGCATCCTCTAAGCCCTTCTTCTGGCCCCAAATACTCTCGGGGGGAGGCCCGGAACGGGCCCGGGGGGCAGACAGCCCCCCGCCACCGCCGGCGACAGCCGGCCATCGCCGGTGCCTGCGGGGGCTGGACCTCGCCGCGGCTTTGGCTTCTCCTGCGCCCAGACCGGAGGACGCCGCATGGATCAGCTTGAAACCCGCATCGCCCAGGGCCGCGGTGACCTGCCGGCAGATCTTGTCCTGCGGGGCGGGCAGGTCGTTGACGTGGTCACGGGCGACCTGATCCCCGGCGACGTGGCGATCTGCGGCGACTTGATCGTCGGCATCGGCGCCAGCTACGAGGGCACGGAGATCGTCGATGTCACCGGCCTCACGCTGGTGCCCGGTTTCATCGACACGCACCTGCACATCGAATCCTCGCTGATCACGCCCTTCGAGTTTGACCGATGCGTCACCCCGCGCGGCATCACCACCGCGATCTGCGATCCGCACGAGATTGCCAACGTGCTGGGCGTGCCCGGCATCCGCTATTTCCTCGACGCCGCGCCGCACCTGCTGATGGACCTGCGGGTCAACCTTTCTTCCTGCGTGCCCTCGACGCAGATGGAAACGGCAGGCGCCGAAATCCTTGCCGCCGACCTTGTGCCGCTGATGGACCATCCGCAGGTCATCGGGCTGGCCGAGTTCATGAATTACCCCGGCGTGATCCACCGCGAAGGGCAGGCGATGGACAAGTTGCGCGCCTTTGCCGGGCGCCACATCGATGGCCACGCGCCGATGCTGTCGGGCCGCGACCTGAACGCCTATCTCGCCGCCGGCATCCGGACCGAGCACGAGGCGACGACCGCGGCGGAGGCGCGCGAGAAGCTGCAGAAGGGCATGCGCGTGCTGATCCGCGAAGGCTCGGTCAGCAAGGACCTTGATGCGCTGCTGCCACTGCTTACCGAGGCCACCAGCGCCTACCTGTGTTTGTGCACAGACGACCGCAATCCGCTCGATATCGGCGAGCATGGCCATCTGGACTACATGATCCGCCATGCCATCGCCTGCGGGGTCAGCCCGCTGGCCGCCTACCGCGCGGCCAGCCTCAGCGCGGCCGAGGCGTTCGGGCTGAAGGACCGCGGCCAGATCGCGCCGGGGCGGCGGGCCGATATCGTGGCGGTGGGCAGCCTTGCGGCCTGCGACGCGCGCATGGTCTGGGCTGGGGGGCAGCGGGTGGATGACGCGGCCTTTGCCGCGCGCGAGACGATCGCGCCGATCGGGCGCAACTCGGTCCGGGCGCCGCGGGTGGCGGCCGCGCATTTTCGCACCGCCTCGAACCGGGTGGCGACAGACGTGATCGGCGTCATCCCCGGCAAGATCATCACCGAGCATCTGCACGAGGAGATCCCCGTCATCGACGGCGACAAGCGGCCCGATCCCGCGCGCGACCTCGTCCGCATCACGGTGATCGAACGGCACGGCAAGAACGGCAACATCGCCAACGGCTTTGTCCGTGGCTTTGGCTTGAGGCGCGGGGCCATCGCCTCGACCGTCTGCCATGACCACCACAACATCGCCGTGGTGGGGCTGGATTACGCCGACATGGCGCTGGCCGCCAACCGCCTGTCCGAGATCGAGGGCGGGTTCGTGGTGACCGAAGGCGGCCGCGTGCTGGCCGAACTGGCGCTGCCGGTGGCTGGCCTGATGAGCCTGATGAGCTTCGAGGAGGTGCGCGCGGCGCTCGTCGCCCTGCGTGCCGCCGCACGCGATCTTGGCGTGACGCTGGAGGAGCCGTTCCTGCAGCTGGCTTTCCTGGCCCTGCCGGTGATCCCGATGCTCAAGATCACCGACCGCGGGCTGGTCGATGTCCTGAAGTTCGAGATCATTCCGGGCTGAAACCGGCGCAGGGGGCTATTCCGCTGCCTGCGCCTGCGCCGCGCGCACCAGCAGGGGAGCAAGCGCCCGCACCGCGTCATACTGGCTGAGAAACACCTCGCCCGTCAGGTCGCGCAGCAGGTGCGTGCCCTTGAGCCGGTCCATCACCGGCCCCTTCACCTCCGAGAGGTGGAACCGCAGCCCCATCTCGTGCAGGCGGCCGTTGATCGCCTCGAGGCTTTCCAGCGCGCTCAGGTCGATCTCGTTGATGGCCGAACACATCAGCACCACGTCGCGGATGCGCGGGTCGGCCTGCACGCGGTCGGCGATCAGGTCCTCCAGGAAGCGGGCATTGGCGAAATAGAGGCTTTCATCGACGCGCAGCGACAGCAGGCTGGGCTGGGTCAGGACGTCGTAGCGTTTGACGTTGCGGAAATGCTGGGTGCCGGGCAGTAGGCCCACCTCGGCCACGTGGGGGCGCGAGGTCTTGTAGAGGTAAAGCAGCACCGACAGTGCCACGCCCGCGGTCACGCCCGCCGAGACGCCCATTGTCAGGGTCAGCAAAATCGTGGCGGTGACGGCGGCGAAATCGGCCCGGGAATAGGACCAGGCGCGCTTGAGGATGCCGAAATCGACAAGGCTGAGAACGGCCACGATGATGGTGGCGGCCAGCGTCGCCTTGGGCAGGTCGTGGATGTAGGGCGTCAGCGCCAGCGCCGCGATGGCAAGGCCGATGGCGGTAAAGGCACCCGCAGCGGGCGTTTCGGCCCCCGCATCGTAATTGACGACCGAGCGGGAAAAGCCGCCCGTCACCGGGTAGCCGCCGGTAAAGGCCGCGCCGATATTGGCCGCGCCCAGCCCGATCAGTTCCTGGTCCGAGATCACCCGCTGGCGCTTCTTGGCGGCAAGCGTTTGCGCCACCGAGATCGATTCGACGAAACCGATGATCGAGATCAGCACCGCGGGCAGCGCCAGTTGCGCGATGAGGTCGAGCGAGAAATTGGGCAGGGTGAAGGGCGGCAGCGCCTGCGGCACGTCGCCCACCACCTTTACCCCCAGCGCATCGAGGCCCAGCACCCAGACCGCCGCCGTGCTGACCGCGACGGCCGCCACGGGCCCGGCCTTGGTGGCGATATCGGCGCCGCGCGGGCCCATCCCGGCCTTGCGCAGCAGCGGTTTCAGCCCCTTTCTGACCCAGAACAGGAAGGCCGTCGCGCTGATCCCGATGACCAGCGTGGGGGCGTTGGCATTGCCGACATGGCCGATGATCGAGGCGACGAGGCCGGTCAGCGTCTCGCCCTCGGCCTTGATGCCCATGATGTTGCCGACCTGGCTGGCCGCGATGATCAGCCCCGAGGCGGTGATGAACCCCGCGATCACCGGGTGCGACAGGAAATTGGCGAGAAAACCCAGCCGCAGGAACCCCAGCGCCATCAGGAACAGGCCCGAAAGCAGCGCCAGCGTCAGCGCGGCGGTGGCATAATCGGCGGTGCCCACTTGCGCGACCTCGCCCACCGCGGCCGCCGTCATCAGCGAAACCACCGCGACCGGCCCCACGGCCAGCGCGCGGCTGGTGCCGAAGACGGCATAAAGCAGGATCGGCACGATCGAGGCGTAAAGCCCCGCCTCGGGCGGCAGGCCCGCCAGCAGCGCATAGGCCAGCGATTGCGGGATCAGCATGATCGTCACGATCACCGCCGCGATCAGGTCATTGGCAAAGGCGGAGCGGTCATAGCGGCGGCCCCAGTCGAGAACGGGAAGGTAACGGGCAAGGCGGGCGGCGGTCATGGCGGGAACTCTCGGGCACGGGGATAATACATTATAATAATAAAATGTATTGCGAATGCAAGGCGGCGACATGCGGCGGGGCTGTGCGCGGGGCGGGGGGCGGCTATAACCGGGCAGAAGCCCCAAGCGAGGACCGAGATGAGCCACTACCTTTTCCCGCCGCCCCCCGTCGCGTCGCTGCCCGTCACGGGCGAGGATGCGCTGTTCCCGGTCGCGCGGATCTTTTGCGTAGGGCGCAACTATGCCGCCCATGCCGCCGAGATGGGCAACGAGGTGGACCGCGAGGCGCCGTTCTACTTCACCAAGTCGCCGGCGGCGCTGACCCGGTCTGGCGCGGTGGTGCCCTATGCGCCCGGCACCGCGGACCTGCACCACGAGGTGGAACTGGTCGTGGCGATCGGCGCGCCGGCGTTTCGCATCTCGGCCGCCGCGGCCCCGGCGGTGGTCTGGGGCTATGCCTGCGGCCTCGACATGACACGGCGCGACCTGCAGGGGCAGGCCAAGGACAAGCGGCGGCCTTGGGACACCGGCAAGGATTTTGAACAATCCGCGGTGATCGCTGCGCTGACGCCCGCACGGGCCTGGGGCGCGCCGGATGCCCGCCCGATCCGGCTGACGGTGAACGGTGCGACGCGGCAAGAGGCCCCGCTCTCCGACATGGTCTGGTCGGTGACCGAAATCATCGCGCACCTCTCCACGCTCTACCACCTCGGGCCGGGCGACCTGATCATGACGGGCACGCCCGCGGGTGTCGGGCCTGTCGTGGCGGGCGACCGGCTGGAGGGCACGGTCGAGGGGCTGGCGCCGGTCATCCTGACGATCGGCCCGGCCGAATAGCGGCTATTCCGCCGCCGCCACCGGCCGGCCGTCGAGGTGAAGCCCGTGAAACTCGGTCCGGTAGGGCCGGGCGCTGGGGGGCAGGATGCGCTGGACGAAGTAATCCTCGTTGGCCAACTGCCGCCGCAGCGCGGGCCACATCTCGCGAAACCCTGCTGCGATCGAGGGGCAGGGCGCGGGCAGGTCATGCTTGATGCGGTCGTGCAGCGCGGGCAGGCGGTGATAGGGCACCATCGGGAACATGTGGTGTTCGACGTGGTAATTCATGTTCCAGTAGATGAACCGGCTGACCGGGTTCATGTAGACGGTGCGGCTGTTGAGCCGGTGGTCGATCACGTTGTCGGCCAGCCCGCCATGCTGCAGGATGCCGGTCATCACGTGATGCCACGCGCCATAAAGGCGCGGCAAGCCGATGACCATGAAGGGCAAGATGCTGCCCGTCCAGAGCGCCAGCGCGGCCGTTGCGGCATAGATGCCGACCCAGATGCGCGCCACGCGGATCACCTTGGGCTGCTCGCTTTTGGGGATGAACGTGGCCTCTTCTGGGTCGAGGCGGCCGCTGGCGTTCTTCACCATCAGCACCAACCCGTCCCAGGCGCCGAAGATGCCGACGAAATTGGCGATGAGCTTGAAGAAGACGGGCGGGCGCATCAGCGCAATCTCGGGGTCGCGGCCGACGATGATGGTATCGGTGTGGTGGCGCGCATGGCTCCACCGCCAGGTGACCGGGTTGCGGATCATGCAGAAGCTGGCGACCTGGTAGACCACGTCGTTCATCCAGCCGGTCTTGAACGCGGTGCCGTGCCCGCATTCGTGCCAGCGGCTGTCCATCGCCGAGCCGTAGAGCACGCCGTAGGCCAGCCAGAACGTAGCTGACCACCACGACGGCCATAGTACGACGCCAAGCCCGGCAAAGACGATCATGCAGCCGAACAGACGGGCCGTGTCGCGGATCGCGGGCTGGTCGGCGCGTTGCATCAGCGCCTTCATCTCCTTGCGGGGGATGTCGGTGTGATACCACTCGGCGGCGGCAAGGCCGGTTTCGACCGCGCGGGCGGCATCGGGGCCAAGAAGGCTGTAGTTGCGGTGCATGGCGGGTTTCCCTGCTGATGGTTGCGCGCAGATTAGGGGGGATTCGCGGGATGGCGAAGAAATGCTGTTGGCATTTCGTCAAGAACCATCATGATGCCGAGGCAATTTGATGAAAAAACATCAAGGACCTCAGGAGTATCATGGCCGGACGTCCCACGATCAGCGATGTCGCCCGCGCGGCAGGCGTCAGCACTGCCACCGTCGACCGAGTGCTCAATGGGCGGGAGAACGTGCGCGAGGATACCACACGCAAAGTCTATGATGCGGCGCGCAAGATAGGTTACCACGCCGCGCCTCTGATTGCTCGGCGGCTGCAGCCCGACATGCCCGAGATGCGCTTCGGCTTCGTCATGCACAAGGAAAAGCAGGCCTTCTGGCAATCCTTCGCGCGCGAGATCGAACGCGCGGTCGCGCTGGCGCCCAACATCCGCGGGCGTGCGGTGATCGAGTTTGTCTCGTCGCAGTCGCCGGCTGATTTCGCGCGGCTGATGCTGGGCATGCGCGGCCGCGTGGATGCGATTGCCGCCAGCGCCGTGACGCATCACGAAATTACCGATGTCGTGGCCCAGCTGAAGGCCGAGGGGATACCCACCTTCGCATTGCTTAACGACTACGCCCAAGGTGTTCGGCAGACCTATGTTGGCCTGAACAATGTAAAAGTTGGCCGGATCGCCGCGTCGATCATCGCGATGGCGGCGCATCGGCCGGGCAAGATCGGGGTGTTCGTGGGGGGCTATCGCTGGCACGGGCACGAGCTGCGGGAAACCGGATTTCGCAGCTATATCCGCGAATTCGCGCCGCAGTTCACGGTGCTTGATACGCTGGTCAACCTGGAAACGCGGCAACTGACCTACGAGGCGACGCTGGACCTGTTGCAGCGCCATCCGGACCTGCGCGGGATCTACTGCGCGGGCGGCGGCATGGAAGGCGCGATTGCCGCCATCCGCGAGGCGCGCGGGCCGGGCGAGGTGGCGCTGGTGGTCAACGAGGTGACGCCGGAATCGCGCGCGGCGCTCACAGACCGCTACGTTACGATGGTCATCGCCACCCCGCTGGAGACGCTCTGCCGCGAGTTGATGGGGCTGATGTCCGAGGCGGTGTTGAAGGGCGTCAGCGACGCCACGGGGCAACATTTCCTGCAACCGGTCCTAGTCTTGCCGGAATCCGTCTGATGATGAAAAACCATCATCTTGTGATGTTCATTACATCAGTAATGAGGTAATCGGACCCGAATCGTATTGACGGGTTTGCTTCCAATTGCGCAGGCTTGCCTAGCAAAGTGGCAATTTGTGAAAGCCGCCACGCCCCGAAAACGGGGCTCTTGGGAGGAAGCCTGAATGGTGCCAGCGGCACTCAACCACATGACAGTGGCGCGGATGAGCTATGCCGAGCTGGTGTTAACTGCCGCGACGCTGGGCTGTATCGGCATCGAGGTGCGCAACGATCTGCCGCAACCGCTATTCGACGGGATGGCGCCCGAGGCCGCGGGCGAGAGGGCGCGCGCCGCGGGTTTGCGCATCCTTGCCCTTGCCGAAGTCAAACGGTTCAACGACTGGTCTGCCGACAAGGCCGCCGAGGCTCGCGCGCTGATGCGGATCGCGGTGGCGAGCGGCGCCGAGGCGGTCAGCCTGATTCCGCGCAATGACAATCAGGGCATGGGGAATGGCGAACGGCAGGCCAAGCTGCGCATCGCGCTGCGCGAGCTGAAACCGATGCTGGAAGATCACGGGCTAGTGGGATTGGTGGAGCCGTTGGGCTTTGCCAGCTGCGCGCTGCGGTTCAAATCCGAAGCGGTCGAGGCCATCGAGGCGCTGGATGCGACAGGCCGGTTCCGGCTGGTCCACGATACGTTTCATCATCATCTTGCCGGCGGCGGGCCGCTATTTGCCGCCCATACCGGCATTATCCATGTCTCCGGGGTGACAGAACCCTCGATCTCGACCGCCGAGATGACGGATGCGCATCGCATGCTGGTCGACGGGGCCGACAGGCTGGGCAACGTGGCGCAGGTCCGTGCCTTGATTGATGCAGGTTATGCCGGGCCCGTCTCGTTCGAGGCATTCTCGCCCGAAGTTCATTCGCTTTCCGATCCGGCGACGGCGATCGCCGGGTCACTTGCTTTCATCCGTGACCAGGTCGCCAGGGCGGCGGCCTGAACACGGGCGAAAAGACGGGTCACCCGCGTATCGGGGACCCTCCGGCTGACGTTCCGGGTGCGCCGGACACCTGAATTGGGAGGAATACAAATGAAAAAATTCGTAATGGCCGCCGGCTTCGCGATGCTGATGGGCACCACGGCCATGGCCCAGTCGATCGGCGTGACGATGGCGCGTTTCGACGACAACTTCCTGACCGTGCTGCGTAACGGGATCCAGGCGCAGGCCGACGCGCAGGGGCTGCAGGTGCAGATCGAGGATGCCAAGGACGACGTGTCCAAGCAGCTCGACCAGATCAACAACTTCATCGCCTCGGGTGTTGATGCGATCATCGTTAACCCGGTCGATACCTCGGCCACGCAAGCGATGACCGATGCCGCCGAGAAGGCCGGTGTGCCGCTGGTCTACGTCAACCGCCAGCCGATCAACCTTGACACGCTGCCCGACAACCAAGCCTTCGTCGCCTCAAACGAGGCCGATTCCGGCACGCTCGAGACCAAGGCGCTGTGCGCCAACTGGAAGGCCGAGGGCAAGTCCGAGGTCAACGTCTACGTGATGCAGGGCCAGCTGTCGAACCAGGCCGCCGTGATGCGGACCAAGGACGTGCATGACGTCATTAACGGCCCCGACTGTGGCGTGAAGGTCAACATCATCGACGAGCAGACCGCCAACTGGTCGCGCGACGAGGCCCAGACCCTGATGACCAACTGGTTGTCGACGGGCAAGGCGTTTGACGGCGTGATCGCCAACAACGACGAGATGGCGATCGGCGCGATCCAGGCGATGAAGGCCGCCGGCATCGATATGAAGTCGGTGCAGGTGGGCGGCGTTGACGCCACCCAGGACGCGCTGGCAGCGATGCAGGCGGGCGATCTTGACGTGACCGTGTTCCAGAATGCGGCCGCCCAAGGTTCGGGCGCGCTGGATGCGGCGGTCAAACTGTCCAATGGCGAGGCCGTGGACAACGCCGTCTGGGTGCCGTTCGAACTGGTGACGCCGGACAACATGGCCAACTACATGTCCAAGAACTAAGGCCGCCGGCCTGAAACCTCGTGGGGGGCGGCGACAAGTTGCCCCCCGCTTGCGCAGCCGGGACCACCCGCGTCGCGCGCCATTTTCGCTACGCATCCGGGGAGAGATCGCACAATGGCAAGTCCGGCCCAAGGCGCGGGTAACCGCAAACCCGACTCCGCCCGGCGCAGTCGCGCGCCGGAGTGGAACGTGTTCCTCGCACTCGTGGTAATGGTCGTCGTGTTCGAGGTGCTCAACCGCCTCAACGGCACCTCGTTCCTGTTCAACATGCGTCACAACCTCGACGCCGTCTTCAACCAGCAGCGCATTGCCATCATCCTGCTGCAGGTCGCGGTGACGGGGATCATCGCGCTGGGCGTGACGCAGGTCATCATCATCGGCGGGATCGACCTGAGCTCTGGCTCGGTGGTCGGCATGGTGGCGATGGTCACGATGAGTTTCGCGCAGACGCTGACCGTCAACGGCAATCCCAACCCCAAGGGGTACTGGGACTATGAGACGATGAAGTACATGTACGATCTGCCGGTGATCGTGCCGATCGTCGTTTCGCTGGCGCTGGGCCTGGTCGCGGGGATGATCAACGGTGCGCTGATCGCCTACAACCGCATCCCGCCCTTCATTGCCACGCTGGGCATGATGGTGTCGGCGCGCGGCGTCTCGACATGGTACACCAATGGCGACCCGATCTCGTTCCCCTCGGTCGCTTACGGGCAGTTGTCCAATGGTGATCTGCTGGGCCAGTTGACCTTTGGCCTGATCCATTGGGAGGGCCAGAACCCCGCGCTGATCTTCGGCGCGCTGGCGGTCCTGTTTCACCTGATCATGACCTACACGCTTTACGGCAAGCATTCCTACGCCATCGGCTCGAACGAGGCAGCGGCGCGGATGTCGGGGATCAACGTCAACCGTCACAAGGTAATGGTCTATGCCATCGCAGGCATGCTGGCGGGGGTCGCGGCGCTGCTTCTGACCTCGAAGAACCTGACCGCGCAGTCCGGCATGGGCATGGGGTATGAACTCGATGCCATCGCCATGGCCGTTATCGGCGGCGTCAGCCTGTCGGGCGGGCGCGGTTCGATCGTCGGGACCGTATTGGGCGCGCTGATCTTCTCGGTGATCATCTCGGGTTTCACCTCGATCCGACTTGGCGCCTACTATCAGGACATGGTCAAGGGCGTGATCATCGTGGGTGCAGTCGCACTCGACCAGTGGCGACAACGCCGCAGCGCGGACCGGATTTGAGGAGGACGACGATGAGCAACATCGTTCTGAAGACCGAAGGCCTGACCAAGCACTACGGCGGCGTGCATGCGCTGGAGAATGCTGACTTCGAGCTTCTCGAGGGCGAGCACGTCGCCATCGTGGGCGACAACGGCGCGGGCAAGTCCACTTTCGTGCGACAGATCACCGGGGTGGAAACGCGCACCCGCGGAAAGATATCGTTCGACGGGCGGGAAGTGGAGTTTGCAGGGCCGCTGGATGCGCGCGAGGCGGGGATGGAATGCGTGTTCCAGAACCTTGCGCTTGCCGACGATCTCGACGTGCCCTCCAACCTTTTCCTCGGGCGCGAGAAGATCCGCTTCAACCTTGGCCCGTTCTCGGTGCTGGACCGCCGCGCGATGCGGCAGGCGACCGAAGAGGGGCTGAAGCGCACCGGGGTGAAGATCCCCAACCTCGACAACCCGATCCGCAACATGTCGGGCGGCCAGCGCCAATGCGTGGCGATCGCCCGGTCCGCGAGTTTCGCCCGGAAGCTGATCATCATGGACGAGCCGACAGCGGCGCTGGGGGTGCAGGAAACGGCGCAGGTCGAAGAGATCATTCGCACGCTGAAGGCGCAGAACATCCCGCTGATCCTGGTCAGCCACAACCTGCGGCAGGTCTTTGACCTTGTCGACCGGATCGTCGTGTTCCGGAGGGGCCACATCGTGGCCTCGCTGAAACGCGAAGAGACCGACGGCAATGACATCGTGTCCTACATCACCGGCGTGAAGACGCAGAACGAGGCGGCGGCCTACATCTGATGCATGCCGTCCACGAACACAGAGTCGCGGTCGTCCCCGACGGCGCGCACGGCCGTGGCCGGCCGCTGGCCGCCCGGCAGATGGGCAAGCCGGTCAGCGACATGCGGTCGGAGACCTCCGGCGTGATGACCGGCGCGGTTGTCGATTTCGATCAGAACAACGCCGGGGCATCTGGCGAATAACCACCAACGGCGGCCCCCGGGGCTGCGAAAAGAGGATGAGATGACGGTCAAGTTCGGGCTTCTGGGGGCAGGGCGCATTGGCAAGGTGCACGCGCGCGCGATCACCGGCGATCCGGCGGCGCAACTGGTAGCCGTTACCGATGCGCTGCCCGCCGCGGCGCAGGCGCTGGCCGAAACCTATGGCTGCGCGATCCGGACTACGGACGAAATCATGGATGCCGCCGACATCGACGCGGTGGTGATTTGCACGCCCACCGACACCCATGCCGATCTGATCGAGCGGGCGGTCCGCGCGGGCAAGGCGGTGTTCTGCGAAAAACCGATCGACCTCAGCATCGCCCGCGTGCAGGCCTGCCTGAATGTCGTGGCCGAGGCCAAGGGCACGCTGATGGTGGGCTTCAACCGCCGGTTCGATCCCGATTTCATGGCCGTAAAGGCCGCCATCGACGCCGGCCACGTCGGCAAGGTCGAGATGGTGACGATCACCAGCCGCGATCCCGGCCCGCCGCCGGCCGATTACATCACCCGTTCGGGCGGCATCTTCCGCGATATGACGATCCACGACTTCGACATGGCGCGCTGGCTGCTGGGCGAGGAACCCGAAACCGTGCTGGCCGCCGCTTCTGTCCTGACCGACCCCGAGATCGGCCGCCTGGGCGACTACGACAGCGTCAACGTGATCCTGCGCACCGCCAGCGGGCGGCAGGCGATCATCACCAATACGCGGCGCGCCAGTTACGGCTACGACCAGCGGATCGAGGTGCTGGGCGCCGAAGGCTCCGTCGCCGCCGAGAACATGCGCGAGGCCAATATCGAGATCGCCAACGCCAAGGGCTTCACCCGCCCGCCGCTCTTGAACTTCTTCATGACCCGCTACGTCGCCGCCTATGCCAATGAAATCGCCTCGTTCATCGCCGCGGTGACAGAGGGCGCGCCAACCCCCACGACAGGCGAGGATGGGCTGCGCGCGCTGGCGCTGGCCGAGGCGGCGCTGAAATCGGTGGCCGAGGGGCACGTGGTGAACGTGTCGGACGTGCTGGGCTGATGAAACCGCTCGATGTCATCACCATCGGCCGGTCCTCGGTCGATCTTTACGGCACGCAGGTCGGCGGGCGGCTGGAGGACATGGGCTCTTTCGCCAAGTATGTCGGCGGCTCGCCCACCAACATGGCGACCGGCACCGCGCGCCTCGGCCTGAAATCGGCGCTGATCACCCGCGTTGGCGACGAACACATGGGCCGCTTCCTGCGTGAGGAACTGGCGCGCGAAGGCGTCGACGTGCGCGGCGTGGTCACCGACCCCGAACGCCTGACCGCGCTGGTGATCCTCGGCATCCGCGACCAGGACCGCTTTCCGCTGATCTTCTACCGCGAGAATTGCGCCGACATGGCGCTCTGCGAAGACGATATCGATCCCGCCTTCATCGCCGAGGCGCGCGCGGTGGTGGCGACCGGCACCCATCTCAGCCATCCGCGCACGGAGGCCGCGGTGCTCAAGGCGCTGCGGCTGGCGCGCGAAAGCGGCGCGCAGACCGCGCTCGACATCGACTATCGCCCCAACCTCTGGGGGCTGGCGGGCCATGGCGCGGGCGAAAGCCGGTTCATCGAAAGTGCCGCTGTCACGGCGAAGTTGCAGGCGCACCTGCCGCTGTTCGACCTGATCGTCGGCACCGAGGAAGAGTTCCACATCGCCGGCGGCACGACCGACACCATCGCCGCGCTGCGCGCGGTGCGCGCGCTGACCGCCGCCACGCTGGTCTGCAAGCGCGGGCCGATGGGCGCCGCCGCCTTTACCGGCGCGATCCCCGACAGCCTCGACGACGGCGAAAGCGGCCCGGGCTTTCCCATCGAGGTTTTCAACGTGCTGGGCGCGGGCGACGGTTTCATGTCGGGGCTCCTGAAGGGCTGGCTCGATGGCGAGGACTGGCCCACCGCGCTGACCTATGCCAATGCCTGCGGCGCCTTCGCGGTCAGCCGCCACGGCTGCACGCCCGCCTATCCCAGCTGGGAAGAGCTGCAGTTCTTCCTCAAGCGCGGCATCGTCCGGACCGACCTTCGGAACGACGCCGCGCTGGAGCAGGTCCACTGGTCCACCAACCGCCATGGCGATTGGTCCAACGCACGGATCTTCGCCTTCGACCACCGCGCGCAGATCGAGGCGATCGAAGGCTACACGCCTGCGAAAGGCGCGGCCTTCAAGGACCTCTGCCTGCGCACGGCGCTTCAGGTGCAGGATGGCCGCCCCGGCTACGGCATCCTCTGCGACAACCGGATCGGCCGGCGCGCGCTGCAGACTGCTGCGGAAACCGGCCTCTGGATCGGCCGGCCGGTCGAATGGCCCGGATCGCGCCCGCTGATGTGCGAGCCCGAGATCGGGCCCGATTTCGGCGGCCTGTCGGAATGGCCGCTCTCCCATGTCGTCAAGGCGCTGTGCTTCTGCCACCCCGATGACGATGCCGCGACCTGGGCCGCGCAGGAGGAAACCGTGCTGCGGCTTTTCACCGCCGCGCGCCGCAACCGGCTGGAATTCCTTCTGGAAATCATTCCTTCCAAGGTTGGTCCCGTGGACGACCTGACCACCGCCACGATCATCCGCCGCTTCTACGATATCGGTGTCTTCCCCGACTGGTGGAAGCTTGAATCCCAGCCGACCGAGGCCGCGTGGAATGCCGCCGCCGCGGCGATTACCGAGAACGACGCGCATGTGCGCGGCATCCTCGTTCTCGGCCTTGATGCGCCCCGCGCCGCGCTCGATGCGGCCTTCGCTCATGCCGCGCGCCAGCCGCTGGTCAAGGGCTTTGCCGTGGGCCGCACGATCTTTGGCGCCCCCGCGCGCGACTGGTTCGCGGGCCGCATCGACGATGCCACGGCCGTGGCGCAGATGGCCGAAACCTACGCCGCGCTCTGCGCCGCATGGGATCGCGCCCGGGACGGGGCCGGCAGATGAGCCATCCCCCCCAAACCCCCTTCTTCTGGCCCCAAATACTCTCGGGGGGAGGCGAAGCCGGGGGGCAGACAGCCCCCCTCCGCCGCCCATCCCGTCACGGAGGTTTCCAATGACAACGATCCGCCTGACCGCCGCGCAAGCCATGGTGCGCTACCTTGCTGCCCAACTCACCCCCTCCGGCGTCCCCTTCATCGCCGGCTGCTGGGGCATCTTCGGCCATGGCAACGTGGTGGGGCTGGGCGAGGCGCTTTATGGCGTGCGCGACCAGCTGCCCACCTACCGGGGCCAGAACGAACAGACCATGGCCCATGCCGCCATCGCCTATGCCAAGCAGTTGGGGCGCGACCGGGCGATGATGGTTACCTCCTCGATCGGGCCGGGTGCGCTCAACATGGTCACGGCGGCGGGCGTGGCGCATGTCAACCGCCTGCCGGTGCTGATCGTGCCGGGTGACGTGTTCGCCCATCGCGGCCCCGACCCGGTGTTGCAGCAGACCGAGGTCTGGGCCGACGGCACGGTCAGCGCGAACGACTGCTTCCGCCCGGTCAGCCGCTTTTTTGACCGGATCATCCGCCCCGAACAGCTGTTGACGGCGCTTCCCCGCGCGATGCGCGTGATGACCGACCCCGCCGAATGCGGCCCGGTGACACTGGCCTTTTGTCAGGACGTGCAGGGCGAAGCGTTTGACTGGCCCGAGGAGTTCTTCACGCCCCGCGTCTGGCGTCGCCGCATCGTCCAGCCTGACCCGGTCGAGGTGGAGAGCGTCGCCGCCCTGCTGAAAGGGGCGAAAGCGCCGGTCATCGTCGCGGGCGGCGGGGTGCATTATGCCCATGCCACAGACGATCTGCGCCGCTTCGCCGAGGCGCACCAGATTCCCGTGGTCGAGACGCAGGCGGGCAAGTCCGCGCTGCCCTGGGACCATCCGCTCAACCTCGGCCCCATCGGTGTGACTGGCGCGGCCAGCGCCAATTCCCGCTGTGCCGAGGCTGACATGGTGCTGGGCGTGGGCACACGGTTTCAGGATTTCACCACCGGCTCGTGGTCGCTCTTCTCCGCGCCGGGCCGCAATCTCGCCAGCCTCAACGTGCTGGCCTATGACGCGATGAAACATGGGGCCGCGCCGCTGTGCTGCGATGCCGCGGCCGGGCTTGCCGCGCTCTCCGATGCGCTGGGCGACAGCCGCTTTGCCGCGCCCGATCCCGCGCTCAAGGCCGACTGGTTCGCCGCCGTCGATCCGCTGACCGCGCCGCCGGGCGAGGGCAATGCCCTGCCCACCGACATGCAGGTCGTGGGGGCCGTGCAGCGCGCGGCAGGCCCCGACACGGTGGTGATGTGCGCTGCCGGCACCATGCCGGGCGAGTTGCACAAGCTGTGGAAGGCCACGCGCCCGATGTCCTATCACATGGAATACGGGTTTTCCTGCATGGGCTACGAGATTGCCGGCGCGATGGGCATCAAGATGGCCGAGCCCGACCGCGACGTGGTCTGCATGCTGGGCGACGGCAGCTACATGATGGCCAATTCCGAGCTTGCCACCGCCTGCATGATGGGGATCAAGATCACCGTCGTGATCACCGACAACCGCGGGTTCGGCTGCATCAACCGGCTGCAGATCGGCACCGGCGGGGCCGAGTTCAACAACCTGCTCGACAAGTCCTACCACGTGAACCCCGCGGCCATCGACTTTGCCGCCCATGCCCGCGCGATGGGGGCGGAGGCGGTGCATGTCGGCTCGATCGCCGAGCTTGAGGCCGCGCTGGCGCAGGCCAAGGCGGCGACCGGCCCCTTCGTCGTGGTCATCGACACTGATCCCTATCCCAGCACGCCCCATGGCGGCACGTGGTGGGAGGTCGGCGTGCCCGAGGTCAGCGAAAGGGCCGAGGTGCGCGCCGCGCGCAAGACATTCGAAACCCGGCGCAAGCAACAACGCGCCCTTTGAGGACCCCGAAGATGAGCGTCAAGATCGGCATTTCGCCCATTGCCTGGCAGAACGACGACCTGCCCGACCTGACCCGCGCCTACACGATGGAGCAGGCCCTGCGCGAGGCGCGCGAGATCGGCTATACAGGGGTCGAGCGTGGCCAGCGGATGCCGCATGACACCGCGGGCCTGCGCGCCTATCTCGAGGCCGCCGATATCGCGCTTTGCGGCGGCTGGTGCTCGGGCGCAAGCCTGGTCAACGACCTGGAGGCCGAGAAGGCCGCGGTGCGCCAGCAGGTCGAACAGTTCGTCGCCCTGGGTGCGCCCTGCATCGTCTATGCGGAATGCTCCAACACCGTGCAGGGCAACATCGCCGTGCCGGTCAACGCCCGCCCGAAGCTGAGCCGTGACGAGGTGCTGGCCTATGCCGCCCGGATCAGCGAACTTGCCAAGTGGATGGCGGGGCAGGGGATGCCGATGGCCTATCACCACCACATGGGCTCGATCATCGAGAGCGAGGACGACGTGAACTGGCTGATGGAGGGTTCCACCCCCGATCTGCACCTGTGCTTCGATACCGGGCACTTGCTGTTCGGTGGCGGCGACGTGCTGCGCACGCTCGATCGTTGGGGCGACCGTGTGCATCATGTTCATTTCAAGGATATCCGCCCCGCCATCGTCGCCGACGTGCGCGAGAACGACCGCAGTTTCCTCGACGCCGTCATCACGGGAGCGTTTACCGTGCCGGGCGACGGCTGCATCGATTTCCAGGCGGTGGCGGACCGGCTGAAGGCGCTGGATTATGCCGGCTGGATCGTGGTCGAGGCCGAGCAGGACCCGGCCAAGGCTGATCCCTACACCTATTCCAAGGTGGGCTATGACCACATCCTCAAGGTCTGCGCGCAGGCCGGACTGGAGATCTCGGCGTGAGTGAACCGCGCCGCAGCTTCTGGTCGGTCGCGCATCCGTTCTTTCGTCCGGCCTGGCGCCGGGCGGTGGCGGTGATCATCGTGCTGGGGCAGGCGGCGCTGGAGTTTTCGCACAAGGCGGGGTTCTGGGGGGTCATCTTTCTGGCTGCGGGACTTTACCTGCTCTGGGCCTTCTTCCTGGCCTTCGATCCCGCCGATTATGAGAGGAAAGAGGAATGACCAGCCCGCTGCTGCGCCACCCGCAATCCGGCACCCCCAAGGTGCATGACATCACGCCCCGGGACGCGGGCTGGCGCTACGTGGGGTTCGGCCTTTACGATCTGCAGCCGGGGCAGGATGCGGCCGAGGCCACGGGCGGGCACGAGGCGATCCTGGTGCTGGTCGAGGGCAAGGCGCGGATCAGTGCCGCGGGGCAGGATTTCGGCGAGATGGGCGAACGGATGAGCCCCTTCGAACGCACGCCGCCGCATTGCCTTTACGTCCCCGGCGGGGCTGACTGGCGCGCGGTGGCGACTACGCCCTGCAAGCTGGCGGTCTGCACCGCGCCGGCCACCGGCGGACATGCGGCGCAAAGGCTGGGCCCCGAGGGGATCGAACTGACGCCGCGGGGCAAGGGCGCCAATACCCGCTACATCAACAACATCGCGATGGAAGGCCGCGACGTGGCCGACCACCTGCTGGTGACCGAGGTGTTCACGCCCGCCGGCAACTGGTCGTCCTATCCCAGCCACCGCCATGACGAGGACGATTTTCCGCGAATCACCTATCTTGAAGAGACGTATTACCACCGGCTCAACCCCTCAGACGGCTTCGGGCTGCAGCGCGTCTACACAGACGATGGCGACCTCGACGAGGCGATGGCGGTGCGCGATGGTGACGTGGTGCTGGTGCCGCGCGGGCATCATCCCTGCGGCGCGCCCTACGGGTTCGAGATGTATTACCTCAACGTCATGGCCGGGCCGCTGCGCAAATGGCGCTTTGTCCCGGCTCCCGAGGTCGAGTGGATCATGCAGCGCGACGGCTGAGCCGCGTCAGATGAACCCGATGCGATGCAGCGCGTTCTCGGCACGTTGACGGCGGGCGACATCGGACGACAGCGTGTCCCGGTTGAGCGTCCGGACAATCCGCGTCAGGCGTCGTTCACGGATGTGGCGCGTGACGAAGGCGGCGACATCGTCGACCTCCAGCGCCTCGATCGCGGTGACGATTGTCACCGAATCCTGCAACTCATGCGGCATGGCAGCCCCCCAAGGCGCGGTGATTCCCGTGGCGAATGGTAACGCGGGACGCGCCTTTCGTCGCGCTTAATCGGCACCGTTTCAGCGATCGGCGGATTCGAGCGTGAGGCTGACGCGCTCGCCGGCGAACCATGTCAGCCCGTATTCCACCGGACGGCCCCCTGCATCGGTGTTGAGCGCCTCGGTCCTGAGCAGCGGCGCGCCGGCGGCAAGGTGCAGTTGCGCGGCCTGAACGGGCGTGGCGAGGGCGGCCGATATCCGGGTGCGGGCGCGCAAATGGTCGGTCACGCCGCAGGCGGCCAGTGCCGCGGTGATCGAGCGGTCGGCGCGCAGGGCCTCGGGCAGGCCGGGCAGGGCCGAGGCGGGAAAGACGCTGAGAAACAACGCGATGGGTTCGGCATCGGCCAGCGAGACCCCGCCATAGGCATGCACCATATCTCCCGGCGCAAGGCCAAGGGCCGCGGCCTCTGTTGCGTTGGCGCGGCGGGTTTCCAGCGCCAGCAGCTGCCGCCCGGGGATGCGCCCGGTCGCGGCGATGTTGCGATGAAAGCGCACGCGCCGACCCAGCGCGTAATCAGCGGGGCGGGCGGCCACGAACACGCCCGCGCCACGGCGGCTGTGAACCAGTCCACCTTCTGCCAATTTTGCCATGGCCCGGCGCAGCGTATGACGATGCACGCCAAAGCGGCGGGCAAGGTCCGCCTCCGAAGGCAGCCGGTCGCCCGGGCGGTACTGGCCGCTTGCGATTTCGGCGGTCAGCGTCTCGGCGATGGAGTGCCAGAGGGCGGCCGGCGCGAGCTTGTCGGGCGTTGTCATGAAGACTTCACAGTTCGGGGGCTTGTCGGAGAGAAGGTCACGGCGTATGAGTTGTCTAGTTGTATAAGGCAACCCGCGCCATGACAAGCACCGCCGCCCTGACATCCGAACAAGAAGACCGTCGCGCATGGCTGGGCCTGATGGCCAGCGCGCCCGCCGGGCGGTTGGCCGCACTTTGCACGTCGGCGGGGCTGGACTGGCCCGCCGATTGGCTGCGCCCGCCCGAGGTCGGCGCGGTGATGGTGCGCGGGCGGGCAGGCGGCACCGGTGCGCCGTTCAACCTGGGCGAGATGACGGTCACCCGCGCCTCGGTCCGGCTGCCCTCGGGCGAGGTGGGCCACGGCACCGTGCAGGGGCGCGACAAGGTGGCGGCAGGCTGGGCCGCGCAGGTGGATGCGCTGATGCAGACGGGCGCGGCCGACGCGGTGCGCGCGGCGGTGCTGGCGCCGCTGGCTGCCGAGGCCGACGCACGGCGCGGGGCCCGCGCGGCCAAGGCGGCGGCAACGAAGGTCGAGTTCTTCACGTTGGTGAGGGGAGAGGATTGATGCAGGCCGAAACGCTGACTGGCGGCTTTGCCGATGCTCCGCACGATGCGGCCCACGCCTTTCGCGCGATCATGGAGGCGATGGCCCGGCCCGGCACCATTCACCGCATCGCAGGCGCGCAGCCGCCCGCGCCGCTGTCGGTCGCGGCGGGCGCCGTGCTGCTGACGCTGTGCGATCCCGAAACTGCGCTGCACCTAGCCGGGTCCGCCGACACGGGCGCCGTGCGCGACTGGGTGACGTTTCATTGCGGTGCGCCGCTGGCCGGGCGCGGGCAGGCGGCCTTTGCCCTTGGGGCGTGGCCGGCGCTGCTGCCGCTTGGCGACTATGCCATCGGCACGCCCGAATATCCCGACCGCTCGGCGACGCTGATCGTCGAGGTGCCGGTGCTGGAGGCCAGCGGCGCTCGGCTGACCGGCCCCGGCATCGCCACGGAGGCGGCGCTTTCTCTGCCCGAAACGGCGGCGTTCCAGGCCAATGCGCGGGCCTTTCCGCTGGGGCTTGATTTCATCTTCACCTGCGGCGACCGGCTGGCCGCGCTGCCGCGTTCGACGAGGATCGGCTGATGTATGTCGCTGTCAAGGGAGGGGCGCGGGCGATTGAGAACGCCCATGCCTGGCTAGCCGAGGAACGGCGGGGCGATACCGGCGTGGCCGAACTTTCGGTTGCGCAGATCCGCGAACAGCTGGCGCTGGCGGTCAACCGGGTGATGGCCGAGGGCTCTCTCTACGATCCTGATCTGGCCGCGCTGGCGATCAAGCAGGCGCGCGGCGACCTGATCGAGGCGATCTTCCTGATCCGCGCCTACCGCACCACGCTGCCCCGCTTTGGCGCGACCCGGCCCGTCGAGACCGGCGCGATGGCCTGCGACCGGCGCATCAGCGCCACGTTCAAGGACCTGCCGGGCGGGCAGGTTCTGGGCCCGACCTTCGATTACACGCACCGGCTGCTGGATTTCAAACTGGCCGCCGAGGGTGCGGTGCCGCCCGCGCCCGAGGGCACCCCCGCGCCCGGCCCGGTGCCGCATGTCACCGGCTTTCTCAATCGTGAGGGGCTGATCCAGCAGGAGGTGGCGGACGAAACGCCGCCGCCCGACCTGACGCGCGAACCGCTGGAATTGCCCGCCGACAGGGCGCTGCGGCTTCAGGCGCTAAGCCGGGGCGACGAGGGGTTCATCCTTGGCATGGCCTATTCCACCCAGCGCGGCTATGCGCGCAACCACGCCTTCGTGGGCGAATTGCGCATCGGCGCCTGCACAGTCGAGATGGACATTCCCGAACTGGGCTTTGCCATCGAGATCGGCGAGGTGGTGCTGACCGAATGCGAAACCGTCAACCAGTTCGCCGGGTCAAAGACCGAGCCGCCGCAATTCACCCGCGGCTATGGCCTGGTCTTTGGCCAGACCGAGCGCAAGGCGATCTCGATGGCGCTGGTCGACCGGGCACTGAGGTGGCGCGAACTGGGCGAGGACGACCAGGGCGCGCCCGCGCAAGACGAGGAATTCGTCCTCTACCACTGCGACAATATCCAGGCGACGGGGTTTCTGGAGCATATCAAGCTGCCCCATTACGTCGACTTCCAGTCCGAATTGGAGCTGGTGCGCAAGCTGCGGCGCGAGGCGATGGCGGCCGGTTCGGCCCCAGGTCAGGCGGAGGCGGCGGAATGAGCCTAGCTGTCGCCGTCCGCATCCCCTTCGCCGTCCCCGGTCCCGTCGGCCTCGTCCTCGGCCTGTCCTTCAGGGCGCTGGCCCTTGGCGAGGTCCACCGTCAGGACATGCGGCGGCGGCGCCTCTTCGCCTTCGGGCGGCGGCCCGCGCAGGTAGCCTGCCGCGCGGGCCATGATGACCAGCACGACCAGCAGGATCAGGGCGCCAAGGCCGAAACTCATCGCCGGGTCCTTGTTTCCTCGGGGGTTACAGCATGACAGAGCATTACAACTTTGCCTACCTCGACGAGCAGACCAAGCGGATGATCCGCCGCGCGCTGTTGAAGGCGCTGGCGGTCCCCGGCTACCAGGTGCCGTTCGCCAGCCGCGAAATGCCCATGCCCTATGGCTGGGGTACGGGCGGCGTGCAGGTGACGGCCGCCGTGCTGGTGCCCGAGGATCGGCTGAAGGTGATCGACCAGGGGGCCGACGACACGACCAACGCCGTCAGCATCCGCGCCTTCTTTGCCCGCACCGCCGGGGTGGCGACGACCGAGGCGACAGCGGAGGCGACCGTGATCCAGACCCGCCACCGCATCCCCGAGGTGACGCTGCGCGAGGGCCAGATCCTGGTCTACCAGGTGCCGATCCCCGAACCCTTGCGGTTCCTCGAACCCTCCGAGGTGGAAACGCGGCGGATGCACGCGCTGGAGGATTACGGGCTGATGCATGTGAAGCTATACGAGGACATCAGCCGGCACGGCCACATCGCCACCGCCTATGCCTACCCTGTCAGGGTGGCCGGGCGTTACGTGATGGACCCCTCGCCGATCCCCAAGTTCGACAATCCCAAGATGGAGATGGCGGCGATCCAGCTTTTCGGCGCGGGGCGCGAGCAGCGCATCTACGCGCTGCCGCCGCACACGCCCGTCGTCAGCCTCGATTTCGAGGATCACCCGTTCGAGGCGTCAAAAGCTGATCATGCCTGCGGCCTTTGCGGTGCGACAGACAGCTACCTTGACGAGGTGATCGTCGATGACGCCGGCGGGCGGATGTTCGTCTGTTCCGACACCGATTATTGCGGCAGCCGGCAGGCCGCCGGGCACAAGGGAAAGGATGCGGCATGACCCCGCTTCTGTCCGTCCGTCACCTGACGAAAACCTATGGCCGCCACATCGGCTGCGCGGACGTGTCCTTCGACCTTTATCCCGGCGAGGTGATGGGCATCGTCGGCGAAAGCGGCTCTGGCAAGTCCACCCTGCTCAACTGCATGGCCGGGCACATGGCCCCTGACAGCGGCGCGGTCATCTTCGACACCCGCGCCGAGGGGCCGAAGGATACCGTTTCCATGTCCGAGCCCGAGCGGCGGATGCTGGGCCGCACGGACTGGGCCTTCGTCCACCAGCACGCCCGCGATGGGCTGCGGATGGGTGTCAGCGCGGGCGGCAACGTGGGCGAGCGGCTGATGGCCGTGGGCGCGCGCAACTACGCCCAGATCCGCGAGACTGCGACCGACTGGCTGGGCCGGGTGGAGATTGACACGGGCCGGATCGACGACCGGCCCTCCACCTTTTCGGGCGGGATGCAGCAGCGGCTGCAGATCGCGCGCAACCTGGTGACCGGGCCGCGCCTTGTCTTCATGGACGAACCGACCGGGGGCCTCGACGTCAGCGTGCAGGCGCGGCTGCTGGATCTTTTGCGCGGGCTGGTGCGGCAGATGGGCCTTTCGGCGGTGATCGTCACGCATGACCTGGCCGTTGTGCGCCTGCTGGCCGACCGGCTGATGGTGATGAAGGATGGCCGGGTGGTGGAAACCGGCCTGACCGATCAGGTCTTGGACGATCCCCAGCACGGGTATACCCAGCTTCTGGTATCCTCCGTGTTGCAGGTCTGACCTATGCTTTACGCCTATCGCCTTGAGGCCGGCGCGTTGCGCCTGATGCCGCCCGATGCCGACATCGCTGATGCGATCTGGATCGACCTTTACAGGCCTGATCCAGCCGAGGCAGCGCAGGTCGAGGTGCTGGGCGTGCAGGTGCCGAGCCTCGCCGACATGGAAGAGATCGAGATTTCCAACCGCCTTTACCGGCAGGACGAGGCCGATTTCATGACCGTGGTGATCCCCGGCCAGACCCCTGCGGGCGAACAGGTATCGGGCCCCGTCACATTCATCCTGACGCCGGCCCGGCTGATCAGCGTGCGCCACCACGACCCGCGGCCGTTCCGCACTTTTCCTGACCGGGCCGATCGCAGCAGCGCGGGCTGCAGCAGCCCGCTACGGCTGTATCTGGGAATGGTGGAAGAGATCGTCGCGCGGCTTGCCGACCACCTGGAGGGCTGCGGGCGCAGCCTCGATGACATTGCCAAGACCGTGTACAAAGGCGACGCCTCCAGTCAGCCCGACATGCTGGAAGACGCGCTGGAGGTGATCGGCCAGCAGGGCGAGGTTCTGGCCCGCGTGCGTCTGGGCCTTTTGACGATGGAGCGGATGCTGGCGACGTTCTCCGTCTGGCTTGGCAACCGCAAGGATGGCGCGCTGCGCAACTTCGTGAAGGCCGAACTGCGCGATCTTTCGGCGCTGGAAGTGCACGCAGATTTTCTTGGCAACCGCGTCAGCCTGATTTCCGACACCACGCTGGGTATGATCAATCTTGCGCAGAATGCCACCGTGCGGATCGTCTCGGTTGTGGCGGCCCTCTTTCTGCCGCCGACGCTGATCGCCTCGGTCTATGGCATGAACTTTGTCAACATGGGCGTCCTGCACGACCCGTGGGGATATCCCAAGGCGATCGTGCTGATGCTTGCCTCGGCGGGGGTCACCTACCTCTATTTCAAGTGGAAGAAATGGCTATGATTTCCGTCTCGGGCCTTGCCAAGACCTTTACCCTGCACAATCAGGGCGGCGCCGTGATCGAGGTGATGCGCGATGCCGCCCTCGATGTCGCGCCCGGCGAATGCGTCGGGCTGACCGGGCCGTCGGGCGCGGGCAAGTCCACGCTGATGCGGATGATCTGGGGCAATTACTTGGCCGCGGCGGGCCGGATCGAGGTGGCGGGCCTGGACGTGGCCCGTGCCGCCCCGCGCGAGATTATCGCGCTGCGCCGCGCCACGCTGGGCTATGTCAGCCAGTTCCTGCGCGTGGTGCCCCGCGTGCCGACGCTGGACGTGGTGGCCGAACCGCTGATGGTGCTGGGCGTGGACGAGGCCGCCGCGCATGACCGCGCGCGCGCGCTGCTGGCGCGGCTCAACATTCCCCAGACGCTGTGGTCGCTTTCGCCCACGACATTCTCGGGCGGCGAGCAGCAGCGCGTGAACATCGCGCGCGGCTTTGCCCATGAATACCCGGTGATGCTGCTGGACGAGCCCACGGCCAGCCTCGATGCCGCCAACCGCGAGGTGGTGCTGGAGCTGATCGAGGAGGCCAAGGCGCGCGGGGCGGCGATCCTCGGGATCTTCCACGATGTCGCGGCGCGCGAGCGGGTCTGCGACCGCACCGTCGATGTTGCCGCTTTCACGCCGGAGCCGGCATGAGCACTGGCCGGCTGATTGCCGTTGTCGGCCCTTCGGGCGTGGGCAAGGACAGCGTGATGGCGGGTCTTGCCGCCGCGCGCCCCGGCCTGCGCGTGGTGCGCCGCGCCATCACCCGCCCCGCCGAGGCGGGGGGCGAGGACCACGAGCCGGTGACGCTGGACGAATTTGCGCGCGCCCGCGACGCGGGCGCATACGCGCTGAGCTGGGGCGCGCATGACCTGTTCTACGGCATTCCCGCCGATGTCGATGCCGACCTTGCCGCTGGCCATGACGTGCTGGCGAACCTGTCGCGCGGCGCGCTGTCGGCGGCCGCCGCGCGGTTTGCGGGGCTGTTCGTGCTGGGCCTGACGGCGCGGCCGGAAACGCTGGCCGCCCGGCTGGCCGCGCGCGGGCGCGAGGATGCCGGCCAGATCGCCCGGCGACTGGACCGGCAGGTGCCGCCGCCGCCCGCGGGGGTGCCGGGCGCGGTCATCTCGAACGACGGGCCGCTGGAGACGACCGTCGCCGTGGCGCTGGCCGCGCTTTACCCCGAAAGCGCGTAGCGATGGACCGTCTCGAAATGCCCGTCGGCGCGTTCGCCTGCCAGCACGACCTCGTCCAGCAAGAAGGGGCGCGGCAGGACAGCGGCAAGGTGCGGGGCAAGGGCCGCGCGTGTGGCACTGCCCGTGTCCGGGTCGAGCGGGCCGGTCAGCGTCATGTGAAAGCGGAACTCCTCCATAACGTAGGGGTAGCCCCAGCGGACCAGCAGCGCGTCCTGCGCGGGGCTGAGACCGGCGGCGCGGCGGCGGGCGATTTCCTCGGGCGGGGCAGGGGCGCGGAAATGGTCCAGCCCTTCGACCAGCCGTCCGGCCAGCGCGTTCAGGGCCGTCACCTCGCCCTCGGGCACCAGCGCGAGGAACCGCCCGATCTGCGCCAGCTGCAAACCGTCGAGCGTCGCCGGCGCAAGGCCCGCCGCCAGCGCCGCGACCTCGGCCGCGAGCGCCGTTTCGGTCTGGCCCGGCGCGAGGCGGAAGGGTGGTTTCAGCGTGGCGTGGAACCCATAGCGGCGGGGCGTCGCGGTGATCTCGGCCAAGGGGCGGGGCAGTCCTTCGACATCGGGATGGGCCACGGCCTGCCCCGTGGCGATGTCCCAGCCCAGCCAGGCCGCGCCGAAATCGGCCAGCGGACCCGGCGGCGGAGCGAAATAAAGCGCGAAACGCGAATGAACGGACATGGCGGACCCCTGCCGAAGACGATGCGAAAGGACAGCCCCTCATGACATGCGAGATGATCTTCGCCAATGCCCGGCTCTGCCTTCCCGGCGAGGTGATCACCGGGCAGGTGCAGGTGCGCGATGGCCTGATCGCCGGGATCGACACCGGCGCGGCCGTGCCCGCCGGGGCCATCGACTGCGCGGGTGACTGGCTGTCGCCGGGGCTAATCGAGCTGCATACCGACAACCTGGAACGTCACATCTCGCCCCGGCCCAAGGTGAACTGGCCGCACCACGCCGCCATCGTCGCCCATGACGCGGAACTGGCGGGCTGCGGCATTTCCACCGTTTTCGACGCGATCCGCGTCGGCTCGATCATGACCGGGCACCGGGCCGATTATGCCCGCTATGCCCGCGCCATGGCCGACGAGATCCTGGCGATGCGGGCGCGCGGGGCGCTCAGGATCAGCCATCACCTGCACCTGCGCGCCGAGACCTGTTCGGAGACCCTGATCGAGGAGCTGGAAGAGTTCGGCGCCGACGACCGGGTGGGCATCGTCAGCCTGATGGACCACACGCCCGGCCAGCGCCAGTTTGCCGACATCTCGAAATTCGAGACCTACGTGCGCGGCAAGCATGCGATGAGCGAAACGGATTTCGCAGATTACCTCGTCTACCTCGAAGGGCTTTATGCCCGCCTTGGTGCCACGCACGAGGCGGCCACGGTGGCTGCGGCCGCGCGCTTTGGCGCGACGCTGGCCAGTCATGACGACACCACCGCCGCCCATGTCGCGGCTTCGGCGGCGCATGGCGTGAAGCTGGCCGAGTTCCCGACCACGCTGGAGGCAGCGCGCGCCTGCCGCGAGAGGGGCATCGCGGTGATCATGGGCGCGCCGAACCTGATCCGGGGGGGGTCGCATTCGGGCAACGTCGCGGCGGCCGACCTTGCCGATGCGGGGATTCTGGACATCGTCTCGTCCGATTACGTGCCGGCGGCGCTGTTGCAGGCCGCGGTCCGGCTGGGCCATCGCTGGGGCGACATGGCGCAGGGGATGGCCACGGTCACCGCAGCACCGGCCGCCGCCGTGGGGCTGGCTGACCGGGGGCGGCTGGCAGTGGGCCTGCGCGCCGATCTCCTGCGCTTTGCCGAAGTGGGCGGCGTGCCGGTAACCCGCGGCCTCTGGGTGCAGGGCGCGCGCGTGGCGTGAGCCCGCCGCGCGCGGCGGGCGCCTCCGGCGGGAGTATTTTCGGCCAGAAGAAGACTCAGGTAATCACGTCGGGCGCGGCGCGGCCGGTATGGGCCTTGATCCGGGCGATCTCCTCGGCGGCGGCGATGACCGGGGCAAGGGCCGCCTGCGCGTCCTGGTGCAGTTTCGCGGGGTCGGTCTCGACGCTTTCGAGGTAGACGCGCAGCGTGGCGCCCACCGTCCCGGTCCCTGACAGGCGGAACACAGCGCGCCCGCCGCCCGCAAACCCGATGCGCAGGCCCTGTCCTTCGGAACGCGAGCCATCGACCGGGTCGTCATAGGCGAACTCGTCGGCGCTGGTGATGGTGAGGCCTTGCACTTCACGGCCCGGCAGGTCGGGCAGGACATCGCGCAGGGCGCTCATCAGGGCGTTGGCCTTGTCGGCCTCGACATCCTCGTAGTCGTGGCGCGAGTAGTAGTTGCGTCCGTAGGTTTGCCAGTGATCGGCCATCAGGTCGGCCACCGACTGCTTTGTTACGGCCAGAATGTTGAGCCAGAGCAGCACGGCCCAGAGCCCGTCCTTTTCGCGCACATGGTCAGACCCGGTGCCGGCCGATTCCTCGCCGCAGAGCGTGGCGCGGCCCGCGTCGAGCAGGTTGCCGAAGAACTTCCGCCCCGTGGGCGTCTCGTAGCAGGCGATGCCAAGTTTCGCGGCGACCCGGTCGACCGCGCCGGAGGTGGGCATGGAACGCGCGACGCCCTTGAGCCCACCGGCATAGGCCGGGGCGAGGTGCGCCTGCGCCGCCAACAGCGCAAGGCTGTCGGAGGGGGTCACGTAAAGGCCGCGGCCCACGATCATGTTGCGGTCGCCGTCGCCGTCGCTGGCGGCGCCGAAATCGGGCGCGTCCTTGCCCATCATCACGTCGATCAGCTCTTTCGCCCAGATCGGGTTGGGGTCGGGATGGCCGCCGCCGAAATCGGGCGAGGGGGTGCCATGCACGACCGTGCCGGGGGCCGCGCCCAGCCGGCCCTCGAGGATCTCGGTGGCATAGGGGCCGGTCACCGCATGCATCGCGTCAAACCGCATCCGGAATCCCGAGGCGAAAAGCGCGCGGATCGCGTCGAAATCGAAAAGGCTTTCCATCAGCGCGGCGTAGTCGGCGACCGGGTCGACCACCTCGATTGTCATCCGGTCAAGCGTGCTGGTGCCCAGCCGGCCCAGATCGACATCGCCTGTCTCGATGATGTGATAGGCGGCAATAGTCTGGGTCGCGGCATAGATCCGGTCGGTGACGTGTTCCGGTGCCGGGCCGCCGTTGGGCGTATTGTACTTCAGGCCAAAATCCGCCTCGGGGCCGCCGGGGTTGTGACTGGCCGACAAGATCAGCCCGCCGCTGGTGGACCGCTTGCGGATCAGGTTCGACGCGGCAGGGGTCGAAAGGATGCCGTTCTGGCCCACGATGCAGGCCTTTGCGCCACTGGCCGCGGCCATGCGCAGGATGACCTGGATCGCGCGATCGTTGAAATAGCGCCCGTCGCCGCCCACAACGAGCGTCTTGCCGCCAAGGCCACCGATGCCGTCGAATATGGATTGGACATAATTTTCAAGGTAATGCTGCCCCATGAAGACATGGGTCTTCTTGCGCAGCCCACTGGTGCCGGGCTTCTGACCGGCGATCGGCCGGGTTTCGATTTTCAGTCGTTTCATCGCTTGCCTCCCTTGGCGGCCATGTGTGGCAGCGGCTCCAGCACCAGCGCGACGACCGAGCGGGCGCTGACCTCGATCTTGTGTTGCACCACCTCCGGCGTCGCGGCCGGATTGGCGGTGTCGATGTGGCGCACCCAGACCCAGCCCGCCAAAGGTGCGGGAAGCACTGCGGTGACAGCCTCGTCATTGTTGAATACCACGAAAATCGCGGTTTCCTGAGCGGCGTATTCGGGCGTGCCCGAAGTTGTGCGCAATTCCACGGCAAGGCGGTGCAGGCCGGGATCGGTCCAGTCGGTATCGCTCATCGGCTGGCCGTCCAGACGGCGCCAGAAGATATCTGGCGCGCCGTCGATAAGGCGGCTGCGGGCATGCAGGAAACGGGCCTGCCGCAGGATCGGGTGCGCCTTGCGAAACGCGATCAGCGCCTGCACGAAGGCAAGAAAGGCGGGATCCTCGCCCTGGTGGCCGGGGCCCCAGTCGACCCAGCCGATCTCGTTGTCCTGGGCATAGGCATTGTTGTTGCCCTGCTGGCTGTTGCCCAGCTCGTCACCCGCCAGCAGCATCGGCGTGCCTTGCGAGAACATCAGCGTGGCCAGCATGTTGCGGCGGCGCTGCGCGCGGGCGGCGCGGATCGCGGCATCGGTCGTCGGCCCCTCGACACCCATGTTGTCGGAGTAGTTCTCGGAATGGCCGTCGCGGTTATCCTCGCCGTTGGCCTCGTTGTGCTTGCCGGCGTAGCTGACCACGTCGGCCAGCGTGAACCCGTCATGCGCGGTCAGGAAATTGATCGAGCTGGTGGCCGGCCGCCCGCCATGGTCGAAGCGCAGGGCCGAGCCGGAAACGCGGATCGCCAGCTTGCGGATGGTGCCCGCGTCGCCCCGCCAGAACCGGCGCATCTGGTCGCGGTACTTGTCGTTCCATTCGGCGAAGGGCCAGCCGAAGCCGCCCATCTGGTAGCCGCCGGGCCCGATGTCCCACGGCTCGGCGATCAGCTTGACACCGGCGAGCACCGGGTCCTGTCGCAGGGCCTGAAAGAACGGGGCGTCGCGGTCAAAGCCGCTTTCGGTCCGGCCAAGGCAGACGGCAAGATCAAACCGGAAGCCATCGACATGCATCACCTCGACCCAATAGCGCAGGCTGTCCATCACCATCCGCATCACCATCGGGTGGTTGAGGTTCAACGTGTTGCCGGTGCCGGTATCGTTGATGTAGTAGCGCGGCGTTTCGGCCAGCCGGTAATAGCTGCGATTGTCCAGCCCGCGGAAGCACAGCGTGGGCCCCATCTGGTTGCCTTCGGACGTGTGGTTGTAGACCACGTCAAGGATCACCTCGATGCCCGCGGCATGAAAGCGCGCCACCATCTGCTGAAACTCGGCAATGTCACCGGTGCCAAGGTAGCGCGGATCGGGCGCGAAGAAGCCGTGGGTCATGTAGCCCCAATAATTCTTCAGCCCCTTGTCGAGCAGGAAGCGGTCATCGAGGAAGGCCTGTACCGGCAATAGCTCGATCGCGGTGATGCCCAGCTTCGTCAGGTGGTCAAGGACTGGATCCTCGGCCAGTCCAAGGAAGGTGCCGGGGCGGGTCATGTCGCGCCGTCCGGCGGTCAGGCCTTTCACATGCGCCTCGTAGATCACGGTATCGGACCACGAGGTGCGTGGATGTTCGTCTTCGCCCCAGCTGAAGGCAGGATCAACGACGATCGAGCGGGGCGCGTAGCGTGCGCTGTCGCGGGTGTCGAAGGTCAAATCGCCGTGCTTGGCGCTGACATCGTAGCCCATCAGCGCGTCGTGCCAGATTGGCGGGCCCGACAGGCGCTTGGCGTAAGGATCCATCAACAGCTTGTGCGGGTTGAAGCGGTGGCCCTCGTCCGGGCGGTAAGGCCCGTGCGCGCGGAAGCCATAGTGCTGACCCGGACGCAGCCCCGAGATATAGCCGTGCCAGACGTCGCCGCTGCGCTCGGGCAGGGTGATCAGGTAATATTCCTCGCCCTGATCGTTGAAGAGCGACAGCATCATTCGCGTGGCGTTCTGCGAGAACACCGCGAAGTTGACGCCTTCGCCATCGAAGGTCGCGCCAAGCGGATACGGCCGCCCGGCCCGGATCACCAGCTTTTCGGTCATGAGCGGGCAGCAAGCCCCCGGTAAAGGGCGCCGTAGGCCCCGGCAGAAGGGCCCCAGCCCACCGGCTGGCGCATCGCGTTGCGCTGCATCATGTCCCATGCCGCGGGTTGGGCGAAAAGATCACATAGTTGGGTCAGCGCACCAGTTAGCGCATCCGCCGTGACCGGGTGAAACTGGATGCCGGTCGCGACACCCATCGCAAGCGCGGCGGGCGAGGCATTGATGACGGTGTCGGCCAGTCCGCCGGTCAGCGCGACAACCGGGATGGTGCCATAGCGCAGGCCGTAAAGCTGCGTCAGCCCGCAGGGTTCGAACCGCGAGGGGACGAGGATGGCATCGGCCCCGGCGATCATCCGGTGGCTGAGCGCCTCATCATAACCGATGCGCACCGCAACGCCCGCGTCGCGCGCGGCGGCACGGAACGCCTGTTCCAGCCCGCCATCGCCCGAGCCCAGCAGCGCCAGTTGCCCGTCGCGGGCCAGAAGCGTGGGCAACGCCTGAAGCAACAGGTCGAGGCCCTTCTGCTCGGTCAGGCGCGAGACGACACAGCACAACGGGCCGGTTGCCTCGGGCAGGCCCAGTTCGGCCCGCAGCGCGGCGCGGTTCTTTGCCTTGCCGTGCGCGTCCTTGTAAGGCGTGATCGCCGGATCGGTTTCGGGGTTCCAGACATCTTCGTCGATGCCGTTGATGATGCCGGTCAGGTCTGCGCGCCGCTTTCGCATGACACCGTCAAGACCCATGCCGAAGGCATCGGTCATCAACTCGCCTGCGTAGGTGGGTGAGACGGTGGTCAGCCTGTCCGCACCCATCAGCCCGGCCTTCAGCGCCGAGATACGCCCCCAGAACTCGAACCCGTCGGGGTTGAACCGGTTGGGGTTCAGTTTGAGCGTGCGCAGCTTGCCCGCGTCGGCCAGCCCGTGAAAAGCGATATTGTGGATCGTCAGCACGGTGCCGATCCGGCCTGTCCCGCCCATGGCGTGCAGGTATTCGGGCACGAAGCCCGCCTGCCAGTCGTGGCCGTGCAGCACCTGCGGTTGCCAGCCCCCCAGCCCCTCGACGGCGATCTGGGCCGCGACCCAGCTGAGGGCTGCAAAGCGTTCGGGGTTGTCTGGCCAGTCACGCCCGTCGGGGCCAAGGTAGATCGACCCGGGCCGGTCGTAGAGATGGGGCGCATCCAGCACGACCAGGTCCAGCCCCGCCGCGGTCGCCGCGATAATTCGCGCCGGACCTCCGAAGAGCCCCGCCTGGGTGGAGACGACGCGCGGATCTTCAAGCGCCTTCATCACCGCCGGGTAGCCCGGCAGCAAGGTGCGCATCTTCACGCCTTCGGCCTTGAGCGCGCCGGGCAGGGCGCCCGCCACGTCGGCAAGCCCGCCGGTCTTGACCAGCGGGGCACATTCCGACGTGACGGACAGAACCTCGGTCATTTCGCGGCGTTGTACCTGTCGATCATGTCCTGGGTGATCAGGGTGGTGCCCTTCTCGGTCACCCGGAACCATTTGGCGTCCTCGGCGGGATCCTCGCCCACGACCAACCCCTCGGGGATCACCACGCCCTTGTCGATGACCGCTTTGCGCAGCCGGGCCGAGCGATTGACGACCACGTAGGGCAGGGCCACGACATGATCCAGAACGGCGTAAGAGTTGGTGTGTACCTGCGTGAACAGCAGCGAGTTGCGCACCTCCGTCCCCGAGATGATGCAACCGCCCGAGACCATCGACGAGATGGCCACGCCGCGGCGGTCCTTCTCGTCATGGATGAACTTGGCGGGCGGCACGCTTTCGGAATAGGTCCAGATCGGCCACTGCCGGTCCCAGAGGTTGAGATCGGGGGTGAAATTGGTGAGGTCGATGTTGGCTTCCCAGAAGGCGTCGATCGTGCCCACGTCCTTCCAGTAGGCAGGCGCGCCCGTCTCGCGCACGCAGCTGTCATCGAAGCGGTGCGCCATCGCCTTGCCGTTCTTGACGATGTCGGGGATCAGGTCATTGCCGAAATCATGGCTGGAATTGGGATCTTCGCGGTCGGCGAGCAGCAGGTCGCGCAGGTATTTCCAGTTGAAGACATAGATGCCCATCGAGGCCAGCGCGACATCGGGATTGTCGGGCGTGGCGGGCGGATCTTTCGGCTTTTCGAGGAAAGAAGTGATGCGCCCTGTCGCGTCAGTGGCCATCACGCCAAAGGCCGTGGCCTCCATCCGCGGAACGGTCAGGCAGCCGATTGTCACGTCCGCGCCGGTTTCGACATGCTGGCGCAGCATCAACTCGTAATCCATCTTGTAGATGTGATCGCCGGCAAGAATGATGACGTAATCAATGTGGTAGCTGTCGACGATGTCGATGTTTTGGGTCACCGCATCGGCCGTGCCGCGATACCAGCTGCTTTCGTCCATCCGCTGGCTGGCCGGCAGGATGTCGAGGAATTCGTTGCGCTCGGCGCGGAAGAAGTTCCAGCCGCGCTGGCAGTGGCGGATCAGGCTGTGCGCCTTGTACTGGGTCGCCACGGCCATCTTGCGGATGCCCGAGTTCATCGCGTTGGACAGCGCGAAATCGATGATCCGCGTCTTGCCGCCAAAATAGACCGCCGGTTTGACGCGCCTGTCCGTCAGTTCCTTGAGGCGCGAGCCGCGCCCGCCAGCCAGCACGAAGGCCATCGATCGTTGTGTCAGGCGGCGGCTTTCTTGCGTGGTGGGGCTGTCATTGGCCATGGGTGCGGTCCTCCTCCTCAGGCCGTGGCCGGGCTGAACATCAGCGTGGCCAGCGGCGGTAGCGTGATGCGGATCGAGGCGGGCTGGCCCTGGCAGGGGCCCTCGACCGCCTCGACCCCACCAAGATTGCCACGGTTTCCTCCTCCGTAAACCGTGGCATCGGTGTTCAGGATCTCGGTCCAGTGCCCGGTGGAGGGCACGCCGAGACGGTAGTCAGAGCGTTCCACCGGGGTGAAATTGCAGACCACCACGACGGGCGGATCGCCCGGATTGCCGCGCCGCAGGAAGCTGTAGATCGAGGCCTCGGCATCATGGACTTCGATCCACTGAAAGCCGTCACCTTCGCAGTCTTTGGCATAAAGGGCGGGTGTGGTGCGATAAAGCCGGTTGAGATCGCGCACGAGGCTCTGGATGCCTGCATGCTCGGGTCGCGCTGCGGCATCCCAGTTGATCTGGCCCTGATGGTTCCATTCCTCGGGCTGGCCAAACTCGCAGCCCATGAACAACAGCTTCTTGCCCGGATGGCCCCACATGTAGCCGTAATAGGCCCGCAGGTTGGCGCATTTCTCCCACCAGTTGCCGGGCATCTTTTCCAGCATCGAGCCTTTGCCGTGCACCACCTCGTCATGGCTGATCGGCAGGATGAAGTTTTCCGAGAACGCCCACATGATGGGCTTGGTCATCAGGTCGTGGTGGTATTTGCGGTGGATCGGGTCGTTGTGCATGTAGCGCAACGTGTCGTTCATCCAGCCCATGTTCCACTTGAACCCGAAGCCCAGACCGCCCGCGTCGACCGGGCTCGAGACGCCGGGGAAACTGGTAGATTCCTCGGCCACCGTCATGATGCCGGGGTGTTGGCCGTAGGTAAGCGTGTTCATCCGCCGGAACAGGTCGATGGCCTCAAGGTTTTCGCGGCCGCCGTGGCGGTTGGGTACCCATTCACCCTCGTTGCGCGAATAATCGCGGTAAAGCATCGAGGCCACGGCATCCACGCGCAGCCCGTCGACATGGTATTCATCCAGCCAGAACAGCGCGTTGGCGACCAGAAAATTCGCCACCTCTGCCCGGCCGTAATTGTAGATCAGGGTGTTCCAGTCGTTGTGGAACCCTTCCTTGGGATCGGCATGTTCGTAAAGATGCGTGCCATCGAAACGGCCCAGCCCGTGCGGATCGGTCGGGAAATGGCCCGGCACCCAGTCAAGCAACACCCCAAGGCCAGCCTCGTGCGCGGCCTCGACAAGATCGCGGAATTCATGCGGGGGGCCAAAGCGGATGGTGGGGGCATAAAGCCCGACCGGCTGGTAACCCCATGAGCCGTCAAACGGATATTCGCTGACCGGCAGCAGTTCGAGATGGGTAAAGCCCATGTCGCGGGCATAGGTCACCAGGTCCTTGGCGGCCTCCTTGTAGGACAGCGGCCTGCCGCCTTGGTCCCAGATCCGTTTCCACGAGCCAAGGTGAACTTCGTAGACGGAAATCGGCGCGTCGCGGCGATTGGCGGCGGCGCGCGCGCCCATCCAGCCGGCATCCTTCCAGCCGAACCCGCTGATGTCGCGGATCACGCTGGCGGTCTCGGGCGGGTGCTGGGCGCCGAAGCCGACCGGGTCGGCCTTCAGCGGAAGATGTTCGCCATGCCGCCCGATGATCTCGTACTTGTAGGCCTGTCCGTCATGCGCGCCGGGCACGAAAATTTCCCACACGCCGGTGCCGCCGCGACGGCGCATCGCGTGGCGTCGCCCGTCCCATGCGTTGAAATCGCCCACGACCGAGACGCGCGCGGCATTGGGCGCCCAGACGGCGAAATGCGTGCCTGCCACGCCGTCCAGCGTCATCACATGCGCGCCCAGCGCCTCCCATAGCCGCAGGTGCGTGCCTTCGCCCAGCAAGTATTCGTCCAGATCGCTCAGCACCGGGCCAAAGCGGTAGGCGTCATCATAGTCCCACGTGGTGCCGTCCGCGCCGGTGCCGCGCAGGCGATAGGGCTTGGCAGGCACCTTGCCGCAAAAGACCGGCCCGGCGGCCCGGGTCAGCGGATATGTCTTGTTGCCGACCACCGCTGCAAGTTCATAGGCCCCCGGATCGATTGCGGTGACCCATGTGGCGCGGCCATGCTTGTGCGGGCCGAGAACCGCGAACGGATCGTCGTGGCGCGCGTCTTGCAGGCGGGCGATGGTGTCGGCGGAGATCGGCAGGGTGGCAGCTTGGTCGCTCATTCTCAGCACCATAATGGCTTTGCCAAAGGTCACAAGGAGGTTGTTAACGCTAACGGTTCCGGACGGCCAGCCGTTCAGGACAGCGTCAGGTGACAGGTAATCGCCTTGTCGATGATCCGCTGCGCGTTGGGGATGTCATTGCTTTCGGCCCGCCGCGTGGCCGCCGCCCGGCTGAGATTGAGCGACAGCCAGCGTTGGATCAGACGTGCGCGCAACTCCGGCATCGGCACATCGAGGCGCACCGTCATGTCCCACAAGGGCGCCAGCCCGTCCCATGGCGGCTCGTCAAACATCAGGTAATTGCCCTCGACGATGACGATGGAGCAATCGGCAGGCACCACCAGCGCGCCCGCGATGGCCAGATCGCGCGGGCGGTCGAAGACCGGCATGACCACCTCTTCGCCGGCGGCCAGTCGTTTGATCGCATGCAGGAAACCGGCCGCATCGAAGGTTTCTGGCGCGCCCTTGCGCGCGCGAAGGCCGCGGGCATCCAGCACAGCGTTGTCGAGGTGGAAGCCGTCCATCGGCACGACCTGGTTGGGGCAGCGCTGCTCGCGCAGGCGCCGGCCCAGTTCGGCGGCCAGCGTCGACTTGCCGCTGCCGGGCGCACCCGCGATTGCGACAAGCACGCGCGACTTCTGCTCTCTCAGATCGTGGACGTTCTGCGCCAACAGATTGATCTGCGAGGTAATGTCGAGCACGGTTTGGGGCCTTTCAGACAGTCTCCAGCTCCGTTTCCGGAACCTTCGCCCCCGTCATATAGGCAACAGCGTCAGACATGGTATGATTCTTGGGGTCGATCAGGCAAAGACGCCGCCCCAGCCGGTGGACATGGATGCGGTCGGCCACTTCGAAGACATGCGGCATGTTGTGGCTGATCAGCACGATCGGGATGCCGCGGTCGCGCACCGACAGGATCAGCTCCAGCACCCGGCGGCTTTCCTTCACGCCGAGCGCCGCGGTGGGCTCGTCAAGGATGATGACCTTGCTGCCGAAGGCGGCCGCACGGGCCACCGCGACGCCCTGCCGCTGGCCGCCTGACAGCGTCTCGACCGCCTGGTTGATGTTCTGGATCGTCATCAGGCCAAGCTCGCTCAGCTTGTCGCGGGCGAATTTCTCCATGTGACCGCGGTCAAGCTGGCGGAACACCTTGCCCATAAGCCCCTGCTTGCGCACTTCGCGGCCCATGAACATGTTGTCCGCGATCGACAGCGCCGGCGACATGGCCAGTGTCTGATAGACGGTTTCGATGCCGGCGCGGCGGGCGGCGATGGGAGAATCGAAGTGGTAGGGTTTGCCTTCTAACCACATCTCGCCGCCATCAACCTGCAACGCACCTGTCAGCGACTTGATCATCACCGATTTGCCCGCGCCATTGTCGCCGATCACGGCAAGGATCTCTCCCGGCATCAGGTCAAAATCGCATCGGTCGAGGGCGGTGACCTTGCCGAAACGTTTCACCAGTCCACGGGCCTTGAGAAGGGGTTCCATTACGCTGATGCCTTTCTGATCCACTGGTCCACGGCGACCGCGCCGATGATCAGCGCACCGATCAGCAGGTAGGTCCATTGCGGATCGGTGCCGTACATGTTGAGGCCGAGAGAGAAGACGCCGACGATCAGCGCCCCGAACAGAGTGCCGAGGATCGAGCCGCGTCCGCCGAAAAGCGAGATGCCGCCAATCACCACGGCGGTGATCGAGTTGATGTTTTCGAGCTGGCCCGAGGTGGGAGAGACCGAGCCCAGCCGCCCGATCAGCACCCAGCCCGCGAAGGCGCAGATGAGGCCGGTCAACGTGTAGACAGAGACAAGCGTCCCGGTGACGTTGACGCCGGCCAGTTCTGCTGCGTCAGGATCATCTCCCACGGCATAGACGTGCCGGCCCCACGAGGTGTTTTTCAGCACCCATGCCAGCACGAGCACCAACACCACCATCGAGATCGCGCCCCATGTCAGCACCGCGCCGCCCACGCGCACGGTCTGGCCGAAAAGCTGCAGGATCGGGGCCTTTTCCTCGATATCCTGCGCGCGGATCGTCTCGTTGGCGGAATAGAGGAAGTTCGCGGCCAGCACGATCTGCCACATGCCCAGCGTCACGATGAAGGGCGGCAGTTTCAGCCGCGAGACCATGTTGCCGTTGAGAAAGCCGATGAAGGCGCCAAGGCAAAGGCCGCACAGCACCGAAATACCCGGCGGCAGGCCGTAGCGGAAGGTGAACTGGCCCATCACGACCGAGCAGATCACCATGATCGCACCCACCGAAAGCTCGATCCCGGCGGTCAGGATCACCAGCGTCTGGGCGGCGCCGACGATGCCGGTGATGGCAACCTGCTGCAGGATCAGCGTCAGGGCATAGGCGGAAAAGAACTTCTTGCCCAGTACCATCCCGAAGATCGCGATCGAGACGACGAGGACGATCATCGGTACCAGCGATGGCGTCTTGTGCAGGGCGCTCTGCATGCGCTGGACGAAGGTCTTGCTGGTCTCGGCGAACTCGGCGACGCCCTGAGGCGCGGCCCCAAGGTCGCGCTCGAAATCCTGCGGACCGCGCGTGTCTGATGGCATCTGGCTTCCCCCCGGGCGTTGTCGACAATGTCGCGCCGCCGTCTTGGTCAGACAGGCGGCAGAGGCGCCGGGCGCGCGGGGATGCGCGCCCGGCACTATTGGTGCAGTCTGGGCCCTTGCCGGGCCTCAGATCAACCCCAGCAGAGTTCGAGACCCTTGGTCGTGTCGATCGAGGGGACACCGTCGACCGGGTGATCGGTCACCAGTTGCGCGCCTGTGTCGAAGAAGTTCTTGCCGTCGGTCGGCGCGGGTTTGGTGCCGTCCTTGGCGAACTGGGCGATCGCAGCGATGCCCTTGGAGGCCATCAGCAGCGGGTATTGCTGCGAGGTGGCGCCGATCACGCCGGCGGCCACGTTCTTGACGCCCGAGCAGCTGCCGTCGACCGACACGATCGTGACATTGTCCTGCATCCCCATTGCCTTGAGCGCCTGGTAGGCGCCGGCGGCGGCGGGTTCGTTGATGGTGTAGACCATGTTGATCCCGCTATCCTTGGCCAGCAGGTTTTCCATCGCCTTGCGGCCGCCTTCCTCGTTGCCGGCGGTCACGTCATGGCCGACGATGCGGGGATCGGTCTCGTCGCCCCATTTGTTGGGGTCGCCCAGATCGATGCCGAAGCCCTGCAGGAAGCCTTGGTCGCGCAGCACGCCCACGGTGGGCTGCGAGATGGCGATGTCGAGCATGGCAATCTTGGCGGTGGCCGCGGCATCGCCCATCGTCGCCTTGGCCCATTCGCCGATCAGCATGCCGGCCTGGAAGTTGTCGGTGGCGAAGGTCATGTCGGCGGCGTCGATCGGGTCGAGCGGGGTGTCGAGCGCGATCACGAGAAGGCCCGCGTCACGCGCCTTTTGCACCGTCGGCACGATCGCCTTGGTGTCGGAGGCGGTGATCAGGATACCCGAGGCGCCGTCGGCGATGCAGGATTCGATCGCGGCAACCTGAGTTTCATTGTCACCGTCAACCTTGCCCGCGTAGGACTTGAGCGTGATGCCCAGTTTTGCGGCCTCGGCCTGCGCACCTTCCTTCATCTTGACGAAGAAGGGGTTGGAATCGGTCTTGGTAATCAGGCAGGCGGTGACGCCATCGGCGCTGGCCGCTCCGGCAAGCGCGATCAGGGCCAGGGCCGACCCGGCGAAAAGTTTCTTCATGGTTTCCTCCCAAAGTGGACAGCAGCCAAGCGGCCGCCGCAGGCCCCGCACCATTGTGGACCGGGACGAAGGTAGGGAACATCTGCGGAAGTGATTCGTCAATTAATAAATCTAGTTGATTTATTTAATCAGCTGGGCAGACTGGGATCGGGGAAGGAGACCTCATGGAGCGTGCGGACGTGCGCAAGCTGCGCGCCGGCGTCAACCAGCGCGGCGTGCGTGAACACAACGAGCGGCTGATCCTGTCGATGATTCAGCGCAACGGTGCGATGCCCGGCAGCGACCTGGCCCGCATCACGGGCCTGTCGCCACAGACCCTTTCGGTCATCCTTCGGGGGCTGGAGACCGAAGGAATCATCGCGCGCGGCGATCCGCAGCGGGGCAGGGTTGGCAAGCCCTCGGTTCCGATGGATCTTGCGCCGGATGGGGCTTTCTCGGTCGGGCTGAAGATCGGGCGACGCTCGTCCGACCTTGTCCTGACGGACTTGCGCGGCGCGGTCCGGATGCAGTTGCGCACGACCTACCATTACCCGATGCCCGACGAGGTGCTGTCATTCCTTGCCGCAGGGCTGGAGACGTTTCGCGCGGCTTTGCCCGCGGACAAGGCACGGCGCATCGCGGGCATCGGTCTTGCCAAGCCCAACGAGATCTGGAGCTGGCACGAGACGATCGGCGCGCCCGCTTCCAGCCTTGCGGCCTGGCGCGAGATCGATTTCGAGGCCGAGGTCGCCCGCGTGACAAACCTGCCGGTCTACCTTCAGAACGACGCGACGGCGGCCTGCCGGGCCGAGCATATCTATGGCCGGGGGCGCGAATTCAGCGATTACGCCTATTTCTTCGTCGGGCTCTTCATCGGCGGAGGGATCGTGCTGAACCACGCAGTCTTCGAAGGGCCTAGCGGCAATGCCGGTGCCTTTGGCCCGCTGCCCTCGGGGGGCGGACAGGGTGCGCGGCGGCTGATCGACGATGCCTCGCTCTACCTGCTGGAAAAGCAGCTTGAAGAGGCGGGGATGGACCCGGTTCAGATCTGGGCGGAACCGCTGGACTGGTCGGGGTTCCCGGCCATCCTCGAGACGTGGATCGATCATGTCGCATGGCACCTCGCGCGCGCCGCGCTGACCGTCTGCGCCGTTATCGACTTCGAAGCGGTGCTGATCGATGGCGCGTTTCCGCTGGGCGTCCGCGAACGCATCGTCGCCGGCGCGCGCGCGGCGATGGCGACGATGGACACGCGCGGCGTGATCGTACCCCGCATCGAAGAGGGGCGGATCGGCGGCAATGCGCGGGCGCTGGGCGCGGCGTCTGCCCCGATCTTCGCGCAATATTTCCTCGACACGCTTGGCGGCTCTGCACCGGAATAAGACAATGAACGAACCGTTCGCGGAGACTGGATTTGACAGGGCAGGGCGTAGTCACGACCATCGCGCCGGTCGACAAACACAGCCAGGGGCGATCTCATGAGCCTGAACACCTTCCGTTACCAGATCGTCTACGCGGTATTGGACAAGTCCAACGCCGTCATCCACCAGGCAGTCGAAGTGCTGCCCGACGGCACCACGCCGCCGGATTTCCGCGTCGGCGATCCATGGCGCGTCGAGCGTCAATCGGGCGGTTTCATCGAGGGCAAAGTCAGCTCGTCGACGCGCAAGCTGATTTTCACCGACGCCCGGAACTGGCTGGTACAGTATGATTTCCAGATCACCGAAGTCTGAGGCCGCTCGCAACCTCGACCCTGCACTTGTCGGGGAATGGACGACTGGCGGCCGGACCTATGCTTTCGCCGCGGACGGCTGGTACCAGGTTTACGACGATGCCTTGGCGACCGTGTCTGCCGATGGTCAGAGCCTCGACATTGCCGGTACGGTCTATGACCGCGTTCTTGGTGCGGGCGGTCAGATTGTCGGGGAGTGGTCTCTTACGACGTTGGATGGCGGCGTTACATGGGTAGAAGACTGGTTGCTGCGGGCCGATGGCACTTATGCCGTCCAGTGGACGGCCGACGGCGCCTTCGATTCAGTCTATCTTGGAAGCTACTCTTATCGGGGCGGGATTCTGGCCACGCGAGAGCGACGTGCGCTGGTCAGCACCGGACCGGGCGATGCAATCCTGTTCGACGTGCCTTATGGCCCGGACAGCACCGGAACCTACAGCATTTTACCGGGCGGTGAATTGTTGGTCATCATCGACGGTGTGACGACAACCTATACTCCTGCCTGAGATCCGGCCATCAATCCGGAAATAACGCGCTCCGCGGCAGCCTGCACCGGAGCTTCGGTGGCCCGCAGGATGGCCAGCCGGTCAAAGACATCGGCATCGGCGGCGAGGGTCGCGCGCAGGGCCGTGCCGAAGGCCATGCGCAGCTCTGTCCCGATATTGAACTTCGCCACCGTGGTCTCGCGCGCCAGAAGCTGCCGGTCGGCATCGCTGACGCCCGAGCCGCCGTGGATCACCAGCGGCACCTGCGTGCAGGCCATGATCGCGGCGATGCGCGCATGGTCGATCACCGCGGCGCGGGTCTGCTGCAAATGCACGTTGCCCACGCTGACGGCCATCGCGTCCACGCCCGTCTCGCGCGCGAAACGGGCGGCCTCGTCGGGGTCGGTGCCAACGCCCGGCGCGCCCTCGGCATAGCCCACGAAGCCGATCTCGCCCTCGCAGCCAGCGCCCGCGGCATGGGACATTTCGGCGACCTGCGCGGTCAGCGCGATATTCTCGTCCAGCGGCAGCGCCGAGCCGTCGAACATGATGCCGCTAAACCCGCAATCAAGCGCGATGCGGCACTCCTCCAGCGTCTTGCCGTGGTCGAGGTGCGCCACGACCGGAACCGACGCGCCCTCGGCCAGCGTGCGGAACATCGCGCCCAGCACCGGCAGCGGGGTATGCGCGCGGCAGCCCGGCCCGGCCTGCAGGATGACCGGCGCGCCCAGCGCCTCGGCCGCGCGGACATAGGCGCGGGCATCTTCCCAGCCCAGCACCACCAGCCCGCCCACCGCGTAACCGCCCACATTGGCGGCGCGCAGCACGGTATCGAGGGCGGCCAGCGTCATTTGAACTTGGCGATCATGTCCTTGATCCCCGGTATCGTTTCGACCTGGTCGGCATGGCTGGGCTGGAAATACTGGACAAGGCTGCGCTGGCTCGCGCCGCCCAGAATCGTGAAATAGTACATCTCGTATCCCGGCAGCACCGCGCAGGGGTGATAGCCCTTGTCGATCAGGATCGTCGAGCCATCGACGATGTGATAGGCATCGCCCGGCTTGCCGTCCTCACGTTGCAGCATCTGCAACCCCGAGCCGTGCTTGGGGCGAAAGCGAAAGTTGTAGGCCTCGTCGTGATGCGTCTCCAGCGGCAGGCGGTCGGTGTCGTGCTTGTGGCTGGGAAAGCCAGACCAGCCGCCCGCACCCACGGTGTAAAGCTCGCTGACCAGCAGCCGGCCGACCTTGCCGTGGTATTTCTGGCCAAGGATATGCTTGATCTTGCGGTGGGTTTTCGTGTCGTCCGAGCCGTATTGCACAAGGTCGATCTCGTCCGTGCGCACGGCGAAGGGCTCCAGCACCGGGGCAAAGCGCGCCCCCGCGATGAACACCTCGGCCCGGTCCGACAGGCAGACCATCCGTGCGCTGGCGCCCGAGGGGACATAAACGCCTTCCGGCTCGCCATCCCAGACATCCACGCCGCGCCCGCCAAGGGCCGGGGCGGAAAACCCTTCGACCGTGACGTCGACGGTGCCGGTGGCCGGGACGATGCAGGTCTCGTATCCCGGCACGCGGTAATCGAACGCCTCGTCCCGGCGCAGCTTGACGATGTTGAAATAGGTCAGCGGCACGGTGGGATCGTCGATGTCGACGATCGGCTGATTGTGGTTCTCGTAGGGCGGGATATGCATGTCTCAGCTCCTTTGCGGGGCGGGATAACGGGCGATGAAGGTGTCGAGCGTGTCGGGCGTCGGCATGGCGCCGGCGCAGCCCACGGTCGCCACAACCATGGCCGCGGCGGCCGACCCGCGCCGCAGCGCGGTATCGAGCGGTTGGCCCCCGGCCAGCGCCGCCAGCAGGTTGCCGAGAAAGGCATCGCCCGCGCCGAAGGGTTTCAGCGGTGTGACCGGGAAAACGGGCGTTTCGATCACTGCGCCGTCGGTGAAGGTGACCGACCCCGCCGCGCCCATCTTGTAGACGGCGATCCGGCCGTCCCGGCCCATGCCGCGGGCCAGATCGCGCCCGGCGGCGGGGCTGCCGGCAAGAACGCCGAACTCCTCGTCATTGCCGACGATCATGTCGGCGGCGGCGGCCGCTTCCAGCATGATGCCTTGCGCCTGGCCGCCGTCGGCCCAGCTGTAGGGCCGGTAATCGAGGTCGAGGATCACCGGCAGGCCGGCGGCGCGGGCCGCCGCCATCGCCGCGCGCGTGGCGCTGCGTGAAGGGTCCGCCGCCAGCGCCGTGCCGGTGACGACAAGGGCCGCGGCCGGCGCGAAGGGCAGGGCGACCACATCGGCCCTGTCCAGCGCGAAATCGGCCGCGCCGTTGCGGTAGATCACCGTTTCATGCCCCTCCATCCGGCTTTCAGCGAGAGCTAGAGAGGTGCGCACGCCGCCACCGCGCACCGCGACATGGACGGTGCCGATACCGTGCCGGGCCAGCGCCGCCAGAACGAAACGGCCCACGGCGTCGTTGGAAACGGCGCTGACAAGGCTGGCGGCACTTCCCGCGCGCACCAGCGCCGCCGCGATGTTGCCCGCCGAACCGCCAAGATCGCTGACAAAGCGGGAGGCTTCGGCCGTGGGCGTGCCCGGCGGGTCTGGATAAAGGTCCATTCCTGCGCGGCCCAGCACGAGGAATTGTCCCGCCTGCAGCCTGTTCCAGTCCGGCATCGCCGCGCCTCCCGAAGTGACGACCGGGACTTGGCGATTGACGCCCGGCCCCGGGACAGGCTAGACGTTTTGCAACCGGTTGCAAAGAGCAAAGGCGCGGGGCCATGGCCGAGATTGGAATTGGGATCGTCGGTGGTGGCTACATGGGCAAGGCCCATGCGGTGGCGATGTCGGCGGTGGGTGCGGTCTTTGACACGGGCCTGCGGCCGCGGCTGGAATTGGTCTGCGGCAGCACGCCCGCATCGTCCGAACGGCACCGCGCCGCGCTGGGGTTCGCCCGTGCCGCGCCCGACTGGCAGGCGTTAGTCACCGATCCACGCGTGGAGGCGGTGATCATCGCCGCGCCGCAGGCCCATCACCGGGAGATCGCACTGGCCGCGCTGGACCTGGGCAAGCCCGTCTTCTGCGAAAAACCGCTGGGCGAAAGCCTGCAGGATTCGGCTGCGATGGTGGCGGCAGCGGCGCGTACCGGCGTCGCCAACATGGTTGGCTTCAACTACATCCGCACGCCCGCCTCGCGCTATGCGCGCCAGCTTGTGGCAGAGGGCGTGATCGGCGACGTCACCTGGTTTCGCGGCGAACATACCGAGGATTTCCTGGCAGACCCGGCCCTGCCCGGCACCTGGCGGACCCGGTCTGAGGCGGCAGGCACGCTGGGCGATCTGGCCCCGCACATGATCAACGCCGCGCGCGCGCTGATCGGGCCGATCGCGGCGGTGATGTCGGACGTGCAGACCGTGCACGCCACCCGCGGCGGCGAGGCGGTGCTGAACGACGACCAGGCGCAGATGATGGTGCGATTCGACAATGGCGTTGCGGGGCATCTCTTCTTCAGCCGCACCTACCATGGCCGCAAGATGGGATATGCCTATGAAATCGTGGGAACAAGGGGCGCCATCCGGTTTGATCAGGAAGACCAGAACGCGCTGCACCTCTACCTTGCCGAAGGGCCCGAGGCGCAGCGCGGCTTTCGCAAGATCCTGACCGGCCCGGCGCATCCCGATTACCTGCCGTTCAGCCAGGGGCCGGGGCACGGGACCGGCTATAACGACCAGATCATCATCGAGGCGCGCGATTTCCTGCAGGCGATCGAGACCGGCCAGCCGGTCTGGCCGACCTTCGCCGAGGGCCACGAGGTGAACCGCGTGATCGCCGCCGCGCGGGCAAGCCATGCCGGGCAAGGCTGGCGCAACATTTCCGACTTTTGAGGGAGCGACACGATGGCACGTCTGAACTGGGGCATGGTGGGTGGCGGCAAGGGCAGCCAGATCGGCCCCGCGCATCGGCTGGGCACCGCCGTTGACGGCAAGTATTCCTTTGTTGCCGGGGCGTTGGACGTCAATGCTGACGCTGGCCGCGCCTTCGCGCAGGAGCTGGGCGTCGCCCCTGATCGCGCCTATGGCGACTGGCGGGAGATGCTGGAGGGCGAGCGCAACCGCTCCGATCGGTGCGACCTTGTCACCGTCGCCACGCCGAACGCCACCCATTTCGAGATTACCAAGGCCTTCCTCGAAGCCGGGTTTCACGTGCTGTGCGAAAAGCCGATGACGATGACCGTCGAGGAAGGCGAGGAGATCGTGAAGATCGCCGCGAAAACCGGTCAGCTTTGTGGCGTAAACTACGGATATTCGGGGTATTCCCTGGTCCGGCACATGCGCGCGATGGTGGCGCGCGGCGATCTGGGCGATATCCGTGTGGTGGTGGCCGAATTCGCGCATGGTCACCATGCCAACGCCGCCGACATGGACAACCCGCGCGTGCGCTGGCGCTATGATCCGGCGCAGGCCGGCGTTTCGGCCCAGTTCGCCGATTGCGGTATCCACGCGCTGCACATGGCAAGTTTCGTTACAGGACAAGAGGTTACGGCACTAACTTCAGATTTCGCCGCAACCGTTCCGGGCCGGGTGCTGGAGGATGACGCGATGGTCAGCTTCCGGATGGATGGTGGCGCGGTCGGGCGGCTGTGGACCTCGTCCATCGCGGTCGGGCGGATGCACGGGCTGACTTTGCAGGTTTTCGGGTCCAAGGGCGGGCTGCGCTGGGCGCAGGAACAGCCCAACCAGCTGATCTGGACGCCGGTTTCGGGCCGCAACCAGATCATCGAGCGCGGCGAGGCGGGCCTGTCGCCCGAGGCCGACCGCGCCAGCCGTGTCACGATGGGCCATGCCGAGGGGATGCCGTTGGCCTTTGCCAACATCTACAGTGATTTGGCCGAGGTCATTCAGGCCCGCAAGGAGGGCCGCGCGCCCGATCCGGCGGCCGATCTTTACCCCAAGGCGGTGGATGGGCTGCGCTCGATGGCGGCGGTTCATGCCGCGGTGGCCAGCGCCAAGGCCGACGGCGCCTGGACCGATGCGCGCCCGCCGATGCTGCGCTAACGAACGGGCCGCAGCGTTGCCCGCTCGACGATCTGGCAGCCGAACAGGCGCATCTCGGGCGGGCGTCCGGGATCGCGCATGATCGCCGTCACCTGGTCGATCGAGGCCGCGACGATCTGGTCGATGGGCTGGCGGATCGTGGTCAGGTCGATGCCGTTCCAGCCGGCCATCTCCATGTCGTTCACGCCCAGCAGGCCAACGTCTTCGGGCACGCGCAGGCCCGCATCGCGCAGGGCCGAGAGCGCGCCGATGGAAATCACGTCATCGCCGCAGAAGTAGACCTCGGCCGGGCCGCGGGCGATCAGGTCCTGCATCGCGGCGCGCCCCGCTTCGAAGCTGTAATTGGCGGCGTGGGCGACGCTGGTTTCCAGCCCCAGCCGCTCGGCCGCGGCAAGGAACCCGTCGCGCCGGTCCTGGGTCGAGGTGGCGGTTTGCGGGCCGCCGAGAAACCCCGCGCGGGCATAGCCGCGGGCGACAAAGGTTTCCGCCGCCAGCCGCCCGGCGGCGGCGTTGTTTATGCCCACGACATCGACATCGGGCTGGTCGCTGGCGCGGGCAAAGCAGTGCAGCACTGGCACGCCCGCCGCGCGATAGGCGGCGGCAAAGCTGGTGGGCAGGGTGGACGAGGCGACGATGGCCGCATCGACCGAGTATTGCCGTAGCATCCGCAGTGATAGCGCCGGGTCCAGATCGTCCGAGAGGTTCACCAGCAGCGGCCGCAACCCCTCGGCCTGAAGGCCGCGCGTGAAAAGGTCGAACACTTCGAGGTAGAAAGGGTTGTGAAAGTTGTTGGCGACCAGCCCCACCAGCCGCGTCTTGCCGGTTGTCAGCCCCGCGGCCAGCGCATTGGGATGGTAGCCCAGCGCGTGTGCGGCCTTCATCACCTTGGCCCGCGTCGCGGCAGACACCGACGCGCCCTCGGTAAAGCTGCGCGATACGGCCGAAGGCGAAACGCCCGCCTTCTCGGCCACCTCGCGCAATGTCACAGCCATCGGACATGCCCCGCGTCAAGATCCGGCAAACTGTGCCATCGGGCCGTAGTCTTTGCAACCGATTGCAGTCGCCCTCTGCAGACTTGCGCCTCGCGCGTTGCCTGCGATGATCGGGGGCAGGAACCGGATTGGAGAGCGATCACGTGACGGAACGGCGGGCAAGAAGGCGGCTCTGGCAGATCGGTGTCGACGTTGTCGATGTCGCCGGCAATGCCGGGATCAGCCAGATCTCCGCCTCGGTCGCCTTCTTCGGCATGTTCGCGCTGTTTCCGGCGATGGGCGCGGTGATCGCCCTGTTCGGTCTTTTCGCCGACCCGGTACAGGTGGACGCGCAGCTTGACCTGCTGCGCGAGGTGATCCCGCAATCGGCGTTGGTGCTGTTGCATGGGCAGGTCGCGGCGCTGCTGGCCGCGCGGGGCGATACGCTGGGTTGGGCTACAGGCCTGTCGATCCTTGTCGCGCTATGGTCGGCGCGGGCCGGGGTTGGCGCGCTGATGACTGGCCTGACGATGATCATGGGCGATCCGCATCGCAGCATGGTGCATCATTTCATCGTCGCCATCGGCCTGACGGTGGCGCTGATCGGGGTGGCGCTGGTGGCGTTGCTGGCAGTCGTCGTGGCGCCGCTGGTGCTGGCCTTCTTCCCGGTCGATGCCGCCACCGGCTGGCTGCTGGAGGGCGTGCGATGGCTGGTGACGCTGGGCGTGTTGCTGGTGGCGGCCGGGCTGCTTTATCGCTATGGGCCGAACCGCCGACAGCGGATGCCGCTGATCTCGCCCGGTGCGGCGGTGGCGGTTCTGGTGTGGTTGTTGGCCTCGGCGGGCCTGTCGCTCTACCTGTCGAACTTTGCCAACTACAACCAGATCTACGGCTCGATCGGCGCCGTGATCGCGATGATGCTCTGGATCTATGTCAGCGCCTACCTGCTGCTGCTGGGCGCGGCGCTGAACATGGTGGTGCTGCGCCTGCGCTAGGCGAAGACGGGCCGGCCCAGAGGCAGCCGCAGGAAGGCATGGGTCCATAGCATCGCCATCTCGGTCCGGCGGCTGCCAATGCCTGCATGGGTCAGGTCCACGCGGGTGCCGTCATCGACCGGTGTAAAGACGACAACCACTTCGCTGGCCTCATCCGCATCGCCGCCATGGACCCAGGCCAGCGACAGGTTGCGCCCCGGCTCCCACCGGGTGACGGTGGCCCAGCGGGCGGTTTCGCCGTCGGCGCGGGTTTCCGTCAGGTGGCCGCCCTTGCGGGGGTCCAGCCGGAGCTTTCGCGGCCGTCGGTCGCCGTTAGCGGCCTTCGGCCACCACGTATCAAGGCCCTTCGTGAACAGGTCGAACGCGGCGTCGGGACGCAGCGGCACGGTGACGGTCTTGCGGATTGCGGCGGTCATCTTTCTGTCCTTTCCTGCGCGCGAGCAGCGGCGGCAAAGCCCGCCAGCGCGTCGTCCCACAGGGTGTCGAGATAGGTACGCAGTCCGTCGATGCCAGAGGGGTCCAGCGCGTAGATACGCCGGTTGCCTTGCGGCGCGGCACTCAGCAATCCTGCCGCAGTCATGACGGCAAGGTGTTGCGATACCGCCGGACGACTGACCGGCAGCCCCGCGGCAAGTTCGCCAACCGACATCGGCCCGGCGCGCAGCAGGTTCACGATTTGCCGGCGGGTGGGGTCCGCCAGAGCGCCGATTGCGGCTGATATTGCATCTGCGTTCGTCATGGCTTACCGTAAGTCATGACTTACGCAAAAGTCAACTACGGGCCGCCCCCGTGGTGCCCTTGCAGCCCCTGTGATGGGTCACTAAGACTCACGCAGGATTTCCGATGTAACGACGAACCCGTCCCCGAAAGAGGCAGACCCGATGCAAGATCCCGTTGATCACTACATGAACCTTGTCCCGATGGTGGTCGAACAGACCGCGCGGGGCGAGCGTGCCTACGACATCTTCTCGCGCCTGCTCAAAGAGCGGGTGATCTTCGTCAACGGCCCGGTTCATGACGGTATGAGCCAGCTGATCGTGGCGCAGCTGCTGCACCTTGAATCGGAGAACCCGAAGAAGGAAATCAGCATGTATATCAACAGCCCCGGCGGTGTCGTGACCGCGGGCCTGTCGATTTATGACACGATGCAGTACATCCGGCCGAAGGTTTCGACGCTGGTGATCGGGCAGGCGGCCTCGATGGGCTCGCTGCTGCTGACAGCGGGCGAGAAGGGGATGCGTTTCAGCCTGCCCAACAGCCGGATCATGGTGCACCAGCCCTCGGGCGGTTACCAGGGCCAGGCGACCGACATCATGATCCACGCGAAAGAGACGCAAAAGCTGAAAGACCGGTTGAACGAGATCTACGTTCACCACACCGGCCAGGAGCTGTCGGTCGTCGAGGCGGCGCTGGAGCGCGACAACTTCATGTCACCGAAAGAAGCCAAGGACTGGGGCCTGATCGACGAGATCATGACCAGCCGCGCCGAGCCAGACAAGTAAGGCGGGCGCCTGCCGCCGGGGTACGGCGGTGGTTATTTTGGCGTTGTGGACCCTGCCGGGCTGTCCTAGTCTTTCGACATGGGCAGCGCGGACCTCCGCGACGCCCTTGCGGCAAGAGGACAGAGCATGGCGAATAGCACCGGCGGCGACAGCAAGAACACGCTTTATTGCAGCTTCTGCGGCAAAAGCCAGCATGAGGTGCGCAAGCTGATCGCGGGCCCGACCGTGTTCATCTGCGACGAATGTGTCGAGCTGTGCATGGACATCATCCGCGAAGAGACGAAGTCGGCCGGCCTGAAATCGGCCGACGGCGTGCCGACCCCGCGCGAGATCTGCAAGGTGCTGGACGATTACGTGATCGGCCAGGCCCATGCCAAGCGGGTGCTCTCGGTCGCCGTGCACAACCATTACAAGCGCCTGAACCATTCGGCCAAGGCCAGCGACATCGAGCTGTCGAAGTCGAACATCCTGCTGATCGGCCCCACCGGCTGCGGCAAGACGCTGTTGGCGCAGACGCTGGCGCGCATCCTTGATGTACCTTTCACGATGGCCGATGCCACCACGCTGACCGAGGCCGGTTACGTGGGCGAGGACGTGGAGAACATCATCCTCAAGCTGTTGCAGGCCAGCGAGTACAACGTCGAACGCGCGCAGCGCGGCATCGTCTACATCGACGAGGTCGACAAGATCACCCGCAAGTCCGACAATCCCTCGATCACCCGCGACGTGAGCGGGGAGGGCGTGCAGCAAGCGCTCTTGAAGATCATGGAAGGCACCGTGGCCAGCGTGCCGCCGCAGGGTGGGCGCAAGCATCCGCAGCAGGAATTCCTGCAGGTGGATACCACGAACATCCTGTTCATCTGTGGCGGTGCCTTTGCCGGACTGGAGAAGATCATCAGCCAGCGCGGCAAGGGGTCTGGCATGGGCTTTGGCGCCGACGTGCGCGATGTCGAGGCGCGGGGCGTCGGAGAGTCGCTGAAAGAGCTGGAACCCGAAGACCTGCTGAAATTCGGCCTGATCCCCGAATTTGTCGGCCGCCTTCCGGTGATTGCCACGCTGGAAGACCTCGACGAGGGCGCGCTGGTGACCATCCTGACCGAACCGAAGAACGCATTGGTCAAGCAGTACCAGCGCCTGTTCGAGATCGAGGACACCAAGCTGAGCTTCACCGACGACGCGCTCAAGGCTATCGCCAAGCGCGCCATCGAGCGTAAGACCGGCGCGCGCGGCCTGCGTTCGATCATGGAAGGCATCCTGCTGGATACCATGTTCGAACTGCCGGGCATGGACGGCGTCAGCGAAGTGGTCGTGAACGAAGAGGCCGTGGGAACCGACGCCAAGCCGCTTCTGATTTACACCGAGGGCGCCAAGAAAAGCGCCGCTGGCGCCAACTAGGGCCAGTTTCAGCACTGCAAGAAGGGCCGCGCCTCAGGGTGCGGCCTTTCGCTTTGCGGGGCCAATTTGATCTATGTCAACTTAAACTGACAGTCAGGGTGTAAGGTAAAGCTTACATATTCTGGAGGTCAGCCCATGCGCATCCTGTTCGTCCACCCCAATTATCACTCGGGCGGGGCAGAGATTGCCGGAAGCTGGCCGCCAGCTTGGGTCGCCTATCTTGCCGGCTCGCTCAAGTCGGCGGGGTTTGACGATATCCATTTCATCGACGCGATGACCGAAAACGTTGATGACGGCACGCTGGCCGCCCGCATGGCCGAGTTGCAGCCCGACGTGGTGGGCGTGACCGCCATCACCCCGTCGATCTATGTCGCCGAACGGGTCTTGCAGATCGCGCAAGAGACCTTGCCCGACGCCCTGCGCGTGCTGGGCGGCGTGCATGCGACATTCATGTTCAAGCAGGTGCTGTCCGAAGCGCCCTGGGTCGACGTGATCGTGCGGGGCGAGGGCGAAGAGATCGTGACCGCTCTGATGCAGGCGGTGGACGAGGGGCGCTGGCCCGCCGACCGCGCCCGCATCCGCGGAATCGCCTTTCGCGACGGGACCGAGATTGTCGCCACGCCCGCCGCCTCGACCGTCAAGGATCTCGACGGGATCGATCCGGACTGGTCGCTGCTCGACTGGTCCAAATACATCTACACCCCGCTGGGCGTGCGCGTCGCCATCCCCAACATGGCGCGCGGCTGCCCCTTCACCTGTTCCTTTTGTTCGCAATGGAAATTCTGGCGCGACTACCGCGTGCGCAACCCCGTCGCCGTGGTCGACGAGATCGAGCGGCTGGTCAACGACCACCAGGTCGGCTTCTTCATCCTCGCCGACGAAGAACCCACCATCAACCGCAAGAAGTTCATCCAGTTCTGCGAAGAGCTGATCGCCCGCAGCCTGCCCGACCGCGTGAAGTGGGGCATCAATACCCGCGTCACCGACATCATGCGCGACAAGGAATTGCTGGGCTTCTACCGCAAGGCCGGGCTGGTCCATGTCAGCCTTGGCACGGAGGCCGCGGCACAGCTGAAGCTTGACCAGTTCAACAAGGAAACAAAGGTCGCCGACAACAAGGAGGCGATCCGTCTGCTGCGCGAGGCTGACATTTTCGTCGAGGCGCAGTTCATCGTGGGCCTCGACAACGAAACCGCGGAGACGCTGGAAGAAACCTACCGCATGGCCTGGGACTGGCAGCCCGACCTTGCCAACTGGTCGATGTACACGCCCTGGCCCTTCACCCCGCTCTTTGCCGAGATCCGCGACCAGGTCGAGGTGTTCGACTTCTCGAAATACAACTTCGTCACGCCGATCATGAAGCCAAAGGCGCTGACACGGGGCGAATTGCTGGACGGCGTGATGAAGAACTACCGCCGATTCTACATGAAAAAGGCGCTGTTCCATTACCCCTGGCGCGGCACCGGGTTCCGCCGCCGCTACCTGCTGGGCTGCCTCAAAGCGTTTCTGAAAGCTGGTGCGGGCCGCACCTTCTATGACCTTGGAAAGGCGGGTTACTGGGGGCCACAGACCAAGAAATCGGTCGATTTCCATTTCGACGATACCCGCACCATCGCCGAAGCGCAGATGGAAGATTGGGAGGCCGCGGCCGACCGCGCCGCGCGCGCCGCCGAGCGGCGCGAGGCGATCCGCGCGCAAGGAAAGGCACGGGCGGCAGAGCGGGCCTTCAAGATGCCCGAGGGCGCCGAGGTAATGGCCTGCGGCGGCGGAACCGAACAGATGGCGGAAGAGGCCTGAGATGCAGGCGGGCGTGATCGGGCCCAATGCTGTTACGCAACTGCTGGCCGTTCTGGCCGATGCCGGGCAGGCCGAGGTGGCGACGCGGCTGATGGCGCGGGCCGGTTGCGCGGTGCCCGATCTGGACAAGGGGCTGATCGACGAGGCGCCTGTCGCGCGGCTTCATCAGGCGTTGCGGACCGATTATCCGGATGAGGCCGCGGGCTGGGCTGCCGCGGCAGGTACGCGCACGGCCGATTACATTCTTGCCCGGCGAATCCCCAAGGCGGCGCAAGGGGTCTTGAAGGCTTTGCCTGCCGTCCTGTCTGCCCCGCTTCTGGCCCGCGCGATTGCAAAGAACGCTTGGACCTTTGCGGGTTCGGGCCGGTTCCGGGTGGTGTCGACCCGACCCATCACGTTCGAAATTGCCGATAACCCCGTGGTTCGGGGAGAAACTGCCGACCACCCGCTGTGCGACTGGCACGCGGCCGTCTTTACCCGGCTCTTCCAGGTGCTGGTGGATCGGCGACTGGTTGCGCGCGAGACGGAATGTTGCGCCACCGGCGCGCCTGCCTGCCGGTTCGAGATCACCCGCGCCTGAAACCGCTTGCCGAAGCCGGCAGGACTGGACCTTTGGCCCGCGATGCGGCAAGACGTAGGCCGGACAACGGAGCTTCGCGCATGGGCCTTCTCGATAACGTCAAGCGGCTGTTCATCTGGTGGGGCAGCCAGACGCTCAACACCCAGCTCTGGACTTGGCGCAAGGGCGTCAAGGTTGGAGAGGATGCCGCCGGCAACATCTTCTACCGTAATGCCGACGACAGCCGCCGCTGGGTGATCTTCAAGGGCGAGGCCGAGGCGAGCAAGGTTGGCCCCGAATGGCACGGCTGGCTGCACCGCACCTGGGACATGCCGCCGACGTTGCAGCCACTTCAGCACAAGAGCTGGGAAAAGCCGCATCAGGAAAACCTGACCGGCACCGCGCTGGCCTATGCGCCGCCGGGCTCGCTGCGGGCAGCCGTTCCCGCCGACCGGCGCGATTACGAGGCCTGGACACCGGAATAGGTGGGCGCAATGCGCGAGAACTGGACCGAAGTTGGCACGGGTGCCGCCGTTCTGGTAGGAGCTGCGGCGTTCTTGTTCTACTTGCTGAACAGCACCGGCTTTGCCGCGGGCGGTGTCACCTATCCGCTGACCGCCAGCTTTCGGTCTGCCGAAGGCGTTTCGGTTGGCACCGATGTCCGGATGGCGGGCGTCAAGGTGGGCAGCGTTGTCGCGATGAAGCTCGACCCCACGACGTTCCGCGCACAGACGACCTTGGCCGTGGCCGACGCCGTGCCGGTGCCCGATGACAGCACCGCCGTGATTTCGTCCGAAGGTCTTCTGGGCGGGAATTTCGTAGAGATCATGCCCGGCGGATCGCTCACCAACTATGCGCCGGGGGCCGAGGTGCAGGACACGCAAGGCGCGGTCAGTCTTGTCTCGCTTCTGATGAAATTCGTGGGCGGTGCGGCCAGCGGTAGCGGCACCGCGACGGGGCCGCAATGAAGCGGCTTGCTCTTGCTGCGGTGCTGATGCTGGGCGCGGGCGTGGTGCAGGCGCAGGACAGCGGCAGCCAGACGACGCCGCCCGCGCCGGACTTGACCGTGCCCGATTTCATCCTGCCGGGGCAGGACAGTGGCGTGACCGCGCCCCCATCAAACGGAACGGCTCCGGCTGCCGGGCAGGACGGCATCGTGCAAGACACCTCGCCACGGCCGCCGCCCTACGAGGATGGCGCCGCAGACGCGCCGGGCGGCGTGGTGCGGGTGCTGGACAAGATCACCGGTGACACGACGGACCTGACGCTGGATGACGGACAGACCGGCACTGTGGGCCTTTTGTCGGTGACGCTGAATACCTGCCGCTACATGGTTGCCAACCCGTCGGGCAACGCATGGGGCGAGATGACGATCACCGTCAAGGACATGACTGGCCCGGTTTTCGAAGGCTGGATGATCGCCTCGGCCCCGGCGATCCACGCGCTGGACCATCCCCGCTATGACGTGTGGATGCTGCGCTGCACCACGCCCTGACCTGATGGAACCGGCCCCTGCGCATGAAACGCCGCGCGGCGGGACAGCGCGGTGGAAAGCCGCGCATGGTACGCGCCGCGCGGGATCTCGACGGCGCCGAGACTGGCCAGATGCGGCGTCAGAAACTGCGTGTCAAAAAGCGTGAAGCCGCCCGCGCGCAGCCGGTCGACAAGGTAAGCCAGCGCGACCTTCGAGGCATCGGTCGCGCGCGAAAACATGCTTTCGCCAAAAAAGGCCGCCCCGATCACCACGCCATAGACACCCCCGACAAGGTTATCGCCCTCCCAGACCTCGACGGAATGGGCGTGGCCTTGGGCGTGAAGTGACGTGTAAAGGGCGAAGATCGTGTCGTTGATCCATGTCTCGGGTCGGTCGGCACATCCGCGCACGACATCGGCAAAGGCGGTATCAAAGGTGACGCGAAATCGTTCCTGCCTGATCCGCTTGGCCAGGCTGCGCGAAATATGAAACCGGTCGAGCGGGAAGACACCCCGTCGCTTCGGATCTACCCAGAAAACGTCAGGATCGTCGCGCGCCTCCGACATCGGGAAGACGCCCATCGCATAGGCGCGCAGCAGCAGTTCCGGCGTCAGGACAGGATCGGCGGGCATCGGGCGCCTTTCGTCAGGCGAGGTTCTGCTCCAGCCAATGTTCCAGCCAGTGAATGTTGTAATTGCCCTGCTGGATCGCTTCTTCCTGCAGCAGCGCGTGGAACAGCGGCACGGTCGTATCGACGCCATCGACGATCAGCTCGCCCAGCGCGCGGCCAAGGCGCGCCAGCGCCTCGGGGCGGTCGCGGCCATGCACGATCAGCTTGCCGATCAGGCTGTCGTAATAGGGCGGGATGCGATAGCCGTCGTAAAGCGCGCTGTCGATCCGCACGCCAAGCCCGCCCGGGGCGTGATACTGGGTGATCTTGCCGGGGCTGGGCGAGAAGCTGGGCAGTTTCTCGGCGTTGATGCGCACCTCGATGGCGTGACCGCGAATGGTCAGGTCCTTCTGGGTGAAGGACATCGGCAGGCCGGAAGCCACCCGGATCTGCTCGCGCACCAGATCGACGCCGAAAATGGCCTCGGTCACCGGGTGTTCCACCTGCAGGCGGGTGTTCATCTCGATGAAGTAGAATTCGTCGTTCTCGAACAGGAACTCGATCGTGCCGGCACCAATGTAGTTGATTCGCGCCACGGCATCGGCACAGACCTTGCCGATCCTGTCCCGCAGCTTTGGCGTGATGACTGGCCCGGGGGCCTCTTCCAGCACCTTCTGGTGGCGACGCTGCAGCGAACAGTCCCGCTCGCCCAAGTGGACGGCGTGGCCCTTGCCATCGCCAAAGACCTGAATCTCGATATGCCGCGGCGTGGTCAGATATTTCTCGATATAGACCTCGTCATTGCCGAAGGCGGCCTTCGATTCAGAGCGCGCGGTCTGAAATGCGTGCTGGATCTCGCTGGCGTCATGCGCCACCTTCATGCCGCGCCCACCGCCGCCGGCGGTGGCCTTGATGATGACCGGATAGCCGATCTCGGCCGCGATGCGCTTGGCATCGTCCAGCGTTGGCACGCCGCCATCCGAACCGGGCACGCAGGGCACGCCCAGTTTGCGCATGGTTTCCTTGGCGGTGATCTTGTCGCCCATCAGGCGAATATGTTCGGCGGTTGGGCCGATGAAGGTCAGCCCGTGATCCTCGACCACCTGCACGAAGGCCGCGTTTTCGCTGAGAAAGCCATAGCCGGGGTGGATCGCCTGCGCGCCCGAGATTTCACAGGCCGAGATGATCGCGGGGTAGCTGAGATAGCTTTGTGCAGAGGAGGGAGGGCCGATGCAGATCGCCTCGTCGGCCATGCGCACATGCATCGCGTCGGCATCGGCGGTGGAATGCACCGCGACCGAAGCGATGCCCATTTCGCGGCAGGCCCGCACGACGCGCAGCGCGATCTCGCCCCGGTTGGCAATGAGGATCTTGTCGAACATCCCGCCCCGCCTATTCGATGATCATCAGCGGCGCGCCGTATTCGACGGGCGTGGCATCCTCGGCAAGGATGCGCCGGACGGTGCCCGCGCGCGGCGCGGGGATCTTGTTCATGGTCTTCATCGCTTCGATGATCAGCAGCGTATCGCCTTCGCGCACGCTCTGGCCGACGGTGACGAAGGGCGCGGCGCCCGGTTCGCCCGCCAGGTAGACGGTACCCACCATCGGCGACGTCACGGCGCCGGGATGGCTGGCCGGATCGGCGACCGGAGCCGCGGCGGCCGGTGCGGCGGCGGCTGGCTGCGCCGCTACGGGTGCAGCGGCCGGCATGGCTGCGGCCTGCTGGACCACCTGCATGTGGCGGCTGACCCGGACGTTGAGGCTGTCATTCTCGCCGTAGTCGCGCTTGACCTGTAATTCGGTCAGGTCGTTGGCGCGCAGCAATTCTGCCAGCGCCTTGATGAAGCTCACGTCGCTGTCGTGGGGGTTGTCGGTGCCCATCTGATCCCTCGGCCTGTTCGCGGTGTTCCCTTTATCCGCCCGAACCCCCGGGGGGCGGTAGGCGGTTGTGGGGGGCGTTATACGACAAGGCGGCAGGGGTGGAAAGCGGGCCTTTTGACCGGGGCACCCTGTTTCGGGCGCAACGATCGGCCGGGCTTGGCAATTCAGGATGTGGCAACGGCGCCCGCCGGGTGATGGCGGGCGCCGTTGGGGCGGGCAGATCAGTCCTTGTTCATCCGGTTCTCGATCAGGTCGTCGACCACCGAAGGGTCGGCCAGCGTCGAGGTGTCGCCCAGCGCGCCAAAGTCGTTCTCGGCGATCTTGCGCAGGATACGCCGCATGATCTTGCCCGAGCGCGTCTTGGGCAGGCCGGGTGCCCACTGGATAAGGTCGGGGCTGGCAATCGGGCCGATCTCTGTGCGGACCCATTTGACAAGGTCCTTGCGCAACTCGTCCGACGGCTCTTCGCCATGCATCAGCGTGACATAGGCATAGATGCCCTGGCCCTTGATCGGGTGCGGATAGCCGACCACGGCGGCCTCGGCCACCTTGGCATGGGCGACAAGGGCCGATTCGACCTCGGCCGTGCCCATCCGGTGGCCCGAGACGTTGATCACGTCATCGACCCGGCCGGTGATCCAGTAATAGCCGTCCTCGTCGCGGCGGCAGCCGTCGCCGGTGAAGTAGTAGCCCTTGTATTGCTGGAAGTAGGTCTCCTGGAACCGCTCGTGATCGCCCCAGACCGTGCGCATCTGGCCCGGCCAGCTGTCGGCGATGCACAGGACGCCTTCGGCCGGGTCGCCCTGTTGCACTTCGGCGGTCGTCGCATCAAGGATCACCGGTTTGACACCGAAGAAGGGCAGGGTGGCCGAGCCGGGCTTGGTCGCCGTGGCGCCGGGCAGCGGGGTGATCATGTGGCCGCCGGTTTCGGTCTGCCACCACGTATCGACGATCGGGATGGCGCCCTTGCCAACCACGTCATTGTACCAGTTCCACGCCTCGGGGTTGATCGGCTCGCCCACGGTACCCAGCAGTTTCAGCGCGGACAGGTCGTGCTTTTCCACCCATTCGGTGCCTTGCCCCATCAGCGCACGGATGGCGGTGGGCGCGGTGTAGAACTGGTTCACCTTGTGCTTGGCGCAAATCTCCCAGAAGCGCCCCGCGTCGGGCCAAGTCGGCACGCCTTCGAACATCAGCGTAGTGGCCCCGTTGGCCAACGGGCCATAGACGATGTAGCTGTGGCCCGTGACCCAGCCCACATCCGCGGTGCACCAGAACACGTCGCCATCGTGGTAGTCGAAGGTGTATTGGTGCGTCATCGCGGCATAGACGAGGTAGCCGCCGGTGGTATGCACCACGCCCTTGGGCTTGCCGGTCGAGCCACTGGTATAAAGGATGAAAAGCGTGTCTTCCGCGCCCATTGGCCGGGCCGGGCAATCGGGCGACATGTGCTCCATCAGCGCCAGCACGTCCACATCGCGCCCGTCGATCCAAGTCGTCTGGTCGCCGGTATGCTTGACGACAAGGCAGCGCACCCTGTCCGAGCAATGCAGCAGGGCCGCATCGGTGTTTGATTTCAGCGCCGTGCGCTTGCCGCCGCGCGGGGCGGTATCGGCGGTGATCACCAGCTTGGCGCCGCAATCGTTGATGCGGTTGGCCAGCGCGTCGGGCGAGAAACCGGCGAAGACGATGGAATGGATCGCGCCGATCCGCGCGCAGGCCAGCATCGCATAGGCCGCCTCGGGGATCATCGGCAGATAGATCACCACGCGGTCGCCCCGCATCACGCCTTGGCTGAGCAGGACATTGGCGAAACGGTTCACCTTTTCCGACAGTTCGCGATAGGTGATGTGCCGGGCGGGCGTTTTCGGATCGTCGGGTTCCCAGATGATCGCGGTCTGGTCGCCGCGAGTGGCCAGGTGCCGGTCGATGCAGTTGGCCGCGACGTTCAGAACGCCGTCTTCGAACCACTTGATGTCGACCTTGCCGAACTCGAAATTGGTGTTCTTCACCTTGGTGAAGGGTTTGATCCAGTCAATCCGCTGGCCATGCTCGCCCCAGAAGGCATCGGGATCGGCGAGCGAGGCGGCATACATGGCGTCATAGCTGGCCTTGTCGGCATGGGCACTGGCGGCAAGGGCGTCGGCGGGGGGGTAGGTCTTGATCGTCATGGCAGTTCCTTTGGTCTTGGTCGGTCACGCCCGGACGTGTCAGATCGCCAGGTATTGGGCGCGCAGTTGTTCGTTATCCAGCACTTCCTGTGCCGAGCCGTCAAAGACGACCGTGCCGGTGTCGAGGATCACGGCGCGGTCCGCGAGTTTCAATGCGGCCACGGCGTTTTGTTCGACGATGACGGTGGTGATCCCCTGATCGCGGATGATCGCCAGCGTCTTGGCGATCTCCTGAACGATGACGGGCGCCAGCCCTTCGTAGGGTTCATCCAGCAACAGCACCTTGATGTCGCGGGCCAGTGCGCGGGCGATGGCCAGCATCTGCTGTTCGCCGCCCGACAGCGTCACGCCCTCTTGCTTGCGGCGTTCCTTCAGGCGCGGAAAAAGTTCGTAGATGCGATCAAGCGACCAGCCGATCGGCGGGGCGATCTGGGCCAGTTGCAGGTTCTCTTCCACGGTCAGGCCGGGGATGATGCGCCGGTCCTCGGGCACCAGCGCGATACCGGCGGCACTCGCCTGATGCGCGCGCATCTTGTGCAGGGGCTGGTGATCCAGCCAGATTTCCCCGTGCCTGAGCGCGGGATTGTCCAGCCGCGCAATGGTGCGCAAGGTCGATGTCTTGCCGGCGCCATTGCGGCCCAGAAGGGCCAGGATCTCGCCCTCGTGGATGTCGAAGGACACGCCCTGCACGATGTAGCTCTCGCCGTAATAGGCCTGAATGTCCCAGACCGACAGGAACTTGGCCGAGGTCGCAGCCATGTTGCGGTCGCGCGAGAAGGGCTCGGGGCCCTTGAGATGTTCGACATGGGTCATGGGCGTCTCCTCAGACCTGCGCCTCGCCCAGATACGCTTCGCGCACCTTGGGGTGGCCCTTGATATTTTCCGGCGTATCCTCGACCAGCGGGGTGCCCTGCGCCAGAACGGTGATCCGTTCGGCGAGGCTGAAGACGACGTGCATGTCGTGTTCGATGATCACCATGGTGATCTTGTGCCGCTGCTTGATGTCCTTGAGCAAGGCAATCGTGTTGTTGGTATCAGCGCGCGCCATCCCGGCCGTGGGTTCGTCGAGCAGCAACAGCTTGGGTTGCTGCACAAGGCACATCGCCATTTCAAGCCGCCGCTTGTCACCTCGGCTGAGCGTGCCGGAGTGGAAATCTTTCTTTTCCAGCATCTTGACCTCGGCCAGAATGCTTTCGGCCTGCTCGCGGATCGCCTTTTCATGGGTCACCGATTCCAGCGCGTGCAAGCGGAACGTGCCGTCGCGCTTGGCAAAGCAGGGGATCATGACGTTTTCCATGACCGTCAGGTCGCCGAAGATCTCGGGCGTTTGGAACACCCGTGAAATGCCCATCTGGTTGATCTCGTAGGGCTTGCGGCCCAGCACCGACTTGCCGTCGAACATCACCGATCCTGAATCCGGGATCAGCTTGCCCACGAGGCAGTTGAGCAGGGTCGACTTGCCCGCGCCGTTCGGCCCGATGATGGCGTGCACGGTTTCTTCCTGCACGCTGAGGTTCACGTCGCCCAGTGCCTGCAGGCCGCCGAAGCGCTTGTTGACGCCCTTGACTTCAAGAATTCCCATGGCGCGCGGTCCTTATTCGGCGGGTTTCGTGGCGGCGTCGGGCGTTGGCGCCGGGCGGCGGCGGAACAGCCGTCCGATCCGCAGACCACCTTCGACAAGTCCACCGGGCAGGAAGATGACCACAGCCATGAACATCAGGCCCATCGTCAGCGACCAGCCTTCGCCAAAGAAGGGCGACAGGACATGGACGACGAAGTTCTGAACGCTCTCGGGCAACCAGTGGAACCAGCTATGCAGCACGTTTTCGTTGATCTTCGAAAAGATGTTCTCGAAATACTTGATGAAGCCCGCGCCGAGGATCGGACCCACCAGCGTGCCCGCGCCGCCAAGGATGGTCATGATCACCACCTCGCCTGAGGCGGTCCACTGCATCCGTTCGGCACCAGCCAGCGGGTCCATGCAGGCGAGCAAGCCACCGGCCAACCCGGCATACATGCCCGAGATCACGAAGGCGGCAAGGTTATAGGGCCGCGGATTGACGCCGGTATAGTTCAACCGGTGCTGGTTCGATTTGACGGCGCGCAGCATGATTCCGAAGGGCGAGCGGAAGATCCGGATGGCGATGTAGAACGCCACCAGCATGATCACCGCGCACAGGTAGTAGCCGACGCCAAAGTCGAATTTCCAGCCGGCCACCGACATCTCGTAGGTCGAGTTCATCTGCAACCCGAAGAGGTGGGTGACGTCCGGGCCATTGCCCTTGAGGTATTGCGGGTCGGACGCATAGACCTGAAGCCCGGTTTCACCATTGGTCAGGTTCATCGCCGGGTTGGAGAACACCGAATAGGCAAGGTTGTACATCATCTGCGCCATCGCCAGCGTCAGGATCGAGAAATAGATCCCTGAACGGCGCAAGGCGATGAAACCGATCACGACCGAAAAGATCGCCGAGACGATGACTGCAAGGATCAGCGCCGGGATGACGTTCATGCTCAGCAGCTTGAACATCCAGACCGCCGAGTAGGAGCCAACACCAAGGAAGGCCGCGTGTCCGAAGGACAGGTATCCGGTCAATCCGAACAGGATGTTGAAGCCGATCGCAAAGATCCCGTAGATCGCGAAGCGCTGCATCAGGTCGGGGTAACCCGAGTTGAACTGGGCCATCGCGCTGTCGGCGGGAAAGGGATTGAGCAGGAAGGGCGCCAGCACCGTCACGAGGACGACGATAGCGAAAAGGGTGGTGTCCTTGCGTCCAAGGCCGAGCATGGGCTTAGTCCTCCATCACGCCCTTGCGGCCCATCAGGCCACGCGGACGGATCAGCAGAATAATGATGGCGATCAGGTAGATGACGATCTGGTCGATGCCGGGAAGCAGCGCCTTGACCTGGTTGAGCGATGCAAAGCTTTGCAGCACACCCAGCAGGAAACCGGCGGCCACCGCGCCGGGCAGCGATCCCATGCCACCCACGACGACAACAACGAAACTGAGAACCAGAAAATCCATACCCATGTGGTAGTTGGGCGAACTGATCGGCGAATACATCACGCCGGCAAGTCCCGCGACCGCTGCGGCGATACCGAACATCACGGTAAAGCGGCGGTCGATGTCGATGCCGAGAAGGCCCACCGTCTCGCGGTCGGCCATGCCGGCGCGGACGACCATCCCGAACGTGGTGAATTGCAGGAACGCGAAGACCGCGCCGATGATCACCAGCGAGAAGATGAAATAGACCAGCCGCCATGCGGGATAGATGATGAGATCGGGCGCGAATCCCAGCCAGACGCCAAAATCAACGCTGCCACGAAACGCCTCGGGTGCGGGGGTGGGAATGGGGTTGGCGCCGAAGAAGTACTTGATGACTTCCTGCAGCACGATGGCCAGACCAAATGTCACGAGAATCTGGTCGGCATGGGCGCGCTTGTAGAAGTGCTTGATCAGGCCGCGTTCCATCACATAGCCAACGCCAATCATGATCGGGATGGCAAAGAAGATCGCCAGCGGCACCGACCAGTCGACGATGAAGGCGCCAACATCCTTGCCGAAGAACACCTCGACATAAGGTGTCTTCACTTCCGTCGGCTTGCCGAGGAAGTTCAACTTCGTCGGGTCCAGCGTGACCGAACTGATCATCAGGATCTTTTGCAGTGTCACCGCGCAGAAGCCGCCGATCATGAACAGCGCGCCATGGGCGAAGTTGACCACGCCAAGGGTGCCGAAGATCAGCGTCAGGCCCAGCGCGATCAGCGCATAGGCCGAGCCTTTGTCCAGGCCGTTGAGGAATTGCAGAATTAGGGTGTCCATGTCCTCGACCTCGGGGCAAGGGGAAGGTGGCCGCGCGCAGGGGCGACCGGGTGTGCGATGGCCGCGCGGTCAGGCGCGGCCATCTTCTCGACGTTCAGACGTGAATCAGGCGCCGTTGTTGCAGGTGCCCAGATCGCCGCCGGCGAACATCTCGTTGTCGGGCTCGTACCACACCTTCGACACCGGGGTGGCTTCCACGATTTCGAGGTTGTCGTAGGGGCCGGTCGGGTCGGACTTGCCCTTCATGACCAGCGCGTCCTTGAAGCACTGGTGGTCGGCCGAACGATAGAGCGTCGGGCCGTTGCCAAGGCCATCGAACACGAGGCCCTTGTTGGAGGCGCTGTCGACACCCGGCAGCGAGCTGCCGTCGCCTTCGAGGGCGGCAACCACCGCGCAGGGCTCGAACGAGCCGGCGCGCGCCACGGCATCCGCGTAAAGCAGCGTCTGCACGTAGCAGGTCTGCGCGGCGTTCGACGGCGGGAAGCCGTACTTGGTGCCGAAGGACTGCACGAAGGCCTTGGTGCCCGCGTCCTGCAGCTGCCAGTTCCAGTTCATCGAGCCGTAGACGCCCTCGATGTTCTTGCCGGCACCGGCGGCCATCAGCTCGGAATAAAGCGGCACGATGATCTCGAACTGCTTGCCGTTGACCATCTTGTCGCGCAGGCCGAACTGAACCGACTGGGTCAGCGAGTTGACCATATCGGCGCCATAGTGGTTGAGGATCAGCACGTCGGCGCCCGAGTTCAGAACCGGCGCGATGTAGGACGAGAAGTCGCCCGCGCCAACCGGCGTGCGGACGTCCTTGACCTGGCTCCAGCCCTCGGCGGACAGGAACTTGTTCATCGACGCTTCCTGCGTCCAGCCCCAGGTGTAGTCCGAGGTCAGGCTGTAGAACTTGCGATCGGTGCCATAGGCCTTGGCCAGCACCGGCCCCAGCGCCGCGCCCGACATGTAGGCGTCGAAGAAGTGGCGGAAGCCATTGGCCTTCTTGTCCTTGCCGGTGGTGTCGTTGGAGTGGGTCAGACCGGCCATGAAGATCACGCCGGCATCCTGACAAAGGCTTTGCACCGCGACGGCCACGCCCGAGGACGAACCGCCCGAGATCATGATCGCGCCGTCCTTCTGGATCATCGACTGCGCGGTGGCGCGGGCAACGTCCGACTTGGTCTGGGTATCGCCGGTCACGAAGGCAACCTTCTTGCCGAGGATCCCGGTGCCGTCCAGCGCCTTGGACGAGAAGGTGTTCAGCATGCCGCCGTCGCCTTCGCCGTTGAGGTGTTCGACGGCCAGCTGGAATGCGCGCAGTTCGTCGGCACCTTCGTCGGCATAGGGGCCGGACTGGGGCACGTTGAAGCCCAAGGTCACCGTGTCGCCCATCGGCGCATTGGTGAAGGCCGAGGCGCGCGAGGTAAAGATCGTCGGCAGCGCAAGGCCGGCCGCACCGGTCACGGCTCCGGTCTTGAGCAGGCCGCGACGGGTGAATCTGGATGTGGTCATATGCTCTCTCCCTAGCATGAGAATCCGTCGTGCGCCTCCTCGCGCGCGCCGGACCGCATTTTTACAATGCTGTTCCAACTATCGCGCAGATGATGGAAAGGGCGCAACAACCTGCTCTGGCCAAACAGTTTTTCTGTAAAGACGTGGACAAGAATTTGGGCTAATCTGTAAAGCAGTTTTCTCGCATGTGCGGAAAGCGTCTGGAATCGTTGGGGAAAAGGCGATGGCGCAACGGCAACTCACAGGCTCACGGCTACGTGCGCGTCGCCTCGACATGGGGCTGCGGCAGGCCGATCTGGCCGCGCGGGCAGGTATCTCGGCGTCGTACCTCAACCTGATTGAGCATAACCGTCGCAGAATCGGCGGGCGTCTGCTGCGGGTTCTGGCCGAGGCGCTTCAGGCTGATCCGTCGGCCTTCACCGACGAGGCCGAGGCGGCGCTGATGACACGGCTGCGCGCCGCCGCCGCCGCGCGGGGCGATACCGTGGAACTGGAGCGGGTTGAGGATTTTGCTGGCCGTTTTCCGGGCTGGGCCGGGCTGGTCGCGGCGCAGGACGCGCGGCTTTCGGCACTGGAGCGGCAGCTGCGCGCCGCGCGTGACAGGATGGCGCATGATCCCGCGCTTGCTGCCTCGTTGCACGATGTCATCTCGGCGGCGACGGCGATCCGCTCGACTGCGTCGATCCTTGTTGGCGGCGAAGAGATCGACGCCGACTGGCAACGACGGTTTCACGGCAATATTCATCAGGACAGTCAGCGGCTGGCCGATGCCAGCCGGGCGCTGGCCGGATATCTTGACGCGCCGGCCGATGGCGGCGGTGTGCCAATGGCCCCGGTCGAAGAGGTCGAGGCGTTTCTGGCTGCGCAGGGCCATCACCATCCGGACCTCGAATTCCCCGATGCACCGCCTCAGGCCGCCGCGGCCCTTGTCGCTGCCGCGTCGCCCCCTTTGGGTCGGGCAGCGGCCGATCTGGCGCTGGTCCACCTCGACCGTTACCGCGAGGATGCGCAGGCGCTGCCGCTGGCCGAATTCACCGCGGCAGCGGTGGCGGCGGGCCATGATCCCGCGATACTGGCGGCCCGCTTCGGCGCGGATCTGGACCGGGTCTTGCGCCGCCTTGCCGCGCTGCCGGATGACCCGGTGCACCCCCCACGCGGACTGGCGGTCTGCGACGGGGCGGGCGCGATCCTGATGTTGAAACCCATGGCAGGGTTTTCCCTGCCGCGCGGCGCGGCAGCCTGTCCACTTTGGCCGCTATATCAGGCGCTGTCGCTGCCGGGGCAGCCGCTGCGGCGCACCGTGGCCCTGCCGGGCGAAACCGCGCCGCGGCTTGAGTGCTATGCGTTGGCCGTGCCGCGCGTGCCAGCCGGGTTCAACCGTGCGGCGCCGCTGGTGGCCACAATGCTGGTGATGCCGGCGACCGATCCGGCAGACACCGCCGATCCGGTTGGCCCGGGCTGCAGGTTTTGTCCGCGCACCACCTGCATCGCCCGACGCGAGCCCTCGGCAATGGCCACCACGGACAGCGCCTCCGGGCTTTGACAGCCCCCCGCATTCCCGCAATAGTCCGTTTGCCGGTGACGGTGCGCTTTGGGAGGAGCGGTGACATGGCCAAGCGCGTTCTTCTGATCGAGGACGAGCCGAACATCATCGAGGCGATCAGCTTTATCCTGTCGCGCGACGGCTGGACGGTCCACACGCAGTCCGATGGTGTCACCGCGCTTGACCGGGTGCGGGCGCTTCCGCCCGACCTTGTGATCCTTGACGTGATGCTTCCGGGCAAAAGCGGCTTTGACATCCTGCGCGAGATGCGCGCCGATGCCACGACGGCCGCGATGCCGGTGCTGATGCTGACCGCACGCGGGCAGGAGCGCGATCGCGACCTTGCCCTGAAGCTGGGTGTCACCCGTTTCATGACCAAACCGTTCTCCAATGCCGAGGTGCTGGAGGCGGTGCGCACGATGGCCGGGGGCTGAGCGGGGCATGGCCGGGCGTCCGCCACCGCCGGTTTTTCTTGCCAGCGCGTCCTACCGGCAGCGGCGGCTGCGTGACGCGGCCCGGTTACTGCCGGTGGTGGGCATGGTCCTGTTCCTTGTCCCCTTGCTGTGGCCCGATGCCACTGGGCTGTCGATACCGCTTGTCGACGCCGAGCCGGTCCGCAATTCCAACGCGATGATCTATCTCTTCCTTGTCTGGATCGGCCTTGTCGCCGCGGCAGCTCTGCTGTCTGTTTTCCTGCGGTCTGATCCCGAGACGCCGCCCGGCGGCGAGGACCGGCCCTGATGCTGTCGTTCAACCTGCTTATCGTCGTCGCGCTGGGCTATGTTGCCTTTCTCTTTGCCATCGCATTTGCGGCCGAGCGGCAGGCGGCCAATGGCAGCAAGGCATGGCTGCGCTCGCCACTGGTCTACACGCTGTCGCTCTCGATCTATTGCACCGCGTGGACGTTTTACGGCGCGGTGGGCTACGCCGCGCGGTCGGGTCTGGAATACCTGACGATCTACCTTGGCCCGACAGTGGTGGTAATCGGCTGGTGGTGGGTGGTGCGCAAGCTGGTGCGCATTGGCCGCGCGCAACGCATCACCTCGATCGCCGACTTGATCTCGTCGCGGTTTGGCAAGTCGACGGCACTGGGCGTTCTGGTGACGATCATCGCGGTCGCGGCCGCCACGCCTTACCTCGCGCTGCAGCTTCAGTCGGTGACGCTGTCCTTCGCGGTCTTCGCCAGCGCACCGGGTCATGACTGGGGTGCGAGCGAGTTGAATGGCGCCGCGCTCTGGGTGGCGGCGGGGCTGGCGATCTTCACCATCATTTTCGGCACCCGCAACCTTGATGCCAATGAACGACACTACGGCGTGGTGATGGCCATCGCCTTCGAGGCGGTGGTCAAGCTATTCGCGCTGTTGGCGGTTGGCGTGTTCGTGGTCTGGGGCGTGGCGGGTGGCCCCGGCGACATGGTGAAGATGATCGATGCCTCCCCCATTGCGCTGTGGGACCAGAATGGCGCGCGCTGGGCGGGGCTGACATTCCTTTCAGGCGCGGCGCTGCTGTGTCTGCCGCGGATGTTCCAGGTGCTGGTCGTCGAGAATGCCGATGAAAGCCATCTGGCGACGGCCAGTTGGGCCTTCCCGCTTTACCTGCTGGCGATGAGCCTTTTCGTAGTGCCCATCGCGGTGGCGGGGCTGGCGCTGTTGCCACCGGGCTCGAACCCCGACCTTTTCGTGCTGACGGTGCCGCTGTCGCAGGGGCAGGGCGGGCTGGCGATCCTGTCGTTCCTCGGCGGCTTTTCCTCGGCCACCTCGATGGTGATCGTGGCGACGATCGCATTGTCGACGATGGTATCGAACCACATCGTCGTGCCGCTCTGGCTGCAAAGCCGAAGCCAGGGTGCGATGATGTCGGGCGACGTGCGTGCGGTTGTATTGCTGGCGCGGCGGCTGTCGATCGTGGGCGTGCTGGGGTTGGGATACCTCTATTACCGCGTCTCGGGCGGTGGCGCGGCACTGGCGGCGATCGGCCTGATCTCGTTCACAGGCGTGGTGCAGATCCTGCCCGCGATGCTGGGTGGCATCTTCTGGCGCGGGGCGACCCGGTGGGGGGCGGCGGCGGGCCTGATCACCGGCACGGCGATCTGGGTCTGGTCCTTGTTCCTGCCCAGTTTCGGCCCCGACGTGGTGATCCCCGCGCAGGTTCTGGCGCATGGGCCATGGGGCCTTGGCTGGCTGCGGCCGCAGGCGCTGTTCGGGATCTCGGGGCTTGATCCCGTCGTCCACGCGGTGTTGTGGTCAATGCTGCTGAACGCCACGGCCTTCATGATGGGGTCGATTGTCACCTTTCCCACCCCGCTGGAGCGTTTGCAGGGCGCGCAGATTGTCAATGTTTTCGAGCATTCGCCGGGTGCGCGGGCATGGGCGCAATCGGCGGCCGAGGCCGAGGACCTGCTGATCATGGCGCAGCGCATCCTTGGCCCCGCCGAGGCGCAGGCGATTTTTCAGCGCGAGGCGCTTGAGCAGGGCAAGGCGGGGTATCTGCCCGATGTCACGCCCGGTTTTGTTGACTTGCTGGAGCGTGAACTGGCCGGCTCGGTCGGTGCGGCCACTGCGCACGCGATGATCGGTCAGTTGATCGAAGGCGCAAGCGTGTCGGTCGAAGACCTGATCCGGGTGGCCGACGAGGCGGCCCAGATCATGGAATATTCCAGCAGGCTTGAGGCGAAATCGGCCGAGCAGGAGCGCACCGCGCGCGCCCTGCGCGAGGCCAACGCCAAGCTGACCGCGCTGTCGGTGCAGAAGGATGCCTTCCTCAGCCAGATCAGCCACGAATTGCGCACGCCGATGACCTCGATCCGGTCTTTCTCGGAGATCCTGCGCGATGGCGACATGACCCCTTCGGTACAGGCCAAATACGCGGGCATCATCCATGACGAGGCCCTGCGCCTGACGCGGCTGCTGGACGATCTGCTGGACCTCAGCGTGCTTGAGAACGGGCAGGTCACGCTGAACAGGCAGACCGGGCAGTTGCGCGAATTGCTGGACCGTGCGCAGGGGGCGGCAGGGCTGCGGGCCGGTGGCCTGACGATCCGCCGACGCAAGGGTGACGAGACGCTTGTGCTGACGACGGATCTCGACCGGCTGACGCAGGTTTTCATCAACCTCATTGCCAATGCTCAGAAATACTGCGACGCGCCCCGGCCCGAATTGCGTATCGTGGTGGGGCGGGCGCGGGGCGAGGTGGTGGTGGATTTCATCGACAACGGCGAAGGGATCGGCTCCGAGCACCAACAGGTGATCTTCGAGAAGTTCTCGCGCCTGACCGATCATGGCAAGGCGGGCGGGGCCGGCCTTGGCCTTGCCATCTGCCGCGAGATCATGGCGCGGCTGGGCGGGTCCATCGCCTACCTGCCGGGGCAGGGAGGGGCGGCGTTCCGCGTCAGCCTGCCCGCGGCAGCGGCGATGGCGGCCGAATAGGCACGCGTTAACCTTGCGGCAAGGCACCAACCGCTAGTCTGGCCCGGTCAGGCGGGGACTGTCCCCGCGCAGCCGCGGGGGACAGATGGTGCAGGCAGAGTCGGTCCTGCGGCGCAAGCTGGGCGGCGGCGTCGCCGCGGCAGAATTGGCATTGCAGGCCAGCGCCTCGCGCGCGTTGCGGCTGGCGCTGTCGCGCGCCTTCGAGGCGGTCTGCGGAATCGGAATCTCGGTGCTGGGTGTCGGCGATGACGTGGCCCCGCTGGAGGATCTGTGCCAGCGGCTGGATGCGGTGCCGTTGCTGCTTGCGTTGACAGCGGGACAGGGGCCGCAGGGCGCGGTGGGTCTGGACGCCGAGGCACGCAGTGCGATCGTTGAGGCAATGACAACGGGCCGCGTGACACCCGCTGCGGCCGAAGAACGCGCCGTCACCGCCACTGATGCCGCGCTTTGCACCCCGCTGCTGGCGCGTTTCGTTGCGGGCCTGCGCGAGACAGCGAAGGGCAGTGTCCTTGCTCGACAGGCCGCCGGGCTGAAAGTTCAGGGGAAGTTTGCCAGTGCACGCACGATGGGGCTGGACCTGCCGGACCATGCATTCCGCCTCTGCCGGCTGACGCTGGATTTCGGCGCAGGCGGGCGGCAGGGCGAGGTGGTGCTTGCCCTGCCCGCCTTGGAGGAGACTGCCGCGCAGAAAGGCACCGCCATCGCGTCAGAGCCGGGCGACGCCTGGGCCACGCAGCTGACGGCAGCGGTCATGGCGGCGCCTGCGCACTTGGTGGCGGAATTGCACCGGATGCGCCTGCCATTGGCCGCGGTTCAGGGGCTCCAGCCGGGGCAGGTGCTGCCGCTGCCGGGCACGTCGGTTGCCTCGGTCCGGTTATGCGGTCCCGATGGTGGGGTGGTGGCACGGGCGCGGCTGGGACAGGTTTCGGGCCAGCGCGCGGTACGGATCGAGGCGCCCAAGCCCCCGGAACTCAACGAAGCGCTCGGCGCCCCGCCATTGGCCGGCCCTCAGAACGCGCTGGGCTCAGCTTGAGGCCGCGTCTTCGAAACGGGGTCGCTGGCCGGCGAGGTCATAGCCGGCCTGGGCGGCGGCAGCGATGATCTCGTCCACCGGGACGCCGGCGGCGGCTTGTGCCATCGACCACACGATGCTGGACCGCGTGCCGGAGGCACAATAGGCAAGGACCGGACCGCCCGCGGCAGCAACGGCAGCCGCCTGTGCGCGGGCCGTTTCCATGTTCAGCGTCGGATGGGTGACGGGCAGCACGGTAAAACCAAGTCCTGCCGCCTGCGCCGCAGCCCCCACGGCCTCGGCCTGCAGGCCGGGTGGCACCTCGAAATCGGGGCGGTTGCAGATGATCGCGACGAAACCGGCCGCCTTGATCGCGGCGACGTCCTCGGGGGCAATCTGCGGACTGACGGCATAGCCGGGCGTGAGGTGATTGATGTTCATGCGTCTTCCCTGCTGGCGGGCGCCGCGCCGGGCGCTGCATGTCGTGATAGGGCGGCGCGCGCGTGGCTGGCAAGCCCGATCGCGCCGCCCCGCCGGTTCAGAGCGTGTTGATCGGCACCTTCAGGTAAGAGGTGCCGTTGTCCTCCGGCTCGGGCATGTGGCCCGCGCGCATGTTGACCTGCAGCGAGGGCAGGATCAGCCGTGGCATGCCCAGCGTCTTGTCGCGGGCCTCGCGCATCGCCACGAATTCCTCGATCGGGCGGCCCTTGCCGATATGGATGTTGAGGGCCTTCTGCTCGCCCACTGTGGTTTCCCACGCGTAGTCATCGCGGCCCGGCGCCTTGTAGTCATGGCCGACGAAGATCCGGGTCTCGTCGGGCAGGGCAAGGATCTTCTGGATCGAGGCATACATCGTTTCGGCCGAACCGCCGGGGAAGTCGCACCGCGCCGTGCCGAAATCGGGCATGAACAGCGTGTCGCCCACGAAGGCCGCATCGCCGATGACGTAGGTCAGGCAGGCAGGCGTATGGCCGGGCGTGTGCAGAACCTCGCCGCGCAGCTGGCCGATGTGAAAGCTGTCGCCCTCCTTGAAGAGCTTGTCGAACTGCGAGCCGTCACGCTGGAACCGGGTGCCTTCGTTGAAGATCTTGCCGAAGGTTTCCTGCACCACCGTAATGCGATCGCCGATGCCGATCTTGCCCCCAAGCTGTTCCTGGATATATGGGGCGGCAGAAAGATGATCAGCATGGACGTGGGTTTCCAGTATCCATTCGACCTTCAGGCCCTCGGCCTTGATCCAGGCGATGATTTCGTCGGCAGACCGTGTATCGGTCCGGCCGCTGGCCTGGTCGAAATCGAGGACCGAATCGATCACCGCGCAAGAGGTGCCGTTGGGGTCCCTCGCGACGAATGACGCGGTGTTTGTCGCGGTATCGAAGAAGGCTTTGACGATGGGTTTCATGACGATTCTCCTTTCGCAACATAGATAGACCGTGCTATAAGCATTTCAAGATTGGAATGTATTGCGCCAAACAGTTTCGGGAGCTTCCTTATGGATGGCATGAACTTCTCCGCCGAAGCAATGGACCGGGCTGCCGACGAAGCGTCGGAAGTGCTCAAGGTCCTTGCCAACCCGGCGCGCCTGCGCATTCTGTGCGCGCTGGTGCCGGGTCAGCTTTGCGTCGGTGATCTGGAGCAGGCGCTGGGCGCCAGCCAGTCTTATGTCTCGGGCCAGCTGGCCCGGATGCGTGCCGAGGGCCTTGTCGCCAGCGAGCGTGATGGACGGGTCATCCGCTATTCCATCGCCGACGAGCGGGTCACGCCGATCCTCGAGCGTCTTTACGAAGTCTTCTGCAAGCCTTCTCCCCTCGATTGACCTGAATCAAGGCAAGCCTGTCGATGGCTTGCAGAAATGTCCTTGCCGGCGCCAAGGTGCAGCGGGCACGGACGTGGCCATCCCGGTCTCGTTTGATGTGCGAGTGGCGTGGGGGCGCCGTGTTGTGCCCTGCCACGCGTGGTTTTGTGCTTGGTAAGTGTTGACGAGGGGGAGATCGGACATGGCAACAGGCAGACATGCGCGTGAACTGGCGGCATTGCTGACGCGCATCCAGACAGAGCCGGAGCGGGCGCGGCTGTTCAAGCCACGTCTGCAGGAGCTGATCGAGCTGATCGAGCTGGAAGGTGGCCACGTCCCGCCGGCGGCCCGCGATGCGGCCACCCGTTTGGGCGACGACGTGACCGAGGCGCAGTTCGACAATCTTCCGGTCTGAGCCCGCGCGTCAGCCGTCGCGGTAGCGCGCCAGTTCGGCCCGCGCGACCTGCCTTCGGTGGACCGCGTCCGGCCCGTCGGCCAGCCGCAGCGTGCGCAGTGCCGTCCATTGCCGCGCCAGCGGCGTGTCCTGGCTGACCCCCGCCGCGCCATGCATCTGCACCGCCATGTCGGTGACCTTCAGCGCCACGGCCGGTGCCACGACCTTGATCGCGCTGATCCACGGGGCTGCGGCGCGCGCGTCGCCCCGGTCCATCATCCACGCGGCCTTCAGACACAGCAGGCGCGCTTGCTCGATCTCCATCCGTGCCTCGGCGATCTGGTCGAAATTCGCCCCAAGCTGGGCCAGCGGCTTGCCGAATGCCTCGCGCGCCAGCGACCGGCGGCACATCAGCTCCAGCGCCTTTTCGGCCTGCCCGATCGCCCTCATGCAATGGTGAATACGCCCCGGCCCAAGGCGGCCCTGCGCAATCTCGAAGCCGCGCCCTTCGCCCAACAGCAGGTTTTCGGCCGGCACCCGCACGTCGGTGTAGCGGAAATGCATGTGGCCATGCGGCGCGTCGTCGTGGCCATAAACCTCCATCGCCCGCAGCTTGGCGATGCCGGGCGTTTCGGCGGGCACGACGATCATCGAATGGCGGGCGTGTTTCGGCCCTTCGGTGGCGGTCCGCACCATCACGATATGGACCGCGCAGCGCGGATCGCCCGCGCCGGTGGCCCACCATTTCTCGCCGTTCAGCACGTAGCTGTCGCCATCGCGCACGCAGGACATGGCGATGTTGGTGGCGTCCGACGAGGCGACATCGGGTTCGGTCATCAGGTAGGCCGAGCGGATGCGCCCCTCCATCAGCGGCACCAGCCAGCGGGCCTGCAGATCGGGCGAGGCGTAGCGCGCCAGCACCTCCATGTTGCCGGTATCGGGCGCGTTGCAGTTGAAAACCTCGGCGGCAAGGTGGCTCTTGCCCATGTCCTCGGCCATGTAGGCGTAATCGACGGTGCTCAGGCCCGGCCCGTCGCCGAAGGTCTTCCACAGGTTCCAGAGGCCCGCCGCGCGCGCCTCGGCCTTGAGGGTTTCAAGGATCTCGGCCTGGCGCGGGGTGAACTGCCAGCGGTCGCCCTTGCCGACCTCGGCCAGGAATTCGGCGTCCAGCGGCGCGATGCGGCCCGCGATCATCTCGCGCAGCGCCGCGCGCATCGGGGCGGCGCGGGCCGACAGGCCAAGGTCCATGCTGGCAACGCTCATCGGTCGGGTCCCCTTGCTGTTGCGGGGCCATCGTGCATCGCGGGCCGGGCGAGTCAATCAAGGGCTTGCAGAGCGGCGCGGCCCGCCCCCTAATGGGCCCATGGCGGACGGTGCGACAGGGCTGGACATCTCGCAGGCACGTCTGGGCGACTACCTGTCGGCCCATGTGCCCGGCTTTTCCGGCCTGCGCGACATTGCCAAGTTCGCCGCCGGGCAATCGAACCCCACCTACCGTGTGACCGCCGTCAGCGGGCTTTACGTGCTGCGGGCCAAGCCGCCCGGCGCGCTGCTGGCCTCGGCCCACCAGGTCGAACGGGAATACCGCGTGATGGCGGCCTTGGCGGGCAGCGCCGTGCCGGTGCCGCGCGTGCTGCATCTGGCCACCGATGACGCCTCGCCCCTGGGCCGCGCCTTTTTCGTGATGGAACACGTCGCGGGCCGGGTTTTTTTCGACCCCGCGCTGCCCGATGTCGCGCCCGGCCAGCGCGGCCAGATCTACGACGCGATGAACGCCACGCTTGCCGCGCTGCACGGGCTGGACCCGGTCGCGCTGGGGCTGGCCGATTACGGTAAACCCGGCAACTACTTCGCCCGCCAAACCGAACGCTGGGCCGCGCAATATGCCGCCAGCACGGCAGATCCGCTGCCCGACATGCTGGCAGTGATCGACTGGCTGGGCCGCGAGATGCCCCCCGATGACGGTCAGGTAGCGCTGGTGCATGGCGACTGGCGGCTGGACAACCTGATGATCGCGCCTGACGGGCCGCAGGTGCGCGCGGTGCTGGATTGGGAGCTGTCGACGCTCGGCCATCCGCTGGCCGACCTCGCCTATCAATGCATGCAGTGGCGGCTGCCGCATGACGCAGGCATGCGCGGCCTTGGCGGGCTGGACCGTGCCGCGCTGGGCCTGCCGGACGAGGCGGGATACGTCGTGGCCTATGCGCGGCGGCGCGGAATCGGGCCAATTGCAGGGTGGGAGTTCTACCTTGTCTTCGCCTTCTTCCGGCTGGCAGCGATCCTTGCCGGCGTGGCGGCGCGCGCCGAGGCCGGCAATGCCTCGAACCCCGAAACGGCGCGGGCCTACGGCGCGGCGGTGCCCCGGCTGGCGGCGATGGCGCTGGAGATCACGCGCGAAGGCGCATTGGAGGCCGGTGATGGCTGAGCTTGTCAAGTCGCGCATCCACGGCGATGGCGTAGCCGTGGTGATGCTGGCCGCGCCGCCTGCCAACGTGATGGGCCCCGAGATGCGGGCCGCGCTGCATGCCGCGTTTCTGGCTCTGGGCGCCAACGGAAAGGTAAGCGCGGTGGTCCTGCTAGCCGAGGGGCCTTCGTTTTCCTCGGGCACATCGTTGCGCGACTATGCCACTCGGCCCGACCGGCACGACCCCACCACACTGTCCGCACTGTGCCGCATGATCGAAGATTTCCCGCATCCGGTTGTTGCGGGGCTACACGGTTTTGCGATGGGCGCGGGGGCCGAAGTGGCGCTGGCCGCCCACTACCGGCTGATCGCGCCCGATACCGCGATCGGCCTGCCCGAGGTCGGGCTAGGCCTGACCCCGCGCGGTGGCGGCACACAGCGCCTGCCGCGCCTTGTCGGTGCGGGCCCGGCGCTGGATATCCTGCTGGGGGGCCGCGCGGTGAGGATGCAGTCCGTGGGCCAGCCGGCGCTGTATGACGGGGTGGTCAACGGGCATCTTCCGTCGGCGGCGATGGCGTTTGCGCAGAACCTCATTTCGCGCGGCGCCGGGCCGCGGCCGACGGCCACGCGGCGCGAGGGGTTGCTGGACGGGCCGGGCTTTCTCGCCGCCGTGGCCGACCGGCGCAAGGCAATCGCCGGCTCGCCTCTGCACGCCCCGCCGCGGATCATCGACTGTGTCGAGGCAGCACTTTTGCTGCCCCTCGATGCCGGGCTGGCCTTCGAGGCAGCGGCGTTTGATGCCGCCGAAACTGATCCGCAAAGTCATGCGCTGCGTCACATCGCGTTGGCCGAGCGACGGCTGCCCAAGCACCTCGTGACCACCGAAGATGGTCAGCAGAAGCTGACCGAGGCGGGCGAGGCGGTAACGGGACGGCTGCGCGCGGCGCTGCGCGCGGCGGTGTCACTGTTGGCGGGGCGGGGCGTTCCAAAGGCGCAGATCGATTCGGCGATGCTGGCCTATGGTTTTGCCCGCAGCCCGCATGGCGGCGGCGACAGAAACGCCTCGGGGCCTGTCATCGACGAGGTGCAGCGCCGCTGTATCGCCGCAGTGATGGCAGAAGGCGCACGGCAGGTGCAGGCCGGCCATGTCGCGCGGCCCGCCGACATCGACGCGCTGGCGGTGATCGGCATGGGGTTTCCGCGCTTCCGTGGCGGCCCGATGCAAGGCGCGACACAGATGGGCCTGCTGAGCCTCATGAACGAGATGGAGGGGTGGACGCAGGAAAACCGTCTCTGGACGGTCCCGCCGTTGATGCGAGAGGCGGTGAAATACGCAGGTGGTTTCGCAGCGGTGCCGCCGCAGGCGTTCAGCGCAGGATCACCCCGACCACAACCACCATCAGCCCCAGAAACGACAGCAGGAACGCCCCCAGATTGACCGGCAGGATGCGCGTCATTCGGGCGCGCAGGGCTTCGTCGTCGGTCAGTGTGCGGCGCGCGCGCATGACCGCCAACAGGCTCCAGACGATGCCGACAAGCCCAAGCGCCGAAATTGCCGCGCCGCTCCAGATCACGAGGTGCATGGGGTGGGTGTCCCGGTGTTGCGTATCGGGCCCGCGCATAGCCGTCGCGCGGCCGTGGCGCAAGCCCGCCGCGAGGCAAGGGGGCCTTGCGGGCGGTCATGGGGGCGGCTAGGTCAGATGCCTGACCATCCACCCGATGCCATCTCCGAGGAGCCAACGCGATGTCCGATTCCGTGACCGAGACCCAGACCAGCGTCGCCGCGCAGGAACTGCGCCAGTTCGTCGAGCGCTACGAACGTCTGGAGGCGGAAAAGAAAGACATCGCCGACGCGCAGAAAGAGGTCATGGCCGAAGCCAAGGGGCGCGGTTACGACACAAAGGTTCTGCGCAAGGTGATCGCGCTGCGCAAGCGCGATGCCGAGGATATCGCCGAGGAAGAGGCGATCCTTGACCTCTACAAATCCGCATTGGGAATGTGAGGGCCGGGCCTCAGACCTTGCGCAGGTTGCCTGCCATCTGTCGGCCGTCGCGCCCTTCGATCAGGTCGAAGCCGATCTTCTGGTTGTCGGCAAGCCCGGTCATGCCCGATTGTTCGACTGCGGAGATGTGGACGAAGATGTCCTTTCCGCCGTCGTCGGGGGCAATGAACCCATAGCCTTTTGTCGTGTTGAACCACTTGACCGTTCCGGTGGGCATGGCTCTGTCTCTCCCTGGTTGAGGCGTCTTCCGGATTGAAAACCTATGTGTTGCCCTGCAAAAGGCAAATGCCGCATGCGATGCGGAGGGATCGCCATTGGGGCGATGGTCGCAAAGATGCTCAAAATGGAGGCAAATGATGCGGTTTTTCGGCCTGAAAACCTGTGACACCTGTCGCAAGGCGCTAGCCGCGCTGCGCGAGGCCGGGATCACGCCCGAGGTGACGGACGTGCGCGCCGACGGGCTTGCCACCGCCGACATCGCCGCGATCGTCGCCGCTTTCGGCGACCGCGCGGTCAATCGCGCCTCTGCCACGTGGCGCGGCCTGCCGGAGGAGGCGCGCGCGCTGCCTGCGACGGAACTGCTCGCCGCCCATCCCACCGTGATGAAACGCCCCGTCATCGAGGCGGAGGGCAGGTTTTACCTTGGCTGGGGCGCCGATGTGCAGGCGGCGCTGCTTGGCTAAGGCCAGACTAGGGCCTATATCGGGCGGACAACCAAGGAGGTCCACAAGATGCGCAACGCGGCCCTGATGCTGGGCATCATCGCAGGTTTGATCGGCATGGTCGTGGGCCTGTTCGGCTATGGCTATTCCGAGGTGACGGCGCAGCACGCCGAGGTGGGCCAGATGTTCGGCACGTTCCAGAACCCCGGGCTGGTGAAATTCGCCAGTTTCGTGGGCCCGCTTTTGGCGATCGCGGGCGGCGCGATGGCGCGGGCCCGCGCGCTGTGGGGCGGTATCCTGATGCTGCTGGCGGCCGCGGCGTTCTATGCCGCCTTCGGCTTTAACGTGGCCACGATGTTCCCGATCGGCTTTGCCGGGCTTGGTGGCATCCTCGCCATCGCGGCAGGCAAGCCGGACGAACCCAAGGCACATTTCTAGCGGCGCGCCCGGGCAAGCAGCCGGTCAAGCGAGAGCGGACCCGCGCCGAGGATCGCCACCACCATCAGCCCCAGCACCCAGAACGCGCGCTGGTCGAGGATAACGCCATCCGGCAACCTGTCGAACCACGCGCCCAGCGTGGCGGGTTGGCCGATGCCGCCGTGGCCGTAAAGGTCGGTCAGGCTTTGCACCGCGACAAAACCCGCCATGCCGAGGGCGGCAAGCCGGCTGAGAAGCCCCAGCATCAGCAGGAGCGGCAGCAGGAATTCCGCCCACATGCCCGCGACGGTCACCGCCCACTGAAACCAGCTCATCGCCGCAGTATCATATCCGGCCGCCTCGAAGGCGCGCGGCCAGATCTGGGCATAGGCCCCGACCGACGGTTGCACAAAGCCAAGTGGCCCCGGGCCGATCTTCAGCAGGGCCGAGTTCCAGAAATAGACCAGCAGGACAGCCGCGAAGACGAAGCGCGCCAAGGTTGGCAGCACGGCGGGCGCGAGTGCGGTCAACCGGCGTGCGACGGTGTCGTAAATGGCGATCATGACAGCTCTCCGGGGATCAGGGCGGTGATGGCGTCGCCGCCGAGCAATAAGCCGAGCGTGGGGCCGGGGGCAAAGCCCTCGCCCGCCGTATCGAGGGCGGCGCCGAGGGTCCGCCCCTCGATGAGAGCTGCGACGAAAGTGGCGGCGTCCGGTTCGATCAGGTGCAATTCCGGATCGTATCCCGGGCGCAGGATCAGCACCGCCTCGGCCCTCGGGGCGGGGGGCGGCGCGACAGGTTCGGCATGCGCGCGGTGGATGCTGCCCACGGGATGGGCCGAGCGGACCAGCCGCAGCGCCGGGGCCAGTTGCAGGCGCAGATCACCCAGACGCTCGGACGGAAGCGCGGCCAGCGCGGCGGGATCAACGGGGTCCGCATCCGCGGCGTGGTAGCTTTCGCGCAAGGCCAGTTCCAGACGAGCGACATCGGGCAGGTAGGGCAGGTGGGCCACCGGCGCGAAGCCTTCCAGAAAGCCCGGCATCTGCCCGCCGTAGAACATCATCAGCGGCGAGGCGGGCGGATGGGCGCTGACAAAGACCTGCGCCATGGCGCGAAAGAACGCCTCGCCCACCAGCGCGCGCAGGGTCGGAAAGGCCACCTCCAGCGCGTCGCAAAGGCCCACGGTCACGTTGTTGCGGTAGACGTCGTAGCGCCGGCCGGCGCGGCGGCCTTTGCCGTCGATCAGGCCGCGGGGGGCGGGGCTGTCAGGGTCCAGCAGCCCCGCGGCAAAGGCGTTGCGGCTCATGCCGTCACCCGGTCAAGGAGCGCGGCGGCGCGGGCGGCTTCGGCGGCCAGCGTGGGCCAATCGGGCACATCGTTGTCCCATTCGATCAGCACCGGGCGCGGGCCGGTCAGCGCAAGGGTGATGTCGAGCAATTCCCAGACCGGGTTGGCGACGGGCGCGCCGTGGCTGTCGATCAGCAGGGGCGCGCCATGGTCGTCGGTCTGCGTGTCATAGCCGCCCAGATGCATCTCGGCCACCGCGTTCAGCGGGAAATCGGCGATGTAATCCTGCGGCGTGAAGCCCAGGTTGGTGGCCGAGACGAAGACGTTGTTGATGTCCAGAAGCAGGCCACAGCCGGTACGCCGGGCGATCTCGCGCAGGAAATCTGGCTCGGTCATCTCGCTTTCGGAAAAGGCGAGGTAGGAGGAGGGGTTTTCCAGCAGCATCGGGCGGCCCAGCGCATCCTGCACCTGGTCGATGTGATCGGCCACGCGGGCCAGCGTTGCAGCGGTGTAGGGCAGCGGTAGCAGGTCGTTGAGAAAGGCGCCGTCATGCGTGGACCAGGCCAGGTGTTCGGAAAAGCTCGCCGGTTGCAGCCAGTCCACAAGGTGTTTCAGCCGCGAAAGGTGATCGGCATCAAGCGGCCCTTCGCCACCGATCGACAGGCCGACGCCGTGGACCGAGATGGGAAAGCGTTCGGCCAGTGCGCGCAGCTGCGCCAGCGGCCGGCCACCCGCGCCCATGTAGTTCTCGGCATGGATTTCCAGCCAGGCGACCGGGCCGGGATCGGCGATGATCGCGGCATGGTGCTGCGGCTTGTAGCCGACACCGGGCTTGGCAGGCAGGGCAGGATACGGGGCGTCGAACATGGCAGGGCCTCGATGCATCGGGGGGAAAGGTGGGCGCAGGGCAGGCGGGAGGGGGCCCGCCCCGCGCGGCCGGGCTACATGGTGACCGCGGCCAGACCGTCGGTCGAGGTGCCTGCGGGCAGATCGCGGGCGATGCCGTACTTGCCCTCGGCCTCGAGCGCGGAGGCCAGCATCCCGTGACGGCCGCCGGGCAGGTCCATCGTGGTGCAGGTGCCGGCCGGCACGAGCTTCCACGCATTGCCCTGATAGTCGACCTTGGAGGTGCCGGCGCAAGTGGTGCCGGGGCCGGCGGCGCAGTCGTTCTGGCCGGCCAGCGCCACGCCGAAACACTTTTCCTGCGCGCCGGCGGCGGCGGCGTCATGGGCCAGGCCGGCCATCGCGGTGGCCAGCGCGGAGGCGAGGATCATTGTCTTGGTCGTCATCTTGGTGTCCCTTTCGGTTGCGGACATGAGTGCAAAATCACCGGTTCGAGGTGATGTCCGCAGCCTACTGGGATCGGCCATTTTTGGCCTATTCACGCAACGGTGACTCGCAGCGGCGTGAGCGCGCGCGACCCTGCGACAGCCTGTCGCAGGGCGCGGAGGGCCGGATTCGGGGCCATTCGGGTGAAAAAGTCGCCCGGCTGTTACAGCGCGGGCGGCCTATTGTTTCAGCGCCAGGCGTCAAGGGCGCTGCGAATCGTGCATGCAGCGCCCCAGCTCACGCTTTGTTACAGCGGCCGGTCAGGCGCGCCGCAGGTCGGGCGGCGTGGCCTCAAGGGCCAGGTCTTCGACCACCTTGTCCAGCGGGGCGACATCGCTTTGCCCCTCGCCAAGGCGGCGAAGACTGACGGTGCGCGCCTCGACCTCCTTGAGCCCGATGGCGAGGATCACCGGCACCTTGGACAGCGAATGCTCGCGGACCTTGTAGTTGATCTTCTCGTTACGGGTGTCGGCCTCGGCGCGCACGCCGCGCGCAACCAGCGCCTCGACCACTTCGGTCACGTAGGCATCCGCCTCGGAGACGATGGAAGCGACGACGACCTGCCGCGGCGCCAGCCAGAACGGCAGCTTGCCCGCGTGCTCCTCGATCAGGATGCCGATAAACCGCTCGAAGCTGCCCAGCGTCGCGCGGTGCAGCATGTAGGGCCGGTGTTTCGCGCCGTCCTGCCCGATATAGGTGGCGTCCAGCCGTTCGGGCAGGTTGGGGTCTACCTGCAGCGTACCGCATTGCCAGTCGCGCCCGATCGCGTCGGTCAGTACGAATTCCAGCTTGGGCCCGTAAAAGGCGCCTTCGCCGGGGCTCACCTCGTAATCATAGCCCGCTGCCTTGGTGGCGTTCCCCAGCGCTGCTTCGACCTTGTCCCAGCTTTCGTCCGAGCCGATACGGGTTTCGGGCCGCGTCGAAAGCTTGATGCGCCAGTTGGTAAAGCCAAGATCGGCATAGATGCGCGACAGAAACTCGATGAATTTCTTCGTCTCGCCCTCGATCTGGCTTTCCTCGCAGAAGATATGGGCGTCGTCCTGGGTAAATCCGCGCACCCGCATGATGCCGTGCAGCGCGCCCGACGGTTCGTAGCGGTTACACGAGCCGAACTCGGCCATGCGCAGCGGCAGGTCGCGGTAGGATTTCAGGCCGTGGTTGAACACCTGCACGTGGCAGGGGCAGTTCATCGGTTTCAGCGCGTTGATGGTCTTTTCGCGGGCATGTTCTTCGTCGACCTCGACGATGAACATGTTCTCGCGGTAGCTCGACCAATGGCCGGAGGCTTCCCACAGCTTGCGGTTGACGACCTGTGGCGTGTTCACCTCGACATAGCCGTCACGCTTTTGCTGACGGCGCATGTAGTCTTGCAGCGTGGTGTAGATGGTCCATCCGTTGGGGTGCCAGAACACCTGTCCGGGGGCCTCTTCCTGCATGTGGAACAGGTCCATCTCGCGGCCCAGCTTGCGATGGTCGCGGCGTGCGGCCTCTTCCAACCGGTGCAGGTAGGCCTTCAACTCGTCGCGGTTCTGGAACGCCACGCCGTAGATGCGCTGCAACTGCGCGCGATCGCTGTCGCCGCGCCAGTAGGCACCGGCCACACTCATCAGCTTGAACGCGTCCGACGGCACCTGCCCGGTGTTCTGCAAGTGCGGGCCGCGGCACAGGTCCTGCCAGTGGCCGTGCCAATACATCCGGATCTTCTGATCCTCGGGGATCGCCTGCACCAGTTCCACCTTGTAGGGTTCGTTCTGCGCCTCGTAGAACCGGATCGCGCGGTCGCGGTCCCAGACCTCGGTCGTCACCGGGTCGCGCCGGGCGATGATCTCGCGCATCTTGGCCTCGATCGCACCAAGGTCCTCGGGCGTAAACGGCTCTTCGCGGTCGAAGTCGTAATACCAGCCGTTTTCGATCACCGGGCCGATGGTGACCTTCACGTCGGGCCAGACCTCCTGCACGGCGCGGGCCATGATGTGGGCCAGATCATGGCGGATCAGTTCCAGCGCGGGGCCGGGATCCTTCATCGTGTTGATGGCAATGGCCGCGTCTGCCGTGATCGGCCACTGAAGGTCCCAGTGGGCGCCGTCGACTTGCGCGGAGATGGCGCGCTTGGCCAGACTGGGCGCGATCGCTGCGGCAACTTCGGCCGGTGTCACGCCGGGGTCGAATAGCCGCGAATTGCCGTCGGGAAAGGTGAGGGAGATTTGGGCCATCTTTGGGCCTCCTCGTCGTTTTGGCGCCTACGAAACGCCCGGTTGCGGGTTTGTGGGGTGGTCTTGCCCGCGCGCGCGGGCGGCGTCAAGCCCCGGCCTTGCCATCGTCGCGCGGCGCGGCAAAGGTGCAGCGGATGACAAGAAGAGGGTCACACCATGTCGGATTTCCTGACGACGCCGCAGGGGCGGCGCATCGCCTACGAGATGACGGACGGGCAGGGGCCCGCGGTGATGTTTCTGGGCGGTTTCATGTCCGACATGACAGGCACAAAGGCGCTGGCGCTGCATGACTGGGCCCGGGCCGAGGGCCGGGCGTTTCTGCGGTTCGACTATTCCGGACATGGCGCCAGCGAGGGCGCTTTTGTCGATGGCTGCATCGGCGACTGGGCGGCGGATGCACGGGCGGCCCTTGGCCTGCTGGCAGGCAAGGTCGTGCTGGTCGGCTCTTCTATGGGGGGCTGGATCTCGCTCTTGCTGGCGCGCGAAATGCCCGAGCGTGTGGCGGGACTGGTGACGATCGCGGCCGCGCCGGATTTCATGGAAGACGGGTTCTGGGCTGAATTTGACGACGCCCAACGCATGCAGTTGATGCGTGACGGACAGGTGATGGTGCCGTCCGAATATGACGATCCTTACCCCGTGACGCGCCGCATGATCGAGGATGGCCGGCAGAACATGGTGCTGCGCAGTCCGCTGCCGCTGCCCTTCCCGGTGCGGATGCTGCAGGGCACGGCCGACGCCGATGTCAGCCGCGAGACGGCGCTGCGGCTGCTTGATCACGCGGAAGGCCCGGACATCCGCCTGACGCTGGCAAAAGGGGCCGATCACCGCTTTTCGACGCCGGCCTGTCTTGACCTGATCACGGCCAGCCTGCGCGAGGTGCTGGCGCGACCGGCGTAAGCCCCGCGCGACTCCTTGCCATGCACGCCTGAAATATCTTGTCGGCGGGCCCGTGGCGGGCCAATCTGTCTCCAAAGCATAAGAAGTCGGGCAGGAGACACGGCGTGATGACCCCAAAGTGGGCCCGGGCAGGGGCCAGATGACCTATTGCAGGTCCCTTTTTCGATGACCGAGCCAATCCTGCTTTTGCCGGGGCTGATGTGCGACTCGCGGGTTTTCTCGGCGCAGATCGCAGCGCTGTCGCGGCGTTGGCCGGTCATGGTGGCGCCGCTGGGCCCCGGTGAAAGGATCGAGGAGATGGCCTCGGCCATACTGTCGGCAGCGCCTGCGAAATTCGCGCTGGCAGGCCTGTCGATGGGCGGCATCCTTGCCATGGAAGTGCTGCGTCGTGCGCCCGAACGGGTGACCCGCGTGGCGCTGATGGATACCACGCCACTGGCCGCCACCCCTGTCGAGATCGCGGCGCGCGATGGCTGGCTGGTCCGCGCAACGGCGGGCAAACTTGACGATGCGATGGCGGGCGAATTACCCGCCGATGCGCTGGCGCCGGGACCGGGCCGGCCCGGCATCCAGGCCAAGCTGGTCGCCATGTGGCGCAACCTTGGCCAGCAGGCCTACTTGCGTCAGGCGCGCGCGCTGGCGCGGCGCAAGGACCAGCAGGCGACGTTGCGCAAGGTACGCCAGCCGGCGCTGGTGCTGTGCGGCGCGCATGATCGTCTGACGCCGCCCAAACGACACGAATTCATGGCCGAGCTAATCCCGTTCGCGCGGCTTGCGGTGATTGAGAGCGCAGGCCATTTGCCCACGCTGGAGGCGCCGGCAGAGGTCACCCGCGCGCTGATTGACTGGATGGGGCAGCCGCTGGTGCTGAGATAGGCCTCAGGACGCCGCGGCCGCCGGGGGCACGGCGCGCGGACGGGTCCGCACCGGCGCAGCTTCGGAATTGGCGTCGATGAACCGCAGCACGAAGGGGCGGATGTTATTGCGCCAGCTGCGACCGGCGAAGATGCCGTAATGGCCCGCGCCGCCCTCGAGGTGTGATGCCTTCTTCGATTGCGGCAGCCCGGTCAGCAGGTCCAGCGCGGCAAGGCACTGGCCGGGGGCCGAGATGTCGTCCTCTTCGCCTTCCACGACCATGACCGCGACAGAGGTGATCTTGCCGATATCCACCTTGTGACCCGCCACGGTGAAATCGTTCCGGGCAATCTCGCGGCCCTTGAAGATGCGCTCCACCGTCGAAAGGTAGAACTCGGCCGTCATGTCCATGACCGAAAGATATTCGTCATAGAACTGGTTGTGCTTGTCGTGGTCCGAGGCCTCGCCCCGCACGACGCGGAAAATCTGGTCCTGAAAGGCCTTTGTATGGGTCTCGGCATTCATCGAGATGAACGAGGCCAGTTGCAGAAGGCCCGGATAGACGGCGCGGCCAACGCCCTTGTACTTGAAGCCCACGCGCTGGATCATCGTCTGTTCCAGCTGGCCCATGGTGACAGAGCGGCCGAAATCGGTAACCTCGGTATGGTTCGCCTCGGGGTCGATCGGGCCGCCGATCAGCGTCATGGTGCGCGGCTGCGCCTTGGGGTCCTGTTCGGCCAGGTAGGCAGTGGCGGCCAGCGTCAGCGGTGCCGGCTGGCAGATCGCGATGACGTGTAGATCCGGGCCGAGGTGTTTCATGAAATCGACAAGGTAGAGGGTGTAATCCTCGATATCGAACTTGCCTTCGCTGACCGGAATATCGCGAGCGTTATGCCAGTCGGTCACGAAGACCTCGCAATCGGGCAGCAGGCTGATGACGGTTTTGCGCAGAAGAGTGGCATAATGGCCCGACATCGGCGCAACCAGCAGCACGCGGCGCTTGCGCGGGGTGCGGCCGGGCACCTTGAAGTGGATGAGGTTGCCGAAAGGCCGCTCGACCAGCGACATGATGCGCACGGTATGATCCTTGCCATCCTCGACGGTGACGGTGGGAATGCCCCAGTCAGGTTTCGTGACCATCCGGCTGAACGCCCGCTCTGTCACTTCGCCCCATGCCTTGACGACCTCGACCCACGGGTTCACACCCCAGGACATGGCCGGATAACTGCCCCAGGCCTGTGCCGTCGCCCCCAGCCACTGGTTGGTGTTTCGGACGCTTTCCATCAGGTCGTAGGACATCATATACTTCATGGAATAGCTCCTGACCTTCGTGCGGCGCCGTGCCGCCTACAGCGCAAAGGAGGACTCGGGGCCCCGCCAATGCTGCGGGTGCAAACTAGGCCGAAGAGGTTAACATGACAACTAGTGAATTCGACGGCCCCGCGCCCGACGGAAAGAGCCTGACCAAGCTCGAAGAGAACATGGCCGAGTTGGAGCGGCTGAATGCCCGGCTTGTGTCGGTGCTTTCGCGCAAAAAGCCAGCGCCGCCCGCGCTGGAGGGGCCGAGCCCCATGCTCTATGCCAAGGCCGCTGCGGCCTACATGGAGGAATGGGCGACCAACCCGGCCCGCCTGATCGAGCATCAGACGCAGTACTGGGGCAAGGCGATGGCGCATTTCGCGGCTGCCCAAGCGCAGCTGGCGCGCGGCCTGCTGACCCCGCCCGAGGACGAAACCCCGCCGGACCGCCGCTTTACCAACCCGCTGTGGCAGACCAATCCCTATTTCAACTTCATCAAGCAGCAGTTCCTGATCAACGCCGAAGCCGTGCGCAAGGCGATCAGCGACATGGAAGGGCTGGACGAGCGAGAGCGCAAGCGGCTGTTCTATTTCGGCGAGCAGATCATCGACATGTTCAGCCCGACAAACTTCCTTGCCACCAACCCCGACGCGCTGACCCGCGCGCTGGAGACGGACGGCCAAAGCCTTGTCGACGGGCTGAAGAACCTGATTGCCGATCTCGAAGCCAACGATGGCGACCTTGTCGTCTCGCTCTCGGACAAGAACGCCTTCAAGGTGGGCGGCAACCTTGCCACCACGCCGGGCGAGGTGGTGTTCCGCAACCGCATGTTCGAGCTGATCCAGTACGCGCCGACCACCGAGAAGGTGCACAAGACACCGCTGATCATCTTCCCGCCCTGGATCAACAAGTTCTACATCCTCGACCTCAAGGCGCAGAACAGCCTGATCAAATGGATCGTCGATCAGGGCTTTACCCTGTTCGTGGTGTCGTGGGTCAATCCCGGGCCGGAATACAGCGATGTCGGCATGGCCGATTACATCGAAGAGGGGTACCTGACTGCGATCGCACAGGCGCGCGAGATCTGCGGCGTCAAGAAGGTCAACGTGGTGGGCTACTGCATTGCCGGGACCACGCTGTCGCTGACGCTGTCGCTGATGAAGCAGCGCGGCGACAAGTCGATCAACGCGGCCACGTTCTTTACCACGCTCACTGATTTCAGCGATCAGGGCGAGGTGGGTGTGTTCCTCGACAACGATTTCGTCGACGGGATCGAGGCGGAGGTGAACGCGCGCGGCGTGCTGCGGTCCTATTTCATGTCGCGGACATTCAGCTTCCTTCGCTCGAATGACCTGCTTTATGCCCCGGCGATCCGCAACTACATGCTGGGCCAGACGCCCCCCGCGTTTGACCTGCTTTACTGGAATGGCGACGGCACCAACCTGCCGGCGAAGATGGCGGTGGAGTACCTGCGCGGGCTATGTCAGGCGAACCGTTTCGCAACGGACGGGTTCGATCTTGCGGGCACCACGCTGCACCTTTCGGAGGTGGACGTGCCGCTTTGCGCCATTGCCTGCGAGACCGACCATATCGCGCCGTGGATGGCCAGCTATGCCGGCATCCAGCAGATGGGTTCGGCGGAGAAGATGTTCATCCTGTCGGGCAGCGGCCATATCGCCGGCATCGTCAATCCGCCCAGCAAGGTGAAATACGGCCATTGGACCAACCCCGACCTGACGCTTTCGGCCGCGGACTGGAAGGCGGGGGCCGAGGCGCACGAAGGCTCGTGGTGGCCGCTCTGGGGCAACTGGCTGGCGCAGCGATCCGGCCCGATGGTCGAGGCCCGAGAGCCCGGTGATTCGCGCCATCCGCCGCTGGCACCGGCCCCCGGAACCTACGTCACATCGGTCCCCGAAAGCTGAGCGCCGGCCGGGTTTCCCCAAGGGAATGCTGCAAGTGCCTGATATTGCTGCGCCCCTGAAACTGCGCAGGAAGTTCATGCTGCAGTGCAGAAAAAACTCTTGAAATGCTGCGCTGCAGCACACATATTCTTGTCATCACACAGACGGCATCCTCCCGCCGCCGCATAAACTCGAAAGGTTACGATCATGGCCACCAAGACCCAAGACTTCACCTCGATCTTCAAGGACATGCTGGGCGCGTTCCCGGTTGACACCAAAGCCTTCGAAGGTGCCTTCAAATCGCAAACCACGATGGCTGAAAAGCTGTCGGCGACCGCGCTTGACGCCGCCACCAAATCGACCGCGCTGAGCGCCAAGTGGACCCAGGACACCCTGTCCAAGATGGCCGAAATGACCAAAGCCAAGGCCGAACCGGCCGACTATGCCAAAGCGATGACCGATTTCGCCACCGCGTCGGCCGAATCCGCTGCCGAGCACATGGCCGCCTTCGCCGAGATCGCCAAAAAGCTGCAGTCGGAAACGATGGAGCTGATGATGGCTGCCGGCAAGGACATGTCCGAGGACATGACCGCCGCTGCCAAGAAGGCCAGCGACGATGTCACCGCCGCCGCCAAGAAGGTCAGCGCCGCCGCGAAGTAAGCGGAGATATCCGACCCGGCCCCGTCCTCCCCGGGGTTGGGCCACGACTGGGGCGGGCCGCATGATGCGGTCCGCCTCTTTTCGTTTGTCGCTTTCATTTCGTGCAATGGCGGCATAGGCTTCTCTGCACCGCAACATCGCCCGAGGAGGGATGCCGTGGCCGAGACCGACAAGCCGCTTCTGATCAAGCGCTACGCCAGCCGCCGCCTCTACAATACCGAGACCAGCGACTACGTTACCCTCGAGGATATCGCGTCCTTCATCCGGGCCGGGCGGGAAGTGCAGATCGTGGATCTGAAATCGGGCGACGACCTGACGCGGCAATACCTGCTGCAGATCATCGCAGAGCACGAAAGCAAGGGCGAAAGCATGCTTCCCGTGGACGTCCTGACCGATCTGGTGCGCAGCTATACCACGCAGGCCGGCTCGATCGTGCCGCAGTTTCTGGCCGCCAGCTTCGAGATGCTGCGCGAGGGCCAGTCGACGATCATGGACAACATGAGCAAGGTGAACCCGATGGCCAAGATGCCCGGGTTCGAAGCGATGCAGGCGCAGCAGGCCGCGTTCTTCAAGGCGATGACCGGCGCGCTTGGCGCAGCGACGCCCAAGGCCCGCGAGGCCGAGGACGACGACCTTGATGCGATCAAGAAGCAACTGGCCGAGTTGCAGGCGAAACTGTCGAAAATGGGCCGCTAAGCCTCGGCCGCTTCGTGGCGGGGCAGGGCGTCGGCGATAGGCGCCCAATGCAGCCCCTCGTTCGAATAGAAATGATCGGTTGGCTGGAAATCGGCGGGATCCTCCAGCGTTGCGGCGAGGAAATGCGTCTCGCCCGGCCAGCGGGCGCTGGCAAAGCTTAGCGGCGTGCCACAGGTCGTGCAGAACGTTCGCATGACCCCGGGGGACGAGGCATAGCGGCCCGGTGCCTGCCCGTTCCACGCCCAGCCGCCATCCGTCAGGCCGATCCAGCCCACGACCGGCGCACCTGTCGACCTGCGGCAGCTTTCGCAATGACACAGGCCCTGCCAGCGCACCGCCGCCGGATCGAAGCGATACCGTGTCGCGCCGCACAGGCAATGTCCGGTCCTGTCCATGGGGCCAGAATGGCCCCATTGCGGGCCCCGCGCAATCACCCTAGCCTGACCGGCACAGGTCAGGGGACGGGACATGGCGCGCAGCGCGGGACGGATCACGCTTTGGGGTGTCGAGGTGTTTGTCGCCACCGCCGAGGAGGCGTCGATTTCGGCCGCGGCCCGGCGGCTTGGCACCTCAGTCGCCACCGTCAGCCAGCAACTGACAAACCTTGAGGGCGCGATAGGGGCGTCGCTGCTGGATCGCGGTGGACGGCCGATCACGCTGACCCCGGCGGGCACGATGTTCTTGCGCCGCGCAAACGCGATCCTGAACGAGGCCGATCAGGCCCGCGCTGAACTGGCAATGGCCGATCCCTCGCGCCTGACGCGGTTCCGCCTTGGCATGATCGAGGACTTCGATGCCGACGTCACGCCGCGCCTGCTGACCGGCATGGCCGAAAGCTGGAAGAACTGTCAGTTCCTGTTGGAAACGGGGGCGACGCACAGGCTGTTTGATCTGCTCGATGCCCGGGCACTTGATCTGGTTGTGGCGGCTGACATGGGCCTAGCGGGGGACGACCTTGAATACCACGCCCTGATGACCGAACCCTTTATCGCCGCGGTGCCCAAGGGCGCAGTAAGCGCGGCAGACACGCTGCGCCAGCTGCGGAGGATGCCGCTGATCCAGTACACCACCCGTCACTACATGGGCCGGCTGATCGCCGGGCACCTGACGCGGCATAACCTGCTGTTGTCGCACCGGTTCGAGCTGGACAGTTATCACGCGATCATGGCGATGGTCGCCGCCGGTGCGGGCTGGACCATCCTGACGCCGCTGGGCTGGCTGCGCGCGCAGCGATTTCGTGCGCAGGTCGAGGTGCTGCCCCTACCGTTTGCGCCGCTTTCGCGGTCGATCGCATTGACCGCGCGGCGAGGCATTCTGGGCGATCTGCCCAGCGACATCGCCGGACGGATCCGGCCGTTGTTGCAGGACCTGATCGTGGCACCCGCGTTGCGCGACTTGCCTTGGCTGGAAGGCGCTCTGACGGTGGCCAGCGCGCCGGAATAGTCAGGTCAGGCCGCGGCGCTTTGGTCGCGGGCCACTTCCGCGGCCGCCTCCAGCACCGCATCGGCCAGCGCATCGCACTGGGCCAATGACAGTTGCACGGGCAGCCGCAGGTCGCAGGTGCGCATCAACATGGCGCGCGTCTTGGGCAGATCGGGCACGGGGCCAAGGAATTGCCAGTTCCAGAAGGCGCGCGCATTGTCGGTGCTTTGGCCAAAGACCTGCAGGGTAACGCCACTCGCGGCCGCGGTACGTGTCAGCGCCGGCGCAAGTCCCGCGTCGAGGCCGCTCATCAGAAACTGGATGGAGTCGGGCGCGCGCACTTCCTGCGGCAGCGCGGGCGGCACCGCGAACCAGGGCGAGGCGTTGAGCCGCGACGCGACATGGTCGTGATTGCGCCGCCCGTCGGCCACGCGGCGCGCCAGCGCGGGCAGTTGCGGGCGGATCACCGCAGCCGACAGGCTGTTCATCCGCAGGTTATAAAGCGGCAGGCGGTTTTGATGCCGGGCAAAGGCCGTCTGCAGGACCGGGTGCTTCTTCCAGTTATGCTCGTAGGCGCCGGACATGATGACGGCACGCGCGATCAGGTCGGGATCGTCGGAAATCAGGATGCCGCCTTCGCCGGCGTTGACCATCTTGTAGCTCTGGAACGAGAAACAGCCGACGCGGCCCAGCGTGCCGATGTTCTGCCCGGCCCAGGTGGTGCCAAGCGAATGCGCTGCATCCTCGATCACTGGCACCCCGGCAGCGTCGCAGAGCGCCATGATCGCGTCCATGTCCGAGGTATGGCCGCGCATGTGGCTGATGATGACGGCGGCGCAGCCCGGCAGCTTGGCGCCAAAGTCACCCATGTCGAGGCGCAGGTCATCGCCGCATTCTGCCAGCACGGGCATGCAGCCGGCATGGACCACCGCCGAGGGCACCGCGGCAAAGGTGAAGGCCGGGATCAGCACGCGCGCGCCCGCGGGCAGGTCCAGCGCCTTCATCGACAGGAACAGCGCGGCAGAGCAGGACGACACGGCCAGCGCATATTTCGCCCCCAAAAGGGCTGCAAACTCGGCCTCCAGCAGGCTGACGGGCGAGGCGTCGGAGGTGTAGCGGAACAGGTCGCCCGTTTGCAGCAAGCGGGCGATCTCGTCCATCGCGGCGGCGGGGATGGCTTCGGCCTGGGTCTGGGAAGGGATCATTCTTCTGATTTCCTGAAACTTGCTTTCGGGAAATCCTAACATCAACCATTTGACATTGCCATGACAGTTGCGTGTTCAGACGCCCAGCTTGTCGCGCAGCGAGAACCAGCCCATGCCCAGCAGCATCAGCGGGCTGCGCAGCGCCGCGCCACCGGGGAAGGGGGGCGAAGGCAGGGCGGCCAGAGCATCGAACCGGCCCGCCTGACCGGCAACGGCCTCGGCCATCACCCGGCCGGCAAGGCCCGCCAGCGCCACGCCATGCCCGGAATAGCCGCCCGCGGCGACGATGTTGGCACCCACCCGCATCACCACCGGCAGGCGGGTTCGGGTGATGCCCAGCGTGCCGCCCCAACCATGAGACACCTTCGCGCCGGCCAGTTGCGGGAACATCCGCACCATGCGCTGATGCAGCTTGCTGGTGATGTCCTTGGGGAAGGTCAGCCCCCAGGCCGCGCGCCCGCCGAACAGCATCCGCCCGTCCTCGGACAGGCGGTAGTAGTTGACCACCCAGCGGCTGTCGAAAACGGCCACGTCCTCGGCCAGCACCTTGGGCGCCAGATCGCCCAGCGGTTCGGTCGCGGCGATGAAGCTGTTGAAGGGCAGGACGCGCGCGGCATAGCCGCGGTCGAGGCCCGGCAGATAGCCGTTGCCGGCAAGGATGACATGGTCGGTCACAACCTCGCCCGCTTCGGTGCGGACGCGCGCGACCTTGCCTTGCGCAATCCCGGTGACGGTGCTGCGCTCGTGGATCGTGACACCCGCCGCTTCGGCCCGCGCGGCCAGCGCCAGCACGTAGCGCAAAGGGTGGACATGGCCCGCGTCGCGGTCGATCCAGCCGCCGTGGTATAGCGGCGTCTGCACCAGCGCTCGGATTTCGTCGCGGTCCAGCGGGGCGATGTGGGGATAGGCGTAATCCTCGGCCAGGTGGGCGGCGTCGCGGTGCAGGTCGGCTGCCTCGGACGCGGAATAGGCAGCCGAGACGATGCCGGGGCGGAACCGCGCCTCGGGCGCGTGGGCGGCGCAGAAATCGCGGACCATCGCCTTGCCTTCCTCGGCCAGCGCCCACAGGGCATGGGCCCGCTCGCGCCCCACCTGCGCCTCGATCCAGCGCTGGTCGTGGTGAAAGCCTGAGCCCACCTGCCCGCCATTGCGCCCCGAGGCGCCCCAGCCCGCGCGATGCGCCTCCAGCACGATGACCTTCAGGCCCTTTTCCGCCAGCGTCAGCGCCGCATGGAGCCCGGTAAAGCCTGCGCCGACAACGCAGACATCGGCCCGCGCGGCACCCTGAAGGGGCGCACGTTCGGGCGCGATCTGGGCGGTGGCGGCGTACCAGCTGGGCGGGTAGGCGCCCGGCCGGTCGTTGCGGGTCAGCGCCGTCATACGTTCAGCAGCAGATGCTCACGCTCCCACGGGCTGATGACCTGCAGGAACTCGGAATACTCGGTCCGCTTGACGATGGAATAGACACGCGCAAATTCCGTTCCCAGCACCTCGTGCACATCCTTGGCCGCCTCGAAGAGATCGAGCGCATCCGACAGACCCTCGGGGATCGCGTCTTCGGCCTCGTAGGCGTCGCCACGATAGCGCTTGTCAGCCCAGGTCTCGTTCTTCATGCCGAGATAGCCGCAGGCAAGGCTGGCGGCGATGCAGAGGTAGGGGTTGCAGTCCATCCCGGCCAGCCGGTTTTCGATGCGCCGGGCGGAGGGATCGGAGATGGGAATGCGGATGCCCGTTGTGCGGTTGTCGCGGCCCCATTCAAGGTTGATGGGGGCGGCATGGTTGCGCACGTAGCGGCGGTAGCTGTTCACGTAGGGCGCGATCACGGCGATCACGCTGGGCATGTGTTCTTGTAACCCGCCGATGAAGTGGAAGAAGGCATCGGTCTCGCCGCCGCCGGGGCCGGTGAAAATGTTCTTGCCCTTGTCGTCCACCACCGAGTGGTGGATGTGCATCGCACTGCCGGGCTCGTCGGCGATGGGTTTGGCCATGAAGGTGGCGAAGCAATCATGCTTCAGCGCCGCCTCGCGGATCAGCCGTTTGAAATAGAACACCTCGTCGGCCAGTTTCACCGGGTCGCCGTGGCGCAAGTTGATCTCAAGCTGGCCGGCGCCGCCTTCCTGCGTGATGCCGTCGATCTCGAACCCCTGGATCTCGGCATATTCGTAAATGTCGTCGATGACGGGGCCGTATTCGTCGACCGCGGTCATCGAATAGGCCTGCCGTGCAGCGGCAGGGCGCCCGGTGCGGCCCATCATCGGCTCGATCGCCTTTGCCGGGTCCACGTTGCGGCCCACAAGGTAGAACTCCATCTCGGGCGCGACGACCGGGGTCCAGCCCTCTTTCTTGTAAAGCTCGACCACCCGCTTGAGCACGTTGCGCGGGCTGGCGCCCACGGGGCGGCCCTTCTGGTCATAGGCGTCGTGGATCACCTGCAGCGTGCCGTCGGCGGTCCAGGGCGCGGCGGTGGCCGTCGACAGGTCCGGGCGCAGCGTCATGTCGGGTTCGAGAAAGCCCTCGGGCCCCGCGGCCTCGCCCCAGTCGCCGGTGATCGTCTGGAAGAAGATCGAGTTGGGCAGGTGGAAATATTGCTGGCGTTCCCACTTGGCGGCGGGCACGGCCTTGCCGCGGGCGATGCCGGGCAGGTCGGCGATGATGCATTCGACCTCGTCGAGGCGGTTCTTATCGATATAGGCCCGCGCGGCGGCGGGGATCTTGTCGGTCCAGCTCATGGGGTGATCTCTCTTGTCTTGAAGAACGCGGCGATCTGACTGGCAAGACGCACATCGTCGATCGGCGCATGAAGTTGGTTGGCGACTTCGGCAAGCTGGGCATCGGGGACAACACCCTTGCCGCGCGCCGCGGCAAGGCCCGCGACGAAGTCGGACTTGAATTCGGGGTGGGCCTGCACGGTAAAGGCGCGGTGGCCATAGACCAGCGCGGCATTCTCGCAGAATTCGTTGCTGGCGCAGACCTGCGCCTCGGGCGGCTTGATGACGACCTGGTCCTGGTGCCAGGCGTTCAGCGCCACGGGCTGGCCCTGCCAGTCGTAAACCTGCCGGCCCACCGCCCAGCCGCCCTTGAACTTCTCGACCTTGCCACCCAGCGCCTGCGCGATGATCTGGTGGCCGAAGCAGATGCCGACCATCGGCACCTCGGCCTCGTAGGTGGCGCGGATGAACGCCTCCAGCGGCGGGATGAAGGGGTGATCCTCGTAGGCACCGTGGCGCGAGCCGGTCACCAGCCAGCCGTCACAGTCGTGCACGTCGGCCGGAAACTCCATATCGACGACATCGTAATTGACGAACGAGAACCCCTTGTCCTTCAGCAGGCGCTGGAAGAGGTCGGCATAATCGCCATGATCCGCGCGCAATTCGTCCGGGGCATGGCCGGTCGTGAGGATCCCGATTTTCATGAAGCACCCGCAGGTTTGATTTTGATCATATTATCCCGCCGCCCGCCGCTGGGCAAGCAGGCTCAGCGCAGCAGTTGCGGGCGGAAGCGCAAGCGGGGGCGGCGATCCTTGGGCAGGTGCCGGTTCAGCCGGGTGTTGATCGCGCCGAACAGCGCCGTGATCGCCAGCGTCAGCAGGATGAAATAGCCCGCCAGAATCGGGTAGGGCACGAAGGGGTTGAAGGTCTTGTCCGCGAAATACTTGGCGTAATAGAGCGCATCACCCATCTGGCCGGCCGCCGGGAAGCCCGAGAAGAAGACCAGCGTCGTGGACTGGAAGAGAAAAATCGCTTCGTTGGTATAGGCGGGCCAGGCCAGCCGCAGCAGCGTGGGCCAGATCACCCGGCGAAACCGCCGCCAGCCCGACATGCCGTAGGCATCCGCCGCTTCGACATCGCCCTTGGGGATGGACTGCAGCGCGCCGTAGAAGATCTCGCCGGCGTAACCGGCGGTGTTGAAGAACAGCACCACCAGCGCGCCCAGCCATGCCGCCGAGAAGGGCGAAAAGATGGGGTACTGGTTCTTCAGCGCCAGAAACAGGAAGTAGGCGAAGAAGAACTGCACGAATAGCGGCGAGCCGCGAAAGACGAAAATGAACCAAGAGGCGGGCTTGCGCAGCCAGATATGGCGCGAGCCCTTCGCCACCGCCAGCGCGGTGGCCAAAAAAAAGCCCAGAAACAGCGCCACCGCCCCGAAGTAGATGTTCCAGATCATGCCCGAGCCGATCAGCACGACCTGTTGGCAGATGGTGAAATCGGTGCGCGGCAAAAGGTGCTCGCCAATACCCTGACTGCGCAAGGCGTATGCGAGGAACGTCTCCCAGCAGGTCATGCGGCCCCCTTGCGTTGCCGTTCGCCTGCCGTGGTGGCCTGCCCGAAGGTCAGCCGCGCCATGATCCGGTCCAGCACCAGTTCGGATGCACGGGTGAAGAGCAGGTAGAAGATCAGCAGCCCCGCGAAGTACCAGACACGCCAGTCAGCGTGCGGATAGCTGGTGAACATCGGCGTCTTGGCACCGCCAAGTTCGCGCGCCCAATAGACGATATCCTCGACACCCAGCAGGAACAGCAGGGGCGTGGCCTTGATCAGCACCATCCACAGGTTCGACAGGCCCGGCAGCGCATAGACCCACATCTGCGGCACCAGCACCCGCCAATAGGCTTGCCGATGCGACATGCCATAGGCCTCGGCGGTTTCCATCTGTGCCCGCGGGACCGCCTGCATTGCCCCGTAAAGCACGTTGGCGGCGAAGGCGCCAAAGACGATGGCGAAGGTGATGACGGCAAGCGCAAAGCTGTAGGCGGCATGTACGAAGGCCGAGGCGGTACCGGGCGGCATCTTGGCCGCGGGGCAGACGATGAAATCGTTGCCCTGACGCACAGGCTCGTGCCAGTCGGGGCAAAGGATCAACTGGCGGGCATATTCAATGCCCTGATCCAGCGCGATCACGAAGAACAGGAAGAAGGCGATATCGGGCACGCCACGGACCAGCGCGATATAGGTTTTGCCGATCCAGCGCAGGGGCGGGATGCGGCTGCGTGCGGCCGAGGCGCCGCCAAAGCCCATCAACAACGCGGCAGGTGCGGTAATTGCCAAAAGAAGCAGGACGGTGCCCAGCGATTCCCACAGCGCCATGTGTTTGGGCGTTGTCAGGTAGCAGCCAAGCCAGGCCATCTGGCCCAAGGTGTCTGGGTTATCGCAGAAACCGAAAATGGGAACACCCGTGGGTCAGGAATATGGGGCGGCATGAACGGGCCGGGGGGCAGGGCGTGCCCGCCCCCCGGCGAGGGGTTTGATCAGGACGGGAAGGGGGCCGAATCCGGCAGCCACTTCTTGATCATCGCGTTGAGCGAACCATCGGCCTTCATCGACTGGATGGCCGCATCGAACTTGGCCTTCAGCTCGGTGTCGGACTGGCGCATGCCAAGGCCCACGCCGCCGCCGATCAGCTGATCGCCGCCTTCGATGGCGAGGTCCGGATCGGCATCCGCGATGGGCTGCAGATAGGCCTTGTCGGCCAGCACCGCGTCCGCCTCGCCATTCTTCACCGCCGCCACGGTTTCATCGGCGGTGGCAAATTCCAGCAGGCTGGCACCCGGCATGTTCGAGGTCACGTAGGCGGCCTGAATGGTGCCGGTTTGCGCGGCGATGGTGCCGGTCATGAAATCGGTATTGCCGGTCTTGGCCAGGAAGGCGCTGGGATCGGGCTGGGTGTAGGGGTCGGAGAAGGCGATGACCTGCTCACGCTCGGGCGTGATCGACATGCCCGCAATGATCACGTCATAGTTGCCCGAGACGAGGTTGGGGATGATGCTGTCCCAGGCGTTCGTCGTCCAGGTGCAGTTCAGCTCGGCGCGCTTGCACAGCTCGTCGCCCAGTTCGCGCTCGAAGCCGTCGACCTCGCCCTTGTCGTTGATGAAGTTGTACGGAGGGTAGGCGCCCTCGGTCGCCAGGCGGACGACGCTGGGGTCGGTCTGCGCCGCGGCCATGCCTGCCGACAAGGCAAGCGCGGCAAGGCTCAGTATCAGTTTCTTCATGGGTCTCTCCCGTTGGTGTCGTAGTTGTCAGGCCGGGGCAGTTGCGGAAAGGAACTGCCGCAGCCTCTCGGTTTGCGGGCTGCCGAAAAGTCGGGCTGGGTCGCCCTGCTCCTCGATGCGGCCCTTGTGCAGGAAGACGACGTGATCGCTTACGTCGGCTGCCAGTCTCATGTCATGGGTGACAAGGATCATCGTGCGGCCTTCCTCGGCCAACGCCTTGATCACCTTGACAACTTCCTGTTCCAGCTCGGGGTCCAGCGCCGAGGTGGGTTCATCGAACAACAGCGCCTGCGGCTCCATGCAGAGCGCGCGCGCGATGGCGGCACGCTGCTGCTGGCCGCCCGACAGCATCGCCGGGTAGGCGTCCGCCTTGTCGCCGATCCCGACCTTGTCGAGATAGCCGCGCGCGGCGGTTTCCACTTCGGCCTTGTCGCGCTTGAGCACCGTAACCGGTGCCTCCATCACGTTCTGCAGAATGGTCATATGGGCCCAGAGATTGAACTGCTGGAACACCATCGACAGGTTGGTGCGGATGCGGATCAGTTGCGCCCGGTCGCCGGGCCGCCGATGCGGGCCCTCGCCGCGCCACTTCACCGGCTCGCCCTGAAAGATCACCTCGCCTTGCTGGCTGTCCTCCAGCAGGTTCGCGCAGCGCAGCAGCGTGGATTTTCCCGAGCCCGACGAGCCGATCAGCGACACCACGTGGCCGGCCGGCGCGGCAATATCCACGCCCTTGAGCACTTCCAGCGCGCCATAGGCCTTGTGCAGGTTATGGATCTCGATGACGTTGGACGTCTTCGCGGCAGTCTCGGTCACGGCAGCTTCCCCGTTTCGGGACAGTTGTGCGGATTCTTCGTCCCTTGTCCATGTTCAATCTGCGAATGCGGGGCACCCCAGCGCCCGATTCGGCAGTCTGTGCTGCTCAAAGTGGCAGTGAGGCAGGGTTTGGCGGCAGGGGCAGGTCATAGGCGCTGGGAGGCAGCGCGACGATGGCCCTGAGCCCGATCTCGTCGCGGTGTTCGGCGGGCAGGGCGGCGATGGCGTCCGAGATGGCCGCGAAATAGGGGGCCGGGTTCTGGCCGGGGCGGGTGATGAAGGTCATCCCCGGCGAAGGATCGGTGCGCCCGATCACCCGCAGCCGCGCCGCGCCCGGATCGCGCCCGGCCATGTTGCGAAAGCTGATCGCGTCGACGGCGGCCCAATCGGCCCGGCCTTCGGCCACGGCGGCCACGCTGGCCCGGTGCGCGCCGGTCTGCAGCGCGGGCCGCAGCGTCATCCCGCGCGCCTGCGACCAGGCCCAGGCGGTGCCCCAGCCCGATTGCGACATCCCCTCGTTGTAGGCAAGGCGGTAGCCGTCGCAGTCCTCGGGCCGCTTGGCCGGGTCATCTTCGCGCACCACGAAAAGCGACCGGTAATGACCGGCGGGCGTGTCGGACAGGCCGTAATCGGCGCAGCCGATGGCCGTCACGCGATCACGGAAGAGGGCGCGGTAGGGCAGGTTGCAGATCTGGCCCAGCACGAGATCGGGCCGCCCCCAGCCCTCCATATGGTCGGTCGCGCGGTCCAACGCGTCAGGCGCATCAAGCCCGCGGTCGCGCAGCCCGTTACGGATGAGCGCCCAAAGCGCATCATGTGCGGCCATGTTTTCGGGCCGGTCATACATGGGCAGGCTGGCGATCATCCGCGGCGCGCCTCGACCCGCTGGCGCGCCAGCGCGCTGTCCTGATCGGCCACGCCCAGCAGCGGCGCGATCATCCGCATCAGGCTGTCTTCCTCGGCATCGCGGATGCCGTCGGCCAGCACCACGTCCCACATCGCCTCTATCACGGCAACGCGGTCTTCGTAGGCCACTGCATCCTTGATCGCGCGGGTGAAGCGGACGGTATCGGGCGCCTCCGCCTCCAGCGCCTCGCAATCGCGACGCAACGCCGCGGCCTCGAAGGGCGACAGCGCGTAACGCCCGGCCAGCACCTTGTCGATGCGCACCTGTTCGTCGGTGGCATAGTCGCCGTCGGCCCGCGCGATGCGCACCAGCAGCGCCCCAAGCGCCAGCCGCGCATCGCCCGAGGCGAGCGGCGCCGGCGCCGGTTGGGTCAATTTTCGGATCAGGTCGCCGAACATGGCATCTCTCTTGTCACGATCCGCGCCCGGCGAAAAGGGCCCGCTGCCTCACGATTGCGCCGGAAGCGCAGCAAAGAGCGGGCTGAGACGCGCCGCCTCCTGCGCAAGACCATAGGGCGGATTGACGATGAAAAGGCCCGACCCGGTCATCCGGTGACCGGGCCGGGCAGGGGCAAAGCGCACCGCGTGCGACAAGGCGTCGGGAAAGGCCGCCATCAGGGTCCGCAGCATCGGGGCATGCGGTGCGCCCTCCAGGATTGGATACCACAGCATCAGGACGCCGACCGGCCAGCGCCGTGCGACCTGGACCAGAAGCTTCGGGATTGTCTCGTAATCGGCTTTCACCTCCCACGAGGGATCGATCAGCATCAGCCCCCGTCGCGGCGTAGGCGGCACCGTGGCAAGCGCCATTTCCAGCCCGTCGCGCTGTTCGATCACCGCATCATGCCCTGCAAAGGTTTCGCGCAGCGCCGCCACTTCCTGCGGGTGCAGTTCGGCCAGCCGCATCCGGTCCGTGGCTCGCAGACTCATCGCCGCCACAAGGGGCGAGCCGGGATAGGCCATGCCCCCGTGCGCCGCGCGCACCGCGGTCAGAACGCGCGTGTAAGGGTGATCTGCGTCGAACCAGCCCTCGGCCCGGCCTATCCCCTGTGCCGCCTCGCCGGTCTTCAGCGCCATCGCGTCGTCCAGCCGATAAAGGCCCCGGCCGGCATGCGTCTCGATATAGCTCAGCGGCTTGTCCTTGGCGGTCATGTAGGCCAGCGCCCATGCCAGCAACGCATGCTTGTGCACGTCGGCCAGGTTGCCCGCGTGAAAGCCGTGTTGATAGGACAGCATCCCCCAAACCCTCTTCTTCTAGCACCAAATACTCTCGGGGGGAGGCCCCGAAACGGGGCCCGGGGGGCAGACAGCCCCCCGCCATCGGCAGCCGTCGTCAGACCAGCCGGCTGGTCTCGACCGCGGCGCGCACGAAATCGGCAAAGAGCGGATGCGGCGCAAAGGGCTTGGATTTCAGCTCGGGATGGAACTGCACGCCGATGAACCACGGATGGCCCTGCCATTCGACGATTTCGGGCAGGCGGCCGTCGGGCGACATGCCCGAGAATTTCAGCCCCGCCTTTTCCAGCCGGTCGCGGTACTTGGTATCCACCTCGTAGCGGTGGCGGTGGCGCTCCTCGATCTGCGTGGCGCCATAGATCTCGGCCACTTTCGAACTGGCATCGAGCACCGCCGAATAGGCGCCCAGCCGCATCGTGCCGCCCTTGTCGTCATCGCTCTTGCGGGCGATGACGTGGTTGCCTTGGATCCATTCCTTGAGGTGATAGACCACCGGCTCGAACCGCTTTTCGCCCGCCTCGTGGTCGAACTCCTCCGAACCCGCCTTGGCCACGCCGGCCACGTTGCGCGCGGCCTCGATAACCGCCATCTGCATGCCAAGGCAGATGCCGAGATAGGGCACGTTATGGGTGCGGGCGAATTCGGCCGCCTTGATCTTGCCCTCGGTGCCGCGCTCGCCAAAGCCGCCGGGCACAAGGATAGCGTGAAAGCCTTCCAGATGTGGCGCGGCGTCCTCGCGGTCGAAGATCTCGGCATCGATCCATTGGGCGCGGACCCTGACGCGGTTGGCCATGCCGCCATGGGTCAGCGCTTCGGCAATGGATTTGTAGGCGTCTTCCAGCTGCGTGTACTTGCCCACGATGGCCACGCGCACTTCGCCCTCGGCATGGGTCAGGCGGTCCATCACGTCTTCCCAGCGGGCGAGGTTGGGGCGCGGCGCGGGCGAAATGCCGAAGGCGTCGAGCACCGCCTGGTCCAGCCCCTGCGCGTGGTAGGCCAGCGGCGCCTCGTAGATCGACGTCAGGTCATAGGCCGCGATCACCGCATCCTTGCGGACGTTACAAAAGAGCGCGATCTTTTCCCGCTCGCGCTCCGGGATGGGATGTTCCGAGCGGCAGACCAGCACATCGGGCGCGATGCCGATGGCGCGCAGTTCCTTCACGCTGTGCTGGGTGGGCTTGGTCTTCAACTCGCCGCTGGCGGCAAGGTAGGGCAGCAGCGTGAGGTGCATGTAGATGCATTGGCCGCGCGGCATGTCCTGCCCGAACTGGCGGATCGCCTCGAAGAAGGGCAGCCCCTCGATGTCGCCGACCGTGCCGCCGATCTCGCACAGCATGAAATCGACCTCGTCGGCGCCCACCTTGAGGAAGTCCTTGATCTCGTTGGTGACGTGCGGGATCACCTGGATCGTGCGGCCCAGGTAGTCGCCGCGCCGCTCCTTCTCCAGCACGTTGGAATAGATCCGGCCCGACGATACGCTGTCTGTCTTGCGTGCGGCGACGCCGGTGAAGCGTTCGTAATGGCCGAGGTCGAGGTCGGTTTCCGCGCCGTCGTCGGTCACGAAAACCTCGCCATGCTCGAAGGGCGACATCGTGCCGGGATCGACGTTGAGATATGGGTCAAGCTTGCGCAGCCGCACCGAGAACCCGCGCGCCTGCAGCAGCGCCCCCAGCGCCGCAGAGGCAAGGCCCTTGCCCAGCGATGACACGACGCCGCCGGTAATGAAGATATAGCGCGCCATGGGCTGGGATCCCCCGTGAATGGTCCGAATCTGTGGGCGTCCGATCCGGTTGGGATCGCAGCATCACGGGATTTGACTATACCCCGACTCGCCCCGCCCCCGCAACCGCTCAGGCTAGATGATGTTGGAGAAGGCAGCGCTCCTCCAACAAATTGTGGTCAGTTTGCCGCAGGTGCGCTGGGCGCGGTGGTGTTTGTGTCCGTCGCGGGGGCCGTCGCCGGGGCCGGCGCGGTGGTATCGGTCGAGGTCGTCGCGGGCGCAGTCGTTGTCGTGTCAGGTGCCGTCGTGGTTGGCTGTGTGCTGCCGCTGTCCTGTGCTGGCGCCGGGGCGGGCGGCACCAAGGGCGAGTCGGAATTAGCGGGTGCTGGCGGCAACAGGTCCGCGGGCGACGGCGTCGTGCCGGTTGTGCCGCCCGTGTCGGTGGCCGGTGCCTGCGTCGTGGTCGGCAGGCTGCGGTCGACGACCGAGGACCCGGCCGATTTCTGCGCCGCGATCACCGTCAGCGCCATCGACGTGGCGATGAAACCGATCGCGAGAATCCATGTGGCTTTGCCCAGCGCGGTGGCTGCGCCACGGGCCGACATCACCCCGCCGCCGCCACCCATGCCTAATCCGCCACCTTCGGAGCGCTGCAGCAGAACGATGCCAATCAGGCAGAGCGCCAGCACGAGATGAATGACGAGGACGACGTTTTCCATGTGGCTCGGCCTTTGGCTTGCGGACCGGGCGGGTTCTAGAAGCAGACCGCCCGCGCCGCAAGCCCTGTTTGCCCCAAGCGGGCGATGATCCGGCCTCGGCGGGCCGGCAATTGCGGCGCAAGAACGGAAGGGCAGGCACGAAGCGGGCGCGGACTGCGCGCTCTTGTCGCTTGCAGGCGGCGCGCGGGCGGGTCACAAGATCGTCATGACCGCCGCCTTGCGCCAGTTTGTCGTCAATCTCGTTCTCGTCGCGGTCCTGGGCCTTGGCGGGGCGCTGGGGCTGGCCGCCCGCGGGGCGCCAAGCACCGCCGATCTGGCGGTGGCCGAGGCTCTGGCGATGGGCGCGACGGCGGCCGATTTTTGCGGCAAGAACGGCCAGGCGCTGATCGACCGGGTGATGACGCAGGCTTGCGCCGTCGATACCGGCACCGACCTGCCCGCTGCCTGGGTGGCGCGGCCCGACCTTGCGCCGCGGGCGCTGACGGTGGCTGCGACGGCCCGTGCCATCCCGGTTCGCTTGCCGCTGGCCTTGCAGCCGCCACCTCGCGCGCCCCCTCTGACGACGCTCTGATCCGTCGCGGCCAGCCGGTTCCGGCGGCCGCCTTGCCCGCCCGGCCCTGCCGTGGCGGTGCGATCTGCAACGTCGAACATCCTCAGAGGACCAACAACATGAAGTTCTTTCACGCCGTCGCCGTCAGCCTTGCGCTGGCCGGCCTTCCTGCCCTTGCCACCGCCCAAGACGCGCCTGCAGAGATGGCGCAGGGCGCGCCGATCACTCTTGGACCGCTGGTCCTGACCGGCGGCTTTGCCCGCGCCACGCTGCCCGGCGCCCCCGTCGCGGGCGGCTTCGTCACCATCCAGAACACCGGCACCGAAGACGATACGCTGATCGGCGCCGCCTCGGACCTTGCCGGGCACATGGAGGTGCACGAGATGAAGATGGACGGGCAGGTGATGAAGATGCGCCAGCTCGAGGGCGGGTTGCCGATCCCGGCGGGCCAGACCGTGGTGCTCAAACCCGGCGGCTTTCACGTCATGTTCATGGACCTCAAGGGGCCGCTGGTCGAAGGGCAGATGGTCGACGTGACGCTGACATTCGCCAAGGCGGGCAGCGTCGTCGTGCCGTTGATGATCGGCGCCCCCAACGCCACCGCGCCCGGCGCGATGCCCGGCATGCAAGGCATGGGGACGATGGACGGCAACGCGGGCATGGCCGCCCCGGCGTCGAGCGCGAACTGATGCCGCGCGCCCTGCGCCTTGCCCTGGTCGGTCTCAGCCTCCTGCTGGTTATCCTCGTCGGGGCGCGGCTGCTGCTGTTTCCGGCGCTCAACACCTCGATCGCCGATACCTTCGGGCAGGGCGACTACCGGCTGGAGACGACCGACGGCAAGCCCTTCACCTTCGACAGCCTGAAGGGGGCACCTTCGGCGGTCTATTTCGGCTATACCCATTGCCCCGATGTCTGCCCGACCACGCTGGGCGATATCCTGACCTGGCAGGAGGCGCTGGGTGAAAATGGCAAGCAGTTGCGGGTCTTCTTCATCACCGTCGATCCCGAGCGGGATTCGCTTGCGATGCTGAAAAGCTACGTCAGCTGGGTGCCGGGCGTGGTGGGCGTGTCGGGCAGCAGCGAGGAGATTGCCAAGGCGATCAGGGCGTTCCGCGTCTATGCCCAGAAGGTGCCCGGCACGGGGGGCGACTATGGCATGGACCATACCGCCACGCTGTTCCTGTTCGACGCGCAGGGCCGCCTGTTCGAGCCCATAGGCTATGGCGAGGGCGACACGCGCGCCCTTGCGAAACTGAAGCGGCTGCTGGGCTAGCTGCCATGGCCCGGGGGCCTCGCGCGGGGCCCCCGGTTGCCGTGATCAGGTATCGTCGTGGTCGTCGACGTCCAGCTGGCCGCTGAGCTTGCGCCGCACGATGCTCCAGGACAGGCCGATGGCAAGCACCACCGACAGCGCAAAAAGCGCAATCCATGTGTTGGCGGTGGGGTCAGAAAGGCTGATCACCCCGCGATCGTAAAGCACCCAAACCGCGGTGCCGATCACTGCCATGGTCAGCAACACCCCGAAGATGCCGATCGAGCGGACGGTAGCGCGAAGGTAGACGATATAACCCACCAACAGCAAAAGCCCGGCAAGCGCCACGAGTGGCAGTTGCGCCTGATATTGTGCCTGGGCCCAACGGATGTAGTTCACTTGCGTCGGGTTGTAGGTCACCGCAAGCAGCGCGAAGGCGAATATCCAGCGCCAGACAAATCCCATGTGCCGTGTCTCCCCGCCCCCGGTCCACCTGAAACCAGCGCCAGAATGCGAAAGCCTGATGCCGCTGTCCAGCCTGACCGGCCCCGGTACTGCCCCAGATTGCGGTTTCGTCTGCCCGGCAGGGGCGGTATAGGGGCGCGGGGTTTTCGCAAGGCAAGGACAGGCAATGGCGAACGTGGTGGTTGTCGGCACCCAATGGGGTGACGAGGGCAAGGGCAAAATCGTCGACTGGCTGAGCGAGCGGGCCGACGTCATCGCCAGGTTCCAGGGCGGCCACAATGCCGGCCACACGCTGGTGATCGACGGCGTTGTCTACAAGCTGTCGCTGCTGCCCTCGGGCATCCTGCGGGCGGGCAAGCTGAGCGTCATCGGCAATGGCGTGGTGCTGGACCCGTGGGCGCTGCTCTCTGAAATTGACAAGATCGCGATGCAGGGCGTGCAGGTCAGCCCGCAAAACCTAATGATCGCCGAGAACGCGCCGCTGATCCTGCCGCTGCATGGCGAACTGGACCGGGCGCGCGAAAGCTCCAACGCCGTGGCCAAGATCGGCACAACCGGGCGCGGCATCGGCCCGGCCTACGAGGACAAGGTGGGGCGCCGCGCGATCCGTGTGGCCGATCTTGGGGACAGCGCGACACTCGACAGCCGCATCGCGCGTCTGCTTACCCATCACAACGCACTTCGTCGCGGACTTGACCTGCCGGAAATCGATGGCGATGCGCTCAAGGCCGCGCTTCTCGAGATCGCGCCTAAGATCCTGCCCTATGCCGCGCCGGTCTGGAAGGTGCTGAACGAAGAGCGCAAGGCGGGCAAGCGCATCCTGTTCGAAGGCGCGCAGGGCTCGCTGCTGGACGTGGATTTCGGCACTTATCCTTTCGTTACATCCTCGACGACGCTGTCGGGCATGGCTGCCAGCGGCACCGGCATGGGGCCGGGATCGGTGGGGTTCGTGCTGGGTATCGTCAAGGCCTACTCAACGCGCGTTGGCGAGGGGCCGTTTCCTTGCGAACTGTTCGACGACGTGGGCGAGCATCTGGCCCGCGTAGGCCACGAGAAGGGCACCGTCACGGGTCGCGCGCGCCGCTGTGGCTGGTTCGACGCGGTACTGGTGCGCCAGACCTGCGCGCTGTCGGGGGTCAAGGGGATCGCGCTGACCAAGATGGATGTGCTGGACGGATTGCCGGAGCTGAAGATCTGCGTGGGCTATTCGCTCGACGGTGAAGTGCTGGACTACCTGCCGACCGCGTCGGACCGGCAGGCCCGGGTCACGCCGATCTACGAAACGATCGAGGGTTGGCAGGGCTCGACCGCGGGCGCGCGCAGCTGGGCCGACCTGCCGGCACAGGCCATCAAGTATGTGCGCCGAATCGAGGAACTGATCCAGTGCCCGGTCGCACTGGTATCAACCTCGCCCGAGCGTGAGGACACGATCCTGGTGACCGATCCCTTCGCCGACTAAGGAGGCCCCGATGGCTCTAAGCTACAAGGCCCGCAAACGCTGGGCGCTGGTGATCCTGATCGTGGGTTTGCCAGCCTACGTGATTGCGGCGGTCACGATCCTCAACGCGCTGGGCCGGCCGCCTTTCTGGATGGAACTGGCGGTTTACGTGTTGCTGGGAATCCTCTGGGCGCTGCCGTTCCGCGCGGTGTTCCGTGGCATCGGCCAACCCGATCCCGACGCGCCGCAAACCGACGATTGATCCGCTGATCCCAAGGCGGATGGGTTTGGCGAGCCGACGTGACGCCTGGAGAAATGCCAGTTCCGAAATGAACAACGCCCGGCCGTTTGACGGGCCGGGCGTTTTCCTTGCTAGGGGTCGTCCTTAGCCGCGCGCGGCGCGGGGTTCGGGGCGAAAGCGGGTATCGGCGGCCACCTCGAACCGGCCATTGCCGGTGCGGGCGATGCGGCCCTGACGCAAGAGCGTGCCAAAAGCCCGCAGCCCGTCTTCGCGGCTCAGCGGTTCGGGGATGGCCTGCTGCACGCGCTTGAGGATCTGCGGACGCGAGAACTCGCCCGTTCCTTCCACGAATGACGTGTAGGCGGCCGCGGCCTCAAGCAGGTCTTGCAGGCTGACGGCGCCGGCCTGTGCGGCAAATTCGGCAAAGCTGTCGGCCATCGGGCCCCGCGGCGTGGCGATTGCGGGTTCCACGGTGACGCGGCGCGGTGTGACCGGGGCAGCGGGGCGCGCCGGGGCGGCGTCAGCAGGTTGATCGACGCGCTGAGAGGCCACCAGTTTCAGGGGCGCCGGGCGCGGCCGCTCCGTGCGGGGGCGGTCCGGGCGGTTCTGCGAACGCTCGGGGTCGGCGGCGACCGGTTGCGGCCGAACAACCTTGCGCAGATCCTCGCGGAAGGGGCTTTCGTCCGTGCGCCCGTCATGTGCGGCCTCGCCCATGCGGCGGGCAGCCTCGGTCGCGGCGACGGCGGCCTTGAGCTGGGCAATCGCGTCACGACGGCGGCTGGATTCGGGGGTATTCAGCTCGGCATCGGTCTGCGTCATGATCCGGTCAACTGCGACCTCGTCGACCGCCGGCTCGGCCTCCAGCCGGGTACGGCCCGGGCCAGTCGCAGCGGCGGCGTCATCGGCGTCATCTGCGGCTTCGTCAGCCGGCTCATCGGTGGCTTCGGGTGCCGGGGCGGCAGTGGCCGCGGTCTGGTCTTCGGGCGTGTCGTCGCTGACCGGCTCGTCCGTCTCCGAGGCATGGTCGGTTTCCAGCGCGGCCAGTTCACGCAGCAACTCTTCCTCGTCCTCGGGGGCGAGGGTTTGGGTGCCCGTGGCCTGCGAGGCAAGGTCGGAATACTCGTCGATACCGTCAAGATCGGCGCGCGCGGCGGCGGGGATGTCTTCGTGATCGTCCTCGTCGGCCACGGTGTCGTTTTCATCAACAAATTCGCCAACAAGGAGTTCGACCTCTGCATCATCGTCGTCAGACGTGGCGACTTCGGCGTCGGCAATGTCGGCCCCGACAGCATCGATTTCCTCGTCAGTCTCGGCCTGCGCCGCGACTGCGTCATCCTCTTCCGCATCGTCCTCGACCGGTACATCGTCGGCCGTGGTGTCGTCGGCGACCGTATCCTCGGCAACGGTGTCCTCAGCGACCGTATCCTCGGCGACGACATCGTCGGTCGAAGCTTCTTCCGGCGCGGTGTCTTCGGCGGCAGTTTCCTCCGCGGGGGTGTTGTCGGTTGCGACCTCGTCATCGACAAAGGCAGGGGCGTCGGCCACCGCATCGATGGCGGCAACCGTCTCGTCCGCAGCGTCCTCGTCGACCGGTTCGGGATCTGCCCCGGTCGCAGTATCGTCGTCCTCGTCCTCGTCCATCGGAGCAAGGCGGCCGGCCGCGACGGCCATTTCGAAGTCGGTCTGCTTCATGCGCACAAGCCGGGCCAAACGGGCGGCCGGTGTCGGTTCCTCGTCAGCCGAATCGTCCTCTGCCTTATCGGCAGGCTCGTCGCTGTCATCGGCCTTCTGGTCCACGTCCTCGGCGATGACCGCCTCAGGTGTCTGCTCAGGCGCCACTTCGGGGGCGGCTGCAGGAGCCTCGTCAACGGTCTCTTCGGCGGGCCGGTCAGCGGCCGGCGCGACGATCGGTTCCGGCGAAGCCTCGGCGACGGCCGGCACGGCAAGGTCTTCGGTGTAACCGTCAGGCGCCATCTCTTGTCCGGACTTGCCCACGACGGCCTGGATACGGCGCAGCTTGGCCAGCACGCTGTCATCACTTGCGGGCTCGGGCGCGGCAAAGGCGGGCGGCACGATCTTGCGGGTGGCCGCCGCGGTGGGCGGGACGGCGGCGGGCGGCATGATCGGGGCGGCCGGTGCGGCGGTCTCGGGCGCGACGGCCTCCGGTTCGGCGTCGGCCTCGGGTGCAACGAAGGCGGCGATCTCGTCCTCGGTGTCGGCAACCTCGGGCGCGGCCTCGGCGATGGGGTCGGCCATCGGTTCGGGCGCGGGCGTCTCGACATCGCTCTTGGCAGGGGCAGTGGCAGCGGCAGGAGCAGCGGCAGGCGCCGCGCGCTGTGTCGTGTCCTGGCCGACGCGCAAAACGATACCTTCGGCCCCGCTGCGTGCCTCGACCCGGCGGTCGATCTCGCGTTCGGCGATGCGGGCCAGCATTTCGGCATCGGGGGTGGGCGGTTCTGCGCCGAAGTAACGGTCATCCGCGGCAAGGTCTCGGAAGTATTCGGCGATCGCCTTCATCGTTCCGAACGAGTCGTCGAAACCCTCAAGCGTGCACGAGAACGTGCCGTAGGAAACCGTGAGAATCTTGTTCGAACCGACCATCTTTCGCTCGCTTTCTGCCGAACCCACCGACACTGTGTCTAACAGCAATTGGTTCGCAAACCGGCACAGGAACAAGATTGACGGGGTATTATTTCATGGCCGTTTCAGGGCAAGTTTCCTGTAGATTGGCAATCCGGTCATGATTCACGCCATTGTTCACAGCTTGGAACCGGTTTTACTCGTCGGCGGGGCCGGAGTCGATTCTTCGGCGCTGCGCGAACTGGCCGTTCCGGGGCGCAAGGTGGTGGCCGCCGATGCCGGGGCGGACGCGGTGCTGGCCGCGGGCCTGAGCCCGGAAGCGGTGATCGGTGATCTTGACAGTATCTCCACCAAGGCGGCCGATCAGCTGTCAGACCGGTTGCACCGGGTAGAGGAACAGGTGACGACCGACTTCGACAAGGCCCTGCGCCATGTCGCGGCGCCGCTGGTCATTGCAGCAGGCTTTACCGGTGGCCGGATCGACCATGAACTTGCGGTGTTGCACGGTCTTGTCTGCCATCCAGACCGTCCTTGCGTGGTGGTGGGAGCCGAGACGCTGGTCTTTCTCGCGCCGCCTTCGCTGGAACTGAGCCTGCCCGAAGGCTCGGCATTCTCGCTCTTTCCCTTTGGTGCAGTCATGGCCGCCTCGGAAGGGTTGCGCTGGCCCACCGACGGGCTTGCAATGGCACCTGACCGGGCGATCGGCACCTCGAACGCGGTCTGCGGTCCGGTGCGCCTGCGCCCGGATGCGCCCTGCCTGCTGGTGATCCTGCCGCGCTCTGCGTTGCCCGTTGTGGTGGCGGCCATGCCCGTGGCGGCACGCTGGCCCGCGCGCGGCGAATGATCGGCCGTCAGTCGGCGGTTGGGCCCGCCACAAGGTCGCGCACGATCCCGCGACGTTCCCGCTGGATAATGTAGAGACCCGAGGCGGTGATGACGCCGATCCCCGTCCATGTCAGAGGGCCGGGGAAATTGCCGAAGACAAGGTACCCCAAAGTCGCCGCGCTGACGATCTCGAGATAGTGGAGCGGCGCGAGAGTGGCCGAGGGCGCGAAACGCAGGGCATAGGTGACCAGCATATGCGCCACTGCCGAGGCGACGCCGACGCCGCCTAGCCAGATCCACGCAATGCCCTGTGGCGTCGCCGGCGCCAGCGTTGGCCACTGGGTGAAGTGGGCCGCCGCGATGACCGGCGCGCAGATCAGGGTGCCGATCAACGCGGTATGATACTGCATCGGGACCGGGTGCATGCCCCGCAGCGCGCGCGTGACCAGCATATAGAGTGCAAAGAAAAGCGCCGTGCCCAGCGGGAAGAGAGCCACGGGGCCGAACGTATCGAGGCTGGGCTGGATCACCAGAAGCGCGCCGCCAAAGCCCACCACGCAAGCTCCGATCCGGCGCGGCCCGACCGCATCGCCGAAAAGCGCCCAGCCGAGCAGCAGGATCAGGAAAGGCTCGACGAAAACGATGGCCAGCGCATCAGCCAGCGGCATCACCGAGATGGCCGCGACGAAGCAATAGGTTGACGCGATGAGGAAGACCGCGCGCAGGGTCAGCCGCCCCAGTACGCCCGGCCCCATCCGCAGGCCATGACCGCCAAGGATGCAGAGCGGCAGCATCAGTGCTGCCTGCACGACGAAGCGCGCGCCGGTCACCTCGCCCACCGGCAGGGTCTGCGCGGCAAGTTTCGAGAAGACGTCGATCAGCGGGCCGGTGACGCAGAAGCCCAGCATCAGGACGACGCCGGCAAGAACGCGGTCCTGTGTCATGCGTGGCCCCGTTGTGCTGCCTTGCGGCAACGCGTCTCTGGCGGGAGAGCGATAGGGGCAAGATGAAGCGGGACGATCAGCAATTTGGCACGTTCACGGCAAGGCCCCCTAGGGCGGTTTCCTTGTATTTCTCGCTCATGTCGGCGCCGGTCTGGCGCATGGTCTCGATGGCGGCATCGAGCGGCACGAGGTGCGTGCCGTCGCCCCTGAGCGAGAGCGAGGCGGCGCTGACCGCCTTGATCGCGCCGAGGCCGTTGCGTTCGATGCAAGGCACCTGCACCAGTCCGCGCACCGGGTCGCAGGTCATGCCGAGGTGGTGTTCAAGGGCGATCTCGGCCGCGTTTTCCACCTGTTCCGGCGTGCCGCCCATCACGGCGCACAGGCCCGCGGCGGCCATCGCGGCGGCGCTGCCCACCTCGGCCTGGCAGCCGCATTCGGCGCCGCTGATCGAGGCGTTGAACTTGATCAGCCCGCCGATGGCTGCGGCTGTCAGCAGGAAATCGGGGATACGGGCGGGCGTGGCGCCGGGCACGTGATCCAGCCAGTAGCGGATGGTGGCGGGCACGACGCCCGCGGCCCCGTTGGTGGGGGCGGTCACCACCTGTCCGCCGGCGGCGTTTTCCTCGTTCACGGCCATCGCGTAGGTCGACATATAGTCGTTGATGGTATGCGGGGCGGTGAGGTTCATGCCCCGCTCGCGCTGGAGAGCGTCCCAGATCCCCTTGGCGCGACGCCGGACCTTCAGCCCGCCGGGCAGGATGCCGGTGGCGGTCAGCCCGCGCTCGATACAGCCGTTCATCACCTCCCAGATCCGCGCAAGGCCCGCGTCCAGATGGGCGGCGGGATGGCGGCTGAGCTCGTTGGCGCGTTTCATCTGGGCGATTGTCTTGCCCGAGCGGGTGGCCATATCGAGCATCTCGGCGGCCGAACGGAACGGGTAGGGCACGGGCGGGCCGGTATCGACGTCACGGCCCTGCGCCAGCTCCGCCTCGGTCAGCACGAAGCCGCCACCGATGGAATAGTAGGTGACCGAGGTGATCACGTCGCCCTGCGCGTCGGTGCCGCGCAGGATCAGACCGTTGGCATGGCCGGGCAGCGCCGGGCCGAAATCGAAGACCAGATCGTCATGTGGCAGGAAGCGCAGGCGGGGCAGGCCGGGCGGGGCGACATCGCCCTCTTCGCGGATGCGCTCCAGCTCGGTCTCGGCCCTGTCGGCGTCGTAGGTATCGGGGACAAATCCGGCGAGGCCAAGGATCACCGCGCGGTCGCTGGCATGGCCCACGCCGGTAAAGGCAAGACTGCCATGCAGCGACGCCTTGAGCCCGCTCACGCTGAAGGGTTGGGCGCGCAGGTGGTCGAGAAAACGCGCGGCAGCCACCATCGGCCCCATCGTGTGCGATGAGGAGGGGCCGACGCCGACCTTGAACATGTCGAAGACCGATAGAAACATCGCGACCTTTGTCTGGGGCGCGCCAGAAGGCACACCCGGGTATCGGCGCAGAGCCTAAGCAAACGCGGGCCATACGCCAGCCGGAAAGCGACGTTTGGCGTGTGGGCGCCGAAGAAGGGATGGGGCGCGGGCCGCAGTAGAGCGGGAAAAGCGCGCATGCCCCCTCGCGCGGGGCCAGCTTCCTTTCTATAACAGTTACCAAGACCGAGCCGGAGCTTTTGCCATGCCGTCAGACCTGTCCCCGATCGACAAGGCCAAGTTCGTCGCAGCCAAGCGCGCGGCGCGATTCGTGGAGCCGGGGATGCGGGTGGGCCTCGGCACTGGTTCGACCGCGGCATGGCTTGTGCGTTGCCTTGGCGAGTTGGTGCGCGACGAGGGGCTGCGTTTTACCGGGGTACCGACGTCGACACGCACCGCGCAACTGGCGCGCGAGGAGGGGATCAAGGTCATTGGACTGGACGAGGCGCGCTGGCTGGACCTGACCATCGACGGCGCGGACGAGTTTGACGGTGATCTGAACCTGATCAAGGGTGGCGGCGGCGCGCTGCTGCAGGAAAAGATCGTGGCAACGGCCAGTGATCGGATGGTGGTGATCGCCGATATATCCAAGCAGGTCGAGGCGCTGGGGGCCTTTCCGCTGCCGGTCGAGGTGATCCCGTTCGGCTGGCAGACGACCAAGACACTGGTGGAGGAATCGCTGGTGGGTCTTGATGTGCTGGGCCGATCGAGCACGCTGAGGATGAACGGCGAGGCGCCCTTCATCACAGACGAAGGCAACTATATCCTCGACCTGCACCTTCACCGGATCGCCAACCCGCGGCAGCTGAGCCTTGTCCTCAACCAGGTGCCGGGGGTGGTGGAGAACGGCCTGTTCCTCGACATCTGCGATCACGTGATCGTGGGCCATGGCGATGGCAGGGTCGAGGTGCGCAACATCAACGAGGGCATTGTCAGCACCGAACGGTTCGATTTCCTCGAAGAAGAGAACCTTTTCACCGATCTGGGCGACTAGGGCGGCGCGGCGGAGACTGGCCATTTGCCGGTGCCCGTGCGACAACCTCGCCCGACGCTGCCAAGCCATCGCGGAGCCCCCGGCCATGCCTTCTTTCGACTACGACCTTTTCGTCATCGGCGGCGGCTCTGGCGGGGTGCGGGCGGCGCGGATGGCGGCGGCGACCGGAGCCCGGGTGGCCTTGGCCGAGGAAAGCCGGATGGGTGGCACTTGCGTGATCCGTGGCTGCGTGCCCAAGAAATTGATGGTCTTTGCCAGCGGCTATGCCGAGATGATGTCGGACGCGCGCGCCTACGGTTGGGATCTGGCCGATGGCACCTTCGACTGGGGCGTGTTCCGGGGCAAGTTGCATGCGGAACTGGACCGGCTGGAAGGCGTCTATCGCAAGCTGCTGGGCAATTCCGGGGTCGAGATCTTCGACACCCGTGCGCGGCTGACAGGCCCGCATGACATTGCGCTGGCCGATGGGCGCGCGGTATCGGCCAAGCACATCCTGATCGCAACCGGTGGACGCCCGCAGCGACCCGAGATGACAAATGCCGAGGTCGGGCTGGTCAGCGATGACATCTTCGATCTTGACCAGTTGCCGGGCTCGATCCTGATCGTCGGCGGCGGATATATCGCCTGCGAGTTCGCGGGCATCCTCAATGGCTTGGGCGTGAACGTCACGCAGTATTACCGTGGCGCCCAGATCCTGCGCGGTTTCGACGACGAGGCGCGGGGACTTGTGGCCGAGGCGATGCGAGCGCGCGGCGTGGACCTGCATTGTGGCACCAACATTCTGGAAATCGCCCGCGTGGACGATGGCATCCGGGTGAAATCGACCAATGGTACGGAACGCAACTTCGATCAGGTTCTGTTCGCAACGGGGCGCGTGCCCAATACCGAGGGCCTTGGCCTGGACGCGATCGGGTTGGTGCCCGGCCGGCGCGGCGAGGTGGTTGTGGACAGCTATTCGCAAACCTCCGTGCCATCGATCTTTGCCATTGGCGACGTGACCCACCGGGTGCAGCTGACGCCGGTGGCGATCCGCGAGGGCATGGCCTTTGTCGAAACGGTGTTCAACGGCAACCCGACGCCGGTCGATCATGAGCTGATCCCCTCGGCCGTCTTTACCCAGCCCGAACTGGGCACGGTGGGCCTGACCGAGGAAGAAGCGCGCGAGCGCGAGCCGGTGGAGATTTACGCTACCAGCTTCCGCCCGATGCAGCACGCCTTTGCCGGCCGCAGTGACCGGGTGCTGATGAAGCTGATCGTCGCGCGCGACAGCCGCAAGGTGCTGGGGTGTCATATCGTCGCGGACAATGCCGGCGAGATGATCCAGTTGGCCGGGATCGCGGTGAAAATGGGCGCGACCAAAGAGGATTTCGACCGGACGGTGGCGGTTCACCCCACGATGGCAGAAGAACTCGTGACGATGCGCGAACCGGTCCGGACCGCTTGAATTCGCGAGATCAGCGCACAAGTTGGTCTGTAACGGCTCCGTGAAGGGGCGCGACAGGAAGGAAGATTGACGCAACATGGCTGGTAACAATGGTGGTCCCTGGGGCGGCGGCGGTGGCGGCAAGGGGCCGGACGACGATGATCGTGGCCGTGGCGGACGGCGTCCGGGCGAAGGCCCCCAGATCCCCGAGATCGACGATCTGGTGAACCGCGGGCGCGAGCAGCTGCGCGTGTTGATGGGCGGCCGGAATGGCCGCAGCGGCATGGGCGGTGGCGGCGGTGGCCCGTCGTTCAGTCGTGGGACGATCGGACTTGGCGTGCTTGCGCTGGTGGTGGTCTGGGGCTTTGCCTCTTTCTACACCGTCAAGCCGGATGAACGTTCGGTCGAACTGTTCTTGGGCAAATACTACAAGACCGGCGAGCCGGGGCTGAACTTCGCGCCGTGGCCGCTTGTCCATGCCGAGGTTCTGCCTGTCACGACCGAACGCACCATCGAGATCGGAACCGCGACCTCGGGACAAAATTCCGGGCTGATGCTGACCGGGGACCAGAACATCGTCGATATCGACTTCCAGGTTGTCTGGAACATCTCGGACCCGACGAAATACCTCTTCAATCTTGCCAACCCGCCGCTGACGATCGAGGCGGTAGCGGAATCGGCCATGCGCGAGATCATCGCGCAATCCGACCTTGCGCCGATTCTGAACCGCGACCGTGGCATTATTGCCGACAAGCTGACCACCGCGATCCAGACCACGCTCGACAGCTATGACAGCGGCGTCAACGTCGTGCGCGTCAACTTCGACAAGGCCGACCCGCCCGAGCCGGTGATCGCAAGCTTCCGCAAGGTGCAGGATGCCGCGCAAGAGCGTGACCGGCTGCAGAACGTGGCCGACGCCTACGCCAACCAAGTGCTTGCGGGCGCCCGCGGTGAAGCCGCGCAGGTGCTGGAACAGGCCGAAGGCTATCGTGCGAAGGTCGTCAACGAGGCCGAGGGCGAGGCCAGCCGCTTCAGTGCGGTGCTGGCCGAATACCTCAAGGCGCCGGAAGTGACGCGCAAGCGCATCTATCTTGAAACCATGCAGCAGGTACTAAGCGGGGTGAATATCACCCTGATCGACGATAAGGCATTGGGCGGGACCGGCGTGGTGCCCTACCTGCCGCTGAATGAATTGAACCGGGGAATGCCCAGTGGCAGTTCGTCGTCTTCCTCTACATCCAGCAGCGGGTCGACGGCGTCCTCCAACACCGGCACATCTTCGAGTACCATGAATTCGTCCGGGGGGAATAACTGATGCGGCTCTGGACAATTCTTGGTGGCACTGCAGCCTTGCTGCTGTTTCTCGCCCTCAATGCCATCTACATCGTCGATCCGCGCCAGAAGGTGCTGGTTCTGCAATTCGGCGAAATCGTTTCGGTCAAGGAAGACCCCGGGCTGGGCTTCAAGATTCCGCTGATTCAGGAAGTGGTGCGCTATGACAGCCGCATCCTGAGCCGCGAGATGGACAGCCTTGAGGTGACGCCATCGGACGACCGGCGTCTGGTTGTCGATGCCTTCGCGCGCTACCGGATCGCCGACGTGCGCAAGTTCCGGCAGGCCGTCGGCACCGGCGGACAGGATTTTGCGGCCTCGCGCCTTGACGGCATCTTGCGGGCCAAGACCCGCGATATCCTTGGCAGCGTGTCGTCCAATGACATCCTGTCAACGGATCGTGCCGCCTTGATGTTGCGCATCCGCAATGCCGCGATCCCCGAGGCCGAAGCGTTGGGGCTGCAAGTGATCGACGTGCGGCTGAAGCGGACCGACCTGCCGCCAGCCAACCTCAACGCCACTTACGAGCGGATGAAGGCCGAGCGTGAACGCGAGGCGGCTGACGAGATCGCCCGCGGCAACGAAGCGGCGCAAAGGGTCCGTGCGCAGGCCGACCGCACGGTGGTCGAGCTTGTCTCGGACGCCAAGCGGCAGGCCGAGATCGCCCGCGGCGAGGCTGATGCGCAGCGTGCGGCAATCTTCGCCAAGGCCTATGGTGCCGATCCCGAGTTCTTCGCCTTCTACCGGTCGATGACGGCCTATGGCGATGCGCTCAAGGGCGGCAATACCGCGATGGTGCTGGGGCCGAATTCGGAATTCTTCAACTACCTGAATTCCGACACCGGCATTGCCGGCCCGATCGACGGGATGCCCGCGCCGCCGCCCGCGCCCTCTGCTGCTGCCGCCGACGCGGTACCGGCGGATGCCGCGCCTGCGCCAGCCACGGCACCGGCGACGCCACCTGCACCGGCAACCGCGCCGGCACCGGCGCCGGCTCCGGCCAACTGACATGGGCCTTTTGCTGCTGGGGCTGGGCCTGGTCCTCGTGATCGAGGGGCTGGTCTATGCTCTGGCGCCGGGGCTGGTCGAGCAGATGCTGGCCGTGCTGCGGGGGGTGCCCGTTGAACAGCGGCGGCTGATCGGGTTGGCGGCGTTGGCGCTGGGTGTGGCACTGATGTGGCTGGCCCGGCTGGCGGGAATGTGATCCGCACGACCACGCCCGATCAGGGTTTGCAACAATTCGACGCTTTGCGTTCCGGTCTTGCCGTTCTAGCCTGTTGCCACATTTCAAGGGGTGCCCGCGACTTGCGCCGGGCTGCCCGATAGATCGTGATCCTTAGGAGTTGACCCTATGCGCCATTCCCTTCCGCCCCGTCCGGCCGCTCGTGCCATTGCCGCCTCGCCCGCCATCGCGACGGGACGACTTCTGGCGGGGCTGGTGCTGGCCCTGCTGACGGCCTTGGCACTGGTTATGGCGCAGCCGCAGCGCGGCGCGGCACAGGACCGCCCGGTGTCGTTTGCCGATCTGGTTGCAAGGGTCAGCCCCGCGGTGGTGGACATCACCTCGACCACGATGGTGGCGGGCAATGCCGGGCCTCCGGGCATGGCGCCGCAAGGTTCGCCCTTCGGAGACCTGTTCAAGAACATGCCCAACGGCCCTGATGCGCCGCGACGGTCCACTGCGCTGGGGTCCGGCTTTGTCATCTCGTCGGATGGCTACATCGTCACCAACAACCACGTCATCGAGGGCGCTGACGAGATCCAGATCGAGTTTCTGGACGGCAAGAAGATGCCCGCGACACTGGTCGGCACCGACCCCAAGACTGACATTGCGCTGTTGAAAGTCGATGCGACCGATCTGCCCTTCGTCAAGTTTGGTGACAGCAACGGGCCGGGTGCGCGCGTGGGCGAATGGGTTCTGGCGGTGGGCAACCCGCTGGGTCAGGGCTTTTCGGTTTCGGCCGGTATCGTCTCGGCCCGCAACCGCGAGCTGTCGGGGACCTATGACGACTACATCCAGACCGACGCCGCGATCAACCGCGGCAACTCGGGCGGGCCGCTCTTCAACATGGACGGCGACGTCATCGGCGTGAACACGGCGATCCTGTCGCCCAATGGTGGTTCGATCGGGATCGGCTTCTCGATGGCCTCCAACGTGGTCAGCAACGTCGTCGATCAGCTGCGTCAATATGGCGAGACACGGCGCGGCTGGCTGGGTGTCAAGATTCAAGACATCACGCCCGACATGGTTGATGCCATCACCGGGCTGGGCAGCGTGCGTGGCGCGATGATCACCGATGTGCCGACCGGGCCGGCCGCCGATGCCGGACTGAAGGCGGGCGATGTGATCCTGACCTTCGACGGCAAACTGGTGACCGATACCCGCGAACTGGTGCGGATGGTCGGCAACGCGCCGGTGGGAAAATCGGTGGACGTGCAGGTGTTGCGCGATGGCCAGACGGTTGACGCAACCGTGGTGCTGGGCCGCCGCGAAACCGCCGAGGGCGACATGGCGCCCACCGCGCCGGAAAAACCCGTGGCCCCTGCCAAGGCTGATATCCTTGGCCTGACGGTGGTCGAGGTGACGCCCGAGCTTGCCACCCAGTTCAATCTTGGCGATGCGACGGGGCTTGTCATTACCTCGGTCGATCCCGCGTCGGATGCCGCGCGCAAGGGGCTTCAGCCGGGTGACCTGATCACCCAGGCCGGGCAACAGCCGGTCGCCAACGCCGATGACCTGCGCGCGCGGATCAGCGAGGCCAAGGATGCCGGGCGTCGTTCGCTGCTGCTGTTGATCCGGCGCGGTGGCGATCCGCGATTTGTCGGCCTTGCGCTGGACAAGTAGGGCCGCGCTGCAATTCCCGCCGTCAGCCCCGGTCGAGCTGTTCCTGCGAAAGAACGGTCAGGCCGAGGGCGCGCGCGGTCTTGATGTCGATCAGGGTGCTGTCATGGCCCGAAACGCGCTGGAACGCCCGGATCGCCGCGTTGGTTTCAGGGTCCAGCGCGCCGGTAATCGGGCCGAGGTAATACCCCCGCGTTTTCAGCGCGCGTTGCAGTGATTGCACGAAATCCACCGTTTGGTCGGGTGGGCAGATTGTCTGGAACAGCACCTCTTGCCGCTCTCTGGTGATCTCTTGCCGGGTTTCGGTGCGATAGGTGGCGGGGCGGATTACGGTGCCGTCAGGTGCGGTGACAGCGGGCTGGTCGGGCACCTGCACGGTGACGGTCTGTAACACTGCGGGTGTCACATCGCGGCCAAAGCAACGGCCTTGCGCGTCATAGGTGACCTCGGGCGTGGCAAAGGCAGGTGGTGCGCTTTGCGGGGTCGCCTGCGCGCAGGCTGAAAGCATAACCGCGCCCAGTGCCGCAAGGCGGGGCACCGACCTGAAAGGGGCGGGTGGGGTCATCTGCTCTGCCACGGGGCCTGTCGGCGCCTTCTGTTTCTCGGCCGCAACCTTAGCGCGGATGATGCTGGTCGCCAATCGCCGACGCCCATTTTGCAGGCGTGGTGTCGCAGCTAGCCAACATGCTGGCGATTTTCGGGCTGGAAGGCCCGGGCCCGCTGACCTAGATAGGCGGGGACCGAGGCAACAGAAAAACAGGGCGCTGCAATGGCACGTATCACCTATGTCGAGTTTGGCGGGAAGGAGCACACGCTGGAGGTGCCCAACGGCCTGACTGTGATGGAAGGCGCCCGCGACAACGGCATTCCCGGCATCGAGGCCGATTGCGGCGGCGCCTGCGCCTGTTCGACCTGCCACGTCTATGTCGACCCGGCCTGGGTGGACAAGCTGCCGCCCAAGGACGCGATGGAAGAGGACATGCTCGATTTCGCGTTCAAGCCCGACCCCGTCCGCTCGCGCCTGACCTGCCAGCTGAAAGTGTCGGACGCGCTGGACGGCTTGCGCGTCGAGATGCCCGAAAAACAGATCTGATGCGCGCGCTGCTGGCGGCGCTGCTGCTGGCATGGCCCGTGGCGACGTCGGCGCAGGTTGTCGGCGCGGCCTATGATGCGCCGTCGCACCGCTACGGCCACAACGTGCTGGGCACGCAGGGCGAATGGGACGCGCTGGTGCTGACACTGGCCGACGGGCGGCAGGTTCGGATCGTGCCTCCTGATGCCGGCATCTTCGAGGATACAGCGCCGCGCCTGGCCGATCTTGACGGCGATGGCGCGCCGGAGGTGGTGACGGTGCGCACATCGCTGACGCGCGGCGCGGCGCTGGTGGTCTATGGCCCCGAGGGCGAGATTGCCGCGACCCCGCCGATTGGTGCGCCGCATCGCTGGATTGCGGTGGTGGGCATTGCCGATCTGGATGGCGACGGGCGGCCCGAGATCGCGGTGGTCGACCGGCCTCACCTTGCGAAGGTGCTGCGCCTCTATGGCCTGCGTGACGGGCGGCTGGTGGAACTGGCCGCGGCGGGTGGCCTGACCAACCATCATTTCGGCGAGGCCACGCCAGAGGGCGGCATCCGCACCTGCGGCGGCCTGCCCGAGGTCGTAGTGGCCGATGGCCAGTGGCAGCGCATCCTTGCCGCGCGGCTGGTCGCGGGGCGGATCCTCGGGCGCGACCTGGGGCGCTATCGCGGCCCGGCTTCGCTGGCGGCGGCGCTGCGCTGCTAGGGCAGCAGCGCCACGAGTGTCAGCAGGACGGCTGTTTCGGCCAGTTGTTCCGCCGCGCCAAGGATGTCGCCGGTCTGGCCGCCGATCCGTGCGCGTGCGACGCCACCGACCAGCACCGCCGCCACCGCCATCGCCAGCAGCGCCGGCACCGTCTGCAAGCCGATCAGGCCCAGCGAGAGCGCCAGCGCCAGCAGCGCACCTGCCGCGGCGGTTGCCGCGCGTGGCCGCCCCACCTGCGCGCTCAACCCGCCTGCACGGGCATTGGGCAGGGCCGCCATCAAGGCCGCCATCGGGACGCGCGCCAGCAGCGCCGCCGCCATCACCGGGGCCCATAGCGCCCCGGCCGCGATCAGCGCGTTCAGCGCCTGCCAGCGCAGCAGGGCCGACAGGACCAGCGCCAGAACGCCGTAGGTGCCGATCCGGCTGTCCTTCATGATCTCCAGCCGCCGCTCGGGCGTCCAGCCGCCCCACAGGCCGTCCGCGGTGTCGGCCAGCCCGTCCTCGTGCATTGCGCCGGTCAGGATCACGCTCGCGGCCAGCACCACTGTCGCGGCGATGGCGGCGGGCAGGCCAAGGACAAGCGTGACCCGGCCTGCCAGGGCTGCAAGCGCGCCCACCACCAGCCCGGCCAGCGGCCAGGCCCAAGCGGCAGCGGCGCCGCGGGCCTGCGCGCGGGCGATGTCGACGCGCACCGGCAGGCGGCTGAGCAGGCCCAGCGCGGCGGGGATATCCTCGGGCCGCAGAAGCGGGGCGGTGTCGTCTTCGTGCACGTCGATGCCCTTTCCGGCCTTTCGCTCGCCGCCACGAGGGTTAGACAGGCAGGGCCGATCTTGCAACGAGGACTGCCATGACCGCCCCCTTTTCCACCCTCGACCAGTTCCGCATGACCCTTGCCGCCCAGCTGGGGCCCGACGAGGCCGCGACCGAGGCCGCGCGCACACGCAACGGCCAACTGACCAAGCCGCCCGGCGCGCTGGGCCGGCTTGAGGACCTTGCGATCTGGTATGCCGGATGGCGCGGCACCGGGCGACCCGAGCTGGCGCACCCGCAGGTCATCATCTTCGCCGGCAATCACGGGGTGACGGCGCGCGGCGTTTCCGCCTTTCCGGCCGAGGTGACGGCGCAGATGGTGATGAACTTCCAGCACGGCGGCGCTGCGATCAACCAGTTGGCGCGGACCTTCGGCGCGCGGATGGATGTCCATGCGCTCGACCTCGACACCCCGACGGCCGATTTCACCCAAGGCCCCGCGATGACCGAGGCCGAGGTCGTGGCTGCGATTGCCACCGGGTGGGAGGCAGTCGATGCCGAGGCCGACCTGCTGGTCACGGGCGAGATGGGCATCGGCAATACCACCGCTGCCGCGGCGCTGGCGGCGGCCATCTTCGGCGGCGCGCCCGCCGATTGGACGGGGCGGGGCACCGGCGTTGATGACGCGGGCCTGGAGCGCAAGACGACCGTCGTTTCCGAAGGACTGGCCGCCAATCCCGGCGCCTTCGGCCACCCGCTCGAGGCGCTGCGCTGCCTTGGCGGGCGCGAGATCGCCGCGATGGCGGGGGCGATTGCCGCGGCGCGGGCCAATCGCATTCCGGTGATCCTCGACGGGTTCATCTGCACCGCGGCCGCAGCTGTTCTGGAACGCGAGGTGCCCGGCGCGCTGGATCACGCGGTGGCGGGACATCTCAGCGCCGAGAGCGCGCATGCCCAGCTTCTGGCGGCATTGGAAAAAGAGCCGCTCTTGCAACTGGGCTTGCGGCTGGGTGAGGGCTCGGGCGCGGCGCTGGCCATCGGCGTGCTGCAAGGCGCCATCGCCTGTCATTCCGGCATGGCGTCTTTTGCCGAAGCCGGGGTGGCCGACGGCTGATTACCGGTGGCATTTTCGTCCGGTGCGGTGGTGTCCTCGGATGACGAACCTGTCTGCGGGCGGCTGAGCAGTGCCGTTTCCAGCGCGTTGTTCAGCTCGGCCGCGCGTTTGACATAGGCCGGGATGTTCGACACCGGCACGCCCGGAATCCACAGGTCCGCCAGTTCGCGCAGCGCCTTGCGATCATGGTGATAGAACATCGATTCGGCCTCGGCGGCCTCGTATTCGCTGAGGCCGAGGTTCTCCAGCGCGTAGCGCCCCGCGCGCAAGGAGCTGTCGAACATCTCGCGCACGATGTCGTCGGCGCCCGCGGCGTGCAATTCGTAGACATGCACGCGGTCATGCGCGCGGGCGATGATGTGCAGGTCCGGCCGGGTCTTGCGGGCATAGGCGGTCAGGCGCACCGCCGCGGCCTTGTCGTCGATCGCGATGACCAGCACCGTGGCGCGCTCGAGTCCCGCGGCCTTCAGCAGATCGGGGCGCGTAGGATCGCCGAAAAAGCCTTTGAAGCCGAAGGTGCGCATCGCCTGCACGGTTGCAAGGTCCTTGTCGATGACCACCGTGGAAAAGCCCGCGCTTTGCACCAGCCGGTTGACGATCTGGCCGAAGCGCCCGATCCCCGCGATGATGACCTGGCCCGTCTTGTCCACGGCGTCGGCCTCGGCTTCGGCCTCGGGCCGTTCGCGCCGGGCCAGCCAGTCGTAAAGGATGAAAAGCAGCGGCGAAATCAGCATCGACAGCGCGATGATCATCAGCAGAAGCTGGCCCAGACGCGGCAGCAACACGCCGGTGGCGAGCGAGAACGAGATCAGCACGAAGCCGAACTCGCTCGATTGGCTCAGGCCGAGGGTGAAGAGGCGACGGTCACGCGGTCGCAGTCGCCATGCCCGCGCCAGCACCGTCAGGACCGTGCCCTTGAGCAGGATCAGCAGCAACGTCAGGCCAAGGATGCGCAGCGGATCGTCGAAGAAGGCGCCAAGGTTGAAGCCCGCGCCGACCGTGATGAAGAACAGCCCCAGCAGCAGGCCCTTGAAAGGCTCAAGGTCGCTTTCGAGCTCGTGCCGGAACTCGGACGTGGCCAGCACCACGCCGGCAAGGAAGGTGCCAAGCGCGGGCGAGAGGCCCACCATCTCCATCAGCACGGCGATGGATACGACCATCAAGAGGGCCAGCGCGGTATACATCTCGCGCAGTCGGGCCTGATGGATGTAGCGAAACACCGGGCGGGTCAGGAAGATGCCGGCAAGGACCACCACGGCGACAGCGCCCAGCGTGACCAACGTCACCCCCCAGCCCGGCAGCCCTTCGACAAGGTTGGGCACCGAGTGACTGGTCATCGCGGCGGTGTCGCCCGGGCGGCTGATAGAGCCGTCGGGGGCCAGTGTCGTCGGACCTACCAGCGCCAGAAGCGGCAGGAAGGCCAGCATCGGGATGACGGCGATGTCTTGCGCCAGCAATACGGCGAACACGTTACGCCCGCCTGCCGTCTGGACCAGCCCGCGTTCCGACAGCGTCTGCAGGACAATGGCAGTCGACGAGAGCGACAGGATCAGCCCGATGGCCAGCGCATGCTGCCACGTCTCTTTCATCGCCAGCGCCGCACCCATCACCACCACCGTCGTTCCCACGATCTGCAGACCACCCAGCCCGAAAAGCCGCATCCGCATGGCCCAAAGCGCGCGTGGGTCCAGTTCCAGCCCGATCAGGAACAGCATCATCACGACGCCGAATTCTGCAAAATGCTGCAAATCCTGCGTCTCGGTTCCGACAAGCCCGGTCAGCGGGCCAACGACGATGCCGGCAGCCAGGTAGCCCAGGACGGAGCCGAGGCCAAGGCGCGCGGCCAGTGGCACCGCAATGACCGCGGCACCAAGGTAGATGGTGGCCTGAAAGAGAAAATGCTCCATCCCCGCAGGCTATCACGCCACGGTGTCGGCTTGGCAATGACGCGTTGCGGCGCGTGGCAGAAATCGCGCGCGGCTGCCTACTGAACCGGCGGCATCTGCAGGCTGATGGTGCGCCCGCCCTTGACGTAGTTCACAAGGTTCTCGCCGATCGCCACGACTTGCCCGCCGTCCAGCGCATCGCCGACCTTGACCTGCATCACGCTGCCGGATGGCAGGCGGATGAGCGCGGCGCGATTGCTGGATGTGCCAGTCACGCCCAGCAGGCTGATCTGGCGCAGCCTGATCGCATTGCTGTCGGTTGCAGCGCGGGCGACGCCGCCGGGCACCGGGCCGGTGGGCATGCCCGTCACTTCCATTCGTGGGGCATTGGGGGGTATCGCAGGTGCCGAGGAGGCCGCGGCGGCCTGCTGCACCGCCGCATCCACCGCTGCCTGGTCCTGCGCGGGACGCGCCGCGGCGACGATGCTGTCGAAATTGGCGGGCCGCGCGTCCGGCGGGGCCGAAACGGCAACGGCCAGCGCGGTGGCCGAGGCGAAGGCGTCGGGCGCTGGAGCAGCAATACTGGCCCCGTCATTGCCGGGCGCGCTGGCCGGGACAAGGTTATCAGGTCGCGGCTTGGGCGGAAGTGCCTGCACATCGGCCCGCGTGGCATTGCCGAAGACGGCCGGAAGGGGGGCCGTGTCCGGGGCCGCCGAGGTAGCCGTCGTAGCGGTGTCGGGGCGTGCCAGCGGTTGGATATCCACGCCGCCCGCGGTCACCACGGTGACGGGCGGAGCCGCCTCGGCGGGTAAGGGTTCGGTTGACGCCGCTGGGGCACTGTCTGTCGCGGCGGCACTCGGAGAGGCCGTTGCGGGCGGGGCTGTCAGGTCCGGTGCGGGAGGCACGGGGCCGGTCGCCACGGCATCGGCGCGTGGCGGCAGCGGCGGAATGACCGTTGGTTTGCCCGCTATGACAAGGGCGCCGCTTGGGGTGACGGCGCCGTCTGGCGTGGCAGGAACAAGGCGGGCTGCGTCAGCCGCTGCAACTGCCGCGGTGGCGGGGGCGGCGGGCTGTGGTGGCGGCAGGGGTGGCACGTTTGCCGGCACGTCAGAGGCCAGATTGCCAAGGTTGGGCAGGGGCACGGGGCCAGCGCGAACCATCGGCGCGGCACCCGCATCGGCGCCAACACCGGTGCCGGGATCGGCCTGCAGCGAGGTTGGCAGGGAAGGTGTGCGTTGCCAGACACCGGTTGCGGCATAGGCCTGGCTGGCCTGATCAGGCGTCAGCGGCTGGCCGGTCGGTGCGGCACTGGCCACCGTATCCGGCGCGGCGCCGGGGCTGGCGGCGCCGGTGTCAGAACTGGCGGTGTCGGCCGCGCTTGCATCAGCTGTGGCCGTTGCGCCCGCATCCGCCGCGCCGGTCCCGAGATCGGCCAGATCGGCGCTCGCCTCTTCCTCGGGCGTCGGGGTGTCGGTGATGACGTTGCCGGTCGCGCTTGCCATCGTCTGGCTGTCAGTCAGCGCCGGGGCAGGCGGCACAGTGCCGGAAACCGCGGCATCGGGCGCGGTTGCATCTGCCTGCGTGGCGGTGGGCCTTGCCACGGGCTTGATGCCGGGCACAACGGGGTCAGACGCGGTGCTGTCGGCCGAGGCCACGGCGGTGTCGCGCGAAAGGCCCAGCCAGCGCATCACCACCTGTGGCGACGTGACCGAGGCCCATGCCGCTGCGATGGCGAGAAAGAGCAGCAGCAGCACCGTCAGGATCAGCCCGAGATAGCGCGGCTTGCCGCCGATCCGCTGGCGATGCGCGCTCTTGCGCGCGCCGAAGACGGTCATCTGAGCGGCGGTTTCGGCCTGCTCGGCGGCGGTTTCCTTTTGCACCTTGCGGCTGGCGGCCGAGATCGCCAGCGCGCGGCGCAGCCCGTCAGGAGGAAGCGAGGGCGCGGCCACCTTTGCAGTCGAGGGTGAGGCAGCCTCGCTCTTGGGGCTCGCGGCCTTTCCTGCGGAAAGCAGTGGCGCGATACCGGGCGGCGGCGCAACCGACGGGGCGGGTTTGTTTGGTGCCGTAACCGGCGCGCTGTTCAGGCGCTGGTCATTCTGCGGGCCATTCCGCGGGGCGGCCATCGGTGACGGCATTGCGCGCGGCGCGGGGGCCCCGGTTGATGCCGCGCCAAGACGCGGGCCTGCAGCCGGTGGCACATCGGTTGCCACGCCAAGGGGCCGGGCGGAGGCTGCCGGTGGTTTGTCCAGCGTCACGGCTGCTTTCGGGGGCGTGTCGGCGGCTTTGCTGCCGGGCAGAGGCGGCGGGATCGCCGTTCCGGCCGAGGGTGTTTGCCACGGCATCGGGCCGCGCGGGGCGTTGCGGGTTGCAAATTTCGGCTCGCCCCCGCGCGGATCGGCGGCGGGCGCCGGCGGGATCGGTGAAGGGCGCGTCGCCGCTGGGGCTACCGGGCCCGAAGAGGGCTCGGATGTTTTGCGCAGGGCCTGCAGCGGACGGGTGCGCGAGACGAAGACCGGCTCGGGCTCGGCAGGTTTTGGCGCCGGGGCTTTGGGCGCTTCATCCTTGGGCGGCGTCACTTCAGGGGCTTCGGTCTTGGCAGGGGCTGCTGCTGCTTTCTCGGCCGGTGGTGTCGCCTTGGGCACTTCGGCCTTTGCCGGGGTCGCGGCTGCGGTTTCTGCGCGGGGCGTCACAACGGGCGCCGGGCGGCTGGCCGGCGGAACGTCGCGCGACGGGATGGAAAGGCGCGCGGCCGCTGCGGCCTTGTCGGCAGGCTTTTCGGCCGGGGGCGTGGCAGGGCTGGCTGCCTTGGCCGGTTCTGCGGCAGGGCTTTCATCCTGCGGCTCAGCTTTTTCGGGCTCGGCATCGGCAGGCGAAGGCGCCGCCGTTGCCGTCTCGGCCGCGTCGGGGCCAGCCTTCTGAGGGTCCTCCTCGGGCGTCTTCTGCTGAACCTTCCGCTCGACTGCCGCGGCGGCCATGGCCACGGGTGTCGACCCTGCGGGTGGTGGCGGGGGCGGTTCGGCCACGCGCGCCTTGCCAAGCACCCTAACCGGTTCGCGGTCGCGCTCAGGCGACTCGCCCGGGCCGAGAAGGTTGGGCGCCGCGGCCGTTGCACCAAAGAAGACCTCGCCAGCAAACGCCCCGGGCGGGGCGATCGCCACGAAAGAGACCGGCGCGAATTTATGCGTCACCGCAAAGCTTTCCGCTTCGGTCAGCGTTTCGCGCGCAACGGCGGCCACGAAGACGCCCGCCGGCGTGCGTGCAAGGTCATAGACAAGGTCATCGACCTTGTAGGGGGTCGCGCCGTCAAGCGCGGCGCGCACCTCGGCCTCGCCGCCCTTCGTCGCGGGCAGCGTCATGTAGCGGATCTGGTCGTTGGGCAGGATCAGCTTGGTCCGCAGGCCCCGCGGATCGAGGGCCACAGCGTTGCGCCGCATCAGCGCAAGCCGCGCGTCAAGATCGGCGATGTCAAAGCTGACCTCGTCGATCACATGCCAGCCGCCGGTAACCCGGTGCAGGAGGCTGATCCCGTCGGAGGAAAGGGAAAGAGCGAAGTTTGGTTGCATGGGCCGGCTTTAGAACTCTCGACAAGGGGGAGGAATGGTCACCCGCCGTTTGCGGGAACCTACAGCAGATTCCTGCCAAGGCCAAGGCGGCGGGCACCGAGGCGGGGAGTTGACGGCTTGCACGACAGGCGGTCGGCTGCGACGCTGCAAGGGGGTGGATTAGGCCCCCTTGTGTGGCGAAGGAGGAACGAGATGGGCAGGTCGGTCTGGAGAAAGGGCCTCGTGCTGGCGTTGGTGTTGGGAACGGCATGGTTTGCGGGGATTGAACCCGTGCAGGCGCAGGCGGCGCGCACGATCAGCGTAACGGGCGAAGGGCAAAGCGCCGCAAAACCTGACATGGCCGCGATTCGTCTTGGCGTCAGCAAGGATGCCCCCTCTGCCAGTGATGCGGTTGCCGCAATGAGCGCGGACATGGCGCAGGTTCTGGCCGCATTGAAAGAAGCCGGTATCGCCGACATCGATCTGCAAACCAGCGGCCTGTCGCTGAACGAGCGCTACTCGCGGCCCGACGAGAACGGCAACACCACGCTGGTGGGGTTCACCGCGTCCACGGACCTGACGGTCCGCGTGCGTGATCTGGACAAGCTGGGCAGCATCCTCGACACCGTGGTGCGGACCGGCGCCAACCGGCTGAACGGCATCAGCTTTGACTTGCAGGATCCCGGTCCGGCGACCGACGCCGCGCGCCGGGCCGCGGTTGCCGATGGCATCGCGCGCGCCCGGCTTTACGCCGCTGCCGCGGGCGTGACACTCGGCCCATTGTTGACGCTGGACGAGGCCGGAGGAGGCAGCCCGACGCCGGTGATGATGGAGGCGCGCTTTGCCGCGGCGCCCGTGCCGGTCGCGGCGGGCGAGGTCAGCGTCAGCGCCTCGGTGCAGATGACCTTCGCTATCGGCGACTAGGGCTCGGGTCAGGGGCCGGGGAGGGCACATGCCGCCCCCGGCCCGCGATATCCTATGCCGTCGCGGCGGCCAGCGCCTGGTCAAGATCGGCGATCAGGTCTTCGGCATCCTCGATCCCGATCGACAGGCGCACCACGTTGGGCGCGGCACCTGCCGCCACCTGCTGTTCTTCGTTCAGCTGGCGGTGCGTGGTCGAGGCGGAATGGATGATCAGGCTGCGCGTATCGCCAAGGTTGGCGACGTGGCTGAAGAGCTTGACGTTATCCACCAGCTTGACGCAGGCGTCGTATCCACCCTTGACCGCGAAGGTAAAGAGCGCGCCCGCGCCCTTCGGACAGATCTTTTTCGCGCGGTCGAAATAGGGCGAACTTTCAAGGCCCGGATAGGTCACGAAATCGACCCGGCTGTCAGCCTCCAGCCACTTGGCGACCTTCACCGCGTTCTCGACATGGCGTTGCATCCGCAATGACAGGGTTTCGATGCCCATCAGCGTGTAATGCGCGCCCTGCGGGTTCATCGTCATCCCGAGGTCACGCAGCCCCACCGCGATGGAGTGGAAGGTGAAGGCCATCGCGCCCAATGCGGCATGGAAGGTCAGTCCGTGATAGGCGGGCTCGGGCTCCGAGAGCGAGGGGAATTTGCCCGAGGCGGACCAGTCGAACTTGCCCGAATCCACAACCGCACCGCCGGTGACCGTACCGTTGCCGGTCAGGTATTTCGTGGTCGAATGCACGACCAGCGTCGCACCGTGCTCGATCGGGCGGCAGAGGTAGGGCGTGGCCGAGGTGTTGTCGACGATCAGCGGGAGGCCCGCGGCGTCGGCCACCTTGGCAATGGCGGGCAGGTCGGTGACATAGCCGCCGGGGTTCGCGATCGTCTCGCAGAAAACGGCGCGGGTATTGTCGTCAATCGCGGCGGCAATGGCATCGGGATCGTCGAAATCGACGAATTTGGCCGACCAGCCGAACTTGCGGATCGTATTGGTGAATTGCTGGATCGTACCGCCGTAGAGCCGGGTCGAGGCCACCACGTTGCAGCCGGGGCTCATCAGCGGGAACAGCGCCATTATCTGCGCCGCATGGCCCGAAGAACAGCAGATCGCCCCCGCGCCGCCTTCCAGCGCCGCGATCCTGTCGGCCAGGGCCGAGACGGTCGGGTTGGTCAGGCGCGAATAGATGTAGCCCACTTCCTGCAGGTTGAAGAGCGCTGCCGCGTGATCGGCATCGCGAAAGACGTAGGCCGTCGTCTGGTAGATCGGCACCTGCCGCGCGCCTGTGGCGGGGTCGGGGCTGCTTCCGGCATGCACTTGCAGCGTGTCGAAGCCGAGGGGCTTGGTCATGGGATCCTCCCGTTGGTCATGATCGCGGCGACGTTAGGGGAAGCGCCCCCGCCGCACAACTGCGAAGGGGGCATCACGAAATCCTTATATTCTTGGGCTTCGGCGCGGTCCGGGGCCTAGTAACCGCGCAGGCGGATCATCGCGCGCTGGGTGCCGCGCTGCACCTCGATCTGCCATGACCGGCCACCGCTGCGCAGCACGGCCTTGAGGTCATCCGGCGTTTGCAGGCTGCGGCCGTTGACCGAAAGCAACAGGTCGCCCGGCTGCAGCCCGGTGCGCAGGACCGGTCCCTGCACATCCGTCACCGCCAGCCCCGTCGCATCGAGCGGCAGACCCAGAGCGTCGATGACAGCCGGCGAGACTTGCTGAACGCTCAGCCCGTCCAGCACAGTGCCGCCATTGATCGCAACCGGGCTTGCATCGCTGCCCGGGGCCGCGCCCAGTTGCACCTGCGCATCGTGTAACGCGCCGGCCCGCCAGTAGCTGACATCCGCGCTGTTGCCCGCGCCCGTGACGGCGAGCCGATAGGCCAGTTCGCTGGGGGCGTTGACCGGCTGACCTGCAACCGAGACGATGACATCGCCGGTGGCAAGGCCCGCCTTGCTGAACGGGCTTTGCGGGTGCAGGCGGTTGATGACCACGCCATGCGGCGGTGACAGGCCCAGCGCATCGGCCATCGTGGCATCGACCGTCTGGGCATCGAGCCCCGACCACGGGTGCACGACCGATTTCTGCCCCGCTTCGGCCGCGGCAACGTAGCGCGCCACGAGGTCCGCCGGAATGGCAAAGCCGATCCCGTTCGAGCCGCCCGACTGGCTGAGGATCGACGTGTTGATGCCTAGCAAATGTCCGTTGAGATCCACCAGCGCGCCGCCCGAATTGCCGGGATTGATCGCCGCGTCGGTCTGGACGTAGTAGCCTTGCGAACTGTCTGAGGCGCCCGAACGCGCCAGACCAGAGACGATGCCGCTGGTGACCGTCTGACCGATACCGAAGGGGTTGCCGATGGCGATGACGAAATCGCCAACCTGCGCCAGATCGCTGTCGGCCAGCGTCAGCGCCGGCAGGCCCTTTGCGCCATCGAGCTTGATCACGGCGAGGTCCGCTGCCTTGTCGGCCAAAAGAACCTTGCCCGCGAATTCACGCCGGTCGGCCAGCACCACCCGGATGTCGGTCGCATCGCCCACGACGTGGTAGTTTGATACCACGATGCCATCGCTGCGCAGGATCACGCCCGAGCCAAGCGAGTTCTGCACCCGTGGCGCGGCCAGCCCACCGCCGAAGAACTGCGAAAAGATCGGGTCGTTCGCAAACGGGCTTTGCCGCTGCGCCACGACGCGGGTTGCGTAGATGTTGACGACCGCCGGGGTCGCCGCGCGCACCACCGGCGACAGCGACATCTGCACCTCGGCGCGGCTGAGCGGTACCTGTGGCTCGGCCAGCGCGGCAGTCGCGAGCAGTAGGGGGACAAGCGCGATCGCGAAACGGTGCATCGAGGAACCTCCGGCTGAAACCTTGTCGCGGATGATTTCCGCGCCCCGGCCCGGATTTCAAGGCAAAGCCCCGCCGCCTCGCGGATTAGTGTGGGCCGCGCGACCGCGCGACTGCCCAGGGGGCGCTGCCCCCGACCCCGCCCTGCGGGCGCGGTCTCCCCCGGGATATTTGCAAGGCAAAGGCGGGCAGGGCGCACCCCCGGCCGGAACCCCGAGGGTCCGGCGCCCGGCCGGGGACGGCGCGCGGTGGCGCCTTCGCCTGCGGTCATCGGCGTCCCCGCCTGTACCGCGCCGCCAGAAGGCCCAGACATGATGAAGATTTCCTTAACGGCCGCCTTTGCCTGTCAAATATCCTCGGGGGTGAGCCCGGAACGGGCGAGGGGGCAGACAGCCCCCTTGCGGCGCTGGCCAGTCGGGTGCTTCAGCGAAACCAGAGCCCGTCGGCCTTCAGCCGTGACCGGATCTGCTGTTCGCGTGGCGGCAGGTTGGCCCTGTCGAAAAGTGCGCGCGCCTTGGCGCCCCGGCCCTGATAGACCATCTTCTTGACGGCCTCGGATTCGCGCAGAAGGCGTTTCAGCGGTTGGATGTTGGCGATGGTGTCGAGCTCTTCCACCGCCCTGTCGCTCTCGCGGGCATAGAGAAGTGGCAGCGCGCGGTAATGGCAGGTGATGCCACCGTCCATGCCGTCCAGTTCCGGCCCCGGCCGTCCGCCGCCCAGCCCGTGGATGACCAGCGGCAGCACCACCTGGTCGAGCCAGGGGTCGAGCGGCTGGATCACCAGTTCGGGCGGAGGATCGTCGCGAACCGAAACGGCATAGCGGGTGAAGCGGGCGCCAAACTCGGCCGGGTCCGCGCCGCAGAACCAGCCTGCGTTGAAATAAAGATAGCGCTGCCAGTATTCATCGGGTTGGGAGAGATCGAGCGACGAGGCGAAATCCAGCCCGAAGCGGTCGTAGAGCGATTTCCAGATCGCCGTGTAGCCCGGCCAATACAGCTCTTCCTTCGGCCATGTCCCCTCGCGCCGCATCGAGGCGGTGGGGCGGGCGAAGTCGAAAGGCACCTCGCCAATCTCGCCAAGGATCAGCGTATCGGTGTCGAGAAAAAGAAATGGCTCTCCCGCGGGCAGGCAGCTCAGCCCTTCGATCTTGTTGCCGTAGGGATAGCTTGCGCCGAAATGCGCGGACGTGAAGGGAACAATTTCGGCGCCGAAGCCTTCGAGTGCTGTGCGGAACGAGGGGTCGATGCGCGGATCGGCGGGCCAGAGCGGGCCGGGCTGCGGTTCGGCCACCACCAGCCGTCCGGCAAAGCCGGGCGCATTGCGTCGCAGCGAGGCTGCCAGAAACAGCGCCTCGATCTGCAGACGCCCGGCTTGTGCGACGATCATGATGTTGAAAGGGATTTTCGCCTTCGTCCTTGCCATGTCCGGCCCTTCTGACCCGCCTTCAAGGGGGTCCAAGAACGATCATCGCGGCGGAGCGGGGCCGAAGTCAAACCGATTTCCTGATCGGCGGTAAAGCGAATCGGATTGACAGGCAGCCTTGCCCACGCGTACTGACATCGGTGTCATGACATCGGTGTCATAGCCGGACATGACAGGGGCGGGATTGGCCGGGGAGGGGCAATGTCTACCATATACGATGTTGCGCGTGTCGCAGGCGTATCGCCCAAGACGGTCAGCCGGGTGCTGAACGGCGATGCACCCGTTGGCAAGAAGACGCGCGAAGCGGTCGAGGCCGCGATGGCGGAGTTGGGCTTTGTGCGCTCTTCCGCGGCGCGGATGATGCGGGCCTCGAAATCGGGGCTGATCGGGCTGATCACCGGCGCAATCTCGCATTCGCCCGAGCCGAGCGAACCGGCAGGGTTGCCAGACCTTTTCATCGTTCAGGGTATCCAGCGGGCGATCGCGGCCGAGGGCAAGACACTGATGATTGCCGATACCGGCGGTCACAGCGACAAGGTCGCGCACCTGATGCACACCTTCCTCGAACATCGGGTCGAAGGGCTGATCTACGTCGCCGACTATCACCAGGAGGTGTCGCTGCCGCCTGTCGGGCGCGATACGCCGCTGGTGCTGGCCAATTGCTTTGATGCCGCAGGCACGCCCGCCGTGGTGCCCGACGACCGGCGGGGCCAGCGCGAACTGGTCACGCGCCTGATTGCCGCCGGCCACAGCCGGATCGGCTACCTGACCTTGCAGCGCAACATGGTGGCGACGGGCCTGCGCCTTGCGGGCTATCGCGATGCGCTGGAGGCGGCGGGCATTGCACCCGACCCGGCACTGGTCGTGACCGGCTATCTGGAAGGGCAGGGGCATGACAGCCGCCTTCTGTGGGATGCGATCGACCGGCTTTTGTCGATGCCCGAGCCGCCGACCGTCCTGTGCTGCGGCAACGACGAGATGGCGATGCGCGCCTACGGCATCCTGCGCACCCGCGGCCTGCGCGTGCCCGAAGAGATCGGCGTGGCCGGTTACGACAACTACCGCGTCATCGCCGAAACCCTTTATCCGCCGCTGACGACGGTCGAGTTGCCCTACGTGGCGATCGGCATGCGCGCGGCCGAAACGCTTCTTTCGCTGATCAACGGCGAAGGCCCGATGCAGACAAACCCGACCCTCGTGGCGGGCCCTGTATCCTGGCGGTCCTCTGTGACCGCCACCAGCAACGTGCGCAAACTGGAAACCAAAGGGAGGACCACCTGATGAAACATGCACTGCTGACAAGCGGCGCCCTGATGGCCGCACTGGCCTGGGGCGGCGCTGCCGCGGCCCAGACCGATTTGACGATGTGGTACCACGGTGCCGGCAACGAGGTGGAAAGCAAGATCGTCCACCAGATCATCGACGATTTCAACGCCAGCCAGAGCGATTGGAAGGTCTCGCTGCAATCCTTCCCGCAGGCGGCCTACAATGATTCCGTGACCGCCGCGGCGCTTGCGGGAAACCTGCCCGACATTCTCGACATGGACGGGCCGAACATGCCCAACTGGGCTTGGGCAGGCTATATCCAGCCGCTCAACATCGACCAGAGCAAGATCGCCAATTTCCTGCCCGGCACCAAGGGCATCTATGATGGCAAGCTTTACTCGATCGGCCTGTGGGACGCGGCCATCGCGCTTTACACGCGGCAATCGACGCTCGACATGCTGGGCCTTCGCACGCCCACGCTTGACCATCCGTGGAGCAAGGACGAGTTCATGGCCGCGCTGAAGGCGGCCAAGGATTCAGGCAAGTTCGACTATGCCTTCGATCCCGGCATGGCATGGACCGGCGAATGGTACCCCTACGCCTTCTCGCCCTTCCTGCAGTCCTTCGGCGGCGATATCGTCGACCGGTCGACCTACATGACGGCCGAAGGCGCGCTGAACGGCCCCGATGCGATCGCCTTTGGCGAATGGTGGCAAAGCCTGTTCAAGGACGGCTACGCCTCTGCCAACCAGGACCCGGCGGACCGGGATTCGGGCTTTATCAACGGCAAGTACGCGTTCAGCTGGAACGGCAACTGGGCAGCGGTGCCGGCGATGGAAAAGGTCAAGGACCTCGTCTTCCTGCCCGCGCCTGATTTCGGCCATGGACCCAAGATTGGTGCAGCGTCGTGGCAGTTCGGCGTCTCGGCCACTTCGGCCCATCCTGACGGCGCCGCGGCCTTCATCCAGTTTGCGTTGCAAGACAAGTACCTGGCCGCGTTTTCGGATGGCATTGGCCTGATCCCCGCCACGACCACTGCCGCGGCGATGACCAAGAACTACGCCCCCGGCGGTTCGCTGGCCGTGTTCTTCGACTACTCGGCCCAAGAGGCAATGGTGCGTCCGGTCACCCCCGGCTACGTCGTTGAATCGAAGGTCTTCGAGAAAGCTGTCACCGACATCGCCAACGGTGCCGACGTGACTGATACGCTTGATGCCGCGGTCGACGAGATCAACGCCGACATCGAGAAGAACAACGGTTACCAGAAACAGTAACCGTTCCTCCCGCCCGGGCCGCGGCGCCTTTGCCGTGGCCCGGGTTCCCCCGCCGATCCCCGCATCTCAGGACAGGTGATGCCCATGCCATCCGGGTCGAAACTGACACAGTCGAACGCTGCGGGCTGGGCCTTTGCCCTGCCGGGATTTGCGCTGATGGTGCTGTTCATCATCGTGCCGTTCGTCTTTGCCATCGTGCTGTCGTTCACCAACCAGCGGCTGGTCTCGCCCAACCCGACCGAGTTCGTGGGCTGGTCGAATTACCAGCAGCTTCTGGGCGTGGGCATGCTGACGCTGGAGCCTGAAAAGGACGCCTCGGGGGCGATCATCCGCGACGCGGACGGCCAGCCGACCTATCCGCGGGTGCGCACCTACACGCGCAACAACCCCGACTATCCCGGTCTGAAGGGCATGCGCGAGCTGACCAGCTGGCAATCGGGCCAGAACCGCACCTACATCCTTGCCAGCGACGTTGTGTTCCTGCGCGCGATCATCAACACCTTCATCTTCGTGCTGGTCGTGGCGCCCGTGCAGGGGGGGCTTGCACTGGGGCTGGCCCTGCTGATCAATCAGAAATTACGCGGGATCAACATTTACCGGGCGATCTATTTCATGCCCGTGGTGGTCTCGATCGTCGTCGTGTCGCTGTTGTGGCGCTTCATCTATGACGGGAATTCGGGCCTTTTGAACAACATGCTCGGCGCGCTCAGTTTCGGCGCGTTCAAGCCGGTGAACTGGCTGGGCAATCCGCATACCGCGCTGGGCGCGATCATCGCGATGTCAATCTGGCAGGCCGTTGGCTTTCACATGGTGATCTGGCTTTCGGGCCTGCAGACGATCAGCCCCACCCTTTACGAGGCGGCGGCCATCGAAGGATCGACCAAGTGGCAGACCTTTCGGTACGTGACATGGCCGGGGCTGCGCAATACCGCCGTGCTGGTCCTGATCGTCATCACCATGCAGGCCTTCGCCCTGTTCGCGCAGATCGACGTGATGACCAAGGGCGGTCCGCTTGACAGCACGCAGACCATCGTCTTCCAGGCGGTGCAGCGCGGCTATGGCAAGCAGGACATCTCGGGCGGTTCTGCGATCTCGGTGATCCTGTTCCTGATCGTGCTGACGATCTCGCTGGTCCAACGCTACCTGACGCGGGAGAAAACGTGATGGCTCGCATCGACCCCGACAACCGCGGCCTGCGCCTGACCGTGCGCTACACGGTGCTGACGCTGATCGCGATCATCTTCGTCTTCCCGCTGATCTTCATGGTCATGTCGTCGCTGAAACCGGACCACCAGTTGCTGACCGACACGAGCAGCCTGCGGGCCTTTCTGCCGGTCGGCGATATCAGCGTGAACAACTACTTCGACGCCTTCAAGCGCGCGCCGGTGGCCATGTTCGTCTTCAACTCGGTGCTGGTGACCGGGGTGACGGTGCTGTTGTCGCTGCTGGTCTGTTCGTTGACGGCCTTCTCGTTCGTGTTCCTGCGCTGGCGCGGACGCGACCTTGTGCTGGCGATCATCCTTGCCACGCTGATCGTGCCGTTCGAGACCATCGCGATCCCGCTGTTGCTGCTGTCGTCCAAGCTGCCGTGGATCGGCCTGCACGGGCTGACATGGGGCTGGCTGAACAGCTATCGCGTGCAGATCGTGCCGTTCATCGCCGATGGCCTGACGATTTTCCTTTTCGTGCAGTATTTCAAGGATCTGCCCGGAGAGCTGATCGAGGCGGCGCGGGTCGAGGGGGCCAGTTGGGGCCAGATCTACCGCCGTGTCGTGATGCCGCTGTCCGGCCCGGTTCTGGCCACCGCCGCGATCCTGAAATTCCTTGCCATGTACAACCAGTATCTCTGGCCGCTGATGGTGGTGCAGGAAGAAGGCTATCGCCCGGTGATGGTCGGGCTGCAGTATTTCTTCCAGCTCAACCCCGCATGGGGCGAGATCATGGCCTATCTCAGCCTGATCACCATTCCGGTGCTGACCTTCTACCTCTTCTTGCAACGCGCCTTCATCGCCTCGATCGCTTCGACGGGCGTGAAGGGTTAACCGACGGATTCGACAATGGTTCTCGCGCTCAATCACCAATGGATCTGGGACAGCTGGTATGCCCATGACGGGCAACGCTGGCACGCCTACTTCCTCAAGGCCGACAAGTCGCTGGGCGACCCGGACCTGCGCCATTTCAACGTGCGCCAAGGCCACGCGATCAGCGACGACCTGGTCAACTGGACGCATCTGGGCACCTGTCTGCAGCCCGCCAAGGGCGAAAACACCTTTGACGACACCACGACATGGACCGGCTCGGTCGTGCAGGGGCCCGACGGGCTGTGGCATCTTTTCTATACCGGCGGCGGATCGGCCGAGCAGGGCCTTTACCAGCGGATCGGCCATGCGACCTCGACCGACATGCACCACTGGAGCCGGGTCGAGACGGTGCCGGGCAATCCGGGCCTCTGCCTCGACCTCGACGGGCCGAATGCGGCCTTCTACGAGAAGGATCACGCCGTCGGCCACTGGCACGACCGCGCGATGCGCGATCCTTGGGTGATGAAGGACCCAGAGGGCAATGGCTGGCTGATGTTTTTCACCGCGCGCGCGCCCGGCATCGCCGAGGCCAACGCCGCGGGGGCCATCGGTTTCGCCACCTCGCCCGACCTTTACACATGGACCCTGCAACCGCCCGTTTTCGTCGGCGGTTACGGGCAGCTTGAGGTGCCGCAGGTGTTTTCGGTCGACGGGCAATGGTATTGCCTGTTCTGCACCGCGGCCCAGCATTGGTCGCAGGCGCGTATTGCCGAAACCGGGCTGCGCCCCGTGACCGGTACGCATTACCTGATCGGTGACGGTCCGCGCGGCCCGTGGCGCATCGCGCCGGGTTTCATGGACGGGGCAGATCCCTGCCGGCGTTATGCCGCGCGGATTCTCGATACCGACGAGGGGCTGGTGATCATGGGGTTTGCAGATAGCGGCCATGACACGTTCATCGGCCATGTGATGGATCCCGAACCGGTCGAGGTGGGGGCAGACGGCCTGCTGCGCGTGGCCGCGCAGGCCCGGGCGGCGGAGTAGACCTATGGCGCGTATCGTTCTGAAAAACCTACGGAAAAGCTTTGGCTCCGTCGACGTGATCAAGGGCGTGGATCTGGCCATCGAGGATGGCGAGTTCACTGTCTTCGTCGGCCCATCCGGCTGTGGCAAATCCACCCTGCTGCGGATGATCGCGGGGCTGGAGGATATCTCGTCTGGCTCGCTGGAGATCGACGGCACGGTCGTCAACGAGGTGCAGCCCAAGGATCGGGGCGTGGCTATGGTGTTTCAGACCTACGCCATCTTCCCGCACATGACTGTGCGCGAGAACGTGGCCTTTGGCCTGACGATCGCCAAGACGCCCAAGGCCGAGAAGGAGGCCAAGGTCGCCGAGGCCGCGCGTATTTTGCAGATGGAGCACTTGCTGGACCGCCGGCCCAGCCAGTTGTCAGGCGGGCAGCGCCAGCGCGTCGCCATTGGCCGCGCCATCGTGCGCGATCCCAAGGTCTTCCTGTTCGACGAGCCGCTCTCGAACCTCGACGCCGCGCTGCGCATGAACATGCGCATGGAGATTGGCAAGCTGCACCAGCAACTCAGCGCCACGATGATCTACGTCACCCATGACCAGGTCGAGGCGATGACGCTGGCCGACAAGATCGTCGTGCTCAAGGACGGGCAAGTGATGCAGATCGGCACGCCGATGGAACTGTATCACGAGCCGGTCAATATTTTCGTCGCCGGCTTTCTCGGCGCGCCGTCGATGAATTTCCTGACCGTTGACGTGGGCGAGGTATCGGGCGACAGCGCAACGGTGCGCGCCGGCGCGCTGGAGCCTATCGCGGTGCCAACGCGCGGGCGCGACATCCGGGCGGGCGGCACCGCCACGCTGGGCGTGCGGCCGCAATATCTGGGCCCGGTGGACGCAGGCCAGACGGGCATGTTGCATGGCAAGGTCGACCTGACCGAGCGGCTGGGCAGCGAGACGGTTGTCGAGATGACACTGCGCGACGGCGCGAAGCTGATCGCCGCCTTCGCCGAGGACCGGATCTTCACACCGGGGCAGGGCGTGGACCTGAACTTTGATCCGGCCCGCGCGCATCTCTTCGCCGAGGCACCGCCTGACCCCACGGCGCACTGACGCCGCTCAGGCGCCGTCGTGCCAGCCGAAGGCCGGTTTCAGCACGTCGCGCAACGCGCCTGACAGTGCGCGTAGGCCCGCGCCGTCCAGCGTCTCGGCCCGGTCCCATGCCTTGGTGGCCACCCCCAGCAGGCGCGGCAGCAGCATCGGCCAAAGCTGGTTGTCTTCGGTGGTGAATTCGCCCCAGAAGGTCGCTTCGACGCCGATCACGCTTGGCGCGATGTCGGGCGCGTCGGGCGGCAAGGGTGACCAGCTGATCGTCTGTTCCAGCCCGATGAAGGCGGCCCAGGCCGCGCCCCAGTCGTCGGCCGCGCCGGTATGGGCCATATCGAGATAGGTATGCTGCGCGGGGCACATCACGATGTCATAGCCGGCGCGCGCGGCGGCGATGCCGGGCGCCTGCCCGGTCCATGAAAAGAGGATCGCGTTGTTGCCGATGCCGCCATTGGCGCCGCGCGCGGCCTCTTCCCAGGCGGCGGGGCGCTGGCCGTTGGCGGCCACGCGGGCGGCAAGCCGTTCCAGCAGCCAGCCCTGCAAGTCGTCGCGTCCGCCCAGCCCCTCGCGCGCCTTCAGCGCCGCCGCGGCCGGTGAGCCGTCCCAAGTGGCGGGTGGCAACTCGTCGGCGCCAAGGTGCAGGTGGCCGAAGGGAAACAGCGCGCCCACCTCATCGACAAGCGCGTTCAACACCCCCCATGTCCGCGGCATCGCGGGGTTCACCACGTTGGCGGGATAGCCCTGGATGCTGACTTCGGTGCCGGTCTCGTCGGGGTCGCGCAGGCCGTCGAGCGCGGCGATCAGGCCGAAGCCATGGGCGGGCACCTCGATCTCGGGCAGGATCTCGACGCACCGGTCGGCGGCGTGTGCGATCAGGGCGCGCGCGGTCGCCTTGGAATAGCTGCCGCCCGACCGGATGCCGCCGCCGAAGACTCCCGGCACCAGTTCGCCCTCGCCGCGAAAGGCGGTCTTTTGCCACAGCTCGGGCAGGCAATCGACCTCGAGCCGGAACGCCTCGTCATCGGCGAAGTGCCAGTGAAAGCGGTTGAGTTTCAGCAGCGCCATCAGGTCGATCAGCCGGGTCAGCGTCTGGGGCGCGAAGAAGTGGCGCGCACAGTCGAGGTGCTGGCCGCGCCAGCCAAAGCGGGGTCGGTCGGTGATGGTGCCGCAGGGCACCGCGCCGGGATGGGTGTGCATCAGCATCAGCAGGCTGACGCCGCCGTAGAAGGCGCCCGCGCGGTCGCCGGCAGCGAGTGTCAGGCCTTCGGGCGCGATGGTCAGGACGTAGCCCTCGGGCGGCTGGCCCGAGTCGTCGATCAGCCGCAGCGGCAGGCCGTCTGCAGCCAGGAACGGCCCAAGGCCGGTCGCGTGGGCCAGCCTGTCAACGGCCGCAAGCGGTTCGTCGCTGTTGGCGATGCCGCTTGGCGCGACGGTGCCGCCCGCGGGTTGCCAATCGGTGGGTGGCGGGACAAGGCGCAGCCCCTCGGGGCCGGGCGGTGCGGACCACTCGGCCGGGGCCACGCCCGCGGGCAGGGGCGGCAGAGCGTCGCAGCCACCGTCATGGCGCAGGTAGGCGCCCAGCGGCAGCCATGCGCGGTTGACCGGGCGATAGCTGCGGTCGAGGTGGCGCAGGACAAGGCGATGCGGCCGCCCCGGTTCCAGCGCGGGCAGCCGCACCTCGAGGTATCCGGCCAGACGATGGATCAGCCAGCCACCCTCCACCACCTCGCCCGCCGCCATCAGCGAGGCGCAGAAGACGGGCGAGGCGAGAGGCGTGTCGCTGCCGATCTCGCAGATGATCAGGTCGCCGTCGATGCGGGCGGAAAAGGTCAGATCCATCGCGCTACTCCAGCCGCAATTCAGTGACGAAATCGTAGATATCCGAGCGGTAGAGCCCGCGCGTGAACTCGATCGGGCGGCCGCTGTCGAGGTATCCGGTCCGGTCGATCCGCAGCGCCGCGGCACCCTCGGCCATGCCAAGGCGGCGCGCCTCCTCGGCGCCAAGGTTCACCGCGCTGACGCGCTGAATGGCACGGGTCGGCGCGCGACCGTCCGCGCGCAGCACCTGGTAAAGCGAAACGCCCACGACGGCGGGGTTGGGCAGGATGTCTTCGGGCAGGGCCGAGTTTTCCAGCGCCATCGGCACCCCGTCGGCGCTGCGCAGCCGTTCCAGCCGCGCGACGCGGCGCCCCGCCGAGAGGCCCAGCACCATCTGCTCGTCCGGGCTGGGCACGAACAGGCCTTGCGACAGGACGGCAGAGGTCGAGGTCTTGCCGCGCGCCCGCATGTTTTCGGTGAAAGAGACCAGCGAAGAGAGCGATTGTTCCAGCCGGGGCGGGCCTGCGCGCACGAAGCTGCCTGCGCCGCGGCGCTGCACGATCAGCCCCTCTTCGGCCAGTCGCGCCACCGCCTTGCGCACGGTGACCCGGCTGACATCCGCCATCTCGGCCAGATCGCGTTCGGGCGGAAGCTGCTGATCGGGGCCAAGGCGGCCCGAGCCGATCGCTGCCGCAAGATGCCGATAGAGTTGCAGATACCGGGCCCCGCCGCCGCTTCGGTGCCATGCGGCGGGCGAGAAGAGCTCGGCTGTATCGCTGTCGGCACGCATCTGTCGGCCCCCCGGCCCATTTTTCTGGTCTGACTGCGATAATACCAAAGTGGGGCCAATGGGGAAGCAGAAATTGAATATTTCAGGGGAAAACCGTGATCTATGGGGTATTATTGCGCTTGGTATTATTTTGGTAGCATTTTTACGGACTGCCGGTATCATCAACACCAAGATGCGATTCGTCCCGAGAGGCGGGTCCGCAACAGGGGGGACGCCATGGCCGATATGACCGTGGAGGCGGGCGCTGCCGCGCCGACGACGATGCCGCGCAGGCTAAGTGAAGGGTGGTTTGCCTGGGCGCTGATTGCTCCGGCGATGCTCTTTATCGGTGTTATCGTGGCCTGGCCGCTGGCCGAAACGCTGCGGCTGTCCTTCACCGATGCCAACCTCGGCGGCGAACATTGGGTGGGCTGGGCCAACTACCAGGCGCTGTGGGACAGCAGCCCCTTTGCCCAGACCATCGGGCGCACGTTCTACTGGATGGTCTTGTCGGTCTGCCTCAAGCTGATCCTTGGGCTGATCGGGGCGACGCTGCTGAATGCCGCGGTGCCGGGGCGGGGCCTGTTCCGGGTGCTGGTGATGCCACCGTGGGTCATTCCCATCGCGATCGGCTGCATCGGCTGGCTGTGGCTTTACAACGGGCATTTCGGCATGCTGGCGGGGCTGGCGCAGCGCTGGGGCCTGATCGGCGGCCCGTTCGAGTTTCTCGCCTACAAGCAAAGCGCCTTTTACTCGGCCATCGTCACCGATGTCTGGGTCGGCACGCCGATGGTCAGCCTGTTCTTTCTGGCCGCGATGCAGGGCGTCAGCCGCGACCTTTACGAGGCGGCCTGGGTTGACGGGGCAGGGCGCTGGTACCGGTTCCGCCGGATCACCATTCCGCAGATCATGCCGGTGATCGTCTCGATGGCACTTCTGTCAGCGATCTGGACCTTCAACAGCTTCGAAGTGATCTGGATCCTGACGCAAGGCGGCCCGCGCGGCGCCACCACGACGCTGATCGTCGATACCTACAAGACCGCCATCGGCAACTACAAGTTCGGCGAGGGTGCGGCCCGCGCTGTCGTGATCGTGGTGCTGCTGGCCTCGTTCAGCCTGATCTACCTGTTCTTCCTGAACAAGGTGAACCGCAAGTACGGGGTGAAGTGAGATGATGGACAAGTACACACGGCTGCAAGTTGTGGGCATCTACGCCGCGATCTTCGTTTTCCTGCTGTTCATGCTCTTGCCGTTCATCGAGATGTTCATGACCTCGCTCCGGCCGCTGTCGCACCTGTTTCGTTCGCCCTACACCTTCTGGGGCAGTGACTTCACCTTCGAGGCCTATTCGAAGATGTGGACGACGGTGCCGCTGCTAGGACGCTACATCGTCAACTCGGTCTATATCGCGGGGATGGTAACGGCGATCACGATGGTGCTGGTGGTGCCGGCGGCCTATGCCTATGCGCGGCTGGATTTCCCGTTCAAAAGCGCGTCGCTCTCGGTCTTTCTGGGCGTCAACATGTTCACCGGCGCGGTGCTGCTGATCCCGCTTTACCGGGTGCTGCGGACGCTGGGCCTGCTCAACACCTATTGGGCAATGATCGTGCCCGGGGTGGCGTTTCTGATCCCGACGGGCATCTGGCTGCTGCGCTCCTACCTCGAGAAGATCCCGCGCGAGTTGGAAGAGGCGGCCTATGTCGATGGCGCCAGCCGCATCTATACGCTGCGGCGCGTGGTGCTGCCGCTGGCCGTGCCGGGGCTGATCGTGGTGGGCGTGTCGGTGTTCATCGGCGCCTATGCCCAGCAGTTCCTTTTCGCGATCACCTTCAACCAGGAGCGTGCCTATCAGCCGCTGCCGGCGGGCCTGTTCGAGTTCATCGGCTACCAGTCGGTCAACTGGAACGAAATGATGGCGGCGGCACTCGTCGGCGTGCTGCCGGTGATGGTGATCTTCCTCTTCTTGCAGAAATACCTCGTCGCGGGACTGACCGCTGGCGCGGTGAAGGAGTGAGGCGCACGGGCGCCCACCAACGACCAACGACCGAAAAAAATCGTCCAAAATCAGGGAGACAAGGACAATGAAGTACCTAAAGACGGCAACACTGGCGGCGGCCCTTCTGGGCGGCTCGGCCCTTGGCGCACAGGCGCAGGAGCTGCACTTCATCATGTGCGGCGGCGAGGTCCGCCCGGCCGACCAGACCGTGATTGACCAGTTCCAGAAGGACAATCCCGGCGTCACCGTGAACATGGAAGCGGTGCCATGGGGCACCTGTCAGGACAAGTCACTGACGCTGGCCGCGGCGGGCGATCCGCCGTCGATCGCCTACATGGGCTCGCGCACGCTGAAACAGCTGGCCAACAACGACCTCATCGTGCCGGTCGAGATTTCGGCCGAGCAGCAGGCGCTCTACCAGCCGGGCGTGCTCCAGACGGTCAGCTCGGGCGGTCAGCTTTGGGGCTATCCGCACGCGTTCTCGACCAAGGCGCTCTACATGAACTGCGACCTGATCGAAAAGGCCGGCATGGAGTGCAAGGGCCCCGAGACATGGGCTGACCTGATCAAGATGGCGCAGACCGTCAAGGACCAGCTGGGCATTGCCGGGATCGGCCTTGCCGGCAAGGACTTCGACAACACGATGCACCAGTTCCTGAACTTCCTCTATTCGGATGGCGGTCAGGTGATCAACGCCGATACCGGCGAGGTGCTGCTTGACAGCCCGCAGACCCGCGAGGTGCTAGAGCTTTACAAGGCGCTGACCCCACTGGCCGAAGAAGGCCCGACCGCGTGGGAGCGCGACCAACTGAAGGACCTGTTCAACGACGGCAAGATCGCGATGTATGTCAACGGTCCGTGGGGCCGTGGCCAGCACAATGCCGACATCCATCAGCTCGTGGCGCCGATCCCGCATGGCCCGTCGGGCCCGTCGGGCACGATCCTGATCACCGACTCGATCGTGGTGTTCAAGCAGCATGACCACCCCGAGGTGCAGGCGATGGCGCAGAAACTGGCGCAGGCGCTGACCACGGGCGCGGCGCAGTACGACCTTGACCAAAGCTGGGGCCTGACGCCGATCTACCAGTACGAGAAGATGGGCATCGACAAGCCCTTCTATCAGGACGATCCGTTCTGGCAGGTCTTCGTCGACGGCATCCATACCGGTGGGCCCGAGCCGCTGGTCGTCGACTTCAAGTCGCTGCAAAGCGTGTTCACCAACATGGTGCAGGGCGTGATGCTGAACGACGATACGATCGACAACCTGGCCACCAAGGCCGGTGAGGAACTCGCCGCGATCAAGTGATCGCGCACCGGAACGGGCCACCATCTGCGTGGCCCGTTCCACCCCCGAATTCCCCTTATGCCTCAGGGCCGCCCCTTGCGCGGCCTCGCGGACCGTCACGAGGACCCATCATGGCCACGCTTGACCTTCAGAATATCTCGAAATCCTTTGGCGCCGCGAAGGTGCTGCAGGACATCAGTCTGGCGATCCAGGACAAGGAACTGGTCGTCTTCGTTGGCCCGTCGGGCTGCGGCAAGTCCACGCTTCTGCGGATCATCGCGGGGCTGGAAGAGGCAACGACCGGCCAGATCGTGATCGACGGTGCCGATGTCAGCGGCGCGCATCCGGTCGACCGGGGCATCTCGATGGTGTTCCAGTCCTACGCGCTGTACCCGCACCTGTCGGTGTTCGAGAATATCGCCTTTCCCTTGCGGGTGCAGAAGATGGCCGATGCCGAGATGCGTAAGCGTGTCGCGACGGCGGCCGAGATCTTGCAACTGACCGACAAGCTGCCGCTCAAGCCCGGCCAGTTGTCGGGCGGGCAGCGCCAGCGCGTGGCGATCGGCCGTTCGATCGTGCGCAATCCCAAGGTTTTCCTCTTCGACGAGCCGCTGTCGAACCTCGATGCCGCGCTGCGCGGCGACATGCGGGTGGAACTCAGCCAGCTGCACCGCGAACTGTCGGCGACGATGGTCTATGTCACCCATGACCAGGTCGAGGCGATGACGATGGCCGACCGCATCGTCGTGCTGAACAAGGGCAAGGTGGAGCAGTTCGGCCCGCCGATGGAGCTTTACCATCACCCGGCGACAAAATTCGTGGCCCAGTTCATCGGCCAGCCCAACATGAACCTGCTGTCCGGCACCGTGAAGGGTGTGGGCCCGGAGGGTCTGGCCGTGGAGGTGACGGGCGGCACGGTGATGACACTGCCGGTCGAGGCGGGTGGAACACGCGCGGGCGACAAGGTGGATGTCGGCATCCGGCCAGAGGACATCGGCCTTGGTGCCGGGCTGCGAATGAACGTCAACGTGCTGGAACGCCTTGGCGGCCAGTCGATCACCTATGGCCTGCTTGCCGACGGCGCGCGCTTTTGCGCCACGCTCGACGGCGACGCGGCCGTGCGCGAGGGCGAAGCGATCGACCTGACTGTCGATCCGGCCGACTGCCACGTTTTCAATGCAAACGGCGATGTGTTGCGGCGGCTGAAGGCCCCCGAACTGACACGCTGAAAAGGAGAATCAAGATGCGCGTAGCTGTAGCCGGGACGGGTCTGCGTCCGGCCCATGTCCTGTCGATCATGCGCGAGGAAATGCCCGAGATGCAGATCGTGGGCTACTTCGATCCGCAGCCGACCTTCCTCGACCAGATCGGCGCCGACACGCCCGCCTTCGACAGCGTCGAGGCGATGCTGGAGGCGACCAAGCCCGACATGCTGTTCGTCGGCTCGCCCAACGTCTTTCACCTTGACCAGATCCGCGCCGGGCTGGAGGCCGGCGTGCGCATCTTCACCGAAAAACCCGTTGTCGTCAGCATGGAGGAAACCTTTGCCCTGGCCGAGTTGTTGGCCAAGCACGGCACCGATCGGGTGATGGTGGGCCTTGTCCTGCGCCATTCGCGCCACATGGTCGACCTGCGTGCGGCGTTGTCGCAGGGCCAGCTGGGCCAGATCACCTCGCTGGAGGCCAACGAGCATATCGGGCCCTATCATGGCGCCTTTTTCATGCGCGACTGGCGGCGGATGATGAAGTGGTCGGGCGGCTTCATGCTGGAAAAGTGCTGCCACGACATCGACCTTTACAACATGGTCACCGGCTCGCGCCCGAAACGGATTGCCAGCTTCGGCGGGCGGAAGTCCTTCGTGCCTGACAATGCGCCCTCGTCGAACTCGGAAAACGATATCTTCCACGTCAAGAAATCGGTCTGGAACAGCGTCGATGACCCGTTCCGCTCGGACGGCGACATCATCGACTTCCAGACCGCGATCTGCTCCTACGAGAACGGCGCAAGCCTGGCGTTTCACACCAACCTCAACGTGCCGGACGAACATCGCCGCTTCTGCGTGATGGGCACGCATGGCATGGCCGAGGGCGATTTCGTGCGCGGCTATCTGAAGGTGACGGCGCGCGATGGCACGCGGCTGGCCGATCACGACTATACCAAGGGCGACCACCCCGCGACCGGCAACCATTACGGCGCCGACAACCTGATGGTGCGCGACATCGTGGCCTTCCTGCGCGAGGAAACCGACAGCCTGCCGGTGGGCATCGTCGACGCGCTGGAGGCGGGCGTCGCCGCCATGGCGATGGACGAGGCCCGAATCGAGGGCAAGCTGGTTGATCTGACCGAGACATGGGCCAAGTTTGATGCCTACGGTCTTCGGGGTCGGGGATGATGAAGCCGGGACGGCATATGCGCGCCGAGATCGCAGAGGCGCCCGCGGTCTTTGCCCGCGCTGCGGCGGGCGGGGCGCCGGGCGCGGCCGCGTTGCTGGCCGGGCGGCGGGCGATCTACACCATCGCGCGCGGCTCGTCCGATGCCGCGGCCAACATCCTGTCCTACGAATTCATGCGCGAGCTGGGTTGGCCGATGACATCGCTGCCGCCCTCGATCTTCTCGGTGGGTGGCGGCGTTGATCTGCAAGGTGCGGCGGTGCTGGCGATCTCGCAGTCTGGTGCCAGTGCAGATCTTGTCCGCTCGGTCGAGGGCGCGCGGGCGCGCGGGGCGGCGGCGCTGGCCATCACCAACGCGCCGGGATCGGCGGTCGAGGCGGCGGCGGACATGACGCTGCCGATCGGGGCCGGACCCGAGGTGGCGGTGCCCGCGACCAAGACCGTGATCGGCTCTGTCGGGGCCGGACTGGCGCTGCTGGGCGAGATCGTTCCGGGCTACGCCGCGCGCGCAGCAGCGGCAGCCGACAGCATGGCAGCACTGGCGGGCCGGTCGCACCCGCGCCGCGACGCGCTGCGCGCGGCGCTTCTGCGCGCCCAGCACGTTTATGTCATCGGGCGCGATACCGGCTATGGCGCGGCGCATGAACTGGCGCTGAAGCTGAAGGAAACCTGCGCGCTTCATGCCGAGGCCTATTCTGCCTCCGAGGTGCTGCACGGGCCGCTGCAACTGGCCACAAAGGCCCTGACCGTGCTGATCCTCGACACCGGCCTTCCGGCGATCCGGGACAGCCTTGATACCGCCGAGGCGCGGCTGCGCGCGGCGGGCGGCACGGTGTTGCGCATCTCGCCCGCCGACGTGGGCGCGGGGGCGCTGACACCGGCGGCGGCGGCGGCGGCGCTGCTCTATCTTGCCTACCCGGTGGTGCTGGACACGGCGCTGGCGCTCGGCCATGACCCTGACAGCCCCGCCACCCTGTCGAAAGTGACCCAGACGACATGAGCGCGCCCGACCTCACCCGCTGGGATACCTGGCGCGAGATCATGATCCAGCCGCATGCCTGGCGGGCCTGGGCCAGCCATCTGGACATCGCGCGCCTGCGCGGCTGGATCGCGGCGCAGCGGGTGGACGAGATCTGGCTGAGCGGCGCCGGGTCCAGCGCCTATATCGGCGAGATCGTCGCGGCGGGACTGGAAGGGGCGGGCGGGCCGCGCCTGCGCGCCGTCGCCTCGACCGACATCGTCAGCCGTCCCGGCGCCTACCTCGCTGGGCGGCGGCCGCTGGTGGTAAATTTCGGCCGCTCGGGCAATTCCTCGGAAACGCTGGGCGTTCTGGATGCGCTGGACGCGCTGGCCCCCTTCGCGCCGCGGCTGAACATCACCTGCAACCGCGATGGTGCGCTGGCCACCCGACCGGCGCGTGGCCCGCAAGAGGTGATCGTGTTGCCCGAAAGCACCCATGACGCCGGCTTTGCCATGACGGCAAGCTTCACCACGATGCTGCTGACGGCGCTGGCGCTGTTCGACCCCGCCGCTGATGGGGCGGCCCGGATGACGGCGATGGCCGCGAGGCTGGATGCATTGCTGCCGGGGCTGGCGACGGCCGCGGGCGCACCGCCCGACCGGGCCGTTTTCGTGGGCGCAGGGCCGCTGGCCTTTGCCGCGCGCGAGGCGGCGCTTAAGGTTATGGAGCTGTCAGCCGGGCGCATCCCGGCGCTTTGGGATAGTACGCTGGGCTTTCGCCACGGGCCGAAATCCTTTGTTGCGGATGGTACGCGGCTGCATGTCTTTATCCATCCCGATCCGGACGTTGCCCGCTATGACCACGATCTTGCAGCAGAGCTGCGGGTCCAGTTCCCGAAGGCGCAGACCGTCACCATCGGTCCCGGCGGCAATATCGATATCGCGATGCCAGAGGGGGCTGTCTGGGGCGCCGCGCTGGCGGTTGTGGCGGCGCAGGTGGCCGGCGTCGTCTGGTCCAACGCGCTGGGCCTCAACGTGGATGATCCGTTTGCGGGGCAGGGCACGCTTGCCCGCGTGGTCAGCGGCGTGCGGCTTTACCCGGTGACGTCATGATTGCTGCCGGGCTAGACCTTGGCGGCACGAAAATCGAGGCGCAGGTCTTCGATGACGACTGGCGCGTGGCGGCGCGACGGCGGATCGCGACACCGCCGGAGTATGACGCGCTGGTGGAGGCGATGGCAGACCAGATCAGCTGGGCCGAGGCGCAGGCCGGTTGGCCGGTGCCAGTTGGGATCAGTGCCGCCGGGCTGGTCGCGCCGGCGACAGGGCTGGCGCTGACGGCGAACCTTGCCGCCAGTGGGCGCCCCTTTCCGGCCGATATCATCGCGAAGGTGGGCCGCCCCGTGGCCTATTACAACGATTGCCGGGCCTTCACGCTGTCCGAGGCGACATTTGGCGCGGGCCGCGGCGCGCAGACGGTGGTGGGGCTGATCATCGGCACCGGCATCGGCGGCGGGCTGACCATCGCCGGGCGGCTGGTGCCGGGGCCTGCCGCGGTGGGGGGAGAGTTTGGCCACATGGCAGCACCGGCCGCGCTGGTTGTCCGGCACGGCCTGCCGGTGGTGTGCTGCGGCTGCGGGCGAGAGGCCTGCGTCGAAACGCTGATTGCTGGGCCGGGGCTGGTGCGCGTGGCCGAAACGGTGACAGGCCGCCACCTGACGCCGCCAGACATCGTGGCAATGCGGACAAGCGATGCCGACGTTGCCCGTGCTTGGGGTATCTGGTGCGAGCTTGTGGCGGAACTTCTCTTGCGCATTACGCTGATGATCGATCCCGACGTTGTCGTCCTTGGCGGCGGGCTGTCGCAAGCCGAGGGGCTGCTGGATGATCTGGGTGAAGCGTTACGCGCGGCCCAGTGGACTGGTTTTGGTGTGCCCCGGCTGGCGTTGGCCGAGGGCGGCGATGCCTCGGGCGCGCGCGGCGCGGCCTATGCCGCCTGGGCGGAGGCGCGCGATGGCTGAGGTGCTGCGCCAAATCATCTCCCGCAACCGTGCTGGCCACGCGGCGGCGATCCCTTCGGTCTGCTCGGCGCATCCTGACGTCTTGCGCGCCTCGCTTCTTCTTGCGGCCGAGCTGGGCAGGCCCATCGTGATCGAGGCCACGTCGAACCAGGTCAACCAGGATGGCGGTTACACCGGCCAGCGCCCGGCCGATTTCATCGCATCGGTGCGCGCGCTGGCGCATGAATGCGGTCTGGGGCCCGATCAGGTCGTCTTTGGTGGCGATCATCTCGGCCCGCAGGTCTGGCGCAAGGGACCGGCCGAGGCGGCGATGGCCAAGGCCCGCGTGCTGGTCGCCGATTACGTGCGCGCGGGCTTCACCAAGATCCACCTCGACTGTTCGGAGGGGTGCGCGGGCGAGGCCGCGCAGGTGGGCGATGCGTTGGCCGCATCCCGCGCCGCCGAACTTGCCGCCGCCTGCGAGGACGCGGCGGAAGGCGCTGGACCGCTTTACGTCATCGGCACCGAGGTGCCCCCGCCGGGTGGCGCGCGCCACGACATCGCGGAAGGCGCGGCCCCCACCACGCCGGCCCATGCCAGCGCGACCATCGCGGCCCATCGCGCCGCCTTTGCTGCCGCGCGGCTGGACGGGGCCTGGGATCGCGTCGTCGGGCTGGTCGCACAACCGGGCGTGGAATTCGGGCCGATGCAGGTTCAGCACCTCGACATGGGCCGCGATCCCGGGTTGCGCGCAGCGGTAGAGACAGTTCCGGGGCTTTGCCTTGAGGCGCATTCGACCGATTACCAGCATGCCGTCGCCTATCCCCGGCTGGCGCGGCTGGGCTTTGCCTTTCAGAAGGTCGGTCCTGCGCTGACCTTTGCCTGGCGCGAGGCGATCTATGCGCTGGATCATCTGCGCGCCATCGCCGGCCGCGCCCCGGCCGAAGGGCTGCCCGAGGTGATGGAGCGGCTGATGCTGGCCGCGCCCGGTGCCTGGCAGGGCCATTACCACGGCGATGCGGCAGCGTTGCGGTTGCAGCGCCATTTCGGTTATGCCGACCGTATCCGGTATTACTGGCCCCATCCCGAGGCGGCGCGAGCGGTGGCCGCGCTGTTACACGATGTCTCGGCCATGTCGCTGCCCGCCCCGGTGTTGTCGCAGGGTTTTGACGCGGCAACCATGGACCGGGCCGAGGGGCTGATGGGGGCCACGGGCGGCAACCGGCCCCGCGCGCTGCTTCTCGCGGCGGTCCAGCAGGCGCTGGCGCCCTATTATTTCCCGCAGGAGGGGACGGCATGAGCAGCGTGACATGGCTTGCCCCCGACCTTGTCTTTGATGGAGAGGTTTTGCGGCCCGGCCTTGTGCTGGGCGTGCAAGGCGGACATGTGGCACATCTTCTGGCACGTGAGGCAGTGCCCGAGGGCGCCCATGTGCGGCCGCTGAATGGCATCGTCAGCCCCGGCTTCATCGATCTGCAGGTCAATGGCGGGGGCGACGTGCTGGTCAACGACGCGCCGACACCCGAGCGTCTGGCCCGGATCATCGCCGCACATCACCGGCTGGGGACCGTGGGGTTGTTGCCCACCGTGATCACCGATGCACCCGGCGCGATCGACCGTGCCGCGCGGGCCGTGCGCGCGGGCTGGGGGATGCCGGGTCTGTTGGGCCTGCATATCGAGGGCCCGCATATTGCGCCCGCTCGTCGTGGCACCCATGCCAGCGGCTATGTGCGGCCGCTGGAGGAAAGCACTATCGCGCTGGTCGAGGACCTGCGTGCAGCCGGCATCCCGGTGATGATCACGCTGGCGCCCGAGGCGGCGACGGGGCAGGGGATTGGCCGGCTGGCTGCGACGGGGGCCATCGTCTCAATCGGCCACAGCGATGCCACGGCCGAGGAGGTGCGCGCGTCGCTGGCGGCGGGGGCGCGCTGTTTCACGCATCTTTTCAACGCGATGTCGCCGATGCTGAACCGCGCGCCGGGCGTCGTGGGGGCCGCGATCAATTCGACCGCTTATGCCGGGATCATCTGCGATGGCCACCATGTGGCAGACGAGATGGTGGGGCTGGCGATCCGCGCGCGACCGGAGCCGGACCGGATGTTCCTTGTTTCCGACGCAATGCCCACCGTGGGCGGTGGCGACAGGTTCAGCCTTTACGGCGCCGAGATCCGGATGGAAAACGGGCGGCTGGTGAATGCCGAGGGCTCGCTGGCCGGGGCGCACGTGACGATGGCCGAGGGCGTGGCGCGGCTGATCGGCACCGTCGGCGTGGCACCCGAGGTGGCGCTGCGGATGGCGGTCACCGTGCCCGCGCGGCTGATCGGGCGGCCCGATCTGGCCACGCTGGAAGGCAGAGAGGTGGCTGACCTGGTCCTGCTCGACGACGGCTTTGCCTATCGCGGGTCGCTGGCGCAGGGCCTGCCCGCGGTCACGCCAGCGCCGCGTTGATCGGGCGGATCTGCGCGTAAAGCTCTTGCCAGAGGGCAAAGCGACGGTCGGCGCGCGCGCTGGCCCCGGCATCGGGCGTGAAGAGCTGTTCGGGCGTGGCCAGCAGCGCCGCGGCCTGCACCAGATCGGCCATCAGGCCGCTGCCCGCGCCGGCCATCACCGCCGCGCCCACCGCGCCGGGATCGGTTCCGGTCATCCGTTGCAGGGGCAGGCCGAAGGCATCGGCGCGGATCTTGCACCAGCGATCCGAGGCCATGCCGCCGCCACCCGCGCGCAAGAGCCCCGGTCGCAGCCCCGCCGACCGCGTCAGCGCCTCGAACGACAGTCGCGCGGCGAAGGCCACGCCCTCCAGCACCGCGCCCGTCACCTCCGGCGCGCCATCGCCCAGCGTCAGGCCCGCGAAGGTGCCGCGCGCGCTCGCGTCCCAAAGCGGCGCGCGTTCGCCCTGAAGGTGCGGCAGGAATAGCGGGCTGGTCGCCTCGGGCATGGCCGCGCCGCTGGCGGCCGCGCCCACGTCCTGACCGGTCAGCCGCGCCACCCAGACCAGCGCCGCGCCGCCCGCCTGCGTCGGCCCGGCATGCAGGGTGATCCCGGCCCAGCCGGGAAAGGTCACCACCCCCGGTTCGGGCAGGCGCGTGGCCGACACGATGCCCATGACCTCACTAGTGCCGCTGAGATACATGGCGCTGCCCTCGGCGGCGACGCCGAGGCCCAGCATGCTGACCCAGGCATCCATCGTGCCGGTGAAAACCGGCGTGCCTGCCAGCGGCAGGCCGGGCGCGATGCGGCCCACCTCGGCCAGCGGATCGACGAGGGGCGGCAGGCGTTCTGCCGCGCCGGGAACAAGCGCGATCAGCGCCCCGGCATAGCGCAGGTCCGTTCCTGCCATGCCGATGGCCGACAAGGGATCGGCCGCGACCTGCCCGGTCAGGCTGGCGGCCACGTAATCCTTGGGCTGCATCACCACCGCGGTGCGCGCCCATGTCCCGGGTGCTGCGGTGGCCATCCAGGCCATGCGGGCAAGCGGATGGCTGGCATCGACGGGGATCGGCGCGCCAAGCCAGGCCAGCTTGTCGGCGGGGGCGATGCGGGCGTCCAACGCGGCCCCCGCGGCGGCGGCGCGGGTATCTTGCCAGACCATCGCCGGGGCCAGCGGGGCAAGGTCGGCGCCGACGAAGACATGGGTGCCCACCTGCGCGGTCAGCCCGATGCCGGCCACCTCGCCCCGGTCGGGATGGGCGGCGAAAAGCGCCAGCGCCTCGCGCGCCAGCCGCGCCCAGTCGCCCGCATCCTGTTCGACGCGGCCCTCGGCCGGACGGCGGGTGGGGTAGGGGCGCGAAAAGGCCGCGCGGCGCTGGCCGTCGCGGCCCAGCAGCACCGCCTTGACGGCCGTGGTGCCAATGTCGATGCCGATCAGCGTGGGGTCGGTGGCAGTGGTGGGCATGATGGTCTCTCAATGGGCCGGCCGTGCAGCCCGTCAAAGCGCTGGACGGGGCAAGACTGGCCTGCCAAAGATGGGCCTGCAAGCCATTTGGAACCTTGGGGAGGTCCTTGACGTGATCCGAAATACCATCCTGACGGCGGCGCGACGCGCGCTGCTGGCCACCGTCGCCACCGCCTTTGCCGCTACCGCGGCGCTGGCCGCCGAGAAGGTGGCGGTCATCACGCCCTATCTGGCGCAGCCGGGCACGCAGTTCTACGTCGATGCGTTCAAGGCGCGGGCGGCCGAACTGGGCTGGGATGTCAACGTGATCGACACCGCGGGCGATGTCGCCGCCGTGATTTCGCGGATGGAGGACGTGGTCAACCAGGGCGTCGATGCGATCGTCATCAACGTGGACCCCGCGCAGGTGGGCGCGGGCCTGCAGGCCGCGGCCGATGCCAAGGTGCCGGTCTTTGGCATGGATGCGGGCACCGATCCGCTGATCGTGGCCAACGTCACCTCGAACGGCTACGCGATGGCGGCGGAAACGTCCGTCTACGTCGCCAACCGGATCGGCGGCAAGGGCAACGTGGTGATGTTCACCTTCGACCCGTTCCCGCCCGTGCAGGTGCGCGGCGTCATCGCCAAGGCCGTCTTCGGCAACTTCCCCGACATCAAGGTGATCGACAACGTGACGCCCGACGTCTCGGACGGCGGCATCGCCGACAGCCGCGCCAAGATGGAGGCGATCCTTGCCGCCAACCCCGAGCCGGGCAGCATCTCGGCTGTCTGGGCGGCGTGGGATCAGCCGGCGCTGGGCGCGCTGCAGGCGATCGAGGCCGCGGGACGGCAGAACGAGGGGATCGTCATCACCGGCATCGATGCCAACCCGCAGGCGCGTGATGCCATCGCCACCGGCGGTAATTTCGAGGCCTCGGTCGCGCAGGATTTCGCCGGGATCGGCCGCACCACGGCCGACACGGTGGCCTATGTTCTGGGCGGCGGCACGCTGAAGCAGAACGTGGTTTACGTGCCGACCAAGCTGATCACTGCCGCCAACGCGACCGACAAGTAAGGCGCGCGATGGCCCAATTGCGGGGGGCGGTACAGGTTGTGCCGCCCCCTTCGTCTGCGCCTCGCCAGTTTGCTATGCCCGACCTGATCCTTTCCGACATCGTCAAGAGCTACGGCGCGGCCACCGCGCTGGACGGCGCATCACTGCACCTGCGGGGCGGCGAGGTGCATGCGCTGATGGGCGAGAACGGGGCGGGCAAAAGCACGCTGATCCGCATCCTTGCCGGGCTGGAGCGGCCTGATGCAGGGCGGATCGAGATCTTCGGGCGGCCGCTGGGGCCCGGCGGGGCGCAGGCGGCGGGCCTGCGGTTCCTGCATCAGGAATTGCAGGTGGTGGCGGGGCTGAGCGTGGCCGAGAACATGCACCTTGCTCGGCCCTATCCGCGCCGCCTTGGCTTTGTGGACTGGGGCGCGCTGAACCGCGCAGCGGCGACGGCGCTGACGCGGCTGGGGCTGGAGCGGATCGCGCCAGCCACGCCGATGGGGGCGCTGGGGCCGGGCGACCAGATGCTGGTGCGCATCGCCGCCACGCTGATCGCGGATGGCGGGGCCGCGCCTTGGGCCTATGTGATGGACGAGCCGACGGCGGCGCTGACCGGGGCCGAGGCCGAGCGGCTTTTCGCCGTGATCGATAGCCTGCGCGCGGGGGGTGCCGGCATCCTCTACGTCTCGCACCGGATGGACGAGGTGATGCGCCTGGCCGACCGGGTGACGGTGCTGCGCGACGGGCGCTCGGTGTCGTCGCGGGCCATCGGCCAGACGGACCAGGCGCGGATCATTCACGACATGACCGGGCGCGAGATTGCCACGCTTTACCCCGACCGGGCGATGCCGGGGGGCACGACACGGCTGGCGTTGGAGAGCGTGGTGGCGGGACCGCTTTCGGGCGTCTCGCTGGAGGTGGCCGCGGGCGAGGTGGTGGGCCTTGCCGGGCTGGCCGGAACCGGGCGCGGGGCGCTGCTGGGCGCGGTGATGGGGGCGGTGCCGCGGCAGGGAAGCGTGCGCGTGGATGGACAGCTGCTGCGGGCCGATACCGCCGCGGCCTGGGCCGCCGGGCTGGCCTGGATCCCGCGCGAAAGGCGGGCCGAGGGGATTATGCCGGGCCTTGCCCTGCGCGAGACGGTGGCGCTGCCGCATCTTGCGCGGATGACGCGGGCGGGGCTGGTGTCGCGCGCGGCGGAACGCGCGACGGTCGCGCGGCTGGCGGGCGACGTGCGGCTGAAGGCGCAGGGGCCCGACCAGCCCTGCGCGGAACTGAGCGGCGGCAACCAGCAGAAGGTGCTGTTTGCCCGCGCACTGGCGGGCGATCTGAAGGTGCTGGTGCTGGACGAGCCGACGCGCGGGGTGGACGTGGCGGCGCGGTTCGATATCTACGCGCTGGTGCGCGGGCTGAGCGCGCAGGGCGTGGCGGTGCTGATGTCCTCGTCCGACCTGCCGGAACTGATCGGCCTGTCGCACCGGATCGCGGTGCTGGGCCGGGGCCGGGTGGCCGAGGTGCTGCCCGCCGAGGGTCTGGACGAGGCAGGCCTGCTGGCGCGCTGCTATGCCGCGATGGAGGGCTGAGAGATGGGACAGGTGATGCGCCGCTACGGCACCGCGGCGGGCATGGCGGCGATCGTCGTTTTCTTCGCGGTGGCGCTGCCCGATACGTTCCTGACATTGCGCAACTGGCTGAACATCAGCCAGCAGATCAGCATGTTGGCGGTGGTGGCGGTCACGATGACCGTGGTCATGGTGATGGGCGATTTCGACCTGTCGGTGGGCTCGATGGCCTCGCTCGCGGGCGTGGTGGCGGCGGTGGCCTTTACCCATGGCTGGCCGGTTTGGGCGGGGGTGGGCGCGGCGCTGGCGGTGGGTCTGCTGGGCGGGCTTTTCAACGGGCTGCTGGTCAGCGTGGTGGGCATCCTGCCCTTCGTGGCAACGCTGGCGACGCTGACGATGTATAGCGGCTTTGCCTTCCTGATGTCGGGCGGCAAGACGATTTTCGGCCGCGACATCCCGGCGGCATTTTCCGGCTTTGCGCGCGGCGGCATCACGCTGGGCGCAACAGACGGGCGGCCGCTGGTGCTGCCTTGGCTGACGCTGCTGGCGCTGGGCGTCACGGCGGCGATCTGGCTGGTGCTGGAGCAGACGGCCTTTGGCCGCAGGCTTTACGGGATCGGCGGCAACGCGGTTGCGGCGCGGCTGGCGGGGGTCAAGGTGATGCGACTGCGCCTTCTGGCCTTCGGCTTTACCGGGGTGGGGGCGGCGACGGCGGGGCTGATGTATGCCGCGCGCGTGGCCTCGGCCAACCCCACGCAGGGCTCGGGCCTGATGCTGACCGCCATCGCGGCGGTGTTTCTGGGCATGACGATGTCGGCCTTCGGCCAGCCGCGGGTGCTGGCGACGCTGGCGGGCGTCGTGGTTCTGGGCGTGATGGATAACGGGCTGACGCAACTGCACGTCGACAGCTACGTGCGTGATGTCGTGGTGGGCGCGATCATCGTACTTGCCGTCTCGATCAGCGCGTTCGGGCGGCGCGCAACCGGGGGATAGATTGCCGCGGATCAGGCGGCCGGATCGGCCTCGATCACGCCGTACTTGACCAGAAGCGGCAGGGTGCGCCCTTCGAACCGGGCCCAGCGGCGCGCGAACTCGTCCTCCGGCATCGGCCCCTTCCAGCCTTTGCGCGCGCGGGCGGCGGGCGGCAGCCCGGCCAGAAGCTGCCGCAGCCGGGGCGCGGCGCCTGCAAGATCGGTTCCGTCCAGCAGGCCCACGGCGAGCGAATCGAACCGGCCCAGCTTGAAGGGCACGCCGGTGATCGGCGATGGCAGGTCGATGGAGCGTTCCGTGCCCGCGTCGCGGTCCCACAGCGCGCGCGACAGCCGATGGGTGAAGCGGTAGCGCGCGGCGGGCGGCAGGCTGACGGCGCGCGCGGGCCGGAGCAGCGGCTGGAACCGCCCCGAGGCGACCATGTCCCGGGCCGTGGCCACGATGTCGGCTTGCGGGAAGGCGGCAAGGCGGGGATCGGCCAGCACCTCTTCGAACAGGCGGTTGCCGCCGCAGACAAAGGCGGCCACCGCGCGAAAGACCTCGGTATCGAACGAGACCGTCAGGTTGGAAAGCTGCGCCGTCTTGCGGAACCGGTAGGGATAGACCGCGGCATCGAACCAGCGGCCTGCAAAGGGTGCGGGTGCGGGGGCCGGGCCGGCGGTCGCGGGGGCGTAGATATCCCAGCGGAACGAGTTGAACGCGGCGAGGCTGACCTGTTCGGCCGTGTCTGCCGGCTGCATCCGGGCAAGGGGCGCGGGAACGGGGCCTGCGAAGAAATAGCGCGGATCGGCCCGGTCGAACCGCGTGGTGCCGGCCAGCCGCAGCCCGACCTGCGCGAAATCGGCCCGGATCTCGGACAGGTAGCGCGGGACAAGGTGCCGGTTGCCGAATTCGTGGACGAGGTAGCGTTCGTCGCGCCCGCGCAGCGCCGCGAGGTCCTCGCGCAGGCCGCCGATGCGGTCGAAGATCGGCGCGTCGGCGGCGGCCAGCGCCTCGGCCCGCGCCAGCGCGGTTTTCAGTTGCACCACGATGGGCGCATCGGGCGGGCCCATCAGGCTGCGCAAAAGGTGAAAGAGCGCCTCTGTCGCCACTGCTGCGGGGCGCAGGAAATAGCACAGGTAGGCCAGCCCGCCCGGCGCCAGCATCCGCGCCATCAGCCCGTGCAGGGTTTGCTGCACCGCGGGCGAGACCCAGGAATAGACACCGTGGGCGACGACGTAATCGAAGGGCGGCAGGGCGGCCAGCGCGGCATCTTCAAAGGCGGCGGCCAGGAAGGTGACGTTGTCCAGCCCCGCCGCCTGCGCAAGAAGGGTGGCGTTGCGGATATGGTCGGGGTTCAGGTCCACGCCGACGAAGCGGGCCTGCGGGTAGCTGGCCGCGAGGATCAGCAGCGTCACCCCCTCGCCGCAGCCCAGGTCGAGGTAGCGGAACGGTGCGGCCGGATCCGGCCCGCCGACACCCGCCCAGGCCGCACCGACACTGATGGTGACGGGCGACTGGTAGGGCAGCGCCCAGCGCATGTAGGGAACTTCGGTGGCGTAGCCATCCTGCGACCAGCGCTGCGCCGGCTTCATCGCCCGGGCCCCCGGCCTTTACCCCGTGGGGCCGATCGGGGCCATGCTGCGCCGCGGGCCGGGAAGGGCAGGGACCTGTGCATCAGGGCGAGATGAAGTCGACCCCGGCCATCCGTTCGATGGCATAGACATCTTCCTCGTAAAGCTCGGTCAGCCGGGTGATCATCGCTTCGTCAAAGCCCGGAAGATCGACGGTTTCTTCCACCTCGTCCTCCAGCACGTACTTGTCGAGAAAGGCCGCGATGACGCGGCGCTTCTGCATTTCGGTCTGTGGCGGGTGCGACTTGAGATAGCTCATGAAGCGGGTCATCCCGTCGGGCGACATGATGGAGGCCAGCAGGTCATACCCGCCGAGGATGCGCGTCAGCGGGTCCACGCCCGAGATCTCGCGGATCAGCTGCGCCCAGATCAGCGGCGTATCCTCGTTGCACCAGACCGTCAGGCGGGCCTGCGGCGCGGCGGCGCGGATTCGCGTCACGACATCGGACCAGCGGATCGCCTCGGGCGCCAGCCCACACATGAACTCGGCGAAGTTGTCGCGCTTGGACTCGGCATAGGCTGCCGGCACGAACGTGGCCGGATTGCGCATTGCCATGAACAGTTCGATCTCGTCATGCGGGAAAAGCTGCATCAGCCCGCTAATCTTGGGCGTCGCCTGTTCGTAAAATGTGGCGTTCTCGAAGACGCGGTTGGGGACGCAGATGAAGGCCGAATTGCTCATCACCACCCGGTTGGCGTGCGCATCGTCGAGGATCGCGTCCATCAGCACCTCGTGCGCGTCGGGCGCGGGCGGGGCACCGTCGAGGCTCTGGATGGTTTCGCGGATCAGGCGGCGATACTTGCCGGGGCCGGGGACCTTGATCCCCAGTTCGGCAAAACCGTCAGCGTTTTTCAGAAGCGATTTCAGCAGCCGGTCATCATCCGTGCAATTCGCGCCGATGTGGAAGGCGATCTGCATTGCGGCCGGCACGTCCCCTGAGCTTTGCAACTGTCTAGCCGCTCTTCGCCGCGCTGGCAAACCGCTTTCGCAGCCGCGGCAACGTCTGCGCCCACGCGCGCCCGGTCTTGCACGACGCGCCCAAGCCGCCTAAATGGGCGCACCCGCGGGCCCCCATAGCTCAGCTGGTAGAGCAGCTGATTTGTAATCAGAAGGTCGGCGGTTCAAGTCCGTCTGGGGGCACCAAAATAAACAGATAAATCAATGATTTAAATTCATCTGTGTCGTGGTGGGGCGCGGCGATTTTGTAGTGTGGAAGCACTGTGGAAGCAGTCACACGGAAACCGCCAGTGTGGTCTTGGCGCAACGATTCTCTGTACGATCGTTCAGTCAACGACTGGCCGTTGTTGGCCCGACTAGGCTTGTCCACTTCCGGCCCAGAGCCGCCTTTGCCGCCACAGCCTGAGCGCGGCCGCTTTCGGCCCAAACCTGCCATTCACAGCGCCAGTCGACGCAGCAGCGCAGCTTCCCGAAACCGGACCTTTATACATCGCGCAGCATAGGACTGCGCTCGATGTCCGAGTTGCGGACGAAGCGGGCTTCAGTTGGCGTGCGCCCGGACATTCCGAAGACAAACAAGAAACCTTCGCACCTCAGTCGACCAGCCCCAGTTGCCGGGCGATTGTTGCGCTGTCATAATAGTCTCGACCTTCGACAACCTTTCCGTCCTTGACCCGCATCACGGAACAATAGCGGACTTCCGCGCGTCGTCCTGTTGGCTGAAAGTCTCCAAGGCTTGAACGCAGAACGCCCGTATGAGTGCCCGTATTGCGGAACTCGACGGTAGCCCATTCCCCATCCATGCTGACAATAACGTTCTCGACCTTGCAGAGCCCGTCCGGGAAAGCCTCGCGCCAGCGTTCGTAGTCGGCCTTGTACGCTTCCTTGCCTGGCAAGCTTTCACCACGGGCAACATCCTCGAAGTCGCAATCTTCCGCGATGACCTCTGCGCCGCGATCGGGATCGCGCATGTCCCACGATTCATGGAATTGACGGACGACTTTCTCAGTTGGATGCATGACCCGGACCTTTGCACGATGATTTGTGCCGACAGTATTGAATTGCTCTTGGCAGTCCAATGGAAAGTCCGCAAAGGGCTCGAAGCAGTCATGCGGCGGTGCGGCAGGATAGGCCCGCCGCGATCGCACCGCAGCGCGGCGGATTTGGTATGTTCGGCCGTCGGCATGATGCTGAAGACGTGGCGGGCGTGGTGGATCGGAGGAACCACCATGCCCACTACAAACCTGCCAGCCATCCGCGCCTGCCGGCCCGCTTGGAACAAGGGCCGCATCGTCGGCCAGAAGCGTCCGCTCGAACCGAAACATGTATGGGCAATCCGGGTCCGACTCGAGATCGCTCAGCGGATTCGCGAACTGGCCCTCTTCAATCTCGCTATCGACAGCAAGTTGCGCGGATGCGACCTGGTGAAGCTGAAGGTCGCTGACGTCTATGCGGCCGGGCAGGTCAAGCACCGCGCGTCGATCGTCCAGAGCAAAACCCAGAGGCCGGTCAGCTTCGAGATCACCGAGGGGACGCAAAAAGCCATCGCGACTTGGCTCGAGGCTCCGCTGATGGTCGGGTCAGAGCATCTCTGGCCGGGGCGCTTTCACGAACGCCGGCATATTTCGACAAGGCAATACGCCCGCCTCGTGCGGGACTGGGTGATCTCGATCGGTCTCGAGCCAAGCGCCTACGGCACGCACTCCATGCGGCGGACCAAGGTGGCGGAGATATATCGCAAGACCGGCAACCTCCGCGCAGTGCAACTCCTGCTCGGCCATACGAAGATGGATAGTACGGTGCGCTACCTCGGCGTCGAGCTCGAAGATGCGCTCGCCATCGCGGAGGCGGTGGAGCTCTGAGAAGTCGGGCCGGACGGTAGCGGCCGGCCCAGAGCGGCCGTTCGGGGTGTCGGCGGGGCCTGGTCGTTTTCAGGCCGAAGCCGCCGTTCGACATATCGCCGTCTCCAATCACTCCCCGCGCAGCCCCCAGAACCCTCCCATTGAGTTTCAAGCGCTGACCTGCCATCATTTGATTACGATGATCAGCGCGCCGTCTGCCGACGACGTGCAGTCGCCCGTTACCACGTTGCAGTGCCAAGGCGTCAGGATAAGCTACAAAATGGCCATCGCTCCGCCCCCAGCATATGAGCGACGACTCATTCTTTTCCTAGACTTCCTTGGGTTTCGCGAAATCGTTGCCGAGACCACAGATGATCCGGCTTCCCTTTCTCGGCTGATCGCCAGTCTCGATGCAATTAGGAGCATTTCTGAAGACGGCTTCGTAGAAAGCGAACAGGTCACTCAGTTCTCCGATTCGCTCGTTGTATCTTACCGGCTCGACGAGACTTCCGGCGTCTTCTGGTTGCTCCACGCGATGGCCATGACCGTCGTTGAACTCGCGGGTCGCGGCTATCTCTTGCGTGGCGCGGTAACCATCGGTGATCTAATTCATGACGATAGCCATGTCGTTGGCCCGGCGATGGTAGCCGCCTACGAGATGGAGTCGTGGCGCGCAATCATGCCGCGCGTTATCATCGATCCTGCCGTTCTCGACATCGTGCGTGAGCACCGGGGAGAGCTGCATACATCCGACGACGAGGAAGAATACGTGCGAAGTTTCATCGCCCTCGACGAAGACGGGGAGCACTTCTTTGACTATGTGTCTTGGCGATCCGTCGTCGAAATCGTCGGCGCGGATGACGATTCCTACGGCGCCTATCTCGAGAGGATTTCACGGTTGGTCGAGCGAGGCTTGGAACACTCCGATGTGAGGGTTCTGCGAAAGTATCTTTGGCTGCACCGTCACTATCTCGCTTCGATCGAACTTTTCCAAAACATGCCGGCCGACCATCCTTATCGTGCACAGAGCCCACGCAACTGCGAACTGATCGCGTCATTGCCGCGGTTCGAAGCGCTTAGCGCCGCAGCGTCGGCTTCCGTCGTCGCCGCAGAACAGCGGTAGTGGGTCGTCACGCTAAACCGGTGAGACGCCAAGCTGCACCTTTCCTTCAAAAGACCCGCAACAGGTCTCTTGGGCGAAATCGCGACTTTTCTGAACGAGTCGAGTTTGCCAAGAGTCACACGCTAGCGACGGTTGCCACCCGCCCGGTCCCGGCCCTTAGCTGCCGTTCGGACGCCTCTAGGCCGACGTCCGCTTCGCGCCCCCAAGTCGGACGTTCTCTGTCCAGGTCAGGCGTCTTATAAGCTGACCGACCCCTTTCCCATGGTTAGCGCCGCATCGCACGGCAATCGTGAGTTCGGGCCCCCGGCGTTGCCATGGAAGCAGTAATGGGGTTCTTGTATGGGCTTTTCACTCGGGAAAGATGCTGATGCTCAATGAGGCTGAGGCCGAACCGACTCGAAGCCGCCGTCACAGAAATCCTCGTTGCCGGCTAGAGATCGATAGAGCTTGGCTACCCAGTAGTTTGGACCTGACACTTCCTCGAAATCCTCCGCTCCCTCGATCAGCTTCTCCGCGACGCGCCCCGCATCTTCACCCGGGCCATAAGCGCGACAAAGCGCGGGATACTGTCCCCCCAAATGCTCGAGGCCCATCCGTCTGTAACGATCGGCGAGGTCTAACTCGTTGAAGTGTGACCGCAGGTGCTGGAAGGTCTGAAGCGCCATTCCAGCTGGCCGGGTCAGGCGGTATGACAGGATTAGCGCATCCGCTTCCATACGCGTGTGCACCGCCAGAAACGCCGTGTCCGGGATCACGTCGCAGCAAGGGTGCAGGAACATCCGCACGTTCGTCCCCTCGTCCATGATGCGGTCCCGCTTGCGCGTGTTGCAGACCGCGCAGCTCGGCACGAGATTCTTCGGGAATATCGAAAATTCAGGGTACTGCTCCTTCGGCAGATAGTGGTCCAGCGTCGAGGACTCGCTGATCCCGCAGAACGGACATCGCGCGACGCTGATCCTCTTCAAGAGATCGCCGCGGAGCGCCGTCATAGGCTGGGTCTCCACGGTGAACGCGTGCCGCATCGCCTCCTTCTGCGGATCGGTTAGTGGTGCTTCGTCCAGCTCGCCGACCTCCGGAGCGGCATCCTCGTAGCCCTGATAGGCGGCGAGGACTTCCGCGCGCGCCGCCCGCATTAGGCCACGCCGCGGTTGGAGCTTGGCCGCGGCGATTTCATCGAACACATCCGTCGCATCGACGGCGAGCATTGGGATCGAGCGCATCGGCTATTCCTCGATCTCATCGCGAATACTCAGAATGTAGGAGCGCGCCGCGAAGCCCAGCTTACGCCCGAACGCTTTCTCGATCTCCTCAAGCGTGTTTCGCCGCGCCAGCGCGCCCAGCGTCTCGTGCCAATCTGTCGAGCCATCGCCGAGATTGAAGACCTCCTGCGTGATTACGCCTATGCTTTCCGCGAACGTCTCTACACTCGGCCCCACGACCCGGTTCTGGTCGGCCGCTCGGCGCAGCACCTGAACATATTTAGCCGGGGTCTCCTGCAGGACCACCGGCGAGTGGGTGGCGATGATCGCATAACCGTCGAAGGCTTCGAGACAGGCCCGCACGCTTTTAAGAAACGCGGCGAGCAGCGGCGGATGAAGGTGGGTTTCAGGTTCATCAATGAGAACCAGTGTCGGCTCCGACCCCGAGATGTGCGCCGTGAGCTCGGTGACAATCTTGAGAACCACCTTGTGGCCACTGCTCAGTCCGCGGAAAAGCTCCCCGAGTTCGTCATCATCGCGATTAGCATAGAGTTGGGTCAATCCGATGCGCTGGAACGACGGGTCGCGCAGGAGCGGCTTCAGGATTTCCAGCAGGTCATTCAGACGGTCGGCTTGGCGGACGCGCTCCAGCGCCGACAGGAATTCCGTCTCGATCTCCGCAGGAGTGCGCAATCGGTAGGCTTGCTCACCGTTTGGTGCGTCATCATCTGATCTCTCGCGAAGACCACAGTAGACGTATCCAAAGATCTCTCCGCTCTCTTGGAGCCTTTCTTTCTCCTCATCAGTGCGGCCAGGAATGACGAAGATGTCGAACGCGCTATAGGACACCACAACAACGGTCTTGAAGGGCGGCGCGGTGCCGACGAACCGACCCGCCGCCTTGTCCAGCACATCTTCTTTGCTGCCGTAGCCGTAGCCGCTCGCCACGATGGCGAGGTTCGAGAGTAGGCGCGTCTTGCCTGTCCCGTTGTCGCCAATTAGGGCATTGATACGGTTCGGCAGCCGACTGCGTCGCCGAAAATCGAAATCGATCGTGAAGGCGTTCGCGCCTCGCGCCACCCGCGTCTTGAACTTGACCCTAAACCCCGCGCTTCGACGTTTCGTCGGCATGGTGGGCGCACGCAACAACTGTGCGGCATCGTCGATCGTGCGCTCGGCGCCGCTAAAACGCAGCAGCGAGACTCGATAGGCCTCACTGTCTTCGACACTCGCTTTGATCTCGTCGTCGAACGCGACATCTCGAAGGCCCCTGAGATACGGCTCGAAGACGGCGCGTCCGAGCTTATAGAGCGTCTCATAATAATCGAGGTCTGCGGCCAGCGAGGCATGGCCGACGGGCAGTTCACTAAACGGCCGCTCGGGCATTTGGGTGTAGCCGCTGGATCGATCCGCCTCGATGATTTTGATGCTGCCAAGGTCATAGCTTTCATCGGCCGACATGTGCAGCGTGACGTGGAAGGTTGTCTTGTAGCCGTAGTCATCCCAGTTATTCTGGACGAGCACGGCATGGGGGTAGCGGTTGGTCGTTGGCGACTCCCCAGACCTGAACTTGACGATAAATCTCATTCCAATCTCCCCACGCATCGAGTGCCTTCATCAGTGATGCGGCACGCAACCTCATCGCTCCAACCCCACTCGCAGCCGTCTCGCCCGTTCGCGGAAAGCCACGCATACCCGCAAGCTCCTTTAAGCATCTAAGAAAATCCCTGGGCACCGCCTGCACCTCTTCAAGCGCGGCCAGGATCGGCGTCGTGATCGCTACCACTTTCATCGGCGTCTTCGACGATGACACCTTCCAGAAACTGGCTATGTTTTTCCTGCAGATATCTGATCGCGGTACTTTCGTCGGCGGAATGCTGCAGATGCTCCTGGAAGAACTGAAGGCGAGCCCGATTTTCCTCGATGAGTTCGCCCCAGGTCTTTATGCCGACGATATGCCGCGGCCCCCGCGCGATCAGGCGGCGCTCGCGATCTGGACCACTTTCGATCTCATGCTTCGCGAAGTCGTCATAGGCGTTGGACACCAGCCAGAAGTGCCAGTGCACGCCGTCGACGGTCGAGAACCGCTCGTCTGACGTGACGGCGATTGCGTATTTCTTTGCCTGCGTGACCTCGTCGGCGCCGATCTTCACCTTCGGCGCCTTGAGCTCGACGATCATGTGCTCAATGTCGTTGGCACGATGCCGTCGCGTAGAGCGCGAAAACATCAGGTCGATGATGCCGCGCGCCTTGCCGATCACTTTCACGGGCTCGTCGATCGCGATGTTCGGATCGAGATGGTCGCGATGCTTTTCGAGGACGCGACGGAGATCCTTGTCGCTCACCCAAAGATTATACTCCTCGCCAAACACCCAGGTATTTTCAGCGAGGATTTTGTGGAGCTGGGTGCGTTCCTTCAACCGGCCTTTGGTTCCCAGGTCGAAGACGATTGATTCGAGCGCGGAAATGAACTTCAGTCGATCGGCGACAGTTTTGGCGGCGGTGATGATCGCGGAGAGTGTCGTTTCCTGCAAAAGGTTCGCAAGCTCCTTCTGCTTGCGGGCCGGCAGGTCCAGAACCTCCTTCAGAATGAGCTGCAACTCCTCCGGTCCGCGCTCGATGGCGTTGCGCAGCATGCGAAGGTGCAGCGCCTTCGCCTTTGCCGAGCTGATGCCGAGATCGGGCGCAAGCTCCTGAACCTGAACCGCAACGATGTCGAACACCTGTCGCTCGACCTTCTCGACGGCGTTCTGCGGCGTGCCGCGATAGGGATAGACGTCTTCGGCGATCCACTCGTCGACCAAAGATCGCGCCCTTTCCGCCGATTTGTCGCGGAAATAGTCCTTGATTGTCGTTCGGGCATTTTCGACGGCTGCGCTCAGCAGGGGATCCATCTCCGAGAGCGCAACGCCTTCTTCGTTGTTCAATTCCTCGACATAGGTAGATTTCAGATAGGCGGAGAAAGAAAAGCCGGGAATGTGGAAGCGCGTTTCGACCTGATCGAACGGAAAGCCGCTCGCGGAGCAAAGATAGAGGACTCGCCGCGCATCCGTTCGCCATTCGATGACATGGAGCTCGACATCGTGCCGGGCGCCATCATCCTTTTCGACCGGTGGCAGTGCCACTTTGTAGTCACTGGCGATGACCTTTTCGGGGTCGAGCCTATGACCGGCGATCGAGATCGACACGCCTCGATAGTTCATCAGGTAGAGCGCGAAGATCTCGTTCAGGTCCTGAAGGCCATCTTCGCTCTCGAAGGTCTTGAAATCGCGCCGGAGGTCGTCGATTTCGACGATGACCCCCGTTGAGCGCCCGAGCGCTGGCGCTTCCTCGGTGATGGTGACGTCGGTGAGATCGGCCTCGAGGAGCCGGACCTCGAACGCCTTACGCCCGGACGGATCGTCATAGCAGACCTTCCAGGTGACCGACTGGCCGAGGGCGAACGCCTTGTAGCGGCCGCGCCCTTCCTGGCCGTGGATCATGCGGCGGTTGCGTTTGGTCTGGCGGACGTGGCGTTTCCAGGAGCCGCCGAGATTGCCGAACAGCGCCCGGGCGTCGCCGCGGGAAAATCCGTCACCATTGTCGTAAACGACGATTTTCGACATGCCGCCTGCGAGGTCGTTGTGCGCGAACTCAACCGATACCTCGGTGGCGTCGCCATCGAGGCTGTTCCACAGCAACTCCGCAAGTGCAGGCACCGGCTTCGCCTTGGTCTGTCGCGCGACGAAATCATCTCTTACCGCGACGGATACGTGTTCCTCACCGGCCATTTACCCTCCCAAGCCCATACGCGAGCCAGTTTACACGCCGACCACGCCGAGCGACAAAGTTCAGTACTCGTTGTTGTCATCTTCATATCCGGAATAGTCATCCTCAGGCGCATAATATTCGGCGGCGTCGTAGACTTGCGTCTTCTTGTAGCGATCGCTCAAGCCAACCACCACGAGACGCGACAGGCCGTTTATCTTGAGCCCGCACGCGACGCATTCGAACCGGTCTGGCAGAAATTCCTGGGTTTCGGTGATCTCGCCGTCGCTCAGCCGTTGCTGTGGCGCAGAGACCGATTCACCCCAAACGAGTGCCTGGGAGGTGCAGGCGGGACAATCGACGCGATGGCCGGCATGCCGCGTGGCCCAGACCGCGGCCTGTGTGGTCAGTGTGTTGCGCTCATCGAGAGGCTTGGCGAGCCAGACCTTTTTGTGGGCATCGACTTCGCCCTTAACCGCCTTCGCGCTGTCGTCGACAGCGGCGGCGATCAATTTCGTCGCTACATTTGCCTCATTCTCCCCAATGAAATCCTCAAGCGTCGCACCCATCGAGGCGAGAAGAATCTCACAGGTTTGGTAGAAGCGCGGCTGCCACGACGATCCCTTTACCCCGTCGAAGGCAAGCTCGCCGGAATGAAGCTCCGCGTTGCGGCGGCCCGTGTGTTGGATGCCGAAGCTTTCGTGCTCTTTGGCGAAATCTGGGAGGATGGCAGTGAGCCGCTTGAAGACCTCGCTGACGGCGATAGATTTTGGCGCGAACCGCTCCTCCGTGGGCGTGAAACCCAGCGCGTGATACAAGCTCGACCAGCTCTTATCGGTGTCCGCGATGAGGGCGGGACTGATATTGGCGAGCGCGGCGCGGGCGAGAAATTCAAGTGCAAGGCTGGACCATAGGGCATGTTCCCAGTCGTCGCTGCCGAATGCGCTCATATGCTGGATGTAGCGCTCTGCCTTGAGATAGAGCGCGTCCGGATCGCACGAGGCCGGCGTCGCGCCGGGTGAAATCGACTTCTTCAATGTAGCGCCTCCAGATACACGCGCTCGATCGCCCGGCTTTCGCGCCCGGGAAGGATCGGGGAACGGGCATGCAGCATCCGCCAATTGTCGATCAGGAGCGTGTCGTGAGTTTGGGCCAGCGACATCTCTGTCGGCGTGCATGTCGAAAGCCATTCACGAACACGAAGGTCGGCGACTTCGCCGATCCTGCTCGCCGGTTTCAGGAAGACCTCGTCCCAGCGAACCCGCACGACATCTTCGACGGGCTCGCAAAGGCGCAGGAGCGAGATGGTTCCGTCACGCGGTCTTCGCGGCTTGAAGATGGCGCGCGCCAGAATGTCGAGGGTGACGGCGTCGATAAGGTCGTACCCGTCGATCAGCAACGTCGGGATGTCTGAATAGCCGGTGACGCAGCGCAAAAGGAGGTATCGCGGTGGCGTGCGCCAGTGGGCGAGATCCGAGTGAAAAGGGAAAAGATTTAGGCCGAAAATACCGCTATAGCTGTTCGGTGCAGCCTCGCTGAGCGGCACGAGCGTCTGGACGAGTCGATCTTCCCATGGTTCCAGGGGTTTGCCAAAATCCTCCGCTATCTCGATGATGCTGTCGTTCGGCCTATGACTCCTGAAAAATATGTAGCCGCTTTTGCGGATCTCGTCTCTGATTTCTAGCGACATTCTTGCACGTGGTGTTTGGCGCGACGCACCGCAACCTCTCCTTTGATCACCATTTTGCCGGGAGTGTACAGCGCGTATTCGCGCAGGATCAACGTGCGTAACATGCTGGGGACATTTCCGTCGAAGCGGCAGACAAGAAGTCGGCTGCGGAAAGGCAGCTTTCTGCTTAGATGCCGTGTAGTCCCGACAGTCCGGTTACGGACCCGAAGCGGCCGTTCATTAACTCTGCGGCGAACTTCTGGAATCCGCCCTAACCCCTCGTTGCCATCTGCCGCCTCATTCCTCCCCCCTTACGAGCCGCCCTAACGGCCACGCGCCCCTCTCCCGTATCAGCCCCGCAGTGGCCCCGGGGCGGTGGAGGTTTTCGTCTTCCGCCGCCCCGGTCCTGGCTTAGGGCGCGAATGCACCGCTGACGACTTCACCGACGACGCGGCGCGCGGGGGCCGTCATGTATTGCCGGATGTTCCGGGCGAACCACGGGGCGGCAACGGTTCCGGAAATCTCGTCAAGCGCGCGGCGGCTGCTGTACAGCACAACGATGATCGCCTGCGCCTCGTCAGTGCGGATCAGGCTGCAGCCGCGAAACTCGGGGTCGGTGACAAGCCCGTTCAGCTCATCGAACTTGCCGGCAAGTTCGTTCCAGTCGGTGTCCGGCCTGATCTCAAGCTGATTGATGACGGCGTGAATGGCCTTGTCCTCCGTCAGGCGGCGCTGCTGTCGGCGGGCGGGGCAATGTCGGGCTCACCACCGAACTTCGCCCAGAATTCGTCGCGCTCATTGCTGCGCGGGATTGCCCATCACCTCGACCATCTTGTGGCAGGGCCCGAACCCCAGTTGTTCCAGTGCGATTTTGGTCGAAAGGGTACCTGTCCGGCCAAAGCCGGTTCCGATCACTTTGAGTGACATGTGCTGTTCCTTTTGCGATGCTGGTCCCGTGTCCTTCGGGACCGATCACAGGTTCGCCCGCAGAACGGCCCCTGTCCAACGAAGAGCATGCAGGTCGGATGAACAGAATTAACTTGTCGCGTATCGACTTGAATCTCCTCGTGACTTTCGAGGCGCTGATGGATCTTGGCAGCGTGACGCTTGCGGCAGAGCGGGTGGGGCGAACCCCCTCGGCGGTCAGCCATGCGCTGGCGCGGCTGCGCGAGCAGGTGGGCGACCCGCTGATGGTCAAGGTCGGCGGCAGGATGCAGCCAAGCCCCTTCGCGCTGAGCCTGATCGAGGATATCCGGCCCCTTCTGCGCGGGATCGAGAAGGTCATCACCCCGCCCGCCGCGTTCGATCCGGCGACCAGCACCCGCACCTTCCGGCTGGCGATGCCGGCCTTTCCAACCCTTGTTGCCCGGATCATGGAACGCGTCGCGCAAGATGCGCCGGGGGTTGAACTGGAATGGCTCGGCGTTGGTCCGCTTACCACCAACGAGGTCAGGCAAGAGCGGGTCGATATCGCTATTGTCGCACCGGGAACCGCGCTTGTGGACGGTCTTGATGGCTGGATTTCGCCCCCGACGCAGCGGCTGTCCTTCGCCCGCAAGGACCATCCGGCGCTTGAGAACTGGGGCATGGAGGCATGGCTGGCCTATCCGCATGTCGTTATAGGCATCGGCGGGGCGGCCCGTCAGACCGTTCAGGAAGCTGTCGAGCGTGACGGGTTGCAGCGCCGGGTCGGTGCGCGCCTGTCCGAATTTGCCGGTGTCGCGCCGCTTCTGGCGCGTAGCGATCATCTGGGGACGTTCGCACCGATCGGGGTCGCGGAGGATGCGGTGACATTCGGGCTGGTCTTTCTGGAGCCACCGATCCACATGCCGCCGATCCGGTTTCCGATCGTCTGGAATGGTCGCCTCGCAAATGATCCTGCAATCATGTGGTTACGCAAGACGGTGATCGAGGCCTATGAGCACACGGCAGCCAAGATCGACGCCATCATTGCTTCGGTAGATATCGTGCGCCCGGTATTGCGCCGCCCAGTTGGTGACACGGACGGCGGATAAGGCGCCAATCATCGGCTTGAGATCGGGCCGGCCCGGCGGCATCAAGGGCATTCGTGTTGGTTGTGGGCGAAGGGTTCTCGAAGGCGACGTCACCGCCGGCGTCGCGGAGTAGCCGTGCGGATATGAGGCGCGGGCACTGTGAGGCTGACGACGGCCCATGCCATTGGAAGATGAGGACAAATGACTGAAAAGCTGACTCCTGCCGAGATCGCGGCGGCCGAACGCGTTGCCGGCGTCACCTATACCGAGGCCGAACGCGGGCAGATTTGCGAGGCGATCGAGGGGCAGATCCTGTCGGCGGTGGCGCGGCGCAAATCGAGCTTCCGCAATGACGAGCCGCCCGCCACCCGCTTTGATCCCCGCCTGCCCGGTTTCGTCATGCCCGTGGCAGAGAGGGTGCAGTTGCGCGATGCAGCCCCAGGTGCATTGCCGGATGATCCCGAAGACATCGCCTTTGCGCCGGTGACGCAGCTTTCAGGCTGGATCGCCAACGGTGCGCTGTCCAGCCGACGTCTGACCGAGATCTACCTCGACCGGATCGCGGCGCTGAACCCCAGACTGTTCTGCTTTGCCACGGTGGCCGCTGACCGCGCCTTGACCGAGGCTGACCAGGCCGATCGCCTACTGGCTGGCGGCACCTATCTGGGCCCGCTTCATGGTATTCCCTATGGTCTGAAGGACCTGTTCGATACAGAGGGGATCGTGACGGCGTGGGGCGCCGAGCCCTATCGTGACAGAGTGCCGGAAAATGACGCTGCGGTTGTCGAGCGGCTGCGGGCCGCTGGTGCGGTGCTGTTGGGCAAGACGGCCGTGGGTGCGTTGGCCTATGGCGATGTCTGGTATGGCGGCACGACGCGCAATCCGTGGAACCTGAATGAAGGGTCGGGCGGGTCATCGGCCGGCTCGGCCTCTGCCACGGCGGCGGGGCTTTGCGGCTTTGCGATCGGCACCGAAACGCTGGGCTCGATCACCAACCCCAGCCACCGCTGCGGCACGACGGGTCTGCGCCCGACCTTCGGCCGGATTTCACGCCGGGGGGCGATGGCGCTTTGCCCCTCACTCGACAAAGTCGGGCCCATCTGCCGCAGCGTCGAGGATACCGCGCTGGTACTGGCCGCGCTGAACGGCCACGATCCGCTTGACCGCGGCTCGATCGCGGCGACCTTTGCCTTCGACGCGACGGCCGGGATCGCGGGCCTGCGCCTTGGCTACCTGCCCGACGCTTTCGGCGAGGGTGCGACGGAAGTGGATCATGCCGCACTGGCCGCGGCAAAGGCGCTGGGAATTGATGTGATCGAGGTGCGGCTGCCTGATCTGCCTTACCAATCGCTGTTCAACACCGTCAGCGCCGAGGCGGCGGCCATGTTCGAGGACCTGACGCTGAGCGATCTTGACGATACGCTGACATGGCAGGACGCCGGCGCTTGGCCCAACATGTTCCGGATGGCGCGGTTCCTGTCAGCGGTCGACCATGTCCAGCTTGACCGGCTGCGATACCGCGTGATGCTGGCGCTTGATGCGGCTTTCAGGGGTGTTGATGCGCTGATCGGGCCGTTCGATACCGGGCCGATGCTTATCGCATCGAACTTTACCGGGCATCCCTGTCTGCACCTGCGGGCGGGCTTCTTGCAAAGCCGCACGCGGGCCCGAACGACGTTGGGCGGTGGCAAGGCCATCGAAGCAGAAGGACCGTTGTTTCGCGTACCGCAGGGTATTTCGCTTTGGGGCAGGCTGTTCGATGAAGGCAAGATCCTGCAGCTTGGACTTGCGCTGGAAGAGGCGTTGGGTGTTGCGGCCGAACGGCCGGGTCTCGCCGGCTGAGGAAGGTCGCCCGGCGCAGCCTTAGCCCAGATAGGGCAGGCCGGCATAGTCATGCGCCAGCGCCGCCTGCGCGGTTTCCGAGCGCAGCAGCGTCTCGTATTCGGCCTCGACCAGCCGCGAGGTAAACGCATCGTCATCGGGATAGACATGAAGCAGACGGGTCAGGCGGCTGGACAGCGATTGTGCCGCCCAGATCCGGCGCAGCGCCGCGGCGGAATAGCCGTTGAGCAGCCGGTCGGTGCCCTCGGCGTAATGCGCGATCAGCCCCCGGGACAGGAAATAGACATCCGAAATGGCAAGGTTCAGTCCTTTGGCCCCGGTCGGCGGAACGATGTGGCCGGCGTCGCCGGCCAGATAAAGCCGCCCGTACTGCATTGGTTCCGTAACGAAACTGCGCAACGGCGCCATCGATTTCTCGATCGAGGGGCCGGTTTCGATCCGGGCAGCGATCTCGGGGGGAAAGCGGCGCAGCAGGGTGTCCCAGAACCTGTCGTCGGACCAATCCTCGGGGCTGTCGCTGATTGGGGCCTGCACGTAGTAACGGCTGAGCATCGGCGTGCGGCGCGAGGCCATCGCAAAGCCCTCGGCATGGCGGGCATAGGTGATATCCGGCAACGGCGGACGTTCCACCATGATGCCCAGCCAGCCAAACGGATAGCTGCGTTCATGGACCCGGCAGAGCTTGGAAGGAATGGCCGGGCGGCTGGGGCCGTGAAATCCGTCACAACCGGCGACAAAGTCGCAATCGAGCCGGTTATCCTGCCCCTGACGCCGATAGGTGAGGTGGGGCGCTGGTCCGTCGATCCCGTGAAGTGCAACGTCCTCGGCCTCGTCAAGAACATCGCTGCCTGCAGCGGCCCGTGCCGCGTAGAGATCCTCGGTCAGCATAGTCTGGCCGTAGGCCATCATCTGCCGGCCGGTCCAGCGTGCGATGTCGATGAAATGCGCGGGCCTGTTCTGCCAGACAATCCATGCGCCGTTCTTGGGCATGCCGAGATCATCCATCCGGGTGCGCAGGCCGCTGGCGCGCAGGATATCGACGGAGTGGGATTCCAGCACTCCGGCCCGAATACGGCGCAGGACGGCTGACTTGCTTTGACGTTCGAGAATGACGTTATCGATGCCCGCCTGCGTCAGCAGCTGGCCAAGCAACAGGCCCGCCGGTCCGCCGCCGACGATCGCGACCTGTGTCCGCTCTCTGCGCATGACGCCCGGTTCCCAATGCCATTGATAGCGACAGGGTGCCGCGCTGTTCCGGCCAAGACAAGGGGCTTCGCCGCCATCCTTGCCCTGCCGCAGCACTGGCAGGGGCCGCGACGTTTTGGTAGGGTGAAAGCATGGGTCGCACGGTGTGGCCCGCCTGTCTTTCGAGTTTGCGGGGGTTGATCGGGCGATGACGGAGTCGTGGTCTTGCCAGCCGGCCACGGCAGAGCGTCTTGCCCTTGATTTACTGATGCATGACGGGCTGATGACCCCAGTGCTGCAGAGTCGTTTCGGGCCGATGTATGCCGTCGAGCTTCACCGCTCCGAAACCGGCGATCGCTATGATCGTGTCTCGGAAGTGCGTCAGCGCGGCACCGGGCTGTTGCTGCTTGATTCACGGATGTCGATTCGGGTCAGCGCGCTGCCTGCCGCGATGCTCGATGCCCTTCGCAACACCGACACGCCATTTGGCCAATTGCTGCAAGGCGCAGGCATTGCTGCGCGTTCGGTCTCTCGGGAAATCACGCGGCTGGCTGGCGAGGATGGCGCGCCCGATCGGCTGGGCCGGCGGCACATCATCGTCGATGCCGCGACCGACGCGCCGATCTGCGATCTGCACGAGGTGCTCAACCATGCCGAGGTGCTGCTGGCGGCGGCCGGACCGATGGCGGGCGGGATCCGGCATGGTGCATGATTGCGTGGTGATCGGCGCAGGGCCCGGCGGGCTGGTGGCGACAAAGGAACTGGTCGAGGCGGGCATCGCCGATGTCCTTTGCCTTGAGGCATCCGACCGGATCGGTGGGCTGTTCGCGAAGGGCTATGACAACCTGCTGCTGACGTCCTCGGCGGTGTTCAGCATGTTCTCGGATTTCTGGATCGGGCCGGGGCCGCTGCACCGCTTCTGGACCAAGGCCGAGGTCGTCGAGTACTGGACGCGCTATGCCGCGGCCTTCGGCGTGCTGGAGCTTATCCGCTTCGGCGCGCGGGTCGAGGCGCTGCGGCAGGCCGCTGACGGCACATGGCAGGTGCAGCTGGCCGGTGGCGAGGTGGTGCGCGCGGCCCGGGTCGTGCTGGCCTCGGGCGCCAACAACGCGCCGCGCTATCCCGACTGGGCGGCGGGGCTGACGGCGATCGATGCCGTGCATGCGGCCGATTACCGGAACGCCGCGGCACTGGAGGGCAAGCGCGTGCTGCTGGTGGGCGGGGGCGAAAGCGCGGCTGATATCGGGCTGGAGATCTCCCGGGTGGCAGGCCGGACATGGCTCAGCCTGCGCGGTGCCACCGGCTGGGTCACGCCCCGGATGCGCGGCGAGATCGCGGCGGACACGGCAACCCATCGCGGGGTCTGGGGTCTGCCGCGCAGCCTGGGCCCCTGGATCAGCCAGCGGGTGTTGGCGTTCGAGGCCGCCAGGGACGATCCGGTGTCGCAGGCGACGGTGATGCTGAACCGCCTCGTCAGTGCGCGCGGCGGCATCTGGGGCACCTACGGCACCAAGTCGCTGGGCCTGTCGACGGCCATCGCCCATCACGGGATGGAGGTGGTGGACGAGATCGTGACCGTCGGGCAGGGCGGGCGGCAGCTGACGACCGCGTCGGGCGCGGTGCTGGACGATGTCGACGCGGTGGTCTTCTGCACCGGCTATACCAGCCGCGTGCCCTTCCTGCCCGAGGGCCTGCGCGCGCGGTCCCCGCGCAGCCTTTACAAGCAGGTCTTCGATCCCGGCACCGGCGCGACGCTGGCCTTCGTCGGTTGGGCGCGCCCCTGTTTCGGCAGCCAGTTCCCGATCATGGAAATGCAGGCGCGCCTTGTCGCGCGGGTGTTCGGCGGGGCGCAGGCCCTGCCGCCACCGGACGAGATGACGCGCGTAGCGGCCCGCGATGCCGCGCGCTTTGGCGCGCAGCTCGGCCATCATGGCGAGCGCGTGCAAAGCCTTGTCGATTATCACCTTTACGTGGACGACATCGCGCGTCTGATCGGCTGTCTGCCGCCATTCGGGCGGCTGTTGACCCGCCATCCGCGACTTTGGCTGCGCGTCGTCTATGGCCCGACGCAGGCCACCCAGTTCCGGTTGCGCGGCCCCGGCGCCAAGCCGTCGCTTGCGCGCGAGATCATCGCGCGGCTGCCCGTCAGCCCGTTCAACCACATGGTCAAGGCAGGGTTGCTGGGCCGGCTTCGGGTGGCGCTGGGACAGGTGGTGCCGCGCAGGGTGAGGCCGGTGCAGGTCGGCGCCCCGGCCTTGCAACGGAAGGGTGGCGGCTGATGGCGTTGCAGGTGATCGGCGCGGGATTCGGGCGCACCGGGACGCATTCGCTGAAACTCGCGCTCGAGGCGCTGGGGCTGGGGCCGTGCCACCACCTTTACGAGGTGCGGGACAATCCCGCGCTGCTGCCGCCCTGGCAGGAGGCCGCGGCAGGGCGGTTGCCTGACTGGGACCGGCTGTTTGCGGGCTTCGGCGCGGCGGTCGACTGGCCTGCATCGTGCTACTGGCGAGTTCTGGCGCGGCATTACCCGCAGGCGAAGGTGATCCTGACTGTGCGCGATCCCGACGACTGGTTCGAAAGCTTGCGCCAGACCGTTATCCGCTCGATCACCTTGGGCCGTCTGCAAGATCCAAACCCACATACCCGCGCCGTTGCAGAGATGATCTATCAGACCGTTTACGTGGGTCTGTTCCAGGGCCGCATGGAAGAGCGCGCCTATATGCTTGATGCGTTCTCGCGGTGGCGCCGGGAGGTTGAAGCGGACCTGTCGCCCGACCGCCTTCTGATCTACGACGTGCGCGAGGGCTGGGGGCCCCTTTGCGCGTTTTTGGGGCGCGAAGCACCTAAAGAGGCATTTCCGCGCACCAATTCGATCGAAGAATTCCTGAGCCGCAAGCCGTTTCTAAGCGACGGTCGCGCGTCGGACTAATGCCCGGCGATGCGGGCCCGAAGAAAGCCGCCTTGTCTGGCGTAGGTTCGCGGCCCCACCGACAGCGCGTCACGGATGCAGGCGTCAAGATCGTGCGTGAAGGCAAAGGATGCCATCTCGGGCCGCGCCGAGACAAAGACGTTGTCGCGCGCAGTGACAGACCAGAAATTTGCAGGATCGGGCGTGAAATCGACGATTGGGGGCAGCGGTGCACCCAGTTCGGTAGCGACGCGGGCGTAGTAATCAAACGCCCGCACCGGCGTGGGATGGGCAAGGTTGACGGTCGTCCGGCGCAGCCCTGTCCGCGTCAGCAGGTGGAGCGCCGCCGCGCCCAGATCGGCCGGGTGGATGATTGACAGGCGCACATCGCCCCGCCGGGCCAGCTGCAGCGGTTCGCCTGCCGCGATGATGTCCAGCAACCGGGCGTCACGGTTATGCGCGGGGATGCAGCCGAGAAGTGAGCCGCGCCCAAGGATGTGATGCGCCCTCAGGATCAACCAGTCGGGAAATGTCCCGACGCGCCACGATGCCTCGAGCGCGAGCTTAGTAGCCTGATACGGGGGGCAGGGCGTGGCAATCAGCGGGCAGGTTTCGTCGATTGGCGCACGTCCGTCATGATCGTAGAGCAGGCATGAGCTGAGGACTGCTACCGGGGCCCTCAACGCCGCGGCGGCGCAGGCCAAGTCTGCCGCGACATCGCCGGTGCAGCCGAATACATCAAGGATGCCAATGACACGATGCGTCCGGCGGACCCCGTCCAGCGCGGCGGTCAGCGCGCCGGGCGGCGCGGTGGCAAAGTCAAGTCGAATGTTGTCATGCCCAGGCGACCGCGCATCGGGCGAGAGCGAGACCGAGACGAAATGAATGCCGCTGACGCGCAGCACGCCGGCGAGCGCAAAGCCAATCACGCCCGTCCCGCCAAGGCAGATGAAGGCGGGCGGCAGTTTGGGCAAGGCGAGTGGCATGGCGGCAGGCCTGCAGGGCGATCAAACAAAAGGACCGGCCCGCGCCGCGGACCGGTCCATACTGGAACGTAACTGACGGCGTTCGCCGATCAGAAGCGGTAGGAGGCGCGCAGCGAAACCGTGCGGTTCGAAGTCGTGGCGGTTTGCGGGTCGTTGTTGCTGTCGTAACCGGTCATGTTACGTTGGATTACCTCGACGCCGACCGAGAATTGCGGCGCGACCATCACTTCGGCCCCGAGGCCAAAGTTTGTGCCGAAGGCAATATAAGACCCACCGCTGTTGGCCGCGGTATTTATCACCGAACCGCCGGCAAAACCGTAGGCATGCATACCACCCATAGGCGTCGCAAACTCTTTGCCTAGGCTGAACTTCGCGTCTGCGATCGGACTGCTGGAATAGGGCGCGTTGGGATCTGTATAGGTCCCGGTAGGGTCAGCGCCGTTGGCAAACGAGATGGCCAGTTCCTTACCGAAGATCAGGCCATTGCCCAATGTCGTATTGGTACCGACGAACAGGCCGCCAACCGCAGAGCTGTTGTAGCCGTAAGTGTAGTCAGGCGAGTCGGCCCACGGCATCGTCCCGCTGTTAGAGCCGACGGAAAGACCGGCATACATGCCGTCCCAAGATTGCGCCATCAGCGCATGACTTCCGGCCACAAGTGCCGCAGCCGACGCCAGTCCAGTCTTCAAGCCTTTCGAATAGTCCATCACTCGCTCCCATAATCACCCTGTCCGAAGTCCTAAGGGACATCTTGGGGCTCAAACAACATGTCGACAGTTTAAGCTTACAGATCGATCCATACGCAACAACTCTCGTTTGAGCGCACATCTATCGAAAGATAAATTCCTCCGTACCATCGCAACTGTGGCGGTTTTGCAAGGGATACTGTGCGGCAGCGCAGATTTGTAGTCGCTTCAGTCTTGTTCTGTGCGGATGAGTTTGAGGATCAGCGCTGCGCATTCCGTGCGATTCGGACGTCCGTCGGCTCGGCGTGGGATGCCTGCGACGCCTTGGATCACCCTTGGAACGAAGGCCGGACCGGCCCCTTCGCGACAACGGTACTTCGCGGTCGCGACCGCCTGCAGGCGGTTGCAATCGGGCGCGAAGACCACGAAGGCGAAGAGTTCGGCCGGTGCGCCCGGCTTGGGGTTCATGAAGCAGGCCGCATCGAGAATGCCATCGACCTCGCGCAGGATCGCGTCGATCGCCATCGCCTCGAGCTTGAGCCCGCCAATGTTGATGACGTCGTCATCGCGCGAGACGATGCGCAGCGCGCCGGTCGCGGTCAGATAGCCGATGTCGCCGGGATGGAACCATCCGTCACGAAAGGCGCGGGCCTGAGCCTCAGGTGCGTTGAGGTAGCCGCGGGCAAGATAGCTGTTGCGCACGCGGACCAGGCCCGGCTGGCCCTGCGGAACGGGGTTGCCGGCCTCGTCGACGATCTCGATCTCGCATCCCGTCTGCACGCCCATCACGCGGATCTGTCCGTCCGCGGGCCGGGTCATGCGGTTGATGTGGCTCTTGTTGGTCTCGCTTGCGCCGTAGACGTCATCGACGGTCTCGAAACTGTCGAGCAGGCGCCCGGCCTCGTCCAGCGACAGCGGCGCGCCGCTGATCTCGAGCTTCGGGCAGCGATGGGCCAACGTGCCGCCGGCCAGCGCCGTGCGGATCTGCGGCTGCGAGGCGCAGACCATCGTCACGCCGAAGCGGTGCCAGTCGGCCGGGGCGACGCCATCGACCAGCGTACTGCCATGCATCAGTGCCGCACAGATCCGCGCAAAAAACGGGCGGCTGGTGCTGGGAAAGAGGCTGACGAACCGGGTGTTGCGGCCATCGAAATCATAGGCCACGGCGAGCGAGCGGTCCGTCACCATGCGCTGGCTGAGCGCGAGGTATTTCGGATAGCCCGTCGTGCCGGACGTATGCACGATCAGCCAGTCGGCGTCGGCGTCGGCCGCGCCGGGAAAGACGGGCGCGCCCGGCCCTTCAAGCGTCAGCGCAGTGGGCGACCAGTCCGGCCCGATGAGCAGGCTACCCGCCGGCGCGGCCCCGGCCCGATCGGCCGTGTGGACGCGGTGGGTGACACTGAGCGAGGCATCGAGCGGCTCCGGCCCGCCCTGGAGAAAGCGCGCGCCCAGAAGCGAGGTTGCCATAAGCAGGGCGGTGACGGTCGCCGTCTCGTTCCCGTCGAGGGCCACCAGCGCGCCGGGGCCGACGCCGGCCTCGGCCAGGCGCACCGCGAAGGCCTGCGACAGCCGCCAGAGGTTGCGATAGGAAATCTCGACATCGGGAAAGACCAGCGCCGGCACGGCGGGCTGGTGGGCCGCCATGGCGGCGAGGGCGGCGGCGACGGTGGCTTCGGGCAGGGACATGGCGATGGGGTCTTTCAGCGGGGCTGGGGGGACAGGTTGATCGGCACCTGCCGCGCGATGTCGAGGGCCAGCCGCTGGCATTCGCTGCGGCGGGGGATGCCGTCGAAGGTCTTGGGAATGGCCTGCACCACGTAGATGCGCGCGGGCGTGAAGAGGGGGCCCAGCCTAGCCGTGCAGGCGTCGTGGGCCTCTTGCGCCGCGCGGTCGGGATCGACACCCGGCGCGACCACGAGGAAGGCCGCAAGGCCCGGCGCCGTGGCCGGGTCCGGGTCGCGGAAGCAGACCGCCTCGGTCACGCCAGCGGCCTCTGCCAGGGCGGCATCGACAATGGAGGGGTGCAGTTTCTGCCCGCCGAGATTGATCACCTCGTCCACCCGCCCCTCGATCCGAAGATCGCCGCGCGGGCCCCAGCTGGCGTAATCGCCGGGCAGGAACCAGCCATCTTGAAACGCCCGCGCTGTGGCCTCGGGCGCGTCGATATAGCCGGGCGCCATGTAGCCGTTGCGCACGCGCACTGTGCCGATCTCGCCCGGCGCGCAAGGCTCGAAACTGGGCCCGATGATCTGGACCTCGCTGTCGCAGGGCTTGCCGGTGCTGACGACGCGGCCATCCTCCAGCGACTTGAGGTTGACGAAGCTCTTGTTGGTTTCGCTGGCGCCGTAGACGTCTTCGACGACGTCGAAACTCTGCAGCAGCGCCTCGGCCTGTGCGTCGCTCAAGCGCGTGCCCGAGACCTGCAGGCGCGGCAACTTGGGTGCAAGAACGCGCCCGTCGAGCCAGGCCAGCGTCTGCAGCGGCGCGCCGCAGACCAGCGTCACGCCGTGGGCGCGCATGAAGGCCGGATCGACCGTATCGACGATCGGGCAGCCGTTCAGCAATGCCGCGGTCGCCCGCACGAAGAAGGGCCGCGCGGTGCAGACGAAGAGTGAGCACAGCACCGTCCGGCCCGGCACGAAATCGTTGCGCACGGCGTAAGATCGGGCAACGATCGCGCGCTGGCCCAGCTGCATGAACTTGGGCCGTCCAGTTGTTCCCGATGTATGAATGATCCACCACGGTGCGTCAGGGTCTGGCGGTGATGGCGGGGCAAACGTTACAGCCTCGGGCGGGGCGAACCGGGGCGACCATGTCGCGTCAATCTCGATACTGGAAATGCCGCTCAGAGGTGGTGCCTCGGGCGTGCGAAGAACATGACTGGGGCGCACGGATGGCACTTCCCAAAGCACGTCTTCCAGCGTCTCGAACCGCGCCCCAAGCATCGCGCTCGCCAGCATGGTGGCAAGTGATGCTATCAGATCGGTTGTATGCAGGGCTACGGTGGTGCCGGGCCCGATATCCTCCTTGTGCATCCGGAAGGCAAAGCTGCAGGAAAGTTGCCAAAGCTTTAGGTTGCTCAGCGTTATATCGGCTGCGATGACGGCCGGCGCATCGGGCTGCGCCTCGACCACGGCGCGAAAACCTTCGGCAATAGTGGTCGGGCCCGCCTGCTCAGTCATGGGCTAAATATCGCTCCAGCAGCAGTTGCTGACAGACCGCGCGCAGCGGCCGGCCCGCGGCATCGCGCGGAACTTCGGTGATCGGACGGATATTGCGCGGCGCCAGCACGACGCCGAGCCGCCGCTTGCACACGTCCATGGCTTCGACCGTGGCACGGCCAACCTCGACAGTGCCGTCGAAGACGGCGAAGGCCAGAAGTTCATTTGCCGCGCCAGGTTTTGGATTCTTGAAGCAGACTGCGTCCTTAATGCCGGGCACAGTCGTCAGCAGGAAATCGACGACGAGGCCCATCACCTTCTGACCGCCGAGGTTGATCATGTCATCATCGCGCCCCATCACCGTCAATTCGCCCCGCGCGCCCCAGACGGCGATGTCGCCGGGATGGAACCAGCCATCGCGGAATAACCTCGCACTGGCTTCGGGGTGGGCGATGTAGCCTTGGGTCATGTAGGGGTTACGCACGCGCACCGCGCCAATTTGGCCGGGCGCGCAGGGCAGTCCATTGTCGGTCACGATCTCGACGCTGCTGTCGAGTTTCTGGCCGGTTCGGGTGACTTCACCTTCGGGGCTAACATCGACACGATTGGCAAAGCTCTTGCTGGTTTCGCTAGCGCCGTAGACGTCGATCACTTCGACGAAATGCTGGCTGAACAGGCGTGCATGCTCGTCCGACAGGGCCGCACCGCTGACTTCAACCCGCGCGATGCGCGGAGCGATCGGGTTGATTTCAAGAAACCGGGCCAGCTGGGCGGGCGAGGCGAAGACGAGGTTCACCCCCGCCTGCCGCCAGAATGCGGGATCGGTTCCTTCGACGATGGCCCCTAGATGCAGCAGCGCCCCCAACGCGCGGGCGTAAAACGGCCGGGAAGTGACACCGAAGAGCGTGGCGAAGGTGACCGCCCCGCGGGGAAAATCCGGGGCCACCGCCATCGTGCGGCCATGTACCATCCGCTGGCTGAGGGCGATGTATTTCGGTGCCCCTGTCGAGCCGGAGGTATGCAGGTACATCCACGGGGCGTCGGGATCGGCGTAGCCGGGAAAGCGAGCCGGGTCCGGGTCTTCGCCGGGACGGGCGAGCCAGCTGTCTTCGATCACCTCGAATTGCACGCGGTCACTTCCGCGCACTTCGGGACTGCGGAGGAAATGCGTCGGCTGAAGCACACCGGACTGGGCAAGAATCTGACCGGCCTCAACGAACCGCGCGCCCAGCAGGGCTGTGGCCAGCAGGACGCCCAGTGACAGCGGCATCGACGTCGTGTTGAGCGCCACAAGGCTATCTTGGCCAATGCCCCGTTCCTGCATGCGGGCGGCCAGCACCCGGACCAGATGCCAGAGCTGCGCGTAGCTGATGACGAGCCCGTCCGAGATCAGGGCAGGAAAATCGCCACCGTCTTCGGCCACTTGGCCGAAGGCGAATCCGAGATTGAGCGGCTGCTCCTCGTGCGGTGAGATCATCAATGTCCTGCCTGCGCACCCTGCGCAGCCCGCAGATCACGATAGAGCTTCTGGCACAAGAACCGCTTGGCACCGCCGTCATGGGCACGCGGCACCTTGTTGACCTCGACAAAGCGGGCCGGGCGTCGCGCCGGGCCAAGTCGGGCAGCGAAAGCGGCCCTCATCGCCTCTGCGATGGTTGTGCCATCGGCACCGGGCGCGAAGACCACGAAGGCGAGAAGCTCGCTGGGCCCACTTTCGCGCGGGTTTTCGAAACACATCGCATCGGCGACGCCCGGCACCGATTGCATCACCTCGTCGATTTCCAGTGCATTCACCTTCACGCCGCCAAGGTTGATGACATCGCCCGCGCGCCCGATCACTTGCAGACCACCTTGTGGCCCCCAAAGGGCCAGATCGCCGGGGTAGAACCAGCCGTCGCGAAAGCTTGCCGCCTGCGCTGCGGGGTTGTTGAGGTAGCCCGGAGCAAGATAGCCGTTGCGCACCCTGACCCTCCCGACCTCGTTCTGGCCAACCGGCTGGCCGGCGTCATTCACGATCTGCACTTCGGCATCGGTGGCCTGCCCGGTGGTCACGATGCGGCCGTCCGGGCTCAGCGACTTGATGTTCTTGAAACTGCGGTTGGTCTCTGTCGATGCATAAAGATCGATCACCTGATCAAAGCTTTGCAGCAGGTGGCGGGCGAGCGCATCGGTCAGCTTCGAACCCGAGACGTGGATCAGCGGCATCTTCTGCGGCAGCACCCTGTGGCCGAGCAGGTCGGCGACCTGCGTGACCGAGCCGTAGACATGGTTTACACCCGCCGCCCGCCACATCGCAGGATCAAGAGCGTTCACCATGGTGCATCCGTTCACGAGGCAGGCAGTGGCACGAACGAGGTGCGGGAAGGCCGAGCAGATGAAGAGGCAGGCCATCACCGTCTCGCGCGGGCGGAAATCGTCCAACACCGCACTGGCACGATCAAGCATGATCCGTTGGGACAGGCAGACAAGTTTGGCGGTGCCCGTGGTGCCCGAGGTGGGCGCGTAGATCCACGGCGCCTCAAGATCGGCAGGGCCGGGAAAAGCCGCATCATCTGCGGCAGACGGGGCCGGCCCGGTAAACCAGCCCGGTTCGATCACGATTGTGATGGGCGCGGTAGGGTCGGGCGCGGCAGGATCGGTCGTGATGTGATGGGTGGGGTGAAGATCGGCCTTCAGCGGTCGCGCGGCGCGCGCCGCGACCCAGCAAGCACCCAAAAGTGCCGAGGCCATCAGGGTTCCAAAAACAGTTACAGGGTCGTCTGCGTCGATGGACAAGATGGAACCGGGCCCGATGCCGCGCGCCTGAAACTGTTGGGCCAGCCTGCGCAGGATGCCCGCGAACTGGGAGAAGTCGATCATGCTTTCCCGGGTCACGATCGCCAACAGGTCAGGATTGGCTGCGGCGGTCGCCAATACGGCGCGCCCGGCATTGCTCCCCGGCAATGACGCGGTTGCAGTGACAGACATGACCGGACTAGACCCCCATCAGCACCCGCACCCGGTGGCGGCATGCGGCATGACTATGCCTCACAACTCCGTGACGACGCAAGTCGTGCGCGCGACGTCAGACCAATGGTTCCCTTGGCGCACCCCTGTGCTTGCGATTTATCTTTCGAAGCGCTTTCGGCCTATTGGCGCAGCGACCCCGTGCGGCTTAATTCGTGCAGGTCGCCTCGTAAAAGCAATGGCCGTTCGTCCATGTCCCGATCTGCGCCTGCCCGTGGCAGCTGCGCTGGCACTGGGCATTGCTGGAGCCGGTTGATCCTCCGCCTTGGGTCGACTGGGAGGCGCGCGACTGTGCCGCGGCGATGATCGGGGCCAGACCGGTCACGATCCGCGCGGCCGACTGAAACGACCGGATGCTGTCGGAAACCGCGATGCTGTGACTGGTGAAACTTCGCAGCGCCGGTTTGAATCCGTTCGCGCGATTGCGGAACAGTTGCGCCAAGTCGCCGCAACCGGCCGAGGCAAGTGCGCGCGATAGCGACATGTCACGCAAGATCCGGTTTCGCAGCGCCTCGCGCCCATCGATGGAGTCGTCGCTCAATGCCAGATCGTCCTGGGTTGCGCCAACCCGGTCGAGGCATCGGCTGGCCGCGCTCGACTGCGCTTGGGCGGCATGGATGCCAAGACAGAGCCCCAGCACGAGGATGAGACCAGCCCTTAGCATCCTTCGAAGATGGGCAGGCTGAGCGCCCGTATCTGATTGGGAGTGAACGCCATGCCGAACGTGTTGGTTTCGTAATTTGACCGGAAGCGCAGATCGGTCACCTCGCCGCCGGTAAAGACAACATCAGCGAGGCCGACATAATCCCTGTCCATCTGGGCGTGACGATATGCATCATAGCGATAATGCCAGACCTCGCTGCCTGACTCCCTGCTGATGCTTTGTGGAGGACCGGCGCAGGCGCGGATATCTGCCTTTGAATCCCCCAGCAAAAGGGCCTGAAGATCGGCCGCGGCCTCGCCCGCCTGATGCGCCTGATAAAACCCGCAAGACGCGAGACATGTAGTTGCCAGCCCGGCAAGAGCCAGTTGTATTTTCATGTGTCCCTCCCCGAATGTCTTATCTTTATAATGGATTAGGGGGCCTTTCGTCAAATCTGGCGGCCCATAAGGTGCCTCCGCCGGCTGGTCGTGGTGGTTCAGCGGCCCGTGTATATAGGCCCCGGGGCAAGTTGCCGAAGGTGCCGGGCCGAGACATTTTCGCATCCCGCAAACCCGGCGATGCAGGTCTTTCCCCGTCATGGCGGGCGGCAAGATGTCCGGGCGGTTTTCCTGCCGGCGGCCGCTATTGGCGCATTTGCGCAGGGGATGCTAAGACAGCCCGCCGGGGCGCTAAATGACGCGACCGTGATATTGAAATTCAAGCCGGGCTGGGCCGGATCGGGATAATTGTCGTGTTGCCACAAGTGCTGGGAAATCGGACTGACACGTTGCGGGACGCCGCGCGCCTGTCGGTCGCGCCCATGATGGATTGGACCGACCGGCACTGCCGTTACCTGCACCGGCAGATGAGCCGGCACGCGCTGCTTTACACCGAGATGGTGACCGCGCCGGCGGTGATCCATGGCGACCGCGACCGTTTGCTGGGCTTTGACGCGGCCGAACATCCGGTGGCCCTGCAACTGGGCGGGTCGGACCCGGCCGAACTGGCGCAGGCCACGCGGATCGCGGTCGATTTCGGCTATGACGAGATCAACCTCAACGTGGGCTGCCCCTCGGACCGGGTGCAGTCGGGGTGTTTCGGCGCGGTGCTGATGGAACGGCCCGCGCTGGTGGCCGACTGCGTGGCCGCGATGATCGAGGCAAGCCCGGTCCCGGTGACGGTCAAGTGCCGGATCGGGGTGGACGATCAGGACCCGGAGGTGGTGCTGCCCGATTTCCTGTCGCGGGTCAGCGCCGCGGGCGTGGACCGCTTCACCATCCATGCCCGCAAGGCGTGGCTGCAGGGCCTCAGCCCGAAGGAAAACCGCGAGGTGCCGCCGCTGGACTACGACTTGGTGCTGCGGATGAAGGGCCTGTTCCCGCACCTGCACCTGTCGGTCAACGGGGGTATCACCACGCTGGCGCAGGTGCAGGGCTTTCTCGAGGCCGGGATGGACGGCGTGATGGTCGGCCGTGCGGCCTACCACGACCCCGCGGCGGTGTTGCTGGGCGCCGATCACGCGATCTGGGGCGAGGGGCTGGCGCGCAGCGCCGAGAATGTGGTGGAGGCGATGCTGCCCTACATCGCGGCGCACCTGGCCGGGGGCGGGCGGCTGCACCAGGTGACGCGGCACATGCTGGGCCTTTTCAACGGGCGGCCCGGCGCGCGCACATGGCGGCGGATGCTGTCGGAGGGGGCGGCGCGCCCCGATGCCGGCCCCGACCTGGTGCGCGCGGCGCTGGCCGCGGTGACGGGGGCGGCCGCGGCGGCCTGAGGGGCTTGCCTCTGCTGCGGCTTGGGGGCATCACCGCGCAGCCCCTGACATGGAGAGAGCGATGCCCGATACCACCTTGCTGATCGAGATGGCCGTGATGCTGCTGGCCATCGGGGCCTTTGCCGGCGTGCTGGCGGGCCTGCTGGGCGTGGGGGGCGGCATCATCCTTGTGCCGGCCTTCTACTACGCGTTCTCGGCGCTGGGCTACCATTCGCCGCAACTGATGCAGATGTGCCTGGGCACCTCGCTGGCGACGATCATCGTCACCTCGGTGCGCTCGGTCCTGTCGCATAACCGCAAGGGCGCGGTGGAATGGGGCATCCTGCGCGGCTGGGCGCCGGGCATCGTCATTGGCGCGATCATCGGCGTCTCGGTCGCCTCGACGCTGAAATCGACGGCCCTGCAGGCGATCTTCGGCGTGCTGGCCTCGATCGTGTCGCTCTACATGCTTCTGGGCCGGGATTACTGGCGGCTGGGGCCGGCGATGCCCACCGGGCCCGCGCGGCTGATCCTGTCGCCGGTGATCGGTTTCCTCTCGGTGCTGATGGGGATCGGCGGCGGATCGTTCGGGGTGCCGACGATGACGCTTTACAACGTGCCCATCCACCGTGCCGTCGCCACGGCGGCCGGTTTCGGCGTGCTGATCGCGGTGCCCTCGGTCGCGGGGTTCCTGATGTTCCACATGCCGGCCGATGGCACGCCGCCCTTCAGCATCGGCGCAGTCAACCTGGTGGCCTTCGTGCTGATCATCGCGATGACGCTGATCACCGCGCCCTGGGGGGCGGCGCTGGCGCACAAGACCGATGCGAAACGCCTCAAGCGGGTGTTCGGGGGCTTCCTGCTTCTGGTGGCGCTGAACATGCTGCGCAAGGCGCTGGGGCTGTGACCGCCGCGCTGGCCCGCGACGGTTTCGCGGTGCTGGCGCAGGATGCGCGCGTTCTGGCCTGGGCCGAGGCGGCACGCCCGGCGGCCCTGGCCGTGCTGTCCGACCCCGAGATGCGCGCCCGCTGGCTGCGCCACGGCGGCACATGGTTCGTGGGCGTCGATGCCCTGCCCAACGGGCCCGACGGCCGCATCGGCGGGGTGCCCCTGGCCGGGTCCTGGGATGGCCTGATCGGCCCGCTGCAACCGCTTCACCGCGCGCAACTGTCGGTGACCTGGCCCGGCTATCCGCGCCGCGACCCGGATGAGAGCGAGGCCGCCCACCGCTTTCGCCTGAAGCGCGATGCCGCGCACCTGGACGGGCTGCTGGCAGAGGGGCCGCAGAAGCGGCGGTTCCTGCGCGAGCCGCATGCCTGGATCCTGGGCCTGCCGTTGACGCCGACGGCGGCCAGCCCGCTCGTGGTCTGGGCCGGCAGCCACGAGGTGATCCGCGCGGCCTTCAAGGAGGTCTTTGCAGGCCGTGCGCCCGCCGACTGGGCGAGCATCGACGTGACGGAGGCCTATGCTGCCGCGCGGGCCGAGGTGGTCGAAACCTGTCAGCGTGTCGAGGTGCCGCTGATGCCGGGGCAGGCGGTGGTGATGCACCGGCTGGCCATTCATGGCGTGGCGCCGTGGGCAGCGGGGGCCGAGGGGCCGCGCGAGGGGCGGATGGTGGCCTATTTCCGGCCGCTGCTGGCCGATCCGGGCGACTGGCTGGCGCTGCCCTAGACCTGGCCCAGACGGGCCGCGCGGCCGCCGCGGCGCACCTTCAGCTGGCCCGCGCGGCCGGGAAGTTCGGCCATGATGGCGCGGCGTTCCTCGGGGGTCATCCGGCTCCACCGTCCGATCTCGTCGATCGAGCGCAGGCAGCCGGTGCAAAGCCGCGCGGCGGGATGGACCACGCAGACCTTGACGCAGGGGCTTTCGATCTCGTCTCGGCGCCAGACGGCGTCGGTCGTTTCATTGGTCACGAATGCGCCTCCAGATGGGCGAGCCGGTCCAGCATCCCTTGCAGGATATAGGCGGCGGCGACGTGGTCGATCACCTCGGCGCGACGTTTGCGCGACGTATCCGCCTCTAAAAGCGCACGTTCGGCGGCCACCGTGCTGAGGCGTTCGTCCCAGAAGGCGATGGGCAGGGGTGAAATCTGGCGCAGGTTGCGGGCGAAGGCACGGGTTGCCTGCACGCGCGGGCCTTCGCTGCCGTCCATGTTGAGCGGCAGGCCAAGGACAAGTCCCGCGATCTCGCGCGCGGTGCAGATCTTCAGCAGCTCTGCCGCGTCGAGGGTGAACTTGCGCCGTGCGATGGTCTGCAATGGCGTCGCCACGCTGCGCAGCCCGTCCGAGACGGCGACGCCGATCGTCTTGGTGCCAAGGTCCAGCCCCGCGATGGCGCGGCGCGGGGGCAGGGCGGCGGCGAAGGCCTCGGCCGTGTTGCAGATCATTGCGCGATGCCCGCCCCCTGTGCCGCGTTGGCCAGAGTGTCGAGCGCCGATGCATTGCCAGAATAAGCCGCCTTTGCCTTCTCCCAGGCGGCGCGGGCATCGTCGGGCTGACCCAGCACGCCGTAGGAGGTGATCAGCCGCGCCCATTCCTCGGGCGTGCCACCGTCGGTGTTCAGCCGGTCGGCCAGACCGGCGACCATCGTCTTGATCATCGCGGTGCGGTCGGCGGCACTCATCTGGCCTGCGGCGGCGACATCGCCGGCGGACGGGCCGGGCGCTGCCTGCGGCGGGGTGTAGTTGATGCCGGCGAGGTCGGCAGCGGTACCGATCTGCGTCAGCGCGACGGCGATGTGCGGCTCGGTCGCGGGGCCTCGGTCGATGATCTTTTTCCACATGCCGAAGGCGATGTCGGGCCGGTCGGTCTGGGCATACATCAGGCCGAGGTAGTAATTGGCGGTGATATTGCTCGGGTCGCGGGCAAGGATGCCCTTCATCAGGTCCTCGGCCTCGGGCGAGACGGTACCGCCGGCGGCAGCGACCATCAGGTCTGCCAGACGCTCCATGTCGGCCAGTTCGGGCGTATCGCCCTCAAGCGAGAGAAGATGTGCCTGGGCCCGCGCCGCGGCGGGGAAGTTGCCGACGCCGGCCTCCTGCTGCGAGAGCAGCGTCCAGCCCTGCTTGTCCTCGGGGCGGGTGGGTACGACCTGCCGCAGCCGGTCGATCAGTGCCATCTGGTCGGCGGGGATCTGCGCGGTGGAGGGGGCGACAAAGCCCGCTTCGGCCTGGGCCTGGCTGGGCCGGTCCTTCAACAACTGGGCGGCCTGTGCCAGCCGTTCGGCGCGCGGCATGTCGGGATAGCCCGGCGCGCCCAGCCACCAGTAAAGCCCGCCACTGATCGCAATCATCAGCACGACCAACGTCACGGCCATGCCGCGGCTGATCCGCTGCGGCGCCTCAGTCAGCGTTTCGGCGCCAGCCTTGTCGGCGGCCAGAAGGCGACGGGCCACTTCGGTGCGGGTGCGCTCAGCCTCGTCTGCGGCGAGCACGCCACGGGCTATGTCACGGTCGACCTCGGCCAGCTGGTCGCGATAGACGGCGATGTCGTTGCGCGCCTGCATCGGCGCCCCCGTGCCGCGCCAGAGCGGGGCCACCAGCGTTGCAGCGGCTACCAGCGCAAGTCCCGCCGCAATGATCCAGAACAGCATCTCTACCCCTTCTCTTCGCCCCCTACCTAGTCGAGCCGGCGCGGCGGGAAAAGGGGCCGTGACGGCGCAGGTGCCACGGCGGTGCACCATGTCGCATCCTGCCGGGCTTGCGTCGCTCCGTGTCGCATTGGACAGCGGCAAAGGGTTCAGTAAACAGGCGCGGACCGTCGCCACCGCCTGCCCAAGGGAATCGCCCGCCATGAAGCATTATTCCGTCTTCGCCGTCGCCCGCGAGGCGCTGCGCCAGCATACCGGCTGGGACCGTGCCTGGGCGAAGGCCGAGCCGAAAAAGAAATACGATGTGATCATCGTCGGCGCGGGCGGTCATGGCCTTGCCACCGCCTATTACCTTGGCAAGAATCATGGGATCCGCAATGTCGCGATCCTCGAAAAAGGCTGGCTGGGCGGCGGCAATACGGGCCGCAATACCACCATCATCCGCTCGAACTACCTGCAGGATCCCTCGGCGGCGATCTACGAAAAGTCACGCAGCCTGTACGAGACACTAAGCCAGGACCTGAACTACAACATCATGTTCAGCCCGCGCGGCGTGATGATGCTGGCCCAGACCCAGCACGAGATCCGCGGATATCAGCGCACCGCTCATGCCAACGGCCTGCAGGGGGTCGAGACGGCGTTCATCGGGCCGGACAAGGTGAAAGAACTGTGCCCGATCATCAACATCTCGGGGCCGCGCTACCCGGTGCTGGGCGCGCTCTGGCAGCCGCGCGGCGGCACGGCGCGGCATGATGCCGTGGCATGGGGCTATGCGCGGGCCTGCTCGGCGATGGGGATGGACATCATCCAGCAATGCGAGGTGACGGGCATCCGGCGCGACGCGGGAAAGGTGGTGGGCGTGGACACCACCAAGGGGCCGATCGACTGCGACAAGCTGGCGCTGGTCACCGCGGGCCATATCGGCGTGATGGCCAACATGGCCGGGTTCCGCCTGCCTGTCGAAAGCCTGGCACTGCAGGCGCTGGTGAGCGAACCAATCAAGCCGGTGATGGACGTGGTGGTGATGGCCAACACCGTGCATGGCTACATGAGCCAGTCCGACAAGGGCGAAATGGTGATTGGTGGCGGCACCGACGGGTTCAACAACTACACCCAGCGTGGGTCGTTCCACCACATCGAGGAGACGGTGCGCGCACTGGTCGAGACCTTCCCGATGATCAGCCGCCTGAAGATGCTGCGGCAATGGGGCGGGATCGTCGACATGACCGGCGACCGCTCGCCGATCCTGTCGAAAACGCCTGTCGAGGGGATCTTTGTCAACTGCGGTTGGGGCACGGGCGGGTTCAAGGCGATCCCCGGATCGGGCTGGGCGATGGCCGAGCTGATGGCCAAGGGCGCCTCGCCCCTGACCGAGGAATTCAGCATGTGGCGCTTTCGCGAGGGCAAGTTCATCGACGAAAGCGTCGCGGCGGGGGTGGCGCATTGATCTTTCGGAAAACGTGGACGAACGGCCTGTTTCCGTTCAATGCCAGCATGATGGCGCGTGAAGTTGAGAGAAGGATGGGGACAAGATGCTGACCCTAGAATGCCCCTATTGCGGCGTGCAGGCCGACGAGACCGAACTCAGCCCCGGCGGCGAGGCGCATCTGAAGCGCTTTGGCCCCGGCTCGGACATCGACGATTTCGAGGGCTACCTGTTCATGCGCGAAAACCCCAAGGGCGTGCATTTCGAACGCTGGCGGCATGCCTATGGCTGCGGCAAATGGTTTTTGGCCGCGCGTGACACCGCCACGCTGGAGGTGTTCGGCACCTACCCGGCGCAAACCACCGAACCGCCGCAGGCGCTGCGCGAGGCGATCTCGGCCAAACGTCCCGGCTGGCGCTGGAGGGATTTCGCATGAGCACGCGTCTGGCAGAGGGCGGCCGTCTGATCGACCGGTCGCAGGCCGTGAAGTTCACATTCAATGGCAAGCATTTCAAGGGCTTCGCGGGCGATACGCTGGCTTCGGCACTGTTGGCGAACGACCAGATGATGGTGGGCCGCTCGTTCAAGTATCACCGCCCGCGTGGCGTGGTCGCGGCGGGTGCGGAAGAGCCCAACGCGCTGGTCAACCTCGGCAAGGGCGGCACCTTCGAGCCGAACCAGCGCGCGACGACGACGGAAGTCTTCGACGGGCTGGCCGCCACCAGCCAGAACCACTGGCCCAGCCTCGAATTCGACGTGGGCGCGATCAACACCTACCTCGCGCGGTTCCTGCCGGCGGGCTTCTACTACAAGATGTTCATCCATCCGCGCCCGTTCTGGAAATACATCTACGAGCCGTTCATCCGGCAGTCGGCGGGCTTGGGCAAGGCGCCCAAGGACCGCGATGCCGACACCTACGAGCATTTCCACGCCTTCGTGGACGTGCTGGTGATCGGCGGCGGCATCGCCGGGCTGGCGGCGGCGCGCGAGGCGGGCCGGGCCGGCGCGCGGGTGATGCTGATCGAGCAAACGGCCGACTGGGGCGGTCGTGCAGTGGTCGATGGCGTCAAGCTGGGCGGAAAGGATGCCGGAGTTTGGGTGAAGGACACCCTGCAAGAGCTTGAAACCATGCCGAATGTCGATCTTCGGAGGCGCACGATGGGGGCCGGGGTCTATGACCACGGCTACGTGCTGGCCTACGAGCGGTTGCGCGACCATGTGCCCGAGATGGACGGCCCGCGGCATCGCCTGTGGCGGATCCGTGCGCGCCGGACGATCACCGCGACAGGCGCGATCGAGCGGCCGCTGTCCTTTGCAGGCAATGACGTGCCGGGTGTCCTGCTGGCCAGCGCAGTGCGCGATTACCTGGTGAATTTCGGCGTCTCGGTGGGCGATCGCACCGTCGTGGTGACCAACAACGACGATGCCTACCGCACCGCGCTGGCGCTGCATTCCCACGGGCTGATCGTGCCGGCAATCGTTGATGCACGCCCGCAGGGCGGCGGCGAACTGGCCGCGGCGGCCAAGGCTGCGGGCATTCGCGTGGCAAACGGCATGGCCGTGGCGGTGGTGAAGGGTGGCAAGCGGGTGACGGGTGTCACGCTGTGCCTGCAGGCGGGCGAGGGCGCGCCGCTGGAAGAAATCGCCTGCGATTGCGTGGCGATGTCGGGCGGCTGGTCGCCGGTTGTGCACTTGTGGTCCCATTGCGGCGGCAAGTTGAGCTGGGATGACGATCAGGCGATGTTCCGGCCCGATGCCGGCAGGCCGCCGACCGGGGCCGATGGCGCGCCGATGGTGATTGCTGCCGGCACCGCGAATGGGCATCTGGCGACGGCCGGCGCCGTTGCCGATGGCTGGGCGGCGGGCCTTGCAGCGGCCAAGGCGGCGGGCCACGCCGGCAAGACCGGCACCGCGCCCAAAGGTGAGGATGCGGCCGCGGCCGCGCCGCTGCCCGTGTGGTTGATGCCGCAGGGCGCATCCTATGCCAAGCGGTCCAAGGCCTGGCTCGACTTTCAGAACGACGTGAAGGTTTCCGACGTGCAACTGGCCGCGCAGGAAGGCTTTGAAAGCGTCGAACACGCCAAGCGCTATACCACGCTTGGGATGGCGACGGATCAGGGGAAACTGAGCAACATCAACGGTCTGGCGACGCTTTCGAACGCGCTGAACGTGACGATCCCGCAAGTGGGCACCACAACCTTCCGCCCGCCCTACACGCCCATCTCGATGGGCGCGATCGCGGGCGTGGCGCGCGACGCGCTGTTCCAGCCGGTGCGCAAGACGCCGATCCATGACTGGCATGAGGCCAACGGCGCTGATTTCGAGCCCGTGGGCCAATGGCGCCGCCCTTACGCTTTCCCGCGAAAGGGCGAAAGCGTGCATGACGCGGTGATGCGCGAGGTGAAAAACACTCGCACCAACGTGGGCCTTCTGGACGCCTCGACGCTGGGCAAACTGGTGGTGACGGGCCCCGACGCGGGCCGCTTCCTCGACATGCTTTACACCAACATGATAAGCACGCTGCCCGTCGGCAAATGTCGCTACGGCCTGATGTGTAACGAGAACGGCTTTCTCATCGACGATGGCGTGGTTGCGCGGATAGACGAGCAGACTTGGCTTTGCCACACCACCACCGGCGGGGCCGAGCGCATCCATGGCCACATGGAAGATTGGCTGCAATGCGAATGGTGGGACTGGAAGGTTTACGTCGCCAACGTGACCGAGCAGTTTGCCCAGATCGGCGTCGTCGGGCCGAAGGCGCGTGACGTGCTGGAAAGCCTTGGCGGCATGGACCTGTCGAAAGAGGCGTTGCCCTTCATGCAATGGGCGGATGGCAAGATCGGCGAATTCGACGCGCGGGTTTACCGGATCAGCTTTTCCGGCGAGCTCAGCTACGAAGTTGCCGTGCCAGCCAGCCAGGGCCGCGCCTTCTGGGACGCGCTGCTGAAGGCGGGCGAGGCGCACGGGATCATGCCGTATGGCACCGAGTGCCTGCACATCATGCGCGCCGAGAAGGGCTTTATCATGATCGGGGACGAGACCGACGGGACCGTCATTCCGCAGGACCTGAACCTCGGCTGGGCGATCTCGAAGAAGAAGGACGACTATCTCGGCAAGCGCGCGCAGGAGCGCAGCCACATGACCGATCCGAACCGGTGGAAACTGGTCGGGCTGGAAACGCTGGATGGTTCGGTCATTCCCGACGGCGCCTATGCGATTGGCGACGGCGTGAACGCCAATGGTCAGCGCAACACGCAGGGCCGTGTCACCTCGACCTATTTCTCGCCCACGCTGGGCAAGGGCATTGCGATGGGTCTGGTCCTGAACGGGCCGGACCGGATGGGCGAGGTGATCGAGTTTACCAAGGGCAAGGATGTGACCGTCAAGGCGCGCATCGTTGACCAGGTTTTCTATGACAAGGCGGGGGAGAAGCAGAATGCCTGAGGCGACAAGCGCGCTGAACGGCCGCGAGGCCAGCGCCGGGGCGATCACGCTACGCGATGCGGGGCTGGTCGGCATGATCACGCTGCGGGGCAATCTGGCCTCGGCAAAGCTGAAGGCCGCCGTGAAGAAAGCCGTGGGGCAGGCGGTGCCCGAAGTGCGGCGCATGGCCGGCGGGCTGGAGGGCGGCGCGGGCTGGATGTCGCCCGACGAGTTGCTGCTGGTGACGGCCCACGACAAGGCGGCTGAAACAGTGGCCGCGCTGTCGGCCGCACTGAAGGCCGAGCATCACATGGCCGTCAACGTGTCGGACGCGCGCGCCGTCATCACGCTGCGGGGCGGTCATGCTGCCGAAGTGCTGGCAAAGCTCGCCCCGGCCGATCTGGATCCCGACCTGTTCCCGGTGGGCGAATTGCGCCGCACCCGGCTGGGGCAGGTCGCGGCCGCATTCTGGAAAAGCGACGAGGACACGTTCCACGTCATCTGCTTCCGCTCGGTCGCAGATTACGTATTTGATTTGTTGGAAGCGTCGGCAAAAGCCGGGCCGGTGGGGGTGTTCTAAGAGGGGCTGGCTAGTCGCCCTCTTCCACGATTGCCGCTGTGTCGCCTTCGTAGGGGCGGAATGTGGTCTTGGCGCCTTCACCCGCTTTCGTCGCGAATTCGGTGATTTGGGCCTCGGTCAGGGCAGGCCAGGCCTTCGTCCCCTCGATCAGACCCGCCGCTCGCAAGCCTTCGTACAGGCTGTCAAAGGCGATCTCGCCCCAGCTGGTTCGACTGGGTCGGTTGGCATGTTCCTCGATCCAGTTGCGGCGCAGGTAATTGAACGGGTGCGCATCAGATCCTTGGAACGCGCGCAGCTGCTGGGCGAATATCTGGTCCAGATCGCCAGCGCGGCGGGCGATGATACCCACCTTCTGATCGGCATTGCCGACCAGCGCCAGCAGGTGCAAAGGCGAGCAGTCGACCGCGATGATGTGTGTTGCGGCCTTGTAGGCGGCGATCTGGTCGGCGTGGTTGTACTTTTGCGGGTGGAAAACTTCGTAGCCTTCGTCCTGCAGGTAGGATTCCAGCAATGTCTCGCCCAGAATGCTGCCGCGGATCGCGGGCAGGGCCGAGCGCGAGACGTAGATCTTCTTGGCGCCCTTCGGGACGATGTTCTTGCCCGCGTTGGCGCGCACGAACTCACGGAATTCGGGCGCGCCTTCGATCATCTGGAACATGCCGAAGCCCTGTTGTGGCACGTAAAGCCGCTCGATCCGTGTGGGATCGGACAGGTTGTAGAGCGGACAATCGACGCCGAGCGCGTTAAGGAAGGGCGTATAAACATTCAGCACGTGTTCGGGACGGTTCTGGAACTTCGGCACCCAGACCGCGCCGTCGATCTTTCCTCGCAATTCACCATAGGCCCAGATGCGGCAGATGCTTTCGACCAGGAAGTGGCCGAAATGGCCAAAAAGCGGCCCAAGAAACATGTAGTTGCCCGACATCTCGACTACCGACTGCGGGTCCGGCATGGCCGGGGCGCGGGTGACTTGGGCGCGGCCCCGCCAGGTGATTGAGTTCTCGACGAAGCGGCCATCGGCGGCAAGCACGCCCGAGTTTTGCACCGAACGGTTGGCGTCATTCTTGGGGGGAGGCACGACGATTGCGTTCTCGACCAGTTCGATCCGGCCCGCGATCGAGTCTGTCAGGTCAGGCACGACCGGAGATGCATTCTCGTTCATGTGATCGCCTGCCCCTGGATTGCCCGCTTTAGGACAATCCCCTACCTCAAACGGATGGCCAAGAAAACGGCAAAGGTCATGGCCCGGCTTGCGGTCCTATTGATAGGATTGGACCTTTGCGCCTATGCTGGGTCAAAATGAGCGGGCGGCAAGCCCGGCAAGAGCGGTCTGGGCCGGGCACGATGCTGGGCGACCGGGAAACGGGGACAGGCATGGGCAGCAATACGCATATTGAACGGATCACGGCCACCGCCGCGATGGACCGGGCACGCGCCAACGCGTTGCGCAAGTATCCCGCGCCCGACAAGGACGGCGACAGGCTTTACCCACTGGCCTCGCCCAATTGCGCGCCCAGTTTCCAGATCGGCAAGGATGATACGATCTTCGCCATCGGGTCGTGCTTTGCCCGCAATGTGGAAAAATCGCTGGAAGCGGCCGGAAAGCGGGTGCTGAGCCGCGAGTTTGAATTGGGCGAGATCGGCGAAAGCCTTGGGGACGCGGCCAATTTCTTCAACAAGTACTCGATCCATTCGGTCGCCAACGAGGTGCGCTGGGCGCTGGAGCGTGACACGTTTCCCGGCGCCGACCTGATCTACCCGATGGGGCGGGGTCGGTTCTGCGACAGCCAGTTGGGCATGGCCAAGCTTGAATTCCCTCTCGATGATATTCTGGCTTTCCGGCACCGCTATCTTGACGCGATGGCGCAGGTGGCGACCGCCGACGTGGTGATCCTGACGCTGGGCTATGTCGAGACGTGGTACGATACAAAGCTTGGCCTTTACCTCAACGTGCCGCCGCCCAACCCGCTGATCAAGGAAGAGCCCGACCGGTTCGAGTTTCGGGTGCTGAGCTATTCCGACGTTCTGGACGGGTTGAACGAGATTTACGACCTGTTGGTCAAACACCGCAAGAAGCCGCTGAAGATGCTGGTCACCGTGTCGCCGGTGCCGCTGTTGTCGACGTTCCGCAACATGGATGTGTTGGTGGCCAACGCCTATTCCAAATCGGTGCAAAGGGCCGCGTTGGATGAGTTTCTGCTGGGGAAGGACGGCGTCGATTACTTTCCGTCCTACGAATACGTGACGCTGTCGAACCCGTCGATCGCATGGTCGCGGGGCGACTATCGGCATGTCTCGCCCGACGTGATCAACCGGATCATGTCGAACGTTCTGATCAGCTACGTCGAGGGCGCCGAGGTGGACCTTGCCGGCCTTGCGCCTGCCGAAGGCATCACGCCAGATGCCTTGGCCTCGTCGGTACGGATGATGTCCAAGCTGGAAGACTTCAACGCGATCATCGACCTTGTCGGCAAACATCGCGAAATGGCCGATAGTGATGTCGACATCCTTCTGGCCGAGGCATCGGCCCTGCGACGTGCCGACCGCAACGAGGATTCGTTTGTCGCCCTTGAAAAGGCAGTGGCCGCGGCACCGGGGCGTCCGATCCCGCTGGAACGGTTGATCTCGATGTGCCGCCCGCTGCACCGCAAGGATCTCGCCCGTGAATTGATGGTGCGCCACAAGGAGAAGTTTCCGGGGCGCGAAAACTTCCGCGAGCGGATAGACTGGCTCTGAATACGCGTCCTGCCACAGGGCAAAAGCCCGGTCTTGGGCAGGGAGCGACCGCAGTTCTTCTTGCGGCCCACCTTGACGTGGGCGGCAATAACCCTCAGTTCGGTATCAACTGGTTTAACCGCAAAGGAGGACGACCATGGCCTTTGAACTTCCCGACCTTCCCTATGCCCATGATGCGCTTGCCGCGCATGGCATGTCGCGTGAGACGCTGGAGTATCACCACGACCTGCACCACAAGGCCTATGTCGATAATGGCAACAAGCTGATTGCCGGGACCGAGTGGGAGGGCAAGACCCTCGAGCAGATCATCACCGGCACTTATAACAAGACCGCCGTGGCGCAGAACGGAATCTTCAACAACATCAGCCAGTTGTGGAACCACAACCAGTTCTGGCAGATGATGGGCCCGAACAAGTCGAAGATGCCGGGCGAATTGGAGAAGGCGCTGACCGAATCCTTCGGCTCCGTCGACGAGTTCAAGTCGCAATTCGCCGCTGCGGGCGCGGGCCAGTTCGGCTCGGGCTGGTGCTGGCTGGTCAAGGACGCCGATGGCGGCCTGAAGGTGACCAAGACGGAGAACGGGGTGAACCCGCTCTGCTTCGGGCAGACTGCCCTGCTGGGCTGCGATGTGTGGGAGCATTCCTACTACATCGATTTCCGCAACAAGCGGCCGGCCTACCTGACCAACTTCCTTGACAACCTCGTGAACTGGGAAAACGTCGCAAGCCGGATGTGAGCGACTGCCGCCCCCGGATGGTGGCGCCCCTCACGAATTCGTGATAACCGGAAATGGCATCCCTGACGGGGTGCCATTTTTCATTCTGGGGGCCGCCATGCCGGAACGCGAAATGACCCGGGCAAGCATCCTGTCACTTCTATGGGTGTTCCTGTCGCTGAACTTCCTCTGGTGCGACGTCTTTACCCTGATGCATGCGCCAGACCTCAAGGAGATCTTGACGGGCGAAGTCGGCGGGGTGGCGTTAAGCCAGACGTTCCTGCTGGCGTTTGCGGTGGTCATGGAACTGGCGCTGGCGATGATCCTTGTTTCACGCCTGGCGCCGCATGCGCCGGCGCGGGTTGCCAATATCCTTGTCGCGCTGCTGCTGACGGTCATTCAAGGCGGGTCGCTGCTGGTCGGCGGTGTCAGCCTGCATTACGTGTTTTTCTCGGTGGTCGAGATTGCCACGGCGCTTTCGATCATCTGGCTTGCCGTCACATGGCGTGCGGCATCGCCGTGACCCGCTGATGCGATCCGTGCGGCCGTGCCGTCTTAGTCCAGCGCGCGGCGCAGGATCGCCTCGAGCGCGGGAACATCGGGCGCGACAGAAATAAAATCGCGCAGGCTGGCATCGGCGAAGCCTTCGGCGATCAGATGGTCAATGAGGGCCAGCAGCGGCTCCCAGTAGCCATCGGTATCGAGAAAGACGATGTGCTTGTCGTGCAGGCCCAATTGCCGCCATGTCAGCACCTCGAACACCTCGTCGAGCGAGCCTGCGCCGCCGGGCAGCACGACCACCGCGTCGGCGTTCATGAACATCACCTTCTTGCGCTCGTGCATCGTCTCGGTGATGACCAGCGAGTCGAGGTCGGTCTTGCCGACCTCGCGCCGCAACAGATGTGTGGGGATGACGCCAAAGGTGGTGCCACCGCCGGCCTGCGCGGCGCGCGCGACCAGCCCCATCAACCCCACATCGCCCGCGCCATAAACCAACCGCCAGCTGTTCGCGGCCAGCATTGCGCCGCAGTCTGTCGCCGCCCTGCCATAGCTGGGCCGGTTCCCCGGACGCGAGCCACAAAAGACGCAGACCGAACGCAGCGTGGCAGACATGACGCATCCTTTCGCGATAAATCGGGGGGTCGTCTTGGCCCTGCATACCCCGGTTGATACTGTGTGCCAACCACGGCCGGAACCGGCCTCGGTGGGGGACGGGTGCGGGGAAGGACAGCGGTTGGCCGCAAGCGAAAAGTCGGGCGTAGGACCGGTGGTCCTTGGTGGGCTGGCGGCGGTGGTTCTGGCCGCCGCCGTGTTTGCATATGTGTCGTATTTTCAGGCCTCTAAGCCGCCTGAACCGGCAGCGTCTGCGCCCGCCGTTGCGACTGCACCGGGAACGGCGCCAGCCACCGACTCCGCGCCCGATACAGCGTCAGCATCCGCAAGTGGGGACAATGCCGCGGCGGCCCCGGCGACGCCGGACGCCACAGACACCTCCGCCCAGCCCGAGGTTACCGCAGCGCCACCACCTCCCGCGCCCGAGCCGGCCGTGCCGTCGCCGATCCTGCCGGTTTTCGACACGGTGCGCGTGGAGCCTGATGGCGCGACCATCATCGCCGGGCGTGCGGCGCCCGGCGCGACGGTGGCGATCATGCTGGACGGCTCTGAACTGACCCGCGCCGAGGCGGACAACTCTGGCGCGTTCGTGGCGATCCTGTCGTTGCCGCCGGCGACGTCGCCGCGCGGACTGTCGTTGTTGGCCGATCCCGAAGGAACCGCCGTGGCCTCGGACCAGACGGTGCTTGTCGCGCCCTTCGGTCAAACCGAGGTTGCGACGGCAGAACCGCCCGCTGGGGACGCAGCCGCGACAGGGGCGCCCGCGCCATCGACGCCGCAGAGCGCCGCGCCGGCGGCCCCGGCGCCGGACATGCCGGCCGCCGATGCAGGCAGCACGGGCCCCGAAATTGCCAGCAACGACGCCTCCGCGCCAGAGGTGGTTGCCTCGGCTGCCGAGCCGGGCGCTGCAGCCACGACCGCGCCAGCGTCAGACAGTTCATCCGCCCCGGCCGCGCCCGATGCAGGAGCCGTGGTGGCAGATGCCGGCGCGCCCACCTCAGGCACCGACAATACCGGATCATCGGCAAGCACGGGCGCACTTGCTACAGGCGAGGGCGAGGGCGCCGCACCGGCCCCTACGCACGCCGCAGATGGCGCTGCCCCGGCTCCGGCCGCCAACGACACGCAACCGGCCCTGCCACCCGCACCCAGTAGCGCCGCCACGGCCCAAGCCTTGCCGCCCTCGGCCACCGTCCCCACGCCTGACGCAGCTACACCCGCCGCCCCTGCGGCCGATGGCAACGCGGCCAACGCACCTGCGCCCGCGGCGACACCGCCGGCACCGCCTGCCGTGGCCGCTGCGCCTACCGCGCCCGAGGCCCCGGCAGAGACGGATGTCGCCGCCGCAGCGGCGCCGCCAGTCCTGCTTCTTGATTCAAGCGGTGTCAGTGTCTTGCAGCCGGCGACGTCGCCCGACGCGCCGCCCGACATTGCCACCGAGGTCGCGCTTGATGCGATCACCTACGGGGCCGATGGCGCGGCCCGGCTGACCGGGCGCGCGGCACCGGGCAGCTTCGTGCGGGTTTACCTCGACAACGACCTCAAGAGCACCACCAAGGCAGTCCAGACCGGCGCTTGGGCGGTTACGCTGCCCGATGTCCCGGCAGGCGTCTACACGTTGCGGATCGACCAGCTTGATGCCGCGGGAAAGGTGACCAGCCGGATCGAAACACCATTCCGCCGGGAGGCGCCCGAGGCGCTGGCCGCCGCCAGCCAGCAGGCGGCAAATGCGCCCGATACGGCCGGTGCACCAGCGGCCAGCGTCACGGTTGTCCAACCGGGCAACACGCTTTGGGCCATTGCCCGCAAACGCTATGGGCTGGGGATCATGTACGTGCAGGTGTTCGAGGCCAACCGCGCCCGCATCCGCAACCCGGACCTGATCTATCCCGGACAGGTCTTTGTGCTGCCGGACGTGGAGCCTGCCGCACAGTGACTCTGCGGGCAGGGACGGGCGTGACGCTCTGGTCAATGGCTTGGGGCGGCATTACCTAGTGCTGACTGCCCCCAGTGGAGAGCCCCCATGCGCCGATTGCCCAAGACCGAGGCGAACCTCTCGAATCGTAAGATCGAGGGGTGGAACGTCATCCGGCGCGTGACGCCCTATCTCTGGCCGCCGGGACAGCCGGGGGTGAAGCTGCGGGTTGTGCTGGCGCTGGGCATGTTGATGCTGGCCAACGTCATCGTGGTGGCAACGCCCATCCTCTACCAGCAAGCGGTTGACACGCTGGCGCCGCAGGGGGCCAAGGCGGGCAACTTTCTGGCGCTGGGTGCGATCGGGCTGACGGTTGCCTATGGCATCGCGCGGCTTGGCTCGACGGGATTCCAGCAGTTGCGCGACGTGGTCTTTACCCCGGTGGGCCAGCAGGCGCTGCGCACGCTGGCGCTGGAAACCTTCACCCACATTCACCGGCTGTCGATGCGCTACCACATCACCCGCAAGACGGGTGGCCTCAGCCGCGTGATCGAGCGCGGGGTGAAGGGCGTGGATTTCCTGTTGCGGTTCCTGTTGTTCAGCATCGGACCGTTGATCATCCAGCTTCTGATGATCCTGGGCGTTCTGCTTTACAAGTTCGACGCATGGTACATGGCCGTCGTCATCGTGACGATCGGCATCTACGTCTGGTTCACCTTCGCGATCACCGAGTGGCGGGTGAAGATCCGCAAGCAGATGAACGATTCCGACACCGACGCGAACCAGAAGGCGATTGATTCGCTGCTGAACTTCGAGACGGTGAAGTATTTCGGCGCCGAGACGTGGGAGGCCGACCGCTATGACCGCTCGATGGCGACCTACGCGCGGGCCGCGATCCGCACGAACTATTCACTGGCACTGCTGAACTTCGGGCAGGCTTTCGTCATCACGACCGGGCTTGTGACGGTGATGGTGATGGCGGCAATGGGTGTGCAGAACGGCCAGTTGACGGTGGGCGATTTCGTCATGGTCAATGCCTACATGATCCAGATCACGATGCCGCTGAACTTCCTCGGGACGGTTTATCGCGAGATCCGGCAGGCGCTGATCGATATGGGCGATATGTTCGATTTGTTAGAGCAGCCCCCTGAAGTGGTCGATAAACTGGATGCAAATGTTCTAAAAGTGCAAGGCGGCGAAGTTGTCTTTGACGACGTCTACTTTGGCTACGAGACGGAGCGCCCGATTTTGAAAGGCGTCAGCCTGCGTGTCGCGCCCGGTCAGCGGGTGGCGATCGTCGGCGCCTCGGGCGCGGGCAAGTCGACGATCGGGCGGCTCTTGTTCCGCTTTTACGATGTCACCGGTGGTGCGGTCCGGATCGATGGGCAGGACCTGCGCGATGTGACGCAGGACAGTCTGCACGCCCAGATCGGCGTGGTGCCGCAGGACACGGTGCTGTTCAACGACACGATCCACTACAACATTGCCTATGGCCGGCCCGACGCGACCGAGGCCGAGATTGTTGCGGCGGCGCGGGCGGCCAAGATCCACGATTTCATCATGTCGCTGCCGCAGGGCTACCAGACACAGGTGGGCGAGCGGGGGCTGAAGCTGTCAGGCGGCGAGAAACAGCGGGTGGGGATTGCGCGCACGCTGCTGAAAGACCCGCCGATCCTGCTGCTTGACGAGGCCACAAGCGCGCTCGACACGCAGACCGAGATGCAGATTCAGGCCGAATTGAAGGCGATGGGCCGTGGCCGCACCGTGCTGGTGATTGCGCATCGGCTGTCGACCATCGCCGATGCCGACCGCATTGTCGTGCTGGAGGCCGGACGGCTGGTCGAAGAGGGCACACATGACCAGCTTCTGCATCATGAGGGGCGATATGCCCAGTTGTGGAACCGGCAGCTGATGGAAGAAGAGGAAGCGGCCTGAAGCTGGCCGCGACCTGAATGGAACCTGTCCGTGTGGCATTGCCGCGCGTGATTTGGCGCGCTAGTTAACCCGCGTTCCAGATCAGGATTTCACAAATGGCTATGCCCCTTTTCCGCGCGGCCCTCGTGCTGGGCCTCTTGTCGGCGGTCGGCCCTTTTGCCATCGACATGTATCTGCCCGCGATGCCGGTGCTGACGGCTGACCTCAACGGCACCGTGGCCGAGGCGCAGTTCACCCTGACCGCCTATTTTCTGGCCTTCGGGATCAGTCAGCTGTTCTACGGGCCGTGGTCTGATCAAGTGGGGCGCAAACGGCCGCTCTACCTGGGCTTGTCGATCTTTGTTCTTGGTTCGATCGGCTGCGCGCTGGCGCCCAGCCTGACCGCGCTGGCCGGCTTCCGGGCATTGCAGGGGCTGGGGGCAGCCGTGGTCATGGTGATTCCGCGTGCGATCATCCGCGACCTGCATACCGGCACCGCCGCGACAAGACTGATGGCGATGGTGATGCTGGTCATTTCGGTGTCGCCCTTTCTTGCGCCTTTGGCAGGCAGCGGGATGATCGCCTTGGCCGGCTGGCGCGTGATCTTCTGGATCCTTTGCGCCGCTGCCGCGTTCAGCCTTGTCATGACAGGCACGCTTCTGCCCGAGACGCTGGAGCCCGAACACCGGGTGCCGGTGCATGTCCGCTCGCTGATGCGCAGCGCGCGGATGCTGCTGCGCGACCCCACATTCATGGGGCTCACGTTCATCGGCGGTTTCGGCATGGCGAGTTTCTTTGTCTTCATCGCCAGCGCGTCGTTCGTCTATTCGGGCCAGTTTGGCCTTAGCCCGGTCGGCTTCAGCTTGGCCTTTGCGATCAATGCGTTGGGCTTTTTCGGCTCGTCCCAGATCGCCGCGCCACTGGGCGAGCGGTTTGGCATGCTGCCGGTAATGGGGTGGGCCGTCAGCGGCTTTGCCGCGGTCACCGTATCGCTGGCGATCGTGACGGCACTGGGGTTTGCCGGATTGCCGCTGATCGTGGCCGGGCTCTTTGTCGGTAATGCCTGTCTTGGGCTGGTGATTCCCACCACGATGGTGATGGCGCTTGACGAACATGGTGATGTCGCGGGGCTTGCCAGTTCGCTTGGTGGCACGCTGCAGATGCTGGCAGGTGGTGCGATGATCGCGCTGGGCGGGCTGTTTTTCGACGGCACCGCTTTGCCGATGGTCACGGCCATTGCGATCTGCGCCGTGGTGGCACTGACGCTGGCCGGCCTGACACTGCCACGACTTGCCCGCGCCGCTGCCTGAGCCACGCCGTTTTCCGTGCCTGACAGGGGGCTGAACCCCGATGGTCACCGGGGACTTGGCAATCGTTCGGGCTTCACGCTATGGAGGGGCGCCGGCAGGGCGGCGCAAGAAACCCGGGGGGCAGCGTGAGCGAGAGCGAAAGTTTCATCGACGAGGTGACCGAAGAGGTCCGCCGCGACCAGTTGTTCGCCTTCATGCGCCGCTACGGCTGGATTGCGATTCTGGCGGTTGTTCTTGTCGTCGGCTGGGCCGGCTGGACTGAATGGAGCAAGGCACAAGTTGAGGCCGCCGCACAGACCCGTGGGGATGCGATCCTTGCCGCCCTCAATGCCAATGCGCCGGCCGACAGGGCAACGGCGCTGGCGCCGCTTGCCAAGGGCGGCGATGCCGGGGCAATCGCGGCGCTGCTGGAAGCGGCAAACTTTCACGACGCGGGCGATAACGAAAAGGCAGCTGCCACGCTTGATACGGTGGTGGCCGACATGACCGTCAGCCCGATCTACCGCGACCTTGCCGCGCTGAAGGCGGTGATGCTGCGCGGCGACAGCATGGACCCCGCGGCGCGCAAGGCCGCGTTGCAGCCACTGGTGACGCCGGGGGCGCCATACCGCCTTCTGGCGCAGGAGCAGATGGCGTTGGCCGACCTTGATGCAGGCGATACCGCGGCGGCGCTGAAAGGCTTTCAGGACATCGTGCAGGATGCGGAAGTCACGCGAGGCTTGCGTGATCGCGCGCAAGGGATGATTGTGGCGCTGGGTGGAACACCCACAGCCGATGCCGCTGCGGCGGCCGCGGCTGCGGCGCTGGCGGCGGGAACGGCCGCGGCGTCTTCGAACTGATCAGCAGACCCGTCTTGGCGGGCCACTGCGCAAATGAGGCAAGAGGGACGGAACGACCGTGACAGCCAGATTCCTGATGGGCGCCCTTTTGACCTGTTCCCTGCTGGCCGCGTGCGGCGAAAAGGACACCCGACTTCCGGGCGAACGGCTTGATGTGCGCAACGGCATGACCGGCGCGGCCGAGGCGCCCCAGCCCAACCGCGCGCCGCCCCTGCGGCTTGCCGCCGCCGTTACCAATGCCGAATGGGCCCAGCGCGCGGGCGGGGCGACACATAACGTGGCGCAGCCAGCGTTGGCCTCATCAATTGCCCCGGTCTGGACTGTGAACCTTGGCGAGGGCGATGGCCGCCGCCAGCGCATCACCGCCGATCCGGTGGTAGGGGGCGGGCTGGTTTACGCGATGGATGCCCGCGCCAAAGTCAGCGCGGTGGGCCTTGACGGCGCAGTGCGCTGGGTGCGGGACCTGGCACCGCCGGGCGATGCCGGGTCGAGCTCGGGCGGTGGTCTGGCCTTTTCCGACGGCAAACTTTTCGTCAGCACCGATTATGGTCAAGTTATCGCACTTGATGCGTCGACCGGCGCCACCCTCTGGACGCAGGAGCTTGGCGCGGCGGCCGGCGCGGCCCCGACAGTGGCCGGTGGCCTTGTCTACGTGGTGGCGCGTGATGCGCGGGCCTGGGCAATCAATGTCTCGGACGGCCGGGTGCGCTGGGCGCTTGACGGCACGCCCGCCCAGGCGGCTTACGGAGGCGGCACGGGGCCTGCGGTTACTGGAAGTGTAGCGGTGCTGCCATTCCCCTCGGGTCAGGTCGTTGCGGCCTATCCGCGCGGCGGTGAACAGCAATGGTCAAGCTACGTCGCGGGCGAGCGTGTGGCGCAGGCGGTTGGCCCGATCCAGGACATCTCGTCCGATCCGGTGATTGATGGCGGCCGCGTATATGTCGGCAACGCCGTTGGTCGTCTCGAGGCGTTGGACCTTGGCACAGGCGCCGAGATCTGGACCGCCGATGAAGGGGCCGTGGGGCCGGTCTGGCCTGCAGGCGGTTCGATCTTCATTGTCAGCGATAATTCGGAACTCATGCGTCTGGACGCGCGCAACGGCCAGACGATCTGGCGTGTCAGCCTGCCGGGCTTTGTTGCCAGCAAGGAGCGGCGCCAGAACGCGCGCTTCGTTCATTTCGGACCGGTGCTGGCGGGCGGGCGACTGATTGTGGCCTCGTCCGATGGACAGATCCGCTCGTTTGATCCGGTTTCGGGCGCGCTTGTCAGCACGGTCGCGGTGCCCGGCGGGGCGACGGCCGCACCGGCTGTGGCGCAGGGCATGATGTTTGTCGTCACGACCCGGGGCCAGTTGGTGGCTTTCCGTTAGGCTTTGTTTGGTGTAGCAGGCCGGGTCTGAACCCGGAAAGCCTGTCATGACATTCACCCTCGCCATTGTCGGTCGTCCCAATGTGGGCAAGTCGACGCTGTTCAACCGCCTTGTCGGGCGTCGTCTTGCGCTGGTTGATGACCAGCCGGGCGTGACCCGTGACTTGCGCGAGGGGCAGGCGCGGCTGGGCGACTTGCGTTTTACCGTGATCGACAGTGCGGGGCTTGAGGATGCCACCGACGATAGCCTGCAGGGTCGGATGCGCCGACTGACCGAGCGCGCGGTGGAAATGGCCGATATCTGCCTTTTCCTGATCGACGCGCGTGCGGGCGTGACGGCGGTGGACCGCACCTTTGCCGAGATCCTGCGGCGCAAGAACGCCCATGTCATTCTTGGCGCCAACAAGGCCGAGGGCCGGGCGGGCGAGGCAGGACTGCTGGAGGCGTTCGAGCTGGGCCTTGGAGAGCCGTTGCGCCTGTCGGCAGAACATGGCGAGGGGATGGGTGAGTTGCTGTCGGTTCTGACGCCGCTGGCCGACGAATTCGCCGCCCGCGCCGAGGCGATGGCCGAAGAGACCGGCCCCGAAACCGACGTGGACCTTGCAGATGATGATGACGAGGCCGAGGTGCCAGTGCGGATGCCGACGACCGCCCGGCCCCTGCAGTTGGCGGTGGTTGGCCGGCCCAATGCAGGCAAGTCCACGTTGATCAACAAGATCCTTGGCGAAGAGCGGCTGTTGACCGGGCCCGAGGCCGGCATTACCCGCGACGCGATTTCCGTACCCATCACGTGGGACGGCGTGCCGATGCGCATCTTCGACACGGCGGGTATGCGCCGGAAGGCCAAGGTGCAGGAAAAGCTGGAGCGCATGTCGGTCAGCGACGGCCTGCGCGCGGTGCGCTATGCCGAGGTGGTGATCGTGCTGCTCGACGTCGAGATCCCGTTTGAACAGCAGGACCTGCGCATCGCCGATCTGGCCGAGCGCGAGGGGCGCGCGGTTGTGGTCGCGGTCAACAAGTGGGACCTTGAGGACGACAAGCAGGACAAGCTGAAGGAATTGCGCGAATCCTTCGAGCGGTTGTTGCCGCAGTTGCGTGGTGCGCCCCTGGTTACCGTTTCGGCCAAGACTGGCAAAGGCCTCGACCGGTTGCAGCAGGCCGTGATGAGGGCCTACGAGATCTGGAACAGGCGGATCACCACGGCGCAGCTTAACCGCTGGCTTCTGGGTATGCTGGAAAGCCATCCGCCACCGGCGCCGCAGGGCAAGCGCATCAAGATGCGCTACATCACCCAGATCAAGATGCGGCCGCCGGCCTTCGTCGTGATGACCTCGCACCCGCAATTGGTGCCGGAAAGCTATTCGCGCTACCTCGTCAACGGGTTGCGGGCCGATTTCGACATGCCGGGCACGCCGATCCGGCTGACATTGCGCGACCAGGGCGACAAGAACCCGTTCAAGGGGCGTACCAAAGCGCAGCCCAGCAAGCTCTCAAAACACCTGCGCAAGGGGCCACATCCGGACTAGGCCAGGTGTGCCTGCCGCCCCGACCAGAGGGTGAATACCGCGACAACCGCCGCGCCGGCCAACGCCAACGTTGTGATGGCCAGGTTGTCCATGCCATTGGCCACGACGATCCCGATCAGGGCCCAGACCAAAGCGCCGCCGTAGCCTGCGGCGGGCAGGCGGCGCAGGACGGCGACGGCGACACAGAGTGCGCCGGCAATGCCGACCACCGCCCAGCCGACGGGCCCGGTCATGATGCCGTATCCCGCCGCCGTCGCACCCAGTGCGACGAACGATGCGGCCGTCAGCCAGCCTGCATAAAGGGCAAGAGGCCAGCGCAGCCAGCCACGGTCGGCCGCGGGCGTGGCCAGCAGAGCTGCGATGGCGGTCGCTGCCATCGCGATGATCGTCAGCGTTGCCCAGATCGCGCTGGCATTGGCGATGGCGAGCCAGGGCGTGCCTAGCGCAAGGCTGGCGATGAGCGGCACGCGGACGCGGTTCCAGCGGGCATCATCGCGACGACGGATCACGCCAAACACGGCTGATACGGCCAGCCAGGTGTAGATCAGCCCCCAGATGGCAAAGGCGTAGCCGGCCGGCTGTATCGGCGGGGCGATCTGCGGGTTTGGCAACTGATCGGCACGAAATCCGGCGAAGGGCGGTGTCAGGACAGGGGCGACGACGAATGTGGTGGTCACGATCAGCGTGAGCCAGGCGAGAAGCGTTTTCATATGCTTGATACGCCCGGCAGGGCGCGCCGGATCAGCCGGGCAGGGGGCTGGTCAGGCCAGCACCCCTTCGGCGGTGATGCGGGTCTTGCCGCCAAGGTAAGGGTGCAGCGCGGCAGGCAGCGTGACCGATCCGTCGGCCTCCTGCCAGTTTTCCAGCACGGCGATCAGCGTGCGGCCCACGGCAAGGCCAGAGCCGTTCAGCGTGTGAAGGAACTCGGGCTTGCCACCGCCGGCGGGGCGGAAGCGCGCGTTCATTCGCCGCGCCTGGTAGTCGCCGCAGGTCGAGACGCTGGAGATCTCGCGATAGGTGTTCTGGCCGGGCAACCAGACCTCAAGGTCATGGGTGCGGCGCGCGCCCGCGCCCATGTCGCCCGCACACAGCTTCATCGTGCGATAGGGCAGGTCCAGCTTTTCAAGGATGGCTTCCGCGCATTTGGTCATCCGGGCGTGTTCGGCCTCCGACGTGTCGGGGGTGCAGATGGTGACCATCTCGACCTTCTCGAACTGGTGCTGGCGCAGCATCCCGGCGGTATCGCGGCCCGCGCTGCCTGCTTCGGAGCGGAAGCACTGGGTGTGGGCCACGTAGCGGCGGGGCAGGGTGGCCTCGTCCACGGTATCGCCATGGACGAAGTTGGTCAGCGTGACCTCGGCCGTGGGGATCAGCCACCAGCCGTTGGTGGTCTGGTAGCTGTCCTCGCCGAATTTCGGCAGTTGCCCGGTGCCGCGCATCATGTCCGAAGTTACAAGGACCGGCGTGATCGCCTCGGTCAGGCTATGCTCGGCCGTGTGGGTATCCAGCATGAATTGCGCCAGCGCCCGGTGGAGGCGGGCGACCGCACCCATCAGCACCACGAAACGGCTGCCCGAGAGCTTGGCGGCCGTGGTGAAGTCCATGCCGGTCTGGACGGCAGGCAACTGGTAGTGTTCCAGCGGCTTGAAATCGAAGCTGCGCGGGGTGCCGTGGCGGTGGATTTCCACGTTGTCGTGTTCGTCCTTGCCGTCGGGCACGTCGTCATAGGGCAGGTTGGGGATGGTCAGCAGCAGGTCAGTCAGGCGCGCATCCTCGGCCTTGGCCTCGTCGCCCAGTCGCGCGACCTCGGCCTTTTTCTCGGCCACCAGCGCGCGAAGACGTTCGAATTCGGCGTCATCCCCGCGGGCCTTGGCGGCGCCCACGTCCTTGCTGGCCTTGTTCTGCTCGGCCTGCGCGGATTCGGCGGCATGAATCAGACCGCGCCGCGCCTCGTCGAGGCTGAGGATCGCAGCCGACATTGGCGACAGCCCGCGGCGGGCAAGGGCGGCGTCGAAGGCGGCGGGATTGTCGCGGATGGCGCGGATGTCGTGCATGGCAAGGGCTTTCGCTTGGGTTGGCGGAGATATGCCCGAAGTGCCGCTTGGTGTGAAGCCCGCAAGCGGTTGCCGCTGCTGGCCTTCGCGAGCCCGCCGAGTAGATCTGGACCAAGCTGACCAGCGGCGGTTGAAAGGCAGGTGCAAGGGGTGACAGAGGGGGTGCGTCGAAAGGCTCGCTTGGCGTGGCCGGGCGCGGTTGCCATTCCGCCGGGCCGGACATAATGTGCCGCGACTTTCGCGGGGGGCGTCTCCTCGCTCATCAGATGAACCAAAGGACCGTCATGCAGGGTTTTGAATCGCTCGTTCCGCTGATCCTGATCTTCGCGATCATGTATTTCCTGTTGATCCGGCCACAGCAGAAGAAGCTGAAGGACCACCAGGCAATGGTCGACGCATTGCGCCGGGGTGACCAGATCATCACGCAAGGCGGGATCGTGGGCAAGGTGACCAAGGTCAAGGACGAGAAAGAAGTCGAGGTCGAGATTGCGGCGGGCGTCAATGTGCGCGTGGTGAAGTCGACCATCGCCACGGTGGTCAGCAAGACCGAACCGGCAAAGTCCTGACCCCGGCCGGAGAGGCGAACCAAGATGTTGCATATCCCCTTCTGGCAGCGGATCGTCATCGTACTGATCTGCGCGGCCGGGATTCTTTCGGCAGTCCCGAACCTGTTTTATTCGCGCGTCGAGCAGCACAACGACGCTGCCAAGACCATCGCGGCTGGCCAGACCGATCCGGCGCTTGAAGCGAAGGCGGCGCTATGGCCGTCGTACCTGCCGTCAAACCTTGTCAATCTTGGCCTCGACCTGCGCGGCGGGGCGCACCTGTTGGCCGAAGTGCAGGTGGCCGACGTCTATTCCACCGTGATGGACGGCATGTGGCCGGACGTGCGCGACGCGCTGGCCAAAGAGCGTGACGTGGTAGGCTTTGTTACCCGCGAGCAGGGGCCGGCCGGCACGCTGCTGGTGCGCATCTCCAAGCCCGAAGGCGTGACCAAGGCGCTGGAAGTGGTGCGCGGGCTTGCGACGCCTGTCGCCTCGATCACCGGGGCGGGTTCGACCAATATCGTTGTCACGGCGAACGGGCCGGTCCTGTCGATCACGCTGAGCGATGCCGAGAAGCAAGCCACCAACGAGCGCACGGTGCAGCAGGCGCTGGAGATCATCCGTCGCCGGATCGACGCCGCGGGCACACGCGAGCCGATCATCCAGCGCGAAGGGTCTGACCGGATCCTCGTCGAGGTGCCGGGTGTCGGGTCGGCCGACGAGGTGAAAAGCCTGATCGGCACCACCGCGCAGCTGACCTTCCAGCCTGTCGTGGGACGGACCGAGGATCCTAACGCCTCGCCCGGCGCAAACAACGTGCTGGTGCCAGACCTTGAAAATCCCAAGCTGTTTTATGTTCTCGAACGTACGCCAGTGGTGACGGGCGAAGAACTGGTGGATGCGCAACCTTCGTTCGACCAGAATGGCCGGCCTGCGGTCAGCTTTCGGTTCAACCCGACCGGGGCGCGGAAATTCGGTGAATACACCGCCGCCAATATCGGGTCGCCCTTCGCGATTGTACTGGACAATCAGGTGATTTCGGCGCCGACCATCCAGAGCGCCATTCCCGGTGGCTCGGGCATCATCACCGGCAACTTCACCATCCAGCAATCGACCAAGCTGGCGGTTCTGCTGCGTGCAGGCGCATTGCCGGCCAAGCTGAACTTTCTTGAAGAGCGCACGGTCGGCCCCGAACTGGGGCAGGACAGCATCGATGCGGGCAAGAAGGCCGCAATTGCCGGTTCGATCGCTGTCGTGCTTTTCATGGGTCTGACCTACGGAATGTTCGGATGGATCGCCAACGTCGCGCTGGTCATCAACATGGCGATGATGTTCGGGGTCTTGTCGGCCATCGGCGGCACGCTGACACTGCCGGGCATTGCGGGGATCGTGCTGACGGTCGGCATGGCGGTTGATGCCAACGTTCTTATCTACGAGCGGATCCGCGAGGAGCTGAAAACAGCCAAGGGGCCCGCGCGCGCGATCGAGCTGGGTTATGAAAAGGCGCTGTCGGCCATCCTTGACAGTAACATCACTACACTGATCACGGCCGGCATCCTCTTTGCCCTTGGGCAAGGGCCAGTGCGCGGTTTTGCGATCACGCTGGGGCTGGGCATCGTCACTTCGGTCTTCACGGCCTATTTCGTGACCCGTCTCATCATCGTCATCTGGTTCGAGCGTCGCCGCCCGAAAACCATCGAGGTCTGAGCCCATGCGGATGCGTCTTGTTCCCGACAATACCAACATCAACTTCTTCCAGCTGGCGCGGGTGACCTTCGGCGGCTCGATCCTGCTGCTGATCGCCAGTGCGGTGTTGTTCTTCACGATGGGCCTGAATTTTGGCATCGATTTTCGCGGCGGAACGACGATCCGCACCGAATCGACCCAAGCAGTGGATGTTGGCGTCTACCGCTCGGCCCTCAAGCCGTTGAACCTTGGGGACGTGTCGATCACCCAGATCTTTGATCCCGGCTTCCGGCCAGACCAGCATGTCGCCAGCATCCGGATTCAGGCACAAAGCGCGGAAGACGCGATTTCACCCGAGACGACGAAGGCTGTCGAGGACGCCATTACCGCGGTCGATCCGACGGTCAAGTTCACCTCGATCGAAAGTGTCGGGCCCAAGGTGTCAGGCGAGCTGATCTGGACGGCGATCCTGTCTGTCACCGGTTCGATCGTCGCGATCGTGATCTATATCTGGCTACGCTTCGAATGGCAGTTCGCGCTGGGCGGCGTTGTGGCTTTGGCCCATGACGTGGGGCTGACCATTGGCATCTTCGCGTTGTTCCAGCTGAAGTTCGACCTGTCGATCATCGCGGCCCTGCTGACCATTGTTGGTTATTCAATCAACGACACGGTGGTGGTGTTCGACAGGGCGCGCGAGAACCTGATCAAGTACAAGACGATGCCGCTGATAGATGTGCTCAACCTTTCGGCCAACGAGACGTTGAGCCGCACGATTATGACATCCGGCACCACGCTGATTGCGTTGATCGCGCTGTTGGTGCTGGGGGGCGACGTGATCCGCGGTTTTGTCTTCGCCATCACTTGGGGCGTGATCGTCGGGACCTATTCGTCGATCTACATTGCCAAGAACATCGTGCTGATGCTGGGGGTCAAGCGGGACTGGTCGAAGACTCGCAAGCCCTCGGGCAACCAGTTTGCCGATATCGACGCTTGAGCCGTCAGGCGCCACAAAAGGTGGCGGAAGGGAGCGGAAAATGCGTTTGAACGAAATCCGCTTTACCGATTCGGCCCCGGTCGAGGGCTATGGACCCGGCTTTTTCCGTATCGGCGGACAGGTGCATCGTGGCCCTGTCGCGGTTCTGCCCACGGGCGTCATCGCCTGGGGCGGGTTCGAAGATGCCGCAGCACTGTTGGCGGTGGTCGGCGAAATCGACGTGATCTTCGTGGGCACCGGGGCCGAGATTGCCCCGATCCCGGCGGCCTTGCGCGCCGCCCTTGAAGAGGCGGGGATCGGGGTCGAGATCATGGCCTCTCCCACGGCCTGCCGCACATACAATGTCCTGTTGTCGGAGGGCCGGCGCGTGGCCGCCGCCCTGATCCCGGTCTGACATGCATCTTGCCGTGACCGACCTTGCCTGTGCGCGTGGTGGATTGCCGGTGCTGACGGGTGTGTCGTTTCGGCTGGAGGCGGGGCAGGCGCTGATCTTGCGCGGGCCCAATGGCGTGGGCAAGACCACGCTTTTGCGTACGCTGGCCGGATTGCAGCCAGCGATGGCAGGCGAGGTCGACTTTCCTGCCGATGAGGGCGCCTATGCCAGCCATGCCGACGGCGTGAAACTGACGCTGAGCGTGACCGAGAACCTGGCCTTCTGGGCGGCGGTGCATGGGCGCCAGCTGGACGACGCGGCACTGGCGGCGTTCGACCTGACCGGTTTGCGCGACCGTATGGCAGGCACACTGTCGGCCGGGCAGAAGCGGCGGCTGGGGTTGGCGCGGCTGGCGGTGATCGGGCGCAAAGTGCTGTTTCTTGACGAGCCGACCGTTTCGCTTGATCGCGCAGCTGTGGGCCTGTTCGCCGATTTTCTGCGGGATCAGCATCTGGCACAGGGCGGCATTGCGGTGATCGCCACGCATATCGACCTCGGGCTGGAAGCGCCTGAGCTGGACCTGACGCCCTATCGTGCCGCGCCTGACGCGGCCGGCGGTAGCGACGAGGCGTTTCTGTGATCGCCCTCCTGATCCGCGATTTGCGGCTGGCGATCCGCGCAGGCGGCGGTTTTGGCCTTGGGCTGGCTTTCTTCCTGATCGTCATCGTGCTGGTGCCCTTCGGCGTTGGGCCGGAACGCGCGGTGCTGACCCGGATCGCGCCGGGGATGCTATGGGTGGCGGCGCTGCTGGCGGCCCTGCTGTCGCTCGACCGGATCTTCGCGCTGGATCACGAGGATGGCTCGCTGGCGCTGCTGGCCACGGCACCCTTACCGCTGGAGGGCGTGGTGCTGGTCAAGGCCGCGGCGCATTGGCTGACGACGGGCCTGCCGCTGACGCTGGCCGCGCCGGTGCTGGGCATCCTGCTGAACCTCTCGCCCGAGGCCACGCCGTGGCTACTGGCCTCGCTGGGGCTTGGCACGCCGGCGCTGTCGATGATCGGCGCCTTTGGAGCCGCGCTGACGGTGGGACTTCGGCGGGGCGGCCTGCTGTTGTCGCTTCTGGTTCTGCCGCTTTACGTGCCGACGCTGATTTTCGGGGCCGAAGCGGTGCGGCGTGGGGCCGAAGGGCTGACAGCGTTGCCGTCGCTGGCCTTGGTGGGCGGGGTCACAGCGGGCTGTTTCGCGCTGCTGCCCTTCGCAGCGGCGGCGGCCCTGCGGGTCAACCTGCGGTGAGGTGCGGCACCGCGGTGATTGAGGGGCGGGCGGGAACCCGCTAAGGAGGCTTCATGTCGATTTGGGAATACGCCAATCCGAAGAAGTTCATGGGCTGGACGAGGCCGGTGCTGCCGTGGCTGTGGGCGCTTGCGGTGGCCTGCATCGTCACGGCGTTGGTCTGGGGCTTTTTCTTCACGCCCGACGACTACAAGCAGGGTTCGACCGTCAAGATCATCTACATCCATGTCCCCTCGGCGATGATCGCGATCAATGCGTGGTTCATGATGTTGATCACCTCGCTGGTCTGGATCGTGCGGCGGCACCACGTTTCGGTGCTGGCGGCCAAGGCCGCGGCGCCGGTGGGGGCCGCGATGACGGTGATTGCGCTTTTCACCGGGGCGGTCTGGGGCGAGCCGATGTGGGGGACGTGGTGGGCATGGGACCCGCGGCTGACCTCGTTTCTTGTCCTTTTTCTCTTTTATCTCGGCTACATGGCGCTGTGGGCGGCGATCGAGGATGCCGATACGGCGGCCGACCTGACCAGCGTGCTTTGCCTTGTCGGGTCGGTCTTTGCGGTGCTTAGCCGCTATGCCGCGATCTTCTGGAACCAGGGTTTGCACCAGGGGTCATCGGTCTTTCGCGCGGGACGGCCCGACAGCGTGGCGGAGGTGTTCTACCTGCCACTGATGTTGTCGATCGCTGGGTTCATCCTGCTGTTTCTCGCACTTGTGCTGATGCGGACGCGGACCGAGATACGGTTGCGTCGGGCGAGCGCACTGGAAGCCCGGATGCGGAGCGCATGATGCCGCAACTTGGCAAATACGCCCCCGAAGTCTTGAGCGCCTATGCTGTCTGCATCGCGGTGCTGGTGGTGCTGGTCGCAGCAAGCTGGTGGCGGGCGCGGCAAAGTGCGGCGCGGCTGGAGCGGGTCGAGAAGGAGACGGGTCGTGGCTAAGGTCTCACCGATGATCGTGCTGCCGCCGGTGATCTTTGCGGCGATCGCGGGACTGTTGCTGGGGGGCATGTATTTCGGCCACTCCGACACCTTGCCGTCGAACCTGATCGGCAAGGACGCCCCCGCCGTACCGCAGGAAGGGCTGCCTGACCGGACACAGCTGACCGATGCCGACCTGCGCGATGGCAAGGTGACGATCGTCAATTATTGGGCCAGTTGGTGTCCGCCCTGCAGGGCCGAACATGGCGTGCTCAAGGACCTTGCCACGCAGGGCTACCGCGTGGCGGGGATCAACTTTCGTGACACCGCCGCCAATGCCGATGGCTACCTGACCGACCAAGGCGACCCGTTTTTTGCGCTGGGTTTCGACCCGCGCGGGCGCACGTCGGTCGACTGGGGCGTAACGGCGCCGCCCGAGACCTTCATCGTCGATGGCACCGGCAAGGTGCTGTTCCGGGTGGCGGGGCCGCTGATCGGCGCGAATTACGACCAGTTGTTCCTGCCCGCCCTGAAAGCCGCGACGGGTCAGTAGGGCGGATGGCGAAAGGGGGGCTGTCTGCCCCCCTCTTGGCCTGCGGCCAATTCACCCCCCGAGGATATTTGCAAGGCAAAGGCAGCCTTGGCGGGGCCGGCCGCTGGGCCAGCCCCCCGGGCGGCTCAGGCCGCCTTCGCGAGGTTGCGCAGGACGTAGTGCAGCACGCCACCGTTCTTGATGTAGTCGATCTCGACCGCGGTATCGATCCGGCACTTGAGCGTGATCGTCCTGGTGGTTCCGTCGGCGTAAGTGATGGTGCAGGGCACCTCGGCCAGCGGGGTGACGCTGTCGAGACCGTCGATGGCAACGCTTTCGTCGCCCTTGAGGTTCAGCGACTTGCGCGTGTCGCCGCCCGTGAACTCGAACGGGATGACGCCCATGCCGACGAGGTTGGAGCGGTGAATGCGCTCGAAGCTTTCGGCAATGACGGCCTTCACGCCCAGAAGCGCGGTTCCCTTGGCCGCCCAGTCGCGGCTTGAGCCGGCGCCGTATTCGATGCCGGCAAAGATCACCATCGGGGTGTCTTTCGATTCCCAGGCCATTGCCGCGTCGAAGATCGAGGTCTGCTGACCGTCCGGGCCGAGGGTGTAGCCGCCCTCGACGCCGTCCAGCATTTCGTTGCGGATGCGGATGTTGGCGAAGGTGCCGCGCATCATTACCTCGTGGTTGCCGCGGCGTGAGCCGTAGGAATTGAACTCGCGCACAGGCACCTGCCGATCCACAAGATAGCGGCCGGCGGGCGTGGTATCCTTGAACGAACCGGCAGGGCTGATGTGGTCCGTGGTGACCATGTCGCCCAGAATTGCAAGGATCCGGGCACCATCAATATTGCCGATCTTGCCTGCGTCCTTGTCCATGCCTTGAAAGTAGGGCGGGTTCTGGATGTAGGTCGAGGTCGGCGGCCAGTCATAGGTTTCGCCGGTGGAGGTTTCGACCGCCTGCCATTTCTCGTCGCCCTTGAAGACGTCGGCATACTTGGACTGGAACGCCTCGCGCGTCACGGTGGCGTGGACGAGATCGGCGATCTCCTTGTTGGTGGGCCAGATGTCCTTGAGATAGACCGGCTGACCATCCTTGCCCGTACCCAGCGGCTCGGTCGTGATGTCGATGTTCATGTCTCCGGCCAGCGCGTAGGCCACCACCAGCGGCGGTGAGGCGAGGTAGTTGGCGCGCACGTCGGGCGAGATGCGGCCCTCGAAGTTGCGGTTACCCGACAGCACCGAGACGGCGACAAGATCATTATCGGCGATCGACTTGGAGATTTCAGGCTGCAGCGGGCCGGAATTGCCGATGCAGGTGGTGCAGCCGTAGCCCACAAGGTTGAAGCCGATCGCGTCGAGGTCTTCCTGCAGACCGGCGGCCTCAAGATATTCCGAGACGACCTGAGAGCCGGGCGCGAGCGAGGTCTTGACCCAAGGTTTGCGGGTCAGGCCCAGCGCGCGCGCCTTGCGCGCAACGAGGCCGGCGCCGATCATCACGTAGGGGTTCGACGTGTTGGTGCAGGAGGTGATCGAGGCGATCACGACCGAGCCATCGCGCAGGGTGAAATCTTCGCCTGCAACCGTTCCGGACTTGCGCGCATCCGCGCCGTTTGTGGTCGTGGCAACCGGCCCTTCGTCAGCCATGTCCTTGGCCGCCTTGCCCGCATCGACGCCGCGATAGTCGCAGACAACGTTATAGAATGCTTCGGCGGCGCCGGTCAGCGGCAGGTAGTCCTGCGGCCGCTTCGGCCCCGAGATGGCCGGCACGATGGTGCCCATGTCCAGTTCCAGCGTCGAGGTGTAGACGGGCGCGTAATCTGCACCGCGCCACATGCCTTGGGCCTTGGCATAGGCCTCGACCAGCGCCACGCGCGCCTCGTCGCGGCCGGTCTGGCGCAGGTAGCGCAGGGTTTCGGCGTCGATCGGGAAGAAGCCGCAGGTGGCGCCGTATTCAGGGGCCATGTTGGCGATGGTGGCACGGTCGGCCAGCGGCAGGTGATCGAGGCCGTCGCCGTAGAATTCGACGAACTTGTTGACCACGCCGTGCTTGCGCAGCATCTGCACGACCTTCAGCACGAGGTCAGTCGCGGTGGTGCCTTCGACCATCGAACCGGTCAGCTTGAAGCCAACAACCTCGGGGATCAGCATCGAGACGGGCTGGCCCAGCATCGCTGCCTCGGCCTCGATCCCGCCGACGCCCCAGCCCAGCACGGCAAGGCCGTTGATCATGGTTGTGTGGCTGTCGGTGCCCACCAGCGTGTCGGGATAGGCCACCTCTTCGCCGTTCTGGTCGGTATCGGTCCAGATGGTTTGGGCGAGGTATTCAAGGTTGACCTGGTGGCAGATGCCGGTGCCGGGCGGCACGACGCGGAAATTGTTGAACGCGCCTTGGCCCCATTTCAGGAACTGGTAGCGTTCCATGTTGCGTTCGTATTCGCGGTCGACGTTCATCTGGAAGGCGCGGGGGTTGCCGAACTCGTCGATCATCACCGAGTGGTCGATGACGAGGTCAACGGGGTTGAGCGGGTTGATCTGCTGCGCGTCGCCGCCCAGTGCCTTGATCCCGTCGCGCATCGCGGCAAGGTCGACCACGGCAGGCACGCCGGTGAAGTCCTGCATCAGCACGCGGGCCGGGCGATAGGCGATCTCGCGCGGGTTCTTGCCGCCTTGCATGGCCCAGTCGGCAAAGGCGCGGATGTCGTCGGTCGAGACGGAGTGGCCGCCATCCTCGAATCGCAGCATGTTTTCCAGCACCACCTTGAGGCTGGCGGGCAGGCGCGAGAAATCGCCAAGGCCGGCGGCCTGAGCTGCGGGAATGGCGTAGTAGGCCAGTGTGGCGTCCCCGACCTTGAGGGTCGTGCGGGTCTTGACGGTGTCCTTGCCGACATTGATGGTCATGCGGATTTCCTTTGCGGTCGGATCAGCGGAGGTTGCGCCCGGTTCTGCCCGATGCGGTCTCTTCGATCAAGCTGGGTGGTTCGACGCGATGTATACCATTGCACACAATGCAGATCAAGGGCGTCCAAATCGCATTTCTCTCGCATATCCTTGATTGGTCATTACAACCGTGCTGGCCTAGACCAGTAGGGTGAAAAAGGGATGGAGACGGTGACTGGCACCGGCGCCAACCCCGGGCCAAGAGGTGACGGTGGCTGTGACGAAGAGGTTGATCGGGGTGTTTAAGGATGTGGCGCTGGCGCTTGGCGTCGCGGTTTTGACGTCACAGGCTGCGCAAGCACAGAACGGGCCTGTCGTGGTTGAACTTTACACGTCGCAAGGGTGCTCTTCGTGTCCGCCTGCCGATGACCTGTTGCGCCAGATGGCGTCACGCGACGACGTTATCGCGTTGGCTCTTCATGTTGATTACTGGGATTACATCGGCTGGAAGGATGCCTTTGGTAGTCCGGCATTCACCGCACGGCAGCATCGCTACGCGCTCGCCGCCAATTCGCGGATGGTATATACACCACAATTCATCATTTCTGGCGTGGCCCGGATCGAGGGCGCGCGGACGATGGACCTGATGGACGGCATTCGTGCCCAGGCAGGAATCGATACCGGGATCACCGTGCGGGCGACCCGTGCGGGAGGACAAATTCACATTGTTGCGCAAAGCGCAGGCCCCTTGTCGCAAGCGGTTCTGGTGCAGCTTGTGCGCTACTTGCCGCAGGAAACCGTTTCGATCACCCGCGGCGAGAACGAGGGGCGCACCCTGACTTATGCCAATATCGTGACGGATTGGGATACGTTGGGCCAGTGGACTGGGCAGGCGCCCTTCACCACCGACGTGAAAGCCGAGGACTCGCGCGGCGTCGTCGTGATCGTGCAGCAACCGGGGCCGGGGCCGATCCTTGCGGCCGCGCGTCTGCAATAGGCTCGCTCAGGGCTTCCAGCGACGGTGAATCCAGAACCATTGCTCGGGGTTGCGGGCAATACGAGCTTCGAGCCGACGAGTCATTTCCGTGGTCATGGTCAATGGATCGGAATGCGCAATTGGCCGTTCGATCTCGATCTCGAACGAGAGGCCGTCAGGTTGGCGGGTGCCGAAATAGGGCACCAGCAGCGCATCGAATTTCAACGCGAAGTCGGCAGCGGAGGTCGAGGTGAGGGCGGGTTTGCCGAGGAAAGGGATGCGCGGCGACTTGATGACGCGCACGTCAAAAAGAATGGTCGCCATGCCGCCCGATTTCAGGTGGCGCGCAAAACCGAATGTGCCCTTGTGGCCCTGCGGAAAAACCGGTCCGCTGGTCTCGGTCATGCTGCGGGCGTAGTGGGCATTGAAAAAGCGGTTCCGCGCCGGGCGGTAAAGGCCGCCGATCCGGTACCCGCGCGCGGTCAGCGCCTGACGCGGCGCTTCGTAATTGCCGAAATGGCCGGTCACGAAGATGACGGGCCGGCCGGCGGCGCGGGCCTCTTCCACGGCGGCCAGCCCTTCCCCCTTGATCGGCGTGCCCGCGAGGTGGCGGCCAAAATCGCGCCAGGAATAGTTCTCGATCAGGGTGCGGCCGAAATTGTCGCAGACCGCGTCGGCGATGCGGCGGCGTTCGGAGGCGGGCATGTCGGGGTGGATCATCGCAAGGTTCGCCTCGGCCCTGCGGCGGTATCCAAGTGCCGGTCCGATCACGCGACGCAGGACCGCGCCCATGGCCGTCACGCGCGTGCGGTAGGGTAGGGCAAGGATCGCACCGATCAGCCCGCGCAGCGCAAGGTTCGACAGCCAGTCGGCGGCGGTGCCAAGGCCGTTGCGAAGGCTGGTCAGGGTGGCGGGGGGCGCGGGGCGCGGGGCCATGGGCGGTCCTTGTAGCAGCCTTCGCGATATATCGCGGGCACCTGCATGCGGCAACCCGCTGGACGCCTCACGCGCTCAGCCGGCGTCGGCGCTCGCGTCGTCCTCGGGCGTGTTGAGGGTGATCTCGCGCGTATCGGCAAGCTCGCGGATAGCGGCGACAACGGCCCCTTGCGCGGCCTCGCCATCGGCCGGGCGAACCTTTCCCTTCTCGGCAATGCCGTCGCGCAGTTGTTCGGCCATGCGTTTGGAGAGGCCCGCCAGAAGGAATTCGGCAACGGGCGCGGTGGCGGGCATGGCGAAAGCGGCGGCAAGCGCGGTGACCAGATCGGCTTCGTCCACAGCGCGGAGCGCGCGGGGGACGTCGCCCTGTGCCAGCCTTGCAGGAATATCGAGAAACGTAAAAATCGCGCGACGCACCTGTTCGGCAAAGGCGGCATCGGTCTGGCCCAGCCCCTCAAGGACGTCCTCGCGGGTTGCGGCGCTGGACGAATTGAGGATTGCACCGAGCCGTTGGTCGGGCGGGTGGCCAAAAACCGGCGCGGCGCCGACGCCGAAGGTTTCGGCAAGGCACTGTCCGATAAGGTTCACCCGTTCGGGCGGGACCTTGGCGACGCGCGATATCGCGTAGGCGATGCGCCGCGCGCGCTCCCCGGGCATGAGTGCCAGAACGGCCGCAGCCTTGGACACCGGTAGTTTTGCCATTGCTATTGCGCAAACCTCGACCGCCTCGGCCTGCAACGGTGCGACAAGATCGGCCGGTTCGAGGGCGGCAAGGCCGCGCCACGGATCCTCTGGTTCAGTCTTGCCGGCCTCGCGCCGGAGCTGGGCCAGCGCCTCTGGGCTGATCTGGTCGCCCAGCGCGTCCAGAACACCCTCCATCCCGCCTGCATCGGAGATTGCCAGCCCGTCAAGTTCCGCGAGGAATTCCTGTGCAATGGTCATCAAGGTGCCTCGGTCGACCTTGCGCAGCGCGGCAAGCTCGCGCGTGAGTGCCAGTTGCAGGTCTTGGGGCAGGCCGGTCAGGGTGATCTTCTGGCCGGCGCTGATCAGGAGTTGCAGTACGACGGCGGCCTTGCGCCGACGGGTCAGCATGGCCCGGCCGTTCCCTGGCGCGGGAGGTACGTCTGGCGCTGGCTGAGGCGGGCTGATGGTGGTCATGCGGTCCCTGCGTAGGGGCGCAGTCAACCGCAAAGAAGTGAACGCAGGGTTACTTCTTGTCGGGTTTCTTCAGACCAGCGTCCGGGGAGGGATCCTGTGTGGCCTGGTCGGAATGGGTGAAACGCACCGAAAGCTGCCGCAGTCTTTCACGATCAGCGGGGTCCGACAGGTTGTTGCGCGCGGTCCATTCGTGCAGCCGAGTGGTATCGGTCGCGTAGGCCGCGATTTCCTCATCGGTGAATTCGCGGCTTGCATGGGCATATCCCGAAACGCTACGAGTGCCGCCGCCCTCGCACGCGAATGCCACGCCGTAGTTCATGCCGTAGTCCTTCGCACGGCTCAGCACACCGGCGGGATCGTTGGCAGCAAGATCCGACCAGCGGATCCAGCCGGTATTGGCAAAGCACCAGGCCACGATCGGATCCTGCAGAACCATTCCGCTTTCGGAATAGACCTTGCGCCAGCCCGAAGGATAAGTTTGGAATATGAAATCCGATGCAGTGTAATTTATATGAAACGCCAAGGCAAAGCCGACGGGTGTCCGCTCGTGTAGATCGAGAAGGAGGGATTCGATCCTTGAATAGTCCGACATCCTTGAGCCCCCATGGCTGGCGTTCGCTGCAGAGTCATCTTATCTTTGGCATTATGCAATAGAGCGGGTTATGGGGTCGACCTCAACACCCAAGGCGACGTCGCGACTGTTTCAATCGGGGTAAGAGATGACTGGGCAACTCGGGCCGCAAGACCTGCCCATACTCGCCAAGGCTGGATACTACCTTGCGCTGCGTGTCGGTTTCGCGTTCCCGCTTGAGGAGATTAACGCGCTGCCTTCGGCTTGGGTCGAGCTCTACACGGCCGAGCGTCTGATGTTGCAGGATCCGGTGATTCGCTGGGTCTATACCAACACCGGGACGATTCGCTGGAGCGAGATTTGCGATGACGATCCAGGCGACGTCATGCGTAAGGCGCGCGAATTTGGCATGCGCTATGGCCTCTGTGTGGCGGTTTCCGACCCGGTTGACGAAGGTCAGCGCTCTTTCGGGTCATTCGCGCGGCCCGACCGCGAATTCATGGATGACGAGATCAATCTGCTAAGCGATTTCGTCGCGCGCACCCATCGTGCGAAGGCCCCCCCCACCAATGTGACCCTCGCGGAAATCGAGGCGCTGCGCATGGTCAAACAGGGCAAGCGCTTGAAGGAAATCGCGTATCAGCTTGGCGTGTCAGAAGGCGCGGTCAAGCAGCGGCTGAAAAACGCCAAGCTGAAGCTGGGTGCGAAGACAGGCGCGCAGGCCGCCGCATTGGCCAGCCAGTTCGGCCTGATCTGATATCTCACGCCTTCCTGCTGTGGCAGAATTGGACCCGTCACCAAGACGGCGTCGGCTTTGGATTAACAATCGTAAGATTCCGGAGCTAAATGGATTCGCCATAAAGGAGAGTGCACATGGAACTGATAACCTTTGAATTGCTTGACCAATACCGCTACGGCGCGGCCTTCGTCGACTACCTGCGACTGCGCAAGCGGTTCTTTGTCGATGGCCTGCACTGGGGCATTCCGCATGACGCCCGAGTCGAGATGGACCAGTATGACAACCCGCAAGCCTATTATTCGCTGGTTTTGCGGGATGGCGAGGTGATTGCCGGGGCAAGGATGTTGCCCACCACGGCCACATGGGGCGAGCATAGCTATATGCTGCGCGATGCCTGCCTTGGCCGGTTGTCGAGCATTCCGGCAGAACTTGCTGGCGGCGATCTGCGGACCGAGAAGGTGTGGGAGTGCACCCGTCTGGTGATCTCCGACAAGGTGACTGGCATGGAGGACCGCACGCGGTGTCTCGACCTGATCGTCGAGGGGCTTGCCGAAGTGGCCGAGGCGCAGGGCGGAGAGCGGCTGATGTCGCTGTCGAACCTGTGGTTGCTGCGGTCCTTGCGCAAGCTGGGGTATGATGCGGAGCTTATGGGGGCGCCCTATGTCAACGCCGATGACGGGCACAAATACGCCGTGATGGCGATCCCGGTCACGCGCAGCCTGCCTGTCATGCCGCAGCCGACACACCGTCCACAGCCGATGCCGTTGCACGCACCGTCGATGGTCTGAACCGGCGGGTCATGCCTGCATGTCGTGCCGTGCGCCCCGAAGCGGGCGCGCGGGTGGAGGGGGCATTCAAGCGCCGAAGACGCGGCCGAAGATCGTGTCGACGTGCTTGGTGTGGTAGCCGAGGTCGAATTTTTCGGCGACCTCGGCCGGCGAAAGAGCCGCTGTCACCTCGGGATCGGCCAGAAGCTCGGACTGGAAGTCCGCGCCGCGCTCCCAGACCTTCATCGCGTTGCGCTGGACGAGGCGATAGGCATCCTCGCGACTGACACCCTTTTGCGTCAGGGCCAGCAGCACTCGCTGGCTCATGACCAACCCTTTGAACTGGTTGAGGTTGCGCAGCATGTTCTCGGGGTGCACGACGAGGTTTTCGACCAGCCCTGCCAGCCGGTGCAGCGCGAAATCGAGGGTGATGGTGGCGTCCGGCGCGATGGCGCGTTCGACCGAGGAATGGCTGATGTCGCGCTCGTGCCAAAGCGCCACGTTCTCCAAAGCTGGCGTGACTGCTCCGCGCACGAGGCGGGCAAGGCCTGTCAGGTTCTCGCTGAGGACCGGGTTGCGCTTGTGCGGCATCGCGCTCGATCCCTTCTGGCCGGGCGAGAAGTATTCCTCGGCCTCCAGCACCTCGGTGCGCTGCATGTGGCGGATCTCGATCGCGATGTTCTCGATGCTGCTGGCGATCACGCCCAGCGTGGCGAAGAACATCGCGTGGCGGTCGCGCGGGATGACCTGCGTGCTGATCGGCTCGGGTCGCAGGCCCAGCATCTTGCAGACATGCTCTTCCACCGCCGGGTCGATGTTGGCGAAGGTGCCCACCGCGCCCGAGATCGCGCCGGTGGCCACTTCCCATTTGGCCTTTTCCAGCCGGTTCTTGTTGCGGTCCATCTCGGCGTAGAAGCGCGCGAAGGTCAGGCCCATCGTCGTGGGTTCGGCATGAATGCCGTGGCTGCGGCCGATGCGCAGGGTCATCTTGTGCTCGTAGGCGCGTTTTTTCAGCGCGGCCAGCACGCGGTCCAGCGCGGTCAGCAGCAAGTCGGCCGCGCGGACCAGTTGCACGTTAAGCGCGGTGTCGAGCACGTCGGACGAGGTCATGCCCTGGTGAACGAACCGGGCCTCTTCAGCGCCGATATGCTCGGCCAGGTGGGTCAGGAAGGCGATGACGTCATGCTTGGTCACCGCCTCGATCTCGTCGATGCGGGCCACGTCGAAGGTCACGTCCTTGGCCCTCCAGACGGCTTTGGCGTTTTCCTTGGGGATCACGCCGAGGGCAGCCTGCGCGTCGCAGGCATGGGCCTCGATCTCGTACCAGATGCGGAACTTGGTCTCGGGCGACCAGATGGCGACCATCTCGGGGCGGGAATAGCGGGGGATCATGGCCGTCACCTTTACAGTTGGGTTCGCGGACTGGGCGCGTCATAAGGCGGCAGGCGTCCGGTCACAAGACGGCGGGTGGAGATGATGCTGGGACGTGACGATTTCGCGGGGCGGTGGCGACTGGAGCGGCGGATCGACGACCGCCTTAGCGGGCAGGAGGGCCGGTTGAGTGGCGAAGCAATGCTGACGCCCGAGGGTGACGATGCATTGGCCTATGCCGAAATGGGGCAACTGCGCCTTGGCGGCGGTCCGCCGATGGAGGCTGTTCGGCGTTATCGCTGGGTTTTTGGACCGACCGGGGTGTCTGTCAGTTTCGACGACGGGCGCCCGTTCCACCGTTTCGTGCCGGAAGGCCACATCGCCGGGACCGATCATCCCTGCGGCGCCGACCTGTACCGCGTGCGCTACGATTTTACGCGATGGCCGCGCTGGCAGGCGGTCTGGGAGGTGCGTGGTCCGCGCAAGGACTACGTTTCGGTCTCGCACTATTCCCCGATTGGCTGAGCCCTTGCGCGCAAGGCAGGCCTCGGGCAAACATTGCCGGAACGTTACAACAAGACAGGGGAGATGTGCGGCATGGCCCTCACGCTCGACGACAAGGTACTGACCGAGGCTTTCGGCGCGACAAGCGGCGCGGGCCTGCGGATCCGGCAGGCAGTGCTGGTGGTGGCGGGGATCGTCCTGCTGACGGTGATGGCACAGATCAAGGTGCCCGTACCGGGATCTCCGGTTGCAATCAACATGGGCACGTTCGCAGTGCTGACCATCGGCGCGGCTTATGGCGCGCGGCTGGGACTAGCGACGATCCTTGGCTACATGCTGATCGGTGCCCTCGGCTTTGACGTGTTCCAAAGCTCCACCGCTGATCTCAACGGAATTGCCTACATGACCGGCAGCACTGGCGGTTACCTGCTGGGCTACGTTCTGGCGACGGTGACACTTGGAATGCTGGCCCGGCGTGGCTGGGACCGGTCGGTGGCATGGATGGCGCTGGCGATGCTGATCGGCAACGCCATCATCTATGTGCCGGGCCTGCTTTGGCTTGGGCAGCTTTACGGGTGGGAGAAACCGATCCTCGCTTGGGGGCTGACGCCGTTCCTGGTTGGTGACGCCATCAAGCTGGCGCTGGCGGCCCTCCTGCTGCCCGGCGCGTGGAAGCTGGTGGGCAACGCCCGGGCGTAAGGCGACGCAAAGATTGACAGGGGGCGCGAGGGGCAACCTTCGCGCCCTTTTTCATGTCAGGGTTTCTGCCAGTTCGGTGACGATCTCGCTGCGGCGGGCCAGCGTTTCATGCACCGGGCATTTGTCGGCAATCTCGCGCAGGCGAGCGCGTTGGTCGGTGCTGAGGTTGCCCTGCAGCCGGATCACCCGGCGAAAGCTGTCGATCTTGGGCGTGCCGGGGCCGCCTGCATCCTGCGCGTGCATCTTGTCATGACTGACCTCGACACTGAGGCCGGTCAAGGGCCAGCCCTTGCGACGTGCATAAAGGCGGATCGTCATCGATGTGCAGGCGCCAAGCCCGGCAGCCAGAAGGCCATAGGGCGAAAGCCCCCGGTTGGTGCCGCCATAGGCGAGCGGCTCGTCAGCCTGCAAGTGGTGGAACGGGCCCGATTGCACGTCTTGCAGAAAGCCGGTCGGGTTTACCTCGGTCACCCTGACGATGCCCTCGGGCACCCCGGGGGGCGGCGCCGGCGGAGTCAGCGCGAGATACCGTCCGGCCCATGTGGCGATGATGTCAGCGGCATACTCGGCGTCGGCCGCGCGGGTCAGCAGGTGATCGGCATCGTCGAGGGTGACAAAGCTCTTGGGGTGCCGTGCCGCCATGAAGATCTGGCTGGCATTGTCGATCCCGACCACAGCGTCACGCGGGGCGTGCATCACCAGAAGGGCCGCGTGAAGCCGGGCAATGGCGGGGCCGAGTTCGGCCGCGTCCACGTCGCGCAAGAAGTCGCGCCCGATGCGGAAGGGCCGCCCGCCAAGGTCAACCTCCGCCAGTCCTTCGGCTTCGATCCGGGTCAGGGCGGGGGCGAAGGCGCGGGTGACGTGGGACGGCTCGAACGGTGCGCCGATGGTTGCGACGGCGCGGATGCCGGGCATGTCGGGCGCGGCGCGCAGGACGGCCGCCCCGCCCAGGGAATGACCGATCAGCAGCGAGGGTGCTATGCCGCGGGAAGCCAGTGCCGCGGCGGCGGCGTGCAGGTCGGCCACGTTCGAGGAAAGAGTGGTGTTGGCAAACTCGCCCCCCGAATGGCCTAGCCCGGTGAAATCGAACCGCAACACGGCAATGCCCATGCCGGCCAGCCGCGACGCGATGCGCCGGGCAGCGGCAATGTCCTTGCCGCAGGTGAAACAGTGGGCGAAAAGGGCGGTCGCCAGAAGCGGGCCGTCGGGCAGGTCTAGCCGGGCGGCCAGCATCGCACCGGAGTGACCGGGGAAAGTCAGTTTTTCGGACGGCATGGGCGTTCCTTTCGGCAATGGGGCAAGCCTGCCTGTGCGGCGGTATTGCCTCAAGGCAGATGCGGGACGCCTCACCGCAAGGTGTTGTGGGTTACAGACCCCGCGTTTAGCCCATCAGTGCCGGGTCGAACGGATAGGCCGTCAGATTCTCGTGCCCGGTCTCGGTGATGATCACCTGATCTTCGAGCTTGATCGAGAAATCGCCGCCCTCGGGGCTGATCAGCGCCTCGACGCAAAGGCACATGCCGGGTTCGAGCACGTAGTCGAAGGCGCCCGGCACCATCTGATCGGGATAGGCGATGAGCGGCCATTCGTCGCAAAGGCCCACGCCGTGCATCATGCAGCCGTATTTCAGCTTTTGATACTTCGCGGGCAGGCGGTGGCAGTTTTGCGAGAGCTCCGTCATCGACACCCCGGGGCGCAGCATGGCCATGTTCTGTCGGATATGTTCGACACCAATCTGCATTGCTTCGGTCATGTCCGGGCGCGGTTTGGCATCGCCGATCCACCACGTCCTGCTGATGTCAACGCAGATGCCGTAGGCACCGACAAGGTCGGTATCCAGGGCCACGATCTCGTTGTTCTGGACGATGCGGGGGCCGCATTCCTGAAACCACGGGTTCGTCCGCGGGCCGGAAGAGAGAAGGCGGGTTTCAATCCATTCGCCGCCGCGGCGAATATTCTCGGCATGAAGGACGGCCCAGATGTCGTTCTCGCTCATGTCGCCGCGTGGCACGCCCTCGCGCGCCGCACGCTCCATCTCGGCGACGGCGATCTCGCAGGCGGCAGAGGCACAGCGCATCGCCAGAATCTCGTCGGGGCCTTTGACCGCGCGGGCTTTTTCGGTCAGTTCCTCGCCGGGAATGACATTGAATCCGCGCGCCTCGAGCGCGCGCAGTCCGTGGATCATGACCTTGTCGACGCCAAGACGCATGTTGCCGTCGGAATGGGCGCGGATCAGGTCATGAACCTGGGCCGAGAATTCATCCGCCGCAGGGCCAATCTTGTCGCCCCGGTCGAAATAGAAGAGGTCTGCGCCAGAGCGTTGTTCGCGCACCAGCGGATTGAAGGTGCTGAGAAACATCGCGTTCTTGTAGTCCCAGATCACCATGTAGCCGTCGGCGCATACGAGGCAGGCGCGAAAGGCGTTGTGGGTGTTCCACAACTGCATGTTGGTCGAATCGGTGGCGTAACGGATGTTGAGCGGGTCGAACATCAGGACGCCACCATAGCCGCGGGCATTGACCGCATCCACAAGACGGCGATGGCGGAAGGCGCGCATGGCGGTCAGGTCGGGCGGGATCAGGCCCAGCGTGGCCCATTCTTGCAGGGCCAGTGCCGTTGGTCCGATTTCCAGCCGGTCATTATCGTTGGGGCTGCCATCGGCAAGGGTGGCCCCGCGGGTCGGGTCGATCTTGCGGCGGTCGCGATAGTGGGTATCCATGGCGCATCCTTGGCGGGCGATGCGCGATGCTGACGCCGGGTGCGGGCCGATGTCAGGTCTGGAATCGACACGCGCTTGTGCGCTTTGACCACTTGCGCTGAAGGAGGGCGCTCGCATGCAGCCGGAACCGATCCTGCAAGGCATGATCCCCGCCACACAGCGCGAGACTGCGCAGGCCCGTCTGCCCAGCATGCGGCCAGTGGCCCCGGGGGAATTGCTCCGGGTCGACGAGGCCTACGCGGCTCAGTTGGCAGAAAAGGCGCGGCTGATTGCCACTCGGCCCGGGGATGTGATGGCGCTGATGCCCGGGGCAGAAGCGGCGGCGCGCGAGGCATTGGCGGTGGTCCTGCAGGCCATCGCCGAACGAACGGATTTCAGCAGTGATGGCGCAGCGATCCTTTGCCCGGACGGCCGGCATGTCGTTCCCGACGACACGGCACCGCTGCAGAGCCTTTCACGGCTGGTACAGGAGGATGTCTGCCTGTTGATGCCCGGGCCCGACGGGGTGCCCGTGCTGACGGGCGCGCTGCTGTGTTTTCCGGCCGCGTGGACCTTGGCGGAAAAACTGGGTCGGCCGCTGGGAGCAATCCATACGCCGGTGCCCAGCTACGACACGAACATCGCCGCGCGGGTCGAGCGCCTGTTCGCCGGGTTGCGGCCCGGCATGGCGCTTTGGCGCGCGAACCTTCTGCGCTACGACGATCCGGCGCTGTACCAGCCCCATGCCGAGGCCCGGCCGCGCCCGGTGGGGCGGCCCGAAAGCCGCTATGAACGCAGCGAGCGGCAGACGCTTGTGCGTCTGCCGCTATCGGGCGCTGTGATGTTCATGATTCACACCACGGTTTGTGCGGTGCCGCCTTTCAGGTGATGAAGGGCAGGGCGATGCTGCCGATCGGCGTATGGGTCAGGCCAAGGATGATGCCTGTCAGCGCCATCGCACGGCCAACAAGGTTCATGTCCTCACGGCCAAGCACGCTGTAGGTCATCATCGTGGCGCCCACTGGCAGCGCGGCCACCAAGAGCGTCGTGTTCATCGCATAGATCGCGAGGCGGTGCGGGATCGAACCCTTTTCCGTTTCGCCATCGGGCAGCGGCGCATAGAGGGCGTCGCGGACCAGAACGCCGATCAGGTGATCTGGTGTCGGATCTGCCTCGGGCACTTCGGCGACCTGCTGTTTGCGGAATGCGTAGGCAGGGGGTCGTGCATCGCGGCGGTGGTCGGCGTTCATCGCGGGATGAGTCGGCCGGATCGGGCGCGGCAACTCGTCGATCCGCAGCGGGTGATAATCCTGATGGCGGCGACGGTATTCCTCGTTGGCACGTTCGTCGAGCTTGTCCAGCAACGCATCGGGATCCTCGGCGTGACGTTCCCAGTGCGGCGCGGCGGCAGCGCGGGTCTCGCTCGATTGCGGCTCTTCGACAGCGGCGGTTTCGACGCTGGTCTCGGCCGCATTTTCCTCGGTCTCGATCTTGTCGGCCTTGGCTTCAGGCGTCGCAACGGGGACGGTGGCCCAGATCGTGTCGACGATGGCATCACACAGATCCTCGTCGAAGGCCTGGTCGCGTTCGAACCACACGGCCCGGTCGGCGGGGTAAAGCATTTCGATCCGCTGCAGCAGGCTCTGACAGAAGGCGCGGCGGTTGGCGAAGAGGGCCCCCTTGCCGTCACGGTCGAGCGGGCTGCCCACCGAGATCACAAAGCAATTGCCAGTCGTGTCACCGGCAGGCGAAGGCAGTGCCGTACTCCAGCAAAGGCAGATGCGTACGTCTTCAGTTTCGAAGCTGAAGAAGTCTTCGTACGAACTGTGATTGGTGACGGAGGCTCCCGAGATCTGGGAAAGCGCGTCATGGAATTCTGCGACAATCCGGTCGAAGGGAAGATCGACATCGGACGTGTAGCACAGCGCGGCAACGATGCTTTGGGCGGTGTTGGTCATGGCGAACCTCGTCGTTTCGATGCAACCATAGGGTACCTCAATAATGTTCGTGGTTGGCAGGGATTGTGATCATTTCGAGGATAAATTTCCGGGATTATGTCCAAGGCTGGGCAGGTAATCCGACGAATTTCAGGGTATTTTTGCACAAGCGGGGACAATGGCCGCGGCGGCACCGCCGTCTGGTTTCCGGAACGGCGGCAGTCCAAAGAATCGTTTTGATTCGCATAAGTAGTGCGACGGGACTGCGACGCGCCCGCAGTCCGACAGGTGACTGAGGCTTTCAGCGTCTGCGCGACGATCCCTAGAGCCGGCCCGATCAAGGGGGCAGAGGTGATCGGGCGGTCACCTGATCGTTTTCGATCTCACGACACTGGGGTAAGAATCGCGGCATTGTTCCTGCCGACATGTATCGCGCCAACGAAAAAGGGCGCCCGCTGGGGCGCCCTTGTCGTCTTGGCCGGCTGTGCCGTTCAGCAGCTATAGTAGAGCTGGTACTCGACCGGGTGCGGCGTATGCTCGTAGGCATAAACCTCTTCCCATTTCAGAGCCATGTAGCCTTCCAACTGGTCCTTGGTGAACACGTCACCGGCCAGCAGGAACTCGTGATCGGCCTCCAGTTCGGTCAGCGCCTCGCGCAGCGAGCCGCAGACGGTCGGGATCGCGGCCAGTTCCTCGGGCGGCAGATCGTAGAGGTCCTTGTCCGAAGACGGGCCCGGGTCGATCTTGTTCTTGATGCCGTCGAGGCCAGCCATCAGCAGGGCCGAGAAGGCGAGGTAGGGGTTGGCCGACGGATCGGGGAAGCGGGCCTCGATACGCTTGGCTTTCGGGCTTTCGGCCCACGGAATGCGCACGCAGCCCGACCGGTTGCGGGCCGAGTAGGCGCGCAGCACCGGCGCTTCGAAGCCGGGGATCAGCCGCTTGTAGCTGTTGGTCGAAGGGTTGGTGATGGCGTTGAGCGCCTTGGCGTGCTTGAGGATGCCGCCGATGAAATACAGCGCCTCCTGGCTGAGGTCGGCATACTTGTCGCCGGCGAAGAGCGGTTTGCCTTCCTTCCAGATCGACATGTTGACGTGCATGCCGGTGCCGTTGTCGCCCTTGATTGGCTTGGGCATGAAAGTGACGGTCTTGCCGTAGGCTTGCGCCACGTTGTGGATGACGTACTTGTATTTCTGGATCGCATCGGCCTGGGCGGTGAGGCTGCCGAAGATCAGGCCAAGCTCGTGCTGGCAGGAGGCCACTTCGTGGTGGTGCTTGTCCACCTTCATGCCCATCCGCTTCATCGTCGAGAGCATTTCGCCGCGCATGTCCTGCGCGTCATCAACGGGGTTCACCGGGAAATAGCCGCCCTTGACGCCGGGGCGGTGGCCAGTGTTGCCCATTTCGTATTCGGTATCCGTGTTCCATGCGCCGTCAAGCGCATCGACCTGATAGCTTACCTTGTTCATGGTCACGGCGAAGCGGACATCGTCGAAGACGAAGAACTCGGCCTCGGGGCCGAAATAGGACGTGTCGCCGATGCCGGAGGCCTTGAGGTAGGCCTCGGCTTTGAGCGCGGTACCGCGCGGGTCGCGGTCATAGGGTTCCATCGTGTCGGGCTCGACGACGTTGCAGTGCAGGCAGATCGTCTTTTCGGCATAGAACGGGTCGACATAGGCGCTGGCGGCGTCGGGCATCAGCTTCATGTCGGACTGATCAATCGACTTCCAACCGGCAATGGACGAGCCGTCGAACATAAAGCCTTCGTCGAAGAAATCCTCATCGACGAGGTCGGAAACGAGGGTCACGTGCTGCAGCTTGCCACGTGGATCGGTAAAGCGGACGTCGACATATTCGATGTCGTCGTCCTTGATCATTTTGACTACGTCCTTGGGGGTCATCAGATGAGGTCCTCTTTCAGTGATGAGTCGTGCGAGGGATCAGAGCGCGTCGTCGCCCGATTCCCCGGTGCGGATACGGATCGCCTGTTCGACGGGCGAAACGAAGATCTTGCCGTCGCCGATCTTGTCGGTCTTGGCGGCCGCGATGATGGCGGCGATGGCGGCGTCGATCTGGTCGTCGGCCAGAACGACCTCGATCTTCACCTTGGGTAGGAAATCGACGACGTATTCGGCGCCTCGATAAAGCTCGGTATGGCCCTTCTGGCGGCCGAAACCCTTAACTTCGACAACCGACAGGCCCTGGACGCCAGCGTCTTGCAACGCTTCCTTGACCTCGTCGAGCTTGAACGGCTTGATGATCGCCTCGATCTTTTTCATCGCTGCCGTACTCCTTGCCGAGAAATATACTGCTTCGTGTCACATCATCTTCGTCCGGGAGGGACAATCGGACAGCTGGAATGGCCGGGCGGGCCAAGGTCGAAACAATGAGAGTAGATTAAATTTTGTGCAGTATGCCTGCAGAGATGGCAGTTTGAAAACATGGATCGACAAAAGGGGGCCGGGATGCGGGCCGAACTGCTGACATCCGCCCAGATGCGCGCTGTCGAGCAGGCGGCGATTGAGTGCGGCGCCGCGAGCGGTCTGGACCTGATGGAGCGGGCGGGGCGCCGCGTGGTCCAAGCGGTCTTTGCCCAATGGCCGGAACTGGCTGCGGTTCCGCAGAGCGCCATTGTCTTGTGTGGCCCGGGAAACAACGGCGGCGACGGGTTCGTGATCGCGCGGTTGCTGAAGGATTGGGGTTGGGAGGTGGAGCTGCACCTTTACGGCGATCCTGAAAAGTTGCCGATGGACGCGAGGGCAAATTTCGATCGCTGGTGCGGGATGGGATCTGTCCGGCCTTGGGATGACGCGGTCATCGCGTCACGGCTTGGCGATTTCGTCGAGAGCCGGCCAGAGACTCTTGCGCATCAGCTTGTGGTTGATGCGCTTTTCGGGACGGGCATGGACCGCAGCATGCCAGAAGATACGCGGCTGACCCGGCACGCCTGCGAGGCAACCGTGCTGCAAATTTCCCAAACAGACCGTCCAAAGGTCGTCGCTGTCGACGTGCCAAGCGGGCTTTGCGCGGATTCCGGCGCCAATTTCGGAGCATTCCCGGCCGACCTGACGGTCACATTCCACAAACCCAGGCGCGGACACTACCTTTTGCGCGATGGACGTTTTGGCGGCGGGCCGGGCCTTTCGGGGCGGTTGCGGGTTGTCGATATCGGGCTGCCGGTTGCCGATGGGCAGGGCGACGTGGCACTGGCGGTACCGGACCTTGCCCAACTGGCCAAGGCACCGCTTGCGCACAAATACGGGCATGGCCATGCGGTGATCGTGTCGGGGGGCGTGGGGCACGGGGGCGCGGCACGGCTGGCGGCGCGGGGGGCGCTTCGGATCGGGGCGGGTCTTGTCACGCTGTGCTGTCCGGCAGCGGCCTTGGCCGAGAACGCCGCGCAATTGACGGCCATCATGCTGCGCAAGGTCGACGATGCCGCCGGCCTGACCCGCATGCTGGAGGATGAGCGCATCAATGCACTTTGCCTTGGTCCCGGCCTGGGGATCGAAAGAGCGCGCGCGCTGGTGCCCGTAGCACTGGCGGCGAAGCGCGCGACGGTGCTGGACGCGGATGCGCTGACCGCTTTTGCAGAGGCGCCCGAAGAACTTCTGGCGCAGCTTCATCCGGACTGTGTTCTGACGCCGCATGGTGGCGAATTCGCGCGACTTTTCCCTGATATTGCCGCAAGGCTGGCCGCCGCACTGAAGCGCGGGCCGATCTATTCCAAGGTAGATGCGGCGCGCGCGGCGGCGGCGAGGGCAGGCTGCGTGGTGCTTTTGAAGGGGCCGGACACAGTCATTGCCTCCCCGGACGGGCAATGTCGCATCAGTGCTGCATGCTTTGATCGCGCTGCACCGTGGCTGGCGACGGCAGGAGCGGGTGACGTGCTGGCGGGGTTCATCGTTGGCTTGCTGGCGCGCGGATTTGACCCCGTGAGCGCAGCAGAGACGGCGGCTGTGCTGCATGTTGACTGCGCACGACGGTTCGGGCCGGGGCTGATCGCCGAGGACCTGCCCGAAGAATTGCCGAAAGTGTTACAGGCGCTTTTGCCGCCCGGGACCTGATCAGTCCTCGGTTGTACCGGGTGCGCCTGCAAGAGGCCCAACTTCGAGACCGGCAACATAGATGACGTGCGGCCGCTCGAAACCAAGCTCGTAAACTGTCACCTCTGCCTCGGCGCCCTGCACGATGTTCTTGCCATCGACAAGACGTTCGGCCGGAACCAGCGCGGCACTGAGCCCCGTCAGTTCTGTCGCGCGCCAGTCACGCAGAAGGATGCAACTTTCGGGAAGAACCGTTACATCCGTCTCGGGGCGGTTCGGGCCTAGGGCCCCGGCCTTGATGTGGATCGGGGCCACGCTCATCGCACCCATGCAATGGCTGCGTAGAACGGTCATGCCGCTGTCGCGCGAGATGATCCTGTCGCCCGAAGCCAGCCCGTCGGCCTTGCGCTCGCCGTCGAGGGTCAGCACCGGGGTGCCGCCGATAACATAAAGCGCATGCGCTGCGCCGGTGACCGGCCCGTAGGCCGGAACGAAGGTTGTAATCTGCATGGCGGTTTCCGCTCTTGCTGTGACTGCCTCAATAGATGAGTAGTCATTATGGCAAAATTGTTGCGCTGTCGCGTTCTAAATTCGTCCGCTGCAGGGGCGCTTGCAGGGCGTTTTCCACTCGCATCCTTGCCGGGGCTTTGCTAGAACCCGGCGCAACTCGGGGGTAGGTGTGTCCTGCCCCCCTTTAAACATGCGGGTGTGGCGAAATTGGCAGACGCACCAGATTTAGGTTCTGGCGCCGCAAGGCGTGGGGGTTCAAGTCCCTCCACCCGCACCACGTGAACAGGAAAAGGACATCCCATGCAGGTCACCGAGACCCTCAACGACGGCCTCAAGCGGGCCTATGCGATTACCGTCACCGCCTCGGAGCTTGACGACAAGGTCAAGCAGAAGCTGGTCGAAGCCCAGCCCGAGATCGAGATGAAGGGTTTCCGCAAGGGCAAGGTGCCGATGGCACTGCTGAAGAAACAGTTCGGCCAGCGCCTGATGGGCGAGGCGATGCAGGAGGCCATTGACAGTGCGGTCAACGAGCATCTGACCACTTCGGGTGATCGTCCGGCGGCGCAGCCGCAGATGAAGATGACCAACGAAGACTGGAAAGAAGGCGACGACGTGCAGGTCGAGGTCAGCTACGAGACGCTGCCCGACGTGCCCGAGGTTGATTTCTCCGCCGTCAAGCTGGAGCGGATGGTGGTCAAGGCCGACGAGGCAGCGGTGACCGAGGCGCTGGAGCAATTGGCAACGAGCGCGCAGAGCTTTGCCGACCGTCCAGCCAACCAGAAAGCCAAGGATGGCGACCAGGTGGTGTTGGATTTCGTCGGCAAGGTCGACGGCGAGGCCTTCGAAGGCGGCGCAGCGGAGGATTACCCGCTGGTTCTCGGCTCGAACTCGTTCATTCCGGGATTTGAGGAAGGTCTGGTCGGCGTGAAGGCCGGCGATGAAAAGGATGTCGAGGTTACCTTCCCGGAGAACTACCAGGCCCAGAACCTTGCCGGTAAGGCCGCGGTGTTCTCGTGCAAGATCAAGGCGGTCAAAAAGCCGGTTCCGGCCAAGATCGACGATGAACTGGCCAAGCAGTACGGTGCCGATGATCTGGCCGCGTTGAAGGCGCAGATCACCGAGCGGCTGGAAGCCGAATATTCCGGAGCCGCGCGCGCGGTCGCCAAGCGCACGCTTCTGGACACTCTGGACAAGCTGGTGTCGTTCGAACTGCCGTCGAGCCTTGTCGAGGCTGAAGCGGGTCAGATCGCCCACCAGCTGTGGCACGAGGAACATGCCGACGAGCATGGCCATGACCATCCGGAAATCGAGCCGACGCCCGAGCATGTTGCGCTGGCTGAACGCCGCGTGAAACTGGGCCTGCTGCTGGCCGATATCGGACAGAAGGCCGAGGTGAAGGTCACCGATGCCGAGATGACGCAGGCCGTGATGAACCAGGCTCGGCAGTATCCGGGGCAGGAGCGGCAGTTCTTCGAGTTCGTTCAGCAGAACGCCCAGTTCCGCCAACAGCTTCAAGCGCCGCTTTTCGAAGACAAGGTGGTGGACCACGTCTTCGGCCTTGCCAATGTGACCGAGAAAGAGGTTGGCAAGGAAGATCTGCAGAAGGCTGTCGAGTCGCTCGAAGAAGAGTGAGTCACGTTCCTGTCTGATTCGCGACCCGAGGGGGCGTGGTATTGTGCCACGCCCCCTTTTTCATGCGTTGCTGCCCTCTGCCCACCTATCCAAAAAGATTGAGAAACAAGTTTGTCATAAGCGCCTTTTTGCGTATCGTGACCTCGTGAATTGACAAACGGGGGGATTGACCCATGCGACAACTTTTTCTGGCACTTTTTGCGATGTTTGGCTTGGCAACCTCGGTTGCAGCCTGTCCTGACTATAATCAGTACGGCGACACGTATCAGGCGACCGGCTATCAGCTTCGGACACCCCGTCTGTTCAATGTTACGGCTGGTGGTGACAGCTATATCTGGAATTGCCCCAACGTGCGCCCGCGGACCGACCGTGGCGCGGGCTATTTTCCGACACCCCCCGATTTCAGCTTCGACTTGTCGGGCATGGGTGGCTACCAGTTGGTTATCAGCGTTCGCAGCAACTGCGACGCGGCACTTCTGATCAACACCGGGTCGGCCAACTGGTATTACGACGATGACGACAACGGCAATCAGGACCCCCGCATCGTGCTGACTCGCCCGTCCAACGGCTGGCTGGATGTCTGGATCGGCACCTATGACGGGAATTATTGCGACGCGCAGTTGCGGATGGAAACCTTCCCGCGCTGACTGTGATGCCGCACGACTATACTTTAAGAGCCGGGCAGGGCGCTGCCCGGTTTTGCCTTTTGTTCAGAGTGATTGCGGGTTTCGTGTTCGCCTTGGTTCTTGGCGCGGGCGCCGCTGCAGCGTGTCCCGATGACAGGGTGTCGGGCCAGGTACTGGAAGTTGATGGCGAAACCCTTCTGACGCCACAAGAGTTTGACATCGTCGCGGGCGGCGACGCGGCACTGTCTGATTGCCCTGGAATGGGGATGCAAGGTGCGGCGGGCGTTGCGGGCCTCTTCCGAACCGCCCCTGATTTCACGCTCAATCTGGCGAAAATGAACGAATACAGCCTTGCCGTGAGTGTCAAAAGTCATTGTGACACGATGCTGCTGATCTCCGGACCAACGATGTCCCCCTATTTCGACGATGACGACAATGGCGACTTGAACCCTCGTATCGTGCTGACGCGGGTGCCTGACGGCTATGTCAATGTCTGGGTCGGCACGATCGACGGTGCCGCTTGCGACGCCAGACTGCGTTTGCAGACGTCACTTCGGTAGCGCGCGGCGCAGGGGCACCAAGTTCGCGCGCCTGACGGGAGTGGGACGACGACGGACCTCTGGCCGACACAGTTCCGCGTTACTGTGGTCGGGCCTTCCACAAAAAACAGGGCCGCCCCCCGGTGAGGGGAGGCGGCCCGCGACTTTCCTTGTTCGTGGGGGGGTGATCAGAGCGTGATGCGGAAACGGGCGAAGCCGTTCTCGCCATCGCCCGCCGGGGCGATCTGCACGCCTTTCACGTCGCCCGCGTATTGCGCGCCCTTCGGTCCGCTGTCGAAGACCACGGTGGTGCCGGGCAGGGGGGCGAAAGTCCAGTTGCCATCGGCCTTTGGGTCGATCGACTTCTGTTCGACGATGTAGCGCACGATCACATCGCGGTTGGTATCGGGCGCGACATAGATGATGGTCGAGCCGTCAGCGCCCGGGAAGTTGCCGCCGCCGCCAGCGCGGTAGTTGTTGGTGGCCACCACGAACTCTGCCGCCGGGTCGATCGGCTTGCCGTCATACATCAGGTCGACGATGCGGCTGGCGTCGGGATTGGCCAGCTTGCCGTCCTTGTCGAACTTCGAAGGCTGGCTGACGTCGATCTTGTAGGTGACGCCGTCGATGATATCGAAGTTGTAGCTGGGGAAATCGGGGTTCAGCAGCGGCTGGTCCGACCCGCCGGGGCTGACCTGGTTGAACATGCCGGCCGAGCGTTCCAGCCAGTCCTTGACCTGCGCGCCGGTGATCTTCACCGCGCGCACGGTGTTGGGATAGAGGTAGAGGTCGGCCACGTTCTTGATCGCGACGGGGCCGGCGGGGACATCGGTGTAGTAATCCGGGCCGCCGCGGCCGCCGGCCTTGAACGGGGCCGCGGCCGACAGCAGCGGCAGTCCGGCATATTTGGAGTTGGCGAGGATCTGCTTCATGTACCAGACCTGCGCGTCCGAGACGATCTGGACCGAGGGATCGTCGGCCACCAGCGCGAAGTAGCTGTAAAGCGGTGCCTTGGTTTCGCCCACGGGACGGCGGACATAGGCCAGCGTCGCCTCGTGATCGGCCTTGGCTGCCTCTTCCACGCGGGACACGTCCGAGACGAGCGCGGTGATCGAGCGGTCCTCGTTACGCTTGTAGATCGGGCGCGCCTCGACCATGTGATCGGCCACTTTCCAGCCGTCGGCGGTCTGTTCCAGCATCAGGTCCACAAGGCCCATGTGGCTGCCCCAGAAGCCGCCCATCACGGCGGGCTTGCCCATGATCGTGCCGGCATCGGCATCGACACCCTCGGCACCCTTGAAATCGGGGCCGGGGAAGACGAGGTGCTGGTGCCCGGTCAGAAGCGCGTCGATCCCTTCGACCGCGGCCAGCGGAACGGCGGCGTTTTCCAGCCCTTCGGTGAAACTGGCCTGCCCGATGCCGGTATGGGCCAGCGCGATGATGATGTCGGCGCCGGCCTCTTTCATCTGCGGGACCCACGCGCGGGCGGTCTCGACGATGTCGCGGGTCTGCACCTTGCCGGTCAGGTTGGCGCTGTCCCAGACCATGATCTGCGGCGGCACGAAGCCGATCAGGCCGATCTTGACCTGGTGTTCGGCCCCGGCGCCATCGGTGATGGTCTTGGTCACGATGGTGTAAGGTTTCAGCAGAGTCTTGTCGGCGGTGGGCGTCGCCCCCATTTCGGTGACGACGTTGGCACTGACGACGGGGAAGTTGGCACCGGCCAGCGCCTTCATCAGGAAGTCGAGGCCATAGTTGAACTCGTGGTTGCCGAGCGTCGACGCCTCGTAGCCCAGCGTGTTCATCGCAGCGATGATCGGGTGGACGGTGCTGCCGTCGAGACCCTTTTCATAGGCCATGTAATCGCCCATCGGCGTGCCTTGCAGGAAGTCGCCGTTGTCGATCAGGAAGGTATTGGTCGCCTCGGCGCGGATCGAATCGATCAGCGCGGCGGTGCGGGCCAGACCGACGGTGTCGGAGGCGCGGTCGGCGTAATAGTCCCAAGGGAAAACGTTGACGTGGATGTCGGTGGTTTCGAGGATGCGCAGATGCGCCTGGTTCGCGGCAGCGCGGGCCGAGAACGGGTGCAGCGCGATGAAGCCAGCAGTCGAGGCGATGAAACCGCGGCGGGTCAGTCGGAAGTTCATGGGTCGTCCCCTGGTATGAGTGGATGGGAGCAGCTTATGCCCGAATTGTAACGGGCATTCAGACATTCTGAACAGCAGGGACGTTGGGCGGCTTTTCGCCACAAAAAAGGGCCGTCCCGAAGGACGGCCCCTAATCTTGGTGCAGAAGCCGACCTTAGAGGTCTTCGTCGCCCTGAGCGCTTCCGATCTCGTCAAAGAGCTCGGCAATCTCGAATTCGGCGGCGGCTTCGGCTTCGGCGGCGAGGTCTTGGATCGACTTGCCGGAAGCCTGAATCTCGGCCTCTTCGGTCGAGCGGGCCACGTTGAGCCGGATAGTTACTGTCACCTCGGGGTGAAGAACCACGTCGACATCGTGCAGGCCGAGTTCCTTGATCGGGGCGTTCAGCACGACCTGACGCTTGTCGACCGAAAAGCCGCCTTCGGTCGCGGCATCGGCCACGTCACGCGTAGTGACGGAGCCGTAAAGCGCACCACCGTCCGACGCAGAGCGGATGATGACGAAGCTTTGCCCGTCCAGCGTGGTGGCCAGCGATTCGGCCTCGCGGCGGGTTTCGAGGTTGCGCGCTTCGAGTTGGGCCTTCTCGGCCTCGAAGCGGGCGATGTTGGCCTGGTTGACACGCAGCGCTTTGCCCTGCGGCAGCAGGTAATTTCGAGCGTAGCCGTCCTTGACCTTCACGACTTCGCCCATCTGGCCAAGCTTGGCCACGCGTTCCAGAAGAATGACGTCCATTGCGGTGTCTCCCTTACTTGACGGCGTAGGGCAGCAGCGCAAGGAACCGCGCGCGCTTGATCGCCTGGGCGAGCTTGCGCTGGTTCTTGGCGCCGACGGCGGTGATGCGGGCCGGCACGATCTTGCCACGCTCGGAGATGTAGCGCTGCAGGGTGCGGGTGTCTTTGTAGTCGATCGCCGGGGCGTTATCGCCCTCAAACGGATCGGACTTGCGGCGACGGAAAAACGGTTTGGTTGCCATCTGTGATGTCCTTTCTGATCGTCTTAGCGGCGGTCGGGCCGGGGGCCGCGATCTTCGCGGGGGCCACGGTCGGAACGGTCGCCGCGGTCACGCTCGTCGCGCTTCTGCATCTGGACCGAGGGGCCCTCTTCATGTGCGTCGACCTTGATGGTCAGGACGCGCATGACGTCGTCATGCAGGCGCATCAGGCGCTCCATCTCCTGCACGGCCGGCGCGGGCGCGTCGGTGCGCAGGTAGGCGTAGTGCCCCTTGCGGTTCTTGTTGATCTTGTAGGCCATCGTCTTGACGCCCCAGTATTCATTCTCCAGCACCTTGCCGCCATTGTCGGCGAGCACGGTCGAGAAATGTTCGATGAGGCTTTCGGCTTGCGCGTTGGACAAGTCCTGACGCGCAATGAAGACATGCTCGTAAAGCGGCATGTGGGCTCCAGTTTTCTGCGGCGCATTTCATAGGGCGGGGCGGCTGTCCTTCCGCACCCCACCCACGAGAGTCTGCGCGGTTCATATCTGATCGCGGAAGGATGCGGCCTTATACAGGTGCGCCGTGGCAAGGCAAGCTGAAAGCGGCGCGGATTACACGTCTAAGGGATGATTTAACCCTGAAAAATTACCACTTCCGACCCATACGCGGCGCTTTTTCGCCTCTTTTGAATAAGAATGTCGAAAGTGAACAGGACGGCACGATAACAACCTGACGGTGTGACATGGCCTTTCATTATGACGAACAGACCGAATTCTGGCCCAACAGCGATGTCGTTGGCCCGATGCGAAATGCGTCCTTCCAGTTGGACGAGATGCCCACAGGCTATGTGGTGCGCTCGCTTGTGCCGATCACGCTGCACCAGCGTCTGGCGCAGGGCGGGGCATGGGGCATGGGTACCGGTTGGTTGATTGCGGCCTTGGGTCTTTGCCTTTTGCCGCAGGCCGATCTTGCCCGTGCAGAGTGGCTTGCCAATGTCGCGGGCGTCGCTGTGTTGGCGGTGCTGGCCGTGGTTTTCCTGTTTATCGCCGGCGCGGGGTTCGAATCGGAATACCGCGTGGACCTGCGGGCGCGCGAGATCCGCAAGGTGGTATGCAGCAGTTTTGGACGTGGCAGGGTGGTCAGCCGCTATGCGTTCGACGAGATCGGCGGCGTCTTTCTGGACCGCAAGCACAGCGGCAGCGACGAGACGCGCCTTGTTTTCCGGCACCGCAACACGGCCACCGTCATTCCGCTGGTGAGCGGCCGGCCCGAGGCATTGTTGCCGTTGATGACGCGACTGGGCCGGGACGTGATCCTGCGGACGGCGGAGGTTGGACCAGAGCAGAGTACGGCGCCGACCGTTGCGAGTGATCCGGCGCCAGCCGCCGTTCCGACCGCCGAACAAGCCCCTGCTGTCGCGCCGCGCGCCGTGGCTTATGCAGCTCGGCCCGGTCGTCCCGCTCGGCCCGTTCGCCCGGCCGCACCCGTTGCAGAGCGTTCGCGGGCCAGAGTCTGAGCCACCCCTGCATTTCTTGTGATTTGCCGGACGACCAGCTAGACCTCTGCGAAACACGACGCAGGGGGACATCATGCGGGCATTCGTTTTTCCCGGGCAGGGTGCCCAGGCCATTGGGATGGGTAAGGCGCTGGCCGATGCCTATCCGGCGGCGCGCGAGGTGTTCGAGGCTGTCGATGCAGCGCTGGGCGAGAAGCTGTCGGCGCTGATCTGGGACGGTGATGCCGAGACGCTGACGCTGACCCGCAATGCCCAGCCGGCCCTGATGGCGACGTCGCTGGCCGCGTGGAAAGCACTGGAATCCGAGGGTGTCAGCATGGCGGCGGCTTCGTTTGTCGCGGGGCATTCGCTGGGCGAATATTCGGCGCTGGCGGCCGCGGGCGCGCTTCAGATCGCCGATGCGGCGCGGCTGTTGCGGCTGCGCGGCAGCGCGATGCAGGATGCTGTGCCGGTAGGCGTGGGCGCGATGGCGGCACTTCTGGGGCTTGATTTTGCGACCGCCTCCGAAGTGGCGGCCGAAGCGGCGCAAGGCGAGGTCTGCCAGGCGGCAAACGACAATGATCCGGCGCAAGTCGTCGTCTCGGGACATCGCGCGGCGGTGGAGCGAGCTGTCGAGATTGCCAAGGCAAGAGGCGCCCGGCGCGCGCTGCTGTTGCCGGTCAGCGCGCCGTTCCATTGCGCGCTGATGGAGCCTGCGGCGCAGGTGATGGACGAGGCGTTGGCCGAGGTGGCCATTGCCCCGCCGGCCGTGCCGCTGGTGGCCAACGTGCTGGCCGGTCCGGTCAGCGATCCGGCCGAAATCAGGCAGCTGTTGGTGGCGCAGGTTACGGGCTCGGTCCGGTGGCGTGAAAGCGTGGCGTGGATGGCCGGTGCGGGTGTCACCGAAGCTTGGGAGATTGGCGCGGGCAAGGCCTTGTCCGGGATGATCCGACGGATCGCGCCCGATATCGCCACGCGGGCCGTCGGCACGCCGGAGGATGTTGCGGCGGCAGCTGCAAGCTTGGCATGAACAACGAAGAGGGACGGCGGATGTTCGATCTGACGGGAAAGACGGCGCTGGTCACCGGCGCATCGGGTGGCATCGGCGCGGCCATCGCGCGGGCGCTGCATGGCGCGGGGGCTGTCGTGGCCTTGTCTGGCACGCGCGAGGCGCCGCTGCAGGCGCTGGCCGCCGAGCTGGGCGAGCGGGCGCATGTGCTGCCCTGCAATCTGTCTGATCCGGACGCGGTGAATGCCCTGCCCAAGCAGGCTGCCGAGGCGATGGGATCGGTCGATATTCTTGTCAACAATGCCGGGATCACCCGCGACAATCTTTTCATGCGGATGTCGGACGAGGATTGGGCAAGTGTTCTTGACGTCAACCTCACGGCCACGATGCGCCTGTGCAAGGGCGTGGTGCGGGGCATGATGAAGGCGCGCTGGGGCCGGATTGTGAATATCTCGTCTGTCGTGGGCGCGACGGGCAATCCCGGGCAGGCCAACTATGCCGCTTCGAAGGCCGGGATGGTGGGGATGTCCAAGTCGATTGCCTATGAGGTCGCGAGCCGGGGTATTACCGTCAACTGCGTCGCGCCGGGCTTTATCACCACGGCGATGACGGACAAGCTGAACGACGACCAGAAAGCCGGTATCCTGACGCAAGTGCCCGCCGGGCGGATGGGCGCGCCGGAAGAGATTGCTGCGGCGGTCCTCTACCTGGCCAGCCCCGAGGCAGCCTACGTGACTGGCACCGTGCTGCACGTCAATGGCGGAATGGCGATGCTTTAGGCCGTGGTTGGGAGCCGGCGTCATCGAGGGGAAGTCGTGCTGATAACTGATTTCATTACAAAGGGTTGTGCGGTGAACGTGGTGGTGAAGAGACAGCATGACCAGCCGCGGCGGGCAGGACTTTGTACGCCGCGCGGCGCGACGGTCGGTGGGTCCGTGCGGCGCTGTTCGGGCGTGGCCCGGGCCATCTTCGTTGCCGCCGATCGTGCTGCCGCGCGGCAATCTGAAAGCGTTTGCCTTGCGGGGAATCTCTGCTATAGGCCTCGCAGATTTTCCGGCCGGTGCGACGACGCGCAGGTCGACTTTGCCCCCCGAGGGCGCGTGAGCCGCCCCGCGGGGCAAGCCAAGAAAACGGGCGCAGGCCCAGAAAGACGTGAGGAATTGACATGAGCGACGTCGCAGACCGCGTGCGCAAGATCGTTGTGGAGCACCTGGGTGTCGAAGAAGACAAGGTGACCGAAAACGCCTCTTTCATTGACGACCTGGGAGCGGACAGCCTGGACACCGTGGAACTGGTGATGGCGTTCGAGGAAGAGTTCGGGATCGAGATCCCCGATGACGCGGCCGAAACGATCCAGACCTTCGGCGACGCGGTCAAGTTCATCAGCGAGGCGCAATAAGCGGCTCTGACGCCTCGCGCGTGTTAGCGGCGTTCCCTAGCGGGGGCGCCGTTTTCGTTTGTGCGGACGCGGTGCCGATAAGCGTGGCGAGTTGTGCCTGAGAAAGCGGCAGGTCAAAGCGCAGACCGGCGAAATTGGTGTTGTGCCATTTGACGGTTGCGGCGAGGGCCATGCCGTTGACGTGCAGTGTCAAAGACGTGCCGGGCGGCAGATGCACGTCCGTTGGAAGTGTCAGCTTGGCACCGGATCGGCTGAGGTCGAGGATGGTGGCGGGCAGGGCAGGTGCATCGTCGATCACGGCGGTGCTGCAGGTTGCCCCAAGCCGGACGATATGGCGACTTTCCAGCGCGCTCCGCCGATCCTGCCTGCGGGTCAGCAGGCGCACCGCGCCGAGTGCGACAAGTGCAAACCCCAACAGGATCATCACGTCGATCACCGGGAGCGGAAAGGCGAGGGCGATGAACTTCAGCCGTTCCGGACCGCTACTGCTGGCGGCAGCGCAGCGCCCAACTGCGAGGGCGGCCTGCCCGGCAGCAAGGGTTTGCCTTCCCGGCCCTTGCGACAGGACGATGGCCACGTTGTGCGGATCTTGCAGGGCGGGCGTGTCGCGGATGACGGCCATCAGCCCCAGCAGATCAAGCACTGCCTGACGGTCCAGCGCGGCAGGCTGACCTTTCAGGCCGTTCATCACCGCAGGTCGATTGATGCCATCTAGCGTACTGATGATGGTGCGCATGTTGGCCTCGAAACTGTCGCCGGGGACGGGCGCGGCAAGACGCCCAGCAGCCGCGGCCAGCCCCTGCAGCGCGGCCAGCATTTCACAAGGCTCCGAAGCGCGGGCCGGAACGGACCAGACAACCAGAAGGAAGACCAAGAGAAAGCGCATCGGCAGGCTCCGTGCAGGACGGCGCCAGAATGCGCAGATCACGGTGAACGAAGCGTAAGCGCCTGTCACGTGGGCCGGACTGACCCCCGGCGGCCACCTGCCGCGCCACCGATCCGCCCTTGCCCCATTGTTGGCGGCTGGGCTATCAGGGACGAAACTGGAACGCAGGGGTAGGGCAGATCATGCGTCGAGTCGTAGTGACAGGATTGGGCCTTGTGACGCCTTTGGCCGATGGCGTTGAGGAAAGCTGGTCACGGCTGTTGGCCGGTCAGTCGGGCGCAGGCCCGATCACCCAGTTCGACGCCAGCGGTCTGGCCACGACCTATGCCTGCGAGGTCAAGCGTGGCGATGGCAGCGACGCCACCTTCAACCCCGACGCCTACATGGAGCCCAAGGAACAGCGGAAGGTCGATGACTTCATCCTGTTCGGGATGGCCGCCGCGCAGCAGGCGGTCGAGGATTCGGGATGGGTGCCGCAGACCGACGAGGACAGGTTCCGCACCGGCGTAATGATCGGCTCGGGCATCGGCGGGCTGAAGTCGATCGCCGAGACCGCGATCCTGATCAAGGAAAAGGGGCCGCGGCGTGTGTCCCCGTTCTTCATTCCGGGCGCGCTGATCAACCTGATTTCGGGGCAGGTTGGCATCCGCTATGGATTCAAGGGGCCGAACCACGCGGTCGTGACGGCCTGTTCGACCGGTGCGCACGCGATCGGCGACGCGACGCGGCTGATCAAGTACGGCAATGCCGACGTGATGGTGGCGGGCGGGGCCGAGGCCGCGATCTGCGAGATCGGGATTGCCGGGTTCAACGCCGCGCGCGCCCTGTCGACCAAGCGCGCGCATGAGCCTGAGAAGGCCAGTCGCCCTTATGACGCCGACCGCGACGGGTTCGTGATGGGCGAGGGCGCGGGCATTGTCGTGCTGGAAGAGTTGGAACATGCCAAGGCGCGCGGTGCGAAGATCTACGCCGAGGTGATCGGCTATGGGCTGTCGGGCGACGCCTATCACATCACCGCACCCGCCTCGGACGGGGATGGGGCCGAACGCTCGATGCTGATGGCGCTGGCCGATGCGGGTCTGACGCCCGCCGATATCGACTACATCAACGCGCATGGCACCTCGACCATGGCGGATACGATCGAACTGGCGGCGGTCGAGCGGATGATGGGCGATGCGGCGGGCAAGGTGACGATGTCGTCGACGAAGTCGGCAACGGGGCACCTTCTGGGGGCTGCTGGCGCGATCGAAGCAATCTTCTCGATCCTCGCGATCCGTGACCAGGTGGCGCCGCCGACCATCAACCTCGACAACCCGGCGGTGGAGACCAAGGTGGACCTTGCCCCCAACGCCAAGCGCGCGCGCAAGATCGATGTCGCGCTGTCGAATTCGTTCGGGTTCGGCGGCACCAATGCGAGCGTGCTGTTCGGCAAGCCGCGCTGATGTGGCGCCATATCGCCTCCAACGCCGTGACGTTCCTGATCGTCGGGCTGTTCCTTCTGGTGGGCCTCGTCGGGCTGGCCGATCGGCAGTACCGCGCGCCCGGCCCGCTGGCCGATGCGATCTGCCTGAAGGTATCGAGCGGCGAGAACATGCGCGGGATCAGCGGTGATCTGGCAACCCAAGGCGCGATCAGTTCGCAAACGCTGTTCCGACTGGGGGCGGATTATTCGGGCAAGGCCGATCAGTTGAAGGCGGGCAGCTTCGTGGTGCCGGCAGGCGCTTCGATGGCCGAGATCGTGGACCTTGTCACCAAGAGCGGGCAAAGCACCTGCGGGACCGAAGTGATCTATCGCGTCGGTGTCACCAAGGACAGCGTGCAGGTGCGCCAGTTCGACCCCGCGAGCAACCGTTACGTCGAACAGGTGGCCTTCGAGCCGGGGACGGACCCCGATCCCGCTGCCTATACCGCGGCCGTGGCCGAGCCAGATACGCGGCTGAGCGTGCTGGTGACGGAAGGGACAACTGTCTGGCAAGTGGTCAGTGCGCTGAATGCCAACCCGCTTCTTGGCGAGGATTTGGCCACGATGCCGGCTGAGGGCACGTTGGCGCCTGACAGCTACGCCTTTGCCAAGGGCGATACGGTGGCAAGCCTGATCGACAGGATGGCGTCGGCGCAGGCCAAGATCCTTGCAGATGCCTGGGCCAACCGCGCGGACGGCTTGCCTTACAAGAGCCCGCAGGAGGCCCTGATCATGGCCTCGATCGTCGAGAAGGAGACGGGCGTTCCGCAAGAGCGGCCCGAGGTTGCCAGCGTTTTCATCAATCGCCTCGACAAGGGGATGAAGCTGCAGACCGACCCGTCGGTAATCTACGGCGTGACGAAAGGGCAGGGCGCGCTGGGCCGGGGCCTGCGGCAGAGCGAATTGCGCGCGAACACGCCCTACAACACCTATGTCATTGATGGGTTGCCGCCGACACCTATCGCCAATCCGGGGCGGGCCAGTATCGAGGCGGCGCTAAACCCGGCGAAGACAAACTATATCTTCTTCGTGGCCGACGGCACAGGCGGACATGTCTTTTCCGACAACCTTGCCGATCACAATCGCAACGTCGCCAAGTGGCGCGCGATCGAGGCGCAACGGGGAACAACGGATAGTTCCGGCAACTGACGCCCGGTTTACTTTTTGTAAGTATCACAGTTACTTAAGGGCGCGGTGGCCCGTGCAACGCGTTGACTTTGCGCGCGCTGCGCCGTAAGTTTTGCGATATGCTGGATGTGTTGGGCAAGCGGCCGGGGGAAACTCCGTAGCCGCTTTTTTTTGTGTCTGCCTCGTCCAGCGTGATCATCCACAACAGGTAGTTCGCATGAAAAGAAACAGACGCTCCGCGCGGTCGCGCGCTGGCGAAATGCAGGCGCGTATCGCCGAGATCGACGCGTTGTTCCAGGCGCTGCGCGCCTCGGTCCGGCATTTGCAGGCACAGGTTGAAACCGGCGGGCCCGGTGCGGTGAAGGCCGCGCTGGCCAAGCTGGGGGAATTGCAGACCGCGCACGTCGCGTTGATCAAGGCAGAGGAGCGTTTCCATGACATCGCAGGCGAACAGGCCCAACCCGACGACATCGACTTCGACGCGATCCGTGACGAGATCGGGCGCCGACTGGCTGACCTCCGCGCCACAAAGGATTGAGGACACGTTCCTGCGCAAGCTGCATGGCGATGCGCTGCGCGGTTTGCCTTATCTTTTCGAGTTCTGGGCGCTGCCGCACCAGGTGCCGCCCGAGGGTGACTGGCGGACCTGGGTGATCCTTGGCGGGCGCGGCGCGGGCAAGACGCGGGCCGGGTCGGAATGGGTGCGCCAGATGGTCGAAGGGCCGCGTCCGCGCGACCCCGGCCGGGCCACGCGGGTGGCCCTTGTCGGCGCCACGATCGAGCAGGCGCGCGAGGTGATGGTGTTCGGCGACAGCGGGATCCTGGCCTGTTCGCCGCCCGATCGGCGGCCCGACTGGGTGGCGGGGCGCAAGGCGCTGGTCTGGCCCAACGGGGCCGAGGCGCAGCTGTTCTCGGGGCACGCGCCGGAATCGCTGCGCGGTCCGCAATTCGATGCGGCATGGGCCGATGAACTGGCGAAATGGAAATTCGGCACAGAGACCTGGGACATGCTGCAATTCGGGCTGCGGCTGGGGGCCGATCCACGCGCCTGCGTCACGACCACGCCGCGCAACGTGGCCGTTCTGAAGGACTTGCTGGCGCAGGACAGCACGGTGATGACTCATGCGCCGACATGGGCCAACCGGGCGAACCTTGCGCCGGGGTTCCTGCAGGAGGTGCAGCGGCGGTTCGCCGGAACCCGGCAGGGGCGGCAGGAGCTGGACGGTGTGCTTCTGGCCGATGCCGAGGGGGCGTTGTGGACGACGGCGATGCTGCAGGCCGCCGAGGTGACGCAGGCGCCCGAGCTGAGCCGCATCGTGGTGGCCGTCGATCCGCCGGTCACCGGGCACAGCAGCTCGGACGATTGTGGGATCGTGGTGGCGGGCGTGGTCAATGCCGGGCCGCCGCAGGACTGGCGGGCTTGGGTGATCGAGGACGCGACGGTCAGCGGCGCCTCGCCGCTGGAATGGGCGCGCGCGGCGGTGGCGGCGATGCGCCGTCATGGCGCCGACCGACTGGTGGCCGAGGTCAACCAAGGCGGGGCGCTGGTGGAAAGCGTGGTGCGGCAGGTCGATCCGCTGGTGTCCTATCGCGCGGTGCGGGCCAGCAAGGGCAAGGCGGTGCGGGCCGAGCCGATCGCGGCGCTTTACGAACAGGGGCGCGTCTTTCACCTGCGCGGGCTTGACGCGCTGGAGGACCAGATGTGCCAGATGACGCCGCGCGGCTTTCTGGGCCGCGGGTCGCCCGACCGGGTCGATGCGCTGGTCTGGGCTCTGCACACGCTGATGATCGAACCGGCAGGCCAGGGCGACCCGCGGATGCGCAGCCTTTAGGGGCGTTGCGCGGGGCACCGTGCGCCCGCTTGCCGGCCCCTTAATCCGTATCGGGCATCTTTCGCCGGGTGCAAGACGCGGACCGCCGTGGACGGGGCCGAGCAAGGAGATGGGCATGTTCGATTTTCTGAGACGACCGGAGGCGACGGTGGCCGCGGCGAGCGCGCCCGGGGCCAAGGCCTCGGCCACCGGGCCGGTCATCTCGTGGCAGGGCGCGGGCCGCGTCGCGTGGAGCCCACGCGACGTGGTGACGCTGACCAGGGCAGGTTACCTGGGCAATCCGGTAGGCTTTCGGGCAGTGCAGATCATCGCCGAGGCGGCGGCGGCGCTGCCGCTGGTGCTGCAGGACCGCGCCCGCCGCTACGATGCCCACCCCGTCCAGGCGCTGCTGGCCCGGCCCAACGCGGGGCAGGGGCGGGCCGAACTGCTCGAGGCGCTTTACGGGCAGCTTCTGCTGACCGGCAACGGCTATGTCGAGGCGGTGGGGGCCACTGCGGGCGAGGCGGTGCTGCCGGCCGAGCTGCATGTCCTGCGGTCAGACAGGATGAGCGTGGTGCCGGGGCCGGACGGCTGGCCCGTGGCCTATGAATACGTGGTGGGCGCGCGCAAGCTGCGCTTTGCCGCGGGCGAATATGCCAGCCCCGTCTGCCACGTGCGCAGCTTTCACCCGCAGGACGACCATTACGGGTTCAGCGCATTGCAGGCGGCGGCCAGCGCCATCGACGTGCACAACAGCGCCTCGCGCTGGTCCAAGGCGCTTCTGGACAATGCCGCGCGGCCCTCGGGTGCGATCGTCTACCAGGGCACCGACGGGCAGGCGCAGTTGAGCCAGGACCAGTACGACCGGCTGGTCAGCGAGATGGAAAGCCTGCACCAGGGGGCGCGCAATGCCGGGCGTCCGATGCTGCTGGAAGGCGGGCTGGACTGGAAGCCGATGGGCTTTTCCCCCTCGGACATGGAGTTTCAGAAGACCAAGGAGGCGGCGGCGCGCGAGATTGCCACGGCCTTCGGCGTGCCGCCGATGCTGCTGGGGATCCCGGGCGACGCGACCTATGCCAACTACCAGGAGGCGAACCGCGCCTTCTATCGGCTGACGGTGCTGCCGCTGGCGGCCCGCGTCACCAGCGCGCTGGCGGACTGGCTGTCGGACTTCTCGGGCGAGCGGATCGAGCTGCGCCCCGACCTCGACCAGGTGCCGGCGCTGAGCGCCGAGCGCGAGGCGCAATGGCGGCGGGTGGCCGAGGCGAGCTTTCTCAGCGCGGCGGAAAAACGCGCGCTGCTTGGCCTGCCTGCACAGGAGGTGGGGCATGGCGACTGACCCGACGCAAACGCGCGGCTGGCCGCGATGGAGGATCGAATGACACTGGAACACAAGTTCTGTGCGACGGGCGCCCAAATGCGCCTGACCGACGGCACCGAGATTGCGGGCTATGCCTCGGTCTTCGGCAAGGCCGACCAGGGCGGCGACATCGTGGAGCGGGGCGCCTATGCCGCGTCGCTGGCGCGGATGGCGGTGGCGGGCGGCAAGGTCAAGATGCTGTGGCAGCACGACCCGGCCCAGCCGATCGGTGTCTGGGACGAGGTGCGCGAGGACGACTGCGGCCTGTGGGTCAAGGGCAGGGTCCTGACGGACGTGGCGCGGGGCCGCGAGGCGGCGGCGCTGATCGGGGCGGGGGCGATCGACGGCCTGTCGATCGGCTACCGCACCGTCAGGGCGCGCAAGGACGATGGCGGCCGGCGGCTGCTGTCGGAGCTGGAGCTGTGGGAAGTGTCGCTGGTGACCTTCCCGATGCTTCCCGATGCGCGGGTCGGCGCCAAGGGGGATGACCCCGCGGCGGCCACCTTGCGAGACCTGGCGGCGGCGTTTCGTGACGCCCGGCGCCTGCTGGCCACGGACTGACCCCGCGCCGGCACCCATTCACCCAGAAGGACGACGAGATGACGAACCCCGAGACGAAGGCTCGGGCCGGGGAAGACCTGGGCCCGGCCGAGGACCTGAAGTGCGCGATTGCGGACTTCATGAGCGATTTCAAGACCTTTTCCAACGGCGTGAACGCCAAACTCCAAAGACAGGAAGACCGCATGAACAAGCTGGACCGCAAGACGATGATGGGCCGCCCCGCGCTGGCGATGGCGGCGGACACCCATGCGCCGCACCAGAAGGCCTTTGCCGCCTACCTGCGCTCGGGCGACGATGACGGGCTGCGCGGCCTCGAGATCGAGGGCAAGGCGATGTCGACGGCGGTGGCCGCCGATGGCGGCTACCTTGTCGATCCGCAGACCGCCGCGACAATCAAGGGCACGCTGTCCTCGACCGCCTCGATCCGGGCGGTGGCCAATGTGGTGACGGTGGAGGCGACATCGTTCGACGTGCTGGTGGATCATGCCGAGATCGGCGCCGGCTGGGCCAGCGAGACCGCGGCGGTGACCGAGACGGGCACGCCCCAGATCGACCGCATCACCATTCCGCTGCACGAATTGTCGGCGCTGCCCAAGGCCTCGCAACGGCTGCTGGACGATAGCGCCTTTGATATCGAGGGCTGGCTGGCGCAGCGCATCGCCGACAAGTTCGCGCGGTCCGAAGCGACAGCCTTTATCAATGGTGATGGCCTGGACAAGCCCAAGGGCCTGCTGGCCTATCCCAGCATCGACAACGATGTCTGGACCTGGGGCAATATCGGCTACGTCGTGACGGGCATTGCGGGCGGCATCGGTGATGGCGACGCAATCATCGACCTCGTCTATGCGCTGGGGGCAGAATATCGCGCGGGTGGCACCTTCGTGATGAACTCGAAGACGGCCGGAACGATCCGCAAGCTGAAGGACGCCGATGGCCGCTTCCTGTGGTCCGACGGTCTGGCCGCCGGGGAACCAGCGCGCTTGCTGGGTTATCCGGTGCTGATTGCCGAGGACATGCCGGATATTGCTGCCGACGCGACAGCGGTGGCCTTCGGCGATTTCGCCGCCGGCTATACCGTGGCCGAACGGCCGGATCTGCGGGTGTTGCGCGACCCCTTCTCGGCCAAGCCGCATGTGCTGTTCTACGCGACCAAGCGCGTCGGCGGTGCGGTCAGCGATTTTGCCGCGATCAAGCTGCTGAAGTTCGGCACGGCCTGAGCGGGACAGGATGGTGGCCGGCCCTGAACGGGCTGGCCACCATCCCCCGCGACAGCGCTGAAGGTGGACCGGATTTCGGAGAAATTCCATGATGTTAGTCGAAGAAAGCACGGTGCCGGAGGCGGCCGTCCCGGTAACGGCATTCAGGGCGCACCTCCGGCTGGGCTCCGGGTTCGCTGATGACAGCCTGCAAGATTCGGTCTTGGCGCAGGTCTTGCGCGCGGCGATGGCCGCGATTGAGGCCCGTACCGGCAAGGTCCTGTTGGAACGCGGTTTTAGCTGGACGTTGGTAGCGTGGCGCGGGGTCGACAACCAACCACTGCCCGTTGCGCCGGTAAGCCAGGTCAGCGCGGTGACCTTGGTCGACCGGCAGGGGCAGGAGACGGCCGTGGCATCTATTGTCTGGCAACTCGTGCCAGATCGGCAGCAGCCGCGACTGAGGGCACTGGGTGGTGCGTTTCCGCTGATCCCAACGGGTGGCGCGGTGCGGATCAACTTTGTCGCAGGCTTTGGCCCGGACTGGGCTGACCTGCCGGCGGACCTCGCGCAGGCCGTGTTTCTGCTGGCAGCGCATTTCTACGAATACCGGCATGACATGGCGCTGCCGGGCCGACGGATGCCGGGCCATGTGGCGGCGCTGATCGAGAATTACCGGACAGTGCGTATCGGTTTCGGGGGTCGGACGTGACCGCGCCGCGGCTCAACCGACCGCTGGTCTTGGAAGCGCCAGTGCGCCAACCGGACGGTGCGGGTGGATATGGTCAGACCTGGCAGGCCCTGGGCACGCTTTGGGCGCAGGTGGCGGCGCGGACCGGGCGCGAGGTGGCCGATGTCACCGCGCCGGTCAGTCGGGTGGCCTATCGCATCACGGTGCGCGCGGCACCTGTCGGTGCGCCTTCACGACCCCGACCCGAGCAGAGGTTTCGCGACGGTCAACGTATCCTGTCGATCTTGGCGGTGGCAGAGGCCGATACCGAGGGGCGCTGGCTGATCTGCGATGCCGAAGAGGAGATTGCACCATGAGTTACGGGGTCGCGGCGGCGCTTCAGGCCGCGGTTTTTCAACGGCTTTCCGGTTGGCCGGCCCTGATGGCACTGGTGGGGGCCGAGGTGCATGACGCGTTGCCCAGCGGACCGGTACCCGCGCTTTACGTGGCCCTTGGCCCCGAAGTGGTGCGCGACCGGTCTGACCAGACGGGTCACGGCGCCGAACATGACTTCACGGTCAGCGTCGTGACCGACATGGCCGGATTTGCCGCGGCGAAAGAGGCCGCGGCGGCAGTGTCGGACGCGCTGGTCGATGCGCCGCTGACCCTGGAGCGCGGCCGCCTGATCGCGCTGAATTTTCACCGTGCGATGGCAGCTCGGGCGGGCGGCAAGGACCGTCGCCAGATCACCCTGCATTTTCGCGCGCGGGTCGAGGACGACTGAGCCCGCCGATGGCGGTTGGATGCAGCAATCGAGACAAATGGAGTGACGGCAATGGTGGCGCAGAATGGCAAGGACCTTCTGATCAAGATCGACATGACCGGCGGTGGCCAGTTCGAGACGGTGGCGGGGCTGCGCGCGACGCGGTTGAGCTTCAATGCCGAGAGCGTGGACGTGACCAGCCTTGAAAGCCAAGGCGGCTGGCGCGAACTGCTGGGCGGGGCGGGCGTGAAGACAGCGAGCATTTCGGGCTCGGGCGTGTTCAAGGATGCCGGCACTGACGAGCGGGCGCGGCAGATCTTCTTTGATGGCGAGACGCCGGATTTTCAGGTGATCATTCCGGGCTTTGGCACCGTGCAGGGGCCATTCCTGATTACCTCGGTCGATTACGCGGGCAGCTACAATGGCGAGGCGACCTATGAACTGGCGCTGGCCTCGGCGGGGCAGTTGAGCTTTGTGGCGGCGGCCTGATGGCAAACCCGTGGGCCGGCGAGGTGACATTGACCGTCGATGGCAGGCCGCATGCCTGCAAGCTGACATTGGGTGCGTTGGCCGAGCTTGAGGCGCAGCTGGGTGAAGGCAGCATGGTCGATCTGGTTGCGCGGTTCGAGCAGGGGGCCTTTTCCAGCCGAGATGTGTTGGCGCTGCTGGTCGCAGGGCTGCGCGGCGGCGGATGGCGCGGAACGGCGGACGACCTGCTGACCGCCGATATCGTGGGCGGGCCGGTTGGTGCGGCGAAAGTGGCGGCCGAGCTTCTGGCCCGCGCCTTTGCACTGCCCGGCTGATGGATTGGGCGGCGTTGATGCGGGCGGGGCTGCGCGGCCTTGGCCTTGCGCCCTCGGCATTCTGGGCGCTGACGCCCGTGGAACTGATGCTGATGCTGGGCGCTGACGAGGCCGGGCCGCCGATGGGACGGGCGCGGCTGAATGAACTGGCGCGGGCCTATCCCGACGGCACGAGAGGACAAAAGGATGACCGAGACCGACAGGATTGACGCGCTAGATGCCAGCATCGCCGCGCTTGAGACATCGCTGGGCGATGCCGCGGGCGTCGCAGCAGCCTTTGACGGCCAGTTGCGCGATGTGAAGGCCACGATGGCGGAGACGACGCGCGACCTTGGCAGCCTTGAGCGCGGTTTTTCGGGTGGCCTGCGGCGAGCCTTTGACGGGCTGATGTTCGACGGACTGAAACTGTCGGATGCGCTAAGCGTGGTGGGCAAGGCGATGGTCAACACCGCCTATTCCGCCGCGATCCGTCCGGTGACAGATCACTTGGGCGGCCTGCTGGCCGATGGCGTCAACGCGGTGGTGTCGAACCTGATGCCCTATGCCGACGGTGCGCCGTTTTCGCAAGGCAGGGTGATGCCCTTTGCCAAGGGCGGTGTGCTGAGCGGGCCTGCCACCTTCCCGATGCGCGGCGCGACCGGGCTGATGGGCGAGGCGGGACCGGAGGCGATCATGCCGCTGACGCGCGGACCCGACGGCGCGCTTGGCGTGCGCGCCCAGGGCGGCGGCTCCGTCAACGTGGTGATGAATATCACAACGCCCGATGTGCAGGGCTTTCAGCGCAGCCAGAGCCAGATCGCGGCACAGATGGCCCGCGCGCTGGGACGGGGCCAACGTAATCGTTGAGGGAGTCCGGAATGAATTTTCACGATGTACGCTTTCCCGCTTCGCTGAGTTTCGGCGCGACGGGCGGGCCCGAGCGGCGGACCGAGATCGTGACGCTGGCAAACGGGTTTGAAGAGCGAAATACGCCCTGGGCCCATGCCCGGCGCCACTATGATGCCGGGCTAGGCCTACGCTCGCTGGACGATGTGGCGGCCCTGATCGCCTTCTTCGAAGCGCGACAGGGCCAGCTTTACGGGTTTCGCTGGAAGGACTGGGCCGATTACAAGTCGTCCCTGCCCTCGGCCGAGGTGACCGCCGGCGACCAGATTATCGGGACCGGTGACGAGCTGCAGACGGCCTTCCAGCTGGTCAAGGCGTACAGTTCGGGCGAGCAGAGCTATTCGCGTCCGATCGCCAAGCCGGTGCTGGGTTCGGTGCAAATTTCGATTGCGGGCGATGCAGCGCTGGAGGGGATCGACTACAGCGTCGATTACACGACCGGACTGGTCACCTTCGACGATCCGCCTGATATCGGCGCGGTGGTGCGCGCAGGTTATGAATTCGACGTGCCGGTGCGCTTTGACACTGACCGCATCGAAACGTCGGTGGCCAGTTTCAAGGCGGGACACGTGCCCAACGTACCGATTGTCGAGGTGCGGCTATGAGCGGCGCGGACCTTCTGGCGCATCTGGGCACAGGCGTCAGCCATGTCTGCCGCTGCTGGGAGATCCGGCGGCAGGATGGGCTGCGCCTTGGCTTTACCGACCACGACCGATCGCTGACGTTCGACGGCCTGACCTTTCGCGCCGACGGTGGCATGACCGCACTGTCAGTCAGCCAGACCACGGGGTTGTCGGTCGACAATACCGAGGCCGCCGGCGTGCTGAGCGATCCGGCCGTGACAGAGGCCGATATCGAGGCAGGCCGTTATGACGGTGCCGTGGTGCGGTCTTGGCTGGTGCGCTGGGATTTGCCGGACGCGCGGATGCTGCGGTTTGCCGGCACGATCGGTGAGATCCGGCGCGGCGGGGGGGCCTTTCATGCCGAGTTGCGTGGGCTGACCGAGGCATTGAACCAGCCGCGGGGCCGCGCCTATCAGCGCCCCTGTACTGCCGTTCTGGGCGATCCGCAGTGCCGTTTTGACCTTGGCGCCAAAGGCTATGCGGCCGAGCTGCAGGCCGAGGCGGTGGAGCGGTCGCAATCGTTCCGTTTCACTGGGCTTGATGGCTTTGAACCCGGCTGGTTCAGCCGCGGGCGGCTGCGGGTGTTGAGTGGTGCGGCGCAGGGCCTTGCCGGACTGATCAAGTCCGACCGGTTCGACGACGAAGGGCGGCGGCGCATCGACTTGTGGCAGGCCTTGGGCGCGGAGGTGCGCCTTGGCGATGTACTGCGGATCGAGGCGGGCTGCGACAAGCAGCGGGGAACCTGCCACTACAAGTTCGGCAACATCCTCAATTTTCGAGGATTTCCTCATATTCCTGGTGAGGATTGGCTGGTCAGCGTGCCGCAGCGGGCCGGGCTGAACGACGGCGGGAGCCTGAACCAATGAGCGATGTCGTGACACTGGCGCGCCGCTGGATCGGTACACCCTACCGCCACCAAGGCGCGGTGAAGGGCGCGGGGTGCGATTGTCTGGGTTTGATCCGGGGCATCTGGACCGAGCTTTGTGGCTCAGTGCCCGAGGTGCCGCCGCCCTACACGCCCGACTGGGCCGAACCGCAGCGGCACGAGGTCCTCTGGGCCGCGGCGCTGCGCCATCTGTCGCCTTTGCCGCCCGGCGAACCGGGGCGGGGCGACGTTTTGCTGTTTCGGATGCGGCCGGGCAGTGTCGCCAAGCATCTGGGGCTGGCCGCCGAGACCGGTGAGACGCCCAGTTTCATCCATTCCTACAGCGAACATGGCGTGGTCGAGAGCCCGCTGAGCCTGCCATGGCGGCGGCGTATCGTCGCCCGATTTGCGTTTCCGGAAAGGGCCCACTGATGGCGACGATCGTTCTTTCGGCGGCGGGCATGGCCGTGGGCGGCATGCTGGGTGGGTCGGTCCTTGGCCTGTCGACGGCGGTGATCGGCCGCGCGGCTGGCGCAGCGCTGGGCCGCGCGATCGACCAGCGGCTTATGGGTGCGGGCAGCGCGCCGGTTGAAACGGGCCGGATCGACCGCTTTCGCCTGACCGGTGCCAGCGAAGGCGCGACGGTGGCGCAGGTCTTTGGCCGGATGCGGGTGGCGGGGCAGGTGATCTGGGCGTCGCGGTTCCTCGAATCTTCGCAAACCTCGGGCGGTGGCAAGGGTGCCCCGCGCGCGCCGGCCACAACCAGCTATGCCTATTCCGTGAGCCTCGCCATCGCGCTCTGCGAGGGCGAGATCACGCGCGTCGGCCGCATTTGGGCTGACGGGGTGGAAGTGGCGCCGGACGACCTGAACATGCGTGTCTATACCGGAACCGAAGACCAACTCCCCGACCCCAAGATCGAAGCGGTCGAAGGAGCAGGAGCGGTGCCGGCCTATCGCGGCATCACCTACGTGGTGTTCGAGGACCTGGCCCTTGCGCCCTTCGGCAACCGGGTGCCGCAGTTCAGCTTCGAGGTGATCCGCCCGTCACAGCCGGGCCTGCCCGCCGATCAGGCGGATATCGCGCGCCTGATCCGCGGCGTCGCGCTGGTGCCGGGGACGGGGGAATACGCGCTGGCGACTACACCGGTTTATCGCCAGACGGGCCTTGGCCAGACACAGGCGGTCAACATCAATACGCCATCGGGCAAGACCGATCTGTCCACCTCGCTCGACGCGCTGGAAGGCGAATTGCCCGCCCTTTCATCAGTGTCGGTGGTTGTCGGCTGGTTCGGCGATGATTTGCGCTGCGGCGCGTGCCGCGTTCAGCCCAAGGTGGAGTGGCATGGTGCCGACCCTGCGGCAATGCCTTGGGTCGTCGCGGGCGTCGGGCGAAGTGCGGCTGCGGCGGTGCCGCAGCTGGACGGCCGACCGGTCTACGGAGGCACACCAGCCGACCGCGCCGTGTCCGAGGCGCTTGTCGATCTGGCCGCGCGCGGCAAGCAGGCAATGTTCTACCCATTTCTGTTGATGGACCAGCTTGATGGCAATCTGCTGCCTGATCCATGGAGTGGGCAGACAGGCCAACCGGCGCTGCCGTGGCGGGGCCGGATCACCACGTCGCTGGCCGCGGGCGTGGCAGGCAGCAGTGACGGCACCGCCGCCGCAGAAGCCGAGGTTGCGGCCTTCTTCGGACAGGCGCGCCCGGAAGATTTCACGCCCCAAGATGGCACCGTGGCCTATCACGGCCCGGCGGAATGGTCTTATCGGCGTTTCATCCTCCACTATGCGCATCTCAGCGCCGCGGCGGGTGGCGTTTCGGCCTTCTGCATCGGGTCCGAGATGAAGGCGCTGACCCAGATCCGTGGCGCGGGCGGCACCTTTCCCGCCGTCACAGCACTTGTGCAGCTGGCCGCCGATGTGCGGGCGATCCTCGGTCCGGACTGCAAGATTGGCTATGCCGCGGACTGGAGTGAATACGCAGGCTACCAGCCGCCCGGCACTGGCGACAAGCTGTTCCATCTCGATCCGCTTTGGGCTGATCCGAATATCGATTTCGTCGGCATCGACAACTACATGCCTTTGAGCGACTGGCGCGACGGCGATGATCATGCCGACGCCGGGTGGGGCACCATCTACAACCTCGATTACCTGCGCAGCAATGTTGCTGGCGGCGAAGGGTTCGACTGGTTCTATCATTCGCCAGAGGCGCGCGCGGCACAGATCCGGACACCGATCAGCGACTACTGGGACGAGGATTGGGTCTGGCGGGTCAAAGATCTGCAGGGCTGGTGGGCCAATCCGCATCACGACCGGATCGGGGGCGTGCGTGCCGAAACCCCGACGGCATGGTTGCCGCGCTCCAAGCCGATCTGGTTCACCGAGCTGGGCTGCGCTGCCGTGGACAAGGGCACGAACGAACCGAACCGTTTTGTCGATCCAAAATCTTCGGAATCAAGTCTGCCCTATGCCTCGAACGGCCAGCGCGACGACCTGATCCAGATGCAATACCTGCGTGCGGTCCACGCCCATTTTGCTGATCCCGCCAACAACGCCGTCTCCGAGGTCTATGGCGGGCCGATGGTGGACATGGGCCACGCCCATGTCTGGGCCTGGGACGCGCGGCCTTACCCGGCTTTTCCCGCCAATGGCGCGCTCTGGTCAGACAGCGGTAACTACGCGCGGGGTCACTGGCTGAATGGACGGGCTGCGGCGCGCAGCCTTGACAGCGTGGTGCGCGAGATCTGCGCGCGCGCGGGGCTGGCAGAGGTTGAGACAGCGGCGCTTTACGGTCTGGTGCGCGGCTATGGCCTCGATGCTGTCGACAGCGCACGGGCCGCTCTGCAACCGTTGATGCTGGCCTTTGGATTCGACGCGGCCGATCGCGGCGGTGCGCTGGTCTTTCGTTCGCGCAGCGGCGGCCCGGCGCAGCCGGTTGAGGCCGCGCGCGTGCTGGCGCCAGCGGGCAAAGGGCCTGCCATCGAGATCACCCGCGCGCCCGCGGCCGAAACCGCTGGACGAGTGCGACTGGGCTTCATCGAGGCGGATGGAGACTACGAGACACGAGCGGCAGAGGCGGCGATGGCCGACGATGCGACGCTTGGCGTGACACGGACCGAGCTTGCACTGGTGCTGACACAGGCCGAGGGGCAGGCAATTGCTGAGCGCTGGCTGGCCGAGGCACGCGTGGCGCGGGACGGCGCGCAATTTGCCCTTCCACCGTCGGCGCTTGCACTGGGTGCCGGCGATCTGGTGGACCTGCCGCTGGGCAGCGGCACCGGGCGGTTCCGCATCGATCGGGTCGAGCAAGCCGAGGCACAGACCATCGAAGCGGTGCGGATCGACCCGGAGGTTTACGTGCCGCACGAGGGGACTGCCGCCGCGGTGCCGCAACGCCCGTTCCAGCCGCCCGTGCCGGTGCTGGGCCAGTTCATGGACCTGCCACTGCTGCGCGGCGACGAAGATCCGCTCGCCCCGCATTTCGCGGCGACAGGCGTGCCATGGCCGGGGACCGTTGCGCTTTACGGCGCCGCCCAGGACAGCGGCTATGCGCTGGAGATGACCTTGTCGCGCGCGGCCGTGATCGGCGAGACGTTGAGCGCGCTTTATCCCGCGCCTGCGGGCCTGTGGGACAGAGGCCCCGCGCTGCTGGTGCGGCTGGTCAGAGGCACGCTTGACACCGTCGGCGTTGATGGCGTTTTGGCCGGCGCGAACCTCGCTGCTATCGGAGATGGTAGCGTTGGCGGTTGGGAGGTTTTCCAGTTCGCCGAGGCATCGCTGGTGGCGCCGGATACCTATGCACTGCGGCTGCGTTTGCGTGGGCAGGCGGGAACTGACGCGACCCGGCCCGATGTCTGGCCCGCCGGCGCGCGGCTGGTGCTGCTCGATGCGGGGGCTCCGCAGATCGACCTGCCAGCAAATGCGCGCGGTGTAACACGATACTTCCGTTATGGCCCGGCCGGGCGGCCCTTGGACGATCCATCGTATTCGGCCTTCGCCGCCCCGTTTGCGGGGATCGGGCTGCGCCCACTTGCGGTCTGCCATCTGCGCGCCGAACGGCGCGGCGGCGATACGGTGTTGGATTGGATCAGGCGGACCCGGATCGATGGCGATAGCTGGGACGGCCTGGATGTGCCGCTTGGCGAAGATACCGAGCTATACCGGGTGCAGGTCAGCGCCGACGGCGTCTTGCGGCGCGAGGATTTCGTGTCCACGTCAGGCTGGGCCTATACCGAGGCAATGCGCGCGAGCGATGGCGTTACGATGCCTTATCGTGTGGATGTGGCGCAGGTTTCGGCCCGGTTCGGGCCGGGGCCCGCGGCGGGTCTGGTCATCGACACCTGATGTAGACGGACAGGCCGGCCATCCCCTTGACGGGCGAGCCCCTTTCAACTTGGAAAGACCAGACTAACTGACTAGAATGGTCAGGAAGCCGGGAGACACCACATGAGCAATCGTCGCGTCAGCATCGCCGAGGTCGACCCGGTCTGGAGCCGGATCTGCGAAGAGGCCTCCGCGGCGATCCGGGCCGAGCCTCTGATGGGTGGCCTGATCCACAGCGGCGTGTTGCACCATGCCAGCATGGAACGCGCGCTGGCCTACCGGTTCTCGCTCAAGCTCGCCTCGGGCGAGATGTCCGAACAGATCCTGCGCGAGATCGCCGACGAAGCCTATGACAGCGACCCCACGCTGGGCGCCGCCGCACGCGCCGACCTGGCGGCGGTCTATGACCGCGACCCGGCCTGCCACCGGCTGATGCAGGCGCTGCTTTACTTCAAGGGCTACCAGGCCGTGCAGGCCTATCGCGTGGGCCATCGCCTTTGGCAGCAGGGCCGCCATGACCTGGCCTATTTCATCCAGATGCGGGTGAGCGAGACCTTCGGCGTCGACATTCACCCCGCCGCGAAGATCGGCCGGGGCATCATGATTGACCACGCCCATTCGATCGTGGTGGGTGAAACGGCGGTGATCGGCGACAACGTCTCGATGCTGCATTCCGTGACGCTTGGCGGCACCGGCAAGGAAGACGGCGACCGTCACCCCAAGATCGGCGACGGCGTCCTGATTGGCGCGGGCGCGAAGGTTTTGGGCAATATCACGGTGGGCCATTGCAGCCGGATTGCCGCCGGCTCTGTCGTGTTGGAAAGCGTGCCGCCGTGCAAGACGGTTGCGGGCGTTCCCGCGCGCATCGTCGGCGAGGCCGGTTGCGATCAGCCCTCGGTGGTGATGGACCAGATCCTGCACGGCGTTTGACGCAACTGCGTCAGGCCGACAGCTGGTCGAAGGCCTCCATCGCCTTGGCGACGTACATGTAGGCGGGGCCGCCGCCCATCATCACGGCAACACCCACGGCTTCGACCACTTCCTCGCGCGTGGCGCCGAGGCGGATTGCGGCACGGACATGAAAACCGATGCAATCGGCGCAGCGGCTGGAAACGCCAATGGCCAGCGCGATGAATTCCTTTTCCTTGGCCGTGAGCGCGCCGGCCTTCATTGTGCCGTGATGCAGCGCGGTAAAGCCTTTGCCGGCGTCCGGGTGAAGAACACGAAAACTGTCGAGATGCGCCGATGTTTCGGCAAGGGTGGTTTTCCAGTCCATGAAAGGCTCCATCAGGTGATGGCGTCTGCCTATCGGGGCGGCATCGGCCACGCCTTGCGCTGGATCAATGCCTTGCAGGTGCACAAGGGGGGGGCGCTGCCCCCCGGCCCGTTCCGGGCCTCCCCCCGGGAGTATTTGAAGCCAGAAGAAGGGGTTGGTTAGCCCACTGCGGTTTCGAAGGCCGTGCGGTAGAGCGTGACAAGATCGGCCATCGGCGCCTCGTTGTGGCCGAAGCGCGCGGTATCCCCGCCCAAGCGCCCGACCGTGGCAAGCGGCAGGCCCGCGCGACCGGCGGCCGCCATCAGCGCCTCGGCCGCATCGAAATCGGTGGCGATCAGGTAGCGCGCCTGGTCCTCACCGAAAAGTTGGGCGGTGTCGTCGCTGTCGAGTGCAAAGCCAAGCCCTGCCGCCTCGGCCATCTCGAAGGCGGCCAACGCGAGGCCACCATCAGACAGATCGGTGCAGGCGGCGATCAACGCGGCATTGTCGCGGATGAACTCGCCATGTGCCTTCTCGGCGGCAAGGTCGACCGGTGGCGGTGCGCCTTCGGCCCGGTGAAACACCTCCGAAAGCAGGGCGGATTGGCCCAGATGGCCCTTGGTCTGACCCAACAGCAGCATCAGGTCGCCGTCGCGGGCGGGGCCGGCGATGAAATCCTCGGCACTGGCGATCAGGCCCGCGGCGCCGATCGTGGGCGTCGGTAGGATCGCCCGACCATCAGTCTCGTTATAAAGCGAAACGTTGCCCGACACGATTGGCATGTCGAGGATTTGCACCGCCTCTCCGATCCCTTTGATCGCGCCGACAAGCTGCCCCATGATTGCCGGCTTTTCGGGGTTGCCGAAATTGAGGTTATCGGTCGAGGCAAGCGGCCGGGCTCCGACAGCGCACAGGTTGCGAAACGCCTCGGCCACAGCCTGTTTGCCGCCTTCAACCGGATCTGCCTGCACGTAGCGCGGTGTCACGTCCGAGGTAAATGCCAGCATCTTGGCCGTGCCGTGCACCCGGATCACCCCGGCGCCAAGGCCCGGTGCGCGCACCGTGTCGCCCATGACTTGTGCATCATATTGCTCGAAGACCCATTGCTTGGCGGCGTAGTTCGGGCTGCCGATCAGTGCGCGCAACCCGTCGACCGGGTCGATGCGTGGCACTTCGCCAAGGGTGGCGGGGGCAGGCGTGGGCACCCAAGGCCGGTCATATTCGGGCGCGTTGCCCGACAACGCCTTGAGCGGAAGGTCGGCTTTCACGGAATTGCCGTGCATCACGATGAACCGGTCTTCGGCGATCGTCTCGCCGACGATGGCAAAGTCGAGGTCCCATTTGGCGAACACGGCCTTGGCCTCGGCCTCTTTCTCGGGACGCAGGACCATCAGCATGCGTTCCTGACTTTCTGACAGCATCATCTCGTAGGCGGTCATGTTCTCTTCGCGCACCGGCACGCGGTCGAGGTCGAGACGGATGCCCAAGTCGCCCTTGTCGCCCATCTCGACGGCCGAGCAGGTCAGGCCCGCCGCGCCCATGTCCTGGATCGAGATGACGGCGCCGGTTGCCATCAACTCCATGCAGGCTTCCATCAGCCGTTTCTCGGTGAAGGGGTCGCCGACCTGCACGGTCGGGCGCTTTTCCTCGATGGTGTCGTCAAATTCGGCGCTGGCCATGGTCGCGCCGCCCACGCCATCGCGCCCGGTCTTGGCGCCAAGATAGACCACCGGCATGCCCACGCCCGAGGCCGCCGAATAGAAGATGGCGTCGCTGTTTGCGAGGCCGGCGGCGAATGCATTGACAAGGCAGTTGCCGTCATAGGCCGGATCAAAGCGCACTTCGCCCGCGATCGTGGGCACGCCGAAGCAGTTACCATAGCCGCCCACGCCCGCGACCACGCCGGCCACCAAAGACCGGGTCTTTGGATGGGAGGGCTGGCCGAAGCCAAGCGAATTCATCGCGGCCACGGGACGGGCCCCCATCGTGAAGACATCGCGCAGGATGCCACCAACGCCTGTCGCGGCACCCTGGTACGGTTCGATGTAGGAGGGGTGATTGTGGCTTTCCATCTTGAAGACGAGGGCCTGACCATCGCCGATATCGACAACGCCGGCATTCTCGCCGGGGCCGCAAATGACCTGCGGTCCGGTCGTGGGCAGGGTTCGCAGCCATTTCTTCGACGACTTGTAGGAACAATGCTCGTTCCACATGGCCGAGAAGATACCAAGCTCGGTGAAGGTCGGCGTGCGACCGATGATGTCGAGAATGCGCTGGTATTCGTCGGGCTTGAGGCCATGGGCGGCAATCAAGTCGTCGGTGATCTCAGGCGCGTCCATCGGCATGTCCCCCAAAGCCCCGCAAAGATGGGGCCGTCATAGGGGAAAGGTGGCGCGGGTGGAAGGTGCACGGGGCCCGTCTGGGCTTGCCGCAAACAAAAAAAGGCCGGGCAGAAGCCCGGCCCAAGTCCAACAGGGAGGTATGAAGATGATGCGCCAATCGGCAACAACCCCTTCGATTGATCAATTAGGCTGCACTTGCAGCACGATCAAGCCGCCCGGCCCACCGCATGGCACAAACCGGCCATGCGCCGGGTGCATGGCTGCGCTCAACTCCCGCTAAAGCTGAGTTGGTCGCGGATCCGGCGGCGATGCGCGATGACCTCATCCTGAACGAAATCGCGGAAGGCGGCGACCCGCTTGGATTGGCGCAATTCTTCAGGATAGGCCAAGAAAACAGGCACTTCGCCGGATTCGATATCAGGCAGAACCCGGATCAGGGCAGGGAAATCCTCGGTGATGTAATCGGGCAGGACACCCACGCCGAGGTTCGAAAGTACCGCCTGCAACGCGCCGAAGTAGTTGTTGACGGTCAGTAGGCTGGGGATGTCGTAGGTCATCAGGTGTTGCACAAGGGTCGCACCTGCGGCCACCTGAAACGATGTCGGGCTTTGGCAAATCAGGCGGTGCCCGGTGATGTCGGAGATGTCGCGCAACGGCAGGCGGTCGGCCAGATAGGCCTCGGTTGCGTAAAGGCGCATCCTTACGCTCATCAGCTTCTTGCGGATCAGGTCGGCCTGGCTTGGTTCCTTCATGCGGATGGCGACATCGGCCTCGCGCATCGGCAGATCAAGCACGCGCTCTTCCAGCATGAGGTCGATCTTGAGGTCTGGATATTGCTCGTAAAGCTTGGGCAGGCGCGGGGCGAGCCAGAGTGTGCCAAAGGCCGTGGTCGTCGTCACCTTCAACTCGCCAAAGACCTCTTCCTCGCTGTCGCGAATGCGCGCCGCCGCCGCTTCCAGCCGCTTGTTCATCGAGCGCGTGGCGTCGAACAGCAACTCGCCTTGTTCGGTGAGAATCAGTCCACGGGCATGGCGGTGAAACAGCGTGGTGTTGAGCTGTTCTTCCAGTGCGCGGATCTGCCTGCTGACGGCTGACTGGCTGAGGTGCAGCGAATCCCCGGCATGCGTCAGGCTGCCCGCATCGGCCACCGCGTGAAAGATTCGCAACTTGTCCCAGTCCATCATGACCGATGTGCCCTTCCGTTACCGCCAACAAAGACCGATCCTTACCCGCGTCACTATGCGGGAATCAAACGCATCTGTCAGAGTTTTGTGACTTTGTAGGTCAGCAATTTTGACCTATAATGACAGTGAATGGGCATGACGCAAGGGGAGGTGCGCAATGGGCCGGCCGGAAATCACCCTGCATGACCGCTACGATCTGACGAAATCTCCGGTGCTGCTGAACGGCACGCAGGCCTTGGTGCGTCTGATGCTGATGCAGCGCGCGCGCGACGCGAGGGCGGGACTGAACACAGCCGGTCTTGTCACCGGCTATCGCGGGTCACCGCTTGGTGCGGTCGACCAGCAGATGCAAAAGGCGCAGGCCGATCTGCAGGCCGCGCAGGTCACCTTCCTGCCGGGCCTGAACGAAGACCTTGCCGCGACCGCCCTTTGGGGCAGCCAGCAGGCCGAACTGCGGGGCGAGGGGCGGTATGATGGGGTCTTTGGCCTCTGGTACGGCAAGGGGCCGGGAGTCGACCGTTCGGGCGACGTGATGCGGCATGCCAACATGGCCGGCACCTCGCCGCTGGGCGGGGTCGTGATGGCGATGGGCGACGACCATACCGGCGAAAGCTCGACCACGCTGCACCAGTCGGACTGGGCGATGGTTGATGCCTACATGCCCATCGTCAGCCCCGCGGGCGTGCAGGAAATTCTCGACTACGGCCTTTACGCCTTTGCGCTGTCGCGCTTCGCAGGCGTCTGGGTAGGGCTGAAGACGATGAAGGACACCGTCGAGGCCACGAGCGTCGTCGATGGTGATCCGGATCGGCTAAGCTTCATCACCCCCGAATTCGACATGCCCGAGGGCGGGTTGAACATCCGCCTCGTCGACACGCCCGTCGCGCAAGAGGCGCGGATGATCGATTACAAGCGTTTCGCGGCCGAGGCGTTTTCACGCGCCAACCGAATGGACCGGCGCGTCTGGGGCAAGCCCGGCGCGCGGATCGGGCTGGTGGCGGCGGGCAAGAACTGGCTCGACCTTGTCCATGCGCTGCAATTGCTGGGGCTGGACGCAGCCGAGGCCGAACGGCTGGGCATCACGACCTACAAGGTCGGGCAGGTCTGGCCGCTTGACATGGCAACGTTCCACGAATGGGCCGAGGGGCTGGACCTGATCATCGTGGTCGAGGAAAAGCGCAAGCTGATCGAGGTGCAGGTCAAGGAGGCGCTGTTCGACGACCGCAACGGGCGCCGTGTTTATGGCTGGCACAAGGGCGATGAGCATTCCGAGGGCCGGCGTGAGGAACTTTTCCCGACGCGCTACGCGCTCGACCCGCTCTGGATCGCCGAGAAGGTGGGCGGTGTTCTGCTGGAAGAAGGTTGCGATACCAGTGGTATACGTGCCGGACTTGATGCGATTTCTAGCGCGCGCAAGGCCGACAACGCGCCCGAGATCGCGGCGCGGCTGCCCTATTTCTGCTCGGGCTGCCCGCACAACACCTCGACGAAGCTGCCCGAGGGCGCACGCGCTTATGCGGGCATCGGCTGCCATTACATGGTGCAGTGGATGGACCGCGACACGGTCGGCTTCACCCAGATGGGCGGCGAGGGCGCGAACTGGGTTGGCGAGGCGCCATTTTCGACCCGTGACCATGTGTTCCAGAACCTCGGTGACGGCACCTACAACCACTCGGGCGTGCAGGCGATCCGTTTCGCGCTGAGCGCGGGCACTAACATCACCTACAAGATCCTGTTCAACGATGCCGTGGCGATGACCGGCGGACAGATGAACGAGGGCGGGCTGACCCCCGACCGGATCTGCCGGGAATTGCTGGCGATGGGCGTTGAAAACGTGGCCCTCGTCTATGATGAAAAGGAAGACGTCGATCTTTCGGCCTATCCTTCCGAGGTCACCCGCGACCCGCGCGAAAACCTGCTGACGGTCGAAGATAGGCTAAGCAAGGTCAACGGTGTATCGGCCATTGTTTATGTTCAGACCTGCGCCGCCGAGAAGCGTCGCCGGCGCAAGCGCGGCCAGTTTCCCGACCCTGACCGCCGGGTCTTCATCAATACCGATGTCTGCGAGGGCTGCGGCGATTGCGGGGTGCAGTCGAACTGCGTCTCGATCGTGCCGGTGGAAACCGAACTTGGCCGTAAGCGCGCCATCGACCAGTCGTCCTGCAACAAGGATTTCTCCTGCGTGAACGGGTTCTGTCCGTCCTTCGTCACCATCGAAGGGGCAAAGCTGCGCAAGCAGGCCACCGCGCAGATTGATCTGCCGGACATGCCCTTGCCCGAGCTGCCTGCGATCAACGGCACGCATAACGTGGTCATCACCGGCGTGGGCGGCACCGGTGTGGTGACCATCGGCGCGGTCATGGCGATGGCCGCGCACCTTGATGGCAAGGGCGCGGGCATGATGGAGATGGCCGGCCTCGCGCAGAAGGGCGGCGCGGTGCATATCCATTGCCGCCTCGCCGAGAAACCGAACGATATCAGTGCCATCCGGGTTGCCACCGGCGAATGTGATACGCTGATCGGGGGCGATCTGGTTGTCAGCGCCGGGTCAAAGACGCTGGGCCTGATGGCCGCCGGCCGTACCCGCGGCGTGGTCAACAGCCACGAGATCATCACCGGCGAGTTCACCCGCAACACCGCGTTCACGCTGCCAGTGGATCGGCTGGTGCTGTCGCTGCAGGCGCGGCTGAAGGACGGGCTGACGCTGTTTGATGCCTCGGCGCTGGCGACGGTGTTGCTGGGCGATTCGATCTATTCCAACATGATGCTTTTCGGTGCTGCGTGGCAGAAGGGCCTTGTCCCGCTCAGCCACGAGGCGATCAGCCAGGCGATCGAGCTGAACGGTGCAGCGGTCGAGGACAATGCACGAGCCTTCGAGCTTGGTCGCTGGGCCGCGCTGCATCCGGATGCCGCGACGAAATTGCTTCAGCCCACCGTCGCGGCCCTACCGAAGACGACGGACGGGGCCATCGCGTATCGCGCCGACCATCTTGTCGCTTATCAGGGCAAGCGGCTGGCGCGAAAATACCGCGCGGCGGTTGCACGCTTCAACGATCCCGAGCTGCGCGATGCCGTCTCAAGATCGTATCACAAGCTGTTGGCTTACAAAGATGAATACGAAGTCGCCCGCCTGTTGATGCAAACCCGCGCGAAGGCGGGCGAGGCGTTTGACGGCGACCTGAAACTGACCTTCCGCCTAGCCCCGCCGATCTTTTCCCGCGAGGGCGCCGATGGACGGCCGAAGAAACGCGCCTTTGGCCCATGGATGGAACGCGCGCTGCCTTGGCTGGCCCGCGGCAAGGTTCTGCGCGGCACGCCGCTGGATCCCTTCGGGCGCAGCGAGGAGAGGCGCACCGAACGCGCACTGATCCGCGACTTCGAGGCGGATATGGACTTGATTCTCTCCGTCACGGACCCAGCACTAAGCGAGGCGCGGCTGGCCTTGGCGGCGCTCCCCCAGCAGATCCGCGGCTTTGGCCCGGTCAAGGCCGCAGCGGTCAAGAAGGCTGCCGCCCGCCGCGCGGAATTACGCGCCGTACTGCAGTCAGGCGGGGTCCGGGCCGCGGCGGAGTGACCAAATTGTCATCCGGTTTACATCCGGTTGTGATCTTGACGTCACGCTGCGGCATGCGAAAGGGTCGCAGGGCAAAAGGAGGCAGGTCGGGCGAGGCATGAGCGAAAGACAGATCGCGCGCGATATCACCTACGCGGCGTCGGCCCAGACACGGGGCGGGCGGGCGATGATCCGGGTGATGGAAAACGTCACCGGCCGTCTGAGGCTGATCCGCAAGGCAAAAGGCTATGCCGAGGAAGTCGCCGAAGGTCGTGACTTCTGGCAGGTCATCACCGACCGTTACGGCCTGACGCTCGATGTCATCGGCGGCAGCCTGCAGAACATCCCCGCGACCGGGCCCGTCGTCGTGGTGGCCAATCACCCTTACGGTATTCTGGATGGCCTGATGATGGGCCGTATCCTGTCCGAACGCCGCGGTGGCAGCTTCAAGGTGCTGGCACACAAGGTGTTTCGCAATTCGCCCGATCTGGAGAAGGTGATCCTGCCGATCTCGTTCGACGAAACGAAGGAAGCGGCGAGAGAGAACCTTGAAACCCGGTCCGAGGCGCTGAATTACCTTAGCGAGGGCGGTGCGATCGGGATCTTTCCCGGCGGCACGGTCAGCACCGCGGCCAAGCCTTTTGCCCCGCCGATGGACCCGAGCTGGCGAAACTTCACCGCCAAGATGGTCGCCAAATCCGGCGCAACAGTGGTGCCCATCTTCTTTGACGGGGCCAACAGCCGCCTGTTCCAGCTGGCTAGCCACCTGCATTTCACGCTGCGGATGGGCATGCTGATCCGCGAGTTCAAGGCGCGTGTCGGCAGCCCGGTGCGCGTGGTCATCGGTGAGCCGATTCCCGCTGAATCGCTCGCGGCTTACCGGGGCGACCCGAAGGCAATGATGGATTTCCTGCGCCGCGCGACCTATGCCCTGAGTCCGGTCCCCGTTGAGGCCAACCGGCTGGGGCATGAATTCGAGGAAAAATACAAGGTGCGCGATGGCAGTCGGAATCTTCGATAGCGGGTTGGGCGGCCTGACGGTGCTGGACGCCGTCGAAAAGCGTCTGCCCGAGGTGCCTTTCGTCTATTTTGGCGACAACGCGCATGCGCCCTATGGCGTGCGCACGGCCGATGACATCTTCAACCTGACATGTGCGGCCACCGAACGGCTGTGGGACGCGGGTTGCGATCTGGTAATCCTGGCCTGCAATACGGCCAGCGCGGCGGCGTTACGCCGGATGCAGGAAAGCTGGATTCCCCCGGGCAAGCGCGTGCTGGGCGTCTTTGTCCCGTTGATCGAGGCGTTGACCGAACGGCAATGGGGCGACAACAGCCCCCCTCGTGAGGTCACGGTCAAGCATGTCGCGCTGTTCGCGACCCCTGCCACGGTACGTAGTCGCGCATTCCAGCGCGAACTTGCCTTCCGCGCTGTTGGCGTCGATGTCGAGGCGCAGGCCTGCGGCGGTGTTGTCGATGCTATCGAAGATGGCGACATGATCCTTGCCGAGGCGCTGGTACGCAGCCATGTCGACGCGCTGCGCCGCAAGATGCCCGAACCCGATGCGGCGGTTCTGGGCTGCACGCATTACCCGCTGATGCAAAGCGTGTTCGAGGACGCACTTGGGCCGCAAGTCAAGGTGTTCAGCCAAGCCAACCTGGTTGCCGAAAGCCTGGCCGATTATCTGGCCCGCCGTCCGGAAATGATCGGGCAGGGCACTGAACGGCTGTTTCTGACGACTGGCGATCCGCGCAAGGTATCCGACCGCGCCACGCAGTTTCTGCGGCGGCAAATGACATTCACGTCCGCCTGAAGCAAGGTTGCCGCGGACCGCGGGGCGGCATATGTGAGTTTTGGTAAAGTGGAGCGTGACCGATGGCCGGGTTGAAGGGACTGCGCAAGCGCAGGCGCGTGCAGATCGTTGCAGTGGCTGCCGTGGCGTTGACGCTGTCGACCGCACTGATCGGCTATGCGATGCGCGATGGCATCTCCTTTTTCCGCTCGCCTAGTCAGCTTGTCGCCAATCCGCCGCCGCCGTCAGAGGTCTTCCGCGTTGGCGGTCTGGTAAAGACTGGCACGCTTGACCATTCCACAGACCCGCAATTCACCTTCGAAGTAACCGATGGCGGCGCGGATATTCCCGTCAAGTACGTCGGCACAGATCTGCCGCCGGACCTCTTCAACGAGGGCGAGGGGACGGTGGCCACCGGGCGCTACGTTGACGGCGTGTTTCTTGCCACCAGCCTGCTGGCCAAGCATGACGAGAAATACATGCCCAAGGAAGTGATCGACGCGCTGAAGAAACAGGGTGTCTACGTTCCACCGAGCGATCAGTCAGCGTCGAATTAACCCCGATTTCGCAGGCTTGCCCCGCTGCAACAAGGGGGCAAGCCATGCAGAGCGTCCACGACATCGCCACCGAGATTGTCGCCCGCGAGGGCGGCTATGCCAATGATCCGGCCGATCCGGGCGGTCCCACCAATCACGGCGTGACGCTGGCCACGCTGCGCGGTCTCGCGCTGGACCTCAACCGTGACGGCAAGGTCGACGTGGCCGACTTGCGCCGTCTGACACCTGCACAGGCCACCGACATCTTCGTGCGCGACTATTTCGAGCGTCCGGGCATCGGCACATTGCCCGAGCCGCTGCAGCCCTCGGTTTTCGACATGTACGTCAATGCGGGTGCCAACGCGGTCAAGATCCTGCAGCGGCTCTTGTGTGACATGCGCATCCCGGTCACCGTCGACGGGCTGATCGGCCCACAGACGTCCGCCGCAGCCGCAAAAGCCCAGGCGGCGGCGCCTGCCTACCTCGTCGATGCCTACGGAATCGCCCGTCGGAATTACTATTATGCGCTGGCCGACGCGCGCCCGGCCAGCCGCAAGTATTGCCGCACACGAGCGGGCGGCAAGGGCGGCTGGATCCTGCGCGCCGAGGCGTTCATTTCGCCAAAATATCGTCTGACGGATGCCGAACATGCCGCGAGGGTCGCCGCATGGGCCTGATCGGGAAAATCGTGGCACTGCTCTTCGGCAACGGCCGCAACGTGATTGCAGAGACCGTCGGTGCGTTTCGGCCCAATGCCGAAGCGCAGGCCGCCCGCGCCGCGGAAGGCCAGGACAAAGCGCTGGCCCAGTTCGCGGCCGAGTTCGCCAAGCCTCAGACCGGCCTGTTCGATCGCCTGATCGACGGGCTGAACCGCCTGCCGCGGCCGCTTCTGGCCTTTGGCACATTGGGCCTTTTCGTTTCCGCGATGGTGGACCCGATCTGGTTTGCCAGCCGGATGCAGGGCATTGCCCTCGTGCCCGAACCGCTGTGGTGGCTGATGGGCGCGATCGTCAGCTTCTATTTCGGGGCGCGCTACCAGACCAAGGCGCAGGATTTCCAGCGGTCGGTCGTCGGCTCGCTGCAAGCGGCGGGCGAGGTGACACGCAATCTGCGCGCGCTTGATGCACTGGGAGCAGGGGCCGCGGCTGCGCAGCAGGCCGATCCAGTCAACGCCCCGGTGGCCGATCCCAACCCGGCCCTGCAGGATTGGAGGGCAGCCGCCAATGGATGAATGGGCCCGCGGGATCGAGACGCGTCTGGCCGCGCTGGAGACACGCAAGGCGGTGGACGAGGTTCACCAGCTTAACGTCCAGACCCGGCTGGGCAATATCGAGGATGTGTTGAAATGGCTGGTGCGCCTGATCATCGGCACGATGACAATGGCGGTCCTCGCCTATGCCCTGAAAGATGGCCTTTCAATTTAGGCGGCCCGCTGCGTCACAATATCGCTTCGAATTGATTGGGCTTGCCCCGCTTCTAGGCTAGAACCGGGGCATGATTACAGAGCTTGGACATTTCGCGCTGATTCTCGGCTTCGCCACTGCCATCGTGCAGATGGTGGTGCCGATGGTGGGGGCGCACAAGGGCTGGCGCGGCTGGATGGCCATCGCCGACCCGGCTGCAACAACGCAACTCATTCTCGTGGGCTTTTCGTTTGCCACGCTGACATGGGCCTTCGTGACATCTGATTTCTCGCTGCGGCTGGTGGTGATGAACTCGCACAGCCTCAAGCCGATGCTCTACAAGATCGCCGGCGTCTGGGGTAACCACGAGGGCTCCATGCTGCTTTGGCTGTTGATCCTGTCGATCTTCGGCGCCGCTGTGGCCCTCTTTGGCGGGAACCTGCCGGCACCGCTGAAGGCCCGCGTGCTGGCGGTGCAGGCCAGCATCGGCGTGGCCTTTTACGGCTTCATCCTGTTCACCTCCAATCCGTTCCTGCGGCTGGCGATGCCGCCGATGGACGGGCAGGGGATGAACCCGCTTCTGCAGGATCCCGGCCTCGCCTTCCACCCGCCGTTTCTCTACCTCGGCTATGTCGGCCTGAGCATGTCGTTCAGCTTTGCCGTCGCGGCGCTGATCGAGGGGCGGGTCGATGCCGCCTGGGCGCGCTGGGTGCGGCCGTGGACCTTGGCGGCATGGATTTTTCTGACCATCGGCATCGCGATGGGGTCTTGGTGGGCCTATTACGAGCTGGGCTGGGGCGGCTTCTGGTTCTGGGACCCGGTCGAGAATGCAAGTTTCATGCCGTGGCTGATCGCGGCGGCATTGCTGCATTCCGCCGTCGTCGTGGAAAAACGCGAAAGCCTGAAAAGCTGGACAGTGCTGCTGGCGATCCTCGCCTTCGGCTTCTCGTTGCTGGGGACGTTCATCGTACGCTCTGGCGTGTTGACCTCGGTTCACGCCTTCGCCAACGACCCCAAGCGCGGGATCGTGATTCTCGTGCTGCTGCTGGTCTTCATCGGCGGTGCGCTGACGCTGTTCGCCGCGCGTGGTCCGGCGCTTGAGGCACGCGGCGCCTTCGGGCTGGTCAGCCGTGAAAGCGGGCTGTTATTGAACAACATCCTGCTGGCAGTCGCGGCTTTCGTGGTGTTCGTGGGCACGCTCTGGCCGCTATTTGCAGAGGTGGCACTGGGCAAGGTCCTGTCGGTGGGGCCGCCATTCTTCAACGCGGCATTTACCCCCTTCATGATGGCGCTGGCGCTGGTGCTGCCCGTGGGCTCGATGCTGGCGTGGAAGCGCGGGTCGCTGGCGCGCAACATGCGCAGCCTTGGCCCGATCATGATTCTGGCCATCGCGGTCGGCGCGCTGGTCTTTGCCATGCAGACCGGGCATTCGGCGCTGGGCCCGGTGGGCGTGGCGCTGGGACTGTGGGTTGTGCTTGGTGCGCTGGATGACCTGATATTGCGCGGCGGACGTGGGCGCATCGCCGACCGTCTGAAACGCCTGCGCAGGCTGCCCCGGGCCGATTGGGGCAAGGCGGTGGCCCATGCGGGCCTTGGCGTGACGGTATTCGGTGTGGCTGCCGTTCTTGCGTGGCAGACCGAAGATATCCGGACCGTCCATGCGGGCGAAACCTATGATGTCGGCGCCTACCAGATCACGATGGAAGGTGTGAACCGCAAGAACGGGCCCAACTACATCACCAACATGGCGGACATGACCGTGCGCCGTGACGGGCAGGTGATTGACGTGCTGCATCCCGAGAAACGCTTCTACCCCGTCGCCAACATGCCGACGACAGAGGCCGCGATCCGCACCGGCGCGCTGCGCGACCTTTACATCGCCATTGGTGATGAGCAGCAGGGCGGTGGTTGGGCTGTACGTACCTATGTCAAACCCTTCGTCGTTTGGATCTGGGCGGGTGCGCTGCTGATGGCCCTTGGCGGGGTCCTGTCGCTGAGCGACCGGCGGCTGCGCGTGGCCGCTGGCGCGGCACGCCGCACTACACCCGGCGCGGTGCCCGCCGAATGATGCGTGCGCTGATCCTCGTTCTGGCGCTTCTGGCGGGGCCGGCTTTTGCCGTGCAGCCCGACGAGATGCTCAAGGACCCGGCGCTGGAGGCGCGGGCGCGCGAAATCTCGTCCCAGCTGCGCTGCCCGGTCTGCCTCAACGAATCGATCGACGATTCGAACGCCACCGTCTCGCGTGATTTGCGGCTGCGGGTGCGCGATCTGCTGAAAGAAGGCCTGACCAACCAGCAGGTGATCGACTATCTGGTTTACGGCAAGCCGGGCGAGTTCGCGGGATTTGGCGAATTCATCCTGATGGACCCGCCCAAGCGCGGCGCAAATCTTATCCTCTGGCTGGCCGCACCCACGATGCTGATCTTGGGGCTGGGGCTGGGCTACGCGGTGATCCGTCGTCGCCGCAATGCCGCGGGGCCCGAGGCGCTGAGCACCGACGAAGAGGCACGGCTGCAGGAAATCCTGCGTTCGTGACGCGCGGTTCCGCTGGCCTTGCGCCGGCGCGTGGCTAGGCTGGCCCCGACAGAGAGGGGGCGGTCATGACCTACCAGACCATCACGTACGAGCTTGCCGACGATATCGCGGTAATCACGCTGAACCGTCCGGCGGTGATGAACGCGCTGAACTCGGTCATGCGGCCTGAAATCACCGCGGCCGTGACGCGGGCGGGGGCCGAAGCACGGGTGCTGGTGTTGACGGGTGCCAGCCCGGCCTTCTGCTCGGGGCAGGATCTGGCAGATCCTGCACTTGGTCCCGATCTTGATATGGAGGGTGTGCTGAACGGGGAATACGTGCCGATGCTGCGCGCGATCTTCGACAGCCCGATCCCCACCATTGCCGCCGTCAATGGCACTGCGGCCGGGGCAGGCGCAAACCTTGCGCTGGCCTGCGACGTGGTGATCGCTTCGGAGGCTGCCGATTTCATTCAGGCCTTCAGCCGGATCGGGCTGATCCCCGATGCGGGTGGTACCTACTGGCTGCCGCGGCAAGTGGGCGCGGCAAGGGCCATGGGGGCAGCGCTTTTCGCAGGCAAGGTGACCGGACGACAGGCCGCCGACTGGGGCATGATCTGGGAGGCTGTGCCCGATGCGGACTTCGCCGCCCATTGGCGAAGCCGGGCCCGCCACCTCGCCACGGGTCCAACCGTTGCCTATCGCCATCTCAAGACGGCATTGCGCGCCTCGTCCGAGAATACACTGGAGGCGCAACTGGCGCTTGAAGCGCGGTTGCAGGGCCTTTGCGGCGAGACCGAGGATTTCCGCGAAGGCGTGGCGGCGTTTCTGGAAAAACGCCCGGCGCGATACGCCGGGCGTTAAGGCCTTCAGGCCGGGTCGCTTCTGGTCAGGCGCGGATCGGGCGCGGTTTGGCCACCTGTTCCATCAGGTCGTTGTTCCAGGTGCCATCCACCTGAAAATGCGCAGTGGCGCCCAGCAGGACGGCCTCGATCAGGTTGTGATTGAGATAGGCGTAAAGCCCCGGCTGCTTGAACGTGTACATCGCCGCCCCGGCCGATCCGTCCCGGATGAACCATGTTTCGAACCCGGTCTGGGGCGCGTCGGAAAAACTTCCGCTTTCCCAGACATATTCGCCATGCCCGCCGATCAGGTGCGGACGGGTGTCACGGTTGGCCTGCGCGTGGATGATCAGCACGGTCTTGCCCACGGCCGAGGTGATGACGTTGTCGCCGGTCAGCGCGCCCACCGCGCCGTTGAAAACCACATGGGTCGGGATGAGGCCCCGCATCGCGTCGAGGCTGTCGCTATAGTCCTCGCCCGCGCTTTCATATTGCACGTAGTCGCCATTGGCATCCTTGGGCAGGTAGAACTCCTGTTCGCCGATATAGACCGCCTGGTCGTAGCGCAGCGGGTTGCCGGCGGCATCCTTCAGCCCGTCGCGCGGCAGCACCATCACGGCCCCGCTCATGCCGTGGCAGACGTGATAGGGGATCATCTCGCCGCCCGGAGCGCAGTGATAGACGAAGACGCCGGGCTTGATCGCCTTCCAGCGCAGCACCACCTCTTCGCCCGGCAGGACGTGGGTCAGCCCGCCGCCGCCCAAGGCACCCGTCGACGCGTGAAAGTCGATATTGTGTTCCAGCATGTTGGTCTCGGGGTTGACCAGCGTCAGTTCGACATAGTCGCCCTCGTGGCAAACGATCATCGGGCCGGGGAGCGAGCCGTTATAGGTGAAGGCCCAGATCGTCCCGCCATTGTCGGGGTCGATCGTGACCAGCTTTTCTTCGACGGTCATCGTCACCTCGATGATCTTGGGCTCGTCCGTGGCAACCTGTTCGTGCGCGGGCAGCATCGGCGGGGCGACCAGCACTTGTTTGACGCGCGGCAGTTGCGACAGGTCGGGCGTGGTGACCTCGTCGGCCACGTTGATCAGGCCAGCGGGGCCTGCGCCGGCGGCTTGCGGCGGCACGGCCGTGCTCGCGCGCAGCGCCTCGGAGGTTGCGATAATCGCGCCGGCAGAGGTTGCCGCGCCCAGAAGCACGGTCCGGCGGGAGGGAAGGTCGTTCAGTTTGTCATGGTCTGACATGGCACTGTCCTTTCATGGACTGTCGTAAGGGCCGCGTTGCACCGCGGTCAGTTGAAGGTGGCGAGGTCTGCCTCGAAGCGTTGCATCGCCTTGGGGGGAATGCGGCCCGACAGGAAATCGGCCGGCACGGCGGCGTCGCCCACGCGGATGACACCGACCATTCCCATCGCGAAATGAGGTACGCACTTGACCCCGTAAAAGCCCGGCTCGGTGAAAGTGACGTCAAGATCCTTACCGATCTGACCCTTAAAATCGGCCGCACCTTCTGGCGCCATCCCCGAGATCAGTTCCACGTTGTGGCCACGGTCGGCGGCCACGAAATGCACGGTATCGCCGACGGCGATGCTGATCGTCGCAGGTTCGAACACCATCAACCCGGCCTCGCCGCGGTTGAGCATCCTGACCTCGTAGGTCTCCGCCTTCACTGCCGTGGCGCCCAGCGCCAAGGCCATGAACGAAATGAGGAAAGGGAGTTTCATCGTCAGTATCCTTTATTCCGACTGATTTAGTCGGGGATACCTTTGAAGCCGGACGAGGCCTGAAACCTTGATCGAGATCAAAGTCCGACAAAAACGCTAGGAAATCTTTGCGGGGGCATTGTCGCCTTGCGGCGGGTCAGCCGGCCACGAGGTTTTCCGGCCGCGCAAGGGCAAGGTACACACTGTCGACCCACTCGCCCTCGATGCAGAAGGTGCGCGTCGCACGATGCGTTTCGGCAAAACCCAAGGCGCGCAAGAGGCCTAGTGAAGCCTCGTTGCGGGGGTCAACGTCAGCGGTCAGAAAAGGCACATCGGATGCCTGCCACAGGAACGGAAGAACCGCCTCCATCGCCTCGCGCATGATGCCTTGCCGCCAATGATCGGGGTGCAGAAGAAATCCCACCTCGGGGAGGCGCCAAGCACCCGCCTTGCCAATAACGATTCCGTCGCGCTCGATCAGGAAATCGGTGACGGGCTGGCGCGACAACATGCTGTCAAGCCAGGCCGCCGTGGTTTTCAGGTCGGGATGCGGTGGCGTAGACCAGTAGCGCATCGCGCACGGGTCGCGCAGGATGGCGTGCAGGGCCGGCAGATCGTCGACCCTGGCCGGGCGCAGCAGCAGCCGCGCCGTGCGCAGGATCGGCTCAGCGATTTTCGATCTCGACGTAATCGCGCGCGGTCTCGCCAAGGTAGAGTTGGCGCGGACGGCCGATTTTCAACTGCGGATCGGCCAGTTGTTCCTTCCACTGCGAGATCCAGCCAACCGTGCGCGCCACGGCGAAGATCGGCGTGAACATCGAGGTCGGGAAGCCCATCGCATCAAGGATGATGCCCGAGTAGAAATCGACGTTCGGGTACAGCTTCTTCTCGATGAAGTAGGAGTCTTCCAGCGCGATCTTTTCCAGTTCCTTGGCAACCTGCAGCGTCGGGTTATCGTGGATACCCAGCAGGTCCAGCACCTCATCGGCGGACTGTTTCATCACCGTCGCGCGCGGGTCGAAGTTCTTGTAAACGCGGTGGCCAAAGCCCATCAAGCGGAACGGATCATTCTTGTCCTTGGCGCGCGCGATGAACTCGGGGATGCGGTCCACGGTGCCGATCTCGCGCAGCATCTCAAGGCAGGCTTGGTTGGCGCCGCCATGCGCGGGCCCCCAGAGGCAGGCAATGCCCGCGGCGATACAGGCGAACGGGTTCGCGCCCGAGGACGAGGCCAGCCGCACCGTCGAGGTCGAGGCGTTCTGTTCGTGATCGGCGTGCAGGGTGAAGATGCGGTCCATCGCACGGGCCAGGACCGGGTCCACGTGGTATTCCTCGGCGGGCACGGCAAAGCACATGTGCAGGAAATTGGCAGCAAAGCTAAGGTCGTTGCGCGGATAAACGAAGGGCTGACCGATCGAATACTTGTAGGCCATCGCCGCAATCGTCGGCATCTTGGCAATCAGACGGTGCGAGGCGATCTCGCGCTGATTCTCGTCGTTGATATCAGTCGAGTCGTGGTAGAACGCGCTCATCGCGCCGACCACACCGACCATCGTCGCCATCGGATGCGCATCCCGCCGGAATCCCCGGAAGAAGTTGTGCATCTGCTCGTGGATCATGGTGTGGCGGGTCAAAAGCCGCTCGAACTTTTCCAGCTCGTCAGCCTTGGGCAGGTAGCCGTAAAGCAGCACGAAGCAGACTTCGAGATAGTGCGACTTCTCGGCAAGTTGCCCGATCGGGTAGCCGCGGTGCAGCAATTCGCCCTTGTCACCATCGATATAGGTGATGGTCGAGTCGCAGGATGCGGTCGAGGTAAAGCCCGGATCGTAGGTAAAGACGCCCGCCTCGGCATAAAGCTTGCGAATGTCGATCACGTCCGGCCCGGCGGTCGGCGAATGAACGGGCAATTCATAGGATTTGCCGTCAATGGTCAGCGTCGCGGTCTTGGTCGGTTCGGCCATGGTCCATCCCTCAGTGTTGCGCCACGTGGCCGCCGGCCCGCAGCATTTTCTTGTCAGGCACCCGAAGGATCATGCCGCCACAGTCGTGACGCTTCCGTTCAGACGCCTTCCTCCATCGCATCCTGCAAGCGCGCGACAGTCTCGTCACGGCCCAGGACAATCATCATGTCGAACACACTCGGAGACACGGTGCGACCCGCCAGCGCTGCCCGCAAGGGCCCTGCCATCTTGCCGAACTTGACGCCGTGCGTCTCTGCCACGGCGTTTGCAACCCGCTCCAGCGTCTCGCGGTTCCAGCTAGCATTTTGCAGGTGCGGCGTCAAATCCGCGATGAGGGTGCGCGCCTCTGCGGTCAGCGCAGCCGCTGCGGCATCGTCGCGCGAAACTGGGCGTTCCGTCAGGACGAACCGTGCTTTTTCAATAAGTTCCGGGAAAGTCTTCGCGCGTTCTTTGAGGCAGAACATGGCCGTCAACAACCCGTCTTGCTGCCGCTGCGTCAGCGCCGGCGCACCGGTTGCCTGAAGAAAAGCGCGCAATTCATGCAGCAGCGCAGCATCGTCGCTGGCAGCAATGTGCTGGCCACAGAGGTTTTCCAACTTCTTGACATCGAAGCGAGCTGGCGCCTTGCCGATGCCCGACAGGTCGAACCACTCCTTAGCCTGCGCATCGGTAAAGAACTCGTCGTCGCCATGGCTCCAGCCCAGCCGCGTGAGGTAGTTGCGCATGCCGGCCGCCGGATAGCCCATCGCCTGGTAATCGGCAGCCGCGGTGGCGCCGTGGCGCTTGGACAGTTTCTTGCCATCGGGGCCGAAGATCAGCGGGATATGGGCCATCACCGGTACGTCCCAGCCCATCGCGTCGTAGATCATCTTTTGCCGGAAGGCGTTGGTCAGGTGATCGTCGCCGCGGATGATGTGGGTCACGCCCATGTCATGGTCATCGACCACGACTGCCAGCATGTAGACCGGCGTGCCGTCCGAGCGCAGCATCACCATGTCATCCAGCTGTTCGTTGGCCAGCGTCACCGCGCCCTGCACGGCATCGTGGATGGTCGTCGCACCCTCGCGCGGGGCCTTGATGCGGATGGCAAAGGGCTGGTCGGGATGGGTCGCGGGGTCCGCGTCGCGCCAGGGCGAGCGAAACAGGGTCGAGCGTTTCTCGGCCTCGGCCTGCGCGCGGAACGCCTCGATTTCCTCGGGCGTGGAAAAGCACTTGTAGGCTTTGCCGGCGGCCAGCAATTCATGTGCGACGGCGGCATGTCGGTCCAGACCCGCGGCCTGGCTGAGCGGCGCGCCGTCCCAGTCGAGGCCCAGCCAGCGCAGGCCGGCGAGGATCTTGTCTGTGTTCTCCGGGGTCGAACGGGCGCGGTCGGTATCCTCGATGCGCAACAGGAACTTGCCACCCCGCCCGCGCGCGTAAAGCCAGTTGAACAGCGCCGTCCGTGCGCCGCCGATATGCAGCGCGCCGGTCGGCGAGGGGGCAAAACGGGTGACGACGGGGCGCGCTGTGGTCGGGGCGGGCGAGGACATCGCGGGTTAACCTTTCGTTCACCAAGATGGCGCTAGGCTGCGCACGCACGGGGGATACTAAGCCGGGAGACCAAGGACAAGTGCGCCCGCTTGCCTCTATCGCCGATGGGCTGCTGGCACAGCGGGGGCACCTGTTCGTGTGGGTTCCGGTCTGTCTTGGTGTCGGTGTCGGAATCTACTTCGGCCTGCGGGCCGAGCCGGACTGGCGCATCTGGATGGGTCTTGGGCTTCTGGCCGCTCTTTGTATTGGCGCGGCGCGACTTGCCGGGCCGGCCTTTGCGCCGCTGCCACTCGGGCTGATGCTGGTAAGCGCGGGTGTGGGGCTGGCCGGGCTGCGTGCGCATTTGCTGGCGGCACCGGTCCTTTCGTACCGCTACTACGGCGCGATCGAGGGGCGGATCATCGCGATCGACCGGTCAGCCTCGGACGCCGTGCGGTTGACGCTGGATCAGGTTGTCTTGGACCATGTGCCGCCCGCGCGAACACCTCTGAAGGTGAGGGTCTCGCTGCACGGCGCGCAAGACTGGCTCGATCCCGCGCCGGGGCAGGTGGTGGGGCTGACCGGGCATCTGTCGCCGCCCGCCGGCCCGGTTGAACCCGGCGGGTTCGACTACCGGCGCACCGCGTGGTTCGACCGGATCGGCGCTGTGGGGTATACCCGCAGTCCGGCGGTGCTGCTTCGCCCGCCCGCTGGCGGGGTCGATTTGTGGCTGTTCCGGCAGCGTTTGGCAGTATCGAAGGCCGTCGCTTCCACTTTGCCGGGGCAGGTCGGGGCCTTTGCCGCCGCGCTGATGACCGGGGACAGGGCTGGCCTGTCGCAGCAGGTTCTGACCGACATGCGCGCGGCGAACCTTGCGCATCTTCTGGCGATCTCGGGGCTGCACATGGGGCTGCTTACGGCCTTTGTCTTTGGCGTCGTCCGGGCAGGGCTTGCGTTGATCAGGCCGCTTGCCCTGCGCTGGCCGGTCAAGAAGATCGCGGCGGTCGTCGCGCTGTTAACGGGCGCGGCCTATCTGGCCCTGTCAGGCGCCAGCGTGGCGACAGAGCGCGCCTTCGTCATGGTCGCCGTGGCGCTGGTCGCGGTGCTGCTCGACCGGCGTGCGCTGACCCTGAGGGCGGTTGCGATGGCGGCGACGATCATCCTCGTCCTGCGGCCCGAGGCGCTGGTAGGCCCCGGATTCCAGATGTCTTTTGCCGCCACGACCGCGCTTGTCGCGGGCTTCGGCCTGTTGTCCGGGCGTGAACTTCGGCTTGTGCCGCGCTGGGCGGCGCCTGTGATCACGGTCATCGCCTCGTCGTTGATCGCTGGTCTTGCCACGGCGCCCTTCGCCGCGGCGCATTTCAACCAGGTCTCGCATTACGGGCTGATCGCCAACCTTGCCGCCGTGCCGCTGATGGGGGTCTGGGTGATGCCTGCGGGCGTGCTGGCAGCCTGCCTTGCGCCCTTCGGCTTGGGTTGGGTGGGGCTGCGGATCATGGCGCCCGGGCTGGCATGGATCCTTGGTGTCGCGCACGAGGTGGCGCGCTGGCCGGGCGCGCTCGGCCATGTCGTGACGCCCGCGGGGCCGGTGCTGGCGCTGCTCAGCCTCGGATTTCTCTGGTTGATCCTCTGGCGCGGCAGGCCCCGTTGGGCGGGGTTTGTGCCGATGCTGCTAGCTGCCGTGCTCTGGGGCTTCAGTACGCGGCCTGCGCTGCTGGTCGCAGACAGCGGTGCGATGATGGGGGCAATGACAGCCGATGGCCGGGTTCTATCAAAGCCGCGCGGAGACAGTTTTTCCGCCCTTGCCTGGCTGGAGAATGACGGCGCACCAGTGCCACAGGACGTTGCGGCCGGGCGCGCTGGGTTGACGCGGGATGGCCGCGTCATTCGGGCCGCACTGCCCGGCGGCACGGTGCTTCTGGTCACGGGAAAGGTCGCGTTGGCGGCGCTGGATGGCTGCGGCGGCGCGGCTGTCTTGATCAGCAATCAGGTGGATGCCGGTCCGCGCCCGTGTATCGTCTACGACCTGTCGCGCCTGCGTCGCACCGGCGCGCTGGCCATTGACGCGTCGACGCCCCTCCGCATCGTCACGGCCAGCGAAGTGACCGGCCACAGGCCCTGGTCGCCCTGACATGCGGCTCAATAGGTGCGGATCAGCCCCACCAGCCGGCCTTGAACGCGCACCTGATCGTCGCGGTAAAGCCGGGTCTCATAGGCGGGGTTCGCGGCTTCCAAGGCAATCATGCCGTTCTGGCGGCGAAAGCGTTTCAGCGTCGCCTCGGCATCCTCGACAAGGGCCACGACGATATCGCCGTTGTCGGCCGTCGTGGCCTCGCGGATGACGACGATATCGCCATCATTGATTCCGGCCTCAATCATCGAATCGCCGCGCACTTCCAACGCGTAATGCTCGCCCTTGCCCAGCATCGCTTGCGGAACGGCCACCCGATGGGAAACTTCGGAAATTGCGGCAATCGGAACACCGGCGGCGATCCGGCCCATCACGTCCAGTTCCACCGCACCCGCAGCCTCGACTTGCAGGGCCGCGCGGGGCTGCGCGGGGTGCGGGGCAGGGCGGCTGCCCTCGACAATGCGCGGCGAAAACCGGGGTGCTACGGCCCTAGCCTGCATCGCCTCGGGCAATTTCACGATTTCCAGCGCGCGCGCCCGGTGCGCCAGTCGGCGGATGAACCCACGCTCTTCCAGCGCCGTGATCAGGCGGTGAATGCCGGATTTCGACCGCAGGTCCAGCGCTTCCTTCATCTCGTCAAACGAGGGCGGAACGCCGTCGCGCTGCACGCGGGCATGGATGAATTCCAGCAGGTCGAGCTGTTTGCGGGTCAGCATGGCGCACTCCTCGGGATGCCAACGTTTGGATTACGTTCTACGCATGTTCCCGTTTTGTGTCAACGCTTCCGCTTAAATGGGCAATATCTCGACCAAGTCACCGATGGCGCGCGCGGGGTCGTGCGGGGGGCGCATGACCAGGCAGTTGGCCGCGCTCAGCACGCTCAGCAGGGCGCTGTCCTGTCGCGCGAAGGGGGTGACGGTGTCGCCGTCGGTGCGCGCGCGCAGGAAATGCGTCCGCCCCCCATTGGCATCGAGATGTCCGCCAAGACGTGCAGGTTTGCGTGCCGCGGGGCCTGCCGGCAGTCCCTGCATCGCGCGCAGGACCGGCATCACGAAGACCTCGCCGCAGACCAGCGCCGAAACCGGGTTGCCCGGCAGGCCCACCATCATCGCGCCATCCATCCGCCCGGCCATCAGCGGCTTGCCCGGCCGCATGGCGACCTTGTGAAAGGCCAGGTCTATGCCGCGGGATTGGGCAACCTGCGCCACGATGTCATGATCGCCGACCGAGGCGCCGCCGATCGTCAGCACGAGGTCGGCCCCCGCGGCAAGGTCCAACACCACTCCCAGCGAGGCGGCATCGTCGCGCGCGATGGGCAGCAAGCGGGGCAGGGCGCCTTCGCGCGCCACCATCGCCGCCAGACCCAGTGCGTTCGAGGCGATGATCTGGTCGGGCCCGGGCGTTTCGCCTGGTGCCACAAGCTCGTTCCCGGTCGAGATGATGGCGACGCTTGGCCGCCGCGCGACAGGCACCGCAGGGATATTCATTGCCGCCAGCAGCGCGATATCCGCCGGCCCAAGCCGCCGGGGCGCCTGCAACAGGTCGCCCGCCGCGAAATCGCCGCCCGCCGGGCGGATATGCGGGCCGCCACCCACTTCGCCCAGCGTGATGACATCGCCCTCGCGCGTGACGTCCTCTTGCAGGACGATGCGGGTTGCGCCCGGCGGCACCGGCGCGCCGGTAAAGATGCGCACGGCCTGCCCGGCCGCCACCCGGCCGTCAAAGGCGCGGCCCGCCGCGGCCTCGCCCACGACCTGCAGGGTCGCACCCGGCCGGACCTCGGCGGCGATCACGGCATAACCGTCCATCGCGGAGGCATCGAAGGGGGGCTGCGTCAGCCGGGCGGCCTGGGGGTGCAGCAGCACGCGGCCACCGGCCTCGGCTAAAGGCACGGTTTCGGACTGCGGCGCAGGAACCAGCGCGAAAAGCCGCGCCAGCGCCTCCTCGACCGAGATCATGGCGCCTCGAAGCGGCCCGAGGCGCCGCCATCCTTCAGGACCACGCGAATGCCGCCAATGGCCATGTCGCGCTGTACCGCCTTGAGCATGTCGTAGATCGTCAGCGCGGCCACCGAAACGGCAGTCAGCGCCTCCATCTCGACGCCGGTTTGCCCGGTGGTGCGCACGGTCGCGCGGAGGCGCACGCCGGGAAGATCGACATCGGGGTCTAGCTCCAGCGCGACCTTGCTCAGCGGCAGGGGATGGCAAAGCGGGATCAGCGCGGCAGTCTGCTTTGCGCCCATGATGCCCGCGAGCCGCGCCGTGCCCAGCACATCGCCCTTTTCGGCGGTGCCTTCGGTGACCAGTGCCAGCGTTGCCGCGGTCATGGTCACATGGCCCTCGGCCACCGCGACGCGGTCGGTGACAGGCTTGGCCGTGACATCAACCATGTGCGCCTTGCCCGCGGCATCGAAATGGCTGAGCTTGCCCGCCCCGGCCATCACACGACGCCCGCGCGCAGCGGATTGGCCAGCAGGGTGCGGGTCGCCGCCGCGACGTCATCCTGCCGCATCAGGCTCTCCCCGATCAGGAAGGCGCGCGCGCCGTATTTCGCCATCGCAGCAAGGTCATCGGGCGTCGACAGCCCGCTTTCGGCCACGATCATGCGGTCGGCCGGCACCAGCTTGGCCAGCTTGCGCGTGGTGTCGAGCGTCGTCTCGAACGTGTGCAAGTTGCGGTTGTTGATGCCGATCAGGGGCGATTTCAGCAGCGCGGCGCGTCCCAGCTCGGCCGCGTCATGCACCTCGATCAGCACGTCCATGCGCCAGTCGTTCGCTGCCGCCTCAAGCTCGGCCGCCTGCGTATCGCTGACGGCGGCCATGATGATCAGGATGCAATCGGCCTGAAGCGCGCGGGCCTCGACCACCTGGTAGGGGTCGAACAGGAAATCCTTGCGCAGGCAGGGCAGGTCCACGGCATCATGCGCGGCGACGAGATATCTGTCATCGCCCTGGAACGAGGGGCCATCGGTCAGCACCGACAGGCAGGTCGCCCCGCCATCGGCATAGGCACGGGCCAGGGCGGGCGGATCGAAATCGGCGCGGATCAGGCCCTTGGAGGGGCTGGCCTTCTTGATTTCCGCGATCAGGCCATAGCCTTCGCGCGTGGCATCCATCAGCGCGCGGGCAAATCCGCGCACCGGGGCCGCGGCCTGGGCGCGGTCTTCCAGCACGGCAAGCGGCGTGGCGGCCTTGCAGGCGGCGATATGCTCCAGCTTGTAGGAGCGGATCTGATCGAGAATGGTTCCCATGCCCTAGACCTAGCCAAAAGGGGGGCGGAAAGGAAGGGGCGGCGCTGTCAGTCCGCGCGCGACGTCATTCAGATCATATAGAATATTTATTACAATGAGTTGCGCGCCATAATTCAGGCAAATTCACGCCCAGCGAATGGGCGGTTCGCCACGGTCCGCAAGCCAGCCGTTGACGCGCGAGAACGGGCGCGATCCGAAAAAGCCGCGATGGGCCGACAGCGGCGACGGATGGGCGCTGGCCACGACAAGGTGGTGCGGCGACAGGCCCCGCGCTGACTTCTGTGCTGGTCCGCCCCAAAGCAGGAAGGCTCGCGGCCGCGCGTCCAGCCTTGCCAGGACTTGCGCCACCAGCCTGCTCCAGCCCAGCCGCGCATGGGCGCCCGCCGCACCCTCGGGCACGCTGAGCGCGGTGTTGAGCAGCAGCACCCCCTGGTCGGCCCAGTCGCCAAGGTCGGTCGCCTTGCGCGAAACTTGAAGATCGTCGTGTAACTCCTTGAAAATGTTTCCAAGGCTGTCAAGGCGGCCGCCAAACCCGTTGGGGATGGAAAAGGCCAGCCCGTCGGCCTTGCCGGGCGTGTGGTAGGGATCCTGCCCGAGGATCACCACGCGCACGGCCTCTGGCTGGGTGCGTTCTAGCGCGTGAAACCGGCGGTCCTGCGGCGGATAGACGGGGCGATCCTCGGTGTCGAGCGCCTGCGCGATGCGCGGCCAGTCCTCGGTGAAAAACGGCAGATCGGCCCAGCCGCCCAGCCGCGAAAGGCTCATGCCCCTTGCGTCACGCGCGCCAGCGTCTCGACCGCCTTGCGCGCCTTGCCGCTGTCGATGCTTTCACGCGCCAGCGCCACGCCATCGGTCAGGCTCTCGGCCTTGCCCGCCACGACCAGCGCCGCGGCGGCGTTCATCAGCACCGCGTCGCGATAGGCCCCGGCGACACCCTCCAGCAGTGCCCGGAAGGCGGCGCCGTTCTCTTCGGGCGTGCCGCCAAGGATCGCCTCGAAGGGGTGCACCGGCAGGCCGGCATCCTCGGGGTGAACCTCCTGCAGCGTCACCCTCCCCTCGGCAAGGGCGGCGACATGGGTCAGGCCGCTGATGCTGATCTCGTCGGTGCCGTCCGCGCCATGCACCAGCCAGGCCGCCTCCGATCCCAGCGCCTTGAGCGTCAGCGCCATCGGCTCGATCAGGTCGCGCGAGAAGGCTCCGGTCAGCTGCCGTTTCACACCCGCCGGATTGGTCAGCGGGCCGAGGATGTTGAAGATCGTCCGCGTGCCCAGTTCGGCGCGGGTGGGCATGACATGCTTGATCGCCGGATGGTGCATCGGCGCCATCATGAAGCCGATCCCGGCCTCGGCCAGCCCGCGTTCCACTACGGCCGCCCCGACCATGACGTTGATGCCAAGCTGCCCCAGCGCATCGGCCGCGCCCGATTTCGACGACAGGTTGCGGTTGCCGTGCTTGGCCACCGGCACGCCCGCCCCGGCCACGACAAAGGCCGTGGCTGTCGAGATGTTCAGCGTGCCCTTGCCGTCGCCGCCCGTGCCCACGATGTCGATCGCGCCCGCGGGCGCCTTCACGGGGTTGCACTTGGCGCGCATCACCGCGGCGGCGGCGGCATATTCCTCGACCGTTTCGCCGCGCGTGCGCAGCGCCATCAGCAGGCCGCCGATCTGGCTGGGCGTCGCGTCGCCCTCGAACAGGATCTGGAACGCCTGTTCGGCCTGCGCGCGGGTCAGGGGGCCTTCGGCGGCGGCGTGGATCAGCGGTTTCAGCGCGTCGCTCATGCCGGCACCGGCATCATGTCGAGGAAGTTCTGCAACAGGGCATGACCGTGCTGGCTGGCAATGCTTTCGGGGTGGAACTGCACGCCCTGGATCGGCAAGTCGCGGTGCTGCAGGCCCATGATGGTGCCGTCCTCCAGCGCGGCCGTCACCTCCAGCACCGGCGGCAGGCTGGCCCGGTCGACGATCAGCGAATGATAACGCGTCGCCTCGAAGGGGCTGGGCAGGCCGCGAAACACGCCCGCGTTTTGGTGATGGATCAGGCCCATCTTGCCATGGACGATCTCGTGACAGCGCACGACCTTGCCGCCAAAGGCTTGCCCGATTGTCTGGTGGCCAAGGCAGACACCCAGAAGCGGCGTGCGCGTCTCGGCGGCGGCCTGCGTCAGGGCCAGACAGATGCCGGCCTGGTCCGGGTCGCAGGGGCCGGGCGACAGCACGATGCCCGCCGGCCGCATCGCCATGGCCTCCTGCACATCCAGCGCATCGTTGCGGCGCACGACAACCTCGGCCCCCAACTCGCCCAGGTAATGGACAAGATTGTAGGTAAAGCTGTCGTAATTATCGATCAGAAGCAGCATCGGCCTGTCCCGTCCGGGCAATTGGGGGCTACCGTCGCCCGGGCGGGACACGGTATAGTCGTGCCAATACATGGGCCGGGATGCGCGGCAGCGTCAAGGTCTGCGCCGGGGTGCAAGGCAAGAGGACGACAGGTGTGAGCAGGGGTTTCTTGGCGGGCGCCGTTTCCGGCGGTGTGGTGGCGCTGGCAGGACTGGGTGCGGTCTCGCTTATGTCGGGGCCGCCAGTGCCGCGATTTGCCCCCGCGCCTGTTGCCACGGCGCCGGCGGCGCCTGCCCCCATGGACGCCCCGCCCGAGATCACCAAGGACCCCGCAACCAGTGCCACCGCCGATCTTGCGCCGCCGCCCGATGATGCTTCGGCCCCGGCCGTTTCGGCCGCGACGCCGCCCGCGCCTGCACAGTCTCAACCCGATAGTCCCGCGGCCCCGCCGACACCGCCGGCCCAGCAGGCGCCGGATGCGATGACGACTGCCGATGCCCTGCCGCCCGCATCTGTCAGCAGCGATACCGCCGAACCCGCGACGCCGCCCGCCGATGCGCCGCAAGCGACAGACCTGACCGCGATGGCAGACCCCGGCGCCGCCGCACCACCCGCAACCGGCGCGCCGCCCGACGCGATCAGTGCCGAAACGGCAGCCTCGTCCAGCGGGCCAGCGCCTGATGTGCCGCCGGTGGCTGCCCCCGAGGCCGGTCAGCAGGGGGCCGGTGACGGAACCACGCCTGCCGCGCCTGACGTGCCCGGCCAGCCCGTTCCCGACAGCGCGCCACAGCCCGGCGCCCCCGCCCCGCAACCCGCGCCACAAGCTCAGGCTGCCCCGGCGGCACCTTCCGTGGCACCCAAGGCGCAGCAGAACGACGCGCCGGCTCGCCCCCCGGTTGGCCTTTCTGGCCAACCCGCGCAAGCGATGCCGACCGGCACCGACACCGTTCGCGTCCTGCGCCCCGGTACCGCCAGCGAAGCAACCGCGCCCGTGGCGGCGCCGGTTCCCGCGCTGCGCCAGTTTGCAGCGATTGCAAACAACCCCGACAACTTGCCGGAGATGGCGATCGTGCTGATCGACGCGGGCGGACCACTGGGTGATGCGCAGGCGCTTGCGGCGATGCCCTTCCCGGTCAGCGTGGCGGTGGACCCGACGCAGGCCGACGCTGCCGAGCGCTATGCCGCCTACCGCGCCGCGGGGCTGGAGGTGCTTGCCGCGCCGCCCTTGCCGCAGGGGGCGACGCCGGGCGATGTCGAGATGACCTATGGCGCGACATTCAACCAGATGCCCGAGGCGATTGGCGTGCTCGACACCGGCAAGGGCGGAAGTGGCGCGCGTGATGCGGTCGCCTCGGAAGTGATGGCCAATCTTGCGGCAGCCGGGCGTGGCATCGTGGTGGCCGAACAAGGACTGAGCAGCGCGCTGCGCGTGGCCGAGCGGATGCAGGTTCCCGCTGTCGAGGTCTATCGTGACATCGACAGCACGGGACAGGACGCGCAAACCGTGCGTCGCTTCGTCGATCAGGCTGCCTTCGTGGCCCGCCAGAAGGGCTCCGTCGTGCTTGTGGGCCACGTGCGAGCCGATACGATCTCGGCGCTGACGCTTTGGAGTGCGGCCAACCGCGCCAGCCAGGTGGCCCTGGTGCCGGTCTCGGCGCTGCTGGCGGCGCAGCTGCCGCCCGCGCAAAACTAACGGTTGCCCTCGGGGCGGAACATCGTCGCGTCGGCCGCGGCGCGACGGATCGCATTCGATTTGTGGACCGTTTCCTGGTACTCGGTCTCGGGGTCGCTATCGTAAACGACGCCGCCCCCGGCCTGGATATAAAGCGTCTGGTCCTTCAACACGGCGGTGCGCAGCGCGATGCACATGTCCATGTCGCCGTTCGCGCTGAAATAGCCGCAGCCGCCGCCATAGACACCGCGCTTTTCCGGCTCCAGCTCGTCGATGATCTCCATCGCGCGGACCTTGGGCGCGCCGCTGACCGTGCCGGCGGGCATGCCCGCAAAGAAGGCCGACAGCGCATCCTGATCCTCGGCCAGCTCGCCCACCACGTTCGAGACGATATGCATGACGTGGCTGTAGCGTTCGATGATGAACTGGTCGGTCGGGTGCACCGTGCCGATCTTCGCGACCCGGCCCACGTCGTTGCGGCCAAGGTCGAGCAGCATCAGGTGCTCGGCCCGTTCCTTGGCATCGGCCAGCAGGCTGACCTCGTGCGCCTTGTCCTCTTCCGGCGTGGCGCCGCGGGGGCGGGTGCCGGCGATCGGTCGGATGGTGATCTGGTTGCCGAAAACCCGGACCAGGATCTCGGGGCTGGCGCCAATCACCTGGAAATCGCCGAAGTTGAAGTAGAACATGAAGGGCGAAGGATTGGTCCGCCGCAGCGAGCGGTAAAGCGCAAAGGGCGGCTCGCGGAAATCCTGTGCCCAGCGTTGGCTTGGCACGACCTGAAAGATGTCGCCGGCGCGGATGTAGTCCTTGGCCTTCTCCACCGCGGCCTTGTAGCCTTCATGGCTGAAGTTCGACACTGGCGGCCCCGGTTCATGCGGCGCGGCAAGCGCGCGAGTGTCGGCCGGCACCGCACGTTCCAGTGCGCGCTGGGCATCCATCACGCGCTCTGCCGCCTGCGCAAACGCCGCCTTTGCGGGCAGGCCGGGCGTGACCCAGGCCGGCGCAACAAGGATCACATCGCCCTTCACCCCGTCCAGCACCGCCACCACCGACGGGCGCAAGAGCACCGCATCGGGCAGGCCGATCGGGTCGGGGTTGACGTCGGGCAGATGCTCGACCAGCCGTATCATGTCGTAGCCAAGGTAGCCGTAGAGCCCCGCCGCAGCGCCCGGCAGCCCCTCGGGCAGGGTAATGCGGCTTTCGGCCAACAGCGCGCGCAGGCTGGTCAGCGGATCGGCCTGCTGCACCTCCCATGCGGTCTCGTCATAACGTGCGGCACGATTGATGCGCGCCTCAGTCCCGCGGCAATCCCAGATCAGGTCGGGGTTCATGCCGACGATCGAGTAGCGCCCGCGCACTTCGCCGCCGGTCACGCTTTCCAGCATGAAGGCATGCTTGCCGGCCCCGGCGAGCTTCAGCATCAACGAGACGGGCGTGTCCAGATCGGCGGCAAGGCGCGTGTAGACAACTTGGTTCAGGCCAGCGTCATAGCCGGCGCGGAAGGTCTCGAAGTCGGGGCTGAGCGGCATCGCTGGCCTACTGGAAGCGGGAATTGACGGCGTTCACGGCGTTCTGGTCGATGTTGATCGTCAGCCCCTGCCGCAGCCGCGCGGCCGTCATGCTGAAGACGTCCTGTGCCAGCCCCGCCGCGGCCTGATCTGCGATGGATTTTGCCTCGGCCACGGTAGCGGGATCGGTCGGGTCGGGGGCGGCGACATCGTCAAGCTTGACGACGAAGGCCTTGTCGCCCGCATCGATCGCGTCCGCGCTGCCAGCATCCAGAGCAAAGACCTTGGCAACGAACCCCGAGGGCGTGCCATCCACGAAGCTGCGCCGCGTGAGGTCGGTCTGGGATTGCGGCGTCAGGCCAAGGCTGGCCCAGTCGGCGCCACCGGCAACCTTTGTTGCAAGATCACCGGCCAGCTTCATCACGGCCTCTTGCGTGGCTTGGGTGCGCGCGCCCTGGGCCGCCGCGTCGTGCACCTTGTCCAGCGGTTGCAGCGTGGGCGGCGTGACGCTGTCCACACGAAGCGCAAAGATGCCACCATCGCTGAGATCAGTGACCGAGGGGAAATCGCCCTGATTGGCCGCCGCCGCGGCGGTGCGGAATTCTTCGTAGGCGGCGATACCGTCAGTCGTTTTGTCGGTCCAGTCGATCGTGCCCAACTGCATGTCTGTCTGCTGCGCAAGGTCTTCCAGTTTGGCGCCGCCTGCCAGCAGATCGTTGATATGGCTGATCTCGTCTCCGATGGCGCGCTTGGCCTTGTCGCTGGCCAGTTCGTTGCGCAGGTCGGGGGCGGCCTCGTCGAACGTCGTCGTCTGCGCCGCGATAACCGCGTTCATCCTGAAAAGCGCAGGACCCAGATCCGTATCGAAAGGCCCCACGACATCGCCCGGGTTGGCGGCGAAGACGGCATCGCCCGCGGCCCCCAGATCGGCCTTGGCGACATCGCCCATGTCCACATCGCTTAGCGTCAGTCCACGCGCCTTCACCAGATCCTCGAAGGTCGCAGTTCCGGCGTCCAGCTGCGCCTTGGCGGCGGTGGCGGCGGCGGTATCGGCAAAGGCCAACCGTTCGACCAGCCGTCGCTCGGGCTTGACGAAATCGGCGATGCGGCTCTGGTAGAGGTCTTTCACCGCCTGATCATCCACCTGCATCTTGCTGCTGATCATCTCGGGCGTCAGCAGGGCATAGGTGATCTGCTTGGTCTCGGGTGTGGTGAAGGCATCGTTATGGGCGTCGTAATAGGCCTTGATCTGATCTTCGGTTGGGGCCGGCACGGGCGAGGCCAGCATCTCCGGGCCAACGGGGGCATAGGTGATCGCACGTTTCTCCAGCACGTATTTCACGACCGTGGCGGCATAGCTGGCAGGCTCGGTCACGCCGCCCGTGATGGCGCTTTGCACCAGCGTGCGGGTCACTTCGGCGCGCAATCCGGCCTCGAAGCTGGCCTCGGTCAGGCCGTTGCGCTCCAGCGTGGCCTTGTAGGCGTTGCGGTCGAACTTGCCATCAAGCCCCTTGAAGGCCGAGATCGACATGACCTGATCGCGCACTTGCGCATCGCCGACCGACAGGCCGATGTCGCTGGCAGCGTTGTCCAGCACACGCTTGGTCACGAGGCTGGCCAAAACTTGCTGGTCAAGGCCGATCGCCTTGGCCTGCGAGAACGTCACCGTCTTGCCCACCTGCGCCGATAACGCGCGCAATTGCTGGTTCATGGCGTTGGTATAGTCGGGAATGCTGATTTCTTTCTGGCCCACCGTGCCAAGCGTGTGCAGCGTGCCGCGAATACCAACGCTGCCCCAGCCCATGAGGCCCACGAACATCAGGCCGAGAACGATCCAGACGAAGACGTTGGTGCCCTTTTTCGCCGCCATGTTCGTTGCCTTCCCGTGCCGTAAGTATCGCTTGTTTTCCCGCCCGCGCGCGGGGGTCGCAACTCAATAGGCGGTGACACCGCAGCGTGCAAGGTCAGATGGCCGCGCTTTCCAGCCGGTCAAAGAGGCGACCGATCCCGGCGCGGTCGATATTGGCGAAAGCGATGCGAAGCTGGCGCAGACCGGCCGGGTCGTCGCCGGGCATGAACATGGTGCCGGGCAGCAGCAGCACCCCTGCGTCGCGCACCAGCCGCTGCGCCACCTGGTCCGATGGCAGGGCAAAAGGATGCTCGACATAGGCAAAGTAGGCACCGACGCCGAGCAGGCCCCATCCCTTGTCCGCAAGACGCGGAAACCCCTCCGAGATGGCGGCCCGACGATCGAGGATTTCTGCCCTTTCGCCGGCCAGCCACTGGCCAAGGTTCCGCATCCCCCAAAGCGCCGCACGCTGGCCGATCTGGTTGGGGCATATGGTGACGGTGTCGAGGAACTTTTCCGCCTCGGCCAGACGGGCAGGGCTGGCCACCATCGCACCCACCCGGTGCCCGGTCAGGCGGTAAGCCTTGGAAAAGGAATAAAGCTGGATCAGCGTGTCGTCCCAGTCGGGATCTGTGAACAGGTCGTGCGGCGCGCCGCTGCGGCTGTCGAAATCGCGGTAGGTTTCGTCCACGATGAGGGCAATGCCGCGCGTGCGGGCGAGGTCACGAAAAGCGGCCAGAGTTTCAGCCGGATATTCCACGCCGCCAGGATTATTTGGCGATACCAACACGATGGCGCGGGTTCTTGGGGTGATCAGCGCGGCGGCACGGTCAGGCTCTGGCACCAGTCCGGACCCGGTGGGCAGTGGCACGGTGACGATGCCGGCCATGTCGTGCCACATTTTGTGGTTGAAGTACCACGGCGTCGGCAGGATGACCTCGTCACCCTCGCCGCATAGCATCATCATGGCTGCCGTATATGCTTGGTTGCAGCCCGAGGTGATCGCCACCTGTTCAGGCGAGATCACGCCGCCATAGGCCGCCGACCACTGCGCGGCAACCTCGGCGCGCAACTCGGGCAGGCCAAGCACCGGGCCATAAAGGTGCGCGGCAGGATCGTTCAGCGCGATCTCGGCAATCGCGCGCCGCAGCGGCTCTGGCGGCGGCTCGACAGGAGCCGCCTGGCTGACGTTGATCAGCGGACGGTCGGAGGAAAACTGCACGCCTTCCAGCCAGCGCCGCGCCTCCATCACCGGTGGGGCAAAGGTGGCGGCTGTGCGCGGAATCGTCATGATGTCAGTCCGTTACCGGATATTGTTGAAGCTTGGTTTCGCGCGCACGGGCGCGGGTCTGCTTGCGCTCCAGCAGGATCAGCCAGATCACCACGCAGTCGAACGCGGTCAGCCCCAGCAGCACCAGATCATGCGTGCGAAGCAATTCCTGCGTCTGGTAGATCACGAACCCCACCAGCACGCTGAGCGAGATCACGTAGCTGCCGCGCACCCGGAACAAAAGCGCCATGGCAACGACGATGTTCAGCGCGCCGTGGCCCAGCAGGTAGATCGCGTAGAAATTCTGCTCGGCATGGGTCATGTGAACGGCCCAGTCGGACGCGCGTTGTAGCAGCGCGTCGTCCTGATCGAGGGCCAACTTGTTCTTCACCAGCCATGTCACAAAGCGGTGCACGCTGTCGCCGGGCGAAAACCACAAGAGCAGCCCCGCGCTCAACTGCGTCAGGCCAAGACAAGTCTGGAAGGTCAGGCCCAGACGATAGGACCATTCGACCAGTGGCGAGGCTTGCGGCAGTCGGTGCCGCATCAGTCCCGCCCGCGATAGGGTTCGACATATTGCAGGGCCATGTCCCACGGAAAGAAAATCCAGGTGTCCTGGCTGACCTCGGTGATAAAGGTATCGACCTGCGTGCGCCCCTTGGGCTTGGCATAGACAGTGGCGAAATGGGCTTTTGGATACATCGCGCGCACCAGTTCCAGGGTGCGGCCGCTGTCGACAAGATCATCGACAACCAGAATGCCGGTGCCGTCGCCCATCATCGCGGCATCTGGGGCCTTGAGAACCACGGCCTCGGCTTGCGTCTGGTGGTCGTAGCTCTTGACGCTGATCGTGTCGACGGTGCGGATGTCCAATTCGCGCGCGACGATCATCGCGGGGGCCATGCCGCCGCGGGTAATCGCCACCACGGCCCGCCAGCCGCCATCGCCGGGCCCGTGGCCGTCCAGCCGCCAGGCAAGTGCGCGGCTGTCGCGGTGGATCTGGTCCCAGCTGACGTGAAACCCTTTTTCGTGTGGCAGGCGGTCGGTCATGGCGCGTCCCCGGTTCGAGTTGTCAATTAGGCAGCAGGGCCGAGGATGTCATCCCCCGGTGGCCATTCGCCTTAATCCTTGCGGCCGGTCACCACGTCAATATCGGGTGCGTCCACCGCCTTCATGCCGACGACGTGATAGCCTGCATCGACATGCAGCACCTCGCCTGTCGTGCCCGAACCGAGGTCGGACAGCAGGTAAAGCGCAGATTTACCCACATCCTCGATCGAGACGTTGCGCCGCAGCGGGCTGTTCAACTCGTTCCATTTCAGGATGTAGCGGAAATCGCCGATGCCGCTGGCGGCCAGCGTCTTGATCGGACCGGCCGAAATGGCGTTCACGCGGACACCGTCCTTGCCAAGGTCCTCGGCCATGTAGCGCACGGAAGCCTCCAGCGCGGCCTTGGCCACGCCCATGACGTTGTAATGCGGCATCACCCGTTCCGCGCCGTAATAGGTCAGCGTCAGGCAAGACCCACCATCCGTCATCAACCCCGCCGCGCGCTTGACCACGGCGGTAAAGGAATAGACCGAGATGTCCATCGACATCAGGAAGTTTTCGCGGCTGGTGTCCACGTAGCGGCCGCGCAACTCGTTCTTGTCGGAAAAGCCGATGGCGTGGACGATGAAATCCAGCTTGCCCCAGCGTTCTGCCAGCGCGGCGAACAGCGCATCCACCGAGGCCATATCGCTGACATCGCAGGGCAGGACGATATCCGAGCCCACTTGCGCCGCCAGAGGGTCAACCCGTTTCTTCAGCGCCTCGCCTTGGTAGGAAAAGGCCAGCTCGGCCCCGGCATCGGCAAGGGACTGGGCAATGCCCCAGGCGATCGACTTGTCATTGGCCAGCCCCATGATGAGGCCGCGCTTCCCCTTCATAAGGTCCGATGGCATGTCTATCCCCCTTGCCCTCGAGGCTGATTTCCTGTCCCGTGTAGGCGATTGCCCCAAGGGCATCAAGCCTGCGCGGATGCGCGCATTCATGGAGGATGGCATGAGCGACCGCAGCGGCATCTTCGCCGGTGACGACCCCTATCGGCTGGCACGCGACTGGTTGGCCGAGGCCGAGAAGGCAGAAATCAACGATCCTAACGCCATCGCGCTGGCCACGGTGGACGCCGATGGGCTGCCCAACGTGCGCATGGTGCTGTTGAAAGAGATCGAAACTTCGGGCGAGGGGGGCGGTGCCTTCGTCTTTTATACCAATTTCGACAGCGCCAAGGGCCAAGAGATTGCCGCCACCGGCAAGGCGGCTTTCGTGCTGCACTGGAAATCGCTGCGCCGACAAGTCCGGGTGCGCGGGATTGTCAGCCGCGAGGAGGGGCCGCAGGCGGATGCCTATTACCGCTCGCGCGCGCTGCAAAGCCGGCTGGGGGCCTGGGCCTCGCAGCAGTCGCGCCCGCTCGCCTCGCGCGCGGCGCTTCTGGCCGACGTGGCGCGCGTCAGTGCTTCACACGGCCTCAATCCGGCGCGCCCGCCCTTCTGGGGCGGATTCCGCATCCGTCCGCTGGAGGTCGAGTTCTGGGCCGACGGTGCCTTCCGGTTGCATGACCGGTTCCGCTGGTCGCGCCAAAGCTTGTCCGACGACTGGAAAATAACCCGTCTGAGCCCCTGAATTTCACGCTTCGTGGACGACGAAGGCCAAAAACCGCTTGTTTCGGGGCCGACACAAGGTCATTGGAGGGTGAAGGCGGCGCAGCGAAGACGCCGCGGGGGAAAACTGGGGAGTTACGAACCTTGGTCGAAAGTCGAGATATCGTGCGCGGGATCGTCAAGTGGTTCGATCCGGTGAAAGGCTATGGTTTTGTCGTGGCCGAGGATGGGGGCGCGGACATCCTGCTTCACGCCAATGTTCTGCGGCATTTCGGTCAGAACTCGGTGGCCGAAGGCGCCCCGATCGATTTGGCCGTGCAACAGACGGAACGCGGCCGGCAGGCTGTCGAGGTCCGCGATATCCGTCCGCCCGAAATTGCCACCGGCCCTGCACTGGCCGACCTTGCCGAGATTGATCCCGACATTCTGGCCGCGGCCCCACTTGTGCCGTCGCGGGTGAAATGGTTCGATCGGGCAAAAGGGTTTGGTTTTGCCAACGTCTTCGGAGACGATGCCGATGTCTTCGTCCATGCCGAGGTGCTGCGCCGGTCAGGTCTGGCCGATCTGCTGCCCGGCGAGGCGGTGACACTGCGCGTCATCGACGGGCGTCGCGGCAAGATGGCGACGGAGGTGTTGGCATGGGAAGCAGGGTTGCGCGGAAACCGCAGGGCGGACGAAAGCGCGTGACCCGGCATCTTGCGGCGGCATTGGCCGCTGTCCTTTTTTTCTGCGGCGGCGCGGTCCGTGCGGACACCTGTTCGCCCGACAGGGCGACGGTTCAGGGCGCCTTCGGACGCGCCGCGTTTCACGTGTCCGTGGCCGACACGCCGGCGCTGCGGCGACAGGGCCTGATGAACGTATCGCAGATGCCCACCATGTCGGGGATGATCTTTCTTTTCGATCCACCGACCCATGCCGTCTTCTGGATGCATGACACGCTGATCCCGCTCGACATGTTGTTCATCGATTCGACCGGGCGCATTCTGCGCATAGCCGCCAACGCCCGCCCGATGGACGACACGCCCATCGACGGCGGCGAAGGCGTTCGCGCGGTTGTCGAGATCAACGGTGGCATGTCGGCACGGTTGGGCATCGCGCCGGGAGATCTCGTTCAGCATCCGGCCTTTGGCGCGGACGCCGCGTTGCCCTGCGACGGATAAGCCTTTTCAAGGCCGCCTTTAGCCAATAAAGACTGGCCCCGTGTCGGGGCGTAGCGCAGCCTGGTAGCGCATCTGCTTTGGGAGCAGAGGGCCGGAGGTTCGAATCCTCTCGCCCCGACCAAATCCAAACGATCCTGCATGACCCGAACGGCGCAATGAAGTTGCGCCGTGGCATTCATGTCACCCTTGTTGGCCGGCTCTGTGGCAGAGCTGAGTCGCGTTTTTCGGGGGTCCCCGGGCCGATCGCGCGCCTTCACAATTCAGGTGCCGTCTGAACCCGCCCCGCTAAACTGCTGTCAGGGGGAAGGTTTCCCGATTTCTGGATTTGCGGGCCGGGATAGTGGGACGTTTCTGGGGACAAGCCAGTGGAGGAATCACCGGTGCGTGACCAGCCGGAACGTCAACCGGAAAATCCTTTCCAAAACCAAAAAATGCCGTTGACCACCCCTGCGCTCATACGTCAGTTTGTGTGAGCCGCGACCAAGAACACCACATATAGTGGGTTGGCGGCGGGACAGAGACAGAACCAACAAAGACCAGCCAGCTGCATGCCGGTCACCGGCGACGTGTACCGTCGCCGGGCGGGAACTGTCCGGTGTCGTTCCTTGGGGGAGGAACGGAACCGCGTCCCGCCACTTGGGGCCGCTGCGACGGATGGAACCACGTCACCGCGTCAAACGGTGCGAGTTAAGGGGCAAGGACAGATGAAGATCGAGCGTAATTTCACCGCCGCCGGGCATGACGCCTATGAAGGCATTGCCTTTCGGCAGGTGACCTCGGAAATCCGCAACCCGGATGGCAAGGTCGTCTTCAAGCTGGAAAACTGCGAGATCCCGGCCGAATGGAGCCAGGTCGCAAGCGACGTGATCGCGCAGAAATACTTCCGCAAGGCCGGCGTTCCCGACAAGGTGACGCGCGTGAAGGAAAAAGGGGTGCCCGAGTTCCTGTGGCGTGGCAAGCCCGCCGAGGGCGCCACGATGGGCGGCGAGACCAGCGCCAAGCAGGTCTTCGACCGGCTGGCGGGCGCCTGGACCTACTGGGGCTGGAAGGGCGGCTACTTCACCACCGAGGCCGATGCCCGCGCCTATTTCGACGAGATGCGTTATATGCTGGCCACCCAGCGCGCCGCGCCCAATAGCCCGCAATGGTTCAACACCGGCCTGCACTGGGCCTATGGCATCGACGGCCCTGCGCAGGGGCATTTCTACGTCGACTACAAGACCGGCAAGCTGACCGCCTCGGCCAGCAGCTATGAACATCCCCAGCCGCATGCCTGCTTCATCCAGTCGGTCAAGGATGATCTTGTGAACGACGGTGGCATCATGGACCTGTGGGTGCGTGAGGCGCGGCTGTTCAAGTATGGCTCGGGCACCGGTACCAACTTTTCTAGCCTGCGGGCCGAAGGCGAAAAGCTGTCGGGCGGGGGCAAGTCGTCGGGCCTGATGGGGTTCCTCAAGATCGGCGATCGCGCGGCGGGCGCAATCAAGTCGGGCGGCACCACGCGGCGCGCGGCCAAGATGGTGATCGTCGACGCCGACCACCCCGATATCGAGGAATTCATCAACTGGAAGGTGCTGGAAGAGCAGAAGGTCGCCAGCATCGTCGCAGGCTCGAAGATGCACGAGCAGAAGCTCAACGGCATCTTCGCAGCGATCAAGGCATGGGATGGCCGCGCCGAGGATGCCTATGACCCCAAGGTGAACACCGGCCTGAAGGCCGCGATCCGCGACGCGAAAAAGGTGGCGATCCCCGAGACTTACGTAAAGCGCGTGCTCGACTACGCACGGCAGGGCCATACCAGCATCGAGTTTCCGACCTACGACACCGATTGGGACAGCGAAGCCTATAGCAGTGTCTCGGGTCAGAACTCCAACAACTCGATCCGCGTCACCGATGCCTTCCTCAAGGCCGTCGAGGCCGACGGCGACTGGGACCTGATCAACCGCAAGGACGGCAGCGTGGCCAAGACGGTCAAGGCCCGCGACCTGTGGGAAAAGGTGGGCCATGCAGCATGGGCCTGTGCCGATCCGGGCATCCAGTTCCACGACACCGTCAACGCGTGGCATACCTGCCCCGAGGATGGCGCGATCCGTGGCTCGAACCCCTGCTCGGAATACATGTTCCTCGATGACACGGCCTGCAACCTGGCCTCGATGAACCTGCTGACCTTCTACAAGGACGGGGTTTTCCAGGTCGAGGATTACATCCACGCGACCCGGCTGTGGACGCTGACGCTGGAAATCAGCGTGATGATGGCGCAGTTCCCCTCGAAGGAAATCGCGCAGCTGTCCTACGACTTCCGCACGCTGGGCCTTGGCTATGCCAATATCGGCGGCCTGCTGATGAACATGGGGCTGGGCTATGACAGCGCCGAGGGACGCAGCATGGGCGCGGCGCTGACGGCCATTCTCAGCGGTGTGGCCTATGCCACATCGGCCGAGATCGCGGGCGAGTTGGGGGCCTTCTCGGGCTTTGCGCGGAACAAGGCGCATATGCTGCGCGTGATCCGCAACCACCGCAATGCCGCCTACGGCAATTCCGACGGTTACGAGGCGCTGGCGATCAAACCGGTGCCGCTTGACCACGCGCATTGCCCCGATGCACGCCTCGTCGACATGGCGATGCAATCGTGGGACGAGGCGTTGGCGCTTGGCGAAAAGCACGGCTACCGCAACGCGCAGGTCAGCGTGATCGCCCCCACCGGTACGATCGGGCTGGTGATGGATTGCGACACGACCGGCATCGAGCCCGATTTCGCACTGGTCAAGTTCAAGAAGCTGGCCGGCGGCGGCTATTTCAAGATCATCAACCAGTCGGTGCCGGCGGCGCTGGAAAAGCTGGGCTATGGCTCGGCCCAGATCGAAGAGATCATCGCCTACGCGGTGGGCCATGGCAGCCTGGGCCAGGCCCCGGCGATCAATCATACGTCGCTGATCGGCCACGGCTTCGGCAAGGCCGAGCTGGACAAGATCGAGGGCGCGCTGAAATCGGCCTTCGACATCAAGTTCGTCTTCAACCAATGGACGCTGGGCGAGGATTTCTGCACCGGTACGCTGGGCATCCCGGCCGAAAAGCTGAACGATCCCACCTTCAACCTGTTGCAGCACCTTGGTTTTTCGCGGCGCGAGATTGATGCCGCCAATGACCATGTCTGCGGGACGATGACGCTGGAAGGTGCGCCGCATCTGAAACCCGAACATTACAGCGTGTTCGACTGCGCCAACCCCTGCGGCAAGACCGGCAAGCGTTACCTGTCGGTCGACAGCCACATCCACATGATGGCGGCGGCGCAATCCTTCATCTCGGGCGCGATCTCGAAAACCATCAACATGCCGAACGATGCCTCAATCGAGGATTGCCAGAAGGCCTACGAACTCAGCTGGTCGCTGGGGGTGAAGGCCAACGCGCTGTATCGCGATGGCTCCAAGCTCAGCCAGCCTCTGGCCTCGGCCTTGATCGAGGATGACGAAGAGGCGGCAGAGGTGCTGGAAAGCGGGACGCCCCACCAGAAGGCCACCGTACTGGCCGAAAAGATCGTCGAGAAGATCATCATCCAGGAGGTGCGCAACCGCGAGCGTCAGAAGATGCCGCAGCGGCGCAAGGGCTATACCCAGAAGGCCGTGGTTGGCGGCCACAAGGTGTACCTGCGCACCGGCGAATATGCCGATGGCAGCCTTGGCGAAATCTTCATCGACATGCACAAGGAAGGGGCCGGTTTCCGGGCGATGATGAACAACTTCGCCATCGCGGTGTCGGTCGGCCTGCAATACGGCGTGCCGCTGGAGGAATTCGTCGACGCCTTCACCTTCACCAAGTTCGAACCGGCCGGCATGGTGCAAGGCAATGACAGCATCAAGCAGGCGACCTCGATCCTCGACTACATCTTCCGGGAACTCGCGGTCAGCTACCTCGACCGGACGGATCTGGCCCATATCAAGCCCGAGGGCACGTCGTTTGACGATCTGGGCCGGGGCGAGGAAGAGGGCGTGTCGAACCTGCGGGCACCGTCCGAATCGGCCGCGTCGAAATCGCTGGAAGTTCTGAAGCAGATCAGTTCGGCCGGCTACCTGCGCAAGCGCCTGCCGATGGACCTGTCGATGTTCGGTGGCGGTGCGACCGATCCGGTCGAAGCGTTGCAGACGCTGGTGCCCAGCACTGTCCGCGAAACATCTCTGTCGACCGGCACGATGGTGGTCTCGGGTGCGCTGAGCGCACGGGACAAGGCCAAGATGCAGGGCTACGAAGGCGACCCCTGCGGTGAATGCGGCAATTACACGCTGGTGCGCAACGGCACCTGCATGAAGTGCAACACCTGCGGCGGCACATCCGGGTGTAGCTGACAAGTTCCGGGGCGGGTGCGCTCGCCCTTGACGACGTTCAGGCCGCAGGCAGAAACCGGGCGGTCGAAGAACGAGCCTGGACGGCGAAACTTCAAGGGCCCCTGCGGGGGCCCTTTTTTCGGGCGCAGGGGCGCTGCCCCTCTTGGCCCGGTGCCCGGGCCAATTCACCCCGGGATAATTGAAAAGGCAAAGGCAGCCCTAACGCGGGATGTCGAAACCGGGCGGCGCCAGCGTGAAACCCTCGAAGCGAAAGCCGGGGCTGACCACGCAGCTGACCAGCGTGTATTCGCCGGTGCTGCGCGCCGCCTGCCAATGGCTTTCAGGAACAATGGCTTGCGGGCCGCTCTTGGTACCAACCTCGGGGGCAAGGCGGTGGTCTTCGACGGGGCCGGCCTCGGTCGCGGCGGTGGACAGGATCAGCGGCGCCCCGGCGTGGTAGAGCCAGATTTCGGTGGCATCCACCTTGTGCCAATGGCTGCGCTCGCCTTCCTTGAGCAGGAAATGGATGCAGGTGGCCGACGGCCGGCCCGGCCCCTCGGCGGCCCAGGTCTGCCGATACCAGCCGCCCTCGGGATGCGGGGCAAGGGCAAGGGCGGCGATGATCTGGTCGGCGGTCATGGTGGTCTCCGGCATGGCAACACGCCCATAGGCGCGCAGCGTTTCCGCGCGGTCAAGGCCATTGGCGGCGGCGCGGGGCCGGCCTAGTCTGACGGTCAAGGCAGCGGGGAGGAGCGGCATGGCGCAGAAGGTCGTTGTGGTTGGCGCAGGCATCGTCGGGGCGTCTTTTGCGTGGCACCTTGCGCAAGCGGGCGCGGCGGTGACAGTGATCGAGGCGGCAGGCATAGCCTCGGCGGCGACCGAGAAGTCGTTCGGCTGGATCAACGCCAGTTTTTCCGAGACGCCAGCCTATTTCGCGCTGCGGATGGCCGGGATCGAGGCATGGCGCGAGATGGGTGACGCGCTGGGGCCAGAGGCCGGACTGCGCTGGGGCGGCTCACTTTGGTGGGAGGAGGCCGGTGACGCGCTGGAAACCCAGGCTGCCGCGTTGCGTGACCTGAACTACGACATGGAAGTCGTTGGAAAGAATAGGGTCATGGCAATGGTGCCGGGGCTGGCGCAGGCCCCGGATGCAGCAATCCATGTGCGATGCGAAGGCGCCGTGGACATGGCTGCGGCCACGCGGCGGATGCTGGATGGCGCCGTGGGTATGGGCGCCAAGGTTCTTGTCGGGGTGGCATTGCAGGGGGTCGAGGCGCCGGGCGGGCGGGCGCGCGCGGCCCTGACGAGCCATGGCCGGATCGAGGCTGATGCCGTCGTGTTGGCTACAGGGGCGGCCAGCGGTGCGGTGTTGGCCGCGTTGGATTTTGGCCTGCCGATGGACAACAAGCGCGGGATGATCCTGCACACGGCGCCCACCGCGCCGCTGCTGGAACCGATCGTGCTGGCGCCGGGGGTGCATGTGCGGCAGGCCACCGACGGGCATCTGGTGGTGGGCGAGATCTTCAGCGGCGACGGGCCGGGTGCTGCGCGGCTGGCCACCGATCCCGCGGGGCTTGCCGCCGAGGTCATGGCGCGTCTTGCCGCGCTTTTGCCCGCGACGCGGGGCCTTGCGCTGGAGCGGGTGATGCTGGGCACGCGGCCGGTGCCGGGCGACGGCTTTCCGGCGGTGGGGCCGGTGCCCGGGATCGACGGCCTTTACCTGGCCACGATGCATAGCGGCATCACGCTGGCCCCTGTCATCGGGCAACTGGGCGCGGCCGAGGTGATGGGCGGGCCCGATGCGGCGCTGCTGGCGCCCTACAGGCCCGCGCGGTTCGCTTAGGCGCGCAGAAAGTCGCGGCCCTTGAAGAGGGCCGATTCGCCCAGCATTTCCTCAATACGGATCAGCTGGTTGTACTTGGCGAGCCGGTCCGAGCGCGACAGCGAGCCGGTCTTGATCTGGCCGCAGTTGGTGGCGACGGCGAGGTCGGCGATGGTGGCATCCTCGGTTTCGCCCGAGCGGTGCGACATCACGCAGGTATAGCCTGCACGGTGCGCCATCTCGACCGCGGCCAGCGTTTCGGTCAGCGTGCCGATCTGGTTGACTTTCACCAGCAGGCTGTTGGCGATGCCACGCTTGATGCCTTCGGCCAAGAGGGCAGGGTTGGTGACGAAGTTGTCGTCGCCCACCAGTTGCACCTTGCTGCCCAGTTCACGCGTCAGCAGCGCCCAGCCCTCGGTGTCCAGCTCGCCGCAGCCATCCTCGATCGAGACGATGGGATAGTCGTTCACGAGCGCGGCAAGGTAAGCCACGTTCTCGGCCGAGGTCAGCGACAGGCCTTCGCCGGTCATCTCGTACTTGCCGTCCTTGTAATATTCCGAGGCCGCGCAATCGACCGCCAGCGCGATGTCCTCGCCCGGGCGGTAGCCGGCTTTCTCGATCGCCTTGAGAATGAAGTCCAGCGCGGCGCGGGTGGAGGAGAGGTTCGGCGCGAACCCGCCCTCGTCGCCCACGGCGGTGGCGAGGCCCGCCGCCGAAAGTTCTTTCTTCAGCGTGTGAAACACTTCCGAGCCCATGCGCACCGCCTCGCGGATGTTCGCGGCGGCCACGGGCATGATCATAAATTCCTGGATGTCGATCGGGTTGTCGGCATGTTCGCCGCCGTTGATGATGTTCATCATCGGGGTGGGCAGCATCCGCGCCGAGGTGCCGCCGACATAGCGATAAAGCGGCTGGGTGGTGAAATCGGCCGCGGCCTTGGCCACCGCCAGCGAGACGCCAAGGATCGCATTGGCGCCCAGCCGGCCCTTGTTCGGGGTGCCATCCAGTTCGATCATCGACATGTCGATATCGACCTGCTCGGTCGCGTCATAGCCGACGATCGCCTCGGCGATCTCGCCGTTCACGGCAGCGACGGCCTGCAGCACGCCCTTGCCCATGTAGCGTTTCTTGTCGCCGTCGCGCTTTTCCACCGCCTCGCGGGTGCCGGTCGAGGCGCCCGAGGGCACGGCGGCGCGGCCCATCGTGCCGTCTTCCAGCACGACATCGACCTCCACGGTCGGGTTGCCGCGGCTGTCGAGGATTTCGCGGGCGTGAATGTCGATGATGGTGCTCATGGGACGCTCCTGGGTGGGATGTTAGCGTTAACGCGGCCTCTATACCGCCGCGGCTCTGGTTTGGGAAGCGCGCCGCAGCCGCGCCTCGCGCAGGAAGGTGTAAAGGCCCGAGGCGACGATCACCGCCGAACCTGCAAGTGCCAGCGTATCGGGCCGTTCGCCGAAGGCGATCATCCCGATGGTGATGCCGAAAATCAACCTTGCGTAGCGATAAGGAGCAATGACCGAGACATCGCCAAGGCGCGAGGCCGCAGTGATCGCGTAATAGGCGAAGATGCCGATGCCCAAAGCCGCCAGCAGGCGCGCGCCATCCGTCCCGTCGGGAATGACGGCGCGGTCGCCGGTCACGGCCAGCAGGAACAGCCCCGTCGGCACCAGCGTGAGAAAGCCGTAACAGGCCAGTTGGACCGAGATCACCCGTGCAGGTACCCGGCGCGAGGCAAGATCGCGTCCGGCCAGCCCCACCGCGCCCATCACCGCGAACAATGACGCTGGCACGAAGCCCTCGCCGCCGGGCTGGACCACCAGCATCACGCCGGCGAATCCCGCCAGGATGGCCGACCAACGCCGCCAGCCGACAGGCTCGGCGAAAAACAGCGCCGCGCCCATCGTGACCAGCAGCGGAATGGCCTGCGCAATGGCTGTGGCCGTCGAGAGTGGCGAGAAGAAGATCGCGCTGGTATAGCCGATGGTGCCGACCGCCTCGCAGCCGTTGCGGACAAGGATGGCCGGGTGCCAGAGGTCCGGGCCCAGCACCCGCGCGCCACGCAAGTGCGCCCATATCCCGAAGACCAGCGCGCCGCCGCCGCCCAATGACATCAGGATCTGGCCCAGTGGCACACCGCCTGACATCTGCTTGATGAACATGTCCTCAATGGCAAAGCCCAACATGGCCAGGACCATCAGGATGGCGCCGCGTATGTTTTCCATCTGTGGACTTTCGATTGGGGCGGGTTTGCGAACCCCTATACCGACCGCCACGAAATGCGCCAGTCACCGTTTTCGCCGGACCGGTGCGCGGGGGCGACGGGGTTCCGGCGGCGCTGGTGATAGTGGCATTGCTGCTGGCCGATGCGATCTCTCGCATGGCGGGACAACGCTTGCCTCAGTCGTCTTCGGAGGGCTTGAGCGGGACGCCGTAAAGTTCCAGCCGGTGTCCCATCAGCCGGTAGCCTAGCCGCTTAGCGATACGGTTCTGCAATTCTTCGATCTCGGCATCGACGAATTCCACCACTTCGCCCGAATGCATGTCGATCAGGTGGTCGTGATGGTCGCGGTCGGCCGTCTCGTAGCGGGCGCGGCCGTCGCCGAATTCGTGTTTTTCAAGGATGCCGGCTTCTTCGAAGAGCTTGACGGTACGATAAACGGTCGCGAGCGAAATCCGAGGGTCGACGCCGACGGCGCGGTTATACAGCTCTTCGACATCGGGATGGTCGGCCGCGGCCTCAAGCACGCCGGCGATGACCCGTCGCTGATCGGTCATTCGCAGGCCCCGTGCCTCGCAGCGTGAAAGGATGGTTTCGGTCATCGGCAGGGTCCCGCGTCCCCGAATTTACGTTGGAGCGGTTTAGCCCTTCGGGCGGTACGATTCCACCGCTTTTCGCGCGCTGCCGAAACGAAAACGGCGCCCCGGGTCTCCCCGAGGCGCCGTTGGTTGGCGTCGATCCTTCGTGCGGATCAGAACTTGAACGACAGGCCCGCGGTCACCGAGGTCAGGTCGGCATCATAGCCGGTGCCGTCGAAATCGCTGATCTTGTGCTGCAGGAACTCGGCATTGGCGAACAGCCGATCGGAGATGCGGAAATTCGCTCCGAGCCCGTAGAAGGTGCCGTTGTCAGTCGCGTCAAAGCCCGGGCCGGTGATGGAATAGTTGCCCATGCCAGCGACCGCGTAGGGCATGATCTGCCCGGCGTCGTAACCGACCTTCAGCTTCAGCAGGGTCAGGGAGTCGAGCTTGTAACCCATGTATTCCGCGGTCGTCTTGCCGTAGAAGCCTTCGCCACCCACAACAATCGAGCCCATGTCGTACATGTAGCCAGCATGCACACCGTAGAGGGTGCCGCTGATATCGGGGATCTGGTAGCGCTGGGCGACGCCGGCGAGGCTGGCGCTGATCGTGCCGACATCTGCACCGACATAAAAGCCCGACCAATCGCTCGGCGGGGCCATGACGGGCACCGCAACAGGTTCAGGGGCCACGATGGGCGCCATACCGCCTGCAAAGGCAGCAGGGGCGACCATGACGGCCGCAAGGGCAGAGGCGAGAATGAAACGAGACTTTGCCATGATAAACTCCAATTTTGGCGATCGCTTTTAAGTGTTAACGATTCTGTTACCCGCTCTGAACCCTTTCGCGTCTTGGCGCAAGCATCCGTGAGCGATCGGTGGTCGGTTGTCATTCCGTGTTGCCGTGTTGGCGCAGCGGCCCCGTCACAGAGGGCCGGAAACGCAAACGGCGCCCCGGTTTTGGCCGGGGCGCCGTCAGGCGCTGCGAAGGCGCCTTTTTGATCAGGCGTTCATCAGAACTTGAACGAGACACCTGCCGACACCGAGGTGGCGTCAACGTCCACGCCGGTGCTGTCGAAATTCGTGATCTTGTGCTGCAGGAACTCGGCGTTTGCAAAGATCCGGTCGGTGATGCGGATGTTGGCGCCGGCACCGTAGACGGTACCATTGTCGGTCGCCGCATAGCCGCCGCTGACAGTGTAGTTGCCGTATCCTGCGACGACGTAGGGCATCACGGAGCCGGCATCATAGCCCAGTTTCAGCTTGAGGATGCTGGCCGAGTCCACGTTGATACCCGATTCAGAAATCTGGGTCTGGCCATAAAAGCCCTCACCGGCCAGAACGATCGAGCCCATGTCGTACATGTACCCGGCATGGATACCGTAGACAGTGCCCGAGATGTCGGCTGGGAAAAAGGCCGAGCTGGCGGTCGCCGTGCCGACGTCGGCACCGATGTAGAACCCCGACCAGTCACTGGGCGGTGCCATGACCGGCACAGGCTCAACTGGCGCGGGCGGCGCCACGATGGGGGCCATGCCGCCGGCAAAAGCGGCAGGGGCGGCGAGCAGCGCCGGAAGGGCGGCTGCGAGAATAAAACGTGTCTTGGCCATGTTAAGCTCCTTGTCTGTCCGGCGCGTCTTTTCGCGCGTCCATTTTAAGGTGAGCATTAACGTTTGGGTATACAACTTTGCCAACGGCCGGTTGCCGCCGTCTGTTGTGCGAATGTCACATCCATCGTGTTGGCGGTGGCGGCTTTGTCAGCGGCGCCTTGGCAATAAGCCAAGGCGCCGCTGGTTAGGACCGCGTGCGGCCCGGATCGGTCGACGATCAGAACTTGAACGAAACACCCGCAGTCAGCGTGTCGAGCGTTACGTCGGTGCCGGTACCGGCAAAATCGGTCGACTTGTGGCGCAGGTATTCGACATTGGCAAAGAGGTTGCTGGTCAACCGCATATCGGCGCCCACACCGTAGAGGGTGCCATTGTCGGTCGCGGCCAGCGTACCGGTGGTCGAGTAGTTGCCCACGCCCGCAGTGATGTAGGGCATGAACTGGCCCAGATCATAGCCGGCCTTGACCTTCAGCAAGCTCATCGAATCGAGCTTGTAGCCGGAATAGGACAGGTCGGTCTTTGCATAGCTTCCTTCCGCGCCAAGCACGAAGTTGCCGAGGTCGTAGTTATAACCGGCGTGGATGCCATAGACCGTGCCGGTCACGTCGGGAAACGACGCCGACTTGCCGGTGCCGGTGCCAACATCGGCACCAATGTAGAAACCGGTCCAATCGCTGGGCGGCGGTGTCATGACCGGGGCAGGGGCCACCGGTGCGGGTGTAACCACGGGCGCTGCCATGCCGCCGGCAAACGCGGCGGGCGCCGCCAGCAGGGCCGGCAGGGCGGCGAGGATGATGCGGGTCTTGATCATGAAAAACTCCTTCATGTGTTTCTGTCGCGCGCCTTCTTGCGCGTCGATCCTGTAGGTGGGCCCGCCACCTCAAAGGTTCAAATCACGCTCTCGTGCCTTGACGCTCGCGTGCGTGAAATGAGCGTGAACCGGCCGATCCGAAAACGACGACAGGTCGCAAACCGGCAAGAAATGTCGCCAGAAGTCCTGCTTGTGTGGGTGCCAGGGAGAGAGGCGGGCGGATGCGCGGAGACTGGCAGGTCGTGATTGTCTTGCGCACCACCGGGGCGCGGCGTGGCCTTGCGGCCCGGGGACGCCCGCAGAGCTGACGGCGCGACCTTCCGTTCTCGTATCCCCAATATTTCCGAAAGCGCATCCATGAGCGAACCTGATCTGGCCGCCGTTCCGGCCGCCGACATCCTGCCTGATCCCGCTGCGCCCGTCGCCCCGCAGGCCCCCGTGCGTCCCGCGCGTGCCGGAGGCCGCGCGGCCCGCACTGCCGCCCGTGCGGCACCACTGACAGAGGCGATGCGCCCGGTACGTCCGGGCCTTTCGGGCGGGGCGTACAACCCGATGTCCGAAGCCGACGTTCTGCGCATTCACGAGGCCGCGTTGACCGCGCTTGAGCAGATCGGCCTTGCCGACGCCCCCGAGAGCGGGGTCGAGATCCTGACCAACGCAGGTGCGATCCTTGGCACTGACGGCCGGATCCGCTTTCCGCGCCCGCTTGTCGAGGACATGCTGGCCAAGGCCGCCCGCGACATCACGCTTTTCGCCCGCGATCCGCAGCATGACCTGCACCTGAGCGGCACGCGGGTCCATTATGGCACCGCGGGCGCCGCCGTGCATCTGGTCGATCCGCAGGCGCGGACCTATCGCGAATCCACGGTGCAGGACGTGTTCGACGCCGCCCGCATCGTCGACCGGCTGGACAACATCCACTTCCTGCAGCGCCCGATGGTCTGCCGCGACATCGCCGATAACCGGGAGATGGACCTGAACACCGTTTATGCCTGTTGTGCGGGTACGACCAAGCATGTCGGCACCTCTTTCACCGATCCTGCCTACGTGGCCGACGCGATGGAGATGCTGCACATGATCGCGGGCGGCGAGGCGCAATGGCGCGCGCGGCCCTTCGTGAGCAATTCCAACTGTTTCGTCGTGCCGCCGATGAAATTTGCAACCGATGCCTGCAGGGTCATGGAACAGGTGATAGCAGGCGGTATGCCGGTGCTGTTGCTGTCGGCCGGCATGGCGGGGGCCACTGCACCCTCGACGATTGCCGGCGCAATCGTGCAGGCGGTGGCCGAGTGTCTGGCCGGCGTTGTTTATGTCAACGCCATCTCTCCCGGCTATCCGGCGATCTTTGGCACCTGGCCCTTCGGCCTAGATCTGCGGACTGGCGCGATGACCGGCGGGTCGGGCGAGCAGGCGCTGCTGACGGCGGGCTGTGCGCAGATGCATCGCTTTTATGGCCTGCCGGGTGGCGCGGCGGCGGGCATTGCGGATGCAAAACTGCCCGACATGCAGGCCGGGTGGGAGCAGATGTGCTCCAACGTGATGGCGGGTCTGGCCGGGCTGAACATGGTTTACGAGGCGGCAGGGATGCATGCGTCTCTGCTGGGGTTCTGCCTGGAATCGCTTATTCTCGGCGACGATCTGCTGGGACAGGCGATGCGCTGCGTGCGGGGGATCGAGGTTAACGACGACACGCTGGCGCTCGATACCATGCGGCAGGTCTGCCTTGGTGGCCCGAACCATTATCTGGGTGCCGACCAGACCTTGAGCCGGATGCAGTCCGACCATGTCTATCCGCGCACGGCAGATCGTTATTCGCCCAAGGAATGGGTGGAAAAGGGCAAGCCCGATCTTGTGACCAACGCAACGGCTCGCAAAGAGGCGATCCTGGCGCAGCCCTCTGCCGCAGCCTTTGACCCGGTGACGGATGCGGCAATCCGGTCCCGGTTCCGCATTCACCTGCCGCGCTGAAATCCCGCGGCCAAGAACAGATCAGGCGGTGTCAGGCCGGCTGATCGTGCCGCCCGAGACGGCTGCGGCAACGCCCGTGGTCCCTCGGCACGAGGTGGGAAGGCCGCGCATGACCCGCACTGCGAGATAGGCGAAGGCCTGTGCCTCGATCATATCGCCATCAAGGCCCGCCTCTTCGACCGGTGCGACAGGACAGTCGAGGCCCGCGGCCAGCATCGCCATCAACGTGGCGTTGTGCCTCCCGCCGCCGGTGACCAGCAGGCGTGCAGGCGGGGCAGGGCAATGTTCCATCGCGCGCACCACCGCCATGGCCGCACATGCTGTCAGGGTGGCCGCCGCATCGGCATCGGACAGCGCGGCCACGTCATCCTGCAAAGCCGCAAAACTATCGCGGTCAAGCGATTTGGGCGGCATGCGCAGGAAATACGGGCCGGCCAGAAAGCGTTCCAGAACTGCATCCGAAACATGGCCGGTCTCGGCCAGCGCGCCGTTGCGGTCACAAGGCAGGTTGCGGCGGCGGCGCATCAGGTCGTCGATTGGGGCGTTGGCGGGGCCGGTATCGAAGGCCAGCAGGGCGCCTTCGTCCTGCGGCCGGGCGCGGGACGGATCGATCCATGTCAGGTTGCCGACGCCGCCGAGGTTCAGAAAGGCGATCGGCCGCGTCTCGCCCAGCCAGCGCGCCAACGCGAAATGGTAGAACGGTGCCAGCGGCGCGCCTTCGCCGCCCAAGGCGACATCGGCACTGCGAAAATCCCACACGACAGGCAGGTTCAGACGTGACGCCAGCGCCGCACCATCGCCCAGTTGATGCGTGCCGCGGCCGTGCGGATCATGGGCAAGCGTCTGGCCGTGGAAGCCGACAAGGTCGATCCCATCGAACCCCGAGAGGACAGCGACATGCGCGCGGATCAGGACCCGACCCGCGCGCGCCAGATCGGCGCCAGGCCATTTGCCCAAAGCCGCGCGCAACGTCGTGCGTTCGGACGCTGTATAGGGGCGATAGGCACTGGGGCCGAAACCGCCGATCCGCTCGCCATCCGTGATCAGTACCGCCGCATCCACCCCGTCCAGCGAGGTGCCCGACATTGCGCCAAGCGCTGTCAACATGTCCGTCTTCATCTGGGGTTCAACATCCGCTTTCCCTGCGCTCGCACGGCCCTTATAGACTGCGCCCAGCCAAACCCAAGGACAAGCCGATGACCTACCACCCCAAATCCGAATTCATGACCGTCATGATGGAGCGCGGGTTCCTTGCCGACTGCACCGATTACCAGGGGCTGGACGAGGCGATGTCCAAGGGCGTGGTGCCGGCCTATATCGGATTCGATGCCACGGCGTCGTCGCTGCACGTGGGCAGCCTGATCCAGATCATGATGCTGCGCTGGCTGCAGAAGACGGGCGGAAAGCCAATCACGCTGATGGGCGGGGGCACCACGAAGGTGGGCGACCCGTCGTTCCGCGCCGACGAACGGCCGCTGTTGAGCCCCGAACAGATCGACGCCAACATCGCCGGCATCCGCAAGGTTTTTGCCGCCTATATCGACTATTCGGACGCGCCCAACGGGGCGCTGATGCTCAACAACGCCGAATGGCTGGACGACCTGAACTACCTCGATTTCCTGCGCGACATCGGGCGGCATTTCAGCATCAACCGGATGCTGTCCTTCGACAGCGTCAAGAGCCGCCTCGACCGGGAACAAAGCCTGTCGTTCCTCGAATTCAACTACATGATCCTGCAGGCTTACGACTTCCTTGAGTTGAACCGCCGCTATGGCTGCCTGTTGCAGATGGGCGGGTCGGACCAGTGGGGCAATATCGTCAACGGCATCGACCTGACCCGCCGGGTGCTGGACCATGAAATCTACGGCCTGACCTCGCCGCTTTTGACCACCAGCGACGGGCGCAAGATGGGCAAGAGCGCGGCCGGCGCGGTCTGGCTGAATGCCGACCTGCTGAGCCCCTACGCGTTCTGGCAGTTCTGGCGCAACACCACCGATGCCGATACCGGGCGGTTCCTGAAGCTTTACACCGAACTGCCCGTTGCCGAATGCGACCGGCTGGGCGCGCTGGAAGGCTCGGAGATCAACGCGGCGAAGATCATCCTCGCCAACGAGGTCACTGCGATGCTGCACGGGGCCGAGGCGGCAGCGGCGGCCGAGGCGACCGCGCGTGAGGTGTTCGAGAAGGGCGGGGTGGGCGACGACCTGCCGACCCTGACGCTGAGCGCTGACGAGGTTGCGGGCGGCATCTCTGTCGTGCAGCTGATCGTGCGGGCGGGGCTGGCGGCCAGCGGCAAGGAGGCCAAGCGGCTGATCGCCGACAACGGCGCGCGGCTGGACGACGCGCCGCTGACCGATGCAGGGCTGATGCTGGATGCCGCGGCGCTGGCCAGCCCGGTGAAGCTGTCGGCGGGCAAGAAGCGCCACGCGCTGGTGCAACTGGCGGGATGACGGCGGCCGTCCCCACGGGGACGGCGCGCAACATTCTGATTTTAAAATAGAAAATAGCTAGCGGGTTGCGGACAGGCAAAATGGCCGTGTCGGACCGGCCTCAGACCGCCGCGGTGACGATGATCTCGACCTTGTAGTCAGGCGTGGCCAGCTTGGCCTCGCCCGTCCAGCGCGCGGGGCAGTGGCCCTGGGGCACCCATGCGTCCCATTCGGCATTCATCGCGCCGAAGTCGGCCATGTCGGCGAGCCAGATCTGCGCAGTCAACATCCGCGTCTTGTCGGTGCCTGCGAGGGCCAACAGACGGTCTACCTCGGCCAGCACGGCGCGGGTCTGCTCGGCCACCGGCGCGCTGGGTGTGCCAACCTGACCCGCCAGATAGACGATGCCGCCATGCACCACCGCTTGGCTCATCCGGGTGCCGGTCTCGTATCGGGTGATGTCTGGCATGGGATTCTCCTTGTCTGCCGGTTTCCCAGACCTCCTAGCCGAGGGCAGGACGCGACGCTAGCGCCGTTAAGCGCCGTCGTCTCCCTTCATGTCTGGCCCCTTACACGTCGCTTGATCTTCCCGTCGTGCCCAGATGGTTCGAGCGGTGCCGTCGTCCGCCCGGATATGGTGACAGCGTCAAACCGGTCACCAGGACAGAGCGTTTCAACGCTCGCCAACACTTGTGCCACCACTCACCTTATCCGGCCTCACTCCGAATTGGGTGATCCAGTCGAGGCCGCCTTTTCGCTGCAGGAATTAATTCCGCACAAAAAACTCGATCAATTTCGTTGATCGAACGACACCGAAATGTCCAATGAATTACCCATGGATAGCCCGTATCAGCACCGGAATACCCAACAGGTATTCCGAATGTCCTAAAGTATATCGCAATCCAGCATCAGGGGTATTCGAAGGATAAGTCGACTTGCGGACCATTTATCGCCAAATGGAGTCTCGGAATTAAGAGGGGCCCGCAAGATCATGCTAAAACATACAATTTTCCTGTTGCTGGCAACGGCCTCGGTGACTGGCTGTGTCCCGTATGATCAGGCGGCCTATTACGGCGGCGAAAAAGTTCCGCAATGTGCCGCCGCGCCGCAGGGCCATGTGCAAGGGTATGTCTGGAACGGCTCGCGCTGGACGATCTACAACTTCTCCTGCGAAGCGATCGCCGCGTCGGGCGCCACCGCGCCGACGAGTTCCGGAACGGCGGGCAAATCCGGCGGTACGACCGGCAGCATCACGAGTGGCAGCACTGCTCCTGTGAGTTCAACCGCGCAGACCAGCCCGGGCAGTGCATCCGGAGCAAGCGGCAGTGCTACGTCTTCGGCGGTTACGGGGTCGGCCTCGGCGGGCAGCGGTGGCTCTGCCGTGGCGGTCACCACAGGTGCGGCCGCGGCGGCCAGCGACGGGACAACATCAACCGCGGTGCAGGGCAGCGCATCGGCCGCCAGCCCGACGACATCCGTGTCCGTCACCCGCGGCAGCGCATCGGCCTCAGCCCCCAATGCCACTTCGACCGTGGTCGCTGGAAGCGCCTCTGCATCCCAGTGATCGACGGCCTCTGACAGGAGCATCTTATCGTGTCTCGAATCGTTAACGCCGGCGTCCTGGGGCTGTGCATTTCAGTTGTGGCTGGAAGCATGGTCCTGGCGCAAAGCACCTCCAGTGCCGGTGTCAACTGGTCGGCCGGTTGGGGCTTTCGGTCTGCCAGTGACAGCAGCCTTGCCTTGCAGCAGGCGCAGGTCATCAAGAATGCAGAGCAGGGGCCGCAGGTCACCAGCCAGACGATCTACAACACGACCTACGCAACCGACAATCGGACGAATTACGTCGAGACGACGAACTCGTCGACCGGAACGGTGACGGCGACATCGATTGGCAATGACCAGATCGGCACCAATACGAATGCGGTCGGGTCGATGAATACCGGGACGACCAATATCTCCATCTCGGGAAATGGCGACAATACGGTTACCGCAACCAATTCGTCCGATTCAACGGGTTGCACCAACGGATCGGTCGCAAGCAATTCGGGCGCGCCACTTTCCGCATTTTATCCCGATACGGTGGCCGCTGGCGCCGGCACTGCAACGGCGAGCTCCAATGCGACGGGTGGCACAACGTCATCCGGCTATCCTGCGGCACTCGATAATAGCGGGTCGCAGTCAAATGTCTGCAATTAAGAGAATTCGATCCGTGTGTATGGTCTCATCCATCACCGCAATGATAGGTGTTTCGGCCTGTGACAAGATCCCGGCCGCCACCGAGAATGCGGCATTGGTTTCGGGGCCGCCGATCGAAGACGTCGTTACATCGTTCGACGACGCGCTGTCCTGCCTGTCAGGCAAGTTTCCCGCCGAGGCCACATTTGCCGTCGCCGCTGTCGCCGACAACACCGGCAAAGAGGGCTATGCCGACAGCGGCACCGGCAAGATGGTGACGCAAGGCGCTGGCGACATCGTTCAATCGGCGCTGTTCAAGGCAGGCGTCCGGGTGGTGAACCGGCGCGATCCGAACATTCCCATTGTCGAGAACAATTGGGGTATCCGGACGATGAAAACGCAGACGCCTGCTGCGTTCTACATTTCCGGCAGCATCGACAGCCTCGATTTTATCCCCGGCGGCGGCGCCGAGCTTCAGGTTGCCGGCGTCGGGCCCCGCTATCGCCAGACCCGGATTCTGATTGGTCTCGATCTGGCGCTGACCAATTCCTACAACGGCGAGGTTATCGCCAATATTCCGCTGCAAAAGCAGATCTTCGCTGACGAATCCGGGTTCAGCACCGACCGCTTTTTCGGAACCACCCTTGTTGCTCTCGATGCCGGGGGAATGCGGCGCGAGGCGCTGCATTTTGCCCTGCGCCAGATGCTGAGCCTTGCGACCTTCGAACTCCTCGCCCAGGTCTCGCCCGCGCCGGTCGCGACGGAATGCGCGGGCAAGATCGTGGGAACTGCCGTTGTGTCGGCGGATGACCTCGCTGTCGCGGGGCGCCATCGGGTCAACCTGGCCGAGCTCCTGGCGGCAAGTGCTGCCGGCGCGATGACCGAAGGTCCGCCCGCAACACCGCCGGCGCCCAATGTCACCACGGCCACAACGCCAAAGCCCAATTCGCCTGAAGCCCTGCAACTCGCGGCATCGGCGACCTCTTTTGCAGCGCGCGCAATCACAACGTCTGAAGACGCGATCCGGGCGCAGACCTATGAGGACGCATCCAAAAAAGCGGCCCAATCTATGGCCTTTACGCAGCTGGCTGCGCAGGCCCTGCGGCAGGCCGCGGCGGCAGGGCTGAACGGGCCCGAGGGGGATGCGGCGGCCACGGTTGTGCAACAGGCCATCGCGGCTTCGCAACTGGCCCAAACCAAGGTGTCGGCGCGGACGGACGCACCGCCGGCCGTGCCCACAACTGACGGCGCAGCCGCACCAGATGCTGCACCGGCAACAGATGCATCGCCCTTGGCAACTGGTCAGGACAAACGGCTGGGAGGCGCAGGAAACTGATCTTTTGCCTTTCGGCACAGAGGGATGGTCGGTCGGATCCACTGGAGACGGCCGGTCGCTACGGGCCCCGAATACCCGTAAATCCGGATGTTGGCGCGGGGGCCAGCATCAAGATACTTGAGGGACTAAAATGAAAAAGCTTCTCGCAACTACCGCCATCGCCGTTATCGGCATGGCCTCCGCTGCGTCCGCGCAGTCGGTGCTCGAGCGTGTGCTGGGCCAAATCAACGGCACCACGAACCAGAACACCCTGAACGGCACCTTCGCCAACATCGCCGAGAACATCGGTTCCGTGGCGACCCAGACGCTTTATGTCGATGGCAATGGCAACACGCTCAGCCAGTCGACCTATGACGCGCAGATCGCCACTACCACGACCTCGGCGCTGAATTCGATCGGCAATCCGGATCCGGGCACCTATACCTACGTTGACTACAATGAGGTGCTTCACTCGTTCACCAGCTTTGCCGACGCTGCGGCCTTTGCGCAAAACGACGTGAAAGGGCACTATGCCACCATCTACAACCCTCTGCAGGTTGGTATCGCTGATGGCGTGAACGGCTCGATCAACAACCTGATGACCGGCTTGAACGCGTCGACGCAGCAGGCGATCGCGAACTCGACCACGGCGACCGAATGGGGCACCCCGACGATCACCATCGGTGATCTCAGCACCACGGCGCTCGGTGCGGTCAACACCGGCGATATCACGCTGGGTGTGAACGGCACGGTTGATGATGCCAAGACCTCGACCACCGAAGCGATCTCGACCACGATGGCCCAGATCGGTGGCTCGGCCGATACCTCGGCGCTGGTCCTGAACATCGCGTCGAACATGACCGGTGTGAACGGCTCGATCAACAACACCATGTCGGCCGTCAACGGCAACATCGGCGCCGCTGCGACCACCGCTCTGGGCGCGGTCAACACCGGCACCATCACGTCGGGCGTGAACGCGGCCGTTCAGGGCATCGTCGGCACTTCGGGCCAGAGCGTTTCGGGCCAGTAAGTCCTTGGGCTCATAAAATGGGTGGCGGCGGTCAGATCGCCGCCACCCTTCGCTGTTCAGGCGTCAATTATTGGGCGGCGGCTGATTCAGGGTCCCTGCCGCCGGTTTTATGAAGGTTGCTGTGACAGGCTTGTCGGATCGGAGCGGTCTGCCAGGAAAAGACACGCCATGTAGGTCATGCAGAACGCATGACCGCGCGCCAGAGGTTAAGTCATTGAAAAGAAATCTCTCTGCTGCGGCCTTTGCGCTCGCAGGTCTTTCCTCTGCTGCATCCGCCCAGTCGGTGCTTGAGCGGGTGCTTAGCCAGATCGACAACACGGCAAGCCTCGTCCCGGTCACCGGCACGTTCGCCAACATCGCGGAGAATATCGGTACTGTCGGCACGCAAACGTTCTATGTCGATGCGCAGGGCAACACCATCAGTCAGCAGAGCTATGTTGCGGCCGTGGCCGACAAGGCAAACGCGAACCTCGACAACATTTTCAAGCTGTCCTGGGCGTACATGTATACCGACACAACCGGTAACCCACACTTTTACCCCGATCTTGC
>NZ_WGLM01000003.1 GCF_016125575.1 Limimaricola sp.
CTCGATGCCCGTGTAGCTGCCGGCCTTGAGGTTGCTGCTCCCCGACAGGTTCCCCGTCGTGTCCACGTCCACCGTGCCATCGACCGTGTCGCCCGAGACGAGGTTGGCAAAGCTCACCGCCCCCGGCGCCAGCGTCTCGCCATAGGTCGACGACCCCGTCGCGATGGTCCCGGTCAGCGCAAGCTTCGCGACTTCGTAGTCGCCCGAGATCGTGCCGATGCTGTAGTTCCCCGCATCCGCCCCGGTCAGGGCCGAGACGCTCTCGATGCCCGTGTAGCTGCCGGCCTTCAAGTTGCTGCTCCCCGACTGGTTGCTGGTGGTATCCACGTCCACCGTGCCATCGACCGTGTCGCCCGAGACGAGGTTGGTAAAGCTCACCGCCCCCGGCGCCAGCGTCTCGCCATAGGTCGACGACCCCGTCGCGATGGTCCCGCTCAGCGCAAGCTTGGCGACCTCGTAATCGCCCGAGATCGTGCCAATACTGTAGTTCCCCGCATCCGCCCCGGTCAGGGCCGAGACGCTCTCGATCCCCGTGTAGCTCCCGGCCTTGAGGTTGCTGCTTCCCGACAGGTTGCTGGTGGTATCCACCTTGACCGAGGCGCTCACGTCATCACCCGAGACAAGGTTGCTGAACGATACCGCACCCGGTGCGAGCACGTCGCCATAGGTCGAAGACCCCGTGGCGATGCTCCCGGTCAGCACCCGCTTGTCGATCGTCAGCGTCGCGCTGGTCGTGTCGAGCAGGTAGCCCTGCTGATCAGACCAGATCGTCACCGTGTATGTGCCCGCATCGACCGGCGCGCCAAAGCCCGCATCAGCCCCGTTGACCGTGCCCGACTGCCCAAACAGCGCCCCGCCCGGCGCAACGCCCGAAGGCTTGACCTGAACCGTACCGGTATGCGCCTGCCCGTCATAGGTGACGTGCTGCGTCGTGCTGACGACCGTAGCCGGGGTCATGAAGACGCCGAGCAGCGGCGCGGTATGCCCCTCGTAGATAACCCAAGTGGGCGACGTGAAGTCGAACCCGGTGAAACTGGCCTGCTGCATCATTTGCGCCGTGCTCAGCCCTTTGCTGCCGGTGACGCCGGGGCCGTCGCTGGCCACGCCCGTGGTATTGGTGCTCCAGTAACCATTCGTGACCGTCGCGCCCGCAGCGTTTGACCCGACCAGAGCCCCATAGGGGAACGCAACAAGATCGAACGTCACGGGACCCGAGGCATAGACGTTAGCGATCGTGGTGTTGGTTCCGTAGTTCGCCCCGACCAACCCGCCGACTGGCCCGGAATTGCTACCGACCGACACGCCACCGGTTGCGTAGGCGTTGCTGATCTTGCTTCCGTTATAATTCCAGCCGGCGAGTCCGCCGATGTGATCCCCGGATTTTCCCGTCGTCACGCTGCCTGCCGCGTAGGCGTTGCTGATCCGGGCGCCAACGTCGTTCGCACCGACCAGGCCGCCAACATAGCTGGCCTGGTCCCCGGCGGTGACGCCTCCAGTGGCGTAGGCATTGGAAATCTTGCCGGTCTGCCAGTTTTCACCGGCAAGCCCGCCCAGGTACCTCGAAGCGTTTCCAGCGATTACGCTGCCCGTCGCGTAGGCACCCGAGATCGTGCCGTGGTTTATCCCGACCAGCCCGCCGATATAGCCGACATAGTTGGTGCTGCCTGTCCGCTCCCCGCCCGAAACATCGACGGTCGCGAAGGCATTCGAGATGGTATTGTTACTGCCTGCGGCATAGCCGACCAGACCACCGACCGCAAACTGGCCCGAAACGCTGCCGCCCACGACGCCGACATTGCGCAGGGTGGCATTGCTGGTCTTGCCGAACAGGCCCACGTAATCGTTCGCGCCGGTGATCGTCAGGTTAGAGATGGTGTGCCCCAGGCCGTCGAACGTCCCCGTGAAGGGCGTGCCGTCGTACCTGCTGTCGGTCCCCGTGATCGTGTCCAGCCCGATCGGGGTGAAGTTCGCGATGCTGCCAAGGTCGATATCGCTGCCCAGCACGTAGGAATCGCCCAACCCCGTGATGTTGATGTTCTGCAACTGGGCGGGGTTGTAGATCACGTGATACGCGGTTGGCGTGGCGCTGGTGTCGGTGCCCATGATGACATCGCCGCTGACCGTGTCGAAGATGCGGTTGGCCAGCAGCCAGGGCGTCACCCGCCCGTCCGAGGTCGACCAGATGGACGAATCGAAGCCCGAGGGCAGACTGCTTGCCAGAGCGTCGGTCGTCAGGGCACCGCCGCCGGTCACCGTGCCGGCATTCGCGCCAAGCCCGGTCGCGCCTGCGGTTGTCGTGTCCCAATAGCCGTTGCCGATCGTGCCGCTGTTGAGGCCCGCCAGCGCACCGCTGTTGCTGCTGCCGGCGGCACCGGGCGTCACCGGGCCAGTCGCGTAAGCGTTCGACACCGCGGCATTAGTATCGTTGCGCCCCACCAGCCCGCCGAGATTGCGCGAGATCTGGCCCGACGTCGCGGCGACGCTGCCGGTGGCATAGACGTTGGTCACCATGCCGTTGGTCTTGTTCAGTCCCAGCAGCCCGCCGGTGTTGGAAGTCCCGGTGACCGCGCCGCTGGCATAGCTCTGGTTGATGCCGCCGCCCTTGTTGCTGCCCACCAGCCCGCCGACCGAGGCCGTCCCGGTGACGGCCCCCGAGGCGTAGGAGCCTGCGACCGTGGCATAGGGTGTGTTGGTGCTGGCATTGGTGCTGCCGATCCTGCCGACCAGCCCGCCGACCCCGACCGTGCCGCTGACCGCGCCGGTGGCATAGGCGTCGGCGATGCTCGCGGAATTGGTCGTGTTGCCCGCGGTCTGGCCCACCAGCCCGCCGACGGCATTGGTACCGGTGACCGCGCCGGTGGCATGGACGTCCGAGAGGATGCCGCGGTTCTTGCCCACCAGCCCGCCCAGGCGGATGCCGTAATAGGTGCCGAAATAGGTTCCGCCCGTGACCGATCCGGTGGCGTAGGACCCGGTGACGGTGGAATACTTGTCAGTCGAGCCGATCAGGCCCCCTGTCGAGGCGCCGCCCGTGACGGTGCCGGTGGCATAGGAATTCGACGTCACGGTCGAATAGACGGAATCATTGCCCGGAAAATCGTTGCCCACCAGCCCACCGACATCGGTGATGCCGGTGACGTTGCCGGTGGCGTATGACCCGACGATCGTGCCGCGGGCGGCGCGCGTGGAGATTGTATTGGTGCTTTCGACGCCGCCGGAGTTCAACCCGGCGAGGCCGCCGACCGACCGCGACCCGGTCACGTTGCCAGTCGCGTAGCTGTCGGTGATGCGCGAATTCGTCGTCCGCCCGACCAGCCCACCGATATAGGCGCTGCCGTTTGCAACAATATTGGACAGCGTCAGTCCCGGCAGGTCGATGCCGGTGACGGTGGCGGTCGAATAGGAACTGGCGATGGTCGAATGGTTGCGGTTGTAGCCCACCAGCCCGCCGACAGAGACGGTGCCGCTGACCGTTCCGGTCGACCAGACGTTGCTCAGCGTGTCGTAAGAGACGCCGTGATTGCTCGCCCGGCCGATGATACCGCCGACGTTGCTGCTGCCGCCGCTGGCCCCGGTGATCGTCCCCGAGCCGCTGGAATCCGAGAGTTGGGCCTGGAAGGTGCGGCCGATGATGCCGCCGATATTGTAGACGCCCGAGACATTGGCGGCCGAGGTGATGTTGGTGAACGTGCCGCCATTGGCCCAGCCCACGACCCCGCCGACTCCCTGGTAGAGCGTGTCGTTGTAAAGCTGGACCGCGCCAGCGCCGAGGGAGAACGTGGTCAGCCCGCCGCTGACCGTGCCCGAGACGGTGACGTTCGACACGACTGTGCCGGGTGAGCCGTAGATGGACGGTCCCTGCGTCGAACCAGCCAGCGCGCCGACATAGTGCAAGGCGCCCGAGTCGCTCGCCCCCGAAACGTCGACATTCGCCAGCGTCAGGTTGCGCACCACCGCGTAGTCCGACAGCCCGCCGAAGAGGCCCACGTGGTCCATCGTCGGCTGGTCGATCGTCAGGTTGGAAATCGTGTGGCCCGCGCCTTCGAACGTGCCGCCAAAGCCGCCCAGCGGCGTGAAGTTGGCAATCCCGCCAAGGTCCACGTCCTGGCCCAGCACGAAGTTCTGGCCGAAACTGCCCATGGTCTGCAACTGCGTGGGCGTGGCGATCACCTGGAAGGGGGTCGGCGTGGCGCCGGTATCGCTGCCCAGCAGAACCTGCCCGCTTGTGGTGTCGAAGCTGCGGTTGGCCAGCAGCCATGGCGTGCTGTAGTTGTCGCTGTTGGACCAGAGACTGGCATCGAACCCGGTGGGCAGCGCACCCGAAAGGTCCGCGAGGGTCTTGGCGCTGCCCGCGCCGCTTGTGCCTTGCCCGGTTGTGGAAATGACCCAGTAGCCGTTGCTGAGCGCCCCGCCCGTCGCGGCCCCCACCAGCCCGCCAAGGCCGGTGGAGCCGGCCCCGCCCGAAACGGCGCCCGTGGCATAGACGTTCGAGACGGAGCCGCCCGATTGACGGCCGACAAGCCCGCCTACGTTGCTGGACCCGGCCCCGCCCGCCACCGCGCCGGCCGCGTAGACATTGGCGACGGTGCCGCCTGTAACCTTTCCGACGAAGCCGCCCGCGTTCTGCACGGCCCCGATGACCCCGGGGCTGCTCTCGGCCGCCGACACTTTGCTTGTTGCGTAGGCGTTCGAGATTGTGCCGCCATTGCCGACTCCGACCAGGCCACCGATGTTGGCCGTTCCGGTTACGCTGCCCACCGCATAGGCATTCGAGATCGTGCTGTTGGAGTTGACGCCGACGAACCCACCGATGTTGCTGGTGCCCGAAACCGTCCCTGACACGTAAGACATACTGATCTCGGCGGAGGAGACGTTCGCCCCGACCAGCCCACCGATATTGGCACCTGTGCCCGTCACCGTGCCCGTGGCGTAGGTGTTGCTGATGGTGGAAGAAACCGCGCTTCGCCCGACCAGCCCGCCAGCAATCGACGTGGCTTTGACATCACCGGTCGAATAGGCATTGCTAAGCTTGGAATTGTAGTTCGAGCCGACCAATCCCCCGACAAAGCTCTGGCCCGTGACGCTGCCGCCCACCAGGCCGAGGTTGCGGATCGTGGCGCCATAGGTATGGCCGAACAGTCCGACAAAGTTTGACGAGGGCCTCTTGATGGTCAGGTTGCTGAGCGTGTAACCAAGACCATCGAACTTGCCGGTGAATGTCGTGACGTTGTCCCCGATCGGGGTGAAGTTGGCGATGGAGGCCAGATCGAGGCTCTGGCCCAGCACGTAATCGCCGCCCAGCCCGGTCGAACTGATGTTCTGCATCTGGTCGGGCGTGGCGATCACCTGCCACTGCGCGGGCGTGGCCGAGGTGTCCGAACCCAGCAGCACCGACCCGCTGACCGTGCCGAAGCTGCGGTTCGCCAACAGCCAGGGCGTGACCTGCCCGTCGCTGTTGGTCCAGACGCTGGCATAGAACCCGGTGGGCAGCGCCGTGGCCAGCTCTGCCGTGGTCAGGCCCGCGATGTTGTTGGTGCTCGCCCCGTTCGTGCTGAGGCCGACGCCGGGAAGGCTCGCATTGGTTTGGGTAGTCGTGTCCCAGTAGGCATTCGAGATCGTGCCGTTGGAGTTGAAGCCGGCCAGCCCGCCGACATAGCTTGTCCCGATCACTGTCCCCGTCGCGTAGGTGTTCGAGATCGTGCCGTTGGAGTTGAAGCCGGCCAGCCCGCCGGTAAAGGCCCACCCCGAAACGTCGCCGGTCGCGTAGGCATTGCTGATCTTGGCGTTGGAGGTGTTGACCCCGACCAGCCCGCCCACGCCCAAATCGCCCGTGACCGTCCCGGTCGCATAGGCGTTGCTGATCGTGGAAGAGGAATAGTTAAACCCGACTAGCCCTCCGACGTTGGAACTGCCGGTCACGCCGCCGGTCGCATAGGCATTGCTGATCGAGCCGGACTTGGCCTGCCCCACCAGCCCGCCGACATCTTTGGTGCCGGACACGCTGCCCGTCGTATAGGCATTGCTGATCGAAACGGAAGAGGCAACGCCCACCAGCCCGCCAACATAGTCGCCCCCGGACACGCTTCCGCCCACGAGGCCCACGTTGCGCAGTGTCGCGCCATTCGCGAAGCCGAACAGGCCGACATTATTGTTCGAGCCGGTGATCGTGAGGTTGCTGACGGTGTGCCCGAGCCCGTCGAAGATGCCGGTGAAGTTGGTGGAAGTGCTTCCGATCGGCGTGAAGTTCGCGATCGGGGACAGGTCGATGTCGGTCCCCAGCACGTAGGCCCTGCCCAGCCCCGTCGCGTTGATGTTCTGCAACTGGTCGGGCGTGGCAATCACCTGCCAGGGCGCGGGCGTGGCCGAGGTGTCCGACCCCAGCAACACCGCACCGCTGACCGTGTCGAAACTGCGGTTTGCCAAGAGCCATGGCGTGGTCTGCCCGTCGCTGTTGGACCACACCGCACCGTCGAACCCGGTGGGCAGCGCCGTGGCCAGTTCGGCCGTGCTCAGCCCTGCCACGTTTGTGGTGCTGGCCCCGTTCGAGTTGACCCCGACACCGGCCAGGGTGGGCACCGTCGCCGTGTCCCAATAGCCGTTGCTGACCTTGGCGCTAGACGTGTTACGCCCGACCAGCCCACCAACTATGGTACTGCCGGAAACCGCACCGGTCGCATAGGCATTGCTGATCGTGGCGCTGTAAGCGTTCAGACCGACCAGCCCACCGACGTTGATGGGGCCCGAGACCGCACCGGTCGCGTAGGCGTTGCTGATACCAGAGGAATCGTTCAACCCGACCAATCCGCCGACCTGGGCGCTTCTGCCCGTGACCGTCCCGGTCGCGTAGGCGTCGCTGATCTTGGCGTTCGAGACGTTCCACCCGACCAGCCCGCCCACGCCGTTAAGGCCCGCGATTGTCACGGTCGCAAAGGCGTTGCTGATCGCGGTGTTGGCGCTTTGCCCGACCAGACCGCCGACGTGGTTGTTGCCAGTCACGCTGCCGCCGAGCACACCGAGGTTGCGAATGGTGGCACCGGAGGCAAATCCGAACAGGCCGACCTCGTTCAACGTCGATCGGTCGATGGTCAGGTCGCTCAGCGTGTAACCGAGGCCGTCGAACTGACCGGTGAACTGGGTCGAGGCGTTCCCGATCGGCATGAAGTTGGCGATGGAGGAGAGATCCACGCTCTGGCCCAGCACGTAATCACCGCCCAGCCCCGTCGCGTTGATGTTCTGCAACTGGTCTGCCGAGGCAATCACTTGCCATTGCACCGGCGTGGCCGAGGTGTCCGAGCTCAACAGCACCGACCCGCTGACCGTGCCGAAGCTGCGGTTCGCCAACAGCCAGGGCGTAGTCTGCCCGTCGCTGTTGGACCACTTGCTCGCGTCGAACCCGGTGGGCAGCGCCGTGGCCAGCCCGGCCGTGGTCAGGCCCGCCACGCTGTTCGTGCTCGCCCCGTTCCTGCTGATGCCGACGCCGGGAAGGCTCGCGTTGGTCTGGGTAGTCGTGTCCCAGTAGCCGTTGGAGATAGCCCCGCTGGAGTTGGACCCAACCAGCACGCCGACATTGGTGCCGCCTGACACGATGCCGGTCGCATAGACATTCCTGATCGTGCTGGCATAACCAGAGCCCACCAGCCCGCCGATGTTGACGCTGCCCGAAACGCTGCCGGACGCATAGGCATTTCCGATCAAGTTGCCATAATCGACCCAACCCACCAGCCCGCCGACATTGGTGCCGCCTGACACTTTGCCGGTCGCATAGGCATTGCTGATCGAACTGGAATACGCAAAGCCCGCCAGCCCGCCAACATAAGAGACTCCGGACACGCTGCCGGTCGCGTAGGCATTGCTGATCGTGTTGTCATAGAAGGCCCAGCCCACCAGCCCGCCGGCACCACCCCCGGTCGCCGACACATCGCCAGTTGCATAGGAATTACTGATCGTGCCGCCAGAGGAATAGCCCGCCAGCCCGCCGACATTGGTGCCGCCTGACACGCTGCCGGTCGCATAGGCATTGCTGATCGTGGAGGAATTGGCGTGCCCCACCAGCCCGCCAACCTCGTTGCCCCCGGACACGTTGCCGGTCGCATAGGCATTGCTAATTGAACTGGAATACGCATAGCCCGCCAACCCGCCGACATTGCTGCCCCCCGACACGCTTCCGCCCACGAGGCCCACGTTGCGCAGCGTCGCGCCATTCGCGTAGCCGAACAGGCCGACATTATTGTTCGAGCCGGTGATCGTCAGGTTGCTGATGGTGTGTCCCAGCCCGTCGAACGTGCCGGTGAACGCGGTCGAGCCGTTCCGGATCGGCGTGAAGTTCGCGATGGAGGACAGGTCGATGTCGTTGCCCAGCACGTAGGCCCCGGCAAGGCCAGTTGTGGTGATGTTCTGCAACTGGTCGGGCGTGGCGATCACGTCGTAACGTGCGGGCGCGGCGCTGCTGTCCGACCCCAGGATCACGTTCCCGCTGACAGTGCCAAAGCTGCGGTTGGCCAGCAGCCAGGGCGTGGTCTGCCCGTCGCTGTTGGACCACACCGCCCCATCGAACCCGGTGGGCAGCGCCGTGGCCAGCCCTGCCGTGGTCAGGCCCGCCACGTTGTTCGTGCTCGCCCCGTTCGCGCTGCTGCCGACGCCGGGAAGGCTCGCGTTGGTCTGGGTGGTCGTGTCCCAGAAGCCGTTCGAGATCGTGCCGTTGGAGGTGTTGAACCCAACCAGCCCGCCGACATTGGTGTTGCCAGAGACTGCCCCGGTCGCATAGGCGTTGCTGATCGTGGAGTACAAATAGTTCAACCCAACCAACCCGCCGACATTGCTGGTGCCAGAGACCGCCCCGGTCGCATAGGCGCTGCTGACCGTTGAGCGGATCCAGTTCGACCCGACCAGCCCTCCAACTCTCAAGCTGCCGGAAACCACACCGGCCGCGTAGGCGTTGCTGATCTTGGAGGAATAGGTCGTCCCGACCAGCCCACCAACACTGATGTTGCCCGTAACTGCGCCGGTCGCATAGGCATTGCTGATCGTGGAGGAATTGGCGTACCCCACCAACCCGCCGACGGATAGGTGGCCCGTGACGCCGCCGGTCGCATGGGCATTGCTGATCGAGCCGGACTTGGCCTGCCCCACCAGCCCGCCGGCGTTGCTGCCGCCCGTGACGCCTCCCGTCGCATAGGCATCGTTGATCGTGGCGTTGCTGGTGGCGCCCACCAGCCCGCCGGCATACTTCGGACTTCCCGACACGTCGCCCGTCGCATGGGCATTGCTGATCGACCCATGAAAGGCCTTGCCCACAAGGCCGCCAACGTTGGAACTGCCCGATACGCCACCCGTCGCGTAGGCCCCGCTGATCGCGGTCGACGCGCTGGCGCCCACCAACCCGCCTACCAATACTTGCCCCGACACGCCGACAGTCGCGTAGACATTCGTGATCGCGCTGGTATTTGCATCGCCCGCCAATGCGCCGACAAAGCCGTTCCCCGACACGCTGCCGCCGACAAGGCCCACGTTGCGCAGCGTCGCGTTGCTGGTGACACCGAAGAGGCCGACGAAGCTGGACGAGCCTGTGATCGTCAGGTTGCTGACGGTATGCCCGAGACCGTCGAAGATGCCGGTGAAGTTGGTGGAAGTGCTCCCGATCGGCGTGAAGTTCGCGATGCCGGACAGGTCGATATTGTTGCCCAGCACGTAAGATCCGGCAAGATCGCCCGTCGCGACGTCCTGCAGCGCGGTTGCCGTGGTTAGGACGGTGGCCTGCACCGCTGTCCCGGCCGAGCCTTTTTGGGTGCCGAAGATCGCGTTGGCGGGCAGTGTTATCGGCGCGTTGACGACGAAGGATGTGCCAGCGCCATTGGTCGAGCCCTGCCCGTATTGCACCGTGATACGGCCCATCCCGCCGCCAGAGGAGGCGACCGTGAGCGGCGCATCCACGATGACCGAGCCCGTCGCCGAGAAGATCAGGGCGTTGACGTTGCCGCTGGCCGGGTCCCAGGTGATGGGCGCGGCGACGGTGATGTCGCCATTCTGGTTTCCGCCGCTGCCGGTCTCGATAGTGACGGTGGTCCCCGCGTTCAGCGCGGTCTCGATATCCGTGTTCAGGATCACCGAAGGCGCGCTTGGCGTGAAGGTATCGCTAAAGCTTGTGCCGCTGGCGCCCGAGGCTGCGATCACCACGTCGTAGGGATCAAGCAGCCATTGTCCGCCCGCGCCCGCCACCGCCGCGGCATCGACCGTGCTGCCGGTCACGTCGAGCCGGTGGCCCGAGGTCTCGATCCGCCCGCCATCGCCGCCCCGCGCGCCGCCCCTGGCCCGCAGCGTGCCGTAGGAGAGCGTGACCGAGGCCGTGTCGAATACATCCGACCAGACGCTGATCTGCCCGCCGCTGCCGGTGCCGGTGCCGCTGGCGTCGATCACTGCGCCGTTCTCTACCGTCACCTGCCGCGCCTGCGCGATGCCGCCGCCGCCCCGCCAGCCGCCGCCGATCGCGATGGTCCCGCCGCCGGCGCCGCCCGTCGCGCTGATCCGCGCCTGCGGCCGGATCGTCACCCGCGGGGCCGTCGCCACCACGCTGCCGCCGCGCCCCTGCGCGGCACTCGCATCCACCGTGCCGCTGACCGCGACACCGCCGCCCCCGCCCAGAAGCTGGATCGTGCCGCCCGGCCCCTTGCGCACGCCGCGCGCGCTGATCACGCCCGAGGTGTTCACCACCGTCTGCAGCACAGCGTTCTTGGCCGCCGCACTCAGGATCACCGCGCCGCCATCGGCCCGGATTGCCCCGCCATTGGCAACCGCCGCATCCAGCGCCGCCGCGCTGACCCGGAACGACAACAGCGTGTTGCCCGCCAGCGTCATGTCGACCGCCGCCCCGGCTCCCAGGGCCACGGTGCCGCCCGGCGCGGAGATGGTGCCGTCGTTGCTGACGCTCTGCCCGATGAAGGCGACGTAGCCACCTTCGCCCGCCGTCACCTCACCCGCGTTGGCAACCGTCCCGCCCTCGCCCGAGAAACTGTATTTCCCGGCCAGGAAATCGGCATCTTCGATCCCCATCGTCGAGGCGACGATGCCCGCCGCGTTGACCTGCGCGCCGGGGGCGAAGGTGATGCCGTTGGGATTGACGAGAAAGACCTGCCCGGTCGCGTCCAGCCGGCCGTAGATTGCGCTGGGATCATGGCCCAGCACCCGGTTGAGCGCTATGGAACTGGTCGAGGGCTGCAGGAACGTCACCGTCTCGCCGGGGTCGATGCCGAAGCCCTGCCAGTTCAGCACCGCCTTGTCGCTGGTCTGCGTGACGGTCATCGCCCCGCCCGTCTGCGCCACCGTCGCGGCCCCTGCCGCCACCTGTCCGCCCGTCGGCAGCGCCAGCGCGCCGATCGGCGCCAGCACAAGCCCCCCGGCCGCCGCCGTTCCCAGCACGCCTTTGCGTGCCAGACGCCGGATCCGCCGCCGCAGCGCGCGCTGCCCTCGTCCCGGTGCCTTCAGACCCTCCGGAACGGGAACCAGCATCCCCAGGTTGCGGCTCCAGATCAGGCGAAAGACGTGGTTCATGGCAGACTCTTGGCAGACGAAGACGCTTTGCCGCACAGATCAAGTGCGAACTGTTGAAGGTATCCGCCGTCGCCAAAACGAGATGTCTAGCAGCGCATGCGGGATTTACAGGTAACCCACCAGCAACAACGCTAGGCCGATTCTTCAGCCCATCCAAGCCCTTACAAGATCGTCAAGGGGTTCACATCAAAGAGAGCGTCCATGCCGCAACATCATCTTTTGCGCACTTGACGCGATACTAACGACGCGGCGCATACCTTGAGACCCATTCTTTTACCGGCACACAGGCGCCCCCATTAAATGTCCAGTTTCCCCTTTGACGAAGGCCGCCGGGCTGTGAGTCAAAGCAGCGTTCGCACAAACCAAGCCTCAACTATAGACGGATATGAGCGACGTTGGTGTGCGCCAAGAACGGGCACAATTCTACGAACGCCGCACCTGCGGCTATAACGATTCGGTCGCTGCGCGTGGGGGTAGAAGCGGCTTGAAGCGCGGCTGGAAGACGAGACCCGGCCACGGGTTAAATCGGACGAAGTCCGCGGCATGAAAGGCGACGACCTTCTGCAATAATCCCGGTCGCAGGAAGCGGAGCCTCGCCCATTGCCCACCTCTCGCGCGCAGAGGCCCGTCGCCATCTTCAAGGTCCCGGAGTCTAGAGATCAGCCAACCGTCTGGCCGGGCTTGGCCCGCCATCGGCCGGGTCCGTCTGCCGTGGCATGTCGCGCCGTATCAGGTCGGTTGCCCCGCCCAACCGGGCCACCGCGACCGCGCCGCATTCGCAGCCAAGCCGAAGAGCGTCGTCGATATCACCGCTGTCCAACCAGACCTGGAGAAAGCCGGCGTTGAAAGCATCCCCGGCGCCGGTTGAATCAACGACCGCGCTCTTTCGCGCCGAACACCTGACTGTCTGGCCATCCACCCGCGCCATTGCGCCCGCGGCCCCCAGCTTGGTCACCGTCAGGGGCGCTGTCGCCGGCCCGATGCCATGCGCCGCAAGCGCCTGCGCTTCCGCTTCGTTCGGCAAGAAGACATCGACGGCGGCAATAAGATTGGCCAGTTCAGCGGCGGCGAAAACCTCGGCGTCCCAGCCACAATCGAGCGAGATCGTCAGGCCGACCCGGCGTGCAGCGGCGATCAGGTCGGGCCGCTCGACAAGGGTCGTTGCCTCGCCGATGTGCAGGTGACGCAAACCGGGCATGGCCAGCGCGGCCTCGATCCCGTCGGGCAAGGCCGCGCCACTGCGCCGCGTGAGGAAAGCGCGGTCATCTCCCTCGACCATGGCGACGGTGATCTGCGGCTCCACGCCGTGGGCCTGTTCGCAGAAGGTGGCGTCCACGCCCGCGCGTTTCAGTTCCGAGCGCATCAGGCCGTCGAACGGCGCCGCGGGCAGCACCGCGGCCAACGCGGCAGGTCTGTCCAGCGCGGCAAGGTAGGCCGCGGTAATGAACGCGCCGCCCCCGGCCGACATCCGCAGCCCCTCGGCAAACACCTCGCGCCCCGCCGCGGGCAGGCCCGGCAGGCCCGAAAAGACCAGATCGCAATAGACGCGGCCGACGCAGAGGACGCCTCGGTTCACCGCAAGGCCTCGCCCGTAGTGGCATCGAAAAGGTGCAGCGCCTCCGGATCGGCGGACAGGCGGATCTGCTGTCCGGGATCGGGCGCCGTGCGGCCCGGACAGGCCGCGATGATCTCGACACCGCCCGCGTCGATGTAAAGCATCGATTCCGCGCCAAGCGGTTCTACCAAAGTGATCGCCCCGGTGATCTGCCCGGCGCCGTCGGCCGAGATCGCCAGATCGGTCGGCCGGATGCCGAGATCGACCCGCGTGCCATCGGCCAGCTGACGGCCGGGCAGCGCGATTTGCCCGCCCATGTCCAGCGCCACGCCGCCCTCGCGCCAGGAGCCGGGCAGCAGGTTCATCGCAGGTGCGCCAATGAACCGCGCGACAAAGACGTTGGCGGGGGCGTTGAACACCTCCGACGGCGTGCCGACCTGCTGGATCACGCCGTCCTTCATGATCACGATGCGGTCGGCCAGCGTCATTGCCTCGACCTGGTCATGGGTCACGAAGATGATCGTGGTGCCGACCTGTTTGTGCAGTTTCTTGATTTCCAGCCGCATCTGGGTGCGCAACTGCGCGTCGAGGTTCGACAAGGGTTCGTCGAAGAGAAACACCTTGGGATCGCGCACCATCGCCCGGCCGATCGCCACCCGCTGCCGCTGCCCGCCCGACAGCTGCGACGGACGCCGGTCCAGCAGGTCGGTCATGCCCAGCACGCCGGCCACCTCGGCGATGCGCGCGGCCTTCTCGGCCCGCGACAGGCGCGAGGTGCGCAGGCCGAAGCCGATGTTCTTGCGCACCGTCATGTGCGGGTAGAGCGCGTAGTTCTGGAACACCATCGCGATGTCGCGGTCCTTGGGCTCAAGGTTGTTCACCACCCTCCCGCCAATCTCGACGGTGCCGGCGGTGGCATCCTCCAGCCCGGCGATGATGCGCAGCGTAGTGGACTTGCCGCAGCCGGAGGGGCCGACGAAGACGACAAATTCGCCGTCCTGCACGGCGAGGTCGATGCCATGCAGAACCTTGGTCTTGCCGAAGGTCTTGGTCAGGCCATGAAGCGCGAGGTCAGCCAAGGTTCAGGCTCCTTTCAGGGCGGCGAAGGCGCGGGCGCGGCGCGTGTCGGCATCGGCCCGGCGGGTGTTTCCGGCGGCAAGGTCCGCGCCAAGCGCGCCGATCTCGTCCGCGTAGATGGCAAAGGCGGCGTCGAGCGCGGCGGGCGCTGGCCCGCCCTTGCGATTGCGGCGGGCCACGAAGGTTTCAGGCGCGACGGCCTCGGCAAAGGCGGCGGGGCTCAAGGTGCTGGGCCGGCCCGCCACCTCGGCGAAGGCCGCAGCGAAGGCGTCATGCCCCTCGCCCAGGCCCTGCCCCCGCGCGATCACCGCGCGTGCCGTCGCCGCGGCCACCTCGTGCGCCAGCCGGAACGACAGCCCTTCGGTGCGCACCAGCGTATCGGCCAGTTCGGTAACGGTGACACAGGCCGCGGCGGCATTGGCCCGCACGCGCGCGGCGTTGATGCTGACGCCGCCGATCAGGCTGGTCAGCAGCCGCAACACGCGGGTGCCGGTGGCGAAGGCGGCGTAGCCTGCCTGCTGCACCTCGCCCTCGCTGTCGTTCATGTCGGTGAAGGGGGTGTTGTGCATGGTGTTGACCACCGCGTCGCACTGGCCCGCCGCCATGCTGGCAAGGTGGCGCAGGTGCTCGATCGGCACCGGGTTGCGCTTTTGCGGCATGATCGACGAGATCTGGACCAGCGCGTTGGGCACGTAAAGCTGGCCCACCTCGAAGGCAGACCAGAACGCCATGTCCTGCACCAGCCGCCCGAGATGGAGGAAGGTCAGCTTGATCGCCGAATAAAGGCCGGTCACGTAATCGACCGAGGCGATGCAGCCATAGGAATTGAGCAGCGGCGCGGTGAAGCCCAGCAGATCCGCCATCCGGTCGCGGTCAATCGGGAAACCGGTGGTGGTGATCGCGGCCGCGCCCATCGGGCAATGGTCCAGCGCCCGCGCCGCGGCGTGCAGCCGGGTCAGGTCGCGGATCAACACCTCCAGCGCCGCCGACAGGTAATGGCCGAAGGTGGTGGGCTGGGCGGGCTGGCCGTGGGTATAGGCCACGATCAGCGTGTCACGCTCGGCGCGCGCCTTGGCCAGCAGCGTCTCGGCCAGCGCCAGCCCTTCGGCCATAAGGGCGGCGGTGCGCCGTTGCAGCGCCATCTTGAACACGGTGTGGTCCATGTCGTTGCGCGACCGGGCCGTGTGCAACATGCCGCCAAGATCGGCGCCGATCCGCGCCTTCAACTCCGCCTCGACAAGAAAGAAGTAATCCTCGAATTCTCCGGTATAGCGCAGCGCCGACAGGTCCAGCCCATCCTCGACCTCGGACAGTGCCGTGGCAATCCGCGCGCCCTCGTCGCGCCCGACGATCCCGGTTTCCACCAGCATCACCAGATGGGCGTGGTTGATCGCCGCGATATGGCCCGCGTAATGCGCCTTGACCCCGTCGAAGAGCGGCGCAAGCACCGTGTCCGCATAGACCGGATCGGGAAAGGTCGAACTGTCCTGCGTCACCCTTTCAGCCCCGCCATCACGACGCCGCGGATGATGAACCGCTGGAAGATCAGGAAGATGACCAGCGTGGGCAGCGTGGCGATGGCGGCCCCGGTCATCACCATCTCCCAGTCCACGTTCTGTTCCACCGCGAAGGTCTTCAGCCCGACGGGGATCGTGTACATCTCGACGCTGTTGGTCACGATCAGCGGCCACAGGAACGCCGTCCAGTTGCCGAGAAACACGAAGATCGCCAGGGCCGCCAGCGCCGGGCGCACCAGCGGCATCGCGACCGACCACCAGATCTGGAACTCGTTCAGCCCGTCGATGCGCGCGGCCTCAAGGAAATCGTCCGGCACGGATTCGAAGAACTGCTTCATCAGGAAGGTGCCGAAGGCCGTCATCATGCCGGGGAACATGATGCCCCAGTAGCTGTCGAGCCAGCCGAACTTCTGGCTCATCACGTACCACGGGATCACCAGCATCTCGGTCGGGATCATCAGCGTGGACAGGATCGCGATGAAGATCAGCGTGCGGCCGGGAAAGCGGAACTTGCACAAGGTATAGCCGACGAGGCTGTCGAAGAAGAGGTTCGACATCGTCACGATCGTGGCGATCAGGAAGGAATTGCCGAACCAGCGCAGGAAGCGCGGGTCGCCCAGCACCTTCTCGTAATTGCGCAAGGTCGGCTCGACCGGGATCAGGTTGAGGTCGTAAAGCTCGTAGGAGAACTTGAACGAGGCCGACAGCATCCAGACCAGCGGCGCCACCATGATCAGCCCACCGGCGAACAGCAGCAGCCAGCGCAAGTAGGCGCCGGGATGGCCTTTGCGGCGCGGCGCGGCAGGCGCGGCCAGGACGCGGTCGGCAGCACCTTTCAGGACAGGGCCCGCCGTCATACCCGGTCCCGCATGATGTAAAGTTGCAGCAGGCTGACCGCGAGCAGGATCAGGAACAGCACCACCGTCTGCGCTGCCGCATAGCCCATGTCGTAGGACGCAAAGGCCGTCTGGTAGATCAGCAGCACCAGCGGCTTGGTGGCGTTCAGCGGACCGCCGGGGTCGTTCGTGGTCATGTTGAAGACCTGGTCGAAGATCCGCAGGAATCCGATCGAGGAAAAGACCACGATGAACACGATCGTGGGTTTCAGAAGCGGCAGGGTAATCTCCCACAGCACCGTCAGGCCCGACACGCCATCGATGCGCGCGGCCTCGTAATAGCTGCCGGGGATCGCCCGCAGCCCGGCCATGAAGATGATGATCTGGAACCCCAGCCCCGCCCAGATGGCCGGCGCCAGCACCGAAGGCAGCGCGTTGGTGGTAGAGGCGAGAAACTTGATCTGGCTGAAGCCGAAGCTCGACAGCAGGTTGTTGAACAGCCCGATCGGCACCGGCTGGTAGAACCAGCGCCAGACCCAGGCCATCGCCACCGCCGAGGTCATGAAAGGCAGGAAATACAGCGCGCGGATCGTGCCATGCATGAAGCGCACCTTGTCCAGATGCCAGGCCACGAAGAACGACAGCACAAGGCTGATCGGCGTGCCGATCAGAAGGTAGGCAAAGGTGTTGCGGAACACCTTCCAGAACACAGGGTCATTCCACAGCTCGACGTAGTTCTTCCAGCCAACGAATTCGCGTGGCTTCAGAAGGTTCCACTTCTCGAACGACAGCACGAAGGCATCCGCCGTGGGCCAGAACCTGACCACGACGTAAAACACGATGGGCAGGGCCAGAAACGTCCACGCCCAGCGCGTTCGGCGCTGTTCGACCGTCGGATTGTGAAAAAGTCCCATGCCGCCTTCCCGGGAAAATGACAGGGGGCCAAGCAGCTCCCCCTGTCATGTTTTCACAGCACGCGGATCACTGGTCCGCGAAGAACTTGTCGAGGAAGGCCTGTTCGGCTTTTGCAGCCACGTCAAGGCTTTCTGCCGGGTCCTGCCCTTCCAGCAGCACGCGGTTGACCGCATCGACCAGCACCGTGCGTTGCGTGGTCTCATCGGCAAAGAGCGTGGCATGGGCATAGGCCAGCCCGTTGACGAACGGGCCATAGATCGGGTCGGCCTTGTTCGCATCGGTCAGGGCCGCGGCGGGTTTGGCCGGCAGCTCACCCACGGTCTTGAGCCAGATATCCATCGCCTCGTCCGAGGTGATGTAGGCCATGAACTTTTCAGCCGCGGCCAGCTTTTCACCCTGTGCCTGGCTGGTGATCGCGTTCACCCAGTAGGAGGCATAGTTAGACTTGATGCCGGTCGGCCCGGCGGGCAGTTCGGCCACGCCCCAGTCCAGACCGTCGGTGCTTTGCAGCGCGCCGATGCGGAACGAGCCGTCGATATGCATGCCAGCCCGGCCCGCCTTGAACGCGGCCTGCGCCTCGTCCATGAAGGTGCTGTTGGTCACCTTGTCGGTCAATTGCAGGTCGGTATACCACTTCAGCGCGGCCACCCCGGCCTCGTTGTCATAGGTCACCGTCTTGCGGTCGTCGGAATAGGGCGCGGTGCCGAACTGGCGGAACAACACTTCGCGCATCCACTGGTGGTCCTGCCCGGTCATGCCCGAGGTCAGACCTTCCTGGATGATGTTGCCCGCGCCATCGGTCTTGGTCATCAGCTTGGCATCGGCCACCAACTCGTCCAGCGTGGTGGGCGGCGTCGTGATGCCGGCCTGCGCGAACAGCCGCTTGTTATAGAACAGCGCCAGCGAGCGCACGGCGGTCGGCAGGGCCATATACTGGCCGTCCACCTTCATCGCCTGCACCATCGGGAAGAAGTCCTTGTCGATCTGGTCCGGCGGGAAGGCATCCGCCGGCAGGGGCTGGATCAGCCCGGCGGTGACGTAGTCGTTCAGCCAACCGTAGAACAGTTGCACCACGTCCGGCCCCTCGCCCGCGGGAATCGCGGCGGCCACCTTGGTGCGGTAGTCGTCATAGGGGAAGGTCGTCATCTTGACGGTGATGTCCGGATTCGCCTTCTCGAAATTCGCGATCAGGATGTTCATCGCATCGACGCGCTGCTGGTAGAAATACTGCCAGTACTCAATCTCGACAGCATGGGCCGGAGCCGCTGCCATGAGCGCAGTCGCCGCCGCGGCGCCGAGCATCATACGTCGTGTCAGTTTCGTCATTACGTTTCTCCCCAGTGAAATCCGTTATTGGGACCGATCATGAAACATTCTCAGATTAAGTCAATTCATTTGAACACTCACTTCGCTTGACTTAAACAGGTGACATGAATGCACCGGGCCTCTCCATCGCTGGTTCGAATGCCGAGCGTACCCGGCTGCACAATCGCCGTGTCGTACTGGGCTGCATCCACGCTGCGGGCGGCATGGGACGGGCGGCGATCGCGCGCGCCTCGGGCCTGACCACGCAAACAGTCAGCAACATCATTGCCGAGCTTCTGTCCGACGGGCTGTTGCAGGAAGGCGGACGGGTGGCCGAGGGGCGCGGCCTGCCGGTGGTAAAGTACACCATCAACCCGTTGGGCGCGCTGGCCTTCGGGGCCGAGGTGCGGCCGAAGACGGTCCTGTCAACGCTGATGGACATGGAGGGTCGGATGCTGGCCTCCGACCGTCAACCGCTTGAGATCGCGGATATCGACCATGTCGCGCGCATCCTCGCGCGGATGCGCGACGCGGCCATCAAGGCAACGGGGCTGCCCGCGGGCAAACTGATTGGCGCCGGCATCGTCTTGCCGGGGCCGTTCGGTGCGACCGGCCTGACCGGCCGCGCCTCGGACCTGCCGGATTGGCCGCTGGACCTTGCCCGCACCCGGATCGAACAGGAACTTGGCCTGCCGGTCGTGCTGGAGAATGACGCCAACGCCGCGGCCGTCGCGGAACGTGTCTCCGGCGCGGCGCAGGGCCTGTCGTCTTTTGCCTATGTCTATTTCGGGACCGGCCTTGGCCTTGGCGTGGTGGAGCGTGGCCAGCTGATCAAGGGCGCGCAGGGCAATGCCGGCGAGATCGGCCATGTGCCGGTGCCCTTCGAGGGGCAGGCAGTGCCGCTGGAATCGGTCGTCAGCCGCCTTGCCCTGGGCCAGCGGCTGGCCGAGGCGGGAGTGACGGTGACCAGCGTCGAGGATATCGCCCGGCTGCATTCCGCCGGGCACCCCGCGCTGACACACTGGATCGCCGAGGCCGCAGGCCCGCTGTCGAGTGCAGTACAGATGATCGAGAACCTGTTCGATCCCGAAACGGTGATTCTTGGCGGGGCCATGCCCGACGGCGTGCTTGACGATCTCATCGCCGCCTGCCGGCCCGGCGACCGGTCCGTCGCGGCCCGCCCCGGCCGCAGACTGCCACGCCTTTGCCGCGGCGCCTCGGGCCGGATGACCGCCACCCTCGGCGGCGCCGCGCTGGTGATTAGCCGCGTCTTCACCCCGCATCTTGCCGATACCACCGCCTGACATCTGGAGCCCGCCATGCCGCTTTCCCCCCGCGACCGTATCACCCGCCAGACAACGCGGCCCCGCGCCCTGATGCTGTGGCGGGCGCTGCAGCCCCTGCGCTCGGTCGTCTCGTTCATGAACACCGGCGCGCATCCCGATGACGAAACCACCGCGATGCTGGCCGTGCTGGGCCTGCGCGACGGCTTGCAGCTGTCCTATGCCTGTTCGACCCGTGGCGAGGGCGGGCAGAACGCGATCGGCACCGAGGTGTCCGAGGACCTCGGCACCCTGCGCACCGCCGAGATGGAGCGTGCCGCCGAGGTGCTGGGGATGCACCTTTACTGGTTCGCGCGCGACCCGGCCGACCCGGTCCATGACTTCGGCTTTTCCAAGTCGGGCGAAGATACGCTGCGCCGCTGGGGGGCAGAACGGACGCTGGCCCGCTTCGTCGAGATCGTGCGGACCGAGCGGCCCGACATCATCTGCCCCACCTTCCTCGACGTACCGGGCCAGCACGGCCATCACCGGGCGATGACCGCCACGGCGCACCTGGTCATGGACGCCGCGGCCGACCCGGCCTTTGACGGCTGTGATCTGCCGGCCTGGCAGGTTTCCAAGCTTTACCTGCCCGGATGGGGCGGCGGCGGTGGCAGCTATGACGACGACGTGCCGCCGCCCCCCGCCACGCTGACGATTACGGGCAGTGGCGAGGACGGGTTTTCCGGCTGGACGTGGGAGCAGATCGGCCAGCAGTCGCGCTGGTTCCATGCCACCCAAGGCATGGGCGCCTGGCGGCCCGCGGGCACCGGGCGTGACTGGCCGCTGCACCTTGCGCGCACCGAGGTTGCCGGGCCCGATACCGCCGTCACCTCGGGCCTGCCGCTGCGGCTGGGCGATCTGGGCCTGCCCGGCCTTGCCGAGGCCGACCGCGCCATCGACGCGGCCATCGCCGCCTTCCCCGATCCCGCCGCCGTCCTGCGGCTGGCGGCCGAGGCGCTGGCATCGGTCACGCGGGCGCGCGACGCGGCCCCCGCCGAGCCGCGCCATCGCCTTCAGCGCAAGGAGGCCCAGCTTGCCCGCGTGATCCAGCTTGCCGCCGGGGTCGAGGTTGCGGCCTATCTCGACGCCGATCGCCTGCGCCCGGGGCAGAGCGCGAGGCTGGTCGTCGAAGCGGACAAGGGCCGCGCCGATGCCATCACGGTGGCCCCCGTGCTGCCCGCCGACTGGCAGCAACAGGACGACAGGATCGGCCCCCGGCCCGATGCCGCGCCGTCCGATCCCTACCCGGCCGAATGGCACCCCGACGCGCCGCACCTGCCCTGCGTGGCGTTGACAGTCCGCTCCGGCGCGGTGTCGTCCACCCTGCACCTTCCGCTGGAAACCCAGCCCCTTGTGCTGCCCGCCCGCAGCCTGCGACTTCACCCTGCGACGGCTGTGTTGAACAGGCAGGCCGGGCAGACGGCCGTCACGCTTGACCTGGCCGAGGTTCACCCCCCGGCCGCCGCCGTCAGCGCCGCGGCCCCGGACGGCTGGACGCAAGAGGCCGGACCGGGAGGTCTGACCCTGCAGGCGCCCGCCGACCTTACGCCGGGGCTTTACGAGGTGCCGCTTCACCTTGACGGGGAGGCGGCCGCGCAGGTGACCCTGATCGACCACCCGCATGTCGCAGCCCGGCTTCGTGCCGTCCCGGCGGTGCTGAAGCTTCGCGCCCTCGACGTGGCGCTACCCACGTCGCGCGTCGCCTGCATCGGCGGCGGCAGCGACCGGGTGGCGCATTGGCTGCGCGCCATCGGCCTTGATTGCGAAGAACCCACCGATGCGGCGCTGGCCTCGGCCCGCCCGCTCGATGGTGTCGACACGCTGATCGTCGGCCCCTTCGCGATGCGCACGCGCCCTGCCCTGCGCGCCGCGATGCCGCGCATTCATGACTGGGTGCGCGCCGGTGGCCACCTGGTGACGCTCTACCACCGGCCGATGGATGGCTGGGATCCGGCCAGCGTGCCGCCGCTGCCTCTGACCATCGGCATGCCCTCGCTGCGCTGGCGCGTCACCGATCCGGCGGCGGCCGTCACCGTGCTGGTGCCCGATCATCCGCTGCTGACCGGCCCCAACAAGATCGGCCCCGCCGACTGGGAGGGCTGGATCAAGGAGCGCGGCCTTTATTTCGCCAGCGCATGGGACCCGGCCTATCAGCCCTTGCTGGAAATGGCCGATCCGGGCGAGGCGCCTTTGCGAGGCGCGCTGCTGTCGGCGAAGATCGGCGAGGGGCGGCACAGCCACTGCGCGCTGATCCTGCACTACCAGATGGAAAAGCTGGTGCCGGGCGCCTTCCGCCTGCTGGCCAACCTCGCAGCAGGAGCCCGCTGACCAGTTCGGCCCCGCTCTGGTGCTGAACGAAACCACCGCGACCGGCCGCGGGTCTTGCGCGGTAGCGACGGCCGTCCGGTTGTGATCTGTGCCGGGGGCCAATGCTGGCGCGATCGGCCGGCCTGCTGCGCCCGACGCAGCACTCCTCTTGCACGCGTCGGTCAACAACACGCCGACGCCACCCGAAGGGCGCCCGCATCACGGTAACGGAATGCCGAGGGGCCCTGCTCAAATCCTGCCCATGTCAGGCGGGTAGGTTATAAATCCTTCGGGCGTTCTGACCGGCAATCTTTTCCTGCTCGTCCGCCGACAGCCCGCCCAGCAGGTCGCGCGTGATCGCGATCCAGTCGGTCAGCCCCGCGCCTAGCACGACCACCGGCCAGTCCGAGCCCCAGACCACGCGGTCCGGCCCGAAGCGGTTGAGCACATGATCCACCCACGGCTGCAGCGTGGCGGCGCTGGCCGTGCCGGGCGCGCAATAGGCCGTGATGCCGGAGAGCTTGACATTGACATGCGGAAAGGCGGCCAGGGCATCCATCCCCGCCGCCCAAGCGTCGAACCCGCCGCCCGCGATGTCAGGCACGCCGCAATGATCAAGGACAAAGGTCTGGTCGTCGCAGGCGCGCACCAGCTCTGCGGCGATCGGCAACTGCCGGGCGAGAAAGCACAGATCGAAGGTCAACCCGCGCTGCCCGATCTTGCGCAGGTTGGCGCGAAAGACGTCCGCCTGCGACATCTCGTCGGGCACGACATGCAGGATGCGGCGGTAGCCATGAACGTGCAGCCCGTCGCATTCCTCCAGCCAGGCGTCAAAGCCCGCGTCCTCCTCAGGCCGGCACGAGGCGATCTGGCCCATGATCCCGTCCGCCCCGACGCGCGTCGCCACATAGCGCGCCTCGGCCTGGTAATCGGCGTCGTCGACGCCTGCCTCCATGAACAGCGTGCCGGCCACGCCAAGGCCTCGGGTCTGCGCCTGGTAGTCCTCGGGCGTGAAATCACCCGTGGCGAGCGGCGGGATGTCGTTGGTCCAGCCATAGCCGAACCTGTCCCGCCAGATCAGATGCTGGTGCGTGTCGATGAAATCCATCTTCGTGCCTCCCTTTTCCGTTTCAGTCCGCGATCACATCCTGCCGTTGCGTGCCCAGCCCTTCGATGCCCAGTTCCACCACGTCGCCGGCCTTGAGGTAGCGCTGCGGCACCATGCCAAGGCCGACGCCCGGCGGTGTGCCGGTTGAAACCACGTCGCCCGGATGTAGCGTCATGAACTGGCTGAGGTAACTGACCAGGTACGCCACACCGAAGACCATCGTCCTGGTCGAGCCGTTCTGCATCGTCTCGCCATTCACCGTCAGCCACATCGGCAGGGCCTGCGGGTCGGGAACCGCGTCGCGCGTGACCAGCCACGGGCCGATCTGGCCGAAATTGTCGCAGGATTTGCCCTTGGTCCATTGCCCGGACCGTTCGATCTGGAAGGCGCGCTCGCTGACATCGTTGGTCAACGCATAGCCCGCGACATGGGCCAGTGCATTGGCTTCGCTCACATATTTCGCAGGGCTGCCGATGATCACGGCCAGCTCCACCTCCCAGTCGGTCTTGACCGATCCGCGAGGGATGATGATGGGGTCGTTCGGCCCGCAAATGGCGCTGGTGGCCTTCATGAAGATGATGGGTTCGGGCGGCACCGTCGCCCCGGTTTCGGCGGCATGGTCGGAATAATTCAGCCCGATGCAGATGAACTTGCCGGTGCCGGCGACGCAGGCGCCCAGCCGGGTGGCGGGGTCGACCTGCGGCAGGGCCAGCGGATCAACCGCGCGCAGCATCGCAAGGCCCGCATCCGACAGGACCGCGCCGCCGATATCGGGCACCAGCCCGGTCAGGTCGCGCAGGCTGCCATCGGCGGCGACGATGCCGGGGCGCTCCTGCCCGCGGGGGCCGTGACGGAAAAGTTTCATGCGCGGTCTCCTTCAGATATTGGCCCAGCCGCCGTCGATCACGTGGGCGACGCCGGTGGTATAGGCGGCCTCGTCCGAGGCGAGGTAGACGACCAGCGCGGCAATCTCCTCGGCCTTGCCTATGCGGCCGATGGGCTGCCGGGCGATGAAGGCGCGGCGCGCGGCGTCATAGTCGCCTGTGGCGCGCAGGCGGCCCTCCAGCGACGGGCTTTCGACCGTGCCGGGGCAGATCGCGTTGGCCCGTATCCCCTGCCCGATGAAATCGGCGGCGATGGATTTCGTCAGGCCGATCACACCCGCCTTGGTCGCGCCGTAGACAAAGCGGTTGGGCGCGGCGATGACCGCGCTGGCGACCGAAGACATGTTGATGATCGACCCGCCCCCGCCTGCGATCATCGCCGGCAGGAAGGCGCGGCACATACGGTACATGGCCGTCATGTTCAGATCGACAGAGAAGGCCCACTGATCCTCGTCGCAATCAAGGATGCTGCCGTGGGCGACAAAACCCGCGCAGTTGAAGAGAACGTCCAGCGCGCCGACCTCGGCCGCCATCCGGCTTACCGAGTCCTTGTCCATCACGTTCAGCAGCCGCTTCTCGATCCCCGGCGCCTCGGTGCCCAGCGCCGCCAGCGCCTCGGCATTGATGTCGGTGGCGATCACCGTCGCCCCCTCGCGCGCCATCGCCAGCGCGCTGGCCCGGCCAATGCCCTGCCCCGCCGCAGTGATCAGTGCGCGCTTGCCGTCCAGTCGTCCCATTCTCTCTCCTTCACGCGGGCAGGCAGGCCGGCCCGATCGGCTCGAACGTCTTGTAGGTCAGGATGAACTCGGCATGGCCCATCGCCTCGGAACAGGTGGGCTGCCCGGCGGCGGTGGCGAGGACCCGGTCGAAGATCTCGTCGCCCACGGCATCAAGCGTCCCCTCGCCGGTAATGATGCGGCCCGCGTTGATGTCCATGTCGGCCGACAGGCGGGCATACATCTCGGGGTTGGCGGCGATCTTGATCACCGGGGCCAGCGCCGAGCCCACGACCGAGCCGCGCCCGGTCACGAACAGCGTCAGGTGCGCGCCCGAGGCCATCATCTCGACGATCTCGGCATTGTCCGAGATGTTGGGAAAGCCGAAGCGCACCTCGCCATCGGGGACCACGTCCATCAGGTAAAGCCCGCCCTTGGGGGGAATGTCGCCGGGCTTGATCAGCCCGGATATGCGCGAGCGGCCCGACTTGGCATAGGCGCCCAGCGATTTTTCCTCGATCGTCGTCAGCCCGCCATCGGCATTGCCGGCGGCAAAGCTGCCATAGCCCAGCGTGGCGTAGTAGCGCGCTGCCTTTTCCACCGCCGCGCGCAGTTCACCGGCAAGTTCCGGGGTTGCGGCGCGTTCGGCCATGATGTCCTCGCAGCCGATCAGCTCGCCGGTTTCCTCGAAGATGCACGCGGCCCCCGCCGCCACCAGCTTGTCAAAGGCGCGGCCCGCCGCCGGGTTGCCCGACAGCCCGCTGGTGCCGTCCGAGCCGCCGCAGACGGTGCCGACGACCAGTTCTGACACCTCCATCGGCACCCGCGCCTGCCCGGCCAGTTGCGCCAGCGCATGCTCCACCCATGCCTGCCCCTGCGCGATGGTGGCCGCCGTGCCGCCCGCGCGCTGGATCACCAGCACCTCGACCGGGCGACCGCTGGCGGCGATCACCTCGGCCAGCTTGTGGCGGTTGAAGCTTTCGCACCCGAGCGAGACAAGCAGCACCGCGCCCACGTTGGGATGGGTGCAAAGCCGCTCCATCATCGTCTGGGCGTAGCTGTTGGGGTAGCAACCGGGAAAGCCGATGACATGCGCCTCGTCCCGGTGGGGCCAGGCGATTTCGCGGGCGACGTGATGGGCGCATTCGACGAGGTAAGCCACCGCCACGCGGTTGCGGATGCCCTTGCGCCCGTCCGCGCGCAGATAGCCCGAAAGTGCGGTCATGGCGTGCCCCCTGCCGGTGCGTCGAGTGCATAGGTTGCCGTGTAGTTGCTGCGCAGGTTGTGCAGGTGCACATGCGCGCCCGGCGCGATGTCTGCCGTCGCGGTGCCGATGACGGCGCCGTATTTCACCACGCTGTCCCCCGCCGCAATGGCACGGCGCGCCAGCTTGTGGCCCATCGACAGCGCGGCACCGACCGTCAATTGCCGCCCGTCCAGCCAGATCCGTTCGCCTGCGGCGATTGGCGCGCGCGCGACCAGCACGTTGTCGGCGGGCGACAGCAGGAGCAGGCGGTCATCTGTTGCGGGATCGCTCACAGCACCTCCAGCGTGTCGTTGTCGATCATGTCCCAGTCAAGCGCGATGCCCAGCCCCGGCCCCTGGGGCATTGTGGCTATGCCGTTTGCCACGGGCAGTGGCGCGGCAAGGCCGAAGGCAAAGGTCTCGGCGGGCCAGAGCAGTTCGAGATAGCGGGAATTGCCGATGGCCCCGTTGAGGTGCAGGTTCACCAGTTCCAGCGGCTGGAAGATCGTCGTGTGCAACTCGCAAGGCGCATGGAACGCCTCGGCGAGGCGGGCGGTTTTCAGCGTGCCGGTGATGCCGCCCGACCATGACGGGTCGGCGCGCACGCCGTCCACCACGCGGGTGGCAAGGCATTCGGCCACCGAATAGGGGTGTTTGGGTAGCACCTCGGTGCCAATGACAGGAATATCCAGCGCGCGGGTCAGTTCGCGCAGCGCGGCGAAGTTCTCATCGGGTAACGGCTCTTCCAGCCAGAGATAGCCCAGACGCTCCAGCTCGCGCCCCAGCCGCAGCGCCTCGTCCAGCGTGTAGGGCGCGACCGGGTCCGACATCAGCGGGAAATCGGGACCGACCGCGTCGCGCACGGCGCGGTGAATCTCGATGTCCTGCGCCAACGACTTGCCCGGCGGATGCACCTTGTAGGCGCGCAGGCCCGCCGCCTGTACCGCGCGCGCCTCGGCCACGTAGGCATCGGCATCCGGCAGCACCAGCGAGGAGGCATAGACCGGCACCTCGGACCGCAGGCCGCCGATATAGCGCCAGAGCGGCTTGCCCGCCGCCTCGGCCGCAAGGATCCACAGGCAGCAATCGAGCGGGCCATAGCTGTAGATCGGCAGGTGATGCCACCAGCGGTCGGCCACGCGCCAGTCCTGCCAGGCCGCCTCGCGATCCAGTGCGTTGCGGCCCACGAAGAAGGGCCGCAGCGAGGCGGCGGCAAGGTGGCCAGCTCCCAGCGCCGAACGCGCGGCAAAGCCGAACATCGAGGCGCTTTGCCCGCCTTCTGTCGTCACCGTGTAAACGAGGTAATCCAGCCCCGCGCGCGCCTGCCCGTCGCGCAGCGCGTCGGCCCCCAACGCCGCGCCCCGATGGCGGCAGGCCCGGATATCGACGCGCGCAATCTGCATCTGTCAGAACTTTCCGTAGGACAGATAGGCTTGCTGCGGGTCGATGCCTTGCAGGATCGCCGCGCGCACCTTACTTTCAGTCTGCATCGCCGCCACGCCCTTTTCGATCACCTCGTCCAGATGCGCCGCCGGGATCACCACCATCCCGTCGCGGTCGCCGTGCACCCAGTCGCCCGGGTTGATCGTGACCGCGTCGATGGAAATCGGCGTGCCGGTCGCCGTGGGCAGCCACAGGCCGACCACGTCGCGCGGGGTAAAAAAGGTGCCCCAGCAAGGCAGGCCCAGCCGCAGGATGAAGTTGGTGTCGCGCAGGCCCCCATCGGTGACGACGCCCAGCACGCCCTTCAGGTGCAGCGTTTCGGCCGACAGCTCGCCCATCTGCGCCACAAGCTGGTTGTTGGGCTGCGCCGTCCAGACATGGCCACCGGGGCATTGCGACAGAAGCCCGGTCCAGGCCAGCAGCGTTTCATGCGGATCGGCACCCTCGACGATGCGTCCCTCTATGGTGAAAGCCGGGCCGGTCAGCACGCCTTCGGGGTTCAGCGGGCGCAGGCGCGGCGGCAGGGTGAAATCGCGCAGCCCCATCGCCCGCATCACGTCATGCAGAACCGAGGTGTAGCAGGTCTGCAGCGTGGCGATGCGCGGATCGTTGGCGGTGTCAGTCACAGTGAAAGACCTCGTCCATCATGGCCCACCATTCGCCCTCGGCGCGGGTGGCCAGCGGCTCCTGGCAGGGCATGCAGACCGCCCACCAGTCCTGCGTGCGCGGGTCGGCGGCCATCTTGGCCATGTCACCTTCGAAATCGGTGCCGGTATATTCCCAGTAACCGAAGAGCAGGTTTTCCGGCTCCTTGAGGTAGATGGAGTAATTGGTGATGTTGCTGGCCTTGATCTGCGCGAGGATCTCGGGCCAGACGGCGGCGTGCAGCCGCTTGTAGGCCTCGACCTTGTCGGGTTTCAGCCCGATCACCATGCCCATCCGTTGCATTCCCGTCCCCTCCCCTGTTTTCATTGCCGATGCTCGGTGTGGCTGCCCGCCACGGTCAGCCGCGCGATGGCGTCCCTGTCCCAGTCAATGCCCAGCCCCGGCGCCTCGGGCGGATGCGCGATGCCGCCCCGGATATCGAGGCGGCTGGTGGTGATCGCATCAAGCTGCGGGATGTATTCCAGCATCCATGAATTGGGCACCGCGCAGACAAGGCTGACATGCAGCTCCATCAGGAAATGCGGGCAGACGGCGATGTTCATCGCCTCGGCCATGTGCGCCACTTTCAGCCAGGGCGTGATGCCGCCCACCCGCGCGGCATCGACCTGGATGATGGAACAGGCGCCTGCGCGCAGGTAATCGGCGAACTGGCCCGGCGAATAGAGGCTTTCACCCACCGCAATCGGCACGGCCGATTGCGCGGCCAGCCGGGCGTGGCCGGTCAGGTCGTCAGCCGGCATCGGCTCTTCGAACCACGTGATGCCGACCTCGGCCAGCATCCGCGCCCTAAGCAGCGCCTCGTGATAGGCGAAAGCCTGGTTGGCATCGACCATCAGTCGAAACTCGGGGCCGACAGCCTCGCGCACCGCCGTCAGCCGATCCCGGTCCTCTTCCAGTGAGGGCTTGCCGACCTTCACCTTCGATCCGGCAAAGCCCTGCGCCTTGACCGCCAGCGCATCTTCGACAAGGGCTGCGCGCTCGATATGCAGCCAGCCGCCTTCGGTCGAATAAAGCGGAATCGCGGGTTTCGCTCCGCCCGCCATGCGCCAAAGCGGCAGGCCCGCGCGGCGGCAGCGCAGGTCCCACAGGGCCGTGTCGATGGCCGCCAGCGCAATCGAGGTGATCGCGCCCACGGCGGTGGCATGGGTGGCAAAGAGAAGGTCGCGCCAGATCGCCTCGATCTCGTCAGCCTCGCGGCCCAGAAGGCGCGGGACCAGCGTGTCGCGCAGCAGGCTGACCACCGCAGGCCCGCCGGTGCCGATGGTATAGCCATAGCCGTGACCGGTCGCGCCATCGCTATCGGTGATGGTGACCAGCGGTGTTTCCTGACTGACGAAGGACTGGATCGCGTCGGTGCGCACGACCTGCGGCGGCAGATCGACCATGCGAATCTCGACCCTGTCGATCCGCGCCATCAGCGTGCCTCCAGACTGGCGCCGCTCGCCGCGTCGAAGAGATGCGCACGGTCCAGCGCGAGACGGAACACCAGTTCCTCGCCCGGCAACACCATGCGCGGGCCGTAAAGTTTCGCCTGCACTTCCTGCCCGGCGATCCGGGTGAAGATCAGGCTTTCCATGCCCAAGGGTTCGGCGATGGCGACAGTAAGGGTCAGTTCCGCACCGGGGCCGTCCTGCGACAGGCCGTGGCCCACCGGGCTGATGTCGTCCGGTCGAATGCCCAGCAGCACCTCCTGCCCCTCGCGCGCATTGTCCGCCGCACGCTCGGGCACCGGCAGCGCGCTGCCATCGGCCAGACGCACCGCACCGCCCGAGATGGTACCGGGCAGCATGTTCATCGGCGGCGAGCCAATGAAGGTGGCCACGAAGGCCGAAGTGGGGTGGTTGTAGACCTCCATCGGCGTGCCCACCTGCTCGATCCGGCCGGCGCGCATCACCACGATCCGGTCGGCCAGCGTCATCGCCTCGATCTGGTCATGGGTGACGTAGACGACCGTGGTGCGTACCGACTGGTGCAGCTTCTTGATTTCCGCGCGCATCTGGCCGCGCAGCTTGGCATCGAGGTTCGACAACGGCTCGTCAAAGAGAAAGGCCGCGGGCTTGCGCACGATCGCGCGGCCCATTGCGACGCGCTGACGCTGGCCGCCCGACAATTCCGCCGGGGTGCGCTCCAGAAGCTCGGTCAGGCCAAGGATCTCGGCCGCTTCGTCGACCCGTTGGGCGATATCTGCCGCCGGCTGGCCCGCGATTTTGAGGCCAAAGCCGAGGTTTTCGCGCACGTTCATATGCGGGTAAAGCGCGTAGTTCTGGAACACCATCGAGATGTTGCGTTTGCGCGGCGGCAGTTCGTTCACCACAGCACCGCCGATGCTGACGGTGCCGTCGGAAATCTCTTCCAGCCCGGCAATCATCCGCAGCGTCGTGGATTTACCGCAGCCCGATGGCCCCACCAGTACTACGAATTCCTGATGCGCGATGGACAGGTCGATGCCATGCACCGCCCGTGTCCGGCCGTAATTCTTGACGAGCTTGTTCAGAACGATCTCTGCCATGTTATCCTTTCACCCCGCCGAAGGTCAGGCCCGCGATGAGGTGTTTCTGCACGATGAAGGTCAGCGCCAGCGCCGGGATGATGATGATCACGGCCATCGCCGACATGCCGGCCCAGTCGATGGTGAATTGCGAGGTGAAATCCATCAGCCCGACCGGCAACGTCTTGGAATAGGTCGAGCGGGTCAGCTGGCTGGCAAGCGCGTATTCGTTCCACGACGTCAGGAAAGCAAAGATGCCGGCCGAAGCGATGCCTGAGCGCGCCAGCGGAAACTCGATCCGCCAGAATGCCTGCCAGCGGGTGCAGCCATCAACCATCGCCGCCTCTGACAGCTCGATCGGGATCTGCCGGAAGAAGCCGTCGATCAGCCAGATCGTGAAGGGCACGTTCATTGCGACATAGACGATGATCAGCCCCGGCTTGGTATCGATCAGTCCCAGCCTGCTCCAGATCATGAAAAGCGGCAGCGACAGCGCGATACCCGGCACCGTGCGTGACAACATCAGGCCCAGAAACAGCCCATCCTTGAAACGGAAGCGGTAGCGCGCGAAGGCATAGCCGCCCGACATCCCGATCAGGAGAGCAATGGCAGTGCTGGTCAACGCGATGATCATCGAGTTGGCGAAATAGGCCGGCACCGGAATCGCCACTTCCTGCGCAAAGCCAAAGATCTTCGCGAAGTTGTTCAGGCTCAGTACTTGCGGCACCCAGACCGCGGGCTTGGCCAGCACCTCGGCATTGGGCCGGAAGGCGGTCAGCACCACCCAAAGGCCCGGCACGCAGATGATCATCATCAGCAGGAAGGTCAGAACCCAAGACACGATCCGTCCAAGCTGCCGGCGCAGTTTCGGGTCCATCAGTCAGCCCCCCGCATGAACTTGCGCGCAGCAATCAGCTTGCGGAAGAAGAAGTAGGTGAAGGCAATCGACAGCAGGATCGAGATATAGGCCATCGCATTGGCCATCCCCATCTTGGCATTGTTGTAGCCGGTCCGCGCGATCAGGGTCCACAAAAGCTCGGTCCGGCCGGCTGGTCCCCCGCCGGTCATCACGTGCACGATGTCATAGGCGCGCGCGACGTCGAGCGAGCGGATCGTCATCGCGATGTAGGCAAAGGGCATGATGTAGGGCAGCGTGATGTGGCGAAAGACCTGCCACGGGTTGCAACCATCCACGCGAGCCGCCTCTACCGGGTCGCGCGGCATCGACAAGAGGCCCGCAAGCAGCAGGATGGCGAAGACCGACGTGCTCATCCAGACTTCGGCGAAAATGATCGAAAACATCGCGAGGTTACGGTCCACCAACCACGCGATCGCCCCGTCGCTCAGGTGCAGGGCCTGCAGCGCGTTGTTCAGGATGCCGATATTGTCGTTGAAAACGAACTTGAACTGGTAGCCCACGAGGATCGGCGAAAACATCATCGGGAACATCATGATGGTGCGCAGCGTCCGCTGACCCCATGTGATGCGGCTGATCAGCAGCGCGATGCCCAGACCCGCCAGAAACTCGACATTCAGCGCGATCGTCAGAAACAGCACCGTGCGCCCGAAGGCCGCCCAGAAATCGCCGTTGCCCATCAGGTCGGTATAGTTGCGCAGGCCGATCCACACATGCAGCGTGTTGGGCCGGATCAGTCGGTAGGGCGTGAAACTGGTGTAAAGCGAGAAGCCCAGAGGGAACACCACGACCAGCGCCAGAACCATGAAGGCCGGCAGCAGCAGCAGGAAAGGAACAAGGTTCATCCTGTTGCGAAAAAGGCGTTTGGGGCTGTATCGGGCCATCTTGTCTTCCGTGAAAGGTGCGCGGGGCGGCACTCGGCCGCCCCGCCATGCGGCCCTCAGAGGTAGCCGTTGTCCTGCATGATCCGGGTCGCGGCGGCCGCGGCCTCGTCAAGGGCGGCCTGCGCGGTCATCTCGCCCAGGATCGCCTTTTGCAGCCGCGGGAAGATCTCGTTCGAAACCTCGATCCACGGCGCAATCAACGGCGGCGTGAAGGCATCCTCGGCCATCGATTGGCCATAGGTGTTGAACACCTCGACCATGAAGTCGTTGCCGGCGGCACCGAATTCGGCCGCGATGTCCTTCCAGACCTGGGTGCGGGTGGGCAGCAGGCCCTTGCGCGCCTCGATCATCTGGTTGTCGTGGCTGGTCAGGAACGTCACCAGCGAGGCGGCCGCATCCTTGTTCTGGCTGGTCTTCGTGATCGAGAAGGAATGGCTGCCCGACCAGCCCGCCCGCTTGCCGCCGTCGCCCTTGGGCGCGCGGATCAGACCCACGTCGTTCGCGACCTTGGAGTTGGCCGGATCGTTGAAGTAGGCGGCCCAGCCGGCCCAGTCGAGATCCAGCGCCACCGTGCCAGAGGCAAAGCCTGCCCCGAGGTCGTCCCACAGGTAGTTCAGCACGCCCGCCGGCACCGCCTTGGCGTCGTAGAGGTCCTTGAACCACATGACAGACTTCACGCCCGCGGCCGAGTTGAACGTCGGGTTCCACTTGTCGTCGAACAGCGCTCCGCCATTGGCCACCAGCATCTCGTAGAACCGTCCGGTGATCGCCTCGTCCTTGCCGGGATACTGCGTTCCGAAGAAATCGGGCGCCTTGGCAAAGAAGATGGCATGGTCCTTGAACTGGTCGAAGGTTTCGGGCGGGGCAAGGTCATAGCCGTACTTGGCCTTGAACGCGTCCTTGTTGCCCTGATCGGCATAGAGCGACTTCTGGTAGTAAAGGTTGGACACGTCCGAGTGCCGGGGCATTTGCACCAGGCTGCCGTCCACGGTGGAGTTCTTCAGCGCCAGCGCGTCGAATGCGGCCAGAACGTCCGGCTTCATCACGCTGTTGAGGTCCATGTAGATGTCGCCGTACTGCGGCGCAAAGCTGGTGTGGTTTGACCCGATGTCCCAATCCAGCGTGCCGGCGGCGATGTCCTGCTTGATCTCGCGGTCAAGCTCGAAGTGGTTCTTGCGCGAGATCACATCGACCTTCGCACCGGTCGCGGCCTCCCATTTCGGAATCTCGGCATAGAGGGTTTCGTACTGCGCGCCGCCGATCAGCTTGGCCCGCACCGTCACGCCATCGAAAGAACCGTAGACGGCGCTTGTCACTTCGTCTGCGCTGGCCATGCGTCCGGCAAGGGCGCCCAGCGCGCCACCGGCAAGCAACTTGTTGAACGTTCTTCTCTTCATGATGTCCTCCGCTTGGTTATGGTGTCGGCAATCGGGTTGCCCGGCCGACTGGTCGTTTCCGAGGGTCTGTCGGCGTCTGCCGCGCCGTTATCGGTTCGGTTCAGCCCGAACTCGTCGATAATCTCTTGGGTGTGCTGGCCCAGCCCCGGGGCCGCCCGGCCCGAGGTTAGCGCCGCGCCATCCAGCCGGAGCGGTCCGCGCAGCGTGCTGAGCGACACCGCGCCGTTCTCGATCGTCTGGATGAAGTTCAGTCGCCGGAATGCTTCGGTCGCGAAAAGGCCGGGCCAGTCGAGGACTTCCGAACACCAGATGTCGGCAGGCTGCAGGATGGCCAGCCAGTGCGCCGTCGTCTGCCCGCGCACCGCCTGCGCGATGATCGCCTTGATCGCGTCGCGTTCGCGCATCGCGGCGGCAGGGTCGTCCAGATAGGGGGCGAGTGCTGCGATACCCATCAACTCTGCGAGCCTGCGCAACGAGGGCGTCATTGCCAGCGCAAGGTACCCGTCCGCGGTCTGATAGACGCCATAGGGGGCGCCCAGATAGGCATGCGCCCCGCCCACCGCGGCGCGGCGCGGCAGCTTGCCACCATCGTTGAGATGGGTCGTGAGTACCTCGAACTGAAAGTCCAGCAGTGCCTCGAGCAGGCTGGTTTCCACCTTTGCGCCCTCGCCGCGCAGGCCGCGCCCGACAAGGGCCGCGAGAATGCCCTGCGCCAGCGCGTTGCCCGCCAGCATGTCGGCCACCGCCAGCCCCATCGGCATCGGCGGATCGCCCGCCGAGCCGGTCAACCACAGCAGGCCCGAGCGCGCCTGCGCCAGCAGGTCCTGTCCCGGCAGGTCTACCCAAGGCCCTTCGTCGCCGTAACCCGAGATTGAGCCATAGACGATGTCAGGATTTAGCGCGCGCACCGCATCATAGCCGAACCCCATCCGCTCGATCACGCCGGGGCGGAAGTTCTGCATCACCACGTCGGCTTTGGCCACCAGCCGCCGCAAACGGGCGCGGTCGCCCTCGTCGCGCAGATCGGCGGCAAAGCTTTCCTTGTTGCGGTTGATCGCGTGAAACAGGCTGTTGGTGCCGCCGATCTCGGTGTCGGACAGATAGAGCGTGCGGCAGAGGTCGCCCTGCCCCGGCCGCTCGATCTTGATGACGCGCGCGCCAAGGTCGGCCAGTTTCAGCGCGCAAAGCGGCCCCGACAGAAACTGGCTGAAATCAACGACGAGCAGGCCTTCGAGAGGACGGGTCATGCGCGGCTCTCCCGGTAGGCGGCGTCGAGCGCGGTGATGGTGGCGGGGATCGTCACCTCGCCGGTCAGGCAGCGATGCACCAGCGCGCCACCCACGTCCTGAAAGCCCATGTAGCCGTCATAGCGCGGGCGCAGCCATGCGCCCTCCAGCGTCGCACGGGTGTTGCGGAAGAAGTTGTCGGTCAAGGCGTTGCAGGCATCACCCTCCCATGCGGCGGCGTGGCCGGGCTGGCCGCCGCTGGTGGTGTAGAGGCCGCGCTGGCACTCGGCCCCGGCAATCCAGAAGGCATAGTCCACCGCGACCTCGGGGTGTTTCGTGAAGGCCGACACGGCAATGCCCGTGCCGCCCAGCACCGTGCCCTGCGGCGACGGGCGTTCGATCCCCGGGGCATCGTGGAAGGCCAGCGGATGCGGACAGAACCCGGCGCGGGAATAATTGGTGTAGCCATAGCCGAAGGGCGAATAATCCGGCCCGTCTTCGCCACGCCCCATCCAGTCGTAAATGCCGATGGGATCAAGAGTCAGGCAACGCGGATCGACCAGCCCCGCAATCTCGACCATGAGGGCCAGCACGCGGGAGGCCGCGCTGGGGTCCATCAGCCGGTCGGGGTCTTCGCCGATGTCATGGCCAAGATTGCGGGCGATGCCGAAGAAGGTCATCAGCGCGTTGATCGGGATGAGCGCAAACCCAACCCGGCCCGCGCGGGCCAACTCCAGCACCTCGGACCAGAGCCGCGGCGGCGTCTCCAGTCGGTCGGGACGCAGGCAGGCCACGGGCGTGGCCGCGTCGATGGCCAGCGCCCATTGCCGCCCGCCAAAGGCGTAGGACGGATGCGACAGCCCGACAGAGCCAGCGGCCAGCGCAGCCATCTCGGCGTCGCGCAGCCCGTCGAGGGCCAGCAGGTTGCCCTGCCGGGCCACCTCGCCCACATGCGGGTGGTCGATGACCATCAGGTCGTAGGTTTCGGCCATCTCCGAAATCGGCCGGTCCGCGAAGGCCTGCAAGGACCGCTTTTCCCAAGTGATCGTCACACCGGGATGGGCGGCGGCATAGGCAGCTGAAGTGGCCAGCATCGGGTCCACCCCGCGCGGGTGGTCCCATGTCATGCCGCGCAGGACAGCCTCAGCCATTGCGCGCCGCGGCCTTCGCCGCCATCTTGGCCTGCGCCTCGGCGGCGAAGGGGGCCGGGTCGCGGTAATTGGCGGTCAGCAGGTGTTCGGCGTAAAGCACCAGTTCGCCCGGCGCCTTGTAGACCGAGTAGCTGACCCGCAGCTTGCCCATCTTTTCGTTATGCACCTCTTTCGAAAGGTTCTCGCGGATCGTGTAGATCGTGTCGCCGATGAAGACGGGCTTGATGAAGCGCAGCCTGTCGTAGCCGTAGGAAAACGAGTTCAGGCAGTTCGTTGCCGCCAGCCCCAGTCCCAAGGAAAAGACGAAGGCCCCGGCGACCAGCCGGCGGCCGAATACGCCCTCCTCTGCCGCAAAGATCTCGTCGCTGACATACGGGTGGTGGTCCATGACGAGGCTGTTGAACTGCATCGACTCGCCTTCGGAGATTGTCCGTCGGATCGACCGGATCCGGTCGCCCACCTTGAAATCTTCGAAATACCAATCTTCGGCGTTCCAGACCGGAATCGCCGCATGATCGGCCGGAAGCTGGGGTAAACCCCTTGCATGTATGCCTATTTCAGCCATCGCTCCCCCACCGGCCGAGGCCCTTCGGCCCAAGTTAACGGCAGCGTGAGCCAGATTGTTTTACTTGTCAAAACTTTTTTCATGAGCAAAATTGGCAGCAAGGGAGGACCGATGGAAAACGAACAGTTCTTCGAAGATTACGAGGTCGGCGCAACCCGCCAGACGCTGGGCCGCACCATCACCGAGGCCGACATCGTCTTTCACGCCGGCCATTCGGGCGACTTCTTCCCGCATCACATGGATGCCGAGTTTTGCCGCACCCAGCCCTTCGGTCAGCGCATTGCCCATGGCACGATGACCTTTGCCATCGGCATCGGGCTGACGGCCACGCAGATCAACCCGCGCGCGATGACCTACGGCTATGACCGGCTGCGTTTTCCTACGCCGGTCTTTGCCGGTGACACGCTGCGCACGCGGGTGCGGATCGGGCGCAGGGCGGACGACCCCAAGCGGCCGGGCCACGGGCAGGTGGTGGAGATTTGCGAGACACTCAACCAGCATGGCCGCACGGTCATGTATTGCGAACATATCCTTTTGGTCGAAAGGCGCGAGGTGACGACATGATCGAGACGCTTGAACAGAACTGGCCTGCGCCCACGGCGCCGCGCCCCATCGTGCTGATCGGCGCGGGTGGCATCGTGCGCGACGCCCACTTGCCCGCCTACGCCAAGGCCGGGTTGCAGGTGGCCGGCGTTGCCGAGATCGACGCCGACCGCCGCGCCAGCCTTGCGCGCGATTTCGCCATCCCGGCCACATATGCCTCGGTGGCCGAGGCGGTGGCGGCGCATGGCAATGACGTGGCCTACGACATTGCCGTGCCGCCTGGCGCGATCACCGATATCCTGCCCTCCCTGCCCAAAGGCGCCGCGGTGTTGATCCAGAAACCGATGGGCCCGGACCTTGCGACGGCGCGGGTGATCCGCCAGATCTGCCGCGATCGCGACCTTAAGGCCGCGGTCAATTTCCAGCTGCGCTTTTCGCCGATGATGATGGCGGCGCGGCAGGCGATCGAACAGGGGCTGATCGGTGACCCGCTGGAGATCGAGGTGCATCTCAACATCTTCACGCCATGGACGATCTTTCCCTTCCTGCTGACGATGCCGCGGGTCGAGATCCTGGTCCATTCCATCCATTACCTCGATTCCATCCGCGCACTTTTCGGCACGCCCAAGGCGGCCTTTGCCCGGTCGATGGCCGATCCGCGCGCGCCGGGATTCGCCCAGACCCGTACCACCGCGATCCTCGATTGGGGCGATCTGCGACGCGGGGTGATGAGCATCAGCCACAACCATCAAGCGGGACGAAAGTTCCAGTCGGCCTGGTTTCGGATCGAGGGGACCAAGGGCGTGATGATGGTCAAGCTTGGCGTCTGCTTTGACTATCCGCACGGCGAGGCCGACGAGTTGTGGTTCTGCCCCGAGGGCGGCGACTGGCAGCAGGTGCCGCTGAGCGGCAGCTGGTTCATCGAGGCGTTCATGGGCCCGATGCGCAACGTTCAGCGCTTTGCCGCGGGCGAGGATGACCGCCTTTTCAGCGGGGTCGAGGACGCGTTCCAGACGATGGCGCTGGTCGAGGCATGCTTTGAGTCGATGGAGGTGCCGGCCGTTCCGCTGGCGACCGACTAGACGCGCCTGGGCGCCTCAGTGGGCACCAGCTGAGCCGCGCCGCCGCCCACGCTGCGGCTCAGCTGCGCCGCCGTCTCGATCACTTGCACGCAGCAATCGGCCATTGTGATCGGCTCGCCGAACCGCTGGACATGCGGGATGGTCAGCGCGGCGATGGCCTGTCCTTCGTGGTCGATGATCGGGGCCGAGATGTTGACCACCCCCTTGATCACGAAGCTGTCGACAATCTCGTGCCCACGCAGGCGGATCTCGGCGAGGTCGCGGCGCAGCCGCGCCTCGTCGGTGCCCTCGGGCAGCGGACGGCGGGCCAGCATCTCGGCCAGTTCCTCCTCGCTGTGATAGGCCATCATCACCCGGCCCGACGAGGCCCGCCAGATATCCACCCGCGTGCCCAGTCGCACGCTCATGACGTGGCGCGCGGGCGGGTCGGCCTGCCCGACGATCAGCACCGTGTCATCGGTCAGGATCGCCAAGTGCACCGATTGGTTCACCCGCTGGGCAAGGTCGCGCATCAGGGGGGCTGCCGCCATCGTCAGGCGGCGGATCATCGGGGTGCGATGGGCCACCTCGAAAAGCAGCGTCGTCAACACGTACTTGTCCGATCCCGGCGCCTGCGCGACATAGCCGCGCGTCTGCAACACCATCAGCATCCGGAAGATTTCAGAGACCGAGCGTTTGAGATCGCGGGCGATCTCGCTGAGCGACAGCCCGGTGTCGGACGCCGACAGAAGCTCCAGGATATCCAGCCCCTTTTCGAGAGCCGGGGCGGTGTAACGGGAGGTCTTCTCGTCGGGCATCGTCGCTGGCTCGCAGGTCTTGGATGGTCCACAACCATAGTGGCGCGCCGACGGCAACTCAATCGCTCACGCGAACGTGGCCTACCCAGGTGCCCGGGATTTCAGCACACGGCTTAAGACGGCATCAATGCGTGTGCGCGGCGCGCAATGCCTGTGGTGTCATCCCTGTCCATTTCCGGAAGGCGCGCTGGAAGGCGTTCGGATCGCGATACCCCACAAGGTGGGCGATCTGCTGGTTGTTCAACTCGCTCTTGACCAGATATCGGATCGCAAGCTCCCGTCGCGTTTGGTCAAGCAGCGACTGGAAGGTGACCCCGTCATCTGCCAGACGCCGCAACAAGGTGCTGCGACCGAGTTTCAGACGACCGCAGACATGTGCGATCGTGGGCTCGGTGATCGAGAACGCCTCGAGCATGGTCGCACGAACCCGATCGGACAGGGGCAGTCCCTTGGACTGGATCATGGCCTGGCTCTGAAGATCGGCCTCGGTCGCCTGCCAAAGCTCGGGGTTGTCGGAGACAAACTGAATGCGGGCATCGGCAAGGGCATAGGTCAGCGTCGCCTCGCCATGGGACGGAACTTGGCCAAAAACCTCTTTCAGCCGCTCGCGTTCGTCCTGTGGCAGGGGAAGGGAAACCCGCAAAGGCCGGATCGCATGACGCGCCAGCGCGTTGGCTTGCGCATGAAGATAGATGATCTGCGGACTGCTGAATGACCCCGGCAAGGTGAGACTTGGCTGGTCCGGTCCGACACGCACGCTGAAGTCCGATGAACTGCGCGTCACGATGAACTGCATCGGCCCGAAAAGGCTTTTGAACTGCGCCATCCTGTGAATGCCGGTCTCGAAATCGGGCGCCGTGGAAAGGGCGAAGAGGACGGGGATCGCAGGGCCGCCCGCCATGCGCAAACCAAGAAGCTGCGAGACGTCCGGATGCCCGGAAAGATCCATCATCGCGGTCCAGATGCGAAGATACTCCTCGCCCGACACCAGAAAGGCCCGGTCGTTACGGTCCGTGGCGACCATCCCGGCCCTTCCCAGAACTTCGACCCAGTCAAGGCCGAGCATCCCGCAGATCGGGCCGGAAAGGACGGCAGATGTGTAAATTGGGGGTCTTTGCCGAGCCTGCATGCCAGCGGCCTTTCACGCGGGAACATCACGCCTTGCATCAGAGACGGATACGCGATGCTTGGCAACGGCATTGAGCCGATCTGCAAGCCATTGAAACGAACTGCAAGTCACTTTCGGTGGAACGCGACGATCCGCCAAGCCTACCTTGATGACGACACCTGCTGTTGGAGAACCCGGTTTGGACCTGAAATCAATGATCATTCTCGTTACCGGCGGCGGCTCGGGCATTGGGCTCGAACTGTCCCGGCAGCTTGTGGCCTGTGGCAACACCGTCATCATCTGTGGGCGCGACCCGGACAGGCTGGCGGAGGCCGCACGCCTGACCGGGGCACAAGCGATCGCAGGGGACGTGACGCTTGCCGCCGATCAGGACCGCATATTGTCGGACATTCAGGCAGAGCACGGCCGGCTGGATCTGCTGATCAACAATGCAGGCATTTTCCTTGCCTATGACTTCAAGTCCGACACCGACACGCTCCGAAAGATCGAGAGCGAGATTGCCATCAACGCGACGGCGCCGCTGACCCTGACATGGCGCGCGCTACCGCTTCTGGAAAAAAGCGCCCGGCCCGCCGTCTTGTTCATCGGATCGGGTGTCGCCTTCGTCGCCTCGCCGGGAACGCCGATCTATTCCGGGACGAAGGCCCTGATCCATCATTGCGCGCAAACCCTGCGGCACCAGTTGCGCCCCCACGGCATCACCATTTTCGAGGCGATGCCACCCGTCGTGGATACCGACATGGCCAAGGCCCTGAAATCCGACAATTTCAAGAAGATGAAGCCCGCCGATCTGGTCCGCGACATCCTGAAGGGATTGCGCCGTGATCAGACCGAATTGCTGTTGGGACAGTCCCGCCAGATCAGGTTGTTAAGCCGGATCGCGCCCGCTTTCCTGTTTCGTCAGTTCGCCAAGACCGAATTCCACTGAACCGCCGTCAGGTGTGCACCCCTTCCCTGGTCCCCGATCAGAACGCAGTCACTGGCCGAGATTTGCGTCGACCCCCATTCATCGCGCTTCGAGGAGCCAATTCACATGTCATCCAATCCATACCGCAGCCGCATCAACACGCTGGCCGTCGTCACCTCGGCCGCGTTCGGTGGCGCCAACCTGTTCATCGGGCTATCGATGGGCGCCTACTGGCTGCGTCTCGCCCCTGACGAGTTCGTAGCGGAGTTCTTTCCGCAGTTCAGCAATTTCCTTTTCACGATCATGACCTTGTTCGTCATCATGCTGGTGGCCCTCGTGCTGTCGGCCCGCCTTGATCGGCATGAAACCTTGGCGCGGCGCAACTGGTTGATCGCGCTGTGGCTTTATCTTGCGGTCTCGCTGATCACGGTTTTCTATCACATGCCCCTCAACATGCGCCTTGCAGCAGCGGTCGGTTCGCCCGTGGCAGATCTGCTTGGCTTCTTTCAGAGGATCGCGCTGACGGGTCCGGTGACGGCGGACAATGCGGCCACCATTCGCGCAATCTGGTTGCTGGGGCACATTCCCCGCGTCCTGATCACACTTGCCATTCCGGTTTATGCCCTTCGCGCAATGGCCCGCCGGACCACGCGCTGACGAGACGAACGGCAGCTTCAGGCGTTTCAGCGGGGGCGGACGAAGGCCCATCAGTACGGCCGTGACGGCACGCGCGCAGTTGACAGCGAGCGGGATGCGACCACTAGCATGTGGTCCATGTTCGGCTTCCGCGACATCGAGACCATTCGCGCCGTGGCACGCTGTGGCGGCTTTCGCGCGGCGTCAGAGGCGACGGGGCTGGCGCAGTCTGCCATCTCGCGGCGGGTCCGGCATCTGGAAGACCGGATGGGCATCACGATTTTCGAACGCGACGGACGTGGTGTGCGCCTGACGGCGGCCGGGCGCCGGCTGTGCAACGAGGCCGAGGTCTTGATCGCCCAGCGTGACCGAATTCTCAACGAGTTGACGCAAGGCGTGATGGCCGGCGTTGTGAGGCTTGGGGTCTCCGAAACGATGACCCATACCATCCTGCCAAGGATGCTGACCACGCTGCGTATCCGCCATCCACAACTGCGTTTCGAGATCTCCGTCGACACCTCCGACCAGATGGGGCAGGCGCTGACCGACGATGAGTTGGACGTGGTGATCATGCTGCGCGATCAGGCGCCGCGCGGCATTCTGATGACACCGGTGCCGCCGGTCAGTCTTGGCTGGTATGTCTCGAAGGACCATTTCACCCTTCCCGATCCTGCGGGGATTGATGATCTGGCCGCACTTCCCATCGTCTCCTTCCCCAAGACCACCAGCCCGCACCGGCAGGTGCTGCAACTGCTGACGCCGGGACGGCGCCAGCCCGCCATGGTGCACGGCTCGGCCTCACTCGCGACGATGCTGCACCTTGTCGAACAGGGCTTTGGCATCGGCACGATTCCCCGCTCCATCGTTTCGGCATGGCCCTCGACCAAACTGCACGAGATCACGGTCCTGCCCGAGGCACGGCTGCCGGATCTGGAGTTTGCAATCTGCTACAACCCTGACCGGAATGAGGAAATCGGACGTGAGGTGACGCGTGCGGCGGTCGAGGCGGGCCATGACTGATCTTCATTTCAGATCAATAACGGGACTAATTGAACTGTTGATCTAATCGGTTTGCCTACGGGAACATGTCCGCAACTTGCAGGAGAGCGGCATGACCGACAGTCCCGACAGGCACTTTTCCGCCCCGCTGCTGCGGGCCGAGATCCGTGCCGGCCGGTTTCGGGGGCCCACGGCAGGGCTGGGCGGCGAGGCGCTGCAGGCCAATCTCGTCATTCTTCCCGGCGTCGCGGCCAGCGATTTCGTGCGCTATTGTCTGGCAAACCCGCGGCCCTGCCCGCTTTTGGCCGTGGGCGAGCCGGGTGACCCGTCATTGCCGACGCTGGGGGCTGACATCGACCTGCGCTACGACCTGCCCCGCTACCGTGTCTGGCGCGATGGCATGCTGGCGGAAGAGCCGGGCGACATTGCAGCGCTCTGGCAGGATGACATGGTGTCGTTCGCACTGGGCTGCTCGTTCAGTTTCGAGGATGCGCTGACGCGTGCAGGCATCCCGGTGCGCCATCAGGACGCCGACCGCAACGTCCCGATGTATCGCACCAATCTTGCAACCCGCCCGGCCGGCCGATTCTCGGGGCCACTTGTGGTCAGCATGCGGCCGATGCCGGCCGCCGATGCCATCGAGGCGGTCAGGATCTGCAGCCACTTTCCCTTGGCCCACGGCGCGCCGGTCCATCTGGGCGATCCATCACAGATCGGCATCGCCGATATCTTCACGCCCGACTATGGCGATACGCCCGATATCCGGCCCGGCGACATTCCGGTTTTCTGGGCCTGCGGGGTGACGCCGCAGGCGGCCATCGCCGCGGCACGCCCCCATCTGGCGATAACCCATGCCCCCGGGCACATGCTGGTCACGGATATTCCCGCCAGTCACGCCGAACGACGCCTCACCGGGGTCCTGCCTGCCTGACCCTCAACCCACCGCATTCAAACCCCAACAGGAGAAACAAGATGAAGAACATGATGATGTCCGCCCTTCTGACCGGCACGCTGCTGGTCGGCACCGCCGCAACCGCCGAGCAGTTGTCGGTCGTCGGCAGCTGGAGCAGCCTGCCCCTGTACAAACAGTTCACAACACCTTTCTGGACCGAGGAATTGCCGAAGCTGACAAATGCCGATTTCACGGCACAGCTGACCAGCTTCGACCAGATGGGCATTGCCGGCGGCGACGTGTTCCGGATGCTGGGCGATGGCGTGTTCGACGTCGGCCAAACCGTGGGCGACTACACCGTTGGAGATGCGCCCGAGCTGGAAGGCCTCGATGTTCCGTTGGTCGCCACCACCGCAGCGCAGGCCAAGGCGATGGTCGATGCCGCCCGCCCGATGGTAGAAGACATCATGCATGACCGTTTCAATGCTGAACTGCTGGGGATCGCGCCCTATCCGCCGCAGATCGTTTTCTGCAATGGCGAGGTCAATTCGCTGGCCGATCTGAAGGGCAAGAAGGTGCGCGGCTCGGGCCGAATGACGACCAAGCTTCTCGAGGCATTGGGTGCCGAAGGCGTCAACATCGCCTTCTCCGAAGTCCCGGGTTCGTTGCAGCGCGGGGTCATCGATTGTGCCGTGACCGGTGCCGGTTCGGGCTATTCGGCCGGTTGGTGGGAAGTCTCTGATCATCTGCTGACATTGCCGCTGGGCGGTTGGGATCCGGTCGTGATCGCAATGAACAAGGACCGGTTCGACGCGTTGCCGGCGGATCAGCAGGCCGAATTGAAGCAGGCCGTGAAAACCGGGTTGGAAGACAAGGCATGGGATGCGGCGCAAGGCGGCCTGACCAACGATATCGCCTGCCTGACCGGCAATGGCGACTGCCCGTCAGGCAAGCCGGCCTCGATGACGCTGGTCCAGGCCTCTGACGCCGACATGGCCACCGCCCGCAAGGTGCTGGAAACCGAGGTGCTTCCCGAATGGGCCGACCGCGCCGGCGCCGATTGGGTCAAACGCTGGAACGACAGCGTGGGCAAGGTGGTGGGCGTCACAATCCCCGTCGCGAACTGAGGCCGCGCCGCATGGACCGTATCGAGAGATTGGAAGGCGCGCTGCGGCGCGCCAACCGCCTTGTCGCGCTGGTGCTCGGTGCGGTCCTTGTCGCGACCGTTGTCTTCATCCTGATCGACGTGGTCGGCCGCAAGACCGGCCTTGGCTCGCTTGGCGGATCAGACGAAATCTCGGGCTACGTCATGGCCAGCGTCGCCAGTTGGGGGTTGGCCTGTGCGTTGCTCGACCGGGCACATGTCCGCATTGACCTGATCCGGCAGCGGCTGGGCCAGACCGGACAGGCGCTGATGGATCTGTTCGCGATGATCCTTACCAACGGCATCGTGCTGATGATTGCGTGGTACTGCTGGCCAGTCCTTCAGAAAAGTATCGCAAGAGACTCCCATGCGAACACGCCTCTGGAAACGCCGCTGTGGATTCCACAAGGCATCTGGTTTTCGGGATGGGCATGGTTTGCCCTCAGCGCCACGGCGCTAAGCCTGATCGGACTGGCTTATTTCCTTGCCGGCAAACGCGCAGAGATGGCCGGCGCAATCGGCTTTGGTTCGGAGCTTGATCAATGATCGTTTCCGTCGCCGTTTCCTTGCTGGCGCTGATGGCGCTGTCGATCCCGGTGGGCATCGTGCTGTTCATCCTCGGCATCGGCGTGGGCGAATTCTACTCGGCCTTCCCTTTACTGCGGGGCCTGGGTCAGGTGATCTGGTCGGCCTCTTCCTCTTCAACCCTGATCGCGATCCCGCTTTTCGTGATGCTGGGCGAAATTCTGGTCCGCGGCGGCGTGGCCGCGCGCACCTATGCCGCCCTCGACAAATGGTTAAGCTGGCTGCCGGGCGGACTGATCCACGCCAACATTGCCACCGCCACGATGTTTTCTGCCACATCCGGATCGTCCGTCGCGACGGCGGCGACGGTGGCGACCGTGGCGATGCCGCAGGCCGACAAGTTGGGCTATGACCCGCGGCTGTTTTCCGGTGCGATCGCCGCGGGGGGCACGCTGGGCATCCTGATACCACCCTCGATCAACCTGATCGTCTATGGATTCCTCACCGAAACCTCGATTCCGCAACTATTCTCGGCCGGCCTTCTGCCGGGCCTGCTGATGGCACTGGCCTTTGTCACCGTCACCGCCGCGATCTGCGCTTGGCGCCCGTCGCTGGGCGGCCCGTCACGCAGTTTCACCTGGGGCGAACGTCTGGCCAGCCTTGTCGAACTGGTTCCGATCGTCATCCTTTTCACCGTGGTCATCGGCTCGATCTACGCAGGCTGGGCAACGCCCACGGAATCCGCTGCTGTCGGCGTGGTCATTGCGGCCCTCATCGCGGTGGTGCTGGGCAACGGCCTGGGGCTGGCCACAATCGCCGAGGCGCTGCACGGCACGATCCGGATCTCGGCGATGATCACGCTTGTGATAACCGGGGCCTATTTCCTCAACTTTGCAATGACCTCGGCGGGGCTGGGACGGCAACTGACCGACCTGTTGGAAAACTCGGGCTTTTCGCCCTTCGGCACGCTGATGCTGGTCGTTGGCCTTTACCTGGTTCTGGGTTTCTTCATCGAGACGCTGTCATTGATGGTCGCCACCATTCCAATCATCGTTCCGATCATCGCGGGCCTTGGTTACGACAAGGTCTGGTTCGGCGTGCTGATGATCGTGCTGATCGAGATGGCACTGATTACGCCGCCGGTCGGCCTGAACCTTTTCGTGGTGCAAAGCACCCGTGGCAAAGGCTCGATGAACGAGGTGATCCTTGGCGCGATCCCTTATGTCCTCGTGATGTTGTGCATGATCGCGGCGCTGATTGCCTTTCCGGGGCTGGCGCTTTGGCTGCCTTCGGTTCTGTAACGGCGATGGAGCTTCCGTTTCACAGCGCGGGCAAGGCGATGCCGCTTTCTCCCACGGCGCTGATCGTTGCCGGATGGACCGGGCGCGATCAAGCCGCCATTGCCCATCATATTGAGGAACTCGCCGCACTGGGGGTGCCCGCGCCCTCGTCCACGCCGCTTTACTACCGCGCGGCGGCAGCCCTTCTGACCACCGCACCCATGATCGAGGTGGTCGGCCCCGACACCTCGGGCGAGGCCGAACCGATGATCGTGATCATCGACGGGCAGAGCTACATCGGGTTGGCGTCGGACCACACCGACCGGGCGCTCGAGGCGCATTCCGTCGCCCTGTCCAAGCAAATCTGCGCCAAGCCCTGCGCGCCCGAATTGTGGCCATGGGAGACGGTGGCTGACCGGTTCGATGATATCGCACTGGACAGCTGGATCGAAGATGACGGCGCGTGGGTGGCCTACCAGTCCGGTACACTGGCCGCGCTCCGGCCGCTTGCCACCCTGCTGGAGAGGAGCCGGCTGGGCGATCTTGCGGCTGAGGGCTCCTGTGCGATGCTCTGCGGCACGCTGCCCACGATCGGCGGCGTGCGGCCCGCGGCGCGGTTCAGGATGCGGCTGCGCGACCCCGCCAGCGGACGCGAGATCACGCACAGCTACGAAACCCGCGCCCTGCCGAAGATCGCGTGACCCTGATAGAGGGGCGCCTTTGGTGTCGTGCTGTTGCCATGACAAAATGTGAGTCGATCTGACACCGCCAAGCGTGTCGATCCGCGCACCCGCCCTGATCCCGACAGTCCTGGCCGAAACACCATTGCCAAGATTCTGATTGCATACGTATGCTAATGCGATCACATCTTTCGCGGCCAAGCTATGCTTGGACGAGACATGCGACCGAGTCGCGACCCGCAGAAAGAGACACGAGGCAGGAGATGGCCATGGCAGACAAAAGCGACACCGCCAAGGGAACGGGCGAACTCGCGCCGGCACGGGCGGAAAAGGTGATGCAGGTCGAGCGGCACGACTACCCCGATCTTGCCCCCGCCGAAGGCAAGCGCACACAGGCGATGCGGGGGTTTGACCCGATCTATACCGACATCGTCGACTATATCGTTCGCTGTACGCACAAGATCTGGGACGAGCGTGACATTGGCCTGATCTATTCGCACTACACCCACAACTGTGTGCTCTACGGCACGACCGGCACGCTTTATACCCGCGAAGAGGTTGTTCGCGACACGATCCAGCGGCTTGTCTCCTATCCGGAACGACGCGGCATGGCGACCCAGGTGATCTGGAAAGGCAACGAGGATGACGGGTTTTACACCTCGCATCTGGTGACCGGCACCGGGCGGCACACCCAAGGCGGCCCCCTTGGCGCGCCAACTGGGCGGATGTTCACCTCGCGCACCATTGCCGACTGCATGATCTATGAAAACAAGATCTATCGCGAATGGGTGGTGGCCGACACAACCGCGATTCTTCAGCAACTTGGGGTCGATGTGCAGGCCTATGCCGAGAGGATCGCCAAGGCGAGCTTCGACAAGGGCGTTGTCTCGTTGGACATCGGCGAGAACCGCCACATGATTGGCCAATATCCGCCCGAGGCCGAAGCCGACACGTCGCTGGCATCGACAGAAGTGGAAAGGCACACGCTGCGCTGGATGCACGATGTCTACAATCGCAAGATGCTGGGCACCATTGCCAAGGTTTGCGCGCCAACGGTGCAGTATCACGGGCCGCTGATGGCCGAACTTTACGGCGTTGCCTCTGTCATTCATCAGACACTTGGCCTGATCGGGTCCTTGCCGGATGCCGCCTTTACACCGCAGCACATCTGCTCAAACCTTTGCGAAGAGGGCGGCGAAAAGGTCGCGGTGCGCTGGATCATGGAAGGCCACCACCTTGGCTACGGCATCCTGAACCACCTCGGCGCGCCCACCGGCAAACGGGTGCAGGTCATGGGGATCAGCCACTTCCACTACAAGAATGGCAAGATCGTCGACGAGTGGCGCGTCTATGACGAGGCGTCGATGCTGGTGCAGGTGAAACTGGCGCAGATGGCCGACGCCAAGGCGGCCACACTGTCAGCTCCGGACTGAGCTAGCCCACATCGCTGGAACCCGGTCTGCCCTGAACCCGGTCCGCTCCACGGCGGGCCGGGTCGTTTTTTGGGCAATGGCCGGTGCCCCGGCAAAACCGGATGCGCGCCTCACAATTATGTTTGCAATCGTATGCAAAGAGTGCTTAGCATTTTGAACAGAGCAAGCGCAGACAGCGGCTCAGGCTGAAACCCGATCGGAAACTCGGGCGCGGCAACACCAGCAGAGGGGTGCAAAATGACTATCAAACTGACAAGGGCTTTCGCAGCAGGGGCAGTAAGTGTTGCCGCCCTCCTCGCCGGTGGCGGGGCCGCTTTGGCCGACTGTGGCATTCAGGGCGCGGCTTCGGTCCGCATTCTGTCCAACGACTTCGAGGCGCTGCGTCTCGTCAACTCCACCGCCGCGGAATGTGCTTCGGCCACGGTGACGGTGACGTCGAACGCGACGGCCGAACACAAGAACATCCAAGTCCCGGCATTGACGGCAAATCCGGCCGAATACACCGTGGCGATGGTTGCCAACAACTCGATCGTGCCACTGCTGAACGCCGGCCTGATCCGCCCGCTGGATGATCTGGTCGCCAAATACGGTGCCTCGCTGCAGCCGAACCAGTTGATCAAGATCGACGGCAAGGTCATGGCGATCGCCTTCATGGGCAATGGCCAGCACTTGTTCTACCGCAAGGACATTCTGGCAGCAGCCGGCCTGGACGTGCCGACCTCCTATGAAGACGTTCTGGCCGATGCGCAGATCATCCAAGACAAGGGCCTGATGCAGTATCCGCTGGCCGCGTCGGACAAGCCCGGCTGGGATCTGGCCGCGGAATTCGTCAACATGTACCTGGGCACCGGCGCCGATTTCTTCGTTCCCGGCTCGGCTGAACTGGCCATCGACAACGAAAATGGCATGAAGGTGCTGGCGACGATGCGCGCCATGACCAAGTTCATGAACCCCGACTATCTGACCTATGATGCAAACGAGCTGAACAAGGTCTGGGATGCCGGCTCGGTCGCCCTGATGAACCAGTGGGGCTCGCTGGCTGGCGCGGCCATTGATCCCAAGACCGCCAACCCCGATGTTGCCGCAAACACCGGCTTTGCCGCGGCACCGACCATCGGTGGCGGCACGATCCCGGCGGCGGCCCTTTGGTGGGATGGCTTCAGCATTGCCAAGAACATCTCGGACGAAGATGCCGCGGCCTCGTTCCAGGCAATGGTGCATGCCATCAGCCCGGACATGGTCAAGGCGCATCCGGATGTCGCGACCTGGCTGGTGGCCGGCTACTCCCCCGGCCCGGCGGCCGTCGGCGTGATCGCCAATGCCACCGAGGGCGCCCAAGCCTATCCGATGCAGCCCTACATGGGTTTGCTGCACACTGCGCTGTCCACCGGCCTCGCCGACTTCATTGCCGGCAAGGAAGATGCCGAGCAGGCTCTGAAGGACGTCAAGGCCAGCTATGACGCTTCGGCCAAGGAAGCCGGGTTTCTGAACTGACGCCATCCAGTTGCCCGGCTATCAAGGTAGCCGGGCAATACTGCTTGCGGGGCGCCATCGTCGCCCTGAACATCGGGATCCGGAAAGCCATGGATCCGCCCGACCCGTCCTCAAAACTGGATCGCCCCGATGCCGCATCGCACCTTCTTCACCTTCATATTCCCGTCGATCTTGGCGATGGTGTTGTTCATCACGCTGCCGATCATCTCGGTGGCGGTGCAATCGATGTACATTGAACATCCGGCGATCCTGACCACGGTGGAAAGTTGCGGCCCATTCGGCTGCAGCAAGCAAAGCAAGGTCGATGTTGCGGCGATGGCCAAGCTGAAGGCCGAAGAGCCGATGGGCCAGTTCGCGGGTCTGTCCAATTACCTGAACCACAACCACCTTGCGCTGAACGATCTGCGCGAGATCTTCAGCCAGAACAACAGCTTCAGCGGCATTGTTTCGGCGCTGATGAACCTGCCCTTCTACCGGGCGCTGGCCTTTACCCTGACCTATTGCTTTGTCGTGACGCCGCTGGCCATGATGCTTGGCTTTGCCATCGCTCTGGCGGTGAACACGATGCCAAAGATACTGAAAGGGCCCGCGATCTTCGTGTCGATCCTGCCGATGATCATCACGCCGCTGGTCGGCTCGCTGATCCTGGCATGGATGTTCAACCCGGCGGGGATCTTTGGCGCGACATTGCAATGGCTGGCCAATGATCCGGGGCTCAGCCTGCGCGCCTCGCCCGTGCTGACCTGGATCGTGGTGCTGGTCTACGGAGTGTGGACCAACGGGCCGTTTTCCTTCGTCATATTCTATGCCGGCTTGCAGACCGTGCCCCAGGACACGGTGGAATCGGCGCGCATCGACGGCGCCAGCCGCTGGCAGATCACGCGTTTCGTCATCATCCCTCATCTTGTTCCACTGGCCACTTTCGTGGCGCTGGTACAGCTGATGGACAATTTCCGTGTCTTCGAACCCATCGTCGGCTTTTCAGCGCAGGCCAATGCAACCTCGCTGTCGTGGCTGGTGTTCAACGATCTGGTCAGTTCGGACAACCCGCAGTTCGGCTCGGCCGGGGCCACCTCGGTTATCACCATCATCGGGGTGCTGATCCTGCTCAGCCCGGTCTTGCTGCGCACATGGCGCGATTTCAACCGGAAGGTGGTGTAGGATGCCCCGCCAACCTCTTGCGCTGAAAACCCTGACGAATGCCTTTCTGGTGTTCTGGCTTCTCGCGGCCGTCTTCCCCTTTGCGTGGACGGTCTGGGGCAGTTTCAAGGTCGAGGCGGACTTCTTCTCGCGCCAGTCATGGTGGTACGCGATCGAGGGAATACGCACCACGCAACAGACCGGCGGCGCCTTCACTTTGGACGGCTATCGCGGTGCGTGGATCCTGAACGAATTCTGGAAGCCGGTGATCAACACCCTGATCGTGACCATTTCGGTCACCTTCATCTCGCTTCTGGTCGGAACACTCGGCGGCTATGCACTGGCCCGGTCAAACCGTCGCTACGCATTCTGGATCCTGATCGCGGCGCTGGTGTTTCGGGCAATGCCGCCGATCACGTTGGTCTCGGGCTATCTGCTGCCGTTCTTTCAGCTGAACATCTGGGGCTTTCTGCCCACGACGATCATCGTTCTGGTCGCCATCAATCAGCCCTTCACGTTGTGGATGCTGCACAGTTTCTTCCTGTCGATCCCGAAGGATCTTGATGAAAGTGCCCTTGTCGACGGCTGCACCCGGTTTCAGGCCTTCCGCATGGTCATCATCCCGGTGATGTGGCCGGGCGTCATTACCACCGGCCTTTTCAGCTTCCTGCTGGGCTATAACGACTTTGCCGTCACATCGATGCTGCTGCGACAAGAGAACCAGACGATGATCCCGAAGATCGCGTCATTCCTCGGCTCGATCCAAAGCGAGGGCAACGTCATGTATGCTGTCGCCGCAGTCGTCTCGGCCACGGTGCCGTTGTTCGTCCTCGTTCTTTTCTTCCAGAGACAGATCGTGTCCGGCCTGACCGCCGGTGCGGTGAAAGGGTAACCCATGGCGCAGATCCGCCTTGTCAACGTCAGCAAACGCTGGGGCAGCTATGTCGGGGTCGACAAGTTCAACCTCGAAATCGCGGATTCCGAGTTCCTGGTGCTGCTGGGCCCGTCGGGCTGCGGCAAGACCACCACGATGCGCATGATCGCCGGGCTGGAAGAGCTTAGCGACGGCGAAATCTGGATTGGCGACCGGATGGTCAATGCGCTGGAACCGAAGGACCGCGACATCTCGATGGTGTTCCAAAGTTACGGGCTTTATCCAAACCTGACCGTCTACGAGAACATCCGCTTTCCACTGCGCGTCCGCAATGTTCCCAAGGCCGAGCATCACACCCGCGTCATGCGCGCCTCCGACATGGTCGAACTTGGCCCCTTCCTTGATCGGCGCCCCGCCGCGCTGTCGGGCGGCCAACGTCAACGCGTGGCACTGGCCCGCGCCATCGTCCGCGAACCGAACGCCTTCCTGATGGACGAGCCCCTGTCCAACCTCGACGCCAAGCTGCGCGTCTCGACCCGGGCGCAGATCAAGAACCTGCACCACACGCTGCGAACCACGACGATCTACGTCACCCACGACCAGATTGAGGCGATGACGCTGGCCGACCGCGTGGTGGTGATGAACCACGGCGTCGTCCAGCAGGTCGGCACCCCGACCGAGATTTATGACCGTCCCGCCAATACCTTCGTCGCCAGCTTCATCGGCTCGCCGGCGATGAACCTGATCGAGGGCACGGTTACGGCCGGCACGTTCCATGCGCAGGGGATCGAGGTGACGGGCCTGCCGGCGCCCGACGGCCCGATCATCCTTGGCTTTCGCGCCGAAGATGCCAGCGTCAGCGACGCGGGCGGCGAGATTACGGCCCCGGTCTATTCGATGGAACTTCTGGGCGATGCGACCCTGATCTCGGTCCGCAGCGGCGCCGATCTGATCGCCGTGCGCGCCGCCAAGGATTTCCGCATCGAGATCGGCGCGCCAATCAGCATCCGCATTCCAATGACGGCGATCCATCTGTTCAACCAAGGCACCGGCGCGCGCATGTCCGGCCCGGAATGATGGGCTTGCCGGCGCTTGCAGCTTCGTCGCAAACTGCGCCCGCGCAGGGGGAGAGCGGACGTGGCCAATGAGAAAGTGACATCCTTGGAGGTGGCCGCCCTTGCTGGCGTCAGCCAGTCCGCCGTCAGCCGCGTTTTCACTCCGGGCTCCTCCGTCAGCCCCAAGACCGCCGAAAAGGTTCGCGCCGCCGCGACCCAACTGGGCTACCGCCCGAACATCCTCGCGCGGTCGCTCAAGTCGGGCAAAAGCCAGATCATCGGCCTCGTCGTCGCCTATCTGGAAAACTATTTTTACCCCGAAATGGTCGAGCGCCTGTCGACCGAATTGCAGAAGGTTGGCTATCACGTCCTGATCTTCCTCGCCCCGGTATCGACGGTGAATGTCGACAAGGTGATTAGCGAAATCATGGATTATCAGGTGGATGGCATCGTCATGGCCTCGGTCTCGATGTCGTCGGACCTCGCTGCGCGCTGTGCTGCGACAGGTATTCCGGTCGTGCTGTTTAACCGCGCGCACGAAGACAAGAACCTGTCATCGGTCACGTCCGACAATTTCGCCGGCGGCAAGGCCCTCGCTGATTACCTTTGCTCGCTTGGCCACCAGCGCATCGCCTATATCGCAGGTTTCGCTGGTGCATCGACCCAGATTGACCGCGAGGCCGGTTTCTGCGCCGGACTGGCCGAAGCCGGACAAAAGCTGTTTGCCCGGGCCGAAGGCAATTTCGACTACGCCACCGCACAGGCCGCCGCGCGCGAGCTCTTCGCCACGTCAAAACGCCCCGATGCGGTCTTTGTCGGCAACGACCACATGGCCTTTGCCGTCATGGACGTGCTGCGGTTTGAACTTGGGCTGAAGGTGCCGCAAGACGTTTCGGTCGTCGGGTTCGACGATGTGCCCCCCGCGTCATGGCCGGCCTACAACCTGACCACGTTCCGACAGCGCGTCGATCAGATGGTGGCCGAAACGGTGACGATGCTGACGACATGGATCGCCGCCGACACGCCGAAGGTCACCCGGGTTGTCCTGAACGGCGAACTGGTCATCCGCGGCACCACTCGCCGCTATGGGGATGCCGGATGACACGGGAAGAGTTTCGCGCGCGACTTGCGGCCCTCGGGCTGAAACTCGACGACGCCGCCTTTGAGGCGGCCTTCAAGGGAGCGCAGCATTTGCGGGCCGAGATTGCCCGGATCGACGTCTATCTGGCCACCAAGACATGACCGACCTCGCCGACCTTTCAATTCCCGAGGCCGCCGCGGCATTGCAGGAAGGCCGCCTGACCGCACGTCAGTTGAGCGAGGCCGCCCTTGCCCGCATCGCCGCGCGCGACGACCGGCTGCACGCCTTCACCCACCTCAACCCCGACGCGCTGGCCGAGGCCGACCGCGCCGACGCGATGTTGGCTGACGGCCACGCCGGTCCGTTCTGCGGCATTCCCATCGCAGTCAAGGACCTGATTGATGTTGCCGGTCTGCCCGCGACCAGCGGTTCTGCCGTCCTTGCAGGGCGGATTGCCCCCGCGGATGCCGCCGCCGTCGCCCGCCTGCGGGCGCAAGGCGCGGTCGTGCTGGGCAAACTGGCGACCTACGAATTCGCCATGGTGGGGCCGGACATGACCCTGCCCGACCCGCCCGCGCGCAATCCGTGGAACACGGCGCACATCACTGGCGGCTCGTCCTCGGGGTCAGCCGCGGCCGTGGCGGGGGGCCTTGTCCGGCTTGCCCTTGGTACCGACACCGGCGGTTCAATCCGCAGCCCGGCGGCCTATTGCGGCTGCGTCGGCCTGAAGCCCAGCTATGACAGGGTGTCGCGCAGCGGGGCTTTTCCACTGTCCGCCTCGCTCGATCACGTTGGCCCGCTGGCGGCATCGGTCGAAGAGGCCGCTCTCGCCCTTGACGCGATGACTGAGGCTCCTGACGACTGGCGCGCTGCGACAGGCCAACTGACGCGCGGCGCCAAGGGCCTGCGCATCGGCTACGCCCGCAATTGGTTTGCAGACGATCCGCAAGCAACCCCCGCCCTGATCCGCGCGATGGATGACGCCGCGGCCCAATTCTCGATGCTGGGGGCGACGATCACTCAGCTTGACCTGCCAGATTACGCCCTGTTCGAGGCTGTAGGCTCGGTGATCCTTCACGCCGAGGCGCTTGGCGAACACGAAGCCCTGATCAGGGATCGGCTGGCGTTCTACGGACGCCCTGTGCTGCAATGCCTCGCCTTCGGCGCGGCGGTGGGCGCCGAGGACCTGGCCCGCGCCCGCAAGGCTCAGGCCGCGCTGACCGAAGAAGCCCTGCAGGCAATGGCGGACGTCGATATCGTGATCACCGCCACGACCCTGACCCCCGCCCTGCCCTTTTCAGCTTTCGACGGGCAAAAAGCGGTCTGGACGCCGATGCGCACCATCCCTTTCAACGTCACCGGCCAACCCGTCCTGTCACTGCCCATCGGCTTTGACGACGGCCTGCCGCTGGGCATGCAGGTCATCGGGCGCAAGGGCGACGAGGATTTGATCTGCGCCGCCGGCCATGCCTTTGAACGGGCGACCGACGCGTCCGCTCAGCGCCCGCTTTTCAGGCGCTGAGCGACAGCGTTTCCGAACGGATTATTCGTTTGAGGATCTGACCCGTTGATTAAAACGGGCCGTGATCTTGGCCTATCAGCACTGACGCCTCTGCTCAGCGCACCTGCATCCGGTCCAGCCGCAACTGCGCCGCGCGCCGATGCCCCTCCAACCCCTCGCTCGCCGCTTGCCGGGCTGCGGGGGGTGCCACCTGCTCTACCCCCTTCGGCTCAAGCCATTGGTGCGTCGCAATCTTCACGTAGGCGCCCACCCAAAGCCCGCCGGTATAGCGGCCGGCCGCCATCGTCGGCAGCGTGTGGTTGGTGCCCGAGCATTTGTCGGAATAGACGACCGAGGCCAGCTCGCCGATGAAAAGCGAGCCATAGTTGCGCAGTTTCTTGGCCATCCCGTGAGGGTCTGCCGTGTGAACCTGCAGATGTTCGGCCGCGATGAAATCGGAATAGGCAATCATCGCCGCCTCGTCCTCGCAAACCGCGATTTCGCCATAGTCGGCCCAGGCCGGCGCGGCGACATGGGCGGTCGAAAGGGTTGCCAATTGCTTTTCCACTTCGGCCAGCACGGCCTCGGCCAGCGGACGATGCGTGGTGATCAGACCCACCCGCGTGCGCACGTCATGCTCGGCCTGCGCCAGCATGTCGGTTGCGATCATCTCGGCATCTCCGGTCGCATCGGCCAGTGTGTAGATCTCGGATGGCCCCGCCAGCTGGTCAATCCCGACCGGCCCGAACACCTGACGCTTGGCCTCGTTCACAAAGGCATTTCCGGGGCCCATGATCTTCATCACGGCCGGCACGGTTTCAGTGCCAAAGGCCATCGCGGCAATCGCCTGAGCCCCGCCGATGCGGAAGATCCGGTCAGCGCCTGACAAATGACAGCCCGCAATCATCGCGTTGTGCGCATTGGGCGGAAGACAGGCAATCACATCATCCACCCCGGCCACCTTGGCCGGAACGATGGTCATGATCGGGGCAGAAAGCAGCGGAAACCGTCCACCCGGCACGTAACAGCCAACGCGCTCGATCGGAATGACGCGGTGCCCCATGAACACGCCCGGCAAGGGTTCGACATCCAAAGGTAGGATCGTTGCCAGCTGGGCTTCGGCAAACCGGCGTACGTTGTCGATGGCAAACTCGGTGTCATTGCGGGTCTGCGGGTCTAGTGCGGCGACGGCCGCTTCGCGTTCTGCCCGCGTAACCTCGAAGACCTCCAGATCCGACTTGTCAAACTCGGCTGAATAGTGGCGCACCGCTGCGTCCCCGCGTGCTTTGACATCGGCCAGGATCCCGGCCACCAGATCGGCCACGGGCGTATTGTCCGATGCCGCGTTGCGGATCGGCGATTTCACCCAGGAAACCTTGGACGCGGGATAGGGTTCAGGCAAACTGGGCATCGGATGCTCCTTGGGGGCCGTGGGGCTGACGAAGTTCTGAGTCGCTATGTAGCGCCAACTGCATACGTTTGCAAAGTGGTCATTTTGCCAATCAGGTCGCGCTGAAGCCGATGGCAGCACCTCCGAAAGATCCAGCCTGAGGCTACTGTTCCCGGCAGGTTTCCGTCGTACTTTCCGCCCTTCCTGGCACAAGTCCCTTGCCATGCTCACGCCCATTGCCTATCCCTATTGCAAACGTATTCACTGCGGAGGCTGAGATGCCGGTGACCTGGCTGAAGCGCGGCAAGCCCGAGACGGAACGCGCCGCTGACGACGCGAAAGTGCGTGCCACGGTCGAGGATGTTTTGAAGGATATTGAAACGCGCGGCGATGCGGCGGTGCGTGAATTGTCGCGGAAATTCGACAAGTACGATCCCCCCGCCTTCCGCCTGTCGCCCTCCGAGATCGAGGCCGCGATGGCTAAGGTCGCGGCGCGCGACATGGAGGACATCCGGTTCGCCCAGACCCAGATTCGCCGCTTTGCCGAAGCGCAGCGCGCCTCGATGACCGATATCGAGGTCGAGACTTTGCCCGGCGTGTTCCTGGGACATCGCAACATCCCGGTCCAGTCCGTAGGCTGCTACGTTCCGGGCGGCAAATTCCCGATGGTGGCCTCGGCCCATATGTCGGTGCTGACCGCGTCGGTCGCAGGGGTCCTCCGCATCATTGCCTCTGCGCCACCGGTCCAGCGTGCGCCCCATCCCGCCATCGTCGCCGCGATGCACATGGGCGGCGCGCACGAGATCTATGTTCTTGGCGGCATGCAGGCCGTGGGGGCGATGGCGCTTGGTACCGAGACCATCAAACCCGTCGACATGCTGGTGGGCCCCGGTAATGCCTTTGTCGCCGAGGCCAAGCGTCAGCTTTACGGCCGCGTCGGCATCGACCTTTTCGCCGGCCCGACCGAGACGATGGTGATCGCGGATGACACGGTGGATGCCGAGCTCTGCGCGACCGACCTTCTGGGACAGGCCGAGCATGGCTACAACTCTCCCGCCGTGCTGGTCACCAACTCGCGCAAGCTGGCCGAGGCGACACTGGTCGAGGTTGATCGCCTGCTGAAGATCCTGCCCACCGCCGCGACGGCGGGCGTCTCATGGGCCGATTACGGCGAAGTCATCCTGTGCGACACCTATGACGAGATGTTGGCCGTCGCGAATGACATTGCCTCAGAGCATGTGCAGGTGATGACCGACCGCGATGACTGGTTTCTGGAGCATATGCACTCTTACGGTGCGCTGTTCCTTGGCCCCCGCACCAATGTTGCCAATGGCGACAAGGTGATCGGCACCAACCATACTCTGCCGACCAAGAAGGCCGGGCGTTACACGGGCGGGCTTTGGGTTGGCAAATTCCTGAAAACCCACAGCTATCAGCGCATCGTGACGGATGAGGCGGCCGCGATGGTTGGCGCCTATGGCTCGCGCCTGTGCCTGCTTGAAGGGTTCGTAGGCCATGCCGAGCAGTGCAACGTCCGGGTTCGCCGCTATGGCCACCGCAACGTGGCCTACGGAGCTGCCGCGGAATGACCCTGCCGCGTACCCCGTCCTTCCGGCTGGATGGCCGCCGCGCCTTGGTGGCCGGGGCGTCATCCGGCATTGGCAGTGCCTGTGCCGTGGCGCTCGCCGAACAGGGCGCGGCGGTGACGCTCTGCGCCCGGCGCGAGGGGGAGCTTGAAAGGCTGGCGGCCGAGATGGCGCAAGAGGGGCTGCCGGTTGACGTCCTTGCTCTGGACATCACGGATATCGAGGCGGTCAAGGCGGCCCTTGCCGCCCTGCCCGCGTTCGACATCCTCGTCAACTCGGCCGGCCTTGCCCGCCACTCTGCTGCCATCGACACGACGCCGGAAGACTTTGATGCCGTAAGCACCCTCAACTTCCGCGCGGCCTATTTCCTGACACGCACCATCGCCGCGCGCCTGATGACCGAGGGTCGGCCGGGCAGCCTGATCAACATCTCGTCGCAGATGGCGCATGTCGGCGGCATTGACCGCGCCGTATACGCCGCGACCAAGCACGCGTTGGAAGGGATGACCAAGAGCATGGCCATCGAATGGGGGCCGCACGGCATTCGGGTCAACACCATCGCGCCAACCTTCATCCGCACGCCGCTAACCGAACAGACCTTTGCCAACCCCGAACGCGCAGCTTGGGTCCGGTCCAAGATCAAGCTCGGCCGACTAGGCGATGTGACAGACATTATGGGCGCTGTCGCCTTTCTTGCCTCAGACGCGGCGAGCCTTGTCACCGGAACTTCCCTTCTTATCGACGGCGGCTGGACCGCCGACTGAAAACAGCACGACCAACCCGAAAGGTGCCATATGACCCCCGCCGAAATGGAAGCGCGCATCGTTCGCTATGGCGACCTGCGCCCCTGCAAGACCGCCTTCATCGACGCCCATACGCCGGGGTCCGACCAGAAGGAGAACTTCACCATCATCGGCGGTGGCGTGTCCGAAAGCGCCGACCAGCACGTCCATATCGTCGACACGCCCGGCTTTAACATCGGGGCCGCGGGGCAACCGCCCAAATGCCGGAACTCGTTGCACAGCCACCGTTCGGCGGAGGTCTTCTTCGTCCTGAAGGGCCGTTGGCGGTTCTTCTGGGGGCGCTGGGGCACCGCCGGCGAATTCGTGGCCGAAGAGGGCGACATTTTCAACATCCCGACCGGCATCTTCCGCGCCTTCGAGAATGTCGGCACTGACTATGGGATGATCATGGCGATCCTTGGCGGCGATGATGCCGGTGGCGGCGTTGTCTGGGCGCCACAGGTGATCACCGATGCCAAGGACTATGGCCTTGTGCTTGGCCAGAACGGCAAACTCTATGACACCAAGAAGGGGCAAAGCCTGCCTCCGGGTGTGCCGCCCATGCCATTGCTGACCGAAGAAGAGCTGAAGGCCTTTCCCGAACCCACGACGGCAGACGTGATCCCGAACTATGTCGCGCGCTATCAGGACCTGATGGCCCTGTCCGACCGACAGCCCGCCAAGGTCATCGGCGCAAACGGCAAACTGCGCGATCGCCCGGGTTTCGAAGTGGAACTTTTGTCGCGCAATTCCATACCGCCCACGCCCTACACCCAAGACCGGCACGAGGTTCTGATGCCGATGCGCGGCCATTGGCGGCTGACGTGGAATGGCGGGACAACCGCGCTCAATCCCGGTGACACGGCTGCAATACCGCCGGGTCTGGAACATTCACTGGCCCCGGCAATGACGGGCGAGGCATCGCTTTACCGCGTCGTCGCGACCGACGACAAAGCCGGCCCGACCGGGCACTTGCTGTAGGAGAAAACGATGCCCCTTCTCGCAACACATGTCGGGTCCCTGCCCCGATCGCAGGACGTCGTCGACTTCCTCTTTGCCCGCGAAAAGGGTCAGGACTACGACCCGGCAGCCTTCGACGCCTGCATGACGGCAGCCGTTCTGGAAAACGTACGCCGGCAAACGGAAGCCGGCATCGACATCGTCTCGGATGGCGAGGCGTCAAAGATCAGCTATGCCACCTACGTCAAGGACCGCTACACCGGATTTGGCGGCGACAGCCCGCGCAACGCACCGGCCGATCTGAAGCTGTTTCCCACGTTCCTCGACCGGCAGGCCAAAGAGGGCGGCACCCCGCAATATGCCCGGCCGCAATGTATCGGCCCCATCGCGTCGAAGGGACAGGGCGAGCTGCAAAAGGACATCGCAAACCTCAAATCCGCGATGGAGGCCCATGGTGTTGCGCGCGGCTTCATGAATGCCGCCTCGCCCGGCGTGATCTCGCTGTTCCTGCAGAACGCGCATTACCCGACGCGAGAGGCCTATCTTGCGGCGCTCGCCGACGCGATGCGCGACGAATACCAGACCATCCTTGACGCGGGTCTGGACCTGCAGCTGGATTGCCCCGACCTTGCCCTGTCGCGTCACATGCTGTTCGCGGATCTGTCTGACGCGGAATTCCTCAAGATTGCCGCCACCCATGTCGAGGCATTGCAGCATGCCTTGCGTGGCCTCGATCAAGACCGCATTCGCCTTCACATCTGCTGGGGTAACTACGAGGGCCCGCATGTCTGTGACATCGACATGGCAACGGTGTTTCCGCTGCTTATGACGGTTCCGGCCCGATACGTCCTGTTTGAAACCGCCAATCCGCGGCATGGTCACGAATGGACGGTCTTCCGCGATCGCGCACAGGATATCCCCGATGACAAGGTCCTGATCCCCGGCGCCGTGGATACCACGACCAATTTCGTCGAACATCCCGATCTGGTGGCGCAGCGGCTGGAACGCTTCACCTCGTTCCTTGGCACGGACCGGGTGATCGCGGGATCGGACTGCGGTTTTGGCACCTTCGCCGGTTTCGGCGCGGTCGACCCCGAGATTGCCTGGGCCAAGCTCGCCACCCTCAAAGAGGGTGCGCGTCGGGTGAAATGACACCCCTCGTCCTCATCCCCGGCATGATGTGCGACGGGCGCATGTGGGGCGGGCTGCCGGCATGGCTTTACCCGCGCGAGGTGGGGCATATCCTGCCAACAGGGACGGATACGGTTCGGGCCCTCGCGGCCCGGGCCCTGCGAGAGGCCCCTCCGGTTTTCGCGCTCGCCGGCCTGTCGATGGGCGGCATCGTCGCGATGGAAATCTTGCGGCAAGCACCTCACCGCGTCGAGCGTCTCGCCCTTCTAGACACCAACCCCCTTGCCGAAACCCCTCAGGTGCAAGCCGGTCGCGCGGCGCAAATTGCACGCGCCACGTCGGGCGATCTGGCCGGGGTCATGCGCGACGAAATGAAACCGAACTACTTGGCGGACGGACCGCATCGCCGGGACATCCTCGATCTGTGCATGGACATGGCTCTGAGACTTGGACCAGAGGTTTTCGCGCGCCAGTCCCGCGCCCTGCGCGACCGCCCCGATCAACAGGCGACACTGCGCAGGTTCAGGGGCCCAACGCTCGTCCTGATGGGTCAGCACGACAGGCTGTGCCCCCGCGACCGTCACGACCTGATGCACGCATTGATACCGGGATCGCGCCTTGCGATCATCCCGGGTGCCGGCCACCTTCCCACCCTCGAACAACCCGCCGAGACCGCCGTTGCGCTGCACCACTGGCTCGAACAGCCGCTCTGAGCGGGCCGGCGTCCGCATTCAACATGCCGGTCTGTTTCGTTTTCCATGCACGGACCACTCTTGCCCGAACCGCCGTCCGGGACTTTGGTTTTGACAAACCGGGACATCCGGCGTCGAATTGGAGCTTAGCCAAGTCGGAGGACCGCCATGCAGCGCCCATTCTTGACCGCCGCTACACTCATCGCCCTCGCGATTCCACTGTCGAGCGCACAGGCCCAGAGCGCCGCAGAAAAGATCCTGACGCAACGCTTTGAAATCCAGATCGAATTGGCCACCAGTGGCGACCTTCAGGCACAATTGGACGTGGCAACGGCCTATCAGCACGGATCGGGCGTCACCAAGGACATGGCCGAGGCGATACGCTGGTACGAGGCTGCCGCGGGGCAAGGCAGCCCGGTCGCGATGGAGCAACTGGGCAGCATCTACCATCGCAGCGTCGCCTGGGACGACAATTCCCCTGAAGCGCAAGCAGCCGTGGCCAAGGCGACCGAGTGGTACCTTCGTGCAGCCCGGCTGGGACACGCAGGCGCCCAGAACTCACTGGGGCTGATCTACGGATTTGGCGACAGGGTCGACGCCGATCCGGTGCGCGGCAGAATGTGGTTGTTCGTGGCCGAAGCAAACGGCCATGTCATGCAGGGATCGCTCATGGGCCGTCTTGAAGAAAGGATGACCGCGGACGATCTGGACGCCGCATTGCAAGCGTCCAAGGTTTGCCTGGATTCGAACTACGACGAATGCGGGTGAACGTACGCCGCGCATCTGGATCGCGGGCAATGCCCCTGCCCTCAAGGTTTCAGTCGTTCTTGTTGCTGTTCAGAACGGCCGTGAAGCGACCCGAAACCGCAAGCGGGTTGGTCAGATCAACGTCACGACCGTAGTTCGGTGTGACCCCCATATCGGCCGTGAATGTGCCCGATACGGTAGCGGTGAAACCGTCGATTTGATGTTCCGAGATCTCCAGCGTCAGGCCGCCCTTTTCATCGCTGGCGAACAGTTGTTCCCACGTGTCGCCGACCTTGCGCGAAAGCTGCAGCTCGGGAGAGCTGATGTCGTCATCGTACATCGTGAATGACAACGAAAAGACACCATAATGCTCCCGTGTTTTTTCGTCGGCGGCCCAGCCCATTATGGTTGGAATCATCAAGTCCGGGCCACTGCCTTCACCCTTGCCCCCACCCCAGTCGCTTTGCTTGGGGTCAAGCCTAAAATGCTGCTCTTCACCGCCGATGGTCAGTACCATCTCGCCACTTTCTTCGGCCTTGGCAAATGCCGCCGAAAGCGAGAGGGCCGCGGTCACGATAATCGGTATCAAAATGGGGCGCATATGGTTGCCCTTTCTCATTAATATAAATCCGGGATCGGCATGAAAAATCCGTCGCCGACCACAACGCGCTGAAAGGCCAAAGTATGTACTGATGTGGTAAAGGTGGAAAGGGTTGTGTCACCTGCGGACCGTACCGCTTGTCTAAGGGATGGGAGTAGCTCACATCATTCCGGCCAAGCGGATGATTTCGGGCGAGGTCTTGAAGTATCGGAACGGGCTGCGTTGGATAATCCCGAACGGCTAGGCGACCGCCCTGCTCCTCTCAAGAATATTTCTTCTGACAGGGCCTCCGGAAACGCTATGGGACTGCCCTGCCCGGCTCAAGACCCATCCCTCTGACAACAGCCGCCTGACGCATCTGCGATGGAGTTATTCCAAAGACTTGACGAAAGGCGCGGCTGAACCCGGCATGTGAGCCAAAGCCGGTGGCGAGGGCGATCTGCGTGACCGGCATCGTCGTCGAGCGCAGCAAATCACGCGCCGCAGTCAGCCGCAGATCGAGGAAATACTGCGATGGGGTCTTTCCCACGGCACGCATGCATCGCGCACGGAGCTGCTTCGAGCTCAGCTTCAGCTGTGCTGCGATGTCGGAGACCGGGACAGGATGCTGGATATGCCGGACCATTTCGCGCCGCATCGCATCGAGGGTTGTATCCGTGGGTTCTCGGAATCGTTGGCGGTGTTCGGAGGGACGCATCGTGCCGTGCGCCATGTCTTCGGCAACCTCTTCGGCAAAGGACTGCGACATGCAGTCTGCAATCCATGCGAGGATCACGTCGCCTGTCGCAGTACCGCCCGCCGCAGACAAACGCTTGTCTTCGAGCACGTAAATCCCGTCGCTTAGTTCGACCTCGGGCCAGACTTCCCGAAACCCGGCCTCGGCCTCCCGATGCAGCACGACACGCTGGCCCGTTCGCAACAGGCCAAATGCCGCGAGGATCCATACGCCAGTATCTACGCCCCCCAGCACCGCGCCGGACCGCTCCGCCCGGCGCAGGAAGGCGGCAAGCCCCGGCGGACGCAGGGCAAGTGGGTCATAGCCTGCTATAACCAGCACGAGGTCCGGCGACATCGTGTCGCCCCATCCGGTCACGTCCGGCACGACACTTCGCCCGTTGGACGCGAGAGTCGGAGCCGAGGTCGCTGTGCGGGTTTCCCAGGTGAAAACGGGGTGCCCGGCCCGCCGGTTGGCGATCCGCAAGGTTTCACTCGCCAGTACATAGGCCAGCATCTGAAACTGTGGGTGCAGGATGAAGCAGACGTGGGGCATGGGCGTTTGTGAACAGAAATGGGCAATTGGTGGATAGTATTTCGTCTTCGCCAGGAACACCATCGTCGGCATTCGAGCCGCGAGGAGCTGCAGACATGACCGTTATGACACCAACCCCGATGACCGGACGCCCGGCCAACTGCAGTGACGCCGAATGGGCCGCCCGGCAGGAATTGGCCGCGATATATAACGCGCTAGTGAAGTATCGGCTGACCGATCTGACCAACCAATGGCACGCGCTGCGGGTGCCGGGCGAGGACGCGCTTCTGACCCATCACTACGGCTGGATGCACGAGGAAGTGACAGCTTCGAACCTCATAAAGGTCGGCTTCGACCGCACCAACCACACCCCTGAAAACGGAGCCCCGAACCCGTCAGCCACCGAGATCGGGAAGCTGTTCTTCGAGGCCAATCCAGAGATCAACTGCATCATGCACATCCATACCAAGGCGATCATGGGCGTCAGCGCCCAGGCCGAGGGCGTTGGACCCTACAGCCAAGCCTACCTGATGATCGGCGGCGGCGATGTCATCGGCTATACGGATTACGAATTCGAATGCACCGACGATTTCCTTTCCGGGCTGCTCAAGGCGGGGATCGGCAAGAAGATGATCGTTGAGGCATGGCACGGGGCCTTCGTGTTCGGCACGAACGCAGGAGAGGCATTCTTCCGCAGCTTCTACCTTGATCAGGCTTGCGCGGTGCAGCTTGAGGTTCAGAAATCGGCCGCCGGGGGTGCCACGATCCGCACGATTCCGCCGGCCGAGCAGGCGCGCCACCTCAACGACATGTCTGAAAGCGACTGGTATGGCTATGAAGGGGAATTGGAGTGGCATGCCATACGGCGACGACTGGACGCGGAGACGCCGGGCTATAAGACCTGACGGTCCTCGCGTTACCCACGCTCGGGGTACGATCGCATGGCAGCGATAGTGGCAAACGGGATCAGGCTTGAGGTCGAGCGGCACGGCCCACCGTCCGCCCGTCCCCTTGTGCTGATCCGGGGACTTGGCTCGCAATTAATCCAGTGGCCTGATGCTATGATCGACGGCTTCGTGGCGGCCGGATTCCATGTTGTTGCCTTTGACAATCGCGACGCCGGCCTGTCGCAAAACTGCGCTGATCGCGCGCCCTATAGCCTGCGCGACATGGCCGAAGATACCGTCGGGCTGATGGATGCGCTGGCGATCGACAGGGCCCACGTGCTGGGCATGTCAATGGGGGGCATGATTTTGCAACTGATCGCGCTTCACCATCCCGCGCGCTTGTTGAGTGCGACAATCGTCATGTCCTCAAGTCGCGCAGACGGCCTGCCGCAGGCAGAGCCGGAAGTGCAGGAGTTGCTGCGCTCCGTTCCTCCAAGCAGGCAACGGGACGACGTGATCGCTCACGAACTTGAGGCAGCCCGGGCCTTCCAGAGTCCGCGATGGCCGTTTGACTCCGCCAGGCGTGCGACGTTGATCGGACGAGCCTACGACCGATGCTACAGCCCGGATGGCGCTTCACGCCAATACGAGGCGATGATGGCAGCAGCATCGGACCTTGCCGGGATCGAGGCGATCGACACTCCGACTCTCGTGGTTCATGGCACGCAGGATCGCCTGTTACCACCTGCGCATGGCCGAGATATCGCTGCACGCATTCCGGGCGCAGAGATGGTCGAGATCCATGGCATGGGCCACGATCTTGAAGGCGCCGTGCCGTCGTTAATCGTCAACATTGTCAATCGTTTTGTCGAAAGGATCACGATGCCACCATGCATGCCCGCAAAATAGCCATGCGGTGCTGACACCGGCCTTATTTGACAAGAGATCGACGTTGCCCGCGCAGGGCTGTTGTCAGAAGCGCCGCGTCTGCGTTAGCCTTCAACCACTCTGGCACAGTGCAAAGGGCCGTGCGGATCCGCCATCGTCTAGATGCGTCGTGTCCGTGCTTCTCTCACACGGCGCCTGTGCAAGGCGCCCCCTGCCGAGGAGGGCGTTTATGCCCATGAAATACGTATCTTCGAGTAAGCTTCCTGGTCACCTGCGCGCCTCTGCCGAGGCCGCCAAGGCATCAGGCTGCGCGATAACAAGGCGCGAATTTCTTGCCACGGCCAGCACCTACGGTGCCAGCGCCGTCACCGCCTACGGGATGTTGGGCATGGCCGCGCCCGCACAGGCCCAACCCGCGCCGAAGATGGGTGGTACGGCCCGCATGCAAGGTGTGCTGCGTCCGATGAAAGACCCGGTTACGTTCGATTTCAATATGTTGGCGAATTTCGCGCGCGGGTGGCTGGAATATCTTGTGGCCTATCACAACGACGGCACGTTCACGCCGGTCCTGCTAGAAGGATGGGAAGTGTCGGACGACGCCACGCGTTATACGCTGAAGGTCAGACCAGGCGTGACGTGGAACAATGGCGATGCATTCACCGCCGAGGACGTGGCTTTCAACATCCGGCGCATGTGCAACACTTTGATAGAGGGCAACGCGCTGGCGCCCCGGTTCGGATCGCTGATGGCGGATGGTCAGGCGCGCCCCGATGCAATCAAGGTCATCGACGACCTGACGGTGGTACTGTCGCTGTCCGAACCCGACATCGCTGTGATCGCAAACCTGTCGGACTATCAGGCGGCGATCGTGCACCAGAGCTTTGACGCGGCCACTATGCTCGACAACCCAATCGGGACCGGCCCCTACCTGCCGACCGAATACGAGGTCGGCGTTAGGGCTGTGCTGGAGCGCAACACCGCGCATTCATGGTGGAACGAAGGCAACGGGGCATGGCTCGATCGGCTCGTCTATATCGACTACGGCGAGGACCCAGTCAGCTGGGTGGCCGCCGCCGAGGCCAATGAGATCGACCATGTCTACGCCCTTGAAGGCGACTATGTCGATGTTTTCAGCAAGTATGACGACTGGCGCAACGAGCAGGTGCCGACCGCGGGCACGATCGTGATCAGGCCGAACCAGCTGGCAAAGGATGGCGATATCCAGCCCTATGCAGATGCCCGTGTCCGCCGCGCGCTGGCCCTCGCCGTCGACAACAAGGTGATCTTGGAGCTTGGCGCCTCGGGACAAGGTGTTGTGGCCGAGAACCATCACGTGGCACCTGTTCATCCAGAATACACGCCCATGCCACCGCTGGTCCACGATCCCAAAGGTGCCCAGGCGCTGATGGCAGAGGCCGGGATGGCTCAATACGAGCATGAACTGATTTCGCTCGATTCAGGCTTCATGCGCGACAGTGCCGATGCGTGTGCCGCGCAGTTGCGCGATGCCGGTATCCCGGTGCGGCGAACGATCATTCCTTCGTCGAGCTTCTGGAACGATTGGAACGTCTATGGTTTCTCGACGACAATCTGGAACCACCGCCCACTCGCGGTGCAGACCTATGCTGTGGCCTATGTTTCGGACGGTGTCTGGAACGAGACGGGTATCGCCAACCCAGAGTTGGACACAATCGTGGCCGAGGCTCTGACCACGCCCGACATTGACGCGCGCCGCAAGCTCATGGCGCGCGCGGAACATATCATGCGCGACGAAGGGGTCATCATCCAACCCTACTGGCGGCTGCTCTACAACTCGCAAAAAAAGGGCCTACACGGTGGCGAGATCCATGTCAGCCAGGTTGTCGATCCGCGCGCGCTTTACTGGGAAGCCTGAGAATCCCCGAAGCAGAGACGGGGGCCGCGAAAGAGCGGCCCTCATCATCGGAACATCGTGCGTCGGGTTAAACCAGTAGAGTGATCAGCACGAAAAACCCCCAATACATCAGCATGAAGTGGTTCGACTGCGCCCATTGGTGACAATACCAATAGGCGAAATAGTTGCCACCGATCACGAAACCGGCCCAGATCATGCTGAAGAACGTCGCATTCAGCACCGCGGTGCCGGTCGCCACGTTGCCTGAAACGACACCGGCCGCCGCCAGAACCAGCAACACCGCAGAGATCATCAGCCCCAGGGCCGAAAGGGTCTCGGCAAGGCGCATCGCCCGGAACAAGAGTCGTATGCGGGCAGGCGAAGTGATCTGGCGATGGGAAACCATCCGGAATTCGTCCGGATACTGCTCCTGCATCAAATCAAACCGCACGACCACCGCCACCGCGTCTTCATTCAATTTCGGATGACGCCAGTTGTCGGCGACGGCAACCGTCATCCATACGGCAGGGCCGCTGACCAAAGCGGCTTCCACCAGGAATCGAAGTGTCTCCATGCCGCAGCCTCAGACCAGTTCAGGTTCGATCCGGATCGCCGCGATCCCGTCGCTTTCCCTCACGCTGGAACATATGCTCGACAATTTGCGAGGCTGCTCGTAGGGCCACGGCGTGCCCCGGTGCAGAACGGCGCGCTGATCCCACAGCAGCACGTCGCCCACGGCCCACGTATGCGAATAGACGAAGCGCGGTTGCGTGCAGAACGCCGTCAATTCCTCCAGCAGTGCTTCGCCCTCGGCCTCTTCATAGCCGTCGACGGCAAAGGCGTGGCTTGCGATGTAGAGCGCCGCGCGCCCGTTCACCGGATTCGGCCAGACCGCCTTCCAGTGCTGGTCGGGCCACTTGGTATAGAGCGGTAGCTTCGCCAGCTCCTCGGAGATCTTTTTGCGCGAATGGCTGTAGCGGTGCCAGATACCGCGTCCCTCGATCCGCGCCTTGAGGTCGGCAGGCATCTCCGCCCACGCGGCTCGGGTCGAAGCTAGCTCTGTCGCGCCCCCTTCGGTGGTCACGATCCGCCCGACCAGAATATTGATCAGCGACGGCACCGGCAGGAACGTACTGTCGGAATGCCACAGAAAGTTCGATTTCAGGTTCAGCGTCTTGAGGTCCATCTCTCCGCTGGTGGTGCCATCGTCGAGCACATTCGAGACCTCGGGGATCTTGAAGGCCTCACCGGGTTTGCGCTCGTCCGCCTCGCGGTCTTCCACCGGGCCAAACAGGCCTGCAAGCTCCAGGTGCTTTTCAGGCGTCAGGTCCTGGCCGCGGAACAGCAGCGCGGAATGCTCCTCGAACAGGGCGCGGATTTCGGGGAACAGCGTGTCTGCGCTGACGTCCATCAGGTTGAGGCCCCTCACCTCGACCCCGAAATTCGGGTTGAGCGGGGTCAGGTCAAATCGTGTCATTGCTGTCTCCTTTGGTGTCACTTTGGGTGCCGAGGGCTTCGATCTCGTCGGCCGATAGATGGCGCACCCTCTCCCAGACCCGTGACTTGCCGGGGTTCAGAAGGCCCTTGGGATCCATCCGTTTTTTCCACGCGAGGTGTCGGTAATCGGGCTGCATGTGGTTGCCCTCGATGACATGCACGTGGGCGTCGTAGACGGTGAAGCCGTCCGCCTCGTAGGTGGCGTTGATCTCGGCCAGGCGCTCGGGGCTCGTGAACCAGACGATCGGCAGATCGGCGGCGTAGATCACATCGCCGGCGCGGGTGAATTCATGGTGCGGCCAGACATCCTCGCCCTGTCTGATGCGCATCGCCTCCACGCGGGCGGCATCGGATGGGTCGGGGACGCCGACCTGCTGGTAGGTGGCGGAGCGATCCGATTTCAGGACTTGCAGCGTGGTGTGATTATACGCGAATTCGAAGACATGGGGCAGTTTCAGCGCCTGCCGCTCTGCCTCGTCCATGGCGAGGTGCATCGTACCGCCGTAACGCACCATGAGCGTCTCGAACGCGTCGAGGTGCTCGCGCGGCACCAGCGAAACCAGAAGGTGCCGGCCTTTGGGTACATGCGCATCAAGCCGAGGGAAATAATCGCAGATCCGAGCGTCCACCGTCGAGCACAGCTTGCGTGCGATCTGCTCTGGGCTGGCGGAGGCCAACGCATAACCCGCCGCGTAGCAGTCGGCGTAGTCGTCGAACCCGACCATGCAGCCCACCCAGTCGCGGGTTGGAACAGTGCGCAACGTAACCTCGGTAATTGCACCGTTCAGGCCCCAGGCGTGGTGAATCTGTAGCGCATTCTCGGCGTCGAACACATGCTCGACCGGTGTCGCCTCGACCGACAGGGCCTTGATTTGCAGAATGTTTCCCGGTTCTCGCAGCGGGCCGTTTGCAACCGATCCGATCCCCGCCGAGCCGCCCGCAACAAAGCCGCCGACGGTCGCGATATCCTGCGTCGAAGGAAACATCGTCATTTCCCAGCCCTCGGGATGCAGAGCCGCGTTGATGTCGGCCATCAGCGCGCCCGCCTCGACCCGTACAAACCCCTCGCCGATCTCAAGGATGTGGTTCATCGCCGTCGTTTCGACGATCAGGCCTCCGTGCAGCGGGACTGCCTGCCCGTAATTGCCGGTCCCGCCGCCGCGCAAGGTGACGGGGATGTCGTAGGCATGGGCCACGGCTAGGCAGTGTGCCAATTCTTCCCGTGTCTTGGGGTGCGCTACCAGATCGCCGAAGGAGCGGCGCAATTCAGCGTTCAAGATTGGCGAATACCAGAAGAAATCGCGACTTCGCTTTTTCACGGTCACCGGATCATCGCTGACACCGACGGGGTTCAGGGCTTCGGCGACGCGGCTCCAGTCACGTGCCTCCGGCGTTGCGTCATGGGGCATTGGTAACTCCAAGATGTTCGGTCAATGGCAGGACCGGGCTGTTGCCGGAGATCAGGTCCGACAGGCTCGGCACAGGGCAGACCAACAGGTCTGCAACCGCTGCGCCCTCGATATTAAGCGGCTCAAGCCCCATAGCGCGCCGCGCGGTGCTGGTGATGGTGTGCAGATGGCGGCCGAATGGCGGGTCGAGATGCCCGGCGAGGACCGCAAGGCCAAGTGAATGTATCGGGTCGTGACGGCCGATGGGACAGAAGGCATCACGCACGTTGTCGGTACCGACGATGATGTCGACCCCACGCCGTGCCAACTCGCGCAGCCGCGTGATCCCGCGCCGATCGGGTGTGCCGTCACGGCGCCCTTGCAAATAGAGATTGGTCGACGGTAGCGCGGCGACCGCGACCCCCGCACGCGCCAGCTTGTCCGCGATTCTCGCAACGTCATCGTCGGACCTTGAGGCGAGGCTGCAGGCATGGCCGCACAGAACCGGCCCCGAAAACCGCATCGCGCCGGCAACGTCCGCGATCAGTTCCAGACCATTAAGATCGGGGTCAAGCCCTTCGTCCACATGGAAATCGAGAGACAGGCCATAGTGCTCAGCGCAAGCGAACAAAACCTCCAACCCCTCCCGGCGTTTGATGTGGTGCAGCACGAGACTGCCCAGCACGCCACCGTCGCGCGCAACCCTGCGTGCCACCGCATCAGCGCGCGCGGGGTCGGACATCTCGTCGATGTCCGTCAGCGCCGCGCGCTGCAAGGTGACCCCGTCTTTCACGGCCTCGTCGTTCAGCGCGCCAAATACCTCCCAGGCCAGTGGCACCAAAGGGGCATCCGCGGATGCCGACCAATCGACATGGGTACGCACGGCACTACAGCCTGCCGCGACCAGTTCGGACAATCCGCGGCGCGCCCGACGTTCAAGGTCTTCGGCTGTGCACAGCACCTTGTCACGCATCTGAGCCGCAATGGCTGTTTGCAGGTTGCCACCCACATCATTGCAGCGCTCGATGCTGTGGCATTTGTCGAGATGCACATGTGCCTCAGCAAGGCGGGACAGCACGATGCACTCGGGGCGACTATTGCCAGTTTCCAGCGTGAGGCCCTCGACCCGCCCGCCGCGCAAGATCAATGTACCGCAGCGCAGATCACCCTGCCGGACACCGCCAAACCTCTCGGGATCGGACAACAAGGCCTCCGGCACCCCAACGCCGCCCACGAGCCGGAGATCGGTCGCGGCATCCATCAGCTTTTCCTCCGGTGATCGAACACCGAGAACTCGGCAAGGAAGCGCGCAAAATTCGCGGCAGCGCTGTCAAGCAACTGGGCGCCCCGCTCGGCATCTGCCGCGCGGGCGTCACCCACGACACCGCTGGCAGACAGATCGTCAATGAGCCAACTCGGCATTCCTGCGGCGCCATGTACGCCGATAAACTCGAGGCCTGACCGCCACGCCGGCAGCACGCTGTCAGCCGCCGGCGCTGCAGCCATGTCCACCAGGTCGGGCCGGGCCGCGAGCATTGCAGCGGTCTCGCTTTCGCCGGCATGCATATCGAGCGCGTAGGTTTCGGGATCGAACAGTCCCTTGGTGTCGGCAAAAGCCGACCAACTGCACGTCACAACGATCATGTCATGGGCAATGCGCAACTCACGCGACGCGACCTGTAGCAGTGCTGTATTCCCGCCATGACCGTTGAAAAGGACAAGTCGCGCCACTCCAGCACGTGCCACCGACGCTCCGATATCGCGCAAGACGGCCAGCAGGGTCTCTGCCGAAAGGCTCAGCGTGCCAGGATAGCGGGCGTGTTCGTCGCTCTTGGTCACGCGGAGTGTCGGGAGGATCAGGGCACTGACCGGCTCTGCCACATGCCTAAGAGCGCGATCAAGGACGGCCTCGACAATGCAGTAGTCCACACTCAGCGGCAGATGCGGCCCATGCTGTTCGACCGCGCCAAGCGGTAGGATCGCCACTGTGTCTTGCGGCAACGATCGAAACGCCGGCGCCGACATCTCGGCCCAATGCATCACAATACCCATGCTTCAAGCCATCGCGCCAAAGGGATGCACGAGCCTGACGGCGACATCGGAAACTATAGGTTGGGTATGTCTGCACATAGGGCGCCGCTCCTCGCCTCGATATCGAGCGGCCCTTCGACTGTGCCAGAGATGATTCGAGATTAGCAGCAAGCGCCCAATGTCGCAAGTTTCGACATCAACCGGTCGGTGATTTGGATCGACGAACTGCGTTGCCCCAAGTTTCTTAGACACCTGCGTGGTTCAGTTTCTGCTATCTGACTTCGAAGTCTACCGGCGACAGGCTGCCATTGTCCGTGTGCTTGCGCTTCGGGTTGTCGAAGAGTTCGTTGTATTCGAACACGTCCCCCCGTGCGGCTTCTCGCGTTGGATAGGTGCGGCGTCTGACCCGCTCCCGTTTCAGCAGTAGGAAGAAGTTTTCGGCTACTGCTTTATCATGACAATTGCCTCGCCTGCATGTGCTGGGTGGTGTCGGACGCATGCGAACGCGTTTCAGTCTTGCAGAACGGGAAATCTGTTAGGCCGTAAGAAGGCCGCACCACTCAGCAAGAACGGCGGCGCGGGTGCCAGCGCCAGCGGCTCGACCGCATACTACAAACCCGTCGTTTGCGGATTTCTGCGGCGAATAGCGGGCCGAACCTGTTCCACCAAGACCGCACCGTCTTGTGGCTGATGTCGATGTCCACGTTCGTGCGGCAGATCCTCTACGTTCCGAAGCGACAGCGGGAACCGGATGTACAACATGACCGCCAGGCGGATGATCTCGGGCGAGGTTCTAAATTAGCGGAAGGGGTTGAGTTGGGTCATGACCAAAGGCTACCCGGCCGACTGCGTAGCCTCAAGCCTGGTTGCCCTGACAGAGCCCACGCCGGGCATCACCTGCGGCAAGTTGACTCTCATCCGTTCGACCAGTCTACCCGTATCGAACCACTGGCCTTCTATCGGGCCCTTGCGTCCTCTCGCTCAGCTCTTGCCGAAATGCTCCATGATCGCAGCAGCGTACTTGATACCCTTGATATACTTGTCGATGTGGATGTTCTCGTCGGGCGCGTGCAGGTTGCAGCCGGGGTTGGCAAAGCCTGTGAGGACGCAGGGAATCCACACGTGCTTGAGGATTGCACCCTCGGCGGACACCCCGTTGACGATGGGCGGTTCGCCGTACACCTCGTGTGCGGCGGCGATGATGGATTTCGAAATGTCCTCGCGCGCCGAGATCTTGTATGGCGGTTCGGCATGCTCGAACGTCCGCACCTCGATCATGTCGAACCCTTTGGCCTTCAGGTGCGCCCTGAGCTTCGCCGCGGCGGCCTCGGGCTGAATGTTGGGGATCAGGCGGAAGTCCATCCTCACCCGCGCCTCTTTCGGCACAATCGTCTTGGTGCCCGGCCCGGTATAGCCCGCGACGATCCCCTGGATGTTCGCGGTCGGCTCGTAGGTGCGCGCCCGCAGAGCATCGACACCGTCGCGGCCCAGGACGAACTGACTGACGCCCATCTCCTCGCGCAGCAGGTCGAAGTCGATGCGCCGCGCCTTGTCGGCAAGATAGCCCTCGTCCTCGGCATCGGGGACATAGATCCCCTCGGCCCAATCCTCGATCAGGATGTTGCGATCGCGGTCCATGATCGTGGCCAGGGCATGAACGAGGTCCCAGACCGGGTTGGGCACGAGTGGGAAGTTGAGCGAATGGACATCCTCGCGCGGACCATGCGCGATCAGCTCGGCAAAGAGGACCGATTTCAACCCGAGCGAGACATCAGGTACCTCGGCCCCGATTTCCAGCGAGCCGTCGAGGCAATGCATGCCATCGGCCGCCAGCAATTCCTTGTTCTGCGCCGCCCAGTCGGCAAGGTGCGGGCTGCCGATCTCTTCCTCGCCCTCGATGAACAGCTTGAGGTTCACCGGCACTTCGCCACGCACGGCCAGAAACGCCTTGGCGGCCTTGTTGAAGGCCAGAACGCCGCTCTTGTTGTCGGTCGCGCCACGCCCGTAAAGCACCCCGTCCACGATCGCCCCCGACCAGGGGCCGCCGTGGGTCCACGCCTCGACGGGCTCGGGCGGCTGGACGTCGTAATGCGAATAGCAAAGCAGCGTCTTTTTCGACGAGGGCGAGCGCAGTTCGCCGAAAATGACGGGGGGGCCTTCCGCCAGTTCGTGAAACTCGGCCGGCAGCCCGTCATCGTGCATCATCTGGCGCACAAGGGCGGCACAGTCCCGCAGGCCGATGTCCTGGGCCGAAACCGAAGGCTGCTGCACGAAGGTCTGAAGATCGGCGATGAACTCGTCGGCATGGGCGTCGATATAGGCGTAAATGTCTTTCATTGGGACGTCTCCAAGTCCTGCGCGATCTGCCAGGCATTCAGGCGTTGCCCGTTGAAGTCCGCCGCGCGCGTTTCGGCGATATGGACGAAGGCCGGGGCAAGGCGGTCGGGGGAAATCCACTGCCGCTTGTTCTCGGGGGTGTAGTTCGCCTCGGACATCGGGGTGTGCATCAGGTGACCAGGGGTGATCGTGCAGGACACGACATCGGCATCGCCCGCCTCCATCGCGAGGCACTTCGAGAACCCCTCCAGCCCATGCTTTGCCATGCAATAGGCGGTTTCGTCGGCAAATCCCTTGATGCCCGATTGCGAGGACACGAAGATCAGCGTTCCGCCGCGGGCCTTCATCTCGGCCCACACGGCCTGGGAAAGCAGAAACGCGGCCTGCAACCCGACATCGAGCGTCGCGCGGAACGTGACGAAATCGGTCGACTCAAGCGGGGCGGGACGCAGGATGGCGGCGTTGTGGATCAGGGTATCGACCGGACCTGCCGCCTGGATCTTCGCAATCGCCTCGCGCGTTTGCTGCGCGTCCGACAGGTCGGCCACGACCGCATGCGCGCGCGGCCCGCACTGGCGCGCGACCGCCTGCAGCGGGTCTGCCGCCCGGTCGATCAGGATAACCTCCGCCCCCCGGCCGGCAAAGGCGCGCGCGATGGCAGCGCCCAGCCCCTGCGCGGCCCCGGTGACGACGACGCGCTGACGTTCGACCGGGGGCGTCATGCTGCGTCTCCCGCGGGCAAAGTCTCCCACCGGCGGCTACGTGTCGAGGCAAGGACCGCATCCAGAACCTGCTGATTGCGCAGGCCGTCCAAGAACGTCGCCCCCTGTCGCAGCGGCCGGCCCTCGGTGATGGCACCAACCAGTTCGCGCAGCGCCGACAGCACCGAGACGTTCCAGATGCCCTTGTTCAGGCCGGCCAGCGATGCGTTCGGATCGGTTTCGGTGATCTCGGTGAACCCCTTTTCACCCGCCTTGGCAAACCACAGCCGTTCGTCGCCGTTCGACAGCGTCAGCGTGCCTTTCGAGCCGAAAACCTGCGTCTCGTTGCCCATGTTGGTCGCGGCGACGCCGCTCATGAACACCCGCGCCAGCGCGCCCGACGCCATTTCGAGGGTGAAGTAGGACAGGTCGTCGGCCGTCGCGGTCCATGCCTGCCCGGTCTTGGGATCGACCCTGTCGGGCACGCGCGTAAGCGCCTGCCCCACCACGGCGGTGGGTTCACCCAGCCACCAGCGCAGCATGTCCACCTGGTGCGAGCCGTTGGCGCCCAGCCGGCCGCCGCCCTGCGCGGCATCCGACCACCAGTCGCCCATCGGGCGCGAGGCCGGATCGTTCCATGAGGCGCCGATATTGGCGATGTTGACGTGCCGGATCTCGCCCAGCGCACCGTCGGCGATCATCGCCGCGATACGGGCGCGGTTCGGGTTGAAACGCAATTCGTGGTCGATCATGTGGACGCGCCCCGCGGCCTCGGCCGCCTCCAGCATCGCGCGGGCCTCGGTGGCATTCATCGCGGTCGGCTTTTCACACAACACATGCGCCCCGGCCGCGACCGCGGCCAAAGTCATGGGCTTGTGAAGGTTGGTGGGCGTGGCGATGCAGACCAGGTCAGGCGCGTGTTCGTCCAGCATCCGTTGCCAGTCGTCATAAACCGCCGTGATGCCGTGGGGCGCGGCGGCGGCCTGCGCACTGGCAAGCCGGCCCGAGGCCAGCGCCACGACCTTTGCCCCGTCGATGTGCCGGAATGCGGGCAGATAGGCGTCACGCGCGAAGCTCGCCCCAATAATGCCGACCGTGATCATGTCGTCTCCTTTTCAGTGGGAAAGCGGGCTTAGCCGTTGGACTTCAGCCGCGGGTCGAGGAAATCGCGCAGCCAGTCGCCGATGATGTTGAAGGCAAGCACGGTCAGCACGATCGCCATGCCGGGAAAGACCGCCAACCACCACTTGTTGGCGATCAGCTGGTCGCGGCTTTCCGCCAGCATCGATCCCCAGGTCGGCACCGACGGCGGCACGCCCAGGCCGAGGAAGGACAGGGCCGCCTCGGCAAGGATGACCGAGGCGATGTTGAAGGACGCGATGACCGTCAGCGGCGCAATCACGTTGGGCAGGATCGTGACGAACATGATCGACGCATGGCTTGCGCCCAGTGCGCGCGCGGCCTCGACGAATTCCTTCTCGCGCAATGACAGTGTCTGCGCGCGCACGATCCGGGCATAGGTAATCCACTGCCCGATGCCTAGGACAAGTATCAGGTTGAAGACCCCCGGCCCCAGCACGACAAGGAACATGATGGCCATCAGGACGAAAGGAAAGGCCAGCTGGATGTCCCCGATGCGCATGATGACATCATCCGTCCAGCCGCCGAAATAGCCCGAGATCAGCCCCAGCGCGACGCCCAGCGATCCGCCGATGACGATCGCGGTGACACCGACCAGCAACGAAACTCGCGCGCCGTAAAGAAGCCGCGACAGCACGTCGCGGCCCAGGCCGTCCGAGCCGAGGAAGAACTTCACATGGCCGGCCCTGTCGGCGACCATCGGCGCTTCGAGCCGGGTCATGATGTTCTGGCGGTTGGGATCGAGCGGCGAGATCGTCGGGCCGAGGATGGCGGCCAGTATCAACAGCGCGAGGATGAAAAGGGCCAGCAATGGCCAGCGGCCACGTACCATGCTGCGCCAGGCGCGGCGCCAGCCATCGCCACGCCGCTGGGGCGGCAGGGCGACCATGGTATCGGCAAGACCTGCCGCCGCGGGATCGATGAACGGGCCGTCAGGGTGGGATTGCGTCATTGCCTGCTGCCTCACAAACGCACGCGCGGATCAAGCCGCGCATAGACAAGGTCGACGATCAGGTTGATCGCCACGAATATTCCGGCCAGCACGATTACGCAGGCCTGCACCAGCGGGATGTCGCGCTGGTTGATCGCGTTGAACAGAAGCCGGCCGATGCCCGGCCAGGAGAACACGATCTCGACCACCACGACTCCGCCCAGCAGGAAACCGAACTCCAGCCCGATCATCGTCACGACAGGCAGCCAGGCGTTTCGAAGGGCGTGGTTGATGACCACCGCATACTCGCTCAGGCCCTTGGCGCGTGCCGTGCGCACGAAGTCGAGCGACAGCGTTTCCAGCATGGACGAGCGGACCAGCCGGGCATTGCGCGAAAGCGAATAGACCCCCACCGCAAGGCTGGGCATGATCAGGTAGTAGATCGCCGAGGGAAGGTTGGCGAAAGCAGTGTGGAAATCGCCCTGGAACATCGGTTCCAGCAGCGGCACGTGGCCCGAGATCGGCAGCCACCGCAACTGAACGCCGAACGTCATGATCATCATGATCCCAAGCCAGAAACTGGGTATGGACTGGCCCAGCATGCCAAGGATCATGATCGAGCCGTCTGTTGCCGAGCCTCGTCGAAGGGCCGCGAGCACGCCCAGCGGTATTGCCACCACGATGGCGATCAGCATCGAGAACAGCGTCAGCTCGATCGTGGCCGGCAGGGCATCGGCCACGACGTCGATCGCGGGCCGGTGAAATTTCAGGGACTTGCCCAGGTCGCCCTGGGCGGCCTTCCCGATGAAGGTGAGGTATTGGACATATAGCGGCTTGTCGAAGCCGAGCCTGACGCGGGTCTGGGCAATCTCCTCGTTCGTCGCCCGGTCAGACACGTAAAGAAAGGTAGGATCGCCGCCGATGTGCAGCGCGGTGAAGCTGATCAGCGTCACGCCCAGGATGACGATCACGGTCTGGCTCAGACGTCGGGCGATGTAGGTCCACACGCGGCAGGTTCCTTCGATGCAACATGCCCGGCACTTTCGCGCGCCAGGCCCGGGGGGGTGGGTGAGATGCGGCCGGTGGTCCGGCCGCATCTCGTGTCGTCTTACTTGGAGGCGAGCTTGGCGTCGAAAAGCTCGACGACCTCGTCGCGGCGCGCTTGCCAGTCGATCCGGTTGCTGACGCCGTAGAAGTCCGGCTGGAAGTACATCAGCAGCCACGGGCCGTCGTCGTGGAACACCTTCAGCATCTCGTTGATGACCGCGCGTTCCTCTTCAGGCGTCTTGGCGGCCTCGATCTGCTTCCAGCCGTCGAACCAGCGCGGATCGTCCCAGTTGGTGTAGTTCGGACCCGAGTCAACCGTGGCAAGGTCGGACATGTCGTAGAGCGCGCTCCACAACCCGCCGCCCGAGCCGAGGAAGAACATCGGTCCCGCCTCGTGCTTGCGGATCAGCGGCACGTAGACCGACGCCCAGTCCATCAGCTCGACATTGGTCTTGACCCCGATGTCGGTCAGGTACTGGCCGACCGCCAGAACGACGTTGGCATCGTTGAGGTAACGCCCGCGGCCTGCCTGCAGCGTGATCTCGAAGCGCACGCCGTTGGCATCCTTGGGATAGCCGGCCGCATCAAGCAGCTTGCCCGCCATTTCCGGATCGTAGGGATACGGCTTGAGGTCGGGGTTGCCCTGCGGCGGGTTGACCAGGCTGGTCGCGCGTTCGCAGTCGAAGTTCAGCAACTGCTTGCAGATCGTCGGCACGTCCACCGCGTATTGCAGCGCGCGACGGACATCGGCCTTCCGGATCGCCTCGGCCCCTTTTCCGGTGAACGAGGTGCTCTGGTTGAAACCGACATACATCCGCCGTGTGCCCTGCACCTTCTCGACCCTGGCGACACCGCTGTTGTCGATGGCGTCAAGCTGGTCCGGCGAGACGTTGGTGATGATGTCGACGTTGCCGGTCAGCAGTTCCGCCGTGCGGGTCGAGGCTTCAGGAATGATCCGGTAGTCGATGGTCTTGAAGTTACCGGGATCCTGCCATTTCTGCAGAACGATTTCCGAACCCGGGGTCCAGCTGACCAGCTTGTAGGGGCCGGACGCGACGGGCTTGGTCGAGGCGTCCTCGAGGCTCATCTTCTCGTAGCTGTCCTTGCAGTGGATGAACACCTCGGTCAGGAAGCCCGGCGTCATCGAGCTCTTGATGCCCACGTTGATGACGACGTGTTCGGGATCGGGCGCGGTGGCGCCCTTGAAGTCGATCGAGGTGAAGATGAACCCCGGCGTGTTGCCGGTGAAGTTGTTGGCCGGGTCGGCGGCGCGGTTGAACGAATAGGCCACGTCCTCGGCCGTCAGGGCCTCGCCGTCCGAGCAGGTATGGCCCGGGGGAATGTGATAGGTGTACGACTTGCCGTCATCGCTGACGGTATAGCTGTCGGACAGCCGCGGCGTGACCTTGCCGTCGACCGAGATCGACGAAAGCGTGGTGAAGATGTGCTCGGCGATGTTGGACGCATCGCGCGAGCTGATCTCGGCGGGATCGAGCGTGTCGATGTCTGCGCTCAGCCCGACGACGATGGTATCGGCCGCGGGCGTCGCGAGGACCGCATGCGGAACCCCCATGACCGCCCCGGCGAACACCAGCGCATATTTGAATTGTCGCATGTCTAACTCCTCTGTTGCAGCGGAAATTCCGCTCTTGTCGCAAGTTGTGGTAGTTCGGCCAGTTCGACCGCTTCGCCTCTGCCTGATGAAAGAATGCAGGCTTCGAGCATCTGCAGCGACCGAAGATGGTCACGGCCTGTGCACTGCGGCGGGGTTGATCCCCGCCATGTTGTCACGAAGGATGCGAGCAGTGCGGCCGCATCCGTGATCCACTGCACATGTGCCTCCAGCGGCACATCGCGCAGATGCCTGTCGTCCCTGCGCGCATAGCGCAACGCGCCGAACATCTCCTGCTGGACGACCACCCCTTCGGTGCAGTCGGTCCTCCATTCGAAGCCGAGATTGTCCCAGTTGCCCTGCCAGGTGCCCTGGTAGTTCACGCAAAGCCCGCCATCGAAATCCAGGATCGCCGAGACGTTCGCGTCCCCGCGATACATCGACCAGGGCGGGTTGAAGGTGCGGGCATAGACGCGCACGGGTTCGGCCCCGTAGACGAAACGCATCAGGTCGAAGTGATGCACCGACTGTTCCCACAGCATCGGCTGGTCCATCGTCAGCGGATACTTGTTGAGGTGCGGCAAGGTGCCGTCGCGCCAGCGTTCATAAGTGAAGCGCGCGAAGGCGGGCCGGCCGACGGTGCCTTCGGCAAACAGCCGGATCATTGCCTGCGTCACGGGCAGGAAGCGGAAGTTGAGCCCGACGATCAGCGGAACACCGGCCGACTCGGCCATCTCGACGCACGTCTCGGCGGTGGCCATATCATCGGCCAGCGGCTTTTCGGCAAGGATCGCAAGGCCGTGCCGGCAGCACGTCTCGACCAGCGCCGCGCGCCCCTCGGGCGGCGTGCACAACAGCACCGCATCGGCCGCCACGCCGATCATATCGACCAGGCCGGCCCCCATCACCGCCTTGGGATACTGCCCCGCCAGGCGGTCCCGCGCGGCCGGGTCGGGGTCGCACAGCCCGACGATGTCGACGTCGGGATTGTCGGAAATGACCGCAAGCCAAGTGCGCGCCCGCGCGCCCAGTCCGACGACGATGAGGCGCATCGGGGTCATGCCACGCCCTCGCGCTGCAAAAGGCCCGCCAGGGCCGCGCGCACCGGCGTCCAGTGGAAACCGTTCAGCGCAGACGTGATGGCAGATCCCATCGGCCCCTTGGCAGCAGGCCAGGGCCCCGGCGCGACCTCTACCCGCGTTCCCGGCACCACCGCCGCGATGGCCTGCGCCAGGTCGAGGTCACTGAGAACCTCGGTGCTGCCGCAATGCAGCACGTCGACCAGGTCCCCGGGAAAGGTGATCAGCAGGCCGGCCAAGGCACGGCCGATATCGGGCAACCATGTCCAGTCGCGCCTTGCCTGCGGGGTCTCGACCCGGATGAGGCCCTCTGCCTTCGCCGCGGCGATCATCCGCGCCACCAGCCCAAGGCCGGGACGCGACGGGCGCGGCGCCTCGCGCGGGCCGAACATGTTGCCCAGTCGCAGGCTGAGCGTGGCAAAGGAGGCATCTGCGGCCCCTTGGGTCACGATCTCGCCGGCCTTTTTTGCCGCGGAATAGGGGCCGCGCGCCGTCGCCGGCGAAAACTCGGTCAACGTGCCAGCACCGTCATCGGCGCAGAACACGCCGGTTGAACTGAGAAAGACAAACCGCGCCGCGCCGGCATGGCGCGCCCAGGCCAGACACCCCGTGAGCAGATCCATGTTGGTGCGCACATGCGCCGCCGCACTGATGCCCAGTGTGGCCGGCCCGGCCGTGATGGCCGCGCCGTGGATGACGGCGAAGGGCCGCGCCGCGTTCAGGGTTTCCAGCGCCTCGGGCAAGGTGCCGGTGACGCGGCGGATCGCGCCCAGGCGGCTCGCCGCGTCATCGTCGAAGGTGCGGTCCACCGCGATCACGTCGAACCCGGCCGCGGCCAGCTCCACCGAGATCTGCGAACAGACGAAACCGCCCGCGCCGGTGACCACGACCAGCCGCGCGGTCATGGCGCGACCTGCGGGCCGGCAAGCCGCACGGCCTCGGCAATAGCAGCCTCGTGCGCGGCGCCGGTTTCGACGAATGGCGGCCTTACGCGAGCAAAGGCCATGTCGCCGCGCTGCCGCGCGACGGCGGCCTTGATCGCCGGGATCAGCGGGAGCCCCTCGAAGATCCGGCGCACGGCCGACACCTGCTCCAGCAGGGCACCCTCCCCCTCTATCCCCAGCCCGTCGATCAGCCGCCGGATGCCCGCCGGATTGACGTTGGCGCTGGCGCTGATGCAACCGGCGCCGCCGGCAGCAACGTTCTTGGGGATCAGCGATTCCGAGGCCGAGTAGGTGTCGATCTGGGGAAAGGCTTCGATGACGGCGCGGGTGTTGTCCCAGCTGCCGGAGCTGTCCTTGAGACCGGCGATGGTGCCCGGATATGCCTTCAGCAGACGTTCGATCAGGCTAAGGGTGATCGGCACGCCCGACATTTGCGGGATGTGGTAGAGGTAAAGACGCAGCCCCGCGTCCGCCACCGCCTCGATCACCTCGGCATAGGCCGCGAAAACGCCGTCCTCGGGCACGCCCTTGTAGTAGAACGGCGGCAGCACCAGCACGCCCCGGCAGCCAAGGCCACGGGCATGGGCGGTCAGGGCGACCGTGTCGGCGGCGGCACAACAACCGGTGCCGGGAATGAGGACAGCCGGGTCGATGCCTCCTTCAACCAGCGCCTCCAGCGCCGCCATCCGTTCCGCGACCGACAGCGAGTTCGCCTCGCTGGTGGTTCCGAAGGGGGCCATGCCATGCGCGCCCGCCGTCAGCAGGCCCTTGGCATGGGCAATGAACCGCGCGTGATCGACCGATCCGTCCTGCGCGAAGGGCGTGATGGCCGGAACAAAGACTTCGGGACGGCGGGTCATGCTTCGGCCCCTCCAGAGGTTGAGGCATGTTCCCGCACGTGGCCTGGCGCGGGCGCCACGACCTGGCAACTCGCGATGGTCCTGAACTCGTCATCCGGTTCACGTCCGCCCCGCCACATCAGCACGGCGAAACTGCCCACCTTGTCGAGCACGGTCGCCCCGAGGTGCCAGACGCCGGGGCTGTAGATGATGCCAAGCGTGCCCGGCATCAGCATCGCCAGGGCCCGTGTCGGGTCCGGTGCGCCGCTGGGATCGGACGGCATCACCAGCGCGACGTAGCGCGAGACGTCCAGCGGGATGAACACCTGCGCGGCAACCGGGTGCCGCTCCAGCCGCTTGATTTCCAGCGGCAGCACCGAGGGTGCCACATGGTTGACATGCAGGACGGGCGCACTGCCCTCGGCCCGCTGGTGCAGGTGGTCGCTGAAAAAGGCGCGCTGGCCCAGGGCCGCGGGGGGCTGCACGATCGCGCCGAAGGGCGCAAAGGCCGCCGGATCGACCGGGCGAAGCGGAACGCGAAGCGGCATCATCCGGCCCCTCCCGTCCCCGGCGGCACAACCGCGCGCCAATGCCGCGCGATGTCCTCGCGCCCGCAAAGCCACACGCCCGTCTTGCCGGCCACGTGATCAAGAAACCGCGTCAGGCCGGCGATGCGGCCGGGATGGCCGATCACGCGGGCATGCAGGCCGACCGACATCATCCGCGGCACCTCGGCACTTTCGGCCAGCAGCACGTCGAAGGTGTCGATCAGGTAATCCGCGAACTGGGCGCCGCAAAACACGTCGCCGCTGAGAAACTTCGCGTCGTTCGTCGTCATCGTGTAGGGGATGACCAGGTGATCGCGCCCCGCCGCCGTGGTCCAGTAGGGCAGATCATCGTTGTAGGCATCGCTGTCGTAGAGAAAGCCGCCATGTTCGGCGACCAGCCCCCGTGTCGCCTCGCTTGGGGCATAGCGGCAATACCAGCCCGCCGGTGCCCTGCCCACGCTGCGCAGGATGCTGTCATGGGCCATCGCGATGTGCTGGGCCTCGGTCGCCGGATCGAGGCGGTAATGCTCGACCCAGCGCCAGCCATGCGCACACAGATCCCATGAAGCCTCCGCGATCGCCCGGGCAATGGCCGGGGTTCGCTCCAGCGCCATCGCGCTGGCGAACACCGTCACGGGCAGCCCTCGCGAGGTGAAGAGGTCATGCAGCCGCCAGAAGCCGACGCGGCTGCCATATTCGTACATGCTTTCGACGGCCAGGTCGCGCTGCCCCTGCGGCACGCGCGAGGCGCGAACCTCGCTCAGGGCCGTTTCGCTGCGCCCGTCCCCCAGTTCCAGGCTGTATTCAGACCCTTCCTCGACATTGAGAACGAGGTTCAGCGCAAGGCCCGCGCCGTTCGGCCAGCGGACCTGCGGCGGCGCCGCACCGTATCCGGCCAGGTCGCGTGGCCTTGACGGGGCAGCGCCCGAGGGAGGGGCGTGATCAGTCACGCGTTCCCTCCACCTTGCAGTAGAAGCAGCACCAGTCGCCCATGTTGACATTGGGCAGCGCGCGCAGGCCAAAGAACATGCCCGGCGCAGGCGCCTTCAACTCGCCCACGGTGTCGCCGTAGACGTTGACGATCCGCGCGATCGGATCGCCCGTGGCCATCATCGTGAGAAACTTCACGCCCGGTTCGGGCAGGAAGATGCCCGAGGCCGGCGCCAGAAGCGCCTCCTGCTGGCCCTTGTAGGCAGGCGAAGGATACACCGCCTGCCCGTCCAGCATCTTGTAGTGATAGCAGATGTTGAGGATGGAATCGGCCAGTTCCCTGCCGATCTCGCGGAACTTCTCGGGCGAGGTCGCCGATCGTCCGCCCAGCTCGACCGTGATGCCGGTCTTGCCGATCGCCTTCATCGCCGCCATCGGGCTGCCCGACGGGTTGAAGTTGGACATGATGCAGCCCCAGCCGCGCCCCATCGCCTTGGCCAGTTCCACCGATGCGGGCGTCTCGTCGACGAAGATCGCCTTGTCGAGGAACGAATGCGCACCGCCCGAATGGATCGAGATCTCGATGTCGGCCACATCCTTCATCGCCTGCCAGTGGGCATGCGCCACCCGGTCCGAGAAATAGCCGCCCGCCTTGCCGGGGTAGATCCGGTTCATGTCGTAGGTGAAGGTATCGAGGGGGTTGCCCCGCTCGGCCGCGGAGAAGGCCAGCGGGTTCATCACCGGCACAAGCACCACCGCACCTTCAAGTTTCGCCGGGTCGATCCGTTCCATCGCCATGTGACAGGCAATCGGGCCTTCAGGCTCGTCGCCGTGGATCGCGCCATTGACCCAGAATACCTTGCCCGGTTTTTCGCCGTTGATGACGATGACCGGGATTTCAACCTTGACCCCGCCGGCAAGCTCGCCCGCCGGGATCACGCCGCGCACCATCGTGCCGGGTTCTGCGGTCGCCGTGCCGACCGTCAGGCTTTGGTTGGCCAGGGTGCTCATACCGCCGCCGCCCCGCCCTTGTTCCAGGCGTCGAGTTGTTCGGGGGTGTAGACCTGCATGAATTCGATCTCGATGCCGCCGGCATCGTTGTCGAGAAACGCGACGAACCCCTCCGGGTGCGCGTGGCTGCCCTTGACGTTGCAGGCCTTGCACAGGCGCAGTTCCGCGCCCTCGCTCTTGGCGTGTTCAAGGGCGGCGTCGATATCGTCGACCTCGTAGCAGATGTGGTGCAACCCCTCGGCGCCACGTTCGGCGATCCACGACGCGAAGCGCCCGTTGGGATCGGTCGACTGGCACAGCTGGTACTCGATGCCGCCCAGGTTGAAGAGCGCGACCTTGTTGCCCGACTTCGGGAAATGCACGATCTCGGTCTCGGCGGGCACATGCAGGTAGCGCGCATAGGCTTCTAGCGCCACTTGCGCATCCCGCACGGCGAATGCCATGTGCTTGATTCCCTTAACATTTGGATTGTCTGATTTCACCATTCTCGTTCTCCTGATCAGCCGGCGGTCTGAAGCCGTTCGGCGCGAATATCGGCCACCACTTGAGCCATGCGTTGCATTGCGGTCTGAATGCGATCCACGGGCTGGGTCATCGACATCCGCACGAAATCGTCGGTGTGGTCGCCGTAGATCGTGCCGGGGTACATCATCACCCGGCCCGTCGCTAAAAGCCGTTCGCAGAAGGCGCCCGCGCCCATGCCAAGGTTCAAGCTGGCGACATTGGCATAGACGTAGAAGGCGCCCTGCGGGTCGGCATAGCTCATGCCCATCGCGTCCAGCCCCGCGCAGATTGCGCGGCGACGCGCGTCATAGGTCTGGCGCATCTGCTCGACGCAGTCCTGCGGCCCGGTCAGCGCGGCCAGGGCCGCGTGCTGGCTGACCGCCGCCGTGGAGATGGCGAAGGCATGGTTGATCTCGGACATCGGGACGATCAGCTCGCGCGGCCCGGCAATGTATCCGACGCGCCAGCCGGTCATCGCGTAGGCCTTGGAAAACCCCGACAGGGTGATCGTCCGCTCGCGCATTCCCGGCAGGGCGGCGACCGGTTGAACCCGATGGTTGCCGAATACCAGCCTCGCGTAGATCTCGTCGGAAATCACGATCAGGTCGTGCTTGGCTGCCAGTTCGGCGATCTTGCGCACCTCGTCAGGCGGCGTGACGGAACCGGTGGGATTGTTGGGGTTGATCAGCACCAGGATCTTCGAGCGCGGGGTGATGTGCGGCTCGATCATCGCGGCGGTCAGGGTGAAATTCGTCTCCATCCCCATCGGGATCTTCACGACCACCGCATCTGACAGTTCGGCCGCTTGGCCGTAAGGGTTGTAGCCCGGGCACGGCACGATCATCTCGTCGCCGGGGTTGAGCAGCGTCAGCGCGATGATGAACATCGCCTGCTGACCTCCCGGCGTGACGATGATCTCGTCCGGCGCGTAAGTGGCCCCGCCGAAGGCCAAGATATTGGCGGCGATCGCTTCGCGCAGCGGCGCGATTCCCTGCGGGTGGGTGTAATGGGTGGCGCCCTGCGCCAGGGCGTCCTGCCCGGCCCTGACGATATGCGCGGGCGTGTCGAGGTCCGGGTCGCCCCGGCCGAGCTTGATGACATCATCCAGCCCGTCGGCGATTTCCAGCATCCGGGTGATCAGGTGCGCGTCCGAAAGCTTGACCCGTTTGGCCAGACGCGAGGATGGGCCGGTCATGATGTTCAACTCCTTCAGGCGGCGCGAGGCAGGTCGTAAACTTCAGTGAACTTCGCGGTCAGGTGGCGAATGTAGGGATCGGGATCGAGCGCACGGCCCGTCGCCCGCACCAGCAACTCGTCACGGCTGTAGCGTCGCCCGTGCTGGCAAATCCGGTCGGTCAGCCAGCTCCGCAGCGGCGCGTAATCGGCACGCTCCAGCCCCTGCTGGATACCCGGATCCTCGGCCGTCGCGGTTTCGAACAGCTGCGCGGCCATGATGTTGCCGATGGTGTAGTTGCAAAAGCCGACCTGTCCGCCCGACCAGTGCACGTCCTGCAACACGCCATGCGCGTCGTCGGGCACGTCGACGCCCAAATAGTCCTTGATCGCGGCGTTCCACGCCTCCGGCAGGTCCTTCACGGCCAGCGAGCCTTCGATCATCTGGCGCTCGATGTCGGTGCGCACCATGACGTGGAAATCGTAGGTCAGCTCATCCGCCTCGACCCGGATCAGGCTGGGCATCGAGCGGTTGATGGCGCGGTAGAACTCCTCTTCGGTGACATCGGCCAGCTGATCGGGGAAGGCATCGCGCGCGTCGCCGAAATGGTTGGCCCAGAAGGCACGGCTGCGGCCGACCTGGTTCTCCCACAGCCGCGACTGCGATTCGTGCGCGCCGAAGCTGACGCCGCCGACGGCGTAGAGGCCGATCATGTCGGTCGCCAGCGGGGTGCGGGTAAAGGCCGGGTCGACCCCCTGTTCGTACATTGCGTGGCCAGTCTCGTGCAGGGCGCCGAACAGGCACATCGGCATGTAGTTCGGGCTGACGCGGGTGGTGATCCGCACGTCGTTGCGGGTGAAGGACACCTCGAAGGGATGCACCGTGGTGTCGAAGCGGCCCCGGTTCGTGTCGAACCCGATTCGCTTGGCCATCTTCAGGGCAAAGGCCAGCTGATCGGCGGCCGGATAATCGCGGTAAAGGAAGTCCGCGCGCGGCTGTTCCTGCTCGGCAATGGCGCGGACCAGCGGCAACATGCCCTCGCGCAGGCGGGCGAACATCACGTCGAGATCGGCAATCGTCGTGCCCGGTTCCAGCTTGTGCAACAGCGATTCGTAAGGGTGGCTGCCGATCCCGATGGCCGCGGCAATCTCGCGGTTGATCTCGACCATCCTTTCCAGTGCCGGTGCAAACAGCGCGAAATCGCTGGCGGCGCGGGCATCGGCCCAGAGGTCATGCGCCGTTCCGGCCAGTTCCTCCTTGCGGCGCAACAGGTCGGCCGGGATGCGCTGGTGATAGCTGATCGCCTCGCGGACCTGCCTGACGATCGTGGCCTCGACGCTGTCGGCCGGCTTGCCGGCAACCTCGGCCTCGGCACTGTCGAGGTGGCGCAGCGTCTCGTCCGAGCACATCAGGTCTCGCGCCGCGACGGCCAGCGTGGCCACCTGCTTGCCGCGCGTCTCGGCCCCGCCGCGCGGCATCATGGTGCGCGAGTCCCATGACAGGACCGATCCGGCATTCAGCAGGTCGTTGACCCGGCCCATGATCTCAAGCAGCGCGGAGTAGCCCATCTGTTCGTAACCTTCCTTCATCTTTTCTGCGGTCTCGGAACGCATCGTCGTCCCGGTCCGGTCGTGGCTGTGACGGCTGCGCGAGAGAGCTTGACTAAGGGAAACTGTTGTGTGCTCAATCTGAATGCCGACTGTCGACAGTCTGACAATGAGGAAAACGCCGACAGCTTGTCAAGCGAAAGATCGGGCCCTTTTCCGGGGCCCCGGAACGGAAAGCGGAGCGATGCCACAGCCACGGACAAATGAAGCCAGCCTTGTGGAAATGGCTGTTGCAGGAAGCGTCAGCGAACCGGCGGTCAGGCCCGGACAATACATTCCGCACCCCGACGGACGCGCGGCCGTCCTGCCCGGCATGTATGGAATCACCTACAACGTGCGCTGCGGCAATCGTGCCTTCGGCTGGGCGGGCGACCATGTCGAACCCGGCGTATCCATCGACGACGAAAAGGACAGCGGCCGCCACCACGCGCTGCACTACCTGACCTGCATCGGCAACGAGGCGATGGTCACCTCCGGCATGGCGGCCGGCGCGCGCGGCGTGGTGATCGGGGAACATGCCCGCATCCTGGTGCAGTTCGATGCCGCCGCGCAGGAGGTGATGGTGCCCGGCGACCGGGTTCAGATCATCACCCGAGGCCGCGGCCTCGGCCTGCCGGACTTCCCCGAAGTGGAACTGAAGAAGCTCAGCCCGCGCCTGTTCAACGCCATGGGCGTCACCCTGTCGGGCAACCGCCTGCATGTCCCGGTGGCGATGGAACTGCCGATCCGCATCATGGGGTCGGGCGCGGAACTGAACTCGGAATACGTCGATCAGGACCTGATGTCGGGCGACCGGGCGCTGATGGCGGAACTGGGCATCGACAAGATGCGCCTGGGCGACCTGATCGCGATTCGCCACGCCGATCATCATTTCGGCCGGTCCTATCGTGAGGGCGCGGTGTCGATCGCGCTGTGCATCCACGGCGACAGCATCATGACCGGCCACGGCCCCGGCATCCTGACACTGATGACCGCGCGCGACGGCAGCATCGACTTCAGCGTCGATCCTGCCGCCAACATCGCCACCGCGCTGCAACTGGGAGACTGATCCATGAGCGTGAAAACCAACGTCGCCGACGTCGTCGCCGTCTCCTCGACCGGGCAGGTAGCCAACCCCTCGTTTTCCGGCCTGCCGGCCGAACCCTACCGCCTGGCGGCCGATGGCACGCCGTTCCTTTGGCCGACCTTCGGCGGGATCGTCTACAACGTCTCGGTGGGTGACAGCGCCTTTGGCTGGGCGGGCGACTGCATCCACCCCTCCGTCAGCATCGCGCATGCCGACCCCAACAAGAACCGCGGCCTGAACATCTTCGCCTGCGTGGGCAACGCCGCGATGGTGGCAAGCGGCGCGGCAAAGGGTGCCAAGGGCATCGTGACCGGCAAGTCGGGCCGCTTCTCTGACCAGGTCATCATCCATTTCGATGCGGCCACGCGGGCGCAGATCGCCGTGGGCGACACGATTGTCGTGCGGTGCGAAGGCGTGGGCCTTGCCCTGCCCGAGTTTCCGGACATCCGCCTCAAGTCGCTCTCGCCCGCGCTGTTCGACCTGCTGCCGAAGCGGGTCGAAGGGGGCGTGCTGCAGATGGGTGTCTGCGCGACGGTGCCGCCGCACCTGGTGGGCGCCGGCGCGGGCCTGACGTCGGAGGGCGGATCGCTGCACATGCAGTCGACCGACCGCAAGGCGCTGGCGCAGCTGGGGCTCGATGGCCTGCGGCTGGGCGACCTCGTGGCGATTGCCGACACCGACAGCCGCTACAACCACGGCTACCTGCGCGGCGCGATGTCGATCGGCATCGTCGGACAGACAGATGGCCCCCGCGCCGGTTACGGGCCCGGCATGACGATCATCATGACCGCGCCCGCGGGCCAACTGGGAGCGTTCGACGCTCCGGGAACCAACATTGCCACCTTGCTGGAATTGAACGCCTGATGACTGCTCCCATCCCTATGACCAATGTCGAGCGCAGCAGCCTGCGCAGTTTCGTGGCCGCCGGATTTCAGGCGCTTGGCCTGACCGCCGAGGATGCGGGCATCTTCGCCGACGCCCTGGTCTTTTCCGAGCTGCGGTTTCACCCCGGCCAGGGCCAAGGCGTGATGCGCCTGCGCCGCTACCAGCAACGCATCGGCAGCGGCGAGGTCAATCCGCGCGCCGGCTGGTCCGTCGTCAAGGAAGGCCCGGCACTGGCGCTGGTGGACGCCCATAACGGCATTGGCACGGTTGCTGCCGCAAAGGCGATGCGGCTGGCGATCAAGAAGGCCAAGGAGGGCGGCATCGGGACCGTCATCGTGCGCAACTCCACCCATTACGGGTCGAGTGCCGTCCATGCCTGCCAGGCGCTCGATCATGGCTGCATCGGCATCGCCTATACCAATGCAGGCCCCGAAATGGCGCCGTGGGGCGGGCGCGAGGGGGCGGTGGGTACCAATCCGTGGAGCATCGCCGCGCCGACCGACATGGGCTTTCCCGCCGTGCTCGACATCGCCATCACCACCGCCGGCAAGGGCATGATGAACTGGTATCTGCGCGAGGGAAAGAAGATGCCCCTCGACTGGGCGCTGACCCCCGAAGGGCTGGAAACCGACGACCCGGGCGCCGCGCTGAAGGGGGCGCTCCTGGGGATCGGCGGGCACAAGGGCTATGGCCTGGCCTTCATGACGGACGTGCTGACGGGCGTTCTGTCGGGCGGCGGCTACGGCCTGACGCCTTATGCCGACCCCAAGAAGCTCGACGTCTCGCACAGCTTCACGGCCATCGACATCGCGTGGTTCATGGAACCGGGTGAATTCGAGCGGCGGATGGGCGACTTCGCGCAAATGACCAAGAGCCGCGCCCTGCGCCCCGGCTTCGACGAGATCCTGATCCCCGGCGAGCAAGAGGCGCGCCGGGTCGCACGCAAGTCCGAAAACGGCGTGCCGATCGACAATGTCGTGCTGGCTGACCTGATCGAACTGGGCCGCGAACTGGGCCTGCCGAACCGCCTTGACGTGCTGGGCCCCTACGAAGGGGGCGTGCTGTGAACGACGTCTCCGATCTGCACCCGCTGTCGGCCACCTTTCACGCGGCGATGCGCGACCGTCTGCGCCAAACCGCCAGCGACAACGGACTGGACGGCCACCTGTTCTTGCGGCCCTCGAACGCGGCCTATGTCTCGGGGTTCTTCTACTCGGCCAACGAACGCCCTGTCGGCCTCTGGATCCCGGTCGAGGGCGACCCGATCCTCTTCATCCCGGAGCTGGAGCGCGAAAACGCCGAAGGGGCCACCACTCTCGCCGTGCGTCATTACACCGAGTTTCCCGGCGAGGTGCCCCCTCTATTGTGGATGCTCGACGAGATCGGACCCAAATCGCTGTCTCTCGACCAACTCGACGCATTGATGCTGCCCGCCGTGCGCGACCGCGTCCGGCGGCTGGACCTGCGCGATTACGCGATGGAACAACGCTACATCAAGACGCCCGAGGAAATTACGCTGACACGGGCGGCCGCGGGCTTTGCCGATCTTTTCCTGACGCGCCTGTCGGCGGCGGCGGGCGATATCATCGCCCAGGGCGGCACCGAGACGGACCTGCTAAACGACGCGATGGCCTTTGCCCGAGGCGCCCTGATGACGCGCCATCGCGCGACCTTTGCCGGAACGCCCATGGGCATCACGGCGACGGTCCACTCGGGCCCCCGCGCCGCCCTGCCCCATGGCGCGGTGATCGAACGGCAGCCGCGCCCGGGCGAGACGCTCATCGCGGGGATCGGCGCCAGCCTCGGCGGCTATCACGCGGAAAGCGGCGCGACCTTCGTGATCGGGCAGATGAATGGCGAACAGCGCCGGATCATGCAGGCCATGCAGGACTGCGACGCGGCCGCCGTTGCGGCCATCGTCCCCTCGGCGCGCTGCGACCTAGTCAACGTGGCCGCGCAGGACGTGCTGCGCGGTGCGGGCCTTGCCGATGCGATCCGCCACCGCATCGGCCACGGCATGGGGCTGGACGGGCACGAGGCCCCCTGGCTGGCCCCCGGCGACAAGACCCGCATCGCCGCGGGCATGGTCTTTTCCAACGAACCCGGGGTCTATCGTCCGGGCATCGACGGATACCGCACGATCAACACCATGATCGTGACCGAAACCGGCGTGGAAATCCCCTCGCGCTTCCAGGCCGACACCCCCATCGACGCGCGCGTCATCGCGTTGTGACCCCAAGCCCCGACCGAGAGAGAGACAGATGCCCGAACCAGCAGCCTGGAAATACGACAAGATCATCAAGAAGATGTTCAATGAGCCCGCGCCCGAACGGGTGTTCCTGGGCCGGGTGATCCCCTGCGTCGACAACACCGTGATCGAGGATGGCTGGGTTCACATCAAGGACGGAAAGATCGCGGCAGCCGGCCCGCGGCCGGCCGCCCTGCCCGCGGGCGTCGAGGTGGTGGATACCGGTGGCAAGACCCTGCTGCCTGGCCTGATCAACAGCCACGCGCACCTGAACTGGGACGGCATCCACGAATTGTCGCGCCAGTCGATGGACGATCCGCGCCCGATCTCGGTTTTCAAGGCCGCGGGCAACATGCTGAAATGCCTCCGCGCTGGCGTGACGCTGGTGCGCGACCTGGGCTTTCACGACCTCAATCTCTTCACCAAGCAGGCCGTCGAACAGGGTATCTTCCCCGGCCCGCGCGTGCTGGTCTCGGGCGCCGGCATCATCCAGACGGGCGGCCATACCTACTGGGTCTGCCGCGAGGCGACCGGCGCTGACGAGATGCGCCGCGCGGTGCGCGAGCAGGTGCGCGGCGGGGCCGACCTCATCAAGATCATGGCCTGTCACGACACGCTGGAATTCACCGATGCCGAACTGGAGGCGGTGATCGACGAATCCCACCGCAACCGCCTGCCGATCACCGCCCACGCGACCTATGACGCCTGCATCCGGCGGGTGGCTGAGTTCGGCGTGGATTGCATCGAGCATGGCGGATCGATGACCGACGAGACGATCCAGATTCTGCTCGACCGCAAGCTGCCGATCGTGACGACCTTCTCGGCACTTGTCCTGCAGGCCGACCCGGAGATCGGGCGCGCCTTCGGCATCCCCGAATGGAAGATCATCGAACGCCAGCACGCCGTGGCCGACAAGAAGCGGTTCGACGGGCTGGTCCGCGCGGCCAGGGCCGGCGTGCCGATCGTATTTGGCACCGATGCCGGCAGCCCGGCGGTGGAACATGACAGCATCGCACCGGAACTGGGCTTCATGGTCGAGGTCGGCGTCTGCCGCGACAACCTTGACGCGCTGCGCTCGATCACCTCGCGCGCGGCGAAGCTCAGCAAGCTCGATGACAGGATCGGCACGCTGGAAGCGGGCAAATGCGCCGACCTGATCGTGGTCGACGGCAAACCCGATAGCGACCTGAACGCGCTCAAGCGCGTGCAGATGACATTCATCGACGGGCGGAGGATGCACTGATGGCCGACACTTCGAAACTGCTTGACCGGCTGGCGCCCCGGATCGTCGAAGAGGACGGCTCGTTCCGAACCCGGATGCTGAACATCGCGGCGGGCATGTCCAACGTCATCGCGATGGGCCGTGGCGACCCCGATTTCCACACGCCCGCGCATATCGTGGCGGCGGCCAAGGCTGCGCTGGATGCCAACCAGCACCATTATACCGGCCCCACCGGCCTGCCCGCGCTGCGCGAGGCGATCGCGGCCAACCTGCGCGCGGACTACAACCTCGACTACAGCGCCGACGAGATCATCGTGACAGCCGGGGTGCAGGAAAGCATCATGCTGTGCATGCTGGGCCTGGTCTCGCCCGGCGACGAGGTGCTGATCACCTCGCCCCGCTTCACGACCTACGATACCGCCGTCCACCTGTGCGGCGGCACGCCGATCCCGGTGCCAACCCATGAAAGCAACGACTTCGCCCTCGATCCAGCCGAGATAGAAAAGCGGATCACGCCCCGCACGCGGCTGTTCGTGATGGTTTCGCCGAACAATCCCACCGGCGCGGTGACGCCGCCCGACGTCATTCGCCAGATCGCGGCACTGGCCGAGAAGCACGACATCTTGCTGATCGCGGACGAGATCTATGCCAAGCTGATCTATCCGGGCAACGAGCACCTGTCGCTCGCCTCGCTGCCCGGCATGAAGGCGCGCACGATCACGCTGAACGGGTTTTCCAAGACCTACGCGATGACCGGCTGGCGCGTGGGATACATGGCCGCCCCGCTGGATTTCGTCGAAAAGCTGACCGAGCCGCGCCACACGCTGTCGATCAACACCTGCACCATGTCGCAATACGCGGCGCTGGCGGCGCTGACCGGACCGCAGGACGACATGGCGCGGATGTTTGCCGAATACGCCGAGCGTCGGACCTACCTGATGGGCGCGCTGACCGAGGCCGGCCTGACTTATGGCCACCCTGGCGGAGCCTTCTACATCTACACCAACATCTCCTCGACCGGGATGGAAGCGCCCGAGTTCTGCGAGAAGCTGTTGCGCGAAACCGGCGTAATGGTGTTTCCCGGCACGATGTTCGGCGACGACAGCACCGATTACATCCGCATCTCCTACCTGCAACCATTGGCGAAGATCCGCGAAGCGATGGCCCTGATCGAGGGCTTCATCGCCGCACACCGGAGGGCGGCATGACCCCCGATCCCAAAGATAAGTTCGTCGGCATCCAGATCAGCCCGATCAGCTTCATCGACGAAGGCGTCGACGCGGTGCTGGACACGCTCCAGCACCGGGTGGGCGTCAACGTGCTGATGCTGGGCACGGTGTCGTGGCTGGGGCTGAAGACCGGCCGTTCGATCTCGCACCAGCTGGATGGCTGGCCCGACCACGGCGTGCCGGAACCTTTCACGATGCGCGGCGGCGCCTATTTCAACCCCGATCCGCGCTACTACACCAAGACCCTCATCAAGGATTTCCGCGCCCGCGATGCCGAGATGGAGGGCAAGGACATTCTCGACCTGGTGCTGCCCGCCGCCCATGCCCGCGGCATGAAGGTCTACGTCGAGTTGATGGAGCCCTTCTTCAAGTATGCCGGTCACGGGTCGGTCAACAACATCGAGATCCCGGGCCTGGCGCAGGTGATGGAGGTCGATGTCTACGGCCGGCGCAAGGACGAACCCTCGACCTCGAACCCCGATTACCGCAACTGGATCCACGCGATCATCGAGGACCAGGTGCGCAACCATGCCATCGACGGCATCATGTGGTGCAACGAGCGCAACTCGCCTCTCGACCAGATGATGCAGGGCCAGGCGCCCGGTGACTTTTCCGAGCCCGCCCGGCGCGAGGCGCTGGACCGCGGCATCGACGTGGAAGCATGCCGGCGCGCCTGCATCGCGATGCACGAATTCATGCAGGCCGCGATCGCCGGAGAGGAGTTCGACGACGGCGCCTTCATCACCTTCCTGCGGGTGCTGATGGACAACCCGGCCCTGCTGGTCTGGGAACGCTTCTGGCTGGAACGCAACAAGGACCTCGACCGCGAACTTTACGGGCTGGTCAAGTGGTGCAAGCCCGGCATGCCGTTTGGCCTGAACGTCTGGAACCGGAACCATTTCAACATCTTCCGCCGCGCGCAATGGCCTTGGGCGGAACAGACGATGTATGCCGACTGGGTCAAGCCGATTACCTATCAGCACCAGTCGGGCGAGATCTGGGCCAAGGAGTTCGGTTTCTTCCAGCGCACCATCCTGCGCGATTTCGACCCCGGCACGGCAGCTGCCGTGATGCAGGCCATGCTTGGGCTGAAAGAGGCGCCGCTCGACCAGGTGATCCAGGCCGGCATGGATCCCGATACCTACGTATACGGACAATGCGCCGACGCGGTGCGCGGGGTGCATGGCAAGGCAAAGGTCTACATGGGGCTGGGGATCGACGCGCCACGGGTACGGGCCGATCAGGCGAAATGCACACCCGACATCGCCTATCGCTCGGTCATGGCAACCTACCGGGCAGGCGGCCAAGGCATCGTGCTGGCGCCGAACTATGCCTCCATGCACCTGACCAACCTCGACGGGGTGGCGCGGGCGCTGGACGAGTTGGGGCTGAAGGCGTGAGCGGGCCCGACATCATCGTCGCGGGCGGCGCGGTTCTGACACCGGACGGCCTGCATCCGCTCGATATCGGGATCGCTGCCGGGCGGATCGCGGGCCTTTACGCGCCGGGAACGGGGCCGCGGGCGGAACAGCGCATCGACGCCCGCGGGCTGACAGTGCTGCCCGGACTGGTTGACATCCACTTTCACGTCCGCGCGCCGGCCTACCCCGAACGCGGCACTGTCCAGTCCGAAAGCCGCGCCGCGGCGGCGGGGGGCGTTACCACGTTCTTCGAGATGCCGATCTCCAAGCCCTGCTGTTCGACCCCTGCCGAAGTGGCCCGCCGCCTTGCGCATTTCAGCGAGAACGCCGTCGTCAACTTCGGCCTTTACGCGGCCCCCGGCGATCTGACCGAAGCGTCGCGCGATGCAATGCTGGCGCAAGGCATCGTGGCATGGAAGATCTTCACCACCCCCGCCCCGCCCGGCCGCGAGGACGAGTTTGAGGGTTTGGCCTTTCCCGACGAGGCCGACCAGTTCCGCGCGCTGGAACTGCTGGCGCCCACCGGCCTGCCGGTTGTCGTGCATGCCGAGAGCGCGGCGCTGCTGGGCCTCTTCGGCGAGCGCGCAGCGGCACTCGATCCGGCTGACGCCGCCACCCATACCGCCGCCCGCCCCGCCGTGTGCGAGGCCGCGGCTGTGGCGAAACTGCTTGCCATGAACATGCGCGCGCAGGCGCGGCTGCACATCGCCCATGTCACCAGCGCCGAAACGGTGGCCGTGCTGCGCGGTTTCGCGGGCACCTCGGATTTTACCGCCGAGACCTGCCCGCAATACCTTTTCGCGACCGAGGCCGACGTGGCCCGCGCGGGCATCTACGCCAAGGTCAACCCGCCGATCCGCGGCCAGTCCGACCAGGACGCGCTGTGGCAGGCCATCGAGGACGGTATCATCACCTTCGTGACGACTGACCACGCCCCCTTCGCGCGGGCCGAAAAGCAGGCCGCAGAGGGCAATTTCCTGACCGCGCCGCCCGGTGTGCCGGGGATCGAGTTCATCCTGCCCGCGATGCTGGACGCCGTTGCGGCCGGGCGGCTGGACCTCAAGCGCGCCCATGACCTGATCTGTGCCAACGGCGCCCGCCGCTTCGGCGTTGCGCCCGGCAAGGGAGCCATTCTTCCGGGCAGCGATGCTGACCTGGTATTCGTCGACTTGGCGCAAGAGACCTTGATCTCGGCGGCAACCTTGCACACCCATGCCCGCGAGGTGGCCCATCTTTACGAAGGCCGCCGGCTGCGCGGCAAGGTCATGCGGACACTGGTCGCGGGCCGCACGGTGTTCGAGAATGGTGTCGTCACCGGCGCGCCGGGGTTCGGCCGCCAAGTCAGCCCGCGCCGGGACGGAGGAATGCAATGATCGACCCAAACACCGACAGCCAGCCGGCCCCGACCATGCAGGACACCGCCCTGCTGGAGGTGCGCGGCTTAACTACCTGCTTCAAGACGGGCTTTGACGGGCGCGAGATCAACGCGGTCGAGGATGTCAGCTTCTCCGTCGCGCCCGGCGAAACGCTGGCCATCGTGGGCGAGTCCGGTTCCGGCAAATCGGTGACCAGCCTGTCGGTCATGGGGTTGTTGCCGCCGCAGACCGGACGCATTGCCTCGGGCAGCATCAAGTTTCGCGGCCGCGAACTGACGACCCTCAACAATGTCGCCATGCGCAGTCTGCGCGGCAATGCGATGTCGATGATCTTTCAGGAGCCGATGACATCGTTCAACCCGGTCTACACGATCGGGCACCAGATCGCTGAAGTCATCGTTCTGCACCAGAAGCTGGGTTATCGGGCCGCATTGAGCAAGGCGGTCGACATGCTTGAACTTGTGGGGATCCCCGAACCGCAGCGGCGGATCGACAACTTCCCGCACCAGATGTCAGGCGGGATGCGGCAGCGCGCGATGATCGCGATGGCCCTGAGTTGCGAACCCGACCTGCTGATCGCGGACGAGCCGACGACCGCGCTGGACGTCACCATTCAGGCGCAGGTCCTGGAACTGCTGAAGGATCTTCAGGCGCGGATGGGCATGGCGATGATCTTCATTACGCATGACCTTGGCGTGGTGGCCGAGGTCGCCGACCGCGTCTGCGTGATGTATGCCGGCCAGATCGTCGAGACGGCGCCGGTGCGCGACATCTTCGCCGCACCCCGGATGCCCTACACGGCCGCGCTGCTGGGCTCGATGCCGCGCCTTGGCGCCGGGCGGGACCGACTTGTCCCGATCCCCGGACACGTGCCGCCGCTGTCACGGCTGCCGAAGGGCTGCCGCTTTCAGGGCCGGTGCGGCTTTGCCCAGCCGAGTTGCGCCGCCGGTGAACCCCGGCTCGAACCGATCGCGGAGGACCACCAGGTTCGCTGCTTTCGCGCCGGCGAACCCGACCTTATTGAACGGAGCCTATCGTGACGATGCCAATTGATGCACCCGGCGCAGGCGCCCCGTCCGAGACGTTGCTGCGCGTCAGCAACCTCAAGAAGCATTTCCCGATCCGCGGCGGGCTGTTTGGCCAGCCCGCGGTCGCGGTAAAGGCCATCGACGACATCTCGTTCGACATCGGCCGGGGCGAAGTGGTCGGCCTGGTCGGGGAATCGGGATCTGGCAAGACGACGGTAGGCCGCACCATCCTGCGGCTGACCGAACCGACCTCGGGCCAGATCCTGTTTGACGGGCAAGATATCGCGGCGCTGACGCCGCAACAGATGCGCGCTCAACGCAAGCGGATGCAGATCGTCTTTCAGGACCCGGACGCCAGCCTGAACCCGCGCGAGACCATCCGCCAGGCCATTGGCCGTGCCCTTCGGCTCCACAACATCGGCACGCGCGGCGAACGCGAGGGCCGCATCGTAGACCTTCTCGAACAGGTTGGCCTGTCAGGCGACTATATCGACAGGTATCCGCACGAGTTTTCCGGCGGACAGCGGCAAAGGATCGGGATTGCCCGGGCCCTTGCGGTCGAGCCCGAATTCATCGTTGCGGACGAACCCGTCTCGGCGCTTGACGTCTCGGTTCAGGCTCAGGTCATCAATTTGATGGAAGACCTGACACAACGGCTCAACCTGACGATGCTGTTCATTGCACATGACCTGGCCGTGGTGGAACACATCTCGAACCGGGTGATCGTCATGTACCTGGGCAAGATCATGGAAATCGCGCCGTCAAGCACTCTCTACGCCGCACCGCGCCATCCATACACGCGTGCCCTGATGTCGGCCGTGCCGCGGCCCGATCCAACGTTCAAACGGCAGCGCGTGCTGCTGCAGGGCGACATTCCCAGCCCGATCAATCCGCCGTCGGGCTGCGTTTTCCGGTCCCGGTGCCCTGTCGCGGGGCCTGAATGCGCCGGCAATGTCCCGGCACTGGAGCAGATAGGCGAGGGACATTTCAGCGCCTGCATCAAGAACCATGAATTCGCCTAGAGCCGCCTCATCCCGTCTGTTCCCGACCGCGGGCGGCATGGCCCGGCTGCATCCGCGAAATCTGCAACAGGTGGTTTTCAAGTTCCTTGCGAAGCGCCTCCGGCGCGCTTTCCTGCCGGATCTGTTCACGGATGAAATCGCGGAACATCTCGTGATGGCGCACTACCGAGAAAAGATCATCGGCGCGATATTGGCGCATGCTGAAGATGATCATGACATGGCGCGCGATCGCGGACCACAGCGTCGCCACGATCTGGTTGTGTGCGGCCTCGGCAATCGCCTGATGAAAGCTCAGATCGGCCTCGAGCGAGGCGGCCCGGTCGCCGTTCACCGCCGCCTCGTGCATCCGCGCGATCGGCACGTTCAACTCCGTCGCGGCGGTATCATTCTCGCGCCAGTATTGCACCGCGTCGCGCAACAAGATGGCCTCAAGCGACAGGCGCACCTCCAGCACTTTGGCAATCGTGGCGTCGTCAAAGGCCGCAACCCGAAAGCCGCGCCCGGAATCGGCCGTGACGATGCCCTGCGCATGAAGAATCTTCAGCGCCTCGCGGATCGGCGCGCGACTGACGCCAATACGTTCGGCCATGGCCACTTCGGTGACACGCTCGTCGGGTTTGAGAATTCCTGTCGCAATCGCGCGCGCGACCGTGTCGGCAATCGTTTCAGTCAGTGTCACCCGTTTGGGGATCTTGAAAATTTCATCGGTCGAGTCGATCAATGTTTCCGCCCCATCAGTCCTGCGCTCCAAACAAACCTATCAAACAATGATCAAGAAAACCGCACGCCTGTTGGTTTATGCCACCAAGGGAAACTTCAAAAGAGTTTCTTTGCGAACCTTTCCGCAGCGCCCGTGGTGACTGGCCCGTCTTGGGGCGGCGGACTGCCGTACGGCCGGCGCATGCGGCGTGCGGTTGCATGGACCGGGGAATGCGATATCCGGGGGCCATCCGGTGCCGCGGCGTCGTCTGCCCCGACACCCGAGATAGAACCGCTAGAATATTCGATGGACCAGTGAATTGACCGCCGCCACCTCCCCCGACATGCCAGATATCGAAGGCCTGATGCGCCGGACGTCGATGACCGGGTGGCGCGATGGGCTGGGCACCATCCTCCGCGTCGTCAAGATCAACCTGCAATACCGCCGGGCGGTCGTGATCTCGCTGATTTCCACGCTGGTCGCAGCGACGCTGCAATTGCTGATCCCACGGCTTCTCGGGCGGGCGATCGACCAGACACAGCTTCTGGTGACGGGTGGCGGCGACGCGACCACCGCGCGGTCCGCGCTGCTTGCGACGGCTCTCCTCGTTCTGACGGTCTCGGTCCTGCGAGGGGTCTTCACCACCTTGCAGAACTATTTCAGCGAAGCTGTTGGCCATCACACCGGCTACGTCCTGCGGCTGGCCTATTACGAGAAAATCCAGAACCTCAGCTTCGGCTTTCACGATCGCGTCCATTCGGGCGACCTGATCACGCTAGGCATGCTAGACCTCGAAGGCGTGCGGATGTTCTTTTCCACCGGGCTGGTGCGGATCGTGCTGCTGTCGGTCCTGATCGGGATCGGCGGCTACATGCTGCTGTCGACAGACCTGTTTCTGGGCCTCATGGCGCTGAGTTTCGTGCCTTTCGTGGCCTGGCGATCCTCGGTCACCCAGTTGACGCTGCGGGGCACCTGGTTGGAGCTGCAGGAGCGCCTGTCGGTCCTGAGCCGGGTGATGGAAGAAAACCTGGCCGGCATCCGGGTGGTCCGGGCCTTCGCGGCGCAGCCCCACGAGATGCAGAAGTTCGCTGTCGCCTCGGCCAGCGCGCTGGAACTGGCCCATGACCGCGTGGGCATCCGGGTGCGCAATACCAGCGCGATGACGCTGTCGTTCTTTGCCGCGATGGGGCTTGTGCTGTGGGTGGGCGGGCAAAAGGTGGTCGCAGGCCAGATCACGGTGGGCACCCTCGCCTCGTTCCTGACATTCATGACGATCCTGCAGATGCCGGTGCGCCAGCTTGGCCTGCTGGTCAATTCCTTCGCGCGCACGTCGACCTGCGGCGCGCGGATCTTTGCGCTGCTCGACCTTGAAGCGGCGGTGCAGGACGCGCCCGACGCCCGCGATCTGGCAATCAGCGACGGTGTGCTACGGTTTGAGAACGTGGATTTCTCATATCCCGGCACCGACCGCCGCCCGGCGCTGCGCAATCTCAGCTTCACGGCTCGACGTGGCGAAACCATCGGCCTGATCGGCCCGCCCGGCAGTGGCAAGACCACCATCGCGCACCTGATCCCCCGCTTTTACGACGTGACTGGCGGCCGCATCACCATTGATGATCAGGACATCCGCAAGGTCACGCTGCATTCGTTGCGCCAGTCGGTTGCCGTCGTGCAGCAAGACGTGTTCCTGTTCACGACAAGCCTTGAGAACAATATTGCCTATGGCGACCCTTGGGCCAAATCGGACCGGATCGAGCGGGCAAGCCTGTCGGCGCAGATGCACCGCTACATCATGGGCTTGCCGGCCGGTTACCGCACCGTGGTCGGCGAACGGGGCGCCTCGCTGTCGGGCGGCCAGCGTCAGCGCATGTCGATTGCGCGCACGCTGATGCTGAACCCTGCCGTGCTGGTCTTCGACGATTCAACCGCCGCCGTCGACGCCAATACCGAGCGCCAGATCCGCGACGAGATACGTGTCGGCGCCGCCGAGCGCGTGACCATCATCGTGGCCCACAGGCTGAACTCGTTGATGCATGCCGACCGGATCCTGTTCGTCGAGAAGGGCGAGATCGTGGAATCGGGAACCCACGACGAATTGCTGGCGCTGAATGGGCGCTACCGCGCACTGTATGACCTGCAGATCAGGCCCCAGGCTGGCGGGGGTAGCACCTGATGGTCGGGGAACAGGAGACAGAGCGCAACGATGTACGCGAGGACGGCCGCCGCCCGCCGCGCGCAGTGGTCGGATCGCACCGCATAGACGAAGAGATGTTCGGCAGGGTTTTCGACGTAAAGGTCGTCCGCCGGATCTGGGCATTCGTTAGGCCCTATCGGCTGAAACTGATCATCTCGGTCGTCGCCGTTCTGGTCTTTACTGCGACCCAACTGGCGATTCCGCTGATCATCCGGCATGCGATCGATACCGGCCTTGGCAAGGGCGATCAGGCCCGTGCCGCGCTGAACCTTTCCATGGTGGCCTTCGCAATTGTCATCGCGATCAATTTCGTCGCCAGTTGGGTGCAGGAAACCGTTGTCGGCAAGACCGCAGAGAACGTGCTGTTCGACATCCGCACGGCGATGTTCCGCCACCTGCAGCGCGTCTCGCTATCCTTCATGGACAAGACCGAGGTTGGCCGATTGATGTCGCGCCTGCAGGGCGACGTGAACGCGATGCAAGAGTTTCTGGAAACCTCGGTTCTGTCGGTAGGCGATATCGTCCTGCTTTTCGGCATCGTGTTCCTGATGCTTTGGCTCAACGTCGAACTTGGGCTGCTGACACTGGCCGTGCTGCCTGTCCTGTTGATCGTGCGGATCTTCTGGCTGCCACGGGCAAGGGTCGCCTTCATGGCCGCGCATGAATCCAACTCGGTCGCCAATGGCGCATTGGCCGAGGCGATTCACGGCGTGCGGGCGGTCCAGAGCATGGATCGTCAGCAGGTCAACTTCGCCCTTTACGACGAAAAGGCGCAAACCAACCTGCGCGCGCACCTGACGGCCGCGAAATATGCCCAGGTCATGGTTCCGGTCGTCGACAGCCTGACCGGCGTCGCAATGGCGGTGCTGGTGGTGGTGGGCGGTGCGATGGTACTGGGCCAGCGGCTCGACGTGGGCGTGATGGTGGCGTTCCTGTTCTACATCCAGCGGTTTTTCGACCCGATCCGGTCGTTGACCATGCAGTATTCGGTGATGCAGCGGGCGATGGCCTCGGGCCAGCGACTGACGGAGGTGCTGGACGTGGCAGTCGATGTCACTGACGCGCCGGACGCAATTGAACTTGGCACCGACATGGACGGATCGGTCGAGTTCAGAAACGTGACCTTCGGCTACGACCCCAAGCAGCCGATCCTGAAGAACCTGAGCTTCCGCGTGAACCCGGGCCAGACCGTCGCGCTGATCGGCCCCACCGGGTCTGGCAAATCCAGTGCAATGGCGCTGGCCCACCGCTTTTACGATGCGCAGCAGGGGCAAGTTCTGATCGGCGGCCATGACGTGCGCGACGTCACGCAGGCCTCGCTCGGGCGTCAGATCGCGATGGTCCTGCAGGAACCCTTCCTCTTCACCGGGACCATTCTGGAAAATATCCGGTTCAACAAGACCGAGGCCAGCCGCGACGATGTCGTCGCCGCTGCAAAGGCGGTCGGTGCGCATGATTTCATCGCCGCCCTTCCACAGGGCTATGAAACCATGACCGGCGAGCGTGGTGGAAGCCTGTCACTGGGCCAGCGCCAGTTGATCAGCTTTGCCCGCGCGCTGGTGGCCGATGCCAAGATCCTTGTGCTTGACGAGGCGACCGCCAGCATCGACAGCTATACCGAAATGCTGATCCAGAAGGCCCTGAAAACGCTGCTCAAGGGCCGCACCGGCATCGTGATCGCCCATCGCCTTGCCACCATCCGCGACGCCGACCAGATTGTCGTGCTGGCAAACGGAGAGCTGATGGAAAAGGGCGATCATGACGCATTGATCAAGGCTGAGGGCCTTTATGCGACGCTCTACAACATGAGCTACGCCTCGTTCGACGATATCCCGCAGGTTGTCAAGGCAAGCGCCGGACACTGAAGCAACAAAGTGCCCGAGGATTTGTTGGAGCGGTGCTGTCAGATGAATGCGAACCAGTCTCCGTTGCCCCCTACTCCATCCTTCGATTAGCCAGCGAGAAGGTCGCGCCACTCTGCGAGAGCGGCGGCACGGGTCTGCCTGTAGGTGTCGCGGTCTTGGAGGTGGCGCTCCGTCGGAAAGTGGTTATGGACCAAGGCATGAACTGAGGCGAACTCCCGCAACGTTCGCATGCGCCGGTACCGCAACATCGCCCCTTCTCGTCGACGGAACGGCGGGGGCGAATTTTCGGCACGGTTGTTGAGCCAGCGGCCCATCTCGCGGTCATCGCCGCGACACATGTCCTTCAGGGCGGCCCAGTAGGACCGAAGACGATCCGTTACGATGGTCTCAGGTCGACCATGCCGCTTTATCGATTTCTTCAAGAATTTCAGTGCTTCCTTGCGATCGCGCGTTCTGGTGACGATGCTTTCCAGCACCTCCTCCTCGTGATCAACGGCCCACTATAGGTAGATCCGTTCGCAGTTGATCTTCACGAAGACCTCATCCAAATGCCAGCGCCAGCGGCTCGACCTGGTCCCCGAAACCCGACGTTTTCGGACCTCTTCGGCGAATAGCGGGCCGAACCTGTTCCGCCCGAACCGCGCCGTCTCGTGGCAATTGTCGATGCCCCGCTCGTGCAGAAGGTCCTCCACGTTGCGCAGCGACTACGGGAACCGGACATACATCATCACCGCCAGGCGAATGGCCTCGGGGCTGGGCCGGAAATACCGGAAAGGGCTGCCTTTGGTCATCCGGAAACGCTATGGGACTGCCCTGTCCGGCTCAAGAGACTTTCCTCTGACAGGGCCGCCTGTCTCGAAACACCCGCCGGCCAGAAACCGGATTGCAGCAAGCGGCGGCATGCCGATGTAGGGCATCCTTTTCAGGATGTTGGTATCGATGCTGGGACAAGACAACGACTCCCTAGAATGTCCTTGCTTATCAAGTATTCATAGTGATGATTGGCGGAGGAGAAGGGCCTGCCGTCGAACCTTCTCTACCCATTAAAGCATTGCTTTTATTAGCTTAACTAAATTTGAACCGGTCAATTTCTTAATAAGCGACTGCCATCCAAATCGGTTTAAGGTGACGAGAAGTTACTCTGCTGCGTGGACGGACCGGTCCTGTCTTGGAGGCACACCGAACTTGCGGGCGTATTCCCGCGAGAACTGGGCCGAGCTTTCGTATCCGACCCCGAACGCAACCTCAGAGACCTTCTCGTCTGTACTGCGCAATGCGTCGCGGGCGCGCAGGAGTCGCAAGTCCTTCTGGTATTGCAGCGGCGAGGTGCCGGTGACAGCCTTGAAGTGCTCGAAAAAGGCCGAACTGCTCATGCCTGCACGTTCCGCCAGCGCGCCGACCACAAGCGGGCGGGCAAGGTCCGACTGGATCTCGCGCGTGGCCTGAAAAATACGGCTGGCTGTCGTCTCGTGCCAAAGGAGCTTGCGCAGCGGTTCGGCATGGGCGCCGAGGAGGAGTCGGGCATGGATTTCGCGCGCCGTGATCGGGGCCAGCAGGCGGCGCGACTCCTCGTAATCGCAGTGCCCGAGATAGCGCAACAGCGCGCCCTCCATCTCGAGGTCGGTCTGGCAGAGCGAGATCGAGAAGGGGTCATGCTGACCGGCGGCACGGGCGGGCGCCACATCAGCGGCCATCCCGCGCAGGAGGTCGAGGTCGATCGGGAACACTAGCGCGACATAAGGACGGTCCGGCGAGGCCTCGGTGATGCGCGAGACGACCGGCACGGCATGGCTGACAACGAGCGATTGTCCGTCGGCCACGCGCAGGGTCCTTGTGCTCGTGCCGACCTCCTTGGCACCTTGCAGAACCAGGCAGAGAAGCGGGCGGTAGACGGTCGCGTCCTGCCCGGCCGGGGCGGAATGGCGCAGGATATGCAGCCCGCTCGGGGCGTGCGTGAGCGCGCGTTGCGCGGGCCCGTCCCGGTCGAGCAGCGCCGATATATGGTCGAGAAGGCGTCCGCGGCTCATCTCTGTCTCCTTGGGCAAACTCTAGCACAGAGATCTCGCGTTCTTGCATGGAACTTAGCAATTCTGGAGGATCAGGCAAGAAATTCGGCCAATCGGGAAAGAATGGACGCGCCCGTCGTACTAGGGTCGACGGACCGAAACATGAGGAGAACGACCATGGCGAATGTGTTTATCACGGGGATTGCGGGCGGCTTAGGCAAGCCAACGGCGCTGGCGCTGCTGGCGCACGGTCACGCGGTCGCGGGCAGCGTGCGCAGTCGTGCGGGGCGCAGCGCCGCCAACGTCGCCGGACTGGAAGCCGCCGGCGCTTATATCGTCGAGTTGGACGTGACGGACACCGCCAGCACCGATGCGGGCGTGGCGCAGGCCATCGCGACGCTCGGCGGCCTGGACGTTGTGTTCAACAACGCAGGCGTAGGCTCCCAGGGCATCCAGGAATTGATGTCGCCCGAGGACATGGGACGCGTCTTCGACGTGAACGTTACGGGCGTGCAGCGCGTGATGCGCGCCGCCCTGCCGCATATGCGCGCGCAGGGTCGCGGCACGGTGCTTTATACCTCCAGCCTGATCGGCCGCATCGCCACGCCGTTCTACGGCACCTACTCGGCGTCAAAATGGGCGCTCGAGGCCATCGTCGAATGCTACCGGACGGAATTGTCGGGTTTCGGCGTCGAATCCTGCATCATCGAACCGGGCGCAATGCCCACCGCCTTTTTCGACAGGATGATCGCGCCCGCCGATCCCGCGCGCGAGGCGGAATATGGCGAATTCGCCGCCGTTCCAGCAATGTCGGCGGCGGGTCTTGCGCAGATGCTGAAGGCCACGCCCGACCAGCGCCCGGAACGAATCGCCGAGGCGGTGGTGGCCCTGCTCGACCTGCCCTTCGGCGAGAAGCCCTTCCGCACGGTCGTCGACCATACCGGGGTCGGCCCCCATATCGAACGTTACAACGGCGTGCTGCATGACGTGACCCGCACTGTCCTGTCCAATTTCGGCATGGCGCAGATGCTCGACCTGAACGCCTGAGGAAGCACCCATGAAGACAATCCTGATCACAGGCGCCTCCTCCGGCATCGGCAAGGCCACGGCGCTGCGGTTTCAGTCAGAGGGCTGGAACGTCGTCGCCACCATGCGCGACCCTTCCGCCGGCGCGGACTTGGGCACGCTGGACAACGTTCTTGTCACCCGGCTCGACGTGACAGATGCGGGCTCGATCGCCCCGGCGGTGGCTGACGGCATCACCCGCTTCGGCCGGATCGACGCGCTCCTCAACAACGCCGGTTACGGCGCCTATGGCCCGCTGGAGGCCTTCTCGACCGAGCGAATCCGCCGGCAGTTCGACACCAACGTGATCGGACTTCTGGAGGTAACAAAGGCCGTTTTGCCGCACATGCGCGCGAACCGTTCTGGCACGATCGTCAACATCTCGTCCATCGGCGGGCAGATCACCTTCCCGCTCGGGACTCTCTACCACGGCACCAAGTTCGCCGTCGAAGGCCTGTCCGAGGCACTGCACTATGAACTCGAACCGCTCGGCATCCGGGTGCGCATTGTCGAGCCTGGCATGATCAAGACAGACTTCGGCGGCCGGTCCTTCGACTTCGCGATGGATGAAACGCTCGCGGACTATGCCCCGACCGCCGCGGCCATGGGGCGGTTGTTCGGCAAGCTGGCCGCGAACCCGTCGGCCCCCGAGGTCGTCGCCGAGGTCATCTGGCAGGCCGTGAACGCGCCCAAGGACCGCCTGCGCTTCCGCGCAGGCCAGGATGCCCATACTCTGCTCGACGACCGAAAGGCCAAAGACGATGTGACTTTCATCGGCGGGATCAAGGACCTGATGGGGAGCTGACGCCAGCCAGTCGGACGATCACATATCAGAGCTGGCTGTCCGGGAGGGACAGAGCCCGGGTGGACCGGCCATCCGTCCACCGCGAGCGGGTCAGAAGCGAGTTCTATCCCGGTCGCGAAAGATGGCGGAGGGGATCGGCCTGCCTTCAAAACTTTCGATCTCGGCCAAACAATGCGTTCCCGATCTTGCGACAAAACCGTAGGGCACCAGGATCTGCGTTGTCGCGGCACCTCTGTGACTGGCATTGGCTTGTCCTGTCGTAGATTTTCCTCGACAAAAGATCTGGGCCATGCCCGATTATATTTTGATTCCGATCGACACGGAGGGTCATGACGTGACCAATGACAAGGAAGACCGCGCTCACCTGCCCGCAGCGGAAAACGGGCCCAACAGCATCGCCAGGGCAAGCGTGAACAGAAGTGCGCAGACCTACTTTGCGCAGGTCGTCGGGTCGGGCGTTGTCGTGTCGATCTTCGGCGCCGTGACCTCGACGCCAGTCATCGGTGTCACCACAGTCGCGGCTTCGCTGGTGGGGCCAGTCTGGAACATGCCGGCGCAGGCCGCGCCCGGCGGCCCGCCTGGCCCCCCCGGACCTCCCGGTCCTCCCGGACCTCCAGGAATGTTTGGCTTTCCGGGCGCGCCTGGGACTCCGGGAAGCCCCGGCCTTCCGGGACCTCCAGGACCGCCGGGAATGCAGGGACCGCCCGGAAATCAAGGCCCTATAGGCGAGATAGGTCTTCCTGGGCCGACCGGCCCGACGGGCGCACCCGGTCCGATGGGGCCGATCGGGCCCATTGGCGCACCCGGTCCGACGGGGCCGACCGGCGCACCCGGTACACCCGGGGCACCCGGTGAACCTGGTATGCCTGGCGCACCTGGTACGCCCGGGCCGACCGGACCCATTGGCGCCATCGGGCCGACCGGACCTACCGGTGCACCTGGTACGCCCGGGGCGACCGGGCCTGCTGGCGCAACCGGGCCCGCCGGACCCACTGGCGCGACCGGGCCGACCGGGCCCACTGGCGCAACCGGGGCCACTGGACCTACCGGCGCAGCCGGTACACCCGGACCGGCGGGGCCCATTGGCGCAACCGGACCCACTGGCCCCTCGGGTGTGAACAGTCCAGAATTTGCCCAGTTGCGGGCCGATCAGCGCGAAAGCGCGGCGATGGGTATGGCGATGGGCATTCTGACCGGCGACCCGAATCACGACAATTCGTTCGGGATTGCGGCCGGCGCCTACCAAGGCAGTTCCGCCTTCGCCTTCGGCTTCAGCCACTATTTCGAACGGGGCGATTCGTCTTCGATCCGTTTGCAGTTGAACATCGCCATCGGGGCCGACAGCGGCGCTGTCGGCGGGGCTGGCGCGGTGATCTGGGGCTTCTGATCGGTGAAATCCGCTCGTGTCCGGGGCGATGGCCCTGGGCACGAACCGCGCGAACGTGCGCCTCGATCAAGCGGTTTTCAACGGAGATTTATTGATGCGTGGAGAGTGGTGCTTCTTTCCCGGGAAGTTCTCGCCGGAAAGTTGCGACGAGATAATCGCGATGGGCCTGGAACGCGCCGACAGTCCCGGAACCGTTGGCGGCGAGACGCGCCGCCCCCCAACGGTGGCGCGGGAAATCCGGCAATCCAGCGTGACGTGGCTGCCCCGGCATGATGCGCGGCTCAACGGCCTCTTCTCGGTGCTCGATGATTTCGTATGGGAAGCCAACAACACCTGGTTCGGCGTCGATTACGATTATCACGGCACCAACGCGCTGCAGTTCACCATCTATCGTGGCAAGGCCGCCGAGGCCGCGTCGGGCGACTATTACCACGCCCATTCCGATACCGCGTGGATCTCGGAATATCCGGCGCAGCGAAAGCTGAGTGTCGTCGTGCAACTGAGCGACCCTGACGACTACGACGGCGGCGACTTCACGATGGAGCACGTGTCGCAACAGATCCCGTCCGAGCAGATCAAGCAGCGCGGCACGGTGCTGGTCTTTCCGTCCCTGATCCGGCACGGCGTCGCGCCGGTCACGCGCGGCACCCGCTATTCGCTGGTGGGATGGTACATGGGGCCGGCCTGGCGCTGAGCGGCGCGAGCGAGCGATTCACAAAGTGGCAACCGCGCAATGTTCATAGCAATTCTCTGGTTCGGCGATGCGGCCCTGCCGCAGGCGCTGAAGGCCGATATCGCGTCGTGGTGCCGCCGCACCGGCCTGGGCGATGTCGGCATGGCCGAGATCGACGGTCCCTCACCGACGTCTCCCGACCTGTCGGTGAAACTCGAAGCCCTGGCGCGCGATCACGGCCTTCCCACCCCGACCCTTTTCGTCATCGGCGACGGGGCGACAGGGCGGATCACCGCGATACCTGGCCTCCCGCAGGTCGACTGGCCCTATCGGGCAGGTCTTGCGCTGGTGCCGCTCCCGATCGCCCTTTGGCAAACCGACCCACGGCTTTTCGAGGCGGTTTTCGTGACCTCCGTCATCGCGCGGCTGTCGAGCAGCGTCGATGTCGCCAGCCGCCTGCACCTCAACGAACGGCGGCTGAATAACGCTTTCGACCAGATGCAGGGCGTCTCGGTCGAGGGGGTGTCCCACGCGCTTTTCGCGCGCCACTTGCTGGGCTCGCTCCGCGGCGAGGCGCCGGCGCCCTCGACCGGCGCCGAGCCCGACAACGATTTCAGCGTGGCACGGAGAAACAACCAGGCGTTACTGGCGCTGGAGCGCGGCGGGCGGCCGGGCGTTGCACCCGAGGCGCGGGCCGACGCGGTACGGGCCGCGATCAGCCACCTTGAAGAGGCCGCGCGCATCGCCGCCCGGATCGAGGCGCCCGCGGATCGGCAGGCGCTGCTGCGCTACAACCTCCTGTCCGCCCGCCTTCTGTTGTCCGAGCTTGTGCCCGACGAGGCGGGACCAACACCGCAGAGCGCCGCGGCGGTTCGGGCTGACATCGTCGCGGGCTTTCTCGACGGGTATGTCGCCGCCGAAGCGGCCCTGCGTCTGGCCGGTCCCGCCGGAGCCGGCCGCGCCGAGGCCGAGGCCGCGCTGAGGCTGCTGGCGGACGGCCTGCCTGGGCGGTCGGCCGTGTTGCACTTCCGGCTTGGAAATGCGGCGCTGGACGAGGCGCGCGCCGCCGGCCGGCCGGTGCCCGAGGAAACGCTGGCCGCTTTCGACCGTGCCGCCACCCTGCTTGAGGCGCGATTCACGACTGCCACCAACAAAGCGGGCCGCTATGCCGTGCTGTTCGAACACGCCAACATTCTGCTTGCCGCGGCGACGTTGACCGACGACCCCGCGCGGCAGACCAGGGCGCGCAACGCCGTGGAACTGATCCAGCGCCGGGCCAGACGCAACGGCGACCAGCGAATCCTCACACATGTGCAACAAATCGCTGCGCGCCTTGACGCGGCAGCTGCGGCCGCGGCCCCGTCCTGACCCTCACGCGGTATTAGCAATCAGGGTTTCCTGCATCAGCGTGCTCAACTCGTTCCAGATCAGGACAGTCTCGGGGTGAAGCTCGACTTCGGGCGCCTCTTGCAGCTGTCCATTGTTCATCTGCGGCGCGATCGGACTGTAGGATCGCCCCAGCCAGGCGCACAGACGCGCGTCCAGCGCAGTCACTTCGCGCACGTCGACGAAGGCAAAGGGGATTGTTCCGCGCAGCTCCCAGTACCGGTCGATCACGGCCATGTTGTAGACCCGCCACCATGCCTCGACCCGATCATGCGTGGCGGCGTCGTGACTGTTCAACTCTGGCCGCCACCTGGTCATCGAGTTGATGACCTCTTCGGGACGGCGGAAGACGTGCAGAACGGCGGGGCGAAAGCCGGCGCGCTGCAATTCCGGCAGCCAGAACCCCATCGTAAAGCAATTGGCCGGTTCCTTGAATCCCCACGCCTCGCCGCGTCGCCTGCGCAAGATCGCGCGCATCTTCTGGATGAGGCCGTCCGATGGCGGCGCCACGTCGCGCGGAAAGTAGCGCGGCGGCCCTTCGTTCCACTTCATGCTATCGAGGATTTCCATCGAGCATTGCTGGAATTGCGGGTCCTCGTAAGTGGGATAGAAGGTGCTTACCCATTTCTCGGGATCAAACCCCATGTGGTAGCCGATGTGCTGGGCGTAGCGTGCCACCAATGACGTGCCAGACGAGTGCATTCCAGAGATGATCAGCATCTGGGTCCTTGGTGCTGCTGTGAGCCCCGACATTCATCCAGTTCATGCCGGAGTTCGCGGTTGAGTTGCTCTGGCCCCCGACCCTGGATCGCCGGCGGTCGGAGTTTCCCGGCCCTGGTCACGGTGACGGGCTGGTTGCGCCACCGGGAATATGCAGGTCGATCAGGACGTTGTATCCGATCGCGCCATGGGGTCCGACCTCGCTCTAGTCTCTGCGCCAAGCTTCCAACTTTTCGCGGGCATCGGCAAGGTCCGTAAACCAGTTGGCGTTCATGCCCCCAGCCATCCCGCTGCATTCACGGATTTCGTATCTTGTCCAGGACTTCGCGGGATCGGAAACCTTGATCAGGCAAGATCCCAGACATAGCTTGAGTCGATCAGTTTGCCCGCGTCATCGAATGTCTGGGTCCACACGGACCAGGCGCGGCTGTCGCTGATATCCTCAAAGACGAAACTGTCGCGTAGACCGTCCGGCCCGTAGGTCGTGGTCGCGATGTCCCCATCCGACTGGGTATCGACCGTCTGCGTCAGGACGCGACCGCTGTAGCTCCATTCGAGGGTCCGATGGCCACCAGCGTCCTCGATGATGCTCCGCATTACCCGCTGGCCTGCATCGTTGAACGTGTCGGTGTACGACGCAGCCCAGCCAAGGCTGCCGCTGATGTCTTCGAAGACGAAAGTGTCGCGCAGACCATCTGAGCCAAATGTCGTGGTCTCGATATCGCCGTCGGCCTGCGTGCTGACGGTCTGCGTCAGGACGCTGCCGCTATAGCTCCATTCGAGGGTCCGATGGCCACCATCGTCCTCGACAATGCTCCGCATCACCCGCTGGCCCGCGTCATTGAACGTGTCCGTGTAGGACGCCGCCCAGCCAAGGCTGCCGCTGATGTCCTTGAAATCGAAACTGTCACGCAGACCGTCCGGCCCGTAGGTCGTGGTCTCGATATCGCCGTCGGCCTGCGTGTTGACGAACTGCGTCAGCACGCTGCCGCTGTAGCTCCATTCGAGGGTCCGATGGCCACCATCGTCCTCGACAATGCTCCGCATCACCCGCTGGCCCGCATCGTTGAACGTGTCCGTGTAGGACGCCGCCCAGGCAAGGCTGCCGCTGATATCCTCGAAGAAGAAACTGTCGCGCAGACCGTCCGGCCCGTAGGTCGTGGTCGCGATATCGCCGTCGGCCTGCGTGTTGACGGTCTGCGTCAGGACATCGCCTGAGTAGCTGTAGGCGATCGTCCTTGAATCGCCGTCGTCCTGCATGATGCTGCGAAACACCGGCTGGCCCGCATCGTTGAACGTGACCGTGTAGGACGCCGCCCAGGCAAGGCTGTTGCTGATATCCTCGAAGACGAAACTGTCACGCATACCATCGGGACCAAACGTCGTGGTCGCGATATCGCCGTCGTCATAGACGGTCTCCCTCGACAGGGTATGCCCCTCCGCGTCGAAGACCTGCTCGATCGTGGTCCAGGGCAGAGCGCCAGCGTCGGTTCGGGTCTGCTTGACAGTGCCGTCCGGCAGAACCTCGTAGGTTGCATCCGGCAGTAGGCGGGCCAACCAGGGCAACCAGGTTACCTCGACCGCTTGCAACGTGGCGGGCTGCGTCCCGTCGTCGGAGAGCACCTCGATCTGATACTGCGCAAGGTGGGTCATGCCGGGACCGTTGAACCGCAACTCGCCGCTGTCCGGGTCCAGATCGAAGAGCGCGGCATCCGGGCCGGACAGGCTGTAATGCACCGCGCCGCCCGGGGTCGAAGCCGTCGAAAAGACGTGGATCACACCCGAGGCGTCGCTGGCCATGAAGATACCCGGCGCGGGCGTCAGGACAGGCACCGTCGCCGCCAGGGTGGCGGTGGACAGAACGGTATCGGAAAATACCAGGCTCTCCACGTCGAGACCGACCAGATCCGTTCCGTCGTTCCCATCCGAGAGGTCGGTATCGGTCACCCGCAGCCGGGTCCCTCCGTCCACCAGGGCAAAGGTAAAGTTCGTCGACACTCCAATGTAGACTGCCTGGTCGTTGCCGTCTCCGCCGGTCAGGATGTCGTCGCCGACCGATCCTTCCAGCGTGTCATCGCCGGCCCCGCCGTCGAGCCTGTCGTCCCCTGTCCCGCCGTCCAGCGTGTCGTTGTCTGCGCCGCCCTGCAGATCGTCGTTGCCCGCGCCGCCCCACAGCGTGTCGTTGCCGCCATTGCCGCGCAAGCTGTCGTCGCCGTCGCGCCCATCCAGCAACTCGCCGACAGCGTCGCTGCCCGACAAGATATCGCCGGCAGAGCCCCCGACGACGGCCTCGATGCCGACCAGCCGGTCATTGCCCTCGCCGGTGGCCGTGCCGGCGGCCAGGTCGACGATCATCCGGTTGGTGACCGAGATATACATGGCGAAGTCGAGTTCGCCATCGTCGCCGCTGCCGTCAAGAAGGTCGTCGCCGGCACCGCCATAGAGCAAGTCCCGGCCATTGCCGCCGATCAACGTGTCATTGCCGCCATTGCCGATCAGGGTATCGTTGCCATCCTGACCGTCCAGCACGTCGTCGCCCGCGTCTTTGCCGGCAATCTCGTCGCCGAACTGGCTGCCCACGACACGCTCGATCCCGCTGAGGATATCATCGCCCTCACCCGAGGCGGTGCCTGCTTCGAGGTCGACGAGCACCCGGACAGAGGCCCCGGAGAAATCGGCGGTGTCGATGCCCGCGCCGCCGATCAGGGTGTCGTCGCCGGCACCGCCGATCAGCGTGTCATCGCCGCCATTTCCGATCAGGGTGTCGTTGCCCTCCCGACCGTCAAGCTCTTCGCCCGCGCTATCGGTCCCGGTGATTGCGTCGCCGGACTGGCCACCCAGCACGTGCTCGATTTCGACGATGCTGTCGTTGCCCTCGCCGGTGGCAGTCCCGGCGACAAGATCAATGGTCAGCCCGGCGGTCGCCGCCGAAAAATCGGCAGTGTCGAAGCCCGCGCCGCCGTCCAGCGCGTCGTCGCCCGCGCCACCGATGAGGGTGTCGTCGCCATACCCGCCCAGCAACTGGTCATGGCCTGCGCCGCCGTCGAGCGTGTCGTTCCCGTCTGCGCCGCGCAGGTAGTCGCTGTCGTCCTCGCCCAGCAGCAGGTCATTGCCAGAACCGCCGGTCAACTGGTCACGCCCGAGGCCACCGATCAGCGTGTTGTTGCCCCCGACACCGATCAGCAGGTCGTTGCCACCCCCGCCAAGCAGTTCGTTGTCCGTGGTCGCGGCACCGATGATCGTGTCGTTGCCGAAGCCGGCAATCACGCGTTCGATTCCGTTGAGGGTGTCGTTGCCGTTGCCCGACGCAGTGCCGTCGAACAGGCTGATCGTCAGGTTGCCGGAAAACGCCGAGAAATCGGCTGTGTCGATGCCCGCGCCGCCGGTCAGCGTGTCGTCGCCGCTGCCCCCTGTCAGCGTATCGTCGCCGTCGCCGCCAAAAAGCAGGTCATTGCCCGCGCCCCCGTCGAGATCGTCGTTCCCGGTCCCGCCGTCCAGGGTATCGCTCCCGTCGCCGCCGAACAGCTGGTCGACGCCGTCGAGGCCGAGCAGCGAGTCGTTGCCGCCGAAACCCGCCAGCCGGTTGTCATTGGCGTCGCCCGTCAGCGTGTCATCGCCCGAGCCGCCGTCGATATTCTCGATCCCCAGCAGCACGTCGGTGCCGGTTTGGGTGCTGCGCGCGGTGCCAACGCCAAGGTTGACGGTCAGTGCCGCGGTGGCCGAGCGATAGTTCGCCGTGTCGCTGCCATCGCCGCCGTCGAGAACGTCGAACCCGGCCCCGCCGATCAGCGTGTCGTCCCCCGCGCCGCCGCTGAGCGTGTCGTCCCCGCCGCCACCGTCCAGAAGGTTGTTCTTCGCATCGCCGGACACGGTGTCGTTGCCCGATCCCAGCCACGCGCCTTCGAACCCGCTGATCGTATCGGTGTTGCCGCTGGCAACCGTCACGGTGCTGGCGTTGATCGAGAAGTTCAACGACGTGGTCACATCCGAGTAATCGAGGATATCGAAGCCCAACCCGCCGGACAGCGAATCGTCTCCATCGCCGCCGGAAATCGTGTCGTTGCCGGAAAAGCCGACGATCGTGTCCGCGCCCCCGTTGCCGCGCAAAAGGTCGTCGGCATTGCTGCGCCCAAGCAGCGTATCGCTCTGCGCCCCGCCCGCGATGCCCTCGAACCCGATGAGGGTATCGGTCCTGGCGGTGGCGCCGCTGCCCTTTGTCGCCGTCTGGGTTTCGAGATTGGCGGATACCGACACCCCCACCGCCGCGTAATCGACGAGGTCCACGCCGTCACCGCCGGTCAAGGTGCTGTTGCCCGCCCCCGCCACGACCGTATCGTCGCCCCCCAGGGCGTCGATGCTTTGCGTGATGTCCGGATTGAGCGAGCCGGTCAGAACGTCATCGCCCTCCGTGCCGGTGACGAAGCGGACCTGCCTGTCATCGACCAGCGGCTGGTCGCCGGTGAAGCTGTCGCCCGGAAGGAACTGGACCTGCACCTCCATGCGCTCCAGCACGCGGTCGCTGCCATTCAAAACCTCAAGCTGGATGGAGACCTGCGTGCTATCCCAGAACCCGGCATGATCCGCGGAAATGCCGCCGGTCCAGATCCCGTCGCCGGTCTTCAGGTCATACCAGTCCGGTAAGAGAGAGGACCGGGGGGTGGCGCCGAACATCGACAGCGCGTTATCGACGGTCCTGTAGTTCGAGGTCACCCGGGTCAGGGTCTCGGTGGTCGTGTAGGTGTCGCCTTCGGAGTTGGTGTAGGTGAAACGCACCTTTTGCGCATTGGTCGCCGGGTCGAGGTCCACCACGAGAGTCGGGCTCTGGTTCGCTTCCAGCACATAGGTTGCCCCGGCGGTGACGCTGGCGCTTGCGGCGCCTTCAGGCGTCAGCAGCGACTCCCTGACGTAAAGGTCGTTGTAGACCTTATCGTAGGTAGTCGCGTCGCCGCTGGCCGCGTCGAGGAACAGAAGCTGCCGGATGTAGCGGCTTTGATCGGCATAGTCGGTGCCGGGGGGAAGATTGCTGGCGGAGAGGGTCGTGTGGAGCGCGCCGCCGGCATCGACCCGGGAGCCGAAATACATTCCCTCCGGCCGGCCCGTGGCCGGGTCCAGCGCATGTCCCACCAGCAGGATCGAGGCCCCGGCCTGTCCCCAGGTAACGCGCACGCCTTCGGGGTCGGAGGCAAAGATCACGTCGCCTTCGACGACGCCAGCCTCGAATTGCAGCGTATCGCCAGCCCCTTTCGACGGGTCGTCTCCGAAATCGAAGTCGAGGATGACGTCATGGCCGCCGCTGGTCACGAAAAGGTCCGCGCCCTTGTCAAAGCCATAATCCGACGCGAACTGCATCGCGCCGGTAAAGCGATTGGTCGCCGTGTCGAAATTCTGGGCGGATGCGCCGCCAATCAGGATGTCGTCGCCACTTCCGCCGACAAGGGTATCGTCGCCCGCGCCACCGAACAGCCGGCTGAGACCGGTGTCGCCCGTGCCGGCATCGGCCGCGAGCAGCAGGTCGTTGCCGGAAAGGCCGAACAGGTTGACCCGGTTGTCACCGATCGTTGCGGCATCGGCCGGAGCGCCGAACTGCTCGTTTCCTCCTATGGACAGAAGCGTGTCCTGATAGGCCCCGCCAAGCACGAAGGTCTCATTGTGCAACGTCGTGGGGTCTAGGATCGGTGCCGCAGCCGTCTTGCCCTCGACATAGAGGTTGCCCAGCGATCCGATGACGAAATACGCCTCGCCCGGGCCGATTGAACTGCCGATGCGGTCGAACAGCGCCTGGACCGATTGCGTTACATCGGCATCGCCCAGCGACAGCTCCGCCAAGGTCTTGTACACGCCGTCGCTGTCGCGGACCTTGAGGATCGTGTCGCCCGAGACCGGATCCTCGAACCCCCGGAAACTGAGGATGCGGTCGGGCCCGCTGAGCGTGTCGATGACGCTCTCCGCGAGCGCGGTGTGCGCGGCCTGGCCGGTGACATCGATGGCGCTGAAGAACGCGTCGTCGAACGCGATCTTCATGACCGGATCCACGACGGCAAGGCCGCCGACAACGGTATCGACAGAGATGTCGAGATAAGGCTGCCCGTCCGCGCCAGTCACGGTGGAGAGCGCCAGCCCATCCGCCTCGCCGTCAAGCGCCGTGTAGAACACCACGTCGCCATTGGGGTTGAAATCCGCGACCTCCGTACGATCGCCCCCAGGGGTGTCGCCGGTCGGCGGTGCGTCGCCGCGGGCGTCATGCAGGAGGGTGATGGTTTCCACAAGGAATTCCGAGACGAAGCCGGCAGCATAGGCGCCGACGGGCGAGATGGAGAAATCCGAAAACGCGCTGCTGTCGACCCCGTTGAAAGCCGTCCGCACGGCCGAGGCGGTCAGCCCGCTCGTGTAGTCCGCCCAGTCCCAGCCGGTGCCGCTGAAACTCTCGACCGCATTGCCGGAAAAGAACAGGTCGGCGCCTGCCCCGCCCACCAGCGTGTCGATCTCGCCGTTGTTGCGCAGGCCCGGATCGAGCACATCGGCCCCTGCCCCGCCGTCGAGGTAATCGCCGCCCTTGTCGCCAAAGAGGATGTCGTTGCCGGTGCCGCCATATCCCAGGTCGCCGCCGCCGTTCATCACGATCAGGTCGTCGCCCTCTTCGCCATAGACGGTGTCGGTATTGCTGCGGTTGGTCAGAAGAAAGACCTGATCGTTCCCCGTGCCGGCCTCGACGTAGACGGTGTAATTCGTCGAAGGATTCAGGATGCTTTCCCTGAGGATGTCATCCCCGCCGCCAAGATAGGAGGTGAGGCTCTCGGTGATCTTTTGGTGTCCCTCGGGGGGGACTCCGTCCTTGAAACGGGCGCCCTTCACCAGATCGTAGTTGGCCAGGTCGTTGCCATAGTGAACAAAGTTCCAACGATCTGGATCATTGGCAGTGAGCAACGTCACGAGCTTGAAGAAATCCGGGTTGCCGTCACTGTCGAGCGGCCCGTCCAGGTCAGGGTCCGAGTACAGAATGCGTTGTGCCATTAGTGTTTGTTGCCTCGACCCTGTCAGCCCAGAACCGCAAATCCGCCGAGGCCGCTGAGACAGGCCGTGTTGGTTCAGTCCGGGCGCGTGTTGCCTGTATTCCATTTCGCGAATACCGGTGGGATCGGACGCCGGTCCATTGCGGATTCGTCAACGGACGGGTGGACAAATCCCTGCGAGAGGCCATCCTCTCCCTGCATCACTGCGAACCTCTGGATTTTGCGGACCATGGACATCAAGGCGCTCAGCGATTTTCTGTGTCTCGCGGAAACCCGGAACTTCGGCCGCGCGGCGCAGATGCGCAACGTCACCGTCTCGGGCCTCAGCCGGCGGATCAAGTCGCTGGAAAACTGGGTGGGCGCTGAACTGATCGACCGAGGCGCGACTCCCATTGCGCTGACCGAGGCCGGCGAGGAATTCCGGGTTCTCGCGGCCGAGATCATCGGACACCTGCGCGCGGCCGAGACAGGCGGCAGGCTCCGTTTCCTGCCCACCCTGTTTCCGCCAAAGGCCCTGACCCCGGACAAGAGCGGCCGCCGGACGGTCCCTCAGCCGGAACATGCCTCCATCACCGACAGCAGGCCGACCCTGGCCATCAAGCCGTTCCACAGCCTGTCGCGCCGGCAACTGGACATGGACTACAGCCGATCGCTGACCGACGCCCTGACAATGCACATGGCGCAGTCACCGTTCATCGAGCCCTTGCCGTCCGATCATGACTGCGAATACCTGATCGACGGCTCGCTGATCTGTGACGATCTCTCCGGGCATGTGACACTTCAGGTGACCCGTGCAAGCACGGCCCGCATGATCCTGTCACGCAGGTACAAGCTGAAGGTTGCACGCTTCGCCGCGGAAATGGACGACATCGCCGCCGATTTCGCCTGGACGATTTCCACCAAGTTACGCGCGCAAGTCTATGCCGAGGCCAGGCGGCGCCCAGCGCGGGACCGGACCAACCTGCAGAACTACATCTTCGTCCATGAGGCCGTGATCGCGCCCGGCACCCGCTCGGCGTCCATTGACGATGCCATTGCGCAACTGCGGCAACGCGAATGCGACACCTGGTGGACCGATCACATCGCGGCCTATGCCGAGCTGATGCGATGGGCCATGTCCCCCAACGACCCCGCGCGCCTGCTGAGCGCGCGCGCGCATGCGGATGCCGCAACCGCGGCCAATCCGGATTTTCACCCGACACAGATCGCGACGGCCCTGATCGCCTGCCTGATGCGGGATTTCGACCTTGCCGAACATGCCCTCGACAGAGCGCTCGAACTTGCCCCCAACGATACGATGAACACCCTGCCCGCCGGGATCGTCAACCTCGCGCTCGGCCGCAGCGAAACGGCGCTGGACCTGATCCGCAAGGCCCGGAAATTCGAACACGGTTTGCTGTCCTACAGCTCGATCTTCGCGGCGGTGGCGCTCTACCAGATGGGACGCTACCGCGAGGCCGCGACCGAGATCGACCTGCGGCGGTCGCCCTTTCCAGACGCCATCGCCATCCGGCTTGCTGCGCTCGCGCAGGCCAACGCGCTGGAAGACGCGCTCGCACTAAAGGCCGCAAGCAACTATCTGCTTCCATCACACTGGAAGGTCTTTCACCTCGAACGGTTTCCCTTTGCGGACCCCGTCGCAACCGAAAACCTTCGCACTGGGCTGCAAAAGGCCGGGATCGAAACGGCGCCGTGAACGGAGCACAAGAGCGGCAGATTCTGGCGGAAAACACCTGTTCGCGGGCGATTGATGGTAGCTTTTGGAGAGCGCGCGAGCGCCATTTCTGGCGGACTTTTGACGTTTGCTGCGCCGCGGGAAGTATCTTTGCCAGCTTGCGGAAGGTCACACGTATGCGCCTTCCGGGGCGAGGGCCGGCTAACAGCCCCTCCCGCATAACCCTCGAAAACAACGAAATAATCCGGCCGCAGCCGGATCGGGAGAACGCATTCGCGAGGGCAAGTGGCGGACAGTGAGGCCGCCAAAATACATTCCACGCCGTTCCAGAGCCTTCCACTTATCCCTTGTTTCCTATGGACTTTCTATCCGTGCAGTTCCACAGTTGTCCAGCCGGTTCCGATAAATAATGTGGGGCGGTATGTGGGATGCAGAGGGAGCGAGCCATGCCGGGCAAGACAACGGGACGACACGAGAGCAAGAAGCTGTCCGCTGCCTTCGTCCGATCGGTTCGAGAGCCAGGGCGATACATGGACGGCGGCGGGCTCTTCCTCTTCGTTGACGCCTCCGGGGGCAAGCGGTGGGGACAGCGCATCGTCATTCGGGGACGGCGGACCGACCTCGGCCTAGGTGGGGTGGACGTGGTGACGCTGGCCGAGGCCCGAGTGGCGGCCGACGCGAACCGAAGGCTTGCGCGGGCTGGTGGGGATCCACTGGCCGAGAAGCGGGCGAAGGCAGAGACGCCGACCTTCGCCGAGGCCGTGGAGCAGTATCTGGAAGTCATCGCGCCAGAGTTCCGCAGCGAGAAGCACCTGAAACAATGGCGCTCGACGTTGGACACCTACGCCGGGCCGGTGCTGGGGCGGATGCTGGTGTCCGACATTGCCCTGCCCGATGTGCTGCGCGTCTTGCAGCCCATCTGGACCGACAAGACCGAGACGGCGCGACGGCTGCGCGGGCGGATCGAAAGTGTCTTGGACTGGGCGTCCGTCTCAGGGCACAGGACGGGCGACAACCCTGCGCGCTGGCGAGGCAACCTCGACAAGAAGCTTCCCAAGCCGAACAAGGTGGCCGAGAAGGACAACCAGCCAGCCTTGGCCCTTGCAGACCTGCCGCGATGGTGGCGGGCCCTTGCCCAGCGCGACGGCATCGCCGCACAGGCGCTGGCGTTCTTGACCCTGACCGCCGCGCGATCTGGCGAAGTCCGGGGCATGGCATGGGATGAAGTCGATATGGACCGGGCGCTGTGGGTCATCCCGGCCACGCGCATGAAGATGAAGCGTGAACACCGCGTGCCGCTCACCACCGAGGCTGTCGCGATGCTGCGCGCCCTGCCCCGGCTGGCGGGCAACCCCTACGTCTTTTTCGCGCCGCGTGGCGGGATGCTGTCCGACATGTCGATAAGCGCCGTCATGCGGCGGATGCAGGAAGCCGAAGTGAAGGCGGGCCGCCCCGGCTGGCTCGACCCGGTGAACAAACGCCCCGCTGTGCCGCATGGCTTGCGCTCGAGCTTCCGTCAGTGGGCCGCGGAGCAAGGCGTGGACCGCGACATGGCCGAGATGGCGCTTGCCCACCGTGTCGGGGACGCGACCGAAAGGGCCTACCAGCGGTCAGACATGCTGGAACGGCGCCGCGCACTGGCGGCGGCATGGGCCCGGTTCGTGAAGGGTGAGGCGGGCGGGAATGTTGTCGATCTGGCAGGCAAGCGCGCGGGGTGATTCCCTGCTGCTGACATGCTGTCAATAGGGCTAAGGCTCTGATTTCCCAAGAGTGCCGAGTGCGTGCATATGGGAATTCTCCGGACTGTTCCACGGTTCGGGCATGGACCAAAAACGGAGGTGTCCCATGTCCGAACTGAACCCCCTTATCCGTCGCCCGGAGGTCGAACGCCTGACTGGTCTGGGCCGGTCGCAGATCTACGCCATGATGTCGCGCGGGGAATTTCCGCGCCCTGTCCGCATCTCGGCGCGGTCGGTCGGCTGGCGCGAAAGCGACGTTGCCGCGTGGCTCGAAAGTCGGGAGGTCGCGGCTTGAAATGGGAAGGATGAAAAGGTTCGCCCCGCCCGGTGTCGGAGCCGGGTCGGGGCGGGGGTCTTTTGCTGACAAGCTGAGTATGAAGAACGTAGCGCAACAGGCGCCGAAACGCCAGACTGGTGCGGGTTACTTCGTCACTGAGCCAGGGCAACCGCAGCGAGAGGTCCACCTCACCGGACAATCGGCTTGGGTCCTGGGCTTGCTTATTGCCACGGGACGGGCCGGACTAACGGCGGCCGACCTTCCGGCAGGCGTCCGCGTCGCCGCAGTTGTCCTCAAGCTGCGCCGAGCCGGCGTGCCTATCCTCACGATCAACGAGCCGAACACCGGCCCTTTCGGCGGCAGCCATGCCCGCTACACGCTCGCCGCGAACGTTGAGGTGGCGCAATGACCAGCATCGCCGAGAAGGACCTCAGCACGCACGAGGCGGCCGACGACTACGAGGGAGTGATCCATCGCCGAGGGCAATGGCGCGTGGCCGTCTGTCGCCATGATCTGCAGTGGCTTCTGCAGCGCAGGAGCGGCGATGGGAGCATGGCTGGACCGCGATGGCGGTCGGTCGCCTTCTGTCGGACGCGGGCGGCGCTGGTTCGGCTGTGGCAGGCGGAGACCGGCGACGAGGGGAAAGCGCTGGCGTCACTGCCGGACAGCATCAACATCAGATGAGGGATTTGCCCCTGCCGCCTAGCACCGGCGGCGGGGGCTCGTGTCGGCTGGACGGTTTGAACGACAGTGGCGACCGACACGAAAGGCTTACCACGGGGCGCGACCACAAGCCAACCGCAGTCCGAAAGGCTGAAGCGGGGTCGCCGGGGGCAGAGACACCCTCGAAAGTAGCAGCCAATCCGCACCCCGTCTCCTTGGGCGGTGCGGAGCCCTAAGCGACGGCCCGGCTCCGCTGAGCACGACCGCAAGGGCACAGGGACCAACCCGAGCTTCGGCTGGGGCTGGTCGTCCTGTGCCCTTTGCTCAAGCCCTCACCACTGAGCAGGACAGCAGATAACTGGGAGACGCGCGCGAGCATAACTCGCCTTGTGTCGGACCATGTTGCGAAAATCGGTCTTCCGCCCGCGCAACAATCCACCTTTTCTGGCGATCTGCAGCCCCCATGCTCTTTCCTGCACCTTGTTCACTTGACCGCCATATGGGGCCGACGCAGTTGCCGCGGTCTCAACTGCTGTGCCTAGTCGGGCATGTTCTGCACGGCTAAGACCGCCAGCGACGGCCCTGCGCGGTCCTATGATTGGCCACCACTTGCGCTCTGGGTAGCCAGGGGGCGAGCCCCAGAAGAGATGAAGCACTCCCTAGTGGCGCCTGTGGCGGGTGGCGGAGGCACTGCTGTGTTGACATGCGTGCGGATTGCCCTTGTCCTCGAAGCGGAACGCACCTCATGCAGAGACCCAGCGGGAGGCGGAACGTGGCAGGTGAGTATCCGTTTTCGCAACTGGCGACAGATGTGCGATGCCTCGCCAGAGCCATTTTGAATGAGCCGGTCGAGGTTGCCGGAAGCGAACGGCAGCGGCGGGCGCAGATCATCGACCAGACATTGCGCGAGACCATGAGCTTTGAAGAAGCCCTGGCCATAGACTGGGTGCCGTTCCAGATCGAAGAGCAGTTTCGGCGCCTCGTGCGAGAGATCAACAACATCAGCCTGACCGACGCCCAGGTTGACGCGCTCCGGGGGCAGGTCGTTGCAGCGGAGCAAGTCGCTCTCGCCTACAGCGAAGTAATCGCCTCGTTTGAAGTCGATGAGACGGATGACCTGATGAGAACGCTTTTCGGCTTTGACGTAGCTGCCGAAAGGGCAAGGGACGCCATCGAGCGCGGCCGGCTCAAGGAAGAATTGAACCGGCCCGACCACACCTCCGGCTACGCTATCGGCGGCACAATGGCCCTGTGTATCGCCATCGCTGATACGACTGACGGAACGGCCGGACAGGCCGCAGGGGTTCTGGGCGTCGGAGGTATTGCTGCCATCATCGCCGCCTATGTCAGTTGGAAAGACCGGAAAAAGGTTCTCTCTCGCCTTGCAGCAATCGAAACCAAGTGGTGGTTCGAGCCCATTGCCCGCTGGTAATGGCAACGGTTGCCGACCGAGGACCCAGACCGGAACTGAACAGGCAAAGGATGCGCCCAACTCTTGATTTCAGGATGGCGCGGAAACTGCCCACCCGTCGCATCAGTGACTTGCCACACCCGTCCGCCGAATTGGTTCAGTCTCGACGTCTCGGCCGAAATGGCGGCATCGGAGCGTTACCGAGGGGCCTGCCGGCCGCCCCTCATTTGCAAGGCAATCTAGCGGGTCGGCTGCATTTGCCTCGGGCACGCGGTCTCGCATCTTGTCATCATGGCAACGGTATCTCCCTCCCCCCGATCGACCACGATTACGCTTGGCTCCACCACGGCGGGGCCATTCGATGTCGGCTTTCGCCTGTTCACGGATGAGGTGGCCGTTTATGTCGATGGCGTCCTTCTGGACGGCGCCGAATATTCCGTGGCCGGCACCTTCGTGGGTGGCTACTGCGATGCAGCGACAGTCACGCTCAACACCGCGCGGGACGCGGGCACGCAGGTCACAATCCAGTCCGTCGCATCGGCTACCCGCAGCGTCGACTATCTCGCCACGGATCCGGGACTCGCACGCAAGCTGAATATCGAACTCGGGCGGCTTACCTCCATTGTCGCAGACGCCAAGCGCGACGGTGCTGCAAGCCTGCGCGTTCTCGACGTTGCCAACGTGGTCATTCCTACCGACCGCGCCTCGAAATACCTGGCCTTCGACGCGGACGGCAACGTGACGGTGGCGGCGGGTTCGGCCGGCGAATATCCCGTGTCGGATTACATGGGCAGCGTCGTGGTGGCGGCGGATGCGGCGGCGGCGCGGACTTTGCTCGGGCTGGGCACGGCGGCGGTGACGGCGGCCAGCGCCTACGCCACGGCGGCGCAGGGGGCCCTTGCCGATGCAGCGGCGCCGAAGGAGAGCCCCGTGTTCACCGGCGCGCCAAAGGCCCCTACGGCGGCGGCAGGCACCGACACGGAGCAGATAGCTACCACGGCATTCGTCGTGGCCCAGGGCGGCATCAAGGGCGTCTCCACCTATGCCAGCAACCTGACCAGCTATGACCTTGCCGGCGATGCGCCGACCGGTGCGACACATGCGGACATCTACGTGACCGGCAGCGGCAGCAGCGGCGGCAACGTCGAGTTCGGGCGATCGGGCGCGACGGTGGTGAAATACAACGTCCCGCTCTCCCAGCTTGCCTCCGTCACGACATCGCTCGGCGCCGCGGTGGTGGGGAACGGCGTAGACGGCTCAGTCGGCAACGCTTCCACCTATTCGGACGGGACGCTCTCGATCAGCGCGGGCGGCGGCTTGAGCACGGCTGACGGCACGACATCATCGGCGACCGGCTCTGGCGGCGATATCGTGTTCCGGGGTTCGAGCTACAACTACAGCCCGTCCGGCTTCTGGGGCGGCATCGGGGCCTATGGCTCGGGCGGCGGCACAGGGGCATCGAACTACAGCGGCGCGGGCGTCCTGCGCGTGTTCTGGCGCTGATGCTGCCTGCAAGGCGTTCTCGTCAGGCCCGGCTGGCCTCTGGCCGTCGGATTGGAAAGATCCCTGTGCGGGCTGCTGTCCTTTCCTGCCATGCCTAGAGGCACTGCCGTTGGGTCAGACCAAGTCTGTGATATTGAGCCCGCTGAGCACCTCTGAGCCTAGGCGCTGTCAAATTGGAAGTCAGCGAATGGGTCTGGATGTATCGTTCGAGCGATGAAGATGCCCGTAATTGGCACACCAGGGAATCGCTGTGAGATGATGGTGTGCACGGCACGGTAGTGTCGTCCGACTGTGAGTACGTCGTCGAAGATACCGATGTTTACAGGCGGGGGATTGGCCAAGTTTTCGTTGATCTGGTAGACTCTAAGAAGCTCTTCAACCGTCATTCGGTGGCCGTCACCAGCGGCATGTGACGCCTCAGTCGATGTCGTTTGGACAACTAAGCTTCGAACATCCAGACCGGGCCTGATATTTCGGCAAATCTGAACCATGCGGTCGTCATAATCGGGATGACCCAACGCTTTCGATCCGGGTACTGGGACGAGCGTAGCTTGATCCAACCATTCGGGATTCAAGTTTGCGGCGAGTTCCGCCGCGGCCTGTTGAATGGCTATGCCCTTGTAATGGTATCCTTTCTTAGTGTCGCGCTCACTGGGTTTCTTTTTCAGGTTCCAGATCAGTTTATTGGTTTCACCCTCGTAGCCGCCCCTAGCCCTGTACTCTCGGAGAAATATGCATTTGTCGTCTACATTTAGGGCGTTGTGGTCGCGACGGATCAGCTCGTCCACCTTGGTGAAGGCCATCAGTCGACCAGCGCCTTCACGATGTCTTCTGGCTCCCGAACCCGAATGGCCCCTTCCTTCTCAAATCGAGCCGGCCAAGTGATGGCAGGATTCTGGAAGCAACTGTCGAGAATGAAGAGCTTCCGACCCTGAAACAATGCCGCGCGGGCTTGGGTGAGTGTCCCCGAGGTTTCCCCGGCTTCAACGATGACTGTGCCCTCGGTGAGGGCGCTCATCGTCGCGTTGCGCTCAGGGAAGTAATATCGCTTCTGCTGAAACGGTTGTGCCGCGTACCGAAGGACTGGAACCTGTGAAATGAGAAGGTGCTGTTTCGCTATCAAGTCCTGAAGGTCGGCGTTCTCTTTCGGGTAGTGTTCACCCAGCGGTGTCCCGATGACGGCAATAGTTGTGCCTCCGGCCCTTAGCGCTGCGGTGTGCGCGGCCCGGTCGATGCCGGTAGCCAAGCCTGATACAACAGCAAAATTTCGCGCCACCAACTCCTTCGCGATCCGCGCAGCTCGCCTGACACCTTCCTGGGAGGGCTTGCGGCTCCCGACCACCGCTATGCCCCGCATCTCGCTCAGTTCCCAAGTGCCCTGATAATAGAGCAATTCGACCGGATGCTTGGCGTCTCGAAGCTTTGCTGGATAGTCGCCAGCTTTGTGAACGCGGACACCAAACTGATAAACCCCAGACTTGTGCAACTTCTCAAGCACCATGGAGGCTGTTTGATCTGCCTCGTGGTGAGGTACAAAATCGGACGGCAACGCTGTTGGATCTTTGGCAAACATCTCTGCCAGCGTCTTGAAGGTGGCTCCTTGTTCCATGAACAGGGCTTCATAGGCACCCATTTCCAACTGGGGCGATATGACTTTTCCGGCAGGGCCAGAATCGCGGAACAAGGCCAGGCTATTCAAGGCTTGGCAACGCAGCGGCAGTGGTCATCGGCGTCTCCCTCAGTCATCGTGTCGTGACGACCTGTCATATCAGAATGCCCAGCATATAGACGCGAAAGCAATACCGGCTCGCCCTGTTGTGCCGCTGACCTGAGCAGATGTCCCCTTCAACAGCGATGGTTCGGACAGGCAGCGACGCCCGTGGGCCGCTAAGTTTCTTCGTGGGGCGCCTGCTGGATCTCCACGACACGCTCACCGGGCCGGCGGTATTCGTAGGCACCCGCGATCTGCCGGGCATCGACGTGCACCGCCACGGGCGAGACCTTCGCGTCGGCCGCGAGAAACTCTGCCATCCGGGCGCGGATGCTTTCCGACTTGGCGTTGAGCATGAGATCCAGCGCCACTTCCAACGCCCGCACCTTCGCCACCGCTCGCAGGCCCTCGGCCTCTGCGATGAACCGCGCCTGGGCGGCCTCATAGGCGTCACGGACTGCGGGGCGCTTCATGGCCTTGTGCCAGCCCGCAGGCGATAGGCTCGCCTTCTCGCAGGCTTCCGTGATGGTCGCGCCACGGACGCGGTAATCCATCGCAGCACGCAGCTTGGCGCTGATACGGGGCTTCGGGGTCGGGACTGGGCGAAGGTGCGTCATGCTTGCAAAATAATGCGAGGCCAGATTCCGCAAAATGCAACCGCCGAGGATAACCGTCATAGCTACCCGCCGCAGGAATGGCCTGCGGATCAGGTCAGGGTGATTGGCAAGGTGATATGGGTCGTCGGCAAGGTTTGATCGACCAGCCAACCTCGATCTGTTGGATTCCTATCGAAACTGCCAACTTCGGAAAAACAATTCTTGGTTGACGACTCCGAAGTCTGCGGGAAGAGATGAGACATGCATGAAATTGACGCATATGTTGGGAAAAGGATCCGGTCGGAGAGGCTTCACGCCGATCTCACGCAGGCGGCCCTAGCCGATAGGGTCGGCATCAGGTTCCAGCAGCTGCAGAAATATGAGTCGGGTCAGAACCGCGTTTCGGCCTCTCGCTTGTGGTCAATTGCTGCGGCCCTGAAAGTGCCCGTCTCCAGCTTCTTTCCCGACCTGTGGAGTGACCCCGACGCCGGACATTTCATTGAGGTGAGATCGGTCGACAACGATATCCTGAAGAAGATGCGTCGCCTCGGCCCAAAGGAGCACGCTTCACTTTTGGTGCTGCTTGACGCGCTGGCGACAGGTGACTGATCACTGGGGCATGCCAGCCATTCATCAAGGTTAGGCCTGCCATCCTTGGACTTTCAGTGCCTGTAGGCCCCTTGAGGAACGACGATACTGCCGAGTGCGATCTCCGCCTGTTCAGCCCGTTTGAACGCCGCCATCAGCTTGCGGATCGAAGTCAGCCTCGCCCAAAGCTCGATACGATCCAGCGGTTTGGTAATGTAGTCGTCCGCGCCGGTCTCGAGAGCGGCAAGGATCGTACCACGGTCCACTGCCGACACTGTCATGATGATCGTAGGCCCTCCTGCTAGGTTGATGGCCCTGACAATGCTGACGAACTCGCCGCCCGGCATTTCAGACAACCTTGAAGCGCAAAAAACGCAGTCGAATTCATTCTTGGACGGAACGATCCTTGCCAACGCCGCAGGACCGGATTGCTCAACGACGATATGCTCCAGGCCCTGGTGGCGCAGTTCCACTTCCAGAGCCCCCGCAAATTCGAGGTCGTTGTCCACGATCAGGACCCTCATCTCGATTCACCAACTTCGGTGTGAAGGGCCCGCGGCAGGTTCTGTCGTGGTCGGCTAGCGTCGCTGCGGCCGGCACCCGACGGTGAACGCAAACGCACCGTAATCATTCTGCCGCGAGCGTTTGCGCGGTGACCCCGTCAACCAGCGGCAGTTCGATAAAGAACGTTGTGCCCCTGCCGATGTTCGGTGTGAAGTCGATCAATCCGCCATGAGCCAGCATGATTTCTTTGGAAATGTTCATCCCCAATCCGGTACCTCCGATCTTCCGCGTGTCGGAGGCGTCGACTTGGCTGAACTTCTCGAAGACGCGCTCGCGGTCGGACTCCTGCAGGCCCACCCCTTCATCGTTCACCGATATTCGAAGATTCTTGCCGTGACGCTCGACGCGCACCTCGACCGCCCCACCTTCCGGCGAAAACTTTGCAGCATTGGATAGGATGTTCGCCATGACCTGTTCCAGTCGGGTCCGATCAGCCATGACGAAGAGAGGACCCGAGATCGGCGCGGCCCTCAGCGTAACGCCCAGTCTCGCGGCGAACGGTGTGTTCGATGACAGGACCTGGGCCACGAAGGATTCAACCTCGATCGGCTCGAAATCGAACTCCATTTTTCCGGACTCGATCCGCTGCAGGTCGAGGATCTCGTCGATTAGGTTGATCAGCCGGGTGCAATTGCGCTGCGCGACCGACAGCATGCTGATCGCGGTATCGGGGAGCGGGGCGATATGCCCGCCGTGCAGCACGTCGATCGATCCCTTGATCGACGTCAGAGGGGTTCGCAGTTCATGGCTCATGGTCGACAAGAATTCCGTCTTCGCCTGCGAAGCTTCCTCGGCCTTGCGGTTCTGAATCTTCAGCGCCTGCATCTGGTTAAAGTTCTTGCGGTAAAGAGTGAGGTAGATCCTTGAGCAGTCCACAACGAAATAGAGCACAAAAACACTGGTAAAGAACTGCGCCCACAGCTCCGACTCGATGCTGGCCTTTGTAAGGATCAGGTCACGGACCGGAATGGCAATGAAGGCCGCGCCGTAAAGGCAAAGGCGGATGATCAGGAGAGGAAGCAGTTGGTGGTTGTTCATCGCCGCGAACAGGGCGGCGGCGAAAAGAAAGAACAGAGACATGAAATGTGCCGCTGGACCCTGCTGAACCGCGATGGCGACGGCATAGTAGATGATCACGGCCGCGCTCAGCACGGTGCTGATGTAAAGGAGCGTGAGGTATCGACGTCCAGTATCTGAATCATCATCACGCCATCTGAGGATGGCCCGGAACAGGGCGAGGTCGAAGACTTCAGAGATTGCCATTAGGCTCGCTGCCGCGGCCGCGAGCCAAACGCTGTAATACCACCCCGCCAAGGTGGCAGCGGCGATGTAGATCGCATGCCGCTGGACGGTCAACTTCATCCCGATCTTCGCGTAGTCCTTCATCTGGCGTGCCAGGTAGTCACCTCGCTCGGTCCCCATTCCCGCCAAGGGTGTCACGATCGCCGCAGTCATTGGTCTACCTTCAACATCATGGCACGCTGAACGATTTGGTCACGTACCAGTCGACTTGCCAAGAAATCCCCACGTGAGCCGATTACTGCTTTTGGATCCGGCAACAATGTGGCCAAACCTTGCAATCTATAAGAATGTGGGAAACAAATCACTATCGCATAAGGTGAGTCGACATGCACACGCTAAGGGAGAACCAGGCATCGAAAGCGCAACGCGTTTTTCCCGCGCTGGAGGCAGCGACACCTGTAGAAACCCGTGGCTGGAACGGACTTGCAGGCTCCTTGTCGGGAAAGCCTCGCAGCAAGCACGGAGCCCAGTTGACCACTTGTTCGCTGACCGCGACAACCTTGTCGATCCATAACCTTCATCTGCACGGACCGCTATTCACGAATTACCTGAGGGCCCGTCGCGACGTGTTCATCCTGTCAAAAGGATGGAAGCTCCCTGAGGTCGATGGCATGGAATTTGACCAGTACGATACGCCGAAAGCGCGTTGGATCGTGGCGCATGACGGTGACGTGGTGAAGGGCGGAGTCAGGATCGCTCCAACCACGGCTCAATGCGGCCTCCACAGCTACATGATCAGGGACGCACAGCTTGGTCTTCTCGACGGCCTACCGTTGGATCCGCTCTATTTCGAGGCACCTGTCGCCGATCATCTTTGGGAGGGGACCCGGTTCTTCGTTGCCGAAAGCGTGCCAGCGAAGGAACGGGGCGAAGTGCAGCGCATGCTGCTGACGGACATGGCTGCAGCAGCCAGCGCCGAAGGGGTGAGGCACGTCATCGGGATCGTCCCCGCTGTTTTCAAACGATGGATGAACCGCATCGGTATGGACGCTTATGCCGTAGGCCCTAAGTTCGTTCTCGACGGTGAAACGTCCCAGGCAGCAATGATGAACTTAACCTCTATACGAGCCTCGACCGAGGCTGCGGCTGCAGTGCAAATGCCAAGAGCGGAGCGCGCGCGCGAATTCTTAAACGAAACTTTCCGGCGCGTGGCTGCGACCCTCTGATGCTTGGCCCCGATCGACATCCTCTCAAGGTGCTGCACGTTGACGACGACGACGACGTGCGGGAGATTGCGCAGATTGCGGTCGAGCAGATCGGTGGCTTGCTGTTTCGACAGTTCGCGACAGGTCAGGCTGCCATTGAGGCGGCAGCTGACTGGAACCCTGACGTCTTGCTTCTGGACGTCATGATGCCTGAGATGACCGGGCCGGAAACGCTAGAGCGCTTGCGGTCAATTCCCAGCCTTGTCGACACGACGGCGATATTCCTGACGGCAAAGGTCCGAAAGACGGACATCCACAATCTAATGAGCGTCGGCGCGGCCGGCGTCATCGTGAAACCTTTCGATCCAATTTTGCTTGCGACCGAGATCTTCGACATCTGGCAAAACGACCAAGAGCGCCGGGGTCTGCGCGAAAGAGTAATAGGCTTCCAGCGACAATAGACAGGACGAACACTTCCGGTTCGTTGCCGTAGAGAGTCATCACTCTCCTCCCTTGAACAGTTTCGGGCAAAGTTGTCCTTCGGTCCGCACATGCATCACGTTCCGAGCAGCCCGAGGCAAGTACGGTGCACGAGGTCTCTTGACGATCGAGAATCAAGAGCCGGGATCGAGTTGTTGACCGCCGCTGCCGACCGCCGGAAAGTAGAATCGCCGATATTCTTTGGGGGGCCTAGATGTCGCAGCCGGTAGACATTGGATTCGAGATTGTCGGGCTTGAACTGGAAAGGGATGCCCTGAAGCGTGACATGCGCATAAATCAGTGGGCTGGCTTAGCAGCATTGCTCGTCGTCATTGGGCTGGGCCCAAATTGGCTGGCTCTAATTTCGAATGACAACGTTCTTACCCTGTTTGTAGGGTTGGCCGTCTTTATTGGTATCGCCGAGAAGCTGAACCGACACAGGTTGAGGCATGTCCATGACCGCATCATCGACTTGCGATTACGGGAGAAGGATGGGGGAGGAAGAATAGCCTAAATCCGACGATCCGCGGCGGCAGACTATCCGACTGGCAAGACATGAAAAAAATTTGCCAGAGGGGGAGACGAATAGAGAATCCGCGCGCGCGATTTTTCCCCCACCCCGGCCCCCTCGCGCGGTTCTGCCGCGTCAGCCACCCCCCTCCATCGTCACTAGGGGTTGCCGGCGCCACTTCTGGGTCTGGCCCCAGTCGAACAGCGGACGGTTCGACGATGTAGGAGGTGACTGGACTGGCGCTTCAGGTGCTGGATGCCACAAAGCCCAAGGGCCGGGCAGTAGCCACTAGAGCGGGCTCCTGCGGAGCGCGTGACGGCATGGCTGGACCTTGTGAGACGCCAGCGCCATAGGGTTGGGGATAGGGCGGCGCATGATCTGCCCAGCGCCGCCCCTGTGGCCGCTACATGCCCAGCGCGGCGCGCGCCTCTCGCTGCAACCGGGCGGCGGTGGTGGTGTTTTCGGCAGCCGGCGCATCGGTGCACATCACGAGTTGCCGGTAAACGTCATGCGGCTCCCGCGGCGGCAGGGCCAGAGCGGCGACCTCAAGGCGGTGCATCGCCTCGCAGCCCGCGGCCAGGTCGTCGTCGGAGGCCACTCCGTTGTCCAGCCGCGCGCCCTCTGCGCGCCATGCCTCGAACAGCTCCGCGATGGTGGCCAAGCGGTCTTGTTGGTGAGTCGTCGTCATGTGGGTTGCTCCCGTTCTCGATGACAGCCCGCGAGGCGGGCCGAGGAAACGAAAGACAGGGGAGCACTTTTTCACGGTGTGGGCTGGAATGTGGGGCGAGACCAAATGTCATCCCAGATTTCTGTTCAATAACAGATATTTACTGGAACCAAGTGGCGGACAGTGAGGGATTCGAACCCTCGAGACGGTCTCCCGCCTACACACTTTCCAGGCGTGCGCCTTCGACCACTCGGCCAACTGTCCTTGCGGGCGCTTCTAGCCAGAAGCGTGGGGCGGCTGCAAGAGGAAGGAGGCGAAAACGGGCCGTAGTAGCAAACTTGCTGCCGTTCGCGGCTCTTCACATCCGGCGCAGCGGGCGACAGCGTCAGGCGCTGACCGCCTGTCGGCGGGGCCGGCGCAGGCGGGCATCGCCATTTCCTGCGGCCTAATCGGACAGAAGCAGGCTCACACGGCGGTTCTGGCGGCCCTTCTTCTCGATCTTGCCAAGGCTGGCGTGGCCGATCTCGCCGGTGCGGGCGACATGGGTGCCGCCGCAGGGCTGCAGGTCGACCGTGGCGGCCCCCTGCCCGATCCGGACCAGCCGCACCCGGCCCGCGCCACGTGGCGGCGCGACAGACATCGTCTTGACGAGGCCCGGCTGCGCATCAAGCTCCGCCTCGGTGATCCATTCGGTGCCAACGGGCAGGTCGGCTGCAATCAGGCGGTTCAGTTCGGCCTCGAGCGCGGCGGGATCCTCCGGTGGCTCGGGCATATCGAAATCCAGCCGCCCCTTGGCCTCGCCAATGGCGCCACCGCTGACCGGCAGCGGGATGACCACCGACAACAGGTGCAGCGCGGTATGCATGCGCATCAGGCGATGACGCCGTGCCCAGTCGATCCGTTGCTCGACCACCATACCGGGCGCTGGCAGCGTGCCGCCCTCCTCGGGCACCAGCACGATGGTGCCCTCCTCGCCCTTCACGGTGGCGGCGATACGCACCGCACCGCCCTCCCAGGAAATCTCGCCGCTATCGCCGGGCTGGCCGCCACCGGTGGGATAAAAGATGCTCTGGTCCAGCACCACGCCGCCTTCGGGCGTGATCGCCCGAACACGGGCCTGCGCCTGCTGCAGATAGGCATCGTCGCGGAAAAGTGGCGTGGTCATGAAGAGCCCTCGCTGTCTGTGGTGGTGTCGGGTGGCGCTGGCGGGCCGGCAGGTCGCAGGGTTTCGGGATTGCGCAGCCAGATGTCATGCTGGGCAAAGGGTATCTCGATGCCCTCGGCCGCAAAACGCTGGGCGATCTGGTGGTTGATCTCGGTCTTGACGACCAGGCTCCAGTTGACGTCGCGCAGGATCACCCGCAGCTCGAAATCCAGCGACGACGCCCCGAAGCCCACGAAGTTGACGAAGGCACCGGGGTTGGCCAGCGCCATTGGGTGCGCATTGCCGATCTCCTCCAGAATTGCCTCGACCTTGCGCGTATCCGTGCCATAAGCCACGCCGACAGTCACGATCACCCGCCCTGTGGTGTTGGACTTGGTCCAGTTCGTCACCTGCCCCGAGATCAGGTCGGCATTGGGCACGATCACGTCCGAACGGTCGAAGGTTTCGATCCGGGTGGAACGCACGCTGATCGAGCGGACATAGCCCGACTTGCCGTTGACCTCGATCCAGTCGCCCTCGGAAATCGGACGTTCAATCAGCAGGATGATCCCCGAGACGAAGTTCGACACGATGTTCTGCAGGCCAAAGCCGATCCCGACCGACAGTGCACCGGCGACGATTGCGACGCTCGACAGATCGATACCTGCACCGGTAATCGCCGCCAGCGCCGCCAGAAAGATGCCCAGGTATCCCAGCCCCGCCACGATCGCATTCTGACCGCCGATATCGATGGTCGTCTTTGGCAGAACCGAATTGCGCAGCGTGCCCTGCAACAGTCGCGTCAGGGTAAAGCCCAGTACGAAGATCACCAGAAAGCGCAGGAAATCGACGGGCGAGATCCGTGCGCTGCCCAGCGTCAGGCCCTCGTTGATGCGGGTCCAGATCTCGGTCAGGTCGGTGACACGCGCGCCCCAGATCAGTGCAAGGAATGGCAGCGAGACAAAGATCAGTACAAGGCCGATCAGGACGGGGACCAGCGCATCGGCGCGGTCCTCGGGGGCGCGGGTGACAAGGCCGTAAAGGTCGGTGACAAAGCCCTGCAGCATCATCGTCGCCCCCAGCACTGCCAGCGACATGATCGAGGGGCCAAGCAGCGCCTGCGCTGCGGCCCCGTAGCTTAGCGCCGACAGGGCCGGCCCCACCACGGCCACGGCCATGAAGACCCGGCCCAGCACCATCACCAGCCGCTGACGGTAGCGCTGACGGCTGGTCTCTGTTGCGGGGGCCGCAGGATCGGCCATCAAGCGACCAAGGCGGAAGAGGAAGATGCCAATGACGATATCGATCGGCAGGCTGACGACCGCGGTCACCGTCGCCGCATTGTCGCCCTGTGCCGCCAGTGTGATCAGCATCGTCGCGCCGGCAAGGGTCCAGCTCAGTCCGGCGACAATCCGCAGGCCACGGCGGCGTGCGGCCTGGGTCAGGTCCATCGGCCCGCCTGCGGCAGGATCCTCTGGAAAGAAATGAAATCCCAGCCAGCGGCCGACATAGACAAACGCAGCCGCCGCCGGCAGAGCCCCCACAAGGCTGCTGCCGCGGTAACCTGCCAAGCCCGACGCCGACAGGGCCGCCGCAACGAACAGCACGCCGGCATAAGGCAGCGCCGCCTGTCCCGCCGCCATCAGGAACACCCACACGCCCTGCCCTGCGCTTGGCCGGGCTGCGACCATGGCCAGCAGCTCGCTCATCCAGCGACGACCGCGCCAGATCAGGACAATGCCAATGGCCAGCAAGACCAGCGCGCGCGGCAGGTTCTGCGCCAGTTCGCCCGTGCCCATATCGGTCATGACGGCCGCGCGCGCCTCGGCCGCAACCGAAGACAGGCCAGCCCCCAGCGCCGACATCGTCATCGCCCAGTTGTCGGGCTCCAGCGGCGAGGCGCCACGCGTGGTCAGCTTCTGGGTCTGCCGCTCGCGCATCAGCCCGTCGATCTCGCCCACAAGGCCGTTGGCTTGCGCATAGGCCTCGGTCGCCAGTTGCGAAGGCAATTTCAGCCGCTGTAACTCGTCCGCCAGAATGATCCGTCGCGCGGTGATCAGCAGTGGCTCGTTGACCGAGGCCTCTGGCGCGGGCCCCAGCGCGGCGATCTGCCCCTCGACGGTGGCGATGCGAGGCGCGTTGATCGCCTGAGCCGCCAAGAACTTGTCCCGCCAGCCCGCCAACTCGCTGCGCAGCCGTTCCAGCGCGAAGGTCGAGGCGATGCCGGCCTCGGCGGCCTTCTCGGCACGGGTCGCCACGCGTCCCCACTCTGCATAGTCCGGCTGCAGCGCGCTGACGACGGTGGGGGCTGTGACGGGCGTGGGCGTCGCCGACGTGTCGGCGACAGGCGTCACTGTATCGCTGACGCCCAGCACCTGCGATGAGGTTGTCGTGGGCGGGGTCGTGGAGGTGGTTTGTTGCGCCGTGGCCGCGCCCGGCAAGGCAAGGGCCAGCAACAGCCCCGTGACGAGCCCCTGGGCAGCGCCAAGGACCGCCGCGCGGATCATGCCTCTTCGAACACGCCGGGGATCGAGGCCGGGGCCGCCTCCAGCCAGCCCGGCACCGGCAGGCCCTTGGCCCGCAGAAACTCGGGGTTGTAAAGCTTGGACTGGTAGCGCGTGCCGTAGTCGCATAGCACCGTCACGATGGTGTGGCCCGGCCCCATTTCTCGGGCCATGCGGATGGCCCCGGCCACGTTGATGCCGGACGAACCGCCAAGGCACAGCCCCTCATGTTGCAACAGGTCGAAAACGATCGGCAGCGCCTCGGCATCGGGGATGTTGAAGCTCATGTCGGGATGGAAGCCGTCGAGATTGGCGGTGATCCGCCCCTGCCCGATGCCTTCGGTGATGCTGTCGCCCTGGCTCTTGAATTCGCCTGTCGTGTAAAAGCTGTGCAGCGCCGCGCCGTCGGGATCGGCCAGCCCGATCTTGACGCCCTTGGGCTGCAGCGCCTCGGCCACGCCCGCCAGCGTGCCGCCAGAGCCCACCGCGCAGATAAAGCCGTCGACCTTGCCAGCGGTCTGCTGCCAGATCTCAGGTCCGGTCGTCTCGATATGCGCCTGCCGGTTGGCGACGTTGTCGAACTGGTTGGCCCAGATCGCGCCGTTGGGCGCGGTTTTTGCCAACTCCTCGGCCAGACGACCGGAATAGCGCACGTAGTTGTTGGGGTTACGGTAAGGCGCGGCGGGCACCTGCACCAGTTCCGCCCCGGCCAACCGCAGCATGTCCTTCTTTTCCTGGCTCTGCGTCTCGGGGATGACGATGACCGTCTTGAACCCCATCGAAGCGCCCACCAGCGCCAGCCCGATGCCGGTATTGCCGGCGGTCCCTTCGACGATGGTTCCGCCCGGCTGCAACAGCCCCTTCGCCACAGCGTCGCGAATGATGTAAAGCGCGGCGCGGTCCTTGACCGACTGGCCCGGGTTCATGAATTCGGCCTTGCCGAGAATCGTGCAGCCCGTCGCCTCGGACGCTGCCCGCAGCTTGATCAGGGGTGTGTTGCCGACAGCCTCGGCCAGGTCATTGCGGATTGTCATGTCGGCCCCCTTCGCGTCTGTGGCTTCTGTCTAGTCGCGCGGTCGGGCGAACTCAAGGCGGCCCCGGCTCACGGCTGCGCGTCCCGGCGTTGCACCGCCAGCCGGTCGCGACGGCGAGCCGTCCAGTAAAGCATGGCCACCAGCGGGCCCACGTTGATCTCGCCCGTCTCGATCAGCTCCAGCGCCGCGTCGAGCGACAGAACGTGAAGGCGCAAATCCTCGTGCTCTTCTGCCAGCCCGCCATGCCAGCCCTCGTTCTGCGGCAGGTCGGCAATTCCAAGGAAGCAGTGAAAATGATCGGTCGAGGCACCGGGCGAAGCATAGGTTGCGAACATCCGGGTCAAGTCCTGCAATTCCAGCCCCGCTTCTTCGCGGGCTTCGCGCCGGGCGGCCGCGGCCGGCTCTTCGCCCGCGTCGATGAGCCCCGCGACAGGTTCCAGCGTCCACGGGTTGGTATCGCCGCGCAGGAAAGGGCCGACGCGAAATTGTTCGACCAGCAGAACGCGGTCGCGCGCGGCGTCATAAGGCAGCACCAAAGCGGCATCCGCCCCAAGAAATCCGTCGCGCGTCAGAACCGACGATGGTGACCCGGCGAACGTGGGATGACGAAGATCCACCGTCACCAGCTTGAAAAAGCTGCCCGCCCGGCCCCGCTCGATCAGCAATTCAGGCGCAGGACTGCTTGCAGCGCGGCGAAGCGTGGCCGGCGTCGCCTCCTGCGCGGCGCGTAATCGCACGCTGGCGCGGTGGCGGATCATCGGCCATTGCCGGGCCAGCTCCGCCCCCGAAAGTGGTGGATCATGCGCGGCGATCTCGGAGGCGGCCAGCAAGGTTTGCGGGCTTTCAAGGGCCACCCATTCGGCCAGCGACCACGGCACTCCGCTGCCAGAAGTGGCAACATCGGGGAAATAGGCCTGTGCCTTTGCCACCGTGCCATCCGCCCGTCGCACGCTGACCGGCGCAAGCCGGTAGCCAAAAGGCGTTTCATAGGCATCAAGCCGGGCCAGCTGCGCCGAATCCATGCCGGTCCAAAGCTGCCCCTGCGCCTCGGCCCCCGGGCGCACGACCAGCATCGGCAGATGCCCTTCGGCGGTGCGATCAACGGCGTGCCCGGGCAGCGAGGCCGGTTCCGCCCGGCTCGGCCCCGGGCCCGCAATCAGCGCCATAAGTGGCGGATGCAGAAGCGTGCCATAGAGGAACAGCGCCATCGCTCAGGGCAGCCTGCGGCCCACGTATTCCACGACCATGCCCGCCAGCGACCCGCCGATCAGCAACGCGCCCCATATCTGCGGCGTCGACATCAGCACAAGGCTGTCCCAGAACCGCTGAAAAGTGCTCATCACCGCTTCCATCGGTGGGCCATGATTGCGCGCCATCGAGGCCACGACCATCTGGAAGGCCGAATGCCAGAACAGCGCCCAGAACAACATCGCGATGCTGGTCGTCAGGCCATAGCCGATGGCGGCGCTGTAGCCCTGCCCGGCGCGCGGCCCGGCAATCAGCCAGCCACAGACAAGCCCCCAAGCCGCGTTGACCAGCGCAAAGGTCTGGACCGGCTTGCCATCAGGCAACAGGGGAATGATCAGTTGCGACACCCCCCAGGCGAGAGCGGCGAAAAGGATCGCACCAACCAGCTTGGCCATCGTGGGCATCGCGGTGCTCCTTGCCTGCGGCGCGGCCCTCAGCCCGGGCGCGTCACCGTGATCTGCGTTACATCACAGTTTCCGCAATGGAAGGTGCCCGCGCAAGAGGTGAGATAAAAGTTCCACATCCGCCGGAACCGTTCGTCAAAACCCAATGCAGCAACCTTGTCCCACTTGGCATTGAATGTCTCATGCCAGCGCCGCAACGTCTGGCTGTAGCTTTCGCCGAACTCGATGTGATGAGCGACGCTAAGCCCTGCCTTTTCCACCTGGGCCTTCAGCGCAGAGGGGCTGGGCAGCATGCCACCGGGAAAGATGTATTTCTGAATGAAATCCACAGACTTGCGGTAGGTCTCCCAGCGTCGATCATCGATGGTGATGATCTGCAGGGTGGCGTTCTTGCCCGGCTTCAGCCGGTCACGGAGGGTCTGGAAATAGGTCGGCCAGTATTTCTCGCCCACCGCCTCGAACATCTCGATGCTGGCAATCCCGTCATAGCTGCCACGCTCGTCGCGGTAATCCTGCAGCTTGAACGTCACCTTGTCGGAAAGCCCTGCCTTTTCAATGCGATCAACGGCATACTTGAACTGCTCCTTGCTGATCGTCAGGCAGGTCACCTGCAGCCCGCGCTCTTTCGCGGCATATTCCGCGAACCCGCCCCAGCCGCAGCCGATTTCCAGAATGTGGTCGCCCGGTTGCGCGCCCATCTGGTCGATCATGCTGGCGTATTTCAGCTCTTGCGCCTTTTCGAGGCTTTCCTGCCCGGTCTCGAACTTGGCGCTGGAATAAGTCATCGTCTCGTCCAGCCAGAGACCGTAGAAATCGTTGCCCAGATCGTAGTGGTAGCTGATGTTCTTTTTTGCCTGCCGCTTGGTGTTCGATTGCAGCCAGAAGCGGATCTTCTCGAAGGCGCGCACAAGGAACTGGCCCGGAAAACCGTCATACATATGCTCGGCATCGTCATGGATGAGGTCCATGAAGGCCATCAGGTCGGGCGTGGACCACCAGCCATCCATGTAGGCCTCGCAAAAGCCAAGGTCGCCTTCCCGCAAGAGCCGCGCGAACAATTCGTCATTGTGAATCTGCAACACGGCGACATAGCCCGGCTCGGCCCCCTCGGCGCGGAAGGTGCGGCCATCGGGTAGGATCATGTCGACCCGACCCTTGCGCAGCTTCTTGACCACCTCGAAGACGGGGCCAAAGTAACGCGGCAGGCGATGCTGGCCCGCGGTGGAGGTCAGGATGGCGGTCTCTGTCATCGGGATCGTCCTGGCAGCATGTTGGTGGCGGGCTGCAGCCCATCGGCACCCATGGTTAAATGCAAATGTTCAAGGGGGGAAGACACGGAATTCATGCGGCCCTGACAAGCCTTACGTGGCGGCATTCGCGCCTTCGCGGGCCGCATAGGCCTCCAGCGCGCGGGCGCGGCCCTCCTCAAGCGTGACGACGGGCGCTGGATAGGCGGCATCGGGCCGCAGTCCCCACGACACCATCACGGCATCGAAATATGAAAGCGCCGTCGCGGGCGGGTTACGTTGACCTTCGGCGATCCATGCCTTCACATAAGCCGCGTCAGGGTCGAATTTTTCGCGCTGGGTCACCGGGTTGAAGATGCGGAAATAGGGCGCGGCATCGGGCCCGGAGCCTGCCGTCCATTGCCAGCCCATCGCATTGCTGGCCGGGTCCCAGTCGGTCAGACAGTCGGCGAACCAGTCCATCCCGATCTTCCAGTGTGTCATCAGGTGCTTGGTCAGGTAGGAGGCCACGATCATCCGTGCACGGTTATGCATTGTCCCGGTCACATACATCTGCCGCATCGCCGCATCGACGAAGGGCACCCCGGTGCGGCCCTGAAGCCATGCCTGAACTTCGGGCGCTTGGGCATTGGTTTGCCACGGAAAACTGTTCCACTCTTCACGCCAGTTGTCATTCGTGATCCGGGGCGTGTGGTGAACGAGATGATAGGCAAATTCGCGCCAGACCAGTTCCTTCAGGAAATGCTCTGCCCCTTTCGCACCTTCTGCCATCGCGCGCTGCCCGGCATACCAGATCCTTCGCGGGCTGATCTCGCCATAGGTCAGGTTTTCTGACAGGCCAGAGGTGGCTGGGATCGCGGGAAAATCGCGCTCGGCCTTGTAAGGGCCGATCCGGGTGGCAATGAATTGGGCGAGCCTGTCGGCGGCCTTGTCCTCGCCTACGCAGGCATGGGCCGCCACGATATCCGCGCCCCGCCGCATTGCCGCGCCCATCCGCCATTCGGCCAGCACATCGCTTGCAGGCCATGCATCGGGCGCGGGCAGACGGCCCGGCGCCGGCAGTTCGGCGCCAACGTCGCGGTCGCGCACCGCCCGCCACATCGGCGAATAGACCCGGTAGAAGCCGCCCGTCCCGGTCTCGACCTCCCACGGCTCGAACAGCAGATGGCCGGCAAAGCTTTTGGCATCGATCCCGTCAGCTTTCAGGGCGGCCTTGACGGCGGTATCACGTGTCTTGGCCTCGGGATCGTAGAGGCGCGACCACCAGACGGCCCCGGCCCCGGTTTCGGCCACCAGCGCGCGCAGCACGTCCAGTGCCGCGCCGCGACGCAGGGTCAGACGGCTGCCCCGCGCGGCAAGTGTCGCGGCAAAGCTCTCGACCCCCAACCCAAGGCGGAACTTCGGGGCGGCCCCCGTCGCCTCGACAACCTCGTCGTGGATGAAGACCGGGATAACCGGCCGACCGGTTTCGCAGGCCGCGTGCAGCGCGGGGTGGTCGGCCAGACGCAGGTCACGGCGAAACCACAGGATGATCGGGCTGTTATCGGACATTCTTCGCCTTAGTTCTGCGCCCCACCGGGCAGTTACAGAACCTGATCTAGCGCGTCGATCAGCCGGTCAACCTCGGCAGCGGTCGTGTAATGAACGAAGCTGAGGCGCAGCACGCCCTTGGCGCTGTCCACGCCCATCGCCTCCAGCGGACGCTGCGCATAGAAATCGCCGCCGCCCGCCATGATCCTGTGCGCGGCCAGTTGCGCCGCCACCGGTTCGGCCGCGCGGCCAAGATCCACCGCCACGGTGGGTGCCCGCCCCTCGGCCCGGCGCGGCCCCAAAAGCCGGATGTCATTGCGACCGGCCAGATAGTCCAGCAGCGGTTGCAAGACGGCAATTTCCTGCGCCCGCATGACATCATGCGCAGTCCGTGCCGCCCCCGCGCCCGACGGACCGCCATGATGGACCGAAAGCGCCTCTAGGTAGTCGGCGATCCCGGCAGAGGCTGCCACCTGCGCATGGTCCGGCCCCGCCGGCGTGAACCGCTTGTAAAGCGTGCCGCCGTTGAAATGGTGCGCCTGGTTTGGCAGTTCGGCGCCAAAATCGGCCCGAATTGCCATGATCCCCTGATGCGGACCATAGGTCTTGTAGGCGCTGAAGAGATAGACATCGCAGCCCAGCGCGCCCACGTCGGGCAGGCCGTGGGGCGCGTAGCTGACGCCATCGACCACCGTGCGCACCCCGGCCGCGCGCGCCATCGCGCAGATCGCCGCGACATCGTTGATCTCGCCCACGACGTTGGAACAATGCGGAAAGGCCAGCAGCGCGGCACCGTCCAACAAAGGCGCCAGACGCTCGGGATCAAGGTGACCGGTCGCGGGGTCGATCCGCCATTCGCGCACCTCGACCCCCTCCTCGGCCAGACGCCGCCAGACACCTGAATTCGCCTCGTGATCCTGATCGGTCACAACGATGGCCGCGTCCGGCTTCAGCCAGCGCCGCACCGCTTGCGCAAGGACATAGGTGTTCTGGCTGGTCGAGGGCCCGAATGACAGCTCCTCCGTCGCAACGCCCAGCATCGCGGCAAGTCGCAGGCGCGCCTCGTCCATCTCGGCGCCGCCTGCCGCGCTGGCCGGATAGGGCGCATAGGGCTGCACCTTGCGGCTGTGGTAGAACCGCGTCAGCCGGTCGACGACTTGCGCGCAGGGGTAGGATCCGCCCGCGTTCTCGAAAAACGCCCAGCCCTCCAGCGACGGCTCGAAAAAGGCCGGGAACTGCGCACGAATCCAATCGGTATCAAAAGCTTGCATCGCGATCCTCAAGCGTTCACGTCGACGACGACGCGGCCCTGAACCTGGCCCTTCAGGATTGCCGCGCCCAGTTCGGGCAGATCGGCCAGCGTGGCCGGGCGGATCATCTCTTCGAGCTTGTCCATCGGCAGGTCCTCGGCGATGCGGGTCCAGGCATCCAGTCGGTCGGCATAGGGCCGCATGACCGAATCGATGCCCAGCAGGTTCACCCCGCGCAGCAGGAACGGAATGACGGTGGCCGGCAGCGCCGCACCGCCCGCCAGACCAACTGCAGCAACGCTGGCGCCGTATTGAATCTGTCCCAACACCCGGGCCAGCATCGCGCCGCCCACGGCATCGACACAGCCCGCCCAGGTTTCAGCCTCCAGCGGGCGCTTAACCGTTTCGGCCAGATCAGCCCGCGGTACGATGCGCGACGCGCCAAGATCCATCAGGTAGTCCGCGGTTTCGGGCCGGCCCGTCACCGCCGCCACCTCGTAGCCGCGCCGCGCGAGGATCGCGGTGGCGACCGAACCAACGCCGCCCGCGGCCCCGGTCACCAGCACCGGGCCCTGCCCCGGCACCAGCCCGTGCCGCTCCAGCGCCATGACGGCCAGCATCGCGGTGAACCCGGCGGTGCCTACCGCCATCGCTTGCCGGGTGGTCAGGGTGGCCGGCAGCGGCACCAGCCAATCGGCCTTGACGCGGGCCTTTTGCGCATAGCCGCCCCAATGCACCTCGCCCACGCGCCAGCCGGTCAGCACCACCTTGTCGCCGGCGGCATAGCGGTCGTCGGACGACTCGATGACCGTGCCTGCAAAATCGATCCCCGGCACATGTGGATAGCTGCGCACCAGCCCGCCGCCCGGCCCGACGCACAAGCCGTCCTTGTAGTTCAGCGTGGAAAATTCGACGGCAACGGTCACCTCGCCATCGGGCAACCGATCCTCGGACAGGCTTTGCACGGCGGCGTGGGTCTTGCCTTCGGCGTCCTTCTCGACAACGAGCGCGTTGAACATCGGTCTTTCCTTTCGCTTTGGCTCCGGTCACCCGGCATCGGGCATCAGAAACAGGTCAGTCACGCCGGGGCTTTGCCCGGCGGCGGTCAGCATCGCATGGACCTGACCGCGGTGATGTGTCTGGTGGTTGAACATGTGAACGACGCAAAAGGCCAGCGGTTTTGTCACCTCGCGACCCAGCGCGCCTGAGTGCCACGTCAGATCGCCTGCCAGTTCGACCGCGCGCAGTCGTTCCGCCCAGCGGATCAGGCGCCCGTCAAGGCGAAACCGTTCGGCACCCCACGCGGCAGGCGTGGGTGTCAGCGTGGTGCTGCCTGCGATGCCGCCCGTCGGCGGCGCGCTCCCCTCGAACCGCGACAGCCACATCGCATCGGCCCAAAGCAGATGGTTGAGCGTGGCAAGGATCGAGCCAAAGAACGCCCCGCGGTCCGCCCTCAACTCGGCATCATCCATGGGTTCGACGACCATGCGCAGGTTTTCATTCTGCCAACGGTTGTAGCGCGCCATCATCCGGCAATAGGCGGCATCGATCATCGCGGGGCATCCCTTTTCGAACGGGCGCCAGCGCGCCCCTGACATCCCAAGTGCTACGCGAGCCCGCGATCTGGGCCAAGGCCCGTGTCGGGGCAGTCGCGGCAGGGTTGTATCAGCCCGGGACGGCAACGTTGATTTTCGGGGAAATTGGGCGCACACTCACGTTGTTGCGACCTCGTTATCGCCCATTCCGACAGGAGGGTCTTGCAGATGTCCACGAAACCCAAGCTTTCTTCCGTCATGTTGGCCGCCGGTCTGGCTGCGCTGATTGCAGGCCCCGCGGCGGCGGTGGATGCCACGGCGGTTACCGCCGTCAACGTACGCAGCGGGCCCGGCGTCAGCTTTAACCAGCTAGATACGCTTTTCGCGGGCGAGGTTGTGAACGTCACCGAATGCCAAAGCGGCTGGTGCTACGTCGAACATGACGGGCCTGATGGATGGGTCAGTGGCCATTACCTGTCGGCTGCGGGATCAGGTGGTGGAACGGGCAGTGGTGGCACGGGTGGCGGGTCCGGCTCCGGGTCCGATTCGGGCGGCGGCACCGGTGCTGGATCGGGCGGTGGCACTGCAACGGGCAGCGCCGCAGGCGATGCCGCTCTGGCCATCATTCTCGGGACAATCCTGAACGGCATGTCCAGCCATTCGGCGCCTGCCCCCGCTCCGGCTCCGGCCCCCGGCGCCGATCTGCCTTACGGGCCCGATACCTGCAAAGACGGGTTCGTCTGGCGCGATGCGGTCCCGGGCGATCATGTCTGCGTCACGCCGGCGGCCCGGGCACAGGCGGCGCACGAGAACGCCATCGCCGGCTCGCGCGTGAACCCGACAGGCGCCTATGGCCCCAACAGCTGCAAGCCCGGTTTTGTCTGGCGCGAGGCCTATTCAGGCGACGTGGTTTGCGTCACGCCAGTGCGTCGCACCGCCGTTCATCAGGAAAACGCAGATGGGCCGAGCCACCGTGTTCTGCCGTGATCGGTGCTGCTCCGACAGGTTTTGAACGAAATTTTCGTCTGCGGCTGATCCGTCCAGTGTGATTGACACGTATAGGTGTCAACATTGTAGCGGAGCGTGCCATGGATCTCAGCCTTCTCAACCCCGTTCTTGCCGCCATCTCTGTCGCGCTCGGGCTTTTCGGCTGGCTCGCGCCGGCCTACACGATGCAGGTCGTCGACCTGCGCCCCGGCGCCTCGCCGATGGGCGCCTCGGAGGTGCGCGCAGCCTCGGGCGCGCTGTTTGTCGGTATGGGGCTGGGCGCATTGTGGCTGAACATCCCCGCGGCCTACGCGATGCTGGGGTTCTGCTGGGCCGGCGCCGCGGCCGGTCGGGCCACTTCGCTGGCGCTTGACGGGGTCACGCAAAAGAAATGGGTGTTCTTCGGGACCGAAGCGGCGGTCGCGTTGATTGCCCTTGCGCTGAACCTTGGCCACTAGCAAAGCAGCCCCGCTTCGCCTATATCTGACCTGTCCCTCGGGACTATGGACATAAACGCGCCTGTAATAAGCGGATCGGACCCGGGGGCGGTACCCGGCGGCTCCACCAAAAACCCTTCGTTGGGGGCGAATGGGGCCGAAACAGGATCGACGAACGTGTAAAGAGGATGGCTTTGTCCCGGTGAGGTACCACCGTTATCGGTCCAAAATGTACAGTTGCCAACGACAACCGTGCTCCGGCTATGGCTCTGGCTGCTTAAGCAGTCCGAGTTGCCGAAACTTAAGCCCTTGCGCCTAGCAGCGTAAGGCGGGGTTCGCAGGCACCTGGCAACAGAAGCCTGCACTTTCCCCCTCGCATGCTTGACCGGCAGGGCCCGATGGCCCCAGTCTTACCCCATGCGCGCGCCCCTCATTGCCCTTGCCCTTGCGCTGTCCGCCCCTGCCGCGCGGGCCTGCGATACCGCGCTGGTGCTGGCGATGGATGTCTCCAACTCGGTCGATGTGGGCGAATACCGTATTCAGGCCGATGGGCTTGCCGCCGCCCTTGAAGACCCCGAGATAGCCGATGCCATGATCGCGGGGCAGGTCGCGGTGACGGTGGTTCAGTGGTCCGGCGCCGACCGGCAGGTCATCGCGCTGCCGTGGATGCAGATCTTCGGTCCGGACGACGTGACCGCGCTTGCCGCCGCGGCGCGCGCGATGCCCCGTGCCTTCGTGCTGTCCGATACCGCGCCGGGCGACGCGGTGCGCTTTGCCGCAGCCCAATTCGCCACCGGGCCGGTCTGCGCACATAACGTGATCGACGTCTCGGGCGACGGGACACCCAATGCAGGGGTCGACATTCGCCTTGCGCGGTCTGAAGCACAGGCGGCGGGTATCACGATCAACGGACTGGCCATCGAATCGCTCGGCCGGGCGATCACCAATTTTTACGAACGCGACGTGGTGACCCGCGACGGTTTTGTCGTGACCGCACGCGGGCACGAGGATTTCGCCCGTGCGATCCGCGCCAAGATCCTTGCCGAACTCAGCAAGGGATTGGTGTGAGCACGCGCCGCGACTGCCCCTTTCATCCCGTCCCGATTTCCGTATGCTGACCAAAAGCTGACGAAGGATGCCCAGCCTGTGACCGTTTCCATCGACTATGGCAATCTGATGCATCAGGCCATGCGTGGGCTGATTCAGAAGGTGCTGGAGGGCATCGCCAAGACCGGCCTGCCGGGCAAACACCACTTCTTCATCACCTTCGACACGATGCACCCCGATGTCGAGATCGCCGACTGGCTGTCGGACCGCTATCCCGACGAGATGACCATTGTTCTGCAGCACTGGTTCGACAATCTGGAGGTCACGGACGAGGGATTCTCGGTCACGCTGAACTTCGGCGACAACCCCGAACCGCTCTACATCCCCTACGACGCGATCAAGACATTCGTGGACCCCTCGGTCGAATTCGGCCTGCGCTTCGAAACGCAGGAGCAGGAGACCGACGAGGACGAAGAGGTGGCCGAGGCCCCGATGGAAGAGATGGCCGAGGCCGCCAAGCCCAAGGAGGCCGAGGTCGTCAGCCTCGACAAATTCCGCAAGTAGCCTTCGCCGTTGCGGCGCGGCGTGCCCGGCGCTAAACGGCATGCAACAGCATACCGCGAGGAGCCCTGCCATGACCGCCACCCGCACCGAATCCGACAGCTTCGGCCCCATCGAGGTGCCCGCCGACCTTTACTGGGGCGCGCAGACCCAACGCTCATTGCAGAACTTCCCGATCGGCTGGGAGAAGCAGCCCATCGCCATCGTCCGCGCGCTGGGTGTCATCAAGCAGGCCTGCGCCGTCGCCAACAAGGCGCGCGGCAAGCTGAAGCCGGAACTGGCCGACGCGATCATCGCCGCCGCGCAAGAGGTGGTGGCGGGCAAATGGGACGATCATTTCCCGCTGGTGGTCTGGCAGACCGGGTCCGGCACGCAATCGAACATGAACGCCAACGAGGTGATCTCGAACCGCGCGATCGAGATGCTGGGCGGCACGATCGGGTCGAAAATCCCGATCCACCCCAATGACCACGTCAACATGGGGCAATCCTCGAACGATACCTTCCCCACCGCTATGCACATCGCCGTCGCCCGCACCGCGCATGACGTGCTGCTGCCGGGGCTGGAGAAACTGCACGCCGCCCTGATGGCCAAGCAGGCCGAGTTCGACGACATCATCAAGATCGGTCGCACCCACACGATGGACGCGACCCCCCTGACCCTGGGGCAGGAGTTTTCGGGCTACGTCCACCAGGTCGCCAAGGCGATGGAGCGGATCCGCGCCGCGCTACCGGATGTGCTGGAACTGGCGCAGGGCGGCACCGCCGTCGGCACCGGCCTGAACAGCCCCAAGGGCTGGGGCGAGACCGTGGCGGCCGAGATCGCCACCATCACCGGCCTGCCCTTCACCACCGCGCCGAACAAGTTCGAGGCGCTGGCGGCGCATGACGCGCTGGTCGCCATGTCGGGCGCGCTGAAATCCACCGCTGCGGGCCTTTACAAGATCGCCTGCGACATCCGCATGCTGGGCTCCGGCCCCCGCTGCGGGCTGGGCGAGCTGATGCTGCCCGAGAATGAGCCGGGTTCCTCGATCATGCCGGGCAAGGTCAACCCGACCCAGGTCGAGGCGATCACCCAGGTCTGCGCCCATGTCATGGGCAACGACGCCGCGGTGGGCTTTGCCGGCTCGCAGGGCCATTTCGAACTGAACGTGATGAAGCCGATGATCGCCTATAACGTGCTGCAATCCATGCAGCTTCTGGGCGATGCCTGCTCCGCCTTCACCGACAACTGCGTCGCAGGGATCCGCGCCGACCGCACCCGCATCGACAAGCTGATGCGCGAATCGCTGATGCTGGTCACCGCGCTGGCCCCCACCATCGGCTATGACAAGGCGACGACCGTGGCCAAGACCGCGCACAAGAACGGCACCACGCTGAAGCAGGAGGCGATCGCGCTGGGCTATGTCGATGCCGAAACCTTCGAGCGCGTGGTGCGCCCCGAACAGATGATCGGCCCCGACGAATGACCGACGCCCCGATCAACCTCAACAAGGTGCGCAAGCTGCGTGACAGGGCCGAGGCCAAGGCGCAGGCCGATGCCAATGCCGTCAAGCATGGCCGCACCAAGGCCGAGCGGCTGCTGGAGGCCGCCCGGCAGGCGCAGGCCAAGGCGCGCCTCGACCAGCTGAAGTTCGAGGAATGAGCGGCGGCCGCCCGGCAAAGCATTCGCTGACGCTGCGCGGCCACCGCACCTCGGTCTCGCTCGAGGCGGCCTTCTGGGATGCCTTCCGCGCCGAGGCCGCAAGGGAAGGCAAGACAATCAACGGCTTGGCCGCCGAAATTGATGCAGAGCGCGGCGATGTGGGCCTGGCATCGGCGCTGCGGGTCTATGTCCTCAAGGCGTTGCAGGCGCGCGCCGGCTGATCTTCAGCCAGATCCCGTCCCGCGCCCGCACCGTCAGGTAGGCCACCGGCACCGGCACCCGGTCCTTGACCGCCTCGAAGCGGAAATCGCGCAGAAGGGCCGCCAGCAGCACCACGCCTTCCACCATCGCAAACCCCGCGCCGACGCAGACGCGCGCGCCGCTGGAAAACGGCATGTAGGCATCGCGCGCGCAGGCACGGCCCGCCTCCGTCTGCCAGCGCGCGGGGTCGAAATCGTCCGGCGCGGGCCAGATCCGTTCGTGACGGTGCAGGTGCCAGGGCGACAGCACGATCTGCGCCCCCCTGGCCAGCGCCCGGCCCCGGAACGTCTCGGGTCCCGTCGCCTCGCGCACCATCATCGGCACCGGCGGGTAAAGCCGCAGCGCCTCGCGAAAGACATCGCGGGTGACGCGCAGTTTCGCCAGGTCGGCGAACTCGCCCGAGAACCCCGCCGCCTCGGCCGCCACCCGGTCCTGCCAATCCGGGTGAGTCGCCAGCAGATAGAGCGTCCAGGCCAAGGCCGAGGCGCTGGTTTCGTGCCCGGCAAGAAAGAAGATCGCCACTTGGTCCACCATCTCGGTGGCATCGAAGCGGTCGCCGCTCTGCGGGTCGGTCGCGGTCAGGATCTTTGTGCAGAGGTCGTCGGGCGCGGTTCCGTCGGCAATCTGCGTGAGCCGCCCCGTCACCATCTGCCGGATCAGCGCGCGGATCGCCTTCGCCGTCTGCTTGGTCCGCCGCTTGTAGAAGCGTGGCATCCAGGACGGACCGGGCAAAAAGGCGGCGAGGTTCAAGATCGGCTGGGTGCGCTGGTAGCTGCGGAACTGGTCGAAAACCTGCGCTGCCACGCGGTCCTCGATGGGCACCGAGAAAAGCGTGCGAAAGATCACGTCGGCCGCCGCATGGCTCGCCTCGAACTCCACCTCCTGCGGCGCGCCATCGGCCAGGCGCGCCAGCCGCGCCGCCGCTGCCTGCCCGGCCGCATGGATGGCGGGATAGGTCTCGCGCAGCCGCCCGCCCTCCTCGAAGGCCGGATCGATGATCCGCCGCTGCCGCTTCCACACCGCGCCATTTGTCAGGAACACCGAATTGCCCAAGAGGGGCCGCAGCCCGCTGCCCACCCGGTCGGACTTCGGAAAATCGTCGGGCCGGTCGTTCAGCACTGTGCGGATCACCGCCAGATCGTTGACCATGACCGAATGGAAGAAGGGCGTGCGGAACTCCGCCATCCACGCACGGTAAAGCTTCGCGGGCTGCGCCGACAGGATATCGGCGCGAAACAGCCGCAGGTAGCGCCATAGCGACACCTTGTCGGGCCGCGCCGCGGGCTTGGGCGGCCTCATGCCGTGACCGAGGTGTATTTCGAGGCCGGCACGTCGATCCGGCTTTTCGACGGCTGCCGCCCGGCATAGCGCGCCCCAAGGCTCAGCGGCCCGGCGGTAATCTGGAAATAGTCGTAATCGCCGGGCCGGTCGAAGGCGCAAAGATACTGGAAATGCAACCGGAAGAAGCGCCAGCGCAGCGCCTTCCACGTCTCGGGCTTCAGCGTCTGGGTGAAGGCCGCCGAGACCACCAGCGGCCAGCGCTGGTCCCTCGGCGCCACGCCCGACACCGCCACCGGATCGCAAAGCGCGAAGGCACAGCCATCGCCCGGTGCGGTCACGTCGATCCAGGTCAGTTCGTCGCGCGCCGACAGGTAAGCCAGATCCGCCCGCAGCCGGTTGGCTTTCGGCAGAAAGCTCATCATCGGTACCACCTGCCCCAGGCTGAGAAAGGACAGGCGCGGGCCTGCCGCGGGCACCCGGCCCGTGCGGATCAGGTCGGCCAGCACCGACACCGCCAGATGCGCGCCCGAGGAATGGCCGACCACCAGCACCTCGTCCACATCCGCCTGCAGCGCCCGCGCGATGGCGTCCCCGAAGGCGCCCATCCGCACCTCCAGCGCGGGCGGGTTCGCGCCGCCCCAGCGGGCTGAAAAGGCGTAGTCATGCATCAGGTAATAGGCGAAGAAGCGGCCGTCGCGCGCCTTGAACCAGCGTAGGCCCGCCACGGTGCCGGCCACGAATACCGGCCAGAACGCAAACCCGCTCCATCGCCCCGGCATCACGCCCAGCAGGGCTGCCGCCGCCTCCAGCCCGCGCGCCAGTATGAGGCCACCAAGTGCGGCCAGCCCCAGCGCCACCAGCGCCTGCACAATCAGCATCCCCACCGGGTAGAGCGCCGCGATCACCGGCCCCTTGCGCAGCCACATCAGCCGCCGCAGCGCGCCCGTCGTGATATAGACCCAAGCCGTGCGCAAAAGTTGCGCATACGTCGCCACGATCGAGCCATCCATGCTTTCGCGCACGATATCGGACCAGACCAGCACCTCGACATCGGCCTGCACCGCCTGCCCGCCGATCTCGGCTGCCACCTGCCAGCCATATAGTCCGGTGCCCTTCGGCTTCGGTCGCAGCGCCAGCGTATAGCCGGAAATCTCGGCCTGCGCGGCGCCTTCCTTTCGGTAAAGCTCGCGGTAGCGGCGGGGATGAATCGGGTCGTAGCCGGGGATGTAGAACACCCGCCGCCTGCGCACCGCATCCTGAGCCGTCTCTGCCCGCATCATGTGTCCTGCCTTTTTCGCGCAAAAAACCACGCAAATCCGGCGAAACTATGCCCCGGCTTCTTCTGGCCCGAAATACTCTGCAGGGGTCCGGGGATGCAAAATCCCCGGCTTTGGGTCATCCAAGGCTCGCCAGCGCCGGGACATGTTCCAACAGCCAGTAACTCATCGCCGAGAATTGGCCGGTCAGCATCATCAACCCGACCGTCCACAACAACAGGCCGGATATGCGCTCGATCCGCTCCATATGCGCCTTCATCCAGCCCATCGGGCCTTTCAGCGCCGGGAAAAACGCCGCGACGGCCAGAAATGGCAGGCCCAGCCCCAGCGCATAGGCTGCAAGCATCAATGTGCCGCGGGCGATGTCGGCCTGACTGGCCGCAAGGCCAAGGATCGCGCCGAGGATCGGGCCCAGGCAGGGCGTCCAGCCAAAGGCGAAGGCCAGCCCCAGCACATAAGCGCCAAGGGCCGAACCGCCGCCCTGCCCGCCGCCCAGCCGTGCCTCGCGATCCAGAAAACGCAGACGGAAGACGCCAATGAAATGCGCGCCAAAGATCATCACGACCGCACCGGCGAGAAAGGTAAACCAGTCCTGCCACGCCAGCAGTGCCCGCCCGATGGCCGAGGCCGCGAAGCCAAGGATCAGGAACACCGTCGACAGGCCCAGAACGAAGAATCCCGCCGCCAACAGCACACGGGCCCGCGCGTGGCCGCGCCCATCCATTTCCTGCACCGTTACACCGCCCATGAAGGCAAGGTACGGCGGCACGATCGGCAGCACGCAGGGGCTGAGAAACGACAGCAGGCCGGCCAGGAGCGCAATCGCAAGGCCGGGCAGCAGCCCGGCGTTGAGAAGGGTTGTGGTCTCCAGCATCTCCGCCCCCTAAGCCAGGTCGCCACCGCTGTCCGGTCCAGATAGGCCAGCCGCGGGTCCCGTCACCTGCCCGATCACGGACAGGTGACGGCGCGCACTCAGTTCCGGAGCGACCACCAGCCGCGCCGCTTGGGCTTGCCCTCGTTGTCATCGTCGGCGGCAGACGCGGGCCTGTCCGCCTCGGCCATGGCGGGCTCCGGCACAGGCTCGGGTGCCGCCTTGGGCTCGGGTTCCGCCTTGGGCGCGGGCGCGGGTTTCGCCGCCGGTACCTCTGCTGGCTCCGGCGCCGCGTCGGCCGCCGGGGCTGCCGGCGCTTCGGCTGCGGCCTCGGCTGGCGTGGCTTCGACCGGGGCAGCCTTGGCGCGCGGTTTACGGGCGCGCTTGGGCTTGGCGGGCGCTTCTTCGGCTGCAGGCGCGGCCTCGGGGGCCGGCGCGGCTTCAGGCGCTGCGGCTGCCTCGGCCGCGGCGTCCACGGGCTCGCTTGCCGCCTCTTCGGCCGGCGCATCGGTCTTGCGCCGGCGCGAGCGGGTGCGGGTGCGCTTGGGCGGTGTGCCCTCTTCGGCGGTTTCCGCCGGTGCCGCTTCGGCGGGCGCCGCGCTCACGGCCTCTGCCTCGACCCCGTCATCAGCATCGTCCGCGCTATCAGCACCGTCATCCTGTCCACCGGACTGGCCATCGGCACCTGCACCGCCACGCCGCCGCCGACGACGGCGCCGCTTCTTCTTCGGCCGGTCATCGCCCTCCGTGGCAGCAGCCTTGGGCGCCTCGGCCTCATCAGCCTCGTCCTCGGTCTCGTCGATGATGTCTTCGTCCTCTTCCTCGACCATCAACGCGGCATTCGAGGTGATGACGGGACTCGCGTCGGGAACCACGCGCGTTGCGGTCTTGAACTTCTCGATTTCGAAATCGGGCGACACCTTGGTCGGGTCAAACTCGACCCGCACGGCCATGCCGTAGCGCGCCTCGATCGCCGCGACATGCTCGCGCTTGGCGTTCATCAGGAAGTTCGCAATGCCCGCAGGCACCTTGACCAGCACTTCCTTGGACCGGCCGCGGACGCCCTCTTCCTCGATCTGGCGCAGGATCACCAGTGCCACGTTATCGTCCGAGCGCAGCAGGCCCGTGCCGTGGCAATGCGGGCAAGGTTGCGTCGTGGCTTCCAGCATGCCGGGGCGCAGCCGTTGCCGGCTCATCTCCAGCAGACCGAAGCCCGAGATGCGACCCACCTGGATGCGCGCGCGGTCGGTCTTCAGCTTGTCCTTGAACCGCTTCTCGACGGCGGCGTTGTTCTTGCGCTCTTCCATGTCGATGAAGTCGATCACGATAAGGCCTGCCAGGTCGCGCAGCCGCAACTGGCGCGCCACTTCGTCGGCGGCCTCAAGGTTGGTCTTCAGCGCGGTCTGCTCGATCGAGCCTTCCTTGGTGGCCCGGCCCGAGTTCACGTCGATCGCCACCAGCGCCTCGGTCACCCCGATCACGATGTAGCCGCCCGAGGGCAGTTGCACGGTCGGGTTGAACATCCCGGAAAGGTAGCCTTCAACCTGATAGCGCGCGAAAAGCGGCATCTGCTCGGCATAGAACTTCACGTTCTTGGCGTGGGACGGCATGATCATCTTCATGAAGTCCTTGGCGCCGCGATAGCCCGCCTCACCCGCCACGATGACTTCGTCGATCTCCTTGGAATAAAGATCGCGGATCGAGCGTTTGATCAGGTCGCCTTCCTCGTAGATCCGTGCCGGCGCGATGGATTTCAGCGTCAGCTCGCGGATCTGTTCCCACATCCGTTGCAGGTATTCGTAATCGCGCTTGATCTCGGCCTTGGTGCGCTGGCTGCCTGCGGTGCGGATGATCAGCCCGGCGCCATCCGGCACATCAAGTTCAGCTGCTATCTCTTTGAGTTTCTTGCGATCAGCGGCGTTGGTGATCTTGCGGCTGATACCACCGCCACGCGCGGTATTGGGCATCAGCACGCAATACCGACCGGCCAGCGACAGATAGGTTGTCAACGCGGCGCCCTTGTTGCCGCGCTCTTCCTTGACGACCTGCACCAGCATGATCTGGCGCACCTTGATCACTTCCTGGATCTTGTAGCGCTTGGGCCGCGGCTTGCGCTCGGGGCGCATGTCTTCGATATCGTCCTCGTCGGCGACACTTTCGATCGTATCGTCCTTGTCCACCTCGGCGATGATGTTGTCGGCATCGGGAACTTCGTCTTCGCCATCGGCCTCGTCGGCGGCGGGCGTCTCGACCGGGGTCGGCGCAACCGTCTCCATCGGGCTCTGGCCCTCTTCGGGTTCGACCGCGTCGATTACTTCCATCCCGGCAATGTCACCCGAAGTCACATCTTCTTCGGTTTCCTCCGGCAGGGCTGTGGCGACGGCATCACCGTTCGTGGCCTCGGCGGCCCGGGCCGCACCCCGGCTGCGCGAGCGCCGCCGCTGACCGCCACGCGGGGCCTGCTCGGCCTCTTCATCGGCGGCCTGGCTTTCGGCATAGGCGCGTTCCTCGGCCAGAAGGGCCTGCCGGTCGGCGACGGGGATCTGGTAATAGTCGGGGTGGATTTCCGAGAAGGCCAGAAAGCCGTGCCGGTTTCCGCCGTAATCCACAAAGGCCGCCTGCAGCGAGGGTTCAACCCTCGTGACCTTGGCGAGATAGATATTTCCGGCTAGTTGCCGGCGCGATTGGCTTTCAAAATCAAACTCTTCGACCTTGTTGCCGTCCACGACCACGACGCGGGTCTCTTCCGCGTGGGTCGCATCGATAAGCATTTTCTTTGCCATGTTGTCCGTTCGCATGGCAGCCGGGCGCGGCCCCCGGGGGGGCTGTCGTCGGGCTGGCATGTCTGATTGGGGCGAGGCGCGCGTGGCAGGACAACGGGCCCCTCGGGGCCGGCATCGTCTTGCGGTTCGTTTCGACGCGCAGCATCGCGTTTCTTCTCCGACGCCGCCTTAACACGCGGCGCCCGTTCAATGCCCGTCGCGTCCCTTGTGGACGCAGGTCAGGGCGTTCCTCTGGTCCCGAAGGCCCAAATACCGCTGTTCCGGTGCCTGCGTCGCAAAGCGAAATGGCGTGGAACAGAAAAACTTTCCGGGGACATTTTCGGCACTGCCGTCATCGTCCCCGCCCATCCTTCATAAGGGAGGTGGTCCGTGTTGCACAATGGCGAAGTTGTGCCGGCCCACCGCCCCAACGGGGACGTTACAGATAATCCGAGCGTTGCAGCCCGTATTTCGCCATCTTCTCGTTCAGCGTCCGGCGGGGAAGGCATAATTCGTCCATCACGGCGCTGATCGCGCCCTTGTGACGGCGCATTGTGTTGTCGATAAGCATCCGCTCGAAGGCTTCAACGAAATCCTTCAGCGGCTTGCCCTCTGTGGTCATCGCGGGCCGCGCCTCGTCGCCGTCCGACATCAGCAACGAGGCGATCGAGCCCGAGCCGCGGCGGTTCTGCAGTACGGCACGCTCGGCCACGTTGATCAGTTGGCGCACATTGCCCGGCCACGGCGCCTGCAGCAGCTGTGCGGCCTCCTGCGCGCTGACCTGCGGCGCCTCGCAGCCGTATTCATCGGCGAACTGTTCGCCCAGCTTGGTAAAGAGCGTCAGGATGTCCTCGCCCCGCTGGCGCAGCGGTGGCACGGTGATCCGCAGGGCCGCCAACCGGTAGAACAGGTCCGGCCGCAGCACGCTTTCGCAGGTCTTGCCCTGCTCCTGCAGGTTGCAGATCGCGACGATCCGCGTCTCGGCAGGACTGCCCTGATCGTTGATGGCGGTCAGCAGGCGGGCTTGCAGGGCTGGCGTCAGCGCCTCGATATCTTCCAGCACCAGCGTGCCGCCGCGGGCCTCCTCGATGGCGGGCAAAGGCGCACCATCCTCGGCCGGGCCAAAGATGCGGGACGACAGCGTGTCTTCCTGGAAGGCCCCACAGGACACCAGAACGAATTTGCGCGCCGCGCGGGCACCAACGGCATGCAGCGCATGAGCCACCAGCGTCTTGCCGGTGCCGGTCTCGCCCTCGATCAGGACGTGGCCGTCAGCCTGGCCAAGGTCAAGAATATCTTCCTTCAGGCGCACCATGACCGGACTTGCCCCGATCAGCTTGTTCATCAACGCACCACCGTCGGAAAGCTCGCGGCGCAGCGCGCGGCTGTCCAGCGCCAAACGCCGGGCCTGTGTGGCCTTCTTGGCCAGATCCGTCATCCGGTCGGGATTGAACGGCTTTTCAAGGAAATCGAACGCGCCGATCCGCATCGCCTCGACCGCCATCGGCACATCGCCGTGCCCGGTGATCATGATCACCGGCAGGGCGCTGTCCACGCCGCGCAACCGCTTCAGCAGCTGCATCCCGTCCATGCCGGGCATCTTGATGTCACTGACGACGATGCCGGGGTAATCCGCGCCCACGCCCTTCAGCGCGTCCTCGGCACTGGCATAGGTTTCAGTGTCGAAACCCGACAGGGCCAGCCATTGGCTGATCGACTGACGCATATCCTTCTCGTCATCGACAATGGCGATCTTCATGGCCTTGCTCATCGCTTTGCTCCTATTCCGCTGCGGCGACAGTCGTCTTCAAGATAGGCAGTTGCACTTCGAATACAGCCCCCCCGTCCGGGGCATTATGCGCGGTCAACCGACCGCCGAGATCGCTGACGATGCCCGACGAGATTGCAAGACCCAGTCCAACACCGTCGCCGGGCAGCTTCGTGGTGTAGAATGGCTCGAACAGGGCGTTAAGGTCTTCGATGCCGGGGCCATTGTCGCGAACCGTAAGGACAAGACTGTCACCAACGGCAAGAATGATGTCGATCTTGCGGTCCTTGACCTGCTTGGTCGCGTCCAGCGCGTTGCGCAGCAGGTTGATGATAACCTGTTCAAGCCGCAGCCGGTCGCCCATGATCATCGCCGGGTAGGCCGGCAGGATGCGGGTGATGTTGACGGCCTGCGTTTTCAGCTGCGGCTCCATCATCGCCAGCGCGGACGAAACCGCCTCGCGCGCATCCACGGGGGCAAAGGCGTCGGCCCCTTTACGCGCGTAGGATTTCAGCTGTCGGGTGATCGCGCCCATCCGCTCGATCAGGTCGTCAATGCGCTGGAACGACGAGAGCGCCTCTTCCGGGCGCTTGCGCTGCAGCAACAGGCGCGCGCCGGCCAGATAGGTCTTCATCGCGGCCAGCGGCTGGTTCAACTCGTGGCTGACCGCGGCCGACATCTCGCCCAAGGCGGCCAGTTTCGACGATTGTTCCAGCGTCTGTTCGGCCACCTGCAGGGTCTTTTCCACCTTTTCGCGCTCGGCGATCTCGCGCTGCAGGCGCAGGTTCAGCTTTCGCAGGTCCGCCGATTCGCGTTGGAAGAACACCAGCCGCGACGCGGTCTTGCGGCTGCTGACCCAGATGCCCAGCGCCAGCAGGATGGCAAAGCCCATGATCTCCAGCGCCAGGACGCCGTTCACCTTCTCGCGGACCGAGGCATAGGTGGTGAAGCTGACCATCCGCCAACCCTGAAACGGGATGCGGGTTTCCAGCCGCATCACCGCCTCGCCCTGCAGGTAGGCATCCACCGGCAGCGCGGTCCAGTCCTGCGTCGCGCGGATCGCCCGATCAATCGCCGACGGGGCCGATTGCCGCTGCAGCGCGGTCACCTCGTCCACGCCGCGCCAGCGCGGTTCGGTCGAAAGAATGATCTTGCCTTCGCTGTCGGTTACGAAGACCGCGTCGGAAATGCCTGCCCATCCGCGTTCAAGCTTTTGCAGGTCAACCTCGACGGCGATGACGCCGACGCTGCTGCCCGCACTGTCAAGCCTGCGCGAATAGGTAAACGATGTCCCCCCGCCCTCCAGCGGCGTGGCGGTAAAGACCGTGCCATTGGTGCGCATCGCGTTGACGAAGTAGGCCTCGGCCCGGTGATTTTCGCCCAGACGACCCCGGTCGGTTGCGGCCACCGCGCGCCCGTCCTTGTCCAACAGCATCAACGAGGCCGCGCCGATCTCGTCGACGAACGACAAAAGCCGCTGGGTGGACAGCGGATATTCCTGCTGCTCCAGCGCCTTGATCAGTTCAGGGTCGCGCGCCAGAAGCTGCGGCACGATCGAGTTGCGCTGCAGCTCGCTCATCAGGTTGCCGATGTAGAGCGTTGCGCGCACCTCGGCCCTGTTGCGGGTGGATTCGGTAAAGCGTTCGGTCAGGAACTGGTTGGTGAAGTAGATGACCGCGACGCCCAGCGAACAAAAGGCAATCACGCTGAGGCGCCAGATCCAGCGGCCCCAACCGCGCGGGGGCCGTCGCGACCGGACCTTGTCCGGCGCGTCGCCCGACCCAGTCGCTGACCGCGGCGTTCTCGACATGGAAATTATCCTACTGGCGCTGTGATGCCGCCGCAAGCGCGCCCGTTGGGCAAGCCGCGTCAGGCCGCAACCAGACCGGCCACCAGCGAGGCGAACATCGGCAGGCCATCGGTGCTGCCATGCAGCGGATCTATGGCGCGTTCCGGATGCGGCATCATGCCCAGCACCCGCCGATTGGCCGACAGGATGCCGGCGATGTCGTCCATCGCGCCATTGGGATTGTCGACATAGCGCAGCGCAACGCGGTCCTCGCCTGCCAATCGGGTCAGCGTCTCGGCATCGGCGACGAAGTTGCCATCGTGATGAGCAATGGGCAGTCGCACCACCTGCCCCGGTCCATAACCTCCGGTATAGACGCTGTCAGTTGTCTCAACCCGCATCGGCACGGTGCGGCAGATGAACTTCAACCCGGCGTTGCGCATCAGCGCACCGGGCAGAAGGCCCATCTCGGTCAGCACCTGAAATCCGTTGCACACGCCCAGCACGTAGCCGCCACGCGTCGCATGGGCCGCGACTGCCTGGCCGATCGGCGCACGCGCGGCAATCGCACCACAGCGCAGGTAATCGCCAAAGGAAAACCCGCCCGGCACCGCAACAAGGTCCACCCCGGCGGGCAGGGCCGCATCCTTGTGCCAGACCATCGTGACATCGGCCCCGGCCTGCCGCAGCGCCACCGCCATGTCGCGATCGCAGTTCGAGCCGGGAAAGACGATGACGGCAGCCTTCATGGCGCGGGCTCCTGACGGGTAAAATCGGTGATCACGGCAATACCCGGCGCCGTCGGTCCGTTAAAGGCCAAAAGTTCCTCGCTCACGGCGGAAAGCGGCCGGCGCCTTGCGATCATCGGCGTCAGGTCCACCTGCCCGCTTTCGATCAGCGCCAGCAGGCTGGGATAGCGCCAGCTGGGCATGCCGCGCGTGCCAAAAACTGCCAATTGCCCACCATAGATCGCATCCATCGGGATCGGCATCGTCACGTGGTCGCCGGCAGGCATCCCCACCTGCGCCATCCGTCCCAGCCGCCTGAGTGATCGAAGCGCGGGGATTGTTGTTGCCGGCACGCCCAGCGCCTCCAGCGCCACATGCGCGCCACCGCCGGTGATCTCGCGCACCGCCGCGGCCGGGTCGCCCGACCGCGCGTCCACCACCGCCGCCGCGCCCAGCGACAGCGCATGGTCAAGCTTTTCACGCACCACATCCACCACGACGACGCGCGCCCCCAGCGCCTGTCCGAGGATCAGCGCCGCCATGCCGACGCCACCACCACCGAACACCGCCAGCCACTCGCCCGCGGCCAATGCCGCGCGGCCGGTCAGCGCGTGCCATGCGGTCGTTGCGCGGCAGCCCAGCGCGGCGGCCAGCGCCGGGTCCATCCCCTCGGGCAGCGCTGCGAGGTTGTGATCGGCGCGCGGCACGGCAATGTATTCGGCGAAAGACCCCGCGCGGTTGAACCCCGGCAGCACTTGCGTGGCGCAGATGGTCTGGTGGCCCGCCGCGCAATCGGGGCATTGCCCGCAGGCCAGGATGAACGGCGCAACCACCCGCGCGCCCACCTGCCATTGATGCACGTCACGGCCGACCGCGACGATCTCGCCACAATATTCATGGCCGGGGATGTGCGGCAGCGGCGACGGGTCGGCCCCGGTCCACAGGTGCCAGTCCGACCGGCAAACGCCGCTGGCCAGCACCTTCAGCACCACGCCGTCGGGCGGGCAGACAGGATCGGGGACGTCTTCCAGCGAGAGGGGGGCGTTGAAGGCCCGCAGCACCGCGGCGCGCATCGGGCTACAGCACCTCGATCCGGTAGCTTTCGATCACGGTGTTGGCCAGCAGCTTTTCGCACATCGTGCGCACCGTCTGCTCGGTCGTGCCCTCGGCCAGTTCAAGCTCGATCACCTTGCCCTGCCGCACACCTTCGACCCCGTCGAAGCCCAGCGCGCCCAGCGCATGGCGGATCGCCTCGCCCTGCGGGTCGAGCACGCCGGTCTTCAGCATTACCGTCACTCTTGCCTTCATCGGGTCAGGGCCTTTCAGTTGATCAGCGTCGGCTTGGGCCGGTGAGTGACGTTTGAGGGAAGCACGCCCAGCCGCCGCGCCACTTCGGTATAGGCATCGGCAAGGCTGCCAAGGTCGCGCCGAAACACGTCCTTGTCGAGCTTGCGGCCCGTTTCGATGTCCCACAGCCGGCAAGAGTCCGGGCTGATCTCATCGGCCACAACCAGACGGGGGTAATCATTCTCCCAGATCCGCCCGATCTCGATCTTGAAGTCGATCAGCCGGATGCCAACGCCGTGCATGACGCCGGACATGAAGTCATTGACGCGCAGCGCAAGGCTGACGATGTCGTCAAGGTCCTGCTGGCTCGCCCAGCCGAAGGCGATGATGTATTCCTCGGGCACAAGCGGATCGCCCAGCTTGTCGTCCTTGTAGCTGAACTCGACGATCGGTCGCGGCAGCGGTGTGCCCTCTTCCAGCCCCAGCCGCTTGGCCATGGAGCCGGCCGCGAAATTGCGCACGATCACTTCCAGCGGGATGATCTCGACCTGCCGGATCAGTTGTTCGCGCATGTTCAGCCGCTTGATGAAATGCGTGGGCACGCCGATCTGGCCAAGCCCGGTCATGAAGAACTCCGACAGGCGGTTGTTCAACACGCCCTTGCCTTCGATCACCGCCTTCTTCTCGGCGTTGAACGCGGTCGCGTCATCCTTGAAATACTGCACCAGCGTCCCCGGTTCGGGGCCTTCGTACAGGATCTTCGCCTTGCCTTCGTAGATCTTCTTGCGGCGCGCCATTCTCACCTCGTCCGGCACGCCCGGCCCCCGGGGTGGGGCCGCGGCCAGCGCGCCTTATCCGGGCGTCATAGTCCAAGCCCCCCTTGCGGGCAAGCGCCCCGGCAGGCATATGGAAAGCGACACGCCACCAGAGCAGGGACCACGCCGATGTCCACCTTCGACGACCGCGAGAACGCCTTCGAGGCCAAGTTCGCCCACGACGCCGAAATGCAGTTCCGGGCCGAGGCCCGCCGCAACAAGGCGCTTGGGCTCTGGGCCGCGGGCCTGCTGGACAAGACGGGCGATGCCGCCTTGGCCTATGCCGCCGAGGTCGTGATGGCCGATATCGAGGAGCCGGGCGAGGACGACGTCTATCGCAAGCTTTTCGCCGATATCGGGCATCTTGTGCCCGAGGCCGAGATCCGCGCCAAGATGGCCGACCTCATGGCCGAGGTGAAGGCCAAAATGGTCGCCGAATTCTGAGACAGCCCCTCCAGCCGGAAAGCCTCCCGATGCAAGACCTGCTGAGCCGCCTTCTCGAAACTCGTGACTGGATCATGGCCGACGGGGCCACGGGCACCAACCTCTTCAACATGGGGCTGGAATCGGGCGACGCGCCGGAGATGTGGAACACCGAGCATCCCGACCGGATCACGAAACTTTATGCCGATGCCGTCGATGCCGGCAGCGACCTTTTCCTGACCAACAGCTTCGGCGGCAATGCCGCGCGGCTGAAGTTGCACGGTGCCCAAGGCCAGGTCCGCGAGATCAACCGCGTCGCAGCGGAACTCGGCCGCGCAGTGGCCGACAAGGCCGGGCGCCCGGTGGTTGTGGCAGGGTCCGTCGGGCCGACGGGTGAAATATTCGAGCCGATGGGCACGCTGACCCATGCCCGCGCCGTCGAGATTTTCCACGAACAGGCCGAAGGTCTGAAAGAGGGCGGCGTTGATGTCCTCTGGCTGGAAACCATCAGCGCGGCCGAGGAATACCGCGCCGCGGCCGAAGCCTTTGCGCTGGCCGGCATGCCGTGGTGCGGCACGATGAGCTTTGACACCTCGGGGCGCACGATGATGGGCCTGACCTCGGCCGAGATGGCCAAGATGGTCGCCAAGATCCCCAATCCGCCGATCGCCTTCGGTGCCAATTGTGGTGTCGGCGCGTCGGACCTCTTGCGCACCGTGCTGGGCTTTGCCGCGGCCGGGACCGAGACACCGATCATCGCCAAGGGCAATGCGGGCATCCCAAAATATCATGACGGGCACATCCATTACGATGGCACGCCCGCGCTGATGGCCGATTACGCCGTAATGGCGCGCGATTGCGGCGCGACGATCATCGGCGGCTGCTGCGGCACCACGCCCGAACACTTGGCAGCGATGCACGAGGCGCTGACGACCCGCCCGCGGGGCGAGCGTCCGACGCTTGACCAGATTACGGCGGCGTTGGGGCCCTTCTCCTCGGCTTCCGACGGCACCGGCGACGATACCGGGCCCAAGCGCGAACGGCGCGGCCGGCGCGGCTGAGGCTCAGAACAGCGACAACTGATCGCCTGCGCGCGGCGGCGGGCGGAACAGGTCGCAGCGCAGCGGCGGTTGTTTTGCGTCCAGCCCCAGGCGGGCCGCGGCCACCGTGAATCGCCGCTTCAACAGGGCGGCCCATTCCCCCTGCCCGGTCATCCGGCGGCCAAAGGCCGGGTCGTAATCCTGCCCGCCATGCAGCTCGCGCACCCGGCCCATCACCCGCGCGGCGCGGTCGGGATACCGCTCGGCCAGCCAGTCGCGAAACAGCACTGACACCTCGCGCGGCAGCCGCAGCACGATGAAACTGGCCGACGTCGCGCCTGATGCCTTCACGGCCTCCATGATCGCTTCCATCTCGTGATCGGTCAGGGCGGGAACCACGGGCGCGATCATGGCCCGCACCGGAATGCCGGCCCCTGCCAAGACTGACATCGCACGCAATCTTCGCGCCGGGGCGGGTGCGCGCGGCTTCATCGCGCGCGAGGTCGCAGGATCAAGCGACGTCACGGAGATGCCCACACGTACCAGCCCCTGTGCCGCCATCGGACCAAGGATGTCGATATCCCGCTCGATCAGGCTGCCCTTGGTGACGATCGCGACAGGGTGGTTGAAGTCGCGCAACACCTCCAGAACGCCACGCATGATCTTCCGGTCCCGCTCGATCGGCTGATAGGGGTCGGTATTCGTGCCAATGGCGATGGGGCGCACCTTGTATCCCGCTGCGCGCAATTCCTTTGCCAGCACCTCCGGCGCGCTGGGGCGGGCGACCAGCCGCGTTTCGAAATCCAGCCCCGGCGACAGGCCCAGATAAGCATGGCTGGGCCGCGCGAAACAGTAGATGCAGCCATGTTCGCAGCCGCGATACGGGTTGATGGAGCGGTCAAAGGGCAGATCGGGCGAGGTGTTGTAAGTCAGCACGCTGCGGGGTTTTTCCTCGGAAATGGTGGTGCGCAGCGGCGGCAAGTCATCATCCCGTGCCCAGCCGTCATCGACGGCCTGTGCGTGCAGCCGGTCAAAACGGTTGGCGGGGTTTGTCACGGCGGCGCGACCCCGCCGTTGCCGGGATTGGAATTGGGCGATTTCATCCATCCGTCAAATATAGAACATAACAAGAACACGCGCCAGACCCTTGACCGCGCGGGTCGGTGGTACCGCGCCCGATGTCGCATTTCGTCATGTGGCATATGCCGGAAAGTCGCATTAGAGTGGCACGACAACATCCGGCGCCCCGGGGCTGCCGCTCAGGAGAAAGTTCATGGCCGACGACGAGATCATTCTCTCCGAACTCAGCGACGAGGATCTGGTCGCCCAGATGTTCGACGACCTCTACGACGGTCTGAAGGAAGAGATCGAGGAAGGCGTGAACATCCTGATCGAACGCGGCTGGGAACCCTACCGCGTCCTGACCGAGGCGCTGGTGGGCGGCATGACCATCGTCGGCGCCGACTTCCGTGACGGCATCCTCTTCGTCCCCGAGGTGCTGCTGGCCGCCAACGCGATGAAGGGCGGCATGGCCATCCTGAAACCGCTGCTGGCCGAAACCGGCGCGCCGCGCGTCGGCAGCATGGTGATCGGCACCGTCAAGGGCGACATCCACGACATCGGCAAGAACCTTGTCGGCATGATGATGGAAGGCGCGGGTTTCGAGGTGCGCGATCTGGGCATCAACAACTCGGTCGAGAAATACCTCGAGGCGCTGGAACAGGAAAAGCCCGACATCCTTGGCATGTCCGCCCTGCTGACCACGACGATGCCCTACATGAAGGTCGTCATCGACACGCTGGTCGAAAAGGGCATGCGCGACGACTACATCGTGCTGGTGGGTGGCGCGCCCCTGAACGAGGAATTCGGCAAGGCGATCGGCGCCGATGCCTATTGCCGCGATGCCGCCGTAGCCGTCGAAACCGCCAAGGCGTTCATGGCCCGCAAGCACAACGCGCAAAGGGCCGCGCGCGCCTGAGCGTTCCGCCATCGCCCGGCATCGGGCCCCGGCGGGACATTCCCGCGCGGGGCCTTTTCATGTTGCCCCGGCCGCCCCATCTGAGAAAGGAAGGAGACTGCCGATGCCCATGATCCACTGGATGCTTCTGATCGCCGCCGTTCTGATCGCCGCGGCCCTGACGGCCGTCTCTGCCTATTGGTTCGCGGGGACGGGCCCGCTGACCGCCTGGGGCATCCCGCTGGTGCTGGCCGCGACATTGGTTGTCCGCTGGATGACGCGGCGATGACATCTTCAACGCCGCTTGACGATGCCCGCCTGACGGCAGAGGGCCTCGCGCCCAGTGGGGCCGGCCGGGTCTTGCTGCTGGCCTGCGGAGCGCTGGCGCATGAAATCCTTGCGCTGAAGGCCGCCAATGGCTGGAGCCATCTCGACCTGCAATGTCTGCCGGCCATCCTGCACAATGCCCCGCAGAAGATCACACCGGCCGTCGAGGCCGCAATCGTCCGCCATCGCGCCGAATATGACGACATCTTCGTCGTCTATGCCGATTGCGGCACTGGCGGGCTGCTGCAAGCGGCCTGCGACCGGTTGGGCGTGAAGATGGTCGAAGGTCCGCATTGCTACAGCTTTTTCGAGGGCAACGCCGCCTTTGCCGCACGTGACGAATGCACCGCCTTTTACCTGACCGATTTTCTTGTGCGACAGTTTGATGCCTTCGTCTGGAAACCGCTCGGCCTCGACCGCCATCCGGAACTGCGCGAGATGTATTTCGGCAATTACACCACGCTGGTCTATCAGGCCCAGACCGACGACCCCGCGCTGACCGCCAAGGCCCGCGACTGCGCCGCCCGCCTTGGCCTGACATTCGAGCGGCGGTTCACCGGCTATGGCGATCTGGCCGTGGCGATCAGCCAGCTTGCGGGCACAAATCGCAAATGATAATCGTTCGCAAGTAAACGATTCGAGCAGCTTCCCATGACCCTTGCCCCGGCGCGCGAACCGGATGATTCCCTGCCCTCCCTGCCCGAGGTCAATGCCTCGGTCGCGGTGCGTACGGGTGGGTTCTGGCGCAGGCTGCTGGGGTTTCTTGGCCCCGGCTACCTCGTCGCGGTGGGCTACATGGATCCAGGCAACTGGGCCACGTCGCTCGCCGGCGGATCGGCCTTTGGCTATACGCTGCTTTCGGTCGTTCTTCTGTCGAACATCATGGCGGTGCTGCTACAGGCATTGGCCGTGCGCATGGGCATCGCCGGGGGCCGTGACCTCGCCCAGTTTTGCCGTGAACGCTATAGCCGCCCGGTGGGCATCTTCCTGTGGCTGATGGCCGAGGCCGCGATCATCGCCACCGACCTTGCCGAGGTGATCGGGACGGCCATCGCGCTGAACCTGCTCTTCCAGATACCGCTGCCCATCGGCGTGCTGCTGACCGCGGCGGATGTCTTCCTGATCCTGTGGTTGCAGGGTCGTGGCTTTCGCAAGCTGGAATCGGTGGTGATCGCCCTGACGGCCGTGATCTTTGTCTGCTTCGCCGTCGAGATGGTCTATTCCAGCCCGGTCTGGGGCGATGTGCTGCGCGGCTACATCCCGCAGGCCAGCGTTCTGGGCAATCCCGACATGCTTTATCTCGCGCTTGGGATTATCGGCGCAACGGTGATGCCGCATAACCTCTACCTGCACTCTGCCATCGTCCAGACCCGCGCCGTGGGCCCTACCGACGCCGACCGGCGCGATGCGATCAGGATGGCCACGATCGACAGCACCATCGCGCTGACCATCGCGCTTTTCATCAATTCCGCGATCCTGATTCTCGCAGCGGCAGCCTTTCATACCACCGGCCAGACGCAGGTGGCCGAGATTCAGGATGCCTACAAGCTTTTGGACCCGACACTGGGCACCACCTTTGCCGCCGTGCTTTTCGCCGTGGCTCTGCTGGCATCGGGACTGAACTCGACCGTCACCGCCACGCTCTCGGGCCAGATCGTGATGGAAGGCTTCATCCACTTGCGCCTGCCGGCTTGGCAGCGCCGGCTGGCGACGCGCGGTATCGCCATCCTGCCCGCGGCTGTTGCCAGCGTCCTTTACGGGGAAAAAGGCACGGCAGAGTTGCTGATTCTCAGCCAGGTGGTCCTTAGCTTGCAACTGCCCTTCGCCATCGTGCCGCTGGTCACCTTCACCGCCAACAGAAAGTTGATGCGCGGCCTGCCCGCCGGGCGCTGGCTGACCATTGCCTGTGCGATCATCGCGACGATCATCATCGCGTTGAATATCAACCTTTTGTGGAACTTCGCGCTGAGCCTTTAGGCGCTGGCGGCTTCTTGCGCGGCCAATAGCCTGATCCGCTCGACCATCGCCCGCAGCCCGTTCGAACGCTGCGACGAAAGGTGATCGTTCAGCCCCAGTCGGCCCAGCGCGGCAGCGGCATCGACCTGCCCCACGTCACTCACGCTCAACCCGTCATAAAGAACGCCCAGCACCGCGATCAGTCCCCGCACGATCAGCGCATCGCTATCGCCGCGGAAATGAAATGTCGCGTCCGGCCCCTGCCCTTCGATCGCGGGCACCATCCAGACCTGGCTGGCGCAGCCCTGCACCTTGGTCGCCGGCACCTTCAACACATCCTCAAGCGGCGTCATTTCGCGCCCCATCTCGATAACGTGGCGATAGCGATCCTCCCAGTCGTCGAGGAATTCGAAAGTCTCGACAAGCTCATCGAAGGCAGGGTTGGTCATGGCAGGGCTCCTTGTCGGGCAGGACTTAAGGTTGCACCCGGCAAAGGTCCAGAGCACGCTTTTCAACCTCGCCTGTTTCGGCTACCCCTTGGAGGCGTCAGACGAAAGGCCCCGAAGAATGCCGCGCTTGCCCCTGCGTCCCGTTATCCTGCTTGTCTGCGCTGCCTTGGCGCTTTCGGCCTGCGCCAAGGTCGCCGGGTCGCGGCTGAACCCGATGAACTGGTTTGGTCACGGTGCCGCAGTCGTGGCCCCGACGGCCGCCGAGGTGCCGTTGGTCCCCGCTGACCGGGTTCAGACAATCGACAGCCGTGTGCCGGTCGAACAGGTGCTGTCAGCCGCCCTTGACCGGACCCCCAACGGCGCGATCCTGCGCGCCACCGGGCAGGCCGCCGGTCTGGGCTATTACAATGCCCAGCTTGTCGCCGTCGACAGCCCAAGTGGCACATTGACGTTCGAATTGCGGGCCGAGGCACCGACAGGCGCCACAGCCGGCGGCGCGGCGGCCGCGCGGCAGATCACCGTGGCAACCTCCCTTTCAAGCGCCGATCTGGCCGGTATCTCGCGCATTGTGGTGCAGGGGACGCGTAATTCGGTCACCCTGCGCCGCTGATCACAGCGGGATCGTCACCACGTCGTTGCCACGCGCGGCCAGTGCCAGCCGGCCCTCGCACAGCGCAAGGGCCTCGGCGCCAAAGACCGCCTTGCGCCAGCCCTTGAGTGACGGAAGATCACGCTCTCCCGCCGCGATGGCGTCAAGTTCGGAGGCGGTGGCGATTAGTTTCTGCGCCACGCCCTCGGCCTCGCAGCGGGCCTTGAGCAGGACCCGCAGCAGATCGGCCAATGCGGGGTTCACCTGCAACGACGCGCGCGGCTTTTCCGGGCGCGGCAGGGTTTCATTGGGTGCCTCGACCCCGGCCTTGACGGCCGCCAGAATACCTTCGGCAATGTCGCCACGCCGCGCTTCGCGCAACAACAGGCGCGAGCGGCCAAGATCGGCCTCGTTCATCGGCTTGGTCGAGGCCAGTTCCACCAGCGCGTCGTCCTTGTACACGCGTGACCGGGGAATGTTGCGGGTCTGCGCATAGGTCTCGCGGAACCGCGCCAGTTCGCGCACGATGGCAAGAAAGCGCGGCGAATGGGTGCGCGTCTTGACCTTCTGCCACGCCTCGTCGGGGTCAGTGTGATAGGTGGCGGGGTTTTCCAGCACCGCCATCTCTTCATCCAGCCAGCCATGCCGCCCGGTCTTGTCGAGCTGCGCGACAAGGTGTTCGTAGATCACCCGCAGGTGGGTGACATCGGCCAGCGCATAGGAGGCCTGCGCCTCGGTCAGCGGGCGGCGCGACCAGTCGGTGAAACGGCTGGACTTGTCGAGGTCGGCGCGCGCGATCTTGCGCACCAGCGTCTCGTATCCCGCCTGCTCACCAAAACCGCAGACCATCGCGGCCACTTGCGTGTCGAACAGCGGATGCGGAATCACCCCCGCCTCGACTGCAAAAATCTCGAGGTCCTGCCGGGCCGCGTGGAACACCTTGACGACGTCTGGATTACGAAAGAGCGCGTAGACCGGGTCCAGCGACAGCCCCTCGGCAAGCGGATCAACCAGCACGGCGTCCGCGCCCGCGCCCTCGGGGCCATGATCGCCGGGATAGGCCAGTTGCAGCAGGCAGAGCTTGGAGTAATACGTCCGTTCACGCAGAAATTCGGTATCGACGGTGACGTAGGGGCGTTTGGCGGCCTCGGCGCAGAACGCGGCAAGGGCCTCGGTCGTGGTGATCGGTTTCATGCAGGCCTTTGTGTGACTGCCGGGACGCGAGCCCCGCTCGATCCCAAGGGTGTAGGACATCGGCCCCGGCTTGGAAAGGGCGCGCGTCAGGTCATCAGAACGGGCGTGCGGTCGCCGGTGGCGAAGCGGCGCAAGACGGCCGGATAAAGCCGATGTTCCAACGGCAAAAGGCGCGCTGCCAGCGCCTCGGGAGTGTCGCCGGGGTGCACCGGGATGCGCGCTTGCCCAAGGATCGGCCCGCCGTCCAGAACGCCCGTCACCTCGTGCACGGTGCAGCCATGTTCGCTGTCGCCCGCGGCAATAGCCCGGGCATGGGTATGCAGGCCCGGATATTTGGGCAGCAGCGACGGGTGGATGTTGAGCATCTTTCCCGCCCAGCCCGCGACGAAACCGGGCGTCAGGATGCGCATGAACCCGGCAAGGCAAATGATATCGACCTTCGCGCGGCGGAGGACCGCGTCGATCTCGGCCTCGAAATCGGCCCGGTCGCGCCCGCGATGATCAACAACGAAGGTGGCAATGCCCTTGGCCCGCGCCTTGGCCAGCCCGCCCGCCTCGGGATCGTTCGACACGACCAGCACCGGGCGCGCCGGAAAGTCGCGCACCATCGCCTCGACCAGCGCCATCATGTTGGTGCCGGAACCCGAGATCAGGATCGCAACGCGCGCGTTCACGCGAGGCGGCCGCTGTAGCTGACGCCCTCGCCCGGCACGACATGGCCCAGCCGGTGCACCCGCTCGCCGATGCTCTCCAGTAGCGCGGCCAGCGCCTCGGCCCGGTCGGGCGCGACCACGGCGACCATCCCGATCCCGGCGTTGAAGGTCTTGAGCATCTCGGCCGTCTCCAGCCCGCCCGCCTGCGCCAGCCATGCAAAGACCGGCGGCAGCGTCCAGGCGCCAAGGTCGATCGTGGCGCCCAGCCCCTCGGGCAGAATGCGCGGCAGGTTCTCGGTCAGCCCGCCGCCGGTGATGTGGGCCAGACCATGCACCCCGCCCGCGCGGATCGCCGCCAGCGCCGGGCGCACGTAAAGCCGCGTCGGCGCCAGCAGCGCCGCACCCAGCGGGCCGTCGGCGAAGGGAGCGGGATCGTCCCATTTCAGCCCGGCACGCTCGACAACCCGGCGCACCAGCGAATAGCCGTTCGAATGCACCCCGTCCGAGGCGAGCCCCAGCAGCACGTCGCCCGCGGCCACACCCTGCGGCAGGTCGGTGCCGCGCTCCATCGCGCCCACGGCAAAACCGGCAAGGTCGAAATCGCCGCCGTGATACATGCCCGGCATCTCGGCCGTCTCGCCGCCGATCAGGGCGCAGCCGGTTTCGGCGCAGCCCGTGGCGATGCCTTCGATGATCCGCGCGGCGGCCTCGACATCCAGCTTGCCGGTGGCGAAATAATCAAGGAAAAACAGCGGCTCTGCCCCTTGGCACACCAGGTCGTTGACGCACATCGCCACGAGGTCGATGCCGATGGTGTCGACGTTGCCGGTGTCGATCGCGATGCGCAGCTTGGTGCCCACGCCATCGGTCGCGGCCACCAGGACCGGGTCGGTGAACCCCGCCGCGCGCGGATCGAAAAGCGCGCCGAACCCGCCCAGCCCCGCCATCACGCCCGGCCGCGCGGTGCGCTTGGCCGCAGGCTTGATCCGCTCGACCAGCGCGTTACCGGCGTCGATATCGACCCCGGCCGATGAATAGGTCAGACCCTTGTCCGCTGTCATGCTGTCCCCCGCGCGCTGGTGCCGCCCCGATAGCCCATAAGCCCCCCGCCCCGCAAGCAGCCTGCCACCAGACACCAGAAGGGGCAGCCCGGCTGCCCGGACTGCCCCTTGTGCGCGACGCCGCTGATACGCCGTTACTTGATCAGCGACACGAATTCCACCGTCGAGCCGGACTGGTCGATCTTGGCATTCTCGTTCAGTTTCATCGAAACGATGACTTCGCTGCCCTTCTTGATGCCAGGGTTGACCCAGCCCAGGGGCAACGTGAAGCTTTGGCCGTCATCGAACGTCACCGTGGTTGCGGTGATGTCCTTGACATAGCCCACCACGGTATCGCGGTTGGCGCGCTCGGCCGCGAAGGCGGCTCCGCTGGACAGGATCATGGCAATGACTGCCGCCGGGAGGATGGTCTTACGCATTTCAATCTCCGATGGCGCCCCTGCTGGGCGCGTAACAGCCGACTGGCCTGTCGAGTCGCGCGTGTCCGCTTCGTTGGATACGCACCGGCATGTCCCGGCTGTATCAGGCATATCGGCACCGGGCGGGCGCTGCGAAAGGGCACGCGAAATCGCGCCGCGTGACGCTTGCGCGACGGACCTGTAACAATGCTCATCGGCCCATGGCCGGGGGCCTATCCAACTGGCAGAGGCTGACCATGACCATCGCGACACAAACTTGCCTTGTGCTGCTGGCGCTTGGGCTTTTGGGCGCGGCGAGCCTTGCGCTGGCGCCGCTGGAGCGTCTGGCGCCGGCGGGCGCGCGTCTGTCGCCACGTACCTTCCGCCTTGTGGCAACGCTGCAACCGGCACTGCTGGTCAGCCTCGGCGTGGCGCTGGGTTGTGGGCTGGGCGGCACGGTGGGGCTTGGCGCCCCGGCCCTGCGCGCCGCACTGGACGGGACGAATGTCGCCACGGTCCTTGCCCGGCAAATCGGTCCGGCGCTGGCGGTGGCCGTGCTGGCGGCAGCCATGATCCGGGCCTATGCCGCCCTTGGCCCCGCGGCCAAGACGCCCGCGCCTTTCGCATTGCCGCTGACGACGCGCATCCTCTACGGCGGCCTTGCCGAGGAACTGATGATGCGCTGGGGGCTGATGAGCCTGCTGGCCTGGGCAGGCTGGCAACTGGCGGGCCGTCCTGAAACGCTGCCTGCGACCGCGGCCTGGGCGGCGATCATCCTTGCAGCGCTTGTCTTTGCCGCCGGTCACCTGCCGCTACTGGCGCGCGTGCCGAGCGGCTGGCGGGCGCGCAACGTGCTGCTGGTGATGGTCGGCAACACGGTGCCGGGGATCGGGTTCGGCTGGCTGTTTCTTGCCCGCGGGATTGAGGCGGCGATGCTGTCGCATGCGCTGGCCCATGTCCTTGCCTGGGCGCTGGAACCGCGCGCGCCGGCCCAACGGCCACCCGCGCCCTGACCGCCTGCAGTCTCCCCCTCGGGACGGCCCGCTTGACCCGTTGTCCCGGTCTGCTAAGCAGCCAGCGGGGGCCTGTAGCTCAATGGTTAGAGCAGAGCGCTCATAACGCTTTGGTTGGGGGTTCAAGTCCCTCCGGGCCTACCACCCCGCCGGCTACTGGCACTCCGACCGCAGGCGCGTCAGCGCGGCCTGACTGCCGCGCAGCGGGAACGCGGCCAGTTCCGCGCCATTTTGGTAGAGCGTCAGGCCCCAGCCGTACATCAATGCCGGGATCAGCCCGTCGGACCATTGCGCCGCGGCCGCAAGGTCCGAGACCCAGCCGTCTGCACCGCGGCTCAGAAAGGCAAAGCTTTCGCCGGGCTGGCCGTCGACAGAGAAACGCACCGTGCCGGTCGCGCCGGCGTCTGCCAGCATCGCAGGGCCCCGAAGCCGGGCGGTTGGCGTGGTCGAGCCAGCCGACAGCCACGCACAGGAAATATCCAGCTGCGCGCCCCGCCATGAAACCGAGGCGACGTGATCGGCATAGCTCCACTGGCCATCGGATGCAGGCGGGCCCGCCATGGGCCCGCGCGTGCAGCGTGACCAGTGGCTTTCGGTCCCGCCCACGGTCAGGACAAGGCCCATCGGCTCCTTGCGGAGCACCATCTCGGTGGCGCCATCACCAGTACAGGCAGCCGCAAAGCGCACGGCGTCGCCCGCGCCCGCTTGCGGATCGCTCAGCGTGCAGCGGCGCCCCGGCGCATGCAGCACACCGCCATCAATCGCCATCGCGCCGGCGGGCTGGCCCACGGCAGTCGGATCGCAGGACCATGCCGCACCGTCTGCCCCGGCGGGACGGTAAATGCCATTGAACGCACGGGCGCCCGCCAGCACCGCAACGGCGGCCGGGGGCAACGCCATGGTCCATGGCGAAAGATGGCCATCCTCCTCGACCAGCCTCAGGGCGGTCCCGGCCAGAAAGACCTGCGCACAATCAAGCAGGCGACGGCCGTCGGTGGCCCGACAATACCGGTCGCCCTGCATTTCCCAATGGCCATGGGCAGGCTGCCAGCTGCCATCCTTGGCGACCGAGTTGTAGGTGCCATCCGCACTGACCTGCCATGTCCAGCTGCCAGCATCGATGCTTCGGCCCACCACTAGCGAGCGGAACTCTTGAGCCGTCAGCGGCGTGGCACCAAGCGCCAGCAGGGCCGAGCGTGACGACGCCGCGCGCACCTGCGAGACCGAGACATCGGCCAGCACCGGCGCAGCAAGAAAGGCGGCCAATACCGCGGCAACAAGGAACTTCATCGAAACAGGCCTCCGGTCTTCGGCTGGGTCTGACAACTCCATTTCAGCGTCGGGGCATGGTGACCGCCCCGGCGCCGCGTTGCAAGACATCGCCGAGCCTAAAGGCCCGTTCGCAGTGACGTTTTCATGACAGCGGGGTGCAGCGGCGCCGCCACGCCACCTCTCAGCCGATCCGGTAGTTGGGGCTTTCGCGGGTGATCTGCACGTCATGGGCATGACTTTCGCGCAGGCCGGCATTGGTGATCTTCACGAATTCGCAACGGGTGCGCATCTCGTCGATGGTGGCGCAACCGGTATAACCCATTGCGGCACGCAGCCCGCCCACCAACTGGTGAATGACGGCGTGGGCCGACCCCTTGTAGGGCACCTGCCCCTCGATGCCTTCGGGCACCAGCTTGTCACTGGCGGCATCCTTCTGGAAATACCGGTCGGCGCTGCCGCGCGCCATTGCGCCAAGGCTGCCCATGCCGCGATAGCTTTTGTAGCTGCGGCCCTGATAGAGGATGAGCTCACCGGGGCTTTCATCGGTCCCGGCAATGGCCGAGCCGACCATCGCGCAGGAGGCGCCCGCGGCAATCGCCTTGGCGAAATCGCCCGAATACTTGATGCCACCATCGGCGATGACCGGCACGTCACCCGCCGCGGCCGCCGAATCCATGATCGCGGTCAGTTGCGGCACGCCCACGCCCGCCACGATCCGCGTCGTGCAGATCGAGCCCGGGCCTATGCCCACCTTCACCGCGTCCGCGCCCGCGTCGATCAGCGCGCGGGTGCCGCTGCCGGTCGCCACGTTGCCCGCCACCACCTGCACGTCGTTCGACAGCATCTTGGCGCGCTCGACCGCGCGCGCGACACCCTCGGAATGGCCATGCGCGGTGTCGATCACGATCATGTCGACCCCGGCATCGACCAGCGCCTGGCTACGCTCGTATCCTGCATCGCCCACGGTGCTGGCGGCAGCCACGCGCAACCGGCCAAGCTCGTCCTTGCAGGCGGCGGGGTTCAGCACGGCCTGTTCGCTGTCCTTCAGCGTCAGCAGGCCCGTCAGCTTGCCCTTGCCATCGGTGATCAGAAGCTTCTCGATCCGGCGCGCCTGCATCAGGCTGCGGGCCTCGTCCAGATCGGCGGGTTCGGTCAGCATCGCAAGGTTGTCGGAGGTCATCATGACCTTGACCGGCGTCTTGTCATCCTGGGCAAAGCGCATGTCGCGGTTGGTGACGATGCCCACTACCCGCCCGTCGGCGCCCACCACCGGGAACCCGGTGACGCGGTAACGCTCCATCAGCGCACGTGCATCGGCCAGCGTCTGGTCCGGCGTCAGCGTGATCGGGTTGTAAACGATGCCCGAGACGAAGCGCTTGACCGCCCTGATCTCGCGCGACTGTTCCTCGATCGACAGGTTGCGGTGAATCACCCCCATGCCGCCCGCCTGCGCCATCGCGATGGCCATGCGCCCCTCGGTCACGGTGTCCATCGCCGAGGACAGCAGCGGGATGTTCAGCGCGATCGCCTTGGTCACACGGGTGCGGGTATCGGCCGTTCCGGGCAGGACGGACGAAGCCGCCGGAACCAATAGCACGTCATCGAAGGTCAGAGCCTCGCGAATCTCCATCTGGGGTCTCCGGGGATTGCTGCGTTTGGCGCGTCCCTATCGCATGGAAGGACGGGCGGCGAAAGAGTGAATGCGCGCCGGCCCTCTTGCGTCACCGCGGCACAATGGCCACTGCTGGGGCGAAAGGCCCGAACACGCCGATGTCCGACCCGCCGGTTTTCCGTTCCAACCCAGCGCCACTGTGGCGGCGCGCGCTGCGGCTGACGCTGCGGCTGGGCCTTATCGCGGCGCTGGCTTTTGGCCTGCACCTGATGTCGGTCTGGGTGCATGACCTGACAGGTCAGCTCAACAGCATCGATCACGCCCGCACGATGACCGGCATCCTTGCCGTCAGCCTGCTGGGCTATGCGCTTCTGCTGGCGGCGCCTTTTGTTCCGGGGGTCGAGATCGGCGTGGCGATCCTTCTGGTCGAGGGGCCGTCGGCCGCACCGTTCGTCTATGCCGCCACCATCCTTGGTCTGGCACTTGCCTACCTTGTGGGGCGGTTCCTGCCCCTGCCGTGGCTGGCGCGCATCCTGGCCGACCTGCGCCTTGCCACATGGGCCGCCGCCATCCTCCGACTGGATGCGATGCCGCGCGAGGACCGCATCGCGCGGCTGTGCGAGCGCATGCCGAAACGACTGGGCAAGATCGCGGTCAACTATCGCTACATCATGCTGGCGGTGCTGGTGAACCTGCCGGGCACGGCGGTGATCGGCGGCGGCGGCGGCATCCTGACGCTGGCGGGTCTTAGCCGCCTCTTCAACTTCTGGGGCGTGCTGGCCACCATCATGATTGCTTGCGCGCCGGTGCCGCTGGCGGTCTGGCTTTTCGGCACCGGATTTCTGCATTAGGTGGCGCGGGCGTGCCGCGATGTGACGCGCCCTGCCCTTTTCCTTTGCGCCCCGGCGCTTATCTTGCCACTGACTTTCGCGCGACAAGGCCCTGACCATGACGTTCTCCCGCCCCGGCGACCCCCTCGTGATCTTCACGCCTTCGGGCAAACGCGGGCACTTCCCGGTGGGCACGCCCATCCTCACGGCCGCGCGGCAGCTGGGCGTGGACCTCGATTCGGTTTGCGGCGGGCGCGGCATCTGTTCGAAATGCCAGATCACGCCCTCCTATGGCGCATTCCCCAAGCATGGCGTCACCGTCGAGGCCGACGCCCTGTCGGAATGGAACGCGGTCGAGGAACGCTATGACCGCATCCGCGGGCTGAAAGAGGGCCGCCGGCTGGGCTGTCAGGCCACCGTTCAAGGCGATGTCGTCATCGACGTGCCCTCCGAAAGCCAGGTTCACCGGCAGGTCGTCCGCAAGGAGGCCAGCACGCGGCCCATCGTCATGGATCCGGCCACCCACCTGCACTACGTCGAAGTGGCCGAACCCGACATGCACGAACCTTCGGGCGATCTGGAGCGGCTGGCCGACGCCTTGCGCGCGCAATGGTCGATCCCCTCGGTCACGGCGCCCCTGTCGGTGCTGCGCAAGCTGCAGCCCACGCTGCGCAAGGGCGAATGGAAGGTCACCGTGGCGCTGCACAAGGGCCACCGCGACGAAGGCTTCCGCATCCTCGACATTTACCCCGGCTTCCACGAGGGGCGCATCTACGGCCTTGCCATCGACCTTGGCTCGACCACGATCGCCGCGCACCTGACCGATCTCAGGAATGGCAGCGTGTTGGCCAGCGCCGGCGCGATGAACCCGCAGATCCGCTTCGGCGAGGACCTGATGAGCCGGGTCAGCTATGCAATGATGAACCCCGGCGGCGATGTCGAGATGACCCGCGCCGTGCGGGCCGCGATCAACGCACTGGCCGAAGATCTGGCGAAACAGGGCGACATTTCGCCCTCCCAGATCCTCGAAGTGGTCTTTGTCTGCAACCCGGTGATGCACCACCTGCTGCTGGGGATCGACCCGGTCGAACTGGGCCAGGCGCCGTTCGCGCTGGCCACGTCCAACTCGCTTTCCCTTGATGCCGCGGAATTGGACCTTGGCGCGATGAACCCCGCCGCGCGGGTCTTTGTACTGCCGTGTATCGCGGGCCATGTCGGCGCCGATGCGGCGGCCGTCGCGCTGGCCGAGGAGCCGGACAAATCGCCCGACCTCGTGCTGATCGTCGATGTCGGCACGAATGCGGAAATATTGCTGGGCAATACCACCCGCGTGCTGGCCTGCTCCTCGCCCACCGGGCCGGCATTCGAAGGTGCGCAGATCAGCTCGGGCCAGCGCGCCGCCCCCGGCGCCATCGAACGCGTCGAGATTGACCCCGCCACGAAAGAGCCCCGGTTCAAGGTGATCGGCTGCGATCTGTGGTCGGACGATCCGGATTTTGACGCCGCGACCGCCGGGACCGGCATCAGCGGCATCTGCGGCTCTGGCATCATCGAGGCGGTGGCCGAGTTGCGGCTGGCAGGGCTGATGGATGCCAAGGGCCTGATGGGCTCGGCCGAACAGACCGGCACGGCCCGGATGATCCCGCAGGGCCGCACCCATTCCTACGTGCTGCATGACGGCACCGCAGATGGCGGCCCGCTGATCACGGTGACCCAAGGCGACATCCGCGCGATCCAGCTGGCCAAATCCGCGCTTTACGCCGGTGCGCGTCTGCTGATGGACGAAATGGGCGTCGACAAGGTCGACCGCGTCGTGCTCGCGGGGGCCTTTGGCGCACATATCAGCCCCAAACACGCGATGGTGCTGGGGATGATCCCCGACGTGCCGCTGGACAAGGTCACCTCCGCCGGCAACGCGGCCGGCACCGGGGCGCGCATCGCGCTGTGCTCGGTTGCAGCCCGTGCGCAGATCGAGGCGACCGTCCGCCAGATCCACAAGGTGGAAACCGCCATCGAGCCGCGGTTTCAGGAGCATTTCGTGGCCGCCAACGCCGTGCCCCACGCGACAGATCCCTTCCCCAACCTCAACGCGCTGGTGCACCTGCCACAAGTCAGCTTCAACACCCAGAGCGGTGGCGGCGAAGGCGGCAGACGTCGCCGTGCGTCAGAGCGCGCGGGCACTTGACGCGCTGACACCGCGCGGCTACCTCGAAAGCGTCGCGGGTGTAGCTCAATGGTAGAGCAGAAGCTTCCCAAGCTTACGACGAGGGTTCGATTCCCTTCACCCGCTCCAATCATCCGTGACATAGCGCGCCAGGCAGCGACACAACCCCCTTGTTTTCAAGGGTTTCCGGTTGAGCCTTGCGTCAGGGCGCGTCCGGCGATGACATGACATGACGGCATTTTGTTGGTGTGAATGTTGGTAGGGATACCAACAGAAGGTGGGCAACATGACACCTACCAACAAACTGACCGCGGTGGGAATCAGGCAGGCCAAGCCCGGCCACACGGTGCGCAAGCTGGCCGATGGCGGCGGGCTGTTCCTACCGGTCGAACCCAGCGGCTCGAAACTCTGGCGGCTGGCCTATCGTTTCGCCGGGAAACAGAAGACAATCAGCATGGGGGCCTTCCCCGTCGTTGGCCTTGCCGAGGCCCGCGCCGCGCGCGACGCCGCCAAGGCGCTGTTGCTGCAAGGCATTGACCCCTCCGCCGCCCGGCAGGCGGCAAAGGCAGAGGCGGCGCAAACTGCACCCTCCCCACATGGGATGAAGTCGCGGGGGAATATCCTCGCGTGTGCGGGGAAACCACCTACACCTACGCGCACGCCTCGCATGACGAGGGTGCGCTTGCATTCGCGCAGCCGGAGGAAATATCGGAGTCAGTGGCGGCTGATTGCGGTCTGTCCACGGTGCTCGTCGGTCATGTTAGTCGGCGCCAAGGTGCGGTCTATCGTTGCCGGAGGCTAACCCAGATCAGCCCGTGGGCTCTCATCAGGGTCTAACGTTTACCAGAGTATTGCCAACACAGACTTAGGCGCGAACCTTGCATTTTTTGCGGTCGATATAAGAGTTGCTGCAACGGCCTTGCCGCAGAGCGGCATACACCTCGGAACACGTTTGTTGCTCTTCTGAGAGGTCGCACTGCCGACGTGTCCAACCCTTTGGGGAACTCGCCTGGCCCGGCTGGCCAGCACAACGCTCTCCACGATCGCCTGAAGGCGCTGCCGGGACCGTCCTGATACTCGCAAGAAGTCCTGGATCTCTCCAACCTGCCCAACTGCCCTGTCACCGTAAAGGACGACCATGCCCCGCACCTCATTTCGCACTTCGACCGCGCTTGTCGCGAGTCTGTCGCTGATCCTGCCTCAGGGCCTCTTCGTCTTGCCCGCGAGGGCGCAGGAGATGGCCCTGTTCTGCCTCGATGGAGCAGCCCCCCCCTGTCCGGAGGGCCAGCCCACCGAGGGCACGTTGATGACCCCCAAGCAGGCCGAGGAAGCCGCCAAGGCCGCAGCCAAGGCTCAGGCCGACGCGGACGCGCAAGCCCAAGCTGACGCGGAAGCCGCCGCCAAGGCGCAGGCCAAGACCGACGCCATAACCCAAGCCCAAGCCGAAGCCGATGCGGCGGCCAAGGCTCAAGCAGAAGCCGACGCTGCAACCCAAGCCCAAGTTGATGCAGACGCAGCCGCGCAAGCTCAGGCTGATGCAGACGCTGCTGCAAAGGCGCAAGCCGACGCGGATGCGGCTGCAAAGGCGCAGGCAGAGGCGGATGCCGCCGCGCAAGCACAGGCTGATGCAGACGCTGCCGCCAAAGCTCAGGCTGACGCGGATGCCGCCGCGCAAGCACAAGCTGATGCAGACGCTGCTGCACAAGCGCAATCGGTCGCGGATGCGGCTGCAAAGGCGCAGGCCGAAGCCGACGCCGCTGCGCAAGTCCAGGCTGACGCCGACGCCGCGGCCCAAGCGCAAGTCGACGCGGATGCTGCCGCAAAGGCGCAGGCCGAAGCAGACGCTGCCGCTCAGGCGCAGGCGGAAGCTGATGCTGCAGCCCAAATGCAGGCTGACGCAGAGGCCGCGGCCCAAGCTCAGGCGACTGCAGATGCGGCCGCGAAGGCCGAGGCCGACGCCGCTGCGGCAACCGCGCAAGGCGCGGCAGCAGATGTTTCAACCGAAACGCCAGTCATCGCGCCGGACACGCCGACATCCCGCGCCGAAGATGCGGCTGCTGCCGCCGCTGCGGCCGCCCTCCTGCTGCAAGGCGTCGACCCCACGGTCGACACGTCCGTTCCCCCGCCGGCCGCCGCTGCCACGGCGGATGAAGCGCCATCGGCAACGGATGCCGGTACAACGGTCACCGAACAAACCGTCACGACCGACCAAGTGCGCACCAGCCAGCAGGACTTTACCACGACCGTCGCCGGGCGGACCAACAATGCCGCCGATGCCGCGCCGGACACCGCAGCACCCGCCGCCGTTGCACAGCCCGGAACGCGCGGACTGAGCGACCTTGAGAAGGTGTTGCTGATTGGCCTTGGTGCGGTCGTCGTCGGCGCGGTGCTGAGCAACGGCGATCAGGTCGTTGCCAACTCGGGCGACCGCGTGGTGACCCGTGGGCCGACCGGCTATACCGTCTACAAGGATGACGACGCCTTGTTGCGCCAGCCGGGCACACAGATCAGGACCGAGACGTTCAACGACGGCTCGACGCGATCAGTCCTGACGCAGCCAAACGGCGACAGGGTGGTCACGATCCGTGACGATCGCAGCCGTGTCCTGCGCCGGACGCGGATCCTGTCTGATGGAACCCAAATCCTGCTGTTCGACGATCTTGCCACCGTGACACCGGTCGATGTGCGCAGGCTGCCACCTTTGCATGACCGGACAATCTCGGCCGCGTCCGACCGCGATATTCTGCGCACCACGTTCGACAGCACAGATCCCGTGACGCGGACGTTCAGCCTGCGCCAGATTCGAGAAATCCCGCAGGTCCGTGACCTTGCGCCGGGTATCGATCTCGACACGATCAACTTTGCCACCGGATCCGCCGCGATACCCCTCGAGGGCGCGCAAAGCCTCGTTAGGGTCGGCCTGCTGATGGAGGACTTGCTGCGCGCCAATCCGCGCGAGGTATTCCTGATAGAAGGCCACACAGATGCGACCGGGTCCGAAACCTTCAACCTGGCCCTCTCTGACAGGCGGGCCGAGTCAGTCGCGCTTGCGCTGACTGAAACGTTCAACATCCCGCCCGAAAACCTTGTGGTGCAAGGCTATGGCGAGGCCTTCCTGAAGATCGACACGCAGGCGGCCGAACAGGCGAACCGCCGGGCCACGATCCGGCGCATCACATCACTTCTTAGCCAGACCGCGGCGCAGTAGCGCGGGCCCGCTGGAAGGTAACGCGAAACGGTCGCCGGGCCATCGAAAGGCCCCCTGCAATCAAGGAAGGAAATGACGATGACGACGACAATCAACCTCAAGCCCCACCCGCCGGAGTATGAGCGATTCCTCTACGCCCCAGTTGGCGAGGACAATAACGGATATGTCGTCACGGTTCTGTCCACGCTTGCCCGCCTCGGTCTGGACCCGTGGAATGAGACTGCCGACCTCGTTGCGTCGGGCCGGGACGCGGCGCGGCTGCGACTGGGTGCGTTGCTTTCAAAATCCGGCGACGTTCCCGCACTCGAAGCTGATCACGGCAGGGTTGCCGACGAACTGAGCCTGCTGCTGCCGCAACGTGCGCGCAAGGATGAGCGACGGCCGGCCGCATCGCCAGTCGCCGGAGGTGGTCTGCGTTCTGCCGGTTCGATCTGGGCCATGCTCGCCGTCTTCCTTGTCCTGCTCCAGATCCTCTTCAACGGCATGCCGGGATCGGGCAATTGACTCTCACCGGGGCGCATGGAGAAACGCCAAACGCCGCCGCGGGTCCAGTCAGCACCTTGTCGCGACGGGACGAGGCCATGCTGTGGACCTTGGAAGAGCGTTTCTGGACCAGCGGTGCTGACAATGCGCAAGCCAGCTCGGTCATAGGCGGCCTGACGATCTTTCCCTATCCACCCGGCATCCTTCAGGGCGATGCAGCTGCGGGCCGGCTGCCAAAACGGACAGGTTGGCGTTCCGTTGTTCTGGACGAGCGCCAAATCTTGCGAAGTGGCAATCTTGCCGTCCTCGCCTATCGTGTCTCGGCCGAAAAATCTGGCGTGCCGTTCTACAAGGCACATTGTACGTCGACATATCTGCACGACGACGGCAGTTGGATACGGTTGTCCCACCAGCAAAACGCCTGACCTGAGCCTATTCGCATTGCGCCATAGAGCCCGGCCGATAATATCCCTCAACGCAACAGTGGTCCGCTCTGGTCTAGGTAGGACTGGTCAAAGTCGGCCAGCGCGACAAGGCCGTCGAAATCGTCGAAGACGACCTTGCCGTCGCGGAACGTCAGCAGGCCCTTTTCGCGCAGCTGTCGCAGGCTGCGATTGACATGGACTGCGCTCAGCCCCAGCGCGTCGGCCAGCAGATACTGCGACAAGGGACAGTCGTAGCCGTCCTTTGTGCCAAGGCCGACCAGCATCAACCGCGCACCCAGTTCCAGCAGGAAATGCGCTGTTCGCTCGACAGCATCGCGTCGGCCAATGTTGACCAGATGCTCCACCACCATCGCCTCGTCACGCGAGGCGGCCCATAGAACTGCCGTCGCCAGCCGCGGCGTGCGGCTGAAGGCGTCGATCAGGTCACTGACCAGCACCTCCGAGGCCTCGACCAAGGTCACAGGTTCGACATTGTGATCGGCAATGCGGAAGAGCACGCTGCGCAAGCCGAGGAAATCGCCGGGAATCTGGAAATCGACGATCTGCCGCGCGCCGTTCGGCAACAGCTTGTACGAGCAGGCCCAGCCCCGCGCCAGAATATAAGCGGACTGCTTTGACTGACCTTCGTAGATCACGTCGCGGTCGGCGACGAAGGTCCGGCGCCGCGTGTGCAGCTCGGCCAGCACGGCAAACTCCGCTTCCGTCAGCGCGACATAGGCGCCAAGCTTCTGTGCGAAAGGGCTTTGCTGAACGTTGATGCTGGTCTCCTGTTCTGGCTGGCCGCGCGCGGGATGTCTTGGCTGTCTTTGAGAGACGGTCCTAACATCACGGACCGGGCGCATCCTGCTCTGGATCAGCCCATGATCGGGCTTTCCTGCCATTATAGCACATGATTTGTGGTGTTCGGTCGGACTTTCCCCTCCCGCGGCACAGGTTCGAAAGGTTTTTCCGATGTCCCTAGTCCCTGATGTATCGGGCAACGCCGCGCTCGCGATCGTGGAATCGCTCCTGCTCGCCCTCAACGATCGAGAAGTACTGCCGGAACACGAAATCATCGGGATATTGAAGGATGCGGCAGCAGCCCATGAAAACATGCCCGAGACGCAAGCCGCGCCCGGGCATCATGCTGCTGTTGCCGCCTTGATAAATGCGATCCTGGCCGGGGGCAATTCCGTGCGCAGACGTTGACGCGGTCGATCGGGGGAAGGGTCTGGCGCAACCGGCCCGCATAAGGGGCGCCACCGGTTGGCTGTGCCGGATTATTCGATATCTCGGATGTCGTCCTTCAATCCGCCGACGGCGTTCTGAACCTTGCCCTTGACGATATCGGCCTGACCTTCGGTCTGCAGCCTGACATGGCCTATCGCCTTGCCGATGGCCTTCTTCACAGCGCCTTTGACCTGCGTGGCGCTGCCTTTGATACGATCCTTGTCCATGATCTGGACCTCCTTGTGATGGGGCTGTCCGGGCCCTGTTCCGAAGGTGACCTTCGAAACAAGGCCCTCGCAAAAGCGGGGTGAAAGGGGGATTGCGGCAGACTGTGCGGTCAGGCCGCGAGGTAAGTGCCGTTCGTGGTCTGTACGACCTGCACCCGTTGACCGATCCGGAACCCGCCATTGTCCTGAATCACCTTGATCGTCTGGCCGTTGTCGGTCCGCACTGTCCATTCCTGCGACGTGCGCAGCGTGGGCGCGCCCGCAACCTGGGCCCCCAGCACGGCACCGCCGACAGCGCCGGCGCCAGTCATCAGGTCCTTGCCCGTGCCGTTGCCGAACTGGTTGCCGACGACCGCGCCGGCGATCCCGCCCACGACGGCGCCAGCCACCTGATTGCCCGCGCCGGACTGAACCTGAACGGTCCTGACTTGTGTGACAGTGCCATATTGCGCGGTCTGCTGCTGGCTGACCTGACTGGCCTGCGTGTAGCCCGGCCCCATCGGTTGATCGCATCCGGCAAGCCCAACGAGGGCAAGCGGGATGATGAGTGCAAATTTGTCCATGACTGTTTCTCCTGTCCTTGGTGAGAAGAGAATACGCGGCGCGACCAACCCGGGGGCTGATCTGCGTCAGTGGTCCGGGTCAGGATCTCAGGCCGTGCCGGTCGAGCCCTTCGACCCGGAGCCGGATCGGGTGTTCCGGATCACAGACACGGTGATCCCCGGCTGTGGCCGCCTCAGATGCGCCCCAGAAGTAACAGCACGACGACGATGACGAGGATCACCCCGATTGCTCCCATGCCGCCGTGGCCAAAGCCGTAGCCATAGCCGCCAAAGCGGCCGCTGAAGCCACCAAGCAGGAAGATGACGAGAAGTATGACAAGAATCGTTCCGACGGACATGAGCTTCGTCTCCAATTGTTCAGACAGGACCCGGGCCCGGCGTGGTGGTGGTTCGGGGCAACCTTCGGATCTTCCGCAGATCACCGGCGAGCCGGCAGGCGGGCCTGGTCGTCATGACCAATGGATGCCGAACCGGGCACAAGCGCACTGATCCATGTAAGCGTCTTTTCTCACCTAGAGCGTGCGGGCGCTGACGCAGATTAGTGCCGGGGGACCTCTCATCAGGCATATTGATCCATCGCCCGACACCAACGTCGGGCTTTGGACGCGAACGCTCGCGGCGGTTCGACCCAGACATGCTGCCGATTGGTCCCTCATCAGGCATCGTCGAACAGGTCGGACCGCCGCAGCACTTAATTCGCTCCCCCTTCTCTCAAAGGAAATCAGATGTTTACGAAAACACTTCTCGGCCTGTCGACGGCCGTTGCCCTCATCGCGGGAGCCGCATCCGCCGATACCGAAGCCGCGGCCCAGCTCGATCTCAACGTGCGCAGCGGACCCGGCCCGCTCTATTCCATCGTCGGTGTCATTCCCGCGACTGAAAAGGTCATGGTTCAGGGCTGCCTTGTCGATGCAAGCTGGTGCGAGATCACCTTTGGCGACGTCAAGGGATGGTCCGCCGGCAATTACCTGACCGCGACGGTCGAAAACGCCCCCGTGGCGCTGTCGGCCCTCGACAAGCGCGTGGTCGTGAACACCGTCACCTATGATCATACCGGCGATTCCACCGCTGGCGGGATGGCCACCGGCGCGATTGCCGGCGCGCTGATCGCCGGGCCTGTCGGCGCGGTCGTCGGCGGTATCGTCGGTGCCGTCACCGGTTCGGCCGTGGCGCCCGATCCGACAGTGATCACCTACGTCGATTCCAACCCGGTCGGGCAAGTCTACCTCGACGGCGAAGTCGTCGTCGGCGCAGGGATCCCCGATACCGTGGCCTTGGCCCAGGTGCCCGACAGCCCCTATTCCTACGCCTATGTCAACGGCGTGCGGGTTCTGGTGAACACCAACGACCGTCAGGTCGCCTACATCCTGCGCTAGGCCTCCCTTCGCACCAAAGCTGCTTGACGTGGGCCGGCCCGGATTATCGGGCCGGCCATCGTCATGAAGCAGGCGCGTTTCGCTCCGTCGCAGACCTCACCCCCATCAAGGCAACCGCAACATGAACCGCAATCTTCTTTACACCATCATCGGAGCCCTCGCCGTGGTCGTCGCCGGACTGGCCTACCAGTCTTACCGCGCCAGTCAGGACAAAAACGGCGTGCAGATCAATGTCGGCAAGGACGGGGTGTCGATCACTGGCACGAAGTAGGGTCGGGAACCCTTCTCAGTTCAAAGCCAGAACATGATGCACGCTTTGTCAGACAATTGCGAAAAGGCTTCGCGATCTAAGGATTCGAGTCGCCATGTGTCATTTCTTGTATCTCGAGCAATGCAGGAATTCTTCGGGCCCGCCCTACGAGGGCGCCGCCGTTGGAACGATCAAACGCCACGCCACCTGCAAGGGCAACGCGCCGAAGGAGCCGGTGATCGCCGCCGCCCGCGCCCATGGCTTCTCAACGATCTCGGCCTGGCGGAGCTCGGCGCGCAACTGGTCGATCACGGCAGCCTTCATCTCACCCGCACGGAGACGCCCGACCGGACAAGCTCCTGCCCCGTGCTTAAGCACAGTTTAATTGACATAGTAGCGGTGAGCCTCTGACCTTTGCGAGTGCGGGTCGGCGAAAACGCCGCACCATCGGTGCCGAACTGCAGCCCCTTCTGCAGCGCGGGCGTGTCGGCCCGAGCCCGGGCGGCGCGCTTCCGGGCGCTCTCCGGCAGGATGGCGTGGACGCGGTCCCATGTCTCACGGTCGATGATCGCGTCGTGCTCACCCGGATAGCTGTCGCCCTTGTGCACCGCTTCAGGTCCCGGAGTTCCAAGTCCGTCTCGCCGTCCTGAACGGCTTTGCCACCCTCGGCACGCCCACCACAGAGTTCGCAGGATAGGTCTGTCAGGGGAAAGGGGATGACTTGCCCATCACCCGGATTGTGCAATAGGGCCGGCGACAGGCGTAATTGTTGGTATGAGTGTTGGTACTTTTTGAAAGTTACATCTTATCTATATGAACATTAACTTAATGTGATTCCCTTCACCCGCTCCAGCCGCCGACCCCTCCCTTTTGCTTGGCTCATGTCACCGTTAGCCGCACCATCTACCTTGGACGCCGTGGCCCACACGGACGTTCGGGGCCGGACGAGAGTTGAAGCTTCGATCATGACGCGGTCAAAGGTGCTTTCGACCGCCTTCAAGGCGTCCATCAGGTGAAGCGACGGACAGCTCGCCATGCTCCCACCCGACGGGGCACATCCTTTCGAATATCTTGAACTGGAACGAGATCATTGCCATCGAGACGGCATGACGTGTCTGCGATGACCGGTTCAGCGCCGGAACCGGGCCAAGTGACAAACGCCGTCGCCTGCGTGGACACGGAGCGATCTTGAAAGGACAGACATGCTTGCCGTTGAAGCCGATGCGCTCGCCTACAAAGGCGAGACAGTTTCCGACGCGGCCTATTGGGCACATGCGGTGCGCGAAAGCGGACGAACGCTGACGGAGATGCAAGACGAGTTTGCAAGGTTAAAGACCGGTCGCGGCCGGATCGACCTGCGCGAATACGTGCAATACCGGCTTTTCGACACGGCTCGCACCCGCCGCGAAGACCTCGACAGGTTCATCTCTGGCGCACGGCATTGGGATCTGGCGCACCATTGCAACGCCCGCACCTGGGACGCGGTGACCGAGGATAAATGGCTTTATGCCAAGACCTTGCGCGACCACGTGGTACGGATTCCCGAAACGCTCGCGGTGATCGACCGGGGGATCCGCGCCTATCCGGGCACCCAAAAGATCTCATCCAGCGCGCAGCTGAAGGACTTTGCGACACAAGCTGGCGCGGCACCATTCTTTTGCAAGCCGGTCTGGGGCATCGCCGGATTTGGCGCCTTCCGCTGCGACGGCGCCGACGCCGACGGTTTGCATATCAGCGGGCGCGGCACTGTTCCCTATGACACGGTTCTGGACACCACAATCGGGCCGTCGCCCTATATCGTTCAGCCCGTCTATGCCAACCACGCCTTTCTAGAACAATTCACCCGTTCGCTCGCCACGGTGCGTGTTGTGCTGTTGGTTTATGACGATGTCATAAAAATTCCGTTCGCCGTTCTCAAACTGCCCAGCGCACAAAACATCGTCGATAATTTCTGGAAGCCCGGAAACCTTATCTGCGACATTTCATTGACCAACGGGCAAATCAGGACAATCCGCGGCCATTCGAAATTCGGGGTCATCGACTATGCGGCGCATCCGACGGTGTCACAGCCCTTGCTGGGCGAAGCTTTGCCATTCTGGCCCGAGGTGATTGCCGCAGCCCAGAATACAGCTCTGGTCTTTCCGCATTCACGCTACCAATCGATGGACATTGCCATCACACCTGAGGGCCCGCTTGTTGTCGAGGTCAATCCGGGGGGCGCGTTTGAATTGCCGCAATTCGCCTCTGGCCGTGGCTTTCTGACAGACGATGTGCTGCACTTTCTGGACGCATGTCAGTACAAGCTTTAACCCGGCATATCTCGAGAAGACCTGAACCGGACTACCATGAGCGCAAAGCCCAGTCGGGCTCGCTCTCGCAGTTGGCGGCATATTGGGTGCCCGAACTGGGCACGTTCACGATGCCGTTGTCGTCGGCCGATCCCTCGATCGATGGCGTTCAACGCGATGTTCCGCAGGCCAAGCGCAACAGGTGCCGCCCGTCGTTACAGAAGGTCGCGCGCCTTGGCCAGCACGACGGCATGGGCACGATTATTGGCGCCCAGCTTGCCGAATATCTTTCTCATGTACATCTTGATGGTCACTTCGCTGCGCTGAAACTCCCAAGCCATTTCCTTGTTGGTCTTGCCCGCCGCAACACCCGTCAACAGCTTGATTTCCATCGCGGTCAGTTCGTTGCGCTTGTCGGTCTTTGCCTGCTCGGGCAACTCCGTCTCTGCCTCACTGTCAATCAGCGAAACCGGCAGATAAACCTCGCCTGAATCGATCAGGCGCAAGGCGGCGGTCAGGCTGCGAAGGGCAATCGTCTTGGGAAGAAAGCCCCGCGCGCCCATCTTGACGGCCGAGAACGCAACCCCCGGCCCCGCGTTGCCCGAAAACAGGACGACCTTGGTCTGTCCGGCCTTGGCAATGACGTCAGCGACCGATTCCATCCCGTTCATCCCCGGCATTCTGAGATCCAGCAGGACGATGTCGTACCCGTCGTCGCCCTCAAGGCTTTGCAGCGTATCCTCGAATGTGCCGACAACGCCGACGGCAAACTGATCCGCCGACATCAGGACGGTCGCGACCGCATCGGTTACCAGTTTGTGATCATCGGCGATCAAGACCTTGATCTTTCGCGCCACACCGGTCTGTTCGGCATGTCGGGCTTGGGCTTGCGGCATGGGTGGCACTTTCTGACCGGTCATCAACACGGCCCCGGAAGTAGCTTTAACTAACCGCAGAGACCACACCCTCCTCACGAAAAAGACCGCCTGATATCCTTTCGATATTCGAAAGATCCAATCGATACATTTATGTGTCTCTTTCCGTCTGCTAATGACCCGAAAAGTAGCGTCGGCCGAGGTAACGCCCGGCGTACCATCTGAAAATAAATCGAACCAGAAGAGTCATAAGTGACTGAAGTAAAAAGACGATCCCCATTCTGGCTGTTCACGATTCTGTTGGCATGCTGGATGCTCGCTGTCGCCGGATCTCTGCGTGCCGACACAGCCCCGGATCCGTCGAACACAACCGTTCTGCTGACAATTGTGGGCGACGCGACCACCTCGGGAGAGACGCCCGCGACACTGAAACTCACCCGTGCAGATCTGGAATCACTCCCCCAAGTCACGTTCACCACGTCCACCCTCTGGACCGAAGGAAAGCTGACCTTCAGCGGACCAACACTTCGATCAGTACTGGACCGGGCGGGCGTGCCTGCCGGTACCACGATCGAGGCCGTGGCGTTGAATGACTACCGGGTCACCTTCATGCCAAGTGATATCGACGCGGCGTTGCCGATCATCGCCACGCGCATCGATGGCCAGCCCTTTGACATCAGAAACCGGGGCCCGCTCTGGATCGTTTATCCCTATGACCGGGGTGCAGAATACGCCACACGCGAGAAACTGGCCCTCAGCATTTGGCAGCTGATCAGCCTGCGTACCTCGCAAGACTGATCCGATGCTTCTGGAGACACTTGCGTTTCCGAAGGCACCCGCCTCGCTCAAGCGGGATTTTGCCGTATCAGCTTTTGCTGTCCTTGCGATCTCTGTCTTCATTGCCCTGTTCACGGCGGCCTCGCTGCAAGGGTCGCTGAACAGCAACGACAAACAGATCGAGAATACGACCTGGATCGTGTCGCAGCTTGAGGTCGACCAACGCAATCTTGAACTGGCAGTCACGGATGCACTGATGTCGGGCATATCGACCGACGCGCAGCTGAACAGCATCTCGAGATTCTTCGATATCTATTACAGCCGGGTCGAGACGGTCACGAGCTACCTGCACAAGCTGCCGCCGGATTTTAAGGGCCTCAAGCGGATCAACTCCGCCGCCGCCCGGGTCGAGGTGATTCTTCAAGATCAGGCCGCGGCCATCGTGGAGCTGCGCCACGGCGAAATCCGGCCGCTGGCCGCACTTCTGGAAAGCCTGCGTTCCGAACGGCCACTGCTGCGGTCGATCGCAGTCGATTCCATGATCGGCAACAACATCGCCACCAACTCGGCCATCTCGGCACAGGAGACACTGACACGGCGTTTCACATGGCTTGCCATGCTAGTCATCGTGTTCCTGTCCGCCGTGGGCCTGCTGAGTATCCTCGCCTATCGCCGGATCAAACGTCACAGTCAGACGCTGGATGTGATCACCAATGGCCTGCAACGTGCTGCGGACGCCGCACTGAATGCGATCTTCATTCTCGATGCCGAAGGGCGGATTCTGGCGACCAACCACGCGGCGGAAGAGCTGTCGGGCTTTCGGCCGAAGGACCTGTTGGGCAAGAACGCTGTGCGCCTCTTCCATCGCAAGACCGATCTGCCCAAAACAGCCGCTCACACGCTCTTCCACACGGCCCTGAAACGTGGGCAGGTCCGTTTCCTTGCCCGCGACCGCTCGGGCCGGATGGTTCCGATCGAGTTCTCGATCGTCAAATTGCAGGGGGCCGCGTGGCCACAATCTTACATCGCTTTCGCCCATGGCATCAGCGATGCCCGTTCCGTGCGCCGCCGGCTGCGCGCCGAAAGCTTCCGGGCCCGCGAAGACGCCAACCGAAAGGCGGCCCTGCTCGGCGATATCGCGCATGAACTTCTGACCCCGCTACAGGGTATCGTGGCATCACTTTCGCGGGGTTCTTCGGATAAGGGATCAGCGGCGCCAAACCTTCAGGTCGCATGGCTGCTGTCGCAGATCATGCTTGACCAGATCGAACAGGTCACCCGCGTCTCTGATCACGACAAGGCGACATGGAAAGGGCCTGAGCCAGCGTACTTCGACCCGAAGGTGCTGATCGCGGAAGCCGTGGCCGGCATTTCGGAGCTTTGTGAGGACCGCGGTCTGCGCATCGTGCTGAAGGACAAGGTTCGTGGCCCCATTACCTTGCAAGGCCATGCGAGCGACCTCGCCAAGGCGCTGCGCCACGTCCTGCTCGGCGTCGTGAAGGCCACGCGCGAGGGCGAGGTCCGGGTTCACCTGTCGCAGGTTGGCGGCAAGAACCTTCGTGTGAGCGTCGAAGCCTCACATGGCGGTGGCCTTGATGGGTGGACAGAGCCGGCGATGGTTAGCGACCTGTCGAGGGATGACAAGCGACGGGAATGTCTGCCGCTGGGGATGAGCATCGTGCGCGACGCAGTTCAGGCGCTTGGAGGCACCTTGGGCAGGTCCGCAGACGGACATGGCCGTCTGGTCTGGCGGCTCGACCTACCGATCGCGGACGCGGCCGGACGGGAGCCGGTAAGCGGTCCGCCAACTGCCCCGGCCCAAAAAGAATTGCGGGTGCTGCTGGTCGAAGACGACCCGATCAATCGGACGCTTATCGCCAACATGATCCGCCAGAACGGATCGACCGTCATCGAGGCTGCTGACGGTCAGGAGGCCGTCGACCGGGCTACGCTGGACAGATACGACCTGATCATCATGGACCTGAACCTGCCGCGCCTTGATGGCGTGTCGGCGATCCGGCTGATCCGAACGAAGAACTGCGCCTCGCGAAATGCGACGATCTTTGGACTGACGGCAAACCGCGCCGGTGCGGAAATCGCGAATTTCGGCGATGTTACCGAGGGTGTGTTGCTCAAACCGGTGACGCTCGGCGAAATTGGCGAGGTTCTGGCGCAGGCTGGCCGCCGCGGAGCCCAACCGCATTCGCCGCGAGAGCCCAAGGCCGGCGCCGAGATAGCCGAGCTGACCTCGATTCTCGGGCCCGCGCGCCTGCATGAAGTGATCGACGACCTCAGCACGTCGTGTAGCCAAATCAGAACGGCCATCGACAAGCCTGCCGGCGATGTCGTTTCGCTGCGCGAGCTGGCCCACAAATGTGCCGGGACAGCCGCCGTGCTGGGGCTTTCGCCGCTTCACGGGCTGCTGTGCGAGATCGAGGATGCCTGCACTGCGACCTCGCAGGCACTGAACGGCGCACAGTGTTCAGATTGGAAACAGCGGCTGACTGCACATATGACGCATATGGCGGAGCTGCAGGACATGCTGGCCGCACCGGCGGGGGCCTGACGCCAGACGGGCCGCGCGCATCATCGTTGCAATTCGCGCTGGCGCCAGACGTCGTTGTTCAGTTCGGCCTCGGTCAAGGCGAGTTCCAGCGAGGCAAAACTGCAAGGCAGCCGCAGCGACACATCGGCGACGGCCAACCGAGTCTGGTCGAGCGTATGGCGCCCAAATTCTGTCGACATCAGGATCACGATGATGTCCCGCCTCTGGCGCCGCAATTCGATGAGTTGATCGATCACCCGAACGATGCCGCCGAGAAAGTCGATGTCGACCAAAAGCATGGTTGATCGCGGCAGATCGGCCAGACCCGCGCCTTGTGGCAACTGGCTCAACCAACGTGGTTGCAGACCCTGATCCTCGATCCAGGCCACGCAATCCGAAAACGCCCCCTCCGGCCCGCCAAGAACGAAAAGCGGCAGGTCGCGATGCAGGTCCGGGGCATACATCTTTGCGGGCGTCTGCCGCCGCAAAGACGCGGCGGCTTCGCGTGCCCCGCTGGCCTGTGGCAGCACAAAATTCACAAGCGCCTTGAGGACAATTCCACTGCCAGAAACAATACCATTCAGAAATGCGGGCATATCGCCCCGGTGTTTCCGATTTGGCATCAATTGGCTTCCGTCGCCATCGAATTGCATTAACGTTCCCGCCCCCGGTAATAAATATCGCCGTCAATGCCTCGCATGCGCATCGCCGGGTTTGGCCGCCGAATGGTCTTCCTGGGGGAAGTTCGCAACATTCGGCGGCCAGCACTTCCGGACATCCCTCCCACGACAACAGGGCCCCCTGTTGATCGCCTTGGTGACGAAGCGCTTGGTTCAAGGCTACGACACGCGGTTAATTCCGGCCAAATTGTCGATTGTCGATCGTTCTGATCTTTTGGATAGGAGGTATCTGTCGATCTTGTAGTTGACGGCAATCGATGCGACCACCACAGAGCGTAAGGTGTCAGCGCGGCGGCAATAGCGGGCAGGTTTGTTTCGCGGGCCCGTCGGCGATGGTCCACCTGACACAGACAAAAGCGCGGTGCTTCCAGATGCTTCTTGCGAAATCGAGATCCGCCTTGCGGTCTGTCTTGCCCCGCGTCTTTCGCCTGCCATCTCGGGTCGCAATTGCCTATCTGGTCACCGCCAGCCTTGCAGCCATCGTCCTTTATGCAGCTGGCTTGGGGCCGGCAAACCCGACCATCGACGGGCCGTCAGGGGCGCAGGTTCTTGAAATCTCCAGATCTGCCGCGAACAAGATCGTTGCCGACCAGATTGATCTTCAGGATTCGGTCATCCGGGAAATCCATCGGCTCGCCGTCGAAGGCCGTTCCCTGAATGCCATCACCGAATGGTATCAGGGGATCGGCGCGCTTGACGTCATGCAACGCCCCGCCGATGGGGCATCACACGAAGCGGCAACGGCCAATTGCCGGATTGCGCCATCGGCAGACCTCAGCACCATTCTGGCCGAGATGGTCACGGTCGATGGCCTCGTCGTCGCGCTTGTCGGCGCTTCGGACGCTGGCGGATCTTTTCAGCTTGTGACGCAGCGGTGCTTTGCCGACGGACCCCTGACGGCCGTTCGGGCCTCCAGCCCGGCCGCCAGACTTCTGGGCAATACCAGTCACACCGGGTCCGAGGCACCGATCCTTGCCATCGTCGGTGGAAACGGACGCATCGCCGCGGCCACCGCCGGTGCGGACGTCCTGGCCGGCGCAACATTGACCGATACCCTTGGACTGCCATCGGCTGATCGGTGGACCGGCGACAGGAACGCGCACCTTACGATCGGGCCGTTTACCGGCCATTTCCGGGTGGCCATCGCATCGCTCCCGGCTTTCCCGGGGGTCAATCTCTTTGTCGCGCTTCCCCTGACCGGCAGTACCCCCCAGACGTGGCTGATTGTTGTCTCAGCGATTGCCGCCATGATGGCGCTTGTGATTCTGCTGCGTTTGCAACGGTCATCCAACGAAGCGGTCCGGCGCACCAGCCAGCTGGCACCAACGGCCCAAAACCCCGATGCAGCCTTGCTGGCCCTGCAGCAGGATATGCAGCGGCACGAATTGCGTTCCGCCGCCATCGGTGCGCGAGGGCTGATCAAGCTGGTCAGGGACGCCGGCGACCGGTCGGCCGACCAGCGTCGCCTCGACGCCGCTCTGAGCGCCCTTGACCAGATCGTGCTGGTGTCTGGCGAAGGGCCATCCAATACCGCCACGTGGACCGAACGGATGGGTGAGGCAGAGCCGCTTGCAGCCGGATTTGACCTCTGCGCGTTGCTGCGTGACGTCGTCGAGGTTTGCCGGGTCGAGGCCGCCAGCCGGGGAAATGCAATCGAGCTTTCCATTCCGACGGGCCCGGTCCCGGTCAACGCAAATCGGACCCACCTCTGGCAGATCATGGCCAACCTGATTGGCAACGCCGCGAAGTATTCGCGCGACGACACCATCATCGTCGGTCTCAGCGCCGAACGGCCACGCGCGGGCAAGATTGACCTTCGCCTGCGGGTGACAGATCACGGCCCCGGCATCGCGATAGAAAACCGAAAGCAGATATTCGGCTATCGCGCGCGAGACGCGCAAAGCAACCCCGAAATGGCGCCCGGTCAGGGCCTCGGGCTTGCCATCACGCAGGATCTCGTCGATGCGATGAAGGGAAGGATCGTCGTCGAAGGCGGGCCCGGGATCGGCTCGACTTTCGTCGTCCACCTCAGCCTGCCCGCAGCTTCCGCCGCAGACCTGCCGCAAAGGTCTGTCCCCCCGCTGGACGGCATGTCCGTGCTGATTGTGGATGACCGCGACGTGATGCTGGAGATCTATTCAAACCAGCTTGAACAGGCCGGGGCTCATGTGACCACGCGTTGTCGGGCCGTCGACGGGCTGATTGCCGCGTTGCGCCATCGCCCCGACATCATCCTTGTCGATCACGGCCTCGACGACCTGCAGCTGGACGTCTTCTGCAAGGCAGTGCGGCAAGACCAAGCCATCCAGCAGGCCAAGGTCGTGGTCTTTTCCGCAAGCATGCCCGAAGACAAGCAACGGGCCTGCCTTGCCGCGGGCGCTGATCTTGCGCTGGAAAAGAACAGCGACCTCGTTGGCCCTCTCGCGGAACTACAATCGAACCGCGAAAAGCGCGACGCCCGCTGCACTTGATCGCGGAACGTCAGCTGTCGCGGGTCAAACCCGGCCTTCGCTTCATTTGACACGAAACGGCATCGGGGCCATTCCTGTTTCGAGTGCATTCCGGACAAGACCGGGAAACCGAAAGATACCACCTTGCATACCTTCGAAATATTGTAACCAGTGCAGGCCTTTGGTCTTTTCATTCCACCTACTTGGGGGAAACTGCAAACTGTCCATGCAGTTATCGGATCACTGCCGATGTTGCCTGACCCAAGTCAAACTTTACCACGCCAGCCTGCTGGCGTGGTTTTTTATTGAAACCTCGGTTGGCAGGCCGGGGTGAGAAAATGGCGGCCATCGCACGCAAAACTTAAAGCGGACCTGACGCCGCATTGGCCCCTATTGGACCCGGGAATGTAGAGATCCAGAATGGCATCGCGAAAGACAATGACGATCTTTACCCTGTCAGGGCATGCCGCGAACCGAGCCCGAATTGACGGCCCCAAGAACAGTCGTCGCAATGTCGGCCACAGACGCATTGGCGCCTTCAATGACTAGGTCGACGCGACCGATCACCTCTGTCTGGTTCGAGGCGAGATCAAGAAGAATGGCCCGTCCGCCGGGCTGCCCGGCCATGCCCGTCATCGTACTCTGGACAGCGCGCACTGCCCCCGCCGAAGCAACCTGCATCGAGGCCGAAGCACCCGCCGCGATCTGGCCCATGTGATCGGCCAAGGTGGTACCGTTTGGAACAGTGTCGCCCAACGTCACAACGACATTCGTCACAACCTGCCCGGCATTGACCGCGCCAAGGGCCGTCGTGGTCAGGGGGCCGGCGGTGAAGTCCGGCACGATCTGGTTTATGGCAACCTGCCGCAGAACGGGCACCAGACTATTGGGCACAAGGTCTGGAAAGCGCAGGCCGACGATGACGGTCGTGATCGATCCATCGACGCGGCTTAACAGGGTTTCGGTGGCCTGCCGCAATGCCGCGCCGTCCTGCGCCTCCTTCAGAAGCGACAACTGCCCTGCCGGGGGGAGATCGTAAAGCGCACTTCCAACGGGATAGATCCCCGCAGTCAGACCCGTCGCCGCATCCCGTGCCATCACAGGCGTAACCACCAGCCCGGATGGGCCGGCTGTCCCTACCAGCGGCGTGCCCAGGGCGTCATAGCCGTAAACCACCTGATCCAGCGCGCGCAATTGCCGGGGCGATGTTTCCAGGCCCCCGGCATTTGCCGCGATATTGCCGAAGAACCCGGTCAGTGGCGCCTCGTCAAAGCGAGTGAGAAGGCGAAGGACATTCTCGAGGACAGTTTCGGCAGACGCAGGCATGCCAGACATCGAAATCGCGGAGATTGCGAAAACGGTCCTGAGGTGCCGTGAAACTGCCATGCGCATTTCCCAAAATCTGCCAGCCGGTCATGAAATGGCGGCGGTCCGCTCGGCCGCTGCCATTTGCGCCGGCCGGGCTATTGGCCAGAAGCCCCCACAATCCCCTGAACGGCAGCATTCACGCCCACCGTGATCGTTCCTGTATTGACCGCGCCAAGTGCGGTTGTCGAAGCCGCGCCGATCGAACCTGTGACGCCCGACATGGTGTTGGTGATCGAGCCGTTCACACCTGTCATGTTCGACGCGACGTTCAGCACCAGCGCACCAGTGTCGGCCGAACCGCCGATCTGGGCCATCGTGGTCGAGGTCGCTTGGGAGGCCGACGTCTTGGCATCGTTAATCGACCCGTTCACACCAAGGGTGATATCGCCTGTGTTCACCGCGCCGAGGGCCGTCGTGCCCAGATCGCCGATATTGACC
>NZ_WGLM01000007.1 GCF_016125575.1 Limimaricola sp.
ATGCCCAGTTCGGCGATATCGACAACGACGGGCGCGCCGATCTCTTCATCGCCAAGGGCAATGTCGACCAGATGCCCTCCAACGCCATCCATGATCCCAACAACCTGCTGATGCAGCAGGCCGATGGCAGCTTCGTGGAAAAGGCCGATGTCGCGGGCGTGGCCACCATGGCGCGCTCGCGCGGGGCGGCGCTGGCCGATTTTGACGGCGACGGCCTGCTGGATCTGGTCGTCGTCAACCGCCGCGCCCCGATGGAGCTTTACCGCAACATCACGCCGGCCACCGGCCACTGGCTGGGCATCGCGCTCACCCAGCCCGGCGGCAACCGCGATGCGATCGGCGCCGTCGTCACCGTCACCGCGGGCAATCTCGTGCAGGACCAGCAGATCAGCATCGGCGGCGGCCATGCCGGCGGCCAGGCGATCCCGCTGCATTTCGGCCTTGGCGGCGCCACGGCGGCCAGCATCACCGTGCGCTGGCCCGACGGCACGACCAGCCCCGCGATCCCGGCCAGGCTCGACAGCGTGATGAGCATCGCGAAACCGGCGGGCTGACCGACCGACCTGCCGCCTTTGCCTTGCAAATATCCTCGGGGGGTGAATGCCGAAGGCAGAGGGGGGCAGACAGCCCCCATGCCCGGCCAGTCTCTGGCCAGCTTAGTCCTTGCGCGCCACCGTCAGCCCGCTCGGCACCGCGTCGGGCACGCCCAGCCGGCTGACGCCCGGATCGTCCAGCGCGCCCAGGAAGGCCACGATATCGGCCACCTGCGCATCGCTCAGCTTGACCGGCGTCACCTTCACCGCCGCCGCGATCGCGGCGACCTCGTCGGGATTGTCCATCGCCGTCCAGTCCTTGACCGGCAGCGCCGGCAGGATCGCCTGGCTGCGATCGTAATCGGCCAGCGCGGCGACCGGGTCGGCATGGGCGCGCACGAAGGCCGCGAGGTCGCGATAGGCGCCGTCATGGCCCCAGGGCCCGGTCTCGGTGACGTTGCGCAGGCTGGGGGTGCGGAAGGCGTAGAGGTCTTCCGGCCGCCCGGTCACGCGGTAGCGCCCCTCGTCGCGCACGGTGGTTTCGAAACGCGCGCCCTTGCCGGGGCCGAATTGCGGCATGCCCATCGCGTGAAAGGCCTGATCGGACTGGAACTTGCCCGAATGGCAGGCCGAACAGCCCGCCTCGCCGTAAAACAGGCCCATCCCCCGCGTCTGCGCCGGATCAAGCGTGCCGGTCCCGCGCAGGTAGGCATCGAACGGACTGGCATCGGCCCGCCATTCATAGGCCACGAAGGCCGCGATGGCGTTGGAGATGTCGGTGAAGGCGATATCGCCCGCCCCGTGGACCTTGTCGGGATAGACCGCCTCGAACTGGCTGACATAGGCCGGGATCGCGGCGACGCGCCGCGCGATCAGGTCCCATGCGCCGCCCGGCCCGGTGAAGATGCCCTGCCGCACGACGGTGGAAATCTCGTTTTCCTGATAGTGTCCCGCCATCTCGTCGGGGCTGACCTCGGGGAACATTGCCTGGGCGGACAGGACACTGGCAAAGCCCTGCACCATATCGTCGTCAAGCGGCGTGCGCAGGCCGCTGGGCTTGGAAGGGTCCGCCTCGATCCGGCCATCGGCGAAGAGCACGGTGAATTCCTTGGCGCCGAGGTTGAACAGCGCCTGCGCGTTGCGCGGCACCCGCTGCTCGGGCATGTTCTCGGGGTCGGCCACGCGCGCGGGGCCAAGGCCCTTGCCGCCGTCGCCGATGCCCAGCGACACGCCGTCGGACGTGCCGAAGGCGGGGTTGTGGCAGGTCGCGCAGGAGACCTCGCGGTTGCCCGACAGGATCGGGTCGTAGAACAGAAGCTGGCCCAGCTTCGCCTCGTCCAGCCGGACCGGCGCGTAATCGGCATCGGTGATCGGCGGCGGCAGGTTGGCGGGGCGCGCGGGCGCGGGCGCATCGGCGGCCAGCGCCGCGCCTGCGGCGAGGGCCAGTGCCACCGCGCCGGCCAGTTGTCCGATCCGCTCCATCCCGATGCCCTCCACGACGTTCGGGGCAAAGCATGACACCGCCCCAGCGGCACCGCAACAGCCCTGAAGGGATTTGACGCGGGCCGGGGTGCGGGCTAGAACAAAAGAAGAACATAAACCAGATCGAGACTCGCCCCCGTGCCGCCTTCCGCCGCCCTTCCCCCCGCGCTTCGCGCCAGCCTGCAGGCCCGTCCCGGCCCGGCCGCCGTGACGGAAGAGGCCGCGACGCTGGCCCCGACGCTGGCCGAAGTCTTTGCCGTCACCGCCGCCGATGCCGCCGTGACCGGTTTCGTGCTGGCGCGGCTGACAGCACAGGCGGCGCAAGAGGCACGGGGCGGGGCAAGCGGCGGCCACCCCGAGCCCCGGCCCGAGACCCGGCCCGAGGCCCGCCCGATCCTGTGGGTGCAGGACCGCCTGTCGCGGCGCGAGGCGGGGGTGCCCTGCCTTGCCGGCCTTGGCACCACGCGGCTGTTGCTGGTCGAGGCGCGCCAGCCGCGTGCGGCGCTCTGGGCGATGGAAGAGGGGTTGGGGTGCGGCGCGCTGGCCGGCGTGGTGGGCGAGATCTGGGGCGACCCGGCCGTGCTCGACTTCACCGCGACCAAGCGGCTGGCGCTGCGCGCCGAGGCGCAGGGCGTGCCGGCCTGGCTGATCCGCCGTGCCGCCACGCCCGCCCTGAGTGCTGCGCGCGAGCGCTGGCGGGTGGCCGCACTGCCCGCCGAAGCTGATCCCGATGACCTGCGTGCGCCGGGGGCGCCGCTGTGGCGGGCAGAGCTGTTTCGTGCCCGCTGGCGCCGCCCCGGCGCATGGGTTGCCCGGCCGGTATCCGGCGGGCTGGTGATGGAACACGGCACCGACGCGGGCGCGGCGCAGACCGCCGCCCCGCAGGCCGCGCGCGCCTGAGGCCCGCGATGCCGCGCCGCGCGCCCCTATGCTGGCCCAAGCCCTGGTCCGGAGGCCGCCCGCGATGAGCGCCGAGGACAAGCTGCCGGTCCTCGCCTTTGCTCGGCCCGCCCGGCCCGCCGCATCTGCCACACCACCCCCCGCAGCCGCCCCGCAGCGGCAGCGCCGCGCAGCCCTGCCCGCAGACCTCGCCCGCGCCATCGCCGCGCTGCAGGGTGCGCTCGAGGCCGAGCTTTGCCGCCCGCGCGCGCAACCCGACCTGCCCGCGCGCGCCAGCAGCGATGAGGCGGAGGAAGACAGCTTTTCCCCCGTGGGCGAACCCCGCGCCCGGCCCGGCATGCCACGGCCGCATGCCATCACCCGGCGCGGCGAGGACGAGGACAAGGATCCGCTGGCCCGCCGTCTCACCGCTATCCACCTGCCGCGCTTTGCCATCGAACGCTGGCTGCGGCTGGCCGAGCGGCAGGGCGAGGCGGTCAGCGACGAGGCACCGCTGGCGCTGGCCGTCGAGGGGCCGCACGGCCCGGTGATCCACGACATGACCCGCGCCGCGGCGCAGGCGGGCGTGGTCCATGGCGCGCGCGTGGTGGACATGCGCGCACTTTGTCCCGGCCTGCGGGTGGAGTTCGCCGATCCCGGCGCCGAGCGCGCGGCGCTGGCGCGGCTGATGCTCTGGGCCCGGCGCTGGTGCCCGTGGAGCGCGGTCGACGGCATGGCAGGCGGTGCGGCCGGGCTGATGCTCGACACCACCGGGTCCGACCACCTGTGGGGCGGCGAGGCGGGGATGCTGCGCGAGATCGAGGCGCGGCTGGCCACGCTGGGCCTCGGCGCGCGGCTGGCCTGTGCGCCCACGCAGGGCGCGGCATGGGCGCTGGCGCGGCTGTCGGGCCCGCGCGCGGTCTGCGGCGCGGCGGAACTGCCCGCGCAGGTGGCGCCGCTGCCGGTCAGGGCGCTGCGGCTGGGCCCCGACACGGTGCTGCTGCTGCAGCGGCTGGGGCTGAAGACGGTGGGCGATCTGGCCGCGGTGCCGCGCATCTCGCTGGCGCGGCGGTTCTCGCGCGCGGCCCCGGCAGAAAACCCGCTGATGCGGCTCGACCAGATGATGGGGCGGCTGGCCGAACCGCTGGCCTCGCCCGACGACCCGCCACGCTTTGCCGTCGAGGCGCGGCTGGCCGAGCCGGTGCAGGATCCGGGTGCATGGCTGCCGGGCCTGTGCGAGGAATTATGCGCGGCGCTGGCCGCGGCGGGGTTCGGCGCAAGGCGGCTGACACTGACGGTCTATCGCAGCGATGGCGAGGTCTCGTCGCTGGGCGTGGCCACCGCCCGGCCCAGCCGCGACCCCGCCCACCTGCGCCGGCTTTTCGATGACCGGCTGGAGCGGATCGAGCCCGGCTTCGGCTTTGACCTGATCACGCTGGACGCGCCGGTGGCCGAGGACATGAGCGCGGTGCAGCGCCGCCTTGACGGCGGCGTCGATGCCGAGGCCGACCTTGCCCGGCTGATCGACCGGCTGAGCGCGCGGCTGGGCGCGGGCGCGGTGCGGCGCCCCGCCCCCGGCCTCAGCCACATTCCCGAACGGCGCGAGGGCTGGCAGCCCGCGTTGGCGGGCGGAACCACGCTGCCCCCCACCCCGGCCCCGCCCGGCCGCCCGCTGCGCCTGTTCAGCCCGCCCGAGGAGGTGCGCGTGGTCTATGCCGTGCCCGAGGGCCCGCCCGCCCAGTTCATCTGGCGCCGGGTGACGCACCGTGTCGCCCGCTTCGCCGGGCCCGAGCGGATCGCGCCGGAATGGTGGGCCGACCGCCCCGGCACCCGCCTGCGCGACTACTGGCGGATCGAGGACGAGGCAGGCCGCCGCTTCTGGATCTACCGCGAGGGCGTGCTGGGCGACGGGCGCGGGGACGTGCCGCGCTGGTTCGTCCACGGGGCTTTCGCATGACGGCGCGCCGCGGCCAGACAGGGCAGAGGGGGCGCTGCCCCCGCGCGCGTGCCGCGCGCCCCCCGGAGTATTTCCGGCCAGAAGAAGCCCGGGCCGGCACGCCCCTTCTTCTGGCGTCAAATACTCCGGGGGGAGGCGCCGGCACGGGGCCGGGGGGCAGCGCCCCCCTGCGCCGGCCATGACGGGAGGCGACGATGCCCGAGAATGACCACCAGGTGCCACGCCGAACTTTGCCGGAGGATGGCAGCTTTACCCCCAACCCGCGCGCGCCCTTCGTCGAACTGGGGCTGGCGAGCTGCTTTTCCTTCCTGCGCGGGGCGTCGGACGCGGTGGACCTTGCCCGGACGGCCTGGGCGCTGGGCCATGACGCGCTGGGCATCGCCGACCGCAACAGTTTCGCCGGCGTGGTGCGGCTGCATGTCGAGGCGAAAAAAGCGCACATCCGTCCACTGATCGGCTGCCGGCTGGTGCTGACCTCGGGCGAGGCCTTTCTTGCCTATCCGCGGGACCGTGAAGCCTATGGGCGGCTCTGTCGCCTGCTGTCGAAGGGCAAGATGCACAACCCCGACGGGCGCTGGCAGGCCAAGGGGGTCTGCGACATCACGCTGGCCGATCTGGCCGCCCATGCCGAGGGGGTGATGCTGATCGCGCTGCCGCCCGACGATCTGCAGGGGTTCGCTCGCGCCTTGCCGGGGCTGGTCAAGCAGTTGCCGGGGCTGGGCTGGATCGCCGCGGCCTATCTCTACCGCGGCGATGACCGGGCGCGGATCAACCGGCTGGACCGGTTGGCCACACGGCACGGGCTGGCGCTGCTGGCCACCAACGACGTGCTCTATCATGCACCCGAGCGGCGGCCGCTGCAGGATGTGATGACCTGCATCCGCGAGCATTGCACGCTGGCCACCGCCGGCGCGCGGCTGGAGCCCAATGCCGAGCGGCACCTCAAATCGCCCGCCGAGATGGTGCGCCTCTTCTCCGAATGGCCGCACGCGATCCGCGCCACCCGCGCTGTGGCCGACCAGTGCCGTTTCGACCTTGAGGAATTGCGTTATGAATACCCGCGCGAGGTGGTGCCGGGCGGCCGCAGCCCGCAGGATTACCTGGAAGAGTTGACATGGGCCGGCGCCGCCCGGCGGTACCCCGAGGGGGTCCCCCCCGCCACGCATGCAGTATTGAAAAAAGAACTCGCGATGATCGAAAAGCTCGACATTGCGCGGTATTTCTTGACGATTCACGACATCATCCGGTTTGCCCGCCACGAGGTCAGCCCACCGATCCTGTGCCAGGGCCGTGGCTCGGCGGCCAATTCGGCGGTCTGCTACGTGCTGGGCATCACCGCGGTCGATCCCGCCCAGCACCAGCTGCTGTTCGAGCGTTTCATCTCGGAAGAACGCAAGGAGCCGCCCGATATCGACATCGACTTCGAGCATGAGCGGCGCGAGGAGGTAATCCAGCATATCTACGCGAAATACGGCCGCGACCGGGCGGGTCTTTGCGCCACGGTGATCCATTACCGCCCCCGCTCGGCGATCCGCGAGGTGGGCAAGGCGATGGGCCTCGGCGAGGACGTGACGGCAGCGCTGGCGAAAACCATCTGGGGCTCTTGGGGGCGCGAGGTCGGGGCCGACCACGTGGCCGAGGCGGGACTGGACCTGACCGACCCGCTCTTGCGCCGCACCATCCTGATCGCGCAGCAGATGATCGGCATGCCGCGTCACCTTGGCCAGCACGTGGGCGGCTTCATCCTGACCGAACGGCCGCTGACCGAGACGGTGCCGATCGGCAATGGCGCCATGGCCGACCGCAGTTTCATCGAATGGGACAAGGACGACATCGACGCGCTGGGCATCCTGAAGGTCGACATTCTCGCGCTGGGGATGCTGACCTGCATCCGCAAGTGTTTCGACCTGATCGAGGCGCATTACGGGCGCCGCTACGACCTTGCCACGACACCCAAGGAAGATCCGCGCGTCTATGACATGCTGTGCAAGGGCGACAGTATCGGCGTCTTTCAGGTGGAAAGCCGGGCGCAGATGAACATGCTGCCGCGGCTGCGCCCGCGCCAGTTTTATGACCTGGTGATCGAGGTCGCCATCGTGCGGCCGGGGCCAATCCAAGGCGACATGGTGCATCCCTACCTGCGCCGCCGCGCGGGCGAGGAGGCGGTGGACTACCCCAGCCCCGCCCCGCCGCACGACCCGGCCGAGCTCAAGACCATCCTCGGCCGCACGCTGGGCGTGCCAATCTTCCAGGAACAGGCGATGAAGATCGCCATCGACGCCGCACAGTTCTCGCCCGCCGAAGCCAACGAGTTGCGCAAGGCGATGGCGACGTTCCGCTCGACCGGCACCATCGGCAAGCTGGAGGAGAAGATGGTCGGCCGGATGGTGGCGCGCGGCTATGACCCGGATTTTGCCAAGCGCTGCTTTGACCAGATCAAGGGCTTTGGCGAATACGGATTCCCCGAAAGCCACGCGGCAAGCTTTGCCTTGCTGGTCTATGTCTCAAGCTGGCTGAAATGCCACTACCCGGCCGCCTTTGCCGCAGCGCTGCTGAATTCCCAGCCGATGGGGTTTTACGCGCCGGCGCAGATCGTGCGCGACGCGCGCGACCATGGCGTGACGGTGCATGGTCCCGACGTGAATTTCTCCGACTGGGACAACACGCTGGAACCACAGGCCGAAGGCGGCTTTGCCCTGCGCCTTGGCCTGCGGCAGGCGGGCGGGCTGCGGGCAGATCACGCGGCGCGGATCATGGCGGCGCGCGAGGCACCCTTCCGCGACATGGACGACCTCAAGGCGCGTACGCACCTCACGGCGCCCACCCTGCGCCGGCTGGCCGAGGCTGATGCGCTGCGCTCGATGTTTCTCGACCGCAGGCAGGCATTGTGGGAGGCCAAGGCCCTGCGTGACGCGCCCGACCTGCCGCTTTTCACCACCACCCGCGACGAGGGGGCCGAGGTGCCGGTGGCCCTGCCCGCGATGCCGCGCGCCGAGCAGGTGGTGGCCGATTACCAGACGCTGCGCCTCAGCCTGAAGGCCCACCCGATGGCCTTCCTGCGCAAGAGCCTTGCCGCGCAGGGCTACATCCCCACCGCCGCGCTCAGACAGGCGCGCCCGTTCCAGAAGGTGCGGCTGGCGGGCCTCGTGCTGGTGCGCCAGCGCCCCGGCAGCGCCAAGGGCGTCTGCTTCATCACGCTGGAGGACGAAACGGGCGTCGCCAACCTCGTGGTCTGGCCCAAGGTGATGGAGGCGTTCCGCAAGGCCGTGATGCAGTCGCGCCTGCTGGTGGTCGAGGGCTATGTCCAGCGCGATGTCGAGATCATCCATGTCGTGGCGACCCGTCTGAAGGACCGCTCTGACGCGCTGGTGCGGCTGGCGCCAGAGGGGCTGGCCCCGCCGATTGCGCGTGCCGACGAGGTGGCCCGCCCGCTGGCCTCGCCGCTGGCCGACCCGATGTCCACCGCCCATGCCCGCCACCCGCGCGATGTCCGCGTCATCCCGAAATCCCGCGACTTTCACTAGGCCCCCGGGCATCGGCCCTTGCCGCCAACCTCTTCATCTTGGCCCAAATACCTCGGGGGAGGCCCGGCACGGGCCGGGGGCGGAGCCCCTGCAGCGCCTGAAAAACAGGCAAACGCCCCAAATCGCGCGCAGCACGACAATCTTCCGATTGTGCTGGCGACACCGGGCCATATGATCGGGGGCATGGAACAGTCGCAATCCAGTCAGGGCCAAACCCAGTCACAGTCGCAATCGCAGACTTTCGACGAGATGTGGGGCCGCGAGAACCTGTTGCGCCCGCCCTATGCCGATCTTGCCGACTGGATCGAGCATGAGGACCCGCGGCGCCTGCGCAAGAAACAACGCGAGGCCGAACAGGTGTTCCGGCTGACCGGCATCACGTTCAACGTCTACGGACAGGCCGCCGCGGCCGAACGGCTGATCCCGTTCGACATCATCCCGCGCATCATCGCCGGGCGCGAATGGGCGCGGCTGGCCCGCGGGATCGAGCAGCGGGTGCGCGCGATCAACGCCTTCCTGCACGACATCTACCACCGGCAGGAGATCGTCCGCGCGGGCCGCCTGCCCGCCGAGATGGTGGCGCGCAACGACGCGTTCGAGCCGAAGATGATCGGCGTCACACCGCCCGGCGGTGTCTACACCCATATCGTCGGCACCGATCTGGTGCGCACGGGTGACGATTCCTTCTACGTGCTGGAGGACAACGCGCGCACGCCTTCGGGTGTCAGCTACATGCTGGAAAACCGCGAGACGATGCTGCACATGTTCCCCGAGCTTTTCAGCCGCAACCATGTTCAGCCGGTGTCGAACTATCCCCGTGCGCTGCGCCGGTCGCTGGCGGCCTGCGCGCCGCCGGCCTGCACCGGCACCCCGCGCGTCGCGGTCCTGACGCCCGGCATCTACAACTCGGCCTACTACGAGCACAGTTTTCTTGCCGACAAGATGGGCGTCGAACTGGTCGAGGGCCATGACCTGCGGGTTGTCGATGGCCGCGTTGCGATGCGCACGACCCAAGGCTACCAGCCGATCGACGTGCTCTATCGCCGGATCGACGACGCCTATCTAGACCCGATGAATTTCAATCCCGAAAGCGCGCTGGGCGTGCCGGGCATCATGGATGTCTACCGCGCAGGCGGCATCACAATCGCCAACGCGCCGGGCACCGGCGTGGCCGACGACAAGGCGATCTACAGCTACATGCCCGATATCGTCGAGTTCTATACCGGCGAGAAGGCGATCCTGCAGAACGTCCCCACCTGGCGCTGTTCAGACCCGTCCTCGCTGCAATACGTCCTCGACAACCTTGCCGAGCTGGTCGTCAAGGAGGTGCACGGCTCGGGCGGATACGGGATGCTGATCGGCCCGGCGGCCTCGAAAAAGGAACTGTCGGAGTTCCGGCGCAAGCTGATGGCGCGGCCCGGCAACTACATCGCCCAGCCCACGCTGGCGCTGTCGACGGTGCCGATCCTGACCAACGCGGGCCTTGCGCCGCGCCATGTCGATCTGCGGCCCTTCGTGCTGGTCAGCCCTGCGGGGATCGACATTACGCCGGGGGGGCTGACGCGGGTGGCGCTGAAGAAGGGCAGCCTCGTGGTCAACTCCAGCCAGGGAGGTGGCACCAAGGATACCTGGGTGCTGGAAGAATAGATGCTGGGAAAAACCGCCGGCGGGCTCTACTGGATGTTCCGCTACCTTGAAAGGTCCGAAAATACCGCGCGCCTGATCGCGGCGGGCCAGCGCATCGCGCTGACGCGCTCGTCCAGCGCCGACGACGAATGGATGTCTGTACTGCAGACCGCCGCCGTCGAGCAGGGATACCTCGCCGCCTATGACGGAGAGGTCAGCCGCGACAACGCCATCGACTGGCTTCTGCGCGATCGCGACAACTCTTCAAGCGTGATGTCCGTGATCGAGGCCGCGCGCAACAATGCCCGCGTCGTGCGCACCGCGCTGACCCGCGAAGTCTGGGAAAGCGTCAACGAGGCATGGATGACGCTGAAGGCGGCGCTCGCGCGCAAGGTCCCTGAACGCGACCTGCCGGAGGTGCTGGCGCTGATCCGGCAACGCACCGCCTTCGTGCGGGGCGCGATGACCGGCACAATGCTGCGCAACGACATTTACAACTTTGCCCGCATCGGCACGTTCATCGAGCGCGCCGACAATACCGCCCGGATTCTCGACGTGAAGTATTACGTCCTGCTTCCCTCGGCCATCGGCGTGGGAAGTGCCGTCGACAACGTGCAGTGGGAATCGATCCTGCGTTCGGTTTCTGCCGAAGGCGGGTTCCGACTGACCTATGGTCAGGACGCCCGCCCGCGCGAGATTGCCCAGTTCCTGATCCTCGACAAGCGGATGCCGCGCAGCCTGTCGTTCTGTGCCGACAAGATTCGCGACAACCTCGGTTATCTGGTGGCTGATTACGGCGACCGGATGAAAAGCCACGACATGGCCGACAAGATGTGCCTGAACGTCATGTCCCACGGCGTGGACGAGATATTCGAGCTTGGCCTGCACGAGTTCATCCAGGGTTTCCTCGGCAACGTTGCCGAGTTGGGCGGGCAGATCGAGATCGACTATCGGTTCTCGGCGTGAGTGAGCGGGGGAAATCACGATGCGCCTGACGATCAGCCATGTCACCAGTTACAACTACGATCAGCCTGTGCCCTATGCGCTGCAGCAACTGCGCCTGACGCCCAAGACGACGCCCGCCCAGAAGGTGGTGGACTGGCGTATCGAGGTGAGCGGGGGCACGAAGGAGCTGAGCTTTGAAGACGCGCATCGCAACACCGTCACGCTGATTGGCTATGAGCCGGGCGCCACTGCCGTGTCGATCCGGTGTTCGGGCGAGGTGGAACTGAGCCAGACCCATGGCGTGGTGGGCGCCCATGGCGGCTTCATGCCGCTGTGGATGTTCGACCGGACGACCGCACGCACCCGACCCGGGCCGCTGGTGCGCAAGTTGGTGCAGGGGCTGGACCCGGATCTGGAGCCGCTCCCGCGTCTGCACGCGCTGATGGGTGCCGTGCATGGGGCAATCGAGTATGTGCCCGGGGCCAGCCATGTCGACACGACCGCGGAAGAGGCGCTGGCCGAGGGCCGCGGTGTCTGTCAGGACCATGCCCATGCCTTTATCGCCGCCGCCCGCGCCATGGGCGTGCCTGCTCGCTATGTTTCGGGCTATCTGATGCTGACCGACCGGGTCGAACAGGACGCGACCCACGCCTGGGCCGAGGCGCATGTACCGGGACTGGGCTGGGTCGGTTTCGACGCCGCCAACGATGTTTGCCCCGATACGACCTATGTCCGTGTCGCAACAGGGCTGGACTATGCCGAGGCTGCGCCTGTATCAGGAATGCGCTTTGGCGCGGCAGGCGAGAAGCTGTCGGTGCAAGTGCAGGTTCAGCAGCAGTAGCAGGCGGATCAGATGACCTATTGCGTCGGTATGCGGCTGGACCGCGGCCTTCTTTTCATGTCCGACACCCGCACCAATGCGGGGCTCGACAACATCTCGACCTATCGCAAGATGTTTTCCTTCGAGACACCGGGCGAACGGGCGATCACGCTGCTGACGGCTGGCAACCTTGCCACGACGCAATCCGTCATCTCGATGCTGGAAGAACGCACCAAGGCGCCGGGCGACCGGGCGCCGTCGATCCTTGAATCACCCTCGATGTTTCAGGTCGCGCGGCTGGTCGGTCAGACGCTCCGCGACGTGATCGCCGACAATGCGCAAAGCGGCGCACGTGCGGATTCGTCGTTCAACGCCTCGATCATCCTTGGCGGGCAGATCAAGGGCACGCCCCCGCGACTGTTCATGATCTACCCTGAGGGCAACTTCATCGAGGCAGGCGATGCCACGCCCTATTTCCAGATCGGCGAAACGAAATACGGCCGCCCCATTCTAGTCCGCGCTTACGAGCCATCGATGAGCTTTGAGAAGGCGGTCAAATTGCTGCTTGTCAGCTTTGACTCGACGATCAAGGCCAACCTGTCGGTGGGTCTGCCGCTTGATATGCAGATTTACGAGACTGACAGCTACAAACTTGGCCTGTCGCGCAGGATCGGGGCGGAAGACGCCTATTTCCAGACGATTTCCAACGGTTGGGGCGCTGCGCTGAACATGGCCTTCGACAGCCTACCGGACGTGACTCTGTAGCCTGACCCGCCCACCGGGGAAATCCTTGCGTGCAGCGGCCATGCAGGTCACTCTGGGGCGGTAAACGTCGAACAGGGTATGCGACATGTGGGACTTCAGCGTAGCAACAGCCATGGGCGTCATGCGGCGGACGGCACCGTACCTGATGTTCCGGATCATCGTCTATTTCGCCATCGCGGTCGCTTACGTCCTTGCCACCGGCACCGGCGCCGGTCTGGGCTGGGGCATTGGCCATTTCGGTGACGAGGGCGTCGTTGCAACCTCGACCTTCTATGGCGGCCTTTTTGGCTTCGCGGTGGTCGCGGGCGTGCTTTATTTCCTGCGCGAATACATCCTTTACGTTGTGAAGGCCGGGCATATCGCCGTCATGGTCGAGTATCTCGATGGCCGTGACCTGCCCGATGGTCAGGGCCAGATTGCCTATGGTCGGCAGATCGTGACCGAGCGATTTGGCGAGGCTTCGGTCCTTTTTGGCGTCGACCAGTTGGTCAAGGGCGTGATCCGCGCGATCACCGGACTGGTGCAGGGGCTGATGAATTTCCTGCCGATTCCTGGCCTTCAGAACGTGATGGGCGTGGTACGGGCCTATCTGCGGCTTGCCGTGGGGCTGGTCGACGAGGTGATCCTTGCGCACGGGATCCGTACACGGGCCACAAATCCGTGGGCCTCGGCGAAAGAGGCGCTGGTGCTTTACGGCCAGAATGCCGGGCCGATGTTGCGCAACGCGGCTTGGCTGACCCTGTTCACCTACGGGCTGGCCTTCATCGTGTTTCTCGTGATGCTCGCGCCGGCGGCAGCACTGGTCTACCTGATTCCCGGGGCATGGTCTGCGGGTGGCGTGATCTTCGCCATCGTCTTTGCATGGGCGGTCAAGGTCGCGCTGATCGAACCGTTCGCGATTGCCTGCTTGTTGCAGGCCTACTTCAAAGTGACAGCGGGCCAGACGCCGAACCCCGAATGGGAGGCCAAGCTGGACAGCGCCTCGTCCAAGTTCAAATCGCTTGGTGAGCGGGCCGTGAACTGGGCCTCGGGCGGCCGGGCAGCGGCCGCGCCCTCCGGGAACGAGGGCTGAGCAGCTCAGAACGCCTTGAACGTCAGCGTCGTCAGAGACCTTTCGATCCCTTCGATATCAAGCAGGTGGTCGTTGATGTACTTGCCGATATCCTCGCCCGCCGGGATGTAGAGCTTCATCAGCAGGTCATATTCGCCGCTGGTCGAGTAAAGCTCGGAATGGATTTCCTTCAGCGCGATGGCATCGGCCACGCGGTAGGTGGTGCCGGGCCGGCAACGGATCTGGACGAAAACGCAGGTGGTCATGGGGGCCTCGCAGGTTCTTGGCGCCACAAGACCACGGACCGCGCGCCTCCGCAATCTTTCGTGCCGAAAGGGCACAAGGCCCCCGATTTCGCCGCGCCGCCGCTTGGCCCCGCGCGCGCTTGGCCCTAGAAGGGCTGCGCAATCCTGAAGGAACAATGCCGATGCGGACCGCCACCGTCACCCGCACCACCGCCGAAACCGAGATCACCGTCAGCGTGAACCTCGACGGCACCGGAACCTACGACAACGCCACCGGCGTGGGGTTCTTCGACCATATGCTGGACCAGTTGGCGCGCCACGCGCTGATCGACATGACCGTGCGCGCCAAGGGCGACCTGCATATCGACGATCACCACACGGTGGAGGATACCGGCATCGCGCTGGGCCAGGCGCTGGCGCAGGCGCTGGGCGACAAGCGCGGCATCCGGCGCTACGGCGAATGCGCGCTGCCGATGGACGATGCGCAGGTGCGCTGCGCGCTCGACCTGTCGGGCCGGCCCTACTTTGTCTGCAACCTCGCCCTGCCCACGCCCAAGATCGGCACCTTCGATACCGAACTGGTGCGCGAATTCTTCCAGGCGCTGGCGACGCATGGCGGCATCACCCTGCACCTCGACCAGGTGCACGGGTTCAACAGCCACCACATTGCCGAAGCCGCGTTCAAGGCGGTGGCGCGCGCGCTGCGCATGGCGGTCGAACCCGATCCGCGCCGCGCCGACGCGATCCCCTCGACCAAGGGCGCGCTGTGAGCCTGACGGTCCTTGTCGATTACGACAGCGGCAACCTGCACTCGGCGCAAAAGGCGTTCGAGCGGATGGCCGCCGAAACCGGCGCGGGGAGCGTGCTGGTCTCGTCCCGCCCCGAGGACGTGGCCCGCGCCACCCGCGTGGTGCTGCCCGGCGACGGTGCCTTTCCCGCCTGCCGTACCGCCCTGCATGCCGTGCCGGGGCTGGCCGAGGCGATTGTCGAGGCCGTCACGGTGCGCGCCGTACCGTTCCTGGGCATTTGCGTCGGCATGCAGATGCTGGCCACCACGGGCCATGAATTCACGCCCACGCCCGGCTTTGGCTGGATCCCCGGCGACATCCGCCGCATCACGCCCGCCGACCCCGCGCTGAAGGTGCCGCATATGGGCTGGAACGATCTGGTCATCGACCATCCGCACGCGGTTCTGGAGGGCCTTGAGACCGGCGATCACGCCTATTTCGTGCATTCCTACGCCATGACGGTGGACAACTCCGCCCACCGTCTGGCCCATGCCGACTATGCCGGGCCCGTCACGGCCATCGTGGGCCGCGACAACATCCTCGGCACCCAGTTTCACCCCGAGAAAAGCCAGGCGACCGGCCTGCGCCTGATCGCCAACTTCCTGCGCTGGCGGCCCTAGTTCACCCGCGTCCAGGTTCCGCCATCACGGCAGATGAAGAAGACGCAGCCCGAGACGGACAACGTGTTGCCTTCCAGGTGCAGCTTGGAATCGTAGGTCTTGTTGCGGTCGGGCGCCCAGATCTTGCCGTTTCCATAGTTGCCGTTGCCTTGGGCCACCATGTTCCAGATGATCTGTTTGCCGATATTGTCCGAGGCCATCGGCTTGCCATCCGGGCCGAAGGATTGCGTCAGCACACCGCAAAACTTGTCGCCGCAGGGCGCCACCTGAATATAGCCGAAATTGCCATTGTCATCGGGCTTGGTCTGCCAGGTTCCTTCCAGCGGATCGGCAAAAGCTGCACCCGCCATCGCAACCAGCGTCAGCCCCGCAAACACGATCTTCTTCATTGCAATCTCCTCCCTGAGATGGTCCCCAATCTGCGCGCACGACCCCGTCACGATCAAGCATGACGTGACGGCGCGCCATTTGCATCCGCGCCCGGCCCGTGCAAAACCGGCCCAGCACCGGACAGGAAAGCCAAGATGATCCTCTACCCCGCCATCGACCTCAAGGACGGCCAAGCCGTGCGCCTGCTGCGCGGCGAGATGGAGGCCGCAACCGTGTTCAACGACGATCCGGCCGCACAGGCGTGCAGCTTTGTCGCGGCGGGCTGCCAGTGGCTGCACCTTGTCGATCTCAACGGCGCCTTCGCGGGCCACCCCGTCAATGCCGCAGCGGTCGAGGCGATCCTCGCCGCCTGCCCCGGCACGCCCGCGCAGCTGGGCGGCGGCATCCGCGACATGGCCACGATCGAGGGCTGGCTGGCCAAGGGGCTGACCCGCGTCATCCTCGGCACCGTCGCAGTGGAAGATCCCGACCTCGTGCGCGAGGCGGCCATGGCCTTTCCCGGGCAGGTGGCCGTGGGCATCGACGCGCGCGACGGCAAGGTCGCCACGCGCGGCTGGGCCGAGGAAACCAGCCTTGGCGTCACCGACCTTGCCCGCCGGTTCGAGGATGCGGGCGTCGCCGCGCTGATCTACACCGACATCGGCCGCGACGGGGCGATGGGCGGGCCCAACATCGCCGCCACCGCGGCGCTGGCCCGCGCGGTCGCCATCCCGGTCATCGCCTCGGGCGGCGTCGCCTCGCTGGACGACCTGACGGCGCTGCGCGACACCGGCGTCATCGCCGGGGCGATCTCGGGCCGGGCGCTTTACGATGGCGCCATCGACCTGGCCCAGGCGCTGGAGGCGCTGGGCTGAGGCCGCCCCTTCCCCCGTCGCCGCGCAGCCGCTAAGGGAAAGGCCAAGGAGCGCGCCACCATGCTCAAGACCCGGATCATTCCCTGCCTCGACGTGGCCGATGGCCGCGTCGTCAAGGGTGTCAACTTCGTCGATCTGATCGACGCGGGCGATCCGGTCGAGGCGGCGCGCGCCTATGATGCTGCCGGCGCGGACGAGCTGTGCTTTCTCGACATCCACGCCACGCATGAAAACCGCGGCACGATGTATGACCTTGCCACCCGCACGGCCGAGCAATGCTTCATGCCGCTGACGATCGGCGGCGGGGTGCGCACGCCGGAGGACGTACGCGCGCTGCTATTGGCCGGCGCCGACAAGGTCAGCTTCAACTCCGCCGCCGTGGCCGACCCGGACGTGATCGCGCGCGCCGCTGACCGCTTTGGCAGCCAGTGCATCGTCTGCGCGATTGACGCGAAAACCGTGGCCCCCGGCCGGTGGGAGATTTTCACCCATGGCGGCCGGCGGGCGACAGGCATCGACGCGGTAGAGTTTGCCCGGCTGGTGGCCGAAAAGGGCGCGGGCGAGATCCTGCTGACGTCGATGGACCGCGACGGCACCAAGGCGGGCTTCAACCTTGGCCTGACGCGCGCGGTGGCCGACGCCGTCGACATCCCCGTCATCGCGAGCGGCGGCGTCGGCACGCTCGACCACCTCGTCGAGGGCGTGACAGAGGGGCATGCCAGCGCCGTGCTCGCCGCCTCGATCTTTCACTTCGGCACGTTTTCCATTCCCCAGGCCAAGGCCCACATGGCCGCCGCCGGCATCCCCGTGAGGCTGACATGAGCATCAATGCCCTCGCCGCCACCATCGCGGCCCGCAAAACCGCCGACCCCGCCAGCAGCTGGACCGCCGCGCTGCTGGCCAAGGGCCCCGAGAAATGCGCCGAGAAATTCGGGGAAGAGGCGGTGGAGGCAATCATCGAGGCGGTCAAGGGCGACCGCGCCCGCCTGACCGCCGAGGCGGCCGACGTGATCTATCATTTGCTGGTGATGTGCGCCGCCCGCGATGTCACGCTGGCCGAGATCGAGGCGGAACTGGCCCGTCGTGATGGAACGTCTGGGCTAGCCGAGAAAGCCGCGCGGACCCCCTGATCGCTTCATCTTGGCCCGAAATACCTCGGGGGGCGCGCAAAGCCGCGCGGGGGCAGCGCCCCCTCTACGGTCTCAGCCGATCAAACGCGGATACTCGATGGCCGGGCAGCGGTCCTGCACCACGGTAACGCCTCGCGCGCGCGCTATTTCAGCACCCTCTTTGCTGACCACGCCCAGTTGCATCCAGACAGTGCGCAGCCCGGGCCAGCGCGCCAGCGCGGCCGTTACCACGCCGGGCACAGCATCGGACGCGCGGAAGATGTCCACCATATCAACTTCTTGGGGCACTTCGGCAACACTGGCATATACCGCCTCGCCCAGCAGATCTTGCCCTGCCAGACCGGGGTTCACAGGGATCACGCGATACCCTTTCGATTGCAGGAACCGCATCACACCGTGACTGGGCCGGGCGGGGTTGGCCGATGCGCCGACAAGGGCGATCAGCCGGGTTTCAGTCAGGATATCGCGGATCGCGGCGTCATCGGGATTCTGCATCCTTGCCCTTCTGCGGATAAAAAAGCGCCCGGGGGTTAGCCGGGCGCAAGGTGTGGAACGAGGGACAGTGAACCGAGGACGCGCAGGTTCCAACGCGCGCCCTCACGTGACAATTTAGACACTCGCCTTGAGAAAAGAAGAGGGTGTGACAGATTCGTGATTGATCTGCTTTCGCCGGCAAAAAGCCGCTCGGTCGAAAACCTCCTCATCCTCCGCATCACCCTGGCCTACCCCCGTGCGGCATAAAGCGCGACCGCCGCCGCATTCGAGACGTTGAGCGAGCCGAATCCCCCCGCGGCCGGGATCCGGACCAGAGCGTCGCACGTGTCGCGCGACCGTTCGCGCAGCCCCGGCCCCTCGGCCCCCATGACCAGCGCAACGGGCCGGTTGCGGCGGCCCTCCAGCGCCTGCTCGATCGTCTGTTCCGCCTCACCGTCGAGGCCCAGCACGACAAATCCCATCGCCTTGAGCTCTTCCATCGTGTCGGCAAGGTTGCGCACCCGGACGTAAGGTTGCCGTTCCAATGCCCCGCTGGCGGTCTTGGCCAGCGCCCCGGTTTCGGGCGCGGAATGGCGCTGCACGCCAACCACCGCACGGGCACCGAACACCTCGGCGGAGCGCAGGATCGCGCCAACGTTATGCGGGTCGGTCACACGGTCAAGCAGCACGATCCGCGGCGGCATCGGACCCGGACCAAGCGCGATATCCTCGATCTTGCCCCAGTCCAGCGGCTTGACCTCCAGCGCCGCTCCCTGATGGACAGAGCCGGGGTCAAGCGGCACCGGGAACTTGCGCGCATCCGCGATCTCGGGCGTCATGCCGCTGGCGGCCACCGCATCGGCCAGCTTGTCGGCGGCGTTTTGTGTCAGCACCAGCCGCAGCCGCGTGCGGCGCGGGTTCATCAGCGCGTCGCGCACCGCGTGCAGCCCGAAAAGCCACAGCGTTTCGGCCGCCGCCGCGCGCCGGGCCTGTTCCTTTTCGATGACCCATTTGGGCTTCTGCATCGGGCCGATCTCCTTGTCATCCGCCCCCTTGATGGGCCGTGCCGCGGTCAAGCGCAAGCCGCGGCGCACCGGCCGCCCCGGGCGGGGATTTTCCTGTTGACGCCTTCTGACCCCCCGAGTATCCAGCGCCACGTCTCGCGCCCCCCTCGGGCCGGCGCGCAGGATGGGCGACGAGCTGCAAGGTGCGGCAGCGGACTGTAACTCCGCCGGGGAGACCCACGCCTGGTTCGATTCCAGGGTCGCCCACCACTGCCCCGCAAATGAGTGTCGTCTGACCGCGAGGGACTTCAATGGGCCCGACTGTCACCGCTACCCCCGCTACCGGCACGCCCGATCGTGGTGCCACAATTGCCTACGCGCTGATTGCACTGCTGGGCTGCGCGCTGTGGCTGGTCTCGACGCGCTATCCCGGGCACATGCCGGTCATCGGGCCCTACGAATTTTCATGGCCGATCTATCTTTGCGTGACACTGTCAGGCCTCTGGTTTCAGCGCGGCCTTGGGCGGCTGGCCCCGGCCTCACGGCCCGGATGGCTGCGGCAGGTGGCGTTCTGGGCGGGTCTCGCAGTGATCTGGATCGCCACGCAGACCGGGTTCGAATACCTCGCGCAGCGGATGTTCTTCATCAACCGCATCCAGCATGTCGGCATGCACCATGTCGGCCCGCTGCTGCTGGCCGTCAGCGCCGGCGGCCCGGCGATCATGGCCGGCGCGCCGGCGTGGCTGGTCAGGATTGTCGCAGCGCGTCCGGTAGCGGCCGCTTACCGCGTGCTGCAACAGCCCGTTCTGGCCGCGGTCCTTTTCGTGGGCCTGTTCTGGTTCTGGCTGATCCCGCCGGTGCATTTTCAGGCCATGCTGGACCCGCGGCTTTACGCGCTGATGAACGCCTCGATGATCGTCGACGGCATCCTGTTCTGGGCGCTGGTGCTTGATACCCGGCCCGCGCCGCCCGCGCGCGTGCGGTTCGGCTATCGCGCGGCGCTGGCTGTGGCGGTGATGTTCCCGCAGATGATCCTTGGCGCGCTGATCACCTTCGCCACGACCGATCTCTTTCCCTACTACGCCTATTGCGGGCGCTATTTTGCCTCGGTCAGCGCGGTGGCCGACCAGCAGATCGGCGGCATCGTGATCTGGATCCCTCCCGCGATGATGAGCGTGATCGCCCTGCTGGCCGTGCTGGGCAACATGCGCCGCGCGGGGGCCGACCTTTAGGCCATCGCGGCGATGCGGCGCACGTCGCCCGCGGCGCCGTCGATATCGGCCGTGGCGTCGGCGAATTCCGTCCAGATCACCCGCGCCTTGCCCTGCCCGTCGAAGACATAAACGGTCTTGCCATGTGACACCGCGTAATCCGTCGCGCCCGGCGCGTGCGGCGCTACCTTGTAGGTCACGCGGTAGCGCCGGGTGACATCGGCCAACTGGTCGGGCGTGCCGATCAGCCCCGTCGCGCGGGGCGTGAAGGCCGCGACGAACTGCGACAGGGCCGCGGGCGTGTCGCGGTCGGGGTCCACGGTCACGAAAAGAACGGACAGCTTCGCGGCATCGCCGCCCAGCTTGTCGGTCAGCGCGACCATGTTGGCCAACGTCAGCGGGCAGATGTCGGGGCAATAGGTATAGCCGAAGAATAGCGCCACGACCTGCCCGCGAAAATCGTCCTGGGTCAGGCCCTTGCCGTCACGCGCGCGGCTGAGGGAAAAGCGCAGGTCGGGCAGCGCGCCCGACACGTCGGTGCCGTACCAGTCCTGCGGCTTGCAGCCCGCAAGCGCCAGCGCGCCACCGCCCAGCAGCGCCAGCGCGGCCCGGCGGCTGGGCCCCTCAGACATGGCCGTAGGCGACCAGCACCGCCACCCCGACCGCGCCCGCGAGAAAGACCAGCGCCACGCCCACCAGCACCAGCGCCAGAGTACGGTTCGAGGCGCGGGTATCGGCGCGCATCTCGGTCGCGGTGCGGGGGGCCGCCTCGGCGGTGGTGTCGGTCTCGGTCATCTCAGGGCTCTCCGGGTGTTGGGTTCAGCCGCCGGGGCCGCGCGCGGTGGCGGCCAGCACCGGCACCTCGACATCCAGCGTGCCGCCGCCCGCGAAAAGCAGCGTCAGCGGAAAGCTGGTGCCTTCCTTCAGCGGCTGGGCAAGGTTCATCAGCATGACGTGGATGCCCCCCGGCGCGATCTGCAGCGTGGCGCCCGGCGCAATCACCAAATCACCCGCGGGGCTCATCGAGGTGGTGCCGCTGGCGTCGGTCTCGGTCTTGTGGATCATCGCCATGGCGGCGGCGGGCGTGCGTGCGCCGGTCAGCGTGACAGGCTCGGTCCCGGTATTCTTCAGCACCATGTAGGCGGCCGCGGGGCGTCCCGCGATCAGGCTGGCGCGCGCCCAGGGCGCCTCGACCGTCAGGTCGGCGACACCGGCCTTGGCCAGCGCCGGCACAAGCAGCGAAAGGGAAACAAGCAACAGGGCAAACAGGCGTTTCATGGCAGCCTTCACGGGGTTGGTTCGATCGGGGCGGACCGAATACCCGCAGGCGCGCAGTGTCAACCGGCAGATTGTCGCGCGGGTCAGGCCGGGCGATGGGCAGGCGCGGCGCGGCGGGCGGGCGCGGGGCGGTCCGGCGGCGATCCGGGTAGCGCACCCGCCCGGCGCAAGCGCAGCGCGTTCGAAACCACCAGCACGCTCGATGCCGCCATCGCCCCCGCGGCCAGCGCGGGGCTGAGCATCAGGCCGAAGGCCGGGAACAGCGCACCCGCCGCGACCGGGATCAGCACCACGTTGTAGCCGAAGGCCCAGCCGAGGTTCTGGCGGATGTTGCGCATCGTCGCGCGGCTGACGGCGGCGGCGCGCGCCACGCCGCGCAGGTCGCCCGCCATCAGCACCACGTCGGCGCTGTCGATGGCGATGTCCGTGCCGGTGCCGATGGCCAGCCCCACGTCGGCCGCGGCCAGCGCCGGGGCGTCGTTGATGCCATCGCCCACGAAGGCCACCGCGCCGAACTCGTCCTGAAGGGCCTTCAGCGCCGCGACCTTGCCCTCGGGCAGCACGTCGGAGACGACCCGGTCGATGCCCAGCCGCGCGGCCACGGCCTCGGCCGGGGCGTGGCCGTCGCCGGTGATCATCGCCACCTTCAGCCCCAGCGCGTGCAGCGCGGCGATGGCCTCGGGCGTGGTGGACCGGATGCGATCGGCGACGCTGGCCACCGCCACCGCCTGCCCTTCGACCGCGATGAAGAGGGGCGACTGGCCCTGCGCCTCGATCTCGGCCGCGGCGGCGGCAAGGCTGTCGGTGGCGATGCCCTCCTGCGCCATCAGCCGCGCCGCGCCGACCAGCACCTTCTGCCCCTCGACCTCGGCGGCGACGCCGAAACCGGGGCGCGCGGCAAAGCCCGTGGCGGCAGGCAGGGCGATGTCCCGCGCCGCGGCCGCGCGCACCAGCGCCTGGGCGACGGGATGTTCCGAGGCGGCCTCGGCCGCGGCGGCAAGCCGCAGCGCGCGGCCCTCGTCCTGCCCCGGCGCAGGCGTCAGCCGGGCCAGTTCGGGGCGCCCCTCGGTCAGCGTGCCGGTCTTGTCGAGCGCGACGGCGCGCACGCCCGCCAGCGCCTGCAAGGCATCGCCCTTGCGAAAGAGAACGCCCAGTTCCGCCGCGCGGCCCGTGCCCACCATGATCGAGGTGGGCGTGGCCAGCCCCATCGCGCAGGGGCAGGCGATGATCAAGACCGAGACACCGGCCACCAGCGCGTGGCCCAGCACCGGCGAGGGCCCGAAGACCAGCCAGGCCAGCACCGTTGCGGCAGCGGCCGCCAGCACGGCCGGCACGAACCACGCCGTCACGCGGTCCACCGCGCTCTGGATCGGCAGTTTCGCGCCCTGCGCCTGTTCGACCATCGCGATGATACGCGCCAGCATCGTGTCGGCCCCCACCGCCGTTGCGGTAAAGACCAGCGTGCCGGTGCCGTTGATCGTGCCGCCCACGACCGCCGCGCCCGGCGCCTTCTCGACCGGGACCGGCTCGCCCGAGATCATGCTTTCGTCGATATAGCTTGCGCCCTCGTCGACCGTGCCGTCGACGGCCACCGTCTCGCCGGGGCGGACCTGCACCTGTTCGCCGGCGCGGATCTCGGCCACGGGCACCTCGACGAAGGCGCCATTGCGGCGCACCCGCGCGGTCTTTGGCCGCAGGTTGACCAGCCGGGCGATGGCGGCGCCCGTGCGCCCCTTCGCCCGCGCCTCGAGCGTCTTGCCCAGCAGGATCAGCGTGACGATCACGCCCGCGGCCTCGTAATAGACGGCGACGGCGCCGGGCGGCAGCAGGCCGGGCGCGAAAGTGGCCACGGTGGAATAGCCCCAGGCGGCGGAGGTGCCCAGCGCGACCAGCGCGTTCATGTCCGGCGCGCCCTTTAAGAGCCCCGGAAAGCCCTTGCGCAGGAATTGCCGTCCCGGCCAGGCCAGAACGGTGGTGATCAGCACGAATTGCAGGACCCAGAACGCCTGCTGCCCCACCGCACCGACGATCGCGTGGTGCAGCGGCGGAAAGAGGTGCCCGCCCATCTCGGCCAGGAAAACCGGCAGCGTCAGCGCGGCGGCGATGAGCGTCAGCCGGCCTTGCCGCGCGGCCTCGGCGGCCTTGCGGTCGCCCGTGGTCTCGGCCGTGGCGGCATGGCGGCGGGTGGGATAGCCGGCCGCCTCGGCCGCGGCGATAGCGCGTTCGACCGCCGCCTCGCCCCCCAGCACGTCAAGGTCGGCCCGTTCCGAGGCAAGGCTGACATGGGCCGACAGCACGCCCGGCACCGCGGCCAGCGCCCGTTCGACCCGGCCGACGCAAGAGGCGCAGGTCATTTCGGAGATGTCGAGCGTGACGTGGCGCGGCGGCGCGGGATAACCGGCCTCATTCAGCGCGGCGACGGCGCGGGGCAAGGCTCCGGGTTCGGCGGCGATGCTGGCCGTCTCATTGGCAAGATTGACGCTGACATCGCTGACACCGGGCACAGCGGCCAGCGTCCGCTCGACCCGACGCACGCAGGAGGCGCAGGTCATCCCGTCGATTTCGAAGGTCAGCCGGTCTGCGGCACTCATCACGGTCTCCATCGGATCATCGGCCCCATCGCATCCCGCTGCGCGTCAAAGGTCAAGCCATGCCGCGATGCCGCCATGGGCGGTGTTAGAAACGATATAGGGTTTTTGAGATGTTTTTCGAGCCCACCCCTTGACCTTCCCCGGGACAGGGCCCTTCTCTAGCCATGATTTCAAGGAGACCCGAGATGACCACGTTCGTCGTTCCCGACATGAGCTGCGGCCACTGCAAGGCGGCGGTGGAAAAGGCGGTTGCAAAGCTCGATGCGCAGGCCCGCGTTACCGTCGATCTGGACACCAAGATTGTAGAGGTCGAGGGCACGCCGACGCCCGAAGCGGTGGTGGCGGCGCTGGATGCCGAAGGTTACCCGGCCAGCGTCCGCGCCTGACGCGCGGCGATGAAAACCCTCTGCGTGATCCAGCACACCGAGGCGGAATACCTCGGCCTGATCGAGGATCACCTTGAATCGCGCAACATCCGCTTTGCCTACAAGCGGCCCTTCACCGAGGGCGGCACGCTGCCCACCTCGCCCGATGGCTTTGACGGGCTGGTCCTCTTGGGTGGCGGGCCCTACGGCGTGGTCAGCGGCGACCTGCTGCCCTCGCTCAGCCACGAATTGCGGCTGACGCGCGCCTTTCTTGCCGCCGGGCTGCCGGTGATTGGGCTGGAACTGGGCGCGGTGCTGCTGGCCGTAGCCGCGGGCGGCGGCGCGGCAGAGGCGCCGTTGCGCTTTGCCGTGACCGAGGCCGTCGCGCGCGCCCCCGGCCTGCTGGAGGGGCACCTGCCCGACCGTTTCCCGCTGGGCTGCTACCTGCGCGACGCGCCGGTCCTGCCTGCGGCGGCCGAGGTGCTGGCCGCCGACGCGGACGGCACGCCCCTTCTCTTTTCCATCGGCAACAGCCTTGGGTGCCTGGGTCATCCGGGGATGAAGCGCGGCATGATCGAAGACCTGATCATGGAATTCGTCGACACGCCCGACGACACCGCCGAAACCCTTGCTGCGCTGGGCCGCGCGCAGGGCGAGATTGCAGAGGCGCTAAGCCGTCTGATGGTCGGCCTCGTGGCCCATGCCCGCCTGATGTAACGGGCCTGTCGCGATCTTCTGACAGCGGCCTGTCAGGAAATCGTTGCACATTAGAATATTGGCATATACAGTTTTAAGGACTCAGCAGGTGGACCTTGGGAGGGGCACGTGGCAAGCAAGCTTATCATCGTGATGGTCAACACGGATCCGCGAAACGGCGAGGAACTGGGTGCGCCCTTTTTTCAGGCCACCGTTGCCGCGGCGATGGATTACGAAGTTGATGTGATCTGCACCGCGACTGCGGGCCAGTTGATGAAGAAGGGCGTTGCCGAAAAGCTTTTCGTCAAGCCCGGCTCGCCCAAATCGGTCTACGACTTCATCAAGGACGCGCATGAGGCGGGAGCAAAGTTCTACTGCTGCTCGCCCAACCTCGACCTCTTTGACATGACCGCAGACGACCTGATCCCCGAATGCTCGGGCATCGTGGGCGGGGCCAAGGTGATCGAGGACATCATGGAAAACGATGACGCGAAGGTGCTGACCTACTGACAACAGGGGCATCCTTGGGAGGGGATCCGTGACCGCACATGCCAAGATTGCGCCACCGCCGATCAGCGATCCGATCTCGGACAAGCCGGTGGTGCCTTACGAAAAGCTCGAAGAAATCTTCGACGACATCCGCAACCACGCGGTCTACGACAGCGAGATCCACGGTTGCCTGAACTGCGGCATCTGCACCGCCACCTGCCCCAGCGCGCATTACTACGACTATTCCCCGCGCGAGATCGTCCAGCTTCTGTGGACCGAGAACCTCGAAGGCATCTACGACGCGATGCAGGAAAAGATCTGGGCCTGCGCCCAGTGCTATACCTGCGCCGCGCGCTGCCCGTTCGAAAACTCACCCGGTGGTCTGGTGATGATCATGCGCGAGGTTGCCATCAAGCACGAGATGGAAAGCGCCAAGGAGGTGCTGCGCCCGTTCAGCCGCGTGCTGCTGAAGGTTGTCTCGACCGGCAACCAGCTGGCGCCCAACATGATCACCAAGGAGGCGTTCCCCGACTGGGGGCCGAATGTCAGCCGCATCGATGCGCCGCTGATGATCCTGCGCAAGGCCATTCCGATGCCGACGATGCACACGCTGGACACCGCGTGGGTGGTGAACCTCAAGACCTCGGTCGAGCTTTACACGATCTGGGAGGCCACCGGGGTTCTCAAGCAGCTTGAAACCGTCGACCCCAACCTCTTCGACGTCGTCAGCGACGTGATGGAGGAAAAGCGGGACGAGTGGGAAGAGTGGCTGGAAGAGCAGGAAGACGAGGACGACGAGGACTGATCGCGCGCCCCTGCCCCGGCGGGCGGCGCGGCGTTTTGGAGGAGTGACCCGACATGGCAGACAAGACCGAACCCGAGACCCGGCGCGGCGCCTTTGGCGGCTTTGGCGCCGAATGGCAGCCCAGCCGGCTGAACCCCGACGAGGCGCGCCGCGCGACCGACTGGGTCGAGGCCAAGATCGACAAGCGCGCCCTGCTGACCGGCAAGGACCGCAAGGAAGACGTCCGCGACATCATGTGGCAGCTGGAGAAAGAGGGGGAAATCAAGGTCCACCGCATCTCTGATGTCCATGAGCCGGTGATGGCCAAGACCCTTTACGGCTGGGACAAGAAGATCCCCACCAACAACCTGTGGCACCACAAGTCTTGCGGCCAGTGCGGCAACATCCCCGGCTACCCTTCCTCGGTGCTGTGGCTGATGAACAAGATGGACATCAGCTATCTCGACGAGACCGACCAGACATCCTGCACCGCGTGGAACTACCACGGATCGGGCATCGGCAACGTCGTGTCACTGGCCGCCGTGTTCCTGCGCAACTTCCACCAGGCCTATGTCAGCGCGAAATCGCAGGGCCTGCCCGAGGGGACGTATTACCCGCTGGTCCATTGCGGCACGTCCTTCGGCAACTACAAGGAAATGCGCCATTTCCTGATGCATTCGGCCGAGCTGCGCGAGGAGGTCAAGACGATCCTTGGCAAGCTGGGCCGGCTGGTCGATGGCAAGCTGCTGATCCCCGAGGAAATCGTGCACTACTCGGAATGGCTGCACGTCATGCGCCACCGCATCGCCGAGCGCCAGACGATCGACGTCAGCCACATCCGCACCACCGTCCACCCGGCCTGCCACGTCTACAAGATGGTACCGGAGGACGTGATCTACGACGACACGGTGATGGACGGCAACCGCGTGGCCGTGACCACGGGCCTCTTGCAGACGCTGGGTACGCAGGTCATCGACTATTCGACATGGTACGATTGCTGCGGTTTCGGCTTCCGCCACATCATCGGCGAGCGGGAATTTACCCGGTCCTTCGCGATCGACCGCAAGATCAAGGTCGCGGTGGAAGAGGCGCGGTCGGACGTGATGATCGGGCATGATACCGGCTGCATCACCACGCTCGACAAGAACCAGTGGATCGGCAAGGCAGTGGGCAAGGTTTACGCCCTGCCGGTGATGGCCGATTGCCAGTTCGCCGCGCTGACGCTGGGCGCGCACCCCTACAAGCTGGCGCAGCTGCACTGGCACGCCTCGCCCTTCGAGACGCTGCTCGAGAAGATGGGCATCGATTGGGAAAAGGCCAAGGCCGAGTTCGAGGGCTACCTCGACGAGGTCAAGGCCGGGCGGATCGAGACCCTTTACGATCCCAAGCGCGCGATCACCTCGGGCCCCGGCTACGTGAAACCCAAAGCCCTTGCAGGAGCCGACAAGTGACGAAACCCGTTCTGATCGTCGGCGGTGGCCCCGCCGGCCTGTCCGCCGCCCATGCCCTTGCTTCTGCCGGTCGCAATGTCGTGCTGGTGGAAAAGGAAGACCGCCTTGGCGGCGCGCCGATCCTGTCGGGCTATGCCCGGCTGGTGCCCAGCCATGAATGGGCCAAGGATGCCATCGGCGGCATGGTCGCCCGGGTCGACAACCACCCACTGGTGGACGTGCGCCTGAATGCACAGGTGCAAAGCTTCGACGGCCAGCCCGGCGCGTTTGTCGCCACGCTGAAGGACGGCACGAGTGTCGAGGCGGAAACCGCGATCCTGACCACTGGCTTCACCCATTTCGACAGCCTCAACAAACCCGAGTGGGGCTTTGGCACCTACCCCGACGTTGTGACCACCGTGCAGGTGGAACAGATGATCTCGTCGGGCGCGGGCATCCGCTGCCCCTCGGACGGGCGGGTGCCTGACCGGGTGGCGATCCTGCTTTGCGTGGGCAGCCGCGACCGGCAGATCGGGCGCGAATGGTGTTCCAAGATCTGCTGCACGGTCAGCGCCAACATCGCGATGGAAATCCGCGAGATGTCGCCCAAGACGAACGTCTACATCTACTACATGGATATCCGCACCTTCGGTCTTTACGAGGGCGAGTACTACTGGAAGAGCCAGGAAGAGGCGAAGGTCAAGTACATCAAGGCGCGGATTGCCGAGGTGACCTCTGACGGCAAGCGCCTGCTGGTCAAGGGCGAGGATACGCTGGTCAAGCGGCCGATCTCGATCCCCTTCGACATGGTCGTGCATGCCATCGGGATGGACCCGAACGTGGACAACATGACGATCTCGTCGGTCTTCGGGGTGGAGCTGAACAAGTACCAGTACATCGCCAAGCCCTCGACCTATGCACACCTCGCCGAAACCTCGCGCCCGGGCGTGTTCGTGGCGGGTGCCGCGACCGGCCCCGAGACCATCGACGATTCCATCGCGCAGGGGCAGGCGGCGGCGATGGCTGCGCTGAACTACGGCAGCGCGCTGGTTGGCAAGGCGGCCGAGTGATGTTTGGCCTGTCGCGCAAGCCGGAGGTTCCACAGGCCCCCACCGGGCCGGTGCTGGACCTGTCCGGCCCGCGGCTGCGCCGCGCGTTCGAGCATCTGACCGAAAGCGCCGAACCCACCGGCGGCGTCGAACGCTACGTCACCGCCCTGTCGCTCAAGGCCAGCCTCTTCGAAGAGGTGCTGGGCAAGGGCCGGGTGGCCGAAATGTCGGAGCCCGAGTTCCTCGATCTTTGCGCCTTCGTCACCCCCGCCCGGCGGCGGGTAGGCGGCTGGCTGGCCGAGAACGGCTTTGCCGCGATGCGCGCGCGGCTGTCGCTGCTCTTGAAGGGCTGGTCCGACACCGGTACGGTCGATGCGCGGCTGGCCGAATTCGTGGGCTCCTTCCCCGCCGACAAGGCACATCGCTGGACCCGCGACCTTGCCGCCGAGGTGCTGCATTTCACCGCGCCCGACCGCTACCCGCTGATGACGCGCTGGATCTGGGACGCCCGCGTCGGCACCGGCGTGCTGCGCGAGATCTGGTTTGCCGATGACGTCGATGCCGCCAAGATCGACGTGGCCGACGATTTCGCCGCCTTCCGCACGCTGGCCGACGAGATCGAGGGCTTTTTGCGCGACAACGGCGTGTTCCGCGACCTGCCCTTCTATGCCGACCTGCTGATGAGCCATGTCTATTCGGCCTACATCAACGATCGCGGCGGCCAATACCTGCGCTCGGACTTCCAGACCCACGGCGACCCGATGACCCATACCCGCCGGATGCTGGGCCTCGATGCCGTCGATACCGAAACCGGCCGCACCCGGCTCAAGCTGATCGACGGATCGGCGCATGTGCTGGGCGCCGTTCCTGCCCTTCCCAGTCAAGAGGCGCCCGATGCCCATTCATGAAAAGACGCTGATCCGCCCCGAGAACCTCGTCACGCACGAGCATCTCGAGATCGACGGCGTGGACGTTTCGGGCCACTGGTCGACGTTCATCGAGAGCCGCGCCGTCACCGACTACAACGAGAACCTGCAGGAAGAGATTTCCGCGCTGGCGGGTGGCGAGAACATCCACCGCTGCTGGCAATGCGGGTCCTGCACCAATGCCTGCACGGTCAACGCGATCAACCCCGACTTCAACCCGCGCTACTGGATCTACCTGATCCGGATGGGGATGGAGGAGGAACTGCTGCGCGACAAGGACATCATCTGGCAGTGTGTCAGCTGCAACAAGTGCACCTATGCCTGCCCGCGCGACGTGGTGCCCGAAGGCGTGATGAAGGCCACCGCGCATTGGCTGGAACTGAAGGGTCACACGCCCGAAAGCCCCTCCACCATCTTCGATGACGGCTTCTCGCAGCAGGTGTTCGACACCGGCAAGATCGAGGACAGCCGGGTCATGCGCGGCTTCTTCAAGGGCACGGGCCAGTCGCTGACCCAACCGTGGCTGGTGGCGATGGTCACCGGGCTGATCAAGCGGTTCCCGCTGTTCTACCTCATCCGCATGGGCTGGCAGACTGTGTTCCGCCCGAAAACCCGCGGCTGGGGCCGCGCCAGCCGCGCCATTCACGAATATGTCGAGGAAGTCGAAGCCGCCAACCGTGCCGCTTTGGGCCTTGATGCCAAGGGAGCGAAGTGATGCCGAAGGACCTCAAGGACCCCAGCCTCAAGAAGGTGGCCTATTACCCCGGCTGCGCGCTGGAGGGCACGGGGCACGCCTACAACAAGTCGACCAAGGCGGTGGGCAAGGAACTGGGCCTCGACCTCGTCGAATTGAAGAACTGGAACTGCTGCGGCGCGATGGAGGTCAAGAACATCGACCCCAATATCCAGACCTACCTTTCGGCACGCAATCTTAGCATTGCCGAGGACATGGGGTTCGACACCGTGATGGCGCCCTGCAACGGCTGCTATCACAACCTGAAAAAGGCCGAATACGACCTGGCCAATGACGAGGGCTCGAAAGAGGTCAACGCGCGGCTGTCGGGCAAGGCTGGCCATGCCACCTACGCGCCAGGCAAGGTCGAGACGATCCATTCGCTCGACTGGATCAAGCGCGCCATCGGCGAAGAGGAGTTGTCCAAGCGCGTCAAGAACTCGCTCAAGGGCCTGAAAATCGCCAACTACTACGGCTGCATGTATTCCCGCCCGCGCCACATCTTCCCCGAAAAGGACAAGGGCGAGGGTTCGGAAAGCACGTCAAAGCCGCATTTCATGGACGATCTGCTTGCCGCTGCCGGGGCCGAGAACGTGGATTATCCTCTGAAGACAGCGTGTTGCGGCGGCGCGCATACGCTGTCGGACAGCGATACCTCGACCAAGCTGGTGCTGAACCTGCTGACCACCGCCGAGGCCTGCGGCGCTGACGTGATCGCGACGGAATGTCCGACCTGCCATACCGGACTTGAGATGCATCAAATACGGGCCGAGAAGGTTCTTGGTAGAAAGACCAATGTGAAGATCCTCTATTTCACGCAGCTCCTCGGCATGGCGCTGGGACTTTCGGCGGGCAAGGTGGGCGTGAACGAGAACTTCTCCGACAGCCGCGCGCTGTTGAAGGAAAAGGGGTTGGGATGACGCGAACGCCGCTCAGCATCGACGCCGTGGAGGAGAGGGCGCAGGCGATCGTCGCCGCGCCCGACGCCGCCTTGCGCGCCGCGCCACTGCAGACTGCGGCCGAAATGCTGGCGATGGGCGAAGACGTGCTGGAGGCATGGCTGGCCGCCAAGGGGCTGGAGCCGACCGACCGCAAGGTCGAGGGCTTTCGCCTGTTGGGCCTGCACCGACAGGCCGCCAAGGGCGATCCCAGCTTCAACGCCTGCCGCGAGACCTGCCGCGAACTGGTCTGGCATCACAACCTTGTCGCCGCCGATCCTGCCGGGCCCGACACGCCGCGCACCCTGCGTATGGGCGCGATGGTGCTGACCCATCTGGCCCTCTTCATCGGCGGCAAGCTGCAGACCGCCGGCCTTGGCGAATTCTGCTGTTCCTCGCGCCCGCTGCGCGCGGCCGAGCCTTCCCGAAATGAACCAGTGTTGGAGACCTGAGATGCCTGTTGTGCGTGGTTGCGACCTTCCCGATGACCTGCTTTACGACGTGCCCAACAATCTGTGGTATCGCGACCTTGGCGATGGCACCTACGAATGCGGGATGACGATGATCGCCACCGGCATGGCGGGCCAGCTTGTCGCCTTCACCGCCAAGAAACCGGGCAAGACGATCGCCGCCGGCAAATCGGTGGCCACGATCGAATCTGGCAAATGGGTCGGCCCCGCCAAGATCGCCTTCGAGGCCGAGATCACCGAGGCCAACGACGCGCTCAGCGCCGACCCGAAGCTGGCCAACTCCGACCCCTACCACGCGGGCTGGATGGTCAAGCTGAAGCCGACCGACCCCGGCGCGGTCAAGGACCTGACCCCCGGCACGGCCGTGGCCGGCCCCTACGAGGCCAAGATGGCCGCCGACGATTTCGCAGGCTGCGCAGCCTGAGCCATGCGCTAACCGCCGGGCATCCGGCAAGGAGGACCATATGGGTTCCGAGAACAACGCCAAGTCGATGTCGATCATCGTCACCAAGGGCACGCTCGACTGGGCCTATCCGCCCTTCATCCTGGCCACCACCGCCGCAGCGATGGGCCTTGATGTGACAATGTTCTTCACCTTCTACGGGCTGACGCTGCTGAAGAAGGACCTCAACCTCAAGGTCAACCCGCTGGGCAACGCGGCGATGGAAATGCCGGTCGGCGGCGGGCACATGGCGATGCCCAACATCCTGGCCGCAATGCCGGGCGCCACCGCGCTGACCACGGCGATGTTGAAGAACATGACCAAGAAGAAGGGTGTCGCCTCGATCGAGGAACTGCGCGAACTGGCCGTCGAATCCGACATCAACATGATCGCCTGCCAGATGACGATGGACCTCTTCGAGTACAAGCGCGACGACATGATCGACGGGCTGACCATCGGCGGCGCGGCAAGCTGGGTGGAAGTGGCCACCAAGAGCGACATCAACCTTTATATCTGACAAGGGAATAACGACATGGCCGACCAACTGCTCGATGCCAAGGGCCTGAACTGCCCGCTGCCCATCCTCAAGGCCAAGAAGGCGCTCAAGGACATGGCGACCGGCGCCACCCTCGAAATCCACGCGACCGATCCCGGCTCGGTGGCCGATTTTCAGGCTTTCTGCCGCACGACGGGCAATGAGCTTGTCAGCCACGAGGTGGCCGACAAGATCTACAAGTTCGTGATCAAGCACACCGCCTGAGCGGGCTCGCCCCGCGCCCGGCCGCCTTTGCCTTCCAAGTATCCTCGGGGGGTGAAGGCGCGGCACGCGCCGGGGGGGGCAGACAGCCCCCCTGCCCCGCCATCCGGGAGGCCCGCCGCGCCCTGTCTCAGCGCGGGGCCGCGTCGGCCTCGGCGAACATCTCGTCGTAAAGCGCCCAGGCATCGGCGGCTTGCGCGGCGGTCATGGTCTGCAGGGCCTGCCCGCCATGAACCATCAGGTAATCGCCCGGCACGATCCGCTCATGCTGCAACAGGAAGAGGCTGACCACGCGCTCGGCCCCGCGCGCCGCGCAGCGGGCGCGCATTCCGTCGATCGAGACAACCTGCATCGGCACGGCAAGGCACATGGCGGTCCTTTCACTTGGCCCGCAAGGCTGGCGGCGATCCGCACGGCCCCGCCTTGATTCAGATCAATTCAGATATGAGGATGTCTGCTAGTGTTTCCGTCAAGACCTGTGGGCGCGTAACTGCCCCGGGCGTGTCGGGAGGGTGCGATGATGCTGTCGGGAGACATGGCCGCAACGCTGGCTCCGGACGCTTTGATCCTTGGGATCGGCAACACACTTTTGCAGGATGATGGCATTGGCGTTCACCTTGCCCGCGCGCTGGAGGCTGCGCCGGGCGGGCTGCGCCTGCGCGTGGTCGATGGCGGCACCGTCGGCCTCAGCCTGCTCAACGAGATCGAAACCGCGCTGCCGCTGGTCGCACTTGACGCGATGGAGATGGAGGCACCTCCGGGCACCGTTTGCCTTTTCACTGGCGCGGCGATGGACCGCCAGTTGCTGGGGCGCAAGACGACAGCGCACGAGGTGGCACTAGCCGACCTGATGCAGGCCGCGTCCTTTGCGGGGCGCCTGCCCACGCGGCGTGCGCTGCTGGCAGTGCAACCGGCACAAACGACCTGGGGCCTTGCCCCGACGGCCGACGTTGCCGCGGCGATGCCGCAGGCGCTGCAACTGGTTCTGGACAAGGTCAGGGAGTGGCGCGATGGCGCATGACGCAGGCACCGGGGCCGCCCTGACAGGCATGGTCGACAGCCTGATGCAGGAAGTGGCCCGCGCGCTGACGGCGCTGGCCGAAACCGGCACCCGCGCCGCGATCGACCTGCGCAGCCTGCCGCTGACACCGGCCGACCGGGACCAGCTCGCCGCCCGTCTGGGTCGGGGCGAGGTGGCCGCGACGCTCGACGTCGGCGGGCGCACCGAGGTCTGGGAAACCGCCTATGCCGGCGTGTGGTGGCAGCGGCACCTTGGCGCGGGCGACCACGTGGCGGGCGAGACGCTGGAAATCACCCCCCTGCCCGACATCCTGCAAAGCCACGCGGATGACATCGCCGCCGCCGCGCTGCGGCTGGCGCGCGACCTGCACGACACGAAGGAGACCGCCGATGCCTGACACCGGACAAGACCGGCCCACCCTCGGCGACAGCCTTGCCGCGCGAGGCATTTCGCGCCGGTCGCTGCTGAAATACGCAGGCTACCTCGCCGGCCTGATGGCGCTGCCGCCGATGGCCTCGCGCGCGATGGCCGAGGCGCTGGCGGGCGCGGGGCGCCAATCGGTCATCTGGTTGTCGTTCCAGGAATGCACGGGCTGCGTGGAATCGCTGACGCGCTCGTTCAGCCCGACGATCGAGGACATGATCTTCAACCTGATCTCGCTCGACTATTCCGAAACCCTGATGGCTGCTTCCGGCACCGCCGCCGAAGAGGCGCGGCTGGCCGCGATGGAGGCCAACAAGGGCAAGTTCATCCTTGTCGTCGATGGCTCGGTCTCGACCCGCGACGACGGGATCTATTCGACCAATGCCGGCAAGACCAACCTTGCCGTCCTGAAGGAAACCGCGGCCGAGGCGGCGGCGGTGATCTCGGTCGGCACCTGCGCGGCCTTCGGCGGCATCCCGGCGGCCAGGCCCAACCCGACCGGCGCTGTGCCTGTCTCCGAGATCGTGACCGACAAGCCGGTCGTCAACATATCGGGCTGCCCGCCGATCCCCGACGCCATCGCCGGGACCATCGCCTATTTCATCACCTTCGGGAAATTGCCCGAGCTAGACCACCTGAACCGGCCACGGGCCTTCTTCGGCGACAGCATCCACGACCGCTGCTATCGCCGCCCCTATTACGACAAGGGCCTTTTCGCGAAATCCTTCGATGACGAGGGCGCGCGCAATGGCTGGTGCCTTTACGAGGTCGGCTGCAAGGGGCCGGTCACCTACAATGCCTGCGCCACGCTGAAATGGAACGGCGGCGTCAGCTTCCCCATCCAGTCGGGCCATGGCTGCCTTGGCTGTTCCGAACCGGGGTTCTGGGACCAGGGCGGGTTCTACAAACCGCTATCGGCCTCGGTCATGGGCAACAACGCGGTCTTGGGCGGGGCGGCCGCTGCGGGCCTTGTCGCGGGGGCGGCCAGCGTGGCGATGGCCCGCCGCCGCCGCGCCGCCGCCATGGCCGCGGCCAGCAAACCGGGAGAGACGAAATGACCGTGATGGGGATGAGCCTTCTCGATTTCGCGCGAGGGCCCGCGATCAACACCGCGATGGCGGTCTTCGTGCTGGGGGTTCTGTGGCGCCTCGTCTCGCTGCTGGGCCTGCCCCGCAGCGTGGACCGGTCGCGCCCGAAGGCCGGCGTGCCCTCGGCACCGATGGCGGCCCTTGCCGGCATCTGGCGGCACATGGGCACGCCGCGCGGCTTCGGCCCGATGTCGATGTTCCAGGTATTCAACGGCTGGATCTTCCACGTGGGCCTGGCCGTCATCGTCTTCGGTTTTGCCCAGCACATGCTGTTCCTGAAGGGCCTTTTCGGGCTGTCCTGGCCAGTGCTGCCCACCAGCGTGATCACGCTGGCGGCCTATGTCACGCTGGCCTCGCTGGTGGCGGCGCTGGTGCGGCGGATGACGCACCCGGTGCTACGGCTTCTTTCAACCGGGAACGATTACGTCTCGTGGCTGGTCACGGTGCTGCCCGTCGTCACCGGCCTGTTGGCCGTCAGCCACCTTGGCGCGCGCTATGAAACGCTGCTGGCGCTGCACATCCTGTCCATCGCACTGCTGCTGGTCTGGTTCCCCTTCGGCAAGCTGATGCATGCCTTCCTTGTCTTCATCACCCGCGCAGAGACCGGCATGACCTATGCCCGCCGCGGCGTGAAAACCTGAACGAAAGGCCCAAGCCATGACCGAGCGCGTCGTCGTCGACCCGATCACCCGTATCGAGGGTCACCTGCGCATCGAGGCGGAAACCGCCGCCGATGGCACCATCACCAGCGCGTTTTCCTCGGGCACGATGGTCCGCGGGATCGAGCTGATCCTCAAGGGCCGCGACCCGCGCGAGGCCTGGGCCTTTGCGCAGCGCATCTGCGGCGTCTGCACGCTGGTCCACGGCATTGCCAGCGTGCGGTCGGTGGAAAACGCGCTGAACTACCCGATCCCGCCCAACGCGCAGCTGATCCGCAACCTGATGATCGGGGCGCAATACGTGCATGACCACGTCATGCACTTCTACCACCTGCATGCGCTCGACTGGGTCGATGTCGTCTCGGCCCTGTCGGCCGATCCCGCGGCCACCTCGACGCTGGCGCAGTCGATCTCGGCATGGCCGAAATCCAGCCCCGGCTATTTCGCCGACGTGCAGAAGCGGCTGAAGACCTTCGTCGAACAGGGGCAGCTGGGCATCTTCGCGGGCGGCTACTGGGGCCACCCGGAATACAAGCTGCCGGCCGAGGCGAACCTGATGGCGGTGGCCCATTACCTCGAGGCGCTCGACTGGCAGCGCAACGTCGTGCAGATCCATACCATCTTTGGCGGCAAGAACCCGCATCCGAACTTCGCCGTGGGTGGCGCGCCCTCGCCCATCAGCAACGACGGCGGTGGGGTGTCGGCCACCGCGCTCAACGTCACCGGCCTGCAAGAGATAAAGGCCGTCATCGACCGGATGAAGACCTTCGTCGAACAGGTCTACCTGCCTGACACGCTGGCCATCGCGTCTTTCTACAAGGACTGGTTCGCGCGCGGCGAGGGCATCGGCAACTTCATGACCTATGGCGATTTTCCCAGCGCCGGGATGGACGACCCGGCCAGTTGGCTGATCCCCTCGGGCGTGATCCTGAACCGCGACCTGTCCAACATCTTGCCGGTGGACATGAACGATCCCTCCGAGATTCAGGAATTCGTCAGCCACAGCTATTACGACTATGCCGCGGGCAAGGGTGCCGGCCTGCACCCCTACGCGGGCGAGACGGCCTTTGCCTATGACGGGCCCAAGCCCCCGTTCGACCAGTTGAACGTCGAGCAGGGCTATTCCTGGCTGAAATCGCCGCGCTGGAAGGGTCACGCGGTCGAGGTGGGGCCGCTGGCGCGGGTGCTGATGCTTTACGCCAAGGGCCACGCGCCGACGGTCGAACTGGCCAATTCGGCGCTGAAACAACTGGACCTGCCGCTGACGGCGATGTTCTCGACCATGGGGCGCACCGCGGCGCGCACGCTGGAATCGAAGATCGTCGTGGACCAGATGCAGGGCTGGTACGACGCGCTGGTGGCCAACATCAAGGCCGGCGACGTGGCCGTGCATTCCGAGGCGAAATGGGACCCCGCGACATGGCCCGCCAAGGCGCAGGGCGTGGGCTTCATGGAGGCACCGCGCGGCGCGCTGGGGCATTGGATTGTCATCGAGGATGGCAAGATTGCCAATTACCAGGCTGTGGTGCCCTCGACATGGAACGCCGGCCCGCGTGACGCCACGGGGCAGGCAGGGCCCTACGAGGCGGCACTGGCCGACCGTCACACCCTGCACGATCCCAAGCAGCCGCTGGAGATCCTGCGCACCATCCACAGCTTCGATCCCTGCATCGCTTGCGCCGTGCACGTCGTGAACCCGGCAGGCGAAGAGCTCATGCAGGTCAAGGTCAGCTAGGAGGCATCCCGATGAACGCGCCCGCCCCGATCGACGTGAAGGCCGCCACCCGCGCCTTCCTCGCCCAGACCGAAGAGCACATGAACGCCTATCTGGAGGCCTGCGTGCATTGCGGCCAATGCTCCGAGGCGTGCCATTTCCACAAGGCCTCGGGCGATCCGCGCCACACGCCGGCCTACAAGCTGTTTCCCATCGCCAAGGCCCAGCGCGCGCAGAAATGGCCGCTGAAATGGCTGGGCCTTGCGCCGGCCATCACCGAAAAGGACCTGGCCGAGTGGGAAGAGTTGATCTTCGACACCTGCACCATGTGCGGCCGCTGCACCGAGGTCTGCCCGATGGCGATCGACATCGCCTCGATCGTGGGTCAGGCGCGCAAGGCGTTCGTGGCGGCGGGGCTGGGGCCTGCGGACCTGTTGCAGGCGGCCGAGAACTCGCGCGATCATGGCAGCCCGCTGGGCCTGACGCCGGAAAAGCTGGTCGACCGGGTGGAGTGGCTGGCCGATGACGACGAGGTGGACATGCCGCTCGACAAGGAGCGGGCCGAGGTGCTGCTGACGGTCTCGTCCATCGAGGCGATGAAATACCCGCAATCGCTGTCGGCGATGGCGAAGATCCTCAACCATGCTGGCGTCGACTGGACGTTTTCAACGACCGGCTACGAGGCCACGAATTTCGGCTATCTCTCGGGCAAGGCCGACATCGCCAAGGTGATGATCCAGCGCATCCTCGATGCCGCCGAAAAGACCGGCGCCAAGACCGTCGTCATCCCCGAATGCGGCCATGCCTATGGCGTGCTGCGCTGGGGTGCGGCCAACATCATCGGCCGGCCCCTGCCTTTCGAGGTGCTGCACATCACCGAATACATGGCCAAGCTGAAACGCGCCGGAAAGCTGAAGCTGAAGCCCTACGACACGCCGATGACCTATCACGACCCCTGCCAGATCTCGCGCCGCGGCGGCGCGACCGAGGATGCGCGTTACCTGCTGGACGGGTTTGCCACCCATTTCACCGAGATGGCCCCGACCGGCGCGCATAACTGGTGCTGCGGCGGTGGCGGCGGCGTGCAGGCGATGAGCCGGGCCGCGCCGCTGCGCCACAAGGTGTTCCAGATCAAGATCGACCAGGTCGCGGCCACGGGAACCGATACGCTGGTCTCGGCCTGCGCCAACTGCCGGCTGACCTTCGACGAAAGCAAGACCGCCCTGCACTGGGAGGGCAAGCTGGAAAGCATCGTCGAGATCATCGCCGATCACCTTGTCGAGGACTGATCGCGCGCGCCGTCTCTCGGCCTTGACGTTCCGTCCGTCCGGCGACATTGTATGTGGAAGATGACATATTTCGGAATTGCGAGAGGAGCGCGCCGGAACCCGTCATCGACAGGGGGAGCATGGCCGCCACGTTCATCAGCAGCCGGATCTATCTGGAACCCGGATACCCGGGCAACCATCCGCTGGCGATTGCCCGCCTCGCCCCGGTGATGGGCCTGTGCCGTGCGCTGGGCTGGCTGGACGACGGCGCTTATGCCGAATGCCCCATCGCCACCGACGCGCAACTGGCCCGCTTTCACGACGCGGCCTACCTTGCAGCCTTTGCCGCGGCCACCGAACGCGGGCGCGCCACCGCGCAAGAGCGCGCGCGTTTCGGCCTTGGCAGCATCGAGAACCCCATCTTTGCCGGCCTGGACGCACGCGCGCGCGCCTCGGTCGGCGGGTCGATCCTGGCGGCCGAGATCGCGCTGAAAGGCGGCATCGCCTACCATCCGGGCGGCGGCACCCATCACGCGATGGCGGACCGGGCCAGCGGGTTTTGCTATTTCAACGACCCGGTCTTTGCCATCCTGCGGCTGCTGGATGCCGGCCTGACGCGTGTTCTTTACGCCGACCTCGACGCCCATCACGGCGACGGGGTGCAGGCGGCCATGGCCCACGATCCGCGCGTGATGACGCTGTCGGTGCACGAGGACGGGCGTTGGCCCTTCACCGGCGGCGCGGGCGACCGGGGCAATGGCCATGCCCGCAATTTCCCCGTCCCCCGCGCGATGAATGACAGCGAATTCGCCTGGCTGATGGACAATGCCCTGCTGCCGCTGGCGCGCGGCTTTGCCCCGCAGGCCGTGGTGGTGACGGTGGGCGCCGATGCGCTGGCGGGCGATCCGCTGTCCTCGCTGGCGCTGTCGAACGGCGCGCTGTGGGAGGCCGTGATGGCGCTGACGCGGCTGTCGCCGGCCTCGGTCATCCTTGGCGGCGGCGGCTACAACCCCTGGACGCTGGCGCGGGCCTGGGCCGGGCTGTGGGCGCGCCTCTCGGGCCAGCCCGTGCCCGACGACCTGCCGCCAGCCGCGCGCGCGGTGCTGGCCCCGCTGTCCTGCGATCTTGTCGACGAGGACGAGGTGCAGCCGGCCTGGCTGACCACGCTTGCCGACGCCCCCAATCCCGGCCCCGTCCGCCCCGCCTTTGCGGCGCTGGCGCGCGCCGCCCTGTCCCCCGATCCCGCGGAGTTGCCCCATGTCCGACTGGCTTGACCGTCTTGCGCAGATCGAGGCGCTGGAAGACCTTGCATTCGACGCCGCCCTGGTGGCCGAGATGCAGGCCGCCGCGCCCCTGACCCATCGCCGCCCGATCCGGTTTTCCACGCCCACCTTCAAGGAATACCAGGGCGCCGAGATCCAGGGCTGCGGCAAGAACAGCTTTCCCGCCTTCTCGATCACCGGCGGGGCCTGCGCACTGGACTGCGATCATTGCCAGGCCAAGATCCTGGAACCGATGATCGCGGCCACCCGGCCCGAGGTACTGGACCAGAAGGTGCGCGACCTGATCCTGATGCAGGATTTGCAGGGCTTCCTGCTGTCGGGCGGGTCGAACCGCCGCAACGAGATCCGCTATGAAAAGTTCTATCCCGTCATCGAGGGGCTGAAGCGCGACTTCCCGCATCTGAAGGTCGCCATTCACACCGCGCTGACGGATGAGGCGGCGGCCAAGCGGATGGAGGCCGCGGGCATCGACACCGCGATGATGGACGTGATCGGCTCCGACGACACGATCCGCGAGGTCTATCACCTCGACCGCCCGGTCGAGGATTTCGAGGCGACGCTGGCCGCCCTGACCGCGACGAAAATGGAGATCAGCCCCCACATCGTCATCGGTCTGCATTACGGCGAGATCCGGGGAGAGGCCCGCGCGCTGGAGATGGTCGCGCGTTATCCGGTGAACGCGCTGGTGCTGGTCGTGATCATGCCGTTCTACGCCCGGCCCGGCACCTTCCGGACACCGTCGACGACGGATGTGGGCCGCATCTTCCTGCAGGCGCGGCATGCGATGGGCGAGCGACAGGTGCTCTTGGGCTGCGCCCGGCCCGCGGGCACGCACAAACAGGTCACAGATGCCTACGCGGTGATGGCCGGGCTCGACGGCATCGCCTTTCCGGCCGATGGCGCGGTGGCCACCTGCGACGCGGTCGGGCGCGCCTTCACGCAGGAAAACGCCTGCTGCTCGATCAAGATCGGCTCGCGCACGGCGCTCGCCCCGGCGCGGACCTGCGCGGCATGAGCACGACCGCCACGCCCGACCTGCTGGTCTGCGGGCTTGGCCCGGCAGGCGCGGTGGCGGCCACGGTGGCGGCGCGGGCGGGATTGCGCGTGCTGGGCATCGACCGGCGCCGCGTGCCCGGCCTGCCCGTGCAATGCGCCGAGTTCGTCCCGGCCATGCTAGGCGGCGACGTGCCCGCCGTGCTGGCCGCCCAGCGGCAGGCCATCGCGCGGATGGACACCTACCTTGGCGCGGGCGTCGAGGTGACGCCGGATTTCCGCGGCCGGATGATTGACCGGGCCGATTTTGACGCGGCCCTGGTGGCCGAGGCGCGCGCCGCCGGGGCCGAGATCCGCATGGACACCCTGCTGCGCCGGATCACGCCCGAGGGCGTGGCAGTGCTGGCCGATGGCACGCAGTTCGCCGCCAAGGCGATCATCGGCGCGGATGGTCCGCGTTCGGTGGTGGGCGCTGCCATTGGCGCGCCCAACGCGGACGTGGTGGAATCGCGCCAGATCACCGTTGACCTGCTGCGCCCGCATGACGGCACCGACATCTTCCTGCGGCCCGAGATCGCGGGCGGCTATGAGTGGCTCTTCCCCAAGGGCGAGCGTGCCAACCTTGGCCTTGGCGTGGCCCCGCAATACCGCGACCGGCTGAAGCCGCTGCTGGAGGCGCTGCACGCGCAACTGGTGTCTGAGGGTCGGGTGGGCGCCACCATTCACGCCACCACTGGTGGCGCGATCCCGGTGGGCGGCATGACAGGCCCTGTCGGTCGCCTTGGTGCGGTGCCCGTCCTGCTGGCAGGCGACGCTGCGGGTCTGACCAACCCGGTCACCGGCGCGGGCATCCCTGCCGCCGTCACCTCGGGCCAACTCGCAGGCGAGGCCGCCGTTGCCCTGCTGGCAGGCGACGCCGACGCGCGCGCCGATTATGCCGAGGAACTGGACGCGCTTTACGGCCGCTCGCTGGCGCTGGCCCGCGACCGCCGCCGCGCACTGATGGCGCGCTACGCCACGGGCGAACCACCCGGCCCGGCCGCGCTGCGCCGCGCCTGGATCGCCTATCCCGAATACTGGGCCGAGGCCCGCACCACTGCCCCCGCCGCCTGAGGAGTACGCCATGACCTGCCTGAAACCCGAAAATGCGCAACCCGGACGGACCGGCGCGGACGGGCGCGATTTCAACGCCTACGAGGTGATGGAGCCCCGCATCCCCGGCGTCGTGCCGGCGCCGATGAAGAACGGCCGGCCCGTGAAGGAGGCCAACCGCGCGCCCGAGGGGCTCTACAAGCCCAACTACAACATCCTGACGCCGCACATGCGCTCGCCCGACTACGTGCAGATGTCGACCGCGGCGGCGATCACGATGGGGCTGGTCGAGGGCAAGATGCATGGCTGTTCCTGCACCCGCTGCCTCAACCTCCTGCTGACCTACCCCGAGGGCTGCCGCGCCAACTGCGCCTATTGCGGGCTGGCCCGCCACCGCGAGGCCGAGCGTAACTATGCCGACCGCAACTTCATCCGCGTCGACTGGCCCGCCGTGCCGATGGACGAGGTGGTGGACCGCGTCGCGCGCGACGTGGCGGGCAGCCCGTTTCACCGGATGTGCATTTCGATGATCACCCACCCCAATTCCGACGAGGACACCGTGACGGTGCTGAAGAAATGGACCGACCGGATCGACCCCGACGCGATCCCGATCTCGATCCTGTCTAACCCCACCACGATGACGCGCAATGACGTGCAGGTGCTGCGCGACATGGGGTCCGATATCTTCACCGTGGCGCTGGACGCCGCCACGCCCGAACTGTTCGACCGCACCCGCGGCAAGGGCGTGCAATCGCCGCATACCTGGAAAAAGTACTGGGAAATCATGCTGGAAGCGCGCGACATCTTCGGGCCGCAGAAGTTCGGTGCGCATATCATCGTGGGCATGGGCGAAACCGAATACGACGTGATGAAGGTGGTGCAGGATCTGGTCGACTTGGGCGGGCACAGCCACATGTTCTGCTTCTTCCCCGAGAAGGGCAGCCTGATGGACCACCTGCCCGCCACCCCGCGCGATCAATGGCGGCGCGTGCAACTGGCGCGCTACCTTGTGGATTATTGCGGCGTGCGGATCGAGCAGATGACCTTCGACGAGAACGGCCGCATCGTCGATTTCGGGATGCCGCAATCCGAGCTGTCGGTGATCATCGACGCCGGCATCGCCTTCCGCACCAGCGGTTGCCCCGGCAAGTTCGCCGATGATATCTCGGCATGCGACAGGCCCTATGGCGACAGCCCGCCCTCGAACATCGCCAGCTACCCGTTTGCCCCCAAGGAGGTGGACCTGCGCAAGATCCGCAGCCAGCTGGCGATGGAAAAGCCCGGCGAAAGCTACACGCCGGGCGAGGAGTTCGACCTGCTCTGACCCACAGGCGCGCCACCGAAAGGACCCCACCATGACCAAGCCCTTCCGCGTGATCGACACCGGCATCCGCCCCTGCCGCGAACAGATGGCCTTCGACCAGGCGCTGATCGAGGCGCACAAGACGGGGGCGGTGCCCGACACGGTGCGCTTCCTGCAATTCCCGCCCTCGGTGCTGGTAGGCCGGCATCAGGCGATCAGCCAGGAGCTGAACCTGCCGGCCTGTCGCGCGGCGGGCGTGGGCATCGGGCGGCGGATCACCGGGGGTGGCGCGCTGTACCTCGACGAGGGGCAGTTCGGCTGGGAGTTGGTGTTCCACAAGGCGACGCTGGGCATCTCCAGCCTGGGCGATCTGGCGCGCGAGATTTGCGAAGCCGCCGCCGACGGGTTGTCACGCCTTGGCATCGCCGCGCGTTATCGGCCCCGCAACGATATCGAGGTGGACGGCCGCAAGATTTCCGGCACGGGCGGGTTCTTCGACGGCGATACGCTGTTCTATCAGGGCACCGTGCTGGCCGATATGGACGGGGCCAAGATGACCTCTCTGCTGAACATCCCCGCAGCGAAACTGGCCAAGCACGGCCAGACCAGCGGCGCGCAGCGGGTGGTGACCCTGCGCGAGCTCTTCGACGGCAAGCCGCCGCCGGTGGCCGAGGTCAAGCAGGCGCTGCTGGAGGGCTTTGCCGCGCGACTGGGTATCGCGCCGGAATGGGGCGAGATCACCGCCGGGGAAGAGGCCGCCGCGAGGGCCATTTTCGCCGAGGAGATCGGCACCGACGAGTTTGTGTATGGCATCGACGACCCGACCCGCCCGGCTGACGTGCGCATCGGCGCCCATACCGGCGCGGGCGGCACGGTGACGGCGCATGTGCGGCTGGAAGGCCCCCGGCAGGACCGCATGCGCGAAATCGTCATCACCGGCGATTTCTTTGTCACGCCGCCCCGCATCATCGCCGATCTGGAGGCAGCACTGCGTGGCGTAACCGCCGCCGAATTGGCCGAGGCCGTGACGGCGTTTTTCGGCGCCTCGCAGGTGGGTTTGCTGACGGTCGCGCCACAGGACTTCACGACGGCGATCCTGAATGCCGTCGCCGGCGAGGTACAGGCCAAGGCCGACACCTGACGCGCTATTGGGCCGGCGTTCCTTCGGCCTTGATCGCCGCGGCGCGGGTCAGTTCCTTTTGCAACAACACCTCTTCATGCGCACGCGGTTTCGAAAGGCGGGCAAAGATCAGGTAGGTCGCTGGCGTCAGGTAAAGGGTCGAGACGGCGGCGAAGCCCAGCGCGCCCACAATCACCCAGCCTAACGCTGACCGCGCCTCGGCCCCCGGCCCGGTGGCCAGCACCAGCGGCAGCGCGCCAAGGATGGTGGCCAGTTTCGTCATCATGATCGGGCGCAGGCGGATCGCGCTCGCCTGCTCGATCGCCTCACGCACGGCAAGGCCCTGATCGCGTAACTGGTTGGCGAACTCGACCACAAGGATGCCGTTCTTGGCCATGATCCCCACCAGCAGCACCAGCCCGATCTGCGAATAGACGTTCAGCGTGCCGCCCGTCAGGATCAGCGCGAAAACCGCGGCCGCAAGGCCGAACGGCACCGTCACCATGATGATCCCGGCGCTGACGAAGCTTTCGAATTGCGCGGCCAGTACCAGCAGGATTACCAGCGCGGCAAAGCCGAAGGTCACCGCCAGCCCGTTGGCGTTCTGGCCGATGGTGGCGGCCTCGGCCAGCGGAACGATTGAAACACCCGGCGGCAGTTCCGGCAGCAGCAGCGCGCGTGCCGCCTCGTAGGCATTGCCGATCGGGAAGCCATCGCTGAGGCCCGCGGTAATATCGACGGCGCGACGCTGGCTTTCGCGGCTGAGCGAGGGGGCCGCGGCGCTTTCCGAGATCGACACGATCGAGGACATCGGCACGAAGCGGCCATCGCCAGTGCGGGCAAAGATGTTTTCCAGATCCGTGGGGTCGTTGATCGGCTGGCTCGTCGATTGCAGATAAATCGGGTAGGTCGTGTCGTTGAAGTTGACGTTGCCGATGGACTGGCCGTCCAGCATCGCCTGCAGGCTGGCGCCCACACCGGTGATGTCGATGCCCAGCTGGTCGGCGCGGGCGCGGTCGATCTGCACCTGCACCTGCGCCTGCGTGGTGTCATAGCTTGACCGCACGTTGCCAAAGCGCGGGTCGGCCTGCAGCGCCTTGACGCTGGCGGCGGCGGCCTGGCCCAGCACGTCGTAATTGGTGCCAACGAGGGCGAATTGCAGGCCGTTGCCGCCGCCCCTGATGCGCAAACTATTGGGCGAAATCGCGAAGGCGCGCACCCCCGGCACCTGCGAGATCAGGCCGTTGATCTGGCCGGCGATGGCCTGCTGACTGCGGCTGCGCTGATCCTCGGGCACGAGGCTGACCAGCATGAAACCGCGGTTGGTGCTGCCGCCGAATCCAGTGATGGAAAAGACGTTTGAAATCTCGCCGCTGGCCTTGATCGGCGCCAGAAGCTCCTCGATCCGGCTGATCTGGGCATTGGTGTAGTCAAGGCTGACGTTCTGCGGTGCCTGCACTATGACGGCGATGCGGCTGCGGTCTTCGGGCGGGGTCAGTTCGGTCCTGATCGTGGGAAAGGCAAACCACGCGATCGCGGCAAACAAAGCAGCGGCCGCCAACACCGCCAGCGGCGCGTTCAGCGCGCCGTGCAGCGTGCGGGCGTAGAACCTTGCCAGCATCATGCCGAAACGCGCGATAAGGCTGGGCTTGCGGCCCGCTTCATGTCCGCCATGCGCCACCGCGCGCGCCGCCATCATCGGCGTCAGCGACAGCGCCACCACCGACGAGACCAGCACCGCCATCGCCAGCGTCAGCCCGAATTCGCGAAACAGGCCGCCCACCTGCCCCGGCAGGAACGAGATGGGGATGAAGACCGCCGCCAGCGTCACCGTCGTGGCCAGCACCGCGAAATAAACCTCCTGTGTGCCCAGCACGGCGGCCGCGCGAGGGCCAAGTCCAAGGCTGCGCTGGCGCACGATGTTCTCCAGCACGACGATCGCGTCGTCCACCACGAGGCCGGTCGCCAGCACCAGCGCCAGCAGCGTCAGGATGTTGATGGAAAAGCCCGACAGGTAGATCCCCGCCAGTGCGCCCGCCAGCGCGATGGGCATCGAGACGGCCGGGATCAGTGTCGCGCGCCAGTCGCGCAGGAAGACGAAGATGATCGCGGTCACGACAAGGATAGAGATCACCATCGAGCGGATGACCTCGCTGACCGCGCCCCGGATGAAGACCGCGTCGTCGGAATTGACGGTTATCTTGACATCTGGCGGCAGCGAAGGGGCAAGCGCCGCGATGGCGGCGTGGATGCCGTTGGAAATCGCGATGGTATTCGATTGCGCCTGACCGATGATCGACAGGCCCACGCCCGCCTTGCCCTCGGCGTTGATCCGGGTGCCGCTGGAATTGGGCGCCAGATAGACCGATGCCACGTCCGACAGCTTGACCCCGTCCTTGACCTGCAGCCCCATCGCCTGGCCAAGGTCGGTGATGCTGGCCGAGGCGCGCACGATGATGTTTTGGTTGGTCGCGTTGAGCGTCCCCGCCGGTACGTCGAACGAGATCTTCGCAAGCGCCTTTGAAACATCGGCCAGTGTCAGCCCCCGCGCGGCCAGCGCATCGGGCCGGATGTCGACGGTCAGGATCTGTGCCGCATCGCCGGCCAGCTGCACGTCGGCCACGCCGTCGACCGCCAGCAGCGGATCGAGGATCGTCGCATTCACAAGGTCGGTCAACGGCCCGATGCTCAGCTTGTCGGATGTCACCGACAGCCACATCACGCCCTGCGCGTTGCTGTCGGCCTTGACCACTGTGGGTGTCTTGGCATCGGCGGGCAGCGAGTTGGCGACCCGGCTGATCGCGTCGCGCACGTCCGACGCGGCAATATTGATGTCGGTCGATCCGCTGAACTCCACCGTCGTGCGGCCACGGCCGTAGCTGGAGCTTGAGGAAACCCCGCTCACCCCGTTCACGCCCGCGATGGCGCCTTCAATGACCGAGGTGATCTCGGTATCCACGGTTTCAGCTGCCGCGCCGGGAAACTGGGTGTTGATGGTCAATACCGGGCGGCTGACATTGGGCAGCTCTTGCACCTGCATGCCAAGAATGGCGGCGATGCCCGCGACGAAGATGATCGCGTTCAGCACGAAGGCCAGAACCGGCCGGCGCACGAAAAGCGCCGCCAGTAGCGCACCCTGCTGAGAATTCTTGTTCTCGGCCATGACCGCGCGCGCCCCTAATTGCCGCTTGCGGGCGCGGCCGCGGCGGTGGTGCCACCTGCCCTGTTGCCCGTTCGCCCACCCGATTGCGGCCCCGATTGCGACCCTGGCCCAGGTGCCTTGGCCGCAGAACCACCGCCGGCCTGCTGGCCCCCCGCAGCGTCGGCCGGGGGTGCGCCTTGCACCTGAACCGTGGCGCCCGGCGACAGCCCGGCCAAACCTTCGGTCACCAACATGTCGCCCACCTTTACCTCGCCTGCGACAAGCACGCTGTCGGTGTTGCGCTGTACGATACGCACCGGCACCTTTTCGGCCTTGTCGTCGACGACACGCCAGACATACGAACCGTCGGTCCCCCACTGGATGGTCAGCGGATCAACCGCGATGAAGCTGTCACCGGGGAATTTCAGCGACACGGTAAAGGCCATGCCGGGGCTCAGGCGTCCGTCGGCATTGGAGACCTCGGCCTGCACCTGAAAGGTACCGCTGGCCGGGTCGATCCGGTTATCAATGGCGCTGACGGTTGCATCAAGCGAGAGCTGCGGCAGGGCCACCGGCACCACCTGCGCCGGATCACCAAGGCTGACCTTGCCCGACAGCCGCTCGGGCAGCCAGAAATTGATGCGCAGCTTGGAGCTGTCGACGATCGTGGTGAGCGCCGTTTGTGCCGTCACATCGGTGCCCACGCCCACCTGCAGGATGCCGACCGTGCCCGCGATGGGCGCGGTGATGGTGCGGTCGGCAAGGTTCTTCTCGGCGGTACGCAGGTCGATCTCGGCGCTTTTCGCGGCCAGTTCGGCAGACTGGATCTGGCTCGCAGGCACCGCATTTGTCTGGCCCAGTTGTTGCGTGCGTGCCAGCGTGCGCTGGGCGTCGTCAAAGGTCAGCCGCGCCTTGTCGAGGGCCAGTTGCTGAACATCCATGTCGAGTTGCGCGATCACATCGCCGGGCTTGACGACCGTGCCGGCCTGAACCGGAATGGCCTTCAGGGTGCCACTGACCTCGGGCAGCACGGTGACCGACTGGATCGCCTCGCCCGAGCCCAGCGCCGAGACCTTGTCATTGATGATCTCGCTGGTTGCCGCTTTCAGTACCACGGTCGATGCGCGCGAGAACCGGCCGAAACCACCCCCGCCCGGCCGACCGCCGCCACCGGGACCCGCCGCTTCCTGAGCGGGAAGGGTAATGCCCACAGCCTCCAGCGGCCCGGCAAGGCCGATCTGGCGGGCAATCCCGACGGCCCCGGGAAAGAAGGCAATCCAGAGCGCGCCCATCACGGCAACCACAACCAGAGAAATCAGAACCTGTTTCCAAAGCGACATGAAATTACGACTTTCCGAGAGAAGCCCCTCATAGGTGGTCTGGATGGCGCCGCTGTCCAGAGCCGGCGGGTGCAGCAAGTCAGCATTGGCCCCGTCTCATGGTGCCGTCAAGCCGGGCCAGCCCGGCGGGACCCAGCTTGCCCGATCACATCCACGTTGCCGCCCGCGGTCGCACAGCCCGGTTCTTGACCCATGTCAATGGCGGGTCTGCCGTCGGCCGCTAGGCTGCCTTCCATGATCGAGATTCGTATTCATGGACGTGGCGGACAGGGCAGCGTTGCAGCCGCCTACCTGCTGGCCTCTGCCGCCTTCGAGGCGGGGTTTACCTGTCAGGCCTTCCCAAGCTTCGGGGCCGAGCGGCGCGGCGCGCCGGTCACCTCCTTCGTCCGGATCGACAGCGTGCCGATCCAGTTGCGCGCGCAGATCCGCGCGCCGGATTTCCTGATCGTGCAGGACGACACGCTGCTGCTGGACCACGGCATTACCGCGGGGCTGAAACCCGGCGGCGCGATGCTGGTCAATTCCGGCCGCAGCGCCGAGGATGTCGAAAAGGCCTTTGCCTGCCGGGCCTTTTGCGTGCCGGCCACCGCGATGGCGATCGAAGAGATCGGCAAGCCCATTCCCAACACCGCGCTGCTGGCCGGCTTTCTCGCGCTGACCGGCCTGCTGCCCCCCGCGGCGCTGGCAGCGGCGCTGAAAGGCCGGTTCAAGGGCGACACTCTGGCCCATAACCTGACCCTGATCGACCGGGCCGCGGCCGCCGTACCGCAGGGCCTGTGGAAGGAGCCCGCCGATGCGTGAAGCCCTCGAAGGCAGCCTGGCCATCGCGCGTGCGGTGGCGCTGTGCAAACCCGACGTTGTCGCCGCCTACCCGATCACGCCGCAGACCCATATCGTGGAAAACCTCTCTCGCCTCGTGGCCGAGGGCGAGATGCATACCGAGTTCGTCAGCGTGGAATCCGAGTTCTCGGCGGCCTCGGTTGTGCTGGGTGCGGCCGCCGCCGGTGCGCGCGCCTACACCGCCACTGCCAGCCAGGGCGTGCTGTTGATGGCCGAAGTGCTGTTCAACATTGCGGGCCTGCGCATTCCGCTGGTCATGACGGTGGCCAACCGCGCGGTCAGCGCGCCGCTGTCGATCTGGAACGACCACGGCGACAGCATGGCGGTGCGCGATTCCGGCTGGATCCAGCTGCATTGCGTCGACAACCAGGAGGCGGTCGATACCACCATCCAAGCCTTCCGCATCGCGCAGGAAACCGAGTTGCCGGTGATGGTCTGCATGGACGGCTTCGTGCTGACCCACACGATGGAGATCATCGATATGCCGTCGCAGGAAGAGGTCGCCGGCTGGCTGCCGCCCTTCGACTTTGCCCGCAAGCTCGACCCGACGGACCCGAAATCCTTCGGCATGCTGGTGACGCCCGAGTATTTCGCCGAAATCCGCCACGCCCACCACGCCGCGATGACCCGCGCGCTGCCGGTGATCGACCAGATCGACAGGGACTGGGCCGCCCTGACCGGGCGCAGCAGCGGCGGCCTGCTGGAGGTCGAGGGCGATCCGGCCGCCGAAGTGGGCATCCTCGCCATGGGCTCGACCGTCGGCACACTGCGCGCCGGCATGGCCGCGCATGCCGAGGCCGCCGGCCCCGCCCGCATCATCAAGCTGCGCGCCTTCCGCCCCTTCCCGGCCGAGGCGCTGCGCGAGGCGGTCAAAGGGCTGAAACACCTCATCGTCATCGACCGCGCGATCTCGCCCGGCCTGGGCGGCATCGTCGGGACCGAGGTGGCGGCCGTTTTGGCCGACATGGCCGACCGGCCCCGCATCCACAACCACGCCATCGGGCTGGGTGGCCGCGACATCCCCGAGACGATCTACGCCGACCTGATGGCCGCCATTCGCGACCCTGACGCGCCGGCCTTCTCGGTCTTTGACGTGGACCTCGAAAAACTGGCTCCGGAGGACCGCTGATGACCGACGAAACCCGCCTGAGCGAGTTGCGCGCGAAATTCGGCCGCGTGCCGCCCGCCCCCGATGAACCCTCGCCCAAGCCCCTGACCCTGCGCGAAAAACAGCCGCGGTTCGAGGGGCTGGTCAGTGGTCACCGCGCCTGTCAGGGCTGCGGCGAGGCGCTGGCCGCCCGGCTGGTGATGGAAAGCGCGGGCCCCGACGTGATGGTCGCCAATGCCACTGGCTGTCTGGAGGTCTTCACCACCCCCTGGCCGCAATCAGCCTGGCACGTGCCGTGGATCCATTCGCTCTTCGAAAACGCGCCCGCCGTCGCCTCCGGCATGGAGGCCGCGATGAAGGCGCAGGGCAAGAAGACCAAGGTGTTGGCCTTCGGCGGCGATGGCGGCACCTATGACATCGGCTTTCAGGCGCTGTCAGGGATGCTGGAGCGCTATCACAACATCCTTTACGTCTGCTACGACAACGAAGCCTACATGAATACCGGCATCCAGCGGTCCTCCTCGACACCGCATGCCGCGTCCACCACCACATCGCCCGCGGGCAAGGACCGGATGGGCAAGCGGCACCTGAAAAAGGACCTGCTGTCGATCATCGCGGCGCATCACGTGCCCTATGCCGCCTCGGCCTCGGTCGCCTTTCCGGCCGACCTGCAGCGCAAGGTGCGCTATGCGATGGGGATCGAGGGGCCGACCTTCATCGTCGTTCATTCGCCCTGCCCGCTGGGCTGGAAACACGCCAGCGCCCTGACCATCGAGGTGGCGCGCCGCGCGGTGGAATGCGGCCTTTTCCCGCTGGTCGAACTGGAACGCGGATCGCTCAGCAACGTCATGCCGATCCGCAGCCCCCGCCCGGTGCGCGACTATCTTGAGGTTCAGGGCCGCTTTGCCCACCTGATGAAGGACAAGGACCCCCGCGCCGAGAAGGAGCGCGACCACCTTCAGGCGCTGGCCGATTACAACATCGCCACGTTCGGCCTTGCCGGCGCGGCGCAGGATGCCAACGACACGGGCGGCGCGGCCGCCGTGGGCCGTGGCGGTCCGCTGGTGGGAGGGATGTAAGATGGCCGTTCTGACACGCGGCGCCTACGCGCTGCCCGGCACCTCGCTGGATTTCAAGACCGGCAACTGGCGGTCCACCGAAGTGCCCGCGCATGTCCATGCCAAGGCGCCCTGCCACGGTGCCTGCCCGGCAGGCGAGGACCAGCAGGCCTGGTTCGGCCTGCTGCAGCAAAATAACCTTGAAGGCGCGTGGCGCGAACTGGTCAGCGCCAACCCGCTGCCCGCGATCACCGGCCGCGTCTGCCCACATCCCTGCGAAACCGCCTGCAACCGGGTGACACTGGACGGGGCGCTGGCGATCCACAACGTCGAACGCTGGCTGGGCGACCGGGCGATCGAACATGGCTGGGCCTATCCCGCGGCCGCCCCCGCCGCCGATGCGCCGGTCGTTGCCATCGTCGGCGCGGGGCCCGCGGGCCTGTCGGCGGCGTGGCATTGCGTGCGCCTTGGCCTGCGCGCCGAGATCTTCGAGGCGTTGCCCGAGGCTGGTGGCCTGCTGCGCTCGGGCATTCCGCCGACACGGCTGCCCCGCGACGTGATCGACGCCGAAATCGAGCGGCTTCTGGCGGTGCCCGGCATCACGCTGAACCTGCGCGCGCGGCTGGGCCGCGATGTCACGCTCGATGGGCTGCGGCGCAGCCATGCCGCGGTGCTGCTTGGCCCCGGCTGCCAGGAGGGCAAGGACTGGTCGGTGCAGGGCGCGGTGCCGGTGGACCTGCACGAGGGGTTGGCGCTGCTGCGCGAATTCATGGACGTGGGCGCCTTCCCGCCCGGCGACCGGGTGATCGTGCATGGCGGCGGCAATACCGCGATGGACCTCTGCCGGATGCTGAAACGGGCGGGCGCGGGCCATGTTACGCTGGTCACCGCCTCGGGCCTGCCCGGCCCCGAGACCGACCCCGGCGACGTGATCAACGTCGTCCCGCGCGAGCTGGAAGAGGCGCTGGAGGAAGGTGTCGAGATCATCGCGCACGCCACCATCAACCGGCTGATCATGAAGGGCAGCAAGGTGACCGGCGTCGAGGTGGTCAGCCTGCGCAAGCTGAAGGGGGCCGACGGGCGCACCAAGCGTGTCAGCTTCGAGGGGACCGAGCGGGTTCTGCCGGTGGACCTTGTCGTGCCTTGCGTGGGCGAGCGGGTATCGCCCGAGGGGCTGGAGGGGCTGTTGCGGGGCGGCTATCTGCGGTCGGTCGATGCCTGGGGGCGGCTCGCGGCGGACGGCGTGATTGCCATGGGCGACGCGCGCGGCGACCGCGGCACCGTGGCCGAGGCGATTGGCGACGGGCGGCGCGCGGCACTGGCCGCGGCGGCCCTTGTGGCCGGTGCGCCCGAACCGCAGGAGGATGCGCGCGAGGTGCTGCAGGCCAATGCGCTCAACACCCGCTATTACCCGCCCCGCGCACGCAGCGCCGCACCCAAGCTGCCGGTCGAGGCGCGCACCTTCGAGGCCGAGATCGAGGGCTGCATTGGGTCTGACGCGGCGTTGGCCGAAGCGGCGCGCTGCCTCTCCTGCGGCAACTGTCTGGCCTGCGACAATTGCTGGACCTTCTGCCCCGACAACGCGGTGATCAAGACGGTGGAACTGGCGCGCGACGGCTCGCACTACGTCTTCGATCTCGACTATTGCAAGGGATGCGGCCTTTGTGCCGCGGAATGCCCGACCGGATACATCCAGATGGTCGCCGAAGCCTGATCCGGCCCGGCGGCGAAGATTGTCTTTTTCTGCTTTGGCTGCCCGATCATTTCAAGATATTATCGGGACGAATTGTCATTTTCAAACATCCTGCCCGTGACGGCCGTGCGCTGGCATCCGGCCCTCTCCCGCGCTCCCCGGCCCCCTGCGCGAAGCTTTTCCGCGCTTTGATCGGTGTCAATTCGCCGGCCCGGCACCCGGTGCATCATCCCCGCGACGGCAATTTCAGTTTAGCGAGGATCCGATGTCGAAAAATACCGTGAACGTGATGTGGTTCGAAACGCTCGCCCGCAAGGACGTGGCGCTGGTGGGGGGCAAGAACAGCTCGTTGGGCGAGATGGTCCAGCAACTGGGGGCCAAGGGCATCCGCGTGCCCGACGGCTTTGCCACCACCGCCGATGCCTACCGTGCCTATGTGACCTACAACAAGCTCGATGAACGGATCGAGGACGCGATCGGGCGCTGGCAGGATCACAAGATCAGCCTGCATGAAGCTGGCAACGAGGTCCGCAAGATGATGCTCGAGGGCGACTGGCCCGCCGACATCGAGGCCGATATCCTTGAAAGCTACCGCGAATTGTCGCGCCGCGCGGGTACCACCGACATGCCCGTCGCCGTGCGGTCTTCGGCCACCGCCGAAGATCTGCCCGATGCAAGCTTTGCGGGCCAACAGGAAACCTACCTTAACGTCCGTGGGGAAAAGGCGGTGCTGGCGGCCTGTCGGCGCTGTTTCGCCTCGCTCTTCACCGACCGGGCGATCACCTATCGCCAGATGAAGGGCTTTGGTCACGAGAAGGTCGCACTGTCGATCGGGGTGCAGCGGATGGTGCGGGCCGATACCGGCGGGTCGGGCGTGATGTTCTCGATCGACACCGAATCGGGCTTTGACAAGGTCGCGCTGATCACCGCCGCCTGGGGTCTGGGCGAAAATGTGGTGCAGGGCGCGGTCAACCCGGATGAATACGAGGTGTATAAACCGCTTCTGGGCAAACCCGGCCTGAAACCCATCGTGGAAAAGAAGCTGGGCGCGAAAGAGAAGAAGATGATCTACGCCGGCCAGCAGGGCGGCGATACCAAGAACGTGCCGACCTCGAAGGCCGAGCGCGCCGCCTGGGTGCTGAATGACGACGAGATCATGGAACTGGCCCGCATGGCCGTGACCATCGAGGACCATTACGGCCAGCCGATGGACATGGAATGGGCCCGCGACGGCGAAACCCGCGAGTTGTTCATCGTGCAGGCCCGTCCTGAAACGGTACAATCACGGGCGGATGCGGGCGCGATCAAGTCCTACACCGTCAAGGCCGCCGGCAAGGTGCTGGTCACCGGCCTGTCGGTGGGCGCGGCAGTGGCGACCGGACGGGTCAGCATCATTGAAAACGCAAAGGATATCGACAAGTTCGTCGATGGGTCGATCCTTGTGACCTCCACCACCGATCCCGACTGGGTGCCGATCATGAAGCGCGCCAGCGCCATCGTGACCGACCACGGCGGGCGCACCAGCCATGCCGCCATCGTCAGCCGCGAACTGGGCCTGCCTGCGATCGTCGGCACCGGCAACGCCACCCATATGCTGCATGACGAGCAGGAGGTCACGGTCAACTGCGCCGGCGGCGACGAGGGCGTGGTGAACGAAGGTATCGCGGCATTCGAGGTTGAGGTGCTGCGCGTCGATGACGTGCCGAAGACCAAGACCGGCATCATGCTGAACATGGCCAACCCCTCGGCCGCGTTCCGCTGGTGGCGGCTGCCTGCCGATGGCGTGGGGCTGGCGCGGATGGAATTCGTGATCAACAACGCGCTGAAGGTCCACCCGATGGCGCTGGTCCATTTCGACACGCTGAAGGACGAGGCCGCCAAGGCCGAGATTGCCGAGCTGACCAAGGGCTTTGCCGATAAGACCGAGTTCTTCATTGACGGCCTGGCCCGCGGCCTCAGCCAGATCGCCGCGGTGGTCTATCCCAAGCCGGTGATCGTGCGGATGTCGGACTTCAAGACCAACGAATATGCCGAGCTTCTGGGCGGCCGCGAATTCGAGCCCAAGGAAGAAAACCCGATGATCGGCTTCCGCGGCGCGTCCCGCTACTACGCCCCGGCCTATCGCGCGGGTTTCGCGCTGGAATGCAAGGCGATCAAGCGGTTGCGCACCGAGATGGGGTTCGACAACGTCGTTGTCATGATCCCCTTCTGCCGCAGCCCCGACGAGGCCGACAAGGTGCTGGAAGTGATGAAGGAAAACGGGCTGGAGCGCGGCAAGGACGGCCTGCAGGTCTACGTGATGGGCGAAATCCCGGCCAACGTGATCCTGGCCGAGGAGTTTGCCAAACGGTTCGACGGCTTCTCGATCGGGTCCAACGACCTGACGCAGCTGACGCTGGGGGTCGACCGCGACTCGGGCGAGTTGGCGGGGCTTTTCGAGGAATCGAACCCCGCCGTGCTGTGGATGATCGAAAGCCTGATCGCGCGGGCACACAAGGCCGGCGCCAAGGTCGGCCTTTGCGGACAGGCACCCAGCAACGACCCGGCCTTTGCCCGCCTGCTGGTCGAGGCGGGGATCGACACGATCTCGGTCACGCCCGACAGCTTCGTCGCGGTCAAGCGCCACGTCGCGGCGGCCGAGGCTGGCAAAGGCTGAAGCACCTCCGGCCGGGCGCACTGGTCAGCCGCGCCCGGCCCGCTATGTTTTCCCGCAACCGACAAGGCGGGAGGCATGACGATGGACAGGATCACCCGGCGCAAGGCGCTGATGGGCGGAGCGGGGCTGGCGGCACTTGGTGCGCTCGGCGCCCGTGCGGCGCGCGCCGATGACATGCCGCCCGGCTTTCGCCGCGTCGCCACGCAATACATCGCCTCGCTGGCGGGCGACAACGAGGCGTCGGGCGGCGGGGCACAGACTTGGGGCCTCTGGCGCCAAGACCCCGGCCCCCGCGGCGTCTGGCTGCGCCTTTTCCCCGCAGTGCAGGCTGCAGGTGGGCTGACTCTGGCCGGCTGGCGGTTCGAAGCGAAGGACTGGTGGATGGAGGAACACGGGCTGATCATGGAAAGCCCCGAGTTTCCGTTGCCGCCGGGCCGCTACCTCGTGACCGGCGGGCGCGAAGCAACGACGGTGCTGACCGTCGCGCCCCCCGACGCCAATGGCGATCAGCACTGGGATTTGGCCAATGGCGTCACCATTGGCGAGGTCACCCACCTCGCCTGCCGCTCGGCCCGCTACACGCCAGAGACGGCCGACGGCACCTGTTCACCCGCGCAGGCCAACAAGGCAGCCTTCCCGGTGATGCCCGGCGGGACGATGCCCTCCGTGCCGGGCTGCACCAAGCGCGACTATGCCGTGCTTTTCGTCATCGGGGTCGAGGACAGCGCGGCGAGCTGATCACTCCATCGCTGCCGCGGCCGCCCCGTGCCCGCCGCCCGCCGGCTGGGCCTTGGGCTTGCGCAGCATCGCCGCCAGCGGAATCGCGGCCAGCGTGACCATCATCATCAGCCAGAAATCGTCGATATAGGAAATCATCAGAGATTGCTGGTTCACCAGCCCGTCAAAGACCTTGAGAAAGGTGGGCGAGGTCGCCAGCTGCGCCACGGGCACATGCGCGGTCGCGGGGTTCTGCGCGGCAAAGCTTGATGTCAGCGACAGGAGCTGACCGTTCGTGGCCGTTATCGACTGCGACAGTTCGGAATGGTTCACTTGGATATTCCGCGTCAGCACGACCGTCACGACAGAAATGCCGATGGACGAGCCGATGTTGCGCACAAGGCTGAACAGGCTGGTCGCATCAGCCCGGTATTTCGGGTCGAGCGTGGCGAAGGCCACGGTTGAAAGGGGCACGAAGACAAGGCCAAGGCCCAGCCCCTGCACGATGCCCGAAGTGATGATCAGCTGCGAATCCATCTGCGGCGTGAACCCGGTCATCGCGTAAAGCGAGGCCGCGGTGACCAGCAGGCCGGCAATGACGAGGATGCGCGCATCCACCTTCCGCACCAGACGGCCGACGATGATCATCGAGATCATCGTCCCCACCCCGCGCGGTGCCATCACGAGACCTGTCGAAATTGTCGAATAGCCGAAGAGCTGCGCCAGCATCGGCGGCAGCAAGGCAAGGCTCGACAACAGGATGATCCCGATCACGAAGATGAAGATCAGTCCGGTGACGAAATTGCGGTCGGTGAAGATGTGCGGGTCGATGAAGGGCGAATCCCACGACGTGAGGATATGGACGACGAACACCCAGAAGCCGGTTACCGACAATGCCAGTTCAAGCCAGATTTCCAGCGAAGAGAACCAGTCGACCGAACCACCCCGGTCAAGCAGCAATTGCAGCGCGCCTACGCCAAGCGACAGCATGGCAAAACCGAAGAAATCGAACCCTCGCAACCGTTTGGCCGCCGCCGGCAGGTAGGCCGTGCAGCCCAGCGTTGCGATGATACCCACCGGCAGGTTGATGAAGAAAACCCAGCGCCAGTTGAAGCTTTCGGTCAGCCAGCCGCCCAGTGTCGGCCCGATGATCGGGCCCACCATGATGCCCGCGCCCCACATCGCCATTGCCTGCCCGTATTTCTCGGGCGGGTTGATGTCGAGCAGGAAGGTCTGGCTCAGCGGCACGATCGCCGCGCCGAACAGGCCCTGCAGCAGCCGGAACGTCACCATTGACCCCAGCGACCATGACACGCCGCAGGCCATCGAGGTGGCCACGAAGCCGACGATGCAGGCGATGAACACCTGCTTGCGCCCGAACCTGTCCGAGATCCAGCCCGTGACCGGCGTCATGATCGCCGCGGCCACGATATAGGACGTCAAGACCCAAGTGATCGTATCCTCGCTCGCGCCAAGGTCGCCCGTCATCGAGGGCAGCGCGACGTTGGCAATGGTGGTGTCCAGCACCTGCATGATCGTCGCCGCCATGATCGACAGCGTGATCAGGCCACGGTGCGGCACTTCCAGAGTGGCACGTCCGACATCACTCATGATCCGCGCCTCAGCCCTTCGTAAACGCGGCAGGAAGCAGGTCGGACAGGTGGCGGATCCGGCCGGTATCGACCGAAACCTTCGCGCTCATACCCGAACGCATCGCTGTGCCGGCGGGCACGTCATCCAGCACGATGCGCACCGGAATGCGCTGGGTCACCTTCACCCAGTTGCCAGTCGCGTTCTGCGCCGGAAGAAGCGAGAATTCTGCGCCCGTGCCCGCGCCGATCGCGGCGACATGGCCGTGGAACACCTGACCGGGATAGATATCAAAGCTGACTTCGGCCGGCTGACCGACCGAGACATGACCCAGCTGTGTTTCCTTGAAATTCGCGTCGACCCACGAATCGCCGGTTTCGACGAGGGTAAAAACATCCGAGCCCGCGACCACGAACTGCCCCTTGCGGAAGGAGGCGGCCTGATAGACGACGCCGTCCGCCGGGGCGGTCACGGTGGCAAGATCGAGGTTGTATTGCGCCTTGTCACGGGCCGAAAGCGCGGCCAGCACCGAGGGGTGATCGTCGGTCTTGATGTCGGCATTGCCGCCCAGCGCGGCCAGTGCGCTGTTGGCATTGGCCTGCGCCGTCACCAGCTGTTCCGAGGCGACCTGCGCCGCGTGCTGGGCATCCTGAACGGCAGTGGCGGTGGCCACGCCCTTGTCCGCCAGCGCCTGCTGACGGGCCAGTTCGGATTTGTAATAGGCGGCCTGATCCTCGGCGACCTTCTCTTGCGCCTGCGCCACCACGTAGGCGGCGCGCATCTGCGCCACGCCTAGACGCGCGCTGGCCAGCGCCGCATCGGCCTGCGCAAGCGCGATCTTGTAGGGCGCGGGATCGACCTGAAACAGCACATCGCCTGCCTTGACCGGGTGATCGTCGCTGACATTGACGGCAACGACGCGGCCCGACACATCGGGCGCCACGGACAGCAGCGCCTGGTGCAGGTTGGCGTTCTCAGTCGTCTCGTAGCGACCGCTGTTCAGCCAGTAGAATCCGCCGCCGGCAATCATCGCGGCGGGCACCAGCAGCATCAGGATGCTGCGGCGGCCACGGCCCTTGCGCGGGGTCGCGGCATGGGGGGCCGGCGCCGGCGCAGGCGCTGCGGCCTTTTCGGCCTCGGGCGCCGGGGCTTTCGCTTCGGCGGCGTCGGGCGTGGCTGTCTTGGCGTCGGTCTTCAGCGAAGTCACGGTGTTCATTCAGAATTCCCTGCGTTCATCGGTGCCGCGGCAGCCGCGGCGGAAAGGTTTTCGAGGACAAGGTCCAGCCCCGCGACAAGGCGACGCCGGTCTTCAAGCGAAAGACCCGCCATCGCTTCGTCATAGACCGTTGTCGCCACCGACTTGATGTCGGCAAAGGCGGCCTCGGTCTTGGCGGTCGGCACGACAAGGCGGATGCGCTTGTCCAGCGGATCGGCCTCTCGCGTCACCCAGCCGGCCTCTTCCATCCGGTTGACGAGGCGCGAGACGCTGATCGGCTCGACCTCCATCAACTCGGCAAGGCGCGCCTGTGTCGCCCTGCCCTCGCGCGTCAGCCGCACCAACAGGCGCCACTGGGCCGAAGACAGGCCAAGCGCGCGGCCATGCACCTCGAACCGCTTACGCAACAGACGCGCGCAGTCGTGGAGCAGCAGACCAAATCTCTCGAGGCCCTCGGTTTTCATAAGCATCGCATATAATAAGCATGCTTACGGCGGCAAGGGCCCGAATGCCGATGAATGACAGCCATGCAGCCGGTGCAACCCTCGGCAAGCACCACCCTGCGACGACCAACATCAAACCGATTTACCGTTTAACGCGGCGGGTTTACCATCCGTGGCGTTGGACCACCGCCCCGGAACCGGCATCCATGTTCACGTCGACGCGAATTGGCCGTTACATCCTCTGGAACCGGCCCACAAGCCACGATCATAACCGCTTTCCCGGCCTGCCCCTCGCCCCGGCCAGCAAGGCCCGGCCCCTTCCCGACCACCCCACACCGGTCCGTTTCGGACCCGTCACCTTGCGCGGCCCCGCTGGCCCGGAAACAACCGATCTCGTGCCGCTACTTGAACGGACCGGAACCAGCGCGCTTCTGGTCCTCTCGCGCGGTGCTGTGGCGTTTGAGTGGTATGGCAACGGCGGCGGGCGGCACACGCCGGGGCGCTGCTTTTCGGTGACCAAATCCTTTGCCTCGGCGCTATTGGGCATCGCGATTGCCGAGGGCGCGCTTGGCGGTCTCGACGCCACCCTGGCCGACTGTCTGCCAGAGCTGCAGAACGACCCAAAGGGCGCGCTCAGTCTGCGGCATCTGATGGAAATGCGCTCTGGCATCCGGTTTGTCGCCGGGCCGCTGCCGTGGTCGGATGACGCGATCTGCTATTTCTCGCCCGATTGCCGCGCGGCCGCGCGACGGGCGCCGGTAACCGATCCGGTCGGGGCCTTCTTTCACTACAACGACTATCACCTCTTTCTGGTTGGCATGATGCTGGAACGCGCGACGGGCATGCCGGTGCAGGACTTTTTCGCGCGCCGCCTCTGGCAGCGGATCGGCGCGGAATACCCGGCCTCGCTGACCATCGACAGTCGCCGCTGCGGCTTCGTCCACCTCGAAAGTGGTCTGAACGCCACCGCGCGGGACCTGGCGAAGTTCGGCCAGCTTTACCTGCAGAAGGGCCAGTGGGACGGCGCGCAGATCGTATCGGCCGACTGGGTGCGGGACACCACCAGCCCAGAGGGCGCGCGGCGCGATCCCGACTGGTTCCGCTTTTACAAGGACAAGCCTTGGGGCCGCGTCTTTGCCTCTGGCCGCGTCTTCTACAAGCGGTTCTGGTGGGGCCACGAGGTGGGCCCCGATGATTGCGATTTCTTCGCGATGGGGGCGCTGGGCCAGCACATTTATGTCAGCCCACGCCATGACACCGTCATCGTTCGCCTGTCCGACCGTTTTCCCAAGGGCATGTGGTGGCCGCCGGTGTTCCGGCAACTGGCCGAACAGGCCTCCAGCGCCGGCTAGGTCAGGCGCCGGTGCGGGTGCAGTCGCCGTGCGTGCTGACGGTGCCGAAGACCACGTCATGCATGATCCGCCCCGGCGACAGGGTAAAAATGCCTGCCACCACCAGCGCGCCCGCGAAGAGCAGCGTCATCGTCCGCTTGTGCCGGCCAACGCGGTGGGCGCGGGCATGGGCCACCCCCATCGGCAGCGCGATCAGCGTGACCAATGACAGGCCGTGGATGATGCTGAACGGGCCGAAAGTGCAGATCGTGTGGATCAGGAAAGACGAGGCCGCGACCACGGCCATCAGGATCACCCAGATCCAGCCGATGGTGCGGTGCGGCAGGGTGCCCTTGGGCGCTGCAAGCTGGATCAGGCCCAGTACGAAGGCGGCCATCGCGGCAACAGCGTGAACAATCACGTAAGACGGGGCGGCCAGAAGGGGAGCGAGCGTCATGATCAGATCTCCACGCAAATTTCAGACCGCCAGCGCGGTCACTAGGGGCGAAGATTGATCCACCTCAGTCTCACCTCGCGCTCAACTCACGTTTTCGTGATAACGACGTCCGGCAGGATCGCCGTCCCATCGTCAGGATGATCGGGAGCGGATCGGCATGGGCCAAACCAGCTCCACGACACCTGAATCCGGGGGCAAGCGGCAGTTGCGCGAAACGCGCACGCGGCTTATGGCAACGCCAACGCGGCCCGCCACGAGGATCCACGCCCTTGACCGCCCTGCTCAGCCCTCGCGCCCTTGTTCTGCGCTATGCCGCCTTTGCCGCAGTGGCGACGCTGGCCAATCTTGCCGCGCAGCGGCTGGTGCTGCTTTTCGGGCCGACGGACCTGTGGCTTGCCCCGGCCATCGCGGTGGGCACCGGCGTGGGACTTGTGGTGAAATACCTGCTCGACAAACGCTGGATCTTCTTTGACCGCAGCGCAGGTGCGGCCGCGCATGGCCGCCGCTTCGGCCTTTATACCCTGACCGGCGTCGTCACGACGCTGATCTTCTGGGGCGCCGAGGCGGGCGCGTGGGCGATCTGGCACGACCAGACCATGCGCGAGATCGGTGCACTGGCGGGCCTGGCCTGCGGCTATGTCCTGAAATACCGGCTGGACCGCCGTTTCGTCTTTCGCGCCATCGTGGTCTAGTCCACGCCGAGCAGGCCAGAAATCGACCATTTCCAACACGATGCGCCCGAAGCGCCCTTGATCTGTGGTCGCCGGCTGGGGCAATCTGGCAATCGTGCCTTGGGGGTGTGCGGTCCGGTGGCACGACATTGTATGGTTGTGCCGCCAAGGTCGGGGGAAAGATGCACTACCTGATCACAGGCGGCGCAGGGTTCATGGGGATCAACCTGATCCGCTATCTTCTGGCCCGGGGCGCGCAGGTGACCAGCTATGACATCGCCCCCTTCAGCTTTCCCGAGGCCGACCGCGTGAGAGTGCTGACAGGCGATATCCGCGACGCCACGCTTCACGCCGATGCGATGCAGGGCGTGGACGTGGTGGTTCATTGCGCGGCCGCCCTGCCGCTTTTTTCGCCTGCCGAAATCGCCTCGACCGAGATCGAGGGCACGCGGGCGTTGCTGGTTTCGGCGCAGGCGGCCGGGATCGACCGCTTCGTGCATATCTCGTCAACCGCCGTCTACGGCGTGCCCGACCATCACCCGATCATGGAGACTGACCCCTTGGTCGGCGTCGGCCCCTATGGCGCGGCCAAGATCGGCGCCGAGGCCGCCTGCGAAAGCGCCCGCGCGCAGGGCCTTTGCGTACCGGTGCTGCGACCCAAGTCTTTCGTCGGGCCGGAGCGTCTGGGCGTATTCGAACTGCTTTACGGCTTTGCCGCAGATGGCCACAACTTCCCGGTTCTGGGACGCGGCAACAACCGATACCAGCTTCTCGATGTCGAGGATCTTTGCCAGGCGGTTGAGCTTTGCGCGACAGGTCCGCGTCCAACGGTCAACGACACGTTCAACGTCGGGGCCGCGCGTTTCGGAACCTTGCGCGAAAGTTTTCAGGCGGTGCTGGATCGGGCGGGCTTCGGCAAACGGGTGGTTTCGCTGCCTGCCGGCCCGGCCATCATGGCGCTGCGCCTGCTGGAGGCGCTGCACCTGTCGCCGGTCTACAAGTGGGTCTATGCCACCGCCGCGACCGAAAGCTTCGTCAGCATCGACAAGATCACGCATTTGTTGGGATTCGCGCCGCGATTTTCGAACGAAGATGCACTTATCCGCAATTTCGACTGGTATGTGGCACATCGAGACTCGATTCGGTCTGCGGTTGGCGTGACCCACCGTGTCGCATGGAAAAAGGGGGCCCTCAGCCTTGCGCGTTTCGTCCTGTAAACCTCTGACTCCTGCGCGGTCGCGGGCCATCCTGCCACTTGCCGCGCTTGCGATTGCGCTGTCCGGGTCGGCCCGCGCGGAACAGGCCGACAGCGCCGTCAGCGCCACCCGTGCGGCGGAACTGGCCGCGCAGATGCAGGATTATGAGGCGGTGCGCGCCAAGTCGATTGTCGAATTGCAGCCCTTCCGCGCAACCCAGACCGCGCGACTGGCCGCCAGCGATACCGCCGTTACCTTCATCTCGCTCAATCCCAACATCAATTCGTGGTTCCTGTTGCAGGTCGGCGCGATCGGCTGGGGCGGGCCGCAGAACTGGCACCTTGAAAACCCCGATCCGCAAACGCAGGCGCTTAGCCTCGTGCCGGGCGCGGTGCCGATGCTCAAGATCTCCAGCCCATCGGGCGATACGCTTTGCGACCTGTTGGCCGACAATTCCGCGGCCCTGAACGCCGCGCGCAATACCGGCGTGCCCTATGCGCCGATCTGCGACGGCAAACTTTACTTGCGCAACCCCTCGTCGGGCAGCCGCTCGATGCTGGAAGCGGCCACCGATTTCCTGCGCGACAATGTCTGGGGCGGCGATCAGCTGGTCAACTTCGTGAAGTCGACCTTCTACAAGGACGCCTTCGTCGTGACCGCCGAACAGGTCGCCTCAAGCGCCGGCGGGGCCGAAAACGTGGGGCCGGGCGCTGCGGCTGTTGATCCGGCGTTGGGCGCGCGCCCGGTCGTTTCGACCCAGATCGGCCTTGGCCTGGATGGTGCGCCGGACGGCCGGATGACCATGGGCCTGTGGTATCCGGTCACTGGCGTGCCGGGCGTCTTCGGCAGCGTGATCCGCCCCGGCGTCGTCGATCCTGCGGTCGAGCGCGGCCGCGCCAACCGGCTGGACGGCGTGGAATCGGGCGCGCTTGATTACATGGTCGGCATTGACCTGTCGCTTTACGACATGGGCTTTGGCCTTGGCACCGATCATCCGCGCGTCGACTGGTCGGAACGTCCGCCCTATTCGGTCCATCCGCCGGGGATGCCGGGGCCGGACGGCATCGGTAACTCCAACCCGCTGGTGCGCTTGGGCATGATCAGCCCGGCGCAATCCCAGCGCACGGTGGCGGCCTTCATCGGCGGGTTCAAACGAAGCCACGGCGCGTTCAAGTACGGCGACATGGCCACGCTTAACTACGGCTCGCATTACGGCTTCATCGAGGAAGGCACGATTTTCTCCAAGCTGCAGCCGGGATTGTCGACCTTCTACCAGTTGGCCGACGGCACGCTGGACATGAAGACATGGACCGAGGCCGATAACGCGCTTTTGCCGCAGATCGCCTTTGCCCGGCAAAACGGCGTGCCACTGCTGGAGCGTGACCCCGAGACGGGCCTTGGCCTGCCGGGCGAGCGGGTGACACTGTGGGGGCCCGGCAACTGGTCGGGCTCGGCCAATGCCGATCTGCGCACCCTGCGCTCGGGCATCTGCATGCGCAGCTTTGGCGGCAAATCCTATTTGCTCTTCGGCTATTTCTCGTCGGCGACGCCGTCGGCGATGGTCCGGGTGTTCCAGTCCTACGGTTGCAGCTACGCGATGCTGCTGGACATGAACGCGCCGGAACTGGCCTATTTCGCCGTCTACGTCCACCATCAGGGCCAGATCTACGTCGAGCACCTTGCCCCCGGCATGGCCGCGACCGACAAGACCAGCCGCAATGGCACGCCGATCCCGCGATTCCTGGGCTTCCCAGACAGCCGTGATTTCTTTTACATGGTCAGGAGGGGGACTGGTCCGTGAGGCGTTTGCTCGCACTCTGTTCGGTACTGGCAGGTCTGGCCGGAGCGGCCGGAGCGCAAACGCTTCAGCAAAACAACGCGGTCCTCTTCGACCAGTTACAGCGCGTGCATCACCTGACGCCGCAGCAGATGGACGCGGTGCGCGATATCTTTGCGGGCAACCCGATCATCGGACAGGGAAACCCGGCCGTCACCCGGCACCCGATGACACCGGCCGAATGTGCCGCACGCATCCCCGGCGGCCCGGCGAGCTATTCCAATCCCCGGTTCGAGCGGATCTGTGGCGGGCCCTACATGGCGCCGCTTTATGACCCGGACACGCAGCGCCCCGAGGACGCGACCTCGTGCATCGACATGTTCGAGTTTCCAGATATCCCCTGCACCTACCCCGTTGTCTGGGTGAAGGCGCGCGAGGCGGCCGAGATCTGTGCCGCCGAGGGCAAGCGAATCTGCGACGCGCATGAATGGGAGGGCGCCTGCCAGGGCGAGCTTGACCCGCCCGATTACACCTTTGGCGTCAGCGTCGAGGCGCAACGGGCGATCCACAACTCTCGTGACGCCGCGACGGCGCGCTGGAGCTATGGTCCGGCCTATCAACGCGGAGTCTGTGCCGCGGATTCCAGCAAGACCCCTGGCTGCAACGGCGGCAGCTTTGCCGGCTGCGGGTCCAACACCTATCCAACCGGGAGCTTTCCCGACTGTCACAGCCCGTTGGGCGTCTACGACCTGAATGGCAACGCGGCCGAGCACATGAACCTGCCGCTCGCCCCCAGCCAGATGGCCAGTGCCGGGTCTACGACGCTGGGCGTGACCGAAATGAAGGGCAGCTGGTTCATCTTCGACAAATTCCGCGCCCATCCGGACTGGTGCCGCTGGCGCGCACCATTCTGGCACGGCACGCAGGTGATGAGCACGGCCAGCCACGAGAACTACCACCTCGGGTTCCGCTGCTGCAAAACGCTGGGCTGAGGCCGTTTGACGGGCAGGGTGCCGCCTGTTTCCTAACAGCCGGGGGCTGGATTTACTCCGCGACCAGATCGCGAAGGGCCCCGTTGCCAGCCCGCATGCTCAGTTCGAAAGCGAGGCGAGCAGCCCGTAAGCGTTGGAGATCGGCCCCTCGCGGCTGATGATCCCGGAAAGCTGGGGATCAGCAAGCACATCGGCCAAGGACATCGACCGGCCGTTGACGATGGCCGTATCGCTGACCAGCCGCAACCCGTGGCTGTAATCGGCATAGCTGGCCTGATGCACGGTGCTCAGCGGCTGGATGGGCTGGCCGTTGGTGCGGTGCCAGCCATAGATCGCGACCTTGCCGCGCGCCGAAAGCAGCCGGTTGGTCAGCACGATGTCCTTCTTCTGCCCGGCGGTCAGCTGTTCGCCCGCACCCGCCGCCGCGCCCAGTTGGGCCGAAACGGTCTGGTTGTGGCGGGCCAGATAGGCGGTCGAGGTCATCTGCGCGCCCGCGGGCATCGGCCGCGGCGGCAGGTGGTTTTGCGCCTGCGCGTAGATCGCGTCGACCATTGTCGTCGTCGGCAGCAGGAAATGAAACCGTTGCGCAATCTTGGCGGCCGCCGGCAAACCCATTGGCATGCGTACGAAATCAGCGTCGTCGCCGATGGCAAGATAGTCGGGCATGACGCAAAGGGTGATCGTCACGCCGCGGCCATCAGCGGTGGTGCCGCTGAAATTGACAGGTGTCAGGTTGCGCAGGAAGGATGGGATATTGCCGCTCAGCACCTGCTGGACCACGGCGGCGTCACGGTCGGGCCCCCAAAGGTTGATCACGCTTTTCAGGAATTCGCTGCCGGTGAGCGCGCGGCCCGGACGGGCCGGGATCGCCGCATCCATCGCACGCGAGCAGGCACCGCGCACCGGCTGGCCAAGGCCCAGCAAGGTGCCAAGGCTGCGCGCGGGCGGCGCGGCGCTGGTCGTGGCGGCGACAGGCGTAATCACGGCTTCGGCAGGCGCCGCTTGCGGCGCGGGGCTGGCGGGGGCGGCCGACACGATCGCGACGGCGGGTTGGGCGACCAGCGCGGCGGGACGTTCCATCGGACGCATGACGGCGACCTCCACGGCGGGTTGGATGGCCGGGCGCGTGGCGGCGAGGGCCAGCGTTGCGGGCCGTTCCGCGGGGCGCAGCAGCGCGACGGCGGGCGTTGCCATCGCGGGCGCCGAGGCAAGGCCCACGGGCCGCTCGGTCGGGTGCAATGCCGCCGTCAGCCCGGCAATCACCGTCTGATCGGGGATGATCGTGCTGCCGGGGCGCGCCTGCGGATGCAGAAGAGCTGCCAATCCGGGCGCCGCGACTGACGGCCGGGCGACCGGCACCATGTCAGAGGCGGTGGCCACGGTCACCTCGGGCGCCACCGCCGGCCGAGACAACGGGTGGGGCAACGGCTGGGCGGTGCTTGCCACGGCGACGGCTTCGGACTGGGCAAAGGTTTCGGGCAGCCGGACGGCCGTGGCCACCATGCTATCGCCGATGGGCAGCGCGCGCGCGGGGGCCGGGCTTGTCTCGGGCAGCGGGGCCTGCGGCGCATCGATGCGGGCGACGACGATCGGCGCGAGCGCCAGCGGGGGCGCGATCGCCGTCATCACCTGCGGCGGCACCGGGCGGGCCAGCGGCGCCGACGAGGTCAGCAGGATGGGACGCGCCAGCGGCCTGATCGACTGGGTCAACGCGGCCTGACCGCGCGGCATGATCACGGTGACAACGCCCGCACCTGCGATCAGCGTAAGGGCCGCAACGGCCGCCATGGCGGATGTTTTCATTCCGATCCCTCGTCAACTTGTGCACAGCTTACACTGCACTCGTTAAAATTCGATAGCGGCGTCTTTGTCCCCGGTTTGACCCCAACGTCAAGCCAACCCCCCTTTGCACGCGCGGAAACCCGCCCAGACGGCGGCTGCCTTCCGCCGCCCCGCCAGTAATCCCGGCGCTCTTGATGCGGAAAGCATGGACAGATGATTGGCCCCTGCCCTGCGCGTCAAATCAGTGCCGACATTTCATTCAGGACGCAGCCGGAGCCAAATTGGGCAGTGCGCGCGAGAATGTGGCAAAGGCATTTATCCATTTAGGATTTCTACTTGATCGGCACACGCCAGCCTCACCCCTTCCACTGAAGAGGCATTTGCATTCGCCAGGCCCGTCTTGGACGATGAGGTCGAACGTTGTTCCCTGACGAGTTGGAACTGCCCGAATTGATGACAGGATCGTACGGTTCACGGTCGCAGAATCGCGGCTTCTGGCGTTCCTGTCGCGCCATCCCGGGCAAACCCTGCCCCGCGGACAGAAGGTCGAGGCCATCCATGAAGGCGGCAGCATCCGGACCGACCGAAGCGTCGATTTCCTGATCAATCGGCTGCGGCGCAAACTGGGCGATGACCCGCGCGAGCCCGGTTCCCGCCCGGAGGGCGCGATTGCGGTGGAGGGCCCGCTGACCGGGATCGACCTGGCTGGGGCGCACCGCGACACCGGGCTGGCATTTGCACGCGCGCTGGTCGTGTCGCTTTCGGACACTCTGGGCGGGCCGGTCAGGCTCGATCCCGACCATATCCCCGGCCGCTGGAGCGATAGTGCTGAAGGCGAGACGCTGATGCATTCGGGCCTGCGGGCGCTGGTGATGGCAGGGGTGACTGGCGCGATCATGGCAGCAGGCGGGAACGCCGCGATCCGCGACGCGATGATCGTCGGCGCCGAGCCGTTCTCATTCGTGATGACGTTGATGCTGCTGGCGATCGTGACAATCTTGCGCGGCAGCGATCCCCGCAAGGACCACGCTCAGGGGCTGGGATGAGGCAGGGCAAGTCTGACTATCAAACCCGCCAAGGGCGGCCCACATCCCGGTGCGACCTGCATCAACAAGGTGAAAGCCGATCGGCCGGCCGAAGTCGTCGCCTGGGGTCAGGGCCCATTTATTCCCGATGGTGAGCGTGATTCATGTTTCGAAAAACGAGCCGTGACATGTCTGTTCTTTATCTGACCGATGCACAAATGGCGCGTCTGGAACCCGATTTCCGAAGTCTTATGGCAAACTTCGGGTCGATGACAGAGAGGTTCTGGGCGGGGTAATTTACATCAATTGCAATTGCTTGCGTTGGCGTAACGCGCTGAAAGAAAACGCTTCCCAGAAGACACCCTACAACCGATGGAAGTGCTGGAGCGATACACGTATCGCGCGGCGGCTTCATCTCGGCGGCTCAGCGTCCCGGCCGGACTGCATAAGCGGCCCGCGACTACGGTCCAAAAGACCTCAAACGTCCAAACCCCATGAGGCGCGCAAGCTCATCGCAGACCTAGTTTGTGCGGTTTCATGGCAAGGTGCCACAGGGGTAATCGCCGCAAGAAGCAGGTCCACCTGCAGCTGCGACCTTTCCTAACATTCCTGAAACCAGAGTGAATATTCCCGTCCAAACAGACGGGGCATCGACGGGCGTATCAACCTATCCCGGCCGGAACGCTCACAACGGATTGGAGGGAAAGAAGGTTGAAAATGCTGCTATTCTTGAAAGAAAAGTCCGTCACCAGCATGCTGGGCGCGTTGGCGGCGTTGTCCATCGTCATTCTCAGCGCGACAGGCGCCCAAGCCGAGAACGGCCCGACGCCAAGTGCGGCGGATCTGGATACGGCCCTTGGTCATTGTACGAGTTTCGCAATGGCCAATGCCAAGTACATCTCCACGCCCGCGCCGGAATTCTGCTCTTGCGTGGTCTCGGGCCTGACGGATTCCACGCAGAACTCCGACAGCGCGGCTCTGATCGGGTTGATGGCGGCGACCGCGCCTGACGAGAATGGCCAATGGGGGTGGTTCAGACCGCAAAGCCTTGCGGCCGCGTTGGGCGAGTCCCGGGATGTTCAGACGCTTTCAATGTCCATTCGTGCCGGACTCAATCGGTGTGGCGCAGGCGAAGCCTACGTCCCGTTCTCGCAGTCGGCAGCCGCTGCTGACGATAGCCATGTTGCCGCACCTGTCCGGGATCGCGCGCAGGCGCATTGCGTCTCGGCGATGAAGACGCATGGCGACAAGGTCCCTTATCCAGATGCGATGTGCGGCTGCATGCTCGACGCGGTTGATGCCAAGTTCAGCCCCACCGAGGCAGTCGCCGTGATCGGTGCCATGGCGGATGATCCGCCGGTGGCGGGGCATTGGCAACAATGGACTCGGCCAACGGGCCTGGCTGTGGCCGGGAACCTGTCCCACGAGGCCGCCAGCGCGCTGTCGCAAAAGGTTCGGCAACAGCTCGGCTCGGAGACCCAGAGGGCATGTGTCGCCGCCAAACCATCAAATGCGGCAGCCCCCGCAAACACCTCGGCCGAGCACTGCGCCGACGAGTCATGCTTCGCTGACGCGTTCAGCCATTGCAAACCGGCCAACTATGACGACTCGGTCGAGGGCCTTGGCGCCGTGCAGCTTGAAGTACTGGCAGACTCGGCAGCCGACGCTGCGCATTGCCGGATAAGCGTCAAATTCTTGGAAACCCCCAATCCCGCATGGATCGGCAAGCCGCTGACAATGACCCTGGACAGAGGCCAGCCATTCGGGCCCCAATACAAGGCCGGGGTCACTGCCTGCATGACGTCGGACGGGGCTGAAAGCTATGACTGTGCCGGGCCCCTGCTGGATACGATCCAACACTAGGCCCAACGCCCTTTGAACCGGCGGTCGCGCCTTCCCTCTGCGGCGCCGGGGCAAGAAGCCGCCCCCGTCCGAACGACGGGGGCGATTGCATCACAGCCCCGACGCTCCGGGGGTGATCAAGGGAAGGCCGCACAACATCAGGGCAATCAACTCTGCCTGTCGGCTGGTCTGGGTCTTCTGGAACAGGTTGCGCAGGTGAAACGCCACGGTCGTATTTGAAACCTGGAAATGCTCGGCGATCTGGTCCTTGCGTCGCCCCTCTGCGAGGGCAAGCGCAATTCGGGTCTCGGTTTCGGTCAGGTCGAAGAGATTGGCGACAAGATCTTCAGGAAGTTCGAGGCCATTGCGCTGCGGATCTGTCACAAACAGGGCCAGCCTGAAGCGGCCGTCAGTCGTCTCAGGGATCGGCGAGGCCAGCAACAGAAGATCGCGCTCGCCCGTGGGGCGTGGCAGCGCAAGGCCCGAGGCTGATGAGGGGCCCGCCCCGGCCCCTGCTCCTGACTGTGCTGCGCCGCTGGACCGGGTGAACGAGCGGAAGATATCGCGCAACTTCCTTGCCTCGGCGGCGGCCCCTATCCGAACCCGGTCATCGATCGAGATGCCATCGCGCTCAGGGGTCAGATCCCGGGCGATGGCATTTGCAAAGATCACCCTTTCGTCTTCGTCCAGCAGCACGATCCCGATTGCCAAAAGGTCAAGGACCCGAAGCTCTGCATGCTGTTCCTCGTTCTTCGTCATAGGCGTTTTACTAACATAAATCAGTGCCCTCGACCATTCACCGTCAATCCAGAGATGACCGGCGGGGCGAGAAATCAACTCTTCGTCCAAGGTATCGCACCCGGGCCGAGGCCTTGAAGGCAGGCACCTGCAATCGGAGACCCGTCCATCAGGACGGGTCAAACCGGCGACGGGTTTGCCTCAATGTGGGGAGGTATCGACGGCGCACCAAAGATCGCCATAGCAAGGCTGGCTGTTTATTTGGCCATCCGACGCCAGTCGATGGTGCCCGGCCCGGCCTGCCGGCGCTGCAACCAGACGTCCGAGATTGCATCATCGCGGACATGGCCCTGATGCAGCAGGCCGTCGATACCGACATCCTGACCAAGCACATTCCTCGAAATGACGATTGTCATCTGCACCGGCGCATAGTCCGCCATGTAGGCCCTCAATCCGTCAGGCGTGGCGCGGCGCATCAGGGCGTCGGCGACCTTGGCCGGGGTGGCGTTGATGCCGTCGCTTGCTTTGAACGACACCTCGTTTGGTTCAACTGGCGGCAACGGTGTCCAATCGCCATCCGGACCGGACACGGGCTCCAGCGCGAGGCAGGATGTGTCAAAGCATTGGGCCGCGGCGGCCTCCGCATCGCTCATCACATGCCGCGCGGCCAGATCGATTGACGAGCGTGTCCCCTGAACGGGCTGCATGGCAAAGCGCCACGTCACGTTCGGCCCGATGCCGAATTCGCTTTCCGGCCCCACGGGAACCCCGGGATAGTCCTTCATGGTTTGCTCTCGCAGGACGGGGCCAAGATTGAAACGGCTGATCTCGATCAGGTCGGTATAGGCTTCCGGGTATTCAGGGCTGGCCGCGACGCGCCGGATCGTGACGCGATAACGCACCGACTTGAGAGGTTTGTCTTCCTTTTCAACCATCAGAATGGCCCGGACCACGGAACTGATGGCGTGATCCGGCGGAAAAACCGAATCCTGCGGGGCATTGGGAAAGCGCGCTTTTGAGTACCAGTCATCGCTCAACAGTGACTGGGGATCGATCGTTTCGAATCCATCACCGGTGACGAAGTCGCTCTCGATCGCCTGCTGATGCGCCGCAACATCTTCGGGCAGGACAAGCGCGCCCGCCGGGGCAGCCACCATCAGGGAAAGAAGCGCGGCAGAAAGGCTAAAAGGCAGAGACGGCGCCGTTTTCATGCGATGCTCCCGTTTGCTGGCAGTCCGGTCGTGTTGGTTGCCGGCAAGATTTTGCAAGCCGGCCAAACAACCTTAGCGAGACGGCCAACGGGGCATCACCGTTCAAACGAACAGGGCCGCGCCGCGCAAACGGATCAGGCCCCCAGCGCCCGATTGTTAAAGGCGTATTCGGCAACCAGCGGCAGCGTGGCTGCACCAACCGCGCGGGCCATTTCACCCCATCGGCCGGCCACGACATCGGGGCGCTCGACGCCTTGCAGGTCCATCGTATCGAAGATGACATTGACGTCGTGAACTATCCGGTCCCGAATATGTTCAGGAAATGCGCCGTCGATCACGACAGACTCGAAGTCGATGACCGCAAGGGAAGAGACTGCACCATGCGCCAGTGCTTTCGCGGTATCGGCGATCCAGACATCAACCAGATCCGGATACCGGTCCCAGCCTTCGGGGCTGTTCCAGATGTCATAACGGTCACCGCCCGCCGCCTCGATCATCTGTTCCAGAACGAAGATCGACGCATGGTCCATCAGGCGATTCTTGCCCGGCGACCCGTCCGGCACCCGCAACGGGCCGAAGCCTCCGGCATTTCCGGTGCGACCCAGAAACACTTCTGAATCCAGCACGATGCCACCACCAACAATCGTGCCGACGAAGAAGTAGATCAGGTCCTCGGTCTTGTCATGCGAGCCGAACATCAATTCGGCACGGCACGCGGCTGTGCCATCGTTTTCGACCAGCACTTGCCAGCTTCCGATCTGCGACAGCGCGGCGGCGATGTCGAAGTCGCGCCAAAGGTCCATTTCGGATTGCGGCGCGGCCATCTCGCCGGCCCAGCTCCACAGCTCGTTGGGGATCGCCACGCCGAAACCCGCCACGGCCTCGGGGGCCACCTTTGCCTCCGTCAGCACTGGCGACAGCGCATCCTCGACGAAGGCCATGCAACTGTCAGGTGTGGGATAGGTATGAAATTCCGAGCGGCTGGCGCGGATGGTGCCGGTAAAATCGAGGATGATAAGGTCATAGCTGCGCCGGCCAACCTTCAGTCCAAGATAGAATCGGGCGTCGGGATTGATGCGGGCCGGTATCGAGGGCTGACCCAGTTTGCCCCGTTCGGGCTCGCCACGCAAAAGCAGGTTTTCGGCCTCAAGGCTGCGGAAGATCATCGAGACGGCATTGGGGGAAAGTCCGGTGGCCCGGGTCGCTTCGGCCCTCGTCAGCCAGCCATTCCGGCGGACCAGATGAAGGATGACGCGTTCATTATGGTGGCGGACGGCAACCTGGTTCGAGCCGCGAATCTTTGCGTAACCATTTGTTGTTTTTGAGTTTCGTCTGCTCATTTCGCTCCTGCTTGGCCAGCCAGACGGCCCTGTGAAATCACAGAGCGAGGTTATTGCGTAATCTGCGCCGGTCCACAGGGCAAGCCTGCCGATGGCGGCTCCTTTAATTACTTCACTATGAATTAGTATTGACTCTGAGGGTTCCATACAGTCCCTTTTTACCCGGAGGACGCGGGTCAGAGGGCCGCGAGGGAGGAGATTCTTGCGTTGCAGGGCCCCATGGGTCCGCACGCGGATTTGAGCATCATGACCGAGATCGACCCAACATCGGCGCAAGAGGCGCGGCCTGCAGAACAGGTCCGGCTGATTGCGCTGCACGATGTCAGCAAGACCTTCGGCGGCACCGTCGCGGCCAGCCATGTCAGCCTTGACGTTCAGCCAGCCGAAGTACTGGCGCTGCTGGGCGAGAACGGCGCGGGCAAAAGCACCTGCGTGAAGATGATGTGCGGCGTGCACCGGCCGTCGAGCGGAGAAATCCTTGTCCGGGGCCAGCCACAAAACTGGCATTCGCCGCTTGATGCGCAGCAGGCAGGTATTGCCGTCGTCCACCAGCACCCGGGCTTGTTTCCTGACCTCAACGTCATGGAAAACATATTCTTCGGGCGCTTTCCGAAGAACTCGGTCGGGATCCTCAACCGTGGCCTGATGTACCGCAAATCCGCCGAGCTGCTGGAAACCGTGGGCCTTTCGGTGCGTCCCGACGCGATGCTTCGAACGCTCAGCGTATCCGAGCAGCAACTGGTCGAAATCGCCAAGGCGCTGTCAACCGAAGCCGACGTGCTGATCCTTGACGAGCCCACAGCCTGCTTGTCGCATCGCGAAGTCGAGAAGCTGTTCACCGTCGTCCGCAGGCTCAAGCAAAGCGGGGTGGGCATCGTCTTTGTCGGTCACAGAATGGACGAGGTGTTCGGCATCGCGGACCGCATCTCGGTACTGCGCGACGGCGCGCTGGTGCGCACCGCGACAGCCCAGGAATTGTCGCGGCAAGAAGCCATCAACCTGATGGCCGGCCGGGAATTGCTCGCGTCCTTCCCAGAGCGAGGGCATGAACCCGGTGATGTGGTCTTGCAGACCGAGGGCCTATCGGTCGACGCCGAATTCGAGGATATTTCACTCTCTGTCAGGGCCGGCGAGATCTTCGGCATCGGCGGGCTGGTCGGCAGCGGGCGGACGGAATTCGCCACGACCCTGTTCGGTGTCCATCGGCCCAGCCGGGGCCAGATCCTTATCGACGGCGCGCCAGTTGACATCCGGTCACCGCAAGAAGCGATGCGGCACCGGATCGCCTACGTCTCGGAAGACCGGCACGCCAAGTCGCTGATCATGGACTTCCCGATCCGGGTGAATGCCTCGCTCGCGATCCTGCGGTCATGCACCAGCTACGGACTGCTGCGCCCGGCAAAGGAAATCTCGCAGACACGCAGTTATCTCGAACGTCTCAAATTGCGTTTCGCGTCCTACGAGCAAGAGATTTCGGGCCTTTCCGGGGGCAACCAGCAGAAGGTCGCCCTCTCGAAATGGCTGGCGACGCAGCCGCGGATCCTGATCCTGGACGAACCGACACAAGGCATCGACGTCGAGAGCAAGGCCGAGGTCCACGCGATCATTGCTGACCTCGCGCGCGCAGGTATGGCGATCATCCTGATTTCGTCGGAACTGCCCGAACTGATCGGCATGTGCGACCGGATTGCGGTCCTCCGGGAAGGCCGGATGACCGCCCTCTTCAATGGGGCGGAGGCAGATCCTTCGACGGTACTGAAGGCTGCAACCGACGATGCGTCCGGGTCCACAGTAGGCGACGCGTCCCCTACCGAAGCGGCGCCAGCCGACCAGACTGCCGCCCGGTCTTCCATGCGCGCCTTCGCCGAATCCGTCTTCCTGAGGCGAGAGATGGGGCTGGTCGTAGCGATCCTTGCCATTGTGATCCCGGTCTCGCTGATCAATCCGCGCATGCTTAGCGGTACCAACATCAACTCGCTGTCGATGGACGCCGCATTACTGGGCTTCGTGGCGCTGGGTCAGATGCTTGTGATCCTGACCCGCAATATCGACCTGTCGGTCGCGTCGGTGATCGGGATCACAGCCTACGCCTCGGCGTTGTTCATGCATAACAATCCGCAAATGCCCGCAATCGCCGCCTTGGCTGTCGCGATGTGCCTCGGCGGCGGCCTTGGCGTGATCAATGGACTGATCGTTGCATATGGAAAGGTGCCCTCCATCGTCGCGACACTGGGAACGATGTCGGTCTATCGCGGCCTCTACAGCATGTGGGCCAATGGCGATCAGATCAGCGCCGACGAGGTGCCGCAACACTGGCTGGACCTTGCAGGTAGCCAGATCCTCGGCATCCCGGTGATCGTGCTCCTGTCGATCGCAACGCTCGCGGTCGCGGCATTCCTGCTGCGGCGGACCGAGTTCGGTCGCGAACTCTACGGCGTGGGATCCAACCCGGCCGCCGCTGATACGATAGGCGTTCCTGCAGCCCGACGGGTCTTTGCCGCCTTCGCCTTTGCGGGTGTGCTTGCCGGCCTGATGGGCGCGCTTTGGGCCTCGCGCTATGCCACGGTCGATGCGCGTGTCGCCTTTGGCTACGAGTTGACCGTGATTGCCTCCGTCGTGGTAGGCGGCGTCGCGATCCGGGGCGGCTCCGGCACGGTTTTCGGCATCGCGCTGGGCGTCATCACCCTTCTGGTGATCCGCAATGGCCTCAGCCTTGTCCGGGTCGATCCGCTCTGGCTGCAGGGGGTCTATGGCCTTGTGATCCTCGCCGCGATCACGGTCGACGCCAACATTGCCGCCCGGAACGAACGCGCACTCAAGCGGAGGGCGTTGTGATGAAACTGCCAGCCTGGCTATCCGCATGGGATGTCTTCATCTGCCTCGTGTCACTGGCCGTCGCGCTTTACGGGTTCGCGGTGGTTCCCAACTTTGGCACTGCTTTCAACATCTCGCAGGTGATTGCCGGCGTGTCCGAGCGTGCGCTGATCGCGCTGCCGATGATGTTGCTGCTGATCACCCGCGACATTGACCTCTCGGTGGCCAGCACGCTGGCCCTCACAAGCGTGATACTCGGCCTCAGCGTGCAATCCGGGATGCCGCTGGCCCCTGCCATTGGTGTAACCCTTGTGGCCGGGGCGATCCTCGGGGCGTTCAACGGCGTGATGTCAACGTGGGTCGGCCTGCCTTCGCTGGTGGTCACGCTGGGCACGATGGCCCTGTTCAGGGGCATTGGCTATGTCCTGCTGGGGACAGGCTCGGTCAACATCCTGCCCGCCGCGCTGACCGATTTCGGCTTTCTCAACGTTGGCCACCTGCCGCTTCCGCGTACCATCCTGCCGTTCCTGATCATCTTGCCGGTTTTTGCGGTCATCGTTCACGCCACGCCGCTGGGACGGCGCATTTTCGCAATCGGGGGCAATCCGGAAACGGCCCGCTATTCGGGCATCAACGCTGACCGGATCCGCTTTGGGCTGTTCGTGTTTTCCGGCGTCATGTCGTCCATTGCCGGGATCACTTACACGGCCCGCCTTGCCAATGCCCGCGCCAACAATGCCTTCGGCATGGAACTGGACGTCATCACCATCGCGATGCTCGGAGGGGTCAGCGTGTTTGGTGGCAAGGGGGGCGTGGTTGGCGTGGTCGGCGCGCTGAGCCTGATCGCCCTGATCCGCAACCAGCTTGGCATCAGTGGTGTCGGCGGCGATGCCCAAAGCACCGTGATCGGCATGCTGCTGATTATCGCGCTGCTGGCCGGCAATGTCTCGCCGCTCCTGTCGACCATGTTCCGCAGGCGTTTTGGCGCCAGCAGAGACTTGCCGCGGTAACGACGCGGCATTCAATGCCAGGGTTTCTGGCAAAATCAGTGGAGGAAATAGTTATGCATAGAAGAACATTACTCGCGACAGCCTGCAGTCTTGCCTTGGTTTCGGCCAGCGCTCTGTCGGCACAAACCTGTGCCGATGGGCCAGTCACCGTGGGCTTCGTGCCGAAACTCGACACCGACCCCTACTTTCAGGTTGCCGGGAAGGGCGCCGAGCAGGCGCAAGCCGAAATTGGCGGCAAGGTCGTTCAGGCCGCCCCCAGCCAGGCAACCGCCGAGGCGCAGATCGAGTTCATCAACAACCTCGTCGCCCAGCAGGTCGGGGTCATCGCGATCTCGGGTAACGATGCGAATGCCGTCGCACCGGCGCTGAAGCGGGCCATGGCCAACGGGGTCAAGGTGATCTCTTACGATTCCGATGTCGCGACCGATGCCCGCTCGCTCTTCATCAATCAGGCACTCGGCTCCAGCCTCGCCTCGATGATGCTGCAATCGATGTCCGAGATGATCGGTGGCGAAGGAAAGTTCGCCATCCTGTCCTCGACACCGACGGCCACCAACCAGAACGCCTGGATCGACCAGATGAAACAGGAGATGGCCTCCAACCCCGCCTACAAGGGGCTGGAGCTTGTGCAGGTCGCCTATGGCGAAGAGAGCGAGCAGATCAACCAGCAGCAGACCATCGCGCTGGTGCAGGCCTATCCTGACCTCAAGGGCATCATCGTGCCAGCCGGCATCGGACTGCCCGCGGCGGCCCGTGCCCTGGAAGAAGCCGGCATGACAGGCAAGATCAAGCTCACCGGACTCGCGCCGGCCAGCCTGATCCGCAAGTACATCGCCGACGGCTCGGCCCAGGATATCTGGTGGAACGTCTCTGACCTTGGCTATCTGGCCTACTATGCCGCGCAGGCGCTGGCCGACTGCAAGATCACTGGCGCCGCGGGCGAAACTTTCGATGCAGGTCGCCTTGGCTCCTACACCATCGGCGAGAACGGCGAGGTCGTTCTTGGGCCAGCAAAGATCGTCACCCCGGCCAATCTCGACGAATTCAAGTTCTGACGGATTGGAACTTTCGCGCGCCGGCCCTCTCCCGGCCGGCGCGCGGATCTATACCACAAGCCATGACAATCACGTACTTCTCACCGGCCGAACTCGATGAACTTTGCAGACCCATCGAACAGGCTCTTGCAGGTCGAGACCGGTTGATCGTGGCGATCGCGGGCGCGCCGGGAAGCGGCAAGTCAACGCTAAGCCATATGCTGGCCGATCACCTCAGCGAACCCACGAACGACGCCAAACGGGCGATCGTCGTGCCGATGGACGGCTTTCATTTCGACGATATCGTGCTTCGGGAGCAGGGCACCATCGAGCGGAAAGGGGCGCCATACACCTTTGATACCGGCGGGCTGAGGGCTTGCCTTGAGAGGCTTCGCGAAAATCGCGAGCCGGAAATTGCGGTCCCCGTCTTTGACCGGGACATCGAGATCGCCCGCGCCGGCGCGCGCCTGATCCCCCAGACCTGCAAGATCGTTCTGGTTGAAGGCAATTACCTGCTGCTCGACGAGCCGCCTTGGCACGATCTGCAGCAAATCTACGACGTGACTTTCATGATCCGGGTGCCGTTCGACACGCTTGAGGCGCGTCTTGTGAAGCGCTGGATCGACAAGGGCCTGTCGAGACCGGCAGCAACCAATCGGGCCCGGGACAACGACCTGGTCAACGCGCGACGGGTGATCGAAGCGTCTGGTCATGCGGATATCGTCGTGGGTTGATACGGTATTTCGATGAGGCGCTCCCGGTGTGAGCCTGCCGATCCGGAGAAGCAGATCGCCAAGATCATCAACCAGTTGTTGAGAAGACCTGGCCAACTGCCGAAGGGCCACTCCGCCAGCATCGTCACCGAGAAACTGGCGCTTGCGATAGGTCGCTCCCCTCGTGGTTTCGCACCTGACGCCCGACTTGACCCCGCTACGCGCCTGAAATACGAAGCGAGCAAGGTCGCGGGCGTTGTGTAATGGTAAGACCCTTGCCTTCCAAGCAAGAGACGCGGGTTCGATTCCCGCCGCCCGCTCCAGAATTTTCCACCAGACTTGATGAATGAGCGTCTTGCCCGGGGGCAATGACGATCGGCACCCCTGCGACGGGCGCCGGTAATTTCGGCTCAGTCGTCGGCCAATGGCAGGTCGAAAAAGAACGTCGTGCCAGGCCCGTCGTTCTTGCGATAGTCGATCGTGCCGCCATGCGCCTCTACGATCTGTTTGGAAATGTTCATGCCAAGGCCGGTTCCCGCGGTGCCACGGTTTTGCGATGACTTGACCTGGCTGAACATGTCGAAGACCAGCTCGCGCTTGTCCTCGGACAGCCCGACACCGCGGTCGATCACCTCGATCCGGGCCCGGCCCTCGTGAACCGTCAGCTTCACTGTCACCACGCCACCGGGATGCGAAAACTTGGCGGCGTTGGACAGCAGATTTGACATCACCTGGTCGAGCCGCCGTTCGTCCCCATGGATCACCACACTCTGTCCGCCATGTTCGGCCACGGCCTCGAAACTGACGTCCAGCGGGATGGCGTAGGGGCCGTTCACCTCGCAGGCGCGTTCAACGAAATCCCATAATTCGATGGGCGCGTTATCAAACACCATCTTGCCAGCCTCGATCTTCTGCAGGTCGAGGATGTCGTCAATGAGGTTGGACAATCGAGTACAGTTCGACTGCGCGATGCCAAGCAGTCTTTCAAGGGCGGGAGTCAGCGGCCCGGCAGTCCCCGAAGCCGCGATGCCGACCGCGCCGTTGATCGAGGTCATCGGGGTGCGCAACTCGTGGCTGACGGTCGACAGAAACTCGGTCTTGGCCGTCGATGCGACCCGCGCCCGTTCGGCCAGATCGCGCAGTTCGACCATCTGGCGGATCTGCCGCTGATACGCTCCCAAGAAGACCTGCGAAACCTTGATGATGAAAAGCAGCACAACCACGCTGGTGAAAAGTTCCAGCCATTCGGGCGAATGCAGGCCGGCGCCTGTCCTCAGAACGTCAAAGATCGGGATCGCGACGAAAGCTGCCCCGTAAAGGACCAGCCGCGTCAACAGCAGGGTAACCACCTGACCTTCGTTCATCGCGGTAAAGATCGAGCCCGCAAGCAAGAAGAAAAGCGGCATGAAATGCGTGGCCGCCGGTTCCGAGAACGCGATGGAAAGCGTGAAGCAGACGACGATTGACGAACTCAGCACGGTGGAAAGGGCCAGCAGGGCAAAGTTTCGGCGCACCGTCGGCAGGTCGGGCGAGGAATCGCGAAACACCTGCCGGTGGATCACGCGGTCAAGGCATTCACTGATGACAACCAGGATCCCGATGACGATCGAGATACGCGGGTCATAGTAGAAGGCGGCAAGGCTTAGCCCTGCCACGTAAATGATCAGTCGCTGGCGGAACTGCATGTCGCCGCTGCGCGCATAATCTCGCATCTGGGTCTGGATCAGAGCGGGGGATTCCCCCAGGAAAAGGACGTCCGATGACCCGTCCAGATCACTCTGGTCGAGGTCACTGTAGCTGACGGCAGTATCGTCGCTCGCTGCGGCCTGCATGGTCGGATCCTCAAGGGCATGTTCGGCAGGCTTGGCGACCCGCTCTCATGGTTGAAGCACGATGGGTGAGTTGCAACCGACAATGCAAGAGGCCGGTCGTGAAGACAAGCATGCGCTTGGCTCGCCGGGCCCCGGCCTGCCCGGATCAGCTACCGAAAAAATGCAGCGCCGCGCCATTCTCGACGATGATGGTCCCGCCGATCCAGAGCGCGGCGCAGCCAATGGCCACAGTCGTGCCGGTGCGCAGCCAGTTGGCTCCGCGCTGCGCCAGAAGCAGTGGAAAACTCGCCATTGTCGACAGCGCCGCCATCCCGGCCATCGAGCCCACGCCGAAGATTGCGAAATAGGCCAGCGCCTGCCAGACCGAGTCCGTCGCGCTGACCGTCATCACCAGCAGCGCGCCCGAACCCGCCGCGCCGTGGATCAGGCCCACGCCCAACGCCTTGAGGTTGGTCTTGCGGTGGCTGTGGTCATGCGCGGCGCGCGCGTGCGGCACCGTCTCGCCCTTGTGGGAATGGGCGTGCAGGTGCGGGCCCGCGCCGTGGTCGTGGACATGGATATGGACGCGGTCGCGGTGCAGCCGCCACAGCGTCTGCAGCCCCAGACCCACGATCATCACCCCCACCGTGAATTCCAGCCCCGCTTGCACCGTGCCCGAAATCGTCATGCCCAGCACCACCACCGCGGCGCAGAAGAAGAACAGCGACAGCGTGTGGCCCAGCCCCCAGAAGGCCCCGCGCGCGATCAGCGCCGCGCGGCCGCCCTTCTGCGCCAGCATGTTCGAGACCGCGGCAAGGTGATCGGTTTCCAGCGCATGGCCCATGCCGATGACGAAACCCAGGGGAAGAATGGCGGCAAAACTCATGATCTCTCCTCGGGCACACAATGCGGAGCGGTGCGAGCCTGCGCCAATCCCCGTTCCTGTCACGCCAACATCACGCCGGTGGTCGCGGCGTCAAGACCCATCGCGCGCGGGCGCCCCGGCCGCCGTGCCCGGATCGCCCGGTGCCATTGCAGTGGCCTTGACCACGGCAAAGACGCGGGCACCGGGCCGCAGGTCCAGCTTGACGGCGGAACGGCGAGTGACCCGCGCCAGCAACTGCGCCCGCCCCACCGATAAGCCCACCGCCACGCCGCCCGGCACATCCGCCAGCGCCGTAACCTCGACCTCAAGCACATTCAGCGCCGACAGACCCAGAGGAGCGACACCGGCAAGGATCACATCCTCGGCCGCGATCCGCACAGTCAGTCGCGCACCGGGCCGCCCAACCCGTCCCGGCAACAAAAGGCGCCCCCCATCGAAGTCAACTTCGGTCAGGTCGTCGCCGCTGTCATGGCCAACCACCCGGGCCGAGATCACCGCACCGGCCCCCCGATCACCAAACAGGTGGGCCGCGGCTGGGTCGGCCAGCACCTGCGCTAGCGGCCCCGCACGCAAGACCCGACCGCTGTCGAGCAATACCAGCGTGGTGGCCAGACGCGCCACCTCGGCCAGCTCGTGGCTGACGTAAAGCATCGGGATGCCCACCTCGTCGCGCAGGCGTTCCAGGTGGCCCAGCACCTCGGCCCGCCGCGGCGCGTCGAGCGCGGCCAGCGGTTCGTCCAGCAACAGCATCTCGGGCGCGCTCATCAGCGCGCGGCCCAGTGCGACGCGCGCCGCCTCGCCGCCCGAGAGGGTGCCGGGCCGCCGCTCCAACAGGGCGCCGATCCCCAGCAGGTCGATCACCCGCGCCTCGTCATGGGTGCCGCCGTAGCGCAGGTTGGCCAGCACGCTCATGTGCGGGAAAAGCCGCGGTTCCTGAAAGACATAGCCGATCCGGCGGCGCTGCGGCGGCAGGTTGGTGCGCCCCGCCTCGAACAGCACGCGGTCGCCCAGCGCGATACGCCCGCGCTGTGGCCGGACCAGCCCCGCCACGGCATTGACCACCGTCGTCTTGCCCGCGCCTGACCGCCCGAACAGCGCCGTCACGCCGCCCGGCGCCTCGAAGGTCGCCTCGATCGAGAACGCCCCCGCGCGATGGCCGATGTCGACGGACAGGCTCATTTCCGGGCCATCCGCGCCGCCAGCATCTCGGAGGCCGCCAGCGCCGCCGCCGCCAGCACGACCGAGACCGCGGCAAGCCGCAGCGCCACAGGCTCGGCTCCCGGCACGTCAAGCGCGGCGCTGATCGCCAGCGGAATCGTCTGCGTCTGGCCGGGAATGTTCGACACGAAGGTGATCGTCGCGCCGAATTCGCCCAGCGCCTTGGCAAAGCCCAGGATCGCGCCCGCCAGCAGGCCAGGCAGGATCAGCGGCAGCGTGACGGTGGCGAAGATGCGCAGGCGGCTGGCCCCTAGCGTGGCCGCCGCCTGTTCCAGTTTCGGGTCGACCGCCTCCAGCGCCTGCCGGATCGCGCGCACGCTCAGCGGAAAGGCCATCACGGCCGCGGCGACGACCGCGCCGGTCCAGCGAAAGGCCAGCACTAGGCCCAGCGCCTGCTCCAGCGCCGCGCCCAGCGGCCCGCGCCGCCCCAGCAGCAGCAACAGGCCATAGCCGGTGACGACCGGCGGCATGATCAGCGGCAGGTGCACCAACACGTTCAGCGCCTGTCGCCCGGCAAAGCGCCCCCGCGCCAGCGCGTAGGCCGCGGCCAGCGCGAAAGTCAGGCTGACGGCCGTGGCCCACAGCGCCACGACCAGCGACAGGCGCACCGCCTGCCATTCGGCGGGACCAAGCCAGCCCGTCACGGCGGCGGTGGCGGCGCAAAGCCCGCCGCGGTGAAATCGGCCAGCGCCGCAGGGCCTTGCAGAAAGCGCAGCAGGTCCGCCGCCGCGGGCGCGCCGCCCCTTATCCGGGCCGCGTCGTAGACGATGGCCGCGTGCGTGCCGTCGGGAAAGGTCGCCACCACGGCGACCTTCGGTTCGGCCCTGGCATCGGTGGCATAGACCACGCCGAAGGGCGCCTCGCCCCGCGCGACCAGCGCCAGCGCCGCACGCACGTTGTCGGCCTGCGCCACCTGCGCCGCGACTGCGTCCCACAGGCCCAGCGCGCTCAACGCGGCCTTGCCGTATTGCCCCGCGGGCACCGCATCGACCGTGGCCATCGCCAGCTTGCCGTTGCCCAGCCGCGCGGGCAGGTCGGACAGCGCCATCGGCGCGGCCGGCGCGGTCGCGACCAGCACCAGCGTGTTGCACAGCAGGTGAACGCGGCTGCCCGGCACGACCAGCCCCTCCCCTTCAACCCTGTCCATCCAGGCCGTGCTGGCCGCGATGAAAAGGTCCGCCGGAGCGCCCGCCGCGATCTGCCGCGCCAGCGTCGAAGTGCCCGCGTAGGACACGGCGACGTGGCTACCAGTCTCGGCCGCCCAGGCCGCCGCCGCGGTGTCGAGCGGGCCACGCAGGCTGGCCGCGGCAAAGATCGTCAGGTCCGCGGCCCTCAGCGGCGCAGCGAGGACGGTCAGGATCAGGGCGAGGGCAAGGCGCAAAGGGGCCTCCTTCCAGCGGATGGTCCGTGCCGATGTATCACCGCTTGGCCCGGCCCGCGCAAGGCTCAGGCCCAGGCACGCCGCCGCCCGGCCAGCACCGCCGCCCGCGCGCGCAGGTCCGCGCCGATGGGCCCGTCGCGGGCCGGATCGCGAAGGGTGGTCAGCCAATGCGCCTCGGCCCGCCGCGCGCGCCCGCGCACGTCCCATGTCAGCGCGCGTAGCACTGCCTGCCCCGCCTCGGGCAACTGGTCGGGTATCTCGGCCCCCGCCAGCGTCGCCCAGACCCCGGTCCAGAGCCGCCCGACCGACCACGGGTTGTAGCCGCCCCCGCCCAGCACGAGGTAGCGGGAGCTGAGCGGGCGAAGTGCCGCCACCACCGCCCAATGGGCATTGTTCGACAGCGCCAGGCGCGATTGCGGGTCTTCGGCCACCGCGTCGGCCCCGCATTGCAGCACCACCGCGTCGGGCCGGAAATCCGCCACCAGCGGCAGGATGACCTGATCCAGCACCAGCGCCATCTCGGTATCGTTGAAACCCGCGGGCACCGGCAGGTTGTGCACCTGCCCCGCGCCGCAATCCTCCAGCCGGCCGGAGCGCGGCCAGCGGTTTTCCTCGTGCACCGAGATCATCAGCACCTCGGGGTCTTGTCCGAATGCCGCCTCGACCCCGTCGGGATGATGCGCGTCGATATCGACATAGGCCACGCGCGCCGCGCCGTTGCGCCGCAGCGAGAGGATAGCCAGCACCGGGTCGTTGAAATAGCAAAAGCCGTTGGCACGGTCGGGCAGGCCGTGATGGGTGCCGCCGGCGGGCGAATAGATCACCCCGCCGCCTGCCAGCAACTCTCCCGCAAGGATCGCGGCACCGCAGGCCGTGGCCGGGCGGCGAAACATCTCGGCAAAGACCGGGTTCGAGGGCGTGCCAAGGTGATGGCGCGCGCGCACCGCGTCGCTGACCGCGCCTGCCGCCTCGGCCGCCTGCACCGCGGCAATGTAGTCGTCGGTGTGAAAGGCCCTGAGCGCGGCAGGCTTGGCGCGCGGACTGGTGATGAAACGCTCCGGCCCCAGCCAGCCCAGAGCGCGCGACAGGTCCATCACGGTCGAGACGCGCGGCACCCGCAGCGGGTGCCACGGCCCGTAGCACGAACCGCGGTAGATTTCAGAGCCGATGAAGCGCGGCTCAGCCGCCAACGCCCGCCGCCCCGCCCAGCGCGGCCTCGATCGCATGGGTGATCGCGGGGCCGGTGGGCCGCGCGAGCGAGCCCCAGGTGGCAATCACCTGCCCGTCCGCCCCGATCAGCACCTTGTTGAAGTTCCAGCCGGGAACGAATCCGCGGTTCGCTGCCAGCCACTGATAGAAGGGCAAAGCCTCGGGCCCCTTGACGTGGCTGATCGTGGTCATCGGCAGCGTCAGGTTGAAATTCGCGGTGCAAAACTCTTTGACTGCCTCGCCATTGGCCAGTTCCTGCTGGAAATCGTCCGACGGGATCGCCAGCACCACCAGCCCCTTGTCCTTGTAGGCGTCATAAACCGCCTGCAGATCGTCGTATTGCGGCGTGAAGGCGCAAAGCGAGGCAGTATTGGCCACCAGCACCGGGTGCCCGGCATAGTCTTTCATGTCGATCTTGCCGCCGTCGATCGAGTCGAAGCTGAAATCGAAGGCACCTGCCGCCGCCGCCAGCACAGGTACGACAGCAATGACAACTGCCGCACAAACCCGCGAGATGATCTGACCTTTCACTTGCTCCTCCCCATGCTGTCCTGTTTCAATCAGGCGAGTCGGCGCCTGCCCGGCTTTCACATAGTCCGATCAGCCGCCGCGCCAATGTCCCTTCAGACGCCGACACAACTGCCGCTTCGCCTGCGCCGCGGGGCCAAGACCACCGCGCGGACGCAGTTCGCCGCGCTGTGCTTTCGCGTGGTCGCCGACAGCGCGCAGATCTGCCTTGTCACCAGCCGCGGCACCGGGCGCTGGGTCCTGCCCAAGGGCTGGCCGATGCACAAGCAGACCCCGGCCGAGGCCGCCGCGACCGAAGCCTGGGAAGAGGCCGGGCTGACCGGCGACGCGATCGACCTTTGCCTTGGTGTCTATTCTTACATCAAGCCGCGCGACCGCAGCCGCACGCCCGTCATCGCGCTGGTCTATCCCGTCCACGTCACGGCCGTGCATACCGAGTGGCCCGAGCAGCACCAGCGCAAGCGCAAGTGGTTCCCGATCGACCAGGCCGCCGCCAGGCTGGCCGAGCCGGAATTGCGCCAGATCGTTGCCACCTTCGATCCGCGCATCCTTGGCCGCTGACCCTTTCCGGGGCGGGCCGCCTGCCCTATGTTCCCTGCACAGGCAAGGAAAACCGACGCGACATCATGATCCGCTACGCTCTGAAATGTGACCGCGACCACCGCTTCGACAGCTGGTTCGCCTCCGCCGATGCTTATGACGGGCTTTCGCGGGCCGGGCAGCTTGCCTGCGCGGTCTGTGGCTCCGGCAAGGTCGAGAAGGCCGTGATGGCCCCCTCCGTGGCCCCCGAGACAGCCCCGCAAAGGCCGCTGTCGGCCCCCGCCAGCCCTGCCGAACAGGCGCTCGCCGAGTTGCGCCGCCGGGTCGAGGCCGAGGCTGATTACGTCGGCGACAGCTTTGTCACCGAGGCCCGCGCCATTGCCGGTGGTGACGCACCCGACCGCCCGATCTGGGGCGAGGCACGGGCCGACGAGGCCCGGGCGCTTGCGGCCGAAGGCATTCCCGTGGCGCCCCTGCCCTTCACCCCGCGCCGCCGTAGCAACTGAAAGGCTCTCCCATGACAACGCTTATCACCGGCGCCAGCCGCGGCGTGGGCCGCGCGCTTGTCGATCACCTGACAGCCGCGGGCGAGACGGTGATCGGCACCTGCCGCACCGCGCCCGCCGCGGGCTGGCTCGCCCTCGATGTCACAGACCCCGATAGCATCGCCGCGATGGGTCGGGCGATGGAAGGCCGCCCGCTCGACCTGCTGGTCTGCAATGCGGGCATTTACCTCGAAAAGGGCCAGCGGCTGGAGGACGGCTTTCCGTCCGCGATGTGGGCACAGACCTTTGCCACCAACGTCACCGGCGTCTTTGGCACCATTCAGGCGCTGCTGCCCAACCTGCGCGCGAGCCAAGGCGCAAAGATCGCCATCATCTCCTCGCAGATGGCCTCCGACACCCACGCGCCCGGCGGCAGCTATATCTACCGCGCTTCCAAGGCCGCCGCGCTGAACCTTGGCCGCAACCTCGCCGCCGATCTGGCGCGCGAGGGGATCAGCGTCGGCATCTACCACCCCGGCTGGGTGCAGACCGACATGGGCGGCCGCAGCGCCGACATCACCCCGGCCGAGGCCGCGCGCGGCCTTGCCGCCCGCTTTGCCGCACTGTCGCCCGCCACGACCGGGTGTTTCGAAACCTGGGACGGCCGCCCCCACCCGTTCTGACGCCCCCGCTTCTTCTGGCCCCAAATACCTCCGGGGGAGTCCGCGCCAGCGGACGGGGGCAGCGCCCCCTGAACAGCCCGGATATTGCGATTGACCCAGTGCGTCACGGAAAATACAATAATTTCAAATACCTGAAGATATACCCGCATGGGACCGGCGGCACGCCTGCCGCACGTCGCCGCAAGGCACATTGCCCTTGCCCGGCAACCCGCATATGAGAAGCGCCGATTCTTGCCGGGACACCCCATGCCTACCCTCGTGATGAAATTCGGCGGCACCTCCGTCGCCAACATCGACCGGATCGCCCGCGCAGCCAAGCGCGTGGGGCTGGAGGTCGCCAAGGGCTACGACGTGATCGTCATCGTCTCGGCGATGTCGGGCAAGACCAACGAATTGGTGGGCTGGGTCGACGAAACCTCGCCCCTTTACGACGCACGCGAGTATGACGCGGTGGTGTCGTCGGGCGAGAACGTCACGGCCGGGCTGATGGCGCTGCGGCTGCAGGAAATGGATATCCCGGCGCGCAGCTGGCAGGGCTGGCAGGTGCCGCTGAAGACCAACAGCGCCCATGGCGCCGCGCGGATCGAGGAGATCCCGACCGAGAACATCAACCGCAAGTTCGCCGAAGGCATGAAGGTGGCCGTCGTCGCGGGCTTCCAGGGGATCAGCCCCGAGGGCCGGATCACCACGCTGGGCCGTGGCGGGTCGGATACCACCGCGGTGGCCTTTGCCGCGGCCTTTGGCGCGGAGCGGTGCGACATCTATACGGATGTCGACGGCGTCTATACCACTGACCCGCGGATCTGCGACAAGGCGCGCAAGCTCGACAAGATCGCCTTCGAGGAAATGCTGGAACTGGCGTCGCTGGGCGCCAAGGTGCTGCAGACCCGCTCGGTCGAGCTGGCGATGCGCTACAAGGTGCGCCTGCGGGTGCTGTCGTCATTCGAGGAACCGTCGGACACGGCCGGCACGCTGGTCTGCGACGAGGAGGATATCATGGAAAGCAATGCCGTGGCCGGGGTGGCCTATTCGCGCGAAGAGGCAAAAGTGACGTTGCTGGCAGTGGCCGACCGCCCCGGCATCGCCGCCGCCATCTTTGGTCCGCTGGCCGAGGCCGGCGTCAACGTCGACATGATCGTGCAGAACATCGCCGAGGACGGCCGCACCGACATGACATTCTCATGCCCGGTCAACGAGTGGATCCGCGCCGAGAAGGCCGTGAAAGAGGCCGCGGCGTCGGGCGCGATCTCGTTTCAGGATCTCGTGGTTGACCACGACGTGGCGAAGGTTTCGGTCGTCGGTATCGGGATGCGCAGCCATGCGGGCGTCGCGGCGCAGATGTTCAGGGCGCTGGCCACCGAGGGGATCAACATCAAGGTCATCACCACGTCCGAGATCAAGATTTCCGTGCTGATCGACCGCAAGTACATGGAACTGGCCGTGCAGGCGCTGCACGACGCCTTCGACCTCGACAAGGCCGCCTAGGCCAGCGGTACGCCCAAGACCGCCGGTACCTCGGCGGCAAACCGTCTGCTTTCCGCGACGATCCAGTCGCGAAACGCCCGCATCGGCCTGTTCAGGCTGCGCCGCGCCGGCCAGACCAGCCGATACCTGTAAGAGGACTGGATCACGTATTCAGGCCCAAGAGGCGCGACAAGGTTGCCGCTGAGCAAATCGTTGTAGCATTCGGTCAGCCCACAGATCACAAGGCCACTCCCGCCGATGGCAACCCGAAATCCGCCAGTTTGCTGCAGCGGGCCCGGACTGTCACACCGCAGCCCGTGCCGGTCGATGATTGCGCTCCAGCCAATCCATTCCGGATCGGTCGTTACCTCGTAAAGCTGGAACAGCGGCACGCCCGTCAAATCTCTGGTCCGGGGCGACAGACCAAACCGCTCGGCGACAGCGGGCGTGCAGACAGGGAAATAGGCGCTGCCATGCAGGTTTTCGGCCGCGAAGTCGTGCCCGGCCTCGCGCGAAAACCGTATCGCCATGTCGATATCGCCCTTTGCCAGATCGACAAGCGCGACGCTGATCTCGTAGCTGACCTCGATACGGGGATAGCGCTGGTGAAAGGCCGGCATCCGCTGGGCCAGCCAGTCGTCCAGCATGAAATGCGACATCGTCACCTTCAGCCGATCGGTGCCGGCGGCCGGCCGCAATTCGCCCAGCACCTCCTCGATCTGGCCAAACCCCTCGGTCAGCCGGGCCGCCACGGCCAATGCGACCGCGGTAGGCCTGACCCCTTGCGGCAACCGCTCGAACAACTTGACGCCGAGGAACTCTTCAAGGCCCCGGATCTGCTGGCCAATCGCGGCAACGGTTACACCCAACTCCGCCGCAGCGGCGGTGAATGTGCCGTTGCGCAGGGTCGCTTCCAGCGCGCGCAGGGCGTTGAGGTGCGAAAGCTTCATCGCACGACTATAGCAGAGCTTTAGTCCCCGGAAGAAAAACTGAGATGACCTTCCGGCCATCGCGATGGCAGCCTTGGGTGCATCCAACCCGAAAGGACATCCCCATGACCCTGAAGAAATACGTCATCGAACGCGATGTTGTCGGTATCGGCGCGATGAGCGCCGACGAACTGTGCTCCGCTGCGGCCACATCCAACGCCGCGTTGGCGGAGCTGGGCCCAAAAGTGCAGTGGAGCCATTCCTACGTCGCGGGCGACAAGACCTTCTGCATCTATTTCGCCGAAGACGAGGATGCGATCCGCGAACATGCCCGGATCAGTGGTTTTCCGGCCAATGTCATCACCGAGATCCAGACGATCATCGACCCGACGACAGCAAACTGACCCTGCGGCGAGACCTCTCCCAGGGTTTGCGGCCGCCTTCGGTCAGCCGGTCGAGCGCAAGCTGCGCGCCAGCCCGTCCAGAAGCAGGTCGAGGCCAAACGTGAAATCCTGCAGACCGTCATGGCGCCCCGCTGCCACCTCCGCGGCCAGCGCGCGCAGCGTCGGAAAGACGTCTGCCGGTATCAGGTGCAGGTTTTCGCGCGCGGCGCGGGCATAATCTGCCGGATCGAAGGGAAAGTTCAGCCGCTGCAGCGTGAAGCCGTGGATGTGACTGTCCATTGCATTCCATGCGTGATCGGCCTGCGGCAGGCTGAAACCTGCCGCCACCAGCGCCGCCAGCGTGCGCTCGACATAGGCCAGCACGTGCGGCCCGCTATGCGGCAGTGACAGCCAGACTTGCGAGGCCCACGGATGCGCGATCAGCATGGCATAGGTCGCCAGACCCCGCGCACGCATGCCTGCCACCCAGTCACGCCCGCCCGGCGGCCAGTCGATGGTGCCCACCACGTGGTCGAGCATGCCCATCAACAGGTCGTCCTTGTTGTCGACGTGATTGTAAAGCGACATCGCCTCGACCCCCAGCGCGCGGGCCAGACGCCGCATCGACAATGCGTCGATGCCTTCCGCATCGGCCACGGCAACGGCACCTTCAAGGACCCGCGCGCGCGTCAGTGGCGCGCGCTTGCCCGACTGTTTTTCTGTGGTCATGCCCGATTCTCCTCTTGCTATACTTACAATGTAAGTTTAAGGAACGGCAAGAACCTTACACTGTAAGCATTGTTGAACTGGAGATATTCATGAAAAAGATCTGCATCGTCGGCATTTCCGGCAAACTGGGCCAATACTTGACCGAACACGCGCTGGCGCGCGGCTACGAAGTGCGCGGCGTCTGCCGCCCCGAAAGCGTGGACAAGCTGGCGCGCTTTGGCGACCGCATCACCGTCTTTCCCGGCAAGACCAACGACCGCGCGGTGATCGCCGAAGCGGTCAAGGGCTGCGATGGCGTGCTGGTGGTGCTGGCCCCCTGGGGGGTGCAGCGCTATGCCTCCGGCACCGCGCAGGCGGTGATGGATTTCGCCGAACCCGGCGCACGATTGGTGTTTTCGTGCGGCTGGCACATCAGCCTTGACGGCAAGGATGTCTATTCGCTGAAGCTGCGGCTGATCGTGGGGCTTTTCGGGCCCATCGCGCGTCTGCTGCGCTTTGCCGAACTGGACGACCAGGTGCGCGCGACCGACCTGATCTTTCAGTCGGACAAGGACTGGACCGTGGTACGCGGCAGCAATCTGGAAGAAGGCGAAAGCGAGGGCCTGCCGGTTTGGGCAGAGCATGTGGGCGACCCTGTTTTGGCCAGCAACCTTACCCGGCGGACCGACTTTGCGCTATTCATGGTCGCGGCGCTGACCAACGACAGCCTGATCGGAAAGGCACCGGCCATCGTCAGTCGCGCCGCGCCCTCCGCACAAGCGGCGCAAGAACAGGCAGTTGCGGCCTGACCTGCAAGGCAGGACTCCGCCGACTTGCCATTGACCCTCCCCAAGCGTCGCCAACTCCCCTATAGCAGGGGTTAGGGGACGACGGGGAGCCGGCATGGCCGATCGGATCGAAAGCGACAGCCGCAAGCTCTTGGGCCGGCTGCGCGATGCACTGGCCGAGGACAGTGCGGGACAGGCGCGCCTCAACAGGATCGTCGGGCTGATCGCAGACTCGATGCAGACAGAGGTCTGCTCGATCTACCTCTTCCGCGATACCGAGACGCTGGAACTCTGCGCCACTGAAGGTTTGCAGGCCGAGGCCGTGCACCAGACGAGGATGCGGCTGGGCGAGGGCCTTGTTGGCCGCGTGGCCCGCGCCAAGACCGTCACCAACACCGCTGACGCGCCGGGCGAAAAGGGCTTTCGCTACATGCCTGAAACGGGCGAGGAACGTTATTCCTCGTTCTGCGGCGTCCCGATCCAGCGGCTGGGCGACGTACTGGGCGTGCTGGTTGTCCAGTCAAAGGCAGCGCGGCTTTTCAGCGCCGACGAGGTCTATGCGCTGGAAGTGGTCGCCATGGTGCTGGCCGAGATGACAGAGCTTGGCGCCTTCGTGGGCGAAGGCGCGGCGCTGTCGGCGCGGCACAAGCGGCCTGTGATGTTCCGCGGCACTATCGGGCAGGAGGGTGCCGTCGAGGGCCGGGTTTACCTGCATGAGCCCCGCGTAACCGTCACCAACCCGATCTCGGACGATCCCGAGGCCGAGGTTGCCCGCCTGCGCGCGGCGGTCGATACGCTGCGCGTGTCGGTCGACCAGATGCTCAGCGACGCCCATGAGGGCGGTGCCGATCAGGTGCAGGTGCTGGAAGCCTACCGGATGTTCGCCAATTCGCGCAGTTGGATCCGACGGATGGAAGAGGACATTGCCAGCGGCTTGTCCGCCGAGGCAGCCGTCGAAAAGGAACAGTCGCTGGCGCGAACCCGCATGGGCCAGTCCGAAGATGCCTATCTGCGCGACCGCCTGCATGACCTTGACGACCTGTCGAACCGCCTTCTGCGTATCCTGACGGGGCAAGGTGCCGATACTGGCGCGGCGATGCCGGAAAACCCGGTACTGATCGCCCGCAACATCGGGCCCGGCGAGTTGCTGGAATACGGCAAGACGCTGAAGGGGATCGTCCTCGAAGAGGGCTCGGTCGGCAGTCATGCCGCCATCGTCGCGCGGGCCTGGGCCATTCCGCTGGTGATCAACGCCAAAGGCATCCTGACTGAGGCGCTGAACGGTGATCCGATCCTTGTCGATGGCGAACAGGGCATCGTCCACCTGCGACCGGATGACAACGTCGCCTCGGCGTTCCGCGACAAGATCGCGATGCTGGCCAAGGCGCAGGAACGCTACGCCTCGGTGCGCGACCTGCCCGCCGAAGCGCGCTGCGGCACCACGATCAGCCTGCACATGAACGCAGGGCTGATGGCCGACCTGCCATCGCTGAAAGGGTCCGGGGCCGAGGGCGTAGGCCTTTTCCGCACAGAGCTGCAATTCCTGATCCGCAACCAGATGCCCCGGCGCAGCGAGCTGTCGGCGCTCTATGCTCGCGTGATGAATGCCGCCGATGGCAAGCGCGTAGCCTTTCGCACGCTCGACATCGGCTCGGACAAGGTGCTGCCCTACATGAAGCCCAACGACGAGCCGAACCCCGCAATGGGCTGGCGCGCGATCCGCGTGGGCCTCGACAAGCCCGGCGTGCTGCGAATGCAGTTGCAGGCGCTGCTGCGCGCCGCCGCCGGGCGGCCGCTGGCGGTGATGTTTCCCTTCATCGCGCAATTGGACGAGTTCCGCGCGGCCCGCGCCGAGATGGACAAGGCGCTGGAACGCGAGGAAATCCTTGGCCACCCCCTGCCCGAAAAGCTGGAGGTCGGCGCGATGCTGGAAACGCCCGGCATGGCCTTTGCCCCCGATGCCTTCTTCGAGGAAACCGATTTCGTCTCGATCGGCGGCAATGACTTGAAACAGTTCTTCTTCGCAGCCGACCGCGAGAACGAGCGGGTACGGCGGCGCTACGACACGCTGAACGTCAGCTTCCTCGCCTTCATCGAGCAGATCGTCGCGCGTTGCGCTGCCATGGGCACGCCGCTGTCGTTCTGCGGCGAGGATGCGGGCCGACCGGTCGAGGCGGTCACCTTGGCGGCCATCGGGCTGCGCAGCCTGTCGATGCGCCCCGCCTCCGTCGGCCCGGTCAAAAGCCTGATCCGCCGGGTGGACATCACCGAGGCCAAGGCGGTGATTGATGCCGCCCGCGACCGGGGCGAGCAATCGGTCCGCGGCGCGATGATGGATTACCTGTCGCGGCTGGGCTGAGGATCCGAACCATGTCCATGCATCTGTGTATGGAGATCATGCAAATCCTGGCAATATACATACCAGATTGCATAACCTAATCTCTGTTTCATCGGCCCGCCCTGGGGCCAAGGGAGACAGACGATGACCGACCTTTCGACCCCTCGTCCCTGTGCCGCGACCGGCCAGCCGCTGCTTTACCTGCGGACCGAAGGTTCGGTTGTTCTGGCCGGGTGCGTTGTTGCCTATGGCCAGTTGGACTACAGCTGGCTGCTGTTCTTCGTGCTGTTCCTTCTGCCGGACCTGTCGATGCTGGGCTACCTGCGCGATCCGCGCACCGGCGCCGCCCTCTACAACATCGGGCATACCTATCTGGTCACGCTGGGTGTTGTCGCGCTCGGCATCGGCCTCGGCTGGCCGCTGATCACCGCCATAGGCCTGATCTGGACCGCGCATGTCGGATTTGACCGGGCGCTGGGCTACGGCCTGAAATACCCGCAGGCGTTCAAGTCGACCCACCTGATGTAAGACGGCCCGCCGCCAGCGCGGCGTGGAAGGCATCGAGAACTTGCGCCTCGTTGAACTCCCGCGACAGCTTGCGCAGGCCGAAATGCACATGCGCCATCTCGGTATAGAAGCGGATGAAGGCAAAATTCGTACCCGCCCCCGCCGCGGCCCCCAGAACCGGCACCGCCTGCGTGGCCAGTTTCTGGCTCAGCACCGCGGCAAAGCGCGGCGCAACCTTGCCCAGCAGCCCGTGCAGCGCCGGGCCGGTCAGGCTCAGCCGCGCGCCGATGAAGGTGGTGTCGACCCCGTCATCCTGCGTGCCCGGTCCGCCGGCACCGAAAACGCGCAGGCACTCGATGCGGGTGGCCTCGGTCGTCGGATCCTCGCCGTGTTCGGCGGCCACGCCCTGGACGGCGCGAAAGATCATCGTGGTGGCGACGGGAAGTTCGGCCAATGCCGTGGGCAACCCGCCAAGCCCGCCCAGCGCGCCCGAGATGGTGGCCAGCACCCGGTGCGCCCGATCGCCGCTGGCAACCTGCGCCCAAGCACCGTCGCGGCTTTTCGCGGCGGCCTGATAGCTGGCTTCAAGTGCCCGGCGCGCGGCGTTGTCGATCTGGCCCCGCACCGGCGCGGGGAGTCGGCGCAGGCCATCCTCCACCTGTCCGCCAACGTAGTTCACCGCACTCATCAGCACGCCGTTGGCCCTGCGCTGGCGTTGCGCCAGGGCGGCCACGGCGGCAGCGCCCGCCTCGGTCAGCGGGCGATCGGGGTTGATTTCCTTCATCTGCGGCGCCTCGACAGTCATCCGATTACAGATGGGAAGGCGCGTCGGAATTGCAATCATCTGCCTTGGTGACCTTGCCGGTCACGCCTGTCCATGCGCCGGGGCTCAGCGCCACACCCAACACCCGGTCAGGGTTTGTCGGCGGCGGCATCTCGACACCCGGCAGGCGAACAAAGCCGAAGCGGCGGTAATAGGGAAGATCGCCCACCAGCAGCACCCGCGCCCAGCCCAGTTGCCGCGCCCGGTTCAGCCCGCGGCGGACAAGGATCGCGCCCAGCCCTTCGCCCTGACGGGTCGGGTGGACGGCGACGGGGCCAAGCAACACCGCCAGCCGACCGCCGATCCGCACCGGCCAGCAGCGCAGGCAACCTGCCAGAATACCCTCCGCATCACGGGCAACGAAGCAAAGCGCACGGATCGGGTCCACCCCGTCGCGCAGCCGGTAAGACGACAGCGCCGTGCGCCCGGGTGCGAAACACAGGTCGTATAGCGCCTCGACCTCCCACCAGTCGTTCGGGGTTTCCTCGGTCAGCTCGACCATCCGCCTGCCTGTCGTTTCGGACTGGTCCCGGACCTACCACGGCGCTAGGTCCCCGGCAAACCGAACACACAAGGAGCGCGCCATGTTCTACCGACCCGAAGAGGGCCACGGCCTGCCGCACAACCCCTTCAATGCCGTCGTCACGCCGCGCCCGATCGGCTGGATTTCCAGCCGTGGCACCGACGGGGCCGACAACCTGGCGCCCTATTCCTTCTTCAACGCGGTGGCCTATACCCCGCCGCAGGTGATGTTCGCTTCGACCGGGGTCAAGCCCGACCGCGACGGCACCAAGGACAGCGTGGCCAACATCCGCGAAACCGGCGTCTTTTGCGTCAACATCGTCAGCTATGCGCTGAAGGACGCGATGAACGCGACATCCGGCCCCTGGCCGCGCGAGACCGACGAATTCGCCCTGGCCGGCCTTGCGCGCGAGGAATGCAGGACAATCGCCTGTTCGCGCGTCGCTGCCGCCCCGGCCGCACTGGAATGCCGGCTGACCCAGATCGTGCAACTGCCCGGCATCTCGAACCTGGTGGTCTTTGGCGAGGTCACGGGCGTGCATCTCGACGATGCCTGCCTTGTCGACGGCACCTTCGACGTGACCCGGTTCAACCCGCTCGCCCGGCTGGGATACAAGGATTATTCGGTGATCCGCGAGGTCTTTTCCCTCACCCGGCCGGGGCAATAGCCAGCGACCTCCGGGCGCAACACCGCAGTCAGGCGGCGGAAAAACCAACCTGCCGCCCTCTGCCTCAGTGTCTAACGGGGCACGGGGCTTGCCGCAAGACGGGCCGGATGCGCCATAAGCCGGGCATCGATTCGCACCTTGGGAGATGTCCTGCCATGTCCGCCGCCACCCAGTTCACGCGCCAGTATTTTCACGGCACCCGCGCCGACCTCGCCCCCGGCGACGAGATCGTCGTCGGCCACCGCTCCAACTTCACCGAGGCCGGCCCGCTGTCCTGGGTCTATTTCACCGCCACGCTCGATGCCGCGATCTGGGGCGCCGAACTGGCCGCCGGGCCCGGGGCAGAGCGGATCTACCTTGTCGAGCCGACCGGCCCGATCGAGGACGATCCCAACGTGACCGACAAGAAGTTTCCGGGCAACCCGACGCAATCCTACCGCTCGCGCGCGCCCCTGCGCGTCGTCGCCGAGGTGACGCGGTGGATAGGCCACCCGCCCGACCGCCTCCGGCAGATGCGCGAGAGCGTCGCGCGCCTGACGGCCGAGGGCGGCAACATCATCGACTGACGGTGGCGGTCCGCGCTAGTGCGCCCCGAGGATCCCCGTGCGCACGTCGTAATCGACCGCCAGCGCGTAATCGGGGTCGTCGTCGCTGTCGATCATCAGGTGCCCGGCGCGGGCCAGCAGGCGGTGACAGTCGCGGCTGAGGTGGCGCAACTGGATGCGCTTGCCCGCGGCCTCGTAGCGCCCGGCCACCGCCTCGATCGCCTGCAACGCCGACTGGTCCACCACCCGACTGTCGCTGAAATCGACGATCACCAGCGCCGGGTCGCCCCCCAAATCGAAGACCTCGCCGAACCCGGCCGCCGAGCCGAAGAACAGCGGCCCCTGGATGCGATAGACCTTCGCGCCCTCCGGCGTGACATGCGTGACGGCATGGATGCGGCTGGCATTGCCCCAGGCATAGGCCAGCGCCGAGACGATCACGCCCACGACCACCGCCGTCGCAAGATCGGTGGCCACCGTCACACCCGTCACCAGCACGATCACGAAAGCATCGGTGCGCGGCACCTTGCGCAGGATGCGCAGGCTGTTCCAGGCGAAGGTGCCGATCACCACCATGAACATCACCCCCACGAGGGCCGCCAGCGGGATCTGTTCGATCACGCTGGAACCGAAGAGGATGAAGGCCAGCAGGAACAGCGCCGCCGCCGTCGCCGCCACGCGCGTGCGCCCGCCGGATTTCACGTTGATCATCGACTGGCCAATCATCGCGCAGCCACCCATGCCGCCGAAAAGGCCCGTCACCCCGTTGGCCAGCCCCTGCGCCACGCATTCGCGGCTGGCACCGCCGCGCTTGCCCGTCATCTCGCCCACGAGGTTCAGCGTCAGCAGGCTTTCGATCAGGCCGATCGCGGCGAGGATCACCGCGTAGGGCCCGATGATGCTCAGCGTCTCCCATGTCAGCGGAACGGCAGGGATGTGAAACACCGGCAATCCGCCCTTGATCGACGACATGTCGCCCACCCGCGGCACATCGAGGCCCAGCCCGATCACCAGCGCCGCGACGATGCCGATCCCCGCCAGCGGCGCCGGGATCACCCGCGTCACCTTCGGCGCGGCCCAGATGATCGCCATCGTCAGCCCGACCAGCCCCAGCATCAGCGCCAACTGCGCGCCCGACAGCCACTGGGCGGCCCCCGGCACGCGGAACTGCTGCATCTGCGCAAGGAAGATCACGATCGCCAGGCCGTTGACGAACCCCAGCATCACCGGGTGCGGCACCAGCCGGATGAACTTGCCCCAGCGCAGCAGCCCCACCGCGATCTGGATCAGCCCCATCAGCACCACGGTGGCAAAGAGGTATTCCACCCCGTGCGCCGCCACCAGCGCCACCATCACCACCGCCAGCGCCCCCGTCGCGCCCGAGACCATCCCCGGTCGCCCGCCGAACAGCGCCGTGATCAGCCCCACCATGAAGGCGGCATAAAGGCCCACCAGCGGATGCACCCCCGCGACAAAGGCAAAGGCCACCGCCTCGGGCACCAGCGCCAGCGCAACGGTCAGCCCCGCAAGAAGTTCGGTGCGCAACCGCGCCGGCGTCAGCGAGAGAGAGTCAACGTTGGAAAGGCGGTCGGCAAACGCCGCCCAGTAGCTGGGTGTCATGAGAGGGCCTGTGCTCGTTTTCTGGCAATTGCGCCGCGCCTACAGGGGAAAGCGGGCAATGTCACCCCGCCACCGCCCCTTGATCGCACTCCCCCGCCCCGCGATAGTCGCCCCATGCCAGAGCGCCGCAGATGAGCCGCATCCGAACCCTGTCCGACGCCGGCCCCCTCAGTGCGGCCGAGCAGCAGTTGGTCGACGCCTGCAAGGCTGGCGAGACTTGCACCCTCGGCGACGGCACCCGCCCCGAAGGCCCAGACCCCGCCCGCACCATCCGCGCCGACCTGCTGCGCTTCCTGATCCTTGGCGGGGATGACGCCTGCAGGGTGGATGAATATGGTGTGGCTCTTCGCGGTGCCTTCATCGAAGGCCCGCTTGACCTCTCCTTCGCCACGGCGCGCGGACGGGCGACGATGGTCGCCTGCCGCTTCGACCAGCCGATCGCGGCGATGCAGGCCAGATTCGAGACTCTAGCCCTCGGCGGCAGCGCGCTCCCGGGCCTGAATGCCCAAGGTGCGAGGATCGCCGGTAGCGTGTTCCTGCGAAAGGGCTTCCACGCCACTGGCACGGTGAGCCTCGCAGGTGCCGAGATCGGCGGGCAGCTGGACTGCGCGGGCGGCAGGTTCGAGGTCAAAGAGGGCGATGCCCTCAACGCACAAGGCGCGCGGATCCCCGAGGCCGTGTTCCTGAGCGACGGCTTCCACGCCACCGGCATGGTGCGCCTCACAGGTGCCGAAATCGGCGGGCAGTTGACCTGCGTGGGCGGCAGGTTCGAGGTGAGAGACGGCGATGCGCTCCAGGCTCAAAGGATGCGCGTCACGGGGAGCTTCTTTTGGCGAAACGTACGTGCCGAGTCGGGCAGTGTCGATCTTGCCGACGTCCATGTCGGCGATCTGGTGGATGATCTGGCAAGCTGGCCACCCGCAGGGCGTCTCTACCTTGACGGCTTCACTTATGACCGGATCAGCGGCGCCTTCACCGATGCGCGCAAGCGGCTCGACTGGCTCGCGCGCGGCACGGTATGGGAGGGGGAGTTCTTTCCCCAGCCCTATACCCAACTGGCGAAGGTGCTGCGCGAGATGGGGCATGAGGCCGAGGCGCGGCGTGTTCTGGTCGAGCGGGAAAGGCTGCTCGACCGCTACCGGATCAAGCGGCTGCGCGCCGAACTGGCCGATCTGCGCGCCCTTTGGGAAACCATCTGGTCGTTCTTGCTGCGCTGGCTGGTGGGCTACGGCTACGCCCCGTTTCGCAGCATCTGGGCGCTGGCCGCCCTGATCGTGATTGCTACGGGCCTTGGCCATCAGGCATGGGAGAGCGGCGATTTCGCCCCGAACTCCGCCATCATCCTGTCCACCGATGACTGGCGAACGCTGGCCGAAGATGCGACCGTCGCCAACCCCGCTAAAGTCTGGTCCGACCCGACCGGCCCGGGCCGCGATTACGAGAGTTTCAATGCCTGGGCATGGGGGACCGATCTGGTCGTCCCGATCCTGTCGCTGGGCCAGACCGAGGCCTGGGCGCCCTCCACCGCGCGGGGGCCGTGGGGGCGGCGCCTCTGGTGGGCGCGCTGGGTGCTGGAGGCGTTCGGCTGGATCGTCACCGCGCTGGGGGCGGCCGCCATCACCGGGATCATTCGCCGCGATTAGAGGCAGGGGGCGCGCGCGCCCGGCCCGCCTGCGCTGCTTGCGGTTGCGCCCCGGCCACGGGGCGGGCAAGACTGGCGTGGAGCAGCGGAGAGGCACAGGTGCAGACACGGTTGGGAATCATCGGCGGCTCGGGCGTCTATGACATCGCCGGGCTGGAAGGGGCCGCGTGGGTCGCCGTGGACACGCCATGGGGCGCGCCCTCGGACCAGATCCTCACCGGCACGCTGGCGGGCCTGCCGATGGCCTTCCTGCCCCGGCACGGGCGCGGCCACGTTCATGCGCCGGCGGACGTGCCCTACCGCGCCAATATCGACGCGCTCAAACGGCTGGGCGTGACCGACATCGTCAGCGTCTCGGCCTGCGGATCGTTCCGCGAGGCGATGGCGCCGGGCGATTTCGTGATCGTCGACCAGTTCATCGACCGCACCATTGCCCGGCCGAAAAGCTTTTTCGGCTCGGGCTGCGTCGCCCATGTCAGCCTTGCCCATCCCACCTGCGCGCGGCTTTCGGACGCGGTCGAGGCCGCCGCGCGCGCCACCGGCACGACGGTGCATCGCGGCGGCACCTACCTGTGCATGGAAGGCCCGCAATTCTCCACCCTGGCCGAATCGCGGATGTATCGCGAACACTGGGGCGCCGACGTGATCGGGATGACCAACATGCCCGAGGCGAAACTCGCCCGCGAGGCCGAAATCTGTTACGCCCCCGTGGCGATGGTCACCGATTACGACAGCTGGCACCCCGACCACGGCAGCGTCGACGTGGCCACCGTGATCGCTACGCTCACCGGCAACGCCCACCGCGCGCGCGAAACCGTGGCGGGCCTGCCGGGCCTGCTCGACCGCGCCCGCGCCCCCTGCCCCTGCGGCTGCGACCGCGCACTCGACCATGCCATCATGACCGCGCCCGACCGGCGCGACCCTGCCCTTCTGGCCAAACTCGACGCGGTCGCCGGCCGCGTCCTACCCCCGGGACCGACATGAAGACCGTCAAGGATTACATCCGCACCATCCCCGACTTTCCCCATCCCGGCATCATGTTCCGCGATGTCACCACGCTCTTTGGCGATCCGCGGGGCTTTCGCATCGCCGTCGACCAGCTTCTGCACCCCTATACCGGCGCGGCGATCGACAAGGTTATCGGGCTGGAGGCGCGCGGGTTCATCCTTGGCGGCGCGGTCGCGCACCAGCTGGGCAAGGGGTTCGTGCCGATCCGCAAGAAGGGCAAGCTGCCCGGCCGCACGCTGAGCCAAGCCTACGCGCTGGAATACGGCGAGGCGGTGATGGAAATCCATGACGACGCCCTGCAACCGGGCGAAAAGGTGCTGGTCGTGGACGACCTGCTGGCCACCGGCGGCACGGCGGCGGCGGGCATCAAGCTGATCGAGCAGTTGGGCGCGCAGGTCGTGGGCTGCGCCTTCGTCATCGACCTGCCCGATCTCGGCGGGCGCAAGCTGCTGGAAGGGCTCGGCATGGAAGTGCACGCGCTCTGCGCTTTCGAGGGCGACTGACATCCGCCGTCCCTTACGGGACGACGGGCCTCCGGCGGGAGTATTTCCCGGCAAGATGAAGCCGTGGGACGCACCCCTTCATCTTGCTCCAAATACTCCCGCCGGAGGCTCCTGCAGCCAAGGCCGGGGGGCTGCGGTGCCGATTACGCGCGCAGCACCGCGCCGGGGTTGAGGATGCCGGCCGGGTCGAGCGCGGCCTTGATCGCCCGCATCATGGCAAGCTTGGCCGGGTCGCCGTAGCGTTCCAAGTCGGCCACTTTCAGCCGGCCAATGCCATGCTCCGCACTGACCGAGCCGCCCATCTCGTGGGTCAGGTCATGTACCAGCGCCTTGACCGCAGGCCGCTTGTCCTCGTCATCAGCGCGGGTCCGGCCTCGCGCGGGAAAGACGTTGTAGTGCAGGTTTCCGTCGCCAAGATGGCCAAAACAGTTGATCCGAAAATCGCCAAGTCGCGCGAGTTCCGGACCAGCCTTGGCGATGAAGTCCGGGATCGCCGAAAGCGGCAGCGAGATGTCGTGCGAGCTGACCGCACCGATGCGGCGGTTGGCCTCGGGGATCGTCTCGCGCAGCTTCCACAGGCCCGCGCGCTGGGCCAGCGTTTGTGCCAGTATCCCGTCGGTGACAAGGTCCGCGTCAGCGCCCGCCTGGTAAAGCTCGGCCAGCGCCGCCTCGGCGGGCAGGCCCGCGGGCAGGCCCAGATCGACCAGCACCATCCAGTCCGGCATCGGGTCAAGCGGCATCTGCGCCAGCAGCCCCGTTTCGGCGAGAAAGTCGAGGCCCTGCCGGTGGATTAGCTCGAAGGCGGAAATGCCCTCGCCCAGTTGTCCGCGCGCCAGCGCCAGCAGATCGAGCGCGGCGGCGGGCGAGCGCACGGCCAGCAGCGCGGCGGCCACCGTCGCCGGGCGCGGCATCAGCCGCAGCGCAGCCGCCGTGATGATGCCCAGCGTGCCTTCGGACCCGATCAGGAGGTCGCGCAGGTCATAGCCGGCATTATCCTTGCGCAGCCGCGTCAGGCCGTGCCAGACCGTCCCGTCGGCCAGCACCGCCTCGATCCCGAGGCACTGCGCCCGCGCATTACCGTAGCGCAGCACGTTGACGCCGCCCGCATTGGTGGCCAACAGCCCGCCGATCCGGGCCGAGCCTTCGGAGGCCAGCGACAGCGGGAACAGCCGGTCCAGCGCCGCGGCCCGGTCCTGCACTTCCGCCAAGATCACGCCCGCCTCGGCGACGATCACGTCCTCGGCCGGGTGGACCGAGCGCAGGCGCGTCATCCGGTCGAGCGACAGGACCACCGGGCGCGGGCCCTCCGGCATGATCTGCCCGCCGACAAGGCCGGTGCCGCCCGACCACGGCACGATGCCCACACGGGCATCAGCGCAGGCACGCACCACCGCGGCCACCTCGTCGGTCGTGGCCGGCGCCACGACAAGGCCCTGCCCTTGCCAGCGCCCGCGCGGCTCGGCCAGGTAGGCGGCCGGATCGCGAAAGGCGGCGGCGGGCAGCAGGCCGCGCAGGCGGGCGGCAAAGGCTTCATCGGCGGGTTGCAGCATCGCTCCCTCTCGGCATCTGCCCGACAAGATATCGCTTCGCATCGGGGGACAAGCCCCCTGCAGGCCCAAATCCGGGCAATCCGGGCCCGCCCGTCGCGCGTATCAGTCTCACACGCCCCGAAAGGACCATGCCGATGCGCCGCCTTGCCTTCCGCCCGCTGCTTGGCCTCTGGCTGATCGTCGCGGCAGCCCTGCCCGCCACCGCCGCAACCCGAAGCTACGCGCTCGAGGCGGCGGGAAGTTCGGTCGCCTTCTCGGTGGCGTTCGGGGCGGACACGATCACCGGGACCATGCCGGTGCTGCGCTCGGACCTGAAGATCGACTTTGCCAATGTCGCGGCCTCGCGGGTGGCGGTGGACCTCGATGTCACGGGTGCCCAGGCCAGCTTTCCCTTTGCGTCGCAGGCCATGAAAGGGCCGCGGGTGCTGGACGCGGCCGAGTTCCCGCAGATCAGCTTCACCAGCACGGCGATTACCCGGGACGGCGACACCGCGCGCATCGAGGGCAACCTGACGGTGCGCGGCGTCACCCGACCCACGGTGCTGACGGCGCGGCTTTACCGTCCTGCCGGCAGCAGCCCGCAGGACCTTGACCAGTTGACGGTCATCCTCGACGGCGCTTTGGCGCGGTCCGATTTCGGCGCGACGGGATGGAGCGACATGGTCGGCGATACCGTGCACCTGACCATAACCGCGCAGATCCGCGCCACGACCTGAGCGATGCGCTGGCGCAACGGACCTGATCGTTTCGGCCTGATCACCCGGATGCTGCACTGGGCCATGGGCCTTGGCATCATCGGCATGCTCGGCTTCGGCACGGTGCTGTCACGGATGCAGCCCTCGCTTGGCAACATATGGCTTTATGGCCTGCACAAGTCGGTGGGGCTTTGCCTGCTGGCGCTGGTGCTGGCACGACTGGCCTGGCACCGGATCAGCCCGCCGCCGGCCAGCCTGACCGAAGGCATTGCGCCATGGCAGGTGGCGGCAGGCCGCTGGGCGCATCGGCTGCTTTACGCGCTGATGCTCGCAGTGCCGCTTGCGGGCTGGATCGGCAGCGCCGCGACGGGGATCGACGTGCAGGTCTTCGGACTGACGCTGCCCAACCCCTTCCCCGTCTCCGAGGCGTGGGACAAGGGCGGGTTCCTGGCCCATGCGGTGCTGACCAAGCTGCTGATGGCAGTCGTCGCGCTTCATGTCGCGGGCGCGTTGCACCGGGCGCTCTGGCATCGCGACGGCACGTTGCGGCGGATGCTGCGGGCCTGACCCCCGGCGACCGGTCTAGCCCACGTCGGTCCTGCCGCGCCGGTCGTGGCGGAGGTTGGCGTAAAGGACGTGGTTGCGCCAGCGCCCGGCGATCTGAAGATAGCTTTGCGCGACGCCCTCGTACTTGTAGCCGCAGCTTTCCAGAAGGCGGCGCGATGGCACGTTTTCCGGCAGGCAGCCCGCCTCGATCCGGCTGAGGTCCATGCGATTGAAAGCATGATGCACCAGCGCAAGGATCGCCTCATGCATGTAGCCCTGCCGGGCATGTGGCGCGCCGATCCAATAGCCGGTCGTGCCTGCCTGCGCCGGGCCGCGCCGGATGTTGTCCAGTGTGATCGCCCCTAGCAGGACCTGATCCTCACGCCGGATCAGGAAGAGCGGCACCGCGGTACCGTTGGCGATGGCGCGCTGCGCCCAGTAGACCCGGTTGGTGAAGGACTTGCGCGACAGGTGGTCGGCAGCCCAGGTCGGCTCCCACGGCTTGAGGAACTCGGCGCTGTCGCGGCGCAGGTCGGACCAGGCACGGTAATCGGAATGGGCGGGGGGCCGCAGCGTCAGCCGCTCTGTCTCCAGCGTCAGCTTCCGCCGCGCCCCCAACATCACGCGGCAAGCCTTGCGCGGATCTCCTCCAGCGTCGGCGCGGCCTTTGCCGGGCCATAAAGCGCCAGCGCCGTCCCGGTCTGGCCCGCCATGCGCGCCGCAAAATCGCGCACATCCGCGGTGGTGACGGATTCGATCCGGTCGATCACCTCGTCGAGCGCGGGAATGCGCTCCCAGATCGACAGCAGGCGTGCCAGACGCTCAGCCCGGCTGGAGGGGCTTTCCAGCCCCATCAGAAGGCCCGCCTTCATCTGCGCACGGGCGCGGGCCACCTCGGCCTCTGTCATGTCGTCGGCGGCGCGTTTCATCTCGTCGATGGTGAGGTTGGCAAGGCCCTCGATCTCGCCTGCCGAAGTGCCGGCATAGATCGTGGTCATGCCGGTGTCGGCGTAGGCCCCGGCCTGCGCGAAGATAGTGTAGCAAAGGCCGCGGTTCTCGCGCACCTCCTGAAACAGGCGCGACGACATGCCTCCGCCCAGCGCCGTAGCGTAGATCTGCGCGGTATAGATCATCGGGTCGCGGTAATCGGGGCCTTCGAGGGCCAGCGCGAAATGCACCTGCTCCAGCGGCTTGATTTCCCGCCGCTCGCCGCCCCTGAACCGGGCCGGTTGCAGCAACTCTGGCGCGCGGGTGACAGGAACCATGTGCCCGAACAGCGCCTCGGCCTGTCGCACAATGGCATCGTGATCGACGGCGCCGGCGGCGGAAAGAACCATTTGCCCGGGCCCGTAATGTTCGGTCACAAAGCGGGTCAGGTCGGTGCGGCCAAAACCGCTGACACGCTCGGCGGGGCCAAGGATGGTGCGCCCGATCGGCTGGTCCGGATAGGCCGCCTCTTGCAGCCAGTCGAAGACGATATCATCGGGCGTATCCAGGGCCTGCCCGATCTCCTGCAGGATCACCCCGCGCTCTACCTCGATCTCGTCCGGCGAAAACAGCGGGTTGAGCAGGATGTCGGCGATCACGTCGAGGCCCAGCGCCACGTCCTCTTCCAGCACGCGGGCGTAGTAGGCCGTCATCTCGCGGCTGGTATAGGCGTTGATATAGCCGCCGACGTCCTCGATCGCCTCGGCGATCTGCAACGCGGTGCGCCGCGCGGTGCCCTTGAAGGCCATGTGTTCGAGGAAATGCGCGATGCCGTTCTGCTCGGCCCGTTCATGCCGGCCCCCGGCCAGCACCCAGATGCCGATGGAGGCCGATTTCAGGCTTGGCATACGCTCGGTCACGATGCGCAGGCCATTGGGCAGGGTGTGCAGTTGGACACTCACGCGCAGATCTTCTCCCGGATCAGGGTTTCGAGCGATGTCAGGTCGTTGGCCACCCGCGTCACCCGTTCCGGCCGGTCATACAGGTCTGCCATGCGCGGGGGAAGGGGGGGGCGTTGCCCGCAGGCCGCCTCGACGGCGTCGGGGAACTTGGCGGGGTGCGCGGTGGCCAGCGTGACCATCGGGGTGGCGCCCAGATGATCCTCGGCCACGCGCACGCCGACGGCGGTATGCGGGCATATCACCTCGCCCGTGGTGGCGGCGATCCGGGCGATCGTGGCGCGCGTTTCGTCCTCGGATACCGCGCCGCTGGCGAAGGTCTCGCGCAGCATTTCCAGCGCACCCTGCGAGATGGTGAACCCGCCCGATTTCTGCAGTTCGGCCATCTGGGCGGCGACCACCGCGCCGTCGCGCCCATAGGCCTCGAACAGCGCGCGTTCGAAGTTGGAGCTGACCTGAATGTCCATCGACGGGCTGATCGACGGCCGCACGCCTTCTTTCTTCTGGATGCCGGTCGTCAGCGTGCGGTGCAGGATGTCGTTCTGGTTGGTGGCCACCACGAGCCGCTCGATCGGCAGGCCCATCCGCCGGGCGATGTAGCCCGCGAAGATGTCGCCGAAATTGCCGGTAGGCACGGTGAAGCTGACGGCGCGATGCGGCGCGCCAAGGCTGACGGCAGCAGTGAAGTAATAAACCACCTGCGCCAGCACCCGGCCCCAGTTGATGCTGTTCACACCCGCAAGGTTCACCCCGTCGCGGAAGGCGAAATCGTTGAACATGTCCTTCAGCCGCGCCTGGCAATCGTCGAAATCGCCATCAAGGGCGAGGGCGTGGACATTCGCCTCGGCCGGCGTGGTCATCTGCCGGCGCTGCACCTCGCTGACCCGGCCATGCGGGAAAAGGATGAACACATCGACATTCGACAGCCCCTTGAACGCCTCGATCGCGGCCGATCCGGTATCGCCCGAGGTGGCGCCGACGATGGTGATGCGGTTGCCGGAACGGGTCAGCGCGGCCTGGAACATCTGGCCGATCAGCTGCATCGCGAAGTCCTTGAAGGCCAGTGTCGGCCCGTGGAACAGCTCCAGCAGGAAATGGTTGGGGGCCAGCTGTTTCAGCGGCGCGCGGGCGGGATGGCCGAAACCGGCATAGGCCCGCGCGATCAGGTCGCGGAACTGCGCCTGGGGGAACGTGTCGCCCACGAAGGGCGCCATCACGCGAAAGGCCACCTCTTCGTAGCTCTGACCGGCCAGCGCGGCGATGTCGCCAGCACTCATCTGCGGCACGGTTTCGGGCACATAAAGGCCGCCATCGCGGGCCAGCCCGGTCATCATCGCCTCTTCAAAGCCCAGCACCGGGGCCGCGCCGCGGGTGGAGACATAGCGCATCGGGCTCAATCCTTTCGTCGCAGGGTCCGGCGGATCAGCAGGACCGTCATCGCGGCCCATGCCAGTGCCATCAGGAACCAGGTGATCGCGTATTGCAGGTGATTGTTCGGAATTCCGAGCGAGTCTATCGGCAATGGCGTCACGCCGAGGTCGTTTGGCGACAGGGCGGAGGCGACGATCATCACGGGATCGGTGCCCAGCGCCACCGACATCGTGGGGACATCACGTGCGAACCAGATGTTCGAGGCGTCCGGCGCAGGTGTGAAACTGTCCTTTTCCTGCGGCCAGTTGAGATTGCCCGTCACCGTCAGCGGCGTCGCCGGGCGCGGCTGATCCTTGTTGGGCTGCGGCACGAAACCGAGATCGACCATGATCTTGCGCCCGTCATCCGTGACGAAGCCCGAGATGATCCGGTAGCCCGGCCCCAGCACCTCGGTCGAGGTCAGCACGTCAAGCTCTTGCCCCGTCGTATGACCAACGACCGTGACCGGGCGAAAGCGGTCCTTGTCGGGGTCGGGCGTGGCGGGCAACGGTGCCGGAGGTGCTGCCATCCGCGCTGCAATCTCGGCCAGCATGGCCTCTTTCCAGTGCAGGCGCTGGACCTGCCAGATGCCCAGCCCGCACAGCACCGAAATGCCGAACAGCCCAAGAAGGACCGGAAAGATCACCCGGCGCATCGGCCAGCCTCCGTGAAAGGGAAACGCGCGAGCCTGCCCGCGCGTTCCAAATTCGTTTTGTCAGTGGTCCCGCAGCGCGGGCCGGCCGCGGCTCAGGCGCTGCCCCAGATGTAAACGGCGGCAAAGAGGAAGAGCCACACGACGTCAACGAAGTGCCAGTACCATGCGGCTGCTTCAAAGCCCACATGCTCGTCCTTGGTGAAGTGGCCCTTGTAGACGCGCAGCAGACAGACGGCGAGAAAGATCGTCCCAATGATGACGTGCGCGCCGTGGAAACCCGTCGCCATAAAGAAGGTTGCGCCGTAGATGTTGCCCGAGAAGCCAAAGGTGGCGTGGCTGTATTCGTAGGCCTGGAAGAAGGTGAAGAGTGCGCCAAGGATGATCGCCAGGATCAAGCCCGACTTCACGTCGTCGCGGTTATCCTCATGCACCAGCGCATGGTGCGCCCATGTCGCCGCGGCCCCCGAGCAAAGCAGGATCAGCGTGTTGATCAGCGGCAGATGCCAAGGGCTGAAGGGTTCGATCCCTGCCGGCGGCCAGACGCCATCGACGGCCGGATAATTCGGCCCCATTGGGTACATCGCGTTCTTGAAGAAGGCCCAGAACCACGCCGCGAAGAACATCACTTCGGACATGATGAACATCATGAAGCCGTAACGCAGGCTGATGCGCACCACCGGCGTATGTTCGCCCGTCTGCGCCTCGCCGATCACGTCGGCCCACCAGCCGTACATGGTGTAAAGCACCACGGCGAGGCCGATCAGGAAGAGGTACGGGCCGTTGTGATGCATCCACATCACCGCCCCGAAGAGCATGGTGAAGGCACCCACCGCCCCGATAAAGGGCCAGACGGATGGGGGCAGAATCTGGTAGTCGTGGTTCTTTTCGTGCGCCATGTCGGTCGTTCCCTGCGGCTTCAGTCTGTTATCGTTGTGGCGGCTTGCGGCGCCGGTGTCAAAGTGGCGGTCATGCCGGGCTCCAGCGCGGCCTCTTGCGCACGGGCCTCATGGCCGGGCGGAAGGTCGATCTGGTAGAAGGTGTAGCTCAGCGTGATCGTGTGGACGTGCTTTGCATCGGGGTCGTTCACGATCGCCGGGTCAACATAAAAACTGACCGGCATCTGCACCCGCTCACCCGGCTGCAAAACCTGCTCGGTGAAGCAGAAGCACTGGATCTTGTCGAAATAGCTGCCCGCGGCATAGGGCGTGACGTTGAAGGCGGCCTGCCCGGCCACTGGCCGGTCGGTGGGGTTGAACGCCTCGAAGAAGGCAAGCCCCGTTTCGCCGATGCGCAGCGTCATCTGCCGTGCGACAGGTTTGAAGCGCCACGGCATGTCGGCCGCGGTGCTGCCGTCAAATCGGATGTTCACGCTCTGGTCGAGGATCACATCGCTCGCGGCTGCCACACGCTCGGTCGCGCCGCCGTAGCCGGTGACGCGGCAGAACCAACTGTAGAACGGCACCGCGGCCCAGGCCAACGCGCCCATCACAACGACAACGCCAACAAGGCCTAGCGCCGTCTTCTGGGTGCCCGGCATGTTGCGGACGCGGTCAAGCATCAGGATTTGCCCCCGGTCCCGGTGGCGCTGGCGGGGGGCAAGGCCGGGATGTTCTGGGGCTGCAGGACATGATCATAGCCCTCAAGCTTGTTCACGTCGCCCAGTTGCATGACCTTGACGACCGTGAGGCCGAAGACCAAGGCAACGAAACCGGCCAGCAGCAGGCCCACGCCCACGTTGCGGCCCAGTCGCCGGGTATGCAGTTCATGCTCGACGTGGATTGCCATTTTTCACCAGCCCCCAAAGCCCATGGCGTGCAGCGCTGCCTCGGCGACCAGCGCGCCGAAGGACAAGAACAGGTAGCTCAGCGAATGGCGGAACACCCGCTTTTCCATGGCATACTTGTCCGCCTCGGCCTGCGTCTCGTCGCGTTTCCAGATCATCCATGCACCCCAGAGAAAGCGCGCGTTCAGCACTGCGGCGACCACAAGGTAAAGCGGCCCGCCGATCGAGGTGAACCCAAGTGCCAGTGACACCGGGGCGAGCAGGATCGTGTAGGCAAGGATGTGGTTGCGCGTCACCCGCCGGCCATGCGTTTCGGTCAGCATCGGCACGTTGGCATCGCCGTAGTCAGACTTGACGAACAGCGCCAGCGCCCAGAAATGCGGCGGTGTCCACATGAAGATCAGCGCGAACATCAGCGCCGATTCCAGGCTGACGCTGCCGGTGGCCGCGGCCCAGCCGATCATCGGCGGAAACGCCCCTGCGGCACCGCCGATGACGATGTTCTGCGGCGTCGCGCGTTTCAGCCACATCGAGTAGACGACGGCATAGAAGAAGATCGTGAAGGCCAGCAGGCCCGCGGCAAAAAGGTTCGTCGCCAGCGCCAGCAGCACCACGGCAAAGCCCGACAATGCCAGGCCCAGCGCCAGCGCATCGCCCGGCGCGACCCGTCCCGCCGGGATCGGCCGCTTGGCCGTGCGCCGCATCAGCGCGTCGATATCGGCGTCCCACCACATGTTCAGCGCGCCCGAGGCGCCGGCGCCGACCGCGATGCACAGGATCGCCACGAAGCCGATGAAGGCGTTGACATGGACCGGCGCAACCATGAGGCCCGCCAGTGCCGTAAACACCACAAGCGACATCACCCGCGGCTTCATCAGGGCGAAATAATCGCCCAGGCCCGGCTCGGTGGTCGCGGTATCGAGACTGACGTCGCTCATCTTCATCCTTTGCGAAAAGGCCGTGGTCCGCAGGCGGACCACGCCTCATGCCATCTGCACCTTGCGGACGGGGCCAGCCGCCCGCCGGCCGTCCCGGATCAGGAGGCCGGGTTCTGCACCTTGGCGGCGGCCAGCCATTCGTCGTAGGCCTGTTGGCTGACAACCTTGACAGTGATCGGCATGGCCGAATGGGCCTGACCGCACAACGCACTGCACTGGCCGAAATAGATCCCTTCCTTGTCGGCCTTGAACCAGACCTCGGCCAGACGCCCCGGCACCGCCGCGATATGGACACCGAAGCTGGGGATATAGAAGCCGTGGATCACGTCGCCGCCGGTCACCTGCACGACCACGGTCTTGTTGACCGGCACGACAAGCGCGTTATCGGCGGCAAGGCGGAACTCGGCGTCGGTATAGCCGGCCTTGTGCAGCTCGTCGCTGATCGCGGGGCTGAGGTTACCCTCGCCAGTGCCGATCATGTAGCTGTCGAAGATGACCTTGTCGTCGGGGTATTCATAGGTCCAGTACCACTGGTGGCCGGTGACCTTCACCGTCATGTCGGCCTGCGGGATCTCTTCCTGCTTGAACAGCACCGGCAGCGAGAACGCCCCGATGAAGACAAGGATCACGACCGGAACGATCGTCCATGCGATTTCCAGCGGCGAGTTATGGGTGAACTTGGCCGGCGTCGGATTGCTGCGGCTGTTATAGCGCACGGCAACCCAGATCAGCAGCAGCGTCACGAAGATGGTGATGCAGGTGATGATCGTCAGGATCATCCCGTCCAGCCAATGAACATCGCGGGCCATCTCGGTGCCCGAGGTCTGGAAACCGGTGCCACCTGCGGTCGGCGCACCGACGATCGACAGCTTTTCGTTGACCTCCTGCGCCGCGGCAACCTGCGCGGCAAGGATCAGGCCACTAGCGGCCGCAAACGTGGATTTCAGTGTGGATAGTCGCATTCTCGTTCCCTGTCTTTCCGTGCGGGCCACCGGTCCGCGCTGGCTACGCCGTGCGCCCCGCTTCCCTGTGGCCCGGAAACGGCCGGATCACAAGGTACGGAATCCCGTTGTATCTCGAAGTGCTGATCCCATATCCTGACGGACAACTCAAGCATGCCTGTTGCGGCAAAGGGACGCTTTTTGCCTCCCTCCCGTGCCGCGCGTGCCACCCCGCCAGCCCCTGCGCCCGCGCGAAAGGAGACCCGCCGATGAGTGATGACCGCTTCCGCCCTTTCGAAACCATGCTGGACGAAGGCACCGCGCTGGGCCTGCTTCAAGAAGCTGTGGCAGGCGCCGACGATGGTGAGTTGTTCCTTGAAAGACGCCGTTCCGAGGTGCTGTCCTTCGATGACGGGCGGATTCGTACGGCCAGCTATGACGCCGCCGAAGGCTTTGGCCTGCGCGCTGTGCGCGGCGAAACGGCCGGCTACGCCCACTCGACCACGATCGATGAGGCAAGCCTGCGGCGCGCCGTCGCCACCGCCCGGTTGGCGGTTGGCAATGGCGGCGGAACGCTTGCCGACGGTCCGCGCGCCACCAACCGCCATCTTTACACCGACGCCGATCCGATGCTGCAGGCGACCTTTCCGGCCAAGGTGGACGTGCTGCGCGAGATCGACGCCTTCGCGCGCGATCTGGACCCCCGCGTCGTGCAGGTATCCGCCAGCCTTGCCGCCTCGTTGCAGGAGGTCGTGATTCTTCGGCCCGAGGGGACGCTGGTGTCGGATATTCGTCCGATGTCGCGGCTCAACGTCAGCGTGATCGTCGAGGAGAACGGCCGGCGCGAAAGCGGCAGCGCCGGGGCGGGCGGACGCGCCGGACTGATCGGGCTGATCGCACCCGATCACTGGAAGGACGCCACGCGCGAGGCACTGCGCATTGCGCTGGTCAATCTGCGGGCCGAAGCAGCGCCCGCCGGCGTGATGGACGTGGTGCTGGGACCCGGCTGGCCCGGCATCCTGTTGCACGAGGCGATCGGCCATGGCCTTGAAGGCGATTTCAACCGCAAGGGCACGTCCGCTTTCGCCGGTCTGATGGGCCAGCAGATTGCCGCCAAGGGCGTGACCGTGCTGGACGACGGAACCATCCCGGATCGGCGCGGTTCGCTTACGGTCGATGACGAGGGCACGCCGTCGGGCAAGAACGTGTTGATCGAGGATGGTGTGCTGGTGGGCTACATGCAGGACCGCCAGAACGCGCGGCTGATGGGCGTGGCCCCCACAGGCAACGGGCGGCGCGAAAGCTATGCGCACATCCCGATGCCGCGGATGACGAACACCTACATGCTGGCCGGCGGGGCCGATCCCGACGCGCTGGTGGCCGAACTGGACGACGGCATTCACGCCGTGGGCTTCGGCGGCGGTCAGGTGGACATCACCAGCGGCAAGTTCGTCTTTTCCTGCACCGAGGCCTACCGCGTGAAAAACGGCAAGCGCGGCGCGCCGGTCAAAGGCGCGACGCTGATCGGCGACGGCGCGACCGCGCTGAAAAAGATCCGCGGCATCGGCAACGATCTGGCGCTCGACCCCGGCATCGGCAATTGCGGCAAGGGCGGTCAATGGGTGCCGGTTGGCGTCGGCCAGCCCAGCCTTCTGATCGGCGGCCTGACGGTGGGCGGTGCGGGCGGCTAACGCGCGCAGTTGCTGCAGAAGGGCGTTTCGGGGACGGCATCCAGGCGGGCAGGTTCGATCTCGGCCCCGCACTTGGTGCAATAGCCGTATTCGCCGCTATCGAGACGCGCCAGCGCGGCGTCGATCCGGGCAATTTCCGTCGCGGCCGAGCGGCCCATCTGTTCGAGCACCTCGTCTGTCTCCCGTTCGACGGCCTGCTCTTCCCAGTCGGGATCGGCGTGTTCTTCCAGTTCGGCCTCCACCTCGCGGCTGCGCTGAAGCAACTCGGCGCGGCGTGCGTTCAGCTGGGCGCGGCGATCTGTGTCGGTCATGCGAAATCTCCCCGTTGCGATGGCCGAGCGTGACACGGGCCGCCATCCCGCCACATTGACAAGGATCAACATCGGGCCGGCTGGTGAATTTACCCAAGGGGCCGAAAAGCCCTTCGTCGTTCATCCCCTGTTAACCACTCCGCCGCTAGAGAGGTCGGGCAGCAGACGGAGTTTAGGATGACCGAAGAACGCTCTTCTTCCACTCACCCCCAACTCCCACCCACCACGGAAGATGAAAGGTTTTCCTGGCTTCGCCTGTTGCGCTCGCGCCGGGTCGGCGCGACGACATTCCACCGTCTGCTGGCAGATCATGGCAGCGCGCAAGCAGCGCTGGAGGCGCTGCCGGAGGTGGCCCGGGCCGCCGGCGTCGACGACTACTCCATCTGCCCTGAAGGCGTCGTTGCGGCCGAGATCAAGGCGGGACGCGCGGCCGGCGCGCGGCTGATCTTTCATGGCGAGCCAACCTATCCGGCCGCGCTGGCCGATCTGGCCGATGCGCCGCCTTTTCTCTGGGCGCTGGGCGATGTCGGCCTTCTGGGGCGCCCGATGGTCGCGTTGGTGGGCGCGCGCAACGCGTCTTCACTGGGGCTGCGGATGGCCCGGCGGCTGGCGACCGATCTTTCAGAGGCGGGCTATGTCATCGTTTCAGGTCTTGCGCGCGGAATCGATGCCGCCGCCCACGCCGGCAGCCTGCCCGGCGGCACCATTGCGGTTCAGGCCGGCGGTGTCGACGTGATCTATCCGTCGGAAAATGCCGATCTCGCGCACGAAATTGGCGCGCGCGGCCTGCGCCTGTCGGAACAGCCGATGGGCCTGCAGCCGCAGGCGCGCCATTTCCCCACGCGCAACCGCATCGTCTCGGGGCTGGCGCAGGCCGTCGTCGTGGTCGAGGCGGCTGCGAAATCGGGCAGCCTGATCAGCGCCGAGGCCGCTCTGGCACAGGGGCGCGAGGTGCTGGCAGTGCCCGGCCACCCGTTCGATGCGCGCGCGTCTGGCTGCAACATGCTGATCCGGGATGGCGCAACGCTGGTGCGCTCGGCTGCAGATGTCATCACGGCGCTGGGCGTCCCTGTCCCCGCCCCTGCACCCGCCGCAACACCGCGCGCGGTACCTCCTCCACCCGCGCCACGGACGCCGCGGCCCGGGTTGCGCGCTGTCGCGGCCCTGCACCGCCAGATACTCGATCGGCTCGGTCCCTCGCCATTGGCCGAAGACCAGCTGATTCGCGACCTCAAGGTCTCGCCCGGTACAGTCGCCCCGGTGCTGATCGACCTTGAACTGGACGGGCGCATCGCGCGCCAGCCCGGCGGCCTGCTGTCGCGCACCGACTGAGCGGCAACGGGCCCGGTTTGCGCCTTGGCGCCTGCCATGCTGACGCGCCGGCGCCACACCCGGCCGTGCCTCCGTCAGCCTTGCCCCTTGCCTGTCCCTGCACCGGGCGCCTAACAGTGCGGCGATGGGACAGGATCTTCGCACCGCCTTGCATGTCACCAGTGTGGTCGGGCTGGTCCTCGCCGCCGCGATGCTGATTCCGACCGCGGTCGACCTTGGCGTGACCGGCGAGCACTGGCAAGAGTTCGGCCTGTCGGCCCTGCTGACCGGACTGTTCTGGCTGCTGATCGCGATGGCCACCTACGGCGCAAAGACCACGTTCACCCCCCGCTTCGGCATCATTCTGGTCAATATGCTGTGGTGGGGCATCACCGTGTCAGTGATTGCACCGCTGGTGCTGGGCCCTGCGCAACTGAGCATCGCCGCGGCGATCTTCGAGACCGCGTCGGGCTTTACCACGACCGGCTCGACCGTGCTGACCGGACTTGACCACCTCGACAGCGGTACGCTGGTCTGGCGCTCGCTGCTGCAATGGTTCGGCGGGACAGGCATCCTGTCGCTGGGGCTGATCGTGCTGCCCTTCCTCAACGTGGGCGGTCTGCAACTGTTCCGGCTGGAAAGCTCTGACCGCTCGGAAAAAGTGCTGCCGCGCGCCGCCGCGATCATCCGCGCCATCGTGGTGATCTACGTGGGCCTGACGGCGGCCTGCGCGCTGGGCTACCGGCTGACCGGAATGTCGCCCTTCGACGCGATCAACCACGCGATGACCACATTGTCGACGGGCGGCTTCTCGACCCACGATTCCTCGATGGGTTTCTTCCCCAACAGCGCCACGCTGTGGGTTGGCTCGGTCTTCATGGCGCTGGCGGGGTTGCCCTTCACGCTTTTCGTAGCGCTGTTTCTGTCGCGCAAGAACCTCAAACTCGATCCGCAGGTCGTGTGGTTTTTTGCCATTATCGCAGGCGCTGTCGCGCTGTTGCTGGTGGCTCGGGACGGCGCCACCTCTCCAACGCCGCGCTCGTTGTCCGAAGACGTGTTCAACGTCATTTCGATCTTGACGACCACGGGCTATGCCGCGGGCGACTATACGGCATGGGGCAGTCTGTCGGGGCCGCTTTTCTTCACGCTCACTTTCTTTGGCGGCTGTGCGGGCTCAACCGCCGGGGGGCTGAAGATCTACCGGCTGATCGTGCTGGCCAAGATGGTGAACGTCTCGCTGAAAGAACTGATCCATCCGCACGGCGTCTTCCCTTTGCGCTACGGGCGCGAACGGATCGACCCGGTCATCTTCAACGCCTCGCTGGTGATGAGCGCCAGTTTCGCCGGTGTGCTGGCGATGAGCACGCTGGTACTGGCCGCGCAGGGCAACGATTTCGTCACGGCCGTGTCAGGCGCGCTGACGGCGCTGGCCAACGTCGGCCCGGGGCTGGGCGATGTCATCGGGCCGGCCAGCACGTTTCAGAGCTTGCCCGACGCATCACTTCTGGTGCTGGCGATCTGCATGATCGTGGGACGGCTGGAGATCATGGTGGTGCTGGCGCTTTTCATGCGGTCGCTCTGGCGCTGACGGCAGGCTCACGGAGCTGCGTCCGGCCTTGCCCCAGCCTTGCCATTGACATTCGGCACCGCCCCCCCACATGGTCCGCGCCCAATCCGTTCGGTTGAAAAGTCAGGTAGCCCATGCCCGTCGTCGTCGTCGAATCCCCGGCCAAGGCCAAGACAATCAACAAATATCTCGGGTCCGACTACACGGTGCTGGCCTCGTTCGGCCATGTCCGAGACCTGCCACCAAAGAACGGATCGGTTAATCCGGACGACGATTTCGCGATGCTGTGGGAGATTTCGCCCGACAGCCGCAAACACGTCAAGGCCATCGCGGATGCGCTGAAAGACGACAACGCGCTGATCCTCGCGACCGACCCCGACCGCGAGGGCGAAGCCATCTCGTGGCACCTGCAAGAAGCGCTGACCGCGCGCAAGGCGATCCGCAAGGACACCGCCGTCAGCCGCGTGACCTTCAACGCGATCACCAAGTCCGCCGTGACCGAGGCGATGTTGCATCCCCGGCAAGTCGACGCACCTCTGGTCGAGGCCTACCTGGCGCGTCGCGCGCTGGACTATCTCGTCGGCTTCGAGCTTAGCCCTGTCCTCTGGCGCAAGCTGCCCGGCGCGAAATCGGCGGGTCGGGTCCAGTCCGTCTGCCTGCGCCTGATCGTCGAGCGCGAGATGGAGATCGAGGCGTTCCGGGCGCAGGAATACTGGACCGTCAAGGCGATCCTGACCACCCCGCGCGGGCAGGAATACGAGGCACGGCTGACCCATTACGCGGGCCGCAAACTCGACAAGTTCGATCTTGCCAACGCCACGCAGGCGGACCTTGCCGTGCAGGCGATCAAGGCGCGTGACCTGACCGTGCAGTCAGTCGAGGCCAAGCCCGCCACGCGCAACCCCGCGCCGCCCTTCATGACCTCGACCCTGCAACAGGAGGCCAGCCGCAAGTTCGGCATGGGCGCAAAGGCCACGATGAGTGCCGCGCAACGCCTCTACGAGGCCGGCCTGATCACCTACATGCGGACCGACGGCATCGACATGGCGCCCGAGGCGGTAATGGCCGCGCGCGACGCGATCCGTGAAAAGTTCGGCGAGAAATACCTTCCGTCCAGCCCGCGGATGTACAAGAACAAGGCCAAGAACGCGCAAGAAGCGCATGAATGCATCCGGCCTACCGACATGATGCTGTCGGCCGAAAAGCTGCGCATCTCGGATGCCGATCAGCGCAAGCTTTATGACCTGATCTACAAGCGCACGCTGGCCAGCCAGATGGCCGCCGCGCAACTGGAACGCACGACAATCGACGTGGGCAGTGCGGACGGGCAGGTCATGTTGCGTGCCACGGGTCAGGTCGTGCTCTTCGAAGGGTTCATCGCGATCTACGAAGAAGGTCGTGACGATTCGGTCGTCGACGATGATGAGGGCCGTCTGCCGCAGATCATGCAGGGCGAGGCAGCCGCCAAGAAGGACGTAACGCCCGAACAGCATTTCACCCAGCCGCCGCCGCGCTATACCGAGGCGACGCTTGTCAAGCGGATGGAAGAGTTGGGGATCGGCCGCCCCTCGACCTATGCCAGCATTGTCACGACGATCCAGGACCGCGATTACGTCAGCAAGGACAAGGGCCGGTTGATCCCGCAGGACAAGGGCCGGCTGGTGATCGCCTTCCTGTCGAACTACTTCCGTCGCTACGTCGAATACGACTTTACCGCCGATCTGGAAAACCAGCTCGACGAGGTCAGTTCAGGCGAGGCCGAGTACAAGGCCGTGCTTCGCCGCTTCTGGCGCGATTTCAAGGCGGCACTGGACGAAACCGCCGACCTGCGCATCGGCGAGGTTCTGGAGAAGATCAACGAAGTCCTTGCGCCGCACCTCTTCCCGCCGAAGGAAGACGGCAGCGACCCGCGGCTATGCCCGGTCTGCCACAAGGGGCAGCTCTCGATGCGCACCGCGCGTTCGGGCGGGGCATTCATCGGCTGTTCGAATTACCCCGAATGCCGCTACACCCGTCCATTCGGCCCGCCGGGCATGGAAGAGACAGCGATTCCGCCCGATGGCCGCCTTCTGGGCCATGACGAGGGCGACGCGATCACGCTGCGTGACGGCCGCTTCGGGCCCTACGTCCAGCGCGGCGAGGCAACCGAGGATGTGCCCAAGCCGCCGCGCGCCAGCCTGCCCAAAGGCTGGGAGCCGGACAGTATCGACCTTGAAAAAGCGCTGATGCTTCTGAACTTGCCGCGTGAAGTCGGGCCGCATCCCGACGACGGCGTGATGATCGAGGCGGCAATCGGCCGTTTCGGGCCCTACGTCAAGCACGGCACGACCTATGCCAACATCAAGGATGTCGACGAGGTCTTCACCATCGGCATGAACCGCGCCGTCGAAGTGCTGGCGCAAAAGAAGGCCGGGCGCGGTGGGCGCGGCGCGGCGGCTGCACCGCTCAAGGAGTTGGGCGAGCATCCCGAGGGTGGCGCGTTGGCGGTCATGGAGGGTCGCTATGGCCCTTACGTGAAGTGGAACAAGGTCTTCGCGACAATCCCCAAGGACACTGACCCAAAGGACGTGACCTTCGACATGGCCGTCGAATTGGTCAACGAGAAGGCCGCGAAAAAGGGCAAGAAACCTGCCCGGAAAACCGCGGCGAAGCCAAAGGCCGCCGCCAAGAAGACCACCGCGAAAAAGACCACTGCGAAAAAGACACCAGCCCGCAAGACTGCGGCCAAAAAGGGCGAGGGCTGAGCGCCGCGCCGCAGCATTGACTCTGCCCGGGGCCAGCGCCACAAGTTTGCCAAACGCGCAAGAGGTCCCGATGAAGAAGATCTATCCTTCCGCCGCCGCAGCACTCGACGGGTTGCTGCATGATGGCATGCTGATCGCCGCCGGCGGCTTTGGCCTTTGCGGCATTCCCGAACTGCTGCTTGAAGCGATCCGCGATGCCGGCACGAAGAATCTGACCTTCGCCTCCAACAATGCGGGCGTCGATGATTTCGGCATCGGGATTCTGCTGCAAACCCGGCAGGTGAAGAAGATGATCTCGTCCTACGTTGGCGAGAATGCCGAGTTCATGCGGCAATACCTCTCGGGCGAGCTGGAACTGGAATTCAACCCGCAAGGCACGCTGGCCGAGCGGATGCGCGCGGGCGGCGCAGGCATCCCGGGCTTCTACACCAAGACGGGCGTGGGGACGGTGATTGCCGAGGGCAAGGAACACAAGGATTTCAACGGCCAGACCTACATCCTCGAACACGGGATCTTCGCTGATCTCGCCATCGTAAAGGCGTGGAAGGCCGACGCGACCGGCAACCTCGTATTCCGCAAGACCGCCCGTAACTTCAACCCGCCCGCGGCGATGTGCGGCAAGGTCTGCGTGGCCGAGGTGGAAGAAATCGTTCCCGTCGGCAGCCTCGACCCCGACCATATCCACCTGCCCGGCATCTACGTGCATCGCCTCGTGCAGGGCGAGCACGAAAAACGGATCGAACAGCGCACGACGCGCAAGAAGGAGGAGGCGTGATGGCGGATCCGATCAAGGGCTGGACGCGCGACCAGATGGCCGCCCGCGCCGCGCAGGAGCTGCAGGACGGCACATATGTCAACCTCGGCATTGGCATCCCGACGCTTGTCAGCAATTACATTCCCGAAGGCGTCGAAGTGACGTTGCAATCCGAGAACGGGATGTTGGGCATGGGCCCATTCCCGTTCGAGGGCGAAGAGGATGCCGACCTGATCAATGCCGGAAAGCAGACCATCACAGAGCTGCCCAAGACCGCCTATTTCGACAGCGCGACCAGCTTTGGTATGATCCGCGGCGGCAAGATCGCGATGGCGATCCTCGGCGCGATGGAAGTTAGCGAAACCGGTGATCTGGCCAATTGGATGATCCCCGGCAAGCTGGTGAAGGGCATGGGCGGCGCGATGGATCTTGTCGCGGGCGTGGGTCGGGTCGTCGTGGTGATGGACCACACGTCCAAACACGGTGAATCGAAGGTGCTCAAGGCCTGCACCCTGCCGCTGACCGGCAAGGGTGTTGTGGACCGCATCATCACCAACCTCGGCGTGCTCGACGTGGCGCACAAGGGGCTGCAGGTGGTGGAGCTTGCCCCCGGCGTCACCTACGAGGATATCGTCGCGGCCACCGAAGCGACGGTCGTCTGAACGGGCCGCGGTTTCATCTTGCCCGAAATACTCCCGCCGGAGGCACCTGCCGCCTCGGCGGGGCGCACCGGACCGATTGTTTCGCGCTTGGCAACAACGTCATGATCTTGCCCCATTCTGTCGCTATCGGCGCACCGATGACGCACCCGATTCCCCTCCTTCCCCTGCCCTGCCACGCGCCGTTCCGGCGCGCCCGGAGGGCATGATGCGCTGGAAGGAGATGGAGCTTGCCGGCTGGGGCCGTGCGCTGAAAAGCACCGCCGCGGTCGCCCGGCCCGAACGGCGCTCGGCGCTGGCCGGCGCCGCGGCCCCCGCGATTGGCAATCGCCGCTCTTACGGCGACGCGGCCCTGAACGGCGGCGGCAAGGTCATCGACATGACGCGGCTCGACCGCGTGCTGGAACTGGAGGCCGCGACGGGTCTTCTGCGTGTCGAGGCCGGGGCGCGCATCGGTGAACTGGCCCAGCTGCTGGCGCCGCGCGGCTGGCTACCCGCGGTGATGCCTGGCACCGGCTTTGCCACCGTGGGCGGCTGCATCGCGATGGATGTGCACGGCAAGAATCACCACGGCGCCGGCAGCTTCGGCATGCATCTGGCCGAGATCGAGTTGATCGTCGGGGGCGAGGCGCGGCCGATCGGCCCCGACGATCCGCTTTGGCGCGCCACCATCGGCGGGCTGGGGCAGACAGGCATCATTACAGCGGCCACGCTGCGGCTGATCCCGGCCAAGGGCCGCACGATGCGCGTGCGCGAACAGCGCGTCGAGGGCTGGGACGAGCATATCGCGCTCCTCGATTCCAGCGACGCGAGCTACACCGTGGGCTGGATCGACGCGACCGCAACCGGCGCCCGGCTTGGCCGCGGCATCCTTGAGGAGGGCGAGATTTCGGACGCGTCGCTGCCGCCGGCGGGCCGGTCGCGCAAGGTGCCACTGGATGCGCCGGGCTTTGCGCTGTCCTCGCCTGTGGTGCGGGTCTTTAATGCTGCCTACTATGCCCGCGTTCCGGCGCAGGGGCGCACCGTCACCCGCGCGCAGGCCGATTTCTTCTTTCCGCTCGACCGGATCCATGACTGGAACCGGCTTTACGGCAAGCGCGGCTTTCACCAGTTCCAGTGCGTCGTGCCCCCCGCGCAGAAAGACGCGCTGCGCGACATGCTGCGCGCCATCGCACAGTCGGGCCTGGCCTCGCCGCTGGCGGTGCTCAAACGCATGGGACCGGGGCGCGCCGGGATGCTGTCCTTCCCGATGGAGGGCTACACGCTGGCCGTCGACTTTCCCAACCGCGCCGCCGCGCGCAGCCTGATTGCCGCGCTCGAGGATCTCGCCATCGCGGCAGAGGGGCGGATTTACTTCGCTAAGGATTCGCTGGCCGGGGCCGCGCAGGTCCGCGCGATGTATCCCGAACTTGCTGACTGGCAGGCCGCCGTAAGCGCCGCCGATCCCGACCGCGCGCTGGAGACTGACATCGTCCGCCGTCTGCGCCTGAGGGACCCGGCATGACAGAGACCTGGATCATCCTGGGCGCGACCTCGTCGATCGCGCGGGCCTTCATCCGGCAAGAGGCCGCGAACGGTTCGGGCTTTCTCCTTTGCGGTCGCGACATGGACGACATCGCCGCCACCGCCGCCGATGCCCGGCTGCGCGGCGCGCCGATGGCCGAGGCAATGGCCTTCGACGCCCGCCAGCCCGACACCTTCGCCCCCATCCTCGACCGGGCCGCGTCGCTGAGCGGCGCCGTTTCGGTCGCGGTCTTCGTGGGCTCGATGCCTGAGCAGGCCGCCATCGACGCCGATCCCGCGATGATCGCGGGCGTGGTGACCGACAGCTTTACCGGCCCCGCCCAGTTCCTCACAGCCATCGCACCGATGATGGAAACTCGCGGCGCCGGCCGCGTGGTTGGCGTGGGTTCCGTCGCGGGCGACCGGGGGAGGCTGGGCAATTATGTTTACGGCGCCTCCAAGGCGGGCTTTGCCACCTATCTTTCGGGCCTGCGCAACCGGCTGGGCCGGTCGGGCGTGCATGTGATGACGGTCAAGCCCGGCCCGGTCGACACCGCGATGACCTGGGGCGGGCCGAAACAGCCCCTTTCGACAACGCCCGAGGTGGTGGCGCGCGACATTGCCCGCGGACTCGCCAAGCGCCGCAACGTGATCTACACGGCCGGCATCTGGCGGCTGGTGATGGCAGTGGTTCGCGCGATCCCGGAACCGATCTTCAAGAAGATGACGTTCTGAGGGACGCCTTGTCATAGGCCGGCCCGGCACGATAGGGGTCCGCCGATGACCCGCCCTGCCCTGACAACGCTCTCCGATTTGACCCGCGCGGGCCTTGCCGACCCGGCAGCAGAGCCGGTCTTGGCGCGTGTCGCCGAGACGTTCCGCATCCGCATCTCGCCCGCCATGCAGGAGGCAATGGAAACGCCGGACGACCCGGTCGGGCGACAATTCGTGCCGGACGCTGCCGAACTGACAATTCGGCCCGAAGAGCGCACCGATCCCATCGGCGACCGCGCGCACAGCCCTGCCCCGGGCCTGACCCACCGCTACCCCGACCGGGTAATCCTGCATGTCACGCAGACCTGCGATGTCTATTGCCGCTTCTGCTTCCGGCGCGAAACCGTCGGCGCGGCGGGGCCCCTGCCCGCGCCCGAACTTGCCGCCGCACTGGACTACATCGCGGCGACCCCCGCAGTGCGCGAGGTGATCCTGACCGGAGGCGACCCGCTGACGCTGTCAGCGCGGCGGCTGGGCGCGCTGCTGGGACGCTTGGCCGGGATCGCGCATGTCAGCGTCACCCGGCTGCACAGCCGCGGCCCCGTCGTGGCGCCAGAGCGCATCACACCTGCACTGATCGCCGCCTTGCGCGCGCACCCCGCGACCTACCTCGTCGTGCATATCAACCACGCGCAGGAACTGACGCCCGCCGCCCGCGCGGCGCTGGCACGGCTGGCGGAGGCGGGCATCCCGCTGCTGTCGCAAACGGTGCTGCTGCGCGGGATCAACGATGACCCGGCCACGCTGGAAGAGTTGTTTCGCAGCCTCGTCGCGTTGCGGGTCAAGCCCTACTACCTGCACCACTGCGACCTAGCGCGCGGCACGGGGCATTTCCGCACGACGCTGGCCGAGGGGCAGGTGATCATGGCGGCGTTGCGCGGGCGGCTGTCGGGGCTGGCGCTGCCGACCTATGTCCTCGACATCCCCGGCGGGCACGGCAAGGTGCCCATCGGCCCCGACTACCTGGTGCGTGATGGCGCGGGCTGGCAGGTGACCGACCCCGCCGGGCACCACCACCGCTACGACGATCCGGCGCGCTAGCCGAAAAAGCGCGGCCAGAGGCCCGCGGCAAAGAACATCAGCGCCAGCGTGATCAGAAGCAGCCCGATGCCGCGCTTGTCGCGCAAGGCAAAAACGATCGGGTCATAATCCTGCTGACCGAAATAGCCCAGACGGATCATCCGGAACAGCCACGCGCCGATCGGAATCTCGGCCATCCAAAGCAGCCATTGGTTGGGATAAAGCGCGCGAGCCTGATCGCTGAAGGAATACATGAAGAAGATCACCATCGCACCGGCCATGCCCAGGCTTGCCACGTTCAACAGGTCGCCCCGGTCCAGACGGCCATAGCCGCGCCCCGGCAACCGCTCGTCAGTCTTGGCCAGCGTCAGTTCGGTCAGACGCTTGACGCAGCCCAGTGTCAGGAAGACCGGGAAGATGAAGACCAGCATGAAGACCGAAGCATCAACCTGGCTTGCTGCCGCCCCTGCAACGACGCGCAGTGTGTAAAGCGCCGCAAGTGTGGCGATATCGACCCAGCGCAGCCGCTTGAGCCGCAGCGAATACGCCAGGCTGAGGATCATGTAGAGCACCACGACGCCAAGGAATTTCCATCCCAGTGCGGCACCGATGCCCAGCGCCAGCAGACCCAGAACACCGCAGGCAACCATGCCCGCCGCGATCGGCACCTTGCCGCTGGCAAAGGGGCGGCGGCATTTGGTCGGGTGCAGCCGGTCTGCCTCGAGATCAAGCAGATCGTTGACGATGTAGATGCACGAGGCCGCCGCCGAGAAGGCGACGATGCCCAGCAGCACCAGCAACAGCGGCGCAAGGCCGAAATCCTGTGCTGCCAGCATCGGCAGGATCAGCAGCGCGTTCTTGACCCACTGGTGGGGGCGCATCGCCCGCGCAAGGTCAACCCAGCGCCAGCCGTGGGCCAGTTCGGTCACGCCAACGCGTCCACCCGCAAGCTTGCGTGCGGCCCCGCCCGCATGGCCCACGACGATGGCATGGCCGCTGGCCTGCCAGACCGGCAGGTCGGTGCGCGAGTCGCCGGCGTAAATGAACTCTCCCTTGCCGAAAATGTCTGTCAGTGCGCTTGCCTTCGCCTCACCCCGCAGATTGGTCACCCCGTCCGAGGCAAGTACCCCGTCCATGCCGGCGTGATCGGCCAGCGGGCCGACCAGACTGATGTCCGAAGCCGAGGCGAGGATCACCTCGCGTCCCTCACCGCGAGCGCCTTCGGCCAGCTCAGCCACTTGCGCGTTGACCGGCAGCAGGTCCACCCGCAGGGGTGCGATCCGGGCAAGGGCGGCCTTCAGCGCGGCGCGGTCGCGCATGTGCGCGAAGACCGCCCGCAACGTGGCCAGCGGCGCACGGCCAAGGCCCGCCCAGAAACACTCCATCAGCATGTCAGTGCGCAGAAAGGTACCGTCGACGTCCAGCACCAGCGGTCGGGTATCGGGCAAGGGTGTCAGCCTCCGTTCACGGCAAAGACGCAGCCGTCGGTCATCAATTCCGGTGGTGTCATGCACAATCCTCGCGCCACCTGCCATGCGGCGAGGACTTTTGGAACATAGGATCGCGTCTGGGGAAAGTCGGGAACGCCGGAATTGTCGCGGATCGCCCCCTCGCCCGCGTTGTAGCCGGCCAGAACAAGGATGGGATCGCGCGCAAAACGGGTCATCAGGAAATCGAGATAGGCCACACCGCCCTTGATGTTGTCGCTTGCGGCCAGACTGTCGGCCACGCCAAAGCGGGTGGCTGTGTCGGGCATCAGCTGCATCAAACCCTGTGCGCCGGCCTTGCTGACCGCTGCGGTCTCACCACTGCTTTCGACAGATATCACCGCAAGCACCAGCGCGGGCGACACCTGCGTGCCCACGGTGGCGGCCAGAATCTCGCGTCCGTGGGCGCTTGCGATCGCCTGAAGGTCCTGCAGGCGCGGCTGGGGCACCTGCTGTCCTGCGGGGGCCGCGCTCAATGCCCGCAGCGCGGGGTCGAGCCGTCCCGGTCCGCTATCGGCAAGCCGCGGGGAGATCTGCGACCAGAACCAGTCGTCGACCGGGGCGGGCGCTGCGGCATCGGGGGTGGCAGGCTCTTCCGGCGCGGATGGCGGCGTGGCAGGGCGTGCTGCCAGCATCGCGGCCTGTTCGGCCGGATCGATCTGCACGGTGATGCGCCGCGAGCTGCCCGGCGGCGGCACCTTGACCATGTGAAAGGTGAAATCCGTTGCGGGCGCTGATTGCGCCCAAAGCCCGACCGGCGCGACAAGCGCACAACCCAGAACTGCCCCGCATGCCAGGCCCTGCAACCATCGCGTCATACGCGCTCTGCCTCGTCATATTCTTCTTGACACCAGCATCGCAAAAAACCGCGCCCGCGCATAGCCGGTGCCGATCAGCCCCCGCCATTTGCGCGGCAGGGCGCGCAAACAGGCAACGCAGCGCATCGAAACGCGCCAAAAAAGCAAATTCTTTCTATTACATTTCAATGCGTTAAATAAATGATAACGAAATATTGTCGTGCTTCAAGATTGTACGATTGATGCCCAAATCCCGCCCCATTCCACGGGCTATATCACAGCATCCAAGACGGAGACTGTGCCAGTGAGGCAGGTGCAGGCGGATCCGACGAGGACCTAATTGAGCAACCCTTGTGGAGAAACTGACATGCTGAACTTCATCAAAAACTTCCGCGCCGACGAAGATGGCGCCGTCACCGTTGACTGGGTCGTGCTGACCGCCGCCATCGTCGGCCTCGGCATCGCCGTGATGGCCTCCGTCGGCCAAGGCACCACCGCGCTG